>NZ_CADEBE010000001.1:0-2880019 GCF_902825465.1 Bacteroides sp. Marseille-P8574
GTATATTAGATGATAAATTTGTTAAAGATGCAATAAATAGTAATAGTAGATAATACTTTACTTTTAAAAAGGTCCTAAAATAAAAAAACAAGAAAAGACAAAATGGACCAGCCGAATGGCCAATAGCTATCAAATACGACTTTAATCCAACTTGCGTATTAACCAGTCCTCCTTCTACATTCATAGCTCTAACTGCAGCCAAAGGTTGAGAAAAGGCTAAATAATAATTAGGTATATCAGAAATTATCCCTAATAAAGAAAATAAGCTTATTATTATAGCAATCCTCTTGAAAGATTGTTTATTATAAAGTAAATCAAAACTTAAAGTATTTCCGTATTGTAAGATAGGATAAAGAATCAAAAACAGACAAGATAGGTGATGGACAACTGCTTGCAAAGAAATTTCTATTTTTATATAATCTGGATGATATAGATGTAAACACACACCACAGATTGAAGATAGAAAATATAATAAAAGTATAAATGAAGAAGCATTAAGCCCTTTCCCTTTCAAGTTATATAATAGGCAAATGCAAAACGTTAAAGGATATAATAAATCCACATTAATTAATTAATTAATTAATTAATTATCAATAAGATCCATAAACTTCTTAGAATAAACCAAATCAGAGAATAACGTACTTCGTTTTCTTGCAGCTTCTCCCATCAACTGGCATTTTCGTTTATTATTTAACAAATTGATCATTGCATCTTTTAATTGCGTTATAATATTTTCATTGCGTTTAATTATAATAGCACAATCTTCATCGACCAATTCAACCATACCACCTGAATCAGTAACAATAAGCGGAAGTGAAGAAGCCATAAACTCAATACATGATAATGGACATGCCTCATCCCCAATAGATGGAACTATAGCAACGTTAGCCAAATGATAATAATCTTGAATTTTTTGATAAGGTATATATCCTGTAAAAATCACATTAGGCAATTCAGACGATAGGTTCTGTAATTCTTCAATAAAAGAAGTCTTTCGATCAGATGAAAAAAAAGAACTACCTATAATTAATAACTTAAAATTGAGATGTTGAATTTGCTTTATAGCTAATAACAATTCTTTTATTCCTTTTTTCGGAACTAATCGACCTGAAAAAACAAATACAAAGTCATCATGACTAATGCCAAGCTGTTCACGTAATGACCATAAACATTCTGACTTTCCAAATCTTTCTAAGGATATGCCATTATATAAAACAGAAATGAGTTCTGGAGTACAATTGAGATGAGAAAGAATTTCATTTTTAATAAATTTACTGACAGCTAATACAAAATCAGAATTATCTATAATTTGTTGGTTAAATGAAGATGTGATTCCCAGATAATTATTATGCAAATGTTGTACCATACTCATATTCATTTTTCTTTTCAATGGTATAACAAACCAAGGAGCATTTTCAATAAGAACATAATCATAATCTGTATCCATTCCATTCATGACAGAATTTATAAATTGATTCCCAATATAAGGGAAAAAACGATTATATATCCATCGGAAAACTTGCTTTAATTTATAATTTAAAGAGTCAGTGTTGATATATTTAAAATCTGTATGCTTATAAGAACGAGACTTGAGAGCAGCTTCTTCATTATAAACTGAAAAAACGACAAAATTATAAGTGTGATATTTCTCATTATAATCCAATAAACATTGTACCAAAGATTCTACGGCTCCTCCTTTTACTGACGGCAAAGGTAATTTATCTCCAGGCAATATAATCGCTATTTTTCTCATGACACTAATTATAATAAGTGATAAAGTGATAAAATTTGCTTAAGATATATACAAAAAGACCTTTCAAATTATTGCCATATTGCAAATGCTCATTTTTCAAATCCTCATAATACTCACCACATGTCAGTTTATTAAATTCCAAAATAAATGCATTATATTTTAATCGAAAATGGAATCGTTTCATAAAAGATCGTTTTGCATAAGAAGCAGTCCATGCTATAGGAACATAAGCCCTATATACTCCCATCATAGAAGAAAAGCAATGAACTTTTCCATTAATCATTAAAAAAAAAGTAAGTGGAAGATCTCCAATAGGAGATTTTTTCAAATAGCTAGGCCTTTTATCAAGATATAACCTAGGAAAAACAAGAGATAATGTTGGTGTCAAATAGCCGTGTGCAAGAATTATTTCATTATTACTCAAATCCATATCATATGATATATAATCTGACTTAAGTTCCTCACCAGTCTGTTGATTAATACGCCTTACCATATGACAACAAAGAGAATAATCTGGATGATTTTCTAAAAAATCTACTTGCTTTTGTAACTTCAACGGATCAGTCCAATAATCATCCCCCTCACAAAGCGCAACATATTTACCTTTTACTAAAGGAAATAATATTTGACGTAACGGAGAAATACCTTGAGAATACTGGTTTCGAATCTGAAGAATTGGTTTAATAAGATTAGGATATGCCACAACATATTCATTAATAATACTCTGAGTAGCATCAGAAGACGCATCATCATGAACAAGAATTTCAAAATCAAATTCTGTTTTTTGCATTATAAGGCCATCTAAACACTGCCTTATATATTCTTCATGATTATACGTCAAGCAACATATGCTAACTGTCATTGAACCGTTCATTTATTTTAATCTTAATTCAGCAAAACGCTTTATTTCCATTTCACTTTTATAATCCTCAAACAACTTACGACAATCATATTGAGGCACATATCCTAATTCTTTCTTTGCATTTTCAATGTTCATTATGTACCCACCACCACAAACTTTGTCTGGTCTATATATAACTTCAGATGGTGACTCCTTAGGCGAAAAAACACTAATAATAGTGCGAATTTGTTCTTCTAATGTAATTGGCATTCCTGTACCCACATTATAAAAGCCACTTTCTTGTTCCACCTCAACAGCTTTACACAACATTTGACTAAAATCGTTAACATGAACCATATCCTTTGCATAATGAGGATCTCCCCATATCTCTATAGGTAGTCCTTTCTGAGCATTTTCAATCATTTGGTAAATAGGTCGCTTCGTCTTGACTCCATTAGGAAAGTAGTACGGATAAGGGCTATAGCTATATATTGTTGGAAGCCTAAAAATGAATTTTTTCAAACCGTATTCTTGATAATAATGCTCTATCAAGTCTAAAGCAGTATTTTTGGAAATTACATATATAGCATGATCACCCGTATAGCTAAAATTTGGTTTCATATCGGGTTTTAAAATAGTATCATGAGAATACAATGAAATATCAAAAACGGTTTGAGTATAAATTATCCTATCTACATGACATTTGCGGCAATACTCTAATACATTAAATCCTCCTATTACAATAGAATCTAAATACTTTATGGGGCAATAAGTATCCATATAAGAAGGTATTTGAGCAGAGAGTAGCATAACTGCATGTATATTTTCCATTGGAAGCTTATCAAAATCTTCTTCCTTCGTAATGTCCACAGAATAATATGGTATTCCCCTTTTGGAAAAAAAAGTAGTTTCGCGACGTCCTGAAGCTATTATTTCATACTCTTCCTTATTAAAGAAATTTAATGCGTATTCTAACAAATAAGACCCTGTATTACCGGTTGCTCCAAAAATAATAATTTTCTTTTTCATGATAAATGGTTATTTAAGTTAGATATTTTTTCAATTAATATATTCATTGTTTTTTCATCATATCTCTGATCTATAGGCAATGCAATCATATTATTCGCGATTGAGTATTCCAGACATTTAGCGTCTATCTTATTCACTACGTTTTGCCAATATTGAGGTACATATACGTGCTCTAATATTAATTGTTGGCGAAGCCCAGCTTTGCTCGTATAAAAAGGATATATCAACGGGACATTTTGATTTTCAGAAATACTAAAATCAAATTTATTAAATGCAGTTAATGCACTGTAGAGAAGATGATAATTAAAACGACGCCTTTCAATTATTGAGACGTAATCCAAAGAAGACAAAATTTTATCAGACAATACAGACATTCTATGTATCTCTTGATTTGACATCCTTTTTTCAGATTCTTGAAAATCTTTATAATACCCCTCTGCAGAGTCAGTTATACGCCCTATCAAGTAGTTAATATTATCAATAGGATTATAAATCGGGAAATCAATATCCAGTAACGCAGTTGTGTACAAATAAGCGCCATCTGGAACTCCAAAAAATTTACGGGCAGAATAAAATGTATCTACCCCTTCAATTGGTTTTGCAAAAAAAGCTTGTGCATTATCAACTATTAAGTTAGGATAAAACCGAGATAAATAAAGAACAGTATCTTGTTTTAAGCCGAAATAATTAGTATATAGAAAAGCCTCTGAGCTTTCTATTTTTTTATCAAACACAGGATCCAGTAAACTATTTATATGATAATATTCATACTTTACATTTAATTTCATGAGAGGTTCTATTATCACATCACAAGTGTAATATGGAATATACACTTTTGTATACCGTCTAGCTTTTAATATATACTCAAAGCATTGACGAGCAGTACTCAGTTTTATTGCACCTTGATGAAAATGTTTTCCTTCACGTATTTCCAGTTCAAAATAGCCACCTATTGACATCATTGTAAACTAAATGAATCTAATAACATACAAGTTTCTTCTTTAGAATTATTCATTAGTACATCTATTATTGATAAATATGGAACAAATTCTTTAGATTGCTGGGGATACCTTTTTATTATCGTATCTACAAATTTCAAATTAATACCATTTTGCATAAAGTCTTCCTTATTATAGATTTGTTTTCCACCTATAGCATTATAATAAGTATCTGCCGATAGTAACTTACAAATATGAAGAACTTTATCCTTTCCTTTTAAAGAGCAATCTTTAGGTAAATCTGAAGATAGCAATATTTCAGTCTGAATATTTAGATAATCTAAAATTTCTTTAAAACTATTAGCCAAGAAGAGAGCCAACTGTCTATTTGGAAACATAATTATCCTATACAACAATTCCATTGTTTCATGATAGAAAGGAGCTTTAGAGTAATTCAATTCCAATGTTTTCATAAATTTACGAAAATCATCTCCTATCTCTATTTCATTGAAATGTTTATAGGCACTAGCCCCCTTCAAAGTGATAGTAAACATTTTCTTTTCACCATTTACCAATATATTGTTACGATTCACCCACCCTCCTTTAATATAATTAACATCATCGTATACAACGTATTTATCAACAGCCTTAATTAGCTGGAAATAACCTATATAAGGCATAAAATAAGGTTGCATTATACCTAATTTCATTTCAATATCAGATTTAAAATTCTTTCAACATCTTCATTCGACAATCCACAATACATTGGCAAGCAGATTACACTTTTTGCCATTTTAGTAGCTACTGGAAGGCTTTCCAATTTTGCAGACTCCAATCCCCTATATGTAGAGAACTCGCTGATAAGCGGATAGAAATATCTCCGTCCCAGCACACCTTGTTCCTTCATCTTAAAATAGAGTTCATCCCGAGTCATGCCATATTTCTCGGCATCCACAAATATTGGAAAATAAGAGTAGTTGTGACGTACACCAAGCATATCTTCCATAAAACTGATGCCGGGCACTTCCCGCAAAGCATCACGATAACGAATAGCCACTTGACGACGGGCTTCTATCGCAACATCCACTTGCTTCAGGTTGAGCAAGCCAAATGCTGCACGAACTTCATCCATCTTACCATTAATACCAGGAGCCACAATCTCTGTCTCTCCTGCAAAACCAAAATTCTTCAGATAATCAATACGCTTTTTGGTCTTTTCATCGTGGCAAATCAATGCTCCGCCCTCCACGGTATTATATACCTTAGTGGCATGAAAACTAAGCGTCGACATATCTCCGGCATTCAATACCGACTTTCCATTCACCTCTACCCCAAAAGCATGGGCAGCATCATAAATGACCTTCAAACCGTATTTGTCCGCTATTGCCTGGATACGCTCTGTATCACAAGGCTTGCCATAAACATGTACCGGCATAATCGCCGTTGTCTTGGGGGTTATTGCCGCTTCTATTTTGTCCGGGTCAATGTTACAAGTTTCAGGGTCAATATCCACGAATACCGGCTTGATTCCATTCCACCACAAAGCATGGGTGGTAGCTACAAAACTATATGGAGTGGTTATTACTTCGCCGGTAATTCGTAATGCTTGCAGAGCACACATCAACGGCAGTGTGCCGTTGGTGAAAAGACTGATATAAGGCACCTTCAAATATTCACACAAAGCTTTCTCCAGTTCCTGATGATAATGACCGTTATTGGTCAGCCACTTACGATTCCAGATATCCTGCAAATAAGGAATGAAATCGTCAAGCGAAGGAAGTAATGGAGAAGTAACTGTAATCACTTTATTTTCCATTTTACTATAAAAATATATACTGATTTCTATTTTTTGTGAAGAGCCGACAACCCAAGCCGTTTTACCTCAAGATACTCTGGTAATCTTAACCTTTCGTAAACAGCAAAAGCCAATGTCAAACCAACTATAATCTGGATGGGTAACTGAATATAAACGGATATATCCAATAAGGAAAAAAGCCACATGACAGTAGAAACTATCAAAGAAACTGTAAAAACCGGAAACACGTCCTTGATTTGTTCCATGGTAGAATAGTGTATCAAGTCGGCAGAATAATGGCTATTTAAGAAATAGGCTATGAAAGAGATTAAGACACTGCCCCACAGCATATATTCGATGCCATAAAAGATGCCGACTACTATAGGGCCAATAGCTATAATTTTTTTTATAATTTCTAACTTCAAACACAAGTCCGAACGTCCTTTCACCTGCAAGATATTCAGATTGATGGCATGAAGCGGATAAAGCATACCACTGAAACAAATGATCTGCAGAAAGGAAACAGCAGTCAACCATTTCTCACCGATCAGAATTATAATCAAAGGTCTAGCCACAGCTGCAAGTCCCAGCATGCAAGCGAATGTCACAAGCATTGTAGTCTTTATTATCTGCCGATAAGCTTCGCGCAAGCGCTCCGGTTCTTCTTGAATGGAACTAAGCACCGGATAACTGACACGCTGGACAATACTGGTCAGATTACTGGAAAATATCGTATTGAACTGCTCTGCACGAGTATATTGCCCCAACTGTGCAGAACTGTAACAACGGCCTATAACCACATAATAAACATTCTTGTAAAGAGTATCCAATAATCCGGACAACAAGAGCTTATAGCCAAAACCGAACATTTCCTTGAAGCTTTTTACGGAGAATTCCCATTGGGGCATCCATTTACAGAATATCCAAAGAAACAGAGAATTCAGAATCTGCCGGGAAAGCTGTTGCCACACCAAACTCCATACTCCAAAGCCCACTATAGCCATGCCTACGCCAACCAATCCACCTGAAACAGAAGAGATTATGGATACTTTGGTCTGTGTCTTAAAATCAATACCTCTTACTAATATGGTACGGGGAATGATACCCAATGCATTAACAATCAGAATCAGCCCTATTACCCTTAACACATCTATCAAAACCAGTTCTTTAAAAAACAGACTGATAGCGGGAGCAGCTACATATAAAAGGATGTATAAAACAATACTGACTATCAAGTTAAACAAGAAAACCGTATTGTAGTCTACCTTTTCAATATGTACTTTCCGTATCAGTGCATTAGAGAAACCACTGTCGACAATGGAGTTGGACACCGCTATGAAGATAGCTATCATGGCCATAATGCCATATTCGGCAGGAGTCAAGAGACGGGCCAATATCAGGCCTACCAAAAAGGTAACACCGGAATTGGATATGTTATCGATAAAGCTCCACTTCGCACCATGGACAGCTTTATTTTTCAAAGATTCGGGCAATATTGTTACAAATTATTATTCGATCTCCTCCACCAGCGACGCATGCACAAACGTCGTCGCCACCGCCATCACCCCCTCGATGTTTACCACCACCCTCCGGTCATGGCGCACACGCACAAACACCCCTTCCACTCCTTCGAAGATGCCGCCGGTGATGCGTACCCGGGTTCCCAAATTGTAAAAAAACGGCTGTCCCACTGCGGATGGCCGTTTTTGCTTCCTAAGGAAATAAACGGCATCTTTGCGCCGCCAATAAGGCAAACTTAATACAAGTAGAATGGAAAACATTCCAGTTACCACCTACCGTGGTTTCAGCGCCGTCAGCGGGGAGACAACCTTCACGCAGGACATGGCTGACATAAGAAACGGCAAGCATGCCAAGTTAATCATCAAAATCGCCAGCCTCGTGGCGCAGGGAAAGGTGGAGGAAGCCAACCACGTCAAGAAGCAGCTTCCCTTCAGGACCCTCACGGCCAACTACCGGGAAAGAAGGCTCGCACCGAGCATCACCCGCTACAACCCCGTCATCACGCTCGACATCGACGACCTGGAAGAGAGACAGTTGGAGCAGACCCGGACCCTCATCAACGAAGACCCGCACACCCTGGGGAGTTTCCTCTCCCCCAAAAGGCACGGCTACAAGCTGTTCGTCTTCATGCAGACGGAATACACCCGGCGTCTGTATGACCGTCTCCGACAGGGCGAGGTGACCTACGCCACGCTCGAGGAGATACACCTGAAGCTGTACAGCGCCGCCAAAGAGTACTACGAGGCCCTTCTCGGAGTAGAGGTGGATGGAAGCGGAAAGGACATCTCGCGAGGATACTTCATGTCCTTCGACCCGCATGCCTATATCAATGCCGCACTGCTGGAACAGATTTCCCCGTTGCCGGCACGCATCATCCCGCCTGCGAAGAAGGAGAACAGCCCCAAAAAGACGCCCGTCGAAACGGTACACCCCCTCCCCGCCTCCTCTGCCGCCACACCGCAGGACGCAAAGCCTTGGGAGAAGCTGATATTCTCCCAAGCCGTGACTGCCGTGAAGCGCACCACCAGGTTCCGGGCAGGCAACCGCGACAACTTCCTCTTCGCCCTGGGCAACAAATGCTACAGCAAGGGCCTGGACGAGCAGACAGCCATCAGACTGGCGAAAAACGAGTTCGGACAAGAGTATCCCGACGTGGAATCTCCCCTGCACAATGCCTACATCTATACCGACAAGACCAGCGAAGCCGCCACAAAGAAGGAAGAGAAAAAGCCCGTCATCAACCAAGTGATGAGCTTTCTGGAAGAGCACTACGGCATCCGCAGGAACCTCATCCTGGACCGCCTCGAATTCATGCCCTATGCCCTGTCGGCAGATGCCGGAAAAGGTTACCGCCCCATGCGCGGAAAGGACTACAACACCATATTCGTAGACCTGCAGATGGCCGGCATCTCCTGCTACCAGAATTTCCTCAGAGCCGTGATAGACTCCAACTACGCCAAGGAGTTCAACCCCTACACCGACTATCTGTACGCGCTTCCCCCCTGGGACGGGACGGACTACATCGCCCAACTTGCCGACACCCTGACGACCGAGAACCGGGAGCTATGGCAGAAGGGCTTCAAACGGTGGATAGTGGGCCTGGTGGCCTGCGCACTGAGCGACGAGGACATGAACCAACTCGTCATCATCCTCTACAGCGAGCAGGGAAAGGGAAAGAGCAGCTGGATTCGGCGCCTGCTGCCGCCCGAGTGGAAAGAGTACTTCTACAACGGCATAATAGACCCGAGCAACAAGGACGATGCCCGCCTGCTCGCCACGCGAATCATCATCAACATGGAGGAGTTCGAAGGCGTGAAGCCCGGCGAGCTGGCAGCATTGAAGCGAATCATCGCGCAGGACAACGTGACGCAGCGCAAGGCCTACGACATCGAAGCCTTCACCCTGCCCCGCCACTGCTCCTTCATCGCGAGCACCAACAACCGGCAGTGCCTGCAGGACATCGGTGGAAACCGGCGTTTCCTCCCCATCACCGTCACCGGCATAGACTACCACACCCCGGTGAACCATCCCGGCATCTACGCCCAGGCGCTCGCCTTGCTGAAAGACGGTTTCAGATACTGGTACGAGGGCGAGGAGATAGAACAGCTGAACAAGCACAACGAACGGCACCGCATGAAAGACCCCGTGGAGGAGAACCTCTTCGTCTTCTTCCGCAAACCGCTGCCCGAGGACCTGCAGATAAAATGGCTCCCTGCCAGCGTCATACTGACCAAGCTCAGCATATTCGGAAAGGTGCAGGTGAACCCGCACACCCAGCTGGTACTGGTGCAGGCACTGGAAAAGTACGGATTCGGTACACGGACCAACGAGCAGGAGACGACCGAATATGAGGTAGTGGACATCCAGCTATATCAGTAACCGGCATTCGAGGAGAAGAGAGAAGCCCCGTAACATATATTGTTGTGCATGACAACATATATTGTTACGGGGCTTTACATATATTGGCGTTTTCCTTACACGGCTTCCCTATTTCCGGCCGGCATCCTGTCAGGGTTCTCCCAGATACTTCACCAGCACTTTCACTTCCAGCGGAGTGAAGGTGCGTCGGTATTTGTTGTAGCCCACCTTCTCCAGCTCACCCTTCAGCGCCTTGTTGTGGCGTATCCATGCCGCCAAAGTATAGATGGCATTGCTGATGCAGTAAGTCGGGTTGTAGAGCATGGCAAGCTCCTCCTTCGAATAGGCGTGGATGCGGAACGGACGAAGGTCTTCCTCCTCCTCTTCCCTCTTTTCTTTTTCTGTTTTCATTCTTTATGTTATTGGTTGATTATTACACCATAAAGATACTGAATATCAGTGATATGACCAAGCATATGCAGACATAAACGGGCATCGGACGAAGAACTTTTCCTGAACAGAAAGGAAACGGGAAAGAGACGGCGTAACCCGAAGAAAACCATGAGCAGAAAAAGCCGGAGGAGTACTTTTGCAGCACCCCTCTTCCCCCCTAAAGGAGAAAGAGCAAAGTATTGCAATACGGGACTTTAATTTCTAATTGTTAATTTTTAATTATTTAATTGTTTATGGGAGTACCATTCAAGAAAATTGCGAGGAAAGATCCTCGAAAGGCAGATGCGGTGGCAAAGTTCTACCCGCAGCTGGTGACACTGGGCGACAATGCGACGCTGGACGACATTGCGTACGTGATGAAGGAGAAGAGTTCGCTGACACTGGGAGACATCCAGAGTGTATTGACCAATTTTGTGGAGGCTATGATAACAACCCTCTACAGCGGCCAGTCAGTGAATATCAAGAACTTCGGCGTATTCAGCCTGTCGGCGCGTACGGCAGGCGTACTGGATGTAAAGGAGTGCACCGCCAAGAACATCAAGGCGGTGAAAATCAATTTCCGGCCTTCCAGTACCGTAAGACCGGACATCGCCGCCACGCGTGCCGGGCAGAAGATTGACTTCTACGACCTGGAAGCATTGGTGAACAAGGGAGACGGTGAAGGAGGAAGCTCCGGCGGCGGTTCCGGCTCGGGAGACGGAGGCGGTTCAGACGGAGACCAGGGCGAAAATCCGTTGGGATAAATATGACTGATTTTACTACCGATTCGTATGTTCAACTTTTAAAACGTATATAGCATGAAAAAAAGTATCTGGGATAAAATTCTGAAAGTCGTAATTGCAGTAGCCTCCGCCATCTTAGGGGCATTGGGAGCCAATGCGATGAACGTGAGCATTTAAGTCGCCGGAAAGAAAGGACGGCAGGAAGAGGAAACCCCGAAAAAGGTTTCCTCTTTCTCTTCCCTCTCTATACAGCGCAGGATACGCCAGTCGCAGCTACGCACCCAATAGCGGAAAGCCGTGTTTGGGTGGAAATGCTCCGAGAAGTCCAGCAGACGTTCCAAATCGAACTCCTCGGAGATGACACCGGCACCGCTACGGAATGCATCGTAGGCGTTACAGTCCTGCTCGATATGCGCCGGAACCATCAGCAAAGGCTTGCCCAGATACATCGCCTCGCAGACCGACTCGAAGCCGGCAGTGGTGGCATAGGCCTTGCAGCCTGCCATGTAGCGCAGGAACTTGACGTCATCGAGCTGATGGAAACTCAAGGTGTCGTCCACACGGCACACCTCGGCTTCGTCCTGCTTGTCCCAGAAGAAGTGGAGGGGTATTTCCGGATGGGCACTGTGCCAGTGGAGGATATTCTCGCCAAAACCGGAGTTTACCATGTATCCGTGGAGATAATCCCCTTCCGTACCTTCGCACGACAGCACCTCCCTCCGCAGCAATGGCGGAACCACGCGGATATGCGCTTCTTCGTCATCCTCCATCTCGCGGAAGGAAAGGGCGAGCTTTTCGCGGGCACCTATGCACGTGAGACGGGTGAAAAGGCGGAGCAGCCACAGATGGAAGCCGTTCTTACCGGGAAACTCGAAATCGCGGTGCAGGAACAGGTACTGGTGCCCGACGCTTATTTGAGGGACGGAAGGACGGAAGAAGAGATAGGCCAGCCCCGTGAGCAGTTCGTAGAAGTTGATGACCAGTTCGGCGCCACTCTCCTCGATGCGGCGGTGTATATAGTGCATGCTTTTCAGATAGACGGGCAGACGGGTGAGATTATAGGCCACACTACGCGCAAGACTTGCCCGCTTGTTGGCAGGCGTAGGCAGGAAATTGGGACTGAGAAAACGTTTCACCGGAGCTTGGATGCTGCGGTTGAAGAAACCGGGCAGACAGCGCGAATTGCTTTTGCCCACCAACACTTCCACTACTTCGTGACCGTTGCGGCGCAGCAGCTCTTCCATTGTAATGGCTTGGGTCAGATGCCCGCGGCCTTCTCCTTGAACGATAAAAAGGACTTTCATTGGGACGACTTGATGATTTACAAATTAATGTTGAAACACATGCAGCACATGACGTTGCATTTAGTTGATGCAAATATCGCACCTCCGTGTTACGGCAGAATGTGAAGAATGTGACAATTCGGTTATAAATGACAAAAGTCACACCGGCATCGCGCAGACATGACTTCAAGAGAATTTATGGAATAAATACGTAAAAAGGATAATTCGGTCGGCATATGATGCCGGAATATCAGACAAATTCCTCGACCATATACATATCACTGACAAAATCGTCAACAATCTGTTCCAGGTTTTCGCAGGCTTCGTCAGGCGTTTCACCGTAGGCGCTGCACAACACATTATTCATAAAATAAGCGTAAAAACCACCGCCGGCTGCCGCCTCTACGGTATAGTCATTTCTGTTCAGTTTCATATTCGGGCCTCCTTTCTTTTTTTACGCTGCAAAAATGAGGGAAAGTTGTTACGAGGAGATGTGAAGGAGGTTACAATAGTATGTAGATTGGTTGGCTTTGATGCAGTGGAAAATAAATGGATTGAATATTAGGAGTTTTCATTTATTCAGTTTACCTTTGATTAAAAATAAAAGCAATGGGTAAAATTAAACCATATAAAGAGCAGGACTCTCCCAAACAAACGACACAAGAACCGATGATGGCAACTTATCATCAATCAGCCATACCGATGGACGACTTTATCAACAGTATTCCCCGAGATGCTTTGGCTGAAGCCCTTCTATTTGCCTTAGAAGAGAATAAAGCAGGACACTGTATATCAAACTCCCAAATAGAGAGTATGATAAATGAACGCATGGGATGGAAATAGTCTGGTCTAAGTTGGCTTATGAGCACTTTTTAGAGATACTTATTTATGTAGAGAATAATTTTGGCATGTTGACGGCACAGAAAACACGTCAAAAGATACAAGACAAAGTAAATCTTTTAGCAAAACATCCGTATATAGGAATTATAGACAGTGATTTTTCTACTCTATTTAACAACATTACTGTCCGTCATTTAAAACTTTCCCCTAACGTGATATATTATTGATTGATGAGAATAGGATTGTCATTGCAGCAATGCTTCATTCAAAACAATCTCCGGAAACTGTACGCAAAACAATCTCAGAATTTCTGAAGCAATATAAATAGCTGTTCATCAATTCATGATGAGAGATAACTCTATAAATTTAAAACCGAGAGGACGTATCAAGATATACAATCACCCCAGATTACGCGGATTGACACAGATAAAAGTTTCTGATTATCAGAACTCCTAAAATCATCTGTGTTAATCCGCGTAATCCGGGGTGGGTATTATTAATAGGAACGTGCGAAAATCACGCGGCAGGCAGAAGGCTTGCCGGTAACCATACACTTGCCCGGTTCCTTGTCACCCGGAACAAATGAATCGAAAGGAATACAACGGATGGTTGCTTTGGTCTCTTCCTTGATTTTCTCTTCGGTTTCGGTAGTCCCGTCCCAATGAGCCAGAATGAAGCCGCCTTCTTCAATCTTTTCCTTGAATTCCTCGTAGCTGTCCACGCTGGTGATGCGGCTGTTACGGTAATCGAGCGCTTTCTTGTAGACATTTGCCTGAATGTCCTCGAGCAAATCCTTCACGTACTCTTCGATACCCTCGCAGGAACGCGTCTCCTTCTCCAGTGTATCGCGACGCATGATTTCCATTGTATTGTTCTCCAGGTCGCGGCCACCCATCACCAGACGGACGGGAACCCCCTTCACCTCATAGTCGGCAAACTTGAAGCCCGGACGTTTGTTGTCGGCATTGTCGTACTTCACGGAAATGCCCATCGATTTCAGCTTGGCAACAATGCCTGCCACTTTCTCGTCAATCTTAGCCAGCATCTCCGCATTCTTGTAGATAGGTACGATAACGACTTGTATCGGAGCCAGGTGCGGAGGAAGTACCAGACCGTTGTCATCGGAATGCGTCATGATAAGCGCTCCCATCAGACGGGTGGAAACACCCCAGGAAGTAGCCCAAACATACTCCAGCTTGTTCTCCTTATTGACGAACTGCACATCGAACGCCTTGGCGAAGTTCTGTCCCAAGAAGTGGGAAGTACCGCTCTGCAAAGCCTTTCCGTCCTGCATCATCGCTTCGATGGTGTAGGTGTTGAGGGCACCGGCAAAACGCTCGTTGGCAGACTTCACGCCCTTTACCACGGGCACCGCCATGTATTTTTCGGCAAACTCGGCATATACATTCAGCATCTTTACCGCTTCTTCTTCGGCTTCCTCGCGGGTGGCATGTGCCGTGTGTCCTTCCTGCCAGAGGAATTCGGCGGTACGGAGGAACAGACGGGTACGCATTTCCCAACGGAACACGTTTGCCCACTGGTTGCACAAGATAGGCAGGTCGCGGTATGAATTGATCCAGTTCTTGTAGGTGTTCCAGATGATGGTTTCGGAAGTGGGGCGGATAATCAACTCTTCTTCCAGTTTTGCAGCAGGGTCTACCACCACACCGCCGCCATTCGGATCGTTCTTCAAACGATAGTGCGTAACAACGGCACACTCTTTGGCAAAGCCTTCCACATGTTCCGCCTCGCGGCTGAGGAATGATTTCGGAATAAGCAAGGGGAAATAAGCGTTGACGTGTCCCGTTTCCTTGAACATATCGTCCAACTGACGTTGCATCTTCTCCCAGATAGCGTATCCGTAGGGCTTGATCACCATACAGCCGCGTACAGCCGATTGTTCTGCCAAATCGGCTTTTACCACCAACTCGTTGTACCACTGAGAATAGTTCTCACTACGTTTGGTAAGGTCTTTCAATTCTACTGCCATTCTATTTCGTTTTTTAAAGTTTTTCCTACGTTTAAAATGGCTTGACCCGAACATTTTCCTCGATATTTAAAAAAAGGCAGCCGCTGTGATGCAACTGCCTAACTCTAAATGGAGGAGCGGCAAGCGAGACTCGAACTCGTGACCCTCAGCTTGGGAAGCTGATGCTCTACCAACTGAGCTACTGCCGCATAAACATTTCCAAGGTCATGCCTTAAAAACGGTGGCAAAGTTAATAAATTACTTCCTAAAAAAACAAACGTTTCGTCAAATATTTCTTATTTTTGCTCGGGAAAACAAAGATATTCTTTCAAAATACAGACTAAATACCAATGAAACGAATCATACTCATCACCGGAGGAGCACGTTCCGGCAAAAGCACCTATGCGGAAAAGCTGGCACTCGAGCTCTCTCCCACTCCCGTTTATCTTGCCACAGCACGCATCTGGGACGAAGAATTCCGCCAGAGGGTAATCCGGCATCAGGAACGCCGAGGGCCGGAATGGACAAACATCGAAGAGGAGAAAGAACTCAGCCGCCACCGGCTGGAGGGGCGGGTCGTCCTGATAGACTGCATCACCCTGTGGTGTACCAATTTCTTCTTCGACCTCGAGTCTGATACCGACCGGACACTTGCCGCTGCCAAGGCGGAATTCGACCGCTTCACGGCACAAGACGCAACCTTCATCTTTGTAACCAATGAAATAGGTATGGGAGGAACTTCCGAGAACGAACTGCAACGAAAGTTCACGGACATGCAAGGCTGGATGAACCAATATGTAGCCGCCCGTGCCGACGAAGTGATACTGATGGTATCCGGCATCCCACTTACCGTAAAAAACACTCATTCATAAAACAACAAACAACTAAAATTCAACAGACTGATGAAAACATTTCATATCACCCACCCGGACGACTCAATCCGTCCTGCATTGATTGACAAAATCAACAACCTGACCAAACCCAAAGGTTCATTGGGCATTTTAGAAGAACTGGCACTCCAAATCGGACTCATACAACAGACATTATCCCCCGCCTTGAAACATCCGCAAAACATTATCTTCGCCGCCGACCACGGCATTGTAGAAGAAGGTGTCAGTCTGTCTCCAAAGGAAATCACCTGGCAGCAAATCAGCAACTTCCTTCATGGAGGGGCAGGTGTCAATTTCCTCTGCCGGCAGCACGGCTTTACCCTGAAAATAGTAGATGCAGGAGTAGACTACGACCTCCCCTACGAGAAAGGCATCATCAATATGAAAGTGCGCAAAAGCACCCGGAGTTATCTGCACGAGGCAGCCATGACGGAAGAGGAAATGGAGATGTGCCTGGAACGGGGTGCCGAGGTGGTGCGCCAATGCCACGAAGAAGGCAGTAATGTCCTCAGCTTCGGTGAAATGGGTATCGGAAACACCTCTTCATCCTCCCTGTGGATGACCTGCTTTACCGGCATTCCTCTGGAACAATGTGTCGGCGCAGGCAGCGGACTCGACAGCGCGGGCATCCGCCACAAATACGAAGTGCTGAAACAGTCTATGGAGAATTACAAAGGCGACGGCTCTCCCCGGAACATCATCCGCTACTTTGGTGGACTGGAAATGGTAATGGCCATAGGCGCCATGCTGCAAGCTGCCGAGCTGAGGATGATTATCCTTGTTGACGGATTCATCATGACCAACTGCCTGCTTGCCGCCGCCAGGCTCTACCCGGAAGTGACGGATTACGCCATCTTCGGACACTGCGGAGACGAGTCGGGCCACAAACTGGTGCTCGACGCCCTGCATGCCCGTCCGCTGCTGAATCTGGGGCTGCGTTTGGGAGAAGGAACAGGGGCCATCTGTGCATATCCCATTGTCGACTCGGCCGTGCGGATGCTCAATGAAATGGATAACTTTGCACATGCCTCCATCACTAAATACTTTTAACATGAACAATGTCTTGGCTGCATTCATAATGCTCACCCGACTGCCCTTCTGGAAAATCAAGGAAGTACCGGCAGAGTGTTTCAAGCATGTGGTTCCCTATTGGCCGCTTGTAGGCTGGCTGACGGGAGGCGTGATGGCGGCAGTGCTGTGGCTTGCCGGACAGATTATGCCGGTGTCATTGGCATGGATTCTTGCCCTCATCGCACGCCTAATTGTCACCGGATGCCTGCACGAAGACGGACTGGCAGACTTTTTCGACGGTTTCGGTGGCGGTACCACCCGAGAACGGACTCTTGCCATCATGAAGGATTCCCACATCGGAAGCTACGGTGTCATCGGATTGATATGCTATTTCCTGCTGTTGCTCCAACTTCATCACCTGCCACTGGGACTTCTCTGCATCCTTGTGCTCTGCGGTGACTGCTGGTCCAAGTTCTGTGCCTCCCAGATTGTCAACTATCTGCCCTATGCCCGGAAAGAGGAAGACAGCAAAAGCAAGACCGTCTACAACCGCATGAGCTGGCACGAGTTACTGGCCGGATTTCTTTGCGGCCTGCTTCCTTTCGTACTGCTGCTGCCTATAAAGCTGTGGATTGCCACCCTCTTCCCACTGCTCACCTTCTTCCTGCTCTACCGATTGATGAAGCGGCGCCTACAAGGATATACGGGTGACTGCTGCGGGGCCACTTTCCTGCTATGCGAACTGTCCTTCTACTTGGGAAGCCTTATTCTAATTATAAATTAACAACTGAAAATTAAAGATGGAAGTAATACTCATTCGACACACTTCGGTAGATGTTCCTCCGGGCGTATGCTACGGACAGACCGATGTTCCCCTGAAACCCACATTTGAAGCGGAAGCCGCCGTGACAGCAGAAAACCTGAAGGCATACCTTCCGTTCGACCACGTCTACACCAGTCCCCTGACCCGCTGCGTGCGCCTCGCCACCTATTGCGGCTATCCCGATGCAGAACGGGACAAACGGATTATGGAAATCAACTTTGGCGACTGGGAGATGAAGCCGTTCGAGCAGAATGAAGACCCACGCTTGCAGGAATGGTATGCCGACTACATGAACGTGGCAGCTACCGGTGGAGAATCTTTTACCATGCAATACCGGCGTGTCAGCCAGTTTTTGGACGAATTAAAGAAGAAGCCCTATACACGCGTTGCCATCTTCGCACACGGAGGCGTATTAATCTGCGCACAACTCTATGCCGGAATCCTTAAAGCCGAAGAAGCCTTCGACGCATTGACGCCCTACGGCGGCATCGTCCGCATCAATCTCGACAAGGAATAGTGAACGAAATAGTAGGGCCTTCCTCCGCTTCGGTTTGCACCTTGTAGATACCTCCAAAATAATGAATAAAATGGGCATTGATTTCATGGCGAATCAAGCTCGTTTTATTCTCAAAATGTACCTTTGCAAACGGGGCGTTGACCACATCGAAATAGAGGGCCGACCTAGTGCGGTCCCGTCTGATGCGGATAATCGCCTCATAACGGGCAGTGTCATTCTCTGACGGAGTCAGCATGCTGACAAGCAATGTATCGAACCACCTCCGGTCTGTCCTCGCAAACTGTTCCTTGAGGTCGGTCTGCAGGCTGACAGACACAGTGCTCTCCTCACGGCCGTTCACTTTATCCAGCACCTCACTGCACAACTGAATAATGTCACACTCCTCGTCCTCATACTGAATCTTGCCGGACTCCAAGCGGGACAACTCCAGAATGCTGTTGACATAATTCAGCAGACTTTCCGCATTGGTCTGAATCATCTGCCCGTACTCCCTCTTAGTCTCTTTATCCAGCTCCTCTTTCCCGGTCAGCAATTCGGCAAAGCCCACCACCACATTCAGCGGGGTACGTATATCATGGCTGATTTCCGATTTCAGACGCTCCTTCGCGATGTTGTCCGTCTCTGCCTGCAAGGCGGCTTCGGCCGTCTTCTTCTCTACGACAGCAATCTTTCCGGAGACATAGCGCGTATACAAGTAGAAAAGCAGCATCAGCAGCAGGCAAACGCCCAGGAATATAAATCCTATACGGTAATTCATGTCCTGAATCTTCTGCTTCTCCAACAGCAGCTCGTCAATGTGGTAAATCTCCTTGACCTGCTTCAACTGGTTGGCCGAGAAGGCATTGTTCAGCGAATCCTGCTTGCGTATGAGGTAGCGCCGGGTCTCGATGGCCCCGTCAATGTCCCCCTTGTCATATTGCGTACTCGCCTTGTAGTTTATCAAAGTGGCAAAGGTGGAAACGTAGTTGTTCAGTACCGTAGGGGTCACCTCGTCTATCAATGCGATGCTTTTGTCATACTCATCGGTCTTGGCATAGTATTGAAGCTGTATCAACTGGACATTCAGCCAGAAGACGGGATCTACATGCGGCTCAAGCAGTTTCTTCACTTTCTCAATATGCTCGTGTGCCACTGTAAAGTTCTTCCGGTTCATGTAGTGCAGGATATACTTCACTTCGCAGTCAATCTCGAAATTGCTCCAGTTCTTCCTTGTCTCGGGTTCTTTGGAAATAACCGTCTGCAACGTCATGTCCATTTCATGCAAATAGGGCAGCTTCAAGCTGTCTTTACCGCCATTGCCGTATACCTGGGCAATACGCGACAGTATATCCACTTTCAGGCTGGTCTTTGTCTGGGGAGAGAAATTCCGGTAAGCCTCCAAGAAAGCGTCCAGTGCCTCATTCGGACGGCTGGACACTCCGTAGGCACACCCCAAGCTGTTATACGCCGCTATCATCCCGTTATTGCTATGGCGGAGTTTTGATTCCTCCAACGTCTCCTTAGCCACATACACCGCTTTCTCTATCTGTCTCTTGGAAGCCAGGGCGCGGCTGATGGCAGCCTTCTGCTCCAGATAATAATCGTAAGTGCCTACCTGAGGGACAAAATCCTTCAGCACATCCACCCAATACGACAGACTGTCCGGGTCGTGTTTCTTGTCATAACATGCCGCCAGATAGTAAGCGCCCATATTCTCATAGAAAGCGTTCTTCTGCCGCCGCGCCTCCTCGTACAGACGGGTGGAAAAAGTCATGTTATAGGGAGCATACTGGTGCTTGTAGGCCATGTCACGGAGATACGTCAGCCGGACAAGGGTGGCCGGCAGGGTATCGGCAACCTTCAGGATGCTGTCCTGATACCGGACAGCCCCCGTGTCTTCTGCCAGCAGCGGACAGATATATCCGCAAAACAAAACATGGATGAGAATCAGTATTCGTTTCATTGCGCCGTTCCTCCGTGTAATGCGGGATTATACTTCAAAGGATGCGTAAAACAGAAACGCGCGCCACGGGTGTACCCACTGTCCACCCACAGCTTGCCGTTCATATATTTCACAATCAGTTGGCAGATGGAAAGGCCCAGTCCGCTTCCCTGCACAAAATCATTCAGCTTTTCAAAGCGTTCAAAAATCAAGTGCTGCTTTTCCGGTGGAATGCCGCATCCGGTATCCGTCACGGAGAAAAGTGCCGTACCGGCATCAGCCATCTTCAGTTCCAGCACGATGGAGCCTTGTTCCGTAAACTTGGCGGCATTCACCAGCAGGTTTATCAAGACCTGGCGGAGGCGCGCATCGTCCGTATCCAGCATCAGGACGGACAAATCCGTGTCAAAACGCATTTCAACCTCCAGCTTGCGCGAGGCCATCACGGTCTCCACGACCTCATTACACAACTTCACGGCATCATGCGTACGGATGTTGAAGGTTATATTGTCATTCTCGAAATCCGAGAAATCCAGAATGTCATTGATAAGTTTCAGCAACTGAAAGGAATTCACCTTGATAATTTCGGAGAATTCCCGGCGCGATTCGTCATCGAATGACTCGTCCTCATCCGTCAGTACCGCCGAGAATCCGACAATGGCATTCAGCGGCGTACGTACCTCATGGCTCATGTTCGAAAGAAACATATTCTTCCGTTGTATGGCTTGCACCGCTTTCTCCTTCATCGCCTCCTGCCGCATCTGGGAACGCTTCAAACGGAATATCTTCTTCCAGCCCAGCACCAGGAGGAATATCAGAAACAGTACGGACACAATGATGCCTGCCAGATAGAAACGCATGGATACAATGCGGTCGCGTTCGTTCTGGTAGGCCAGTTGGTCGGCCTGGAAACGGGTACAGAGCCGGTCTATCTCCTTGGGATAGTTCTTCTCGAACGAAGTCTTGATATACGAAAAGACCTTGCCGTACTGTCCGTAGGCTTCTTCCTTGTTCCCCATCTTCACCAGTAAATCCGCCTTTTCGAGCAGAGCTTCCTTGTAGATGTTATGGTTTATCCGGGCATATTCGGTTTGAAGGAAATCATTGTAGGCGGTCAAGGCTGCCTCATGCTCTCCGGTGGCCACCAGATAACGGGCATCTATAATCAGAAGGTATTGCCGTATCTCCGGAATCAGTTGCGCTTCAAGCTGGCCTATCTGTACCAGATGATGGCTGGCGGCCTTCAAGTCACCCTTGAATAATTGGCAGGAAGCATTGGAGATGTGACGCATGGCCAGCTCCAGCGGAGAAAGCCGGTCTTCTGGATAGAGGTTCAGACGTGCAAGATAACGCGAGGCACCGTTTACATTCCGTATGCGCAGGTTATAATCTATCAGTTCCACCAGTAGCATGCGGATATGCACATCCTCCCCGTCCATCCCATCCAGCAGTCTCAAAGACTCTTCGTAAGCGGCACCGGCTTCCCGAAGCCTGCCGGTATAGCTATACACCTCTCCCATGGCATTCAGCGCAAGGGCATTGCCGAAGGGGTAGGCAAGCGCGCGGGCTTTGGAGTACATCTGGTCGCTCTGGGCAATGGCCATACGGATTTCTCCACGGAAAAGGGAGGATTTTATAAGTATCCTTTCCAGTTCGAAATAGGTGTAATAGCGCTGGGATTCATCCAATTGGGACAAAAGGCCGTCGGCATTCAGCGAGTCACACTCCTCCCGGGTCAGATAGTCGAAACCGAGGCTGTTGTGAAAAGTGGAGATGACCTCATGGACTATACTTTCCTTTTCTTTAGTCCAAGAATCCGCTTTATCTGTTGCCGATGCAATTATTGTGCTCCCGAACCAAATAAAGAAAAGGAATATATATAGTTGCTTTATCCTCATTTATAAGACTTTGTCTGCTTTAAAAGTTACATTTTTAATGCAACGCGGTCTTGCAAAGATATTATATCTTTTTGGAACGGACAAAGAATCAGTTAAAATAACAACATTTTAAAAACAAAAGGAAGCCAAGGTCGATGTCACTATTACGGCAACTACCATCCACCACTCCACACGCCGGTTGATGCGGACAGCCACACGCATATCTTCTGTCTTCAGAGGCCGTTCATTAGAACCGATATAAGGTTTCCATACCTCCTCGCCGAAATAGTTGTGCGGACCCCCGAAACGGCAATTCAAAATACCGGCAAGGGCGGCTTCCGGATAACCGGAATTGGGACTGGCATGCTGGCTGCCATATCTGCCCACAAAAGCAAACAAGGAAAGGCGACCGGAAACCAGTACCATCAGAAAGGCTGTCAGACGAGCAGGAATATAATTGGCAACATCATCCAAACGGGCAGCAAAACAGCCGAACCGACGATAGCGTTCATTCTTGTAGCCGACCATGGAATCCAGCGTGTTCACCATCTTATAGGCAAGCATGCCCGGAACTCCCAACAGCAGATACCAGAATAAGGGAGCAACGACCCCGTCACTCAGATTCTCCGCCAAAGTCTCCAATGCCGCGGTTCGTACCTCCTGCGCCGAGAGCGCAGACGTATCACGCCCAACGATACGTGCCACTTGCATCCTCCCTTCCTCCAAGGAACGGTCCACCGCCTTGAACACCATACGCACCTCGCGAACCAGCGTAGTGCCCGCCAAGCAATAGAATATCAGCAGTATCTGCACCGTCAGCAGCATGCCCGGAGAAAAGAGTGCAGCCAAGCGGAGTAGCAGAAGCGTGACGAAATACACACCTGCCACGAGGAGCACCGTCATAAGCGCTCCTTTCAGGAAACGCGAATCGCCCCGGTTCAACCGGTGCTCACAGAAAGAAATGGCTTTGCCGAAAGCCACCACCGGATGGGGTAGCCACGCCGGGTCGCCCAGCCAGTGGTCGAGCAGCCAGGCTGTGAGAAGCGGCAGGTTCAAGTTGAAGGCGACACCCAAAAGTATAAGTACATCTTCTTCCATCGGTTATTCCTCCTCAAGCCATTGTCCTATTGCTTTTACAAGCCTGTCATTCTCCTCCCGGCTCTGGGCGGCTATGCGGAAGAAGTGCTCATTCAGCCCGTCAAAGTTGGAGGCGTCCCGAATCAAGATGCCATGCTCCCCTGCCAGATAGTCTTTCAAGGCGGAAGCCCTACCCATACGGAGGCACACCAGCATGAAATGGGTTTCGGTGGCCCATACTTCCAGTCCTCCCAATGCCTCGAGCGCACTGCGCAGGCGGGCAGCCTCTTGCAAGTAAGACGCCACATCCAGCGGATTGGGAACATCATGTTCCAGCAGATGGAGCCCCGCCTCAATGGCAAGCTGGTTGACCGACCAGGGCATACGGTTGGTACGCAGGCGATGCAGCAGGTGGGGAGCGCCGGTGACATATCCCAGTCGCAGACCGGGAACGGCATAACGCTTGGTCATGGAGTGCAGCAGCAGAACGTTGGGAAATTCCGCCGCCTCGGCAGCAGAGAAAAGCGGACGCAAGGTGAAAAACTCGTAAGACTGGTCGATGACGAAACATACCTGCGGATTATGACTGATAAGTGTTGCCAGATATTCCTTCTCCACGACCGTTCCGGTAGGGTTATTGGGATTGCACAGCCACAGCATGCGCACCTCTTCCGGCAAGCGATACCCCTCGCTCTCCGCAGGAAGCCGATAGAGGGAAGTGACCCGATGGCCGTGCATGCGGCAGGCATCGGCATATTCACTGAAAGTGGGCTGCACAATGGCGGTGTTTGTCCCGCGGAAAGTCTGCGCGGTGAGATAAATGGCTTCGGTAGCTCCGTTCGTCACGCACACTGCCTCGGCAGGAAGACGGTGGCGGCGGGCAAGGCAGGCCTCAAGCGTGTAAGGCTCCGGTTCGGGATAGTTGCCGATGCCGTCAATCCGGGCACACAGATGCGCCTTCAAGGCAGAGAGGTCTACCCTGCTGTAAACGTTCGAGCTGAAGTTTGCCGTAATGGGACGGCTGTATTTATAGGAATCGTCTCCGTGTCCTTCAATCATGGTTCTTTGTCAATATTTGGTAGATAAGCGGCAGGTTGACGTGGCGGCGCACGTGCTCGGCAAGCCTATCGTATTGTTCTTCTTTGAATGTATGGTAATCGAAAGCGCCGGCATTCCCGGACAGTTTGTCTGCAAAAGGCGCAAGCAGGAAATCTATGAATTCCGGATTGTCGAGAATGCCATGAATATAAGTCCCCATGCAGGTGGAGTCCACGTAGTAACCATCGGTAGAGCCGTTCTCCAGAAGATTCAAGGGAGAATCGGGAGTACCTTCCACAGGGGTGGTCACTCCCATATGGATTTCATAGCCCTGCATGAATGGAGAATGGAGAGTGGAAGATGGAGAATGGGGATTGCACAGACCGAACTTCACCTGGCGGGTCACCTTCTCTCCCGACATGCGGGTACTGATGGGCAACAGCCCCAGTCCGGGCAGGCGTTCGATGTCCCCCTCCACATGCTCAGGGTCGAGCACCTCCTGCCCCATCATCTGATAGCCGCCGCAGATACCCATCACGGTGGCACCTTCACGATGGGCACGGATGATGGCAGCCGCCACACCGTTACGGCGCAATTCGTAAAGATCATCAAGCGTGCTCTTGGAACCGGGCAGCAGGATGACGTCGCCCTTTGCCAACTCATCCACATTGTTGGTATAGAAGAGATGTACGCGCGGGTCACGTTCCAGGACATTAAAATCGGTGAAGTTACTGAGGTGGCGCAGCAGAATGACGGCGATGTTCACCTTTCCCTTCTCGGCACGGACAGACTTTGCGGCAAGCGCCACGGAGTCTTCTTCTTCAATGTAGATATCACGGTAGTAAGGTACTACCCCGACAACGGGAATGCCGCAAAGCTCCTCCAGCATCGTAATGCCCGACTCGAAGAGACGTATATCCCCCCGGAACTTGTTGATAAGAATTCCTTTAATGCGTTCCCGCTCATGGGGACGAAGCAACATCAGCGAACCATAGACACTGGCAAACACACCGCCACGGTCAATGTCCCCCACAAGGATTACATCGGCTCCGGCATGCAGGGCCATCGGCAGATTGACAAGGTCGGTATCCCGCAGATTGATTTCGGAGATGCTTCCCGCGCCTTCCAGCACAACGGGATTATAGCGAGCGGCAAGGCGGTCGTAGGCAGCACAAACCTCCCGGCGCAGCTCGTCGCGTCCTTCCTTGCGGAAATACTCATAAGCATTGCGGTTGCCGATAGGACGCCCGTTGAGGACAACCTGCGAGGTGTGGTCCGACTGCGGTTTCAGCAGCAGCGGATTCATGTCCGTGTGGCAAGGCACTCCGGCGGCTTCTGCCTGCACAGCCTGGGCACGGCCTATCTCCAGCCCTTCGGGAGTGGCAAATGAATTGAGCGCCATATTCTGTGCCTTGAACGGTGCGGGCTGATAGCCGTCCTGCTTGAAGATGCGGCAGAAGGCGGCAGCAATGATGCTCTTTCCCACATCACTGCCCGTCCCGGCAAACATAATCGGATGAAGTTTCTCCATAAATTCCATTTTAGCGAATGCAAAGATAGTGCAAATCCGAATATCTCTCCCATTCATAAGCCATATCTTCGGAAACTATTCGTTATATTTGTAACGTTCTATTCAAAAAGATGACTACTGAACAATTCCCACCTCCTCTTGTTTAGAGAAACAAGAACCCCTAAACCGAACGAACTTATGAATAATCTATTATGCCGGAGATTTTTTCCGGCTGCTGCCTGCATGCTGCTTGCCATCGGTGGAGTGGCCGCACAAACCTCCCTTCCCCTTAGCTTCGGTGATGCCCTAAGGCAGATGCAAAACGGCAACCGCAGCCTGAAAATAGCTGACAAGGGAATTGAAGCCGCCCGTGCGGAACGTGACAAACTGAATGCCCTCTGGTACCCCTCCCTGCAAGGTGCCGGTACGTTCGTGCATCTTTCCGAAAAGATAGAGGTAAAACAGCCCCTTTCTCAGTTCACCGACCCGGCAAAGGACTTTGTGCACAACATCGTGCCGGACGACCAATTCATCAGCAGCATACTCGACCAGATAGGCTCCCATACCCTTGCCTTTCCACTGGCTCCACGCAACCTGACTTCCGTCGGCCTGACCGCTGAATGGGTCGTATTCTCCGGCGGCAAGCGCATCCGGGCCTCGAAGATAGGCAACACCATGATAGACATTGCCCGCGAAAACCGGGGACAGACCGATGCCACGCAACGCACCCTGCTGGCAGAAAGCTACTTCGGGCTGAAACTTGCCCAAGAAGTGGTACGCGTGCGGCAGGAGACTTACAACAGCCTGCAACGCCATTACCAGAATGCCCTTAAACTGGAAGCTGCCGGCATGATAGACAAGGCAGGCCGGCTCTTTGCCCAAGTGAATATGGACGAAGCCTCCCGCTCACTGGAGGCTGCCCGGAAGGAGGCCTCCGTCGTGCAAAGTGCCCTACGCACCCTGCTCAACCTGCAAGACACATGCAGCATCCATCCTACCTCGGAGCTTTTCATCAACGACCAACTACCCGCCAAAGAGGAGTTCCTGCAAGCCATGCGGGTGGAGAACTACACCGTGAACCAACTGCAACTGCAGTCACAGATTGCCCGCCAGCAGCTCCGCATCGACCAGAGCGGCTACCTGCCGGACATCGCCGTATTCGGCAAGCAGACCCTCTATGCCCACGGCATACAAAGCAATCTTCTCCCTCGCACCATCGTAGGCGTGGGATTCACCTGGAACCTGTTCGACGGACTGGCACGTGAGAAGCGCATCCGCCAGTCGAAGATAGCCCAGCAGACCCTTGCCCTGGGACAAGAAAAAGCCAAAGAAGACCTGAGCGTAGGCATCGACAAGCTCTACACCCAACTGCAAAAGGCACAAGACAACGTACGCGCCTTGAATACCACCATCGAGCTGAGCGAAGAGCTGGTGCGAATCCGCAAGAAATCCTTTGCCGAAGGCATGGCAACCAGTACCGAGGTCGTAGATGCGGAAACGATGCTGGCAACCGTCCGCGTGGCGCGTCTGGCAGCCTACTACGAATATGATGTGGCACTGATGAACCTGCTGGCTATCTGCGGAACGCCGGAACGGTTCGAGAAATATTTCGAGACAACTTATTAAAACCTATTATGAAAATCAATAATAAAAGCATCAGCATTGCATTCGTCATTATCCTGGCCGCAACGGTCATCATTTCGCTTGCCGGCATGTTACTCATGAGCCGGCAGCCCCTGGTCCTGCAAGGACAAGTGGAAGCAACGGAAATACGTATCAGCGGAAAGCTGCCCGGACGTGTGGACTCCTTCCTCGTACAAGAGGGCGACTGGGTGAAGGCAGGCGATACGCTTGTCGTCATCAACAGCCCCACCATCGAAGCCAAATACCGCCAGGTGAATGCCCTGGAGCAGGTGGCCCAGGAGCAGAACAAGAAGATAGACGCCGGCACCCGCCGCCAGATTGTGGCCACCGCCCGGCAACTCTGGAACAAGACGCAGAGCGACCTTGCCCTCGCCAAGACCACTTACCAGCGCATTGTAACGCTTTATAAGGACAGTGTCGTCACCTCCCAGCGGCGTGACGAGGTGGAAGCCATGTACAAAGCTGCCCAAGCCGCCGAACGTGCCGCCTACGAGCAATACCAGATGGCCGTAGACGGAGCGCAGAGCGAGGACCGCGCCTCGGCCCGCAGCCTGGTGGAAGCGGCGCGAAGCACCGTCGATGAAGTCTCCTCCCTCCTCGTCGACTCCCGTCTCACCGCTCCCGAAGACGGCCAGATAGCCACCATCTTCCCCAAACGCGGAGAACTGGTGGCTCCCGGAACTCCCATCATGAGCCTCGTCGTGATGGACGATGCACACGTGGTACTGAACATACGCGAGGACCTGATGCCGCAATTCAAGATAGGAGGCACTTTCCGTGCCGATGTCCCCGCCATCGACGGCAAGGACATTGAATTCCGCATCTATTACATCAGTCCGCTGGGCAGCTTCGCCACCTGGAAATCCACCAAACAGACGGGCAGCTATGACATGCAGACGTTCGAGATACACGCACGTCCCACACAGCAGGTAGAGGGATTGAGACCGGGGATGTCCGTACTCTTAAAAATGAAGAATAAAAAATGAAAGATAAAGAATTTGGCTACGCAATGAAAGCGCTCCGCATGGTTATCCGTCGCGAATGGCACCGCATGACCTCCCGCCGTCTATACCTCGGCGTCTGCCTCGTGCTGCCTTTGTTCTGTCTGTTCTTCATGGCCACCATCTTCGGAAACGGACAGATGGAGAACATCCCCGTGGGTATCGTCGACCTGGACAACACTGCCACTTCGCGCAATATCTCCCGACGCATCTCTGCCGCCCCCACCTTCCGTGTGATGGAGCACTTCACCGACGAAGCCGACGCCCGCCGGGCATTGCAACAGAAGGACATATACGGCTACCTCGTCATCCCGCCCCGCTTCGAACAGAAGGCGGTGACGGGAGCTGGCGCAACGCTCACCTATTATTACCACTATGCCCTCCTCTCGGTAGGCAGCGAGCTGATGGCGGCGTTCGAGAATACGCTTGCCTCCGTGGCGCTCTCGCCCATCGTGATGCAGGCCGAAGCACTGGGAGTAAGCGGAGAACAGATACAGACCTTTCTGCTCCCCGTAGAAGCCAGTACCCATCCCCTCTACAATCCGGACATGGACTACTCCATCTACCTGAGCCAGCCTTTCTTTTTCGTACTGTTCCAGATACTCATCCTGCTCACCACCGTCTACTCCATAGGCAGCGAACTGAAATTCGGCAGCGTCGGCGAATGGCTGGAGACGGCACGAGGCAATATCCTCACTGCCGTAGCAGGGAAACTGCTGCCCTATACCCTCATCTTCTCGTCCATCGGTATCCTGGCAAACTATGTACTGTTCGGCCCGCTACATATCCCCTTCGCTGGCAGTCTGTGGCTGATGAATGCAATGACCGTGCTCTTCATCATCGCTACCCAGGCATTGGCGGTCTTTATCTATTCTGTCTTTCCCAAGATTGCCTATATCATCAGTGTAGTATCCATGGTGGGGTCGTTGGGGGCTACGCTGTCCGGAGTCACGTTTCCCGTTACAGCCATGTATGCGCCCGTGCATGCGGCCTCCTACCTCTTCCCCGTGCGGCACTTCACGGAGGCGGCACAAGCCATGATTTACTTCGATGCAGGGTTTGCCTACTTCTGGCAGTCGGTAGCTACACTCTTCATCTTCTTGCTGGCAGCACTACTGATACTGCCGTTGCTGAAATGGTGGATAAAAAAGGAAACGAGGGAAGAAGCAATCCCCACCTCCCCATCACCTTGCACACCTACCGCATTGTCAACAGCTTCCGTCATCCGCCACGAATGGCATGCCATCGCCACCAATCCCGCCATCCTGCTCGTGCTGGCAGGCGGTATCTTCCTCTACGGACTGCTCTACAACTACATGTACGCCCCCAACCTGGTGCGCAAGGCTCCCGTCGCAGTGGTAGACCTCTCCCACTCCGCCCTCAGCCGCGAATACATCCGACTGCTCGACGCCACTCCCCAGACCGCCGTCTACGGCCAGACACCCAACATCCTCGAAGCCCGCCAATGGATGAAGCAGGGCGACGTGGCAGGCATCCTTTACCTGCCTGCCGACTTCGAGGCACGTGTGGCACGGGGCGAGACTTCGGTCTTCGTACTCTATGCCGCCACGGACACTTTCCTCAACTTCAAAGGACTGCAAGAATCCAGTGCGCGCGTCATGCTTGCCGTGAACGATGCCCACCGCATGGAGGGCACCGTATTCCTACCTCCGCAAGGAGTGCTGGCAGTGGCTTCGTCCGCTCCCGTCAGCGTGTCCGGCACGGCGCTCTACAACTATAGGGAGGGGTACGGTTCGTATCTGATTCCAGCCGTCCTAATTGTCATCATCTTCCAGACGATGCTGATGGTGATTGCCATGCTGACGGGCGAGGAAGCGGAAGCCCAAAGAAAGGGAATACAGCTGATGCATGCCGGCTCGCTAAAGGATGTATGGCGGATTGTCGGGGGCAGGACCTTCGTATACTTCATGCTGTATGTGGTGTTCTCCCTATTCCTGCTGGGACTGCTGCCGCATCTGTTCAGCATCCCCCACATCGGCAGCGGAGGAGACATCGTCACAATGATGATACCCTTCCTGCTGGGCACGAGTTTCCTTGCCCTGGCCGTCTCCCGCTGGTTTACAGACTCCGAAGCGCCGTTGCTGATGATAGCCTTCTTCTCTGTGGGCTATATCTTCCTTTCGGGCGTGTCTTATCCGCTGGAACTGATGCCGTGGTATTGGCAGGCAGCCCACTATCTGTTTCCGGCAGGTCCTGCCGTACTTGCTTTTGTAAAACTGAATTCAATGGGTGGAACGCTGGCCGACGTATGGCCGCAGATGCTGACGATGTGGATACAAGTATTGGTCTATGGAACTTTGGCGCTCTGCACTACACGCCACCTCTACGGAGAAGGAAAAGTGAAGGCATAAAAAAAGGCTATCTATCCCAGACAGCCAATCTTTTGTTAACCTTAAATCTAATACTATGAAAAACACATTACAAATATACGGACTTCTCCGAATTCTCCAAAATTTCCGCCCATAACAGCCTTATTTATAACATGGTTTAATAGGAATATGCCGTTGTTAACAGATAGAGGCTGGTCAAATAAGAAATTTTCACTATCTTCATCCCCAAAATCGAACATCATAACCAAAGAATATTCTGCCATGATTCATACCATACTCGATACAGACCTTTACAAATTCACCACCTCGTATGCCTACATCAAATTGTTTCCCTATGCCATGGGTACTTTCAGTTTTAAGGACAGAGACGACACCGCCTATACGGACACGTTTCTGAAGGAACTGCAAGAGGCGGTGGACAGCCTGACACAAACCGTACTCACTGCCGAAGAGCTGGAGTACATGACCTGCCACTGCCGTTTCCTGCCGAGGGTCTATTGGGAGTGGCTCTCCTCCTTCCGCTTCCAGCCGGAGAAGGTAAGCATCCATCTGGACGAGGACCGGCACCTGAACATTGAAATCACGGACTATCTGTACAAGGCCACCCTTTACGAAGTCCCTCTGCTTGCCATCGTATCCGAAATAAAGAACCGTTCTTTGGGAAACGTGGCCGACATGGACGGCATACTCTGCAAACTTTCCGAAAAGGTGGCACTCTCCAACCGGCGCCAGCTGTATTTTTCGGAGTTCGGCACCCGGAGACGCTTCTCGTTCGAAGTGCAGGACAAAGTCATAGGCCGTCTGAAGGAAACCGCCGAATACTGTACCGGGACTTCCAACTGCCACTTCGCCATGAAATACGGCATGAAGCCTATGGGGACGCATCCGCATGAATGGTTCATGTTCCACGGCGCACAGTTCGGCTACAAACACGCCAACTACATGGCCTTGGAAAACTGGGTGAACGTGTACGACGGCGACTTGGGCATCGCACTGTCCGATACCTATACCTCCGGCATTTTCCTAAGTAACCTGAGCCGCAAGCAGGCCAAACTATTCGACGGTGTACGCTGCGACTCCGGCGATGAATTCGATTTCACCGACAAGCTCGTTGCCCGCTACCGCGAACTGGGCATCGACCCTACCACTAAAACCATCGTCTTCAGCAATGCGCTCGACTTTGGCAAGGCACTCGACATCCAGGAGCATTGCAGGGGCAAAATCCGCTGCTCCTTCGGCATCGGCACCAATCTGACGAATGATACCGGTTTCAAGCCCTCCAACATCGTAATGAAACTGACGCAGTGCAAGATGAACGTCAACCAGGAATGGCGCGAATGCGTGAAACTGTCCGACGATGCAGGAAAGCATATCGGCAGTGAAGCGGAAGTACGGGCATGTCTGTATGATTTAAGGCTCGGACAGCAAGCAGGAACTCTCTGCTGAAAACAGCTTCCCGGCAGTTAGCGATAAGCGCTTACTGTCTTTTCCTTTTGTAGGCAAACTCCTGCCATTTCTCCTCCGGCCAGTCCTGCCGCTGCATCTCCATGCGGGCCATGACGAAGAACAAGTCCGAAAGGCGGTTGATGAAGCGCAGGATATCCTCGTTCACGGGGTCTTGGCGATGGAGTGTCCACAAACGGCGTTCGGCACGGCGGGCCACGGTACGGGCAAACTGCAGTTGGGCTGATATGGGAGTGCCACCGGGCAAAAGGAAGTAGCCGTTGTCCGTCAGCAGGACGGTCATGGCATCCATCTCCTGCTCACAGCGCAGCGTGAGCTCTGCGGCAGAAAGCGGATTAGGGTTCACCACTCCCGAGGGAGTGGCCACATGGCTCATCACCACCATCAGTTCCCGCTGGACAGCATGCAGCAACTCCTGCCAACCATCTTCTGCCGCCAGCATGGAGCGCACGATACCAATCACGGCATTCAATTCATCAAGGCATCCGTTTGCCTCGATACGGATGTCATCTTTCGGCACACGCGCGCCACCATGAATACCCGTTGTTCCTTTGTCTCCAGTTTTGGTATAGACTCTTTTCATACTCTATTTGATAAATCAGTAGGGTCTTCCAAAGAAGACAAGCGATAAGTATTCAGTTTCATAATCATAATATATTTAAATGAAAACAAAGATACTCCACTATTTCAAGAACACAAACGAAATTACATAAAATATCAATGCGCTATTTTAGAGTTCACCGAACAAAGCCATCACATCCACCTCGCCCCAATACAGATGCGTATAACTGGCTATCAGGTTCTTATAGCGAAAGACGGGAGTGGTTACCTTCTCTCCTTTGGCATTGTAAACCTGCGCTATCGAGGGAGGAAGACTGCACGCACCACCTTCTTTTCCATCAGTTTCGGGCACGGCAAACTGCGTATAATGGAATTCGTGTCCTTTAAGCCGCCATCCGTTATAGTCGAACCGGCGGTATCCCAATGTCAGTTTCCTGCGTTTACGCTCGTTTGTAACGCTGAAAGGTAATACTCCTACCATCTCATTTCTGATATTGCCTACACTGCTCCCGGCGTTTCTTCCATCGCTTCCGCTGCTTCTCCCGCCATCTCCGGCGATTCTTCCATCGGTATCAATACTTCCCCCGTCCGTATCCCCATCAGAAAGAACGGACTGCGAAAGATATATCATCCCCCCGCATTCTGCCAGCGTCCTGCCACCAGCCTCTATATAGCTGCGGATAGACTCCCTGGCAAGCCTTGCCCCGGCAAGTTCCTCCAGACGGTTCTCGGGATAGCCGCCGGGCAGATAGAGCAAATCCGTCTCTTGCGGAATAGCCCGGTCCTGCTCCGGATTGAAGAAAGTGACCGTGCCCATACGGCGCAGAATATCCAGATGCTCCGCATAGAGGAAGGAAAAGGACTCTTCGTTGCGCGCTACCGAGATATGCAGCTTCCCCGGCTCTGATAGTACCGACTTCTCCTCCACAGCCGCCGCAGGCAATGGAAGCCCGATTATCGAGAGCAGCAGTTCCCAGTCCACATGTTCCTCCAGCAAGCCTGCCAGCATGTCCAGCCCCTCCGTCTCCTTAGAACGGCTGAAATCCAGCCCCAGATGGCGTGACTCCTGCTCCAGTTCCTTCCGTTTGGGCAGATAGCCCAGACAAGTCACGTTCAAGTCTTCACAGACCTCCTGCAGCATCCGGTAGTGGTGGGGTGAGCCGACACGATTGAAGATAACTCCCGCAATACGTATATCCGGACGGAAATTGATGAACCCCGACAACAAAGGAGCCATGGAATAGGCAGCCGACTTGGCATCGACCACCAGCACCACAGGAATACCCAAGAGCCGTGCCACTTCTGCCGACGAGCCCCGGTCGCGGTCGTACCCGTCGTACATCCCCATCATCCCCTCGACCACGGCAACATCAGCATCTGCCGAATAGCGTGCATACAGACTGCTTACGTGCTCCTGAGATGCCATGAAAGTATCCAGATTGATGGAAGGACGGCCGCATACCGCCTCGTGATACTTGGTATCTATATAATCGGGACCGCACTTGAAAGGCTGCACCTTCAGACCTTTCTTCACAAACAATGCCATCAGTCCACGACTGACGGTGGTCTTTCCACTGCCCGATGTAGGGGCGGCTATGAGAAACTGAGGAATGGAATCCATTATGAAGCTATCAAATTAAATATTTTCCTCCTGCAAAGGTAAGCATATCTCCGACAAAAGTTTTATCTTAGCTGCGAAAATAAAACATACCACCATGATAACCGAAGAACTTAAGAAACTCTACATCGCACATACCGGACACGAACCGGAACAGATTGACGAACTCCCCTCCTCCGGCTCCAACCGCCGTTACTTCCGCCTCATCGGAAGTCCTACACTTATCGGCGTCAGCGGAGAGTCTGTGGAGGAGAACCGCGCCTTCCTCTACATGGCAGAACATTTCCGCCAGAAAGGACTGCCCGTACCGCAAGTGTTCATCCGCTCCGAAGATGATATCTATTATCTGCAAGAAGACCTGGGCGACTCGCTCCTATTCAATGCCATCGAGAAAGGCCGCAAGACCAGCGTATTCGGCGAGGATGAGAAGCGGTTACTGCGCAAGACCATCCGTCTGCTGCCCGCCGTGCAGTTTGCCGGAGCCGACGGCATGGACTTCTCCTACTGCTACCCGCAGGCAGAGTTCAACAGCCGCAGCATTCTGTGGGACCTGAACTACTTTAAATACTGCTTCCTCAAGGCTACGGGGATGGACTTTCAGGAAGACCGGCTGGAGGACGACTTCCAGAAGATGGCAGACGTGTTGCTCCGTAGCAGCTCCGCCACCTTCATGTACCGCGACTTCCAGAGCCGTAACGTCATGATAAAGGACGACGAACCATGGCTCATCGACTTCCAGGGCGGACGCAAAGGTCCGGTCTACTACGACGTTGCCTCCTTCTTGTGGCAGGCCAAAGCAAACTATCCCGACAGCCTGCGCCAAGAGTTGCTGAAGGAATACATCGACGCCCTGCGCAAGTACCAGCCCGTGGACGAGGCTTATTTCTATGCCCAGCTTCGCCACTTCGTATTGTTCCGCACCATGCAGGTGCTGGGTGCCTACGGTTTCCGCGGTTACTTCGAGAAGAAGCCCCACTTCATACAAAGTGTCCCCTTCGCCATCGAGAACCTGCGCCAGCTGCTCCAGGAGCCTTACCCCGAATATCCTTACCTCTGCCGGATTCTGCGCGAGCTCACCGAACTGAAACAGTTTACAGACGACCTGCAAAAGCGCCGCCTCGTGGTGAAAGTCACCAGCTTTGCCTACAAGAAAGGCATCCCCGAAGATTCCACGGGCAATGGAGGAGGTTTCGTCTTTGACTGCCGCGCCGTGAACAACCCCGGCAAGTACGAGCGTTACAAACCCTTCACGGGACTGGACGAACCCGTTATCCGCTTCCTGGAAGACGACGGCGAGATAGCCGTATTCCTGGAGCATGCCTACGCCCTTGTCGACGCTTCCGTAAAGCGCTACATGGAACGCGGCTTCACCAATCTGTCTGTCTGCTTCGGCTGCACCGGCGGACAGCACCGCTCCGTATATTCGGCACAACACCTGGCGGAACATCTGCACAAGAAGTTCGGCGTGCAAGTGAACCTGATACATAGAGAACAGAATATTGAACAGACGTTTAAGGCCAAAGTTTAATGTGCTAATGTGAGAATATGCCAATATGAAAGCCATGATTTTCGCCGCCGGCCTGGGCACCCGGTTGCGCCCCTTGACGGACCACATGCCCAAGGCCCTCGTTCCCGTAGCAGGAAAGCCCATGCTGGAACGGGTGATACTGCGGTTGAAGGAAGCAGGATTCAACGAGATAACGGTCAATATCCACCACTTCGGGGAGCAGATTATCGACTTCCTCCGTGCCCACGACAACTTCGGCACGGAGATTCACATCAGCGACGAACGCGGCATGCTGCTCGACACCGGAGGAGGCATCAAAAAGGCACGCTCCTTTCTGGACGGACAAGAACCTTTCCTGGTGCACAACGCGGATATTCTGACGGACATCGACCTTGCAGGCCTCTACCGCCACCATCTGGAGAGCGATGCGGAGTCTACCCTGCTCGTGAGCGAGCGCAAGACTTCCCGCTATCTCCTTTTTGACGACGACTACCACCTGCACGGCTGGATAAACAAGTCCACCGGAGAGGTGAAACCGGCAGGCTTCGACTACCGGGAAACGAAGTACCGGGAACTCGCCTTCGGAGGTATCCACATCATCTCCCCCTTCCTCTTCCACCTGATGGACGATGGGCAGTGGAACGGCAAGTTCTCCATCATTCCTTTCTACTTGTCCGCCTGCACAAAGGTGCACATACAAGGCTATCCGCTGCAAGGATTCCGCTGGTTCGACATCGGCAAACCGGAGACACTGGCACAAGCGGAGGAATACTACAAACAAAAATAACAAGTAATGTAAAGCAGCCTGACATTACTTGTTAGCTCCCTTTACATTACTTGTTATCAAATCAATCCGTGCACCACAGATTGACACAGATTATCCATGGTGAACCCCTACGCCAACGCCAGTATCAGCAACTGAGCCGTCAGCACCCGCAGGAACATAGCCAACGGATAGACCGTGGCGTATCCCACCGCAGGGGCATCGCAGGATGTCAAGTCCGAGGAATAGGCCAATGCAGGTGGATTGGTGTTAGCTCCGGACAGCACACCTATCAGCGTATAGTAGTTCAGCTTCCAGAAATAGCGCCCCATGAATCCTGTCACCAGCAACGGGATAACCGTGATGATGGCCCCATAGCCAATCCACACATAGCCGCCTTCGTAGATAATGGTATCGATGAATCCCTTTCCTGCACCCAACCCCACGCAGGCCAGGAACAAGGCGATACCGATTTCGCGTATCATCAGATTGGCACTCATCGTCGTGTAGGTTATCAGCTTATATTGAGGCCCGAAACGGCTGATGAGGATGGAAACCACCAACGGTCCGCCGGCCAATCCCAGTTTCACGGGTTGGGGAATGCCGGGGAACATGAACGGCAGACTGCCCAAGATACATCCCAGGGCAATACCCAGGAAGATAGGAATCAAGTTGGGATGGTTGAGACGCTTCAGCGAGTTACCCAGCACCTTCTCCGCATGACTCACGGCAAGCTCGCTGCCTACAATCGTCACACGGTCTCCCATCTGCAACTGCAAGTGGGGAGTTGCCACCAGATCCACGCCCGAACGGTTGATACGGGTGATGCAGGCACCGAAGTTGTTACGTATCTTGAGCTGAGACAGAGACTTGCCGTTCAGTTCCGGCTTGGTGATGAGGATGCGGCGTGAAATCAAGTTCTTGTCCTCCCGTTCCCACTCCACCGAAATTTTTCTTCCGAAGAAGGCAACAATGGCCTCCACATCTTTCGGGTTGGCAATGAACAGAATTTCATCCTGCATGTGCAGCACCGTATCGGCATTCGCCAGTTCTGTTTCCTGACTGCCGGTGTGCCGGATGCGGGAGATGACAAACGCACGGTTCAACAATGGTTTCACATCTCTGATCCGCTTGCCGTCTATTGCCTCATTGCGTATCTCTACCGATATGGGACGCACGGTCAGCTCCTGCAGATGACCCAGCCCGTGCTCGGCATCCTCCTCTTCTTTTTGGGTGTTAATCCGCATGAAAATCTTCAAGGCTAGCAGCGCCAGGATGCAGCCCACCACACCCAGCGGATAGGCAACGGCATATCCGAGTGCGATTTCCGGAGCATCCACCCCGTTGAGGTCACTGTTTGCCTGCTGGGCAGCACCCAGACCGGGGGTATTGGTCACGGCTCCGGACAAGATACCCACCATCGTAGTAATGGGGATTCCGGTGGCAAAGTGCAACACAATGGTGATAACCACGCTGAGGAAGACGGAAAGCATTGCTACCATGTTCAGCGTAAGTCCGCCCTTCTTGAAAGCGGAGAAGAATCCCGGTCCCACTTGCAGACCGATGGAATAGACAAACAGTATCAAGCCGAACTCCTTCAGGAAGTGCAGCAGATGTTCGTCGAGGTTCATGTCGAAATGTCCGAAGACAATGCCCACAAACAAAATCCAGGTGACACCCAGCGAGATGCCTGCCACTTTCAACTTGCCCAGCATGATACCGAAGGTGATGACCAGGGACAGAATCAGGACAGAGTGTGCCACTCCTCCGCCCCAAAGATTGGGATAACCCTCAAAGAGGTTTCTTAAGGTGAGTTCTATCAATTCAATTTATCCTCTTGTATCAGACAGCAGAACTCTTTAACTGCCCAATTTGTGAGCTTTAGTCTTTCAAATTTAGCGAATATTTTCTACCCCCCCAATTTTTACAATAATTAACTTGTGTTTGTTGTAAAAATTGGATGTGCAGGCATAATTCACCCCAACAACTCAGGTTTCAGCCTGATTATTTGCGTGTAACGACTGATGTTATACACAAGACTGGTGAGTGCTACATTGGCTTTAGCACGAATAAGCCCTACTGTACGCACCACAAGTCCACGCATGGTTTGTTCCTCAAACCCGAATACATGCTCGACAAGGCAACGTGTCTTGGATTTTTTCCTATTGTCTGATTTCTGCTCCTTGGTAAGCGGACGGTTACGGTAGCCCTTTTCGCAAATTATCGGATTCATCTTATGCTGTTTTACAATCTCCTCTTGTCCGACATAACCGGCGTCCAAATACAAGTCCTTGCCTTCGTCTTTTTCATCCAGCAGTCCTTCAAAGCCTTTGGAATCATGCACTTCTGCCGACGTGGTATCATAAGAAAGTATGATCTTATTGCGTTTCTCAACTTTAGTATGCTGCTTGTAGCCGTAAAAAGTCTCATCACGCTTCTTTGTCCAGCGGGCATCTACATCCTTGTGGCACTTCTTGTGGGGATTGTCATTCCACAACTTATTACCCGCTCCCTGTTTTATCTGCTCATTTTCATCACGGGTGTTACGTTGGCGAGGGGCAATAACAAAACTGGCATCAATGATGCGACCCTCATTGAATTGCAGACCCTTACTTTCCATGAAACTATGAAATTCCGAAAAAAGCTTGTCATAAACGCCTGTATTTGTCAGGAGTTCGCGATACTTCCACACCGTCTTCTCGTCAGGAACATCGTCAACACATTCAATACCAAGAAACTTGCGGAACCTCGTACGTTCAACTATCTGATACTCTATCTGATGGTCACTCAAACCATAATAACGCTGAAGAAACAAGACCTTGAACATCAGCACACAGTCTATCGGCGGACGACCGGCATTACTTTTGCGCTCTCCGGTAAAAAGGGCTGATTCAAGAGTAGGACGAAAGATCTCAAAATCAACATACTGAGACAACACTTCAAGAGGATTGCCCATTTCATTCAAACGCAATTCACGATTCTCTGACTCAAATAGTTGATTATAACGAAGCTTACGGTATCGGGATAACTTGTTCATTATAAAATTCTTATTTTCTGCAAATTTACGCTCTTGGAACCATATAAACAACTGTACTACAATATTTTAATTTATAGAACTCCTCTTAATAGTTCCATAGTTTCTATCTTTAGTTTTTACTTTTTATTACTGTTTAATTCTTAATTCTCTATTTAAAAAGTATATCCCCACAGAAATCACTTCTCCGGGGATACGCATTTCACACATAAAAAATAACTACTATTATAAAGGCATGTTGCCGTGCTTTTTCGGTGGATTGCTCTGATTCTTGTTGTGTGCCATCTCCAATGCCTGCACCAGCTTGTAGCGGGTGTCACGCGGCATGATGACCTCATCTATGAGGCCACGCTCGGCGGCACGGTAAGGGTTGGAGAACTTGTCTTCATACTCCTTGATAATCTCCTGCTTCTCTTCGGCAGAGGACTTGCGGTAGAGGATGTTCACTGCACCCTCGGCACCCATCACGGCGATTTCCGCCTGCGGATAAGCCAGGTTCACGTCGGCACCCGTCGGCTTGCTGGACATCACGATGTAGGCGCCGCCGTATGCCTTGCGGGTAATCAGCGTTATCTTGGGCACGGTAGCCTCAGCGTAGGCATAGACAATCTTGGCGCCGTGACGGATGATGCCGTTGTGCTCCTGCATCGTTCCGGGCAAGAAGCCGGGAACATCTTCGAAGGTTATCAGCGGGATGTTGAAGCAGTCGCAGAAACGAATGAAACGTGCCGCCTTGTCGCTGGCATCAATATCGAGCACACCCGCCAAATAGGCAGGTTGGTTTGCCACGATACCTACCGAACGCCCGTTCAGACGACCGAAACCGATAACGACGTTCTTGGCAAAGTGAGGCATCACTTCGAAGAAGTACTGGTTGTCCAGCACCGGTTCTATAATATCCTTGATGTCATAGGGCATGTTCGGGTCTTCGGGGATGACGGTCTGAAGCGTCTCTACCCGGCGATGGATATCGTCGGAACAGGGAGTGAAGGGAGCATCTTCCATATTGTTGGACGGCAGGAAGCTCAGCAGCTCGCGGATGCTCATCAGTGTCTCCTCCTCCGTATTGCACATGAAGTGAGTAACGCCGCTCTTGCTGCTATGCGTATAGGCACCGCCCAGTTCCTCCTTGTCCACCTCCTCGTGGGTCACGGTCTTTACCACGTCCGGACCGGTGATGAACATGTGGCTCTGCTCCTTTACCATGAAGATAAAGTCGGTAAGCGCCGGAGAGTAGCATGCCCCACCGGCACACGGACCCAGAATAGCGGATATCTGCGGAATGACACCCGACGCAATGGTATTCTGATAGAAGATGGAGGCATAGCCTGCCAAGCTGTTCACACCTTCCTGGATGCGTGCGCCGCCCGAATCGTTGAGGGCAATGACGGGAGCGCCGTTCTTCAGGGCAAGCTGCTGCACCTTCACAATCTTTGCGGCATTCGTCTCGCTGAGCGAACCGCCGTGCGCCGTGAAGTCGTAGGCATAGACAAATACAAGGCGGCCGTCTATCTTTCCGTAACCGGACACCATGCCGTCTCCGGCAATCTGTTTCTTCTCCATGCCGAAGTTGGTGCAACGGTGGTTCACGAACTTGTCCAGCTCATTGAACGAGCCTTTGTCCAGCAGCATGTCAATACGTTCGCGGGCAGTCATGCGGCCGGAGGCGTGTTGTTTCTCTATCTTGTCTACGCCCCCACCCAGCGAGGCACGTTTATCCAGTTCCTCAAACTGGCGATATATTTCTTCTCTGTTCATATTTGCATTTACAATTTAGTGATTTATAATATACGGACTGAATGCGACTCGGGATTATTCCTCCTTTATCAACTCCAATTCAATCAATACCTGGTTGGCATTCACCGGTTCGCCCTCGCTCACGAGGATGTTGCGGACGATGCAGTCGGCATTTACCTTATAGTTACTCTGCATCTTCATGGCTTCCAGCACCACGGCAATGTCTCCGGCAGCCAGTCGGTCGCCCACCTTGACGGGGATGCTCACTACCTTGCCCGGCATCGGCGCCAGAATCTTGTCGCCCTGCTTCTCGTCGGCTCCTTTCTTCATGTGCAGATACTTGGCTTGCGTGTCTACAATGTCTACGTGGAAGGAACGCTGGAGCATGCTGATGTCATAGCTCTTTCCTCCCTCGCCGCGCACAAGGCCTGCATTGAACGAGTTTCCGTTGTGCAGGATGGAGCAACTTCCGTTCTCTGCCATCACAATGTCCACTTCGTAGGGCTTTCCGTCAATGGTAAGCTGAACCTTATTCCCTTCCTTACCCACCAGGGTAATGTCTGCTATACGGTCTCCTATATGTATTTCCATTATTAAATTTCCATTATCAATTTTCCATTCCTTAAATCCTAAGCACTCCCTTCTGCAAGCCGAATTCCCTCCAACGGCTGATGGGGCGGCCATCGGACAGCTGTGCCGAAACGTTCTCCTCCAGATTAACCAGATAGTCCATATAGGCGGCTATCATGGCAATGTTCTCCAACTCTTCGTTGGTGGTATTGGTGCGTACCAGCATGCGGGCGTTCTTCTCGATAAAGAGGGTGTTGTACTCTCCCTTCACAAAGTCGGGCACGTGCATGATGCGCTTCAGATAGGCAAGGTTGGTCTTTACGCCCGTAATCTTGTACTCATAGAGCACACGGCGCATACGCTCGATGGCATACTGGCGGGTGGTTGCCCATACGATGAGCTTACCTATCATGGGGTCGTAGTAGATGGGAATCTCATAGCCGTCGTACACATAGCTGTCTATGCGCACACCGATTCCGTTCGGTTCCGTCAGTTGCTTGATGACACCGGGAGACGGCATGAAGTTGTTTTCCGTATCTTCGGCACAGATGCGGCACTCTATGGCATGACCGCGCTGGAACAGGTCCTCCTGCTTGAGGTGCAACACCTCGTCGTTGGCAATACGGATTTGCTCTTTCACCAGGTCTACGCCTACCACCTCTTCCGTGATGGGGTGCTCCACTTGCAGGCGCGTATTCATTTCGAGGAAATAGAAACGGCGGTTCTTGTCTACCAGAAACTCGATGGTACCTGCACCGGAGTAGTTCACTGCCTTTGCTGCAGCAACCGCCTTCTCTCCCATTTCCCGGCGCAATTCCGGCGTAAGGAAGGGTGACGGGCTTTCTTCTACCACCTTCTGGTTGCGGCGTTGCACGGAGCATTCGCGGTCGAAAAGGTGGATAACGTTGCCGTGGTTGTCGCCCAATATCTGGAACTCGATGTGATGCGGTTCTTCCACGAACTTCTCCAGATAGACCGTGTCGTCTCCAAAGGAGGACATGGACTCGGAGCGTGCCGTGTTGTAGGCTTCCACCACTTCGCTCTCGTTATGGATAAGGCGCATACCTTTACCACCGCCACCCATAGACGCCTTCAGCATCACGGGGTAGCCTATCTCGTTGCAGATACGCACGGCTTCTTCGGCACTCTGCAAAGGTTGTTCCGTTCCGGGAACCACGGGTACGCCTGCCGCAATCATTCGCTTGCGGGCAGCTATCTTGTCGCCCATCGCCTCCATCGTCTCGGCGGCGGGACCGATAAAGATAATCCCTTCCTCCTTGCAACGGCGTGCAAACTCCGAGTTCTCCGACAAAAAGCCGTAACCCGGATGGATGGCATCGGCACCGCATCGCTTTGCCGTGGCAATCACTTTTTCAATATTCAGATAACTCTCTTTTGCCACGGCCGGTCCTATCGGATAAGCCTCATCGGCATATGCCACATGATGAGAGGTGCGGTCGGCCTCGGAGAAGACCGCAACCGTAAGCAGTCCCATCTCCCGGCACGAACGCATGACGCGCAAGGCAATCTCACCTCTGTTGGCAATCAATACTTTCTTAATCATTTTACTTTTTCTTTAATATATAAAGGATATATATAGTCACACCACAATTCGGACATACCTTCAACAAAGGCATTCCATTTCTTGTTTAAATGTTCAACTAATATCTTCGTACTGTCTTCCTAACCCACGAGCAAAGGCAGCCTTTAATGAATGGCAGGTCTTCTGACTGACTCCTAATCCTGAAGCCTTCCCGATATTTCAATGCATATCAGTGGCAAAGGTGTTTTTCATGATATAAACGGAGCTTCACAGCAGCGGGACTGTCCGGGATTTACACCCGATTCCCTTTTAATCCAGATGATGGAAACATGCATCCGGAACCAATTCGCGGGCAAAGATAAGAAAAATTATCAGGAGTATTCGCAAACCTAATAGTTTTTGTTATCTTTGTCCCAGTTTTGGTTTCACCTCTCCCGGTTCTGTTGGAGATGAGTGATGAAAAAGGGAATCAGGTGCAAATCCTGAACAGACCCGCTGCTGTAAGTCCTTCCAAAATCTTTGAATATTCTACAAGCCACTGTCCGCCTGGCGGATGGGAAGGCATTCAAAGAGGGATAAGTCAGAAGACCTGCCAAGACAACATAGTTTTAGTGCTTTCGGGGAATAAAGCAACAAAACATTGAGTCGGGGCATTCTTTATCCATATAAAGGAATCTTTCTCTTTGTTCATTTTTTTCCTTGAGGGCAAGTTACGAACGCTTATAAGGAACTGAAATGAGATTCATCACAGGACTGCTATTTACATTTATTTGCCTGCTTCCTGCAGGTAGTATGGCACAGAATAAGGTCACCTTATCCGGAAAAGTCATAGACCAGCACGGGACACCGGTAGCCCAAGCCACCATCGCAGTGGAAAACACCACCTCCGGCACTTATACGGACGACCGTGGGCAATATTCACTGCAAGTCGCTCCGGGCAAACATACCTTCGTCGTCTCCTTCCTGGGCTACCAAACCGTGAAACAATCCCTCGACATCCGGCAGGATAAAAAACAGAACTTTACATTGCAGGAAAGTGCCGTAACACTGAGCTCTGTCGAGGTTTACGGAAAGACCCAAACGCAGAAAGTGAAGGAAGGGGCCTTTGCTGTCAATGCACTCGACATCAAGCCGATAGTAAACTCACTGAATAACCTCAACGACCTGGTGAACCGTACAACGGGCATCAAGGTGAGAGAGGAAGGCGGAGTTGGCTCGGACTTCGACCTCTCCATCAACGGAATGTCTGGTAATTCCATACGTTATTTCTTAGACGGAATACCATTGGACACAAAAGGCAGCGGCGTTTCATTGGCAAATCTGCCGGTCAATATCATCGACCGGATTGAAATTTATAAAGGAGTAGTACCTGCCAGTCTGGGTACAGATGCATTGGGAGGCGCCATCAATATCATTACAAAACAAGAGAAGAAGAATTATCTGGATGTCTCTTACGGTATCGGTTCCTTCCATACTCACAAGGCAGACTTGAATGCCCAGTTTGTAGAGCCTCGAACCGGACTGATCATTAAACCCACCTTTGGGGTCAATTACTCCAAAAACGATTATATGATGAGAGATGTCGAAGTCTGGGATGAAGACAGCCGCAAATACATTCTGACTGACCGTAGACGCTTCCATGATGACTATTTTTCACTGTTCGGACAAATGGAAATCGGCTTTGCCAATAAGTCCTGGGCAGATGCTTTTTTTGTTTCCGCCTCTTACTCCAAAGTAGACAAGGAGTTGCAAACAGGCTCTGTACAGAGTAAGGTATATGGAATGGCAGAAAGAGGCTCCGATGCCTGGAACATTTCAGCCCGCTATCAAAAGCATAATTTCATTTGGAAGAACATGCAGCTGAATACCGCACTCTCGCACACTTGGGACCATTCATTGACCACAGATACAGCCTACCGTAAGTATGACTGGAACGGAGATTATATCGTAAGTTCACGTAACGAAATCACAGGACGGGGCCGTTCGATGCGCCATTACAAACGTCCCCTGACCATTGGCCGCGCCAATCTGGACTATCGGTTGAACAACCATCACTCCCTCAACCTAAACTATCTATTAAGCCGCATCGGCAATGACCGCTATGATGAAGCGGATACTGATTTTGAAGCCTCCAATGATATTCTGGCAAAACATGTGACAGGCTTCTCCTACAATCAATCCCTTCTCGAAGAAAAAATGAGCAATACCTTTTTTGTAAAGAACTACATCAACCACCTGAATATCCGGCAAACAGATTTATCCAGCATCACCGGATCGAAGGATGTAAAAGGGACAATAACCAAAAAGTATTGGGGCTACGGTATCGGTTCACGCTACACAGTCATAGAACCTTTATCCATTAAAATTTCCTATGAGCACAGCGTCCGGCTGCCCCTTGCCCGCGAATTATTGGGAAACGGTACCACCATATATGCCAATGTAGCCTTGAAACCCGAAAGCAGCGACAACATCAATCTGGGTATCTTCGGCACATGGCATCCTGCCCCCGGCCATACACTTTATTATGAAGCAAACGGTTTCCTGCGCTATGTGGACGACTATATCCAAGCCACCGTAGAAACCAAAGAAGGTATGATGCAATATAAGAATGTTCCGGCTGTACATATCAAGGGCATAGAAGGAGAAGTACGTTACGACTGGCAAAGCAAGTTACAGCTTGCCACCAATGTCAGTTTTCAAGAGGCACGCGACCAGAACAGATACAAGACTGACGGGAAGCCTTCGGCAACTTACAACAACCGGGTACCCAACCGCCCCTGGCTCTTCGGAAGTGCAGAAGCAAGCTATCTTTTCCACAATGTGGTTCTGCCCGAAAGCAAATTACGGCTGAGTTGCAGTTATCAGTGGGTGCACTGGTTTTTCCTGACATGGGAGGCCTATGGCTCTCGCGAAAGCAAGGCACGCATCCCGGCACAACACATTTGCAATGCCGACATCACCTATTCATGGAAACGAGGACGATACAATATTTCGCTGGAATGCTCGAACCTACTCGACAAATTGGCCTATGATAACTATAAACTGCAAAAGCCCGGACGAGCATTCTTCGCCAAATTCAGATTATTCATCAACTAACTAATTTTATTTAAAATGAAACGACTAAATCTTTTATCTGGTATTCTTATGGCCATAGCCATGACCTTATCATTCAGTGCATGTTCTGACAACAATGATCCAGACCCCACCCCGGATCCAGACCCGCAACCGGAACTTTCCGATTATCACTTTGATATTTTTATGACTATCGGCAAACACGGTGGTATGAACCAGGGTGACGGTACCATTGTAAAAAGTGTAAACAGCCTTACGGCAGATATGGAAGTCATTGACATAAAGAATGACGGTGTTGAGTTCAGAAGTGAAAACAACACTTATTCCATGGAAGCCATTGTCAAAGGGAAATACTATTATCAAGTGCCAAACTCAAACGACCGATTTACTAAATTGCAGGTAACCGGTAATTCCATCAAAATAGTCCAAGAACAAACATTTGTACAGAATACCTTCAAAGTACGCGGCTACACACATGCCTGGCTGGATGACCATACCCTGATTATCATGGCAGCCAATGGTAATGCGGACAAAGTTATCTGGACCAAGCTGAATGCTGACGACATGCGTATCCTTACCGAAGGAACACTGGACCTTCCTTTGCCAGAAGGAGCAAAAGTATTCACAGCTTCCGGCATTCTGACCTACAACGAAAAGGCCGGTAAATTATATTACTTCTACTTCGGTAAAGACAAATCAGGCAGAGGTGGAAAGGCAACCTCAAACTTCCTGACAGCAGTTATCAATCCCTCGGACATGAAAGTGGAAAGTAACAAGGTCAATACCCTTGCCGGAGAAATGGCGGGAAGCGCTTACGGAGAACTGATGCAAAGTTGCGTGATGTATGATGCAGACGGTAACCTCTACTTGGCTGCATTCACTGATGCCAATGACATAGAACAAGGCCATCTGCTCCGCATCAAGAAAGGTGAAACAGACTTCGATGCAAGCTATGAGGGATATCCCAACGCCGACGGTAAACTGCTCACCATCCAAAACCTGGGTAACGGTAAAGCCCTCGTGTATGCACGTAATGATGCAGCCGGTACTGCCATCGACAGTTACAGCCACTATTATTCTATCATCAACATCAATACCGGAACACAAGAACGCTTGAGTTATAACGGACAAGAAATACCTTACAGTGGCGGACGATTTGCACAACGCTCCGTTATTATAGACGGTAAGGCATACATCGGCGTAAATACAGAAAAAGCCAATCCTTGTATCTACATCTATGACATAGCAACCGGTAAAGTAGAAAAAGGCGCAGAAATTGCCGAAGGTTATTATTTCGATATGCTTAGAGTGATTGAAAACGATAAATAATCTATGAACAAGATTCTTTCTTTATTACTTTTACTAAGCACCTCCCTCCTTTGCCATGCGCACGGGGGAGGCAATTACGAGCACAGCGATATGCTTGCAAGTATGAAACCCGGTGACAAGGCCGCCCTGCTCATGGTGCACTTCGGCACTACGCATGACGATACCCGTGCCCTCACCATTGATGCCATCAACGCCAAGGCACAAGCTGCCTTCCCGGAGTTGAAGTTCCAAGAAGCCTATACGTCGCGCATCATTATCCGCCGCTTGAAAGAGCGCGGCACCACGAAGCTGACTCCACTGGATGCCATGCTGAAACTGCGCAGCGAAGGTTACACACACCTCATCGTGCAGAGCACCAACATCATTGACGGAGTAGAAATGGAATCACTCCGCAGGGATGTGGAAAGTGCACTGCCCTTCTTCAAGGAAATACGTGTAGGTACTCCCCTGCTCTACTCTATAGAAGATGCAGAGAAGGTGGCAGATATTCTGGGCAACCGCTACAACGCCCCGGCACAAGGCAAGAAAGTTTCCAAAGAACACTTCGTCCTTGTGGGGCACGGTACCTATACCCCTAGTACCGCCATCTACAGTCAGATGGACTATATGCTGAAAGCAGGCGGACTGGCCAATTTCCATGTGGGCACCATCGAAGGTTATCCTACCTTTGACACCATGCTGGCACAACTGAAAGCCGGGAAAGCCAAACGTGTGACCCTCATCCCCTTCATGTTTGTTGCCGGAGACCATGCCAAAAACGACATTGCCGGAGAGTGGAAGGAGATGCTCGAGAAAGAAGGCTTCACCGTCAGTGCACAACTGGAAGGACTGGGACAAATTCCGGAAATTCAAGAAATATTCATTGACCATATCCGTTTCGGACTGAAGCACCGCATGCTGGACATCATGACGAAGAAGGCGGCCTATGCTGCCGGAAAAGACACTGAATAATATACCCATTAGTGGGTATTTAGTGTTCTTGAATCATCTTGTACTTTTGCAAGAAAAACGCGAACGACAATGAATGTTATCACCAAACTGATGTACTCTATTCATAGGATACTGGGCACTTTGCTCTGTATCCTATTTCTCATGTGGTTCCTCTCCGCCTTCGTGATGATGTACCACCGCTTTCCCCGTGTCAGCGCCAAGGAAAAAATGCAAAAGCTGGAAATGCTCTCCCAAGCCGGAGACTCACTTCCGGACATCTCCTCCGTCACAGCCCGCCTGCCCCGTGGCGTAAAGGTCAGGTCTACGATACTGAACCTCAATGCCGGACACCCCGAGTTCAGCTTTAGTACCACAAAAGGCACGTTTCATTTCCTTGCCGATTCCACCATCTCACGACCCTCTTTGGACAGCGAGCACCTGCACCGAACAGCAGCTTTGTGGTGTTCTTCTCCCATTACCCGCATCGACACCCTCCACTCTCTGGACCAATGGATTCCCTTCGCTGAACTGAAAAAGGAAATGCCCGTCTATAAAATATACTTTGCTGACGATGCCGGGACACAACTCTATCTCGGCTCGCAAAACGGCGAAGTCTTGCAGTTCTCCAACAAAAGCGAACGCTTCTGGGCATGGCTGGGAGCCATCCCCCACTGGGTGTACTTCACCTGGCTGCGGCAGGACACCGCCCTTTGGACTAAAACCGTCATCTGGCTCACAGCTCTGGGCTGCCTCATGGTTATTGCCGGCATCTGGGTAACTGTGGATGTATGGCGCAAGACACACCGCAACCGTCACTCCAAATTCTCTCCCTACCGAAAAAGATGGTATCACTGGCACTACGTCAGCGGAATATTTTTCGGCATCTTCGTACTGACCTTCACCTTCAGCGGCATGATGTCTTTGGCAGACATTCCCGAATGGATTCATAAACCGGCACTGAAGAAAGGCAGCGCCACACGCACGCTCCATGCCCGTGCCCCACAACCGGAGGATTACCCCCTGGACTACCGCCGTGTCATAGCCGCCTATCCCCAAGCTTTACAGATAGAGTGGCGCAACTTCCGCGAACATCCCTACTACATCGTAAAAGACAGCAAAAACGAATATTACATCGATGCCACCGACAGCCTGCCGCGTCCGTTGCAACTCTCCGAAGAAGAAATCCTGAAAGGCGTGGAAAGCATTTATGCCTCCCGGCGTGATTCTTCACAACATATCCCCGGCATACGCATCTCCCGGCTCGAACATTTCGAGACCTACTATCGCGACATGAGCAATATGTATCGCGGACGCCCCCAGCTTCCCGTGTGGAAGATTACGGTGGACGACCCGGACCGGAGCGTCTATTACATTCACCCGGAAACGGGAATCATCCGCCATACAGACACTTCCTCCCGCTGGAAATACTGGAGCTATACAGCCCTGCACCGCATGCGTCTGCCCGGTCTGAACTCCAATGCCACCCTGCGCAAGACTGTGCTTTGGGTATTGCTGCTTGGAGGTACAGCCGTTTGCATCACGGGTGTGGCGTTAAGTGTGAATTATATAAGAAGAAAATGTTGCAAAAGACAAAAACTCTATTAACGAGAATAAACTTGTATGAATAAGAAAAGACTTGGAATATTCCTCGGCAGCATAGCCCTATTGATTGTCTGCAGCTTTGCGGCCTATCAATACTGGCTGGCTCCTACACGTATACTTATTATCAACGCAACCCTGGCACAAGCTGCCGACATTGCCCTGAACAATGACTGTGCCCGGATAGAAGTCAACTGCATCAAAAAAGAAGATGTGAAGGACCTTTCCGGCTATGACGCCATCGTGATGTACAGCAGGGGCTTGTATCTCGATGACAGCCAAGTTGCCGAAGTGGAACGGGTGGGTGCCGGCGGAGTACCGGTCTTTACCAATACGTTACGAAACTCCGCTTTCTCCATCAACTATAACATCACCAACGAGCAACAGCACACGTTGCGGGAGTACCTCAAGAACGGCAACAAACACAACTACCGGAATGCCTTACTCTACCTGCGCCACATTGCCACTCCCCACCGGTGGGGACACCAAGATTACGAGCCTCCCATCCCATTGCTAGAGAACATGTTCTACCACCGCGAATACGGCTGCTACTTCAGTACTCCGCAAGAGGTAACTGCCTATCTGAAAGAAAAAAATCTCTACCATGAGGACGGACGCAACCTTGCCCTGATTTCCGGACTCAACTTTCCGATGGAAGGAAACCGTGCCCACGTAGATTCCCTCATCACACGCCTGACACAAGCAGGCTTCAATGTCTACCCTTTCACTGCCGGAGGCCAACCGCGTGCCGATATGATACGTACCCTCCATCCCGATGCAGTAGTCTACCTACCTATGGGACGGCTGGGCAATGACTCACTCATCAACTGGCTGCACCAGGAAAACATTCCTTTATTCATGCCTTTCCCGCTGATTCAGCCCCACGAGGAATGGCTGAACCCCAATACCCCCGTCAGCGGCGGTACGCTGACTGCCCGTATAGTGGTGCCGGAGATAGACGGAGGCATGCTGCCCCTCTGCATCGCCACCCAAAACAAAAACAAGCAGGGATATTATCTGTACACCGCCGAGAATGAACGGATAGATGCTGTAGTGGACCATATTACCAAATATATGTCCCTGAGAAACATGTCCAACAAAGAAAAGCGTGTTGCCATCTGCTACTTCAAGACTCCGGGAAAAGACGCTCTGCTGGCAAGCGGAATGGAAGTGATTCCTTCACTCTACAACTTCTTGAAACGCCTGCGCTCGGAAGGGTACGACGTCGGCGGACTGCCTGCCACTGTAGAGGAGTTCGGCAAGCGGATACATCGTGACGGTGCCGTCATGGGTTCGTATGCCAAAGGAGCGCAAGAACAGTTTTTGAAAACAGCACACCCGGTATGGTTGTCTACCGAGCAATACGAACAATGGGCACACGAAGTACTCCTTCCCGAGAAATATCAGGAAGTGACGGACAGATATGGAGATGCGCCCGGCAATCTGCTGGCAACAGAAGATAGTATCGCCATTGCCTGCCTGCAATTCGGCAATATCCTGCTCTTCCCCCAGCCCCGCCCGGCATTGGGAGATGATGAGTTCAAACTGGTGCACGGTATGCCGGTGGCGCCGCCCCACAGTTATCTGGCTCCTTATCTGTATATGCAAAAAGGTTTCAAAGCAGATGCGGTGATTCACTTCGGCACCCACGGCAACCTGGAATATACTCCCGGAAAGAATGTGGCACAGTCGCAGGCCGACTGGTCGGATGTACTGATTGGTAACCTCCCCCACTTCTACTTCTATACCACCGGAAACGTAGGCGAGGGTATCATTGCTAAACGCCGAACACATGCTGTACTGGTCACCCATCTCACTCCGCCCTACGTGGAGAGCGGTATGCGCCAACGCTATTCGGCCTTGCTGGAAGATATTCACAAAGTGCTGGACGAAGGGACTGCCAAACACCGGGCTCTGGGAATGAACATCAAAAAAGAGGCCATGCGCCTGGGGCTGCACCGCGACCTCAATCTGGATTCCATATCCGGCGAACCCTATACAGCCGAGGAGTTGGAACGTCTGGATGCCTTCACCGAAGAGATAGCCAACGAAAAGATACTGGGTGCGTACTACACCATGAACGAGCCTTATTCTGACCGCGACCTGCTGACTACCACTCTCGCCGTCGCTGCCGACCCGCTGGCATACGAAACGGCCCGCAAGGACCGCGATAAAGGTAAAATCACCACAAAGCAGTTGCAAGACTTTACCTATATAGCCCACCACTACTTGCCTGCTGCCAGGAAAAGACTGACTGCCTTACTCCAGAATCCACCCAAAGATACTGCATCTGTAGCACCGGAGCTTCGCCCCGCCCTGCTCTATCGCGAACAGTTGCTGGCCTCCACCGCCAACGAGCAAAATGCCATGGTGCGTGCACTCAGCGGGGGGACCGTATTTCCCGCTCCGGGAGGTGACCCCGTACTGAACCCGAACGTTCTGCCCACCGGACGCAACATGTACAGCATCAACGCCGAGAATACTCCCAACCCAAGGGCTTGGGAAGATGGGAAGCGATTGGCAGAAGCGACTTTAAAACAGTACATCAGCAAGCACGGCAAATATCCCCGGAAAGTAAGCTATACCTTCTGGGCAGGCGAATTCATCAATACGGAAGGAGCCACACTCGCTCAAGTATTCTGGATGTTGGGAGTAGAACCCGTACGCGATGACCAAGGCAGAGTGGTCGACTTGAAACTGGTGCCCAGCGAAGAACTGGGACGTCCGCGCATCAATGTGCTGGTGCAAGTCTCCGGGCAACTGCGCGACATCGCCGGTTCCCGCCTGAAACTACTGACCGATGCCATACGTCTGGCATCGGAAGCCGGGAATGAGACCTATTCCAACTACGTGGCATCAGGTACATTGTTGCAGGAAAAATTACTGGTAGAAAAGGGAACTTCCCCCAAACGTGCCCGTGAAATGTCTGTGATGCGTGTATTCGGACCGGTCAACAGCGGATACAGTACCGGTATGATGGCCTATACCGAGCACAGCGGTTCGTGGGAAAGCGAAAAGGAAATAGCGGAAGGATATCTCAACAATATGGGTGCCTCTTATGGGGACGACGAAAATTGGGGAGACGTCCAGGAAGGTTTGTTTGCCTCAGCACTGTCCGAAACGGATGTTGTCATCCAGCCCCGTCAAAGTAACACATGGGGCCCCATCTCTCTGGACCATGTATATGAATTTACGGGCGGACTCTCGCTCACCGTCAAAACCGTGACCGGCAAGGAACCGGATGCCTATATGGCAGACTACCGCAACCGGACCAACCGCCGCATGCAGGATGCCAAAGAGGCCATTGCCGTAGAGACACGTTCCACCGTCTTGAACCCTACCTTTATACAAGAGCGGATGAAAGGCGGGGAAGGTTCGGCGCAGATGTTCGGCGAAATCTTCCGCAACATCTTCGGCTGGCACGTTATGCGTCCGTCGGCCATAGACAAGGAACTGTTCAATGACTTATATAGAATATATATAAAGGATGAGAATAAGCTGGGCATTCACGAATACTTCCTCCGTGTCAATCCCGCCGCATTCCAGGCCATGACAGCCGTCATGCTGGAAAGTGCCCGCAAAGGTTACTGGAAAGCATCTGATGAGCAACTGAAAACCACCGCCTCCTTGCATGCACAAATCACACGCGAGAAGGGTGCCGCCTGCACAGAGTTCGTTTGTGACAATACCAGGCTCCAATCGTTCGTTGCCGACCGGTTGAACAATAGTGAGAAGCAGACCTATACCCGAAACATGCAGGAGGTACACGAAGCATCCGTAACCAATGACAAGAATGTCGTACTGAAAGAACACAAACTGGCTTCCGAACAAACGGTACGTAAGAACAGAGTGAACGGAGTGATTGCAGGCACTCTTGTCATCATAGGCTTCATCGGATTGGTCGTACTGTTGAAGAGAAGGAAAAAAGAATAAGAAACAGAGTATTATGGAATACGTCATTCATCTGTTAGCCCTATTCATCGCCCTCAATTTTCTATTGAAGGTGGGGTTCTATCCCCGCTGGGGAATGTGGACGGTTGCCGCAGGCTGTGCCTTTTTTGCGTGGCTGGTGACTCCGTGGATGACGGAACAGTCCAAGACCGTGGTGGCATCTTTTTTTGCTTCCCGCCCGCAGATGTTGAACTTGTCGGTATGTGTCACCCTGGAAGCTGCCGTAATGATAGCTTTCTGTTTCGACTGTTTCGCAGAAATGCGTACCCGCAACACGGCCTTCAAACAAGCGGTCACCCTCTTGCTGAAGCTATACCCCGGCATACTGATAGGCGGAGTAATCTGCTACGTCCTGGCGCTACTGCTTTTCTCTTTTCCCGGTCTTGATTTCGGCAGTCTCTCATGGATAGCAGCCGGTGTTACTTTCCTTGCAGTCGGTGCCGGTAGCCGTTTGCTGCGATATGCTATCGGTGACAAGCCGCTGCGCTTGGAAGTATTGTTCATTGTCAATATTTTCATTGTTATATTGAGCATCATTGCCACGGGCTATTGAAACGAATTAAAGAATTAAAAACTAAAAAGATATATGGAAACAATCTCAAACACACTGTTCTGGATTTCGAACGGGCTGCTGGTTCCCGTCATAGTCCTGCTGCTGCTACTCTTTCTACGTGCCATTCTCCTTGCGGGAGGTTTCTTCGGGGAGTTCTATCAACGGATGAAATTACAGAAGCAATTCGCTGAAACACTGGAGAACATCACCCCAGAGAATATAGACGGACTGCTGCAGCAACTCCCGTCGGCAGGTAACTCCCCTCTCCTCCGCAGCTTGTCCAAACTGTCCGCACACCGGGACGACGACGCCTACTGCGAACACCTGCTTGCCAATTATGAAGTGGAAGCCGAGAAGGAGTTGGGACGTTCGCGTACTTTCATCAAGCTGGGTCCTATGTTGGGACTGATGGGTACCCTCATCCCGATGGGTCCCGCACTGGTAGGTTTGGCACAAGGAGACATCTCCTCCATGGCCTACAATATGCAGGTGGCTTTTGCCACTACAGTGGTAGGACTGGTCATTGCTGCTGTCGGCATCATCACCCTGCAAGTGAAACAACGCTGGTATGCCCGCGAAATGAACGACTTGGAATATCTGTACAAAGTGATAAGCCGCCAAACGGCCGAAAAGGAATAACGGACTAACGATACGAAAACAATGAAGAGTAAGAGAAACAGATTACTGCACAGCGATTCGGACTCCGACCCCATGGGTACGGTAGCCAATCTTTTTGACGTAGCAATGGTCTTTGCCGTAGCCTTGATGGTGGCTCTCGTCTCCCGCTTCAATATGACGGAGATGTTTTCCAAAGAAGACTTCACTATGGTGAAGAATCCCGGAAAGGAAAATATGGAAATCATTACCAAAGAAGGGCAGGAAATCAAGAAATACACTCCCAGCGAAGACCCAAAGACCTCCGGTAAAAGAGGAAAGAAAGTGGGAGTTGCCTATCAGCTTGAAAATGGAGAGATTATCTATGTGCCGGAATAAGGGAATACAGTACCTATTAATAGCTATTTGGCCATCGCAGTATAACAACTATTAAGTATTTCACCCTCCGATAATGGTATGTACCTTTGCAGCGTTATATAAAATAAAACAATATATGATAAAGAAAAGACTTCTCACAGTTCTCCTTATGGGAGGAATCATCGCCACCGGTGCCTATGCACAAGCAGAAAAAGGTGACAGCGACGATATGACCAAGAAAACTCACGAGTTGAACCCGGTTGTAGTAACGGGTACAGGTACACATCAGCGACTGAAGAATACCCCGTCTCCCGTATCGGTTATCACTGCCAACGAAATAAAGCGTGCCGGTATCACCGACTTCCAGCAGGCCTTGACCATGATGGTACCCTCGCTCTCCTTCCGTCCGAACGCGATGGGGTCCTATCTGATGATGAACGGACTCTCCAACAAACACGTACTGATATTGGTGAACGGACGTAAGGTCACGGGAGACATCACCGGTAATATCGACCTCAACCAAATAGACATGACCCGCGTCAAGCGCATCGAGGTGCTGAACGGAGCCGCTTCTTCCCTTTATGGTTCGGATGCCATCGGCGGTGTAATCAATATCATTACCAACGAGCCTAAAGATGTGGTAGCCTTCAGCAGCAATAGCAGCTATACGAGAAAGAATCAATTCTCCCAAGGCTTGAATCTGGACATCGCCCAAGGAAAAATAGGGTCCTATACTTCCTATAAATACGACCACTCCGACGGTTGGCAAAACAGCCGTCTGACAGAAGACGGAGAAGACATCATCGAAACGATTGCCCCGCTCTCCCTGGGCTACAGCTCGAATAACTTTTCGCAGAAGTTTACCTATGATGCTACGGAACAGCTTTCCTTCTATGCCAACGGCGGATACTACAACCGCGGACTCGAACGTCCGGTAGAACGCGAGGATATCACCGGCGGAAGCAAGTACAACACTGCCTACGAAGGTTACAACTGGGGGGCAGGCGTCAAATACAAACTGAGTAAACGCAACGTTATCCAATTTGACTATTCAGGAAACAATTACGCATCACGCTATAAATACCTGATAGAAAACAGCGGATACCTGCCCGGACAGTATGCGCTTACCAAGCTTCAGAAATTCCATGATGCCGAGTTGAAAGGTATCTTCGGTTTTACAACCAACAGCACTACGGTGTTCGGTGTAGACTATCGCCGTGAAGTACTCCGCCGTCCCGACTCCGATTTGGACAAAAGTGTCTATACGGCATCAGCCTACGGCCAGCATGAAGTGAAGCTATGGAACCATCTGACCGGTGTTTTGGGTGTACGCTACGACCATCACGAACAGACGGGCGGACGCTTCACCCCCAAAGTGGCAGCCATGTACAACATAGGCAACTTCAATGTACGTGCCACCTATGCTGCCGGATTCCGCGCTCCGGGAATTGACGAGCTCTACTACCACATGTTCAAGAAGACAATGGGTACACGAGCCACCATCTCATTGGGTGACGAGAACCTCGACCCCGAACGCAGCAACTATTACTCCATCAACATGGAATACCGCACCAACCGTTTCAGTGCTTCCGTCACCGGTTACCTGAACTATGTAAAGAACATGGTAACTTCCAAATCCACTAAATTCGATGACCTACCGGAAGCAGAGCAGAACCAGTTGCGTGAAGAGTTCCCCGAAATCGGTGACCTTTCATCTACGAAAAACCTAAGTGTCAAGAACTACTTCAATTTCGAGAAAGCTACCGTCAAAGGCTTTGAAGTGAACTTGAACGGCAATCTGTTCCCGGGCTTCACCCTGGCCGGAAACTATACCTACGCCTATGGACGCGGTCTGAACGAAGGAGGCGAATGGCAAAACATCGAACGCAGCATACGCCATACAGCCACCATCACCGGAAACTATACACACAGCTGGAGCGACTATACCTTGAACCTCAACCTGAACGGTCGTCTGCAAAGCAAAGTCTACTATCCAGGCGACGCGGACGGCAATGCTCCGGGCTACGGCATCTGGAACCTCAATACCCGCCATACCTTCGACGGCTTCCGCAACTTTGTCATCGAACCGGGCATCGGCATAGACAATATCTTCAACAAGAAAGACAACCGCCCGCTGAACAAGAACTTCGCCTTGTATTCTCCGGGACGTTCGGTAGTAGTCAGCCTGGCACTCAGACTAAAATAATTTCTCCATAACGCTTTTAGAAACAACAACAATTATGAAACATTTTTTCATCACTCTCTATTTACTCGGCATCAGCCTCTTCTCCTCCGCACAACAAGAGGAGAAGGCGGCTCTGCTCATCACCCATTATGGCAGTTCGGACCCTCAGACACGTGCCTTGACGCTCGACGTCGTGACCCGTGAGGCACAAGAAGCCTTTCCGCAGTTTACAGTGCGCGAAGCATACATCTCGCCGATTGTACGAAAAAGACTTGCCAAGGAGGGTGTGTACAAAGACAGCCCTACGGATGCACTGCTGAAACTTCGCGCCGAAGGCTACCGGACCATCTACGTCCAGAGCACCACCTTGATAGAAGGCAGTGAGATGACCTCCGTCCGCAGGGATGCAGACAAGCTCCGTCCCTTCTTCAAGGAGATAAAAGTGGGGAATCCCCTGCTCTACTCCGTCGAAGATTGCGAGAAGGTAATCGGTATACTGACCGCCGAACAGCCGGGAAAGAAAGAAGACATTGTCTATGTGGGGCACGGCAACCAGCTACCCAGCACGGCTACTTACGCCATGCTCGACTTCATGATGAAAGCCCATGGACTGAAGAACTTCCACGTCAGCACCATTGAAGGATACCCTACCCTGGACGCAACTCTGCTGCAACTGAAAGAGACACGCCCCAAGAGCGTGACATTGGTTCCGTTGCTGTTGGTATGCGGCAACCATACCAAGGAAGACATTGCCGGCGTGTGGAAGACGGAACTTGAAAAGCAAGGCTATCAAGTGAATGTACGTATGCAGGGACTGGGCGAAAACAAAGCCATCCGCCAGCTCTATATGGAACACATCAAAGCCATGCTAAAAGATTGATAACCAGCAAGCGTAAAAGGGATACACCTTTTACATACCAAGGCTACACCCTTTGCTCCGGATGGCTACACCATCCCGGACAAAGGGTGTAGCTCTTTTCAATGTACACAGATTACGGACATTTGTAACCATATTACGGATTCCTCCTCCTGCGATATGGAACTTTCCGGATTATTCTCTACATTTGTACAAAACTAACAGGAACGTTTATGGAAGAAGTAATCAAGCTCAATGCAGTAGACCAATACAACAAGATGTTCGGTCTCGAAACCCTGCACCCGCTGGTCAGCGTAGTCGACTTGTCCGAAGCCACCGGATACCCCAGACATTTCACGTTGAACTATGGCGTATACGCCCTTTTCCTCAAAAACACCAAATGCGGAGACATACGCTATGGAAAACAGTTTTACGATTACCAGGAAGGCACGGTAACCAGCTTCGCCCCGGGCCAGGTGACCGAGGTCAACATGCCGGAAGGTATGCAGCCCAGCGCCTCCGGCCTGCTGTTCCACCCCGACTTGATAAAAGGCACCTCGCTGGGACAAGGAATAAAGCAGTATTCCTTCTTTTCCTATTCCTCTACCGAGGCACTGCATTTGTCCGAAGACGAGAAAGAAATCTTCCTCGACTGTCTGAAGAAGATTAAGATGGAAATCCAACGCCCCATCGACAAGCACAGCAAGGGTCTGATTGCGCGCAACATCGAGCTACTGCTGGACTACTGCATGCGTTTCTACGAACGCCAGTTCATCACCCGCTCGGCAGCCAACAAAGACATCCTGATGAAATTTGAAGCACTGATAGACGACTATTTCCAGAGCGACAAACCGCAGACCGAAGGACTGCCTTCCGTGAAATACTTCGCAGACAAAGTGTTCCTCTCTTCTAACTATTTCGGAGATTTGGTGAAGAAGGAAACCGGAAAGACAGCGCAGGAATATATCCAGAACAAAATCATCGACCTGGCCAAAGAAATGATTATAGGAAGCGGGAAGACAGTCAGCCAGATTGCCTATGAACTGGGATACCAGTATTCGCAGCACTTCAACCGCGTGTTCAAGAAAAACGTAGGCTATACTCCGAGCGAATACCGGCACTTGCAGGTTTAGACAATAAAGTTTCACCACAGATTACGCCGATTAGCGCAGAGTTTTTTCGGTTTCATCAAATATAAGTTCTATCTTTGTATGCCAATAGAACATATGGATATGAAACACCCCAAAATAATTGTTGCCGGCATCGGACCGGGCAATGAATCGGATATAACTCCCGCCGTAATTTCCGCTTTGCAAGAATCAGATGTAGTGGTGGGATATAAGTACTATTTCCAATTTGTAACCCCTTATCTCCACCCCTCAACAGCATGCATAGATACCGGCATGAAGCGTGAGCGCGCCCGTGCCGAGCAGGCTTTCGAGCTGGCAGAGCAGGGAAAGACGGTCTGCGTCATCAGTTCCGGGGATGCGGGCATTTATGGTATGACGCCGCTTGTCTACGAGATGAAGCGGGAAAGGAACAGCGACGTGGAAATCGTTTCGCTGCCGGGCATCAGCGCTTTCCAAAAGGCAGCCTCACTGCTGGGAGCTCCCGTAGGACATGACTTCTGTGTCATCTCCCTTTCAGACCTGATGACTCCCTGGGAGCGTATTGAAAGGCGTATCATCGCAGCCGCTGCCGCCGACTTCGTGACGGCAGTCTACAACCCCAAAAGTGAAGGACGCTACTGGCAGCTTTACCGCTTGAAAGAACTCTTTCTGCAGGAAGGACGCTCACCGGAAACGCCCGTGGGATATGTACGCCAGGCAGGACGCCCGGAACAAGCGGTACACATCACCACGCTGGGAGATTTCAATCCCGAAGAGGTGGATATGTTTACAGTCGTATTGATAGGCAACTCACAGTCCTACGAATGGAACGGAGCCTTCATCACTCCGCGCGGCTATTACCGGGACACGAATACCGAAGCCACGGGCATCGGGCAAGACATCATGATTCGTAGTTTCCGTACCATCGAAAAGGAACTGAAGAACAAGCATATTCCCCTCGACCATAAATGGGCTTTACTCCATGCCATACATACCACCGCCGATTTTGAAATGGAGCATTTGCTGTATACGGACGAAGGTGCCGTGGCTTCCTTGTATCAAGCCATCGAGAAAGGCGGAATCAAGACGATTGTCACAGACGTCACGATGGCAGCCAGCGGCATCCGCAAAGGAGCGCTGCAACGGTTGGGCATAGAGGTGAAATGCTACCTCGGCGACCCGCGTACGGCGACGATGGCTGCAGAGAAAGGCATTACCCGTACCCAGGCAGGCATCCGCCTGGCTGTGGAGGAGCATCCCGATGCATTCTTTGTATTCGGCAATGCACCTACGGCACTTATGGAACTCTGCGACCTGATACGTAAGGGCAAGGCACATCCGGCGGGCATTGTTGCCGCACCGGTAGGCTTCGTGCATGTGCAGGAGTCCAAACACATGGTGAAACCCTTTACGGAAATACCCAAGATTATCGTAGAAGGACGTAAGGGAGGCAGCAACCTGGCTGCCACGCTGGTGAACTCCGTGTTGTGCTACAACGATGCGGAGCAGTTGCGCCCGGGCAGGGATGTGTAAGTGAAAAGAGACATTCCATAACATTACTTGTTACGACCGATAACATTACTTGTTATGCCCCCTTACATTACTTGATATTTTCATAAGATTACTCATTGAATGAAACACAGATTTATAATCATAGGAATGGATGACAACCGTTCCCCCTTCTTTCCACCGGAAGCACTGGCACAGATACGGAAGGGGAAGGTCTTCTCCGGTGGCATACGGCATAAGGAGATTGTCGGTCCTCTGCTGCCTGCCGGGGCCGAATGGATTTCCATCACCGTACCGCTGGACCGCGTCTTTTCCCATTATGAAGAAATATTTACCCGCTTCGAAGAGGCTGCTACGGACGACTCCATCATTGTATTCGCGTCCGGCGACCCGTTGTTCTTCGGTTTTGCCAATACCATAAAGCGCAAGCTTCCCGAAGCAGACATTCTGCTCTATCCCGCTTTCAATTCCTTGCAGACATTGGCACACCGCCTCGTCATGCCGTATGACGACATGCGCACCGTCTCCCTGACAGGACGCCCGTGGCAGGAGTTCGACCGTGCCCTCATAGAGCGTGCCCCCAAAATAGGCATCCTCACCGACCGCGAACATACCCCGGTCACCATTGCCGCCCGCATGCTGGAATACGGGTACTCCCATTACACGCTATACATCGGCGAGCATCTCGGCAATCCCGAAAAGGAACGCATACGCCGGATGACACCCCAGGAAGCGGTTGCCGGTGACTTCGAACATCCCAACTGCCTGCTGCTTGTCAGCCATCCCGGACAATGCCGCACAAACTCCCTGCACGGCAACGTACAAGCCCCGGACCTTCCAGTCCGTCCTTTCGGCATTCCCGATGAAGAGTTTGCCCATCTTGACGGACGCGCCCGCATGATAACCAAGGCCCCCATCCGCCTGCTCACCCTGCAGGCATTGGAACTGAACCGCCGCCGTGTCTTCTGGGACATCGGTTTCTGTACCGGTTCCGTCTCCATCGAAGCCCGCCTGCAATTCCCCCATCTCGCCGTCATCTCCTTCGAGATACGCCCCGAAGGAAAAGAGTTGATGGACACCAACTCCCGCCGCTTCGGCGCGCCGGGCATTACGGCGATAACCGGAGATTTCCTGCACACCGACCTCACTCCCTTTACCCGCCCCGATGCCGTCTTCATCGGTGGACACGGCGGACATCTGAGGGAAATGATAGAGAAAGTGAAACAAGTGCTACACCCCGAAGGCTGCATCGTCTTCAACTCCGTATCGGCAGAAAGCAAGGAGGCGTTCCTCCGAGGAATCGAGCGGAACGGAATGGTGCTCCACCCTTCCACCCACATCGCCTTGAACGAATATAACCCCATTGAAATTATGAAAGCCACGCTTTCTTAAACATACCCATTATGAAAACAGCTATTATTCTAATCTCCGAAGCCGGTTTGAGCATAGCCCAATCACTGCTCAACGAACTTCCCGACTCCGAAATCTTCACCCTCAGGCACGAAGAGGGATGCACACATATAGAATCTGCCGGCAAATTCACAGCGGAAAACTTCAACCGCTATGATGCCTTTGTCTTCATTGGCGCCATGGGAATCTGTGTCCGCACCATCGCTCCTTGCGTGAAGAACAAATATACCGACCCTGCCGTGGTTTGCGTGGACAGTACCGGTAAATTTGCCATCTCCGTACTTTCCGGACACATCGGAGGAGCCAACGAACTGACCCACCAGGTAGCGAATATCCTCGGGGCCGAACCGGTAGTCACCACGCAAAGCGACTGCACCGGTCTATGGGGACTCGATACCCTGCCGCAACGTTTCGGGTGGTTTCCGGTCATCAACGCCGAACCCTCCACCCTCCTGCTGGCAGAACTTGCCAAGACGCCCGAAGAGAAAAAAAGAGTATGCATGAACGAGCATATCAGCCTCTTCGTTTCCGGCAAGCCCACCGCCCTGTTGCTCACGGTGCGCAATGAAGGTACGGACTGGATGGAGGCGCACCTGCCGCCTCATGTAGAAGTATTCTACCGGGTGCAGGACATCAACCCTTCACGCTTCAAACTGATTCTGTGCGTATCTCCCCAAGTCCCCAACTTCCCGGAAATGCCTATGATATGCTACGTGCCTTGTGTCGTACACCTCGGCATCGGCCTTGCCCGGCTGGCAGGCCCTGTGCGGAAAGTGGAGAAAGAGATTATGAACACGCTGAAGGAATACGGTATCATGCCCCAAAGCATCGCCTCCATCTCCACGATTAAAGCCAAAAGTGACGAACCGGTAGTGAAAGCGCTCCAAAAGAAGTTCCCGGTCTACTTCTATACAGCCGAGGAACTGGCAGAGATAGAGGTGCCTCATCCCAGCAAAACCGTCATGAAGCACATGGGCACCCCCAGCGTCAGCGAAGCCGCCGCCTTGCTGAGTGCAAACAACTCCCGGCTGCTGGTGCCCAAGAAGAAAGGAGAGAACTATACCGTGGCCGCCGCCCTCGACATAAGAACTGTGCGCCAGGGCCACATCGAAATAGTGGGTGCCGGCCCGGGCGACCCGGACCTGGTTTCCGTACGCGGACGCCAAATGCTGGAACGCGCCGACCTCATTCTGTATGCCGGCAGTCTCGTTCCCAGGGAGCTGACTCTCTGTGCCAAGGCCGAGGCTACCGTACTCAGCTCCGCTTCCATGGATTTGGAAGAACAATTTGAAGTGATGAAGAAGTTCTATGACAAGGGAAAATTCATCGTACGCCTGCATACGGGTGACCCATGTATCTATGGTGCCATTCAGGAACAGATGAACTACTTTGACCGGCACGATATGAGCTACCACATCACCCCCGGCATATCCTCCTTCCAGGCGGCGGCAGCTGCCTTGAAGTCGCAGTTCACCATTCCGGAAAAAGTGCAAAGCATCATCCTAACACGCGGAGAAGGACGCACGCCCATGCCCGAACGCGAAAAGCTACATCTCATGGCACGCTCACAAAGTACCATGTGCATCTTCCTCAGTGCAAGCATTGCAGAGCAGGTGCAGGAAGAACTGTTGCAGGAGTATCCGGAAACTACCCCTGTAGCTGTCTGCTATCACTTGACATGGAAAGACGAACAAATATTCAGGGGGGAACTCAAAGACCTTGCCAGGATAGTGAAGGAAAATAACCTCACCTTGACAACCATGATTGTCGTAGGCGAAGCCATCGGCAACCGTGAAGGTCTGTCACGGCTCTATGCACACGAGTTCAAACATCTGTACCGGAAATAAATCAACGATTAATCACCCATAAACATTCAAACATGATATTAATATTTGGCGGAACCACCGAAGGACGCATAGCCATCCAAACCCTTGAAGAAGCCGGAAAAACTTTCTACTATTCTACCAAAGGGGATGAGCAGGACGTACTTCTGCATAATGGCATCCGCCTGCAAGGCGCGATGGATGCAATAGAAATAGAAACATTCTGTGCACAGCATCACATAAAGCTGCTGATAGACGCCGCGCACCCCTTTGCCACACAGCTGCATGAGACTCTGGAACAAGTCTCTGTGGAATCGAATATCCCCGTCATCCGTTTCGAGCGTATCTTCCCGGAACGCGATGAGGAACACATCATCTGGTGCAGGGATTATGACGATGCCATCGAGAAGATACAGAAAGAAAAGATTTTCATCTTACTTGCACTGACCGGCGTACAGACCATAGGCAAACTGAAACCTTTGTGGCAGAATGCCTGCTGTTACTTCCGCATCCTTGACCGCGACAGCTCGCGCAAGCTCGCCCGGGAACAGGGCTTCTCCGAGAAGAACCTTTACTACTACACGCCCGGAGAAGACGAGCAAGTCCTGATGAAACAGCTTCATCCCGAAGCCATCCTCCTCAAAGAGAGCGGAATGTCCGGCGGATTCTGCGAGAAGGTGGAAGCTGCCCGGCAACTGGGTATACGCATCTTTGCCATCTGCCGCCCCAAGACATCCGGCAAGTTTATCTGTGTAAACGGTGAGCACGGTCTGCGCCGCATAGTCGAGAAACATTTACCCGACTTCTTCCCCCTGCGCAGCGGACTGACCACCGGAACATGTGCCGCCGCTGCCGCCGTAGCCGCCACCTGGGATGTATTCAATATCTACTTCAAAAAGCGTCCTACGGAATTTCCGGTAGTTCTTCCCAACGGAGAAACCATCCAGGTTTCCGTAGAGCCTCAGCACCATATTCCCCACTCCGACCTTCTGGAAAACGGTGACGGCATGTTCGAGACAAGCGCTACCGTCATCAAGGATGCCGGCGACGACCCGGACATCACCAACGGGATGAAAGTTGTGGCCAATATAGCCATACCTTTCCGCACAGACGACCCGCTGCCGGAAGACACTCCCCAGGATGACTACAACATCATCGTCTGCGGCGGCGAAGGCGTAGGTGTCGTCACCATGCCCGGTCTGGGACTTGAGCTCGGTAGCTCTGCCATCAACGACACCCCACGCGAAATGATAAAGAAGAACGTCAAGCTATGTCTTGAACGCCTCCATATTGCCAAACAGCCCAGTCCTATTCTCATTACCATCTCCATCCCCGGTGGAAAAGAGATAGCCAAACGCACCTTCAATCCCCGCCTCGGTATCGAAGGAGGCATTTCCATTATCGGGACCTCCGGCATCGTGAAGCCATTCTCCTCGGAAGCCTTCGTCAATTCCATCCGGAAGTCCATGGAAGTGGCAAAGGCGACCCGGAGCCCTCGTATCGTCATCAGCTCCGGCGCAAAGAGCGAACGTTTCATCAAGGCGTATTATCCCGACCTCCCTGCCCAGGCTTTCGTACATTACGGCAACTTTATCGGCGAAACCTTGAAAATAGCAGCCGAAGAGCAAGTACCGCACGTCACCCTCGGCGTGATGATGGGAAAGGCCGTGAAACTGGCCGAAGGCAATCTGGATACCCACAGCAAGAAAGTGACCATGAACAAGGAATTCATCCAAGACCTGGCACGCCAGACGGGATGCAGCGAAGAAACGCTTGCCGCCATCGGACAGATGAACCTGGCCCGCGAACTCTGGGACATCATTCCCGAAGAGCTGCTGGAAAAGTTTGGCAAGGCACTGATTGAGCTCTGTCACCGGCACTGTGACCCCTTGCTGCCCAATGGCGAACTAACAGTATTACTCATAACCGAAAACGGAAAAATTTACTCATGAAGAAGAAGATAATCATTACCGTCTGTATGGCAATGACCGTACTGACCGGTCTGGCACAAAGCCCGCTGTCCTTTCATGCAAAAGCTGGAATCGGTACCTCCCATTTTCATGGGAAACACTCCAGCAGTGACACCCAAATAGCTTACAAAGCTGGTGTCGGTGCAGAATATGTCCTCAACAAGACCTTGGTGCTGCAATCCGCATTGGAGTTCGTGTCCATCGGCGGTAAAGACGAGATAAGCCAAATCGGCAAGGCCAAAATGCATGAACTGTATCTGCAAATCCCCCTCATGATAGGGGCCCGCCTCCATCTGGGCAGGGATTATCATGCCTCGCTGAGCGTCGGCCCTTATGCGGCCATAGGCGTGGCAGGCAAGACCTCCGGCGAGACCTACGATTATAGCAGCAGTAGTATGCAGGGAGGATACCAGTTCAAGATAGACACTTTCGGCAGCATGGTAGACGGGAAAATGGGTAACAACCGTTTCGATGCAGGTATTGCCCTGGGACTTACTTTTGAATACAGAAGATTCATCATCGGTACAGAGATGCAGGTGGGACTGGTAAAAATCAATGAGCAGATAAACCAGATGATAGACTATTCGGAAGAAGGAGGATATTTCCCCAAGAACTTCGCCGCATTCTTCACGCTGGGGTACCGGTTCTGGTATCCGTAGGCATCGAATACCATGCAGCTCCCCTCGATAAAGTAAAGCGGCAACTGATAGTCCCGTAAGCATTGAATAAGATACTCAAGACTACCGCTGTTGCAGTTGTTCCGCCTCCTTCCTCTTCATCTCCGCCAGCACCCCGCAGGTCAATGGAATGGCGAGGAAGAAGGTCAGCATGTCCGACACCGCCTGGCACATTTCCACCCCTTTCAGTCCTAAGAAATAAGGAAGAATGAAGATGAGGGGGATGAAGAACAGCCCTTGACGGGCAGAGGAAAGTATCGTAGCGCGTACGGGCTTGCGGATCGTCTGCAGCATCATGTTGCTGACCACAATCCATGCACCCAACGGATAAGTGATGAACTGCCAGCGCAATGCTGCCGCACCGGTAGCTACAACAGCAGGGTCTCCCTTGCGGAAGATAGAGACAATCTCCTCGGCATATCCCATACCTGCCACCGCACAAACCAACAAAAAGAAAAAGCCTACCTTCACACAGAACCAGAATCCCTGGCGCACTCTAGCATACAGCCCGGCACCATAATTGAATCCGCATACCGGTTGGAAGCCTTGCCCGAAACCAATCAGGAAAGCATTGATGAACATAGAGATACGCGTCACAATGGACATCCCTGCAATAGCTGCGTCACCATATGCACCGGCCGCCACGTTCAGCAAAATGGTTGCCACGCTTGCCAGTCCCTGGCGGGTGAGTGACGGAGTTCCACCCCCGATAATTTCCTTGATGAAAGCCAGTGTAGGCGTAAAGTTTCTGTAACGTATACGTATATTCCCTCCTCTGCGCCCCATACATAAAAGAAGGATGAAACTGCATATCTGGCTGATTACCGTGGCAAGTGCGGCACCGGATATGCCCATATCGCATACAAAAATCAGGATAGGATCGAGCACCACGTTAATGACCGCTCCACTCACAATCCCCACCATGGCATACGCCGCATTACCTTGAAAGCGTATTTGGTTATTCAGCACCAATGAGGCGGTCATAAAAGGAGTCCCCAGCAGAATGATTTCCAAATAGCGCTCCGTATACGGAAGAATGGTATGCGTTGACCCCAAAGCAAGGGAAAGCGGTGTAAGGAACAGCAATCCCAACACAGCCAGAGCCGCCCCGACAAACAAGGCAAAAAAGAAGCCGGTGGATGCCATCTTCTCGGCATCCACCGTTTCCTGCGCCCCCAACTTACGGGAGATGTAGTTCCCCGAACCATGACCGAAGAAAAATCCCACAGCCTGGATAATGGACATCACAGAAAACACGATACCTACGGCAGCCGTAGACTGGGTATTTATTTTACCCACAAAATAGGTATCTGCCATGTTGTAGAAGGACGTCACCAGCATGCTGATGATGGTTGGCACAGCCAATGACGTAATCAGCCGGGGGACCGGAGCCGTCGTCAAGTGGACATAATTATCTTTTGTAGAATGATGTATCATAGTGAATGGAATGACAAAACTATTTGAAGCAATTCCTCAATGGAGTACACCGTTACCGGCTCCTTACCCGGCCGATGGAACACGAAGCTGCCGTCTCCCTTCAAATCTCCGGTTTCGATATAGATCTCCGATTCAACATTCCGGTTTGCCAGAATCCCGTTTCTCTGGAATGCCTTGCGCACCATGGCATACTTCTGTCCGTGACCCGCCAAGCGTATCTGGGAGGTATATTCATTGGCTACCCTGAACAGTCCCGTTTCCAAATCAAAGGCAATACCCTTACGGGCAAAGAAATTGCTCAAGCTGCCGTTTAGCGATAGGTCTTCGGGCGTGCCGATGGTCACTCCGTTCGCCTTGTCCATCAACCATATTTTGTCCGCTATCTGCAGGGCCAGTTCCAGGTCATGGGTAGAAAGAAAAATCGTCTTGTCCGTTTGCCGGCTGAGCTGGTGAAGCAGTTGCATCATCTCTACTTTACTGGGAAAATCGAGGAAAGCTGTCGGTTCATCCAGATAGATGACGGGAGTTTCCTGGGCGAGCGCCTTGGCTATCATCACCTTCTGCCGTTCACCGTCACTCAGCGTATGCACCATGCGGTGTGCCAGATGGGGAATGCCTACCAGGGCGATGGATTTGTCCACCACAGTCTTGTCCTCTTTCGAAAGAGTTCCCCAGAAACCGGTGTAGGGGCTGCGCCCCAGACCTATCAGTTCTACGACGGACATATTGCGTATATCGCACTTCTCTGTCAGCACCACACTGATGACGCGCGAAAGCTGCTTGTCGGTATAGTCCCCTATCTCTTTTCCTTCAATAAATATGTTTCCTCCAAGTTTAGGCTGGAAGGCGGACAACGTACGGAGCAGCGTGGACTTCCCCACTCCATTAGCTCCCAACAAGCAAGTCAGCTCACCACTGTTGATTCCGGCGCAAATGCCGTCTGCCACCACTTTCACATCCCCCTTACCGGGGTAACCGATGGAAAGATTCTCTATATGTATGGTTTCCTTATTCATTCAATTCTCCTTTCCGTTTTCTAAAAAGTACAGAAGCCACTACCGGCGCACCTACCAGTGCCGTCACCGAGTTTACCGGCAAAGCTCCCTCGAAGCCGGGCATACGGGCTATCAGATTGCAGACCAATGCCAGGGAAGCGCCTACCAGCAATGTGGCAGGCATCAGCACCCGATGGTCCGAAGAGTGGAAGATGGCACGACACAAATGAGGAACCGCCAATCCGATAAACATTATCGGACCGCAATAGGCCGTTACAATCGCCACCAGCACACCGGAGTATGAAATAACCAGCAGGCGTGCCCGCTTGATGTTCAGTCCCAGATTGCGTGCATAGCCATCGCCCAGCAGCAACAGATTCATCGTCTTTATCAGCAGGAAGGACAACGGAAGCAGCACAGCCATGATGCAGACAAACAGCACCATCTGGTCGCCCGAGACACGGGCAAAGCTACCCAATCCCCAAATGACATATGCACGTATATCTTCCTCCACACTGAAATATTTCAATACGCCGATGACGGCACTTGCCACATAGCCTATCATCACACCGATTATCAGCAGCGTCACGTTACCCTTCACCTTCTGGGAGACGTAGACAATGAGTGCCATCACAGCCAGCGCACCGATAATGGCGGCAACCGACAAGGCAACCTCGCCCATATACCCCAAACGGCTCAACGCCACACCGCCCATCGCCCCGGACAGCAACACCACACAAGCCACACCCAGGCTGGCACCTGAACTGATGCCCAATACCGAAGGCCCTGCCAGCGGATTGCGGAACACCGTCTGCATCTGCAGACCGCTGACTGACAGCCCTGCTCCCGCCACCAATGCCGTCAACGCCTGGGGCACGCGGGACTTCCAGATGATATTCTGCCAAATAACGGATTCATCCGTATTTCCCCACAATATATTCCACACAGAGCGCAGAGGAATGTGAACCGACCCCAAAAGCAGGTTCAGCAGGAAAAAAAGAAAGATAGATGCCAGTGTCAGCAACATCAACGGAAGTACGGGTCTTTTTATCATTTCAGCAGTTCGTAGTAAGTCGGTTTATAGTCGGGCAACAAATCGGGATGGAAAGCATGTATCAGGTCTTCCAATACAATTTCGGGCTGCATGGGCATACTTTCGTAGAAGGGTTTCTCGCGCATATTGCAGTATACCACTCCCTTCTCGCGGAACGCACGGAAGTCAGCATAACGCGGATCGAGGGACTTCAAGGCATCATACGTGAATGTCCCGTCGTAGCTGTTGACAATGCGCCAGTAGTCGGCACTCTCTGCCTGGCTGTATACGGTTTCAAAGTCCAGCGTAACACCTCCCGAACGGGGGTCGTCTTTCAAGAAATAATCCGCACCGGCATCACGGAACAGTTCGGCAAGAAAGCTCTTTCCTCCCACTGCATACCAGTTGCCACCCCGTATCTCGCCGCTGAATACCACCGGACGCTTCTTCACATTGGCAGCCAGTTCCTTCAATTCGTTATAGCGCTTCTCTATCGCAGCAAACTTTTCATTCGCCTCCACTTCCCGGCCAATGAACATGCCGATGAATTTTATCCATTCGGCCTGCCCCAACGGGGTCATCTCCTTGTACCCCAAATGGGGAACCAGTGGGATGCCTATTTCCCGCATGGCATCATACCCGCCCCGCTTGAAAGGAGAGATAAAGATAACATCCGGATTCATGCTCATTATCACTTCATTATCAAAGTTCCCTTCGATACCAATCTTCACAGTCTCGCCGGACTTCAAACGGTCGTTCATCTCCTTGTTGAAGAGATGGCGCGTACTGGTGATACCCACCACACAATCGCAGGCATCCAGACGGATGAAGTTGGAAAGTTGCAGAGATGTCATACACATGACGTGCTCCACCGGCGTTTCTATCACCGTATAATCATCTGGTACACCGGCGGGTTTTATGCCTTTCGGTACCAGTGCGTAATGAAAGGTGTTGCCATTTTCTTTCTGAGGGTCGTGTATATCCACTAGGCGGACATGGTCCGGCAAGTACTTCACCGTATAGCCTTTAGCATAAAGCGGGACAATGGCAGCCGCCGTATCTGCCGCAACTGGCAAATGACTCTTTTCTGAAGAGGATGCTGTAGAAGTCTGTTTTGATTTTGAACTGCAAGAGGTTACGCATAAAGCGCACAGCAGTGCAATGCCTATGGCAGATATCCGGGTCATGATTATCAGGGTTTATAGAATTCGGGCACAATATTCGTCATTTTTGGGGAGATACGCAAATGCTCTTCCTGCAAATTGACGGATATTGTGCCTAAATAATCTTTAAAAGCCCATCAGGTCATTCAGTGCTTCACTCATGCTGGGATGTGTAAAGACCGGCAGTTTGTTGCCTCTTATATTCAATCCCTTCTTGCGTGCTTCCGGTTTCATACATCTATTTCCTTAATTGGTTCAATACTCTTTTTGCACTGTCAGACAGTACGACAATGGCACCGGCAAGAATGGCCGTATCCTTGATGACCAAGCGCCCTGCCCCCGTCAGCAACGGAAAGCCGTGCTCCCCGCTTCCCAAGTCGGGCACCCACACCTCAGGAGTTGTCACCAGGAAAGAGAGGGTACCCATCGTCATGACAATGGCAAGTGCGGCTCCCGCCAGTCCGATTTTCGGAGAGAATATCCCCAGAAATGTCAGAATGCCGATGGTCATAATCAGAATGCCCAGACCGTGAGAGAAACCATACGTATTGTTCTCCACGTGCCACTGATGTTTCACCTCATTGAACTCACCCTCTTTCAGCTTATACTCCTTGTACTCCGGGGCATTCTTTGTATAAAAGAAGCTCATGAACGGGCTGTTCGCCACAAAAGGAACAATCCCTTCAGCCTCATAATTCCAGAATTTCAATCCACCAATCCATACGAAAATAACCAGGATAGCTACACGGATCAAATTAACACCCAACTTTTGAGTGGAAGCGGCCAGCGTCAACGCAGCCATAAACAAGTTTTGCAATTTCGTTTTCATCTTTGTTCTACTTTTTAAATGGTTTCAGTAATATGACTTGATTTTTGTTTTTGCAAAGTTCCTTGTTTTCCACCACGTACGAAATGGCAATTATTCCGCAACAGTTGGCAATTATTCCCGTTTCACTCTTTTCCGGTAGTCCGAGACACTCTCGCCGGTCATTTTCTTGAAAAAACGGCTGAACGCGGGCAAGTCTTCAAAGCCCAGAATGGAGCTGATTTCTTTGGCGCTCTTGCGGGTATACAACAGCAGTCTCATGGCTTCCGCCTCAATGCGCTCATGAATCACCCGCAACGGGGAAGGCAACCCGCAGGCCAAGAACAGATTGGAAAGTGTCTTGGGAGAACGGCAAAGAATATCGGCATAATCCTGCACCTGCTTCTTCTCCTTGAAATGCCGGTCCACCAGCACATAATACTGTCGGATGATGTCAAACGTCTTTTCCTTCTCCTGCCCCACCCCGAAAAGCTGGCGCGCAATGCGTGTGCAGGTAATGATGAAACGTTTCAAGACAATGCGCAGCATCTCCTCCTGCAGATTGTCATGAATGACCGATTCCTGCCGGAAAATGCGGACTATGTCATGCAGGTTGGAAGACTGCCCGGCAGAAAGCGCCAGTCTCATCACCTTGGAAGAGCCATAAAAAAGGAATCCGTTGCAAGAGACCTCGTTGTCATGTCCATAGATGCAATAAAAATTGCTGTTGAATACAAACGTCAGGTATTCACCGTCCACCTCTTTTACCTCCAGGTGATGCAACGGGGTCAAGGTCACGATTTCGTCCTTTTCCAAGCGCATGGAGATATGGTCTATTTCCAGAGTGAGCGTACCGCTCTGTACCCAAATGAATTTATACAGAGTCTTGTCACGTTGCAGCGACGCACGCTCATGGTAGCTGGAAGTCATGGCTATGTTGCCATTCAAGCGGGTGTTCAGTTGATAATCCATAAAAAACAGATTGTTTTAGTAAATAACAAAGATAGCGAATATCTTGTTTGCTACTGATTATTTCCCCACTTTTGTAGCCGTTTTGCTGTTCTTTAATTTTTAACCTTTAATGTCTTCATGCAAATGTTCCCCGTCATATTTGTATCTCTCGGTCCCGGCGAACCGGAACTGATTACCGTAAAAGGCTTGAAAGCCCTGCAGACAGCCGACTGTATATTCTGTCCCGAGACACTGGCCAAAGATGGAAACAGAGTTTCACGCGCAGCCGACATCCTATTGCAACTCGACATTCCGGAAAACACGGTGCACCGCTTTCCACTCCCCATGAGCAAACAGCGCGAAAAAGCCCTGAGCGCCTACGACGAGGTCTATATGGAGAGCTCCACCCTCCGGCAACAAGGAAAGAAGGTCTGTATCGTTGCCGAAGGAGATGCCGGATTCTACTCTTCCATACACTATGTATATGACAAATTGCAGGCAGACGGCATCCCCGTGAAGCACATCCCCGGTATCCCCGCCTTCATTGCCGCCGGCGCACTGGGCGGGCTCCATGTAGCCAGCCAGGAAGAGCGGCTGACGGTGATACCCGGCATCGTCACGACAGAAGAGATAGAAAGACTGACAAGCGAAAACAGTGCGGTTGTCATCATGAAGCTGTCCAGATGCACCGATGAGATTCACCGCTGCATCCGCCTGCATCCCGAATACCGGTATCACTATTTTGAGAATGTAGGCACTCCGGAAGAGAAGTATATCAATGACAGCAAGCGGATAGCGACCATCCGCTTCCCCTATTTTTCCCTGCTTATCATTCGTACAGAGACCTTTTGAGCCCGATTTAATACAATTTCGCACACCATAGGCATTATTTTAATGAAAATGGGTTACCTTTGCGCCGTTGAAATATAAAAAAGATAAGAACATGAAGAAAGTCGTTTTTTATATGATGATGCTGGTTATGAGCATCGGTTATGCCTATGCACAAGGAAAGGCAGACATCAAATTCGAACAGACCACCCACAACTTCGGCACATTCTCCGAAAACAGTCCGGTAGTCAGCTACACCTTTAAGTTTACGAACGTAGGCGATGCTCCGCTTGTCATCCATCAAGCTGTAGCTTCCTGCGGATGTACCGTTCCCGAATATTCACAAGAACCGATAGCACCGGGAAAGACAGGAACAGTGAAAGTAACCTATAATGGAACCGGAAGATACCCCGGACACTTCAAGAAATCCATCACCCTGCGCACCAATGCCAAAACGGAAATCATGCGATTGTTTATCGAAGGGGACATGACCGCTAAAGATGCCAAATAAGCATTTTACCATACAGAATTAAGGAGATTTTTTTAAATCTCCTTTTTTTTTGCTTTCTTTGCCTAAAATGCGAAGATAGGCTGCACCTCAGCAGAATAATAATGAGCTTGCTCATTTTATCCAGCATTCGGTTTGCACTATCTTTGAAGTCTATTAAAGAAAAACATAAAACTACAAAACCTATGAAACAAGAAGAAGAACCAATCACCGGCTTGCCGGAAAATGCGTTCCGTGAACTGAAACCGGGAGAAGTGTACAACCCTCTGATGAGCCCGGACAAGAAGTATTCAGAAGTAAATGCCTGGTCGGTGACATGGGGTATTCTGATGGCCATTCTCTTTTCGGCCGCAGCCGCCTATCTGGGGCTAAAGGTGGGGCAAGTATTCGAAGCCGCCATCCCCATCGCCATCATTGCCGTCGGCGTATCAGGTGCCGCCAAACGCAAGAACGCATTGGGCGAAAACGTCATTATCCAGTCTATCGGTGCCAGTTCTGGCGTCATCGTGGCAGGTGCCATCTTCACCCTTCCGGCGCTTTATATCCTTCAGGAAACCTATCCGAAAGAAATCACTGTTACCTTTGCACAAGTCTTTATCAGCTCTCTGCTGGGAGGTGTGCTGGGTATTCTCTTCCTTATCCCCTTCCGTAAATATTTCGTGAGCGACATGCACGGCAAGTATCCCTTCCCCGAAGCAACAGCCACCACACAAGTGCTCGTCTCCGGTGAAAAGGGCGGCAGCCAGGCAAAACCATTACTCATGGCAGGTATCATCGGTGGTCTATACGACTTCATCGTGGCAACCTTCGGCTGGTGGAACGAGAATTTCACTACCCGCGTATGCGGCCTCGGCGAAATGCTGGCCGAGAAAGCCAAGCTGGTATTCAAGGTTAATACGGGTGCTGCTGTGCTCGGTCTGGGCTATATCGTGGGACTGAAATACGCGTCCATCATCTGTGCCGGTTCGCTGGCCGTATGGTGGATTATCATCCCCGGTATGTCCATGATTTGGGGAGACTCCGTACTGAACCAATGGAACCCCGAAATCACAGCAACCGTAGGCGCTATGGCTCCGGAAGATATTTTCAAATACTATGCCAAGAGCATCGGTATCGGTGGTATAGCCATGGCAGGTATCATCGGCATTATCAAGTCCTGGGGCATCATTAAGAGCGCCGTAGGGCTGGCTGCCAAGGAAATGGGCGGTAAATCCAATGTAGAGACCAGCGTGAAGCGCACGCAACGAGACATCTCCATGAAGATTATCGCCATCGGCTCCATCATCACATTGCTGCTGGTTGTTCTGTTCTTCTACTTCGATGTGATGCAAGGTGACCTGACACATACCATTGTAGCCATCCTGCTGGTAGCAGGTATCGCTTTCCTGTTCACCACCGTGGCAGCCAATGCCATTGCGATTGTGGGCACAAATCCCGTATCCGGAATGACGCTGATGACATTGATTCTGGCATCCGTAGTCATGGTAGCCGTAGGGTTGAAAGGTCCCGGAGGAATGGTTGCGGCACTGGTGATGGGTGGTGTTGTATGTACGGCACTGTCCATGGCGGGAGGCTTCATCACAGACTTGAAAATCGGTTACTGGCTGGGTAGCACGCCTGCCAAGCAGGAGACCTGGAAGTTCCTCGGAACCATCGTTTCTGCCGCTACCGTAGGTGGTGTAATGATTATCCTGAACAAGACATACGGTTTCACCAGCGGACAACTGGCCGCTCCGCAGGCCAATGCCATGGCAGCCGTTATCGAACCTCTGATGAACGGTGTGGGTGCTCCTTGGCTGCTCTACGGCATCGGTGCAGTGCTGGCCGTCATCCTCAACTTCTGCAAGATTCCCGCACTGGCATTTGCATTGGGTATGTTCATCCCATTGGAACTGAATGTCCCGTTAGTAGTGGGCGGTGCCGTCAACTGGTACGTGACCAGCCGCAGCAAGGATGCCGCTCTCAATGCCGAACGCGGGGAAAAAGGCACACTGCTTGCCTCCGGTTTCATTGCCGGCGGTGCATTGATGGGCGTGGTAAGCGCTGCCATGCGCTTCGGAGGAATCAACCTCGTGAACGATGCATGGTTGCAAAACACTTGGTCTGAAGTGCTGGCGCTGGGTGCTTATGCCATTCTGATATTCTACCTCATCAAAGCTTCCATGAAAACCAAATAACCTTTAAATACCAAGAACATGAAAAAGATTCTACTTTTATCTTTTCTATTTGCAACGACCATGTTATCTGCACAAAAGCCCGTTGAGCTGCCCCTATGGCCCAACGGTGCCCCCAATAACAACGAACTGACCAATTCCGGACAGAACCATAACAACGAATGGGTGTCCGATGTCACCACCCCTACCCTTACGGTGTATCCTGCCTCCCACCCCAACGGCATGGCCATCATCATGTGTCCGGGAGGTGGCTACGGAGGGCTGGCCATGAAGCACGAGGGACACGACATGGCTCCCTGGTTCAACACACAAGGCATCACCTATGCAGTACTGAAATACCGTATGCCCAACGGGCACCATGAAGTGCCCCTTTCCGATGCCGAACAAGCCATCCGCATGGTACGCAAACATGCCGCTGAATGGGGTGTCAATCCTCAGCGCGTAGGCATCATGGGCGCTTCTGCCGGCGGCCATCTGGCAGCTTCGCTTGCCACACTATACAGCAGTGACAAAACCCGTCCCGACTTCCAGATCTTGTTCTATCCGGTGATTTCCATGCAGAAAGGCGTTACCCATGGAGGTTCCCGCCAGAACCTTATCGGAGAAAATCCATCTCAGGAGCTGGAACAAAAATACTCCCTCGAAAGACAAGTGTCCCCACGCACTCCGCAGGCTTTTATCATGCTTTCTTCGGACGACGACGCAGTGCCACCCATCAACGGCATTGGCTATTTCCTCGCCTTGCGTGACCACAAAGTGCCTGCCAGCCTGCATGCCTACCCTACCGGCGGACATGGCTGGGGATTCCGGGACAACTTCACCTACAAGCGTCAATGGACGGAAGAACTGGAGAAGTGGTTGCGTGAAGGGCTCGTATTCCCGGTCTCTGAACCTACCACAAAGAAATAAAAGCAATTATGAATAAAAAGTATTTTTTACTCACTTGCCTCGCAGCTTTTCCCTTTGCCCTGACTGCTCAGGAGAACAATCGCTACGAAGAGATTACCAACCCCAAGCTGACAAGCATCAACCGGGAGCCTGCCCGCAGCACGTTCACCTCCTACGTCACGGAGGCCGATGCCGTCATCAATGACCGCAAGAACGGAACCTTCCGCTTGTCCCTTAACGGGAAATGGAAATTCCATTATGTGGAAAACTTCGCCGACCGCCCCACGGACTTCATGATGGACCGTGTGGACGCCAGCCGCTGGCCGGACATCAATGTACCCGGAAACTGGGAGTTGCAAGGATTCGGCACGCCCATCTACGTGAACCATCCCTATGAGTTCTGTTCTTCGGGCTATCCTCCTTATTGGGACAAGCCCAACCCTCCGTACGTTCCCAAGGAATGGAATCCCACCGGCACCTATCGCCGCGAGTTCACCCTTCCGGGAGACTGGGACGATAAGGAGATTTTCCTGAGTGCCGACGGTGTACGCGGGGCAGCCTTCTACTACCTTAACGGCAAGTTTGTAGGCATGAGTAAAGATGCAAAGACTCCGGCGCGTTTCAACGTCAGCGCCATTGCCAAGAAAGGGAAGAATGTCATTGCCATTCAGATACACCGCTTTTCCGATGCCAACTATCTGGAATGCCAGGACTTCTGGCGCATCAGTGGTATCGAACGGGACATTTACTTATATGCCCAGCCTCAAATCCATCTCACAGACTTCAAGGTGGAAGCTCCTCTGGACGACAACTACCGGAACGGTATCCTCAAGGTAAAGGTGCAGTTTACCAATGAAAGCGGACAAAACGCCCCATTTGTCGTTGGTTACCGCCTGCTGGACAAGAACGACCAGCAGATAGCCCAGTCCTCTACTCAGGTCAGCGGTGACCAAACGGAAGTGGAATTCACCAAGAAGACCATCCAGGAACCCCTGCAATGGACAGCCGAAACGCCCAACCTCTATACCCTCGTCGTCAGCTTGAAGCGCCCGAACGGAGATGTGATTGAAGCGACAAGCTGCAAAGTAGGTTTCCGTACAGTGGAAATCAAGGACAAGCAACTGTTGGTAAACGGACAACCTATCCTCGTGAAAGGCGTGAACTATCACGAACACAACGAGAATACCGGTCACTATGTCTCCGAAGAACTGATGAAGAAAGATTTCGAGCTTTGGAAGAGATACAATGTCAATACCGTACGCACTTGCCACTATCCCCAGCAGGAACGTTTCTACGAACTCTGCGATGAATATGGTATCTACGTCATCGACGAAGCCAATATCGAAAGTCACGGCATGGGTTACGACTTGCGGGTAGGCGGTACGCTGGGAAACAATCCGCTCTTCATGAATGCCCATCTCGACCGCACCATGAATATGTACGAGCGGGACAAGAACCATCCGTCAGTCATCATCTGGTCGCTGGGCAACGAAGCCGGGAACGGATTGAATTTCTACGTCACTTACAACACCTTGAAGACACTCGACAGCCGTCCCATCCAGTATGAACGTGCACTGTTGGAATGGAATACGGACATCTACTGCCCGATGTATGCTCCCCCTTCCTATCTGGAGAAGTATGCCCGGAACAAGGAGATGACGCGTCCCCTCATTCTTTGCGAGTATGCCCATGCCATGGGCAACAGTCTCGGCAACTTCCAGGACTACTGGGATATCATCGAAAAATATCCCATCCTCCAGGGCGGCTGTATCTGGGACTGGGTAGACCAAGGCTTTGCCGCCAAGACAGACGACGGCCGTAAATACTGGACCTATGGCGGCGATTATGGCGAGAACGGCACTCCCTCCGACGGCAATTTCTGCATCAACGGCGTGGTATACCCCGACCGCAGTGTCAAACCGCAGACGGAAGAGATGGGGAAGGTCTACCAGAACATCAAGTTCCTCGACTTCGACAAGCAAACTTCCACCGTGAAAATCCGCAATGATTTCTCTTTCACCAATCTCGACAAGTACGACTTCTACTACATCATCCGCGACCATGGAAAGGAAGTCTACCGTGGCAAGATTGAAAATATCCATGCTGCACCGGGCAAGACAGTAACCACCGGCTTTCTGAACGGCATACCCAAAGAGAAACAGACAACGGGAGATGTACGCATCGAGTTCTATGCAGCCATCAAGACGGCAGAACCTTTCCTCCCGGCCGGCACGGTCATTGCACGCGAACAGACCTACGTCCATACCTTCTACAAGAAAGAGGCTACGGCACAGAAGCCCGCCACTTCTAAGGAAGAAGGAAATTTGGTGGCGTTCTTCGGTCCCGACTTCAAAGCCACCTTCGACAAGCAAAGCGGCCTACTCACCTCCTATTTGTACAAGAAGCACGAGTACATACTGAACGGTCAGGGTCCCCACCCATTCTTCTGGCGTGCACCGACGGACAATGATTATGGAGCCAACCTCCCCGTCCGCCTCAAAGCCTGGAAAGAGGCAAGCTACCAGGAACCGAAAGCCGAAAGCTTCCAAGTGACTCCGGGCAGCAATGCCACGACAGTAAAGGTGACCTACCGTTTTCCGCAGACAGAGGCCCGTTGGGACATCACCTATAAGATATATGCCAGCGGAACCATCAAGGTAGACAACCGCTTCATGGCCGAAGGAGACCAAGCTCCGATGATACCGCGTGTGGGCCTGCGGATGCAGCTGCCGGAAAGCTTTACAAACTTGACCTACTACGGTCGCGGTCCGAAAGAGAATTACCGAGACCGCCGTACCTCCCAGTTCATCGGAGAGTACGCCATCCCGGTCAAGGATATGTACGAGCCGTATGTCCGCCCACAGGAGAACAACCATCGCACGGATATCTATTGGTGCGCTCTTACCGATAAGACGCAACGTGGTTTGCTGCTCATCGCCGACCGCACCTTTGAGCTGAACGCCTCCAACTATCCCCTGGAAAGCATGGATAGCGGCGATACGATTGACAACGGTGCCCCGCGTACCGAAAAGACCAATCACCGCCACCTCACCGACCCTCTGCCGGAAAAGATGGTCGATTTGTTCATTGACTACCGCATGATGGGTGTCGGTGGAGACGACAGTTGGGGCGCAACCGCCCATGAACCCTATCTGATCCGTCCGGGCAAGGAGAATGCCATCGAATACGGTTTTACCCTTGTTCCGTTCGATAAAAAGGAAGATTATAAATATTTAATCCGGCAATATTGAATTTAATCCCTCCGGATTAAGCTTTTATAAAAAGGATGTAGTAAATTTGCTGCATCCTTTTTACGTTTAAGAACAATAATAATCAAAAGAGAGAAAAATGAAAACAATGACTAAATTTATGTTCAGCGCCCTCTGCGCCGCAGCCCTGGTAACTTCCGTTTCTGCCCAGGGAGGGAAAGATATGTTGAGCAATGGAATAAAGTATCTGGATGTGCCATACGTAGCCCATACGCTGGAGGCAGATGGTCCCGAGGAACTCGTCATCAACTGCGATGAGGTAGACTGTACCACGCTGGTGGAATATGTACTGGCAGAGACGCTTACCCCCAAATTGGCCGACGGAGACATCTCGGAAAGCGCTTTCGCCGATAACCTGCAAAAAATTCGTTACCGTGACGGTAAAATCGACGGGTACACTTCCCGCCTGCATTATATTGCCGACTGGATAAACAATGGCGTACGCAACGGCTTCCTTCAGGATGTAACGGACGCCATGAGTCCCGACACCGAACAGTTATCCATCTCCTACATGTCTTCCCACCCCCAACTCTACAAGCAGCTGGCAAATTCTCCGGAGAACATAGCCAAAATGAAGAAGATTGAACAATCCTTGTCCGGCAAGGAAGTTCACTATCTTCCCAAAGCCAAACTTCCCGCCGATGGTCTCCCGTGGATTAAAGACGGCGATATCATAGCCATCACCACCAACACTCCGGGGCTGGATGTAGCCCACATGGGAATCGCTTTCTATGCAGATGGCAAACTCCTGTTGGTACACGCTTCTTCTACCGACAAGAAAGTGGTTGTTCCCAAAGTCCCCTTGTCCCAAATGCTGAAAGACAATAATAAATGGACAGGAATACGGGTGCTGAGAATGAAGAAATAAGGTGAAATACTATAATACGGAAAAGGCGATGGAGAATAGAATCTCCATCGCCTTTTCCATATATAGGATTGTTCGTTCCTATTCCTCTACGACAATATATTCATCAATATTCCGTGTTTCTTTACTGAAGTTCACACCTACTTTCACTAATTTCCTGCCATCCAAGGTATAAGGAATCAGATACCCCTTCTCATCTATTTGCTTCAGAGCTGCGTCGGCTGTACCGTCCAGTTTGAACTCAAAAACATAAATAGCGGTAGGGGTATGAACTACCGCGTCCGCACGGCCGCGGCTGCTGCGAACCTCAGACCGGATGAACTGTCCCAGCAAAGTAAACACTACATGAAAAATAACCTGATAATGACGTTCCGTATCATCACTCAACTCGTACGGAATACCGGAGAAGAATATCTTAAGACGCTCCATAAACGCCTCCACATCCCCACTCTTCAATTCACGCATGAATTTAGCGATGTGGAAACCAGTCTCATCATCAGTAACTTTAGTATAAAAAGGAACCAGAAAATTCAGAAAGCCGTAACGTATCTCATCATTCGGAAAGCCTAAAGTGTATAGCTTCACATCATCATCATACCCTTTTATGGTCAAATAACCACTTTGATAAATCATCGGAAGAGGATTATTTTTTTCCGCACGATATTCAGAGAAAGCGGAAGCCAGCACTTCCACTCCATCTATCAATAGACGTATATCGTAATCACTCTGCTTCAGCAAGTCAACCAAGTAAGTAGGTGTGCCGGTCTGAAACCAATAGTACCCCATCTCTTCTGCATCAAAAGCATTCAATACACTGAACGGATTGAACATTCCTACACCTTCCGGATGAAAATGGTAACCATCATATTGACGTTCCATCAAATCAATCACTTCTTGTAAAGATATCCCTCTTCGTTTAGCCAGTCTCTCAAGTTCCGGCAGAAAGGTTTTCACCAACTCCTCTTTGGTAATACCACACAAAGCAGCGTAAGGAGACTTCATGCTGATATCATTCAGCTGGTTCAAGTCACTGAACACACTTACTTGCGCAAACTTGGTCACTCCGGTCAGGAAAACAAAACGAAGATAACGGTCAGCGCTCTTCAAGACACCGTAGAATGCTTTCAATGTTTTCCGATACTCATCCAGCAAGTTCTCATCCAAGACCGCTTGAAGCAATGGCTTGTCATACTCATCAATCAGGACAACAACCTGCTTTCCTGTCTGCATGCATGCCTGCTCTATCACGTAAGCAAAACGCTCTTCCGGACTACGGTCTTTCTTCTCCTGACCATAGAGCAGCTCCCATTTCTCCAGATACTGATTAAGCATAGCCGTCAAGTCAGCAGCAGCTTCATATTTCCGGGCATTCAAATCCAAGTGCAAAACCGGGTATTCTTCCCATTCCTTTTCCAGCTGTTCGATGGCCAAACCTTGAAACAGATCCTTGCGTCCTTGAAAGTAGGCTTCAAAGGTAGAAAGAAGCAGACTCTTGCCAAAACGACGGGGACGGCTCAAGAAATAAGGTTTACCTACATTTGCAATTTGATAAACCATAGCCGTCTTATCTACATAGAGATAACCATCCCTACGTATTTCCTCAAAAGTCTGTATGCCAATCGGCAGTTTACGCATCTGTTCCATGTTATTATTATAACCTGATTGGTATATGACAAAGGTACGATTTATATTTCAAAAATAAGACGAAAGGCGATGGAGATTTTAGTCTCCATCGCCTTTCATTATTTTACTAATCATCATTTCAGTATTACTCACGTAGACTGGTGCAATCCGAAATACTTCTTCATAAAGCAGGTATAAGAAAAACAAAGCAAAAGAATTATACCTGTCAAATACCAATAACCGTAACCTAAACACATTATATATCCTACGATAATGATTGCCTGTACTGCCATGTAAATAGAAGAAACCATTATATGGGGAATCTTCAGCTCATTCGCCATAATCTGATACAGATGCTTGCGATGCGGTAGCCCGATATTCTCATGAAGCATCAGGCGGTGAATGATAGTCAATACACTGTCTACCCCATAAACGGACAAAAGAACTATCCAGCTGAAATCACCCGTTCTAATGATAAGTCTTCCTATCAAAAAAAGAAGGATGAAGGCAATGCTCACAGAACCCACATCACCCGCAAAGCATTTGGCACGCTTGCGGAAATTGAAGAAGCAGAAGACTAGAACGGAACAGATAACGGTATAGATGAAATCCGCTTCTACAAAAGTAACCACCTCCTTATTGATATAGGCCAACGCAGCAAGAATAACCAGAGAATAACCTCCCGTTATCCCATTAATCCCATCCATAAAATTGTAGGCATTGATGATGCCCGTACAGACTATCAAGGCTATGACTATCCACCACCAGGACAAGGAGAACAGCCCCCACTGATAAAACATCATAGCCATAGCAGAGAAATGAAAAAGCAGTCTTGTCATCTGTCCGGTGGATTTTATATCGTCCACGAAGCTGATGAACGTCACCAGTGTCAAGGCAAGCAGGAACCAGGGATATTCAAAGCCACTCGTCAGGAAATAGGCAAACGCCCCGAAATAGAAAATAATCCCACCACCGCGTAAAGTCACTTTCGTATGGGAACTCCGCTCATTGGGCTTGTCGATGATATTGCACCTATCAGCTATTCTAAAATAAAAAAGTTCTGCTAAAAACAGCAGAACCAATATAATCAGATAATACATAACAGTATTTTCCTCTTTAATTTTTAATTGTTTACTTTTATATTTGAGAACGATTTTATCGTTCTCACTATCCCCTCCTCTGCCCTCACCGGCATTCTGTCAATACCCAGGGCAGCCTTTATCTTCGCATTACTCACCACATAATTCTCAGTCAACTTGCGCAGGCGCTCTGCATTCAAAGGCAAATGGAGCAGAGTCCCAAGCCGGGCACAAAACTTCATCATCCGCTTATTCATCCTCCATATATGCGACTTGCGCCCCAAAACCACACACATCAAAGATATCAGCTCATTTGTAGACAAGGCTTCATCATCCCCTATATGATAAATGCCACTCGCCACGTTTTTCACCAGCAACCCTTCCACCACATAGCAAAGATTATCAATCGAAGTAAATGAGCGTCTGTTCTCAAAACTTCCCAACGGCCAAGGAATACCTTTCTTCACTACATTGTAAAGCAGATTCAAGTTTCCCTTATTGCCAGGACCATGAATCATGCAGGGACGCAAGATGTACACCTGCTTACCATCAGCCACCTTCAATTCTTCCCTTCTTTTTAGTTCCAAAAAAATGTATTCTTCTGCCCTTATCTTACTTTCTCCATAAGGCCCTACCGGAGCCGGTATTACGTCCTCCGTCAGTATGTCTCCAGATACACTATCAGCAGCAGCTTTCACCGAACTGAAGAATACAAACTTCTTTGCAGACGATTCCAGAAAGAAATCAAATATCTTCTGAGTCAATCCAGTATTGATATCAAAATATACCTGAGCGGCAGACTGATTCTTCGTATCATGCGCCTTGCCTGCCAGATGAATAATGGCATCAAATTTAGGAAGATTCTGCATTGGGAAAGAAATAGTTTCAATATCCTTCCAAGAAAAAGTCTTTGTCACACCCTCCTTTTCGGGAGTAATGATATCCAACCCATAAAGGGTATGGCTTTCCTTCAAAGCCACAACAAGATTGGAACCCACAAAACCGTGGATTCCGGTAATAAGTATATTCATGAAAATATTCTATAAAAGATATTAACCGAGAACATGGCTGTTAGTGATACACTTGAAAAAGTAAACCTTTTCAATATTTTTTTCAAAAGAAATGCCACATGCATTAGGATTGAGTTGAATATAGTACATATCCTCACCATATCGCTCAAAAAAGCAGGAGCTATCTTTCTCAATTTAGAATGAATATCTTGTTGTATATCAGCTATAGATATAGCCAAATGATAAATCCCTAACTACCCTTTTCTACAAGCACCTTAATCAGCCCATATAAATCGTCTCAACTTCAGATGCAAAATTAAGAACTCTTAATCTTTAACCAATACAGCCAAACTTCCTCCAATATCTTAATAAAGATTTGAGAAATACAAGAGCATACTTCAGTGAGTATCTTGCAGAACGTGTTCCTTCGTACTCTATTTCAGCCATCGGATAATAAATTACCTTATAACCTCCCAACCACATTCTCTTGCATAAGTCCATATCTTCACAGTAAAGGAAATAACCATCATCCAGACCTTTTGCAAAGGTATACGATGCACGAGACATCATCATAAATGCTCCACAGACCCAATCCATATTCACCGGATTATCATACTTCTTTAATTTTTTTTGCCCAATAACTCTAACCAAATGTCTAACCAAGAAACGCCATGGTGTAATAAAATGACGATAGCTATCTTGTATGTCACCCAATGTATTTCTAATCATAGGAGCTATCAGTCCAATTTTTTCATGGGCTGCGAAATATTCAACCATCTCTCCAATCCCTGACTTCAATCTTACATCAGGATTCATAATCACCAAAATATCTCCGGTAGCCACTTTTAATCCTTGGTTCATTGCATAAGCAAAGCCACCATTTTCAGCATTAAAAATCCATTTACATAGAGAATGTACAGCAAGTAATTGTTTCCGCTTTTCGGAATTATACAATGAATTAGAGGATACTATTATCTCAAATTGATAAGATGTCTTTTCCATATTCTCTTGTATGGATGAAGAACAAGCCAAAATATCCTCCACTGAATGGTATTCAACAATGACAAAAGAAAGTTTCATAACATTTATTTTCTTCAAAAAGGGGAAAACTTCATTATACAAAAAAACTACAGTATCTTTCGTTTGAGTGAAAAAATCAAACGATTAAATAAAAAAGATAGCTGGATAGAAAAAGGGGGGGAATCATTCTAAAGTACACACACTAAGCCCCAATTATCAACTGTAATAGGATAGTAAAACTCTCTATGATAAAGCACTACTAAAAAACATCGAGATACTCTTTTCGAAATCTACCTACTGCTTTCTTTTATTTCTCCCAGATATGTAAATGCTTTTAATATGCATTGATAATATAAAGCTTTCACAGTTCTCATTTAACAACTTGATATTTATCATACACATTTTCTGTCATTTTAGCAGTGATTTCCCATGAGAACTTTTTGGCTTGCTTAGAACATCTTTCAACTAATATCAATCTTGTATTTTCATTATATAATACTTCTTTAAGAGCATTGTATATACTATCAATATTATTGGGATTCATCAATATTGCTGCTTGTCCAACCACTTCTGGTAATGAAGAGATATTACTTGTTACTGTAGGGATTTTGTACGTAATAGACTCCAAAACAGGAAGACCAAATCCCTCATAAATAGAAGGATAAATGAAAGCATACGCACCTGACAATATAATGAACTTTTCTTCAGTAGTAACAAAGCCTGTAAAAATCACACGATTGGCTATGTTAAGCTCTTGAACCTTAGTTAAAGTATCGTTATAAAACCAGCCTTTTTTGCCAACAATTACCAAGTCAATGCAACTGTCATTTTTTACTATTTTTTCAAAAGCAATCAATAAGTTGACTATATTTTTTCGTGGCTCCAGTGTTCCGATAAATAATAAATATTTTCTATGCAAGCCAAACTTCGCCTTTGTATTATTTATCGATTCAAGATCAAAAACTTTTGGTTGCTCGCAAGCTAAGGGAATAACTTGAGTTTTAGATTTAATTGGTTTTATGTGTAGATTTAAATCATTTAATGTTGAGTTAGAAACACATATAATTTCGTCTGCAAATCGACATGCAAACCGAATAAAAAATCTGAAATAATACCTCTTAAAGATTGTATGCGCTTTTGGATATATAAAAAAGGTTAAATCATGAATGGTAACAACTTTCTTAGCCCTCAATGGAATTAAAGGAAAACTGTAATGCAAACTATGGACAATATTAATTTTATATTTATAACAAATCCATGGTATATAGAATTGCTCTAAGAAAAATCTAAAGAAAAAAAATCTAAACCACTTAGATTTGACAAAGATTATTTTACTTGACTTTAAGGTATTCAACATATCTTTATCATCATCTTGAACTAAACAGCAATACTTATTATTTGTGTCACGTAATAACTCAAAAAACGTTTCTCTTGCATAAACTCCAACCCCAACCTTTTGTATGGGAATTTGTGTAAAGTCTATCAATATATTCATAATTCTCTATTGAATTTCACTCAAAAAAACAATATCTTTGTAATCCAACTCACTTAAAATATCCTGCTTTCATAAAAAGATAATAGATAAGAATCTAACCAATGTTTATACAAATAAATATAAATCATGACTGTAATATGAGTTCTAGTTGTGGTAGGATGTTCAACATGTAATATTTACTTAATAATAACCTATCATCTTCAGCGCAATGCACTATGGCACTATCCAACAAACTGGCAAATTCCTCTACATTATCAAATGATTCTGAGATAAATGCATTTTTAGCATCTTGTAATATCTCCACAGCTCCCGCATTAGGCGTTGTAACTATAGGAATGCTGAAAGACAAAGCTTCAAGTAATACTGTTGGCAGTGCTTCGGAAAAAGAAGGTAAAGCCAACACTTTAGCACGCTTTAAATAAGGCATTGAATTTGGAACAGCTCCAATAAAATGAATTTTAGAACTTCGCTCTAAATTATTTGCGCAATCTTCAAGTTCACTCCGTTCTTGTCCATCTCCCACTATAAGCAGTTCGTAATCTTGATGCTTTATATGTTGAAAAGCGTTCAATAGTAATTTGAGGTTTTTCACCTTGCTAAGCCGTCCAATAAAAACGATAAAATTATCTGGTAATGATGATACCGGTAAGTTGCCTAATTGCACAGTTTTATCGATATCAATAGGATTAGGCAAATAAAGTAGCTGCTTGGAACTTAACCTAATTTTGTTTGATACATCAGTCATGATTCCTTTTGAAACAGCAATAACCACATCAGACCACGGATATATTTGTCTCATTAAGAAGGTTGTACATCGAGCCCACAATCCTAGATTTTTCACCTCAATGTTATAATAGTTATGCTGTGAGATTATTATTTGAGGACGTTTTGATAGAAAAGAAGCTGCCAATATCAGCATTATATTCGGAAAGTCTCCACCTGAAATAACAGAATCCGGCTGACGCTTCTTGATATACTTCCTAAGCTTAAAAAAGGAATAGCGAAGCTGAATGTTACCTAACGACACAACTTTCACAGAAGAAGAAACCAAATCTAAAAGCACACCTTCAGCTTTGCAAACCACAAAATCAACATTATATCCCTTGTCAGAAAGTGCATTAGCATAATTAATAAATACACGTTCTACTCCCCCTATATTAAATGAGGGAAGAAAAAATGATATTTTACTCTTCATAAATTAAAGATTATCAGAAAACAATTAATGTTTGTTGACCTTGAATTTGATTATTTTCTTCCACCAGTAATCATTGCGGTAAATTTAAGAAAAAGAATTACTAATGATTTATATAAGCCAAGACCTGCCACAATTGTAATTGCTGGACATAAAAAATATAACATGCAGATTTAAAATCCGACTGAGGCTGAATAGTTTTGAATAACAACTTAATAATTAACACCAATGGCATTGTATGAAAAGCATAGATAAAGAAACTGCTATTAGTCAGAAAATGATGACTTCTTATCTTTCCCATACAAAGCAAGTATGACGTAATACATACATAATATACCCAGTATAATGCTCAAATGATGTACGTATTCAATGTACCATGCATTCATACAACCAAGTATGAATCGAACACTAACCTATAAGATATGCTAACAATGATAAAGGCAATAATGGTCGCATTGTTGCAACAAAATCTTTTTTTTGAATACTAAATGAAAAATAAAACATAACAGCTAAACTAAAACCAGAAATAGCAGACCAAAAATTAATAAGTCATAAAATGCCCAAGCATAGTATACATAATACTTGCAAATACCTAACTCCAAGATAAACGATAGGAAAGAAAACCATAGTAACCATTTTAAGTCACGCAAGAACCAAAACTGATAACATACAGGGAAAGCACTTTCTACAGTTGGATTAATATGCGAAGTGCCGTAGAAAGACCATAGCCAATCTGTAAGTGTATAATCTAATCTACCACAAGCTTATTCTTTCCTGATAATAATCCCGAGAAAACACTTTCTGCAACTAGCAATAGCAGAATAACAAATAAATTCTAATATAAATAAGGAACAAGTATGACCTTTGCTCTTTTTTTAATTTTGCTACAATATACATCAATACTATAAAAATGTGGTTTTGAAAAAAAACAAGAATCCCAAAATGAAATAAAACAAAGAAATTGCTATACTCGCAATAATGTTTGAAACGAGGATAAATATTGTAGAATAGCAAGGAATACTACCTTCGTGCATCAAATTAACTCCATTAACTACAACTCTGTCAAATTTAGAATGAATCATTACTTCCAATACATACAATAAGAGGGGATCTCAAGTATGATATAGCTTCAAACTCACCTCCAAATTTAGATATATAAATATTTGATAAGTTTGAAGTGAAGTTATTAAGAAAATTGAAACGTATACCTACAATCTTAGTTTTAACACAATGGCACAACCTTATTGCCTATTATTCGTGCGAGATTCTTCCATATGCTGCCTCCCATAGAAATTATATAAAGCGATAAAATAGAAAAATGTCATAGGACTGAAATGACAAATAGTAGAATTAAAAGCAATAAGAACAAAAGCCAAGGCAAAGACTGATTCCTTTAGAAAGAATTTAATATAAATCAAAAATAATACAAGCGGTACAGTTCCTTGCTCAATAAATATTTTATAGTAAGTATTCGACTCACCTCTACCGGTAAGAAGAGTAACATAACCACTTCCTTTGCCTAAAAGATATTCCCATACTGACATATCCTGATAGATTTCGGCTGATGAAATCATTCTCGATTGTCGATCACCCAATGAAGAAAGAAGATTATAAGATGTGTAAATCTCCATTAAATCCAGTTCTAATACAACTATCAGAACTACAATCATAAGAGCCACTAACAGCCAATACAAAGTAGTGGTTGACTTAAATGCAAACTTATAGAAAATTGAAATAAAAAAAGAGAATGCAAGACTAACGACTATCGTACCTGATTGAACTGTGAAACAACTCAATAGATAAATCATCATAAATAGTTTAAATGCACTTTTGGATAATCTTGTTTTATAATAACGACAAATAAACAGTAAATTGGCCCCTAAATAGAATCCTAAATAACTTGGTTCTGCAAAGAACCAACTAGGCCGAAATCCACCTGTTTCTAAATGAATGAATCCCAAAGGGTTAATTACCGTAACATATCCATCATATCCAGCAGGAAAAAAAGTCGAAGGAAAAAAAGCATATAAAGCACACGAAAGCACTGATGATATAGAGGCTAATGAAACGATACCAACCCACACCTTTATAACTTTAACTTTCAAATTTTGCATATCTTTTTGTATGATATAAAAAGATATGCAAAACATAAAAAATATCAAATCGTTTATGAAATTTTTATTATACACTGGATTATATAGCCATTCAGCAGTGCAATAAGCTACAGATAATAACAAGAATGCAAATTCGGACTTCGTAACTATAATTTTACGAGAAAATAAAACCAAAACCAGCACCAATGTTAATATTAATCTTACTGACACTAATGGCAAAGCATTAAACATCCATGATGAAAAATTTAAAGGAATATAAAATAGGCAAAATAGACATAGCCATCCTACTAAGAATGAAGATTTCGTTATGTTCATTTCAAAATATTATATATTCTCAAAAAATTACTTTTAGCAATAGCTTGTATAGATATGCAGCGAATTTCTTTCGATTTAGATGTTACAGAGATAAGAAAGAATTTAATGGCTTCGGGAAATTTGAAGTTCACATAATGATACACTGCCTTTTGGAAGTACCATGATTTAATTATTTCTCTACGGGTAGCCTTATCAAAACATCCTATATATTGAGCAATCAAGAAGCGAAGCTTTGTCAGCTGTTTGGCAGATGCAGAAAACGTATTACCTACATAATAGAATCCTAACGTTTGGTCTATAAAGAATGTCTTAACTGTGTCATTATTTAAAACACGGATCCATAAATCAAAATCTTCCACTCCAGCAAGCAAAGGGCTTTCGTTAAATTGGTACCGCATAAGAATAGAGCGAGATAGACAAACGCTTGAAGTTCCTATCGTATTTCCATTACAAAGTAGGTTACGTACTCTGTTGCTGTTTGGCAATTCTCTATATTGAGATTTGTTAGTGTGAAGCCTCCTCTGCTCCTCTCTATATAATTCAAACTGATGATAAATAAATACTTCCTCATTAAGATTGCAATAAAGAAGACACTTATTGAGTTTATTTTCTTTCCACCAATCATCCGAATCCAAAAAGCAAACATAATCTCCCTTTGCAAAAGTGATTCCATAGTTTCGAGACTTGGCAATCACCCCTTCGTTATGTATTAAATAGCATTGAATACGACTATCTCCATAACTTTTGACAATAGAAACAGTGTCATCAGTAGAATGATTATCAATCACTATGGCCTCCCAGTTTGAATAAGTCTGTTTAAGAATTGAGTCCAAACAGCGACGTATAAATAATGCGCTATTGTAAGACGGTATGATGATGCTAAATAGAATCTTTCCCATGAAGAAGCCAATTTAAAGTTTTATTGATTCCCTGATTTATATCAGTAAACCGAATGTCCGGAATAAATGTTTTCAATCGATTAATATTCAAAGAGAAATTAGCAATATCATTGGGGTATGAAGAAATATTTATCCATTCAAAATTCGGATAATACGATTTAATTATACGAAGGATTGTATTCAGCGAGACGGTTTCACCCGATCCTACATTCAGTACTTTATTATAAACTTTACTATCAAGCAGTTCAAACAAGATATTACAAAAATCTTCTATATAAATATAGTCTTTGGCGCCTTCACCATTACCCCAAACAGAGAACGAATCACCCTTCATAGCTCTTTCAAGTGCAATATTAATCACACCTTGTTTTTGCGAATAATGATAGGGACCATATGGATTAGAAAGTCTCAAAATCAGATAATTGAATCCATATTGCATGTGATAAAGATAAAGATACTTCTCTATAGCAAGTTTAGTAATTCCATATGAACTGATTGGATTGGAGAAATGGTCTTCGGAAAATGTGCACAAGCTATCGTTTCCGTATATGGCCCCACCCGATGATAAATAAATAATCGACGGTACTTTGTATTTCCCTTGCAATTCTAAAAATTGTATCGTTGGCAGAAGATTGGACTCTACATCAAATTTAGGGTCAAGTGATGTGGAAGGAACTGTAGATGATAATGAATGTATGACGATATCAATCTGATTTTCAGAAAATATTTTTTCCATATCCGCTCTTGAAGAAAAATCTCCGGTATAAGTCTTCTCGATCGATTCGAATGATATGCCGTACATATGGGTAGGCAACCGGTCAAAAACAATAAAACGATATTTATCTTTTAGATGGTTATCTACATGCTTAATAATATTAGTCCCTATAAAGCCATAACCGCCTAATAAAAGTATATGTTTCATTTTTATTTTAGCTTTTTGAATATATTTCCAAGAGCTTCCGTTCGTAAATTTTCGGAGAAAAAAACTCTTCGTATCTTACTTGTGCATTTTTGCCCCAGATGTTGTTGCAATGGCTCATCTCTATCAAAACATGGACGAGATTGTCAACAATAGTCTGCTCGTTAGGCTCAATAAGGATACCTGAAACTCCCGACTCAATTTCCTCTTGAATACCAGCAAAGTTAGTAGCAACAATGGGCTTACCTAGTTTCATCGCAGATAATATTACCAATGGCATATCTTCATTGGCAACTGATGGTAATGCGAATATGTCAGCAGCATTGATGAAATCTATCGGGTTGTTACAATAGCCCGTGAAAGTTACCATCCCCCCCATATTCTTACTCTTTACCATCTCCTTCAGAACCTGTTCATCCTCGCCAGAGCCAGATAAAATCAGATGAAGTTTGGAGCCCAATAAAGAAGTCTCTTCTTTAATTTTTTCAATCGCCTCAATAAGAAAACGCTGTCCTTTTCTATACTGCAAAAAGGCAAGTTCGAGAACTACTATTTTGTCACTAGATATTCCATAGCTCGACAATAATTCCTCCCTACTAATCTTTATGGACTCTTCTTTCACTGCATTAGGCACAATCGATATTTTATTATTATCAAAGTGCCTGTTTACAAGCAAACTATGCTTGGCCAGCTTTGAGGCAACAATAAAGCAAGATACCTTTTGACTGATGAATCGATCTACGTATGGTTCGAAGAAACGCTGTTTTACAGCCTGATTATTCACATGCATCACGCATTTCCTATGTAAAAGTGAAGCTATGAATACCATGATACGGCAATTGACACTTGCAGGATAACCTCCATTATTGATATGAATTAAATCAGGTCTCATTCTGATTACATAGATCAAAAGAACTATAAAGTTATAGACAATCTTTAATCCTGTCTTCTTAAATAGCCAAAATGGAAATTTAAATGTCATCTTTAATAGCTTTGGAAGCTGTGACATATGTATTCGAATATATAGCTCATTACAATATATAGGTGCCGAAGTAAATATGGAATCATATTGATCACCATAATCTCTGACTAAACCGTCATGCATCGGTTTATTATATCCATAAAGAGCACTCACGATATAGTTATCTCTAATAAGTTTACTCGTAAGCACAGTATACATCAGCCTCTCACTGCCACCATAAATCTCGTTATCTAGAAATACTACTAACCTTTCCATGACATTGCGAAATCAAAAAACTATTTATTGCGCTTCATAACAGAAGCACTGACTGCAAAAACACGTTCTCTAAACAATCTATTTATCAATAGATTCAGTCCCCACACAGCAGCAGAGATACCCATTACGCATACCATTACGAACAATAAATCAATTCTGGCTGCTCCAAATGGAATACAATGATAAGCGATTAATGAAAGTATTAAAGCTGGAATAGCACTATATATGACAGGCCATAGAAAAAGTATATTCATATACTTCCAAAAGCCAATCTGAATATTTGACAGTGAAAACAATATACATACAAAAGCTGAGATAACAAATGACAGCAATTTACTGAACGCAAATGAACGAAGCCCATAAGTATCTATCAATAAATAAATTACGATCCAGTATACCACTGGTACAATCATACTTACAATTGATATTGCTTTAACTTGTTTCAATGCCGTTTGCAAGAATGATAATGGATAGGTAATATAAGCAAGTAAAAAGCATCCAACCAATAACTGAAACACCAAAACAGAAGAAGTATAATCATCCCCCACCCATGCAAATACAAAAGGCTTAGCTAAACACATAAGTGCTATTAAAGGAGGAATAAACAAAACTGAAGAAAACGAAATCAAAGTTTTACAAAATGAAGCCAACCCCTGAAAGTCAGATTCGCCAACGAAATAGTTGAATCTCACATTATAGGGAGAAAAGAAGATTGCAAAAGCAGATCGAATGAATGAGGCTATTGAGAAAGCAATTGCATAATATGCCACAGCCTGGACGCCTAAGAATTTACCGATAGCCAAAGAGTCTAACTCATAATATAAAATCCATGACACACAAGCTAAAATTCCACTGAAAGCTAAACTCTTCATCTTTCTGAAAACAACTTTGTTATATCTGCAAACACGAAAAATAGATATGAATCCATAAGAAAATTCTTTAGATTTCCAAAGCATATACACAGCCGCGCAGCACAAGACGATCTGTGAAAACCCATAGTATCCTACTATATCATATCTACCATTGAAAAAGACAAGAGGAACAGACGCTATTCTTACCAATGCCCCCAATATTTGTACCTTTTGGACTTTATAGTCCAATAGTCTGACATTATATATTAGAAATACATATTTCTGGACAACATAAACCGGGATACTCAGTGATAAAATTAAAAGCAGCTTTTGGGCAATATAAAATTCCTCAGAACCAGGATTTATTCCTGACAGAATGATGCATGGATTATAAGAAAAGCAAAGAAAGAGCAAAAGCATCACAGATGCTATAAAAGAATAAACAAAAGTAGCCTGCCCTACATACGACTTTTCTTCTTCGATTTTTCCACTTACAAAACACTCCGACGCAAATTTAGTACCAGCATTTATAAAGCCCAAATCAGCATATGACAAAAAGATAGTCATACCCACACATAAACTATAAACGCCATAAACGTCCGGCATGGAGCTTAATGATGGAACAACTATAAAAAGAGAAACAAAACTAAGCACAAAAGAAATCGCCTGCCACATATATATCTTCAAGTATTTCAAGGAATAGCTATTTTCCATTGGGCAGTAGTTCTTTTATTTTGGACATATCAACAACCGAATTAATATATTTATCAATCAGTGCATGTGATGCTACAATGTTATGCTGCAAATGCTCCACCAATTCACTCACCGATTTCGCAATGGGCATTTCTTCTTCACTACCATCAAAGGGAGGAGCGGTATCATATCCCATAATTATATGGGGCTCAAAAGCAAAAAAAGGAATACCGCATAGGAAGGCGTCGAACATGACTGTGGAAGCAGGAGATACGATGGCCGTTTTATCTGACAAGCAATCCATCAAAGACTTGTCATCTAATGTATAAAAGTCAAAATCAACAAACTTTTTATACCACTCTCCGTTTTCCGACGGATGAAGTCTCAGCACAGCTTTATTAACACCTACTCGCTTGAGCGCTTCTTCTACCATATAAATATAATCAATCGAAAAACCTCTATTCTCAATCGGACGTTTTACGCTGTCACTTGGCGCACCGGGAATTGCGCGACTTAGAACCAACACATTATCAAAAGAAGCAGGATGAATGTCTGGAAATTTTCTGCCAGAATATTTTGCATTGCCCATTACAATCACTTTATTTGCATTAACTCCGGCATTAACACACAATTCTTTCATCCTGTTACCCCATACACATAAATAATCTGCTCTATTATTATCTATAGCATTGTAAGAACCGGCAGGCAGTCCATGCAGATATATCATTGATTTAACACCCACATTTTTGCAGGCAGATATCGCAATTCTATTTATTGCAGTCATATCATTTGCAAAAATCACAAGTTTTATATGATAACGTTGAAGAAAATTCTCAAAAAATGAACGGAAATTGTAAACTCTATCTATGAAATGTTCGCTTAATAAAAAATTAAAGTCACCATAATCAAACCCATTTGCCACCGCAGCATATTCAGTGCTTAGTCTGAACCCCGGATCAGCATGCCAAGGAAGCATACACACCTTATAACCATCTTCCGTTAGTTTGTCATTGATTCCCCAGTTTGCGTAAGCTTCTGATAAGATAGCTCCATCAAAATTAATATTGCTAACTTTCCGCTTGAATGAAGCCAAATAATTACGGATGCGATATTTCAACTGTCGTTTGTGTCCAAATGGCGTTTTAAAGTGATTACCAAAGTAATAAACACGTGCATCCAACTCGTATTGTATCCAATCGAGATATTCGGTTCGATTTGGATACACCTCGAATAATGTATCTATATAAGTATGTGCCATACTATCGTTTGTTCAAATAGCGTTCTATTCCTACTTTCAGCTCAATCTGCGCTTTCCATTGGATTAATTCTATATTCTTGGCTATAGGAGCTACTGCATACATTGTGTCTCTATCTCGATAGGCTCTAGCCCCCCAATTGATATTACAACGGCGTTTGGACACCGATTCAATAATCTTTGCAACCTCCCTGACAGTTGTACCCCGACCTGTGCCAAGATGAAAGTCTTCTCCGTTTTTCTCTAACATACAAAAAGAACTATGATTCAGAATTACATAGATAAGGAATCGAGAAATATCATCCACATGAATAAAATCAAGGATTTGTTCTCCTGCCGTCATCTCTATTGCCGCGGGTGCATCCAGTGATTCAATGATGTAATCCATCAAACGCTTCACTGTAGAATTGCCTCCATACACAGTATAGGGTACTGCTGTAATATATTTGAATGCATATAATCCGGCATAATAATTCAAGAAAGTTCGGAATGCAGTCTTTGTAGCCGAATAAAGGTATGCACTATCAAACTGCTGCACCCCTAATCTATATTCAGCAAAAGAACCGGTGTTTACAAACAATTTTAGCGAAGGACAATTAGACAGTACAGACAGTAACTGAACTCCATAAGTAATATTTGAAGCAATTAAGGAATCTATTATCCGGATGTCATTGTCGGCAGTGCTCAATGCTGCCAAATGAATCACTATATTAGGATTAAAAGCCCTTACCATGTCCCAATTGTCCGCAGACGTATGTACAAAGTTAGTAAACCTATCCTGAGGAAACAATAACTCAGCCTTTTCTACAGAACGATTCAGTGTCAGAACTTCAACATCCGGACAAGCAGAACAAAGCTGCGGTAATAGGTTCTGACCGATAAAGCCCGTAGCACCGGTGATAAGAATCTTCATAATAATTGAGAGGGATTAGAAATTATAAGGGATATCGCAGAGAGCTACGCGACTGGCTTCCTCAGGGTCGTGAGGTTCGGGAATAATATCCATAAGCATGGAAACACCTTTGCCTACTCCGTAGAATGCCATCCAAAGACCCGGAGCCACTGTCAGGCGTTGGTAGTTGAATTCTGGAGATAGAATGATTTCTTTAAACCTACCTTTCGTTGTACTACCTTCACGATCATCATAAACTACGAACTTAACCGCACCTATAGGAACAATAAGATTCAGTGTCATACGATTGTGGCGTTTCCAACCTTTAGCCTGCCCTTGCTCAATTTGAGAAAAGTATGCTTCACCAAAGCCACAATATCCTTCGTCAGTAAACTTCATGGCATGGTAAATATCGCCTTTAGGCACCGTGATATGTTTTAAGGGGTGCAATGTTACGCCTTCCATACTATTCCGCCCAATTAAGTCCCTGCTTTTTTGCAGAATCTACGTATGCCTCAATCTGCTTTACAGTAAGAGCATACATATCTTCGTAACAGTCAATATAGAAAGCCTTGTACCAATCAGCAATAAACTTTACACACTCTTCATAATGGAGGGTAGAATGCCAATTGAGATAAACAAGAGCTTTATCACAGTTAAGTTTAAGTAGAGTAGCTTCTTTAAAAGGGACATTACCTGTCAACTTAGCAGCTTGATCTTTATCCAACCCCCACAATGTAGCCAAATCCTGTACCAATTCAAATACAGTCTTGGTTTGCTCTGCACGGGGACCAAAGTTGAAAGGCTCGCCGTTCTCTACCTTACCTTCATAAAGATACTGGCCCAGATTTAAATAGCCACTCAAGGGCTCCAATACATGCTGCCAAGGACGAGTTGCCTTCGGACTCCGGATTTCCACAGTTTCTTGATTCGAGAAAGCTTTTACACAATCTACAATAATACGGTCTTTGGCCCAATCGCCACCACCTATCACGTTGCCTGCACGGGCAACACCCAATTTAATATTAGGCATAGACTGAATAAATGAATTCCAATAACATTTGATGGTGAGTTCAGCTGCTCCTTTAGAACCTGAATATACATCCTTACCACCTACTGCATCGGTCTCACGATAACCCCATATCCATTCTACATTGTCGTAAGCCTTATCACTGGTAAGAAGTACACAAGTACACTCCCAAGTAATATTACGGATGGCTTCAAGCACGGAAGCAGTACCTACTACATTGGTTGTAATGGTATCGAAAGGCTCTTTATAAGAAGTAGAGACGATAGCTTGTGCAGCCAAATGGAAAAGAAAGTCTGGTTTTACCCACTGCACATAATCGTTCATCTCCTCACGATTGCGAATATCACCAAAATGGTGATGAATTTTTTTGTCCAATCCCAGTGTTTCAAACATCGAGGGGCTGGTAGGTACGTCGTTAGAGTAGCCATAAACCTCAGCACCCACCATGAGCAACCATGCAGAGAGCCAACTACCTTTGAAACCTGTATTACCGGTCACAAGGACTTTCTTACCTTTATATACATTATTAAATGCCATATTATTAATCGTTACTAATTATTTCCAGATTTTCCAAGGTGCATTTCCCGTGGACCAAAGTTTCTCTAAATGTTGTTTCTCGCGCAGAGTGTCCATACATTGCCAAAAGCCATGATGAACAAAAGCCTTTAATTCCGATTCGGAGACTAATTGCTTCAGAGGTTCTTGCTCAAACACCGTGTTATCTCCTTCAATATATTCAAACACTGAAGGTTCTAATACGAAAAAACCAATATTAATCAGATTGCCATCTAAATCAGACTTTTCTCTGAAAGCTTTGACTGTTCCATCTTTTATATCTAATACACCTTTATTTTGACCGAAATTATATACCGAAACAGTGGCTAATTTACCATGACTCTTATGAAAATCCAGCAACTCCTTAAGGTTTACATCGCCCACTGCATCTCCGTAATTAAGCATGAAGGACTCATTTCCCACATAGTCTTTTACTCTCTTGATTCTTCCACCGGTCATTGTGCCAAGCCCCGTATCAATAACCGTTACCTTCCACGGCTCAATATGCTTTTGATGCACAATCACTTCATTGCCATTTGTAAAATCAAAAGTAATATCCGATGTATGAAGGAAGTAGTCAGAAAACCATTCTTTAATCTTATGCTGCTTATATCCGGCACAGATTATAAACTCATTAACTCCATAGTATGAATATACTTTCATCAAATGCCACAAAATAGGCATCCCACCTATTTCTATCATAGGCTTAGGCTTGTAAACAGACTCTTCAGATATTCGAGTACCGAATCCGCCAGCAAGAATAACAACTTTCATATTGATTTTATTATTTGTTTTATATCTAAGAAGACTTCTTTTAGTTAAAGCATTGATGGGAATAATTGTAAAGTAGATAAGCCTATATTTAAGGGATAATTTCTTCAATAAATAAGGATTTTTAGAAAAATCCGGAACCAGCTTGCAGAGCTCACAATATCCCCTTTTTATATACTGATATGCAGGTGAGGTAAAATATTGAAATGCCATCTGAGTGGTGGAATAGTATGCAAGAAAAATATAGCGATAATCACATTCTGGTTTATAGTCATTATAGAAGCCATGAAAGAAACATGGCTGAAGTTTCTAAACAGTCAGACAGCTTCTTTAAATCGCTGACTCTGGTAGAACTTTGATGGCTACAACGATTAATAGTAGTAGACCCGGACTATAGATTTTATAGTCTTACTATGCAACAAAGTCAAAGTACCAATAGCATTATCCTCATATACAATACCTTCTGGAAATCTAATTCTGTTCTTTTCCAAGATAGACCTTCTGACTATTCCTCCCCACAAACGAGTTCCATCAACGATAAATCTTTTTTGCTACTCATCACGTTCAAGAGTAAGCATTGAAAAGTTATCCTCTTTTATATATTGCTCATCATCGCTATAACATCTTGAAAATTTGCCTCTTACCATATCAGCATTAGTCTCTATCACTAACTGATACATATCTTCAGCCAGATGTATGTCTACAAAGTCATCACTATCTACAAATGAGAGAAATTCACCGACATCAATATCCAATGCCCGATTTCTGGCTCCTCCTTGTTTGATATTTTCACTCAAGCAATTACTTTCACCCGCTTGTCATTCGCCTCATATTCGCGCAGGATAGCAAGAGAATTATCAGTTGAGCAATCATCCACGCAGATTATCTCAATATCTGCGAGGGGTTGCTGAACTATTGGCTCCATACATTTGCGAAGATAATTCTCCACATTGTATACAGGTAATATAAAACTTATTTTGGGCATAATCATTTACGTATAATAAACAGATTAATTCTATAATTTATTTAAAGAAAAACTCCTCTATCCTATTATCAATACAACGCTCATTCATCCATTCGCCAAATCTTTTTTCCGGATCATCAGCAACACATCCAGCCATTCACGAAGCATAATGCTTTTGATATTGCCTTCATCAAAATACTCCAAATACCAATATAAAAGAGACTGAAAACTAGGAAGCCTCACGCTTCAAATTTCTTTTGAGTTGTTGAAAAACGAACATCTCAATATTCATATTTGAATGTTATTCTTGTATTTACCTTTTTAGTATTCAAATCAGAGCGCCTTCTCTTACTCCCTCTTTCTCACCTTCAGCCATTCCTCCAGCCACTCATTCACCATCTGCCTGATTTCATCATCCTCCAAATCCATGGAGTAGTAATAAAAAAGTGACTGATAAGCACTTAATCTCACATCCAGCCCTTTTTTATTTTTCCATACGTAGTTGTACAAATATGGGCTTCTTTGGCAAGAGTATTAATATTCAAGTCTTTCTCTTTACGCCATTTCTCAAATAAAGCACCCAGTATAGGGTGGTCACTGTTTACATTCATCGTCGTCTTGTATTATGTTATCAGAATTAAAAAAGTACATGTTATTAAACGTTATTTTAGGTTTCTCACGTTTAAAATATTTTCCATATACAGAAAATATTTAATGAGAAAAGAGCCCTAACTTCGCACAAAATCTTTAAAACAACAAAATGGAAAATCTATTCAAAATGTCACTTTTCATGCCGCCCATATCGCCGATAAAAGACGAAAATACCGGAAAAACCGTAAAAAGTGCCACACTCACCCCATTCAGGACAATGAGCATTGACGAAGTACACCGTCTTATCACCTCCGACCAGAGACTTGCCGAACTGACACTCGCCATAAGAAATGCCGCAGCACAAGGAGACGAAACTACCGCACGATTCCTCAAACAACAGACACTACCCTACGTCACTCCCTGCGGCGTATTCACCCGACGACGAAGCGACTCCCTCACGGAATCCTCCGGCCTGGTTGTAGTCGATATCGACCACCTTGAATCCGCAGAAGAAACGGAAAACTTACGACAACAACTATTCGATGACCCCTATTTATGCCCTGCGCTGGTGTTCATCAGCCCCACCGGACGGGGCGTAAAAGCGTTTGTTCCCTATCTTCACGGACAGAATCCTGCAGAAGGAATACAATGGGCCATGAATTACGTCCACTGCATGTATGACGCCGAAAACACACAACCCGGAAAAGGAGTGGACACTTCGGGGAAAGACCTCGTACGCGCCTGTTTCCTCTGCCATGACCCGAAAGCACTGCTCAGAAAAGTTGTGAACTTCGAATTATGAGTCATTGCAAATCACCGACTACAAATTACTAATTATAAATTACCAAATCCGATGGAACCACTATCTTCATTGCACCTTCTGGCCGAAGCAGTCAGAAATGCAGGAGCAGACATTGCTCCAACCTATCAAGAATATATACAACTGGCATTTGCCATTGCCACCGACTGCGGAGAAGCAGGACGGCATGATTTTTTAAGTCTGTGCAGCCTGTCGTCCAAGTACGACCGACGGGCAGCCGACAAGCTCTTCAGCAATGCCTTGAAGACCGGCCGTAACGACGTGCATCTGGGAACCGCCTTTCATCTGGCCGAGCTTTGCGGCGTGAAGATTCAGCATGAAGCCGCACCCGCCATTGGTACACTTGGTACACAAAGTTCACCCCTCTCTTCTACCTCACACACACGCGCACGCGAGGAAGAGTCCGCATCGGGCATTGAACCACTGTCTCCATTACCCACTTTCGACGAACACCTCCACTGGCCTTATCCCCTGAATCACATCATGAGCTGCGGAACCTCCCCCGCCCAATACGATGTACTGCTACTGGGTGCCATCACCGTATTGGGTGCCAGTATGGGAAAACACGTCCGATGTTCCTACGGAGGAAAAATGATGTCCCCCTGCCTGCAAACCTTTGTAGTAGCCCTACCTGCATCCGGCAAAGGAGTGCTCTCCTTGGTACGCCTGCTTGCCGAGCCCATTCACGATGAAATACGTGGGCAGGTAGACGAAAGCATGGCATGTTACCGCCGTGAAAAAGCAAAATACGACACACTGGGCAAGGAACGTGGAAAAACGGAGACTCCCGTAATGCCTCTCAACAAGATGTTCCTCATCTCGGGCAACAACACCGGAACCGGCATCCTGCAAAACCTGATGGACTCCGACGGTACCGAACTGATATGCGAAAGCGAAGCCGACACCATCTCCACCGCCATCGGTTCGGAATACGGACACTGGAGCGACACCATGCGCAAAGCCTTCGACCACGACCGACTGTCCTACAACCGGCGCACCGACCACGAATACCGAGAGGTAAAGAAAACTTATCTTTCCGTACTTCTGTCAGGCACCCCCTCACAAGTGAAACCCCTGATTCCCACTGCTGAGAACGGGCTCTTTTCCCGCCAGGTATTCTACTACATGCCTGCCATACATCATTGGCAAAACCAGTTCGACCGCAATGACAGCAATCTTGAAGATACCTTCAAGGCGCTGGGCATAGAATGGAAGGACAAACTGAAAACCATTGTCATGAACGGAATATTCACCCTTCACCTTACGGACGGACAGAAAGATGAATTCAACCGGCTCTTCTCCCGGCTTTTCATACGCTCCGGACTGGCCAACGGAAACGAGATGTCAAGCAGCGTGGCACGTCTGGCCATCAACATCTGCCGCATCATGGAAGTGGTGGCCATGCTCCGCGCAATGGAACAAGGGGAAATCACCGCCTCGCCTTACGTGTCGCCCGACCCTCACACAGCCACAGACAATCTGAAAGACCACATTGTCAGCCGATGGAATCTCCTCATTGCCTCCGATGACTTTCATGCCGTACTCTCACTGGCCGAAAGCCTTTACCGGCATACCACCCATATCCTCTCCTTCCTGCCCAACACCGAAGTGACAAGCCGCGGCAATGCCGACCGGGATGCGCTGGTAGACAGCATGGAAGAAGAATTCACACGGGCCTCTTTCCTGCAGAAAGCCGGAGAGATGGGCATCAAATCGGAAACCGCCTCCACCTGGCTCAAACGTATGCAGAAACACGGGCTGGTGGAAAATGTAGATGGCAAGGGAAACTACCGGAAACCAAAAGTCTGACATTCACTTCGCTTCACGCACACGTATGTGTGTGAGGCGAAAGGATGGATGAACCTCTGTACCAAGTGTACCAACCTCACCTTTACGATTCCCGACCTGACCTTTACGCCATCCAACCTCAGGTTTAAGGCTCTCCAAGTGTAGCCACTATCAGCCGCACTTGGGCAGGCGTATAAGAGCGGGAACGGGAAGAACCGCCCAAAGCGGAAAGTCCGTCACGCAAATCGGGACAAAGGTCTATCCAGTGTTTCAGTTTGCGGAAGGCAGCCTCCGGACAAAGATTGGGACAATAGATTTGGGCCAATTCGGTACGCCCGTATGTACGTATGACAAAAGAATCCATAGTTGACAGTTACGATTTATATTTCATCAAAAGTAACTATAAATCACGACATTATCAAACTTACAAGCGTAAATAACCGACTAAAACAGACCCAAACAGACGAGAACCTGCAAAAACCGGCAAACGCCCGTATCCACAGCCTTATCTTTGCATCGTTGAGTTCAACACAGCAAATGTTTTTATCCTTTAACTTCTAAATTTTAATTGTATGATTCGTTACAAAAAGTATCAAGTGACGGGCGAAGACAGCCCACTGAAAGGCCTCTGGTATGCACGCCCCGTAATCGAAGAAACCTTCGACATCGAAAAATTGGCCAAGCACATGTCCAATCACAACACCCCCTATTCGAGTGGTGTCATCAAGGGGGTACTGGCAGACATGGTTTCCTGCACCAAAGAATTGATTCTGGACGGCAAGAACGTGAAACTGGATGACCTTGCCATCTTCTCCGTAGGAATCGTCAGCAAGAAAGGGGCGCAATCCGCTGCCGACTTCTCGCTGGCCAACAACGTGAAGGGGCTGAAGCTCCGCGCCCGTGCCACCGGCGAACTGAGTAATGCCCAAATCAACCTGGATGGACAGCTGAAAGAATCTTCCCTGTACACCGTAGGCGGAAAAGCTCCTGATGGCAGTGGTTCCGACGGCGGTTCCGGAGGAAGTGACGGCAATCAGGGCGAGAATCCGTTAGGATGAGAATAATTACAAATTACTAATTATCAATTACCAATCATCATGAGTGAAGACAAAAAGTCAAAATCCGTGTGGGGCATTGTCCTCAAAGTAATCATCACCGTAGCTACCGCCATAGCGGGAGCTTTAGGTCTGGGCGCTTGCAAATAACCATGCGTACGATTACCCTGCTCATTGTTCATTGCTCAGCCACGCCTCAAGGCGTGGCCCTGGGCTTTGAGGATTGCCGCCGCGACCACATCCACCACCGCGGCTTCCGTGACATCGGCTATCATTTCTATCTGACCCGCAACGGCGAAATACACCGCGGCCGCCCGTTGGAAAAAATAGGTGCGCATTGCCTCAATCACAACCGCCATTCTATCGGCATCTGTTATGAAGGAGGACTGGATGCTGCAAGTTTTCCTGCCGATACCCGTACATTGGAACAGAAGGCTTCGTTACTGGCACTGCTACGTGAGTTGAAGCGTATCTTTCCACGGGCGCTGATTGTGGGGCACCATGACTTGAATCCGACGAAAGCGTGTCCGTGCTTCGATGCGGAAAAGGAGTATAGGGGGCTGTAAAAGGCTCCCTATAATCCTTTATTTGAGTCTTTATATTTCAAAACCTAAAGTAATCAACTTTTCCATATCCATTACCTACGAACAAAGATAGAAAAATAAATTCCAGACCTCTATTTTATCTTCTTATTTTTATCAGGCTAACCATTCACGTACTCCAATGCAAACCTCGTCCCTTTCTCCAAATCCCGGTTCACGTTCTTTCCCAATATATCTTTCAGATATTTGGGGTGCAGGCCGAAGCCCGGACGGACGGAGCGAACGTTCCGCTCCGTAATCACTTCTCCGGCCTTCATATCCTCAGCCACATAGAGAGAACGTGATGCGGAACGGCTACCTCTCATTTTCTCCGTCAATTCGTAAGTCGTTTTCCCCAAAGATAACTCAGCCATGCGCACATCTTTTACCATTTGGGCAAAATCTTTCTCTTCCATAGAAAAAGAACAATCCGGACCACCGATGGAACGATTCAAAATAAAGTGCTTTTCTATCATACTCGCACCTTGAGTAACCGCCACAATGGGAGAGACACTCCCCAGGGTATGGTCGGAAAGTCCACTTTTTACCTGGAAACGTTCTGCCAAATCACGAATCATACAAAGATTGGCTTCCTCAACTGGAGCCGGATAAGAAGAGGTACACTTAAGAACCGTAATATCATTATTTCCCATTCTGCGGCAAGCTTCAACAGCCAATTGAATATCTTCTTCGGTGGCTATGCCTGTAGCAAGTACCATCGGCTTATGCTTCGAAGCCGCGTATTCTATCAATGGAATATCCGTAATTTCGAAAGAAGCTATCTTAAAAACGGGACAGTCCAAAGCCTCAAGCATATCGACGGCTGTCTTATCAAAAGGAGAAGAAAAACAGATCAGTCCTTCTTCCTTGGCCACATGGAACAACTCTTCATGCCACTCCCAAGGAGTATAAGCCTGTTCATACAAATCATAAAAATATTGCCCGTCCCATATAGAGCCTTCATTAATTATAAAATCAGGCTTGTCACAGCGAAGCGTAATGGTATCAGCCCGATAGGTCTGCAACTTGACGGCATCGGCTCCGGCACGTTTTGCAGCCCTGACGGTTTCAATGGCTGTTTCTTTCTTACCGTTATGGTTGGCAGACATCTCAGCCACAATCATACACTTATCTCTCATGTCTTTACTATTTAATCGTCCTTAGAATACTTTCAAGCTCTTCCATACTATCAGTCTGAAGTATGATATACCCTAAACGGTCTAAAGAGTTTTTTATTTTTTTTTCAGAATAAGGTCTTATTTCAGACCGAAAAACAGCCGATGACCGGGAAGAGCTTAGAAAATCCACACAACGCTGATAGTTGAGCGGATTAAGGAACTGTACCGCTGAGCATTTTTCATGTTTGCGAAGGACATCAACGGGCAAACCAAGAGAACAGTTCACCAGATTTCTCAGCATATCTATCCCGGTTGACAATGGAACCAAATCAGAGGTTATATAATCTCCTCCAAGCCGGCAAGCAATTTCTATGATATAAGCGCCCGATTCATTCAGCTTTATTTCTGTATGCGAGGGGCAATTATTAAGTCCAATCAGGCAAAGTGCTTTTGATACGGTCTCCGAAACCAGCTCCCACTCCTGTTTCGTTATACGCGCCGGTTCAATGTGCGTATCTTCAACAAAGAAGCCTTCTGCCTCACCGATACAAAGTTTCTCCGTAATAGTGACAACGGTAGTTTTATTGTTTTGCGTATATGTTTCAACACTGAATTCACGGCCTGTTATAAAGCCCTCGACAATGGCCTTTCCGGTACGGGAATAACCGAGAGCTTCGGAAAAAGCAAGTACAAGTTCTTTATGATTTGTAACCTTTTTTACTCCGCGGCTTGCAGAGGAATCTACCGGTTTGACAATATATGGATAATCTTGCAATGTGCCCAAGTCCGTATCTTTATCACAAAGCATGAAAAATGGTACATCAATCCCGTTGGCCGCAAACATTTCCCTCTGCAAGTATTTGTTTGTACAGATTTTTGCGACCTCAGTGGACATGGACGGAAGCCCCAGCTGTTCCCCGACATAGGAAACCACATTTACAGGCGCGTCACTTGTAGTAAGTATGCCGTCAACAGAGTGACGTTTGGCACATTCCAAAACACCTTCCTTATCCATCGTGCTGACAAGAACCGGTTCCGAGGCGTACCCCATTCCCGGAGCATTCGCATCCATATCTGCGACTATGGTATGCAATCCCATATCGTTCGCCTTTCGGATGACAGGAACCTGCATTTCACCTGCGCCCAGTATCAATAATCTTTTATTCATATAACCGAATTTATCACATCACAGATCTTTCTTGCCTGTGCTTCACTGAACCGGAAATCATTAAACAAATTGACGATATGCTTCGCCTCCACTTCCGCAACAGGAGAAGAAACACCTTTGAACATGTATGAAACCGAAGGGAAATTAGTCCCGGCAAACAGACCGGCCTTGAATATTGCGTCAAGAACCTTCTGCCGGTTCTCAATGACAATCATGAACCTCCAGTTCTGGAAATCATCTCCCATCTGAATCGATTCAGGAAGCAGATTCCTGTATATCTTGTTTATTTTCTCTTTTTCCGCAATCACTTTTGGGAGCTTTCTTTCAATGATGTCAAAATATTCCTCATCGGTCATTTGCAAATTTGAGGCGTCCAGCCAAGGATAGTCAGCCGGAAGCATATATCTGACATTCTCCAGGAGACATTTCCTTATATATACCGAATGCTTTTGTTCACTAATGCTATCATACTGATAATCAACAACTTCGTACCCCCCCCTAAAACTTGCATAGCCACCATAGGAAAGTTCTATGAATTTGGCATATCCGGTACTGTAAAGGCAGAGATCCACATTTTCAGGCAAGGAATCTGCCAATTCGGGAATGCACAAGCAACAATCATCAATGATACAAAGATTTGGATCGAGACTTTTCACTGCCCGGTAAAATTCTTTGTTGTCATACTTTTTCCCGTAGGCATGCACAAATACAAGACCGGAATATTTTCCCGCCTCTATAGCTGTCAAACATTTCTCGGTTGACATGGCATGGCTTTCATCTATGTCTATAAACTCAAAACCGACACCTGCTTTTATAAACGACAGGGGCACTACAGGACACACATTTGCCGGCAATAAGAACGGTTTATCAAAATGGTTGCCAGACAGATAATTATACAATATGGCCGAAGCTCTTTGTGAAGTTACTTGCATATCAACAGACTTTTAAACGAATTGACAAACCGTTTGGGAATATCCGGAGTGATGGCATGTCTTTTACGAATGGCCATCTTATCCAAATTCTCAGCAACAAGAGTAAAGGCAGCGGCATCGGTATAATCACCCGCCCCCTGAATCAGCCCTTCACGCAAAAACATATAATAGTCGCGCTCCTGATTATCAACATAATACCCTCCTATAACAGGAGTTCCACAGGCCAATGCCTCATTCATCATCGTAGAGGCAGGCAATATGGCGACATCTACAGTACTAAACAAGTCTGCAATGGAACCGGCAGACAAATTCTTCTGATAGGTTACTTTGGGGTCATCAACCATATTCTCGGCTGCATACGAATCACCGACAATTGCCGTTATCTTCTTCACATTGTCTTTAGCTTTAATTGCATGAATGGTCTGATACGTCAAATTCAAGAAATCAGAACCACCAAAAGCCACCAATACATATAAACCTCCTGAATAATTGTTCCGTTTATTCTGCAGCGCAACATTGAAGAAAGGCCTCCTCAACAATGAAAATTGAAGCCCAAAGGCAAATTGAGTATATGGTTCGCACGAATAGTCATCACGCGTGTAACCCAATCCCTGATTGACTATAAGATCAGCCACATAGTGCTTGTCGTGCATATCATCCACACACACCAGACAGCAACCTTTTTGCTTGATGGCACGCTGGTAATCAGTAGTAAAGAAATAGTTGTCAAGTACCACAATTTCGTCACCTTGCAAAAGGGAAAGGAACTCATCATAATGTGATTCTTCCTGTAAGGGGATGAAAGGACATACCTTCTCCATCTCACTCACCTGATAAGGGGTAGGATGGCAAGTAAAGAAGGTACAATCAAAATCGTCCTTCAGCATATCGGCCAAAGCCAGAGTACGAATAAAGTGACCGTAGCCGATGGCAGCACTTGCATCGGCACGGAGATAGATTTTCTGCATTACATCATTTATGAAGCAACTCATACTTCATCTCTGCCAATGCCCAGTCAGTCTGTGTATCAAGGTCCTGCACTTCAAGTTCGGAAAGCACCAACCCGGCTGTATTCTCACCCCAAAAAGTCCGGCTCTCCACAAAGGGAGCAGTGCGAGAGAAATAGAACTGACCGGCATCGTGATAAATCGGTTCTAAATCTTGGGAACGTGCATTTTTGTATTCGGGATAAACCATACTAATTTTTCCATCCACGATGTGAAGGCTGCGCTGTATAGGATAGGAATAAGCCACACAAGTGAAAACGGAATCTATCTCCGAATTCATTTTTCCGTATGCTTCCCGGAGTCTTTCGGGAGTGACAAAAGGAGCCGTTGAGTAAATGCAACAAACCGTTTCAAACTCCCTGCCTTGCTCTTTATACTTCCTCAGTACTTCAAGAATTACATCATCAGTACCGGCATAGTCATTTGACATCTCGGCACTCCGCATAAAAGGAACTTTGGCACCATACTTACAAGCTATTCCGGCAATCTCCTCATCATCGGTAGAAACCATCACCTCCTCAAAAAGACCGCTTTGTAAAGCTGCCTCTATGGAATATGCAATGATAGGTTTACCCATAAAGGGCTTGATATTCTTACGCGGAATACGTTTACTGCCGCCACGTGCAGGAATGATTGCTATATTTTTCATTTCGCTACAAATTCTATAACCTTTTCAATCACATACTCCTGTTCCTCGTCCGTCAGCGTGGGATACATCGGAAGACTCAGACAATGTTCGTAATACTCTTCTACTATAGGTAAATCGCCTTTCCTATTGCCCCACTGCTGATAGTAAGGCATCAGATGAAGCGGAGCATAATGAACCTGCGCATAGACATTGTTCTCGTGCAGATAATTATAAAGACCCAAGCGGTCAGCTACTTGAATGATATAAAGGTGATAAGCATGATAGACATCGGCAGTATTGAACGGAGTCTTGATACCATCTATTCCGGAAAACGCTTCATTATAGCGTCTTACGATTTCATGACGACGTTCAAGACCTGCTTTCGCACGCTCCAGCTGAGAAATACCCAAGGCAGCCTGAAAATCAGTCAGACGGTAATTATACCCTAACTCCTGCATCTCGTAATACCAGCCACCATGATGCTCGTGCAATAAAGCAGGGTCTTTCGTAATGCCATGCGTACGGTAAAGACAAAGCTTGTCATAGAGCTCCTTGCTGTTGGTGGTCACCATGCCTCCCTCACCCGTAGCGATATGTTTCACGGGATGGAAAGAGAATACGGCACAGTCGGCAAAACAACCGTTACCACAATGTTGTTTCTTGCCTTTACTGTCCATGAAATAGCCGCCGGGAGCATGGCAGGCATCCTCGATAATCCACAAACCGTACTCGTCGGCAAGCTTTCTGAACTCTTCCAGATCCAAAGGATAGCCTGCAAAATCAACCGGAACAATACCTTTGTAAGTACCGCGAGGAGAAGCTTTAAGCATGGCTTCGAGTTTACGGATATCCATGAGGTAAGTATCCTTGTCAATATCACAGAATACCACCTCGCCGCCACAATAGCGAATGCAGTTGGCACTGGCAGCAAAGGTCATGGGAGTGACAATCACCTTGTCACCCGGCTTTACATTCAGTGCGGTAGCTGCAAGATGAAGCCCCGAAGTAGCATTGTTCACCGCTACGGCATATTGTGCACCTACATATTCGGCAAATTTCGTTTCAAATTCCCTGATTTTGGGACCTTGTGTCAGGTAATCGCTTTTCAGGGTATCGATGACTGCCCGGATGTCCTCATCTGTGATATGCTGACGACCGTATGGAATAGGCTTGCTTATCATTTCACCTCGAAATTAGGGTCAACGTATTTCTTGATATTCTCGCGCATAGTCTCTACTGTCTCCCACTCCGTATTGTTGTCACTGCTGTAGTGGAAACCGTCGGGAACGGGTACTGCATTGTGATGTCTGATGAACTCTTCGCGACTGTGCTTGAAAGATACGGAAGGAAGAATGACATAATATCTGCCCAAATCGATTGTATCAAGAGCATCGGTTACAGTAATCATCTCCTCGTGCAGTTTCTCTCCCGGACGGATGCCCACTTCCACCTGCGGCAGATTGGGTGCAATGGCGGTAGCCACGTCCTGGATATGATAGGAAGGAATCTTAGGAATAAAGATTTCACCACCCAGGTGATGTCCGATGGCATACATGACCAAAGCGACACCGGCTTCCAGTGAAATGTTGAAACGGGTCATGCGCATATCGGTTATGGGAAGTTCCTTCGCCCCGTTGTCACGCTTGTTGATAAAGAAAGGGATTACGGAACCGCGGGAACCCATCACATTGCCATAACGGACTACGGAGAACCTGATGTCCTTGGAACCGCTGATATTGTTGGCGGCAGTAAACAGCTTGTCGGAAGTGAGCTTGGTGGCGCCATAAAGATTAATGGGGGCACAAGCCTTGTCAGTAGAAAGGGCCACCACATGCTGTACACCGGTGGCAAGAGCAGCCTTTATCACATTCTGCGCACCGTGTACATTGGTTTTGATGCACTCTTCGGGATTGTATTCAGCGGTATCCACCTGCTTGATGGCGGCTGCATGGATAATCACGTCCACTCCTTCGCAAGCCCGCGTCAGGCGTTCGAGGTCACGGACATCACCGATAAAGAAACGCAGTTGCGGATACTTATGACCGGGATATTTCTGTTTCAGCTCAAATTGCTTCAGCTCATCGCGGGAGTAAATAATAATTTTCTTTACTTGCGGATAATCACGGAGAATGGTTTCCACAAACTTCTTTCCGAAGGAACCCGTTCCTCCGGTAATCAATACGGATTTATTGTTAAGCATTATATGAAAAGTTTTATTCATCGATATATTCCCATGGATAGGGATTGTCTGTCACATTCTGAAATTCATCAACCGCTTCCTGCTGTTCGGGAGTAAGTGATAAGGAATCCCAGGAGGCGATGATGGAACGGCCTTCGTCGGCCAAAGACTCGTCGAACACTTCACCGTAGCAGGCGGTAAGCAGACGGAGCTTCAGTAAGGAAGCGGGAAGGGCGTCGAGCACATCCCAACAACAGTCCAGCACTTCCTGGACATGCTGCTGCTTTTCGCCATGGTCCACAAAAGAGGCGCTGTAACCCATAAGAAGGGCAAGACAGACATTTGCCTGCTCTTCGATGGTAGTGCCTTTTACACCCGACCGGTATAAAGCCATGGTAAGACGGTAGACCTCACCGTTCCGCCGTGACAAGTCATCGCTATAGACGGGACTGCCGTCCATACCCAAATACATCAGTTCGTGCGCAGCACGCTGAAGAGTGATTGCTTCTTCGGAAAGAGACATAAGCAATTATAGAATTAAGAATTAAAAATTAAAGTTCAGCCGATTACTTCTATAAGATCGGGATGGATAGTGGCCATGGCAACAGCTATGACACCTTGTATTTCGATAACCACGCGACGGTCACGTGCGCCTTTCACCTTCAGAAACACACCCTCTTGCCCCTCAAATTCACCGCCGGTAATCCGGACTTTGGTGCCTTTGGACAAGTTCAATTCATCCGGTTGAAAATAAAGAAGATGATCATCGTAAGTGCCGGATACGGCAATGAAACGCTGCATCTGACCGTCTGGGACAATAATCTTCTGCCCACTGCGGGTATCGGTGATATATTGCAGATAAGTGACTTGAGATTTTACACGCTGCACATCGGAAGGACGGGCATGGACAAAAAGCAGATTATGAACGACCGGAACCAGAGCACGGACTTTTTTCCCTTTTTTTATACATATCTTGTATTGCATAGGAATGAAACAGCCCAAATTTTCTTTCTTGAGCAGATGCATGGCATCCGGTTCTCTGCGGTAGGTGGCACGCATAGCATACCAGATTTCGACCTCTTTCTCTATTCCCATTTTTATGCTTTTGTTCAGACAAGGGTGTTCTCCTGGGGCTTTGAACCTCTTGCATACACTTGAAATTCAATTACTTGCGGACACTTTATGTAGAATACGACAAGCTTTATGCCCTTCTTGTCAACAGATTTTTTGCAGTCATTCATTACCTGTCAGGTAAAATGCTGTAAACGAATCTATTGCAAGCAAAAAGCGTTCAATAGACGTTCGTTTTTTGAACGTCAATATTTAAGAAAACTAAAGAGGGAAGATTACTTAAAAATTAGTAAAAGGAAGAAGTTAGAGAAATACAATGCAATAGGCTTACTGACAAAGTATTATACTCACTAAAAAGAAATTTATAGAATATTTTTATTAAACATTTTGCGAGATTCAAAAATACACGTTATCTTTGCGTTCATTAAACGAACGTTTAAAAAACACCTTTTCCAAACGAAATATTCCACTGTATAACAAATAATTACATTGAAATAAAAAATATCGTGTTTATAGAAATCAGATTCCTACAAACACGACATCAATTAAAAAAGAAATTACTATTCTCAGAAGTTAAAGATACCCAATTCCGGGAAAGTAGCCCCTTGCACTGCAAAACAGATTCCGAAGCAAGCCGCACTTACAATCCAAAGAATAACCAGCGTCCACTTCAAACCGGAATTCATCGGCTGCCATTTGAATATCTGACTGAAGATGGCCCATACAAGACTGACCAAAGGAATTCCTACCAGCAAGATTCCTGCAATGTACATCACAATGGCAGACAACGGAGAAGTAGGCAGTACCACATCAGCCATCGGGAAAAAGGAAATGAGAGCCGCACCGCCACCAACAGCCACCGCTATCGCAGCAAACAACAACGCCACAAATACCACTCCAAATACAAACAGTACCGGACTGCAGATAATGGCAAATATCACCAGACAGATTTTCAAGAACCAGCCGACAATCATCACCAATGCATCTCCCAACTTCTGCAAGAAAGTACGGGGTTTGTCCGACCTCATATAATCATTCACCCCATTGGCAACCTTCTCAAAACCGTCCGTCACCGTCTTTCCGATATTCTCTACCGTAACGGCCTCGCCACGCATACTCAACTTCTCGGCTGCTGTGCGGGCTTCCGGTATAACCAGCCAACACACGATATAGACCGGTATCAATGTCCCTACCCCACAAATCAAGATGACAAGCAGTAACAGTCGAAGTAAAGTTACATCCCATCCCAGGTAGGCAGCCATTCCACTGATGACACCACCCAGCATTTTGTCATCCGGATTGCGGTATAGACGACGGCGTGTAGTGCCATAAGCGGTATTGCTGTTCCAAGCACCGGCACCATAGCCGCCCCCGGCACTCGTGCTGCCGGAATCGGCACTAGCACTCTCTCCTTCTGCCTCCATATCTTCCGGCTTTCCCATGCGGGCAATCACCTCTTCCACGTCGGCTATCGTGATTACTTGTGAACCGGCCGACAATTTCTCGGCAAAGAGTTCGGAAATACGGCGTTCAATATCATCTACAATCTCGTCGGCACCGGCTTCCTTGCGGAAGTGCATCTTGAGATTACTCAGATAATTATCCAAAAGACGGTATGCGTCATCATCAATATTGAAAACGGTTCCACCTAAATTTACAGTTAATGTCTTTTTCATAACACATTATTTATTTACAATTTTACTATTTACGATTTACCATCCGGCGAATTACGGTATATTCTCTTCGGCTATTTCAAGAATTGCTGATGTGATTCACCGTCTCGTTCAACTCTTTCCAGGATGTTTCCAGTTCACCGAGAAAGACTTCTCCTTTTTCCGTCAACCGGTAATATTTACGGGGAGGCCCTTGTGTAGACTCAATCCATTCATACCCCAAAAGGTCGTCGTTCTTCAAACGGGTGAGCAACGGATAAAGTGTACCTTCCACCACAATCAGTCTGGCTTCTTTCAACTTCTGAATGATATCCGAAGCATAAGCCGGCTCTTTGTGAAGCAGCAGCATGATGCAATATTCAAGCATGCCCTTGCGCATTTGCGACTTTACATTGTTTACATCCATAATGGTATTTACTATTTGACAATTTACTATTTGGCTGCGCAATAGAGTAAGGAGTGTCCTTATTAATTCTATTGTTGTTCCTTGTATGGCACAAATATATGTATTATACTAGTACCTTGCATTGCAAAGTACTTTATATTAAACATTATTAACAAGAAAAGTAGTTCACGCTACTCTATAACATCAGTAACGTGAACAGAGAGGAAGAGGGATATTTACCGATGGATAACAATTTTATCCAATATACCGGTCAGACTCGCAATTGCTACTCCGTAGTTGGTTATGGGGATGTGCTGTGCGCAAGCATGGGCTATACGATTGAGAACGTACTTCCGGTTGAACATGCAAGCGCCGCAATGGATAATTAAATCATATCGGGACAAGTCTTTGGGAAAGTCATTTCCAGATACAAAGTCTATCTGCAATTCCTCGCCGATGCGCTTTCGTAACAGGCGGGGAATTTTGACGGTGCCGATGTCCTCGGTCAGCGGGGCGTGGGTGCAGGCTTCGGCTATCAGTACACGCGATTGGGGTGTCAGACTATGAATAGCGGCAGCTCCCTCTACAAAGGCATTGATGTCTCCTTTGTAACCGGCAAAAAGAACCGAGAAGGAAGTAAGACTACTTTCGGCAGGCTTTTGTTGATAGACGATGGGGAATACTTGTGAATCGGTGATTATCAGCTTAGGCGGACGGACAAGGGCTTGCAGGGAGGCTTGCAGCTTGTCGGTGGTGCAGCTCATCACTAAGCACTTTTTATCCAACAGTTCGCGGATGGTCTGCACTTGCGGAAGAATGAGACGACCTTTGGGGGCTTGTATATCCTGGGGCATCACCAGCAGGACGACATCTCCTTCACGTACCAAATCGCCCGTGATAGTCTGCTCACCAAAATTCTCGGGAAGCTTTTCGAGGATAGCATCGAAAATGCCTTGAATGCCGGTACCCTCTTTGGCACTGACCACAACGGGAGCCTGCCCGCACTCCTTTTCAATCCGAAGAACCACGGAAGCGGTGTCTTGACGGGAATCGGCTTTATTCAGTATCAGTATCACGGGGATTTCGCGCGCTGCCAGCAGCTTTAGCCATTGCTGTTCCAGCGTTCCGTCAGCTTCATAAAGCAAGAGGGCGATGTCTGCTTTCTCCACCGTCTTTAAGGTACGCTCCACGCGCATACCGCCCAGTTCGCCTTCGTCGTCATCAAAACCGGGGGTATCGATAAAGAGGCACGGGCCCAAAGGATATACTTCCATGGCTTTGGTCACGGGGTCGGTAGTAGTGCCGGGCGTTGCGGATACCAATGCCGTGTCTTGCCCGGTCAAGGCATTGACAAGTCTGGACTTTCCGCTGTTCCGTCGTCCAAAGACGGCAATGTGCAGGCGGTTGGAACGAGGTGTATTATTCATAAATCCGAAATCTAAAATCTAAAGTCTCTTTTCCCCTCCCCTATCTCCTGAAGATTACGTTCGGCTATCGCCCGTATCTTGGGGTTCGGGATATGCTCCATCTCCTCACGAATCAGCAGTATGCCCTTCTCCTTGGTTTCGGAGGAGGCATAGTCCTCCAGATATTCTTTTAATGTCATCAGTGCATTGGGCTGGCAGCAGTTTGCTATCTGTCCGCGCTTGACGAGCGACATGAAGCGGTCTCCGGTACGTCCCTCGCGATAGCAGGCGGTGCAGAAGCTGGGGATATGCCCCAGGTCGAGCAGCCAACTCACCACTTCATCCAGCGTGCGCCGGTCGCTCACATCGAATTGGGAGGAATCTTCCTCTTTGGCTTCCGGCACGGCATAGCCTCCCACGCTGGTGCGCGAACCGCCGCTTATCTGCGAAACGCCCAGTTCGAGCACCCGACGGCGTACGGCTTCCGACTCACGGGTGGAAATAATCATTCCCGTATAAGGCACCGCAATGCGGGTAACCGCCACAATACGGCAGAACATCTCATCCGAGATGGCATCGGGAAAATCCTCGGTCGAAATATCATCTGCCGGACAGATACGCGGCACGCTGATGGTATGCGGACCCACGCCAAAGGTAGCTTCCAGATGTTCGGCATGCATCAGCAATCCTACAAAGTCGTAGCGATAGGTGTTCAGACCGAACAATACGCCGATACCTACGTCGTCGATGCCACCCTCCATAGCACGGTCCATCGCTTCGGTGTGGTAGGCATAATTACTTTTTGGTCCCGTGGGATGCAAGGCTTCGTAATGCTCTTTGCTGTAAGTCTCCTGAAAAAGGATATAAGTGCCGATGCCTGCCTCTTTCAGCAACCGATAGTTTTCCACTGTAGTGGCGGCTATGTTGACATTCACCCGGCGGATGGCCCCGTTCTTGTGGTGGATGCTGTAGATGGTGCGGATAGACTCTAAGATATAGTCGATAGGGTTGTTTCGAGGGTCTTCTCCGGCTTCCAGCGCCAGGCGTTTATGTCCCATGTCCTGCAAGGCGATAACCTCGCGGCGTATCTCCTCTTGCGAGAGTTTCTTGCGGGGGATGGTACGGTTCTTGGCATGATACGGGCAATAGACGCAACCGTTCACGCAATAGTTGGAAAGGTAAAGCGGGGCAAACATCACAATGCGGTTGCCATAGAATTTCCGTTTGATTTCACGTGCCAGACGATAGATGCGCTGCACCAGTTCCGGCTCGTCACATTCCAGCAGCAGGGCCGCCTCCCGATGGGAAAGTCCCTGGCACAAAGCAGCCTTGTCAATCAAACTTTCGATGAGCGGACGGTTGTTGCGGTTTGCCTGCGCATACTCCAATGTATCCAATATCTCCTGGTGATTGATGAATTCTTCCGCTTGTCTTGACTTTATGTTATACACTTCGTAAATTGATAATTGGTAATTAAAATAAAGAATGAAGATTTGAAAATTATCAATTATCAACGGTCAATTCTCCATTCTCATAATCTCCTCTCTCTCTTGATACCTCATAGCCTATCCCTTTCAGTTGTTCCTCCAATTTTAGCAAACCTTCTGCCGCTTCGGCACCCGCAGAAGCTTTGTTATCATAGAGGGAGTACTTCGCCCGCTGATGAGAAGGCGAAAGATTAGGCATCACGACATTGGCGCCAGCCAATATTCCCCGTTCCCGTCCGTCCGGAGCAAGTGTGGCCAGGGCAGTGGTAGCAGGTATCAGTGCCGCGGGATGCATCAACCGGAAGATAGAAAGCAACTTCAACGTCAACTCCATATCTCCCGACGGAAAAGAGGAAAACTGAGTATCGTGATGTGGAAGAAAAGGTCCCATGCCTATCATCTCCGGCTGAAACCGTTCGATGAAGAGAATGTCTTCTACCAAATGGTCCACCGTCTGGTAAGGACTGCCCACCATGATTCCGGTTCCCACTTGATAGCCTATCTCTTTCAGCCAGTCCAAGCATTGCAACCGATGGGAAAGGGACATCTCCGCAGGATGAAGCCGGTGATAATGCCCTTCGTTGCAGGTTTCGTGCCGCAACAGATAGCGGTTGGCACCTGCCAGGAAGAAACGTTCGTAAGCTTCCCGCGATTTCTCGCCCAAGGATAAGGTAATGGCACAATCCGGGAAGGATTGCCGGATAGCGGCAACTGCCTCCACCATCCCCTCATCCTTCACCGCCGGCGCTTCGCCCCCTTGCAGCACAAAGGTACGGAAGCCCAACCGATAGCCTTCATGGCAACACGAAAGAATCTCCTCCTGCGTCAGCTCATAACGGGTTATGTTCCGGTTCTCCTTCCGTATGCCGCAATAGTAGCAGTTATTGCGGCAACGGTTGGTTATCTCAATCAGTCCGCGAATGAAGATTTTATTGCCAAAGCGGGCAAGCGCTTCTTCCCGAGCAAGCTCCTGCAGGTAGGCTGCAAGTTCTGTGTCCCGGCAAAGAAGCATGGCTTTATACTCTTCGGCATCCAGCCTGCGGTTGCTCCGCAGTTTGTCAATCAAATGCTTCATATAAACGGACAAAGGGCTAATACGTCTCTTTCCTCTTTGCCAACTCCTGCGTCAGCTGGCGCTTTCCGGCAGTTATTTCATTGTGCGAACATGGCCCGGTAATACAACCGCCCTCGCAAGCCATCACTTCAATAAATTGCCCCGGAGCCTTGCCCGACTTGGCGTAAGCACGCAACGCACCGATAGCCTTCTTATCCAGATTAGCCACTTGTACGGCATTGATTTTATCTGCCTCTTCCTTCAGATAGGCTTTCACGGCACCCATCACGCCTCCTGCCTGCGCAAAACCATGCGCCTCGCGCACGGAAGTGAAACTCATGGAATAGGGCTTTGCCTGCTCCATCTGAATATCCAGCCCGGCAAGCACGGAAGCCACCTCCTCGAAAGTCATGATAAAGTCCACCGCCTCGTCGCGCTGCGCCTCTTTGCGCTTGGCAACGCAAGGACCTATGAAGACCACCTTCGCATCCGGATACTTCTCTTTAGCAATGCGGGCAGCATAATACATTGGCGAACCGGTGCCCGACACGTAAGGCTTCATGGCAGGAATATGCTTGTTCACCAACTCTATATAAGACGGACAGCAGGAAGTCGTCATAAACTTCTGACCCTCCTCCAGCTTCTCAATCAGCTCGTGCGCCTCGTTGCTGACGGTATCCATCGCTCCCTGAGCCACCTCGATGACATCCGTAAAACCGACTTGTTTCAATGCGCCATATACTTGTTCAATAGTCGTCTTGAACTGCCCCAGGATGGACGGAGCCACGATAGCCACCACCTGCTCACCCTTGCGGATTCTGTGCAACACGTCGAACACCTGCGATATTTCGAAAATTGCTCCGAATGGACATGCATTGAGACACTTTCCGCAATAGATACATTTGCTTTCGTCAATATGCTCTATCCCCTTCTCATCCTTACTGATGGCTTTCACGGGACAAGCTTCCTCACAAGGTACGGGAATATAAACAATGGCATGGTAGGGACAACTCTTATGGCAGATGCCGCAACTGATACATGCATCATGGTCAATCCATGCCTGACCGCTCTCCTTGACATGCACTGCCTTCTTGGGACAATTCACCTGGCAACTGCGTGCCGTACATCCGCGGCAGAGGTTCGTAATCTCGTAGTTAATCTGCACACATGCCGAACAAGCTTCGTCAATCACACACATGATGTTGTCTTTCGGCCTGCCATTTTCCGCTCTGTCCAGTGCACGGGCAGCGTACTCCGACAAGGGGGTCAGCTCATCCGTCTCGTCCTCCATATCGAGTCCCAGAAGCGGCAATGACTTGTACTTCCACACCGCGCGCTCTTTGTGCACACAGCAGCGTCCCGCGTGCTTGGACCTCTTCGGACTCAGCTCGATGGGCAGCCGGTCTATTTTATCCACAAGTTCGTTGTTATTCCACAGCTTTACCAGTTCCTTCAGTAATCTGTGGCGGACAATCATAATGTTGCTCGTAAATGCCATAATTTTTAAAATCAAAATTAGTTAGTTCGGTAACGGTCTGCAAAGATAACGATTGTTTCACAAAAAAGGCTTAACTTTACACCCCAAACAGTATAAATACAACCGATATGTTTACCATAAGAAAAGCAACGACAGCAGACTGCGCACTGATTCAGAAACTTGCGCAGCAAATATTCCCCGTCACGTATAAGGATATCCTTACTCCCGAACAGACCGACTACATGATGGAATGGATGTATTCATTGGACAATATCCGCAAGCAAATGGAAGAGGAAGGCCACGTCTACTTCCTGGCCTACGAAGAATGTGAAGCGGCGGGCTATGTGTCCGTACAGCAGCAAGGAGAAGATTTATTCCACCTGCAAAAGATTTATGTGCTCCCCTATTACCAGGGTGCACATTGCGGCAGTTTCCTCTTTCGCGAAGCCATCAAGTACATCAAGGAAGTGCATCCCGGCCCTTGTCTGATGGAATTGAATGTGAACCGCACCAACAAGGCACTGCAGTTTTACGAACATATGGGAATGCGGAAACTCCGTGAAGGGGATTTCCCGATAGGAAACGGATATTACATGAATGACTACATCATGGGACTGGAAATCTGAGTCCCGGCATTAAAAGCCCTCCAAAAACTAAAGGCTGCGCAGTTCATTACGAACATTGCGCAGCCTTTAGTTTTATCTTTCGTTTCCGATTACTTCGCCACCTTTTCAAGCCATTTCAGCATGAACAGCATGGTGAACATGGAAATGCAGCACGCTACTACAAATACCGTCCACGTCATCCAGATAGGAATACTTTCGTAGAGGATAGCACCGATAACGAGCAACTGATTACCAATGGCAGTAGCACCGAGCCAACCGCCCTGCATGATACCCTGATATTTGGGAGGAGCCACCTTGGATACGAATGAAATGCCCAACGGAGAAATGTACAACTCGGCAACAGTCAATATCAGATAGGTAACCATCAGCAACAGCGGAGTCACCTTCACCGGAGAGGTACCCAAAGCGATAATATCCTTGTGCATCGGCAAGTTGCTTACATAAGAACCGATAGCCATTATAAGGAAGCCGGTGGCAGCAATACCCATACCAATGGCAATCTTCCGCGGAGTGGAAGGCTCTTTACCCTTGGCACGCTGTGCTGCAAAGACAGCCATGATGACCGGAGTGAGAGACACAACGAAAATCGGGTTCAAAGACTGGAACAGCTCAGCTGAAATAGCCATGCCGAACAAATTCAAATCTGTATATTCCTTGGCAAAATAAGTCAGTGTCAATCCATTCTGATGGAACGAGAACCAGAAGAAAATTACCACACCGAATACGGCAAACAATGCATACATGCGCTGTCTTACCTCTTGTGCATTCATCTCCACTGCAGTGGCATCGCCCGCTTTTGCAGCAACCTTCTTGCTGGGATCGGGGAATTTCTTTCTGTTGATGACGAAAATTACCAAAGAGAGAACCATAGCCAAGATAGCTACACCGAATGCATAATGGAAACCGGTGGTAAACACGTTCAGATATTCATTGGCAAATACCGTCATATCCGTTACGGGTGTTCCGGAAATAGTGGCTTTGGCTGCCAATGCGCTATAAGTGTCCACAGCCTCGGGAGTCAGCGTTCCTGCCAGATGTCCGTGGCAAAGGGCAGGCAGGTCGGCATCATAATTGTAGCCGAATGTGGACAACCACCAGTTACGCACGCCTACTGCGGCAAACGGGGCAAAGATGGCACCTACATTGATGAACATATAGAATAAGGAGAAACCGGAATCGCGCATGCTGGAGTACTGAGGATTGTCGTACATCTGCCCTACCAGCGCTTGAAGATTTCCCTTGAAAAGACCATTTCCGAAAGCAATGACAAACAAGGCTGCACAAGTAATCACCAGAAACAAGGTCTTATTGGCAACCGGTGTAGGAGACGGGATGGCCAGCATCAAGTAACCTACCGCCATCAAAACAATACCGGCAAAGATGGTACCTTTGTAATTACGGGTTCTGTCGGCAATAATACCACCTATCAATGCTAGAATGTAAATAGAAAAATAAAATGTTGAGTAGATCAAACCTGCCTCTTTTCCATCCAGTCCGAACTTGGCTTGCAGAAAAAGTACAAGAATGGCCATCATTGTATAAAAGCCGAAACGCTCGCCCAAATTAGCAAAAGATGCGGCAATCAGACCTTTAGGGTGTTTGTTGAACATAAAAATTAGTTTTTAGAATTAGTAATTGGATTGATTTCTTGAATAATTCCTGCAAATATATAAATTCTATTGAAGATTTCCTTATAAAATTAAAATATCTCGGCAGAAATAGAAGATTTATTCATTAAAAAGAATACAAACCTCTGCATGCACTTCCCTTACCAAATCCTTCGGATCCAACTTAAGCTGCAAACCGCGTTGTCCGGCACTGATATAGATATACGGAAACCGCAGGCACGTTTCATGGATATAGGTAGGGAAAGGTTTCTTCATGCCGATGGGTGAACACCCACCCCGGATATAGCCAGTCAGAGGTAAAAGTTCCTTAACCGGGATAAGGTCACATTTTTTGTTTCCTGACGCTTTTGCCGCCAGCTTCAAATCCACTTCGTGCTCACCCGGGATGACACAGACAAAATAACCGGATTTATCACCGTGAAGAATCAGCGTCTTGAACACGCAATTGATGTCCTCACCCAAACTGGCAGCTACATGCACTGCACTTAAGTCGTTCTCATCCACCTCGTAGGGAATGAGCTCATACGCAATCTTGGCCTTGTCGAGAAGCCTTGCTGCATTCGTCTTATTGATTTTCATAATATTCTCTATGATGAGATAATTATCACTTGATATTCAATTCTTCACGCAGGAACTTAGGCGTATAGCCTTTCTTGCTTTTAGCAACCTCTTCCGGGGTTCCGCAGGAAAGGAGTTCTCCCCCTCCCTTACCGCCTTCTGGCCCCATATCGATGATATAGTCCGCCATCTTGATGACATCGAGATTATGCTCTATGACGATGACGGTATTCCCTTTGTCTACAAGTTTGTTCAACACGTTCATCAAAACGCGGATATCTTCGAAATGAAGTCCGGTAGTAGGTTCGTCAAGGATATACAGAGTCTTGCCCGTATCACGTTTGGAAAGTTCCGTAGCCAACTTCACGCGCTGGCTCTCACCTCCGGAGAGCGTGGTGGAAGACTGGCCCAACTTGATATAACCCAATCCCACTTCCTGGATAACCTTAATTTTGTTCAATATCTGAGGCACATTCTCGAAAAACTCCACCGCACGGTTGATGGTCATATCCAGCACATCGGCAATGGATTTTCCCTTAAAACGCACTTCCAGCGTCTCTCGGTTGTAACGCTTGCCGTGACATACCTCGCAAGGCACATACACATCCGGCAGGAAATTCATCTCAATGCACTTGTACCCATTGCCTTGGCAAGCTTCGCAGCGTCCGCCACTGACGTTGAAGGAGAAGCGTCCCGCCTTATATCCACGTATCTTCGCTTCGGGCAAGCCGACAAACAGATTGCGGATATCGGAAAACACACCGGTATAAGTGGCAGGATTGGAACGCGGCGTTCGTCCCAAAGGAGACTGGTCCACATTCACCACCTTGTCTATATATTCCAGCCCTTCAATACTATCATAGTCCAAAGGATCCTGCAGTGAACGATAGAACTTCTGCGAAAGAATAGGCTGCAACGTCTCGTTGATAAGCGTGGACTTGCCACTGCCGGAAACACCGGTAACGCAAATCAGCTTGCCCAGCGGGAACTCCACATCCACATCCTTCAGATTATTACCCTTGGCGCCACGCAGCCACAGACTGTGTCCATTGCCCTCGCGACGCTTGGCAGGCACCTCAATGGCACGCTCACCATTCAAGTATTGGGAAGTCAGCGTATGCGTCCGTAGCATTTCACGGGGAGTACCGGCAAAGACAACATCCCCTCCCAGCCTACCGGCTTTCGGCCCCATATCAATGACATAATCGGCGGCGAGCATCATATCCTTGTCATGCTCCACCACAATGACGGAGTTGCCAATGTCACGCAGTTCCTTCAAAGAGTGTATCAAGCGCTGGTTGTCGCGTTGGTGCAGGCCGATACTCGGCTCATCCAATATATACAGCACATTCACCAGCTGTGAACCTATCTGCGTAGCCAGGCGGATACGCTGGCTTTCACCACCGGAAAGGCTGACGGAACTACGGTTCAGCGAAAGATAATCCAGACCTACATCAAGCAGAAATTTGAGCCGTGTACGGATTTCCTTCAGGATTTCACCGGCAATCTGCTGTTGCTTGCTACTAAGATACGGGTCTACGTTTACCAGCCAGTCATACAGTTCATTGATGTCCATCGTAGACAATTCGTAGATGTTCTTGTCGTGAATGCGGAATGAAAGCGCTTCCTTATTCAACTTGGCGCCATGACACTCCGGACAAACGGCAGTCTTGGCAAACTGGTCCGCCCACTTCTGTACCGTGGCAGAAGCATCCTTCTCCTGCAGCATCTGGATATACTTTACAACCCCCTCAAACGTCACAAAATAATCAGAAGAGGTGCCTATCAGTGAACTCTTTATCTTGATACGCTCGTCCGAGCCATAGAGAATCTCGTCGATGGCATCCTCCGGTAAGTCTTTGACCGGTGTTTTCAGCGTTGCTTCATATTTCTCCAGCAAGGCGGTAATCTGCCAGAAAATCATGCTGTTCTTGGCTTTCCCCAACGGTGCGATGGCACCTCCGGCAATGGAGAGCTCACGGTCGGGAATCACCTTGTCAATATCAATCTGGCTGACCACCCCCAACCCTTTGCATTTAGGACATGCACCTTGCGGCGAATTGAAGGAAAAGTTGTGCGGCGCCGGTTCCCGATAGGACAACCCCGTCACGGGACACATCAGCCGTTTGCTGTAATGGCGCACGCTATCCGTCTGCACATCGAGTATCATCAGCAATCCGTCACCTTGGCGCATGGCAGTGGCCACGCTGTTCTTCAGGCGTGTGTCATCCTTGTCCGTCACCACCAGCTTGTCTATCACCACCTCCACATCATGGTTCTTATAGCGGTCCAGCTTCATGCCTGGCAAGGCTTCGCACACCTCACCATCCACACGTACGTAGAGATAGCCTTTCTTGCGCACCTGCTCGAAGAGCTCCTTGTAATGCCCCTTACGGCTGCGCACCAGTGGAGCAAGGATATAAATGCGTTTTCCTTTGTAATCCTTCAGGATAAGATCGAGTATCTGTTCCTCGGTATACTTCACCATCTTCTCGCCGGAGAGATAAGAATAAGCCTCTCCTGCACGGGCATACAACAAACGAAGGTAATCATAAACCTCTGTCGTTGTACCCACCGTGGAACGTGGATTCTTATTCGTGGTTTTCTGCTCGATGGAGATAACCGGACTCAGTCCCGTTATCTTATCCACGTCCGGACGTTCCAAATTTCCCAGGAAGTTACGGGCATAGGCTGAAAAGGTCTCGATATAGCGGCGCTGCCCTTCGGCAAAAATAGTATCGAATGCCAAAGAGGACTTGCCGCTTCCGCTCAGGCCTGTAATCACAGTCAGGCTGTTACGGGGAATCTCGGCATCGATATTCTTGAGGTTGTGCACGCGCGCACCATATACATTGATATATTCTGTTTCTTCTTGCATGTTGATTTATCCTATCGTTTTAACTGCAAAAATAACTGTTTCCCCCCGAATATCAGCCGAAAAGCGCTATTTTTCAGTTTTGAAATGCACAATATTATTTCTTAACGCAATCCTTTGGTTTGAATGCCACAATATTCGTACCTTTGCAGCTACTTTGGGAAATTGTAAACATAAACCAACGATTACTGAATGAAAACGATTAACCGCATTATCTGCTCCCTGCTGCTTGCCAGTGCATGCAGTATCGGTGCAATAGCACAAGAGAATCAATCTTATTTTCTGCATACTATCGAAAAAGGACAAAGTCTCTACTCCATCGCCAGCATGTACGGCGTCAGCCAGTCGGACATCATCAAACTGAACCCCGGCAGTGACGAGAAAATATTCATCGGACGCACATTGCGTATTCCACGCAGCGCTGCCAACATACAAAAAGAAACATACCATACCATCGAAACCGGTGAGACCCTTTACCGACTGACCGTGAAATACAATGTATCTGCCAAAGCCATCTGTGACGCCAACCCGGGACTGAGCGCCGAGAATTTCCGTATCGGACAAGTAATCCGTATCCCTTCCACAACCGAGCCCCAAACCATGGTCCCGGTTGAGACACAAAGCAGCACTGTGGTTGCCAACAACAATATTCTCGGCCCCGTAGAGTCACGATGCCGTGACATGCATAAAGTGAAGCGGAAAGAAACCGTATTCAGCATCAGCCGTGAATACGGCATCAGCGAAGCCGAACTGATAGCCGCCAACCCGGAATTAAAAGGCGAAAACAAAATAAAGAAGGGAACCTTCCTCTGCATTCCCTATCCCAAAGCACAGACGGAGCAAAATATCCAGTCGCAGGCAATACCTACCGACAGCGAGCTGTTCCGTGAAAACCGGAAAAAGACAGAACGCTTCAGCACCATCAAGGCTGCCGTCATCCTTCCCTTCCTGGACGGGGTATCAAAGAGCGAGTCTTCCCGTATGGTGGAATACTACGAAGGCCTGCTGATGGCCGTAGACAGCTTGAAACGTACTGGCACTTCCATTGACTTGTACACTTACAATTCTGGTCCCGAAAGTGCCTCGCTGAACTCCATCCTGGGCAAAAGCGAGATGAAAGACATGGACATCATCTTCGGGCCTCTGTACCAACAGCACATCAAACCTCTGGCCGAGTTTGCCAAGAAACAAGACACACGCCTGGTGATACCATTCACATCGAAAGACAACACGGTATTCCAGAATCCGGCGGTCTATCAGATAAATACCCCCCAATCCTATCTGTACTCCGAGGTGTACGACCACTTTGTGCGCCAGTTCCCCAATGCCAACGTCATCTTCATTGAAGCCAGCCAGGGCACCAAGGACAAGGCAGAATTCATCAAGGGACTGAAAGATGAACTGCGCAACCGTTCCATCCCGATGAAGAGCCTGAAAGAGGATGTCACCGTAGAATCCCTGAAAACAGTATTACGCACGGACCGTGAGAATATCTTTATCCCCACATCCGGCAGTAACCTGACATTGATTAAGATACTTCCCCAATTGACCTTATTGGTGCGCGAACAACCCGAAAGCCGTATCCATCTGTTCGGCTATCCGGAATGGCAGACCTACACCAAAGACCACTTGGAAGCCTTCTTTGAACTGGACACCTATTTCTATTCCTCTTTCTATACCAACAACCTGCTGCCTGCCGCCATCAACTTTACCAAAAACTACCGCAGATGGTATGGCAAGGAGATGGACGAGCGCTATCCCAAATTCGGAATGCTGGGCTTCGATACCGGTTATTTCTTCCTGAAAGGACTTGCGCGCTATGGCTCTTCTTTCGAGAAGAACATGCAGGGACTGGATTTGATTCCCATCCAGACCGGCTTCAAGTTCCAACGGGTAAACAACTGGGGAGGCTTCATCAACAAGAAGGTGTTCTTCGTGCACTTCACCAAGAACTTTGAGTTGGTGAAGTTGGACTTTGATTAGGGATTAAGGATTAATAATCTGATAATCCACTATATAACTATTAACTTGTAGCTTGTAACTTATAACTTATAACATGAACCTGAGAACAATCATCATATTCGCCCTGCTGGTGTGTGCATGTATATTGCCCCTGCATGCGCAGGTGGGCGAGCAACGCCACAACTTCGCTGTGGGCGTCAATGGAGGCATCAATCTGAATAGCGTAAGCTTCTCTCCCTCTGTCAAGCAGAAGAATCTGATGGGTATCAACGGCGGTGTAACAGCCCGATACATTTCCGAAAAATACTTCAGTATGATTTGCGGTGCACAAATCGAGCTGAACTTCTCACAACACGGTTGGGACGAGTATTACGAGGACTATCCCACACTGAGCTACACCCGCACCATGAACTATGTGGAAATACCGTTCCTGGCACATCTGGCATTCGGCAAGGACCGCGGTTTGCAATTCTTCATCCATGCCGGTCCGCAGATAGGTTTCCTGCTTGGCGACAGCGAAAAAATAGACGGCGACTGGGACGGCACTGTAGCAGAATCCTACACCAACATCACCGTGGAACAGCACGGCAAGGCCATAGACAACAAATTCGACTACGGCATTGCAGGCGGAGCAGGCATAGAGCTGCGCACCAAGGCAGGCAATTTCATCGTAGAAGGAAGATACTACTATGCTTTATCCGATTTCTATGGCAGCACCAAGAAAGACTTTTTCTCACGCTCCGCACACGGAGTCATTACGGCCAAGATAACTTATCTCTTCGACTTGAAGAAGTAATGCTTATAGGAGACACCCGTTTCCACATATAGGAACGACAATTTCCTCTAATGGGAACAGTATAATGGAACGGCTGTAACCTCAAGCGGAAACGATACAAAAGGCAGACCACGTATTCCGAATGAAATACGTGGTCTGCCTTTTGTTATTATCAAGTAGATAAACCTTCTTATCTTCTTAAACGGTCTGCCGCCTTCACCATCACCTCATCTTTGTAGATGGCACGGAAGGCCAGATAGTTAAGGATGATGGCTACCACCGGAAGGCAAAGCGCCCATCCTAACTGGAAAGTCATTGCATCCAAATCACCCTTCAAAATAAACATAAATACACAGAAGGCTATGTAGTAGCCTATCAGCAGAATGCTGCTGAAAATCGTCATGCGTATTTGCAACATACGGTTACGGAAAAGGAATATCGTACAGAAGGCAACAAGTGCACTGAGCAACAATATCCCGAACAAGCCCCAAGTAGACTGAAATCCTCCGTCGGCCAAAGCCACTCCCAGAGGTTTGAAAACATGCGCCGTCACTCCGTCCGCTCCGATGAACTGTCCTACAGGCATGCAAATTGCCACAACCAACAGGATAGTTACCAACAACAAATAAACAGATTGAATACGTTGTATCATTACTGTAATTTTTCTTTTTCCTTAGCCGGGTTACGATAGTAAATCTTACCCTCCACATACTCTTGTGTTGCAATCAATGTCGGCTTCGGCAGTTTTTCGTAATAGCGGGAAATCTCAATCTGTTCCCGGTTTTCGAACACTTCTTCCAAATTATCATTGTAAGAGGCAAACTCAGCAAGCTTTTTGGAAAGGTCATTCTTGATTTCCACACTAATCTGGTTGGCACGTTTTCCGATAATCGCTACGCTTTCGTATACATTACCGGTATCCTCACACAACTCCATCATATCACGGGTCACCGTAGTAGTAGGAGCATTTGTCTTTCTGTAATCCATAAATTTATCTATTGTATTATTATATTATTGCTCTTCACTTCCTTCTCCCAGCATTTTCTGTGCTTCCTTAAAGATTCGGTCGACTTCCTTCATATACTTACTTTCGGGGAACTCATTTTTAAAGGCATAACATTCATCCACAGCTTCGCGGTAACGTTCTGCCCTTTTGTCTTCCACACTGTATACAGCCAACTCATACTTGGCACGCAAGATAAGAATGGATAAATCTTCACGCAGGTTGGTATAGGGATAATCCTTCAAAGCATTCTGCGCAGTGATAACGCAAGCCTGATAGTTGTTACCCAGATAATTACCCATATTATAATAAAGTTTTGCAGACAGATACTCCTTCATCACCAGCTTGTCCTGCAAGGCAAATATCATGTTCTGCGCCTCCTCTTTCTTGGAACTTTGCGGGAAGTATTCCATAAACATCTGCAACTGCTGGATGGCGCTATACGTGCCGGATTGGTCCAAACGCGGCTCCGGAGTATCCAGATACAAAGCTTTACCGGCGTGGAAACGTGCCAGTTCTGTGAATGTACCGCGGGGATAAACGTTGTAGTATTGAATGAAAGTCTGCGCAGCAGTCTGATAATCCTTCTGGTTATAGTAACTCATGCCCAGCATATAGAGGGATTCCTCTGCCTTATCAGTACCTTTGAGAATAGCAATCAATTCGTTGAGCAAAGTGGCAGCACGGTTATACTGACCTTTTGCGAAGTAATTTTTTGCCGCTTCGTACTTGTATTCGTAATCTGTGCTTTTCAGCAATTTGTTGTATTCTCCACACGAGGAGAGCAGCAATGCTGCAAGCAGAGTTATTAGGATGTTCTTCTTCATTACTTTTGTTCAAATAATGCGCAAAGATAGGGGTTCGCATCGAATAAAGCAACGATACGAGCCTTAATTTTTCAAAAACCAGACGAACGGGCAGGAAATAAGGATTAATGGTTAGGAATTAGGGATTAGCGGTTAGTGCCATGCGGAGTAATAGCGCAACCACCAACCACTAATCGCTAATCACTATTTTTACATTTTACAGCTTATACAAATCGCTTGCCGCCAGCAAATCAACCTTTTTTTCTGTCAATACACGGATGCAGTTATCCATGTCGTTAGGACGGATGATGACATTGGCCGTTTCACCGTTGGCAAAGGAATACATGTACTCGATGAAGACACCTTCATCGGAGAGGAAGCGGAGCACTTTCGCCAATGAGCCGGGAATATTGGGACAACTGATGCCTACCACATCCGTTACATTCACAGCGAAGTGATTATCTTTCAAAGCTTTATATGCTTTATCCGGTTCAGAAACAATACCACGAAGGATACCGAAATCGGCATTCTCTGCAATACATAGAGCAGAAAGGTTGACACCTTCTTTTGCAAGAACTTCAGTCACCTCTGTGAGGCGGCCGGACTTGTTCTCCAGAAAAATGGAAAGTTGTTTTGCTACCATAGGTTCATTTACTATTTGACAATTTACAATTTACAATTTGGCAATTACAATTTGCGGTTGTCGATGACGCGCTTGGCTTTGCCTACGCTGCGCTCAATACTGCGTGGTTCTACCAGACGGACATCTACACCGAGACCGAGTACGCTCTGCAGGCGGGCTACGAGCTTCTTCTTCAAAGCCAGCATCTTGTTGATTTCGTCGGAATAGTATTCGGGACGAACTTCAACCTGCAACTCCATGGTATCGGTATTGTTCTTGCGATCTACCAGTAAGAGGTAGTGAGGTTCGAACTCCGGCATTTCGAGAATGACAGACTCGATCTGGGTGGGGAATACATTGACACCACGGATAATCAGCATGTCATCGCTACGTCCCAAAATGCGGTCCATACGGACCAGTGTGCGTCCACAGGAGCACTTATCGTAGTGCAAGGCCGTGAGGTCCTTGGTACGATAGCGCAACAGCGGCATACCCTCTTTGGTAAGGTGAGTGAACACCAATTCGCCGGTCTGGCCGGGAGCAACCGGCTCGAGGGTCTTCGGATCTACAATCTCGGGGAAATAATGGTCTTCGTTGAGGTGAGTGCCGTGCTGGCACTCGCACTCGTAACCTACACCGGGACCGGCAATCTCGCTAAGTCCATAAATATCAAAAGCCTTGATTCCCAGCTTTGTTTCAATATCCCGACGCATATTTTCGGTCCATGGCTCGGCGCCAAAGGCTCCTATTTTCAACTTGAAATCTTCTCGGGGAAGGCCGGAGTCCTTGATGGCATCTGCCAGATAGAGGGCGTATGAGGGTGTGCAGCAAAGCACGGTAGAACCGAAATCATGCATCAGTGTAATCTGCTTCTCTGTATTACCGCTGGACATCGGGATGACAGAAGCTCCGATATTCTCGGCACCGGCATGCGCACCCAGTCCGCCGGTGAAAAGTCCGTAACCGTAGGACACCTGGAAAATATCCGAACTACCGGCACCATAGGCGGTAAAGGCCCGTGAAAGGCATTCGGACCATACTGAAAGGTCTTTCCGGGTATAGCCTACTACAGTGGGCTTTCCAGTAGTGCCGGAAGAGGCATGAATACGCACAATCTGGCTCATAGGTACGGCACAGAGGCCAAAGGGATAATTGTCCCGCAAGTCATACTTGGTGGTAAAAGGCAGTTTTACAATATCATCTATACTGTTTATGTCATCGGGAGTAATTCCCAGTTCCTGCATTTTCTTACGGTAAAAAGGAGTGTCATGATACACACGTTCCACAGTCTTTTTGAGACGAATGCTCTGGATTTTACGAAGGCTTTCGCGGTCCATGCATTCGATGCTTTCATTCCAAATCATGTTTTTCGTTGTATTACAATTATTAATGGTTATTATCAATATAGCTGCAAAGTAAACATAAAATCTCTGGAATAACCTCGAAAAACGGGAGAAATGACGCTAAACGACTTAATATCAGAGCTGTTACGGTGTCAAATGATGACAAGCCGAAAAATCGGAAAACGCAAAGAAAAGCGGATTTAAGAAGAAGAATGGTTTGCAAATCATTACCCGTGAAAGAGTAAGATTTAACATATGAGAGATGCTATTGCACCGTTTGTCACCGATTTGCGTATCAAGGTCTAACTCGTTGATATTTAACTTTGCAAACAAAAAAAACGAGTATGGCAAGAAGTACATTCAAAGTGCTGTTCTACGTGAACGGCAGCAAGGAGAAAGACGGTATTGTCCCCATCATGGGACGAGTGACAATCAACGGTACTGTGGCGCAGTTCAGTTGCAAGCAGACCATCCCGAAAACCCTTTGGGATGCGAAAGGCAACCGAGCCAAAGGCAAGAGCGCCGAAGCACGGAACATCAATCTGGCATTGGACAACATCAAGGCGCAAATCATCAAGCACTATCAGCGCATATCCGACCGAGAGGCATACGTAACGGCTGAAATGGTGCGCAATGCCTACCAAGGGGTAGGAAGCGAGTATGAGACACTGATAAAGGCTTTTGACAAGGATTGCGCCAACTTCCTGAAACGTGTCGGCAAAGACCGCAGCATCGGCACATACAAGGTCATGGTAAGGGCAAGGAACTATGTCGCAGCCTTTATCAAGTCATTCTACAGACGGACGGATATGTCCATGCTGGAACTTACACCCGACTTCATCAAGGAATTTGCGGCTTATCTTACGGCTGAACGGGGACTGAAAAACGCCACCATCTGGCTGAACTGCATGTGGCTAAAAGGAGTGGTGATGCGTGCGCACTATAACGGACTGATACCGAGAAATCCGTTTGCGCAGTTCCATATCAGCCCGAATGTTAAGGAACGGGAATATCTGACAGAGGACGAAATCAAAAGAATCATGGCGCACGAGTTTGACAACCCCACCCTCACATTGGTGCGGGATCTGTTCATTTTCGCCTGCTTCACCGCCTTGTCTTTTGTAGATATGAAAGAACTCACAACAGACGAAATAGTGGAGGTGAACGGTGAGAAATGGATATTGTCGAAACGGCACAAGACAAATGTCCCGTTCCAAGTGAAGCTGCTGGATATTCCCTTGCAGATAATCGAACGGTACAAGTATCTGTCGGAAGACAAGCTGGTTTTCGGGAAAATCAACTATTGGACGATGTGCAAACAACTGAAAAAGGTAATGGCGGAATGCGGAATAGAGAAGCAAATCTCCTACCACTGTGCACGTCATACGTTTGGAACACTGGCTCTTAGCAAGGGGATGCCCATTGAAAGCGTGAGCCGTGTTTTGGGACATACGAACATTGTCACGACTCAAATCTATGCGAAGATAACCACACAGAAACTTGACAATGACCTGACGATGTTCGGCAACAAGCTGAACGCATCGTTCGGAAGTGTAACCCCATAACCAAGCATAGCCATGAAACGAAGCATCATCACAACGGACGGCAACGGCAACATCACCTTGCCGACCGACATTAGCGCAACCGCCATGAGCGAATGGGAACTTTGCGACCTGTTCGGAGTAACCGCCCCGACATTCCGTGCAGGGCTGAAAGCTCTTTGCAAGAGCGGAATTTTAAGGGAATACGGGATAAGGCGAAGCATACGGGTATCCGATAATTGCTGTATGGAGGTTTACAACCTTGAAGCGATAGTAGCCCTTGCTTTCCATATCGGCACATTCGGAGCGGAACGGGTACGCAATGCCGTTCTTGAAAGACTGTACCTGCGAAAAGAGAAAACAAGCATCTTTTTCTCGCTGAATACCAATGGTATATCCAAATCCGAATACTTCTCGTAGCTGAATGCCTGACATTATTCACTCGGTAAGTCAGTAATTCATTAAGTCAGTACGACAGAACGACAGACGCTCTGATTTTTTCTCCCGAAAAGCGTAATCCGACATTCGCTTTTCGGGAGTTTTTCCGTTTGCAGAACCTGTTTCCTGCCCCAAGCCATCGAAAGTTTTTGTTTCGGGGGCTATTTGTCACCATTCTGCTGTGTTTTGCATAACAACCTATCCGATAATTGATTATATTTTTGTAGCTGGTAATTTTCAAACTTAAAACCATTTGATTATGTCAGCTATCGAACAACAGGACAGCCACAGACCGCCATCGGATGGCGGCATGGCAAAGGAAGAATTTATCCGTGTCGGGACAACGCTCTACAAGATTGTGGAGCAACCGAGACTGAACGGAGGGTATGTGAAGAAACGCATCGCATGGAACAACGAGACCCTGCGACAGGATTACGGCAAGGATTACATCGGCAGCGTTCCCAAGTATGACGGCTTCTGCACCGTACCCGAACACATCGGCTACCGTTCCGTGGTCGGCAAGTTCCTTAACCTCTACGAACCGATAGACCACCGACCGCAGGAGGGCGATTTATCGCATATCCAATCTTTAGTACGGCACATCTTCGGGGAACAGTACGAGTTGGGGATGGACTATCTGCAACTGCTCTACCTGCAACCGATTCAGAAGTTGCCTATCCTGCTGTTGGTGTCGGAAGAACGCAACACGGGCAAAAGCACCTTCCTGAACTTTCTGAAAGCCCTTTTTCAGAACAATGTGACTTTCAACACCAACGAGGATTTCCGCAGCCAGTTCAATTCCGACTGGGCTGGCAAGTTGCTTATCGTGGTGGATGAGGTGCTGCTCAACCGCAGGGAGGATAGCGAGCGGTTGAAGAATCTTAGCACTACCTTATCCTACAAGGTGGAAGCCAAAGGCAAAGACCGTGACGAGATTGCGTTCTTCGCCAAATTCGTGCTGTGTTCCAACAACGAGCATCTGCCCGTAATCATAGACGCAGGGGAAACACGCTATTGGGTGCGCAAGATAGACCGCTTGCAGTCCGATGATACCGACTTCCTGCAAAAGCTGAAAGCGGAGATACCCGCCTTTCTCCATTTCCTGCAACACAGAAAACTGTCCACCGAAAAGGAAAGCCGGATGTGGTTCAACCCCACATTGCTGCATACAGAAGCCTTGCAGAAGATTATCCGCAGCAACCGCAACCGGTTGGAGATAGAGATGCACGAACTTGTCCTTGACATCATGGACAGTGTCGGCACGGATACATTCTCTTTCTGTTACAGCGACATTCTTCTTTTGCTGGTACACTCACAGGTGAAGGTGGAGAAACACCAAGTCCGAAAAGTGTTGCAGGAATGTTGGAAACTTACACCTGCATCCAACGGACTGACTTATACCACTTACCAATTCAACTGCAATCGGGAGTGTCGGTATGAGCCGATAAAGAGAGTGGGACGCTTCTACACCGTCACAAGGGAACAACTCGAATCCTTGTAACACTATCATTTTTTCTGTTGAATTGTTGAATATAGGTATAAATACACTGATAATAAACGATATACATTTTCAGCAAAATCTCAACAAGCCAAAAGAGAAGTTGAGAAACCGCCGACAGCCGTTTGTGGATTTCTCTTTTGGTGAGCGGTTTGTTGAGAAGATGTTGAGAGGTTACGAGGCTGTATATAAACATATTACATTGACAATTCATCAAATCAACAAATTTTCATCAACTTCAAAACCGTATGTAATATGACAATCCAAGATGTAAAGCAAATCAAACTGGCAGACTATCTGCAAAGTCTGGGCTATACGCCTGTAAAGCAACAAGGCAAGAACCTGTGGTACAAATCACCGTTACGGGAAGAAACGGACGCATCGTTCAAGGTAAACACCGAGCTTGAAAAATGGTACGACTTCGGCATCGGCAAAGGCGGTAATATCATTGCATTGGCAGCGGAACTCTACCATTCGGAAGATGTAGCCTATCTGCTGAAACGCATAGAGGAGCGGACAGCATACATCCGCCCTGCATCGTTCTCTTTTGGCAGACAGCATTCCGACAATCAGCCTTATCAGGGATTAAGGGTTGGTGAGTTGTCCTCTCCTGCTCTTATAGCCTATCTGCAAGAAAGGGGAATAAACATCGGACTTGCCAAAAGGGAATGCAGGGAGCTTCGGTTTATGAATGCCGACAAACCCTATTTTGCCATCGGCTTTCCGAACATGGCAGGAGGATATGAAGTGCGCAACAGATACTTCAAGGGATGTGTCGCCCCGAAAGACATCACCCATATCCGACAGCAGGACGGACAACGATGTATGTGTTACCTGTTCGAGGGGTTCATGGATTACCTCTCATTCCTTACCATCCGAGTAAGAAACAATCCGCAACACCCGCGATTGGACACACAGGACTATGTCATACTGAACTCCGTTTCCAATCTTGCGAAAGCGGAAAGCTTATTGGAAACCTACACCCGAATCGGCTGTTTCCTTGACAACGACACGGCTGGACGGAGCACCTGCAAGAAGCTGAAAGAGAAGTTCGGGGAACGGATGCTTGACAAGTCAATGTACTATCGTGATTATAAGGACTTGAACGACTATCTGTGCGGTAAGCCCTTGTCCCAATCGGCAGAGCCGATAAAGGAGAAGAAACAAGTCCAATCCGCAAGGCGGATGATGCAGCCACCGAAAAAGAAAGGGGGATTTCATCTGTAATATGCACGTCCGCTCTCCCAAGGTATTTAGACAGAAATACCATAGCTCAATAGGGCGTTTTCTTCACGCATTACTCCGTAACGCTAAAAACACCCTATCGAGCCAAAGGGAAATCCCTTTGGAAACCCTGTGCAAACGAGAGCAGAAGCCAAACTCGTTTGGATTATGCCGAGTGCTGCAATGGTTCATTTGCATAATAAACCCTGTGAGCCGATGCCGCAGGCAGAGAGAAGAAACATAACGATAACCGCAAAAACAGTAATGATATGGGATATTTTTCATTGGACATTAAGAAGGCAAAGGGTACATCGGACACCACGCAGTCCGACCATATAGAGAGAAAGATAATACCTAAAAACGCAGACCCGACAAGAACACATCTGAACAGGGTGCTTGTCGAATACCCTGATGGCGTTCACGGCAGGGATGAAGCGATTGCCCACAGGCTGAACACGGCAGGCATCAGACGGAAAATCACGCACGACCAAGTCCGCGTTGTCCGGGTGGTTTTGTCGGGTACGCACGAGGACATGATGAACATACAGGAAAAAGGAAAGCTCGACGAATGGTGCAACGACAGCATCCAATGGCTGCAAGCCACATTCGGCAAAGACAATGTGGTTGCCGCCCATCTGCACATGGACGAGAAGACTCCGCACATCCACGCAGCCGTTGTTCCTATCGTGACGGGTGAAAGGCGCAAAGCCAAGAAAGAACAGACGGACGGTAAGCGCAAGTACCGCAAGAAAACAAATTCCGTCCGTTTGTGTGCCGATGACCTGTTCAACCGCCAGACCCTGATTGCCTACCACGACAATTACGCAAGGGTGATGACGAAATACGGATTGCAACGTGGGGTACGGGGCTCGGAAGCACGGCACACTACCACCATGCAGTATTATCGGGACTTGAAAAAGAAAAATGAAACCCTTGAAACCGAAACCAGACTGTTACAGGAGAAGAAAGCCGAGGCGCAGGAGGAACTGAAACAGGTAAAAGCGGAAATCCGCACCGACAAGCTCAAAAGCGCAGCCACCGATACGGCAACCGCCCTTGCAAGCAGTGTGGGTTCTCTTTTCGGAAGTGGAAGAATGAAATCGTTGGAACGCAGGAACGAGGACTTGCAAGACCGCATCCTTGAACTTGAAGACGAAGCCCGACAACGGGAACGGCAACAAGCCGAACAGATACAGGAGATAAGAAACGCTTACGAGCAACAGCACCGCAAGCTGTCGGAGTTTACGGATTTTGTCAGACGCTATTTCCCGTATGTGGAGAAGCTGATGCCTGTAATAAACTTCCTGCGTGACCGATTGGGGTTCAATGACGGAATAATCAGAAGACTGTGCGAGTTCAAGGAGGTCGGGATAAAAGGCGAACTCTATTCTTCCGAATTTAACCGAAGTTTTGATACCCGACACTCCGTCTGTTCCATCAGACAGGACGAAAACGGTAGATTCGATTTCAAGATAGACGGGGTTTCACACGTGAACTGGTTCAGAAAGAAAATGAATGAGTTTAGAGAAGCTATCGGAATACCGAAACCAAGACAGAATAGGAGTATGAAACTGTAAATCAAAAAAATCCGTGATGTTTGAATGGCAGATCACGGATTTTTCTTACCTTTGTATCGGATTGAGGTAACTCTTTCCAAAACATATTAGATAAGAAAGAAGCGTTATGCGCATCAAGTATTTGGAAACGTAGGAAATTTTCAAATTGCATACTCAGATGGCATAGTGGTTCTCACGCTATAGCGTGGGCTGCTATTACTACATCTGTATGCAAGGTTTCCTACGACCTCCAAATAAAGACGTGGCTGTGCAGTTCACGCTTTATATATTTATAAGTAAGAATTATGGATTCAGAAAAAAAATGGGGTTGTATTGGATATGCCCTACTAGCACTTATAACTTGGGGACTTACTCAAGGTTTTAAAGTCGTATGCATAATTATAGGAATTTTAATAGCCATTCTTATAGCTTTTATATTTATATCAAATTTATCAACCAAGCGTTTAATAAAGAAATTTAAGCATCAAAAAGATATATATCCTAATGCATACTCTTTCTTTCGAAAAGAATTACGAATATTCCAGTCTGAAAACAATCTTACAAAACAAGATATAAATAAATTCCTCTCATTCCCTAAAGTTGAATGGGAAAAGAGAGAAAAGCTCGAATTGGAAAGAATACAACGAGAAAAGCAGGTATCAACTGAATATAATATGATTAAAGCCAACTATTCAGATGGACTTACTTGTTGGCAAAAAGAACATCCTTCTGCAAACAAATCAATAATAATAAGTAATATTACGGAAATAATAGATTTCGATAGGCGGCAAAAAGAGTTTTTAAGTACCGAAGAATGGGAAAAGGCACAAATAGCTTTTAGTAAGTTATGTCGTAGCAAAAAATCTACAACGCCACATTCTGGTTGCTATTTTTATAACATGAATTTTCAAAAAACCGACTATAAAGGAAATATCATACAAGGAGAATATCGCATATGGCAATTCTTTTTTTCAAGTTTTTGCACTGCAACCGATTTAGATTACACTCATTTTAAACAGACGCAAGAGAATAACATTAATATAGATAAATATAAGGAGGGAAAAATAAATACCCCTTCTTATATCAACATAGAGATTAGTAACTTTATAAAATCATTGGGTGTCCCTGTGCAAGTAATCGCATATGGGGCTGAATTCGATGAAAATCTTCAAGTTCAGTTTTTAACTCTTGATTTGGCTGTACTTGGATTTCAATCATGTGCTCTCCATCATATAGATGAATTATCTTCAAACTATGTTGTTATTATTGATGGAGTAACAACACAAGACTTGTTTGTAAAAAGATGCGAATCTGTAATACAGAAATTTAAGCATCAAAAGCCCTGTATTGTTTATATTTCTTTAATGAAAGAGTTTTCTCGGGAAGAGATGCAAAAACTCATTGATAAAAAGAACATAGAAGTGCAGCAACAAAAACAAATAAAAGATGAAATCAATTCTATTTCTAATGCATTAAAGTCTGCTGATATTGAGACGGCAAAAGAAAAAGTCAAGAAGGTTAAAGATTTTGCTTTGTCTAAAAGCGTAGATAAAGAATTGATAGATGTCATTTGCAAAACAGAGAAAAAAATAGAAAGTGATTATGCTGTTGGAGTGGTTGATGATTTTGATGTTCAATATGTTGATTATTTGATGCCATCAGTTGTCCAAGATAAGAGTAACTGGAAATATCCAGTAACTAAATATCCTGAAGATGGCTGTATTGTTTTTCCATACAGAAGAAAAGCTATAGCAAGAAGAGGGTTCAGTGAAGCTAAATTCCAAAATTATCTACAAGATACTTTCAGGGGATGTGATTTACTTATACTCAGTGATTGCAATATACTTCCTGTAGAAGATAACAGGCCTTTTGAACCAGATATAGCGATTATATGCAAAAAGCACCCATCTATAAGAATAGACATTGAAATAGACGAACCATATGCTGCATTTACACGAAAACCTATACATTATATAGGATGTGGAGATGATTTTCGTGATGCACTTCTGAATAATATCGGATGGATTGTTATTCGTTTTACTGAATATCAAGTTTTTTCCAATCCTAAGGGATGTGCGGCTTTTATAGCACAAGTTCTTCATTATATACAACCCTCTATGGTTTTACCAATCGATTTTCTCTCATGTTCTACTCCAAAGGAAATTGAACGATGGACAGAAATCGAAGCCAAAGTTATGGCAAGTGAAAATACTCGCGAGAAATACTTGAACCATGAATTTGGTATTGTTGACAATGAGAAACTTGAAATTGCAGACATAACACAAACGGAAAAAGAAAGGGTTTGTGCCAAGAGAATGAAACCATTGGTGTTTTCTTCAAATAGAAAAGTAAACTATAAAATAGGAGAACCTGTTTTTTGCGAAAAAGACGTTCATATTCAATTCTATCCACAAGAACATATTTATCTATATGATGGACAGGAACAATTTATTCCTGTCAGCAGTGTGATATCTTGTTTCTTTAAGCCATTTGATTCATACTATTGGTCAGAATATAAAGCTAATCAACGAAATATATCACAAGGACAGATTCTTGAAGAATGGGATTCAAAAGGTGCGTGTTCACGTGATGTCGGAACTTTTATGCACCAACAAATAGAAAACTATTATAAGGGACTTCCATATCAACAAGAATTCTCTTTCAAATATGACGGAAAATATGTTCACATAGAAGAACAAATTTCTCTTGAACTTGAATATATGCAATTCATAGAGTTTCTCGAAAACCACAAATTTAAACCGTTTAGAACAGAATGGGCTATATATGATGACGAACTAAAAATTGCTGGTACAATAGATATGATACATAAACGTGGAGATGTTTTTGACATATATGATTGGAAACGTAGTCATCGCATTGTCGATTTTTGGGGTAAACCGATTGCGGTAAACAACTATGGCGAGAAAGGGTTAGGTGAACTCAATCAAATTGAGGATACGCCATATTGGCATTATTGTATTCAACAGAACCTATATCGCTATATTCTCGAAAGAAATTATGACATAATTATCGAAAAGATGTATCTTGTGGTTTTCTGTGATGATACAAATGAATACAGAAAATTGGAAGTGCCACGTATGGATGAAGTCATAATTTCTATAGTAAAATCCTGTAAGAACGGGACTGTTAAGAAGCGGTTGATAACATTACAGGGAGAAAATCTATCATAACATTGATAATTAAGTTTTTTGTATGGAAGATAATTATTACATCAAAACTCTCCTTGAGAAAATTGAGTCTGCTGACCCAAAATCGTTCAGTCAATTTGCACATGAACATCCCATTTGTTTTCAAGAGAAAAAGGGCAATTGGCTCTTTCCTATGATGTTTGATTTTTATGTGAATAAAATACACAATGAGTATATCATATCTTTACTTAAAGAGTTGGGACTGTATCTACACAATAAATGTAAGAATTATGAAATGTCTGAAATTACTATGATTGATAGAAGTTTGTGCATAGATGATTCGTTTGTGGATAATTATGTCCTCAAAGTTCAAAATGCACAAAATGACAAGCCTAAATTCAAAGATTTAAATTCTCCTTGGCGTACAAGGGGAATTTCATTAGCATTATATGAAATTCCTACTTTTGTATTAAATTCTATCATATTTGAATTTAAAGATACAGAGCATCCATATATACTTGCTGATATAGCAGGTATGTATATGTATGGGCAAAAGTTCGAAGAAGGGCTAAATTATCTTTATCGAAGTATAAATCAACTTGCAATGTTCCCGAATCGATATTGGAATAGTGATTATGGATTAGCTGGGGCAGCAAATACTTTTAGATTATTACTATTGATGTGCCCTAAAAACCATATGGAACTATATAGAAAGATTTATTCATATGATTATCTATATTTGACAAAATTAGCCTGTACAACAAATGATGAAATCTTTCAACAGGAAGCTTATGTAAATAGGGCATCTATTGCTATGGATTCTATGGCAAGGTATATAATTCCAATAAATATCAATCCTGACTTGTTGTACATTTCTGATATGTACTATGCGCATTATTGTAATGAATTAGCAACCCAAATATCAATATCTTCGGGATGGAAGTATAATATGAAATCACTTACCTATTATCAACACGCATCTATTAAACCTAATGATACGGGAGGATATGTTGATATTGAAGAAAAAACATATAATGAAATTGTATCAGCAAAACACGAGCAGGCAAAATCAATAGCTTTGTTGTTTTATACAGGAATCTGTGCGGAGGATGGCAAATTAACAAGTCGTAATATTGAATCTTTATTTAAGATATTACAATATGAATGTAGGTACAATTACAAAGAAACAAGAAAAAGAGTGTTAAACTTTAAATCATACAAATAACATGGATTTTTTTGAATTTTTATTCGGTAAAAAGGAAGATAAAAATGTGAGTTCACAATCATCTTCAAGTGTAAACAATTGTAAGTCTGAATCTACGATAAAGTCAGTTCTGCAATCAGAAGCTCCATCTATGGACCCTATAGAACAATATGTAAAGGAAAGTGTAACAGACCTGAAAAAACACATGCCTCTTAATACAAAAGACCTTGAAGCAGAAGCTATTTATCTTGCAGCATATCTTTATCTGAAAGGTTCTTATCAGATTGACTTTGAATTAGATTACTTCTCGGAAGGTCTTATTGATAAGATCCCATCAAGAAACTTCAATGTTGCTGATAAGGTGTTTTCATACATGGTAAAATATGGAGAAGGACACTATGGAGTAGAAGAACGGGATTATGGTATTAATGGTTATAAAATGAATATTCAAATGTGTTCTGATTATGGTAGTTATGTGAAGAGCTATTTTATAAGAGCACATAAAATCGGTTCAGGGCAAGATTATAATCACTTTAGTTCACCAAGAAACTGTTTATGGAGAAATGGAGAAAAAACTATAGATAGTCCAACCCAACGAGACATCTACTACAAATTTAGCAAGGGCACGTTTGAATTTATGATACCACCATACAATCCTCTTGTTGTAGGACGTGTAACAAAACAAGATGAATCAACTCTACGTTGTGAATCAAATGATGGAAGAAGAACATTTGTTTTCCACTTTAATGGCGCATTAAAGCCAAGTTGTTTGGATTATATAGAGATGTATCGAAATGATAAGGGAGATATGGTTTCTTATCACAAAGAATAGCCTTTAAAACATTTTTTCTATATCAAAAGAAATTAGACAAATATTCAAGTGCTGTACTATCTAAGGGACATAATAAATAGTACAGTGCTTTTTATATATAAGTAAAATTCGTATCTTTGCAACAAAATAAGAGTTCCTTGTAAGCAATTCAAGGTAGAACGCAGCAGATTGCACAGTTGCCAAGTCATTACCTCAAAAATGGGTAATTCTCCCAAAGTCCTTTGTATAAGGCACTAACGAAAGTTTTCCAGAATTACAAAAAAATTTTGTTTATCTCAAAGATTTTACCGAATATTGCCGCTTCTAAGAAGAGAAAATGAACAAATTCGAACTGACATCCGCTTACCAGCCCACCGGTGACCAACCGGAGGCCATCGCACAGCTGACCGAAGGCGTGCGCGAGGGGCTTCCCGCACAGACATTACTTGGTGTCACCGGGTCCGGAAAGACATTCACCATAGCCAACGTCATTGCCAACATCAACAAACCAACGCTGATATTGAGCCACAACAAGACGCTGGCCGCCCAGTTGTACAGCGAGTTCAAAGGATTCTTCCCGAACAATGCTGTGGAATACTATGTGTCCTACTACGACTATTACCAGCCCGAAGCCTATCTGCCCTCTTCGGACACTTATATAGAAAAAGACCTTGCCATCAACGACGAGATAGACAAGTTGCGCCTTGCCGCCACCTCGGCCCTGCTTTCGGGCAGAAAAGACGTAGTGGTGGTATCCTCCGTTTCGTGCATCTACGGCATGGGGAACCCGGCAGACTTCTATAACAACGTCATCGAAGTGCAGCAAGGCAAGAATTTCAGTCGCAATGTCTTCCTGCGACGCTTGGTGGACAGTCTTTATGTACGCAACGACATTGACCTGAACCGTGGCAACTTCCGCGTGAAAGGCGATACGGTGGACATTTATCTGGCTTACGCCGACAACCTGCTGCGCGTCACCTTTTGGGGAGACGAGGTGGATAGCATTGAAGAGGTAGACCCTCTGAGCGGCGTAACTGTTGCCAAGTTCGACGCTTATAAGATTTATCCCGCCAACCTCTTCATGACCACCAAAGAAGCCACATTACGTGCCATCCACGAAATAGAGGACGACCTTCACAAGCAGGTACAATGGTTTGAAAACGAAGGCCGCCCATTCGAAGCCAAACGCTTGCAGGAACGGGTGACCTACGATATGGAAATGATACGCGAATTGGGGCATTGCTCCGGCATTGAGAATTATTCGCGCTACTTTGACGGACGTGCTGCCGGTACCCGCCCCTACTGCCTGCTGGACTTCTTCCCCGAAGATTTCCTGATAGTCATTGACGAAAGCCATGTCAGCGTTCCGCAGATACGTGCCATGTATGGAGGTGACCGTGCCCGCAAGATAAACCTGGTGGAGTACGGGTTCCGCTTGCCGGCTGCCATGGATAACCGCCCGCTGAAGTTCGATGAATTCGAGGAGATGGCCAAGCAAGTGATTTATGTCAGCGCCACACCGGCAGATTACGAGCTGATGAAATCCGAAGGCATCGTAGTAGAGCAGGTCATCCGCCCGACCGGACTCTTGGATCCTATCATCCAGGTACGTCCCAGCCACAACCAGATAGATGACCTAATGGAAGAGATACAGCTGCGCATCGAGAAGAACGAGCGTACCCTCGTCACCACCCTCACCAAACGAATGGCGGAAGAACTGACGGAATATCTGCTGAACAACAACGTGAAGTGTAATTACATCCACAGCGACGTAGATACTTTGGAGCGTGTAAAGATTATGGGTGACTTGCGCGAAGGCGTTTACGATGTACTTGTCGGCGTCAATCTGCTGCGTGAAGGCCTCGACCTGCCCGAAGTCTCTCTCGTTGCCATCCTCGATGCAGACAAGGAAGGTTTCCTCCGTTCCCATCGCTCACTGACACAGACTGCCGGGCGTGCCGCCCGTAACGTGAACGGCATGGTCATCATGTATGCCGACAAGATAACGGACAGCATGCAACTGACCATCGACGAAACCAACCGCCGTCGCGAGAAACAGTTGAAGTACAACGAAGAGCACGGCATCACGCCCCAGCAAATCAAGAAAGCGAAGAACCTCAATGTGTTTGCCACCAACGAGGCTGCCGGCGAAGCCGTCCTCAGCGGCGAGAAGTTCACTTCCAGTGCCCCCCGTCCCTATGTGGAACAAGAAAGTACATCTACGCTGGCTGCCGACCCGATAGTGCAGTACATGAGCCGCAAGCAACTGGAAAAGAGTATCGAACGTACCAAGAAGCTTATGCAGGAAGCCGCCAAGAAGCTCGACTTTATCGAAGCCGCCCAGTACCGTGACGAAGTACTGAAAATGGAAGAATTGCTGAAAGAAAAAGACGAGTAAGGAATTTCACCTCTTTTCCTCAAACTATACTCCTCTCCTTTTGTTACTCTATGAAACAGAGTATTAATCATAAAAACAAAAGCGAGATGAATAAACCAATAAAGACAATAGCTGTTGCACTGGCTGCCATAGCCGCCATGAGTGTACAACAAACAGAAGCGTGTACCCGCGCCACCTACATCGGTCCTGACAATACAGTCATTACGGGACGTACGATGGACTGGAAAGAAGACCTTATGAGTAACATCTATGTATTCCCACGAGGCATGCAAAGGGCAGGTTACAACAAAGGAAATACGGTGAACTGGACTTCCAGGTACGGCAGTGTCATTGCCACCGGTTATGACATAGGAACCTGCGACGGTATGAACGAGAAAGGTCTGGTTGCCAGCCTGCTCTTCCTTCCAGAGTCCGTTTACCATCGACCGGGAGACAACCGCCCGATTATGGGCATCAGTATCTGGACGCAATACGTACTCGACAATTTTGCAACCGTACGCGAAGCTGTAGATGAACTGAAAAAAGAATCCTTCCGCATTGATGCACCGGACCTGCCCAACGGTGCCGCTTCCACCCTGCATCTGGCCATCACAGATGAAACCGGAAACACGGCTGTCTTGGAATACATAGACGGAAACCTTGAGATACATGAAGGAAAGCAATATCAAGTAATGACCAACTCTCCCAAATATGAACTCCAGCTGGGTATCAACGACTATTGGAAAGAGGTAGGCGGACTGAATATGTTACCGGGAACCAACCGCTCCAGCGACCGCTTTGTACGCGCATCATTCTACATCAATGCCATTCCGCAAACAGCAGATGCAAAGATTGCCGTACCCAGTGTATTGAGCGTAATGCGCAATGTTTCTGTACCGTTCGGTATCACCACACCAGACAAGCCTCATATCTCCTCCACCCGTTGGCGTTCTGTATCCGACCAGAAAAACAAAGTATATTATTTTGAATCTACCATGACTCCCAACTTGTTCTGGCTCGACCTGAATAAAATTGATTTCAGTCCGAATGCAAGCATCAAGAAGCTTTCGCTGACGAACGGAGAAATCTATGCAGGAGATGCCGTAAAAGATTTGAAAGACAGCAAGGGATTTGTATTCCTATTCCAGACACCGGTAATGTAGTATAGACCATACGTATAGCCTCTTGATAACGGATGCTTCCCCACTTATTTCTATTAAGAGAAAGCAGGGAAGCATTCATTTTTTCATTATTTTTATGTACGTTTGCAGATATATACTCAATGCAGCAACTTACATGGAATTATTAGTATACAAAGCCTCCGCCGGCTCCGGCAAGACCTTTACGCTGGCTGTGGAATACATCAAGCATTTGATAATCAATCCACGCGCCTACCGGCAGATACTTGCCGTAACCTTCACTAACAAGGCCACGGCAGAGATGAAGGAGCGCATACTGACACAGCTTTACGGCATCTGGAAGGGAGAACCCGCATCGAAAGCGTATTTGGAAAGGATTAAGGATGGAGGGTTAAGGATAAAAGATGAAAAGGCGGGAAACGGAAACAATCGGCTGTTGACGGACGAAGACATCCGCCAACGGGCCGGCATGGCACTGCAATACATGCTGCACGACTACAGCCGTTTCCGAGTGGAAACCATCGACTCCTTCTTCCAATCCGTGATGCGCAACCTTGCCCGCGAACTGGAACTAAGTCCTAACCTAAGCATAGAGCTGAACAACAGTGAAGTGCTGAGTGATGCCGTAGACAGCCTCATCGAAAAACTTACCCCCACTTCTCCCGTGCTGGCGTGGCTACTGGACTACATCGACGAGCGTATCCGCGACGACAAACGCTGGAACGTATCGAACGAGGTGAAAAGTTTCGGACGAAATATCTTCGATGAAAGCTACATAGAACGCGGTGAAAAACTACGGCAATGCCTGCGTACTCCGAATACGCTGAAACTCTACCGGGATGTGCTGCGCGATATGGAAACCGAGGCTCTGGAACAGATGAAAAGCTTCTACGACCAGTTTGAGGGCGAACTGGAAGGGCATGCCCTTACTCCCGAAGACTTGAAAGGAGGTGCCCGAGGTATCGGCAGTTACTTCCGCAAGCTGCGCGATGGCAGACTTTCTGACAAGGATGTGCTGAACGCCACCCTGCAAAACAGCCTGACAGATGCAAAAAACTGGGCAACGAAAACATCCTCACGAAAGGACGACATCATCCGTCTGGCAGAAACCAGTCTGATGCCTCTACTGCAGGAAGCCGAAAGAATGCGTCCGCAACGCAACCGTACCCTGAACAGTTGCCGCCTCTCGCTCCAGCACCTCAACAAACTGCAACTTCTCAATCATATCGACGAAGAGGTACGCACGCTAAACCGGGAGCACAACCGCTTTCTGCTCTCGGATACCAACGCCCTACTGCACAAACTGGTGCGCGAGGGTGACTCTTCGTTCGTCTTCGAGAAAATCGGCGCCAACATACGCAACGTCATGATTGACGAGTTCCAGGACACCAGCCGCATGCAATGGGACAACTTCCGCCTACTGCTGCTCGAAGGACTTTCGCAAGGAGCCGACAGTCTGATTGTGGGAGATGTGAAGCAGTCCATCTACCGCTGGCGGAACGGGGACTGGGGAATACTGAATAGTTTAGGCAATGAAGAATTGAAAATGGAGAATAGAGAATCAAGTTCTCCATTAAACAACTTCCCCGTCCGTGTGGAAACCCTAAAAACAAACCGACGTAGCGAAACCAACATTATCCGTTTCAACAACCAAGTATTTACCGCTGCCATAGACTACCTCAATACGCTACACCTGAACGAACTGAAAGAGGATTGCCTACCCCTGAAACGCGCTTATGCCGACGTAGTGCAGGAATCGCCCAAGAACACGGAGTACGGCTACGTAAAAGCCACCTTCCTGGAACCGGACGATGAACACAACTATACAGAGCAGACCCTTCTCGCTTTAGGAGAAGAGGTGCAACGGCTGCTGGAAGAGGGCGTAACACTGAATGATATCACCATCCTTGTCCGCAAGAACAAGAATATCCCGCCGATAGCCGACTATTTTGACAAAGAACTGCATCTCTCTGTCGTGTCCGACGAAGCTTTCCGTCTGGATGCCTCCCTTGCCATCTGCATGCTGATGGATGCCCTGCGCTGCCTGTCGAATCCGGAGAACAAGATTGCGGAGGCTGCACTGATGGAGAATTACAAATTACAAATGACAAATGACGAGCAACCGGAATTCACAACAGCCACTCCCCTTCCCGAAGCCTTTACCTCCCGACGGGAAACGCTGCGCCTGATGCCTTTGTATGAGTTACTGGAAGAACTGTTCAGCATCTTCACCATGAGCTGCATTGAAAAGCAGGATGCCTACCTCTTCTCCTTTTTCGATGCTGTGACGGAGTATCTGCAAAGCAATTCTTCCGAGCTGGACAGCTTCATCCGCTACTGGGACGAAACCCTTTGCAGCAAGACCATCCCCAGCGGTGAGATGGACGGTATACGTATCCTCTCCATCCACAAGTCCAAAGGACTGGAATTCCATTCCGTACTGATTCCCTTCTGCGACTGGAAGCTGGAGAACGAAACCAACAACCAGCTGGTGTGGTGCATCCCACCGGAAGAGCCCTATAATGCCATCAGCTTAGTGCCGGTGAACTATTCCACCACCATGGCGGAATCCATATACCGGCAGGACTATCTGCACGAACGGCTTCAGCTATGGGTGGACAATCTGAATCTGCTGTACGTGGCCTTTACCCGTGCCGGCAAGAACCTCATCCTCTGGAGCCGGAAGGAACAGAAGGGAACCATGTCCGAACTCCTTGCCAACACCTTGCCCCGCATAGCCAAAGACGGAGCAGGCAGTTGGGACGAAGAAGCTGCCATATACGAGAACGGCAAGATTTGTCCCTCCTCCATCCCCGTCTCACAGCACGACGCAGACAACCCTACTGATGACGAAGCCAAACCTCTATGCTACGAACAGAAACCTCTATACTGCGAACGTAAACCTGAGGTTTATGAACAGCAACCGGTCAACAGACTTTCGCAAAAGCCGGTCAAACTGCCCGTCCACATGGAGAGTATGCTCCACGACATCGAGTTCCGGCAATCCAACCGTTCGGCAGACTTCATAGCAGGAGTGGACGAAGCAGAATCCAGCCAGCGTTTCATCAACCGGGGACGTTTGCTGCATACCTTATTCTCTGCTATCGAAACCGAAGAAGATATTGACAATGCCATCAGCCAGCTCGTCTTTGAAGGAGTAATTGGACGAAGTGAGACGGAAGAAGAAATACGCGACCTCACCGAACGCGCCTTCTCCCTGCCCCAAGTCAAGGACTGGTATTCGGGGACGTGGCGGCTGTTCAATGAATGCGACATCATCTGGCAGGAAAACGGCGAACTGCGGACACGCCGCCCGGACCGTGTGATGATGCGTGGTGAAGAAATCGTAGTGGTAGACTTCAAGTTCGGAAAGCCGAATAAGAAGTACAACAAGCAAGTACAGAGATACATGCAACTGCTGGTCCGCATGGGGTATGCCGCAGAAAATATACGGGGCTACTTGTGGTATGTAGAGGAGAACAACATAGAACCGGTATAAACTCACTCTCCATCCACTATCAACTATCAATTATCAACTGAATTATGAAAACATTTCTCCAACTGGTCGCCCACGACCTTTACGCCAAAATAGGAAACGACCTCTCGCGCACCGCCATCGTTTTCCCCAACAAACGTGCCAGTCTGTTCTTCAACGAATACCTGGCAGCCGAAACGGACCGCCCCTTGTGGTCGCCCGCCTACGTCAGCATCAGCGAACTATTCCGGCAACTCTCGCCACTAAAGTCCGGTGACCCCATCCGCCTGGTATGCGAACTGTATAAGGTGTTCCGCGAAGAGACCCACAGTGAAGAGACTCTGGATGACTTCTACTTCTGGGGAGAACTGCTCATCAGCGACTTCGACGACGTGGACAAAAACCTCGTAGATGCCGACAAGCTCTTCAGCAATCTGCAGGAACTGAAGAACATCATGGACGGCTACGACTTCCTTGACCAAGAGCAGGAAGAAGCCATCCGCCAATTCTTCCAAAATTTCTCCATAGAAAAGCGCACGGAGCTGAAAGCAAAATTCATCTCCCTCTGGGATAAGTTGGGCGACATCTACCGCCACTACCGCCGAAACCTCACGGAACTTGGCATCGCCTACGAAGGCATGATGTACCGCAATGTCATGGAGCAACTCAACACCGACCGACTACGCTACGACCGCTATGTATTTGTCGGCTTCAACGTGCTGAATAGAGTAGAAACCCGTTTCTTTCAGCTCTTGCAGAATGCCGGAAAAGCGATGTTCTATTGGGACTATGACGTATTCTACACCCGCCTCCCACGCGAACAAAAACCACCCTATACCCACGAAGCAGGCGAATTCATCCTCCGCAACCTAAAGCTGTTCCCCAACCAGCTCCCCGAAAAATCCTTTGATGTACTGCGGAAACCCAAGAATGTACGCTTTATCTCCGCTTCTACGGAAAATGCACAAGCCCGTTACTTGCCTCAATGGATTAGGGAGAACGAAAAACAGAGAAATGAAGAATCTTCATTAAAGGATACTGCCGTCGTCCTCTGCAACGAATCCCTGCTGCTTCCCGTCCTCCACTCCATTCCGGCAGAGGTAAAGAACGTCAACATCACAATGGGATTCCCCCTTGCCCAAACTCCGGTATACAGCTTCATCAACGCCCTTGTAGAACTACAGACTACCGGCTACCACACAGGTACCGGACGATATACTTACGAGACCGTACTCACCCTGCTGAAACATCCTTATACCCGGCAGCTTTCCTCCCATGCCGAAGTACTGGAAAGACGGCTTACGCAGGACAACCGCTTCTATCCTCTTCCCTCGGAGCTGAAGCAGGACGCATTCCTTGAACAAGTCTTTACACCACAGAACGGCATCGCCGCCCTATGCAGCTACCTCACCGAACTGCTTCGCGAAGTAGCCGTCCTCTACCGCCAGGAAAAAGACGTGGAAGACATCTTCAACCAGCTGTACCGTGAGTCTCTGTTCAAAAGTTACACTCTCGTCAATCGCCTGCTCAATCTGATAGAGACCGGGGAAGTGAGTAGCCTGCGCACAGACACGCTGAAGCGACTGCTGAACCGGCTGCTTACCTCTGCCAACATCCCCTTCCACGGAGAGCCCGCCATCGGCATGCAAGTAATGGGTGTGCTGGAAACGCGTAACCTCGACTTCCGCAATCTCATCATGCTCTCCCTCAACGAAGGGCAATTGCCCAAAGCCGGAGGCGAGTCCTCCTTCATCCCCTACAACCTAAGGAAAGCCTTCGGCATGACCACCATAGAGCACAAAAATGCCGTCTATGCCTACTACTTTTACCGCCTCATCCAGCGGGCAGAAAACGTCACCTTATTATATAACACCTCTTCGGACGGACTGAACCGCGGGGAAATGTCCCGCTTCATGCTGCAATTCCTGGTAGAATCGCCACACAACATCTCCCTTGAGTACCTTGAAGCCGGACAATCCCCCCAGCAAGCCCGGGAAATTGAGATTCACAAGACACCGGAGATGTTGCAACAGATGTTTGATGCCTACGACATCCACCGACGTCCCCAAGCGTTCTTCTCCCCCTCTGCCCTCAATGCCTATCTGGACTGCCGGCTGAAATTCTACTACCGATACGTAGCCGGCCTGAAAGCTCCCGATGAAGTAAGCGCCGAGATAGACTCCGCCCTCTTCGGCACCATCTTCCACCGTTCTGCCGAACTGGTGTACAACGAACTGATAGCCAACGGACGGGAGATACGTAAAGATGACCTGGAACAATTACTGAAAGACGATATTCGCCTGCAAGCCTATGTGGACAATGCTTTCAAAGAAAAGTTCTTCCATGTGCCCCTTACGGAGCAACCGGAGTATAACGGTACGCAGCTCATCCATTCCAAAGTCATCGCCTCTTACCTGCGCCAGCTCCTGCGCAATGACCTGCAATATGCCCCGTTCCGTATGGAGGGCATGGAACAGGACGTCAGAGAAACGATGGAAATAGATACTCCGCAAGGAAAGCTTGCCTTACAGATAGGCGGTACCATCGACCGCCTGGACAGCAAAGGAGACACGCTACGTATTGTGGACTACAAGACAGGCGGTACTCCCAAGACTCCAGAAAATATAGAACAACTGTTTACTCCCGCCGACAACCGTCCCAACTATATTTTCCAGACGTTTCTGTACGCCGCTATCCTCTGCCGCAAGCAATCGCTGAAGGTAGCCCCTTCCCTGCTCTACATCCACCGGGCAGCTTCCGAAAGCTACTCCCCGATCATCGAAATGGGAGCGCCACGACAACCCAAGGTACCGGTCAACAACTTCGCTTTCTTCGAAGACGAGTTTCGCGAACGGCTGCACGGACTCCTGCAGGAGATATTCAGCCAAGAAGAAACATTCAGCCAAACAGAGGATACCCGGAAATGTGAATATTGCGATTTCCGCAGTCTGTGTAAGAGATAAAAAAACAGACCATCTGTTCATAAGAAACAGACGGTCTATTTGAGTCTGACGGATGGTCTGTTTTACTTCAACGGACCATCCGTTCTATTTTCTTCGTTATCATTACTTCACCGGAATAGAGAAGCTGAATATGGAGCCTTCGCCTTCCTTGGAAGTAAACCACAGTTTACCGCCATTCTTCACGACAAAATCCTTGCACAGCAACAAGCCCAGTCCCGAGCCTTCTTCGTTGTTCGTACCGAACGTGCTGAAATGCGTATCAGCATGCAACAATTTCTTCTGCCCTTCCTCGCTGATGCCACAGCCATGATCTTGAACACTGACAACTGCCATACCATTCACTTCCTCCATCTTCACCAATATTTCGGAATTCTCCTTGCTGAACTTGATGGCATTGCTCAACAAGTTGCGGACTACCGTCTTCAGCATGTCAATATCAGCGTTAACCATCATTCTCTCCGGTTTCATCTCGCGGATTCTTATCTTTTTCAGACTTGCCACCATACTAAAAATCTCAATGACACCGTCTGTCACTTCGACGAGATCCACATCCTGATAAACCACATTCAACTTACCGATTTGACTCTTTGTCCATTTCAGCAAGTTATCCAGCAATGAGAACACATCCTCCGTTGTCTGATTAGCCATCGTCAGAAGCTCGTACATTTCAGCACCTATTTTCTCAAATGGCAAGTTCAATATCAGCATATTCAGCACCATCTTGATGGATCCCATCGGAGAACGCAGGTCATGGGCAATCACCGAATAGAGCTTGTCACGCCCGGCAATGGTACGTTGCAGTTCTTCCGTCTTACTCAAAATCAGCCGCTTGGCAGCTACCAAAGATATTTGGTGGGTAACACGGATAATCAGTTCCTCCTTATTGAAAGGTTTAGAGATGAAGTCATTCGCTCCTACCTGAAAGCCTTTCACAATATCTGCCGTACTATTCAGTGCGGTCAGAAAGATGATCGGAATTTCAGCAGTCTGCGGATTTGACTTTAAATGTTGGGCTACTTCAAAACCACTCATGTCCGGCATCATTACATCAAGCAAAACCAAGTCAGGATTTTCCTTTTCCACCTGCTCCAATGCCTGCCGCCCGTTACTCGCAGTAGCAATTGCGAATTTCTCGTTTGTCAAAAGCACTTTCAACAATAAAACATTTGACATCACATCGTCAACGATGAGGATCTTGTATTCGGAAGGATTTATTTCCATGTTCATCTTTCTATATTGTTTTTCCCGTTATCAAAATCACTATTTAGTTAGGAACGATATTCCTTAAAATACTCTATTATATACTGTAAACCCTCTTCCAACTCTATAGTCGGTTCCCAGCCCAACTTTTCCTTTGCCAGAGTGATGTCCGGCTGACGCTGTTTGGGATCATCATGAGGCAATGGTTTGAAAATCAGTTTCGATTTGGAATTCGTCAACCTGATGACCTTTTCCGCCAGTTCCAATATGGAGAATTCATTCGGATTTCCCAAGTTTACCGGACCGATAAAATCGTCCTCCGTATTCATCATCCGTACCATACCTTCTATACAGTCATCTACATACTGGAAACTCCGTGTCTGATTGCCCGAACCGTATATCGTAATATCCTGGTTCTGCAATGCCTGAACCACGAAATTGGAAACCACCCGTCCGTCATTCGGCAGCATCCGAGGACCGTACGTATTGAATATACGGATAATCTTGATCCGCACTCCATTCTGGCGGTGATAGTCCATAAACAATGTCTCGGCACAACGCTTCCCTTCATCATAACAAGAACGGAGGCCGATTGGATTTACATTTCCCCAATAACTTTCCACTTGGGGATGAATAACGGGGTCACCGTACACTTCGCTGGTAGAGGCCTGCAATATCTTGGCATTCGTCTTTTTGGCCAGTTCCAGCATATTGATGGCGCCCAATACAGAAGTCTTGATAGTTTTAATGGCGTCATATTGGTAGTGGATGGGAGAAGCGGGACAAGCAAGATTATAGATTTCGTCCACATCTGCATCATAAGGGGTTTCCACATCATGCAGTACAAACTCAAAGCGGGGATTGCTCTTCAGATGAGTGATATTTCCTTCCGAACCGGTGAAAAGATTATCCAGACAAATCACCTGATGCCCATCGTTTATCAATCGGGTACAAAGGTGAGAACCTATAAAACCAGCACCACCACTAACCAAAATTTTCTTCATGTAATGTTTTTTATAGTGCCTTAAAGCACATAAGACCTATTCTGTTTGTTTTGATGCTGACAAATGTAGGCGATTTGACTAAATTATGCAAGTTTGCAACGAAATATTTCACTTATTAATGAATATAAAGAGGCAGATTAAAAAATCCACCCCTGAAACATTCATTTATTTATCCAACATATACTCTTCTTTCTTATCCGGAATGCTGAAGTCCTTGTTCGCAAATAAGTCTGCCAAACCCGAAATTTGCTTTAAACGCAATACTTCGTCGCGATCCATTCCGATATTCTTCATTATCCATTCATCCGACATGCCGGCTCTGTCCAATTCCGCAACAATATGGCACATCAACTCGATGTTGTGCGTGCCACGGGCACGATTGTGACGGATAGTGGATGCCATACGGTTGGAAAGTTCCTTGTCAATCACTACCACGGGAAGCAACCCGTTTTCACGCTGATAAATCCTCTTGGATGTCTTCAACACCTGATAACGGTGGTAGCCGTCCACCAGGATGTAATTATCCGCTTCCTCATCATAGTAACAGACACAAGGCATGGTGAAACCATCTTCCCAAATGGAAAGCTCCAAAAGCTTCATTTCGGGCGGTGCCACTACATTCGGATTGTAATCGTTTGCTTGTATCTTCTCTATTGGAATTGCCTTTACATTATATACCGGACTTTTATCTACGCTCATAACATCATATTTTTGAATTGTTCCATTATCTTGTCTCTTTTGTATGCCTCTTCCTTGTTCAAGGCAAACCCCATGTACTTGCAGGCATGGTCGTTCTTCAGGATGCATATGCACATCCGCTTATAAGTGGGGATTTCCCGGAATTCCGCGATGTCAATATCATCCAGATAGTCCATGCGCACCGGCTTCTTGTTTGTCTTGTAATTCGTGGTATTTATCACTTCAATGGACACTCCTGCATCCCTCAGCTTCTGGATGGTCTCGTCAGCCAGACAGCCCCCTTTTGTACGCCAGAATTCAATGCTGACGGTAAGCTTTTTCAAGTAATTCCTCCGGGTCTCTTCCGGCAAGGTGGAAAGCAGGAACTGCATAAAGCCTTTCCATGTATACCCTTCGGGCAGTCGGACCGTCTGCCACCCCATAGCGCGCGTCCCTCCGTAAATACCGGTAAAGTTCACCCCGTTGACCCGCCCTATCATTCTTCCCCAAGTATTCGGGTCGATGACGCGATACAGCTTCAAGCTCTCTTGTGCCTCACAGAGAAAAGGGCTTGCCACACGCTGGCGTTCGATATTGACCCCGGCTTTATAATATAGGTCATACAAATGGTTATAGTCAAAGCCGAATTTACCATTGGCTGTCCAGATATCCGTCGTCTTCCAATCATAAATGGGATAAGCATTGAAAATGTCATTGCCTATCTTCGAGGTCCAGCGGTAATTGTGGTACATCTGATACTTCCGGTTCAGATGAATGCTGCGCCAGCGGTTAAAACTCTCTTGCGTACGGATGCCTATGAGAAAGCAGGCACGCACTCCGTCCTTCTTCTCATGCAGCCATTTGGCAAAGTGCATCTGGAACTCATAATCCCACATTTCGGGAGTGTAGAAAGGAAACGTCTCTTTAGTGAGGCAGCCTTTCGGCATTTTCCTCACCCAAATGTCCTCCAAATCCTCCTGCCACGGACGCCAGTAGCTCTGGTACATCGACGTACAAGTCGTTACACGGAAAGGCACGCAAACACGGTACACCTCCAATATATCCTTATTCGCCTCCAATACCCGGTCCACATAATCAATGGTCATGCTGTACTGTATTTCATAGTCCATATGGAATACACACAGTTTACGGTTCAACCGGTTCCGGCGGATATAGTCTATGCATAAATTCAGCAACACTCCACTATCTTTCCCTCCCGAAAAAGAGACGCATATCGTGTCAAACTCCCTAAAAATCACATCAAGACGTTCTTGCGCCAGTTCATACACATTTTTGGGTGCAGCCATAATTATTTGTTTTTCTTCATTTTCACATAACGGGTCCATACCTTGTCTTCCAAAAAGCCCAGCTCGCTGAAGACATCCCTATCTTCGACAAAGCTAACAGCCGTCAGGCTACTCTCCTTGCCCTGCTTCTCAAGTACCTTTTCCAGAAGCAATTTCAGAGTGTCAACATTCCTTTCCTTAATATAATAGTTGTTGATGACACATTCATACTTCTTGTGCTCCACTGGCACAAAACCTACAACATGTTTATTATCCAAAGCAACAAACCACTCGTACTCTTCCGCTGTCCTGAAAGGATAATTGTAGTTCTGTTTCAGTACTTCCGGACTCATAACCAAAGGGGCTACAAGCTCATACAGCTTCTTATCCGTACCATGTAATTGCACTATCTGTATCATACCTACATTTTATATTATTTGTAATTACGTGTTAAAGATAAAGCTTATTTACGACGGAATATCCTCCTTTTAAATAGATTTAAGAATATAGCCCTACAATATAAAATATCAATAAAGGTGAGTTCTATCAATTCAATTTATCCTCTTGTATCAGACAGCAGAACTCTTTAACTGCCCAATTTGTGAGCTTTAGTCTTTCAAATTTAGCGAATATTTTCTACCCCCCCCAATTTTTACAATAATTAACTTGTGTTTGTTGTAAAAATTGGATGTGCAGGCATAATTCACCCCAACAACTCAGGTTTCAGCCTGATTATTTGCGTGTAACGACTGATGTTATACACAAGACTGGTGAGTGCTACATTGGCTTTAGCACGAATAAGCCCTACTGTACGCACCACAAGTCCACGCATGGTTTGTTCCTCAAACCCGAATACATGCTCGACAAGGCAACGTGTCTTGGATTTTTTCCTATTGTCTGATTTCTGCTCCTTGGTAAGCGGACGGTTACGGTAGCCCTTTTCGCAAATTATCGGATTCATCTTATGCTGTTTTACAATCTCCTCTTGTCCGACATAACCGGCGTCCAAATACAAGTCCTTGCCTTCGTCTTTTTCATCCAGCAGTCCTTCAAAGCCTTTGGAATCATGCACTTCTGCCGACGTGGTATCATAAGAAAGTATGATCTTATTGCGTTTCTCAACTTTAGTATGCTGCTTGTAGCCGTAAAAAGTCTCATCACGCTTCTTTGTCCAGCGGGCATCTACATCCTTGTGGCACTTCTTGTGGGGATTGTCATTCCACAACTTATTACCCGCTCCCTGTTTTATCTGCTCATTTTCATCACGGGTGTTACGTTGGCGAGGGGCAATAACAAAACTGGCATCAATGATGCGACCCTCATTGAATTGCAGACCCTTACTTTCCATGAAACTATGAAATTCCGAAAAAAGCTTGTCATAAACGCCTGTATTTGTCAGGAGTTCGCGATACTTCCACACCGTCTTCTCGTCAGGAACATCGTCAACACATTCAATACCAAGAAACTTGCGGAAACTCGTACGGTCAACTATCTGATACTCTATCTGATGGTCACTCAAACCATAATAACGCTGAAGAAACAAGACCTTGAACATCAGCACACAGTCTATCGGCGGACGACCGGCATTACTTTTGCGCTCTCCGGTAAAAAGGGCTGATTCAAGAGTAGGACGAAAGATCTCAAAATCAACATACTGAGACAACACTTCAAGAGGATTGCCCATTTCATTCAAACGCAATTCACGATTCTCTGACTCAAATAGTTGATTATAACGAAGCTTACGGTATCGGGATAACTTGTTCATTATAAAATTCTTATTTTCTGCAAATTTACGCTCTTGGAACCATATAAACAACTGTACTACAATATTTTAATTTATAGAACTCCTCTAAATAAATATTATACCCCCTAATTTGTATATGTTGATTAATTTGGGTTTCTTTGCAAAAGAACGTCACCCGAAGAGAAATAATGAAATATTTACTGCTTTTTATGACCTTTGCCAAGATAGGAATGTTCACTATCGGTGGTGGATACGCTATGATACCTCTCATTGAACGGGAAATCGTAAAAAAGAGATGGATGAGTAAAGAAGATTTCATGGAAATATTTGCACTGACCCAGTCACTTCCCGGTGTTTTTGCTGTCAATATATCCATATTCGTCGGCTACAAGCTGCATAAAGTAAAAGGCAGCCTGGTGTGTGCACTTGCCACAATCCTCCCCTCTTTTGTCATCATGATGCTGATAGCCATGTCCTTCGCTCATTTTCAGGACAACCAGGTAATGATACGCATCTTTAATGGCATCCGTCCGGCAGTAGTCGCACTGATTGTGATACCCTGCATTTCGGCTGCACGGGCGCTGAAGCTGAAGTATTGGCAACTGGTGCTTCCAGCCATCGCCACCATACTCATCTGGCAATTCGGGCTATCCCCCGTATACATTGTCCTTGCAGGAATTGCAGGAGGAATGCTCTATACATTATGGTTAAAAGATAAACTGAGAAAATTACAGATATGATTTATTGGCAGCTGATATTGGTATATCTGAAAATCGGAATGTTCGGTTTCGGAGGCGGTTACGCCATGTTGTCCCTCATCCAATACGAGGTGGTGGACCACCATCACTGGCTCACCCTGCAACAATTCACGGACGTGGTGGCCATCTCGCAGATGACGCCCGGTCCGATAGGCATCAACAGTGCCACCTATGTGGGCTATGCAGTTACTCAAAGCGTGTGGGGAGCTGTCGTGGCCACCGTTGCAGTATGCCTTCCCTCGTTCATCCTGGTATTGCTCATCTCTTACTTCTTCGTGAAATGCAAAGACAACAAATACATCAAGGCGGCAATGTCTGGACTACTGCCCATGTCCGTATCATTGATAGCTGCTGCTGCCCTATTGCTGATGAACAAGGAAAATTTCATAGATTACAAAAGCATACTTATCTTTGCAGCCGCTTTCGGCGTGACGTGGAAGTGGCACCTTCACCCTATCTTACTGATAATCCTTGCTGGAATCGCAGGATTCCTTCTATATTGAGGAAGCGGTAGAGACGGACACCATCTTGCGAGCATATGCCCATACCACGCAATAGGCAACCAGCGGTACAATGAACGCCCACACCATCGTCGTATGGTCTGCCACCAGTCCCATCAACAGCGGACCTACCACGCCTCCCACGGGAGACATCATCAGGAAAGAGGAAGCCCTCTTGGTATGGTTGCCCAGCCCGCGCAAGGAAAGGGCAAAAATCGTGGGAAACATAATAGCCTCAAACGCATATCCGCACAACAGAGCTGCAAGCGATATCATCCCTACATCCAGCAGTACCAACGAAGTAGTCACTACTGTCCCCGTAGCACACACCAGCAACATTTTCTCGGCACGCACACGTCCCATAATCCAGCTACCGGCAAAACGTCCCAACATAAATAATCCCAGTCCACCGAAAGAAAGCACTACGGAAGCTTCGCGGGCATTCATCCAATTCTGCTCCACCACGTAATTGATGAAGAAGCTGTTGATGGAAATCTCGCCGACCTCATAGGCAAACAAGGCTATCAGCCCGAAAATGAAAAGCCGGTGTGACCACAATCCGACCTTATTACCAGCTTCGTCCACCTCCACACTATGTTCAATCTCGGGCAACTTGATTCTTGAAAAGACCAGCGCTACCAGCAACACAATTACCCCCATGCAGATATAGGGCAATGCGACATTACCCGAGCCCGTCTGCCCATCCTTCGAGAAGAGTAGCAGTCCAGCCAGTACCGGCGCACAGATACATCCCAGACCATTGAAGGATTGTGCGAAATTCAGTCGGCTGGCAGCAGTTTCCTTTGCGCCCAATTCTGTGGCATAAGGATTGGCGGCAGTTTCAAGAAATGTCAGTCCGCAGCCTATCACGAACAATGCAAACAAGAAAAGATTAAAAGACAGATAATGCTGCCCGGGGATAAAGAGCAGCGAACCGATGCCGTAGAGCAACAGACCGAATACCACACCCCGGCGGTATCCGAAGCGACTGATGAAAAGTCCTGCAGGAATGGCCATAATGAAGTATCCCATATACATCGTCATCTGTATAAAGGCCGAATGTGTCTTCGTGATATCCAGTATCTCTTGAAAGTGCTTGTTCAGTACATTCAGAATGGCATGGGCAAATCCCCACAAAAAGAAAAGAGAGGTAATCAAAATGAAGGGCACAAGGTATTGTCTGCCCACCAATGGTATTCGTTTCTGTTTCATAATATGATAATTCCAGACAATCGTTGCAAGGCGATTGATAATTGCGGGTGCAAAGATAAACAAAACTCCCGGTCTTTACCCAACATTTTCCTATTCGCTATTGTACGGAGCAGCTTTTTCTCTAACTTTACTGCCATCATACAATGTTAAGCCATGAAAAATGCCATCCCACGATACAATTTCTACAAAACTAAGTACGGAAGCGAACTTCTGATAGATGTCGTTGATTTGCAGTATACCCGGAAATTCTTGACCCAGGGAAAAGTACATATTCTGACCTACTATGACATCACCTTCATCACAGAAGGAGAAGGAGAATTCACTATCGGTAACCGGACACACTTGGCAGCTCCCGGTGATGTATTCTTCTCCAAACCAGGTGAGGTGCGCAGTTGGGACACAGACCGTATCGGCAACGGTCATGCTCTAATTTTTGAGGATACCTTTTTGACCTCTTTCTTCAAAGACCCACTATTCGTGCAGCACCTCCCGTTCTTCCGAATGGGAAAAACGGCAGACAAACTCCAACTGCCGAACGGGCTCTATGCACGGATACTCCAACTTCTGCACGACATAAAGGTCGAAATCGACTCTTTCCACCCACACGATACGGGCATATTACGCGCCTTACTTTACGAAGTCCTCATGCTACTCAACCGTGCCTACCGCACCTCTATCCCTCCGGAGACGGGTAAGGAGCCACATAAAGATATCAGCAGCTTCCACCTCAGCCGATTCTTCGAATTGGTTGGGGAGCACTTCCGGGAGCAGCATTCTGTACAATTCTATGCCGATAAACTATGCATCACTCCCAACTATCTGAACGAAATCCTCTCTTCGGCCATAAACATCAATGCCAAGCAGTACATACTCAACAAGATTACAGACGAAGCCCAGCGTCTGCTCACCTACACCGACCTCCCCATTTCAGAAATAGCCTCTGAACTTCATTTCTCAACCGTCTCCTACTTTGTACGTAGTTTCCGACAATGTATAGGGTATACTCCCCTCGCCTACCGGAAAATGGAGAAACCGTGAAAAGTGACATATCCTCCTTCTTTTTTATTGTACAAAAGTTCCACTTACCGGCTATCTTTGCCCTTGAAACAATAACCCATAAAAAAACAAACAATGAGAAATGCAGAAAAAACAGTAGGAAACATGATTGACAAGGAAAAAACCATCTTTGTCGGTTCGATGGATGCCGAAGGCTTTCCCAACATCAAGGCCATGTTGCAAACCCGCAAAAGGGAAGGGATCAAACACATTTACCTATCAACGAACACCTCGTCGATGCGCGTTTCGCAATTTCTCAAAAATAACCGGGCATGCCTTTACGTCTGCAACACACGCTTCTTCAAGGGCGTAATGCTGCGCGGCACGATGGAGATACTGACGGACAGCACCAGTAAGGAAATGATATGGCAGGAAGGCGACACTATGTACTACCCCGAAGGAGTGACTGATCCCGATTATTGTGTCCTGAAGTTCACCGCCTTCGCCGGTAGGTATTACAGCGGATTTAAATCAGAAGACTTCACGATAGAATAAACGGGCCATCCGTTCCAGTCCATCAGCAAGCAGAGCCCGGGGGCAAGCGATATTCAGCCGGATAAAGCCCTCTCCACCGGGACCGTACATCGTACCGGAATTGACCATCAAGTGCTGTTGTTCTTGCAAACGCAAGGCGACAGCATCTGAGTTGATACCAGAGGCACTGCAGTCTATCCAAACCAAATAAGTTCCTTCGAGTGGCAACACGGGATATTGTGGTAACCGTTCCTTGAAAAAGCGGCAGAGGTATTCGTAATTCCCCCGCAGATATTTCCGCAAGGCATCGAGCCATTCCCCACCTTCGTTATAAGCTGCCATTGTGGCGATTACGCCGAACGGATTGACGTCGCATACCTCGTTGATATTGATGGCTCTGTCAATACGGCGGCGCACCTCTTCATCGGCTGCGATGATATTGGCGATTTGCAACCCGGCAAGGTTGAACGCCTTGCTCGGCGAAACGCAAGTAACGGAATTTTGCAAAAAGCGTTCAGACAAGGAGGCAAAGGGTGTGTAGTCATATCCTTCGTAAGTCAGTTCACAATGAATCTCATCCGCCACGACAAACACCTCATTCCGTAAACAAATATCACCTATATGCTGCAGTTCTTCCGGAGTCCAGACCCGTCCGACCGGATTGTGAGGATTGCACAGCAGCAGGATTTTTGCTTTCGGATCGGAAGCTTTCCTTTCAAGATCGGCAAAGTCGATTACGTAGCGGCCATCCTGATAAATGAGATTATTGGCAAACAACTCGCATCCGTCATTACGGATAGATGAATAGAAACAATTATAGGCAGGAGTCTGAACGATGACTTTATCACCCGGCATGGCCAAGGCTTTGATAATGGCTGACAGAGCCGGCACGAGACCACTCGTATAGATAATCCACCGGGAATCAACCTGCCAGCGATGCCGGTCATCGAACCACCGGACAACCGCATCATAATAGGCTTCGGGTACTTTTGTATAACCGAAAATACCGTGCGCCACCCGCTTTTGTAAGGCATCGATAATAGCGGGTGCTGTACGAAAATCCATATCCGCCACCCACATGGGCAGTACATTCTCCTCTTCGGGAATATCCCATTTATAAGAATTCGTCCCGCGACGCGAGATGATTGTATCGAAATCGTATTTCATAATTTATAAATCCAGTTACCATCCCAAAGCCTCAACTCACAATCGGCAGGCGCCTTTATATTTTCGTCGAGAATGATTTCCCCATAGCTTTCGGCAGTGATACAGCCTGTCCGTGGATTCTTCACCCCGCCTATTGTTCCTTTGATGGTTGCCTGCACCGAACTATATTCAAAAGCCCGGTCGCAGTCGGGACCAAAGGTGCAATTCTCCAGTACGAGGTCGTGGGCATAGCAGAGCGGTTGCTCACCGGTTATATGGCAATTCACCAACCGGAGATTGTGCGAATGCCAGCCGAGATATTCGCCGCTGAGTTCAGAATCGTAGATTGTCACATTCTCCACCTCCCAGAAGGCATCCTTCGTAGTGATTTTGGCATTGCGCAACTCCACATTCTTCACATACTGGAAAACGTACTTGCTGTCGCTTTCCAATCCGTCTATGCGGATGTCGCTGCTGAACATGAACGGATAAGTTCCTCCATGCAGTTTCAGATTTTTGATATTCAGTTTTTTACAACGCCAGAACACCTCATCGGCATCGTTTATCTCTACATTCTCTATTTCGATGTCGTGCATCTCGCGAAACATTTTGGGTGCATCGATACGCGTATCAGTCATTTTCAGATGGTCGGAATACCACAGTGCCGAACGCCCGCCGACATCGAAAAAACAACGGTCGATAACAAATCCGTGAACATGCCAGAAGGGATAATTTCCTTCGAACCGACAATCAACAGCTTCGATGTTGCTGCATTCCTTGATGGCTGATTCTCCAGCACGGATAACTACATTCTCCAAACGTAAGTCATGCGATTCGAACAAAGGTCTTTCTCCGCCAAATGCTGTATTTGATATTATTTTCACCTTGTTTTCAATTTTATTATTCTATTCTCTTTATCAATTTTGCGGGGACACCACCTACTATTGTATTTGCTTCCACATCTTTCGTCACGACCGCTCCAGCTCCCACCACAGCATTGTCACCAATTGTCACTCCTTGAAGAATTGTTGCATTAGAACCTACCCAGACATTCTTGCCCAGTACAATTGGTGCCGGATAGGTAGTTTGGCGTTCAGCCGGAGGCAAACCATGATTGAGCGTTGCAAAGACTACATTATGCCCAATTTGGCATCCGTCGCCGATTATCACACCACCATGGTCTTGAAAATGACAGCAGGCATTAATAAATACGCCTTCGCCCACTGTTATATTCTTCCCGAAATCGGCATAAAACGGCGGAAATACTCGGAACGATGACGGAACTTGATAACCGAACAATTCGGATAGCAACTCACGTACTTCGTCCGGCGTATAGTATGCGGTGTTCAGCCGGAAAGTGATACGCCTGGCTTCACTGCTCATTTCGTCCATAAAACGGTGTATCTCCTCCGTATTAAGCGCTTGACGCGTCTTTACATATTCTTTGAATTCGTTCGTAGTCATAGTTTCTCCTATTTAAGTTTATCGTATTCTTCATCCGTCACCGGTTCTAGCCATTCATTAGAAGTATCCTCACCGGGAACTTCGAAAGCAAGATGGGCAAACCAACCATCAGAAGCAGCACCGTGCCAATGCTTCACATTTGCAGGGATATGGATAACCGTACCGGGTAGAATCTCTACTGCCGGCTTGCCCTCTTCTTGATACCACCCACGACCGGCAACACCGATAAGCATCTGTCCACCGCCTTTAGTAGCACGGTGTATGTGCCAGTTATTGCGGCAACGAGGCTCGAAAGTGACGTTAGAGACGGAAACCTGCTCACGTGAAACGGGAGCAAGATAGCTGTTACCTATGAAGTACTGTGCGTATGCTGTGTTCGGTTCTCCAATGGGGAAAATCATTTCACGCTGGAACGCGGCTTTGGTATCTTCACCGGCAGTGTCCTCTGCCCATACGCCTTTGGCCAGATTAAACGCTGCCCACGCTTTGGGCCAACCGGCATAGAAACCGATATGGGTGATGATTTCAGCAATCTCCGTACGGGTGATGCCGTTCTTTTTTGCCGACTGAAGGTGGAACACGAGCGAATTATCCGTGATTCCTTGACTGATAAGAGAAGTTATAGTTACCAAACTACGGTCACGCAGACCGAGTTTGTCGGTGCGGCTCCAGACCTCGCCAAAGAGGACATCGTCGTTTAGTTCCGCAAATTTAGGAGCAAACTCACCCAACTGGGTACGTCCTGCTGTCTGTACTATCTTTTCTTGTGCCATAATATTGAGTGTTAAAATGCTGAATACTGAAATTAAAAAAATCTTGTTCATAGTCGTTCTATTTATTGCATGAAGTTATTGAGCTTGTTAGCCGGATTAAGTGGCGTCTGGTCAGACAAGACCAATGATTTGACCATGTGCAACGTTCCTTGCTTGTATTTCTGAAAGTGTTCTGATGCAATATGTTTTTCATAAGCCGCACGGCTCGCATAGGTTTCGAGAATAGTCACCTTGCAGGGATTCTCCTTCTCGCCGACCGCATACATAGTCAGCACGCCTGATTCGATGCGCAGAGAGATTTCGCCTACTTCGGTTGCGTATTTCATATATTCGTCGAGATACTGCGGATAAACTTCGATTTTCGACAACCGCACGATACCGTCAGCACTCATCGGCTCTTTAGCGCACATACCCGGCTGCTTATCCAGATTCAGGCATTTGCCGATAATCTCTCCCGTGGCAAGGTAGGAATAGGTCGGAAATTCAAACAATACGGGTTTCAGCTTCGTATAGTCAAGTTTCCCGTTATTATCAAGCACTTCAGGAGCAGCGTATGTATTGACTATCGCACAAATGAAATTGTCGAAACCTTCAGTTTCATAGATGTCTACCACCTCACACTCCATGGTGAGGGGTGATGCGTCTATAACAGGGGTACCGTTTTCGCCAATATGGTAGGCAAACACCTCCGACTTATCGACCGTCGCACCGCTTACACTTCCCACATAGTCAGCTTTCGGCAATATTTCACGACTCACTAGATTGACGGAAAGTCGTTTTGAGGCCTTTATCCCTTGATTAGTGTAATGGCTTTTACTCATGCTGATGAGTATCCGGTCATGTCCAATAACACCCGTATGGCCTACCACTAGCCAGTTTACTTTCCCTTCAACCTCCGCCCCGACAACCGTCATCGGCTTGGGATAGAGAGCCAACAGATTTCCGAGATTTTTCTTGTTCGTTTCCATTATATTGGGTTGAACGGTGTTCTCCTTCACTGGGATACTGCACGACATTATGACAAGTAGTGACAGAACTCCTAAAATTATTTTTGCCATACGCTATATTACTCTATTTTTCTTGTTAAACTTCTGATGACAAAGGTACCGCGATAGCACAAGCGAAGGTGTATATGATTTACGGATATTTGTACCCGAATTCCCGATTATACCGCAAGAAAGTTCAAGTTCATCAGATGAGTATAGTAAGACTGGCAGAAATCCCACGAATAATCCCATGCATGATTTTTTAATCGTTATTCTTGCCGATACAGAAAAAAAGCTCTGAAATCCTTGAATTTCAGAGCTTTGCTTTAATTTGATATTTGCTTTCGCGGTGCGTACGGGACTCGAACCCGTGACCCCATGCGTGACAGGCATGTATTCTAACCAACTGAACTAACGCACCATTATTTCATTCTTTCGTTGCTATCTCTCTCGATTGCGGTTGCAAAGGTAGACAAAATTCTTATATCTGCAATAGCTTGAAAGAAAAAAAATCATCTTTTTTTTAACATAGCTTGATTATAAGAGATTTATGTTACCTTTGCAAAACTAAATTAATATTGAAATCATGAGAAATACTCCTATTGAACGTAAGTTGATAGATGAAACTATCGCAGATTTTCATATCACAGACTTTGCCAAAGCAACTATCCGTGAAGTCAAAGCCATTGCAGCCAATGCCGAAGCGGCATCGGGTGTGGAATTCATAAAAATGGAAATGGGTGTACCCGGACTCCCCCCCTCAGCCGTCGGCGTAAAGGCAGAGGTGGAGGCATTGCAGAATGGTATTGCCAGCCTCTACCCGGACATCAACGGACTCCCCGCCTTGAAGCAGGAAGCATCCCGTTTCATCAAAGCCTTTATCAATGTAGATGTAGCCCCCGAAGGTTGCGTACCAGTTACCGGTTCCATGCAAGGAACTTTTGCTTCATTCCTCACATGCAGCCAGTGCGATGAGAAAAAGGATACCATTCTCTTCATCGATCCCGGTTTCCCGGTACAGAAGCAGCAGTTGGTCGTGATGGGACAGAAATATGAAACCTTTGACGTATATGACTACCGTGGCAACAAGTTGAAAGCGAAGTTGGAAAGTTACCTCAGCAAAGGAAATATCTCTGCCATCGTCTATTCCAATCCCAACAATCCCAGCTGGATTTGCCTAAAAGAAGAAGAATTGCGCATCATCGGCGAACTGGCAACCAAATATGACGTCATTGTGCTGGAAGACCTCGCCTACTTTGCCATGGACTTCCGCCAAGACTTGAGCAAACCGTTCCAAGCGCCTTACCAACCTTCTGTGGCACACTATACGGACCTTTACGTGCTGCTCATTTCCGGTTCCAAAGCTTTCAGCTATGCCGGTCAACGTATCGGTGTCAGCTGCATTTCGGACAAACTGTATCATCGGGCCTATCCCGGGTTGACACAACGCTACGGCGGCGGCACCTTCGGCACAGTATTCATCCACCGCGTACTCTATGCGCTCTCTTCCGGCACCAGCCACTCTGCGCAGTATGCTCTTGCCGCCATGCTTAAAGCAGCCAATGAAGGTCAATACAACTTCCTTGATGAAGTGAAAGTATACGGTGAACGTGCCCGCCGCCTGAAAGAAATCTTCTTGCGCCACGGTTTCCACTTGGTATACGACAATGATTTGGGTGATCCCGTTGCCGACGGTTTCTACTTCACCATCGGTTACCCGGGCATGAGTAGCGGAGAACTTGCGCGGGAACTAATGTACTACGGTGTAAGCGCCATTTCGCTGGTGACCACCGGAAGCCATCAGGAAGGATTACGTGCCTGCACTTCCTTTATCCAAGACCATCAGTACGACCAGTTGGACGAACGTATGGCAATTTTTGCCGAGAATCACCCCATCCAATAAAAAATATCCCTATATAAATAAGGTGTTTCTACCAGTTGATGCCGGTATCCCACCACAATCGGGTACCGGCATTGTCATCTCCACCCAGTACCTCTACCAAAGCGGCATACTGCTCGGCATTCTCCGTCTTCAGTCCGCCGGGAAAGTTCAGACGGCGAATCATTGTCTCAGTATCTATGCACCCGTCTTTACTGTGATTAAAGCGTACGGGGAATAGCCGGGGATACCCCGTACGGCGCTGTTCAGCCCAAGCTTCACACCCTTCGGGAAACATGGCAATCCATTTTTGGGTAATAATCTTCTCCAGTTTCGTATCCCTATCCGCTGACTCCAGCCAGCGTGGCGAAACCTGACAACGGGCGGTAATATCATTCTCCATATCGTAGGTATCCACAAAATCGGCAGGCAACAAGTTGCTCTCCAGATAAGCGTCGGACTGCAAGATGCCATACTGACGGAAAGAAGCCATTACCCCTTCTTCATAGCAGATTTTCGCCGACTCATCAGTCCATCCCCGTAGGGCAGCCTCGGCACGCAGGAACCAGACTTCTGCTGCCGGCATCAACACTGCATCAGTCTGCTGGGTAACTTTCAATTTTGAGAGTGTATTATAATAGTTATGTGCAAAGCATGTACCCTGACGAATGCCGCGATACTCGCCTGCAAACTGTTCATTCTGGCAAGTGGCAAAATAGATTTCACGACGGGGATCTTCATATCCGTTCAGTATGGACTCCATCGGCGCTCCCATATAAGCTTCATTCCAAACAAGGTTTATCTCGCCCAACGGATTGGTATATCCACTCGCTGTGGAAACCGCCACCGACTCGTCCGCCTCCCGAATGACTCCGTATTCATTATCCATCGCCTTACGGAATTCCGTTTTTGCCTTCTCCGGACTGGCTACCGCGATGCGCATGGCAAGCCGCATCCTCAACGAGTTGGCAAACTTTATCCAAGAGTCATAATCACCGTCCAACAACATATCGAAACGCGCAAACTCCGAAGCTCTCGGATGCTCGACAATATAATCGGAAAGTACAGCAACAGCCGTATCGAGTTCACAGAAAAAGGCATTATAGACCTCTTTCTGCGTGTCAGGCATATAACGGGCTTCGGGATCGGCAAAATGACTATACACAATAGGGCCGTAATAGTCCGTGACACGGTGCATCACTTCCACCTTCAGTATCTTGGTAATGCCGAAAAAGGCAGGCATACGGTCACGTGTGGCATTCTCCGACTGATATATCTGCGGGAAAACATACTCATAGGTATGTCCCCACATGGCGCTGTTCCATCCATCCTGCAAGTTGTAGTCCGAATTGTGCGAACCTCCATTCAGAGGCTTGGCATCGTGCATGTAACCGCTGAACATGTCGGCATTCAAATTCTGGGTCAATTGAAAAGGCCAGTTCTTCCCCTTTCCGTAGTCGTAATTGAAATAGATGCCTTGCTGGATGATTCCAAGACGGATGCCATGTTCGTTATAGTCGGCCTGCAAGTCCTCGTCCGTCACGCCGGACTTGTCCGTATTGATTTCCTTAAAGTCCCGCGTACAAGCCAGAAACACGAAAACCATGCCAATCAGTACTATAATCCTCTTCATATCAAGTCTCCCTCCCCCTCTTAAAATTCACACTTCAAAGAAAATCCCCAACTACGCGTGGTAGGCATACCGTAGACTTCAATTCCCTGGTTATCGTTGCCCGTAGAGAGTACCAGGTCAGGGTCGAAAGGCGCCTTTTTGTAGAAGAAGAACAAGTTGCGTCCCGAAAAGGACAGTTGTGCCCGCTTGAGGACTTTGGTCTTTTCCATCCAGGCAGCAGGCAGTTGGTAGCCCACGGACAGCTCACGCAGCCTGATGTTCGTGGCATCATACATATAATATTCCGTCACCCCGGCCCGTCCGCCTACAACATTCTTATAAAATCCTTTCACATTATCTATCCGGTTACCTTCAAGCATTACATAACCTTTGTCCCTGGCCCGGGCCGTGACTTCAGAAACGCCATACATATCCATATCCGCCTGCGTCTGAGACAAAATATCGCCTCCAAAGCGACAATCCACCAGAAAATAGAAAGAAAAATTCTTGTAAGACAGCATATGATTCCAGCCAAGCATCAGTTTTGGATTGGCATTGCCCACTTTCACCGTATTGCCATCACCTTCCACCAAAGGCATCCCGGTATTGTCTCCTTCCGTGCCGTAAACGATATCGCCCGCATCGTCACGTACAAAAGCTTTTCCGTAGATGTCACCGATAGAGCCCCCTTTCACCAATTTCATGGCATAACTGGACGAGAAGCTGGTAGGACCGTAAAGAAACTCCTTCAGCGCTTCGTGCAGTGAAATTATCTTGTTGCGGTTGGTGGAAAAGTTCACCTCTGTTTTCCACTTGAAATGGTTCGTCAGCAAAGGAACGGCATCCAGTGAAACCTCCCACCCCACATTCTGTATATTACCCGCATTGACATAACGGTAGGCATATTTATCGCCCGACAGAGTAGGAAGCTTGAAGAACTGGTTCCGGGTATTCGTCTTATAGAAAGTGGCATTCAAGCCAATGCGATTCTTCAAAAAACGCGCTTCTATACCCGCCTCAAAGGAGTGCGTCATCTCCGGTTCCATATCCTTGAACGGCGCGGCATCACTTGCCAAGAACTCTCCGCCTGCCGTGATATGCGAGGAAGGATTTGTGATGAACATGGGAATATCATTGCCCACCATGCTGTATGCCCCCCTTATCTTTGCCAGTGACACCCATCGGGGTAAAGTCATCAGCTTATTGAATATCAGCGAAAATCCCACGGAGGGATAGAAGAACCCGCTTTTCTCATGAGATGTATAAGCCAGCGTGGAGGACCAGTCATTACGGGCCGACAAATCAAGATAGACAAACTCGTTGTAGCCCAGTTGTGCCGTCGCAAACAAGGACTGCAATTGGCGCCGCACATCAATCTTCTGGTCCAGCCCGGCAGAACCATTCATGATGATATTGGCCAGATTGAACACATTGGCATATTTCAGCGAAGCTGTTTTAGAGTCATAGCGGGTGGAGTTCACTGTCTTATCATTGATACTGGCACCGAGCACCGCGTTGAGAGAGAATGCATCCCACTGCTTTTTCATCATCAGTATGGCGTCTCCGTAATATTGGGTTTCCTGATAGTCCATCTCAATATAACGCCCATTGGCTCCCGCTAACGCCGGAGCGGTAGAGGCATAGAACTGCTGGCGCACCTTGTCGTTAATATAGTCTACATTGCCACGGGTCTGCAGGCTTAACCAATCGTTTATCTTCAGATTGGCGGATAAGGAGACTATGACATGCATGCGGTTCTCCTTGCTCAATATGCGATTGGTAATCCAGTAGGGATTCTGCTCAAAATCCTCGTAGGAGGTATGCCAATTCTGTATGTTCAAGTTTCTACCCTCATCATAAACCTCGAAGTTCTCCTTATAATAAGCAATATCCTCACCCCGTGGAAAACGGTAGAGCCCCACCAAAGGATTCATGTAGAAACCACCCACGGTAGGCTTGTTCTTCACCACCTGGCGCATCAGGTTCATACTGCCATCTAACTTCAGACGGGAATTCAATAGAACGGAAGTCTCTCTGAAAGTGAGGTTGTGCTTCGAAAGGTTATGTTTCCCAATGATGCCATGCCCCGTAGTATTGGCATAGGAGAAATAGTTCTGCAACTTCTCATTGCCGTGACTCAAGGAGATGGAAGTTATGGAGGTGACACCAGTAGAGAAGAAGTCTCTCAGATTATCGTATTCGGGAAGGTTTGCCCGTTCTCCCCAACTGTCTACACCGTCACTTACTCCATAGCGGTTCTGCATCTTGGGTAGCGCAAAAGCATTGTCGAACATCAGGCTCGTCGAGAAAGAAACACCGCGCTGCCCGTACGACTGCCCCTTCTTTGTAGTAATCAGTATCACCCCATTGGCAGCCTGGCTACCATACAAAGCTGCCGCGGGAGCTCCTTTCAGGATACTGATGCTCTCTATATCTTCAGGATTCAGATTGGAAATGCCGTCCCCTCCGTCACGGTTGCCAGCATTGGCCGTCCCGCCTATGGCAGAGTATGCTTGCTCGGAGGTGGAGTTCAGAATGGGAACACCGTCTATCACGTACAGAGGTTGGTTGTCACTCGCCACCGAACGGACTCCACGGATACTGACTTTGGCTGAAGCTCCCAGACCGGAAGAAACCTGGTTAACACGCACACCAGCTGACTTGCCGGTCAACGAAGTGATTAAGTTGGGCATTTTTACTCGAGTCAATTCCTCGTTTTTTATTAAATCTGTGGCATAAGAAAGAGAATTTTCTTTCTTTTCGATACCCAAAGCGGTAACAATGACATTATCCAGCTCTATCATATTTTCTCTTAGTGTGATATGAAAGGTCGAACGTCCTTCCACCTCAATATCCTGGGAAATGTAGCCGATAAATGAAACACGGAGCACTGCATTATCGGCAACCACCAGCGTGAATTTTCCTTCCGAATCCGCTATCGCACCATTGGCCGTTTCTTTCTCCTGAATAGTGGCACCGGCCAGCGGAAACCCACCTTCATCCAGCACACAGCCACTTACCGTCACTTTGGAAAGCTGTATTTCGGAATGCCCCGGACGTTGCATACGCTCCCAAAATCCCTCCGGGCAATCCGTCCATCCTATAGAAAACAGCCCTAAAATTAACATATATAGTGTAGTATACTTCATTGTATTAAATTGCCAATTACTTGCAAATTTAAGCATTTTCTTCGAATAAAAAAACCATAAAATCTGAGAAAAGAAACTTTTAAAATGAAAAACAGCGAAGAACTTTTGTTTATTGTGGAATATTATGTATATTAGGGGCATGTATAGCAATATAGATCTATTCAAGATAGAAACAAACCATGTGGTTCCTGCCCGGGGAAAGGTCTTGATTTCCGAACCCTTTTTGTGTGACCACATGTTTGGGCGATCCGTCATTCTACTGGTGGACCATACACATGACGGCACAATGGGACTGGTTATGAACAAACCTCTCCCCCTATTCTTGAATGATGTGCTGAAAGACTTCAACTGCCCGGAAAACATACCTATCTATAAAGGAGGACCGCTCAGTACAGATACGTTGTTCTATTTGCACACGCTCAAGGGCATTACCGGAGCATTGCCCATCGGCAAAGGCTTCTACCTGAACGGTGACTTTGAAGCCATTAAAAACTACATCATGCAGGGAAATTCCGTTAAAGGCAGAATCAGATTTTTTTTGGGATACTCCGGCTGGGAGTACGAACAGCTGGACCGGGAAATTGAAGAAAACACTTGGCTGGTAGGCAAAGAAAACATCAGCTCGCTAATGGACGAGGCAGCCAGCGGCACACTCTGGAAGAAGGCATTGTGCAAGCTGGGAGCAAAATATGAAATATGGTCGCGTTTCCCCCAGATTCCAACGTTCAATTAGTGTTGCGGAGAAGTTGCAACAATACGACATCCTTATAGCACCCTCCTACGCGCCACCACTCCCTCAAAAGCCCGCAACGCACAAAACCGCAGGATTCAAAAAGGCGGATACTTGCCTCATTATCCACCGAAATATGGACTATCAACTGCTTCAGATATAGGAAACTGAAAACATAGTCGCACAGCAAACGCAACGCTTCCTTGGCATAACCATTGCCCTGATACTCCTTCCGTATAGCAATGCCCACCTCTCCCCGGGCATGCATGGGAGAAAACTCTGTAATATCAATGGTGCCTATCACCGCATCATCCTCTACACGTACAATCATCATACGCAGCTGGCGGTCGGCAAACATATCGCATTCGGAATTCTCAATATATTGTTTCAAGACAAATCTGGAATAGGGCACGGTGAAGTTCGTCACATCCCAAGTCCGGGAATCATTCTCCATAGCATACATCACTTCCAAGTCTTCCGGCTCCATAGCACGTAGACGCACCCTTTCACTACAGAAATAAGATTTATTCATATCTTCCAGTCGGTTACATTTCTTCTTCTTTATTGATATGCAGTTCTTTACGCAGGCGTCCATCACCCGGCAGGCAGAACAGAGAAGCCGTCAGTCCTATCAGTGCACACAGTACACCCGTACTGCTCAACATTATATAATAGGTGAAAAAACCTGCAAGCACTGGTATGGCAAGCAATGCCAGCCGCACGCCACTCCACAACGCATAAAGGCGGAGGGCTTCGGGAAGCGTCACTACATCTATTTTCCGGATTAATACCCATGAAAAGAGTTTCAGGGATACGGGCACGCAAGAGGCAGCCAGCAGAATGGTTATCGTCTCAGCCATATAGATAGCACGTACATCTCCGGCATACATACCTACCCATTCGCCTCCGGTTTCTCCAAGCAGGACGAGTAGGATGGGGAGCATCCAGAAATAAGCAAAAGTTGTTCGGACACGCAATGCAGTCTTCTTTATTTGTTCTTCCATTTAGTGAATTGATAGTGGATAATGAATAATTGATAGAAGCCCAACACGATCAGGCAGTTCCGGAAAATGGAGTGCGGTTCACGATACTGCGTCCCAGAGTCACTTCATCCGTATACTCCAATTCGTCGCCGATGGAAATGCCACGGGCTATGACGGAGAGCTTCACACCCAGTTTTTCCAGCTTGCGGTAGATATAAAAGTTTGTCGTATCTCCCTCCATCGTCGTGCTCAGGGCAAGAATCACTTCATTGATGCCACCGGCGGCTACCCGCTGCACAAGGCTTTCTATCTGCAAGTCTCCGGGACCAATGCCATCCATCGGCGAGATGACGCCTCCCAACACGTGATACAAACCACGGAACTGTTGTGTGGCTTCCACAGCCATCACATCACGGATATTCTCTACCACACAGACCACGGAAGCGTCCCGTTGCGGACTGGAACAGATGCGGCACGTCTCCGTATCTGATATATTATGGCATACCTTGCAATATTTCACTTCATGCTTCAGCGTCACAATGGCATTGCCGAACGCTTCCACCACTGCCGTATCCTGGCGGAGCAGGTGAAGAACCAGCCTCATAGCCGTCTTACGTCCCACTCCGGGCAACTTGGCAAACTCATTTACCGCCTTCTCCAATAATGTCGAGGGAAACTGTCCATTCATACTTAAAATTTTCCTATTGGCCACAAAGATAGTGCAAACCGAATGCAGAATAAAATGAACTCGTTCATTTTTTATGCTGAGGTGCAGCCTATCTTCGCTTTCTGGGCAAAGATAGTGCAAACTTATGAAATTAGTGCTACCTTTGCCACACGTAAAACCCCAAAAAGGCAACAAAATGGATATTACAAACGCCGAATTCGTCATCAGTAACACAGACGTGCGGAAATGCCCCGCCGGTACATTTCCCGAATATGCTTTCATCGGACGCTCCAACGTAGGAAAATCCAGTCTTATCAATATGCTGACCGGAAGGAAAGGACTCGCCATGACCTCTGCCACACCGGGAAAGACCATGCTTATCAACCATTTCCTAATCAACAAGAGCTGGTACATTGTAGACCTTCCGGGATATGGCTACGCCAAACGGGGACAGAAAGGTCAGGAACAAATCAAACGTATTATAGAAAGTTATATACTGCAACGCGAACAGATGACTTGTCTGTTTGTTCTTATAGATAGCCGGCTGGCTCCCCAAGCCATCGACCTCGAGTTTACGGAATGGCTGGGCGAGAACGGCGTACCCTTTGCCATCGTCTTCACAAAGGCCGACAAACTGAAAGGCGGCAGACTGAACACCCACATCAACGAATACCTGGAACAGTTGAAGGAACAGTGGGAAGAGCTGCCTCCCTACTTCATCACCTCTTCTGAAAACCGCATGGGACGGAAAGAGCTGCTGGACTATATCGAAAGTATCAACAAAAGCCTGAATAGCAAACAATAGACATAAGTAAAATGAAAAGATTAGTTTTTTGGCAACTGTTTGTTGCCGCACTACTGCTGACCGGCAATAGTCACGCACAATCCATCAAGGATTTGTTCAACAAAGAAAATATAGAGAAGGCGGTAAATGCCGTGACCGGCAAGTCAACAGCGGATATGACCGGCACTTGGTCGTATACCGGCTCCGCCATTGAATTCGAATCGGACAACCTGCTGCAGAAAGCCGGCGGTGCCGTTGCCGCCACAGCCGCAGAAAAGAAACTGGACGAACAGCTTGCCAAAGTAGGCATCAAAGCCGGGCAAATGTCATTCACATTCAACGCCGACAGCACATTCAGCGCCAAAGTAGGGCAAAAGAGCATGAAGGGAAGCTACTCCTACAATGCATCCACCCAAAAGGTCAACTTGAAATTCGCCAAGCTGATAGGTATGAATGCCAAGGTCAACGCTACCTCCACAACTATGGACCTGCTGTTCGAATCGGACAAGCTACTGAAACTGATAACCTTCCTCTCCAGCAAAAGCAGCAACTCCACTCTGAAGAGTATCGGCTCGCTGGCCAACAGCTACGACGGAATGATGCTCGGATTCTCATTACAGAAACTGTAACAACAACTTCCATACAACAAAAAAATCCCGCAAGCACCGAACAATGCTTGCGGGATTTTTTTATCTGAAAAGAGCGGAAAACGAGACTCGAACTCGCGACCCTAACCTTGGCAAGGTTATGCTCTACCAACTGAGCTATTTCCGCATTGGATGACTCTCCTTTTTTGAGGAGTAAAGTGCCCAGAACAGGACTCGAACCTGCATGCCTCTCGACACACGCACCTGAAACGTGCGCGTCTACCAATTCCGCCACCTGGGCATAAGTCATCTTCAATACATCTGAAAGAGCGGAAAACGAGACTCGAACTCGCGACCCTAACCTTGGCAAGGTTATGCTCTACCAACTGAGCTATTTCCGCAATGTATAAAAGCGTGAAGAGAAGGAGACTCGAACTCCCACGACATAATTGTCACTACCCCCTCAAAGTAGCGCGTCTACCAATTCCGCCACCTCTCCAACTTACTTTCAACAATTCAAAGAACCGACTGCTTTACCTTGGTGCCCAGAACAGGACTCGAACCTGCATGCCTCTCGACACACGCACCTGAAACGTGCGCGTCTACCAATTCCGCCACCTGGGCATAGGTAATTGCAATCTAAACTGCGTTGAGCGGAAAACGAGACTCGAACTCGCGACCCTAACCTTGGCAAGGTTATGCTCTACCAACTGAGCTATTTCCGCGATTGCGGATGCAAAGGTAGATATTTTCCTTAAACCTGCAAACATTCTGCAGACTTTTTTCACACAGAAAAGTGTACATTTTCGCCAGGCATACAAGCAGACTTTTGATTATCAACTCATTCGCCCACGATAATCTTCATAAGAAAATTGCTTGAAAACTTCAGCTTTTCCTTCTTTTGTCCACATTGCAATGGCCGGATGGTGAATTCCATTGAACATATTCGTCTTTACAGTGGTGTAATGTATCATGTCCTCAAAGACGATTCTCTCCCCTATCTGCAGCTCATGGTCGAAACTCCACAGTCCCATATAGTCGCCGCTCAAGCAGGAGTTTCCTCCAAGGCGATAGACGTAAGGGCCCGCATCGCCCATCTCCGCTCCACGCACTGCAGGCTGATAGGGCATCTCCAGACAATCCGGCATGTGGCACGTAAAGCTAACGTTGAGAATGGCGGTACGAATGCCGCGGTTTTCCACAATGTCCACTATCTCCGAGCTCAGCACACCGGTCTGCCAAGTAAAAGCGGAACCGGGCTCAAGAATGATTTGAAGATGTGGATAGCGCCCCTTCAAGCCCTGCAACAGACGGACAAGATGCTCTACATCATAATCCTTACGCGTCATCAGATGCCCGCCTCCTAAATTCAACCACTTAATCTGTGAGAACCAGCGGGAGAATTTTCCTTCCAAGTGCTCCAATGTGTGTTCCAGCTCGTAGGAAGAAGACTCGCAGTGACAATGACAGTGAAAACCTTCAATACCCGCCGGAAGTTCTTCGGGAAGCTGGTCGGCCATTACACCGAAGCGGGTACCGGGTGCGCAGGGATTATAAAGCTCCGTTTCCACCTCAGAGTATTCAGGATTGATACGGATACCGCAGGAAATGCCGCTTCCCTCCGCCACCACTACCGGATAAAAGCGGTGGAACTGCGAAAGCGAATTGAAAGTAATATGGCTGCTGCACCGCATTATCTCCGGAAAATCGGCCTCGGTATAGGCAGGCGAGTACGTATGTGCCTTACTTCCGAACTCCTCCAATGCCAGACGGGCTTCGTAGACAGAACTTGCCGTAGAGTGGTCTATATACTCCCTGAAAATGGGAAAGGAACGCCACATGGCAAATGATTTGAAAGCGAGGATTATCTCCACACCTGCGCGGTCGGCCACACTTTTTATCAGTGCGAGGTTCTTTCTCAGCAATCCTTCTTCCATAATATAGCAGGGAGAAGGGAAAAGGGAAAAGTCTTTATTTGTCATTCTTCTATCTATATTTACTATTCTAAATTGTCCGTATGTATCGTTCTAACTGTCTTTTTTAAGATACCACAGTCCTACACTCATGCCATCATCCTCTTACAAGTATCCCGCCTCTGTGTGAGACAAAAGATGCGTACTATCCTATGACAGCACTTTGAAACGCGCGAAGCGCAGCAAAAGTTGTTTGTCTCCCGCATTCTTGAAGCGGATGGTGGCTTTCGCATTGTCTCCTTCGCCCTCCACTTTCAAAACTTCACCCAGGCCGAAACGTTCGTGCTCTATCAGTTGTCCCTGCTGTACACGGTTGGCAGACGCGCCGGCAGAAGGCGATGTACTTGCCGTATTTGCAGAAGGCGCCACCCGTTTCAGGTTACGTGGAACGGTCGGCGCAATAATCTGCTGCTTCGGCCGTACAGACACACGCTCTTTTCCTCCATACGGAGCATCTTCCCTATCAGGCGCAAAGCCTCTGGCGTTCTCCCTGCGGAAAACGGCAGCTTCCTCCTCTACCCTGCGGAACATTCCCGCATCCTGAGGCAGGCGCAGGAACCGTACGTCTATATCCTTCAGAAAACGGCTGGGACTGCCAAACTCCATCTTGCCGTACCGGAAACGCGTCTTTGCATACGATAGGAAACAGTGTTCTTCGGCACGTGTGATGGCTACATAGAACAGCCGCCGTTCTTCCTCCAATGCCCGGGGAGAGTCACCCACCATGCTGCTGGGAAAAAGATTCTCCTCCATCCCCACTACAAACACATTCTTGAACTCCAATCCCTTGGCCGAATGTACAGTCATCAGGGTTATCTTCTCATCGTCCCCATCCTTATCCGAATCCTGGTCGGTAAGAAGGGAAACTTCCGAAAGGAAGTCACCCAACAACACGTTAGAGTTTCCTTCCTCCTGCCGTTGGGCGCAAAAATCACTCATACCGTTCACCAGCTCCTCTATATTCTCCTTACGGCTCAGATTCTCGGGAGAGTTGTCTTGACACACATCATTGATGATGCCCGATTGGCGAATAATGTCAGCACCAATCTCGTAGGCATTCTTCTCCGCAGCATCTGTGATAAAGGCAGATATAAGTTCGCGGAATGCCTGCAACTTTCCCACCGTACCTTTATTGAAGTTCAAGCCATACGCCAACGGCTCACAAAGCACGGTCCACAAACTGACATTGTGCCCGGTGGCGGCAGCAATGATTTTTCCCACTGTCGTATCTCCGATACCCCGTGCAGGATAATTGATAATACGTTTGAAAGCCTCTTCATCATTGGGATTCACTATCAGACGGAAGTAAGCGATAACATCTTTGATTTCCTTGCGTTGATAGAACGACAAACCTCCGTAAATACGGTAAGGCATACTGCGTTTGCGCATGGCTTCCTCAAAAATACGGCTCTGCGCATTGGTACGGTAGAGTATCGCAAAATCAGAGTAGGCATAGCGCTTTTCACGCCGCAGTTCAGCTATCTTATTCACCACAATATCCCCTTCTTCCACGTCACTGTATGCCTGGTACACACCGATGGCCTCTCCCTTCTCCTTTTCCGAGAACACTTCCTTGCGTATCTGCCACTGGTTCTTTTCTATCAGGCTGTTGGCCGCGCGGACAATGGTCTGGGTGGAACGGTAATTCTGCTCCAGCTTGAAGACCTTCGTATCGGGATATACTTTCGTAAAATAGAGAATATTGTCAATATCGGCACCACGGAAGGAGTAGATACTCTGTGCATCATCCCCCACCACACAGACATGCTGATGGTTCTTGGCAAGTTGCAGCACGATGCTGTGCTGTGCAAAATTGGTATCCTGATACTCATCCACCAGAATGTAACGGAACTGGTCTTGATAACGCGCCAACACCTCGGGGTGGTCCCGGAACAGCAGGAATGTGTAGAACAGCAAATCGTCGAAGTCCATCGCATCCGCCTGCCGGCAACGCTCCCAATATCTCTGGTAGATGTCGCGAAGCGCCGGAACCTTGGCAGCACGGTCTCCTTCGTAAGCCTCCTTGTTGTTGGCATAGCCTGCCGGAGAAACCAGATGATTCTTGGCATTCGAGATACGCGCCTGCACCATCCCCGGCTTGTACACTTTCTCATCCAGCCCCATTTCCTTGATAATGGAACGTATCAGGCTTTTACTGTCCGCCGTATCGTAAATGGTAAACTGCGAAGTGAAGCCGATATGCCCGGCCTCGACATGCAGAATGCGCAGGAATATGGAGTGAAAGGTTCCCATCCACAGATGGCGCGCCCTCTCCGGCCCCATCTGACGGGCTATACGCTCCTTCATTTCGCGCGCCGCCTTGTTGGTAAAGGTCAATGCCAGAATGTTCCAAGGCTGGTAGCCATTCTCCAGCAGATAAGCAATCTTGTAGGTCAGCACGCGCGTCTTTCCCGAACCGGCACCGGCTATCACCAGTGACGGACCGTCATTGTATAACACCGCGTTCCGTTGTCCTTCGTTCAGTTCCTCTATATAATCGGGCATATCCGTATAATCTTAAAATGATGATATTTTTCCTTCCTTTGTTTTTACGGAGGCAAAGATAAAAAAAGCTTCGGAGACGTACGAACATTTCTATAGGTTATAGTGTTTATATAGTAAAGTTCCAAAATTAAATAATTGAAACTTATGAATACAATATTAACGATTTTAATGATAACAGTTATGACTTACGAAATGCCAAAACTTCCCTACACTAACAATGCACTGGAACCTGTAATCAGTCAGCAAACCATAGATTACCACTACGGTAAACATCTGCAAACCTACGTGAACAACCTCAACAACCTCGTTCCGGGAACGGAATTTGAAGGCAAAGACCTGGTAACCATTGTTGCCACAGCACCGGACGGTGCCATCTTCAACAATGCAGGACAAGTGTTGAACCACACATTATACTTCTTACAGCTTGCCCCGAAGCCTGCCCACAGCGAGCCTACCGGCAAGCTGGCAGAAGCCATCAAACGCGACTTCGGCAGCTTTGAGAATTTTAAGAAGGAATTCAACGCGGCAGCTGTCGGCTTGTTCGGCTCCGGATGGGCTTGGTTGTCTGCCGACAAGAACGGCAAACTCCACATCACCAAAGAAGCCAACGGTAGCAATCCGGTACGCGCCGGTCTTGTTCCGCTACTCGGATTCGACGTGTGGGAACATGCCTACTATCTTGATTACCAGAACCGCCGTGCCGATCACGTAAACGAATTGTGGAGCATCGTTGATTGGGATGCGGTAAGTAAAAGATTCAAATAGACCAACGAGGTCCCACAAAGCCATGTGAAGGACGCCTTCTTGAGTTATAAAGACGCAAGAAGGCGTTTTCTTGTTTAAAGCAGCCATCTAACATATTTTAAAGAAATTCCTTGGCTTCTACCATAAGTATTCATTAACTTTGCTAAACTTAAAAGTTAAACGAAAGAAATGAAACTCATCGTAGTAACAGCACCCACATTTTTTGTGGAAGAAGACAAGATTATCACGGCACTATTCGAAGAGGGGCTGGATATTCTACATCTGAGGAAGCCGGAAACTCCCGCCATGTATTCAGAACGACTTTTAACGCTGATACCCCAAAAATACCATAAGCGCATCATTACTCATGAACACTTCTACCTACAGGAAGAATTCAGCCTGATGGGGATTCATCTAAACACCCGCAACCCCAAAGAACCGCACGATTATTCAGGACACATCAGCTGTACCTGCCACTCGCTGGACGAAGTGCGGAACAAGAAACATTTTTATGACTATCTATTCTTGAGTCCGATATATAATTGCATCACAAAGACCGGAGTTACATCAGGCTTTACAGCCGAAGAACTACGACAAGCAGAAAAAAGTAAAATTATAGACAGCAAAGTCATGGCTTTGGGAGGCATTACCTCCGATAACATCCTGGAGATAAAGGATTACGGATTCGGTGGTGCCGTTATAATGGGTGACTTATGGAATAAATTCAACGCCTGCACCGACCGCGATTATCTGGAAGTAATCCGCCACTTCAAGAAGCTGAAGGAAATGGCTGATTGAGAGCGCAGGTAAATCAAAATTTACCGTACTCTTTGTATTCAATACCGGCAGGCAACGTAAAATAGAAAGTGGAGCCTTCCCCTTTCTTGGACTCCACACCTATACCTCCCCCATAGTGTTCCACAATGGATTTAGTGATGGAAAGCCCCAACCCCGTACCTTTAATATTGTAGTTCATCTTCACAAACCGTTCAAAGATGGCATGTCTTCCCACTTCATCAATGCCACAGCCTGTATCTGCCACATAAAAATAGAAGTTATGATTACTCAATCTCCTACAACCGATTTTCACACTGCCCATCTCCGTAAACTTCAAGGCGTTCCTCACCAAGTTACCTATAACTTGGGCAAAGCGCACGCGATCTACCACCAAACGGCATTGAGGCAGCCGTTCTACAAACTCCACCTGAATACCTGTGGGATGCGAGCGCATATTCTCTGTCGTGCAGACTTCATCAATCAGCGCGTTCACATCCGCTTCTCCATCATTATATTCCAGGGTCTTTGCCTCAATCTTTGAATAGTCCAGCAAGTCATTGACCAGTTGCAGCAGCGAGTCCTTGTTATCATTAATCTCTTTCAGGAAAGCCATACGGGTTTCTCTGTCCAGATCATCCATTTCGGCAAGCATAGTTGTAAAGCCTACAATAGCATTCAAAGGAGTACGAATTTCGTGAGTCATATTAGCTATGAAAGCATCCTTCAGCTGGTTGGATTCTTCGGCAACCTCATTAATGCGCTGCAACGTCTTCAACCTTTTGCTTTTACTGATGGAAATGATTATCATGATGACCAAAAGCAGAATGACAATCATGCCAAAACTGTATATCAATGCTTCATCCTTCTGATAGAGGCCGCTGGTCCAGACATCATATGCTGCCGTAATTGTTAGCATCATCGTTTATTGCTTGCTTATTGGAAAACTATAAAATTATAGGAAGCAAATATACTAAAGAAAATACAAATAAATTAATAGAAACTACAGTTTTTTTCCAACAAAATGGGCCGCATGCCATTACCAAGTAAAGCATGCAGTCCATAAATTCATTATTCAGTATTATTGGTATCAGCCTTCAATGGCAGCCTGTGCCACTCTAATATAGCTATGAAAATCAATTGCAAACACTTCCTGTGTAAGCGAATGTTTATTTAAAGTTTAAAGTTTGATGGATTTTCCATCATGACTTAAAGGCATCGTTGAAAAGCTGGCTTAACTATCAGATGCTTACACTATGCTGGTAAGCTCTGAGCCTGCAACTCATATCTATTACTTCACTAAAATCTTGTACTCACCACAACCTCTACCAATCTCTCCAGACTAGGCAACTATGGTTATTTCTTTATTGGTTCACCCACCTTCTCCTTATAGAAGGATATGATGAGTGTCTTATCCTCAAGTGATTCCTCCAGACGCTTGATTTCGTCAGTTAGAACCTGAATGGTCTTGTCTTTTTCCTCCAAAACAACTTTCGTTTGGGACAGCTCAGTCGCAACTTCTGAATCGCCAATCATATTATTGGCATCTCCATGAATGGATACTGCTGCCAGATATGCAGATACGTTGTGCATATCAGAAGCATACAGATCAAAGAAATTCTTCTCCAAGGCCACACTTATATCTATAAGTTTGCCTGTGTCGATGGTTTCTTTCTCCAGAATACAGTTGATGTGCTGCTGGGGCACATGAATGCACCGTCCAAGCTCTGATTTACTGATACCTAGCTCTAGACGTCGTTTATCAATCTCCCTGCCAATATGAACATGCTTTATTCCTATACTCATAGCATACGAACAAAATTTTAATTGAAGCTCAAAAAGACATCAAACATTTATTGGCTATTATAAACATAAATCATTTAATTTGGGGCGTACAAACCCATAACCATGGGGCATGGTTAAACATTAAACACCAAAGTTTTATGAATGAAATTTCTACAAAAATCCGTCCTGCGCTCGTTTCTCTTGAAGTAGGCGAAAGCATGGAGTTCCCCATCGAAAAGATGAAAAGTGTTCGAACACAAGCTTCCAAACTAGGAATGATTCTCAACCGACAGTTCAAAACCAGAACGAATCGGGAGACCCACACAATTATGGTTACACGAGTTTCGTAGACTAAACCTGAGTCCTATGAATGTTCTAGAATTCTCGGACCAAATGATTCCATACGAAGAGTTCGCCAATGACTTAGCAGCTAGAATTGCCAACATGATTCAATCCACCCATGACAACCCTGAATACATCAGTCAAAACAAGGCCTGAAGATTATTTGGCAGACGTAATGTTGAACGCTGGCGGAAGGAAGGAAAGGTTGAGCCGTGCAAACGACCAGGCAAGTTAGAATACAGAACTGCAGACCTAAGACTTCTCCAGCGGACCACTCAAAACTACTTCAAAAAAGTTCAAGTAAGAACTAAAAGAGTACGTAAGCAAGATAAAAAAGACTAGATTAAAAACGACAGCGACTATACTTAACCTCGTCATACTCCCAGAGTATAGCCACTTAATTCATTATTGGGAGACAAACCATAATAGTAGGAACTGGTTTTTATCAATTTGAATATGTAATGAGAATACCACACAAATCTGGTGTACCCCATTCTCATAGACCATTGGTATATCCAAAAAGTTTAAAGATATGATAGAATCAAAGCCAATAGTAGATCCTTTGGGAGTTCAGTAAAAAGAGCTTGTGCAGAACTGGGCGTCTGCTACAAGACATTGCGTAAATACCGGATGAACGGCTACAGCCGACAAGGTAAAGCAGGCACACAAGGATTCCTTGTATGCCGTACTGGAAAAAGTCCAGACCTTCTTTACAGACAATCTGCGCGTTTCTGCCAATGATGACAGCCGTCATGCCCGGGAATATGCCTACAACCGATAGCCGGAGGACTTCTGTGCAGAAGCAGGTATCGGTTATGCGCCACGGGAAATCCATGCGTTCATGGACTTTTGCCGACAGCAGGGACTACAGGAAGAGCTGCTGATAGAGTTGGGGATACTCCGGAAAAATGAAGACGAAAAGCTCTATCCGATGTTCCGTAAACGGATTATGATTCCAATCCGGAACAAATGGGGACGCATCATCGCTTATACGGCCCGGTATATCGGCACCACCCCCAAAGCGCCCAAATACATCAACTCCATCACCAGTCTGCTCTACACCAAGGGAGAAACATTGTTCGGCATTGACTGGGCTTTCCGTCTGCGTGACGCGGCCAACTTCATCATCGTGGAAGGAGCGCCGGATGTGCTACGCCTGCAGTCCATCGGACTGGAGAATACAGTGGCCACACTCGGCACGGCCTGGAACGAGAACCAGTTTGAGATCCTGAAGCACTACACCAACTCGCTTTGTTTCATTCCCGATACGGACCTGGCCAAGGGCAGTCCCTACGGCCCTGGTTTCAAGGCGGTCATGGCGAAGGAACTGTTTGCCCAAGTAGATTCACTTGTCAAAGAGGGGCAATGCGTCAGCCTGATCGCTGGGCTGCTGCGCTATGTCAAAGACCAGATGGTCTATACCCAGTGCATCGAGCAGTTGGGAAAGATTCACGGCAAGACCCGACTGTGGCGGAGTGCCGTGGAGCAGATACGGAACAATTCCAAGAAAAGTCCTTCCTCAACAACGATGGACCGAAAGCAGGAAAAAAGCTGACCACTGTCTTCGGGAACAATGCCCAGGTGACTTTTGGCTATCTGCTTGCTACCCTATTCCGTGACATCGTGTACCGGAAGCCCCGCCATTTCCCCATCTTGAACCTGTTTGGTGAGAAAGGTACAGGTAAGACCACGCTGGCCACCAGTCTGGAGGCTTTCTTCCTTCACGATGTGGAACCGCCCAACATGGGTGTGGCTTCCGTTCCGGCCATGAACGACCGGGGTTCCCAGGCTGTAAACATTCTTGTCGTGTTTAACGAATATAAGAACGACCTCGACATCCGGAAGATCGCCTTTCTCAAAGGACTTTGGGGTGGCGGTGAACAGACCAAGAAGAACACCCAAACGGACGGCATGGCCACACAAACCATTGTCACGACCGGAATGGTCATCTGCGGTCAGGAGAAGCCTACTCAGGACATGGCGCTCTATACCCGTGTGCTATTTCTGGAATACTCCAAGACCAGCTTCAGCATCCTGGAAAAGAAGCACTACGAAGAGCTGCAGGCCATCTGCAATCTGGGCTTGACCCATTTGACCTTGGAAATTCTCAAATACCGTGACCTCTTTAAGAAGAACCTCCAACCCTGTACGGCATCACCAAGAACGAGCTGGCCATCCGGATAGAGGATGAACAGATCCATGACCGTATCTTCGGTAACTGGGTGATTCCGCTGGCTGCTTTCCGCACGCTGGAAACCGTGCTGAACCTATCGTTCAACTACACCCAGATGCTGGAGACCTGCATCAGTGGCATGCACAATCAGAATGAACTGGCGAAGGAGAGCTCCGAGGTGGTAGATTTCTGGAACATGCTCCAGGGCTGGCAAACCATCGGCAAATGTGTGGAGAAGGTACACTTCAACATCCGTTACCTCACGAAATTCCGTCCGATGCTGACAAACACGGACATCGAGTTCAAGGAAGCCCACCCCATTCTCTACCTGAACATGGCTGCCATCTCCTCGTTGTTCAGCAGCCGGAAATCCACCCAGAACATCACGGCCAACCGCTCGTCGTGGTCCACCATCCTCTCTTACCTGAAATCTCATCCGGCCTTTCTCGGGTTAAAACAGATATGAAGAGTAAGGAACGTCTAAACGCGAAAATATTTGCGTTTGCTGGGCGAAATACAGGAAGAATGGTTACAACAGTATGAGGTAACCTCCTTACAGTTGGCCCTCTCTACCATAGCAGCCACCAACCATGTGTTCTTTAACGACATTGCCAAACAGATATATGCCATCACCATCCCCAATATAGAAACCTTAGACAATCCGCAAAGCTATTTTTCTGCCGAGGAAAATAAAGGCATTTCCATTTTGGGCAGACGCACCTTGAGTGAATATCTGTATTACCTGAAATAGACGGATGAAGAAAATTATGACATCCTAACCGATGGTCTCAAGCAGTTGATATCCGGCATTAGTAAGTTTTCAGCAGAAGCTATTACATTGGCAGACGGACAAAGCAAACTATATGACGTACGCATCAAAGAAGTACACAATGTTTCTGCCACCAGCATTCGTCAACTCTCCAGTGGCAGTAAACGGATTATACTCCCTCCTGTTCACGCTGTGCATGGCAGCCAAGAAGCAACATATTCCATTGATAATGATCAAGGAAGCCTGCCTTTACCTCGGGGTGCACCGATGTACCATCTACGACTACATCAACAATCCCGAGCGACCTTTGCCTTTTATCCGGATCTACACCGATAAAAGGGGCATCCTCTTCCAGGGAAGTGACCTCATTGCCTACAAGGAAGCGGGTCTTCCAAGAAGAGAGCGCAAGTTCAAGGACAGCCCTCGTGAATAGAAGGCTGCCTTTGGACTTGCCGGGCAGCGGAACTCAGTTCCACTGGCTCCAGGGCAGACCAGCCAAAACGGATTTGCCGTCTGCCTCGGCAAGCTGGCATCCACGAAGGACTCAATCTCCTTCACCAGGTTACTGACCTTGCCGTCCTTCATTTCTGCCGTAAAGGTAAACGGCACACCGCTCAAGGTCTTCCGATGGAAGTCAAAGAAGAGCCTGCCTTCCTTGTACTGAGCGGAAGCAGTCCAACCGAGTTGGGCTGCGATACTGAATATATTTCCATTCCTCATATCTCAGACTAAACCTACTGTTTGAGACCTTCCCGGTCCGTGACGGATAAGGCAGGTCATTTTGTTGTTACTTTCACTTCGTTCTCACACTCATTCACCCATTCTTGCAAAGAACTCCTGCAACCAGCTGTCACACAACTTCTTCAGCGGCACCGGATGGAAGTTCTCCTGCTGCCTTACTTGTAGTTTGCCGAAGCCTTGTTTGGTCAAGTCCAACTCAATGTCCGACAGCTCATTCAAGAAAATGTAGCCGTATTCGTCCTCCATCAGCCCGATGACGATACCGAAGAGGATGGTGTCGTTTCCTTCCTTTTCACCTTCAAGAATGAGCCACTACACGCCACCGAGCGCAAAGATGGCACGGCAAATAGCGTCCTTTCCCTTACCGTCCTGGGAATAGAGAGGAAAACCTTTCAAGGCTTCCTCCAACTGTGTTATCATGAGTCTGCACATAATTATATCATTTAAGTTGGTTACGTTTCCGATCCCTCTTGTGAAGCCCTTTAGAGCTTCTTGGTTGGGAAAACCGTTTTACATGCATCCCCTCACTGCGGACACCAGGGAGAATAAAGCAAGTGGGAGGACAGAGGACTTTACGGAATACCCAATTTGGCACAAATTGTAGAAGGCTGCTGGAAAGTCCTCCGTCCGAAAGCGTCAGCGGCACTTGACGTTTCTCCCGTCCGCAGTACCTTTGCACGTACAAAACGAGTTGGACCAAGAAGCTCCAATGGTTCCAAGACTTTCCTGAACATGACTCCAAGGGAAAGAATTAGCTCTAACAGGTTATCCTAGATAAATTCCTCATGAAAGCTTGCGCAACCCAATAACCCATCCATCTTGAAGATATGCTTCCCGAAAACCGTTGCCGTTGTGAGAACCTATAAAGTGAAGCGAAGTGGAGCCTTGCAGGTTCTCTCTATGGCAACGGACTGGAGTCCTCCATTCGTAGCAAAAGCCAATCAGCCGAGCTTTGCTTGGTGTCGCAGACACGGAGCAAACCGGATGGCGCATCGTCCCCAAAAGGTCGTCACTTCCGACATCGCATGAAATACGATAAGTCGGAAGTGGCGGCCAACATCTGTGAGCCAACTGCCAAAACCATTCAATGGCTCTACTTCCGCAAGCGCCAGCCTGCGTTCGGTAGAGTTATCGTGTAATTTTCATAGAAAAATCAATCAAATAATCAAACAAATATTGTATATTGTCATTCTAATGTTTTATCTTTGCGTATTACTACAATCAATTTATCATTATGGCAGAATTAAATAGGCTAAAAGTGGTTCTCGTTGAGAAAAAGAAAACAGCCAGATGGTTAGCAGATAAAATGGGTAAAGACCCTGCTACGATAAGCAAATGGTGTACTAACACATCACAGCCATCTATAGAAACTCTGGCAGAGGTGGCCAAATTGTTAGAAGCCGACATTCGAGAATTGCTAATACCTACCAATAAACAATAAGAGCAACATGAAAAATTCGGATATAGTCAATCTACTTAAATTGCGTTTTGCTGTTTACAAAGCAGGATGCGGCAAGGGACTTTGGCCATGCTTGGAAGATAATGCAGCAAAGGAATATATGAATTACCTTTTTCCTAAGTCTTCCAAATTGGCCTTTTATAATTTGATGATTAATATCGTCCAAAAGACCCATGAGAATTTTATACCTAAAGATATGTATAGCCTTTTCAAATGTCCGATACAAATAGAAGAGGAAACTTATGTCTATCTTAAACATCATTTGGACGATGACGTAAACTTAGGCATGGAGCCACTTGATTTCATCAGTTCCATGGCTACAGTGGCATGTGATCCTTGTTTTGAAGCTATAAATATTGGAAAGCTGTCAGATGATATAGACAATTCTCTAAGAGTGATGGCCTATCATTACACAAATTTATTCACCAACAGTTATTGCTGTTATCCATATTTCAATTGATGAGGAATCCTAAATACACAACTCAGTTAACTCATGGCACCGGCATGATTAATGAAACACTGTCTCTGCTCTCTATTTATCAGGAAGGCATGGACAAGGATGCGCTCATTAAGTGTGTGAAAGAAAATGATTGCCTGTCATGCAAAACGGAAAATAGACTGGTTCATATTATCTATGATGTCTTTTTCCAGAGATTTATGAAAGTAAATCCCAATGTGCCTCTTTGGCTTAAACTCATTCGTGAGTGTGGATTGTCATTGAAGCATTTTACTCAACTTCTCATGGTCTATTGTGCTCGCGAAAACGCTGTATTTTTCGATGCCGTCACAAAAATTTTGAATTCATGCAAAAATGAAGACCTGCATATTGTTGATAGGGATGCCTTCACAAAATACGTTGAAAACCTAGTAAAAGAAGGCAGAGCAAAATGGAGCGAGTCTGTACAGAAGCGTAACGCCTCTTATGTCCGTTCATGTTTTATCGATTATGAAATGATTAACCGTAAAGGCGAAATCCTACCTTATGAAGTGAACGACTTTACAATTCTTTATTTTATGCATGAACAGCATTTTGCAGGAATGTCAGATATGGCTATTTGGGAAATGGAAGAATGGCGCCTCTTTAACCTGACTCGTCATCAAGTGTTGGATAGAATAATGAACCTTAGTCTCAAAGGTGCCTATATGGCTCAGACATCTGGTGAATTGCTTACTATTTCATGGAATTACAAATCAATGGAGGAGTTTATTAATGCAACTTTATGAACAAAAATTTGAGGAAGCACTTGCTTATTTAAGTCGTCCTGATATACTTAATCCAACAGGCGACCGCCCCATCTGCTATGTGAATTATGATGTAGAGGATGCTATGGAGGTATATCGTATGATTCCCCTTCATTTGATTCCCAAAGCTAAGTTTCATGGCTTCGCCGATGTAAAAATACTTTCTATTGGCAAAGTTCTGCAAGAGTATATTCACAACCATGAATATTATGATGAAGTATGGGTAGATGAAGACAATGAATTTGATCTTTATGAAAGTATTCGGCAAGAAATACAAGACAATTCGGTTGTTGCCAATTCTATTCTTGCTGTTCAACAAGAGATGATGGCCACAGCTCACCCTTTGCTCATCCTCAAGGATCTTGAGCTTCTTCATCCTTATGATAAGATTGGTCGCATCGAACAGTTGATATACAACAAGATTGACCTTCCTATCTTAATTCTCTACCCCGGCAGCGCTCAAGGTATTGCCAAAACATTTTTAAATATTTATCCCATGGACGGTAGCTATCGTTCAAAAAACTTCTAAGACATGAATACCATAAAAGAACTATTTGATTCGTCCAAGGACATCAATCGCCGAATTGAAAGTGTTGTCACTTTTGCAGATAATAGCGAGGAGAATCTAAAAAACGAAATCAATGAATATGTAGTAACCGACAAGTTGCACGATAACTATGAAAAGGTTATCGAAGAACTGGAGTCTGCATTCCGTGATTCTTCCAACGAAGTAGGTGTTTGGGTATCTGGATTCTATGGCTCTGGTAAGAGTTCATTTGCCAAATATTTGGGATATTCTTTCCAGCAGTCATTAAAGGTGGATGGTATCAGCTTTGGGGAAAAATTGATGAATCGTATTGAAGATAATGCACTCAAGACCTTGCATCGTGCGGTTATCCAAAAGTATGATCCCCTGGTTATTATGATTGACCTTACCACTGAAGCTACAGCTGGTATTACATCGACAGTGAGCGATATAATGTATTACGAAACGTTGAAGCTCATTGGCATCAAAGCTACCGACCCTAAACTAATGGATTTTATTTCCATTCTTCAAGAAGAGGGGAAATATGATCAGTTCTGCGAAATGGTAAAAGCAGAGGGGAAAGACTGGGAGGTTATTCAATCAAAGAAGTTGATAGCCAATAAATATGCTGCCAAATTTGCACCAATCATATTGCCTGAATATTTCTCCTCTTCCGAAGAGTATAACGCTATCAAAGTTGAATCTGTTGAGAATGAAACTGATCGCTTCAAACGACTCTGTTCATTAGTTAAACAAAAATATGGCAAAGAACGCATTATCTATGTACTCGACGAAATTGGTCAATACGTAGGAGGCAGTGAAGATTTGATTCGCAGTATGCAGGGAACCATGCAAATCCTAAAATCTCAATTTAAAGGAAATGTTTGGCTCATCGGTACTGCTCAACAAACCTTGACAGAAGATAATCCTCAAGCACAAGTTAACTCAGATAAACTCTTTAAACTCAATGACCGTTTCCCCATCAAGGTTGATATAGAAGCTGATGATATCAAGGAAATCATCACAAAACGACTGTTGGGAAAGTCACCACAGGGAAAAGAAGTATTGACTGCTCTGTTCAATCGCAATGAAGCGTCCATTAAGTTGGAAACGCGATTGACAAATATGGAACGTTCGCTGTATATGAAGCCATTGACCAGCGAATTGTTTGCCAATCTCTATCCATTCTTACCCGTTCATATTGATATCTTGCTGGCTTTACTTCAAAAGCTGGCAAGCCGAAGTGGCGGCTCCGGTCTTCGTTCAGTCATCCGATTGATTAGAGACTTATTGGTAGATGGCCATTTGGCAGAATGCCCTTTAGGCAAGATGGCTACGCCGGATTTGTTCTATGATGCTCTTCATCCGTATATGGAGAAGAATCAAGACTTCCGCGAAATTGTCATTTCCGCCAAAAAAGCCATCGAACTTTATAGTAGCAACCCATTGGCTGTGAAAGTATGCAAGACGATAGCCATTATGCAATTGTTGGACGACTTTTGTTTGTCGTTCGACAATCTCTGCTCCTTGCTATTCCAACAGATTGGCCATCCATTGAGCAAACCGGAACTCCGTGCTTTACTGGATGAAATAAAAGACACAGCCGGCGTTACACTCCAAGAAATTGATGGACGTTTCAGATTCATGACCAATGCCATTCTTAGCGTCCAAGATGAACGTTCCAGAATAAATGCAACTGACTCTGATAAATTCAAAGTCATGAAAGAGTTGGTGCACGATATTCTATCCCCGGCTCCATCTGTTAGCATTTATGGCTCTAAGACAATTAGTGCAACGGTGGAATTATGCCGTGGCAGACAGAATCCCGTGTTGATTCCGGGAGGTGACATCAAACTGAACGTTCGCTTCGTGGACGCCAGCGACTTTGAGAAAGTGCATAATGCGCTCCTGACTGAAAGTACAAAAGTGGAAAATAAGCAGACCATGTTTTGGGTTTGCACCTTGCCGCAAGATATAGAGCTCTTGCTAATTGATGTGGTGAGAGACGAAACCATTTGCAACAATCATCGGCATGATACTAATAAGGAAATCCAAGATTACCTGCGAGCGCAACAAGCAGATGCCGATAAGAATCGTCAGGAAATCACACGCATTTTACGTCAATCACAAAACAACAGCGAAACCATCTGCAAGGGTTCGCCTACATCTGTAAATGGAGAAACTTACAAGACGCAAGCCTTGAAGAGTTTTGCCGAACAGGTTTACAACAAATATCCTTTGGCTTCGCGTAGCATGTCAGCTTCTGTTGTTAGTGATTTATTGGCTTATGAAGATTCTACCAAGCTGCCCGAGTCGCTCAATCCATTTGGCATTGTAGGCGATAATGGTGTTATAGAAACTGGTCATGCTGCGTTTGCTGAAATAAAGGATTATATCGCCTCAAACAATGATGCTAATGGTGGACAACTATCCGACCACTTCAGCCGTGCTCAGTATGGCTGGAGCAAAGATACCATCCGCTATTTAGTAGCATTGATGTTGAAGGCCGGCATTATCGTGGTAAGAAGTGGTGCTCAGTCATTTAAAATGTTCACCAAGAATGCTGCTGAAGCCATGAAGAATAATACATCGTTCAGCCACCTTGGGCTGTCTCTTAATACAGATGCTCACTTAAAGCCGGCAGAAATGATGATGGCTATGACTACCCTGAAGGAATTGTACAACCCGCAAGGATTATCTCCTATTCCAGCCAGCATAGCCAAAATATCATTAAAAATCGCCACGCAACGTCGAACAAAAGTGGAACAATTAAAAGACACTTTTGAAAAACTGAAAATGGCTGGAACATCTACTGTTAGTCAAGCGGTGAATTATTTGGTTAAGATTATCGAATCAGAAGGTGCCGAAGCACCTTATCTCTTTGCCAAAGACAAAGCTTGTGCTGATGCATTAAGGTTTGTCAACCTGGTGTTCAAAGCGGAGGAACAAGGGAAGGTTATCACTTCTATCAAGAAAATCCAAAAACGACTGAATGATGCCCAACGCTTGCCGCAACTCCCCACTCTGGAAATATTGAAGAATCAATTGGGAGAAGATGAACAGGCCTTCAACGATATTATGCTCGATCCAATCTGTTTTAATCACACTGCAGAATATGCGGATTTGGCTTCACGCATTGACAATGAAATTGAGCAGGCTTGCATGCACTTCTATACGGAGGCTACTCTCTTCATCAATCAGAAGAACAGCGAAATTCGTGGTTCGGAAGATTTCTGTTCATTGAAAGAGGAACAGAAGCAGAGCATCGAAGTCTTGATGAGTAAAATTGCTATTCAAGAGGGTAAAACGCTCGAACTTTTGCAGGAAATGTGCAATCAATTTACTGCTTTCTACGCTCCTCTAGGTCTATTCGATAGTCTTGAGCGAAAAGTGAAGGATTTTGTAGCAGCCAACAAACCGGCTGTTACAACGCCTGCTGAGGACGATGATACCAATCGCCCCAATGAAAGCAGTGACGAAACTGATGCCGAAAATGCTTCAGGAGCTAACGAACCTACACCAACAGTCGTTCGTCGTCAGATTAAGCGCCGCCTCACTCAGCGAAAGGATGTTGAGTCGCTTATTAATGAGTTGACTCGTCTATTGCCTCAAATGGATGAGGGCGTATCCATTGATCTTTCTTTTATTGACTAATCAAAACTTCTAGTTATGATTTCTACATCAGGACGCAAAATATTAATGCAGTTTGTGAGCGACGTCAAGACGTTGCTCACAAACAACATCATATCTTCTCTGCAGCAACATTATGGTATTTGGGCTGACGGCCGGGTTATTCCTGTCAGCCAACTAACTACAAGTAATGCGGATATTATTTATCGTGCTCGCATGCTTCGTGGCCGTTTGCAATACATCAAAAACAGCCTTCCTGCAGATAGTACAGATATCGACAAAAAAGCAGTGCAACAGCTTACAGCCGAACAAGCGTTCACCATATTGAATCGTTTTTGTGCTGTACGCATGTGTGAAGAACGTGAATTGATTATGCCCTCTATCGGTGATGGCTACGATTCTGCCGGCTTCGTCAGTTATGATATGGTAACCGGACAGGGCAGCGTGGGCTCCCGTTACGAACGCTACTGCTGGTATATCCAGTCACTCTACGATGAATTGTCTATCGAACTTCCATCGGTTTTCGACCGCTATTCTCCTTATGGATTGATGTGGCCGGATGAAACGACATTGACCAAACTCTTTGACTTAATCAACAATGAAAATCTTACGGCTTTCTATGATGACCAGACTGGCGAGACGGTAGACTTCTGGAGGGAAGACGAAACTTTGGGCTGGATTTTCCAGTACTATAATTCATTGGAGGAACGTCGCAAGATGCGTGATGAAAGCAATCGTCCGCGCAATAGTCGAGAAATGGCGGTGCGTAACCAGTTTTTTACGCCTGATTATGTCGTGCGTTTTCTCACGGACAATTCTCTGGGCCGTATTTGGTATGAAATGACCGGTGGTAAGACCTCTATTACAGATTTATGCCAGTATATGATTCATCGGCCTGACGAGGTACTGACGCCACGCCCTATTAAGGAGCCGACCGAATTGTCCATGCTTGATCCTGCTTGTGGCTCTATGCATTTTGGGCTATATATCTTCGATGTTATGGAAGCCATCTATATGGATGCCTGGGACAATCAGCCCGAATTGTTGTCACAATATCGCTACACGGAGACCCGAGAATCTTTTGCTCGCTTGGTTCCCAAACTTATTTTGGAAAACAACATTTATGGTGCGGAGATAGATCCTCGTGCTCTGCAGATTGCCGCTCTTTCGCTGTGGCTCCGTGCTCAACAATCGTGGAGTAATTTGGGCATTCCTCGCGAGGAGCGTCCGGTAATTGAGCGTTCACACCTGGTATTGGCTGAGCCGATGCCGGGCAATAAGCGTATGCTCAAATTATTGACCGAACAATTGGACAAACCCATGCAACGCTTGCTGATAAAGATATGGGACAAGATGAAGTATGCAGGCGAAGCGGGCTTGCTCATTAAGATGGAGCAGGAAATAGAAGCTGAAATTGAAGATTTACGCAAGAATTGGAGTGAAGTAAATAAATATGTAGATGCCAGTTTATTTGATTCGGAGGAAAAGATAAAAGAAATTGGCGCTGTAAACAAAAAGCTTCATGTTCTTATCAATAAGAAGGAAGCCAAGGAAGCTTTCTTCGCTACAGTTGTAGAGAAGTTGCAAGAGGCATTGCACACGGTTTCTTCTCGTCTGTCGGAAGAAGAAGGCTACGAAAATACCTTGTTTGCCAATGATGCGGTACGCGGGTTTGCTTTCATTGAACTGTGTCAGAAGCGATACGATGTAATTTTGATGAATCCGCCTTTTGGAGAAGGATCAGAAAGTACGATTGACTATTTAGATACCCATTATTCCTGTTGGTGCAAAAACCTTGTTTGCGCTTTCTTCGATCGCATGCAAGAATTATTGGTCAACGATGGACTCGTTGGGGCTATCTTTGACCGTACTGTGCTCATCAAATCCTCTTACGAACCATTCCGCAAGAAAAATATTTGCGGTTATATTTCAGCTTGTGCAGACAGGATGGAATGTTTTAGATGCTAATGTAGAAACATCAACGCTAGTAATCAGTAAAATAAGTTCAAACAAGGAAGGAGTTTTTATAGACTTATTGGATACGGACAACAAGGAAAGTAAACTTGAAAACGCTATAAAGAATTCTGATTCTATCTCAGACGTTTATTGGTCTAAGTCTATTGATTATTCAAATCTTCCTAATACTGTAATTGGTTATAAATTTGACGGAAAACTACTAAATCTATTTAATTGCAAGAATATCGAACAGAGAGGAATGCCTGCACAACGAGGAATGGCACTTGTTGCAGATGTGCACTTTAGATTATTTTACGAAAGCAACAAACAGCTACTAAACGTGCGTCATATATACGAAGGAAGCGGATACACTCTCTTTTATACTCAATATAGAGACTTTATGATCTGGGAAAGAAATGGTGATATTGCTAAGACCTATCCCAACTTTAGGCCAACAGGTATTGATTCGGTTGGAAGTTCAGGCCTCTGCTATGGTAAACGTGGAGATATTCTAGATGCACATATTCTTAAAAGAAACCTCTATTTTACGGTAGAAGGGCAAACTATTCCCCGCTTAAATAAAGAAAGCTCTTTTACAATGCTATCATATATCAATTCTATTGTATCGCAATATGCAATAAATCAATATACTGGTCAACATAAGCCTTCTGGCTATATGAATCTTCTCCCCATGCCCGACTATGCCGATCGTCAGGCTGATATTGAGCGCATTATTACTGAAATCATTGACATCAAACGCTGGTGGTTCAGTTTAGATGAAACCAACCTGGAATATCATGGCTTGATTGCACAGATTATGCATGGTCACCATTTAGGAGAAAGTTTAGATCAACTGCAAGAAAAACTTACTGCTGATTATACCCGCTACCAAGAGTTAGTGAAAGAAAACGACGACTTATGGATGGACTTGGCAGAGATTGAAGTAGACAGTGACTTCAGAGCCACGCTCAATGCCTATAAGAGTTGCCGTCCTTATGAAGAACTACTCTCCATCGATGGTGCCAGCAATGGGAATGTCATCAATAAACAAGTGATGGCGCAAGAAATCGTCATGGAGTTGGTTGGCATGGCTTTCGGCAGATGGAATATCCGCTATGCAGCCCAGCCCGAAACCATTCCTCCCTTTGGCGATGTATTCGACGCCTTGCCCTTTATGCCAGTAGTATCGTTCCAGTCTGAAGAAGCGCAGCTATATCCGCTTACACTACCGACTGACGGCATTCTGATAGGTGATGATCAGCATCCTGACAGTTTAGTAAAGCGCGTGCAGGAAGTGATGCACAGTCTCTGGAAAAATGATGCAGATGAAATGGAAAGCGAACTCTGCCAGTTAATAGGTGTAGATAGTTTGCAAACTTATTTGGAATCGCCTAATGGTTTCTTCGATTACCATTTTAAGCGCTATACCAAGAGCCGCAGAAAAGCACCTATCTATTGGCCGGTTTCATCACCGGAGGGCGAAATTACCCTTTGGGTGTATTATCCCCAACTGAGTAGTCAAACACTGCCTCACTTACTCTTGTTGTTGAGCAAAGAACATACCGCTGCACAAAGCGATTTGACAGCAGCTCAACTGGCTAACGATAAGAAACGAGAGGCAGCCTTGCTCAACCTAATGGGCGATATACGCACATTGGAGGCAGAACTCCAACAATTGAATGATTTGCCATATAAGCCCAATCATGATGATGGTGTTCCGGTAACAGCAGCACCATTGCGCAATGTGTTCCGCCACAACGCATGGAAAAAGGAATGCCTGAGCAATTGGGAGAATCTACAAAAGGGTGAATATGACTGGAGCCATTTGGCTTATGCTCTCTATCCGGCTCGCATCCGAGACAAAGCGAAAAAGGATTGGTGCATGGCCTTGACCCATGGTCTTGAGGAATTGTGCGAAAACAAGCCCAAGGAAAAGAAACCAAGAAAAAAATGCAGCGAAGGACCAACGATGCAATTGTTTGACTTATAAACACTTCTATCTATATGGATATACAAGGACATATCATAGATGTTTGGATTGGTAAAACCAGCAAGGAACATCCCATTATAACCATTTATGACCCCGAGGGCAAATACTATTCGCTTTTGCCTTTGGTGGCAGAGCGAGGTGTACAGGTAATCGACACCACCCGAGAATTGATTCATCATAGAGAAGCGGCTTGTGACTATTGGATGAACGAGTTGGCTCAAAACGAAGATGCGCGCCTGCTGATCTATCGCAAATCAGCTGTCCCCAAAGATAAAAAACGGGTGTATGACCCCTTTATCGGAATGACGCAAATTGGTGCCCGCTTTCCCATCGGTCCCAATGACTCCTATATCAACCTGTGCAAAAACTTCCTTCACGGAAAAACAGAGGCTATTGATGAATTGTTTAAGAATGGCACAGCCAGCTTTGCCAACATCAATGCCCTGCAAGAGGGTGTAAATTATCCGGAGCTGGAGACGCTTACCGGTGGTAAAAGCATGGTAGAGATTACCTTGAATCTCTTGGCTTTAAATGAGATAAACAGCACTGCATGGATGAGTGAATGGAAGAGCTTCGGTGAAAACCATTTGCCCGGATTAGACAGTAATGGAATTACGTTGAAGGATGTCAAGCAAAAGCTATGGCAATACTTGCTCTTCAGCGAATTCGTGCACGACCTGCCCGGAATTTTGCCTGCGGAACTCAACACCGTGGCTAAATGCCCGAAAGAGAACATGGAGAGCATAAACAACCTCTGTCAAAGCATCCGCAACCGTACCGATCTTCGTGACGAATATGTAGAACAGGCTCAGGCTATTACCAGTCGTTTACATCTGGATAGTTTGTTTGCTGATGCGATTGATTTAGGTAAAATAGTAACATTTGCCTTTGAAAACAAGGTGGAGTTCAATATCTATTTGGACCATCTGCACAAAGGTGAATACACGGAAGCCACGTTATTGGTAGCAAAAAACAAAAAGAGCGTTTGGTATCAGGCTAATGCCGGTGTGGCATTATTCTGGAATTTAACCGACCAATGTGAACGAATGATGCAGTGCATTCGCCAGCCTTTGGGCGATTTGGATAGCTTGAAGGATTTTGTCCTGTGGTACAGCGAAGAAGGCTATAAGGTTGATTATGCCTTCCGCCGTTTTCAGACCATTCTGACCGGTTCGGATGTTGACACACCACAGATAAATGAATTAGCGCAGTTTGTATATCGTAACTATCGAAACTTTACCGAACAAATACAGAGTCGTTATCAGAAACTCATTGAAGAAGAAGGCTATCCAATTGCAGGCATCAACTGGAATATACAAGCTTGGAACAAGGGAATTACACCCCTCCTAAATGCCCACAAACGAGTAGCCATCATCTATGCCGATGCTTTCCGTTTTGAGATGGGTAAGGAATTGGCTCAAAGCCTGGAAAACAGTTATACCGTCAGCATACAGCCTTCGGCCGCTTACGTCCCTACGGTAACCAGATTTGGCATGGCTGCCTTACTTCCTGACGCAGAATCAAAGTTGCAGTTGGCTGTTGAAGATGGTAAACTGCAGCCTTATCTTGAAGGGAAAAAGGTAGATTTACCGGCAGATCGAATCAGCTATATTGAAAGTAAAGTGCCTGCGCATGTTAAGCTGATGGATGTACGATCCGAGGATTTCCTCTCAGCTAACGTCACCTCGGATGTGAATTTGCTTATCATTCGCAGCCAATCAATCGATGCTGCGGGAGAGAATCTAAACAGTGTAGGCTATTCTGAAATGGAAAGTGAAATGCGACTGTTTACCAAGTGTATCCGTGCTTGCAAAAATTCAGGTTTCGACAATGTCGTCATTATGGCCGACCATGGTTATATGGTACAGCCCAAATACCAGGCTGGAGACAATATGAGCAAGCCTGTTGGTACCAGCGTAATGAACGAACGCCGTAGTCAAGCAGGTGATCTGAATGGAAACGAAAATTCATGGCTCTATACTCCTGAGCAAATCGGTGTGCATAGCCAAGTCTATCGTTTTGCATTTGCCAAGCAATATGGCATCTATGAAAAGAATAAGATCTATTTCCATGAAGGTTTGTCGCTGCAGGAAAACATCGTTCCCATCCTGACTGTTCAATTGACAGAAGAGCGCAAAAAAGATGCTTTCCGTCTTGAGCTGACTTATAAAGGAAAGAACAGTGGCATTGTACGTGTTAATCGTCCGCTCATCGAATTAAACTTTAGCGGTGTGGATTCACTTTTCCGCCCTGAACTGTGCATTGTCAAGATGGTAGTAACCGATGCATCCGGAAAAGAAGTGGGTCGTGTGGTTGAATCGACATTCTATAATGAGACAACAGACTTGATTGCAATTCCAAGTGAATGCGACAAGTGTAAGCAACCCATAGAAATTAACGAAGGCGTAGAAGGTGATATCATTGTGATGGCCCTTGATCCAGATACCAATGTGACATTAGCTTCTATTCAATTACAAACTGAATTTGATTTTTAAACAATGGACAGACTAGATATAAAGCTCAACGAATACTTCCCTGGAAAGGTCGTACGAAAGGATTTACTGCATGAAATCAAACAGACTGTAAATGTGCCTTCATTCGTACTGGAATTTCTTTTGTCACGTTATTGTGCCTCGGACGACCCAGATGAAATTGAGGAAGGTAAAAAAGCAGTGTTGCAAATCATCGAGAAGAACTACGTAAAGCCCGATGAAAGCAATAAGGCTCAGGCTATTGTGGAACAAAAGAAGCGCCACAAGTTTATTGATAAGATCCATGTGAAATATGTGGAGCGAGAAAAACGTTATTGGGCCGAAATGGAAAATTTCGGTTCCAAACGTATCGCCATCAATCCGCAGTTTTATCAGAAAAACGAAAAACTGCTTGAAAGTGGTATCTGGGCTGAAGTCACATTGGCTTACAATGAAGTGCAAGAGGATGACTATGCCTTCTATGTAGAAGATTTGCGCCCCATCCAAATAGCACGTTTTGATGAACAAAAACTGTTTGAAGGCCGTAAAGGATTCACTACGGATGAGTGGATAAATGTTTTGATACGCAGTATCGGTATCAATCCGGACTGGTTGGCAGAACGTAGCCGCTCTCTAAAGGGAGACAAAGATGGCAAACGACTGAAATTCCATATCTTGTCGAGATTCATCCCATTGGTACAAAACAATTATAACAGCATAGAACTGGGAGGTAGAAGTACCGGTAAGTCGTACTTTTACTCGGAGTTCTCTCCCTATTCCACCTTGCTGTCCGGTGGGCAAGCCAGTACTGCGACATTGCTGTACAATAATCAGCGTAAACAAGTTGGTGCAGTGGGATTTTGGGACAATGTGGCTTTTGACGAAGTAGCCAACATGAAGATTAAAGATGCCGATACCATTCAAATCATGAAGGATTATATGGCAAATGGACGCTTCAGCCGAGGACAGGAAGTGACCGGACAGGCTAGTTTTGCTTTTGTCGGTAACTTTGACTTGAACATACCCACTATAGTCAACAGCTATGATCATGACTTATTGGCCACTTTACCCAAGGCATTCGACTTTGCTGTTATCGATCGGTTCTACAATTATATACCAGGCTGGGAAATACCCAAGATTGACGATTCTGCCTACAATAACAACTATGGCATGATTTCTGACTACCTGTCGGAAGTCATGCACTACCTCTTTGACCACAACAGTGACTATCTGCCCATATTGAATAAATATCTCAAAGTAGGTGACAATGTAGAAGGCCGTGATAGTCGTGCGCTTCAAAAAACTGTACTTGGCTTCTTAAAACTCATTTACCCCATAGGTGAACCTACGCCTAAGGAGTTTGATGAGATTGTAGCGTATGCTCTAGAAGGTCGTCGACGTGTAAAAGAACAATTGAATAAGCGTAAGCCTGATGAAGAATACGCTCGCATCAATATGTCGTATATCAACAAAGATGGAGAAAAAGTTGTGGTATGGTGTCCGGAAAGTAAAGATTCAATGGCTACACAGGATCCTAGAAAGACTGGGGATGTAGAAATTGTTATTGAAAAACAACCAGCAGCCTTTAATCCTCATAAATCTAAGAGCACAGAAAAAGAAGCGGTATGCCAGAAAGAATGTTTGCAAGAATTTACACCTGTACAAGCGACAACTGCACCTAATACAATAATAGACAATGATCCAAAGCCCAAATCGCTTGCTATTCGGTATGGAGATACAGGCTACAGCTACGATAAGCTATTTGCTGATTACTTGGAAGGGGCAAAGGTTATCGAACTGCAAGAGCCCTACCTATCACATGGATATCAAATGCAAAATCTAACTCGCTTTATTGAATCCATTGTAAAAATAGGTGATTGTAAGAAGATTATACTTACCACCAAAATGGGTGAATCCATTGATGAAACACAAAAGATTCAAGATGGGCTGGAACAACTAAAGGCGGCTCTGCAAGATACTGGGATTGATTTTGAATTCACATTCTCAGATTTAATTCATGCAAGGTACATCATCACCGACAACGGATGGAATATCTCCCTTGACCGCGGCTTGCATATCTATCAAAACATTGGTCGCAACTTCTATCTTATCGGCTATTATGACTTGGATTTACGCCCTTGCTTGGAAACAAAAATTGTATATACTAAAGTTGAATAAATATGTGGTCAGATAATGAAACAACGCAAGATTTACTTGGTTATCAGGTTCATGCAGACTTGCTTAAAAAGATAATGGATTTCATCGCCAAAGGAACAGAGGTCATTCAAGTATCAGAGGTCGCTAAAGGAACGGTGGACTTTCGTCCAGTTGGTATAGGGTGCATTCACCCGGCATATCGCATGCTTTCGCAGTGATAGATTATGGTGTCCAGGTCATATTCACCGGTTTCAGCCAGCTGGTCGATGACTTTGAAGATGTCATCCACCAGGATGCCGTCCGTCATGATGGCTTCGCGGTAGCTCGGTGAGCAGAAGGGGTGGTCGTTACTTTCAGAGTGTTCTTCATCATAGGCATCATCGTTGCTTTCTTCGGATGCTTGTTCATCAGAAGGTTTTTCAGACTCTGCTTCTTTAGCAGGTCCCTCGGTCGTTTCATCATCCGAAGATTGAGAAGAAGTTTCGTCCTGTTCGGTGTCCAATTCAGCTTCATTGGATGTTTCTTCTGAGTTGTCTGATTGCTCCTTTTCATCGTCGGATTCTTCTTTCCCTTCCTGTGAAGCATCGGCATCCGATTGTGCTTCGGATTCCTCTTTCTTTTCCTCTTCCTTCTTCGGTTCCTCCCTGCTCACCTTATGAGGTCGGAAGGACTGTGCTTCGTCCGATATGTCTACATCCTCCTCAGGTTAGTCGATGAGTACCACATCTATCTCTGGGTCATTGTGCAGTTTCTCCACCAGCGAGGTCCTATCCACTTTGTTGTTGGGTTCGTATGACCAGACTTCATAGGGTAGTTGTTCCTCTCATACTTCTTGATGTCTGCCTTGCGGCATTTCATGATCAAGTGTTGGAAGTCGCAGTCGATAATAACCACCCGGACGCCTTTTGCCACTAAGTAGTTGGCAAAGGTGACGCAAAGGATGGTCTTTCCGACTCCTCCTTTCTGGTTGGCAAAGGTGACTATGACCGGGGTCTGTATCATGTTGTTTTCCGTTTATTAAATTCGCAAGCAAAAGTAAATGCTGGAACAGGGAAAACCTAAATGTACAACATCAATGTGCTTTCGGTTGCTGAAACCGGGGGGTGAATGGACTTCGGAACAAGGGAATCTGAGAAAAATTAGCCCAAAAAGTTACAACTAAAAGTCCCCATTTGACTTTCTGTTGTAACTTAAATCATTAAACATCAATACTAAATCTTCAACGAGCGTCCATCGTCCACCTCGTCGTAGTTCGTTTTCTTGCCAACTTCCCATTCGCGGTTAGCACTGTGACTGCCGACTCCTTCTTTCCGGAGTTTACCCAATCCTTGATGGGACTTCCGCTGTAAACTTTTGATTGGATTGAGTGTATTCTTCTTGGGCTTCTTCTTCACCCGTTCCACATCAAAACCTTCTTGATACATAGCGCTGCGGGGGGACTTCACTTCGGGATTCTGGAATATATCACGCAATTTGTCCACAGCATCAGCATACTTGGGAGGACGTTCTGTAGAAATGTCCACCAGGTCCGGACGGTCCACCTTGAATGCCTTGCACAGTATTTCCACTTCGGCTTCGTTCTGCAGGCGGAATTTCTCAATGAAACTGATGCGATTATTACGGTCTATGGCCTTGGCCATGAAAGGCGGCAAGGGTCTGCTCTGGCCATCGTAGTAGATGACACCTTTCTTTATATAGGCATGCTGTTTCTTGAATTTCTGGAAGATTTCTCCCTGCGTGGCCTTAGGATTGAGGGTCAGCAACTGGTCTATGAATGCTTCTATCCGGTCAAAGCGTTGTTCGGGGTAGCAAAGTCGAGCAGTTCTTCTACGGCAAGGACCCGGGCACCATGAATGACGGTCTTGTTGGCATGGTCTATCAGCATATAGCCGTAGGGCTTGTCTTTCTTGCCGAAGAAAACCACATCCACTCCGAAGTTCTTCTTTATTTCCTTCTGCAGTTCTTCCTTGTTGGCGCATACATCCCGGTATTTCTTCAGGTAGGCTCTCAACTGGCGATTGCGTGCCTTATCCTGATAGCCTTTCTTGAACAGGGCTTCAATCTCTGCCAGAGGAATTTTCTTTTGGATTCTGCCTCCTTGCTTGACGAAGACGTTCCCGTCTTTCTGAAAGACTTCATAGCCCATGGTTCCTATCACGGCCTTGAACTGGGTGAAGGAAGAAAAGCTGTACTGTTTGACGGCCTCGATGTCCTTGTCTGTTTTCTGCTGCCGGTCCATACCGAGTATCTTGTCAATGAGCGTCTGCGTTCATGGTTATGCTGTATCTTGCGACCGTCGGGCGCCACTCTCGAAGTAACAATGTGTAGGTGTGCATTGTCTGTATCGTTGTGGGAATAAATGAGCCAGGGTTGTCCGGGTTCGGCATAGCCCATTTCTTGAAGATACTGGTGCGCGAAATCAAGCAACTGGGCTTCTGACATCTCGTAGCCCTTGCAGGAGATGGCTGCATGGAACTGGGCTTTCTGGATTCTGGGATTCATGGAGGAATATTCCATGAGAAACTGAGCCAGCTCTTCAGGGGTTGGCTTGCGCACTTCACCGAGTGCTCCGAAGTTTTTTATCTCCAGTAACCGGGCTACACCTTTCGCCACCTTCCGTTCATTATAATCTACGGCATGGAAGTTCGAACTTCCGGGTAAAATGGTTGCAATCATCTGAATATTCGGATTAGTTGGGTTCAACGGTTAAAGTATATACCGCACAAACATTACTTCAGTGTTTTGTTTTTTATACACTTGAGTGTAATCAATTCCAAATCCCGTTTGATGCGGTTCATCGTTTCCTGTGTTTCCCGAATGGTTGGAAGCACAATCTCTTGGCTATAGCTGGGTGCGAGTAACCAGGCTACCGCCAGCTCATTGGCTCGTTTGACCACCTGATTTAGGTTTCCGCCTGCCCAGGACAGTTCGTTCTGATTCTTTCGGTAAAATTCTCCGAGTTCTCGGATCAACTCGATGCGTTCCTTCACATCCACATTGGAAAATTCCTGCACTGCAGACAGGATATAGTGGCTCACAGAGTGGAATAAGCCTGATTTTTCCTTCAACAGTTGGGCTTCCTCGGGATAAGCCGTAACTGGAATACTTTGGTTTTCTGTTTCATACTTCCTTTGATTACTTGTTAGCTGGGTTCTCCGGACACCTATTTCGCATAGCGAAACAGCGATTTATCGCTCCGTTGCGGCAGTAATCGGCAAGTGACTCTTGTGAGGACAAAACTCCGTTTTGTAATGACAAGAGTACAACTTGCTTGACAAATCCTGCAACGCAGTTCGATGTCTTCCCGGTAGCTTTAGAGACCTCAAAGAAGCACAAAAAACGGCGAAACGCAAAAATTCACAACATCATTCTTGGGAAAAATATTCGGTAATATTAGCCTGATTATCAAGTGTTCCAAATTTCTTTATCCGTAGTTTTCTGCATCTTTGGAACGGCATACGTCTGTATAGAAATCACTTGTTGCCAAGCTGGGCTATTGCCTTGAACTAATGGTTCATCCGTCCCATATTCCAAGGTTGCAAAGGCTATACATACTTCAATGTTCTATAGACAATGACTTCAAGGGCAAAAGGGCATTACTGCGTATGGACTCAGAACAGAAGTGAAAAAGAAGTGTGGAAGCGTATGGAAATGCGGCCGTATAAAAGTATCAACAGCAAATATCATGGTACTTATGACCTAAAACATAGAGAGTGTCTCACTTTTTGAGGGAGTATCGTGGTAACTTTGCATTAAAGTCCATCGGTTGGCTCTGTATGAGATACAAAATGAGTATATTTACGGACATTACTGGTGGCAACAGCTTTGAGTAAGTAGAATCACTAAAACAGGAAGAATATGATTGGAAGTATCATTGGGGACATCGTAGGCAGTATCTACGAGTTCAGTAACATACGAACCAAGGACTTTGAGTTCTTCGGTCGCTACGTGGAATACACAGACGACAGCATCCTGACGTTGGCTACAGCGGATGCGATTCTGGCCGGACGCCTTTCACTGGTGGCGGATTACTATGTCCGGTATGCGGAAGCTTATCCCTCTCCGATGGGAGGATATGGAAACTGTTTCCAGAATTGGGTCATCCAGAAGACAAGAACCGGATATGCTCCGGCATACAACAGCTGCGGCAACGGATCGGCCATGCGTGTAGGTCCGGTGGGTTGGGCATTCGATACGAAAAATGACACCATGAATGCCGCCAAGGTTTCAGCGGAAGGAACGCATAACCATCCGGAGGGCATCAAGGGTGCACAGGCTACAGCCATGTGTATCTTCCTGGCCCGTAAGGGAGCATCGAAGGATGAAATTCAGCAATGTATGGAGCAGGAATTCGGCTATCGTTTCCCGCTCACCATTGCCGAACTGCAAAAACGTTATTCCTGGAATGGAGTTGATAGGGAAGGCAATGGCGGCATCTGTCAGGACAGCGTTCCGCAAGCCATTCAATGTGCGCTGCAGGCTACGGATTTTGAAGATGCTGTCCGTAATGCCATCAGTATCGGTGGCGATTCCGATACCATCGGCTGCATCACCGGTTCCATTGCTGAAGCTCTTTATGGGGTGCCTGCGAACATGTGTGAAAAAGCGATGACCTATCTGCCCGAGAACTTCCAGAAACTGGTTACTGAGTTTGAAGCGAAATACGGAAGTGGACTGCGTAAAACAGAAGGAAGATGACTTTCCTGGAAAAATACATTTGGGTGGTCAATACGCTTTCCCACGCTGGAGAGAAGGGACTTTCTTTGAAGGAGCTCAACGAGAAATGGCTCCTCAATGAAGATCCAGTAATGGCAAACCAATCCCCAGACAGACCTTTGACCGGTGGAAAGGCAACATCCTTATGTCGTTAGGAGTGCTGATTGAATGCAACTGGAAGGATAGCTTTCGCTATTACATTGCCAATCCGGAGAGTTTGAAGAACGGAACGCTGAATCGGTGGTTGCTTGGCACTTATGCCACCGCCCAATGCACAAGTGGACAAAAGACTTATGGAAAATGTACGAAACCGATTAAAAACTTGATACAATGGAAAAGACCAAACAAGAATTACTGAAAGAATGGAGTGAACTGTGGATACCGAAATTTAATGAACTCTCACAGAAGTATAACACTCCGTATTATACCCAATCACCTCTCAACGTAATTGAAACTGACATTGAACTGATGGTAGTAGGAATAAATCCCAAAGGAAACGGGAAATGTACCTCTACCCATACAGTTGATGGTTACTTGGAGGGAAACAAAGAATGGTGGAGCAAGCGGTTCGACAAGGAATTGAAAGATTCCCGTTTTCTTGCCAACGGACGATTGTTCCTTGGGTATGGTTCCAAATACCCGGACAGCCAGATTGATGATGACAAGAAGGTGGTATGGACAAATCTTTCTCCGTTTGAGTCATCTAAAGGTGTAAGTAACTTGAAGAAAGAGCTGTTGGCTGAAGGTATTAAAAGCACTATAGAGCTAATAAACATACTCAAACCAAAAAGGATTGTTTTCATGGAAACAAATGCTTTTGATACGCTCAGAAAGAATATGGATGAGTCTGAGTCAGATGCTATCCAATCTGTTCAAGTCTTTGATAACTTGAAATGGGAAGTTGGCACATTTTTTGGCATTCCAGCAGTAAGCATTTTACATCCATCGGCTACTGATTGGTTGGTGAGCAAATATTTCATATCCGTATTTCTCTTTCTTCATAATCTTATCATTCATGAGTTTCCAAACAAACCTTTGAAAGAGATTAGAAATGCAATGCGTAATGAATTAAAACTTTGGAAACAGCGCATCCAGGCAGAAGATGAACTTTAATAGCATAAGTAACTCGCCTTGGTCAAGTGGAACCCCACAAGACCAAGGCGAGTTTTTTAGCCCATTCGCTCACAAATGTAATAATAAACATTCATCTCCAATCGTAATGAATATAGCGCATTCTCACGAAACAAAATCTCCCAAAACCATGAGTTGAAAGCACTGAAAATTAACATTTAAAGAGTTCTAACGTTCTGTGCTATGGGCAGTGTTGGTTCTGTTCAGTCGGTCTGTATATTGTCGAACGAGCATTGAGCAATACTCATTAACGACAGGGTCGGTCGGTTCATTCTCTTTAGAGATATAATTCGCATCAACAATCTTGTTGGTCTTGATGTAACCCGGTTTTCTGTTGTGTACGATGCGAGTGTACACTGCATAAAGGCCGTCTGTTCTCAGCTTCCTTACGATTGCTTTTAATGTAGTTGTCATAAGCTTTTAATTTTACGCTGCCATAGGCTTTTTTGATGGTGTAAGCAACATCAGTTTTAGTGTAAGCAGTGAGTAAGCGAGTACGTACATTTGGCGCGGTTTCCATTGTCAAGTGTACGAACCGTATAAGAACAACATAGGCTGTAACTCATGTATTTCAATGAGTTACAGCCTATTATTTTAATTAAGCCAATTTGGAATTATTCCTCAACAGCCGCCTGTGCCGCAGCCAGACGTGCAATGGGCACACGGAACGGAGAACAGCTGACATAATTCAAGCCGACTCTATGGCAGAACTTCACAGAAGAAGGTTCACCTCCATGCTCGCCGCAAATACCGCACTTCAAGTCCGGACGGATAGCACGTCCCTTTTCAGTAGCCATACGCACCAACTGTCCTACACCATTCTGGTCGAGTACCTGGAACGGGTCTACTTTCAGAATCTTCTTCTCCAGATAAATCGGGAGGAAGGAAGCGATATCGTCGCGTGAATAACCAAATGTCATCTGAGTCAAGTCGTTCGTACCAAATGAGAAGAACTCGGCAGAGGAAGCAATGCGGTCGGCAGTCAAGGCGGCACGCGGAATCTCAATCATTGTACCTACTTTGAAGTCGATGCTGTCACCCACTTCTTCAAACAACTGGGCAGCCTCAGCACGAATCACTTCTTCCTGCTGCTTGAACTCATACAAGATGCCGGTCAGAGGCACCATGATTTCAGGATGGGTTTCAACGCCTTCTTTCTTCAATTCCAAAGCAGCGCCCAGGATAGCACGCGTCTGCATCTGCGTAATTTCAGGATATGTATTTCCCAAACGGCAACCACGATGTCCCAACATCGGATTATGCTCACAAAGCGCCTCAACACGTTGCTGGATATACTGGAGGCTTACACCCATCGTATCTGCCATTTCCTGCTGTCCCTTCAAGTCATGGGGAACAAACTCATGCAAAGGAGGGTCGAGCAGACGTACAGTCACCGGACAACCAGCCATTGCCTTGAAGATACCCTTGAAGTCAGCTTGCTGGTAAGGTAGAATCTTAGCCAAAGCCTTGCGACGTCCTTCGGCGTTTTCTGCCAGAATCATCTCGCGCATGGCTTTAATCTTCTCGCCTTCGAAGAACATGTGTTCCGTACGGCAAAGGCCGATACCCACCGCACCAAAATTGCGTGCCACTTCTGCATCGTGAGGAGTATCCGCATTGGTACGAACCTGCAGCTTCGTATATTTGTCTGCCAAATCCATCAATTCCGCAAAGTCACCGGACAGCTCAGCCGCTTTTGTTTCCACCTTGTCTTTATATACTTCACCGGTGCTTCCGTTCAAGGAGATATAGTCACCTTCTTTCAACAGTACACCATCCACTTCCACTGTACGCGCCTTGTAGTCTATGTTCAAGGCACCGGCACCGGATACACAGCACTTACCCATACCACGAGCAACCACTGCCGCATGAGAAGTCATACCGCCGCGGGCAGTCAGGATACCTTCGGCAACTGTCATACCTGCCAAATCTTCCGGAGAAGTCTCAATACGTACCATCACCACACGCTTGCCGGCAGCATGCCATTCGGCAGCATCATCGGCAAAGAATACGATTTGTCCCGTAGCGGCACCCGGAGAAGCGGGAAGACCACGGGTCAATACCTTGGCTTGCTTCAGAGCTGTCTTGTCAAATACCGGGTGGAGCAGTTCGTCCAACTTATTGGGCTCACAACGCATCAATGCAGTCTTTTCGTCAATCATACCTTGATGGAGCAAATCCATGGCAATCTTCACCATAGCGGCTCCGGTACGCTTACCGTTACGGGTCTGGAGGAACCAGAGTTTACCCTCTTGTACAGTGAACTCCATATCCTGCATATCACGGTAGTGATTTTCGAGCTTCGTCTGCAAAGCATCCAACTCCTTATAGATTTCCGGCATAGCCTCCTCCATGGAAGGATATTTGCTGACACGTTCTTCTTCGCTTACACCGGCCAATTCAGCCCAACGTTGAGAACCGATTTTTGTAATCTGTTGCGGAGTACGGATACCGGCAACCACGTCTTCGCCTTGTGCATTAATCAAATACTCACCGTTGAAAAGGTCTTCACCGGTAGCAGCATCTCGGCTAAAGCAAACACCCGTGGCAGAGCTCTCGCCCATATTACCGAATACCATAGCCTGAACGCTTACGGCAGTACCCCATTCGTCAGGAATTCCTTCCATCTTACGATACAAGATGGCGCGTTCGTTCATCCAAGAGTTGAATACGGCACAAACGGCACCCCACAACTGCTCGTAAGCACAAGTCGGGAAGTCTTTCCCTGTTTGTTCTTTTACGGCAGCCTTGAACTTCTTCACGAGTTCCTTAAGGTCTTCCACCTCAAGCTCGTTGTCCAGCTTCACGCCTTTAGCATGTTTCACATCTTCTATAATAGCCTCGAACGGGTCTACATCTTCCTTGTTCACCGGCTTCATACCCAGCACCACGTCGCCATACATCTGCACGAAACGACGGTAAGAGTCCCATGCAAAGCGTGCATTGCCCGTCTTGCGCGTCAAGCCTTCCACCACTTCGTCATTCAAGCCAAGATTCAGGATAGTGTCCATCATGCCCGGCATGGAAGCGCGTGCACCCGAACGAACGGAAACCAGCAACGGATTCTCCACATCACCGAATTTGGAACGCATCAGTGTTTCCACATGAGCGATGGCTTGTTCAACTTCGTTCTTCAACAGAGCAACGACTTTATCCTGCCCCATTTCATAATATTCCGTACAAACTTCTGTCGTTATTGTAAAGCCCGGAGGAACCGGAACTCCTATAAGGTTCATTTCTGCAAGGTTGGCACCTTTCCCACCCAAAAGGTTTCTCATATCGGCCTTTCCTTCTGCCTGACCGTTACCAAAGGTATAAACTCTTTTTTTGTCCATAATATAAATTTAAAGTTTTTGATAGTGATTTTCTCTTTTCTGTTCGCAAATCTAAGTATATTTCGCAGACTAGAAAACTTTTTCAGAAAAAACTTTATGCTAAAATGCAATTTCGACATTGCAATCTTTAATATTTCATTTCATAGAGAGAAATCCCGAAAAAATGTCTATTTTTGCCGAAGAATTTATTAGATTGGTGTAAAAGTGGCAAGAAAGAGAAAAGAACTTCCCCTACTGGAGAAGGTGACAATTACGGATGTGGCTGCCGAAGGAAAAGCCATCGCAAAAGTCAATGATTTGGTGATTTTCGTACCATATGTCGTCCCCGGCGATGTAGTTGACCTGCAAATTAAGAGAAAAAAGCATCATTATGCTGAAGCCGAAGCTGTGAAATTCCATGAATATTCGGCAGTACGGGCAGTTCCATTCTGCCAACATTATGGTGTATGCGGCGGTTGTAAATGGCAGGTTCTCCCCTATTCCGAGCAAATCAAGTATAAGCAAAAACAAGTAACGGACAACCTCACCCGCATCGGCAAAATAGAATTACCGGAAATTTCTCCGATATTAGGTTCAGAAAAAACTCAGTTCTACCGGAATAAACTGGAGTACACTTTTTCCAACAAACGTTGGCTGACGACAGAAGAGGTTCAGCAGAATGTAGTGTACGAACAGATGAATGCCGTAGGCTTCCATATTCCCAATGCTTTCGATAAAGTGCTTGCCATAGAGAAGTGCTGGCTGCAGGACGATATATCCAACCGCATCCGCAATGCAGTACGCGACTATGCCTACCAGCACAACTATTCCTTTATCAACCTGCGCATGCACGAAGGAATGCTACGCAATATGATTGTGCGTACCTCTACCACCGGCGAACTGATGGTAATCCTCATCTGCAAGATAGAGAAAGAGGAGGAAATGGCTCTGTTCAAGCAAATGCTGCAATACATAGCAGATACATTCCCCGAAATCACTTCCCTGCTATACATTATTAATAATAAGTGCAACGATACCATCACCGACCTCGAGGTACACACCTTCAAGGGAAAAGACCACATCTTCGAGGAAATGGAGGGACTGCGCTTCAAGGTAGGTCCCAAATCTTTCTATCAGACCAACTCCGAACAAGCCTACAACCTCTACAAAGTAGCGCGCAACTTTGCCGGACTGACCGGTAACGAGCTTGTTTATGACCTTTATACCGGCACGGGTACCATTGCCAATTTCGTATCCAAGCACGCACGCCAGGTAATCGGCATAGAATATGTGCCCGAAGCCATTGAAGACGCCAAGGTCAATGCCGAGATTAACGGAATTAAAAATACATTGTTCTTTGCCGGAGATATGAAAGACATGCTGACACAAGACTTCATCAACCAATACGGCCGTCCCGATGTCATCATCACCGACCCTCCCCGTGCCGGAATGCACCAGGATGTAGTGGATGTCATTCTGTTTGCCGAGCCCAAACGCATCGTATATGTCAGTTGTAATCCGGCTACGCAGGCGCGCGACCTGCAACTGCTCGATGCGAAATATAAAGTAAAGGCCGTTCAACCGGTAGATATGTTCCCGCACACCCACCATGTGGAAAACGTAGTATTATTGGAATTAAAAGATTGAAAGTCCAAGTCGTTTTCAATCCTAAATTGTAAATTGTCTAATCGTAAATAAAAACCAGTCGTGGCAAAAGAAAAAATTACAGCAAGGGCCCGTGCACAATATACGGACTACATGGTGAAGGAACCGATGGAGCTCATGGAGTTTCTGGCAGCTAAAATGCCGGATGCCAGCCGCACCAAGCTGAAATCATTGCTGAGCAAACGCATTATATATGTGGACAGCGTTATCACTACACAATACAATTTTCCCCTGAAACCGGGTATGAAAGTACAAATCAGCCGTGAGAAGGGACGTAAAGAGTTCAACCATAAACTGATGAAGATTGTATACGAAGATGCCTATATCATCGTGATAGAGAAGATGCAGGGTTTGCTGTCCGTCAACACTGACCGGCAAAAGGAACGTACCGCCTATACCATCTTGAATGAATACGTGCGACGCTCGGGCAAGCAGCACCGTGTACACATCGTGCACCGCCTGGACCGTGACACCTCCGGCTTGATGATGTTTGCCAAAGACGAGAAGACCCAACGTACACTACGCGATAACTGGCATGACATTGTAACAGACCGGCGATACGTAGCCGTAGTGGTCGGCGAGATGGAAAAAGATGCAGGAACCGTGGTTTCTTGGTTGACGGACCGCAAGTTGTATGTATATTCAAGTCCGACAGATGACGGGGGACAAGAATCCATTACGCATTACCGTACCATCAAACGAGCCAATGGATACTCTCTCGTTGAACTGAACCTGGAAACGGGACGAAAAAACCAGATACGTGTACACATGCAGGATTTGGGGCATCCCATTATCGGCGACGGACGCTATGGACTGGAAGACGTAAATCCTATCGGACGCTTGGCTCTGCATGCTTTCAAACTCTGTTTCTATCATCCCGTCACGGGAGAACTGATGCGGTTTGAAACACCTTATCCGGGAGAGTTCAAGAAGCTGGTCTTGAAGAATAAGTAGAAGATTTCTTATAAAAAATGTTCCCTATACAATGAGTATAGGGAACATACAAATAATCCTATTTTTTTATTCCATATATAATGTGAAATTAAAACCCGGAGAATCATCCGAAAAGAAGAATGTACCCCATAGCTGATTACCACTGACTCTGACATCATCCATATAAGAAATGCCACCATATCTGCCATAATCTAATACAAGGTTTCTACTATAACTATCTTCCCACCACCATTGAAAACGGAATGAATCACAATATTCCCCATTGCGATAACGTTGAACTTCTTCTCCGAAACCATCTGCCCCGAAAGAAAATGTACTAATCACCGACATACCAAAGTCATCCAACATGCCTACATCGCCTGTCCATGAACGACCGATAATAGTAGAATCCACTACATCTTGATCGTCTTCACAAGAAGACAAGCCTATACATAGGACAGACAGCAAGAACAACTGCACCAAAAACTTCATAACCTTCATTTATTTATATAATTTGCATCTGTCAACATCACAACTTTTCCTTCTATCTTACCGGAAAGATAATGGTCACGCACCCATACATTCTCAAAGTATTTCACTTTACCATCTGCAAAAGTCAACTTCAAAGTCTCTTTGCTATCATCTGTCCAACACCAATTAAACTCCCGATCATAAGTCACTTTACCGTCCGTAGTGTAAGTTGTGGATACTTCCTGCCCCTTGTTATCTTTCTTATAAAATCTTAGTTGATACGCACCAGTCACAACACCATCACTTTCGTAATCTTCAACCCATGTTCTTTCACACAATTTGTCGTCACTATTCTGCATAGTATAATACACATCATCCCCACAAGACGCCAGTCCAATCGTAAATACACACAACAGCAATATCTTCACATAATTCAAAGTCTTCATAAGTTATCGAGTTTAGTTAATACTTGTGGACAAACATACACAAAAAAAATGAAACACTTAATACTTAGCCTGGAATTTCTTGTAGAAGACAAGGAATAAAATAAATCCCATCAGTGCAAACGGTACGCCTGCCAATGCGGGATAACGGTATCCTCCACTCAAGGCAAGACCTCCGATATAGGCTCCGATAGCATTCCCCAAATTGAAGGCCATCTGCACACAAGCGCCTCCCAACATTTCTCCTCCAGGGGCCACACGAATCATCAACACCTGCTCCGGACTGGAGACGGCAAACAAACCTGCCGTACAGAGTGTCATCAATATTGCCGAACACCACGGATGGGGCGAGAGTAAAAATATCAATAATAAAATAACACATATCATCCCTTGCACCACCGTACCGACCTTCCCCGGAGTGTACCGGTCGGACATGCGCCCACTGACCAGATTACCGACAACCATTCCGAATCCTGCCAGTACCATCAGTGCCGTAATGCTGTCCGCACTAAAACCGGAAACCTCGGTCAGCAACGGGGTGATGTAGCTATACCAGCAGAATACGCCACCGTTACCCAAAGCCGTAGCTCCCAATATGAGCCACGGCGCCGGCTTCTTCAAAAAACGGAACTGTCCTTTAAATCCCGTGTCTTTCAGTCCTTCGACCTGCGGTACCCAACGCCAAATGTAGTACAATGTTATCAATCCCCAGGCACCTACCAGCAGAAACGTGGCACGCCAAGACAGTGTATGGCTCAACGAAGTACCCAACGGCACCCCAAACAGATTGGCCACAGTCATTCCCGCTATCATAATTGAAACCGCCTCCGAGCTTCTCCCTTTATCAGCCAATTTTCCCGCAACAATGGAAGCTACTCCAAAATAAGCGCCATGAGGAAGCCCGGAAACAAAACGTCCCAACAGCAAGACCCAATAATTGGGTGCCATAGACGCACAAATATTACCCACAATCATTAATGCCATCAAGACCAGCAGAATCTGCTTCAACGGGCGTTTACGGGCCAGGAGCAGCATGGGCGCACCAAAACAAACACCCAACGCATACGCAGAAATGAAATGACCGGCCACGGGAATGCTGATTCCCAAATCAGTAGCCACATAGGGCAAAATACCCATCATCGTAAATTCGGCAATCCCCAGCCCCAATGTACCGAACGCCAATGCAATAAGACTCTTCTTCATACCTTAAAAAACAACCTATATTTTTTACCGGGCGCAAAGATAATGACATTGCATTCTCCAAATAAAAAGGATACCGAATTATTTTCAGTATCCTTCTTCATTTTTTATCTTATATCAATTGTATACCCACCATTAAAGACTTCTCCCGGCGCCAAGTGCTGCATCCAGTCCTTATCCTTATATTCATCCTTATAATGGGCACGGTCACAACGCCCGTACCACGGCTCGATGCAGACAAACGGAGCATTCTTGGCCGGAGGCGACCACAACCCCACCACCGGAGTGTCGAAATACAGACTGAGATAGGGTTTCTTCTCCTTATTATATAATGTAACTTCTTTCACTTGACTGTTTTCCAGAATCAGGGCATCATTATCAAAGGAGTGTATGTCCAAAGGCAGCAGGCCATCTGTCAACTCAAGCAAATATTCCTTATCCGGAGCGGCACATCCTTTCTCGGAGATAAGGATATAGTGCAAACCTTCCGTCTTATCAAAGCCGAAATATCCACGGTCCGTTGTCTCCGTATCATAGTCCGGGTAATAGAAAGCCGGATGGGCTCCTATCTGGAAGTGCATTTCGCATGTTCCGGTATTGATGACTTTCCAAAGCACCTCAATCTTCTTTCCCTCTATCCGATAGCCTATCTCAAGGCAAAACGGGAAAGGATATTTCTTGCGTGTTTCCTCACTGTCAACCAGTCGATAGCGTACCTCATCTTCCTGTTCAAATATCAATTCAAAATCCATATCGCGGGCAAAACCGTGTTGCGTCAATGCATAGGAAACACCTTCGTGGCGATATTCATTCTCCCAAACGCTGCCTACAATGGGAAAAAGCACCGGAGAATGCCGTTTCCAGAAAGCAGGGTCTGCCTGCCAAAGATATTCTTTTCCATCACGCAAGATACTGCATAACTCGGCCCCATGCGGGGAGACTTTAATTGTCAGTTCTGAATTAGAAAGTGTTTTCATATCATATATCATTTTGTTATTTTCTCATATAGTGTGGCATCTCTCCGGGTATTTCCATCGAAATCTCCACCAGACCACCGACCACTCCGTCCTGCTTCCATGCTGTCTGATAAATCATTTTCTTAACGCCGTTCTTCTCAATGGTGTAGGCATTCACTCCCCCCGTTTCCAGCAGTTCGCGTATCTTGGCTTGCGATTGCGGGTTGTGGCAATCAAAGAGATTCTTGCCTATCAAGTCACCGTGTTTGGCAAACGTACGGCATGCTTTCTCGTTCATATATAGGATGATTCCCTTTGTGTCGCATACAGTTACGGCACAGTTCATTTCATTGACCCATTCGTACATAATTCTTTATTTTTAATTGGCTATTTTCTATGCACTTGAAATACATTTACAGAAAACTCTTCAAAGCCAAATGTCCTTTTCTCTATCGAATTATTATTGCATTAATCCTCCTTCTATGAAGAAAACGACTTCATTCAATCGTTCTTTATTCGATTCTTCATCTTTAAAAATAGCTGGAGTGAAGATTATCCTATCTTGAATCAGATTATCTACCAAATCCCACATGACTTCATGGTACAGCATCACCATTGCCACTTTTTCATTGTCAATACCATATTGGCTTGCTAAGGAGCCACAATTATTCTTTAGTTCCGCACTGATAGAGTTTACCAATTTTTCAGTTATTTGATGAAAGCGGTCTTGCCGTTTCTTTATAATAGGAAATAATACATCTCCATTATCATCTACCAGCCCATAAGGTTTTAACTGAGAAACGAGTTTGGCATCTGTTACTTTTCCAAATTGTGCTATTTCATCAGCACAATGGTCCATAATGTCGTTGTCAGGAGCAATGCCGCTATTGATGTAAGTCAAAATCAAATTCTGTTCTCCGAAACCATTCGTACCGCATGCAAAGCCATTTCTTGATTCGTATAATACCCAGTAACAGCCACTCCAGCTTGTATAATTGTCAACATCCTCAAACAAGACTAACTTTGTCCACATTTTTCCATCCAGAAGGTATGAAAAAACAAGTGAGAGTACATTGTTCTTGAATCCCATTTCACTGATAGTTTGTGCCAATGATATAAAGTCTGCCTTTGTTTTGACATACATGGATTCAGCAATCTCCTTACTTAAGCTTCTTAGAGAATTGGTCTGTTCTTTGTCGAGAATGGGTATAGTAGTTTCCCATTTCTCTTTTGTTTTACTGACAAGTCCACCTACTTCCAATAACAATAATTGGCTATCAGAGCATTTAATACCCATTTCACGAAGTTCGGCTTGAGTACGTGGAGTCCGTAAATTGTATAGTATTTCCCAATTATTATCTGGCGTTACATAGTCTTCGGGCTGATGTCCGTTCACTGCAACAAACTGGGTTGCTTCCCATTCGCTATAAGGTCTTATCGATATTTGTGCTTTAATCATTGTGGTAACGGACAATAAGGTAAACAACAATAATAAGTCCGGATAATGTTTCATATATCGCTTAATTTTAGTTTTGTTCATCATTCATGCACTTCTCTTATGTAACAAAGATAACGTTTTTTTCAATTCCTCTCTCAAACCTATAACAAAAAACTTCCCGACTACCAATAAAAAACTTCCTAACTACTAATAGTAAAGTTTGCAAGTATAGAGATAAAGAATTACCTTCGCCCTTGGTTTGTCTATCCCAAGCCTTGGGATAGAAATCCCCAACCTTGGCATACACATCCGCAACCTTGGGACAAACTCTGTAAGCCCCAATAAACAAACGAACCTCATAACAACGCTACCATCATGGCAGAATACAACATGCAGGAACTGAACCTGCCGGGAGAAGACGGCAAACGCATTCTCTACCCACGAATGAAACTATACGGGCAGGTGGACTTGGAAACCATCACCGAAAAGATAGCATACGCCTCATCCTTCACACGAGGAGACATCATCGGACTGGTGCAAGCCATCACCGACGAAATAGCCTACCAAATGGGGCAAGGTTACTCCGTGAAGATTGACAACTTAGGAGTATTCACCCCTGCCCTCGGTCTGCGGCAAGACCGTGAACGGGAGACGGGCGAAGAAGGAGACACCAAGCGAAACGCCGTCAGCATCTGCCTAAAGGACATACATTTCAAGGTGGACAAAGAACTACTGTACCGTACCGCTCGCCATTGCCACCTGAAACGTTCCACCGACAAATTCCAACGCTCCTCACAAGTGTTTTCTCCGCAGGAACGGCTGGAACGGGCAAAAAAATACCTGGAAAAGAACAGCTTCATGACCCAAGCCGACTATTGCCAACTGACCGGCTTATTGAAGTCCGCCGCCTCCCGCGAGTTGCGCGAATGGATAGCCAATCCCGAATCGGGCATCGACTACAAAGGACGAGGAACACACAAGATTTATATTCTAAGGAAACCATAACCCACATCCATTGAAACCATAAAAACAATGAAGATACTACACACCAGCGACTGGCACCTGGGACACACCCTCTACAACTACGACCGTACCGCCGAACAGCAGGCCTTCCTACGGCAACTCACCCGCATAGTAACCGAAGAGCAGCCCGACGCCATGGTGGTAAGCGGAGATATCTACCACTACTCCTCTCCCGCTGCCGTCACGCAGAAGATGTACACCGACGCCATGCTAAATATTCACGAAGCCTGCCCCGGAATGACCATCGTAGTCACCGCCGGAAACCATGACAGCAGCTCGAAACTGGAGATAGACAGCAGCCTCTGGCAGCACTTCGGTCTGAACGTCGTGGGGAACATCGAACGTACAACCGAAGAAGTGAACCTGGACAAGCACATCATAGAGGTAAAAAACGGACAAGAAACAAAAGGTTACGTCATTGCCGTGCCCCACGTCTATCCGCAAAACTTCCCCCTGCTGGACACTGAAACACCGCGCGACCAACGGCAGGCACGCTTCTTCCAAACACTGCTGGACGAAGTAAAAAAGAAAAATATAGCACAGCTTCCCGTCGTCCTCATGGCCCATCTCTCCATTGAAGGCAGCGACCGTAGCGGGCACGATGAGAGTATTGGCGGAATAGAGTATGTTCCCCTCAGCGCTATGGGAGAAGGGTACGACTACCTGGCACTCGGACACATCCATTGCCCTCAGGACATCAAAGGCAGTCATCACCACGCACGCTATTGCGGCACTCCCCTCTCCGTCAGCTTCGACGAAACCTATCCGCACTCCGTCTCCATCATCGAGTTGGAGAAAGGGGCAGAGCCACAAATCAGTACAAGGGAAATTGAAAATCCGATTCCGCTCGTCACACTTCCCCATGACCCGACACCTTTCGAGGACGCCTTGAAACTGCTGGAAGAATATCCGGAAGAGAAACCTGCATACCTCCGTCTGAACGTGCTGACAAACGGCTACCTGCCACCCGACTGCAACGAAAAAGCCTCGAACGCCGCCAAAGGCAAGGCATGCAAATATTGCTACATCAAGACTACCCGAGAGCGGCAGGCCGACACTGACGAGAGCAAGCATATCTCCATCCAAGAGATGCAGGAAATGTCTCCCCTGGAAATAGCCAGACTCTACTACCGCGAAACCGAAGGAGAAGAGATGGACCCAGAACTTTGCCAGCTGATGGAGACTGTCGTGCAAAAAGTGAAAAGCAAGAACAACTCCTAATCATTTGTCCGAACCATGAAACTCCAGAAACTGACCATAAAGAACCTTGCCTCCATAGAAGATGCCGTCATCGACTTTGAGAACGGACCGCTAAGCGAGGAATCCCTTTTCCTTATCTGCGGCGAAACGGGTGCAGGGAAGACAACCATTCTCGACGCCATCTGCCTGGCACTCTACAACGAAACGCCCCGCATGGACCATGCCGAGAACGAAAAATACAAAGACCTGAGCCAGACTTTCTCTGCCAAAAAGGAAGATGTTGCCATCAACGACAGCCGGCAACTGATGCGCCGTAACACCAGTGAAGCATGGACGGAGCTGGAGTTTACCGGCTCAAACGAAATACCCTACACCGCCCGATGGTACGTGGCGCGGGCACACCGCAAGATTTCAGGAGCCGTGCAGGATGTGCGCTGGACACTGGAAAACAATAAAAGCGGCATACAGCTCAACAAAAAGAATGAGATAAAGACGGAAATACAAGCTGCAGTGGGGTTGACCTTCGAACAATTCTGCCGCACCACCATGCTGGCACAAGGCGACTTCACCAAGTTCCTGCAAAGCAAGGAAAGCGAAAAATCGGATATTCTGGAAAAGCTGACCGGTACAAGTATCTACTCCGAAATAGGTGCCGAAATATATGCCGCCACCAAGGAAAGACGGACGGAATACGAAAACCAGAACCGGAAGCTGGAAGGCATCCACATCCTGGCAGAAGAAGAAGTCGCCACAATCAAGGAAGCCATAGCCACGCAAAATGCCGGAGTCAAGGAAGCCAATGAGCAGAAAACCATCGCCCTCGCAAAAAGGGACTGGCTGAAGAAATACTCCGAACTCCTCCTCACCCGTGAACAGCAGAAGAAGATGTGGGAAGGGAAGCAAGCGCAACTGCAATCGGACGAATTCAAACAGAAAGAACTGCTGATTAAGGAATGGAACGCCACCGCCGATGCCCGCAACTGGCTCTCTACCTTGAAACAGCAGCAACAGCAACAACAACAGAACTATGCACAAGCCGGAATGTTAAGAGCATCCTTTACCCGGCTGGACGGAGGAAGCAAGTGGCTATGCGGTTTCCTGAAAGAGCAAGAAGACAAGCTGCATCGTGCCGAGAAGTACTTGCAAGAGCATTCGCCCTTACTGCCCATGTTCGAGCAAAGCCAATCCATCATTACCGGCCTAAAATCCGCACTCGATGCCCAAACACGCATCGACACCTACAACGCGCACCTTGAAAGACTTGCCGCGCAACAACCCGTAAAAGTCAAGGAGCGTACCGACAAGGAAGCTGCCCTCACCCGGAAAGAACAAGAGAACCATACATTGCAAAACGAAATAAACCTCCGGAACAAGCAGCTTGAAACCATGGACCGCCCTGCCCTGCAAGACAAGAAAAACAAACTCGATGCCGGACGGGAGAACCTGCTGCAAGCCTTGAGCGCCTTGTCTTTACTGGCTGAAACGGAAAGGACACTGAACGAGGCAAAGGAAAACGAAAAGGCTTTGAACGCCAAAGTGGAGGCGTGCCAAAAGCAATACGTCCTCCTGCAAACGGCATTCGACAGCAAGAAAACAAGTTATGATGACATCCGCACCCTCTACGACAAGCAAAAGGAAGCCGTAGAAGAGTGGGCAAAGGAAGCACGTTCCCGGCTTGCCGTCGGGGATACTTGCCCCGTGTGCGGACAAGAAATAAAATTGCTTTGCAAAGATGAAGATTTCCAGTCTGTCCTTGCTCCCATACGCACCTCCCTGGAAACAAAAGAGAAAGAATACAAGGAAGCCGAGCAGGCATTGAACAACAACCGGACAGAATCCAAGACCTACGGAACGCTGGCAGAGAATGCCCGTCAGTCCACAGCAAGAGCGCTCCGGAGCTACAACCTTGCCCACGCTGACGCACAAGCCCAATGCACCCGATGCAACGGCATCGGCCTCTCCACAACCACCGGCGAAACCCTGAAGAAGCTACTGGAAGAGAACAAGCTGGAAGCAGACAAACTGAACGAAAAGCTCACGGAAGTTCAAATGCTCAGCACACAAATCATAGCTCTGCAACGGCAAAAGGACGAATGCCAGAAACATGTGGACGCTGCACGCCAAGCCTTCAACTCTGCCGACAGAGTGCTGAATGAGCTGAAAAACAGCATCGTCAATTACGAGTCGCTCACCGCCAACGAAAAAGAGAACATACGTGCCACCATGGACCACGTCACTCCCCACATCCTCTGGGAAGGATGGAACACGGAATGGGAGAACTCCCCCCTCTCCTTCATTGACCGCCTAACGCAAGCTACGCGCAACTACCAGCTGGCGCAGGAAAAACAAAGAGAACTGAAATCCACCATTGCCCTTATCTACAAAGAGCTGGAAGGGATAAACATCAACAAGGAAAGCATCGATGCCGCATTCCCCGACTGGCGCAACGCACCTGCAGCAACACAGGAAATAGAAATCAAGGACCTGGGGATTGCCTGGAATAATCTGAATACACAAGCAAGCGGACTGAAACAAAGCATATCCTCCACCGCAGAACAAATGGCAAGGCTGCAAAAGGATTTAACCGGGTTCTATGCCGCCAACCCCACTCTCGACGAGGAGCGTATCACCGTCCTATCCGCTTGGTCCGGCTCCCGGATAGAAGCATTGCGTGCCTCATTGCAGACACTTAAAGAGGAAGAAGTAGCTGCATCGACCGCCTTTCATCTGGCCACCGGACAAGTGGAAGAGCACATCGGCCGGAAGCCCGAAATAGAAGAAAACGAAAACCTCGAAACCCTGGATGCACTCATCGCGAATCTCGAAGAAAAGATAACCGCCGGCAACCAATCCATCGGCCAGCAGAAGTTACGCCTGGAAGAAAACACCCGCAACATCGACCGGATAAAGGAAGAAAAGGAACGTGCCGACCGGCTGCGCGAAGAGTATCTGAAGTGGGACCGCCTCTGCCGCCACTTCGGTGACGAACGGGGAAAGAACTTCCGCAACATAGCCCAGAGCTTCGTCTTGAAAGAACTGCTGGCAGGCGCCAATTTCTATCTGCAACGCTTGACCGACCGCTACGAACTGGAGTGCCAGGCCGGTTCGCTCACCATCCTGCTGCGCGACTTCCATCAAGGAGGCTCGGCACGTCCGGCATGCACCTTATCGGGCGGCGAAAGCTTCCTGGTATCTCTGTCGCTTGCCCTCGGGCTTTCTTCCCTCAGCCGCCAAAGCCTCTCGGTAGACACACTGTTCATCGACGAAGGTTTCGGCACACTGAGCAGCGACTACCTGAACACCGTGATGGACACATTGGAAAAACTGCACCGGATGGGTGGCAAGAAGGTAGGCATCATCAGCCACGTGGAAGGACTGAAAGAGCGTATAAAGACCCAGATACAAGTACGGAGAATAGACAGTTCAAGAAGCGAAATAGAAGTAGTGAATACCCTCTAAGCCGGTATCGGGATAAAGAAAACGAATGTTTTTTCGGCTCTTGATAGTACAAGCACCTGCATTATTGTGTATTTTTGCAGTCTCATAAAAAAAGAAAAGACAATGAAAAAGTTCATGAAAGGAGTCCGGTTTACTCCTAAAAACTATTCCGACGAAGTAGAAGCCAAAATTCAACATTATAAGAAAGAAGGATATAAACTGCCGATGCGAAGCGCACTCCGTACCGAGGAGCAGTTGGCCGGTATCCGTGCAAGCGCCAAAATCAACACAGCCCTGCTGGATTATCTCTCCGAGAACATTCGCGAAGGCATGTCCACAGCCGAAATTGACCACATGGTGTATTGCTTCACCACAGACCACGACGCCATCCCCGCCCCCTTCATGTACGAAGGCTTCCCCAAAAGTGTGTGCACCAGCATCAACGATGTAGTGTGCCACGGCATTCCCAGCACCAGGGAATTCTTGAAAAGCGGTGACATTGTAAATGTCGATGTATCCACCATTTACAAAGGTTACTTTGCCGACGCATCACGCATGTTCATGATTGGCGAAGTCAGCCCCGACATACAGAGGCTGGTGCAAGTCACCAAAGAATGCCGTGACATAGGCATACAGACCGCACAGCCCTGGGCACGCCTCGGTGACGTAGGCGCCGCCATCCAGGAACATGCAGAAAAGAACGGATACAGCGTGGTACGCGACCTCTGCGGACATGGCTGCGGCGTCAAGTTCCACGAAGAACCGGATGTGGAACACTTCGGCAAACGTGGTACGGGCATGCTGATAGTGCCGGGCATGACGTTCACCATCGAACCGATGATTAACATGGGAAGCTACGAAGTCTTTATCGACGAAGCCGACGGATGGACCGTCTGCACAGACGACGGACTGCCTTCTGCCCAATGGGAAAGCCAAATCCTGATTACTGAAGACGGAAACGAAATATTGACACAATAAGGCGGACACTTCAAAACATCTATGGAAATATTATTACTGATTATAGGGATAATCATTGGAACCGTAGTCGGCTATCTGGCGGCAGACCGCAAGTCTGCCGCATTGAAGGCCGAAATCAGCGGGACAAAGAAGGAAATAGAATTATTGAAGTTGCAGAAGGAAGAAGCCGAAGCATTGCACAAGCGCATGAATATCGAGTTCGAGAATCTCTCCAACCGTATCTTCCAAAGCAAAGCCGAAGACTTTACCAAGCTGAATGCCGAACACCTGGGCAATCTGCTCCGTCCGCTGGGTGATAACCTGAAGGACTTCCGCCAAAAGGTGGAACAAGTATACAGCACCGAAGCCAAAGAACGTTTCTCGCTGGGTGAACGCATCAAGGAACTGGTGGAGCTGAACAACCGCCTCAGCGAAGATGCCAACAACCTGACTCGTGCCTTGAAAGGAGACTCCAAGATGCAAGGCAACTGGGGCGAAATGATTCTGGAACGTCTGTTGCAAGCCTCCGGACTGATTGAAGGCGAACACTACTTCCGCCAGGAGTTTCTAAAAGACGAACGGGGCGAAGCCATCATCAACGAGGAAAGCGGGCAGAAGATGCAGCCCGACATCATCGTGAAATACCCCGACGAACGGGAAATGATTATCGACTCCAAAGTGTCGCTGACTGCCTATGCTGCCTACACCTCTGCCGAAAGCAAGGAGGAGCAGGCACACTTCCTGAAAGCACACCTGCAATCTGTCCGCTCCCACATCGACGAGCTCAGCCATAAAGACTACTCGCATTATGACGCCCAATCGCCGGATTTCGTCATGATGTTCATCCCCACCGAAGGTGCCTACCTCCTCGCCATCCAAAGCGATGCCCACCTCTGGGAATATGCCTACAACAAAAAGGTGGTACTGATGAGCCCCACCAACCTGATTAGCGCCCTGCGCCTCTCGCTCGACCTTTGGAAGAAGGAGAACCAGGTAAAGAATGTGCAGGCCATCATCAAGCGCGGCACCATCTTATATGAAAAGATTGCAGGCTTTACCGACACCTTCCTCGGTATCGGCGACCGACTGGCCAGCCTGCAAAGGGATTACGACAAAGCCTTCAACCAGCTCTCGGACGGTAACGGCAGCGTAGTGCGCCAGGCCGAAATGCTGAAAGGCATGAGCCTCACTCCCAAGAAACGCATTTCTCCAAGATTGCTGCCCAAAGATACCATTCAAGAAGAAACAGAAGAGGAAAACGATAACATTCAATAAAACATCATCCAACATGAAAACTCTGAAAGACCGCATTCTCAAAGACGGAAAATGCTTCCCCGGAGGCATTCTGAAAGTAGACAACTTCATTAATCACCAAATGGACCCCATCCTAATGAAATCCATCGGCGTGGAATTTGTCAGACGGTTCGCTTCCACCTCCATCAACAAGGTCATTACAGTAGAGGCGAGCGGAATTGCCCCTGCCATCATGGTAGGTTATCTGCTGGAACTGCCCGTAGTATTTGCCAAGAAGAAGAAACCGAGTACCATGGAAAACATGCTGACCACCACCGTATTTTCCTTCACTAAGAACCGTTCGTACGAGGTCTGTGTCAGCAAGGACTTCCTTTGTCCGGGTGACAAGGTACTGTTCATTGACGACTTTCTGGCCAATGGCAATGCAGCCAAAGGCATGATTGACCTTGTGAAGCAGGCAGGTGCCGAACTGGCCGGTATGGGATTCATCATCGAGAAGGCTTTCCAGCATGGTGGCGACGAATTGCGCGAACAAGGCATCCATGTGGAATCACTTGCCATCATCGAGAGTCTGGACAATTGTGAGATTAAAATCAGATAAACCGCTGCACACATGGAGGACAATCAAGAAGGAGAAAAGTTAAAAAACGGACTGATATACAGACTGAATGACAAGCCACCTTTCAAGGAAGCATTCTTCGCCGCCCTGCAACATCTGCTTGCCATATTCGTTGCCATCATCACACCTCCCCTCATTATTGCCGGAGCACTGAAACTCGATGCCGAGACCACCGGTTATCTGGTATCCATGGCATTGTTCGCTTCGGGCATTTCAACGTTCATCCAGTGCCGCAGGTTCGGAGGATTGGGTACGGGGCTGCTATGCATCCAAGGAACCAGTTTTTCCTTTATCGGACCCATTATTGCTGCCGGAACGATGGGCGGGCTTCCGCTTATCTTCGGTTCTTGCATCGCAGCATCTACCGTGGAAATGTTCATCAGCCGAATCTTGAAATATACCAAGAGAATCATTACGCCCCTCATTTCGGGAATCGTTGTCACTCTCATTGGAATGAGTCTGATAAAAGTGGGAATTACTGCTTGCGGAGGCGGTGCGGCAGCGCAAGCGGACGGCAGTTTCGGCAGTCTGCGCCATGTGGGACTGGCGGCCCTGGTGTTGCTACTCATCATTGCCTTCAACCGTAGTTCCAACCGGTATATGAGGATGAGTTCCATTGTCATCGGATTGGTTATAGGCTATATCGTGGCATGGTTCATGGGGATAGTAGATTTTACATCCATACAAAGTTATGGCGGTTTCAATCTCCCGATGCCGTTCCGTTACGGATTGGACTTCAGCATCTCAACCATCATTGCCTTAGGACTTATTTTCATGATTACCGCTATCGAAGCATACGGTGACATCACAGCCAATTCGCTCATATCCGGCGAACCGGTGGAAGGAGAAACATTCGTAAAACGCGCTTCGGGCGGCATCCTTGCCGACGGCTTCAACTCCATGCTGGCAGGTATGCTCAACTCTTTTCCCAACTCCGTATTTGCCCAAAACAACGGGATGATACAACTGACGGGAGTGGCAAGCCGTTATGTAGGTTACTATATAGCAGGATTCCTGGTAATACTCGGGCTTTTCCCCGCCGTAGGACTGGTGTTTTCATTGATGCCGGAACCGGTATTGGGCGGCGCTACTCTGCTTATGTTCGGAACAGTGGCAGCGGCAGGCATACGCATCATCGCCGCACAGGAAATCAACCGTAAGGCAACATTAGTCATGGCTATCAGTTTCTCTTTGGGACTAAGCGTAGAACTGGTTCCGGAAATATTATGCCAACTTCCCGAAATACTAAGAAATATCTTCTCTTCGGGAATTACCACCGGAGGAGTAACAGCCATTCTGGCAAATGCACTGATTCATATCAAGGAATAAAAGAAAAAACTGCGAAGAATCCACTCCACTTTCTTTCATTAGAGAGGAAAATACCTCGAACAAAAAAACTCCGGCAAGACCCTGAAGGCCAAGCCGGAGTTTTTTATCTCAAGACGGATAAGGAAGGTTATCCGCCAAAGTTATCGAACATCAGGTTCTGAGCCGGAACGCCGAGGTCGTCGAGCATCTTCTCAACAGCCTTCGACATCGGGCCGGGACCGCACATGTAGTATTCGATGTCTTCGGGAGCTTCGTGGTCTTTCAAATAAGTCTCGTAAATTACATTGTGTACGAAACCCGGAGTGTACTTCACGCCCGCTGCATCGGCTGCCGGATCGGGACGGTCCAGTGCAAGATGGAACTTGAAGTTGGGGAAATCCTTTTCAATCTGCAGGAAGTCTTCCAGATAGAACACTTCATTCAATGCACGTGCACCGTAGAAGTAATTCATCACGCGATCTGTAGTGTGCAGTGTCTTCGTCATATGCATAATCTGTGCACGCAACGGAGCCATACCGGCACCACCACCGATCCACATCATCTCCTTCTTAGAGTCGAATATCGGATGGAAGTCTCCGTAAGGACCACTCATGGTCACCTTATCACCCGGTTTCAGGGTAAAGATATAAGAAGAAGCGATACCCGGCATTACATCCATGAAGCCCGGTCCCTGGTCTTTCGGCTTAAACGGAGGCGTAGCGATACGTACCGTCAGCATGATGCGGTCGCCTTCGGCAGGATAGTTGGCCATGGAGTAAGCACGGATGGTTTCTTCGTCATTGCGGCACTTCAAGCCCAACAGACCGAATTTCTCCCATGCAGGCAAGTATTCCTTACCGATAAGTTCCTTATCGATGTCCTTATCATAATCCATCGAATATTTAGGAATCTTAATCTGCGCATAAGAACCCGGAACGAAATCCATGTGCTCGCCTTTGGGCAAAGCAACGATGAACTCTTTGATGAACGTAGCCACATTCTTGTTGGAGATAACCTCGCACTCCCACTCTTTTACGCCCAGTACGCTTTCGGGAACCTTGATAGCCATATCGCCTTTTACCTTCACCTGGCAACCCAGACGCCAGTGATCTTGTATTTGCTTACGGCTGAAGTGCGGAGTCTCAGAAGGCAAGATTTCACCCCCACCTTCCATTACCTGGCATTTGCACTGTCCGCAGGAACCTTTACCACCACAAGCGGAGGAAAGGAACACACCGTTTACAGACAGCGTATTCAGCAATGTAGAACCGGAAGCTACGTCCAGTTCCTTATCACCATTGATAGTCAGTTTTACATTACCCGAAGGCACCAAGAAATTCTTGGCAACCAGCAGGATAACAACAAGCAGGATGACAACCACGAGGAATACTCCAATGCTTGCTAATATCATATTCATATCCATTGTTTTATTCCTTTCTTTTAGATGTTCAAACCAGAGAAACACATAAATGCCATTGCCATCAGACCTACAGTGATAAACGTGATGCCCAGTCCTTTCAGTGGAGCCGGAACGTCAGAATAGGCCATTTTTTCACGGATGGCAGCCAAGCCTACGATAGCCAGCAACCAACCGATACCGGAGCCCAACGCATAAGAGACAGCATCAGCAATGCCACCGATGAATTTCGGGTCGCTCTCACCCAGCGTGATGCGCTGCTGCATGAAAAGAGAAGCACCCATGATGGCACAGTTTACAGCAATCAACGGCAGGAAGATACCGAGTGAAGCATACAGCGAAGGGCTGAAACGCTCTACAATCATTTCCACCAACTGAACGATAGCTGCGATTACAGCAATGAAAAGAATAAAGCTCAGGAAGCTGAGGTCAACGCCTTCAATGATTGCGTTGGCAGCCAGCACCTTTGTCTGCAATAAATAGTTGACCGGAAGCGTAACTACCAACACGAAAGTTACGGCGATACCCAGTCCCACGGCAGTCTTCACATTCTTCGATACGGCAAGGTAAGAACACATACCGAGGAAGAACGCGAATATCATGTTGTCCACAAAGATAGAGCGGACGAATAAACTTATTAAATGTTCCATATCTCTTCGATAAATTAAGAATTAAAGAATTAAAGAATTAAAGCAATGAGAACTTGTACTGCAGCAGAGCAGCCCATTTTTCATTCTTTCATTTTTCATTCTTCATTTATTTATTACTGCTTTTCCTGCAATTCTTTGTGACGTGCACGCTGATACCAGATGATGCAAGCGCAAAGAATCAATGCCATTGGCGGCATCAGCATCAAGCCGTTGTTCACATAGCCCAACTTCTGCAGAGGTTCATAGTTCAAGATGTTGAAACCGAGCAACGTTCCCGAACCCAGAAGCTCGCGGAAGAAAGCTACGATTACCAGAATCTTGGCATATCCCAAACCATTACCCACACCGTCAAGGAAAGACTCCCAGGGACCGTTCTGCATGGCAAATGCTTCCAAGCGTCCCATCAGGATACAGTTGGTAATAATCAGACCTACATATACAGAAAGCTGCACACTTACGTCGTAAGCAAAAGCTTTCAGAATCTCACTTACAATAGTTACCAACGCAGCAACAACCACCAGCTGAACGATGATACGGATACGGTTGGGTATCGTCTTGCGCAGCAGTGAAATCACTACATTGGAGAATGCCGTAATCACCGTCACTGAAAGCCCCATCACAATGGCGGGCTCCAGCTTGGCAGTAACAGCCAAAGCAGAACAGATACCCAATACCTGCACGGTAACAGGATTGTTCAGTCCCAGCGGAGTAGAGAATATTTCTTTATTCTTCTTTGAAAACAATTGTCCCATATTCTTATTCCTCCTCATTATTATTAGTTAAAAAGTTCTTGTAGCTGCTCAGACAAGCCTTCAACATAGCATCCACACCAACAGAAGTGATGGTACCACCGGAAATGCCGTCAACCTGATAGTCAGGTTTCTCTACCTTGCCGTTCTTCACAACACCGAGGGCCACCTCGCCGTTCTCCAATGTTTTCTTTCCAGTGAATTCACCCTGAAACTGGGGAGTTGCAATTTCGGCACCCAGACCCGGAGTCTCACTGGCATGGGAGAAGTAAACACCGTAAACGGTATCCTTGTCGCTGTTTAGTGCAACATATCCCCAGATAGCACCCCAAAGACCGGCACCGTAAACGGGGAATACATATTTCTTCTCGCCGTTAACTTCTGCCACGAATACATGCAGACGGTTATTTTCTTTGGCTTCCTTCTCGTAAGCGGTAGCAAATGCACCGGTATTCTCAGTCAGCGTACCGTCAACGTTCATCAGCATATCGCCCTTTACATATTTATTATATTCAGCTTCGGCATCCTTTACGTCCTTGATGTTGAGTGCAGCAAGAATCTGCTTCTTCGTGTCAAGTTCCACGTTCTTGTTCTGCGTCTCGCGCAAGGAAGAACTTACAAATGCCAGCAGGAATGCAACGATAACAACCATTACCGAAGCATAAATGATAGTATAACTATTACTATTGGTATTCATTTCTTTTCCGGTATTTAATTGTTAGACTTGATTGCACGTTTCTCGCGACGGCTGATGTTGCCCTGTACCACACAATAGTCAATCAGCGGAGCGAAGATATTCATCAGCAGAATGGCAAGCATCATACCTTCGGGATAACCAGGGTTGAGCACACGGATAATGATAGCCATGACACCAATCAGGAATCCGAAGATATACTTACCGGTCTCTGTACGTGCCGATGTAACGGGGTCGGTAGCCATGAACACGGCACCGAAGCAGAAACCACCCAGCACGAGGTGTTCGTACCAAGGCATCTGTGCCATCGGGGTGTCGGGACCGATTGTATTGAATACCCATGCCATGAAGGCGCCACCTACGAATACGGAAAACATCGTCTTCCAGCTTGCAATGCCCGTCCACAACAGCAAAATGGCACCCAGAGCGATGGCAATTACGCTTGTCTCACCGATAGAACCCGGAATAAGGCCGGTCACCATGTCCCAAGAGAATTCCGGAACGGCGCCCGAAGTAGCGGCTGCACCCAGCGGAGTAGCTACCGTCAGTCCGTCTACCGACTGCCCCAGACCAAAGATGCTGTCGCCCGATACCCAAACGGCATCACCGGACATCTTCGTAGGATAAGCAAAGAACAAGAATGCACGGGTAATCAAAGCTACGTTGAACACGTTCATACCCGTACCACCGAATACTTCCTTAGCAAAAATTACAGAGAATGCAGTAGCCACCGCTAGAATCCACAACGGGCAGTCTACCGGAACAATCATCGGAATCAAGATACCGGAAACCAGGAAGCCTTCCTGAATCTCCTCCTTCTTCCACTGAGCCACTACGAACTCAATGCCGAGACCTACTACATAAGATACAATGATTTTTGGCAATACAGCCAAGAAACCGTAGATGAACATTTCCCAGAAGCCGCCGGTGGCACCGGTAGCATGGAAATGCTGGTAACCTACGTTATACATACCGAACAGCAGTGCCGGTACTAACGCAATAACCACCATCGACATGATGCGTTTGCTGTCAATGGAGTCGTGAATATGCGTTCCCGATTTCGAAGTGGCATTAGGCACGAACAAGAATGTTTCGAAGCCGTCGAACACCGAACGAAATGCGTGGAATTTGCCGCCTTCTTCAAAGTTCGGCTTTATCTTGTCGAGATAATTTCTTAACGCTTTCATTAATATATTTACGATTTTACGATTTACAATTTACGATTTGCCATACGCCCCGATTATGCCATTTCGGCACGAAGCATATCGAGTCCTGCACGTACGATGCGCTGCACTTCCACTTTGGAAGAACATACGAATTCGCAGAGAGCGAAATCTTCAGGAGCTACTTCGTAGATACCCAGAGCCTCCATACGGTCAATATCACCTGCAATGATTGCTTTCACCAGATATTCGGGGAAGATGTCCATTGGAAATACGCGGTCGTATTCGTTGGACATAATCATGTGACGTTCGCCACCCTTGATACGGGCATCTATCACATATTCCTTCTTGCCCATCAGCCAGCTGAAGTAAGAGCGGTTGACGCTGAACTGATTAAAGCGCGGCATAATCCAACCCAACATTTCATGGATTTCATCTCCTTCGGGAATAACGGTCAGCTGGCTGTCGAAAGAGCCGAGGAAGCCGTTCGGAGAAATTTTCTTACCGGTCAGCACGTTACCGCTGATGTAGCGGAGGTCCTTGTCGGTAGTCACGTTACCTTTGAAAACGTTCGTCAGCAGAGCGCCGACTTTCAGCTTGCAATAAGCGGGTTTCAACACTTCGGAACCCGTTACAGCTACCGTACGGGTCAAGTCTACATGACCGGTATTCATCAGACGTCCGATGAAAAGTACGGCTTCGGCACTGATAGTCCAGACCGTTTCACCTTTCACTACCGGAGAGATGTGGTTAATCTGTACACCCACGTTGCCTGCCGGATGCGGTCCGTCGAAAGCTGTTACGGTAACGTTCTTTGCCTGCACAAGGGCAGCAGCCTTTTGTTTTACACTAATACCCAGATACGTCTTTGCCATCTTTGACAAAGCGTCGAGTCCCGTCTGGAAGTTTGCTTCTTCTCCTTTCAGAGCGAATTCGAAATCGGGAGCCAGAGGATTACTGTCGAAAGCCGAAATGAAAATAGCTTTCGGAGTCACCGTCGGGTCAGCGATAACGTCGTACGGACGTTGGCGGATGAAAGCGAACATACCTGCCTGCAAAAGAGCTTCTTTTACCTGCTGGCCGCTCATCTTGGACGGGTCCATCTTGCCAAATTCCTCATAGTCTTGTTCAGTGGCAGCCTCTACAACGATGTTCAGCACCTTACGGCGCGCACCACGCTCCACGCTTGTCACTACGCCACTGACGGGCGAAACAAATTTCAATTCAGGATGATTCTTGTCGATAAACAAGGGTCCCCCGGCCATCACATATTCCTGCTCTTTGACCACCACTTTCGGAGTGATGCCTGTATAGTCATCGGGAATCAGCGAATAAAATCCTGGTTCCTTAACAGACACAAGTTCCTGGGCAGCAGCGCCTTTCAGGTTGATGTCAAGGCCTCTACGTAACTTAATTACATTTGCCATGCGTTTATTTAAAATAATGGTTTCATTAATTTGCCGCAAAAGTAGCAAAAAAGAACGTGAATAAAGAGCAAAAAAGAAAGGAATTACGGAGAAATTTCCGTAATTCCTTTCGTTAACGAACACGAGAACAAGGATTAGGGGTTAAGGATTAGGGATTAATACCCTGCGGAATCATAGCGCAGCCCCACTAATCACTAATCCTTAACCTCTAATCCTTATCATCACTTTTCTTCAGCAAACATCGGGTCCCATGCCGGCAGGCGGATAGGTTTTTGTTTGAACAATTCCATCACTTTGGCAGGAACATACTTTGTCTCCACCACCAAGCGGAACATGTATTCATTGAACCACTCGTCGGTCATGATGAGATGTCCCTGGTAACCGGAAGCAGCTCCCCAGCTATTCTCTACCATCCATTTTACGGGCTTTCCGTCTTTGTTCAAGTCAACAGCCATCAAGGTCATGGCGTGGGACGAGCCGCTGGAGAAGGTCTGAATGCGTTGTTTTTTATCCATTCCGAAGGTAGTACCCATCAGTGACTCGTAGTCATAATTTTTCACATCAAGCAGACCGCGTTCAGAGTTCAGGAACTTGCCCACATCGCAAGAGAAGTACATCATGGTGCTGTCCTTCAAGGAGGCGATGGCCATCTCCTTAATATCCTCTACGGGCAGGTTGACATAAGTCCAGTTTTTACCGTCGTAACGGTGACGGTCGTAGTCTATTTCATAGCACTTATAATACTCACGACTGGGATCGTTCATCAGCATTACGTAGTTGGTCAGCAGTTGTTTGTCTCCATACTTCTCAAGGAAAGACATGGGAGTGTGATGCTCTATCTCCACGGGATTACCCTTAGCATCGTGGCAGACATAGTCGAACTCCGTGGGAGGTACACCAAGGTTCAGCACCAACATGCGGTAGATGGTTCCGAGCATTGTGGTTTTCTCCTTCTCCAGAGCTGCGGGCTTGGCACCGGCGGCAGCCATATCACGTAGTTGCAGACCATACTCTTTCAGCTTCAGAGAGATGAGGTTGGCCATGCGGGAGGTATTTTCACTGCTGTTTGTTTCAGGCATGGCATCTTTAGGAACAAGGCCGTATTTGGAAACAATGTCGGCCACACCGGTAAAGGTACCCCCATCGCTCAGCGGATGCTGGAAGAGCCATTCTACGGTTTTATCAGTCAGGGGACTCTTGGAGGTGTCGATGATGCCTTGCAAGAAGAGGTTTGCCTTCTCCAACTGGTCCCAGAAGAAAGGATAGACTTCGGAGAACTCAAAAGACTGGAAACCGTATTCGGCAAGGGTCTTGGCCCGCATCACGTTGAGCCCGGTGAACAACCAGCAACGGCCGGACGACTTCTGGTCGGTGATGCCTCTGGACTCTACCTTGACGGAGAAGTGGGTATCCATGCCCTGCATATTCTCCTGGTTGAGTACCAGTTTACGGATGTCATTATTGCCTATGGCATTGCGGAGAGCCTTGTCGGCAGCCGTGCCTTGATAACTTTGCTTGATTTGCCCAAGCATTTCGGGGCTGATGCCGCCTTTTCCTTCTTGTGCCTGCACAGAAAGCAGTGCGGCACTCAGAACAATTACAGATAAAAATCGTTTCTTCATTCAGATTATGTGTTTTTAGTTATTGATGTCTTGCTTCGTGAAGCAGACAAAAGTAATGTCTTTTTTGATAATTTTAGTGACATCTTTAGATTTATTATCTATTACAGTGAAAACTATTCGGAATAAAATAGTTTCCTTTGCACCCACATTTCGTACGACATGAAAAGATATATACTAAGCATTATCGCACTGGTGCTGTTCGCCACCACCCTTTATGCCCAGGAACAGACTGCGGCCGCCACAAACGACAGCGTTCCCGCACTGACAAAAAAAGAACTACGCAAGCAAAAGGTAGCGCGCCGGAATCTGCATTACAATATTCTGGGTGGACCCAGCTACACTCCCGACTTCGGTGCCGTGCTGGGAGGAAGCGCCCTGATGACCTTCCGCATAAACCCCAGCGACACCACGCAGCTGCGCTCCGTAGTGCCCATGGCCATCGCCTTCATGTTCAACGGTGGCATCAATCTTTTCTCCAAGCCTCAACTCTTCTTCAAGGGTGACCGTTTCCGTATCTTCGGAAAGTTTAGCTATAAAAATACGGAAGAAAACTTTTACGGCATCGGCTATAATACCAATAAAGATTACGTACGCAGCGACAGTACCAGCAAATACCGATACAGCGGCGTGCAAATCAATCCCTGGTTCCTCTTCCGGCTGGGCAACAGCAATATCTTTGCCGGACCTCAAATAGACATCAATTATGACCACTTGACAGAGCCCGGCAAGTTCTTGGTGGACGAACCTTCGTACAAAGAGGCAGGCGGTACGGCCAACGGCTACAACAACTTCAACTCCGGCCTCGGCTTCCTGCTGACATACGACAGCCGTGACGTTCCCGCCAACGCCTACCGCGGCATGTATCTGGATTTCCGCGGCATGATGTACACCAAATTCATCGGAAGCGACCAGACCTTCTACCGCCTGGAGATAGACTACCGCCAATACAAGTCACTGGGCAAGCGCAGGGTGCTTGCGTGGACGGCACAGACCAAGAACGTGTTCGGCGACGTCCCACTGACGCAATATGCCCTCACCGGAACGCCTTTCGACCTGCGCGGCTACTACATGGGGCAGTATCGCGACAAGTCCTCGCACGTGGTCATGGCAGAATACCGGCAGATGCTCAATACCGACCGCAGCACCTGGCTGAAGCGGATGCTCAACCACATAGGGTTTGTAGCCTGGACCGGGTGCGGCTTCATGGGCCCCACTCCTGGCAAAATAGAGGGCGTACTGCCCAACTACGGTGTAGGACTGCGCATCGAAGTGCAGCCACGCATGAACGTCCGCCTGGATTTAGGCAAAAATACGGTGAACAACCAGATGCTGTTTTACTTCAATATGACAGAAGCGTTTTGAGTAACGCCTTACCTTGCCGTATCTGCCCGTCTCCCTCCTATGGAGAATGATTATAACATCAAAATGCCCTGAAAACCAAACTTTACCTCTTGAGACACAAACATTTCATTTTTCTTTTCTTTTTCTTGCATCGGTAAAAGATTATCCATACTTTTGGCAATCACATTTCTTTTTCCTCAAAAAGATAGCAAACAAAACAGAAGCATGAAAGTTCTTGAGATACTCTTCTGGATAAGTTTATTCACAGTGTTCTATACCTATATAGGCTATGGTATATTATTATATATTCTGGTCAAGATAAAAGAGTGCTTCCACACACCTACCCTCTGGCCTATGCCCACCGACAACGCATTGCCCCCATTGACTCTGTTTATCGCCGCCTATAATGAAGAAGATGTAGTGGACGAAAAAATGCGCAACTGTCTGGAGCTGGACTATCCTGCCGACAAGCTACGCATTCTTTGGGTGACCGACGGCAGCAACGACCGTACCAACGAACGCCTCTCCCGCTGGCCGCAAGCCACCGTCCTCCACCAACCCCAACGCCAAGGCAAGACAGCCGCCCTGAACCGCGGTATACATTTCATAGGAACGCCCCTTGTCGTATTCACCGATGCCAATACGCACCTCAACCGAAAAGCCCTACGGGAGATAGTGCACGCCTTCACCGACCCTAAAGTGGGATGCGTGGCAGGCGAAAAACGTATTGCTGTGCAAAGTAAGGACAATGCTGCCTCTGGGGGAGAAGGGTTGTACTGGAAATACGAATCCACCCTCAAAGCGCTCGACGCACGCCTCTATTCAGCAGTAGGAGCAGCGGGTGAGTTGTTTGCCGTGCGCCGCAATCTGTTCGAAGAAATGCAAACAGACACGTTGCTCGACGACTTCACACTCTCCCTGCACATCGTCATGCAGGGACACACCATTGCCTATTGTGCCAATGCCTATGCCGTAGAAAGCGGCTCGGCAGATATGCGCGAGGAAGAAAAGCGCAAGGTGCGCATCGCTGCCGGTGGCTTGCAGTCTATCTGGCGGCTACGTCCGCTGCTCAACCCGTTCCGTTACGGCACATTCTGTTTCCAATATATTTCCCACCGGGTGCTGCGCTGGTCGCTCACTCCTATCCTATTGTTTCTATTGCTTCCCCTCAACACAATTCTCATCTTTACGACAAGCACGCCATTACTGTATGCCATCATCTGGCTGTTACAAGCTTTTTTCTATCTCATGGGAAGTTGGGGGTACTACCTTTCAACGAAGCATATAAAGAACAAGATACTTTTCATCCCCTACTATTTCCTCTTCATGAACGTCAACGTCATACGAGGATTCAACTACCTGCGCAAACGTAAAGATAATGCAAGCGGCGCATGGGAGAAGGCCAGAAGGGCATGAAACTAATACTATAAGAATGAAAAACATTTTAAAACAAGCTGAAAACGCCGAAAGACTGTTAAAGCTGACATCCGACACCATGATTCTTCTGGACAAAGACGGTATTTGTGTGGACATTGCAGTTTACAACATCAATCTCTGGTTCTTGAAGGAAGACCGGTTACTGGGCAAGAATCTGTTCCAACTAATTCCCTTATCCACTTATAACCAAATCTATCCGGACTTTAAAAGAGTACTGACGCACAAAATACGCTCTACCCATAATTACGAAATGGCCTTGAACGGCACCACTTATTTCTTCAAGTGTATCATGTCCCCCTTTGACGGAATGGTGCTCTGCCAATACCGCGACATCACGGAACGTAGCCAGCGCAAGCTGGAACTCGAAAGAAAAAACCAAGAGTTGAATGAAATCCAAAAAGCTGCGCTTATCGGAAACTGGCAATACGATTCAGACACCCAAAGCTTCAAATATGCCGGACACACCGATATCCTATGCACAGAGGAGACACAAGAAATCAATCTGAACGACTATCTGAAACTGATACTTCCCGAAGACCGGAAATCTTTCACCAACTGGCTGAAAGAAAACCTAAAAGGGAAAATGGAAAACAGTGTGGACTACCGCATCTTGCTTCAGGAAAAGATTTTCTATATACGGCTCAAGGCCTTTGCACGCGAATATCATAAAGACAAAAATACCATTCTGGAAGGATATATACAGAATATCACCGACATTCAGCAACGGCGCAACGATATCAACTTGCTGACACATGCCATCAACAACTCCACCGAAGATATTTACTCGGCACACGAAGACGGTACACTGATATTCGGCAACCGCTGCTTCAAGGAGCGACATGGCATCGGCAATACCCAAGACATCACGAAACTGAAAATATACGACTTGCCTTCGTATGGAAGAGACAAAAAATCGTGGAAAGAATTTGCAGAATGTGTCAAACGCGGAGAAACCTCCCAAGGCTATATTGTTCACAATCCGTTGCCACTGCGTCCGGAAGTACTCGCCATAGAAGGAAACGCCTATTGGGTGACGAGTGACAAAGGCGAAGGGACGGTCTGGACTTTCGGAAGGGATGTATCCACACGCATCCGGCATGAGCAACAAATCAAACAGTTCAACCTGATTCTGGACAAAATCATCGAAAACCTCCCGGCAGGCATTGTCGTGAAGGACATCAACAACAACTTCAAGTACCTCTACCGCAACCGCGAATCGTACAACCGCGAAATCCCCATACAAGAGGCATTGGGGAAAGACGACTTCGACTTTTATCCCCTGGAGACTGCCCAGGAAAAAAGAGCACAAGACATTGAAATAGCCAGGACCGGCAAAGAGATGCACTGGATTGCGGAAGAACGCGACGGAAACGGAACCCCCATCTATCTGGACAAGCGAAAGATGAAGATTGAAAGCAACGACTTCTCCCCCATCCTGCTGAACATCGAATGGGACATCACGGAAATGGAACAGATGAAACGGGAATTGCTCGTAGCCAAGGAGAAAGCCGAGACTTCCGACCAGCTCAAATCCGCTTTCCTCGCCAACATGAGCCATGAGATACGCACACCGCTCAATGCCATTGTAGGCTTCTCGCGCATCATTGCCGAAAGCACCGACGAGAAGGAACGGCTAGGCTATTACGAAATAGTAGAATCGAACAACGAGCGCCTGCTCCAGCTCATTAACGAAATTCTCGACTTATCAAAAATCGAATCGGGTATCGTGGAGTTCACCATCACGCCCGTACGCCTCCATCCGCTCTGCAAGGAGATACACGACGCACATATTTTCCGCTGTCCCAAAGGAGTGGAGCTGATATACGAACCCTCTGACGAGAATATCGTGATTGACGGAGACAAGAACCGGATTTTCCAGGTCATTTCCAATCTGATAGGCAATGCCTTCAAGTTCACCCCCGCCGGGTACATCAGTTACGGGTATCACCGGGAAGGCAAGTATGTAGCATTCCACGTCACCGATACGGGTATGGGAATTGCACCGGACAAAGTGGACCGGATATTCGAACGTTTTGTCAAGGTGAACAACTTTGCCCAAGGCACCGGATTGGGACTTTCCATCTGCAAGACTATCATCGAACGCCTGGGCGGCAACATATCCGTCACTTCGGAAGTGGGTAAAGGCACCACATTTATTTTTGTCCTCCCACTGGAATCCTCCAGCAAAACAGAGATGGAAAAGAAGGAAGAGAACAACCGGGAAACGACAGCAAAGGCACATTCCACAGAGCAGAGGAGCAGAAATACAGCCCCCGGAACTTCCCCGAAGAATGAAGAAGCCGGAACACTCCCTACCCCTCCTTCCAAAACCATCCTGATTGCCGAAGATACAGAAAGCAATTTCATCCTAATTAACGCCATTTTAGGCCGGCTCTATCGGTTGAAACATGCCAAAGACGGCATGGAAGCCGTAACTATGTTCGAGGAAGTCCATCCCGACCTCATCCTGATGGACATGAAAATGCCCAACCTTGACGGAATCGACGCCACACGCATCATCCGTGAACTGGCGCCGGACATCCCCATCATCGCCCTTACAGCCTATGCCTACGAACACGACAAGCAGGCTGCCCTGGAAGCAGGTTGCAACGACTTCCTTACCAAACCCTTCACCCAAGAAGTACTGAAGGAAACCATCAAGAAATGGTTGGACAATAAAGGATGACTGAAAGGACTGTAGGGTGATAAACTATCGCATTATCACCCTACTACGTTATCAACTTTCAGTGAAATTCCACTTTTTCAAGTTCTCATTTATGCAAAGATATCACTCCGCTGGATATAGGCTATCACATCGCCTTTATTGACCACATCCCCTTGCTTGGCACAGACTTCCACCACACGTCCGGTAAATCCGGTCCATATCTTCTCGTATTCACCCCACGGCGTAGAGATGTAGCAGAACACCTCATCATGCTGGTACTTGCGTCCAATGAAAGGAGCAGAAGAAGGACCTTCGACAGAAACCTCCCAAAGCACTTGCCCTTTGGAAGGCGCGATTATCGGGTCTGCCTTTGCACGCTTCAGCTTCTTGATTTCCTCTTCCGAGTATCCGTTTTTGGCCATCGCCGCATCCTTGGCACGCTGCAGGTCATCCTCAAAACGTTTCTTGGCAACGCCGGATTTATAGTCGCGATACTGCCGGTCGTGCATGGCAAGCTCGAAGAGTTCCTCGTCATCATCGCCATATTCCCAACCGTTTTCGTCCATCTCTTTCCGGTATGTATCCAGAGCATCCGGGTAGTTCAGCTGCGGGTCCGTATCCACGAACTCAAAACCCTTGGACTTGGCCAGTTCCACTATCTCGGGCGCCAAAGTACCGGGCAGGCGTCCGCTCTTGCCCAGAATCATGTCCCACGTATGGTTGTCTATCATCGTCCAGCGCTCCTCTCCCTTTACTTGCTGCATGAGGTTCATCAGAGCCACATTCTTCACATACTGGCTGAAAGGAGTCACCAAAGGAGGATAGCCCAGTTTGGGCCATACATATTCCACTTCGTCGAACAGCATGACGAGTAAGTCGTCCAGACTGAGTTCCGGCTCATTCTTGCCGCGCAGTATCATGTTGATGCCGGAATGCACTCCCTTCAAGTCGGCCATCATGGAGCCCATCATGCCACCCGGCAAACCGCACTTCAGCAAGAGTGAGGACATATGTTTATTGGTGGGATCCATGAAATAGCCCAAGAAATCGTCAATGAACTCCTGCGTCATGGCACGGGCTTTCATGTAGGCTTTCATGTTTATGTCGGGCACCTGGAAACCCAGATCTTTCAGCATGGCCTGCACGGAGATGATGTCCGGATGAACCTTGCCCCACGACATGGGTTCCATCGCCACATCGATGATGTCGGCACCGTTCTCGCAGACTTCGAGAATGGAAGCCATGGAAAGTCCGGGACCGCTATGCCCGTGGTATTGTATCAGCACATCGGGATGCTTCTCCTTAATGGTTCTGACAAGCTGTCCCAGCATACCCGGACGTCCGATGCCAGCCATATCCTTCAAGCAGATTTCGGGTGCCCCGGCTTCAATCAACCGGTCGGCAATACCGGCATAGTATTCCACCGTATGGACAGGAGAATAGGTGATACAGAGCGTAGCCTGCGGTATCATGCCCGCTTCCAGGGCATATTTGATAGAAGGAATTATGTTCCGCGTCTCGTTCAGTCCGCAGAAGATACGGGTAATGTCCACACCCTGGGCATGCTTCACCTTGTACATCAGCCGGCGCACATCTGCCGGAACGGGATACATGCGCAGTGCATTCAGCCCGCGATCAAGCATATGCGTCTGTATACCTGCTTCCCTGAAAGGCGCGGTAAAGGCGCGTACAGCCTTATTGGGATTTTCGCCGTACAGAAGGTTTACCTGCTCAAAAGCTCCTCCGTTCGTTTCGACACGTGCAAAACAGCCCATTTCTACTATCAACGGAGCAATGCGTACCAACTGGTCTACCCGGGGTTGATACTTACCGGACGACTGCCACATGTCCCGGTAAACAAGACTGAATTTAATTTCCTTTTTCATCATAGTCAGTAATAAGAGATTTTTTCTTCGGTTAACTTAACATATACAAATATAAAGGATTATTCTGACATATAGTCAAGAATAATCCTTAAAAATTCATCGCAATCAATATGTTATATATCATATTGCTACTACCAAACTATTATCAGATGAAATCTTTCAGTTCATCCTGCAACTTCTGACGTGTAAAGAAGATGCGGCTTTTCACTGTTCCGAGTGGAAGACCGAGACGTTCGGCAATCTCACGGTACTTGAAACCAGACACGTGCATGGAGAAAGGGACTTTATAGTCGCGTGGAAGGGCATTGACGATGCGGTGCATTTCTTTTAGGTCGTAGGCACCTTCGGTACTGGCAAAACCAGAGTCCTGGGGCATGCTGAGGTGATACTGATTGTCCGTCTGGTCTACAAAAGTCTGTTCGCGAACTATTTTCCGGTAATTATTGATAAAGATGTTGCGCATAATGGTATACATCCAACCTTTGAAATTGGTGTCGGGTTCAAATTTGTCTTCGTTATCCAAAGCCTTGAGAGACGTCTCTTGCAACAAATCATTCGCTTCTTCCCGGTCGGCTGTCAACTTGTATGCAAAGCGAAGCAGTTCTTCTTGCACTGCAAGTAAATCTTTTCTAAAACTGTAAGTATTCATACTTTGCTCAATTTTTAAATAGTTAATAATGGTTTAGGTTTTACGGTTGCAAGTATAAGGAAGATTTGAAGCTCCGGGGGACGGAATACGGTTTTTATTAGGGGTAAAAACTATCATTTGACAGTTTCCACCCCCTCTATGATAGTTTACGGGTGATATCATGTACTGAAAATCATCATTTTTCCGAAGATTTCGTAAATGTTACGTGATTTTTTTATAGCTTTGCCTACATATAGGGAAACACTTTTATTACATAAAAACACTTTATTTTATGAAATCATTTCAATTAAAGTCACTTCTTCTGCTGGCTGCCGTCATCATCTCCCTGCCCTCCTTTGGACAAGGACTGAAAGCGTTCAAGCTGAAGAACGGTCTTTCCGTATATATATGGGAAGACGAATCCAAATCGGACGTATTCGGACTGGTAGGCGTACGTGCCGGTTCCATCAACGACCCCGAAGAGTACACGGGACTTGCACACTACCTGGAGCACGTCATGTTTAAAGGAACAGACAAGATAGGCGCGCTGAACTGGACGGAAGAAGAACCGATCTACAAGGAAATCATCGCCAAGTACGACCAGATGGCCGAAGAAGCCGACCCGGTAAAAAAAGAAGCCATCAGCAAGGAAATCAATGAGCTGACCGTCAAGGCCGGAAAGCTGGGGCTTCCCAATGAATACTCCAACCTGATGGAAAGCATGGGCGCCAAAGGGGTAAATGCAGGAACCTACTATGACTGGACCTTCTATCACAGCTCCTTCCCTGCCTATCAGATAAACAAATGGCTGGAGATTTCCTCACAACGTTTCCTGCATCCCGTATTCCGTTCCTTCCAGTCGGAGCTGGAAAACGTGTACGAAGAATATAACCGTTCACAAGATGACCAGGGACGTGCACAGAACCAGTTCGTGATGGAGAAAGCTTTTGAGGGACATCCTTACTCCCGTTCCATCATCGGCCTGCCCGAACATCTGAAGAATCCCCGCCTGAGCAAGCTGATTGAATTCTACGAACAATGGTATGTACCCGAAAACATGGTACTGGTACTCGTAGGAAACATCAAAGCCCAACAAATCAGCGGACGCATCAATGCTGCCTTCGGACGTCTGGCTGCTAAGCCCGCACCCGAGCGCAAGGTCTACCAGAACCTCGAAATAAAGGGCCGCAAACAGTATTCGGCTAAAGTGGGATTCTACCCGCAAGTGGCAATGGTATTCAATGGAGTACCTGCCGGACATCCCGACGAAGACGCTCTGGACATCGCCCTGGCACTGCTGAACAACAACAGTCAGACCGGAACCATGGACAAGCTGGTACTGGACGGTGAACTGACCAGCGCCGGAGCCTACACCCGTACTTTCCGCGAACAAGGACGCGCCATCGTAGCGGCCATTCCCCTCTACGACGAAAACCAGCGCCGTTTCGAGTCTACCAAGAGCGCCGAAAAGAAAGCCTTGAAAGCCATCCAGCAAATCGCCAACGGAGAATTCGAGGATTGGAAAATTGATGCCATCAAAGCCGAGAAATGCCGCCAGTTCGACCTGGAAATGGAGTCGAACGAGGACAAGGCCATGATACTGATGAACGCCTTCTACAACGAGCAGGATTTGGGCGACATACTCAACTACAAGGACAAGATTATGGCCATCACTACTGACGACATCAAGCGGGTAGCCAAGAAATACCTGTCGGACAACTACCTGGCCCTATATATCGAAAAAGGGAAACCTGACAAAAACGCCAAGATTGAGAAGCCGGGGTACAAACCCGTAGAACCTCCGGTAGGCAAGGAATCGCTTTATGCAACGCAATTCAAGAACCTGCCCATCGGACAGATGGAAGAGAAATTCGCAGACTACGGCGAAGTGCAAATCAAGCAGCTGAACGACCGTTCCAAGATGTACTACACGCCCAACAAGGAGAACAACGTATTCCAGCTGATTGTACAATACGGAGCCGGTGAACGCGAATTCCCGAAACTGGGCTATGCCGCCCAACTGATGAACAACGCAGGTATCATGGGAGCCTACGAACCGCAAGAGCTGAAAGAAGAACTCAGCAAGCTGAACGCAACCTGCCACGTGACAGCCGATGAAGACAACCTCTACATCATCATGGAGGGCTACGAAGCCACCCTGCCGCAAGCCTGCCAGCTACTTTCACGCCAGATTCTGATGCCGAAATTGGACGAAAAGCAACTGGCACGTCTGAAAGGTTCGGCAATGGGTATGCGCCAGCAGCGTAAAGACAACGTCAGCATCCTGAACGAAGCGCTGCGCCAGTACATGCTCTACGGAGAGAAATCAGACTACATCAAGGAGCTGACCGACAAGGAGATTTACGAATTGCAGATTTCAGAACTGACGGGCGACATCAACCGTGCCTCCAACTACGAGGCAAAGGTATTCTTTACCGGAACACTCCCCTTCGACCAAGTATACGACATCCTGAGCAAGAACCTCCCGTTGGTAGCCAACGAACGCCCGTCCAACTCCCCGCAGGCAAAGGAGATGATGCCGGTAACCGAAAACACCGTCTACTTCCTGCCTAACAACGATGCAGAACAAGCCCAAATCCACCTCTACATCCCGATGCAGAAGGCTGACAAGAAGGACGACGTGCTGCGTAGCGCATTCAACCAGTACTTCGGTCTCGACTTCACCGGCATCGTTCTGAACGAAATACGCGAAAAACGCTCCATGGCCTATACAGCCTACGCATTCGTCGGCACGCAAGGCATAGCCGGAAAAGCAAGCTACCTGCGCGGCTACATCGGTACCCAGAACGACAAGGCAAACGATGCATTGGACGTACTGATGAGTCTCGTCAATGACATGCCGAAGAATCCGGAACGTATCGGCAACATCAAGAGCTACCTCCGCCAAGCCATGCTGACCAGCCACCCCAGCTTCCGCAACAAAGCTATGGAACTGGTAGACTTGGGCTACAGAGGCTACACGGACGACCCAGCCAAAGAAAACCTGCCGAAAGTAGATGCACTGACCTTTGACGACATCGTGAAGTTCTACGAAGAGAACATCAAAGGCAAACCTTACTGCATCTCCATCATGGGCAACCCGAAGGACATCGACCTGAAGCGGCTGGAGAAATTCGGCAAGGTAGTGAAACTGAACGAACGCAAGCTCTTCAACACGAAGGATGCATTGTTCTAACCTAGTCTTATCTCTTTAGCAATCCTATCCTCGCTCCCTTTAATAAGGGGAACGAGACATATGAAAAATTCCCCGACATTTCGGTTTGAAAATGCCGGGGAATCTTATTTTAAAACATCTGGGAAGTGCTTCTCCGGAATGTCCGAGTTTCACCGGAAAATCCCTGAGGTTTTCAGACTGCAAACAACGGACTACATTTCCTGCTCCTCTTCATTACCCGAAAGGATAGGAAGGCAAATCCTATACTTTACTGCCAGTATACGGGTAACGAACACCGTCACACCACCCACAATCTGGCACACGAAAGACTCCATCCCCAGAAGGTGGCACATCCAGTAGAAGGTTCCTCCCACCACACAAGCCATCGCATAAATCTCCTTCCGGAATATCAGCGGAATTTCGTTGATGAATACGTCACGTATCACACCTCCCGCAGCCCCGGTAATGCTGCCCATGATGATGGCCACCCAGAAGGGATAGCCCAGCGCGATGCTCTTGCCCACACCAACGACCGTGAACAGTGCCAGGCCGATACTGTCGAATATGAAGAATGTATTGTGCAGATGGATGAGATGCTTACCGAAGAGGATGACCCACAACAAGGCCAGTCCGGTACAAATCAAATAAATAGGGTCCGTCATCCAACCCGGGGTGACGTCCAGCAGCAGGTCGCGTATCGTACCGCCTCCGATGGCCGTCACAAAACCCACCACATACGCTCCAAACCAGTCGAACCGCTTGGCCGAGGCCAGACGTATGCCACTAATGGCAAAGGCAAATGTGCCAATGAAATCGAGTATCTGAACAAATGTTGGCATTATCACTTTGAGAATTAAAAATTAAAAATTAAACAAGTGCTTCGAGTATCCAAAATTAAATCCGAGTATCCAAAACCGAAAAAGATAATACATATTTCAACAGACACTCTGAAAATAATAGGCAAAGTAACAAATAATTTCCCTAAGAAAGCGTATTTTTGTATCGACATTTTTTTACCAATTACGACAATGAAAATAACAATCGTATCGGGCGCACGCCCCAACTTCATGAAAATAGCCCCCATCTGCCGCGCCATCGACGCCGCCAGAGAGGCAGGAAAGAACATCTCCTACCGCATCGTCTACACCGGTCCGCAGGATGACACCAGCCTGGATGCCTCGCTCTTCTCCGACCTCTCTATGAGGAAACCGGATGCCTGCCTCGGCGTCACCGGACATGACCACTCGCAGGTGGCAGCCTCCATCATGCTTGCCTTCGAGCGCGAGTTGGACGGGCACCCAGCACAAGTCGTACTGGTGGTAGATGACATGACCGCCACCATGAGTTGCTCCATCGTCGCCAAGAAGCGCGGGCTGAAGGTGGCGCACGTCATAGCAGGCACGCGCTCCTTCGACATGAACATGCCCCGCGAAGTGAACCGAACCATCGTGGACGCCATCTCCGACTATCTCTTCACTGCCGGCATGGTGGCCAACCGCAATCTCAACCAAGAGGGTATGATACCCGACTATATCCACTACGTGGGCAACATACTGATTGACACCATCCGCTTCAACCGCCACCGCCTGGTGCAGCCCATGTGGTTCTCCAGCCTCGGCCTGCGGAAAGGAAACTACTTGCTACTAACCCTCAACCGCCGTGACCTGCTGGCAAAGAAGGCCGTGCTGCACTCCCTGCTCCAAACCGTCATCGAAAAAGCCGACGGCATGCCTATCGTCGCCCCTCTGCACCCCTACGTACAAAAGGCAGTGAAGTCACTGGGACTGGATGCCCCTAACCTGCACATCCTGCCTCCACAGAGCTACCTGCACTTCGGGTTCCTCATCAATCAGGCACGGGGCATCGTCACCGACTCGGGCAACATTGCCGAAGAAGCCACCTTCCTTGACGTCCCCTGCATCACCCTCAACACCTACGCCGAGCATCCCGAAACCTGGCGTATCGGTACCAACGAGCTGGTCGGCGAAAACTCCTTCGCCCTCTCCGCCTCGCTCGACAAGCTGCTGCACGGAGAATGGAAGCACGCCATCCTACCCGACCGCTGGGACGGACGGACGGCGGAACGCATCGTACAGACACTACTGAACGGCAACAATTCATAATCCTCCATAAATTCTATCCCAAGCTTGCAAACGTCTATCCCAAACCTACGGACGCTTATCCCAAGCTTGGGTCTTTCTATCCCAAGGCTTGGGATAGAGCTTTCTCCATACATTGCGCAACTTTATCCTTTATATCCGGCAACTTCTCTACAAGGATTCCGTACATTTTTTATCTGTATCCAGCAAACAAGACATACGACTTTCACGTTCATTTAACCATATCTCCCGTTTCTTTAGTCTATATTTGCTTCTTGATTAACCTTAATTTGTTAACTTTGTGCCCGAATTATCTGTAACTTATGAAGCAAAGATATATAATTTATGCCCTTTTCCTGCTGTCACTGTTTGTCTCCATCAGCGCATCCGCCCAAATTAAGGGTGTCATCACAGACTCTCTCACGAACGAACCGCTGATGTATATCACCGTACAGTATGAAGGGAAAGGTGTAGGCGGCATCTCCAACGCAAACGGTGAATACCAGGTTGAAACCCACAAAGGCTGGGATGAGCTGACATTCTCCGCTGTAGGTTATATCACCAAGAAAGTGAAACTGAATCCCGGTACCCGGGTGCTGAACGTCAAGTTGCAACCGGACGACATCATGCTCTCCGAGGTCGTCGTGAAACCCAAGAAGGAGAAATATTCCCGCAAGAACAACCCCGCCGTGGAGTTTATGAAGAAGGTCATCGAGAACAAGAAGGCCTTGAAACTGGAAGAGAACGACTACTATCAGTATCAGAAATATGAAAAGATGAAGATGTCGCTCAACGACGTTACCCCCGACAAAATGGAGAAAGGTATTTACAAGAAATTCTCCTTCTTCAAAGACCAGGTGGAGGTATCGCCCAAGACCAACAAGATGATTCTACCCATCTCCATCAAGGAGACGGCGAGCAAGACCATTTTCCGTAAAAGCCCCAAGAGCGAAAAGACCATCATCGAAGGCATGAACTCCACTGGTATCGAAGAGTTCTTCAACACCGGAGACATGCTGGGGACCATCCTTACGGACGTATTCTCCGACATCAACATCTACGACGACGACATCCGGCTGCTGCAACGCCGCTTCGTCAGCCCCATCGGTCGCGGAGCCATCAGCTTCTATAAGTACTATCTGATGGACACACTCATGGTGGACAAGCAGGAGTGCGTCCATCTGACTTTCGTTCCGCAGAACCCGCAGGACTTCGGTTTCACGGGGCACCTTTACGTGGTGAAGGACTCCACCTATGCCGTGAAGAAATGTACCATGAACCTACCCAAGAAGACGGGTGTCAACTTCGTGGAAAACCTCGACATCGTGCAGCAGTTCGAACAACTGCCCGACAGCAACTGGGTGTTGACCGACGACGACATGACCGTGGAACTACACTTCGTGAAAGGTATCCAAGGCCTGGAAGTGCAACGGACCACCAAATACAGCGACTATCAATTCACGGAAATAGAGCCCCGCCTCTTCCGTCTGAAAGGAAACGTCATCAAGGAAGCGAACATGCTTGCCAAGAGCGACGAATACTGGGCGAAAGTCCGCCAAGTACCCCTCACCAAGAAAGAGAGCACGATGGACGTATTCATGAACCGCATCGAGCAGATTCCCGGCTTCAAGTACGTTATCTTCGGGGCGAAAGCCTTGATTGAGAACTTCGTGGAGACGGGTGGCAAGAAGCATCCCAGCAAGTTCGACTTCGGTCCCATCAACACGATGATAACCAGCAACTACGTCAACGGCACGCGCTTCCGTCTGAGCGGTATGACAACAGGTAACCTTGACCCGCATTGGAGCCTGAGCGGCTACGGTGCCTACGGAACCAAGGACAAGAAATGGTTCTACTCCGGACAGGTGGCCTACTCCTTCAACAAGCGCGAATACGTATTGTGGGAGTTCCCGAAACACTATATCGCCTTCAAGTACACCTACGACGTGATGTCTCCCATGGACAAGTATCTCGCCACGGACAAGGACAACTTGTTTGTCGGCTGGAAATGGACGACGGTGGACCAGATGTCCTACATGCGCGACGCCACGCTGACTTACGAGCTGGAGACCAATACCGGCTTCTCCGTACAGGCCATGGCGCGCCATCGTAACGACCAGCCTGCCGGACAATTGCAATACTGGAAGAACAACGGAGGGACACCCGGACAATGGGACGAAAAAAATACGTTGGTGCACGACATCACCACCACCGAGCTGGGTGTGACTTTGCGTTACGCTCCCGGTGAGACCTTCGTCAACACCAAGCAACGCCGCGTGCCCGTATCGTTGGATGCGCCCACCTTCACCCTCTCCCACACCGCCGGATTCAAGGGCGTGCTGGGTGGAGAGTATAACTTCAACCTGACGGAAGCCAGCATCCGCAAGCGCTTCTGGCTCGGCTCGTGGGGCAAGCTGGACGTAACGGCACGTGCCGGTGCGCAATGGAACACCGTTCCCTTCCCCCTGCTGAACCTGCCGATGGCGAACCTCTCGTACATCACGCAGAACAACGAGTCCTTCAACCTCATCAACAACATGGAGTTCCTGAACGACCGCTACGCCTCCCTCAACCTAAGCTACGACATGAACGGAAAACTCTTCAACCGCATCCCGCTCATCAAGAAGCTGAAGTGGCGCGAGATGTTCCGCATCCGTGGCTTGTGGGGCACGCTGACGGACAAGAACAACCCGTACAAGAGCAACAATCCCGACTTATTCCTCTTCCCCATGCGCGACGGTGTACCCACCAGCCACGTCATGGGCAAGACTCCCTATGTGGAAGCCAGCGTAGGTATCTACAATATCTTCAAACTGCTCCACATAGAATATGTACGTAGGCTGACCTATACGGACATACCGGGAGTGAAGAAGGGCGGTATACGCTTCATGATATTAATGATATTTTAAGAGTTACATACTATGCAACCATTAGCAGAACGGCTTAGACCAAGAACATTAGATGAATATATCGGTCAGAAACATTTAGTGGGACCAGGTGCAGTGCTGCGTAAGATGATTGATGCAGGACGTATCTCTTCGTTTATCCTATGGGGTCCTCCGGGAGTGGGAAAGACAACCTTGGCGCAGATTATCGCCAACAAGCTGGAAACTCCTTTCTATACGCTCAGTGCCGTGACCAGCGGCGTGAAGGACGTGCGCGACGTGATAGAGCGCGCCAAGAGCAACCGTTTCTTCTCGCAAGCCAGTCCCATCCTCTTCATTGACGAGATACACCGCTTCAGCAAATCGCAGCAAGACTCACTGCTGGGAGCCGTGGAGCAAGGCACCGTGACGCTGATAGGCGCCACCACGGAGAACCCTTCGTTCGAGGTCATCCGCCCGCTGCTGTCCCGCTGCCAGCTCTATACCTTGAAGTCACTGGAGAAGGACGACCTGCTGGAACTGCTGCAACGTGCCATCACCACAGACACCGTGCTGAAGGAACGGAAGATAGAACTGGAAGAAACCACCGCCATGCTCCGCTTCAGCGGAGGAGACGCCCGCAAGCTGCTCAACATCCTCGAACTGGTGGTAGACTCCGAAGCCGCAGACCCTGTCCTCATCACCGACGACATGGTGACCGAACGCCTGCAACAGAACCCTCTTGCCTACGATAAGGACGGCGAGATGCACTACGACATCATCTCCGCCTTTATCAAATCCATTCGCGGCAGCGACCCGGATGGCGCCATCTACTGGCTGGCGCGCATGGTCGAAGGAGGTGAAGACCCTGCCTTCATAGCCCGCCGCCTCGTCATCTCCGCCTCCGAAGACATCGGACTGGCCAACCCCAACGCACTGCTGCTTGCCAACGCCTGCTTCGACACGCTGATGAAAGTGGGATGGCCCGAAGGACGTATCCCACTGGCAGAAGCCACCATATACCTTGCCACCAGCCCCAAGAGCAACTCCGCCTATATGGCCATCAACAATGCCCTGGAACTGGTACGTGAAACGGGCAACCTCCCCGTCCCTCTGCACCTGCGCAACGCCCCTACCAAGCTGATGAAGCAGTTGGGCTACGGCGAGAAGTACAAGTACGCTCACGACTACCCCGGCAACTTCGTCAAGCAGCAATTCCTGCCCGACGAATTGAAAGACCGCCGTATCTGGGAGCCACAACTCAACCCTGCCGAGCAGAAGCACAAGGAACGGATGCAGCAACTCTGGGGAGAGGAAAAGAAATGGTAAACTATCAATTAAAATTAAAAGTTAGAGATTAAAACTCGGATACAGAAAATCCCCACAACAAATAACTTATAACTCCATGAATATAGTAGTATTAGACGGCTATGCCGCCAACCCCGGCGACCTTTGCTGGGACGAATTGCAAGCCTTGGGCGAGTGCACCATCTACGACCGCACCGCCCCTGCGGAAGTATTGGAACGCGCCGCTGGTGCAGAAATCCTGCTGACCAACAAAACCGTGCTCACCGCTGAGCACATGGCGGCACTGCCCGAACTGAAATACATCGGTGTGCTGGCTACCGGATACAACATCGTAGACACCGCCGCTGCCAAAGAACGCGGCATCATTGTCACCAATATTCCCGCCTACAGCACCGACTCCGTTGCCCAGATGGTCTTTGCCCATATTCTGAACATCACCCAGCAAGTGCAACACCACTCTGAAGAGGTGCACCGAGGCCGCTGGACAGCAAGCAAGGACTTCTGCTTCTGGGACACGCCGCTCATCGAACTGCGCGAAAAAAAGCTCGGAATCGTAGGCCTGGGGCACACCGGCTTCACCACCGCCCGCATCGCCATCGGCTTCGGTATGAAGGTATGTGCCTACACCTCCAAGACCAACTTCCAGCTTCCTCCCGAAATCCGCAAGATGGAGCTGGACGAGTTGTTCCGCGAATGTGACATCATCAGCCTGCACTGTCCCCTCACCGACTCCACCCGCGAGATGGTGAATGCAGAACGGCTCCGGCTGATGAAGCCCACCGCCATCCTCATCAATACCGGACGCGGCCCGCTCATCAACGAACAAGACCTTGCCAATGCACTTAACAACGGCACCATCTATGCCGCCGGCGTAGACGTACTCTCGCAGGAGCCTCCCCGTGCCGACAATCCATTGCTCTCTGCCCGTAACTGCTACATCACTCCGCACATTGCCTGGGCAAGCACGGCCGCACGCGAACGCCTCATGCTGATTATGCTCGAAAACATCAAAGCCTACCAAGACGGCAAGCCGGTGAACGTAGTGAATAAATAACAGACATTACAGCATCTCTTCGCTGTATATCCCGGTGGAAGAGATGCTGTAACAAGCTCTGTATGGCAGGGTACCATAACAAAACAAACAAGCAAACAACATGGGAAAGTCCGCCGTAAAAGGTCTGTTCTACATCTGCCTGATAGCAGCAACATTCGTTTTGGCCACCATCACCATAGTGGCAGCCTTCTCAGGAAACGTGGCTCCGGTCGATTCCGCCATCATGCCATTACTGGGGCTGGCAGTGCCCGTACTCCTGATTGTCAATCTGATAACGGCACTCTGCTGGGCATTGGCCCATAAGCGCTGGGCACTGGTTCCGCTGGCGGCATTCTTCTGCAACTGGGGATATCTGACGTCTGTCTTCCAGCTCCACCTGCCGAAAGACAAAACCCCGGCAGGCAAGTATCTGAAGATAGCCACCTACAACATACACAACTTTGGAGGTGAGATTACCGGTTATTCCTGCAAGGAGATAGCCCGGTACATGCAGCAGGAGGGCGTGGATGTGCTGTGCTTCCAGGAGTTCGGAGACAACAGCGACTTCCCCACGGACAGCATACGGCGCATACTCTCGCATTGGTCACACGCGCTCATCCCTTCCGAAGACTCCAAGGGCGTACTGCCTATCGCCGTATTCAGCCGCTATCCATTGGCGAACCACCGTTTCATCACTTACCAGCGCAGCTCCAACTGTAGCATGATGTGCGATGTAGCGATGGATACGGATACCATACGTCTGATAAACAACCACCTGCAGACCACCAGCGTCAGCCAGAAGCGCAGGAAGTGGGAACGCGAGCTGGCCACCGACGACACCCGCCGCGAAGTCCAGGCAGCCAAAGATGCCGCAGGCACCCTGCACGAAAACTTCGTGAAACGGGCCACACAGGCTTACGTCATCAGCCACTACGCCAAGGCCAGCCCCTATCCCGTGCTGTTATGCGGTGACTTCAACTCGATACCTTCCTCCTACACCTACCACCATTTGAGGAAAACCCTCAAAGACGGATTCCGCACTGCCGGAAACGGATACATGTACACCTACCGCTATGCCAAACGCATGTTGCGTATTGACTACATCTTCCACTCCCCCAGTCTGAAGGGTATTGCATACTACTCTCCGGACCTGGATTTGTGCAGCGACCACAATCCAGTGATTATGGAGGTTGAAATACAATAAAGTAAAGAAAGCCCAAAACAGCAAGGGCTATCCCGGGATTTCCGGGACAGCCCTTGCCTTATCATATTCCGCCATTCAGCGGAGGTTGTCTGCATCCGGTTAGTTGAACACGTAACGGATGCCGACTTGCAACTTCCAGCATTCGCTGTAGTTCTGATAGGTGTCGTAAGTCTTGGTAGGATATTCACCGTTCACCTTATACATGGAGAATACCGGAGTCAGATCAGTGACGCTCTTCACCCCTTCATACTTCAGGATTCGGTTGCTGTTGGAAACGGTGTTGGTCTTGGAGATACCCCATTTGGAGTTGATAAGATTACCCACGTTCATGATGTCGAAACTCAACTGGAAGCAATGCTTGGTCTTGCCAATCTTGAATTCAAAATCCTCCAGCAGACGGAAGTCAAAGCGGTGCACCCACGGAGCACGGGCAGCATAAGCCTCGGCATACTGTCCTTTGTGATTCTTCAGGTACGAATCCTGCTCTACGAATTTCCAGAAAGCAACGCGGTCTTCCTCTGTCTTGAAGTTGATTTCACTATCGTCCTTCGGAATGTACATCAGGTCGTTGTTGATGCCGTCACCATTCATGTCATTGGTGTAGCAGAAGCTGTAACCGCCGGAAGAATAACCGGAATAGAACAGATTCAGGTGTGTGCCGCGAAGCAGGCCTTTGTGTCTGAAGGGAATGTAGTAGCCCACGGAAGCAATCACCTTGTCGGGAACCACATACTGTGAACGTTGTGCATCCACATAATTGGAACCGTCAATCGTGTTCAGTCCCTGCCAGGTAGAGATGGGGTCGCTGCCCGGAAGACCGGAAACTTCTTTGGACTCCGTGTGCGTATAGGCCAGCATCAGCATCAGGTCGTCCAACGGCTGGGCATTCACCGTGATGTTTGCCGTATAGCCGTAGCCTTTGGATGTATTGTCGAGCACCACGGCATTCTTGCCATTGTAATGCACGAAGTCGCCTGCATATTTCACATTCTTATCGGGGTTGTCATAAAGAGAATAAGAGTACACCATGCGGTTATCCGCACCATTGAAACGTTGCATACCTGTATGCAGCAGTTCCGTAGTTGTCACCTCTTTTCCATCAGCGCCCTTGACGGTGGTCAGCTTATTGTATTTCCATTCGTCGGGGTTCTTGATATTGATATTGTTGATGGTAACGGCATTCACATTCTTTGTAAACATGAACTCTCCCGTCACGGTCAAGGGGAAAGATACGGGTACCTGATAATCCACCGCAATAGACGACTTCCACACCTGTGGCATCTTGAAGTCCTTGGCCACACCCGAAATCTTACTCCCCGCCACGTGTTTCTCAATCGTGGTGGGGAGGTTGAACTTGTCGATTATCTGGTTCATGTCCGTAATCATGCCACCTGCCAACTGATCCAGACGGGAATCGTGGCCCACCACTTTTCCATTGTCATATTGGGTCTTAAAGGTAACGGAGTTCTGTACCATAGAAGCATTGGTCGGCATATTGGTGAAGAAAACCAACGGCAGACGTCCCGTAAACACACCCGTACCTCCACGTACTTTCAGCGACTTGTCCTTGAACACATCCCAAACGAAACCTACACGGGGAGAAATCTGCCATCTGGAATCCGGCCACTTGCCGGTGTCGATGTGCTGCCCGTCGAAGTCAAGCTCATAGATGGCATCGTTTCTCTGGAGGTCGTCGTTGTCGAACATCAAGTTGTCGAAACGGATACCGTAGGTCAGTTTCAGACTGTTGCCGAGATTCCATTCATCTTGGGCATAGAAGCCAAGCTGGTTGAAGGTAACCTGGGCATTGGGGTTGGCCACACCGTTGAAACCATAAGTCAAAGCGAATGATTCGGGAGCTGCGCCACTCAGGAAATCTTCCAGACTGTTGTAGCGATAGTATCCCGTACCGTTACGCATATAGGCGTTATTGGCAAACTGGTGCTCGTAGCTAAGGCCTGCCGTCAGCTTGTGGTTACCGGTGAAGAAAGTGAAGTTATCGGTAATGTTCGTAATCTTGTTCTTCACACCATTGTTGTAAGTGAACAGCTCGTAACCGGCGCTCATATACGGTTCCAGAATCTGGTTTCCATTCTCGTCCTTGCCCGCCATGATGTCAATGAAGGGGAAAGGAGAAGAATTGGTGCCGCGCATGTCCTCAATATTGGTGTAGGTAAACAGCAACTGATTGGAAATCTTATCGGTGAAACGACTATTCAAATCTGCCGCCCAAGACTGCACCTTGTTGTCCATAGAATACATGCTGTTGGCAAACGCCATAGACTGCGTACCTACGCGGTAAGTATTGTTCAAACGATATCCCGTATCGGAAGAGTTACCGTTCGGGGCATTCCAAGCCGTATTCTTCGTATTGTTGTAGCGGAGACTCAAGCGATGGCGGTCCGTAATGTTCCAGTCGATGCGGGCCAGCAGCTTGGTGTTCTCCTCGTCGGCAGGGAAATTGGTGTAGGAGCCTGCATCATAGCCGTATTTGTCCTTCAGATGGTTGTACACCTTCTCCATGTCCGACTTCAGTGTACGGGACACCATACCTTTCGCATCTTCGCCGTCCTCGCGCGCGCGATACTTTATAACCTCTCCCGGAGTCTTCTCTTTTTCGTAGTTCACAAAGAAGAACAACTTGTTCTTGATGATGGGACCACCCAGCGTAAAGCCGTAGGTGGTCTTGGACTCATCGGAACGTGCTCCCAGATCCTCGCCGTTGATGCGGTTACCACGCATGTCCTGGTTGCGGTAATAGGTATAGGCAGTACCTCTGAATGTGTTCGTACCGCTCTTGGTGATGGCATTGATGCCACCGCCGATGAAGTTCGTCTGGCGTACGTCGAACGGGGCGACAACTACCTGCACTTCTTCGATGGCATCCATCGAGATGGGATTGCCGCCGCCGGGAAGGTTGGAACTCAGTCCAAAGTTGTTGTTGAAGTTGGCACCGTCGATGGTGAAGTTCGTGGAACGTCCGTCACCTCCGGCAAAGCTCATGCCATTGGCGTAGGGAGAAAGGCGGGCGATGTCGCTGATACTACGGTTCACGGTAGGGAGCTGCGTTATCTGTGCAGAAGAGATGTTGGTAGTGGCACCTGTCTTTTCGGCGGTGAACTTGGTCTTGGCCGCCGTCACAATCACTTCGTTCAGCAGCTCAGAAGATTCGCTCATCTCTACGTTCAGGTTATACACCTCGCCCAGTTGGAGAGTGATGTCCTTATAAATAACTGTCTGATAGCCGATATAGGAAATCTCCACCCGATAGGGACCACCGGTGCGCATACCCTGGATGGAATAGCGTCCATCGACATTGGTCACAGTTCCGTAGCGCGAACCGGAAGGCTGGTGCACCGCCTGAACAGTAGCGCCGATAATGGGCTCATTACTTGCATCCGTCACCTTACCCGCCATAGAAGCTGTGGTGACCTGCGCATCTAGACCTACGGCGGCCAGTAACAGCAGCACCGTCAGTATAATTCTTACTCTCTTTAACATAATGTCTTTTAAATTAGTTTCTTAAAACGTTATATTTCTTAAAACATTGGCAAAGATACGCAAAATTATATATAAAGTTGTTACAACACGATTACATTTTTTAAGCATTTATTCAATACAAGGCAGTATCACTGTGAAACGGCTCCCACGGCCTTCCTCGGACTGGAGTTCGATGCGTCCTCCCATCTTTTCGACGATGAGCACACAGATGGACAAGCCCAACCCGACGCCTTGGGAAAACTCGCTACGCTTGTAGAAACGCTCGAAAATCATCTTCTGCTCGCTGTGCGGAATGCCTATGCCGGTATCTTCCACATAGAGATGTACCTCGCTCATACCGGACGGACAGCAATACCCGAGCCGGATGCTGCCTTTTTTCGTAAACTTGTTGGCATTGTTCAGAAAGTTGGTGAGTACCTGTGTCAGTCGCATGGGGTCTACATTCACCTGCACATCTTCGGGAGGGAAATCCTTGAGGAACTGCAACGACGGCTGGATAAGCAGGCTATGCGTCTGATAGACGTCATCGAGCAGCCGGCGCACACTCTCCCGCTGAAAGGTGAACAAGAGGTTACCCGACTCGATGCGCGACAGTTCCAGCACATCGCCCACCAGCTTCAGTAGCAGTTTGGTATTGGTATTGATGATGTCCACAAACTCCTGCCGCTCTTCGTCTGAAAACTCCGGCTCATTGGCCAGCATATCCGAGAAGCCGACAATGGCATTGAGTGGAGTGCGGATCTCGTGGCTCATGTTGTTGAGGAACGACTGTTTCAATTCGGCCTGCTCTGCCAGCTCGCGGGATTCTATCAGCTCCTGCTCGTGGTCTTTCAGTTCTTGGATATTCTGCAGCAATCCGGCTATGATGGGTGCGTGTCCGGGGGTGTGGATGGTATTGTAGCTGAACTCCCACCACTGGAACTCACCGGTGAAGTTACAGCGATACTGCCCCTTGTGGTGCGTGTGTTCATGCCTTGCCGCTATGTTCTTGCGGAAGGCGGGTAAGTCGTCGGGATGAATGTAGGGAGTGATTTCATCGAGCAGAAGACGGCCGGGGCGATGATGAATAAGCTCGCAAAACTGAGAATCGCAGGACACGGAATCTCCCTCCAGTCGCCAGGCGTAGGTAGAATTTCCTTCAATGGCCAGGCAGAGGGTCTCATGCTCGTAGAGGAGGTTTCGCAGTGCCTCACGCTTGCGCCTGCGTTCGCGCAGCAGGCTGAAGGAGAGCAAGACTATTACCGTCAGCACGAAGACTGCGCCCAAGATGGAACCGATAAGTATAGGATAGCGGTAGCGCTCCGAAAAAGGAATATACATCACAGTGTACTCCACCGGGATACTCTCGAGCGGGATACCATACTTCTGCAGCACATGCCAGTTCAGCACGTACTGCTTGGCGCATTCCGTCACCTGCTGCCGGGGCATCCGTCCTTCAAGACGTTCCTTGATACCGGTAGCCATGTATCTTATCTGGCTTTCCAGTGGAGTGAAATATCCTCCCAGCAAGTAGTCGGCAAAGCCGAAGCCCTCGTTGATGGTCTGAAACGTGGGATTGTCGAAAAGCATGCCCACACGTTTGGTGGTATAGTCTCGCTTGGTGTAGAGCAGCAACGTATTGTCGCCGCGTCCCAACCACATCAGATGGCGTATCGCTATGGAGTCGCTCGTCATGCGCACAATCTTCGTGGTGTCCAGCAACACGTCTATGTTCTGCCGTTTCAGTATAGGGCTGATAGTCTCCCTCTCGCGCACACGGTGATAGGAGGAACCGGCAAAGTAAGCACCCTCTGTAGAGGTCACGATGGCGAACCCCTGCCCACGACACTGCTCATTCAACGCATGCCATATCTTGCGGTCCAGAAACACTTGTCCGTTCATCAGGCAGATGCGCGACTTGCCCATGATACTCTCTATCATACGTATGGTACGCAAGTAATCGGGCGTGTCGGCATAGCCCGTGATGTTGGGGTATTGCAGGAGCAGGGATATGTTGGGATAGTTCACACCGCTGAACACAACGGGTATTTCATGCGCCAACGGGTGTCTGCATGCCATCAGCGCATAGGCAGCCTGGTCGTCGAGCACGGCTATCAACTCGGCTCCCCAGGCAGAGAGGTCGTCCACGAAACCAGCCATACGGAGGTTTTCTGCCTCCTCCATGTAGCGGTCGCAATCCAGATAGTATTCGCGTACATCGCAGTCCAAGCCGAGAAGACTGAACTCTCTTTGCAACAGTTCCAAAGCCTTCGCAGCAGGTGGATAGCCCGGCTCGAAAGAGTGTATCAGCGCAATACGCCGCGTCTCCGCATGGGCAGGGTGTGCACACACGAGGCAGAGAGAAAGAATCAATATGTATCCGGCAACTGCCTTTATGTGCTTCATATCCGGAAGGTCCTTTTCGACTTGTATCAGCAAAGATACGAATGTTTTTTAAGAATAACGGACTATTCCTTCTGTTTCTGTAACAAAGAATACGTTTTCTTAAATCATTGACACATGCCAACTTATCTTTCAAAGGATTTACTGAATATCCCTGGAGAACCGATTCTTCGTCCAGTATCCAAAGTAGAGATCTATTTGTTATTAACCTTCGGCAACACCGCATTCAGTACCATATATCCCAACATACCGGCAACAATCGTTCCCAGCAATACACCAAACTTCGCCTGGTTCAGCAGATCCGGATATTCTCCTGCAAAAGAAAGGTTGGCAATAAATAAAGATACCGTAAAACCAATCCCCCCCAACAAGGATACTCCGGCAACACTTCTCCAATTCATTCCCGGAGGCATCGAGGACAAACCACTCTTGACCGCCAGCCAGGTAAACAGAAAAATACCGATAAACTTACCAAGAAGCAATCCTGCAGCCACCGCTATACTAACAGCTCCAACAACGCCACCGCCTCCACTGAACACCACACCAGCATTGGCAAAAGCAAAAAGCGGCAGTATCACAAAGTTTACCGTACCATGCAAATTGTCTTCCAAGGATTGCAAAGGACTAATCACATAATCAGAAGCGCGTTCTACTTGTTTTAGAGTGGCAATCTGCTCATTGGTCAATATAATATTATCCGATTTGGAAACCGGAAAATCACCGATGATATCGCGGATACGCTTAATGTATTTCCCGGCATCCAAACGGGGACGAGCCGGTATCACAAAAGCCAGTATCACTCCGGAAATAGTGCTATGAATGCCCGACTGAAGGAACAAATACCAAATAATCAGCCCGATAAGTAGGAAAAATATCTTCTGTGTCATACCGAATTTCCCCATATAGTAAAGGAAGAAATAAAGGACAGCGGCTACAATTAGGTATCCGTAAGCCACTTCGGAGCTATAGAAAATAGCAATAACCAAAATACCGCCAATATCATCAACTACTGCAAATGCCGTCAGAAAAATTTTCAGACTCAGAGGCACCCGCTTACCCAGCAGACTGAGTACCCCCAATGAAAAAGCAATATCCGTAGCCATCGGTATAGCCATGCCGCGCGTTTCCGGAGTGCCCTGAACGACCAGAAGTGAATAGACAATGACCGGCACCAGCATACCGCCACACGCCGCTACAAAAGGTAAAGAGGCTTTACGAAAGGAAGAAAGTTCACCCACCAGCAGTTCCCGCTTTATCTCCAACCCCACAGCCAGAAAGAAAACAGTCATCAGGCAGTCGTTTATAAACTCAATCATTTTCAACGGATGACCGCCATGGGAGAACAAGTTGAAGTCTCCGATACGCAGATGCAGTTCCTGCAAAAGAAAGCCCTGATACAGCGGAGCCATCGGCGAATTAGCAATAACAGCCGCCAAAATAGCCATCAAAAACAGCAAGATGCTCGCCGCTATATTCAGCGACGAGAAGTTTTTCACAGTACGCAAAATAATCATAAAGAAGTATATTTGATTTAAGATTTCATCCTTTCGACATCAATCCAGCTTCAAGACTGCAAGGAACGCTTTCTGAGGTACTTCCACATTACCAATCTGTTTCATACGCTTCTTACCTCTCTTCTGTTTCTCAAGCAATTTTCGTTTACGGCTCACGTCACCTCCATAACATTTGGCCGTTACGTCCTTACGCACAGCCTTAATCGTTTCCCGGGAAATAATCTTGGCACCGATAGCAGCCTGAATGGCGATATCGAACTGCTGTCTCGGAATCAGGTCTTTCAACTTTTCGCACATCCGGCGTCCCAATTCGTAGGCATTGTCAAAGTGTGTCAAGGTAGAAAGAGCATCCACCGGCTCACCGTTCAGCAAAATATCCAGCTTCACCAGTTTGGAAGGACGAAAACCGTTGGGATGATAGTCAAAAGAGGCATATCCCTTAGAGATACTCTTCAATTTATCATAGAAATCGATAACTATTTCGCCAAGAGGCATGTCATAGTATATTTCTACACGGTTACCTGAAATATATTCCTGCTTCACCAGCTCGCCACGCTTGCCCAGACAAAGAGTCATGATAGGGCCGATGTAATCAGTGGCGGTAATCACCGAGGCACGGATATAGGGCTCCTCAATACGGTCTATCATGGTAGGGTCGGGCATGCTGCCGGGGTTATGCACTTCAGTCATATTTCCCTGCTTGTCATAGATATTGTAGGAAACGTTGGGCACGGTGGTGATAACGTTCATGTCAAATTCACGGTCAAGGCGTTCCTGCACAATCTCCATATGGAGCAGCCCAAGGAAACCGCAACGGAAACCAAAGCCCAAAGCTAATGAAGACTCAGGCTGGAAAGTCAGCGAAGCATCATTCAACTGCAACTTCTCCAAAGAAGAACGCAAGTCCTCGAAATCTTCTGCCTCGATGGGGTACACACCGGCAAAAACCATCGGCTTCACCTCCTCAAAACCGGCGATGGCCTCTTCGCAAGGACGGGCAATATGCGTAATCGTATCGCCTACTTTCACTTCCTTAGAGGTTTTGATACCCGAGATGATATAGCCCACATCCCCCGTACACAACTCCGGACGTGGCATCATTTCCATTTTGAGCACTCCGATTTCATCCGCATCATATTCCTTGCCTGTATTGAAGAATTTCACTTTATCCCCTTTACGAATCACACCGTTCACTATCTTGAAATATGCAATGATACCACGGAAAGAATTGAAGACAGAATCGAAAATCAACGCCTGCAACGGAGCTTCCTCGTCACCCTCCGGATGAGGGATACGCTCAATGACCGCAGCCAGAATCTCTTCCACTCCCATGCCTGTTTTGCCGGAAGCACGGATAATCTCATCACGCTTGCAGCCCAACAGTTCGACGATCTCATCCTCCACTTCCTCGGGCATGGCGCTTGCCATGTCACATTTGTTGATGACGGGAATAATCTCCAAATCATGCTCAATCGCCATATAGAGGTTTGAAATGGTCTGCGCCTGCACTCCTTGCGAAGCATCTACAATAAGCAAGGCTCCTTCACAAGCGGCGATGGAACGTGACACCTCGTACGAGAAGTCAACGTGTCCCGGAGTGTCTATCAAGTTCAGAATATACTTTTCGCCTTTATATGTATACTCCATTTGTATGGCATGGCTCTTGATGGTGATACCTCTTTCCTTCTCAAGGTCCATGTCATCCAGCATCTGTCCGTTAGTTACTTGTATAGTATTGGTAAATTCCAGCAGACGGTCTGCCAAAGTTGATTTACCGTGGTCGATATGGGCAATAATGCAAAAATTTCGTATATTCTTCATTGTCAATAACTATCTATTAATTGGGTGCGCAAAGATAGTGAAAACAGAGCAAATAAAAAAAATGCGTTGATAACATATTCATGTACCAACGCATCTTTTTATAACATTCCAATCAATTCCTTGCTTAGTTCAGCTTTACAAACAATTCGCCTTCCACTTCAGAAGTAGAGACCTTGTCTTCTCTTAACAACCAGCCCAATCCCAGGAAGAAGTCCTTGTCGATCAGTTTAGTTGCTTTCTTGATTTGCTTGTGAGTCAAGCCATCTGTGCCATTCAGTGCAGTCCAAATCTGTCCTGCAACATTACCAGCTTTTTCTTTTAACATTTCTATTTGCTTTTAGTTAAACGTTATCCTCATCTCCAAAGATAGAGATGTCGGTGTTTTTATATCGCTGCAAAGATAGGTATATTTATGTTATACAACACGTTATTAGGCACTTTTTTTCTTACTAAGGGGTAAAAAAGTTCTTTTTTCTTACTTTGAGGACGTTTTTTCCAGGTATTCGGTCCAAATTTGGGCAGCTACCTCTACCATCCTGGCACACGGGCGTTTAGCATAATACTGCTCGGTACGGGCTTCCGGAACGGACGAACCTTCCGGTTTTCTCAACCCCAACAATTCAGCACATATCAAAGAGCCATTTCGTTTCTTGAATTCAGCAGCCAGCTCCTGCACCAACGCATAGTTTGCCGCCTTACCTTCACGGTCCTTGCCTTCCACAGCTCCTTTTTCCAATCCGGCCAATAGGAACATGCCGCATGCAGCACCGCATGTCTGCCTCATACGACCTATGCCACCACCAAAAGAGGCGGACATCCGGAAAGCCTGCTCTTCTGTAAAACCATACATATCTGCAAAAGCTCCCACTACCGATTGCGAACAGTTATAGCCACTCTTGAAAAGCTCCACAGCTTTTTCGATTCTGTCTTTTGTTTCCATCATCATTATTCTGTAATTTCCAACAACATCGGACAATGGTCCGAATGAACAACGTCACCCAATATTCTCGCCTCCTTCAACATCGGGCGCACCGGTTCACTCACCATGCAATAATCAATGCGCCACCCTTTGTTCTTGGCACGTGAATTAAAGCGATAGCTCCACCACGTATATTCCTGCTTGTCGGGATGAAGCCAACGGAAGGAATCTATGAATCCCGCATTGAGAAAGCGCGTCATCCACTCCCGCTCTTCAGGCAGGAAGCCACTGTTGGTGGCATTCCTGATAGGGTCGTGAATGTCTATTGCCTCATGGCAGATATTATAATCGCCGCAAAGAATGAGTTTAGGACGCGTACGTTCCAGCTCCAATACATATTCCTGGAATTTCTCCAACCAGACCATCTTAAAGGCCTGGCGTTCATCACCGCTGGTACCGGAAGGATGATAAACACTCACAACGGACACATCGCCGAAGTCGGCACGGATAAAGCGCCCTTCGTTATCGTATTCTTCAATACCCATACCATATTCCACATGGTCCGGTTCTTGCTTGCTCAGAATAGCGACTCCGCTATACCCCTTCTTCTGTGCAGAATATAGGTAATGCTTATACCCCAAAGCATCCAGCGCCTCTGCCGGATACTGTTCCGGTTGCAGCTTTGTTTCCTGCAAACAAAGCACATCCGGCTGCTCTTGTGCCAGCCACTCGGGAAAACCTTTTGTCACGGCAGCCCTCAGCCCATTTACGTTATATGTAATAATCTTCATACTACTTATTTGATTTCTTAAAAATGAATTATTCAAGATGTCAACTCGGATACCAGCAGCATGATATTCAGCACAGTGACCACCACAGCAATGGCATAAAGTACAAATGTACTCCATTTGCTGTTTACATACTGCCCCATCACTTTGCGCGAAGAAGTCAATCCTACTTGCAGGAAAACCGTGAACGGCAGCTGGATGCTCAGTATCATCTGTGAAATCAGCAGTCCTTTGAACGGGTCTCCGATAAAGAAAATCAGCAGCAGTGCAATGCCCAGCGACAGAATCACACCCACCTGCGAGTGACTATCTTTGATATGATAGGATTCTCCGAAAATACCGGCAAAGATAGAACCTGCCGCCATACCGCTGGTTATCGTAGAAGATATACCCGCCATCAGTAATGCCAATGCAAAAACCACGGCAGCACTGCTCCCCAGCAACGGCTCCAGCAAGGATTTGGCCTGCTGCAACTCTTCCACCTGAATACCGCTTTTAAAGAAAGTTGCCGCTGCCAGCAGTATCATGGCACTGTTGATGGCCCATCCCACAATCATAGAGAACAGCGTGTCGAACAATTCATATTTCAACACCTTACGGATGGACGCATCATCTTTCTTATTATATTCATGGCTCTGTATCACTTCCGAATGCAGAAACAGATTATGCGGCATCACCACCGCACCGAGTACACTCATGATAATCAGCATACTCCCATGCGGGAACGAAGGTATCACCCACCCTTGTGCAGCCAGCGGCCAATCTATCTTCACCAGAAACAGCTCATAGATAAAGGAGAGCCCGATGACCGAAACAAAAGCAATGATGGAACGTTCTATCTTCTTGTAGGAATTAGTGAAAAGCATGACGACTACAAATACGGCAGTCAAGATAGAGCCCCATATGATGGGAATGTCAAACAGCATCTGCAAAGCGATGGCACCTCCCAATATCTCTGCCAGCGAAGTCGAGATGGAAGCCAGCACTGCTGTACCCAATATGGGACGCGACACCCAGGAAGGAGTATATTTGGTAGCGGCTTCGGACAAGCACAAGCCGGTTACAATGCCAAGATGCGCCACATTATGCTGCAATACAATCAGCATGATAGTGGATAAAGTCACGACCCACAGCAATGAATAGCCAAATTCAGACCCTGCCGCAAAATTAGATGCCCAATTCCCCGGGTCAATAAAGCCCACAGTCACCAGCAGTCCGGGACCTATATATTTAAAAACGTCCAGACCGCCCAGATAGCGTTTGTGGTCTCTCCGTTTCAAGTCTTTAAAAATATTCTTCATTGTGTCTGTTCAATTAAGAGCGTAAAAATACTCAAATAATAACAAATACCTCCATGTTAGGTTCAAAAAAAGCCCCTGGCATCTTTCAATGTCAGGGGCTCTCATCCATTCTTTCAGGCAGGAGGCTCAATACCCCATCTCGTGCAATGCCTTGCACAATTGGTCGGGGCAGGAAGTGGAACGTCTTCCGCAGCGAATTCCTTCCAAACGAGCAATCACCGCATCTACCGGCATGCCTTTCACCAAACGTGAAAGTCCTTGCAGGTTTCCATTACATCCACCCCAAAATGCCACTTCTTTCACAATACCATCTTCCACATCCAGTTCGATGTTACTGCTACACGTACCTTGCGTCTTGTATGTATATGTCATTATTCTCCGCCTTCTTCCGGTTTCATGTTAGTATAAACCGTCTGTACATCATCAAACTCTTCGAGACGCTCTATCATCTTGTCGATGGTTTCGCGTTGCTCGGGAGTCACATCCTTCATATCGTTCGGGATATAGGTAAACTCACCGCCGACATCTTCAAAACCGCACTCTTCCAAATGTTTCTGGATAGCTGCATAGCTTTTCGGATCACCATAAATAGTGATAGTACCTTCTTCTTCATCCTCTTCGTAGTCTTCCTCTACGTCATAGTCTATCAAGTCAAGAATGAGTTCCTCCATATCGATACCGTCTTTCTTCTTGAAAGTGAACACGCACTTGTGATCAAACAAGAAAGCCAGTGAACCCATTGTTCCCAAGTTACCGCCGAACTTGTTGAACACGGAACGCACATCGGCTACTGTACGGGTAGTATTATCAGTCAGCGTATCCACAAAAACAGCTACACCGTGAGGACCGTATCCTTCATAAGTCATCCCCTTATAGTCGCTCTGGTCCTTACCCATCGCATTCTTGATAGCACGTTCAATATTATCCTTCGGCATGTTTTCACGCTTACAAGTAGCGATTACCGAACGCAGTGTCGGGTTGTTTTCCGGCTCCGGACCACCGACCTTCACCGCAATAGCAATTTGTTTACCCAGTCTTGTAAAGGTCTTTGCCATGTGACCCCATCTTTTCAATTTGGCAGCTTTTCTATATTCAAACGCTCTTCCCATTGGAACTGTATTTTAAATTATGAATTATAAATTCTGAATAATGAATCAACGCAGTTTGGCATTCAACTTGTCCTCCAGGTTCTTCACTAGTTTGGACATAATCTTGTCAATCTGCTTATCGTTCAACGTGGCATTCTCATCCTGCAGCAGGAAGCTCACCGCGTAACTCTTCTTACCGGCTTCCAGATTCTTACCCTCGTAAACGTCGAAGAGAGAAACCTCCTTCAGCAGCTTTTTCTCCGTCTCGTAGGCAATCTTCTCGATTTCCGCAAATTGCACTTTCTTGTCGAGCAGTAACGCCAAGTCACGTTTCACGGCAGGGAACTTGGAGATTTCCGTATAGCTCACCTTCACATTGCGGATGGCCTTCAGCAATTCTTTCCAGTTGAAATCGGCATAGTAAACCTCGTTGTCAATATCGAATGCCTTCAGCAGCTTCTTTGTTACAATACCGAAAGTAGCCAACCGCTTTCCCCCCCTTGTCTGTACGGATAAACCGGCAGCATAGATGTCATCAGTCAGATTGCCGACAACCAAATCATGCATGTGCAGCCCCAATCTGGCAAAGACATTCTCAACGTATGCCTTCAGCTCATATACCGAGCTGTTCTCATCCGGATGAGCCCATGAGTTGGTCACCCTCTTGCCAGTCACCCACAAACCAAGATGATAGTCTTCGGAATAAGCGGCAAGCACTTTCTCCGGATTCTTCTTTTCCTCGTTGAAGTGATAACAATTACCGAATTCAAAGAATTTCAGGTCTGCATTCTTACGGTTGGCGTTGTGCGAGATGCTTTCCAATCCACCGAAAAGCAGTGTCTGACGCATGGCATTCAAGTCTGCACTCAACGGATTCAGCAACATTACCAGATTCTTTGACGGATAAGACTCCAGGTTGTCATAGTAAGCGGCACGGGTCAACGAGTTGTTCAGAATCTCATTAAAACCACAGCCCACCAGCTGCTCGGCAACCAGGTTCTGCAGTTTGTTGGATTTATCATATTCACCCTTGGTAGTCAGACAAGACTTCAAGGTAGTCGGAATCTCCACATTATTATATCCGTAGATACGCAGGATATCCTCTATTACATCGCAATCGCGCTGCACGTCCACACGGTAAGGAGGAACATCCAGTGTAAGCCCTTCGGCTGTCTCGTCTACAATCTTCATTTCCAGACTTGTCACGATGCTCTTGATGGTATCCACCGGAATAACTTTACCAATCAGTGAGTTCACTTTCTCATAGGCAAGTTCCACACGGAAATCCTTGGCAGGAGCGGCGCACACATCTTTTATTTCAGAAGAAATGGTACCTCCGGCAAGTTCCTTTACCATCAAAGCAGCCAGCTTCAGGCAGTAAATAGTGGCATTCGGGTCAATACCTCTTTCAAAACGGAAAGAAGCATCTGTGTTCAATCCATGACGACGGGCTGTCTTGCGTACCCATGTCGGATGGAAGTAGGCACTTTCAAGGAACACATCCTTGGTGGTTTCCGTAGAACCGGAATCCAGACCGCCGAACACACCGGCAATACACATCGCCTCTTCCTTGTTGCAAATCATCAGATCGCGTTCGTTCAATTTACGTTCCACGCCATCAAGAGTTACAAACGGAGTACCTTCCGGCATGGTCTTTACAATCACCTCACCGCCTTTAATCTTATCTGCATCGAAGCAGTGCAGCGGCTGGCCGAAAGCATGGACGATATAGTTGGTAATATCCACCACATTATTGATAGGACGCAGACCGATAATACGCAACTTGTTCTGCAACCATTCGGGGCTTTCTTTCACTGTAACCCCTTTCACCGTAACGCCGGCATATCGGGGACATGCCTCGCTGTTCTCTACAGTTACTTTAATATCCAAGTCGTGATTTTCTACCGCAAAAGCGTCTACCGAAGGTTTCTTTAAAGTAGCCGGCTTACCGTTCTGTATCAAGTAGGCATACAAGTCGCGTGCCACCCCATAATGTGAGCAAGCATCGGCACGGTTGGGAGTGATGTCCACTTCCAGCACGTAATCGCTCTTGATGTTATAGTAGTCCTTGGCAAGCGTACCCGGAACAGCAGTCTCCGGCAGTACGATGATACCTGCGTGGTCTGTACCGATACCGATTTCATCCTCAGCACAAATCATGCCGACAGATTCCACGCCACGAAGTTTTGATTTCTTGATGGTAAAGCATTCGTCACCGTCATACAGTTTTGTACCCAACGTGGCTACTACCACTTTCTGTCCGGCAGCTACATTCGGAGCGCCGCATACAATCTGCACGGGTTCACCTTGTCCCAGGTTCACCGTAGTGACGTGCATATGGTCTGAGTTAGGATGAGCTTCGCATGTCAACACTTCGCCGATGACCAGTCCTTCCAGTCCGCCTTTAATGGTTTGCACCTCTTCCACACTTCCCGTTTCCAGTCCGATGGAGGTCAGTGCCGCAGCAACTTCATCCGGTGTCAAATCGAAATCGACATACTCTTTCAACCAATTATAAGAGATATTCATATCATTATATTTTTATTGTTTCCAAAAGTGACTTGCAAAGGTAATAAGATTTTTTGGTTGGCAGGGAATTATAAATGAAGAAAATAACAAAAAGGCGATGAAGTGCTTTTCCTTCACCGCCTTTCTCCTAATATTCTATATAAATCTACAATTTATACATTCATTGCATTGGCGCCTAAAGCTCCCAATATGGCGGAAGCAACAGCTATCACTACCTTCAAAATCTTGTCCCAAACGTTCTTTTTCATAGTCTTAATCTTTCAAAATTAGTAAATCCATCTTATCCTAATGGGTTCTCTCCCTGGTCACCGTCGGAACCGCCACCGGAATTACCACCATCACCAGCATCATCCTTACCATCAGTAACCACTCCCGTCCATTTCTCAAACTCCACACCCTGGAGCAGGGCACGCGTAGTGCCTATGGCAGCCGGGCGCGTGTATTCCGGAGTAAACTGGCAGCGCAAAGCAGTCACCTGATTGGGATTCACGTCTTCAGATTTGGCCACTCCCTTACCTCGCGTACGGGCCTTCATGGTGAATGTGCCTAAGCCATCCAGACGCACCGTACGGCTGTTCAGCAACTGGCTCCTCATTACCGTCATCAGGTTACGGATTACATTATGTACGTCACCCGGAGTCAATGAAGACTTCTCGGCAATCACCTCAGCCAGCTGTTGCGCATCCACGGCCCTTCCCACTTTCTTCAAACTCAGATGCCAAAGTTTGGCACCTTCTTTCGTCGCCAGAGACGACTGTCTTGCATAATAAAATAAAGGCATACTATCTTTCTCCTTTTTACATTTTTAATTCAACATGGTTTTTAATCTCGTTTTGTTGATCAACAATGCAAAGGTGAGGATATATTTGCCTGCAAACAAAGAAAACAGCCTCGCTGAAGCTGTTTTCTGAGATAAGTTTATAAAGTATTGATTTACAAGTCGACAGATTAGGCAAGCCAACTTAATCAAGAAAAGGAAAGCTTATTTCAAATTGATTGATGTAATCCAAAATACCTCTTCATGAAACAGACATAAATAAGACTTAACAAGAGGATGGTACATAGCAGATACCAGTAGCCTGAATCCAAACACATTATATATCCTATGATGATGATTGCCTGTACTGCCATGTAAATAGAAGAAACCATTACATGAGGAATCTTCAGCTCATTCGCCATAATCTGATACAGATGTTTACGATGCGGTAGTCCGATATCCTCATGAAGCATCAGGCGGTGAATGATAGTCAGCACACTATCCACACCATAAACGGATAAAAGGACTATCCAACTGAAATCTTCTGTTTCAATGATGAGACTGCCTATCAAGAAAAGAAGGATGAAGGCAATGCTCACCGAACCCACATCACCCGCAAAGCATTTGGCTTTCTTGCGGAAATTGAAGAAACAGAAGACAAGAACAGAACAGATAACGGTATAGATGAAATCCGCTTCCACAAAAGTAACCACCTCCTTATTGACATAAGCCAACGCAGCAAGAATAACCAGAGAATAACCGCCGGTTATGCCGTTAATGCCATCCATAAAGTTGTAGGCATTGATGATGCCCGTACAGACTATCAAGGCTATGACTATCCACCACCAGGACAAAGAGAACAGCCCCCACTGATAAAACATCATAGCCATAGCAGAGAAATGAAAAAGCAGTCTTGTCATCTGTCCGGTGGATTTTATATCGTCCACGAAGCTGATGAACGTCACCAGTGTCAAGGCAAGCAGGAACCAGGGATATTCAAAGCCACTCGTCAGGAAATAGGCAAACGCCCCGAAATAGAAAATAATCCCACCACCGCGTAAAGTCACTTTCGTATGGGAACTCCGCTCATTGGGCTTGTCGATGATATTGCACCTATCAGCCACTCTAAAATAAAAAAGTTCTGCCAAAAACAGCAGAACCAATATAATCAGATAATACATAACAGTATTTTCCTCTTTAATTTTTAATTGTTTACTTTTATATTTGAGAACGATTTTATCGTTCTCACTATCCCCTCCTCTGCCCTCACCGGCATTCTGTCAATACCCAGGGCAGCCTTTATCTTCGCATTACTCACCACATAATTCTCAGTCAACTTGTGCAGACGCTCTTCATTTAAAGGCAAATGGAGCAGAGTCCCAAGCCGGGCACAGAATTCCATCAGTCCTCTGTTTATCTTCCAGATATGCGGCTTGCGCTCCAAAGCCCGACACATCAAAGCTATCAGCTTATTCGTGGACAAGGCTTCGTCATCTCCCATGTGGTAGATACCACTCGCTACCTCCTTGGTCAAAAGACCTTCCACCACATAGCAGAGATTGTCTATCGAAGTAAAAGACCTTCTGTTCTCAAAAGCCCCCAAAGGCCAGGGAACACCTTTCCTCACCACATTATAAAGAAGATTCAGATTGCCTTTGTTACCGGGACCATGAATCATGCAGGGACGCAGGATATAAACCTGCTTGTCATCATAAGGATTAGCTTTCAATTTCCCATTCTCAACCTTCAACTTGTCAAGGATGTAATTCTCGGCAGCTATCTTACTTTCCCCATAAGGCCCTACCGGAGCAGGCACCACATCTTCAGTCAGCATATCACCCACCACACTGTCTGCAGCGGCTTTCACAGAACTGAAGAATACGAACTTCTTCGCAGACGATTCCAGAAAGAAATCAAATATCTTTTGGGTCAATCCCGTATTGATATCAAAATAGGCTTGGGCAGCAGACTGGTTCTTCGTATCATGGGCTTTACCAGCCAGATGAATAATGGCATCGAATTCAGGAAGATTCCGCATCGGAAAAGAAGCCGGTTCAATATCTTTCCAGAAAAAAGTCTTTATCACCCCCGCCTTTTCAGGAGCGACAATATCCAGTCCGTAAAGGCTATGATGTTCCTTTAAAGCAACAACAAGATTGGAACCCACAAAGCCGTGGATTCCCGTGATAAGTATGTTCATTGAAATATGCTAAAATTATACTGACTAGAAACGTATGTATTTGATAAACTCAAATACAACTTTCATTCAAACAAAGCTTTTATACGAAAGCAAAGCCTATCCAATAATTCTTCACCGGAAATGCCACGCCTAATATCATCACGTCCTTCCGTAATGATATCAGGATTATTCTTATTACCCACATTTACAACTACCGGTTCAGCAACATTCGGCACCATCTGTTCTTGTTCTTTATATGGTTTGTTCACGGATTCAATCACTCTTAGGTTATGAAAAGATATGTAAGCCAACAATGTACGTAAAGGCTGAAAATAAAAAAAATACTTTTTTACCGACATACTCAGTAAGCACCTTGTATAAATTCTTGAAATTCTTTGCCGATGGTCTCTCTTGAAAGCCGTTCCATTATATAACCTTTTGCGAGTTTACCCATTTTAACTCGTTGTGCCGGGTCATTTAAAAGTGAAACTAATAGATTAGCCAGTTCTAAATTTGAATTTGCTATTCCTATTTCCCCTTTTTCAATTGATAGACCTTCGGATCCTATTTTAGTAGTAACCACACATCTACCCCGCCCCATAGCTTGAATAATCTTGTTTTGGATGCCAGCTCCTGATATCATCGGAGCTATAACGACCGAAGCCCTATCAAGATATTCATTTGTATCCTCAACATATCCTGTAACAAAGATATTCTTGCTATTATCTAGATTCTGAATTTCCCGAGTCGGATGTGTTCCAACTACATAAAACTTTACAGTCGGTATTGATGCTACTACAAAGGGAAAAATATTACTTACAAAGTTCTTTACAGCCAATATATTAGGAGCATAATTCATTTTACCGACAAAAACAATAGCACCATTTTCTTCAGGAAACACTATATCAGAAACATTTGCCATATTACCTATAACAGAGAGTTTCTTATTACAATTAGAATTATCCAAAATAAAAGCTTTATCAACTTCTGAGATAACACATGCACGATCAAATTCGTCTAGCAATGTGGATTCATAAATTTTACATCGTTTCCAATCAATTGTATAAATCCATTTCATTGGAAACCTTGCATACTTCCGCGCTTTATCATAATTCATAGAGATTGCATCTACAAAATCTATCACCCTGATAACAGATTTATACTTACGAACATATTGAGCAGTTCGTAAGTTGTTACAAAAAGCGACATCAAATGAATGGATGATTGAATCAATATACTTTTGAACTTTTTTATTATAATAATAATTTACTTGAATTGGAAGATCGTTTAGAACAAAATTCAGAGCTTGGAATAGATGTTGCAATTTGCTATTTTGAAAATATTTATAAGAGCCATAATTATCAGGCTTAGATAAGTTTTCGTCACTTCCTATTATGATAACATGTACATCAAAATATAAACGAAGAAATTCAAGACATTGTGCTGTACGAATTTGATCACCACCGACAATTGGGTAAATAGGACGAGAAGATATGAACAGTAGTTTTTTCATTTTTTAATGAAGCTCGTATTAATCATTATTGAATTATTAAGGGAAGCAATAAGGTTGTCAAAATGTTTTTTAGCTATAATGTCTGAAAAATATTTAAGGAATAATTGAATAGAATATGAATTTATTCTTTCGTAGGCCAATGAATTCATTTTTTCTATAAATTCAGCAGCATTATTACATTCTCCCCCAATCCTCGCAAAATCTGTTTCTATTCCAACAAATGCTTCAGTTGTTCCGAATATACTCTTTCCGTAACTGAGTGCTTCAATTGTTTTAGTTTTCATTCCTGAGCCCGAAAAGATAGGTGCAATAACAGCCAATGCGTTTCTATAACACATATCTAAATCAGGAATGTATCCTTTTAAACGAACATTTGAAGTCAAAGGCAATTTCTTTATCGCATTATTATAACAGCATGAACCCACAACCCATATTTCATGATTAATGTATGGTGCTACGTTCTTGATAAACCAAACTATTCCTTCAACATTTGGAAAAAAGTCAGAACCAACAAATAGGAAATAATCATCATTATGTGATGTGGCAAAAAGATCTTTTTTTATGGAAGTACTAATAGGAATTATCATATCTGCATCCCTATTATAAGCCTTTCTCATCTCCAAGCTATCGCGTTCGGTTAATGTAATCAGTTTGGTTGTATTATTGATTGCTTTTCGTTCATTCCAACGAATAATACGATATTGAAAATAAGAGATCAAAGTTTTGGCATGAATATGACGATGCTTATATAATTGAGATTCTACATTATGAGCAAACGTTATAGTTCTGATAGAATTCCGGAGGAGTAATTGGGCTAAATTACCTCTTAGTGAAAGTTCAATAAAAGCTATCCTGCAATCGTTAGCTAACGCCATTTTTATTATACGTTTTTCTTCATCTCTACTCATTCCATAGCTACATGCTGAAAAAGATGAAATAATTGCCCTCTTCAAAGAAGATTTTTTAAGATGATATTCTATTACGTTTTCTTCACCCAATATGGACTTCAAAAAACGTAAATTCCGTTTACACACATAATCACCTCCAAAAGAATTTGATTCAAATTTGGGGGCTATATATAAAAGTCTCATAAATAAAAGCTATTTAAACCAACCACGATGACCTAATTCATATTCCAAACAATCATCTCGCCTGCCTATGACTTTAGCAGGATTACCTACAGCTATACTCATTGGTGGAATATCCTTGGTTACCACACTACAAGTACCAATAACCGCCCCCCTGCCAATGGTCACTCCTGGCAAAACAGTCACTCGTGATGCAAGCCATACATAGTCTTCTATAACTACAATTCCACTATTCGTAGAATAAGTTGGAGAATTATAGTCGTGTTGAAGAGACCATATATTCACATCTTGAGCAATATCCACATTTTTTCCTATTTTCACGCCACCTCTTCCATCTAAAACGACTCTTTTATTCACTGTACAATGCTCCCCAATTTCAATCCGATACGGTGAACGTATATCGACATTTCTACAGATGGCACAATGTTTGCCTATTTTCATCCTGAAACATCTTAATACAAAGATTCTGAATCGATGAAGAGGAATAATCATAACTATAGTAAGAAACATATGATATATGTCCGATATAAAGTTTTTCATGTATTTAAAATTAAAACCAGCCCTATATTTCACCTTTAAAAATTGACTCCCATCTATTAATGACATTATCCACAGAAAAATCTTTAGCCCTTTTATATGAATTGAACGAAAATCTTTGCCATTCAATATTATCATTCATTAAACGGATTATATGATTCGCATAAGTCGTTATATCATTATCTCGTACTAAATAGCCCGTGTTATCATTAAGGATAATGTTGCGAGGACCAACACGGACATCAAAAGCTATCTGTGGTAGCCGACACGACATAGCTTCTAATAGTACTGTCGGAAAAGCCTCTGTAAAACTGGACATACAATATACTTTTGATCTATACATAAGGTGCAAGACTTCTTGGCTTGATTTTTGTCCTAACAGTGTTACAGAACTACCAATACCTAACTCGATAATTCTTTTTTCCAAGTTATTTCTTTCAGGCCCTTCGCCCACTATGAAAAGTTTAATATTACAATCAGACAATGAAAGAGCGACCTTCCAAATATCAAGTAACCTTAGAAATCCTTTTTCAGACGATAGTCTTCCAACTGCAATAGCAATATTATCTCTCGGTTTTATACTATTGCATTCCATATTTATCGAAGAAATAAAATTGGGAACTGTAATCAGTTTTGTATGCTTATTATAAGGAGTAACCATTTTCCGTATTTCTTCTTTAACATCATCTGTAAGAATAAGGAAATTGTCAATATTGAGATACCGCAATTTGAAATCGTTCTCGATACCCTTATGACCGACATAATCATGATGAAGCTGAGCAATACGGATATTGGTATTATTAGAATATTTTGAGAGCATTATATTATATTCATTGCGCGTCGACACAATAATCGTATTATTCAATTTATGAATAAATCTACGGATTGCCACATAAGAGACACCTCTCCTATATAATTTGTAGAATATTGATTTATCACCATGATGAAGCTTTGTCAGATGAATAATTCTTATGCGGGAATCGATATTTGACAATTCAATGTCTTGCAATGTAAGCACCAAAAAAACTTTGTATCCTCTTTGAACTAATACATTGGCAATATTCGTAATACAAATTTCAACACCTCCTATTTTAAGGTGCTGAAGAAGAAAATAGATAGGTTTATTCATTTTACTATCCCTAAAGACCTATCGCAATCTGTAGCTTTATTGAAAAATAAGAATGCTACCATAAGTGGTATTATGTTATTGTGATATACTTGTACATCCCCCTTATAGTTGAAAGCTAAGAATAAACAGAAAAATGCAATCTTAGTAAATATATCAAGATTGCTTCGAGTCAGAAAAATCAAGTAAAACAGCGAAAAAAAGACAAATATAAATCCTATTATACCATAATACCCTAATATTCTCAAGTATCCTGCATCCACACTTCCAAAATATCCTCCAGCTTCATCCATGAATCGACCAGATCCCCAAATAAAAAACTGTTGTATATACTTGCTTTCGTACATATCCTGCAAATAATCTGTTGACGGGGTTCGAAATTCTCCATCAATAAATATGGAATCTAATGGTTGTACAAGATAATTATATACTACTTTATATAAAAATGGATCTGAAATCATATCCACATAATAATATAATAGGACGATTAAGCTGATGATAAAGACAATCATAATCACTATGAATGATATGGCTTTTTTTAGCTGTCCATTTAAAATTTCACGAATAAAATAAAATGCAATTCCAGTAATTAATGCAACAATCGAAAAACGTCCATTCAAAAGAGCGAAAACAGTCAAGAATATAAAGTAGAGAATTTTTCTCTTAAACAGTTTTATATGAAGAATATAATAAAGTAAAACAAAAGAGTACATAGTAGCAAGACCAAAGAACTGATAACCACAGATTGCAGTACCTCTAAGCCTCCCATATACTTCAATTTTATCAACATCTCCTCTGAAAATACTAGATATATTATAAAATGTGTCACAGAACATTGATAGTAAAATCAGCAAACATTGAAATATGAAACAATAAACGATAGTTTTGGGAATATTTATGTAATTAGAAGCTTTGGTGTAAAAGACAAAAGATACATAATACAGAATTAGGCTGGACAGCCACATGCTTGTTAATGAAAAGTCAAATTCTCTATAGTAAATAGTAAGGAAAAAAGTCCAAAAAAACAAGAAATAGTGAACCGATAGATAACTACGTATTGCCTTTTTAAAATTGACATTGATTTTGTTAAGCTTTAGCCAACTATCTCTTTTTAAAGCTAAATATAAACATAGTCCTACCATTACCAATTTGGCACTACTCAAACCCGGCAATAATGGAAATGCAAAAACTAAAAAAAATGTCAGTATACTATAGAAAAATCGTAATTTAGCGTCTATTAGTCTTTTTTTTTTACAACAAATAATATCATATTTTCTTTTTTGCTTCAAGATAACCTGCATACATTCTTATAGCCTTAATCAAACTCCATTTTCGATGGATATATAAAATATAATTACATAACTTTTTTAATCCATAGTCATGGATTATTTTCCTTATAATATAAGGTGAAATTATAGGAGTAGATAAATTATATAATTTTCTCTCATATAAAAATTGATTAATACTTATACCCACTTTCATGTAGTTAAACATTCTATCATAAGTTTGTTGTCTAAAAGTTATAGATCCTTCTGTATCAGTCAGACAATACAAACGCTCTGATATAATTTTATATTTGCGTGCATACCCAGACATTTTCAAATTGAACATAGCATCATTACCAACCGGAACCTCATCGAAGACTAAACCATAATCAAATACTAATTTCGAAAATATACATTTATTCCATGGAGACCAAATACCAAATTTCACAAGTGTATCATCTTTCGTCTTAAAATAGTCCTCATACTTACCAGCAATACAAGATGCCCTAGCTTCCTTTCGCGTCGAGTTTGATGTCACATTAAAATACAAAACATCTAAATCTTCATTCAATTCCTTATCCAATACATCAAATGTACCGTCCACATAATAATCATCTGCATCAGCAAACAGCAACCATTTACCTTTGGCATGTTTCAATCCAACATTTCTTGCATAACCGGCTCCTTTACCATCTTTCGTTAAGTACACTTCCACACATTCATCATCCATACCAGGAAAATGATAAAAGTCCACTTTGTCTAAATCGCTATTATCATCTACTACAATAACCTGAATATCAACACGCTTTGGAATAGAAGCTAAACATCGTTGCAAAAGTTCAGGGGTATTTTTATGCGGAATAATCACACTGTATTTTTTCGTAATACTCGACATTATATGGTTTTATTATTATATATGCTCACGGATATAATCAATAACAGAGCGATGATGTATGGAAAATTTTCTCGCAAATAGATTGGGACTATGGGACAATAAAACTATATCTTCTTTTTTCCACGTATAAAGGTTACCACGCGACCAGTCTATTTCACGTAGATTAGATTTCATCCTATCATCTTCCGAGGTTATATATCGCATTTTGCAAATAGAGAATTCATAAAGACGGTTTGTTTATACACTTCATCTGCACACATAGTATATTTGAATCGTCGAAATATGTCTTTCTTCTTTGAGAGTAGAAATTCAACAGCATTATATGTAACACTACACCAATTACTGCCTTTATAAACACCGAAATTAATATCTGATTTACACCTTGATACTCCTATCATTTTTTGTATCTTAATACTAAATGTAGCAAATCCTGTTCGTAGCAAAATATTCGTGAATCTCCTTCCGAAGCAAGTATAAAGATGGTAATAATTAATTCGTTCAAATCCAGCCTTTTCGTCTATACTATCCTCATTAATAATAACAAAAAAGCACCTTTATGCAATTCGAAAAAACGATGTACGTATTGAATCGGATAAGATAAAGAGGTAAGTCAACACCAGACAGCAAATGATAATAGTCAAAATTAACGGGATATTCAAATGCTTCCTTAAACAACAACATTTCACACTTAATCTGTGAATAATTACCCCACTTTACATTTATTGGTTTGTCTATAATTACCCCTTCATATTTTTCGACTATTTTGTACATTTTTATTTTATACCATAAGACACCTTTTTGTCAATGTGCACAAAACAAACATTGTTTTCGTGATACAGTTTAGAAAGCAATAAATTCAGAATCTCCGGTTCATTATATGCCATGATTAAAAAGGCGTGTTTCATATTGCATTCTTATCTTAATCCTTACTGTCCGATACAAAAATATTCAACTCCCACTTCCTTCATCTCCTCAGCATCATAAATATTACGCCCATCAATCACCAACGGTTTGAGCATACTACGAGCAATCACCCTCCAAGAAGGCAAACGAAATTGTTTCCACTCCGTTAACAGCAATAATGCATCCGCATCAAGTACCGCATCATACATATCATTAGCATAAGTTACCACATTACCCATACGGCGTCTACATTCATCCATAGCAACTGGATCATAGACTCTAACCTTGCAACCCGCCTCCAATAACAGCTTAATTGTTACCAAAGAAGTAGCCTCACGCATATCATCTGTCTCAGGTTTGAAAGCAAGCCCCCATAAGGCAATGGTACGACCTTGCAAGTCACCTTGATAAAAGCCACGAAGTTTATTAAAAAGTACAGACTTTTGCTTTTCATTCACCTCTTCTACAGCCTTCAGCACTTTCATCTCGTATCTATTTTGTTCTGCCGTCTTTATAAGCGCTTTTACATCCTTGGGAAAGCAACTGCCACCATACCCACAACCCGGATAAAGGAATTTGCTGCCAATACGGCTATCACTACCTATACCCTTACGAACCATATTCACGTCGGCACCCACCAACTCACAAAGATTGGCGATGTCGTTCATGAAGCTGATACGGGTAGCAAGCATAGAATTAGCCGCATACTTTATCATTTCCGCAGAAGGAATATCGGTAAAAATGACACGAAAGTTATTGAGCAGAAAAGGACGGTAAAGTCTAGTCATCATTTCTTTTGCCTTTTCGCTCTCTACGCCTACCACTACACGGTCAGGACTCATAAAATCCTTGATTGCAGCACCTTCTTTCAAAAATTCCGGATTACTTGCCACATCAAAAGGTATCTCTACTCCTCGTTGCTGCAGCTCTTCTTCAATAACAGCTTTCACCTTTTTAGCAGTACCAACCGGAACCGTAGACTTAGTTACCAATACCGTATATTTTTTTATATTTTGTCCGAACTGACGTGCTACAGCAAGTACATATTGAAGGTCAGCACTACCATCCTCATCCGGAGGTGTACCTACGGCACTAAAGACAATATCCACATCATCAAGCACTGAAGTCAAATCTGTAGTAAAGTTCAAACGCCTCTCCCGATAATTACGCAAGACCATTTCATCAAGTCCCGGCTCATAGATGGGAATTTGCCCACTGATAAGCGCATTAATCTTTTCTTCGTTCACATCCACACAAATGACATGAACACCCATTTCTGCAAAACAAGTACCTGACACTAAACCCACATAGCCAGTGCCTACTATTGCAATATTCATACCATTGATTTTTATTAATGAAACATCCCTTTTACTTTCAAATCGAAATAATGCTCTTTATTTCGGTATTTGATAACTTTGGCTGGATTTCCACCCACAATAGCCAATGGAGGCACATCCTTACACACCACTGAACCTGCCGCAATTATAGCACCTTCTCCAATAGTAATGCTACCAGTCACTATCACCCGATTACCAAACCACACATTGTCGCCAATTACGATGTGTTTCAGCACATACGTTGCATCATAAGGGATACAAGTACCCTCATAATTATGGTTTTGGGTAATTATCATGCATTCTGTACCCGAATGAAAGTTACTGCCAATTGTAACACTACCATCGCCTAAAATTTGCATCCCGTTAAAGTTACAATTATCACCTAAAATTACTTTACCTCCAAATACACAGGGGGCATTGACACACAACCCCACACCATAGGACGTAATTTGACGCTTTGCGTGATACATGGCCCACCAACGACGAAACTTGAACCGCATCCTAACCAGCAAGTGATAAGGGAATAGAATTTTTTTCATTGTAATTAAAAGCCTATGTTTTTCACCTTGTAATATGTAATATTTTTACCATTCAATAACACAAAAATGTCAAAATAACATCCACTTTTGTTTCCAAGGCCTATCAAATTCTTTATATCTTGTCCACTTTAGTTAAGCCCTTCTACTTTGAAAACATTCAAGAAAATAGCAGACTTACTAATCCATTCCATGTTTTGTTTAAACTTCTTAGACATAAAACTACCATCCAGAATGGCTCCATTCTAAAATATTCATTAAACTCCCCAATTAAAGATATTACTTATTCCATAATAATTATAATTACGAGCTATATAATAATATTACGTCTTTTTAAATTGTAACCACGATTTTATTACTAAACAAGCAATAAAGACAATTGTAATAACTATCTTAATGTTAAGATCGGAATCAACAAAAAATAAAGCCATTGCTGTTAGAAACAAATGAATGGCAGCTATTTTAAGTATAGGATATGTAATCTTAGAATTATCTTTAAATACCTTCATATAAAAGCCTGCGTAACCCATATAGAAAGATGCGATGAAATACGCAATAACTATTCCCCAAATAGATAAGAAGGGAATTAAAATACAATACAACACAAAAGCAATGATACCAGAACAGAAAGTTAATCTTAAAAGGGAGGTTGTCTTTTCATGATAAAAAAATATATTACTCGCACCTACGTACATCGGTCGATAATTAAAAGCCATTACAAATATGACAGCATACGGATAGGTTGATGCCAACTCTTTATTGGAAATCAAAATATTGAAAACTTCACGACTCCACAAAGAAAAAATAAAAGTGCAAAAATAGGTAATGCCCAAATAGACATAAATTAATGCTTTAGCCCTGACTTCATCACGTTTCTTAATTGATTCCATACACATGGGATAGATAGCCTGATTTATAGCATTCACCCAATTCTCCATCAGCGAACTAATCTGAATCATTATGTTAGCACGTCCAAATACCGGAAGAGGGGTGGAATAAAAATCCATGATCACTTTACTGGAGGAGTTCAATAAGAAACCACAATAGTAGTGAGGCACTGTAGGGAGTGAAACACGAAGGTATTTAAGTATAGTTTTTCTCTTAAAATTATAGATTGGTGATAGCTTTAATTCAACATTAACTGCATACCAATAAGAAGCGTTCATTAGAAATACTCCTAAAAAGCCACCTACATACCAACCCAAGTAGCCAAGTCGATAATGTACGACTAGAATATAATTGGCTAGAAGAGTAACTATACCAGACAAGATACTCCTCCACACTATTGGGATTGGCTTCATACTATTAACATAATAATAATTGCCAATTGTAGCAGTAGGACCAAAGAATACATTAGAAAAATTAGTTAAAGCAATAATCAGCCATTTATATTCTGCCGCCTCCTCAGGAATGATGAAATACAAAAGTAAGCCTTGAAGAAATGCAAAGAATATCATCCAAATATTGAGAAAACCATATATCTCACGCCACAAGATCTTGTATTGAAAACTACATTTATAAAAAATAACTCCCAGAACAGAATTAAATCCTAAAGTGGATAAAGCTGTGAGTGCTTGTGTATATGCATTAATCGTACCAGCAATACCATAATCTGTTGCAGTTAGGTATTGTGTCATTATAGGCAGCAAGAATACGTTTATTACCTGTGGTATATAAGGTGAAATACCAAAAAGCAGAGAATTAGTCAGAAGCTTACGTAGCATGCTTTATTCCTATATGCAATTATACGAGCTTTGCAGATTTGATGTCAAGTCCCAAGGATTGAAGATATTCTTCATCAAAGCCCCTCTTTAAAAAGTTGGCAACAATAGTAGAACAATTTCCTTCATATTCTTTATCGTATGCAGCATTAAAGAACTGTGCAATATCTGTAGAGACCATTTTAAGAGAATGACCAGACAGCATACACTTCAACTCATCTTCGTCTTTTGCATACTTAACCAATCCTTGTGCTACATAACTATATTGATCGGAAAATCCGCTCTTAGACAATGAATACATAATACTTGGCACACGAGCCATCAAGGCATCTAAATGTATTGAGGAATCATTTGCTATCAATATACCAATTCGATTAAGAAAATCAAAAGGAGTTTCATCATAGGCAGAAGTATATTCGATATTAGCATTTTCAAATTTAAAGTGCTCAAAATGCAGCATTCCCGGGTGTGTGCGAATAACGATCTTATAGGCAGGATTAATATTTAATATGAACTTGCATAATGCCTCTATATGATTATAATCATCAATCATATTGACAGCCACTCCAATCGTATTTATAAAAGCCTCTTTTTGATTAATGATTTTTGGTTTCATATAATCAAAGCGACATGCACCTAAAATCACTGTTTTCGATGTTCCGTCTTTATGAATATCTGTGTATTTATGAAAACTTTCGACTCCATCCAAAAAGGCATAACTAAATTGAAGTGCTGGATAGTAATTGGCCACAGATGCATGCTGAATATATAATGATTTTATATTCAAATTATTACAATGCCAAAGTGCCATTCTTGCACAATCCACATGGTCATTAGAAAAGAAGACACATTTAGGCGACATTTTTTTAATAAAATCACCTATAGTAAAAAAGTAACCTGGACTTCGTAATATCAATGGTAATCCATAACCATAGATTCTTTTTTCTTTCCCTTTATATTTCAGAAATCGTATCAAAATTGGTATTATATAAATTAAAGATTTTATATAAACCCTCTTTAATGTCAATTCAGGAACTTCAACGTCAAGAAGAAGATGATAATCCTGTTTATCGAATTTGTCCATCACAGAACTTAAAGCCCTTCGATTATTGAGTGACAAACAGAAAAACAAAATTTTTCCTTTCACTGAATTAATCTCTTTATACTTATAATTTCCATATATCAAAGAATAGACAAAACTGCGTGTGAAATAATATACTCCCCGCACTATATAGTAAAAGGATGAATGCCTTTTAAGGGGATATAAGTTTTCATTCAAAGTGAAATCTGAAAAATGAAAGAAAAAATCCACATTATTCTTCATATTTCAATATGCCATTTTTGATTAATACATCTTTTGCTTCCAAAAAGGAACCAATGGGGAGTTGTGCTTTCTTCAATATGTCGAATAGAGTATGCTTTCCATCAGAATAGTTGAGTATCCACATCATTGCATCAGTAACTTTACTCCGTGCATTAGGGGCACTTATAGTAGGATATAGTCCTCTTTTCCCCAATTGTGGTTCACACATAGGCATTTGATTAAAATACCTTCCATCATTCTCTAGAATACGAATTACATCATATAAATCTTCTGTCGATTGTTGTATTACCTCAAATGAAATATAACTCTTGTTGTCTAATGAAGTGTGATACTCTTTGAATGTTCCATAAACGCTATGCATTAATGAGCAAAATGGAAGATTAACACCTGGAGAGCAGTATTGTCTTTCATCACTACCCAATGGAAAAAAATCAATCACACAAGTGTTTGGATATCTACTTTTAGCAATATATTCAGTTGCAGCTTCAAGCAAGCTATCCCCGCGTCTGGACTTCTTGAGTGAATAGGGGGCAGCATCGCCAATACAAGTCAATATCATTCCACCTTTTACATATTTCTGCAGGTGCTCAAAATGATGAGAAATATACCAAATACTACCTATAGTCTCAGGCATCAATAAAAAGCGATATGTATATCGGGGCTTTACAAGTTTCTGCCTTATGAGACCATATAAATAACATAATACCAATGGACCAGAAAGTTCATTGTTGGCCAATGACGGATGACAAATATAACTGGAAAAAACTATTTCTTCCTTTGATTCTCCTTCTATCACTGCTTCTGCGACAGTCATTGATCCCTCTTCGTTATGACATGAGTCTATAAATACTTCATATTGTTCTTTGGGGTTTAAAGAAAGGAATTGATTGTAGCTCAAGCAGAACCCCCATCTTTTAGTATAATAGGAAGTTCTATAAGGTATAGCTTCAGGCTGGGCTTGAATATAATACAGATGCTTAATCAGATTATCATAAGAAAGAAGTTCATGACAAGCTATTGAATAACCCATCAGGTGCAAATTATTATTTGAGAAATCTATAATAATATTTCCTTTGGTATCTTTAATCCAAGCCTCTTTGACATTCCACTCTGCAGGTACTTTCCAGTCATAACAAGAGGTTCCTGCAGGCACTTCCGTAACATTGAATGGTACTAACTCAGACAGTATTTTTATTGTCTGTCGATTACCTTCACCTGTAAGGCTTCTGTTCAACGGCCATAAACGGTCAAAATAGGATTCTATTTCATTAACATCCATTGCACCTATTGATTTGCTAATACTACATTATCTATGATTGAAAGGATTTTTTCCTCCCCCAAAATAGCCTCAACAAACTCACGAAACACACCTTCACCGCCTTTTTTGGATAGCGTAATATTTCCATATGACTTCATATAAAATGGTGCCGAGGAAGGTACTCCACTGGTACCCACACTTCTAAGAACAGCCAAATCGTTGATATCATCCCCAATATAGGCCACTTCAGATAGTGAAATCCCTAAATCAGAAATAAGCTGATTAACAATCTGCATTTTGTTTTTAACTCCAAGAAAGCAGTAATCAACTTTCAATTTATCCGCTCGGCGTTTTACTATTTCCGTATTCTCACCAGTAATAATGCCAACCGAGATATTACATGCATGAGCAAACAAAACACCTGCGCTATCATAGGTATTAAATTTCTTCCATTCATCGTCTGTACGATTATAATACATGCCGCCATCCGTCCAAACGCCATCTATATCAGTTAGTATCAGCTTGGGTAACATTTATCTTTTATTTATTGCCGGAGTACCTACAAGTATGGCATTGGATGGAAAATCAGACATAACCAATGCATTAGCCCCTATAACAGAATTATCGCCAATATGAATTGAACCAAGAATTAAAGAACCGGCATACATGGTAACATTGTTACCAATCGTAGGACGTCCTCCATTTTTGTCTCCAATTGTACAATTTTGATGGATAGTAAAGTTGTCTCCAATATGTGCTCTTGCTCCTATGACTGTGCCAACTCCATGATTAATTCTAAATCCTTCTCCTATCTCAGAAGAATAATAAATTTCTATCTGTCCAATCACTCGGCCTAACAGAGAATATAAGTCCGCCGCCCCGCTTTTGTAAATATTATTCGCTATTCGATAACAAAGAACTGTTTGCAACTGTGGCGTAAGAGACAACCTCTTAATGTCAATCACCCCTTCATACCATCTATTATAGTCCGATTGAAACTTAGCCAAAGCATCGTCTATTAGATGTGCCGGACAATCGAAAGAGTAATTGGATAAATAACAATTACTCTTCCATTGATTGATAAGTTGAATGACTTGAATTGATTTCATTATTATTGAATATACTTAAAGTAAATAATCTCATTTACAGGAATGTCTTCACGAGCCGTTTTTCCCACCACTTCATTTAGTTGGTTCCATTTAAAACCATCTCCAGGACTTAACATATGGAGGTCTTCCTTTTTTATTATCTCACCTTTCTTAATGTGCCGTTTACTCGCAATAGAACGTTCTAATTTTATTTTAGAATTAATTACACTCTTATCAATATAGAGCTTTTCCTCTCCCAACCAACGTTCAGCTATTCTAATATCACGAACCATGCGATTTACTCCATCAGGACCCAATGAACCAGCTTGATCTGTACCTTTCATATGGCGGTCGATAGTAATATGTTTCTCAATGATTTCCGCACCCATCCCCACTGCTACTATAGGAGCTGAGATGCCAACCGTATGGTCCGAGAATCCTATTCGGTATTGTCCATAATGCTTTTTTAAGTATTCAATTGTACGAAGATTTAGATTGTCTGGATGCGTAGGGTACTGAGAAACACAATGTAAAATTGATATCTGTGAATGATACTTGGTAATCACTTCCAAAGCATCATCCAGTTCTTTCTTTCCAGCCATTCCCGTAGAAAGAATAATGGGAATTTCTGTTTCGGCCATTACCTCCAAAAGAGGAAGATTTGTCAAATCTCGACTTGCTACCTTTAAATAATCTGGAGTAAAAAGTTTGAGAAGAGACATACAGCCTTTTGCACACAATGTTTCTACAAAATCAAGCCCCTTTTCTTTTGCATACTTATATACTTCATAATGCTCCTCATCTGATAATTCAAGGAAAGCACGATGTTCTCCATAAGTACGCCCAAAAGAATTAGGTGTATCGTAGATGCGATTCATCTGTGAAGTTGTTAATTCTTCGTTTAAATCTCTTTTGGTCAACTTGACCGCATTCATTGGCTTAAGTTCAATATTAAAATCGTCTTCCCTTACCGGACGAGCAATCAACTCGACAATTAATTTCGCAATATCCACTGAGCCGTTGTGATTTTGGCCGATTTCGCCAATAATATAGGTATCTTTCATTATTTGCTGTTTTTTTCGATTTGATTCTTCATGTCATCATAATAAGTCACATGATTATCTAAGTAGTTGATTATCTCAGAGATTTTGGGATAGGGATTAGTCATACACAAATCACCATAGATCTTTGCGGCATTGTCAAAATCTTCTTTCGTGTCTATTGTTAGACGTATGTTAGGATGGTTTTGCAAATATTCAGGCCCTTCAATCCAACCAATTCTGAAAGATTCGGGATGGGTATAAATATAATTGGTAACATGCTCATGATATAATTTTTCTGTCGTAATTGCGCTTATTTTCTTTAGTGCATCCAGCCGGACATATTCAGTCCAAAAGCCATAATGAGTTTTAATCGAAGGCGAACCTGAAATCTTAAAACTTACATAGTCATATTCTTCTGAGACAGATGAAACATATTGAATAAGATTTTCGATAGAATCTAATTCCAAAAAAGGATTATCAGAACAAACACGAATCAAGTGCTCTACACCTAAATATTCAGCAGCATCTATAAAACGTTGGAGAACATCATTCTCTGCCCCTCGAAAACAAGTTATACCATATTTTTGGGCAACCATCTCTAATTCTTTGTTTTTTAAATCAATAGATGTTGCTAATACCACATTTGCATGAATATGCAAAAGCTTCTTAATTAAAAGGTCAAGTATTGTTTCTCCTTGATAAAAAGGAAGCAAAATTTTCCTAGGTAAGCGAGACGAGCCTAATCGGGCTTGGATAAAAAAAGCGAATTGCATTTTACACTATATTTATTATATTGAGAATTGTTCTTACGAATATAATACTCACTTGAACACGGGAGCTGTACTCAAGAATGCGGTGATAGTAACCTTTATCATGCGAAGTATAATCATTTTGAGTATAACGACTAAACCAATTATTGGTCAACATTCAATTTAGACGTATTATTTTACAAGCTGTATTTCTGATAAGCTGCCTCCAACTTCACGTCATAACGATTCTGCGCATACGCCGGTCCGTTATAGCATTTAGCAAACACTGCCCAATCCCTAGCCTGCAAAGCCTGAAGCATCTGGCTATTCTTCTTAAGAAAATTAGCAGTAAGTAATAGCTGTTTGAATTCGCTCTCGCACATGCTACGTACAAAACTTTCTATGCTTTCTTCTCCACAAGCCGCATAGTTAAAGCCCATAATCTGGAACATACCCCAACTGGCGGAAGCATCTGCCGCTTCACGATTTATCTTACGGGCTTGCTCCAAGCGGTCATATTCGCCAATACCACCTTTATAGTGTCCTTTTTCCCATTTAGGATAAAGGATATTCCCATTACCTTTCACATAATCTTCAGGATTACGCCCCCTTTTCTTCAACTGGGTCCAAAAAATATGCCCCTCAAAAAGAATGGCAGGCCTTCCGGGAGAAAAAAAACCTCCCCTACCGCCGGTTTCCACTTGCTGAACAGCCTTCAATGCTGCAGGTTCACAGCCCAACAGTTCGGCTACTTGGGTGAAATCCTCATCTATCAGACGCCCACTATTTGATTTTTCAATGATACTCATACACATTTATATTTATAAAATCCATTTTATGGATTTTATTCGTCAATATATTCCCAAGGATAAGGATTATCCACCACATTCTGAAACTCATCAACGGCCTCCCGTTGTTCGGCAGTCAGCAATGCAGCATCCCAAGAGGCAATGATGGAGTGAGCTTCATCCGCCAAAGCCTCATCGAACACCTCCCCATAGCAGGCAGTAAGCAGACGGAGCTTCAGCAAAGATGCGGGAAGAGTATCCAGAACACCCCAGCAACGGTTCAGAACTTCCTGTACATGCTGCTGTTTCTCGCCATGGTCAATGAACGAAGCGTTGTAACCCATCAGGAGGGCAAGGCAGACATTCGCCTGCTCCTCCATCGTAGCACCCCAGGTACCCGAACTATACAGAACTGCAGTCTGGTGATAAACCTCACCATTACGACGCGACAAGTCATCACTATAAATAGGACTCCCGTCCATACCCAAATACATCAGATCGTGCGCGGCACGCTGAAGGAGAAGTGCTTCTTCTAAAAGAGACATGAGTAATAATTAAAAATTATAAATTAAAAATTAAAGATTAGCGGATTACTTCGATGAGGTCCGGATGAATGGTGGCCATGGCAACAGCAATGACACCTTGTATCTCTATAACCACACGGCGGTCACGTGCCCCCTTTACTTTCAGAAAAATACCCTCCTGCCCTGCAAAGTCACCACCCGTAATACGGACTCTAGTTCCTTTCGACAGATTCAACTCTTCGGGCTGGAAATAAAGCAAATGGTCGTTATAGGTTCCGGCAACGGCGATGAAGCGCTGCATCTCATGGTCGGGAATAATTATCTTCTGACCACTGCGAGTATCGGTTATATATTGCAAATAAGTAATTTGAGACTTAACACGCTGTACGTCGGAAGGACGTGCATGGACAAAAACCAGATTACGGATGACGGGAACCAAAGTACGAACTTTCTTACCCTTACGGATACTTACCTTATATTGCATGGGGACAAAACAGCCGAGGTTCTCCTTCTCAAGAAGATGCACCGCATCAAGCTCCCTGCGGTATGTGGCACGCATGGCATGCCAGACTTCAACCTCGTTATCCGTTTCCATTTTCGTTGTTTTGTTCACAAAAGAGTGTTCCTCTGGGGCTTTGAACCCTCGGTATATACCTGGTATCCAATCATTTGCGAGCACATTATGTAAAATACAGCAAGCATTGTGCCCTTCTTGCCAACAGTTTTTTTGCAGTTCGTCATTACCTTCTGGTAAGAGACTATAAACGAACGGATTACAAACAAAAAGCGTTTTTTAAACGTTCGTTTAATGGACGCAAAGATAAGACTGTTTTTTATATCCTCAAAATGTTTAATAAAAATATTTTGGAAAACCCATCGTATCTCAGTTTAATCTACAGTAATTCAATATATTAAGTATCTTATTTAATATTTAAAATTTCCATTCCCTTTTATTAACTCATTCCCTATTTCATTTCCTGAAATTTGATGTCCATTAAACGAACGTTTAAAAAACACTTCCAAGTCAAAGTCATTTCCATTTATATATCAACGCATTAACCCATCATAAAGATAAAACCCAGCTTTTTATCTCCATCCTTACTCTGCAAAAACAAAAAACTTGATATACCTTTGCATTTATTTTACAAACTACAGTAATTTTAATTATTAACCCAAAAACATTAGAAAATGAAGGCAAAAGAGACACTCCAAAGTAAGGAAAAAAAACAAAAAGAGACACCCTTAAAACGGATGTAAAGCACGGCATATCAGCTCCTAAAGCAGGAGTAGGACGTCCCTCAAGCGGGGAGGTTATAGGAATACTGCCACAATATAGGAAAGAAGTCATTAAAGACATCATCCTATGGAAAAAATCAAGATACTTTATAGAAGAAAAGCCGACAAGCAACAAGGCATTGGCACAATGGGCATACTCACATTTCGACTTCAGAACGCCAGACTATAAAAGACTGTCAGAAAACACTATAATACAAGAGTTCGGTGAAGTGTGGCGGGAAATGAAGGTAGCAGGAGAAATATAGGGAATAAAACAAAAAAGGGCAGAAACCACGAAACTTATTGACAATAATTAAATATAAACAACTTAAGGAATAAACCCTTTATCTTTGCCGCCACTTTGGTAAGGATGAAGCCACACCGCCTATAGATGCCGCTTTCTCAACGAATGCGGCATCTTTTTTATATATAAGCGTACCTCCTGCCAAACTAATACAATTATTAATTTTAAAGACAACAAGATGAGAAAGTCGACAAAGAACGCTTCACTTCACGAAGCACTGAGAAACCTATGGAAAATACGTATCATGCTGGAAAAGAACTACACGGAAACATGCGCCACATGGATGGCCCGACGGATAGAAAGCCTGATAGACCACATGCAATACGGACACGCACTCATAGCCTACCACAAGCAGGACGGGACATTCAGGCTGGCGAAAGCCACCTTACTGCCCTACAAGGCTGACTTCAGAAGAGATTATGACATCACAAGAGTGACAAGCACCATAGCCTTCTGGGATGTGGAACTGCAAGCATGGAAAACTTTCCAGCTGGAGAACTTCCTCGAATGGAGCCCCATATGCTAACCATTAACCATTAATCACTAATCATTAAACACTAAAAACAATGGCCATGATGTACGGGGGAATGCTATACTTCCCCCTCAAAGTAAATCTATTCGAAGAGATAGCAGTGGAACTGGTGGAAGCCAGGTTCGGACTGAAAGGAACGGCGGCGGTAATGAAACTGCTGTGCAAGATACACAAGGAAAACGGATATTACCTGAAATGGAACACGGAGCAATGCACACTGTTCACAAACAAGGCGGGAAAGGACATCAACGAGCAGGAGATGCAGGGAATCGTGGACATTCTGGTGGAGAAAGCTTTTTTCGACCCCAAAACCTATAAGGAGCAAGGGGTACTGACCTCTACCGAGATACAGAAGGTATGGCTGGAAGCCACCAAACGAAGAAAAAGGGACCTCACCACCCTGCCCTATCTGCTGGTAGAGACGGAGGAAGATAAACCGGACAAGGACAAGACTTGTACGCAAAAACGGGAAAATTGCACGCAGGATGCGGACATTTTCCCCGAAAATGCATGCAATTCCAAACAAAGCAAAGAAAACAAAGCAAAAGAAAGTAAAGCACTTCCCCCTCTTACTCCCCCGGGGGAAAGCGGAGGAGCGCAGGGGAATCCTGAGCTGGACATTCCCGGATATGCCTACAACAGGAATACGCACAACCTGGAATGCCTCATGCTGAATCTGGAAAAGCTCTACATCACCGACCGGGAGGAAATCAGGAAGATTCTGAAGTTATCGGACTACGGCAGGCTGGGAAACTACGTCTGGAAAATATTCAATGGGACGAACTGGAGCAAGGTGAACAGCAAGGGAGGGTACATCATCTCGGTACTGGCAAGAGAGAAGCGGAGTACGGGAAGTTGATTCCACAGGGCACAAGCTATCAATAACATGTCATGCAGGAAATCAATAACGTGTGATACAAAAAACAAATATCGTGCCGGCAGGAAATTAATTCCTTGCCGACACGATATGAATTTCTTCTTCGTCCTTAAAACTGTACCTTATAATTATGCCGGTATTCAGTGCAAAACCTCTGCAATTCAATAAAAAATGGCTGGAACACAGCAAACAGTTCCTCATCGTGCTCTTCAAGGTAACGAATAGCCTTGTCTACGGATATATCAATATGATGATATTCCACCATGATGTTCAAAGACTCTCTTATTCCGTTCAGAGTGGCGTATTTCCGCAAACGGTCGGTCAGGATAAAATGCCAGATGAAACGTTTGAACCGTACCGGAAGATAGCGGTAATTGATGAGGAGGGAAAGATAGAAAGTCCGGGTATACCTCCTCAAGGAAACCCCGGAGAACGACTCGAAACGGGAAGCCAGCAAATAATCGAAATAAATATCCAGCAATACCCCCGAATACCGTCCGAATTCTGGTTGAAGCCTATGCACCACCTCGCAGACAGCCGGATGACGGTCGGTATAGTCGTCAATAGCGCGGTGAAGCTGAATACCCTTGGCTATATCCGGCGGATAATTCTTATAGGAGCTTCCCTTTACGGCATCGCCTACAAAATTGCCCAACTGTACTTTTCTGTTCGAACCGGAAAGGAATATATGTGCCAGATAGTTCATGACAAAAGATTTACCAGCTCCTTGCAAAGACGCTCCTTCACCTCCTCCATCGGCACCTCGTGTCCCAGCTCTTTCTGCAAAGAAGTGACACCCTTGTCTATGAATCCGCAGGGATTGATATAGCTGAAATAACGTAAATCGGTATTCACATTCAGTGCCAATCCATGCATGGTGACAAAATGGCTGCTACGCACGCCGATGGCACAAATCTTACGGGCACGGGGAGTATCGCCCTCCAGCCATACGCCCGTTGCCTTCTCCATGCGTCCGGCCGCGATGCCAAACGAAGCACAAACACGGATTACCGCCTCTTCCAGCAGATGCACATATTCCTTCAACCCCAAAGAAAAGTCGTCAAGGTTCAGAATAGGATAGCAGACCAACTGTCCCGGACCATGATACGTAATGTCTCCGCCACGGTCAATATGATAGAGCGTAGCCCCTATCCTGCGCAGTTGTTCTTCTCCCAGCAGCATATTCCTTTCTTTTCCGCTACGCCCCAATGTATAGACATGGGGATGCTCGCAGAGCACAATATGATTGACATAGCACTCTCCTGCCTGCTTGGCATGTACAAGTGCGTCAAACCATTCCGTCTGCCGGCTCCATGCTCCGGCATAAGGGATCATGTTCCAATCTGATATTTCCAGTTTCATGCAAGCAAATATAGCACTTTTTTGAATTCTAAAAAGAATATTTCATTTTAAAAACAGAATGTCTTCCGTTACTTTTTTCCCGGAAAAGAATTACCTTTGTGCGAACTCTAAACGACAAAGCGTATGGAATTTCCCCAAGTCGACCTGCCAGTAGACATGATTGCATGGACTGAAGTAACGGAAGACATTCTAAACATATACAAACAGTCGTGCCGTCTGAAAGCATGCATCTTTGCGCTATGCATAGAAGGTTCCATCACCGTATCCATCAACCTGATGGATACGGAAATCAAGCAAGGGGACTTCATTACCCTGCTTCCCGGAACCATCATACAGTTTTACGAACAAAAGGAAAAAGTATGCCTGGGATTCGTGGGGTTTTCCTCCCATTGCCTCAATGGGGTCAACCTCATCCAGTCTACATTGAGCTCTTTCTCCAACATACTGGAGTATCCGGTACTGGCTGTCAACCCTACCGTCGCCTCCTATTTCAAGGACTATTTTGCCTTATGGGCACGCATCACGACCGGCCCCTACCCTCCTGACACCAAAATGGCACAGAGCGCTCTAAGCATGCTCCTCAGTGGGGTGGACAAGATGTATTGCCACCGTCCGCAAATGCAAAAAGGGAACAAGAGCCGGAAAGAGGAAATATGCCACGAACTGGTGCAGCTCGTCATCGAAAACTATACCCGCGAACGCCGCGCGCAATTCTATGCCGACAAACTGGGCATCTCCCTGCAACACCTCAGCACCACCGTGAGGCAGGTGACCGGCAGAAATGTATTGGACATCATCGCCCACGTCGTCATCGTAGACGTGAAAGCCAAACTGAAATCAACCAATATGACCATTCAGGAAATTGCCTATTCCCTGAATTTCCCCAGTGCTTCCTTCTTTGGAAAATACTTCAAGAGGCACATGGGCATGAGTCCGCTAGAGTATAGGAACAGCTGAGAACATCAGAACCTGGAACTCAGACGAAGGCTGCTCAAAGCCACGGATACACAGGAAAGAGCCATGGCAGCACCTGCCAGCGCAGGGCTCAGCAGGATGTCATAGACGGGATAGAGTACTCCGGCTGCGACAAAGATACCCACTGTATTATAGATGAAAGCCCAAAACAGATTCCGGTACATGAGGCCCACAGTCTGGTGAGACAACCGGAAAACTTTGGGCAACAGCAGCAGGTCTGAAGTCCTGAGAGTAATCATGGCGGTGTCCATCAACGTATCGGTCCCCTTTCCCATGGCAATGCTTACATCAGCACAGCTCAAGGCTTGCGCATCGTTCACGCCATCACCTACCATGGCGACCGTTTTACCCTGAAGCTGTAGCTTATGGATGAAATCCTCTTTGTCATCGGGCATAGCATCGGCCACAAAACGCATGATACCCAAACTGCCGGCCACGGAAGAAGCTGTACGCTCACCATCTCCCGTAAGCATGCATATCTCGATGTCCTGGGTACGCAGTTCCCGGATAGCTTCCATAGAAGTCACCCGCAACTGGTCCTTGATGGCAATAACGGCAAGTAAATCGTTCTCACGCCCAAAGTAGACAATACTGTTTCCGTACGATTCATATTGCGTCAGCATATCGGCCAGGATATCCGACAAATTGGCCTGATAATCTTTCAGCAGTTTATGGCTTCCTACCCAATATTCCGCACCTTGATAGGCCACTCTGACACCTTTTCCGGCAATGCTTTCGAAACCGTCCAGATGGGCAGGGATAACCTGCTCTTCCCCTTCCAGGGCCGTAACGATAGCTTCCGCCAGAGGATGGTCCGAAGTAGACTCGGCAGCAAGCAGTACATCTTTATAATGATCCTCCTGCCCTTGCGCCCACAGCCAGCCTATTACCGTAGGATGCCCTTCTGTCAGGGTCCCGGTCTTATCGAATACCACCACATCCACATTGCGCATCTGCTCTAAAGCGGAAGTATCCCTGATCAGGATATGATTGCGGGCGGCTTTATTGAGGCCAGCCGCCAAAGCTACGGGAGTGGCCAGCCCTATCACACACGGACAAGCCACCACCAACACGGACAAAGCGGCAAACAGACCGTGTGACACTACACCTATGCCTCCGAAGAACACCCATATAAAAAAGGTCAGCAGGGAAACGATGAGAATGACCGGGACAAAAAAACCAGCGACGCGGTCGTCAATGCGTTGCTTCTCCGGCAGTACGCGGGCTGCGTTATGCTGCCAGCCTCCCAACCGGCGGATAGCCGCCGACACAGTTCTCCGGGCACGTTCCTCCATAAACTCGCCAGTCAGGGAAAAGGCGATGATGACGGCGGCAACCCCATAATAGACATGCGGTTCCAGCCCGATGCCCAGCCAATAATCCGGAAAGAAAGTATTGAACACACTGAACAGAAAAGCCACAGAGGTGGTAAGTGCCACCAGACGGTCTATATTGTTGCGGCCCGACCGGGTTCCCTTCCAGGCACCGGCATAAAAAGGAAAGCCGAAAAACAGCAGTACCGGAATTGCCAGTACCATCTGTATTTCACGGGTATAGGGTATATGCACAAAGACTGTAGAAAACAGTATCAGCACGATGGCAAAAAGCCATGCGCCGACGACACGCAATTCCGTGCTGTGCATATCCAGCACGGGATGCGCCTTAGTAATTATATTGCTCATTCGATTTATTTTTTAGATGATTGTTGTTCCGCTTTAATAAAGCAACAACCGGAATGAGCAGTTTGTTCAATTACTTCTTATCGTCCTGCTTGGTTTCCTTGACAAACTCCGCTTCATAATGGAACTTTTGGAAACCTTTTTTCAACTTTTCCACATTGGTCTTGTCGGCATCATACGTGATGGTTACCGTCTTTGTCTTCAAGTCTGTGTGGAAGTCCTTCAGTCCCTTCTCAAAACGGATGTTATTGTTTATCTTCCTTACACAGTTCTCACACTTCATCTGTGCCACCTTGAACACGGCTGTACGGATGTCTTTTGCCATTGCGGCAGATGCCCAGAAGAGTACAACTGCCAAAGTCATTAAAAATCTTCTTGTTTTCATTGTTTCGCTATTGATTTAATAAATAATATTATATTCTCGGCAAGTTAAAACGGACACCTACATAGGCTTTTGCTCCATGCATCGGTCCCCACACCATCGTAGCATCAAAGTTGCTTCCCCAGGGATCGGAGGCATCGATGATAGGATTCTTCTGTTTGAAGTTTGTCAGATTCTCGCCACCGATGTATATAGACCAGCGACGGAAATAGCGCGTCACCTGTGCGCTCAACTGCTCGAAGCCGCCATAGCGCCTTTCCCACGACCAATTGCCGTCTGTCAGTTCGTATGGAGCCGGCATGCGCCCGCCACCGTTCAGTTGCAAAGTTACATCAAACTGCCACAATCCCAAAGGTGTCTGATAAGAAGCCGTCAGCAAACCTTTATATTTGCTGGTAAGGGGTTTCTCCATCAGCTCTCCGTTGTAATTCGTCTTGGCATCCGTCCAACGGTAAGCCGCGGTAAAGGTGAAACCCGGGAAGAACGGATAGCTTGCCTCCACCTGCACTACCTGCGAATAGGAACGGCCGTGAAGGTTGTAAAACAGAACGGCATGCGGGTCCGTATCCATGTCTACCACCACCTGCTTGCTGAAATCCGTGTAATAGTATTCCGCATTCAGGTTCAAGGTTTTGCCGAACAAGGGAATATAGGCGGAAGTGCTTGCGCCATAGTTCCAGGCCTCATCCTGGTCAAGACGTTTGGCGATGTCTATCCGGCGGCTACTTGCCAGCAGGTAGTTATTCTCGGCCAGCACATGGTTCGTGCGGTATCCTTTTCCTGCCGAAAGACGGAAATGTACATACTCGTTGGGATTGTACTTCACATGGAAACGCGGGGTGACGAAATAGCCGTACTCGTTGCTATGGTCGCCGCGGATGCCACCCATCAGCACCAGTTTATCGTCCCAGTTGTAGGTGTACTGCACGTAGGCGCCGGGGACGGCTTCTTTGGTGAATTTCTTCGTCAAAGGCTGTGCGGCGTCATTGTCCAGGCGGTAGCGCTGGTCATAGGAGTCATAGTTGAAGCTCAGTCCGGCAGAAAGGCTTTGACGCTTGGTCAGTTCCGTCTCGAACAACAAGGAGGCATAAGCATTGTGCTGGTCTACGTCGTAGATTTTCCGTCCGTACAAGGCATCCTGCTTATGCAGGGAGCCGGAGAGGATCAATGCCAGGTTAGTGTTCTTCTCCTTGTTGAATATATAGGCGTTCTTGGTGAAAGCTTCGTAGCGGTCGGTGCCTATACTTATCTTATAAGGGTCTGTCAGAGGCATTTTGCCATGACCGACTTGTCCGCTGTTGCGGTCTTCCGTAAGCACTTTGATGCCTGCTTGGAAAACGTAGCGGTCGCCCATGTATGCCCAGCGGTTCCAGAGGTTGTACTGCTCCACGCGGGGGATGTCGGCAAAGCCGTCGTCGTTGCTGTCGTGAGCTTTGGTCTCATTCTCGTAATGTGCCAGCAAAGAGGTGCTCCAGCGTTTGGAGAGTTTCACCGTGGCATCGGCATTGGCTTCATAACGGTTGGTGCTGCTGGCAAAAAGGTTGGCCGAAAACCAGTCCGCTTCGGGCAACTGGGGTTTCTTGAATTCCACATTGATTTGTCCCGTGATGGCCTCATAGCCGTTCTTCACGGACGAACTGCCCTTGCTCACCTGAATGCTCTGCATCCACGGCCCAGGGACATAGCCCAAGCCGTAGGGGGCGGCAGAGCCGCGGTAGTTGGGGACATTCTCCGTCATCATCTGCACATACGTACCGGACAAGCCCAGAAGCTTGATTTGCTTGGCACCGGTGGCGGCGTCAGAGTAAGTGACGTCCACCGAAGGATTGGTCACAAAACTTTCTCCCAGGTTACAGCAGGCAGCACGGCTCAGCTCGGCGCTGCTTATCATATCTTCGTTCATCACACTGTTGCGCAACTTCATGGTGCCCAACTTACGGCTGACCACATTCACCTCGCTCAGTTCCACCCCTTCGCGCAAGACAATGTCGAGCGTCTCATTGCGGTTACTGACGTGTATCGTATCATTCTCAAAACCGATAAAGCTGACTACAAGCATATGCTTGTCATTGGGTTTGGACAAGGAGAAGGTACCGTCTGCCGAAGTGGTGGTTCCTTGAGTGGTTCCCTGCCAGAAGAGGTTGGCACCCGCAATCGGGTCGCCCAAATTATCCTTTACCGTTCCCTTTACCTGCGCCTGCAAGGGGATGAAAGAGAACAGAAGGATGGCTATCAAACTATATTTCATTTCTGTTTTATACTTAAAGAAGTGATTAAAAAACAAACAATTCCCTCCGGACAATTCATGTCATTGCCCCGTATAAAACAACACTAAATGAGAAGCGTGGAATAGAGCGCCAGATAATGACGCGAGCCGACGACATATGGCGGTGCCCCGAAATGCACTTCCGGAGTGCAGGCCACTTGCGGCAAGGAGTAATCAAACAGCGGCAGTTGCTCACAAAACAGTGTAAGGGATGGCACGAACGAAGCAGACTCGTGTGCATGTTTCACGAAATCCACCTTGTAGTAGACGGCTGTACAACCGGTATCCTTGCACGTTTTTTGTGAACCACGATGTGCATGATGGCATTTGGAACAGCCGGAGGTGCAGCAACTTTGTGTCGTCTCGCATCCGGCACAGCAATACTGAACTACAGAAATCCCCACTCCGCTTATAATGATAAGAGAGGAAAAGAGTACAGCCAGTATGTAACGGAGTTCCTTCATAAGCGCTGCAAAGATAGAAAGTTTTAACCGTTTGCCGGAATTAATTTTTCCTTTTTTATGCCTGCAGTTCGTTAATAAGTTCTATATTTGTCGATAAAGTTTTTTGATTGATATGTTGATTTATAAACGAAACTCAATATGAAAAAGCAAACTGTCAGCCTACTTGTCCTTCTGCTTGCGGCAAGCGGCCTTTTCTTTTCCTGCGGTAACACCGTGAACAAAAACGCATACGCGTTGGAGTTCGACAGTATACAAGTAAACGAAACCGTACATCTCTTCGGAGACACAGCCAAGCCGGCCTGCAACCTCATCCTCAACGTTGCCTATGCCAGCCAGTCATCCGACGTAAGGCTGAAAGACAGTCTGAACACCTTCTTCCTATCTGCCTGCTTCGGCGACAAGTACATGGCGATGACACCCGAAGAAGCTGTCAAGAAATATACGGAGAAATATGTCGGCGACTACCGCAATGACCTGGAGCCGATGTACAAGAAAGACGAGGAGGACAAACAGGACGAGCAGAGCATAGGAGCCTGGTATTCCTATTATAAAGGAATCGAAAGCCATGTGCAGTTGTGCAATACCTTAATACTGACCTACCGTATAGATTACAACGAATATACCGGCGGCGCACACGGCATCTATATGTCCACCTTCCTCAACCTCGACCTAAAGACCTTAAGCCCCATCCACCTAGGCGACCTCTTTGAAGGCGACTATAAGGAAGCGCTGACCGACTTGCTTTGGAAACAGCTGATGGCAGACAACAACGTCAGCACCCGCCAAGAGCTGGAGGACATGGGCTACGCCACCACCGGTGACCTGGAGCCTATCGAGAATTTCTATCTGGACCCAACGGGAATCACCTTCTATTATAATGTATATGAAATTGCCCCATACGTAATGGGAGCAACCAAAATCACGTTGTCTTATGAGGACATAACCCATCTGATGAACAGCGAATTCGTCACCTTGAGCAATACGATAAAAGCAGGCGACCAATAGGAACCGTAATCAATTGTCTATCAACATAAAATTCACAATGGATTTAATACTCAAATATTTCCCGGACCTGACGGAAGAACAGAAACGGCAGTTTGCCGCCCTCTACGACCTCTACATGGACTGGAACTCTAAGATTAATGTCATTTCACGCAAAGATATAGAGAACTTGTACGAACACCATGTGCTGCATTCTCTGGGCATAGCCAAGGTAATCCGCTTCAGACCGGGGACACAGATTATGGACCTCGGCACGGGAGGAGGCTTTCCGGGAATCCCGCTGGCCATCCTTTTCCCCGAAGTACAATTCCATCTGGTGGACAGCATCGGAAAGAAAGTACGCGTAGCCTCCGAAATAGCCAACAGCATCGGGCTGAAAAACGCCACCTTCCGTCATGCCCGTGCAGAAGAGGAAAAAGGGAAGTTCGACTTTGTGGTGAGCCGTGCCGTGATGCCGCTGACAGACCTGCTGAAGATTATCCGTAAGAACATCTCCCCAAAACAGCAGAACGCATTGCCCAACGGACTGATTTGCCTCAAGGGGGGCGAATTGGGGAACGAAACCATGCCCGTCAAGAACAAGACCACGTTGTGGGACCTGAAGGAGTTCTTTGAAGAGGAGTTCTTCGAGACAAAAAAAGTAGTGTACGTAGGGTGTTGAGAGATAGTTGAGGTTTAGAAATCTAAATACATAATATGAAAATAAAGAGATTCGAATTTAATATGTTCCCGGAGAACTGTTATGTGCTTTGGGACGAAACCAATGAAGCGGTCGTCATTGACCCGGGCTGCTTTTATGAGGAAGAAAAGCAGGCCTTGAAAAACTTCATTACCAAGAATGGGCTGAATGTGAAACATCTGCTGAATACCCATCTGCATCTGGACCATATCTTCGGCAATCCTTTCATGCTGAAAGAGTTCGGTCTGAAGGCCGAAGCCAACCAGGCCGATGAGTTCTGGATTGACGAAGCGCCGAAACAAAGCCGCATGTTCGGCTTCCAGCTGCAGGAAGCCCCCGTGCCCCTGGGCACTTATCTGCACGACGGAGACATCATCACCTTCGGCAATACGAAACTGGAAGCCATCCATGTACCGGGACACTCACCGGGCAGTCTGGTGTATTATTGCGCGGCAGACCACTGCATGTTCTCGGGGGATGTGTTGTTTCAAGGCAGCATCGGCCGTGCCGACCTCACCGGTGGCAACTTCGACGAACTGATAGAACATATTTGCAGCCGTCTGTTCATCCTGCCCAACGACACGATTGTCTATCCCGGACACGGAGCGCCGACTACCATAGGAATAGAGAAAGCGGAGAATCCGTTCTTTCGGTAAATATACAGCAAACTTTTAAATCATTACAGCCATGAAAAACGACCTATTGGCCTACCGCCACATCGGCATCAGCGAAAAAGACGAGGAGAAGATGCTCCAAAAAATAGGAGTGAAAAGCCTGGACGAGCTGATTGATAAAACCATTCCTGCCAACATCCGCTTGAAAGAACCGCTGGCTCTGCCCAAGACAATGACAGAGTACGAATTCGGACAACATATTGCAGGGCTGGCTGCCAAAAACAAACTTTACACAACCTATATCGGTATGGGATGGTACAACACCATCACTCCTGCCGTTATCCAACGGAATGTATTCGAGAACCCCGTTTGGTACACTTCCTATACCCCCTATCAGACCGAAGTCTCACAAGGACGCCTGGAAGCCTTGATGAACTTCCAGACTGCCGTATGCGACCTCACCGGCATGCCCCTTGCCAACTGCTCCCTGCTGGACGAAGCGACTGCCGCAGCCGAAGCCGTGACGATGATGTATGCCCTGCGTCCGCGCGACATACAGAAATCGGGCGCCAACGTGGTATTTGTAGACGAAGCCGTCTTCCCGCAGACACTGGCAGTAATGACTACCCGCGCCATTCCGCAAGGTATCGAGCTGCGTATAGGAAAATACCATGAAATGGAATTCACACCAGACATCTTCGCCTGCGTACTGCAATATCCCAACGCCGCCGGCAACGTGGAAGATTATCGCGCCTTCGTGGAAAAAGCCCATGCAGCCAACTGCAAAGTGGCCGTTGCCGCCGACATTCTGAGCCTCGCCCTGCTCACCCCTCCGGGAGAATGGGGAGCTGACATCGTCTTCGGAACCACACAACGGCTCGGTACCCCGATGTTCTATGGAGGGCCGTCGGCAGCCTACTTTGCCACCCGCGACGAGTACAAGCGCAATATGCCGGGACGCATCATCGGCTGGTCGAAAGACAAATACGGCAAGTTGTGCTACCGCATGGCGCTGCAAACCCGCGAGCAACACATCAAGCGTGAAAAGGCGACTTCCAACATCTGTACCGCACAGGCACTGCTGGCTACAATGGCAGGCTTCTATGCCGTATATCATGGTCCGGAAGGCATCCGCACCATTGCAGAACGCATCCACAGCATTGCCGTATTTCTGGAAGAAAGTATCAACAGACTGGGGTACAAGCAGGTCAATGCACAATATTTCGACACGCTCCGCTTTGCACTGCCCGACACCATTTCGGCACAGCAGATACGTACCATCGCCTTGAGCAAGGAAGTGAACCTGCGTTATTTCAAGAATGGGGACGTAGGTATGAGCATCGATGAGACTACGGACATCACTGCCGTCAACGTACTGCTCTCCATCTTTGCCATTGCCGCCGGAAGGGATTGGGAAAAGGCAAGCGATGTACCCATGGCAAGCAGCATCAGCGCGGAGATGAAACGCCAAAGCGCCTATCTGACACACGAAGTATTCAACAAATACCATACGGAAACGGAGATGATGCGCTATATCAAGCGTCTCGACCGCAAGGACATCTCACTGGCACACTCCATGATTTCCCTCGGCTCGTGCACCATGAAGCTGAACGCTGCCGCAGAGATGCTTCCGCTCAGCCGTCCGGAATTCATGAACATGCATCCCCTGGTGCCCGAAGACCAGGCCAAAGGTTACCGCGAACTGATAAGCAACCTCAGTGAAGAACTGAAGATAATTACCGGCTTTGCCGGCGTCAGCCTGCAACCCAACTCCGGTGCGGCAGGCGAATATGCCGGACTCCGCGTCATCCGCGCCTATCTGGAAAGCATCGGGCAAGGACACCGCAATAAGGTGCTGATACCGGCATCCGCACACGGCACCAACCCGGCTTCTGCCATCCAGGCAGGCTTTACCACTGTGACCTGCGCCTGCGACGCACAAGGCAATGTGGATATGGCCGACTTGCGTGCCAAAGCGGAAGAAAACAAGGATGACCTCGCCGCCCTGATGATTACCTACCCTTCCACACACGGTATCTTTGAAACGGAAATTGTGGAAATCTGCCACATCATACATGCCTGCGGTGCGCAGGTATATATGGACGGCGCCAATATGAATGCCCAAGTAGGCTTGACGAATCCCGGCTTTATCGGTGCGGACGTCTGCCACTTGAATCTGCACAAAACGTTCGCCTCTCCTCACGGCGGCGGCGGACCGGGCGTAGGCCCCATCTGCGTGGCAGAGCATCTGGTTCCGTTCCTTCCGGGACACAAATTGTTCGGCAATGCAGCCAACCAGGTGTCCGGAGCTCCCTTCGGCAGCGCAGGTATCCTGCCCATCACTTATGGCTACATCCACATGATGGGAACGGAAGGACTGACGCGTGCCACGAAGATAGCTATCCTCAGCGCCAACTACCTGGCAGCCTGCCTCAAGGATACGTACGGCATTGTTTATCGCGGTGCTACCGGCTTCGTGGGACACGAAATGATATTGGAATGCCGCAAGGTGCACGAAGAGACGGGCATCAGTGAAAACGACATCGCCAAACGTCTGATGGACTACGGCTATCATGCCCCCACCCTCTCCTTCCCGGTACACGGCACACTGATGATTGAACCGACGGAAAGCGAAAGCCTTGCCGAACTGGATAACTTCGTGCAGGTGATGCTGACCATCTGGGACGAGATTCAAGAGGTAAAGAACGGCGAAGCCGACAAGACGGACAACGTGCTGGTGAATGCCCCACATCCCGAATACGAAGTGGTAGCCGACACGTGGGAGCACAGCTATACCCGCCAAAAGGCAGCCTACCCGATAGAAAGCGTGCGCGAAAACAAGTTCTGGGTGAACGTGGCACGTGTAGACAACACGTTGGGAGACCGTAAACTGTTGCCCACATGCTATGGATGCTTCGACTGATGAAAAGAAAGCGTAACGGACTATTTTATAGTAAAAAAGAAGAAACCATCAATTCCATCTCCCATGGCATCGGCATTGCCATGGGAGTAATTGTAAGTACACTATTCCTGATAAAATGCTACCAAGCACAGAATCTTTGGGCAGCATTCGGTGTATGGCTCTATCTGTTCGGTATGGGCGGCTCCTATCTTGCCTCCACACTCTACCACTCCCTGAAACATCATAATCCGTGGAAACGACGCTTGCGGCATTGGGACCATGCAGCCATCTATTGGCACATTGCAGGCAGTTATTCCCCCATCACACTCATTGCATTGAGAGAGGACGGCGGTTGGGGCTGGGGACTGTTCGGCTTCGTCTGGCTATGCGCCATTATCGGCACTGTTGTCAGCTTCCGCAAGATGGAGGAGCACAGTTACGTGGAAACAGTGTGCTACATCTTGATGGGGCTGTCCGTACTGGTAGTATTCAAGCAGCTTTTCGCCCTCTCCCCCACAGCCTGCTACTGGATTATTGCCGAGGGGGTATGCTACATCACGGGAGCTGCCTTCTACTCCTTGCGCAAGGCACGGTACATGCATTCGGTTTTCCATTTCTTTGTATTGGGCGGTTCAGCCTGCCACATGGTGGCTGTATGGGACATACTGGTGAAGATGCTGTAAGCAAACGGCAAGCGCACAACCGCTAAAAGAAGTTAATAAGCATCTCTCCCCCTTGCTTTTCTCCATAACTTACCCTACGTTTGCAGTGTTGTACATCAGTACAACACCAATAAAGTTATGATAACGATAGAGAACACAAGCTACGGTTACAAGTCCAATCCACTTATTTTCAACAATATATCTTTGGAAATAGGAAACGGTATATATGGACTTCTGGGGGAAAACGGTGTAGGCAAAACGACGCTGATGCATCTCATCTGCGGACTACTCTTCCCCAAAAACGGAAAGTGCAGTATAGACGGAAGAAACACGGCGGAGAGACAGCCCGAAGGGTTGAACCGTTACTTCTTCCTGCCCGAAGAGTTGCAGATGCCAACCGAGAGTATCGCCAGCTTCGCTGCACGCCATTCCGTATTCTATCCACATTTCAATCAAGAAGAATTCGAGCTGAACCTGGAAGAACTGAAAATCGACCGGAAACAAAAATTCTCTTCCATCTCCTACGGACAACAGAAGAAGGCAATGCTGGCATACGCCTTTGCCCTGCATACTCCATACATACTACTCGACGAACCGACAAACGGGCTGGACATCACTTCTCGCCAAGCCTTGAAGCGTATCATCAGCCGCAGCATGGACGATGAAAGCACGCTGCTCATCTCCACCCATCAGGCACACGATTTCGAGAACCTGCTGGACCACCTCATCATCCTTGGCAAAGGCGAAATATTACTGAACCGTTCGCTGGACGAAATCAGTAACCGGCTTCTCTTTGCCCGGACAAGCATTCTGCCGGAAGAAAGCATCTACAGCGAAGAGAATCTATCGGGTTATTTCTCCATCATTCCCAACGAGGACGGAGAAGAGAACACACCGGACATCGAGCTGCTGTATAAAGCGGTGCTGCAACAACCGGAAAAGATACAGAGCATGTTTCAATGAAAATCCATCATACAAACAGAACTATGAACGCAACTTTTAATCTGAAACGCTTCCTGCTACTGGAACAATATAAAAGGAATGAGACCGGCAGGCACCTGCTTTGGTCAGCAGCCGTCGTATCGTTCATCTGCATCCTGTGCATTCTCTACGACATAAACCGCGGTGGAAGTTACTACGGCAAACATACCTCTGCCACCGAATTCTCCCGCTACGTACTATGTTTTATCCTCATGGCCCCCTGCCTGCTGGAAACAAAATTCAGCAAACGCAGCTCCACTCTCGATATACTGCTGCCGGCATCGGCATTCGAGAAGTTCCTGCATATCTGGATAAAATACCTGCTGCTGCTTCCCCTATTCTGCAGCCTGCTGATAGCCTGCCTCAAAGGTCTGCTGTCCTTAAGCGGCAGCGAGTTCCTGCAGTATTTCGCAACGCACATCACGATGTTCCGGATACACAACACCCAGATACTGACCTATGTAATCCTGCATGCTTCCGCCTTCATCGGCTACTTCGCCTTCAGTCGGCAAGTCCTGCTGAAAAGTTTCACCATCTTTGTAGGCTCCATTGCCGTCTGCATAGGAATTGTAACTTTTGTGGCCTCCCTCATGCCCGAAGCCAGAGCGGACGGATACTGGATGGATAACATTGCCACATGGCCCCACACCAACTATCCGTTGTCGGCCGGTGCACAAGCCATTGTGACTTTCTGCAATTATGCGGCTCCCATCAGTGTGCTGCTCGGTTCATGGGTATCGAGCTACTTCCTGCTCAAAGAAAAACAACTGTAGCCTATGGACTTCAAGACCAACAAGCCGATATACCAGCAGATTGTAGACTTCTGTTTCAGCAAGATTCTCACCCGCGAATGGCGGGCGGAAGAGCGGGTGGTATCCGTGAGGGAGCTCTCCACACAACTGGCAGTGAACTCGCGCACCGTGTTGAAGGCCTATGAATACCTCCAGACGGAGGACATCATCTACCCGGAACGGGGAATGGGGTTCTACCTCTCCAAAGATGCGGTGAAGAAAGTGATGCGAATACAGAAGAAAGAGTTTTTTGACAACCAGCTTGCCGACATGTTCCGCAGCATGGAGCTACTCGGCATCAGTATAGAAGAAATAACAGAACGATATAACAAACTTAAAAAAGACGGTTCATGAAGAGATACGCAAAGACTGCATTATGGATTACCTTCGGACTCCTCTTCGGACTTACGATTGTCAAAGTTTCGACACTGATGTACGAGATTTATTCCTTCATGCATTCCTAACTTTCATCGGACAGACGAGGAAAGTATAAACAACTGATATACAAGCCTCAACATCTTTCCTTAACGAAAGGAGTGGCTTTTGCATCCCTATCCAACAGTAACAGACTAATACAAACGATTATGAAAAACCAACTTTTTTTACTATTGCTTGCCCTCTCCGTACTCCGTACGCAGGCACAGAGCCTCTCCATCAAAGGACGCGTCACGGACGCCTCGCAAGAGGCAGTTATAGCCGCCAATGTGTCATTATGGACCATAGACTCTACTTTGGTGACCGGAGTAACCTCGGATGCACAAGGCAAGTTCGCCCTCCATAAAATCAAGGCAGGCGATTACCGCCTTTCCATCTCCTTCATCGGCCTCCAAAGTGAAAACATACTGCTGAAACTGAATAAAAGCCTCGACCTGGGCGATGTACAGTTGCAGGAAGATGCTGTGAGCCTCGGTGAAGTGACGGTATCCGCCAGCAATGTGCTGCAGCGGGTAGACCGGCAAATTATCCTGCCTTCCGAAAGCCAGCTGAAACGCTCGTTCGGTGCCTACGACCTGCTGAACAATCTCGGCATTGCCCGTCTGCAAGTGGACAATCTGAGCAACAGCATGAGCGTCAGCGGTGGTGGGGCCGTACAAACCCGTATCAACGGCATTAAAGTGACAGACAAGGAGATAGCGGCCGTCAGAGCCAAAGACGTACTGCGTGTGGAGTTCATCGAAGACCCCGGCAAGCAGTACGGAGACGATGAACTGGGCGCCGTAGTCAACATTATCCTGCGCCGCCGCGAAACGGGCGGTGTTGTGAACTTCCAACTCTCCGATTCGCCCCACACCCTATGGGGAGAGAATTTCCTGAGCGCGAAGTTCAATTACAAGAACTCCGAATGGGGCATCGACTACTTCAACAAGAACGGCAAGTATCACAGCCGCCTCGAATCCCACGAAACCTTCTATCTGGGCGACCGCACCATCGACCGCATCAAGGAAGGCATCGAAGACGAGTCGCCCTCTCTGAGCTTCATCAACAACCTGAATCTGACGTACAATCTGACGAAAGCGGACAAATATGTATTCAATGCCATCTTCCGTAACAACCTCAGCAATGCCCCCTACCAAAATGAACTGAACAAGATGTGGGCAGTGGGCAGCACGGAGTCCATCTATTCGTACGTCAACAACCACACATCCAGCTACTCTCCGGCGCTCGACCTTTACTTCCAGCATACCCTGCCCCATCAGCAGAGCATCCAGATGAATGTGACGGGAACGCTCATCCATACCAAGAACAACCGGAAATACAAAGAGTACAAGGACGAGAACGTACCGCTGGCAGATATTCAGACATTAGTGGACGGCGACAAGCGCTCCGTCATCGGCGAAGCCATTTATGAAAAGAGCTTCAAGGAGGTGAAGCTGAGCGGCGGTGCCCGCCACTATCAGATGCGGACAGAGAATGAGTATAAAGGTTCCAACCCTACCACTTCGAAGATGGACCAGTCGCAGACATCCGCTTTCTTCGAGGTGCAGGGCAAGGTAAAGGACTTCAGCTATGCGGGCAGCGTAGGCATGACGCGCGCCTGGTTCAAGGAGAGTGAGGAAGACCATGCCTACTATACCTTCACGCCCACCGTGCGGTTGAGCTATAATCTGAAGAAGGCGGGATTCCTGCGCTACCGGTTCAACATCAGTCCTGCCATACCGTCACTCGGTTCGCTGACGGATGTGGAGCAGGCGATGGATACGATACAGATAGTCCGCGGCAACCCGTTGCTGAAAACGTATCAACAGTTCACGAACTCCTTGTCTTACAGCTATTCGAAGAAACAGTTCAACGCCAATCTGAGCGTGCGCCACCAGTATTATGACAATCCCATCATGGAAAGCATCTTCGTGGAGGACGGCAAACTGATACTGAAGGATGAAAACCAGCGGTCGTTCCAAAGCCTGAATACGGAACTGATGGCCGGCATAAATGGCGCTACACTGTTCGGACTGAAAGATTTCCTGACGCTTTATGCTTCGGGAGGATATACGCGCAGTTGGTCGGAAGGTTTGAACTATAGCCATATGTACGATGAATTCTATTACAGCGTGATGGCGCAAGTGCAATATAAAGACTTCTCGCTACTCGGGCAGTTCCGGAAAGTGCAGAACAATTTCTTCGGCGAAACCATCAAGAAGAACGAAAACCAGACGGCATTCATGGCAATGTACACCCGGCGTAACCTTCAAGCAGGAATCGGTATTATGTTTCCTTTCACCAATAACTATAAGGTGGGAAAAGAAAGAATCAGTGAAGTGGCTCCTTTCCGTTCCGAAACATTCGTCAGGGAGACGGGACAGATGGTCGTACTGCGCATGGGCTATACATTCGAGTTCGGACGCAAGCACAAGGCAGGCAACAAGGGGCTGAACAACAGTGATACGGACAGCGGCATCATTAATATGCAGCGATAACCCATTTCCTCTATGAAGAGGAAGCCCAACGGAGAGTGACGGAATTATACGTTATTTTGCTTCATGTATGATTAATTACCTAACTGCCACCTCTCCTGCGGGTATCTCTGTTTAGCGGATGATGGTCACCGTACCTTCCTTCACCTTTTTCTCCTTCACCGGAGCATCGGCGGGAGCATATCCCAGGGCTGCGCAGCCATATACCTTATGGCTCTCGGGTACACCCAGCTTTGTCAAGAAAGCGCGGACATCGGGGTCGTCGCAGGTCTGCCCCAACTGGTTAATCCAGCAGGAACCGATGCCGAGGGACTTGGCTGCAAGGAAAATGTTCTCCAAGGCGCAGGCACAATCCATACCGGCCCACCACTTGTCCGGCTCATTGGAGACAATGACCAACGTGGGGGCATGATAGTAGCAACAATAAGTCTGGCTGTGTCCACGCTCCCGTGTATGGAGGTCGTCATTCTTGGCAAAGACACCTTTGATTTTATCGTTCAGCTCTTCCAGCACCTCCTTATTCTGGATGGCGGTAAAGTGCCACGTCTCCAAATGCATACCGTTGGGGGCATAAGTAGCCGCCTCAAGAATAAGGTTCAAATCTTCTGCAGAAACTTGCTGTTCCGTATAGGCACGGACGCTGCGGCGTGCCTTGATGGTTTGTAATGTCTCGTTCATTTATTTATTTGAGAATTGATAGTTGATAATTGATAATGCACATCAGTACGTGTTCAGTGGGGCTGTTTCACCGTTTCACCAACCCAATCTTTACATTCAGCTTGAAGTACCAGACGCCGTTCTCGCGCTCCAAGAAGCCGTATTTATCTTTCTCTACGGCACCTTTCTCCAAACGCGTGTTCTGATAAAGGAAATCTGCAAAGACCTGCGGACGGGATTTGTGGTAGCAAAGTACCTGCCCGCTACCGTCCGTCAAGAAGATGCCTTCGACGGCAGAGTCCGTACCGTTATAAATTTTGGCAGGGCGCATGCCGAGGGCAAGTGCCAGCAGGAACTGCTTCATCTTGAACTCGTAGAAGCGGTGCTTGTTTATCAACTCGTCTTTTATCTTCAGCGGATTCATCTCCTTGATGCGCTCCGTCAATTCGCTGATGCGGGTAATGCCGTCCAAGTGCATCAAGCGCACCATCTCGGCAAGCATGCGGGGGAAGTGGAGGTCTATCATCAGCAGGTTGCAGCGGAATACGCGGTCGGCAACGTCGGCATACTTCAGCACGCCGCCCAGTCGCTCAATCATCATCATGCGTTCTGCCACTTCCGTAGGAGATTCCGGCAAGGCATTCACCTTGTTCACCGTGGGCACGGCAAACTTGACACCGCTTTGCTCCAGCTTCAGATTTGCCGTACGTCCTCCGTCCAGCAACGGATTCATCGGGGCGAGACGACAACGGACATTGAAGCCCGTCAGAGGTGCTTCGGGATGCCAGAAGGCAACGGAGAAGTCGGTACGGTCCTCCGTCTTTGCTTCCAGGTCGAAGATGTTGACAGCATCCAAAAAGGCTTCCAAACCTTCGGATACTTCCACTTCCTCGCCCGAAACGTTCTTCAACAGATGCAGAACCAACTCTGCCGCATCACCAAAGTCTTCGCGGGGGAAACGCAGTTCCTCCTTCTCGCCCGGAACAAACGAACCGTCCTTCCCGGTAGTTCCGCTGACAATGCGCACTTCCTGCGCTTCGATATAGTAACGGCGCGTACCGTCATGCTCTTCCCTCTGTATCAAGGCAACGGGCCAGCGCAGAGTTTCGTCTTTTTCAGCTTTCGGTGTACCCAATGACACGGCTCCATCCGCCAGCAGGCGAAAGAAGGTGTAGAGCTCACCCAGTTCTCTTTTTGTTGCACTAAATGCCATAAATTTTCTTTTGTTTAAAGGAGGGAGTCAGCCTTTCATAAGGAGTGATGCCGTTTCCGCAAAGAAAACAGTCTGTTCCGAAGGACAAAACAACTTGTTCCGTTAAAGGAAACGAACAATTTCCCTATTAAAAGGGGCTCTTATCCCATTTGTTGTATTATTCAAACCTTAATGTTTCTACTTTCTCCAACCGTGCCCGCAACTTCGGCATCATGGACTGACGGATGCGGAGCGTCATGCGACAGTCCATATCATACGACTGTTCCAGAATTTCCGGCTCCTCCTCCTTCACCACCCGCATCACATCGTTCATGAAGGGGTATTCGAAGAGGAAAGTCACCGCCTCATCTACCGTCTTTTCAACGATGGTGGCAGCGGCAATGGCTTCGGCGGCAGCAGCCTTATAAGCTACAATCAGTCCACTCGTACCCAACTTGATACCGCCGAAGTAGCGCACTACGATGACGAGAATATCCGTCAGTTCGTTGGAATTGATTTGTCCCAGAATCGGCTTGCCTGCCGTGCCCGAAGGCTCCCCGTTGTCGTTGGCACGGAAGTCCTTCCGCTCATGGCCCAGCATGTAGGCATAGCACACGTGGCGGGCGTCGTAGTATTTCTTCTGGTAAGTTTCCAGATGCGCCTTCACCTCCTCTACTGTACGCACCGGCAGGGCAATAGCAATGAACTTGCTGCGCTTTTCAGTGTAAATGCCCTCGGAAAGGGCAACGATGGTTTTATACGTATCTTCGCTCATGCTGCAAAGATAATGCAAACTGAAGAGAGAACTTTCATGCTTGCATGAAAAAGAAATGAAATTTTGTATATACCTTTGTAATTGTACAACTTGTCATCCGAAGCATGACGAAACTATAAAAAACGTATTTATGAAAAAGATAGTAATTGCCCTTGATTCCTTCAAAGGATGCCTCACCTCGGCAGAAGCCGGAGAAGCTGCCGCCCAAGGGGTACATGCCGCATGTCCCGAATGCCAGACCATCGTGCTCCCCGTGGCCGACGGTGGAGAAGGCATGCTCGACGTCCTACTTGCAGCCAGTAACGGAAAACGTATCACCGTCCGTGCCCACGACCCGTTGATGCAACCGTGCGATGCCAGTTACGGCATCTCCGGAGACGGCAATACCGCATTCGTAGAAATGGCTGCCATCAGCGGCCTGCCACTGGTTCCTGCCGACAAAAGGAATCCGATGAAAACCACCACCTTCGGAACGGGCGAACTGATACGCGATGCCTTGAAACGGGGATGCCTCCGTTTCGTCATCGGACTTGGAGGGAGCGCCACGAACGATGCCGGTCTGGGAATGCTGCAAGCATTGGGATTCCGTTTCTTCGATAAAGAAGGACACGAAGTGGGAAGCATGGAAAAAGGCATCGCCCTATGCGGTGCCCTTCTATCGGAAATCAGCTCCATAGACAGCTCTTCTGCCCATCCCACACTGAAAAAGGCATGTTTCACGGCGGCGTGTGATGTACGCAATCCTTTCTTCGGTCCCAATGGAGCAGCCCACGTATTCGCTCCCCAAAAAGGAGCAGACGCGGATATGGTGAAGGAACTGGATGTTGCTATGCAGCATCTTTCGGACGTCATATTCCGCACTACCGGCAAAGACGTATCCTTGCATCCCGGTGCTGGTGCGGCAGGCGGTATGGGGGGCGGTCTCCACGCATTTCTGGATGCACAGTTGAAACCCGGCATAGAGCTTCTTTTGGAAACTCTGGACTTTGCAGAAAAGATTAAGGATGCCGACCTCCTCATCACCGGAGAAGGGAAATCGGACCGGCAGACTCTTATGGGGAAAGTACCTTCGGGCATCTTGCAGGAAGCAAGGAGGCAACATATTCCCGTCATCCTGCTGGCAGGAGCGATAGAGGATGCCGGGATACTGAATGCAGCCGGATTCCGGGGCGTATTCTCCATTCCCCCCTCTCCCATCTCTTTAGAGCAGGCCATGCAGCCTGAATTTGCTCAAGAAAATATCCGAAGGACAGTGGAGCAAATTTGCCGCATCATGCCTTAGATTCCTGAAAACGGAACTTCTTGTACCGATAGTACCAGATGCCGACCACGTCGGCAATCAGCCAGCCGATGGGGATGGACCACCAGATGCCCGTCACCCCAACCTCGGGCATCGAGGCCAGCCAGTAGGAAAGAACGACACGGGTACCCAGCGACAGCACAGTCAGCACAACAGACATGCCCGGCATACGGATGGCCCGGTAGTATCCGTACAGCAAAAATAAGATGCCGATGCCACAGTAGAAAGCCCCTTCGATGCGTAGGTACGCCACTCCCACCGCAATAATCTCCGTCTCGTCCGGACGGACAAAGATAAGCATCAGTGGCTCGGCAAACACGAAAACCAGCACGGACACGAGGAGTGAGAAAACAACCGCTGTGACAAATGCACTGCAAACACCCCGGCGGATACGGTCGTAACGTGCTGCCCCAAAGTTCTGTGCAATAAAGGTGGAAAAGGCGTTCCCAAATTCCTGCACGGGCATATAGGCGAAAGAGTCAATCTTCACAGCTGCCGCAAAAGCTGCCATTACCGCTGTTCCAAAGCTGTTGACAAGTCCCTGTACCATCAGGATTCCCAGATTCATCACCGACTGTTGGATGCAAGTCAGTGTAGAGAAGGAAGCTATTTCCTTCAAGCAAGTACGGTCAAAACACATGTCTTCATGATGCCATCGCAGTTCCGGACGCCTTCTGTAAGTATAAATGATGATACCCAGAGCAGCTACTCCTTGAGCGAGGACAGTGGCCGCAGCCGCACCCTGAATTCCCCAATCCAGTTGTAGGATAAAAAACAAGTCGAGCGCTATATTCAGAACGACAGAAACTGCCAGAAACCAAAGCGGAGTGACAGAATCCCCTACTGCACGCAGCAGAGATGCGTAGAAGTTATAGATAAAAGTGAAAACTATACCGCAGAAGATTATCCACAAGTAGCTGCGCATCATGCCGTATATGTCTTGCGGAACCTGCAACAGCCGGAGAATAGGATCGAGCCAGATAAAAACGGCTACATTCAGTATCAGTGTCACGATACCTATCAGTACAAACGAACTGAATATGCTACGACGCAGTGCTACATGGTTTCCGGCACCATAATGTAAAGAGAACACAGTGCCACTGCCCATCGCCAGTCCCAGCAAAACGGATATAAGGAAAACCATCAATGTGTATGCCGAACCGACCGCCGCCAACGCCCCTGCACCAATGCATTGGCCTACAATGAGCGTATCTGCAATGTTGTAGCATTGCTGCAAAAAAGACCCTACCATCATGGGTAGGGTAAAACGTAATAAAGTACCGGTTATGCCTCCTTGAGTGAGGTCTCCTTTCCGTAGCATCCTGCTTTTGTTTTTAAGAGTTTCATTTCCGGGTACAAAGATACAAAACCCTCCAACAAATCATCTGGACTCGACGAAGAAAGAGGCATGTAATAAAAAAAGCAGAGGGTTAACCTCTGCTCTCCATACTGTTTTTGTCAGGATTCAGAATCTTTACGACCTGACGAACATCTCTCTTGTCTGCATTACCGTAAAGGCCAATCTGTTGTCCGGGTACTGTTCCCTTTTCATGTTCTGCCTGGGACAATGCTACTTTCGGGTCAATATGCCCTGCTTTCTTATCTATATTCATACCTATTGAGTTTTTCTAAATTCTTATATGAGAACAAGATAAAAAAGCAAATTGTTCAGCAGTGTCACGAGATATTTAGTAATTCCACTTCAAATATCAGTGTGGAATACGCCGGAATGGGTCCACTGGTACGTGTACCGTATCCCATGGTGTAAGGGATATATACAATCCAACGACTTCCGGGATGCATTCGTAGCAAGGCAATCTGCCAGCCCTCAATCACTTCATTCAGACGAAAAGCCTCCGGACAATTCCGTTTCCACGAATTATCGAACTCACGCCCATTGATAAGCGTGCCTTTATAATGCACAGATACTACACTGTTGAGACGTGGTGTCGGACCGTCTCTGCCTTCCTCCAATACCCGATAAAGTATGCCGCAAGGCAATTCCTTGATTCCTTCTGCCGTACGCAACTGCTCCAGAAACTGTTCGTTCTGCAATTTATATTCTTCTTTTCTACCCATATTGACTTTTTCAATACTTTACAATAATTTGTGCACTGCTTTCTTGCAGTTCCGCATATCCTTTTCCGTCAGCTCAGGATGCTTCTTAGTACCTCCCCTCTCAATGGTTTTCACAATCTTGAAACCACTCCATTTCAGAATCTCCCTGAAAGCTTTCACCACACCGTGCGTCTGATTATAGAGAATATTGAAAGGATAAGGGGTAGTACAAGTGCTTACCACAATCGCTTTCTTACCCTTATGAAGCGGAAGGGGCATTCCCCAGGAGTTCTCCCCCATCATACCGTAAACCATACGGTCGAAAAGCACTTTCACTTCTCCCGGCATGTTTCCCCAATAGCAAGGAGCACCGATTATCAATGCATCTGCTTCTTTCATAGACTGCAACACTCTCTGTGCGCCATCCTCGGGCAGACAACACTTCAATGAACTGCGGCACTTCATGCAACCGATGCAGGGATGCACCTGCAACCGCGGAACGTCTATATAAACAGTCTCAGCTCCGCAACCTTCAAGTTCCTGCTTCATCAGCTCCAACATTTTCGACATGTTGCCATGACGGCGAGGACTACCGTTAAGAATCAATACCTTCATTGTATACTCTCAATTTTTCGGCAAAGGTCGGCATTTTCTACATAATAACCTTATTATTCTGTTTTAATCCGAAAAAAACGGGGATGTCTTTTAGTGGAAGACATCCCCGTTTCAGTTTATATCAATTCATTTAGTCCAGTTTATGAATCACCAGTCCCGAACGCAACTTCGGCTCAAACCAAGTTGTCTTGGGAGGCATGATGTTGCCCGTATCGGCAATATCCATCAGTTGCTTCATGGATACGGGATAGAGGGCCAATGCCACTTTCATCTCACCGCTGTCCACCCGCTTCTTCAACTCTTCCAAACCACGGATGCCACCTACAAAGTCGATACGCTTGTCGGAACGGAGGTCTTTGATGCCAAGCACTTCATCCAGTATCAGATTGGAGGAGATGGTTACATCCAGTACACCAATGGGGTCGTTATCATTATAAGTACCCGGTTTGGCAGTAAGGCTGTACCACTTTCCGTCCAGATAGAGGGAGAAGTTATGCAGTCCGGACGGCTTATAGATGTCCTCACCTTTCTCCTCCACGATGAAATTCTTGCCCACAGCAGCCAGGAACTCTTCGGGAGTCATGCCGTTCAAGTCCTTCACCACCCGGTTATAGTCAATAATAGTCAACTGGTTGGCAGGGAAGCACACGGCCATGAAGTAATTGTACTCTTCGTCACCACGGTGATTGGGATTTTGCTTGGCTTTCTCTGCACCCACCAAAGCGGCAGCGGCACTGCGATGATGCCCATCGGCAATGTAGAGGGCGGGCATCTTGGCAAACTCCTTGGTTATGGCATCAATATCCTCCTGCTTGTCTATAATCCAGAAGGTATGACCGAAACCGTCACCCGGAGCGATAAAGTCGTATACCGGTTTCCCGGCTGTATAACGGGAAATGATGGCATCCAGCGCAGCATTATCGGGATAGGCAAAGAACACGGGTTCAATATTGGCATTGTTCACCCGAACATGTTTCATACGGTCCTCTTCTTTGTCACGACGAGTCAACTCGTGCTTCTTGATAACACCGTTCATATAATCGGGAACATAGGCACCAACAACAAGACCGTACTGTGTCTTGCCGTTCATGGTCTGGGCATAGACGTAATAGTTTTCTTTATCATCTTGCACCAGCCAGCCTTTCTCTTGGAACATACGAAAGTTCTCTGCAGCTTTCCGATAAACACGTTCGTCATGTTCATCCGTACCGACGGGAAAATCTATTTCCGGCTTGATGATATGATATAGGGACTTCTCATTACCTTCCGCTTCTGCACGTGCTTCTGCAGAATTCAATACGTCGTAAGGACGGGACGCTACTTGTTCCACCAAATCCTGAGGGGGACGAATCCCCTTAAAGGGTTTTATTATAGCCATAAGGGTGTGTTTTATATGGATTATTGAGAATAGTCTTACTATTCATCTCATTTCTTGTTTACGCGGAACTTCTCGCAACCGTCTTTCAGGAAGCCTACAATCTGCTTGGCAGCGGCAATACCTGCGTTGATATTGGCTTCGGCAGTCTGGGCCCCCATCTTTTTCGGTGTAGAGAAATAACGTCCGGCAAACTTGGCTGCAAATGTTTCATTGGCAGCAGGCATAATGTCGGTCATGTATTTCAAGTCGGTACGCTCTTCCATCAGCTGGATAAGCTCGGCTTCATTGATGACTTCCTTACGGGCTGTGTTCACCAGCAGTCCGCCTTTCGGCATTTTGTTCACCAATGCATAATTGATGGAATTCTTCGTTTCGGCAGTTGCAGGAATATGCAGGGAAACGACATCGCAAGTAGAGTAAAGCTCTTCGGCAGAACCCACAGCCTTCACTCCATCCTTCTCGATTACTTCTTTCGGGCAGAAAGCGTCGAACGCATAAATCTCCATACCGAAGCCTTTGGCAATACGGGCTACGTTGCGACCCACGTTACCATAAGCGTGGATACCCAGTTTCTTGCCCATCAGTTCAGTACCGGAAGTACCGTTATACATATTACGGACAGCCATCACCATCAAGCCGAAAGCCAACTCGGCCACAGCATTGGAGTTCTGTCCCGGAGTATTCATTACACATACATTGTGGGCAGTAGCTGCTTCCAGGTCCACATTGTCATAACCGGCACCGGCACGCACCACAATCTTCAGTTCCTTGGCGGCATCCAGCACTTCAGCATCAATGATGTCACTGCGGATAATGATAGCGTTTGCATCTTTCACAGCCTCCAGCAGCTTGGCTTTCTCACCATATTTTTCCAGCAGCACGAGTTCGTAACCTGCTGCTTCTATTTCTTTACGGATACCGTCTACTGCCACTTTGGCAAACGGTTTGTCTGTTGCAACTAATACTTTCATAATTTCATGATATTAAAAAGACTCACCACAGATGACACAGATTATCACAGAGTTTAATCATAAAAACAATCTGTGCAAATCTGCGTAATCTGTGGTGAAAAACAATATTATTAATGAAGTTTCTCAAATTCCTGCATGCAGTCAATCAAAGCCTGCACACTTTCCTTCGGCATGGCATTGTAGCAGGATGCACGGAATCCGCCTACAGAACGGTGTCCCTTGATACCTACCATACCTCTTTCGGTAGCGAACTTCAGGAAGTCAGCTTCCAGTTCCTTGTATTCGGGAGCCATCACAAAGCAGATGTTCATGCGTGAACGGTCTTCTTTGGCAGCCGTACCCACAAACATTTTGTTACGGTCAATTTCGGCATACAGCATATCGGCCTTTTCGATGGCACGGCGTTCCATTTCCTTCACGCCACCCTCTGCCTTAATCCAGCGCAATGTCTGCAGGGCTGCATAGATGGGGACAACGGGAGGAGTATTGAACATAGAGCCGCTATCCACATGCGTCTGATAGTTCAGCATGGTCGGAATATAGCGGGATACCTTACCCAGAGCGTCATTCTTCACGATGACGAATGTAACACCGGAAGGAGCCAGATTCTTCTGTGCACCACCATAGATACAGATATATTTGGATACGTCGATGGGACGGGAGAAAATATCAGAAGACATATCGGCCACCATCGGAACGTTTACGTCCAAATCCTCTTTCAGTTCCGTACCGTAGATTGTATTGTTGGTAGTGATGTGGAAATAGTCTGCATCGGCAGGCACTGTATAGTCCTTCGGAATATAGGTATAAGTAGATTCAGCGGAAGAAGCGACTTCAACTACTTCACCGAATGCCTTAGCTTCTTTCATGGCTTTTTTGGCCCATACACCCGTATTCAGGTAAGCAGCTTTCTTTTCAAGGAAGTTGAAGGGTACCATGCAGAATTCCAAACTGGCACCACCGCCCAAGAACAGTACCGAATATCCTTCGGGGATATTGAGCAATTCTTTGAATAATGCCACAGCTTCGTCCACAACGGGTTGGAAGTCTTTGGCACGGTGGCTGATTTCCATCAGTGAGAGGCCTGAGCCATTGAAATCAAGAATAGCTTGTGCCGTATTCTCAATCACCTCACGAGGAAGGATAGAAGGTCCTGCATTGAAATTATGCTTTTTCATTTGAAGTTTGTTTTGGTTATACAATTTCGTTCATTAATGTCTTTCGACTTTGCGAAATTACGGAAATATTTCTTCAAAACAAACCTTTCCTGATGAAATTCTATTTTTAAGCCGCATTTAGCTTACTTTTTAATGGTTTATACAAGATATATGCACCATTTTGTTATCTTTACTTATCAAGGATAATACTTTTAGAGAAACTAAAAGCAAGGCGGTTTCATTACTTCATATTCAAAAGAATAAGCGCAAATAAAATGAATATTTATAAGATAAATCACTTTGCTTCCTCTATAACAGTTTTCATTCCCTTGATTTTTTCACCGCGTACCAGCGTCAACAATTGTTTCATTTTACTGCGGCGCACGGCTACAAAGGCATAGTGTTCCTTTACGTCCACCTGCCCGACATCTTCACGCGCCATCCCTCCTTTTTTATACAAGAAGCCGACAATATCTATCTTGTTCAACTTATCCTTTTTCCCTTTACCTATATATAAGGTAGCCCATCGGGGCTTGGCCGGTTTGGGAAGCGCCTCCGGAAACTCGTACATTGCGATGTCTTCAGAGATATACTCGGGTACCCGCTCCTCGGCATGCAGGACAAGATACGCATTTCCCGATGCCTCCCAGCGGGCGGTACGTCCATTACGGTGTGTATAAGCTTCCTCGTTTATGGGCAGATGGTAATGCACCACATTGTCTATACCCGGGATGTCAAGTCCGCGGGCGGCAAGGTCGGTGGATATCAGTACGGCGCAACTGCCATTGCGGAACTTGTAAAGCGCACGTTCGCGGTCGGGTTGCTCCATACCGCCATGAAACATGTCGCAAGGGAACTTCCTGGCGTTCAGGTACCCAACAACACGCTCCACGCTTTCACGATAATTGCAGAATACCAAGGTGGAATGATAGCCGAGAGTACAAAGCAGGTTATAGAGGGTCTCCAGCTTGTCCTTCTCCGGAGAAATAACCTTGTGCAGCCGCAAACGCGGAGCAAGAGCTTCCGGAGCAAGAAAATCAAGCTTCATGAACCGGGAGACGGAAGACGGGGAATCACCTCCTACTCCGGCAAATTGCGGTATTTCCTCTGCATCGGTGGCCGAGAGAAGCACACGTTTTTTCAGTGAGGGAAGCTGTCCGATAACCTCCGCCATCTCGTCATGAAAACCAAACTCAAGACACTTGTCGAACTCATCTATCACCAAAGTGACAACAGTGGCGGCATTGAAATTCTCTTTCCTCAAATGGTCGTTCATACGTCCCGGAGTACCGATAATGACGGCAGGATGAATGCCTTTCATTGTCCGGTGTTCTTCCATGGCAGGACGTCCGCCATAACAACTCATGGCCTTAAAGGGAGTTCCCATGGACTTGAACACAGTTTCTATCTGCAAAGCCAGTTCGCGGGAAGGTACCAGTACAAGAGCCTGCACACCTTGTATTTCCGCTTTCAAAGTCTGTACCAGCGGAAGGAGAAAAGCCAGTGTCTTACCCGAACCGGTGGGCGAAAGAAGCACTAAATCTTTGGCTGATTGATAGGCTTCTTTAGCCGCCTCCTGCATCGGAGTGAGTTCCTGTATCTTCAAGTTATGAAGTATATCCGAAAGTTCCATGAATATCTCTTTTTTTAATCAATGTGCAAAGATACAGATAAGAAGTCAGTTTCCATCAAAACGAAAACAGCTTTTAAGAAAGCTACCTAAATCATGGCATGTCCCGTCATACTAAAAGGGGAGACTCCCCTTTTACAATATAGTTTTCTGAAGCTTTTACCAAGCCCAATCGTCAGCACTATAAGTAGCTTCTACAGTCTTCTCTATCTCATTAGGCAGGTTACAGAAGAAGTCGATACCGGTTTCGTACTCCAAATTTTTAATAGAAACGGCATAAACCATAAATTCATCTTTTCCAGGTTTTTCCGGTAATAATTCAGAATGAGGGACTAAAAAAGCGATAGTATGATAAACCCCTGCCTTCTCGCTCAACAGAGCCATGTAATAATAGCTGGGGCAAATGAGTCCGCCAAGTGTCAGCCCGTCGGCATTGGTGGTGGGATAAAGCCCGTCGTTGGCTTTCTTCACACCAGTGAAATTGGTAAGCAAACGGTCAGTAGTACCACCTTTCACGACATAAAGCTTGTCGTATGTGCCATTGATGGTGGAACGTCCCCAAGTCTGCACCTGCTTCTCAAGAGCCGCCCAATACTTTTGATTGAAACTCCCTATCTGTGGCGAGATATTACTGTAGTAGAAGGTCTGCTTATTGGCACTTTTACTGTACACACGGTCTTCGCTGGCACAAAGATGCCCCTTGTCGTACCCATCGCTCTTATGCATGGATTCAGTCACCTCCACACTGTTGTCAATATTGGGGTCGTCCTGATTCCACTCGTTGGCACGCTTCACGTTGTCTTGCGCAGTAATCGGGTCGAAACTGAATGCCACCCAAGCCGAATGCTTCTTGGAAGCGATGTATTCCAAGGAGAAATTGAGTACCTGCCCGGCACCTTCCTCATCAGACACGCCTGCATAGTATTCAATATATTGATTGGTTGCATTGAGAGCTGGGATTTCAAGATTGTCTGCTTTATTGTTATCAGCAATATTGGCATTTTTCACATCTATATCCTCAGAAGCCACATACTCTATGCCCACTTCATTACCGTGAATATAGGCCACGCGGAGCTTGCCCATCTGATAATGATTGTAGCGGTTGAAACGCACCCAATAGCACGTAGAGGGTTTCACCTCAACGCTTTCGCTGAAAGCATCGGCAGACGGGACGGCAGTAAGCCCTTCCAGCGACTCACTATTAACAGGAGCAAATGCGTAATTACGCCCGGTAAAAGCTTTGGATTGGATATAGAAAGGGGTGCCGATAGCCTTGGGCTTATACACGTTGAAACCATTGTCGCTCGACTCATAGCCCTTCATCACGTAAGTATCCGAACCTTGCTCGGTAGGTATTATCTCGGGAATGAGCGAAGCCTCTGAAGAATCATCACATCCAGCCAGCCAAATTCCGACCAGCAAAAGAAATAAGTAAGACAGTTTTTTCATCTATGTTTCTAAATTTGATTTTACGATACTAAGAATGCAAATGTGGTAATGGACTTTACTGTCCATTACCACATTGTCTATTGCACAACCTCAGGAATTATTCCTTCACCACAAAGTTACTCATGTAGAATGTAGGAGCAAATCCAGGGTCAGTATTACTTGCATAACGGAATGCCACATATACTTTCTTGCCCACATAGTCGGCCATGGAAGTACGCATTTCGATCTCTTTAGAGCTTGTAGGCCACTCGAACGACAACGGATCACTCCAAGCCGCTCCTTGCAATGCTGCAATCTTCTCTTCATTAGTAGCAGTAGAAGCTGCAGGAATATAATTTTCGGATACATGTACAGACACTGCATCCTCAATCTTACCTCCATACAAATAGTCTGCCGAAGCAGTGAATACCATCTGTGGGGCAATAGCTTCGGTAAGGTCTACCTCACCGGTTACAAGCCATGCCTCCGTATCTCGGTTACGCTGATAATAACCGCTTGCCTTGATACGGGTATAACCTGCACCTGCACTCCATACATAATTCATGCCATCAAGCTTCACATTCACAATCTGAGCATCGTTATGAAGTTCACCAGCAAAGTCATTGCTATAATACTCTTTTGCTTCCATCCATTTGCCGTCAGTTTTCAGGAATGCCATTTCTGCAGTTTCCGTTTCGGTATTCTTCTTCACCCATGCAGTGCCATCGAAGCCATATTCATCGGCCATCACATCATACTCCTTATTTCCGAAATAAACTACTGCCTTGACATCCCCGCTCTGTGCGTAAGGGAATGCATTCTTCAGATAAACGGGCAATACGGCATCAGCATCGCTCAAATAGTCCGAACCGGTAGAAACATAATCGGCAGGTTGCATCACACGGATACCGATACTTGCGCTTTCTTCGTAGGCAGTCCAAGCCGAACCGTCATACTGATAGAGAGCAGAAGCATTTGGCTTCACGTCTGATGCACGGGTAACGGCACGAGCAGGCATTTCAGCTTCTGATTCAGGAATCTCCTTATAAATATCCACACCCTCATAATACCCTGATACGGTACTTGTAAGTGACATATTCTTAAACTCTACAGTAGGCGCACACTCTGTAGTACTCTTATAACGGAAAGCAATGGTTATCTTCTTGCCCTCGTAAGCACTCAGGTCAATATCACCGGAATTTACATAATTCCAATTCTTGCCTTCCGGCCATTGAGGTACATTCAGAGCCTTCCATTCAGCAGCAGCCACATCATCCACATAATCTTCCGAAGCCAGCAGTTCAATAAAATCAGCACGATTGTTACCATTCAAGAAATTAATGGCAATATCTACCTTAAGAAGAGGAGCCTTCGCTTTTGCTAAATCTATAATAGGAGAAACCACCCATGCTTCCGATTCAAAATCGCTATCTCCCACATGGGCACTACCCTTCCAACCATATTTGCCATCCACCTTCCATACATTGGTCAACGTGCCGGTAAGTTTCACATTCTGAGTAGTGAAACCGCCCTCGTTTCCATTGAACGACTCATTCATATAAATGCCCAACGTAGCATTCGGATAAGAACCGTATGAATAAGAGCTTTCTTTTTCATAGAAATTCAGCTTGATGATTTTGTCCTTTTCCACATTTTTCACATCAAATGCCTTACGGTCATAGTTATAAGCAAAGCTCCAATCCCCACCCTCGGGTATGGAAGTACCGATGTTGAAGCTGTTAAACGTACCACTCTGATAGATGAACTTGCCATCCGGGCGTTGCATAGTGAAACCTTTTTCCGTAGGAGTAAGTGTCATGATATGATTGGACACATCGCTGGTGATGAAACCATCCGCAATCTCTACCGGTTCACCCTCCATATAACCATACGTCTTATCCGGGTCTTTGAACTGACCGAAAGGAATCCAAGTATTATCCTTCGTCGGAGCCACAATGACATAATTACCTCCTTCGGCATCAATAGAAGTTACTTTCTGATATACCATTTTCACTGCACCGCCGCCTGTACTGGGCTCGGTCTCCGACCAAGCGTAATTCACTTGGCACACATCTCCCGTCTTCGGGTTCTTGATACCTTCCTTCAACAAAGCAGGAAGCTTCTTCAACGTAGAAGGGGTGAGATATTTTACTACCATGCTTTCCCCCCATACTGTAGCGTAATTGTCAGAAGTAAGTTCGAAAGTCTGAGCTTCGTTTATCTTCGAGAGATATTCAGGTTGCTCCTTGCCGATATTGTACTGTACCAGCACCTTGGAACCATCTGACAGATATGCGTAGAGCGAATCGACAAATGCAGGCAGATAGTCTTCGGGAGCTACCATATCAGTAAACATCTTGGTTTTACCCAGCTGGTTCAATGCCGTAAGATAAGTCTGCCCCTCGGGATCCTTGGCGAGAGCTATCCCTTGGTTCTTCGGCATAGAAGCTATTTTGCCATAATGGGCATCAGCCAATACGAGGGTATCGGTACTGACATCCGTGATGGTTTCTTTTTCATCAAATCCGGGGAAATTATCCTCGTTATAATCGCAGGCCCCGAGTGCAAACAGCGAAGCCAATGCGGTTCCTAATAATATATGTTTTTTCATAAATATGTTCGCTTAGAAATTCAACTTCAATCTTACAGTATAAGTACGTCCCCAACCATAGATAACACGTGTGGCCGTCTCCCAGTCATGGTTACTTCCGTCGCGTGCATCGGCTATATACTCTTGGTTGAACAAGTTGTTCACATTGCCGCTCAGTGTAGCACGAATCTTACCGAAGTCAAAGGTATATCCTGCACTTACATCAAATGTGCTCCATGAGGGAATCTCCCAAGGTTTTTCCACCACGTAAGCCTCTTTTTGAGTGGCTTGGCTCGCATCAATGTCATAATCGGCATAATTGCGTGCAAAGAAGTTCCAGTCTGCATTAAGACGCAAGCCTTTCATTGGGCGGAATGTCACTCCCAAAGCAGCTGTAGTCTGAGCAGAACCGCCCACCTGTACATTATCCATTTCAATGGTATACTTGTACTGGTCTACATTACTCATATCTGTCACCACTTCACCACGGCTATTCGCCATAATTTGGCCTTCAGTATTCATCATGAAGCCTTTCGCTGTCCCATTCCAGCGCCAGTCTCCCCAAGAGAACATACCGTTAACTTCCATCCAGCGGAAAGGCTTGGCAATAAAGTCAAGCTCTATACCCATGTGGTTAGCCTGCGCACCGGTCATATTCATTGTCCAACGCTGAGAAGCCCCGTTTACGTCTTCATAGGATCCGGTATCATATAAAGCCTTGTCTTTCCACATAGTATAATAGGCGTTTACATTGGCTGAGAAATACTGGCTACGATATCCATAACCTAATTCGAAAGAGTAAACTTTCTCATTCTTAGCATCAGGATTACGCTCATGTGAACTCTGAGAATTGATAAAGGTATTATCAAAAATAGGAGCACGGCTGATAAATCCGGTATTGAAGAATACGTTATTGTAATCATCAAGGTTGTAGTTCAAACCAGCTTTCACATTGCCTCCCAAATAATGCTTCTTCGAAGACAGCTGTTTGTCACCACTATAATAGAAACGGTCTTTACGCCAATAACTGGTATTTGTAAGACCACCTGAAACAAATGCACTCACTTTATCTTTATTATACTCCAATTGGGCAAAACCACCTTCGTACATCACAAAACCGTCGTAGTCACGACGAATCACATCTCCTACTCCCAACTTCTGGTTTACCCAGGAGGTGACTCCACCATTCACACTATTCTCAGCCAATACACTCTTACGGTTATAAGAGTCTACATAATACTGCCCTCCAAAAAGATCGGTAATGACATTCTTGTGCAAACCTTTATAATAGCGGAAGTCAATACCACCATAGAAATCAAAGTAATCACCAAACTTAGTGGTATAAGTAGAAATCAATCCTGTCCAGAAATGGTCGTTCGAGGCTTTGTTCATAATCATCAGCGAACCTTTATAACCGGGCATTCCACTCACATTCACCGGATTAGTATAGTTATCTGCATTGAGCTTATCCACAGCATCATAATCAAAAGTACCATCAGGACAACGGAACTGAGTGTTCACCGTACCATCACTGGCCGTACCGTACCAAGAGCTGGTGTACCCCGTTACCCCCGTACCACTATAGCCCGCACCAGTACCGATAGACATATAAGCTGCTGTACTGAGGCTTGACTTATGGTTGATTTGCCACAAATGATTAAGAGACATCTGGGGCTTATGGTATTCGTTACGTGAAGAGTTCATCACTTGTCCATTGCGATAACCGAAAGTAGAATTGTAACGATAGGGACTTTCCTCACCCATCCATTGTTTTACACGCTGATACTCCTTGATATTCAAACCATTTGCCATATTACGCTGATTATGCCACTGAGGTGCTCCAAAAGCTGTAAATGAAAGTTGATGGTTGTCATTGATACGTTTTGCAATACTCATGAACCAAGTGTAGGCCTCTGATTCCGTACCTTGAATATAACCGTCGCGTTTATCTCTGGCACCCAATAAAGTAAAGGCCCAACCATCTTTTGTCAGACCGGAAGAGACACTGAACATCACTTTACTGTAGCCGTCATTACCCATGCCGTAAGAGATGAAGCCGCCTTTCTTGGCATCAGTAGTCTTGGTTATAATGTTTTGTGAGCCACCTACTGAAGGAGTTGACACCTTGCTGGCACCAAGTCCACGTTGTACCTGAATACTGCTGGCCACATCAATCAAACCACCCCAGTTACTCATGTATACTTTCTGGTTTTCCATTCCGTTCATGGGTACACCGTTAATCATCATAGCCACATATTCTGACTTAAAACCACGAATCTTTATGTTGGAATCACCAAAGCCACCTCCCTCATTAGAAGCATAAACACCCGGAGTAGATTTCAAGATTTGCGGTAACTCCTGAGAACCTATCTTATCTTCAATAAATACGGGGTCGACAGTAGATACAGCAACCGGAGTCTTGCGTGCCACAGCAATAGACGATGTAATCACTACGTCCTTCAGCATCACAGCATCCGGTTCCATTGGGATAGCACCCAAATCCACAGAAGCGCCCTTCTGCGTGATCTTCTTCTTCTGGTCTTTATAACCCACGTACTTGAATAGTAATGTCGCATTCGAAGCAACGCTTTGCTTGAAATAGCCATCAATGTCGGTCACCGATCCTTGTGTAGTACCTTCCACCATGACGGCAGCACCCACTAACGGTTCACCTGTTTCTGAATCAACAAGCTGACCTCTCACTGTAGTCTGAGCAAATGCAGCGGCACTAAATACCGACAACACTGCAACCAACAGGAATTGAATTAGATGTTTTCTCATAATTCTGTTTTTTGTTAATAGATAGTGTTAATTAAACATTAATTTATGTTTTAAGTCGCAAATATAACTAATAAAAACGAGATTAATGTTATATTTATGTTACATTTTTTGAAGGTAGAAAGGCTTTTTTGAGATATTTTTAAACAAAAAAAGCCCTGCATTCTACAGCAGAGCTTTCGTATTGTCAACAAGTAAAAGAATATACTTTCAAATTCGCACCGAAATCAGTCATTCATAAGCTTTCTATAACGTACACGGGTGGGTTCTTCTTTCCCAAGACGTTTCTGTTTATTTTCCTCATATTCGGAATAAGAGCCCTCAAAGAAGAACACATTGGAGTCTCCTTCAAAAGCGAGGATATGCGTACAGATACGGTCGAGGAACCAACGGTCGTGACTGATGACCACGGCACATCCGGCAAAGTCTTCCAGACCTTCTTCGAGAGCACGGAGCGTGTTCACATCAATGTCGTTGGTGGGTTCGTCCAGCAACAGCACATTACCTTCTTCCTTCAGGCAGAGCGCCAGATGCAGACGGTTGCGCTCACCACCGGAAAGCACTCCGCAGAGCTTCTCCTGGTCGGCACCGGAAAAGTTGAAACGGGACAGATAGGCGCGTGCATTGATGTCGCGTCCACCCATGCGGATCAAATCGTTTCCGCCGGAAATGACCTGATACACGCTCTTGTTGGGGTCGATATCCTTATGCTGCTGGTCCACGTAGGCCACCTTTACGGTCTCCCCTACCTCAAACTCGCCTTTATCTGCCTTTTCCAGCCCCATGATAAGGCGGAAAAGCGTGGTCTTACCGGCACCGTTAGGGCCGATGATACCCACGATTCCGTTGGGCGGAAGCATGAAGTTGAGATCATCAAACAGCAGTTTGTCGCCAAACGCCTTTGCCACATGCTTGGCTTCAATCACTTTATTACCCAGACGGGGACCGTTCGGGATAAAGATTTCCAGCTTCTCTTCCTTCTCCTTCACGTCCTCATTCAGCAATTTGTCGTAGGAGTTCAGACGTGCCTTCCCCTTTGCCTGGCGGGCCTTGGGAGCCATGCGCACCCACTCCAACTCACGTTCCAGCGTCTTGCGGCGCTTGCTGGCAGTCTTTTCCTCCTGCTCCATACGCTTGGTCTTCTGTTCCAGCCAGCTGGAGTAGTTACCTTTCCAGGGAATACCTTCGCCACGGTCCAGCTCAAGAATCCAGCCGGCAACGTGGTCGAGGAAGTAGCGGTCGTGCGTTACGGCAATCACCGTACCCTCGTACTGCTGCAAGTGTTGTTCCAGCCAGTCAATGGATTCGGCATCGAGGTGATTGGTGGGCTCGTCGAGGAGAAGCACGTCGGGCTTCTGCAACAATAGGCGGCAAAGGGCCACACGGCGACGCTCACCACCGGAAAGATGTTCTACGGACTGATCTTCGGGCGGACAACGAAGGGCGTCCATGGCGCGCTCCAGCTTGCTGTCGAGGTTCCAGGCATCGGTCGCGTCGATGATGTCCTGCAATTCGGCCTGGCGGGAGAAAAGCTTGTCCATCTTGTCCTGATCCTCATAATATTCGGGCAAGCCGAACTTCTGGTTGATTTCCTCGTATTCTGCCAGCGCATCCACAATGGGTTGCACACCTTCCATAACAATTTCCTTCACGGTCTTGGTGGGGTCGAGGTACGGTTCCTGAGCCAGATATCCCACAGAATATCCCGGCGAGAACACCACTTCGCCCTGATAGGACTTATCCAATCCGGCGATAATCTTCAGCAGGGTCGATTTACCCGAACCGTTCAGACCGATGATACCGATTTTTGCCCCGTAGAAGAACGAGAGGTAAATGTTCTTCAGTACCTGCTTGTTGTTCTGCTGAATGGTTTTATTCAGCCCAACCATAGAAAAGATAATCTTTTTATCGTCTACTGTTGCCATGTATTTAATGATTAACGTTCAGTGATTAATGATTAATATCAAGGGTTAATGGGGACAAAGATAAGAAAAAAGATGGTATTATTTTGCAAATTTCAAAAAAGTATCTATCTTTGCACCCGCTTAACAGCACTAAAGGATTGAATCGCTAGCTCAGCAGGTAGAGCACAACACTTTTAATGTTGGGGTCTTGGGTTCGAGCCCCAAGCGGTTCACAGAGAAAAAAGCCAGAAGGCTACAAACATAAAAAAGTCCTACAATATCAACGTATTGTAGGACTTTTTTATGTTTCCATCTTACCACGAAAAGAAAAGATTGGACATCCAAACAGTGGTACAATTGGTACAGTAGGTACAGCGTCTCTTCTGCTTCACACACATGCGCTTATGTACATTGCTTTATAACGCGTACATTATTTATATACATGCGTGTGTGAGGCAAAAGGACCGCTGTACCCACTGTACCAACTGTACCCATCAACCTCACCTTTACACTGCTCAAGTTCACCTTTACGCGACTAAACCTCACCTTTGTTCACGTCATTTCACCTCTTCCAGATAAAGCACACGGCTCGAATAGTCGTTCTGCTTGTGGTAGTCCACCCTATGGTTGTATGGAATCTCCAGCCCGTTTGCCATAAGGTAGGCACCACTGAAGACCTTTCCTTCGTAGTTCAAGGAAACATTATCTATGCGGTTCAGCTCATGTACTCGGTATTGCTTGTCGGCACAGAGACCGGCCATCTTCACACGCGGCAGATGCTGGTTACAGAAGTGTTCCGTCTTCCACCAATAGAAGACTGCCCTATCCTTCTCTGGAGCCACGTACATTAATGAAGCCACACCCTGCTTGTCATAAGGGGATATCAAGCGGTAGATATCTCCCAATTGTACCACGGGACGAATGGTCTTGTACTCGGCAATGGCATTCTTGCAAAGCGCCTTTTCCTCTTCTGTCATGTTCTTGGGTTGGATTTCCATACCCAGACGGCCACTCATAGCCACATCGATGCGGTACTTCAGAGGGATGGTACGGAATGTCTGATGGTTAGGGGCGGCACTGATGTGCGATGCCATGGCTATGGCGGGGAAGAAATAGGAAGTTCCCCACTGCATATAGACACGTTGCAGGGCATCGGTATTGTCGCTCACCCAGAACTCGTCGAAGTAAGGCAGCACTCCGTAGTTGGCACGGCCACCGCCACTGGCACATGCCTGGATGGTAAGGTCGGGGTATTTGGCACGGATGCGCTGGCACACCTTCTCAAAGCCGCGATGATACTCTATATACATGTGGCTCTGATTTTCTTTGGTCAGGTATTGGGAACCGTGGTTCATGACAGCCATATTGGCATCCCATTTGATATAGTCTATCTCAGGATAAGAAGTCATCAGATTGTCAACAACACCGAACACGAAGTCCTGTACGGCAGGATTGGCAAGGTCGAGCACCACCTGCGTACCGCCGCGTCCCAGTACGAGGTCGCGTTCGGGAGCTTTGAGCACCCAATCCGGATGTTGTTCGTAAAGTTCGCTAGTGGTGTTTGCCATCTCCGGCTCAATCCAGATACCGAACTTGATGCCGCGCTTTTTGGCATCACTCAACAGCCCTTTGACACCGTCCGGAAGCTTGTTCTTGTCCACCACCCAGTCGCCGAGTGATGAACTGTCGTTCTTACGGGGATATTTGTCGCCAAACCAGCCATCGTCCATCACGAACAATTCGCCGCCCATGGAGGCGATGTCCGCCATCATTTGGTCCATACCCTGCTGGTTGATGTCGAAATACACGCCTTCCCAACTGTTCAATAAAATCTTACGGGGAGTAGTGCCGTGCGCCAACTTGTGCAGACGCGCCCAGCGGTGGAAGTTACGGCTGCTGCCACTCAATCCCTCGTTACTATAGGTCAGGGCAAGTTCGGGAGTGCGGAAAAGCTCGTCTTTCTTCAAGGAATAAGCAGAGTTCTCTTCGTTGATTCCGGCAAAGAAATGGTGATATTCATCATCATGCGTCTCGATGCGGAGTTTGTAGTTACCACTGTAACAGAGGGCTGCGCCAATCACGTTGCCCGTGTTCTCCTGCGGACGGCCGTCAAGGGAGAACATCACTTCTGCATGGTCGGTATGAGAATTTCGCACACCGTCCTTATTCTTGATAACCTTCATGCCCGGAGTGAGAGGTTCCTGCGTCAAAAAGCCCTCATTGGCCCAGGAACCGGAGAGATGGGAGAGCCACACATCACCGCGGCGGATGGGCAGATAGCCGGAGGCAAACTGATTGAGCACTACCGGCTTCTTCTCCTGATGAGAAATTTCAGTCCAGGATTCTATCACGTCGGCATCTTGCCAGGCTCGGTAGCAGACATTGACAAAAAAGGGATACACTTTGTCTTTCAGCGCCACGACAGTCGTCACGGCATTTCCTTCCTTCTCGGTAGTCACATTCAGCACTTCAAGCTGGAGGGTCATGTTACCGTCAGCATGCTTCACAGCAAGAGCCGTCTCCACAGGGGTATTCAATCCATATTCGGGATAGGCCGTGTGGCCTGCTTCTGCCGTGGCAATATTCAGCAAATCGGTTTCAGAAAGTCTGTTACCATAATACAAGTGTCTCAGTGTACCGCCTTCAGGAGCCGAAAGCACCAAAGAAGTTTTCGGAGTGGATACACATACGTTTTGAGCCAACAAACTGCCGGTCAGCAGCAGTGCTCCAAAAAGGAAATTTGTTCGTTTCTTAAAATTCATGCTTTTCTTGTTTAGATTCTATAATCATTTAGCTGTGGGCAAATGTAGACGTTTCCCCGAAGATAAAATAGTATCATTTTATCATATTCTTATACAAATTCTATTTCCGGCTGACAATTGTCCCGGTAGCCTGGTTGGCAGGCATCACCAGCACTTCTGCAATCTGGATATGCTCGGGGACGGCAGCGGCAAAATAAACCACTTCGGCTATATCGTCACCGGTTAGCGGGCGTATACCTTTATATACATTGTCAGCCGCCTCCCGGTCGCCACGGAAACGGATGACAGAGAAATTGGTTTCCACCAGTCCGGGCTTGACGTTCGTCACGCGTACCGGAGTATCCACCAAGTCGATGCGGAGTCCGTCGGAAAGGGCCTTGACGGCGGCTTTGCAGGCACAGTACACACTGCCGCCCGGATAAGCGTAGTCTCCGGCAATAGACCCCATGTTGATGACATGACCGCGTCCGCGCTCCACCATGCCGGGAACTACGAGGCGGGTCATAGCGAGAAGCGCTTTCACGTCTGTATCAATCACCACATCCCATTCGTCGAGATTACCCTCGTGCTCCTTGTCTACTCCGATGACGAGTCCGGCATTGTTAATCAGTATATCTATCGCTTTCCACTCCACCGGAAGGGATTCGAGGGCGGCACAAGCAGCCTGCCTATCGCGGACATCAAAAGGAAGCAGATACACATCGGCTCCGAATTTTTCTTCCAATTCTTTCTTTACAGCATTCAATTTCTCCACATTACGGCCATTGAGTATAAGCCGGTAACCGTTCATGGCAAACTTGCGAGCACAGCCTTCCCCTATTCCGGAGGAGGCTCCGGTGATGAGTACAATTTTCTTTTCCATCGTGTAATAGTTTTTTATATCAATACTGTCAGCAAAGGTATTACTTATTATTTATTACAATCACATTTTTGAAAAGTCCTTTCTTCTTTTACAACCTCTTGCTTTATAAGTTTATCATCAATAAAAGTAAAAGCTGTTGTTATAATATACCATGTACCTTTGTTTAATTCTTCTTTATAGAAGAGTTTTTCTTTCTCTTGATTGTCTTGTATATAGGATATTTCCTTATTAAAAGGCTTTCCATATCTTTTTATGAAAAGATTTTATCTATACCAATTTTATATTTTCAGAGCTGAATTTACTTATTCGACTGGATGTATAACATGATGTCAGGGCGATTGTTACCAATGTAGTCAGAATGATATTTTTTAGTTTCATATTACTATTTATTGTTCTTTTCAGGTAACGTTTGTGTACCAAGATAATTGTATGTCACTTCTTGTATGTTATAAGGGAAGACATTATAATAACCGTCTGTTTGTACAATTTCCATGTTCAAAGCTTTTTGACCGTATGCTTTACGGAGTGTTGACCACTCGAAATCGAATGAGGTTCCGGGACGCATCACCATGGTACGTTTATCAGGAAGTGATACTGGCTGTTGGAGGATGCGCACATATACATATAGGGTAGCTGTTGGTGGCAAGGTCGCCGAGGTCATTTTACGCATGGTATAGATGCCTTGGGCAATGTTTTTTTTGCAAGGCAGGGTGGTAAATGACGGAGCGTTAGTGAAATGAAAGGCACAAGTTCCCCATAAGCAATAACCTTGTTGGGATAATTCTCTGTTCTGCTTGGTTTCCACATCGACACACGTTAAGCCCGAAATCGGAAAATGCTGTTGATTAATGTCATACATTTGGAGTTCCGAGAAACATTTGATGCGGAACACTTTATTGAAATCTGCCTTTGCTACAGCTTGTTCCAGTTCTTTCCGGTATGTTGTACGGAGTTCTTCCAGTACAAACGGGTCATTGGCTGCTTCTGCATATTGTTTGGGAGCACGGAGAGAGGCATAGGTTTCAACTGATGTTGTGTCGATAGGTTTGCCGTAAAGCTTATGTGCGTAGGCGAACAAGATAGCTGGGGTAAGGTCAACAGCTCCATTCATAAGGGAAACATGATGTCCGGACATGATGTTTCCTTTGCTTAAAGCCATGTTTAGATATACGCCGATCTTGAAATCCCCTTGTTCGGCAAAGACTATTTGGGGCGTTTCCGGCTGTTGGTAAATGCCGAACTGTTGATAGAGTTCGGGCTGGTAAGTAGGTATGTCGGTAATGACGGCAGTCCGTCCGGTTGAGTTTTTCGGATCCAGACTGTCGAATTGATTATTAGCGTTTAGCTGCCTAATAAATAGATAGCCCGAAGGCAATGGTTCGCCAATACGGAGCGTGTCGCCTACTTTATAAGTACGACCGTCACAAGCATCAATGCTCTGTTGGGCTTGAAGGGGTTGGCATAACAAACAGACACTGCTTAACAATAAAGCGGTCAAATTCATTCTTTTCATACGTTTTTTTATGCTTAATTCTATAGTTCTCATATTAATAGATTCTTATAATAGTTGCAATGATAATTAGGATAATTGATGCTCGCTGAGGATTTTATGTTATTTAATAGAAACGGCATAAGAAACCACAACTGTTTTTACTCCGGCTTGCGGATATTTATTTTTGTAGTATTCAGAAAGGTCTTTATAAAGATAAGCTACATCGGGAGTTAAATCTACGTTTCTTGATTTAGCAGAACGACCCATAAACACATCAAATGAAAGATAATTCGTTTCATTTCCCTGTTCATCTGAAAAAGTCCATTTTCCATAACCAAACACATTTCCCTCTGGAGGAAGTAATTTGTAAGATTCTGGCATTTCTTCCGGAGCTTTGTTTTCGTTTTTTATAATACACGGTCCCAGTGTATTATTATCGTCTTTTATTGCAATACATCTTAGGAATTTGTCTTCGCTCCGCCAAAATATATAGTGAAAATCCAAAGGAATAAGAGATTCTTTTTCCAATTCTTCTTCAATAAGTTTTTGATTATTATCTGCATCTACTACATATTTGTATTTAGGAAGCTGTACATTCTCGTAGTATGATTTAGGGATAAAATGTAAAGGCAAATTTTCTGAATCTTTCCTATTTTTAGATATTATTTCAAGTAGTTCATATTCCGTCCATGCGGGATTTTCCATGCTATAATCCAAATAATTTGTTTCACTGATTTTTACCTTATATTCATATCCTTTCTCAAACTCAAATTTATCAATGACTCCAAGGCTCTCCCATTCTTGGGCATTTTCTTTCTTTACAGCATATACATCAGATAAATAATTAAATCCGTCTGACCAACAAACACCGGGTATCTTCTTTGATGCAATGGTTAGAGAATATTCCTTGTAGTCTGTCACTTTCTCACCCTCTTCATCTTTGTTATCACAGCCTATAAAGCCGAATATACAGAGGAATAATATCAGTATTTCTAATTTTTGTGTTTTCATATCTGTCAAATTTTACGATTCTGTATTTACTTTTATTTGCTCTATCCTTATTTTGTGTGCAAATATATAAAAAGTGCCATTCATAAGGCATTATGAACAGCACTTTTTATTGTTTTCCAGCAAGATAAAACGGTTATATCTTCATTCCCCTGCCTTTCCTTTGCGGCTGTATAGGTCGGTGTATGCTCTGCCGTAGCTTGTCGAATTGCTCTTTGAACCACTCGACAATGGGCTTTCGGTCAATGGCAAGAACCAGTCTCGTCCCGTCCGTGGGGTCTTTCACCCCGTCGGGGTATTCGATGAGACTGCGGTTTAGGTGGGTACATGTGGGGTCGGCGTTCTTCGGAATGATGAAACGCTCGATATGTGCGGTCGTTCCGCTGTCGCTGCCGTGCGCCTTTTCCATGTGTAAAACTACGAAACCCATATATCCTTCCTTTCTTTTTTGGCTTGTGAAACAATAAATCTAACTATCTTTGAGGGCGGCGAAATACCGTCCTCGACGGGGTGTGCAGAGGGGCTTGCCCCTTGCCCTATTGGAGAATTTTCAGCGATACGGAGTATTGCGGCTCGGAAGTAACAAACGATATATCAGCTGATTATCTACACTTTACCAAAAATTACTTTTTCGCTATGTGTTTATTTTAACTTCATAGGGATAATGAATTTTAGAGTAAAGCGAAAATTCCCGATAAATTATGTAACTTTGCACTCGCTTTTTTGAAAGCCCGAAATTCGTTTAATTCGTTTGGATAAAGTAAAAGACGCTTATGCAAAAGTCCGATTGCATCATCGGTGTGGAACATGTATCGAAATTCTTCGGAGACAAGGCCGTGCTGAATGATGTGAATTTGTCTGTCCGTAAGGGCGAGTTTGTAACAATACTAGGACCGTCCGGCTGCGGAAAGACAACACTGTTACGCCTCATTGCAGGCTTTCAGACAGCCTCGGAAGGAGTGATAACCATTGCCGGAAAGGACATCACACAGACACCGCCGCACAAGCGTCCGGTGAACACCGTGTTCCAGAAGTACGCCCTCTTCCCCCACCTCAACGTATTCAACAACATAGCCTTCGGGCTGAAGCTGAAGAAGCTGCCCGGTGCCACTATCGAGAAGAAAGTGAAACAAGCCCTGCGCATGGTGGGCATGACAGACTATGAGGACCGCGACGTGGACTCCCTCTCCGGCGGACAGCAACAGCGCGTAGCCATCGCCCGAGCTATCGTCAACGAACCCGAAGTGCTGCTGCTGGACGAGCCTCTCGCTGCCTTGGACCTCAAAATGCGCAAAGACATGCAGATGGAACTGAAGGAAATGCACCAGAAGCTGGGTATCACCTTCGTATACGTGACCCACGACCAGGAAGAGGCACTCACCCTGAGCGACACCATCGTTGTGATGAGCGAAGGACGCATCCAGCAGATAGGTGTGCCTACGGACATCTACAACGAGCCCATCAACTCCTTTGTAGCCGACTTCATCGGCGAAAGCAACATTTTGAACGGAGTCATGATAAAAGATAAGGCCGTTACCTTCTGCGGGCACGAATTTGAATGCGTGGACACAGGATTTGGTGAACAGATGCAGGTGGACGTAGTAATTCGCCCCGAAGACATCTACATCTTCGATGTATCCGACGCCGCACAGCTGACGGGCACCGTAACCAGCTGTATCTTCAAAGGCGTACACTATGAAATGCTGGTGCAAACGCGCGAAGGCTACGAGCTGATGGTGCAGGACTACCATGCCTTCGAGGCAGGACGCGAAGTCGGTCTGCTGGTAAAACCCTTCGACATCCATGTGATGAAGAAAGAACGCACCTGCAACACCTTCGAAGGAAAACTGGTGGACAAAACGCACGTAGAATTCCTGGGCTGTAACTTCGAATGCCTGCCCGTGCAAGGCATCGAACCGGGCAGCAGCGTGCAAGTGGAAGTGGACTTCCAGGACGTCATCCTCGAAGACAACGAAGAGGACGGCCGTCTGACGGGTGAAGTGAAATTCATCCTCTACAAAGGAAACCATTACCACCTGACCGTGTTTACAGACTGGGACGAAGACATCTTTGTCGACACCAACGACGTGTGGGACGACGGCGACCGTGTAGGTATCATCATCGCACCCGAAAACGTGAGAATAAGGGATTAAGGATTAGGGATTAGGGATTAAGGGTTAGCTATTATAAATTCTTTATCCTCCACCCTTAATCCCTAATCCCTAATCCTTAATCCCTAATCCCTTAATCCTTAATAAAGATGATAACTTTCTTTATGCGTCGGCGCAACTGGACGGTACCCTACGCGCTATTTCTGCTTGTATTTGTTATAGTACCGCTGCTGCTCATCGTGCTCTACGCCTTTACGGACGACGGAGGAGCGTTCACGCTTGCCAACTTCCGCAAGTTCATGATGCACCCCGAAGCGATGAACACGTTTGTCTACTCCATCGGAATAGCCGTTATCACTACGCTGGTCTGCCTGCTGCTAGGCTATCCGGCGGCGTATATCCTGAGTCAGAAGCAATTCAACACCTCGCGCACCATGGTGGTGCTGTTCATCCTGCCCATGTGGGTGAACATCTTGATACGTACGCTTGCCACAGTAGCACTGTTCGACTTCCTGAACCTGCCGCTGGGTGAAGGCGCACTTGTGTTCGGTATGGTCTACAACTTCCTGCCGTTCATGATATACCCCATTTACAACACCCTTCAGAAGATGGACCACAATTTGATTGAGGCTGCGCAAGACTTGGGAGCCTCCCCCACGCACGTATTCGGCAAGGTGATTCTACCGCTGTCCATGCCGGGTGTGATGAGTGGTATAGTAATGGTGTTTATGCCTACGGTGTCCACCTTCGCCATCGCCGAGCTGCTGACGATGAACAACATCAAGCTTTTCGGTACCACGGTACAAGAGAATATCTACAATGGAATGTGGAACTACGGTGCCGCCCTCTCGCTCATCATGCTGCTGCTGATAGGCATCACCGTCCTCTTCACCAACGAGGAAGACGGCGCATCGAATGAAAGCGGAGGTGTGATATGATGACACGAATCTTGACCCGCGGCTACTTGTGGCTGCTGTTGGCGTTGCTCTATTCGCCTATCCTGATAATCATGATATTCTCCTTCACCGAAGCAAAGGTGCTGGGCAACTGGACGGGGTTCTCCACCAAGCTGTACAGCTCGCTGTTCACGGGCGGGATGCACCACTCGTTGATGAACGCTATCTGGAACACATTCGCCATTGCCCTGCTTGCCGCCACCGCCAGCACGGCACTGGGCAGCATTGCAGCCATCGGCATCTTCAACCTGCGCTCGCGCACACGGCAGGTAATGAACTTCGCCAATGCCATCCCGATGATGAATGCAGACATTATCACCGGTGTGTCGCTGTTCCTGCTGTTCGTCAGCTTCGGCATATCGCAAGGATTTACCACAGTGGTACTGGCACACATCACCTTCTGCACACCCTACGTGGTGCTCAGCGTAATGCCCCGGCTCAAGAAGATGAACCAGAATGTCTACGAGGCGGCACTCGACCTGGGCGCCACACCGTTCCAAGCACTGCGCAAGGTTATTCTTCCGGAGATATTTCCGGGTATGATAAGCGGCTTCATCCTTGCCTTCACGCTCTCCATCGACGACTTTGCCGTGACCATCTTCACCATCGGCAACCAGGGGCTGGAAACGCTCTCCACCTACATCTACGCCGATGCGCGCAAGGGTGGACTGACGCCGGAACTGCGGCCACTCTCCACCATCATCTTCGTGACGGTGCTGGTGTTGCTGATTGTAATCAACAAGCGGGCCGAACGGACAAAAAACGATTGATGTGAGTGATGAGTTATAAGTTATCAATTGTCAAAAACAAGATGATGAAAAGGATAATAAACATACTGATTCTACTGTGCTGTATCGCATCCCTCTCCTCTTGTGGAAACTCTACAGAAGAGCGCAGCCGTGTACTGAAGATATACAACTGGGCAGACTACATCGATGAAGATGTGCTTGCCGAATTTCCCGACTGGTACAAGCAGCAGACGGGCGAAGACCTCCGTATCATCTACCAGGTGTTCGATATCAACGAAATCATGCTCACCAAAATTGAGCGCGGGCACGAGGACTTCGACGTCGTATGCCCCTCGGAGTACATCATCGAACGTATGCTTCGCAAAGACCTCCTGCTACCCATCGACCGCAACTTCGGCCGCACACCGGACTACATCCCCAACGTGTCGCCCTACATCCGCCACGAGCTGAACAAGACCTCGCAACCTGAACGCCAGACCGAGGACTATGCCGTGCCCTATATGTGGGGCACCGCCGGCATCCTCTTCAACAAGAAGTTCATTACTCCCGAAGAGGCGGGCACGTGGAATATCCTCTGGACTCCCAAAAACCGTAGCAAGATACTGATGAAGGACAGCTACCGCGACGCCTACGGCACTGCCATCATTTACGCCCATGCCCGGGAACTTGCCGACAGCACCGTCACCGTAGAGCAACTGATGAACGACAACTCCCCGCAGGCCATCGCCCTTGCCGAGAAATACCTCAAGGAGATGAAACCCAACATCGCCGGCTGGGAAGCCGACTTCGGCAAGGAAATGATGACCAAGAACAAGGCGTGGATCAACTTCACCTGGAGCGGCGACGCCGTCTGGGCCATCGAGGAGGCCGATGCCGTGGGTGTGGAACTGGACTACACCGTCCCCCGCGAAGGCAGCAACATCTGGTATGACGGCTGGGTAATCCCCCGCTACGCCCGCAACGTGAAGGCAGCAAGCTATTTCATCAACTACCTCTGCCAGCCCTCCGTGGCGCTGCGCAACATGGATGCCATCGGTTACGTCAGCGCCGTCGCCACACCGGAAATCATGGAGGCGAAGACCGACACCACGCTTGACGTGCATTCCGACCTCAGCTACTTCTTCGGTCCCTTGTCCGGAGCCGACAGCCTACAGATAGACCCGGTCCAGTACCCCGACCGCCGCGTAGTGGAGCGCTGCGCCATGATACGCGACTTCGGCGACCGCACGGAACTGGTGCTCGAAATGTGGAGCCGCGTGAAAGGTGACAATCTCAATACGGGCATCGTACTGCTCATCTTCGCCGTCTTCGGTCTGCTCTTCATCTGGCTGGTATATACCAAGATACGAAAGTACAAGCAGAAACGCCGCCACCGCCTCCGCAGAAAGCGAAAAAGGAGATGATTAATACATTGTTTATCTAAAAAAACGTCAACGTGCAAGGAACTAAGAATTTGACACAAGGCCCCATCAACCGCCAGCTATTCACGCTGGCAATGCCCATCATGGCCACCTCATTCATCCAAATGGCCTACAGCCTGACAGACATGGCATGGGTAGGACGTCTGGGCAGTGAGTCCGTGGCTGCAGTAGGTGCGGTAGGCATACTGACGTGGATGTCCGGTTCCATCGCCTTGTTGAACAAGGTAGGTGCCGAAGTCAGCGTAGGCCAGTCCATCGGTGCACGCAGCGAAGAGGATGCACGCAGTTTTGCTTCACACAACATTACAATTGCCCTGCTCATCTCCGTCTGCTGGGGAGGACTGCTGTTTCTTTTCGCCCGCCCCATCCTGAACATCTTCGAACTGAAACAGCATATCACAGACGCCGCCGTGACCTATCTGCGCATCGTGTCGACGGGACTGCCGTTCGTCTTTCTCTCCGCTGCCTTCACGGGCATCTACAACGCGGCAGGACGTAGCAAGATTCCGTTCTACATCAGCGGAACGGGACTGGTTATGAATATCCTCCTCGACCCTCTTTTCATCTTCGGCTTTGGCTGGGGGACGGTAGGGGCTGCACTTGCCACCTGGCTGTCCGAAGCCATGGTCTTCGGCATCTTCGTCTACAAACTCCGGGGGAAAAGCGCTGTACTCGGCGGATTCTCCTTCCTCGTCCGTCTGAAGAAGAAGTACACCCGGCGTATCTTCAAGCTCGGCCTGCCCGTGGCCACACTGAACACACTCTTTGCTTTCGTCAACATGTTCCTCTCGCGCACCGCTTCGGAGCAGGGAGGGCACATCGGACTGATGGCATTCACTACCGGAGGACAAATCGAGGCCATCACCTGGAACACTTCACAAGGATTCTCTACAGGACTGAGTACATTCATTGCACAGAACTATGCTGCCGGACAAAAGTCGCGCGTGAAGCAGGCATGGCACACCACCCTATGGATGACGGGCGTATTCGGAAGTCTCTGCTCACTGCTCTTTATCTTCTTTGGCAGTGAAGTGTTCTCTATCTTCGTGCCCGAAGCCGAAGCCTACCGTGTGGGAGGTGACTTTCTCCGCATCGACGGTTATTCACAAATGTTCATGATGATGGAAATCACCATGCAAGGTGTGTTCTACGGACTGGGACGAACGGTACCGCCTGCTATTGTCAGTATCGGATGCAACTATATGCGCATTCCGGTAGCATTGCTACTGGTACATATGGGTATGGGAGTGGACGCCATCTGGTGGGCAGTGAGTGGAACCACCATTGCCAAAGGTCTGATACTGACAGCCTGGTTCATATCCATCAAAAGGAAAATTCTCTAAAAAAGAACAGAACTGACGAACTTTAGGAAGAGAAATATGGTTATATATACATAAATTTGCAACATTAAAGATAAGATCAACTTTTAAAGAAAAAAGAGTTATGAAGAAAATGAAATTTACAGTATTGTTTTTATGCAGTGCATTGCTGCTGGGCAGTTGCGGCACCATGAACAACAAGGCAAAAGGTGGAATAATCGGTGGTGGTTCCGGCGCAGCGGCAGGTGCCATTATCGGCGGACTGATAGGTAAAGGCAAGGGGGCAGCCATTGGCGCGGCAGTAGGCGCGGCAGTAGGTACAGGTGCCGGTGTTGCCATCGGACACAAAATGGACAAGAAGGCTGCCGAAGCTGCCAAGATTGAAGGTGCCCAAGTGGAGCAGGTAACGGATGCCAACGGCTTGCCGGCTGTCAAAGTATCCTTTGCGGCAGGTATTCTGTTCGGCTTCAACTCCGCAGCACTGAGCAACGAGGCAAAGGCCTCCCTGCGCGAACTTGCACAGATTCTGAAGGAAGACCCGACAACGGACATTGCCATCATCGGCCATACCGACAAGGTGGGTACCTACGAAGCCAACATGAAGGTTTCCAAGAACCGCGCCTATGCTGTAGAAAACTATTTGCAGGATTGCGGTGTATCTCCTGCCCAGTTCAAGAAAGTGGAAGGCGTGGGATACAACGAATACGATGAAAGTCTGTCTGCCGACCAGAACCGACGCGTAGAGGTATATATGTATGCCAGCGAACAGATGATTAAGAATGCGGAGGCGAATAATTAATGTGCTAATGTGATCAATGTGCCAATGTGCTAATTGGCATATTGACACATTAATCACATTGACATATTAGTACATTAATCACACTGGCACTCTCTCCATGAAACTCCCGAAACCTTTGCGGTTCCTCCGCAACATCATATTATTCTTCTTTATTTCCACTATCCTGGCGGTAGTGGTTTATCGTTTTGTACCCGTCTACATCACGCCATTGATGGTTATCCGCAGCGTGCAGCAAGTCTTCAAGGGCGAAAGTCCCCGTTGGCACCATACTTGGGTATCTTCCGACAAGATATCCCCTCACCTGCCGATGGCCGTCATTGCTTCGGAAGACAACCGGTTTGCCACACACAACGGGTTCGATTTCATTGAGATACAGAAAGCGATAAAGGAGAATGAAACAAGAAAACGGAAACGGGGCGCCAGTACTATCAGCCAGCAGACGGCAAAGAATGTATTCCTATGGCCCCAATCTTCCTGGGTACGCAAAGGACTGGAAGCCTACTTCACCGTACTGATAGAATTCTTCTGGTCCAAAGAACGTATCATGGAGGTCTATCTCAACTCCATCGAAATGGGGAAAGGCATCTATGGCGCACAAGCCGCCGCCAAATACAAGTTCAAGACTACAGCAGCCAAACTCTCTGCCGGACAATGTGCACTGATAGCAGCCACACTACCCAACCCCATACGCTTCGACTCAGCACACCCCTCCCCTTACATAAAGAAAAGGCAAGGACAGATTCTACGATTGATGAAACTGATACCCAAATTCCAGCTAAATGAGAAACAGACAAAAGAATAAAAAGAGGACGTGCCCAAAGTACATGAGCACTTTCATAATGTTATTCTGCGTAATCCGCGCCTAAAAAAAAGCGTTCAAAGGGGGTTGATACATCCCCTTTAATTTTTAATTAATACGCATGGCCTCCCTCTCCCATCTCCTTCGCATCAATCTTACGATTATCAATGCTGCGCCATGCATAGAAGATATAGGCAAGAACGAAAGGAACAAGGATAGAGACATAAGCCATAACCTTCAGTGTGAACTGGCTCGAACAACTGTTTGCCAACGTCAGCGAGCTTTGTAAGTCGTGGGTGGAAGGATAATAGGCTGTATTGTTATAGCCTGCCACAAGCAGCAATGCCAATACCGCAAGCACCGTTCCTGCACCGGCAAACCAGATTCCCTTGTCGAACGTCGGCTTCCACAGCGTACGGATGATGCCCCAAAGCACAGCCACCACACCAATCAGGAATACAAACAGCACTACCGGCATCTGCAGGAAGTTCGTCAGATACTTGTAAGGTTCCATGAACACCTCTCCCGTTTCCGGACGGACAGCGTAGCCGTCGGCCACCAGTGTACGGATGACGAAGGCCAGGAAGAACACCAGAAACAATGCCGTATTTCCCCAGAGTGCCCGGCGGCAGCGTCTCACCAAGTCGTCCTCATTGATGTTATTAATAAAATAGAGCGCCCCCAAGATGCGCGCCAGGAAGAACACAGCCAGCCCGAGCACCACATTCCACGGATTGAGCAGCGCATCCAGCCCGTGTCCTGCATTGGCCCACTGACTGATGACCGGCATCACCGTATCTGCCATATTCCCTTTATTGATGTAAAATTCGGACCCCGTGAAGAACGTGGCCACTGCCCCACCCAGCAATACCGGACCTACCACTCCGTTTATCACCAGGAACGTGCGATACGTTGTCTTGCCCAGCAGATTTCCCGCCTTCGACTGGAACTCGTAGCTGACAGCCTGCAACACAAAGCTGAACAGAATAATCATCCACAACCAATAGGCTCCTCCGAAACTCGTACTATAGAACAACGGAAACGAAGCAAAGAACGCGCCTCCAAACGTGACGAGCGTTGTAAACGTAAACTCCCATTTCCGTCCCGTAGAATTAATCATCATCTTCTTTTGCTCCTCCGTCTTCCCCAGACAGAACAGAAGCGAATTACCTCCCTGCACAAACAGCAGGAATACCAGCAGTGCTCCCAGCAAGGAGACTACGAACCACCAATAGTGTTGAAGAAAAATATAGGTATTCATTGTGAATTATGAATTATAAGTTATGAGTTATGTTATGAATTATAAGTTATGAGTTATGTTATGAATTATAAGTTATGAGTTATGTTATGAATTATAAGTTATGAGTTATGTTATGAATTATGCGTTTCTGTTTCCGGGCCTTTGCGAATGGCCTTCAGCATAATTCCCACCTCGGCAATCAGCATGACAGTGAAAAGTACCAGAAAGATAAAGAACGTGGTCTGCACGGAACCGACATCCAACTTGGAAATGGCGGCACTTGTGGGCAGCATGTCTTGGATGGCCCACGGCTGGCGACCACATTCGGCAACCACCCATCCGGCTTGTCCGGCCAGATAGCCCAGCGGAATGGTGAGCATGGCCACCCAATGCATCCACGGCATCCGCGACAAGTCTTTCTTATAGGCCAGGAACAGCACCACGATAAAGAAGAGGATGAAATATCCACCCAACATCACCATCACACGGAACATGTAGAACGTAAGAGGCACATTCGGCACCAATTCGTTCACATCCTTGATATAACCGTAACCGAAATAGGCTACATTATCTTTCAACACTTTGGCAGCCACCTCTGCATCTGCCTCATTGCCCGCAGCCTTGGCTGCACGATAGGCGGCAAACGCACTGATGGCCGTTTTCCCTTTTTCTATTTTCTCTTCTGCCGAAAGCGCCACAGTACCGTCCTTCAACGGGTATCCGCCTTTCAGCAGGTCATTGATGCCGGGAACAAAGGCATCCGTCTTCCGTTCGGCAAGCAACGACAACATCTTAGGGATTTCCACACGGAAAAGGAATGGGTCTACTCCGTCTTGCGGCGTCTGCTTGGCAGGATTCAGCAGCCCGAACGCTACCAATCCGGCACCTTGCCGCCCTTCATAATAACCTTCCATAGCAGCCAACTTCATCGGCTGCTTTTGCGCCACTTGATAGCCGGAGCCATCGCCCGTCCAGGCAGACAGCACGGCGGCACACAGACCTACCCATGCGGCAATCTTTACACTTGCCAGCGCAAATTTCTTCTCGCGCTTCTTCCACAGATACCAGCAGCTCACCCCCACTACAAACACGGCAGCCAGTACCCAGCCGGACAGCACACTGTGGAAGAACTTGTTGACAGCCATCGGCGAAGTGGCCACAGCCCAGAAGTCCACCATCTCGTTGCGTGCCGTATCGGGATTGAACTCCATGCCTACGGGATTCTGCATCCACGCATTGGCAACCAGAATCCACCAGGCGGAAATCGTGGCGCCCAGCCCCGTAAGCCAGGTAGATGCCAGGTGGAAACGCTTACTCACCTTATCCCAGCCGAAGAACATGACGGCGATAAACGTTGCTTCCATAAAGAAAGCCAAAATACCCTCGATGGCAAGCGGTGCACCAAAGATATCGCCCACAAACCAACTGTAATTACTCCAGTTCGTACCGAATTCAAATTCCAGAATGATACCGGTTGCTACACCAATGGCAAAGTTGATACCGAAAATCTTCATCCAGAATTTAGCAGTACGTTTCCAAAATTCGTCACCCGTACGGTAGTACGCCGTTTCCATGATGCCCATAATTACCGCCAGTCCAAGTGTCAGCGGCACAAAAATCCAGTGATAGATGGCGGTCAAGGCAAATTGGGCTCTCGACCAGTCAATCAGAGAAGTGTCAATGTGTCCAAGCATAAGAATCAAGTTATGAGTTATAAGTTATGAGTTATTGAGTTACTAAGTTATTGGGTTGTCAAGTAAGAACACAGAGACACGGAGAATTTATAAAGGCAAGGACATAAACTCTGCGGCTCTGTGTCTCCGTATTTAGTCACCCAGGCTCCGGTGGATAAGTTCATTACTAACATAGCCTTCTTTGTCGTCACCCACCACGGGAGTATTCAGAAACCGTGGGAAAAAGAAAAGACGGAGAATAAAAAACATGATGAATAACTTCACAAGGATGATAAGCCACAAAGTACGCCCTAACGTCATACTTCGAAAACCTTCCAAATAAAAACGCCAAATGTTTACCGCAGTTCGTTTCATGCTGATAAAATTATAATGATTACAAATATAAAATACTTTTATATAAAGAACAAATAAAAAGGTGAAAAGTTGAACAGAAAAAAGACTTCTCCCATTCATCGGTACAAAAAAGATTTTAGGCGAGGAAAATTCCCCCAACGTCTATCACTTTTGCAATCCTCTCTCCCCCCCACTACATTTGCCAATGTAAAACCATAGAATAACGAAGATATGACGAACGTAAAGAGATTGACAGTGATAGCGCTATGTGTGGCAAGCTGCATGGGAGTGGCCGCCCAAAACGACACTTCCGCGCAAACGCCCGGCAGCTCCGGGCAGCTTGCCGACGGCCTGCCCGCCCAATGGGATTTGCAGACCTGCATCGACTATGCTTTGCAACAAAACATCACCATCCGCAAGAACCGCCTCAGCGCGGAAAGTGCCCAGGTAGATGTAAAGACCGCCCGAGCCGCCCTCTTCCCCAATCTTTCAGCCAGTGTGAGCCAGCGTGTCGTAAATCGCCCGAAGAGCAAGACAAACACCATCATTGACGGCGACAACATCACCAGCAGCCAGAGCAAGACTTCCTACAACGGCAGCTACGGCATCGATGCCAATTGGACCCTCTACAACGGCGGAAAGCGCCTCAACACCATCAAACAGCAGCAACTGAACAACCGCGTTGCCGAGCTCAACGTGGCCCAAAGCGAAAACAGCATTGAGGAAAGCATCGCACAGACCTACGTACAGATACTCTATGCCTCCGAAGCCGTGAAAGTGAATGAATCGACTCTGGAAGTGAGCCAGGCCGAATGCGAACGTGCCCGCCAACTTCTTGAAGCAGGAAGCATCGCCAAAAGCGACCTGGCACAACTGGAAGCGCAGGTAAGCACCGACAAGTACCAACTGGTGACAGCGCAAGCCACCCTACAAGATTACAAACTGCAACTGAAACAACTCCTGGAACTGGACGGCGAATCCGAGATGAACCTCTACATCCCCGCCCTCGGCACGGAAAATGTACTGGCACCCCTGCCCACCAAAACGGACGTTTACCGATCCGCTCTCGTGCTCCGTCCGGAAATAGAAGCCGGCAAGCTGAACATACAGACATCCGACCTCGACATCAAAATTGCCCGTGCTGGCTATCTGCCCACACTGAGCCTCAGTGCTGGTATCGGAACCAGCCATGCCAACGGTAATGACTTCACCTTCAGCGAGCAAGTCAAACAGAACTGGAACAACTCGCTGGGCTTCACCGTAAGCGTGCCCATCTTCAGCAACCGGCAGACCAAGAGTGCCGTAGAGAAAGCCAAGATTCAGAAACAGACCAGCGAACTGGACCTGCTGGACGACCAAAAAACGCTGTACAAGACCATTGAAACCCTCTGGCTCGATGCCAACAGCGCCCAGCAGCGCTACGCCGCTGCCACGGAGAAGCTGAAAAGCACACAAACCAGCTATGAACTGATTCAGGAGCAGTTCAACCTGGGCATGAAGAATACCGTAGAACTGCTGACGGAAAAAAGCAATCTGCTCAGCGCACAGCAGGAGACACTGCAAGCCAAATACATGGCGATACTGAACATGCAACTGCTGAAATTCTATCAAGGAGAAAAAATCGAATTATAATACCTTATATATATGAACAAAAAAAGAATCATCCTCATTGCCATAGCTGCCGTTGTCATAGTGGGCGGCGGCGTATGGCTCTTCGGTGGTGCCAAGGCCAAGCACAAGGTGACCTACGCCACAGCAACCATCCATAAAGGCGAGATTTCCGAATCCGTAACCGCCACGGGAACCATCGAACCGGTGACGGAAGTGGAAGTGGGTACCCAGGTGAGCGGTATCATTGACAAGATTCATGTAGACTACAATTCTGTAGTAACCAAAGGCCAGCTCATTGCCGAGATGGACCGCGTGACACTGCAAAGCGAACTCGCTTCGCAACGCGCCGCCTACAACGGTGCAAAGGCCGAATACGAGTACCAGAAGAAACTCTACGAACGCAACAAGACGCTGAACGAAAAGCAGCTCATCGCCGCCACGGACTATGAGCAGTCCGTCTATAATTATGAGAAGGCCAAGAGCAACTACGAAAGCAGCCAGGCATCTTTGGCAAAGGCGGAACGCAACCTCTCCTACGCCACTATCACCTCTCCCATCGACGGCGTGGTCATCAGCCGCGACGTGGAAGCAGGACAGACCGTAGCTTCCGGCTTCGAGACGCCGACACTGTTCACCATCGCTGCCGACCTGACGCAGATGCAGGTTGTGGCCGACGTGGATGAAGCCGACATAGGCGGTGTGGAAGAGGGACAGCGCGCCACGTTTACCGTAGACGCCTACCCGAATGACGTGTTCGAAGGAGTGGTCACACAAATCCGTCTAGGAGATGCCAGCTCAAGCAGCACGTCGAGCGCCAGCACCAGCACGGTTGTGACCTACGAAGTAGTCATCTCCGCCCACAACCCGGACCTGAAACTGAAACCACGCCTGACAGCTAACGTCACCATCTTCACCCTCGACCGCAAAGACGTACTGTGCGCTCCTGCCCGTGCCCTGCGCTTCAACCCCGAAAAACCGCTTATCGGAGACAACGATATTGTGAAGGATTGCGAAGGGGAGCATAAACTCTGGACCCGCGAAGGCAACACCTTTACCGCCCATCCGGTGAAAATCGGTATCTCCAACGGAGTCAACACGGAAATCATCAGCGGCATTAACGAAGGTACCGTAGTGGTGACCGAAGCCACCATCGGCAGCATGCCCGGCAGCGGCGCTCCGGACATGAGTCAGGAAGCTCCCGGCGGCGAGAAGAGTCCGTTCATGCCTGGCCCTCCGGGAAGTAAGAAGAAGAACGGAAAATAATACAAAGAAAAGAATTATGAATAAAGCAGTCATTGAACTTCAAAATATCAAACGCAACTTCCAGGTGGGGGACGAAACTGTACATGCCCTACGCGGCGTCTCGTTCACCATCCGTGAAGGTGAGTTTGTCACCATCATGGGTACATCGGGCTCCGGGAAGTCGACCTTGCTGAATACGCTCGGCTGCCTGGACACGCCCACCAGCGGAGAGTACCTGCTGGACGGCATCTCCGTACGCACCATGAGCAAGCCTCAACGTGCCGTATTGCGCAACCGTAAAATCGGGTTCGTATTCCAGAGCTACAACCTGTTGCCTAAAACCACTGCCGTGGAGAATGTAGAGCTACCGCTGATGTACAACTCCTCCGTCTCGGCTTCCGAAAGGCGGAGACGTGCCATCGAAGCCCTGCAAGCCGTGGGGCTGGGAGACCGGCTGGAACATAAATCCAATCAAATGTCCGGCGGTCAGATGCAACGCGTAGCCATCGCCCGCGCCTTGGTGAACAATCCCGCCGTTATCCTGGCAGACGAAGCCACGGGTAACCTGGACACCCGCACCTCTTTCGAGATTCTGGTACTGTTCCAAAAGCTGCATGCCGAAGGACGCACCATCATCTTCGTCACCCACAACCCCGAAATAGCCCAGTACAGCAGCCGCAACATCGTGCTGCGCGACGGACAAATCAAGGACGATACCATCAACACCCAAATCCAGAATGCAGCCGAAGCCCTGGCAGCATTGCCTAAACAAGAGGAGGAATGAGGGATAAGGGATTAAGGATTAGGGATTAATTTTAAACTTTCCATTAAAACGATATGAACGGAACAAACCTTTTCAAAATAGCCTTGCGAGCCTTGAACAACAACAAGCTGCGCGCATTCCTCACCATGCTGGGCATCATCATCGGTGTGGCGTCCGTCATCACGATGCTTGCCATCGGACAAGGTTCGAAGAAAAGCATCCAAGCGCAAATCTCCGAGATGGGCTCCAACATGATTATGATTCACCCCGGTGCCGACATGCGCGGCGGTGTCCGCCAAGACCCCAGCGCCATGCAGACACTGAAGCTGACCGACTATGAAGCTTTGCGTAATGAAACCAACTTCCTGGCTGCCGTCAGCCCCAATGTCTCCTCCAGCGGACAGCTCATCGCAGGCAACAACAACTACCCCTCCTCCGTGAGCGGCGTGGGCACGGACTATCTCGAAATCCGGCAGCTCAGCGTGGAGAACGGCGAGATGTTTACCGAAACCGACATACAGACCTCCGCCAAGGTGTGTGTCATCGGAAAGACCATCCAAGACAACCTTTTCCCCGGTGGAGAAGACCCCGTAGGACGTATCATACGTTTCAACCAAATTCCTTTCCGCGTGGTGGGCGTACTGAAATCTAAAGGCTACAACTCCATGGGCATGGACCAGGATGACGTCGTACTTGCCCCTTACAGCACCGTGATGAAACGCCTGCTGGCACAGACCTACCTTAGCGGCATCTTCGCCTCCGCCCTCACCGAGGACATGACGGACAATGCCACCGACGAAATCACCGAGATACTGCGCCGCAACCACAAGCTGAAGGAGAGTGACGATGACGACTTCACTATCCGCAGCCAGCAGGAGCTCAGCACCATGCTGAACTCCACTACCGACCTGATGACCACGCTGCTTGCCTGCATCGCCGGCATATCGCTCGTAGTGGGCGGCATCGGCATTATGAACATCATGTACGTATCGGTGACGGAGCGTACACGCGAAATCGGTCTGCGCATGAGTGTAGGCGCACGCGGTGTCGACATCTTGAGCCAGTTCCTTATCGAAGCCATCCTTATCAGCATCACCGGAGGCATCATCGGCGTCATCATAGGATGCGGAGCCAGCTGGATAGTGAAGAGCGTTGCCCACTGGCCCATCTTCATCCAGCCGTGGAGCGTATTCCTCTCCTTCGCCGTATGTACCGTCACCGGAGTGTTCTTCGGTTGGTATCCCGCCAAGAAAGCTGCCGACCTCGACCCGATAGAGGCCATACGCTACGAATAACCTATCTCTCTCTTGCCAGAAGTTATCAAAACACGTCCTAAGTATTAAAGAAAAACTTTCTAAGTATTAAGAAAAAACTTTCTGCCAATAAAGAGAAAAGTTATGCCGAATTAAGGATAATGTCTATCCCAAGCTTTGGGATAGACATCCGCAAGCTTGGGATACATATCCGCAACCTGGAAACGCTTATCCGCAACCTGCGAACAGAGATTTGCTTCGCAGGCGGTGGATATTTCCAATATCCATCTAAAATCCGTATCTTTGTATTATGATGAAACAACAGCTCCCTAACCCACGCCACCGCGGCATCGAAATCCTGATACACATCATCGTCTGGGGTATCGTCATCGGTTTCCCCTTTCTGATGATGACACGCAGTGGCTTCAACATCAGCCTTGCGGACTATCTGCGCCACGGTAGCAGCAGTACCCTCTCGTTCTTCCTTGTATTCTACATCAACTACTGTCTCCTCATTCCCCGCTACTTGTTCGAAGGACGCATCCGGCAGTACCTCCTGCTGAACACACTGCTCATCATCTGCATTACCACCGGCGCCCACCTTTGGCAAGAATACACATTCCAGAACCATCTGCGCGGCGATGATGACGGTCAGCACATGGGTCCTCCCAAATGGATATTCATCTTGCGCGATGTATCGACCATGATTCTCACCGCCGGCCTCAGCGCTGCCATCAAGCTGAGCCGCCGCTGGGCGCAGATGGACGCCGCCCGCCGCGAAGCCGAGAAAAGCCGCACGGAAGCCGAGTTGAAGAACCTGCGCAACCAGCTCAACCCGCATTTTCTGCTCAATACGCTGAACAACATCTACGCCCTCATCGCCTTTGACACTGACAAGGCACAGACTGCCGTGCAGGAACTGAGCCGGTTGCTACGCCATGTGCTGTATGACAATCAGCAGAACTTCGTTACCCTAGACAAGGAGATGGACTTCATCCGCAACTACATCGAACTGATGCGCATCCGCCTCTCCGCCAACGTCCGTGTGGAAACGAAGATAGACGTCCGACCGGACAGCCGTACCGAAATAGCTCCGCTCATCTTTATTTCCCTCATAGAGAATGCCTTCAAACATGGCATCTCTCCCACCGAGCCCAGCTTTATCCGCATCCATTTCAGTGAAAGCCCCGGAGAGATATACTGTGAAATAACCAACAGTTACCATCCCAAAAGCATGGCGGACAAAAGCGGAAGCGGCATCGGTCTGGAGCAAGTGCGCAAACGCCTGGAGCTGACCTATCCCGGTCATTATGACTGGAAGCAAGGAGTGAGCGAAAACATGAAAGAGTATAAATCTGTTTTAATCATAAAGATATGAATCTGAAGTGTGCCATTGTAGACGACGAGCCCCTTGCTTTGGGGCTTCTGGAAAGCTACGTCAACAAAACCCCGTTTCTGGAGTTGGCCGGTAAATACTCCAGTGCCGTGCAAGCCATCAAGGAGTTGCCCGAAAAGCACATCGACCTGCTTTTCCTCGACATCCAGATGCCCGAACTGAACGGACTCGAATTTTCAAAGATGGTCGATTTCAATACCCGCATAGTCTTCACCACCGCCTTCGACCAATACGCCATAGACGGTTACAAAGTCAATGCGCTGGACTACTTGCTGAAACCCATCTCCTACATCGACTTTCTGCAGGCTGCCAACAAGGCTGTACAATGGTTCGAACTGCTGCAACAGCCAAAGGAAGAAATTCAGAGTATTTTCGTAAAGAGCGAGTATAAGCTGGTACAAATCGAACTAAGTAAAATTCTGTACATAGAGGGGCTGAAAGACTATCTTAAAATCTACGAGGAAGATTCCCCCAAGCCCATCTTGTCTTTAATGAGCATGAAGGCTATGGAGGAACTCCTGCCCACCTCGCGTTTCATGCGCGTTCACCGTTCCTACATTGTCCAAAAGGATAAAATACGTATTATAGACCGTGGTCGCATCGTATTCGGAAAGAATTACATCCCGATAAGCGACAGCTACAAACAAGCTTTTCAAGAATTTTTAGACCAAAGAAGCTAAAAAAATCGACCAATCCGTCGATAAAATCGGAAAAGCCGTCGATTTATTATAGAATCCTTTTGCAGATTAAAATATGTTTTTTTATCTTTGCACTGAACAGATAGGAGTTGTGAAACTCCCCCAATAGAATAGTTTAGTTAAGTCTAGTTTAGTTTTTGTGTGAAGCACTTCCTCCGTAAGCGAACGTTGGAAGTGCTTTTTTAGGTGCAACAAGTACTTACGAAAAACAAGCAAATTAAAAATAGTTTCACTTTTGGGACTAAATAATTGCCGAAAAATTGCAAAAACAAAAATAAATCAGAAAAGCTATATAGACCTGCATCAAAAACATTTGTAAAGTATGAGGGCGATTTGCAGAAGTGGAATTAGACCATTCGAGCGTACCTGGGATTTTTATATCAATTACCCAATATCAGCTCCCAGTTATCCATAATGGCCATCTCTCAATGTAGCACATCAGGCTGATAAATTGTATAATTTATTCAAAAGCAATAAAATCTATGCACAGTTCTACCTTCCTTAAATATTATTTGTAGACTTTTATATATTTTGTCCTGTTTTATAAAAAAACATGTCATACTTTTGCATATATAAATGTTCTCCTGAACATTTTACATTTTTATTCTTTTGTGTCTGTGAAGACACAAAAAATGTTTGTTTTGTTTGTATCATCCTCTCTTTTAGCGAAAAGAGAGGATGACTTTTATTATACTTAAGATATGAAAAGAGCGACTATTTAGCCGCTCCTTCTATTATTTCCTTCAACCGACACAATCTATCAATGGCCGGATTATAGAATGCATCCGGATAATGTTGCTTAATATCGCAGATATTCGCATTAACATACAGAGAGGTGTCAAAGATATGTTCCGCCTCACTTAGCATCACCTTTTTGGGTAATTGGGCTGTTTGTGCCCATTCAATTATTACCTTGACGGATTCCTCGTCGTATGCATATTTACTCTCTTCTGCCATAATTGCTTTATCTAATCATTTATAATTGAAAATACGTATCGTTCGCCATATCAACGGCATCCTCCAGACTACCGCCGTTCTCCTCCACAAATGCGACTATGGTATCCAAGAGCTCATCAAAGGAAGGCATGCTCTCATTCGTTGTCTTTTGAATATAGTCTTCCTTTGTAAAAGCTATATTCTCTATCAATTCAGTTTTCATTGAAATAAGCAGATATAATTACACAAAGGTAAGGAGATTCGGAATATAAAAAAATATCAGTGTGATTTCCATAGTAAAAAAACAGAGGACTTGACTATAAATTCAGAACACTCATCCTTTAAAAAGATAAAAGCAGGCATTATATTTGTACACATGAAGCCGTGAGGCTTATGATTCTTGTTTAGCTGTATAAAGCCTTCCCTCCTCAATCTAAAGAAGAGAAGGCTTTCATTATGAAACAAAAAGCCTCGACATAAGCCGAGGCACACTATACAATAAAAAAATACCGCATTTGTCATAAACTTGTTAAATGCCCAATTCCAAATGGATATAGCTTCATAGCGACAACCAGTTATTCCCCTGCTTGGATAACTCAAATTATGAGTACAATGGGAGGAAACGGAGGTATAAGAACTTTCGTGCGTTTACTTGGAGCGAATGGGAGTCAGTAGCTCTTACTTAAAACTGTGGAGTTATTCTACAATACTGTGGAATGCGCCACGATATTCCACAAGGAAGTAAAAAAGAGTTTGCTTTATATTGCTGAAAATGAATGCAACATTGTTACATTGCCATTTTGGCATCAATTTTGTACTATGGTTTATGTCCTAAAATTTATCAGTAACTTATAGTTGTTATGGTTAGACAATAGGTATTAGTTTCATTAAGGTTTAAAGTTATTTTGTTCATATTGATTTTCATTCGGAAACTCTCTTTGTTTAGTATTGCATCCCGGTCTGTGAAGTATCGGGATGTTTTTACCTTGGAGGATTGCGGTTTTCGACTAAATACTATAACTTTGTATAGTTAGCCGATATAATACTATTTTATTCTTTGGAATAATGAAAGTATTCTCAGCCTGTGAGGGTCGGATGCTTTTGGTGGGTAATGCCGCCAATTATTCCAGTTAAGTGTTTAGGTTTTATGTTGTCTGCCCCATGAACGGACAGCATTGACAAAAAGTATTTTACCCGTTCTATCCGTGACGGCTTGGACGGGTTACAAGAGAATTCAAACAAGCCATTGACTTTCTATTTCTCAGCATGTCTTGTATGAGATTTGTTTCTTTGAAACAAAAGCGGTGAAAGTAAAACCGCACTCTCTATCCCACTGTAAACCAAAGAAATTATAAACAAATACATGCAGAAAGCTACGGGGATTTTTCAATGAAAAGAAGCAATTCATCCAACTGTCTTTTCCACAATTTCCATCACTACATGGCTTGACTCCAACCAGAACCAATACCACAACCAAAGCATAACTCCACCCAACCAAACAAAAGCCACATCAATATAATACAAATTTAATATCCTGCTAACCAATACACATAAGAGTTCTCCGCAAAGCACATAGGCAGCAACCATAGTAACAAACTGGTCATTGGCAACAGTTATCAAAACCAGAATGCCTATAACGGGAAGAAGGGAAATACAATCAATTAGAAGTCGTTGTTTGTCATTCATAACATAATAGAGATTAGAATACAAATATAAACATTATTTATATAAGACACCCCTCTATAACAGAAATATCTGACAAATAAGAAACAAACTATTATTACAATTATAAACCCAAAGAGTGACTATTCAGTCGCCTTTTCCATAAACAGTCAACAAATATCCACTAATCATCAGTAAAACATATATCTACTATCGCACGTTTAACAACGCTCTCTTATCTCCGACAAAACCTCAGCCACACAAAAGCTGAGGTCCAGCATGTGTCCTTTCAATATATACAATCAATTAAAGCACACAATAATGGCTGAAAGTAACCAAGATAAGCATCCAACTTTCCCTCAAACATCTTCTCTAACATATCTGACTTGCAAATATTTATGACAATAGCCTGCCTTCCTACTCAGTCTTAAACTGGCTTAAAACTCTTTACTCAATAGTTCTGCAGAAACAGCTTTGTGTTCTTTAACCCAGTATCCATCGTTTTTTCAATTATAAAGGTAAATGATAACTCGGATATCTTATATCCGAGTTATCATTTACACAATCTTATGAATGGTACCGATTTTTCATATCAATTACTTATTGACATTCATTTCCATCAATTATGTAATTTTCCCCAATAGGGAAAAAGAAAATTGTCATTCAACAGATTCACCTTTTTCGTTCAGAAGAACCGTTACCTCTTCAGCGGACTGGTCATCTTTAGTAAGAACCAATACGACTTTATAAACCTTGCCGATTTCTTTCTCTGCAACAAACACTTCTTTTATTGTAGCCCTCTCATAGTCCTTTGCCAATGTGTTTACTACAGCCTGGGGAAGATCTTTCACTTCGATTTTTGTAAATTCATCTTGGGGATCTTGCAAAGCCTGAATTACAGACTGTACTTCTGATGTAACGTGAGCGAATGCTACTGAACTACCTAATCCCACAACCACTGCTAATGCTACTAATACTTTTTTCATAATCGTAATTTTTAAATGGATATTAATTTTATGCCTTTCATTACAGTAATTATAGAACAAAACAAATGCCAAAACAGAAATGAGAATATAATAACCTATTAAATAGGGTTTTAATAAAGAAGCAAGGAATTATCATGTGTAGAAATGTGTAGAACAGAATACCACATAAGGGGAATAATACCACAGTAGAATAGCTTTAATTTCCTGAAATGAGAGATGACATTAAAAGTTACATAAACCTTGGATAACAATAAAGTCCGTACTTGGGAAAGTCTGGACTAAGGAAAAGGAACTTTCTTATGCCTTATTCCCTCCATAAGACTGAACAAAATTACAAAAAAGAGACAATAAGATACATAAAACGGACATTAAAACAATTTTTCTATGCCTATATTTGAGAAAAAGAAAAAAGAGAGCTACTTTAGCCTAAAATTTCATATCAAAGCACCTTTATCTGTAGCAGTTTCAAAAAAACGCATTTTTTTAAGCTTTGTATGTTTCGTTTAAGGCCACCTTCCTTTTGAGCGCAAGAGGAAGGTGTTTTTTTCAATCCCTTTCCACGTATCATTACCCATCTTGCGATTCTTTGTCACTACGCTTCTTCTTCTCTCACTGTTTCAGCTCCAACTCCATTTTTAAATCCGGATTAGTTTTTTCAACATCAATTATTCATCCTGCGCCTTACGAAGCCGTTCAAGCTGTTTCACAAATCGCCATTTCTTCTCTGAAACCCACTTCTGAATGAACATGTTGCACTCCCGCCTTGAACTCCTCGCCATCCACATCAATGATATTACCGCCATATCCACTTGATAATTTGTCTATGTTATCTTTTCATTATTTTCTTGAAATCAATTTCAATTTGTCGTCCCATGTTTACTATAGCACTATCCACCTTATGTATTTCTGCCGGTGTAACAGCGTCCTTGTATCTGGCTTTGCCCAACTTGAATTTCATGTCGTCCAAAGTCCCCGATATGTTCAAACCTAATTTGAACGGTACCGGTGATTTCAAGATGGAAATATGATAGTCAAAGTTCATATCCAATCCTTGCGTACCCCCTACCGCCGCTTTGTAACGGTCCATCGAAACTTCAAAAGGATAGATTGTCACTTTACCGTCTCTGATACTAATATTTGCTGAAATACTATCGATTAAATTCTTCTTTTTGTTCTTGAAAAAGAATTTCTTTGAGATTTCAGCGAAAGTCTCACCGTCCATCAGTACAAGACTGTCCCCTTTTACATGAATGGCCGAGCGCAAGGTCGGTATCTTGATGTTAAGGTTGGAATCTAATGCCGCAGCTGCCGCCATATTGAAATCCACAGTTCCTTCGAATGAACGTAACATGGGCACGATTGTATCCAAAGAGGGTGCAAGGTCGACCAACTTTCCTATGTTAATGTTATGCAAGCGGAAATCAAAACCCGCAAATCCTTGTTCCGGACGTTTTGCCTGATAAACAAGCGTAGTGTTCATTTCCGAACCCATACCCTTCATGCTAAGCTCCTTCAGGTACACAGATTGGTTACGAATATCTACGGCCCCGTGGACATCATTGAAGATCACTTTTTCATAAAATACTTGTCGGAAATGGGTTTGCAATTCAAAGTCTAACTTCGGTGGTATGACAAACAATTTGAGATTCGTAGAAATTGTATCTGTTTCTGCCATAATTGTATCCGAGGGAAAGGATATTGAATGTATCAGCTGGTTGCAGTCTAAATGCTCTGACGAAACATTCAGCTTGGCACGTAAAACTTTGTGATGTTTCGCAGCTCCATACAAATCATGGATTACCCCACTTGCCGTAATGTCAGATCTACCTATACGCATGGTAGCGTTACGTAAGGTGACAGTACGGTTTCCCACTGTTACAGCGGTTTTTTGCATATGTATGGGAAGTGCACATTCCGGAATACAGACAGCCATATGATTAAACCCCACGATGCCATCGGGCATCCACAATGAATCACGTATTTTTTCTGCGGTGATTCCTATACCTGCTTTGTTCATTCCAGCTTTGACTCCTCCCATGCGACAAAACAAGGTGTCTGTCTCCATAACAAGTCCTATTTGGGGCTTGCTTGGATTATGTTCCCCCGGCTGTACTTTCAATGTAGCAGAGGATTTTCCGCAAAACAAACCAAGAGAATCCCCTAAAGCAACTTTTAGCTTGTGCATTTCCATTTTACATTCTACCTGAGCCATTCGGGTTGTGTCTTTGGAAGGAATGGTCCTGACGGTAGCCACAAGACTTTTCATATCAGAGTCTAATTGAGGAGAACGGAGAATCATATCCTTGATTTGGGCATGCCCCCCTAACCATTCATTGCCGGCAAAGGCCAAAGATGCGTTACTTATGAACTCAAAATTCCTCTGAGTATCACGTAGCATGAATTTATCAGTCTTGAGTTTTCCTTCAGCCGTGATACGTCCCCAATCCCGCTTCTTTATAGAGGACATACGGCAGCGTACTCCCAAATCGGTTTCCATTTCCCCTTCCATACTGATGCTTTCTTGTAATGGAAAAGCATGCTTCAGCGCATTCAGGTCTATGGTTGATTCAGCATGGAAAGTGATATCGGGATCAGCCAACAGATTCTCTACTTTCATATCAGCCTGTATGCTGGTATTTGCCCCTTTAAAATGGAATGCCTTCAGATTCAGATAGGAGGGGCTATCGTGCATCAGATCTATTTGAGCAAAAAAATCGGCTTCTAATTTGTCTATGCCATAAGGCAATCCGGCATACCGGGCAGAGGCATCCTTAATTTTGATGTCCAATGTGGCCAATGGTAATTTTTGTTTTCCATAGGTTCCTTTCAGCTCTCCTTTGAAAGCAACCTCTCCTTTGACAGATACCTCTTTCTTTTGCAGAATACTTTCTGGAATCATGTGCAATACGGTTTCCAACGAAGGAGCGTGCAACCCATATTGCAGGTCTAAATCAAGGGTTTGGGCTATTGCATCATGACGCAATGTTCCCTTTACCCCTAATTTAGTACCGTTTATATTGATTAGAGCGTCACGCAGAAGGAGAGTGCGATGAACGGCATCCAGTTCAATGTCAGTCCTCAGATGAATGCCGACACGATTAGTTATCAGTTGCCCATTTTGCCAGAAAAGGACATTCTTGTTCTTGAAATCCAAAGCCAATACAGAATGTTCCTTTTTCATGTTTGCCTTCAAGTCCAGATTCATGTCCCATAGATTGGCAAAGATATGTGTGTCTCGGTCATCCATGGTTACCGTAGCATGTTTTATGGCAACCTGTTCGACATTAAGTTCATTCACATGCCTGGCCGTATCTGTTGATGATGAAGCTATATTTGTCGTGTCGGGGAACAAAATGTCCCAATTTGCAGCTCCAGTCCCGTCCTTGTATGCATAGATATTGGCACTATCTAAGGCAAGCTGATGGATATTTACCTTTTGCTGTTGCAAATAATCCATTACATCAATTACCAATACGGCTTTCTTGAAAGACAATAATGTGTCAGTCCTTTGCCACATGGTGTCACGGATAACCTTTGAAACCAATGTTCCGTCTTTCAGTTTCAATCCGAGCCGTGGAAAGGTGGAAAAGAAAGTAAGTTCTACATCTTTTATATCCAATTTTGCATTCAAATTCTGATTGGCAGTTTTCAATACCACCGGAGTTAACTTTTCAGAAGTAAACACAAAATTCAGAGCAATTGCAATTACTATAAAGGCGGCTATAATCAGCCCTCCTGATATAATGCCGGATATTTTTAAAATTTTTCTAGTTTGTTTTTCCATATCTTGATAAAAAGACACTTGCAAATCTACATATAAAGCATCGATAAATCAGCAGCCGACAATGTCTAAAAGCAAATAAAAAGAGTTTATGATTTTTTTTTCGGAATTAATGAACAGTACTGCATACTTCTCAGAGTAGATAAACACAGATTGATTTTTTATATCTTGCCTCATTAGAAATATAAAGCCTTTAAATAAAGTGTATCCAATCCTCATAGACTAAGCCTGCTTTCATTATTCCCCCAAAGAATAATGAAAGCAGTATTGACTAACTATACAAGATTGCAGCATTCAGTCGAAAACTGTAATCCTCCAAAATGAAAAACATCCCGATGCTTCACAGACCGGGATGCAATACTAAACAAAGAGAGTTTCCGAATGAAAATCAATATGAACAAAATAGCTTTAAACCTTAATGCAACTAATACCTATTGTCTAACCATAACAACTATAAGTTACTGATAAATTTTAGGACATAAATCATAGTACAAAATTGATGCCAAAATATCAGCGCATCGACATTATTCTCATTTTCAACAACATAAAACAATTTTATTTTTTACTCCAGTGTGGAATTGTGCGGAATATTCCACAATATTGCAGAATCGCTCTACAGTTCCGCAATTGAGAAAGCAATACCTTAACGTATCTGGAGCTTAAATTTAACATTTGCACTATTAAATCGTTAACGAATATATTTACCAGCTAAACCTTGTTATAAGATGGCAATGAAAAGGTTGAAAATTTGCACAGTCCTTGCAATTCCGTACATTTGCAATGTGTTTTTCATAGTATTAGATATAAGGTTAAACTAAGATTGGCTGTCTGGGATAGATAGCCTTTTTTGTATATATTCACAAACAACATTTCAAAGTCAGGTTTATCTCTAATTCATCCGATGATTTGAAAAGACTTCCAGTATAGGATACATTAACAAACAAGATATTTTACCCCAACATTATGTTCAAAAGCTTTTCCCTAATTTGCTAAAAACAATATTTATTTCTACATTTGAATTTTAACCAATTATATAGTATCACTAAATATAAGGATATGAAAAAGTTATTATTTGTCATGTTGGCATGTACAGCTACACTTGTCTTTGCATCATGCAGAGAGAAAAAGGCTAAAGACAAAGTTAAAGAGCATCTGGAAAATGTAAAGGAATCCGTCGAAGAAAACCTTGAAAAGACACAGAAACAGATTGAAGAAAAGACAGATGATGTAAAGAAGGCTCTGAATGAAGCTGGAGATGAAATTGAAAAAGCAAAAGACAAGAACCCATTTAACTTAGAAACATTATGAAAAAAATTAATTTACTACTGCTTTTCCTCCTATTAGCCTGCACCTTGTCTGCCCAGGATGGTATTTCCATCTTTATTGGCAGAGCCAACCGCTACGCAGCCGTGGAGCTTTCTGATTATAAGAAACGGCTATGTCTGGAATACAACATTTCAAGCCGTTCCTTGGACGATTACTACAAACGCTGTGGAAAAGACTGGGGAAATGTGGGGATTGCACTTGAGGTAGCCAGAACTTCCGGAAAAAAGATGCATGATGTATGCGATTATTACAACCGATATCAACGTTACGGATGGAACCGTATTCTTGTGGAGATTGGCATAAATCCGGGAAGTGTATATTATACCCCTTTCTATGACAGAGTCCATCACCATAGTGACTGCTGGCATGAATACTATAATTCATACTGTGAGCGCCATGATAAATTTCACCATAAGAAACACAAATATAAAAAACCGAAGAGACACCACAAGAAGCACTATCGATATTACGATGATGATGACGATGATGATGACGATGATGATGATGATGACGATTGATTTGGCTTTGAAATCCAAGCATTGAAACACTAAAAAAGAGGGGATAAGCATTAAACTATGCCTATCCCCTCTTTTATATCAATGAGATTTCTGTTCCGATATTTTCTTCAAAATCTGTACGCAGCCCCGATGTTGATGATACCCTGATCAAAATCACTGACCAACTGGTACTTAAATTCAAGATTCATGGCCCAATTACGGCTCAATGCAAATTCGGCTCCAACTCCCAAGTTTACACCGAAACGACATTCATTATGATTCCCATCGCCATCCACATGAACATGATCCCCATCCCAGTCAACATCATACATATCAAACATCCAGTTGGACAAAGTCAACCCAAACAGTGGATAAAGCTTGACATTGCTAGCTACCGGACACAGATAATGAAAATTCACGTTCACATCCAGCATGCTTACATTGTCATTTTCAAAAAAATAATTAAGAGAGGGCTCGATACGTATAGGATTGGTTATATTATACTGATACTTGATTCCCAATCCGATACTTTCAATTTCTGTACCATAACCAAGACCGAAACCTATGGCTTGTTTCCCTTTCTGCGCATAAGCACCTACTGACAACAAAAAAAGAGTTCCTAATAAAATGAATAATTTTTTCATACTACACCGTTTTATTTTAAAACAGATAAAATAATTTATAGATTGTCTACAATAAAAAAGTTAAACTATTAATAAAAATATACTCAATCAAGGGATCGTAAGGGAACTATTTAAAATTTATACCCCAGAGTAATACCGATATTCGCATTGTGCGGAGCATCCCCATCCATAATCTTGCAGAAGCCAAGCTGTGTGTCAACCCCCACAAGAATTCGGCCAAACTCTACCCCAAGACCGATGTTCCAACCGGCATCGAACCTATTGTAATTCAAGCCGTCATCACTGAATGTATCGACTTTCTCATCTCCATTGATATTGATACCTCCAACAGATGCCTTGCCATCGAACTTGGCTTTACCACCTACCCCACAGGCAAGATACGGCCCTGTCGCAATGACCAGGTTAGTATTGTCTGCAATATTGAAACGGAATTGTACATTGATGGGCAATTCCAAATAAAGCTGGTTGATCTTCACATCTGCATCCGCATCTACGACGCTACCGCTATATCCACTTGAATATTTCGCACCTTTCTGTGAGAAGAATAGCGAGGGCTGTAAGGAAACAAGGTCGCTGAATTGGTATTCCATTCCCACTCCAATGCGTGCTCCTGGTTTAAATTTGGAATGGTCAGAGTTTTCACCGATGTAACTGCTGAGATTAAGACCGGCCTTTACATTGAAAGACAATTGCGCAAATCCCATCGTGCAGAACAGCGCAAATAGAACAGTCAAGAAACTTTTTTTCATCATAATTACAAATTAAAAAAATATTAGGTTGTTATTCTTGTCAAAACCTTCTACCGCTTTTTTGTCATAAACACCACTAACAGCTATAAAAGCTGAAACAGTTAAAATAATCTTTTTATATCATATCCTAATTAAGAAATACTTGCAAATCTATATATAAAGCTTCAATAAATTAGCAACCGATAATGTTTAAAAGCAAACAAAAGGAGTTTATGATTTCTTTTTCGGAATTAATGAACAGTATAGCATACTTTTCAGAGCAAACATAAAGCTTCAAATTCTTGATAAATGGAAACTGTTATAGATAATAAGCTCAATCTTTTGCGTGATGTAGAGTGAGCTGCGGGAAGGGAAATCCTATTCCTTCTTCATTAAATGTAGTATAAACTATTTCATTGATATCATACAGCACATTCCAGTAGTCCACACTTTTTACCCAGACACGGACTGTAATATCGATGCTGCTTGCACTCAATGAACCTAAGACAATAAGGGGAGCCGGTGTATCCAATATACGGCTGTCTGCATTGATTATGCGCTGTAAAACGGCTCTGACTCTCTTTACATCCTCACCGTATTCAACACCGAATACCCATTCAACACGACGCTTGTCCTGCTTACTGTAATTAGTGACGGCATTACCACTGAGACTTCCATTAGGTACATAAATCATGCGGTTATCAAGAGTGGAAAGTATAGTGTGAAATATCTGTATTTCCTTTATCGTACCACTTACTCCCGGACCGTCTATGTAGTCACCTACTTTAAACGGTTTGAAAATAAGTATAATCAGTCCACCGGCAAAATTTGAGAGATTACCGGACAGCGCCATACCCACAGCTACACCGGCAGATGCGAGTAACGCCGCAAAACTGGTGGTCTCCACACCGAGTTTGCCGATTATGGCAAAAGCAAGAATCATGTTCAGCAGTATCTTTATCAGACTCTTCAAAAAAGTCTGTACACTGGTTTCAATCTTCCGTTTTTCAAGTATCCTAGCTACTAATGCACTTATCTGTTTGATGATGAAACGCCCGATTACATAGATTAAAATAGCGATTAATATATCCTTACCGGCATCCATACCAAAATCCACCAATTTTTCCAATGCCTGTTCAAGTTTACCTCCAGCGGCAGACGTGTTCAATAAAAACAAAATCATTTCCGTATAAATAAAATAAGATTATAAAATAGGGTTAAATTCAGCGTACAAAGATAGTCAAATTCAAATGGCTATCATATATAATCTATATTTATTGCCAGCATCTGATTCCAACCAACATACTAAAGAATTGATACAAAAGCTATAACCGCATTTCAATACTATAAATACAATTTGTTTTTGTGTGAAGCCTTTCTCCATAAGCGAACATTGGAAGCGCTTTTTTGCACCTCAACACTATTTAATTCATAAGCGGAAAAATTATCAAAGCAAATTTAAAAAACTATATATAACCATATATCAAACAACAACATAACATTCATTTTCTTATCTTTAATGCAGAAACAAGTGGGCACGCATGTTTTATGATTTTACTAATCACATCTGTATAATATTAGTTTCGCGACAACCATTATACAGTAATAATCTTATAAATTATGGAAATCAAGAAAACATCCAAAGCAAGCCTGGAAAACAAGAAGTCAAATTGGCTACTTGTAGGTTATGTAATTGTGCTGGTCTTCATGTTCGTTGCATTTGAATGGTCGAAGCGTGATGTTAGGATTGACATGAGCGGTGCTATTACCGAGAACGTATTTGAGCAGGAAATTGAAATTCCTATCACGGAGCAACCCGAATTAGCAGCTCCGCCACCCCCTCAAGCTCCTGCAATTGCCGAGGTATTGACAATTGTGGATGATAATGACAATGTGAAAGAAACAGCCATTGCCTCTTCCGAAGAAATCGGTGAAGCTGTAATCATCAAACCCATATCTCCAACCGTAGATGAAGAGATTCCGGTAGAGGACGAGATTTTTGAAGTTGTAGAGAAGAATCCTGAGTTTTCTTATAATGGCATGAGTCTGATGCAATATCTGGGTAAGAGCATAAAATACCCGACTATTGCACAAGAAACCGGAACCCAAGGGCGCGTAATAGTACAATTCGTTGTCAACAAAGACGGCAGCATCGTAGATGTAAAAGTAGTAAGAGGCGTAGATCCCTACCTGGATAAAGAAGCTATCCGTGTGATTTCCACCATGCCCAAATGGAAACCCGGTGAGCAACGAGGCAAACCGGTCCGTTGTAAATTCACAGTTCCCGTAATGTTTAAATTACAATAGCAGACATGCCAGTGTCCACTTCCCACTTGTCTCCATAAAGTAATCTCCAATATCCGGCATCCCGATAGCCACCACAATCGGGATGCCATTTTTTTAAGTATCAACACAACCATTTCCTTCTTCCATATTTTCTTTCCGCAGAGAAACAAAAACATTCAGCCCTCTCAGACTGTTACATAGAAAAACATCATTCTTGATAAAACCACACGATAATGAAATCACAACTCTTTGACATCAGAAGAGAATATAAGAAAGGCAGACTGACGCCGGGTAACCTCAACGACAATCCCCTTGAGCAATTCGACCATTGGCTGAACGATGCTATCCATAGTGATGAGTACGAGCCCACCGCCATGACGGTAGCTACAGCCTCGACAGACGGGCATCCCTCTACACGCACAGTGTTGCTGAAAGGGGTGGAAAATGGCCGGTTCATCTTCTTCACCAACTACGAAAGCAGGAAAGGCCGGCAACTGACTGCAAATCCGTATATATCCTTATCTTTCGTATGGCACAAACTGGAAAGGCAAATACACATTGAAGGAAAAGCTGAAAGATGCGCTCCTGCCGATTCTGACACCTATTTTGCAAGCAGACCTTACAAAAGTAAAATCGGGGCGAGGATTTCACCCCAAAGTCACGTCATTGGCAGCCGTATGGAGATAATGCGCGCGTTCGTCCGCGAAGCGGCAACATGGGTAGGGCAAAGTATCAAACGTCCCGACAACTGGGGAGGTTTTGCCGTCACCCCTTTCCGTTTTGAATTCTGGCAAGGACGGGAAAGCAGGCTACACGACCGTTTCCTCTATTCCCAACAAGCGGATGGCAGCTGGAAAAAGGAGAGGCTGGCTCCCTAAATACGGACAGACAAGCACTTCTCATCACAAATAAATCTTAAAAGGAGGAACAAAGCCGCAGAAACGCTGTTTGAAGGGGAAACTCTAAAAACAACAGTTATGAATTACGGTATCAGTATTCTTTTCAGGGCCATACCCTTGTTGATGGCCCTTTTCTGTTTCGGCTACGGAGCCTTTGTGCTCCACGAAGGAGTGGACTCGGCAAAATTTGTGGCCGGTCCGGTAGTATTTTCCTTAGGGATGATTTGCATTACCTTGTTCGCCACAGCGGCAACAATCATTAGACAAATTATTCATACCTACAATCCGATAGTCAGATACGCACTTCCGGTTATCGGTTACCTGGCAGCCGTACTCACAGTAATCTATGGTTGGAATTATATGCACGAAGCTGCCACGGCAAGCAATTTCGTAGCAGGACACGTGATTTGCGGAGTCGGTTTCATCACAGCTTGTGTAGCTACCACAGCCACAGCCTCCACCCGCTTCACCCTCATTCCCGCCAACTCGGAACGTACCGACCAGCTACAACCTGCCGATGCATTCAATTCCTCCCAGGGATATATCCTAATAGCAGTTGCCACCCTTATGGCAGTAATGGCATGGATATGGGCCTTCTGGCTATTGTCAAAAAGCAGCGGGCACAATGCATATTATGTAGCAGGCCATGTCATGGCAGGACTTGCTTGTATCTGTTCCAGCCTGGTGGCGCTGGTTGCAACCATCGTCCGCCAGATACGCAACAACTATACAAAGGCTGAGCGGAAACGGTGGCCGGCCCTTGTTTTGATAATGGGCAGCATCAGCATTCTCTGGGGACTTCTGGTCTTAGCCAACAGCAATCCGGCACTCTCCTCCACAGGATATATTATGATAGGTCTGGGACTGGTATGCTACAGCATTTCCAGCAAAGTCATCCTGCTTGCCGCCATCTGGCGGAACACTTTCAAGCTGGCCAACCGCATCCCGCTGATTCCGGTCTTCACGGCCCTGGCTTGTCTGTTTCTCTCCGCCTTTCTGTTTGAGATGGCAAACCTGCACAATGCCTATTTTGTACCTGCACGTGTACTGGCTGGTTTGGGAGGCATCTGCTTTACATTATTCTCCATCGTAAGCATTCTGGAGAGCGGCACATCTAAGTAAACATTTTCCCGCCATTGGCCTGAGCATCGAGGAACAATTCCACACGCTCGGCATGGTGGGCCACATAAGCTGCCGGACCGGTATCCCCGGAATCAAGAATATCGCGGACCACATCCGCCTTATTCTTGCCGGTAACAAAGAAAATAAGATTCTTCGCAGCAAACAAAAGGCAGCCGGTCATGGCTATGCGTTTCTGCCCATTATAGGGATTGACACTCACCTCATAAGGATGAAAGGAAGAAAGCAGATACTCCTGCCCCGGAAAGATAGAGGAGGTATGCCCGTCGTCTCCAGCACCGAGCAAAACGACATCGAAGGCCGGGAAGCCACCCCAAAGCGGAACCGTGCGGCAAACCAGCGTCGAATAGTTCTTTGCTTCAATCTCCGGGCGGTTCACTCCATAAATAGGGTAAACGTATTCATCGGGCATGCCTACTTCATCCAACAGCAAACGGCGCATGGTACCATAATTGCTCTCATAATCCTCTGCCGGCACACACCGTTCGTCCACCCAATAAATCCGCATCCGCATCCAAGGAGTCACCTCCTTGTATTCGTTAGCCCAAATGTCAAACATCAGCGAAGGAGTACTTCCCCCACTGAATGCAAAATAAAAGGTCTTTTCCGGTTCACGCTCCATCATCGCAATCAAATGTTCAATCAACGCATGCGCCGTAGCTGTAGCCGAATGGTAAACATAACTTTTCATAACTCGCAATATTCATCTGTATTAGTCAAATTCTTACACGGATTGGTCCACTCAGCACCATGTTCGTGCATCATTGCTTCACTTTCCAAAGGTCCCCACGTACCTACGGGATACCCATATAAAGGAGCATCCGTATGCTCTTTCCAATAACGCAACACGGGATCGAAAAAGCGCCATGAAGCCTCTACCGCGTCGCTGCGGGTAAAGAGTGTAGGATCACCTTGTATGCAGTCCTCTATCAGACGGGCATAGGCATCGCCGGTAGGCAACCCGCCCAACTGGTCATAACTGAAGTCCATCATCACCTGCTTCACGTCAAATCCCGGTCCGGGAGTCTTCATGCCGAATTTCAGCACAATGCCTTCATTAGGTTGCAAGCGGAGAATCAGCTTATTCGCGCGGGGACAATGTCCACCCTCGCAACGGAACATCTGATGGGGCGTCTCACGGAAATGTACAACAATCTCAGTCACCTTTGTCGGCATTTGTTTGCCGGTACGGATATAGAAAGGAACACCCTTCCACCGCCAGTTGTTAATACCGATTTTCATGGCAATATACGTTTCGGTACGCGAATCAGGTGCCACGTTCTTCTCTTCCCTATACCCGGCTTTCGAGCCCGAAGCCGTATATTGTCCGCGGACAATGTGTTCCTCCAAATCCTCCTCTTTCAAGGGGGCCAATGACTCATAGACCTTCACCACCTCGTTGCGGAAATTATCGGCATTGAAAACGGCAGGCGGTTCCAATGCAGTGAGCGCCACAAGCTGTATGAGGTGGTTTTGTACCATATCGCGCAGGGCTCCGGCACCTTCATAGAATCCGCCACGTCCTTCGATACCCAGATTCTCTACGGCTGTAATCTCCACATAGTCTATATAATTACGGTTCCATAGCGGTTCGAAGATTCCATTGGCAAAACGGAAAGCGAGAATGTTCTGCGCCGTTTCCTTACCCAGAAAATGGTCGATGCGGTAAATCTGATGCTCCTTGAAAACGGAAGCATAAATGCTATTCAGCTTTCTGGCCGACTCCAAATCGTAACCGAACGGCTTTTCAACGATGATACGCGTATCAGGACGGTTCAGACCGGCCGCCTTCAAGTGCAAGGGAATGACACCGTACAAGGAAGGTGGAGTAGCCAGATAGAACAGCAGGTTGTCCGGTTTCTTCTCACCGGTAAACTCTTGTAAACGTCCGTCCAGCAGATGATAGCCTTCAACCTCGGCAGGGTCCAAAGTCTGGTAATGCAGATGGCTGCAAAAATCCTCCATTTTATCTTCCACCTGCTCTTTGGAAGCTACAAACTTACCCAATTCACCCATTATATATTCTTGGTAACGGGCATCCGTATACTCGGTGCGTCCTATCCCCAGAATGGAGAATCCTTCCGGCAACCGCCCGCCACTATATAAAGTATAGAGCGCCGGCATCAGTTTGCGCTTCGTCAAGTCACCCGAAGCACCGAATATAACAATCACTAATTTCTTCATCATCTTCTCCCCTTTCTCACACATTGTATGTACCCGATTTCGTATCTCCTCCGTGTCCCGTCCAATTTTCATGGAAAAACTGTCCACGCAACTCGTCTGTCCTTTCAAAGGTATGCGCACCAAAATAGTCACGTTGCGCCTGAATCATATTGGCAGGCAACTTGGCAGACACCAGCGAATAGAAATAATTCAAGGCGGACGAGAATGCAGGTACCGGAAGTTCCTCTTTCATGGATTGTGCCACCAGATGTTTCCAGCCGGAAAGCAGCAGCTGCATTTCATTTTTGAAATAAGGTGCCAACAGCAGATGTTTGGGCTTGTCTTTAGCCTCGAAAGCCGTAGCTATGTCGTTCAGGAAAATACTACGGATGATGCAGCCACCCCGCCACATGCGGGCGATGGATGCCAAATCGAGGTTCCAGGCAAAAGCGTCGGATGCACGCTGCAACACAGCGAATCCCTGAGCATATGACACTAATTTGGAAGCATAGAGTGCGGAATAGATATCCTTCACCATCTCCGACTTGTTGTACACTGCCTGCGAGCGTCGGCATACAAATTGCTTGGAAGCCGTTTCACGCAAGCCCTTCTGTGCCGACAAACTACGTTCGAACACAGCCGTAGCAATCAACCCCAGCGGCATGCCCAGCTCCATCGCATTGATAACGGACCACTTGCCCGTACCTTTCTGTCCGGCAGTATCCAATATCTTATCTATCAGGTAACCTTCTGATTTGTCCTTATGACGCAGTATGTTGACGGTAATTTCAATGAGATAGCTACGCAACTTGCCCTCATTCCAATCAGCAAAGATTTCCGCCATCTGTCCATTGTCCAGACCCAGCAGATTCTTCATCACCCAATAAGCTTCGGCAATAAGCTGCATATCTCCATATTCGATACCGTTATGTATCATCTTGACGAAATGACCGGAACCGGCAGGACCAATCCACTGGCAGCACGGAGTACCGTCAGATGCTTTTGCCGCAATACTCTGCAGGATAGGCTTCACCTCAGGCCAGGCACTTTCAGAGCCTCCGGGCATGATAGACGCGCCGTTCAGTGCTCCTTCCTCTCCACCGGAAACTCCGGCTCCCACAAAACGGAAGCCTTTCTTTTCGGCCAATGCCACACGCCGGTTGGTGTCCTCATAATTGGAATTGCCACCGTCAATCAGGATATCCCCTTCGGACAAATGGGGAAACAGCTGTTCCATCAGCTCATCCACCGCACTGCCAGCACGAACCATCATCATTATTTTGCGGGGTATGGCAATGGAAGTTACAAATTCGGCTATATCTGTATAGCCTTCAATTTTTTTCCCTTTGGCGCGGCCGTTCACAAAACGTTCCACCACCCCTTCTTCCACTCCCGGAACCGTACGATTATATACCGAAACATTCCATCCCTTATCTGCCATATTGAGGGCCAAATTCTCGCCCATAACTGCCAGACCGATAAGTCCAATGTCTGTTTTATTTAAATTCTTCATATTCATGTAAATTTTGTCTTTATATGGAAACAAAATGCTAACAGCATTTGTTCGTATGAATTACGAAAATAAAATAGTACTTTTGTCAGCGAAAGCCTATTTTTCAACCAGAAAGAAAACCAATGCTCATGAAGAACTTCCACATCGGATTATTGCCACGCATCATCATTGCCATTATCTTAGGTATACTTTTCGGAAATTTCCTACCGGCTTCGCTGGTACGGCTGTTCGTAACATTCAATGCCATTTTCAGTGAATTCCTGAACTTCTCCATCCCCCTCATCATTGTGGGACTTGTCACGATTGCCATTGCTGACATCGGCAAAGGAGCAGGACGGATGCTGGTCGTTACGGCACTCATTGCTTACGGAGCTACCCTATTCTCCGGCTTTCTCTCCTACTTCACCGGTATGGCGGTATTTCCTTCCCTCATAGAAACCGGGGTACCGTTAGAAAAAGTCAGTGAATCTCAAGGCATTCTTCCCTATTTTTCCGTGGGCATCCCGCCCTTGATGAATGTTATGACCGCACTCGTACTTGCCTTCACACTGGGGCTGGGTCTGGCTCATCTGAAAAGTGAGGTACTGAAAAATGCGGCACGCGATTTTCAAGAGATTGTCATCCGCATGATCAGTGCAGTGATATTGCCGCTGCTTCCCATCTATATTTTCGGCATTTTCCTCAACATGACGCACAGTGGACAAGTATTCGGCATCTTGATGGTCTTTATTAAGATTATCGGTGTAATCTTCCTGCTTCACATCTTTCTCCTGGTATTCCAATACAGCATTGCGGCACTGTTTGTCCGCAAGAACCCTCTCAAACTACTGGGACGGATGATACCTGCCTACTTCACGGCTTTGGGCACTCAATCCAGTGCCGCCACTATCCCCGTAACATTGGAGCAGAGTCGGAAGAACGGCGTCTCTGCCGATATTGCCGGATTCGTCATCCCACTTTGCGCCACCATCCATCTGTCGGGCAGCACATTGAAGATTGTGGCATGCGCCCTGGCACTGATGATAATGCAAGGCATGCCCCATGATTTCCCTCTATTTGCAGGATTCATCTTCATGCTGGGCATCACTATGGTGGCCGCTCCCGGGGTATCGGGAGGCGCCATCATGGCATCACTGGGCATCCTGCAATCCATGCTGGGCTTCGACGAGTCGGCACAAGCGCTGATGATCGCACTATACATAGCGATGGACAGCTTCGGCACTGCCTGCAATGTGACGGGCGACGGGGCAATCGCACTGATTATCGACAAAGTGATGGGAAAGAAATAGTTTATATTTTGCCATCTCGTGGAAAATAACGAATATTGCAGTCCGAAAAGACATAATAACAAAAAGCATACATTATGAAGAAAGCCCTTATCTCCGGCATTACCGGGCAGGACGGCTCGTTCCTTGCCGAATTCCTCCTGCAGAAAGGATATGAAGTGCACGGTATCCTGCGTCGCTCTTCCTCTTTCAACACCGGCCGCATCGAACACCTCTACTTCGATGAGTGGGTACGCGACATGAAACAGAAACGTACCATTAACCTGCACTATGGAGACATGACAGACTCCAGCTCTCTCATCCGTATCATCCAGAGTGTGCAGCCGGACGAAATATATAACCTTGCCGCCCAAAGCCATGTCAAAGTATCCTTCGACGTGCCCGAATATACCGCCGAAACCGATGCCGTAGGCACCCTGCGCATGCTCGAAGCCGTACGCATTCTCGGTATGGAAAAGAAGACACGCATTTACCAGGCCTCCACTTCCGAGCTCTTCGGAAAAGTGCAGGAAGTGCCGCAAAGCGAGACAACCCCGTTCTATCCCCGCAGCCCCTATGGCGTAGCCAAACAGTATGGCTTTTGGATTACAAAGAACTACCGCGAAAGCTATGGCATGTTTGCCGTAAACGGCATACTCTTCAACCACGAGAGCGAACGCCGAGGTGAAACCTTCGTGACAAGAAAAATCACACTGGCGGCCGCCCGCATCGCCCAAGGCTTCCAGGACAAGCTGTATCTGGGCAATCTGAATGCCCGGCGCGACTGGGGATATGCCAAAGACTACATCGAGTGCATGTGGCTCATTCTGCAGCACGACACCCCCGAAGACTTCGTCATTGCCACCGGAGAAATGCATACCGTACGCGAATTTGCGACACTGGCATTCCGGGAGGTAGGCATCACTCTGCGCTGGGAAGGCCAGGGAGTGGATGAGAAGGGTATCGACACACAGACCGGAAAAGTCCTCGTGGAAGTCGACCCCAAATATTTCCGGCCTGCCGAAGTGGAACAATTGCTGGGCGACCCCACCAAAGCAAAAACACTGCTGGGATGGAATCCGAGACAGACCAGTTTTGAAGAGTTGGTACGCATCATGGCAGAGCACGACATGAAATTTGTGAAGAAACTGTATTTAAGAAGCAAAGAGCTTTGAATGAACTATTAAACTTTCAGACAATAATGTTAGACAAAAATGCCAAAATATATGTAGCAGGCCACCGGGGACTGGTAGGTTCTGCCATCTGGAAAAATCTTCAGGAGAAAGGATACACCAATCTCATCGGCAAGACCCACAAAGAACTCGATCTGCTCGACGGAGTTGCTGTACGCCGCTTCTTCGATGAGGAGCAGCCTGAATATGTATTCCTTGCCGCCGCTTTTGTGGGTGGCATTATGGCCAACAGTATCTACCGTGCCGATTTCATCTACAAGAACCTGCAGATACAGCAGAACGTTATCGGCGAAAGCTTCCGCCACGGAGTGAAAAAGCTTCTCTTTCTTGGCAGTACCTGCATCTATCCCCGTGATGCCGAACAACCGATGAAAGAAGATGCACTCCTCACTTCTCCGCTGGAATACACTAACGAGCCCTATGCCATCGCCAAAATAGCCGGATTGAAAATGTGCGAAAGCTTCAATCTTCAATATGGTACGAACTACATTGCCGTGATGCCCACCAACCTTTACGGCCCCAACGACAACTTCGACCTGGAACGCAGCCACGTGCTCCCCGCCATGATACGCAAGATACACCTTGCCCACTGCCTGAAACAAGGCGACTGGAATGCCGTACGCCACGACATGAACCTGCGTCCGGTAGAAGGCATCAACGGCGACAGCAGCAAAGAGGACATTCTGAATATCCTCCGGAAATACGGCATCAGAGAAGAAGAAGTGAGATTATGGGGTACCGGCACCCCCTTGCGCGAATTCCTCTGGAGCGAGGAGATGGCAGATGCCAGCGTCTTCGTCATGGAACACGTCGACTTCAAAGATACCTTCAAGCCGGACGACAAGGAAATCCGCAACTGCCACATCAATATCGGTACGGGCAAGGAAATCACTATCCGCCAGTTGGCAGAACTGATTGTCAACACCGTAGGTTATCAAGGCCGGCTGACCTTCGACACTTCCAAACCCGACGGCACCATGCGCAAACTGACCGATCCCGGCAAGTTACATGCATTGGGATGGCATCATAAGATTGATATCGAGGAAGGTGTGCAACGCATGTACCGATGGTACTTGGGAAAGTAATTAGTGACGTCTGATTAGCCATGAATGTCATGCGGCACAAGGTGGGAGCTGTATTGTTTATATTGCTGATACTTTTATCAGGTATCAGCCCAACCGTACATGCCATGATGGTTCCCGTGACCTATTCCGTTCGCGGCAAAGTCATCGACAGACAGTCCAGACAACCCGTGGCCTACGCCAACGTTTTCGTTGCCGGTATCCCCGGGAAAGGGGCTTCCACCGATTCACTCGGCACATTCAAGATAGAGCAGGTGCCTCCAGGCATTTATAGCCTTGAGGCATCCTGCATAGGATACCAGACTGTTTCCACCCCCGAATATATCGTTTCAGCCTCAACTCCGTTCATTGAGATAGAGATGGAAGAGGATGCCAATCTGCTGAACACAGTAGTGGTGATGCCTTCCCCCTTCCGGCGAAGTATCGAAAGCCCGGTCAGCATGCGTATCATCGGCCTGCAGGAAATAGAGAAAAGTCCCGGAGCCAACCGGGATGTCTCGCGCATCGTACGCTCCTATCCCGGTGTCTCTTTCTCTCCCATCGGCTATCGAAACGACTTGATTGTTCGGGGCGGTTCTCCTTCCGAAAACCGCTTTTATATGGATGGCATCGAAATCCCCAACATCAACCACTTTGCCACTCAAGGTGCATCCGGAGGACCGGTAAGCATTGTCAATGCCGACCTGATACGCGAGATTGCATTTTATACGGGCGCCTTCCCCGCCAACCGCTCCGGAGCCTTGAGTTCCGTCCTCGACTTCCGCCTCAAGGACGGCAATCCGGACAAGCAGGCGTTCAAAGCCACCATCGGTGCATCAGAAGTCTCGCTCAGCGGAGCAGGACACCTGGGACAACGCACCACTTATCTGTTCTCTGCACGCCAGTCCTACCTGCAACTTTTGTTCAAGGCTTTGGGACTGCCCTTCCTGCCCAATTTCATTGACGGACAATTCAAAACAAAAACCCGTTTCAACAAGCACAGCGAGCTGACCCTGCTTGGTCTCGTAGGCATTGACAAGATGAAACTGAATACCGATGAAAAAGGAGAAGATGCCGAATATCTGCTCAGCTATCTCCCCACCATCCATCAGGAAACATTCACTCTCGGAGCCTCTTACAGACACTACAATGGAAGACACGTGCAATCCCTTATACTGAGCCATAACTACCTGAACAACCGCAATCTGAAATACCGCAACAACGATGACTCTTCCGAAGACAACCTGACCCTGCGCCTACGCTCCACAGAGCAAAAGACCACCCTGCGTTTTGAAAACCAGACGCGCTTGGGAGCATGGACCCTAAAAGAAGGAGCAGAACTGAACAACTCCATCTATACAAACCACAGCCGGCAAAGACTATACGGCAGTCATTCGGGTACGCTTTCCATCTACGAAACCTCACTCAACATCTTCGGCTGGGGTGCTTTCTTCTCTTCCGACTATACCACCGCCGACAAGCGTCTCGCCCTTTCCGCCGGTATCCGTATGGACGGCAACACTTACAACCGAAAGATGCGGCAGCTATGGAAACAGTTCTCCCCACGCCTCTCTGCATCCTACAAACTCTCGGAACAATGGACCCTGAGCGGAAGTACCGGCCTCTACCACCAATTGCCTCCCTACACCGCTTTGGGATATAAAGACAATGAAGAGCAATATCTCAACAAAGGCCTGAAGTACATGCAGGTCTTTGAAAGTAGCCTCGGTCTGGACTGGCACCTGCAAGACCGGTTCATGGTTTCTGCAGAAGGTTTCTTCAAGCGTTACAGCCGTATGCCACTTTCCCTTCAAGACAACATTCCGTTGGCATGCAAAGGAAACGATTACGGTGTCACCGGCAATGAAGCACTCGTCCCTACAGCCAGCGGCAGGGCCTACGGACTGGAAACCATGTTCCGCTGGCAGGCATCCGGCAAGTTCAATCTCGTATCCTCCTTCACCTTATACCGCAGCGAATACCGCAACCGTTCAAATGAAGACTTCATTCCATCTGCCTGGGACAACCGTTTCATACTCAACATGAGCGGTACATACAACCTGCCCCGGCGCTGGAGCATAGGAGGCAAGCTAAGCTATATAGGCGGCAGCCCCTACACTCCCTATGATGAAGACAAATCATCACTCGTAGAAGCATGGGATGCCAAAGGACAGCCCTACTACGACTATGCGTACTATAATACCGGGCGGCTGCCCAACTTTGCCCAGTTAGACTTGCGTGTGGACAAGTCCTTCTACTTCCATCACTGCATGATAGGAATCTACCTGGACATACAGAATATCACCGGCAACAAACTGAAACAGCCGGATGTGATAATGAGTACGGGCATCATCGAAAATCCGTCCGCTCCTGTTGCCGAACAGCGCTATAAAATGAAATACCTCAAGCAGGAAAGCGGCACTATCCTGCCTACTTTAGGTATAACTGTCGAGTTTTAGCAAATAGCCGCCATAAAAACTATTTTCCTTATAAAAGTTTGCTTTCTATATATAAACCCTTATATTTGCACAATTTTCAATCAAATGTGCAATTAAATATCATGGAACAAAGTTTTATCGCCTATATAGAGAATAGCATAAAGGAAAATTGGGATTTAGACGCTCTGACCGACTACAAGGGAGCAACCCTACAATATAAGGACGTAGCCCGCAAAATAGAAAAGTTGCATATCATTTTCGAGGCAAGCGGCATCAAGAAAGGCGATAAGATTGCCGTCTGTGGCCGCAACAGTTCCCACTGGGGCGTAACATTCCTCGCGACATTGACCTACGGTGCGGTAATCGTCCCCATCCTTCACGAGTTCAAGGCAGACAATGTACACAACATCGTGAACCATTCCGAAGCCAAACTGCTTTTCGTAGGCGACCAGGTTTGGGAAAACCTCAACGAAAGTGCCATGCCGCTGCTGGAGGGCATCATGATGATGGCAGACTTCTACATTCTTGTCTCCCGCAGCGAAAAGTTGGACTATGCCCGCGAACATCTCAACGAAATGTTCGGTAAGAAATACCCCAAGAACTTCCGCAAGGAACATGTCAGTTATCACAAAGACCAGCCCGACGAACTGGCGGTCATCAACTATACATCCGGCACCACCAGTTACTCCAAAGGAGTGATGCTGCCCTACCGCAGCCTTTGGTCAAACACCACTTTTGCTTTCGAAGTATTGCCGCTGAAAGCCGGTGACAAGATTGTCTCCATGCTGCCAATGGCACATATGTACGGACTTGCATTCGAGTTTCTGTATGAATTCGCCGTAGGTTGCCACATATTCTTCCTCACTCGCATGCCCAGCCCCAAAATCATTTTCCAGGCTTTCACCGAAGTGAAGCCTAACCTGATTGTGGCTGTTCCGCTCATTATCGAAAAGATTATAAAGAAGAGCGTACTGCCCAAGCTGGAAACTCCCGCCATGAAGCTGTTGCTGAAAGTACCCATCATTAACGACAAGATAAAAGCGACCGTACGCGACCAGATGATTCAAGCCTTTGGCGGAAACTTTACAGAAATCATTGTAGGAGGAGCTGCCTTCAACCAGGAAGTGGAGCAGTTCTTAAAGATGATAGATTTCCCCTATACGGTAGGCTATGGAATGACGGAATGCGGCCCCATCATCTGTTACGAGGATTGGACCCGCTTCAAACCCGGTTCTTGCGGAAAGGCCGCACCGCGTATGGAGGTGAAAATCCTATCATCCGATCCCGAAAACATTCCGGGAGAGATTGTCTGCCGTGGTCCCAATATCATGCTGGGTTACTACAAGAACGATGAAGCCACCGTGCAGGTACTCGACAAAGACGGCTGGCTGCACACCGGAGACCTTGCCCTGATGGATGCCGAAGGCAACGTTAGCATCAAGGGACGCAGCAAGAACATGCTACTCGGCCCGAGCGGTCAGAATATCTACCCGGAAGAGATAGAAGACAAACTGAACAATATGCCGTACGTAGCCGAAAGCATCATCGTGCAGCAGAACGAGAAACTGGTAGGTCTGGTTTATCCCGACTTCGATGATGCCTTTGCCCATGGGCTGAACAATGACGACATCGAACGCGTCATGGAGGAAAACCGTGTGGCACTGAATGCAGAACTGCCCGCATACAGCCAGATATTCAAAATGAAAATCTATCCTGAAGAATTTGAAAAAACGCCGAAGAAATCTATCAAGCGCTTCTTGTATCAGGAGGCCAAAGGATAAAGCCAATAGGGTTCAACCAATATGAAACAACTCCTTTTATTCTTCTTTACATCCCTGCTCATTGCAGGGACAACTCTTGCCCAAGAACATAATCCGGGCAGCGTACAGCCGGACACGATTCAGAAATCCTCCGAAAATACTTTCCGGAAACAACACTCTCCACGAACAGACCATGGCCCGGTAGGTATCAATATCTCCTTATGGAAAAACATCTCCACACAGCGGACTGACACCGTAGGAAGCACCTGCTTCAATCTGGGTGTGTTCTCCTCCATGAACCGTCTGAATGGTCTCGGCATGAATATTCTTGGCAGTGTAACCGGCAGGGATGTGAACGGTGTACAGATGGCAGGTCTGTCAAATATGGTGGGGGGAAGCATGCGAGGCGTGCAGATAGCAGGAATTACCAACATCAATGGTAACAACCTTATCGGAGTATCCGTTTCGGGACTGGTAGGTATCAACGGAAATCATGCGCAAGGCATCATTATTTCCGGTCTGGCAAACATCAGTGGAGACTATAATCGTGGCGCTTCCATAGGCGGCTTGTTGAATATCAGCGGAGAAGGTGCTTCCGGCATACACTTTGCCGGACTCGCCAATATTTCCGGTGGAAATTTCAAAGGTTTTTCAGGAGCCGGCCTGCTAAGCGTAATCGGTGAAGACTTGAATGGCATGCAGATGTCCGCCCTTGCCAACATCACTGCCGGAGATATGACCGGTGTTCAGGTTTCCGGCCTGGGCAATGTGGTGGGTGGTACAGCCCGAGGATTACAAATAGGTGCTGCCAATATGGCTATACGCGCCAAAGGGCTTCAAATAGGTCTATTCAACTACTACAAAGAAAAATTAGACGGTTTCCAGTTGGGATTAGTCAATGCCAATCCCCAAACAAAAGTTCAACTGATGTTTTTCGGTAGTAATGCCACCAAGCTGAATGTAGGTGCCCGTTTCAAGAACCGGTTCTTCTATACCATCCTCGGTGGCGGTACCCATTATCTGGATTTTGGCGATAAGTTTTCCGCTGCCCTCTTCTACCGTGCCGGTCTTGAATTACCACTCTACAAACAGCTGTTTATCAGCGGAGATCTGGGATACCAACATATAGAAACCTTCAAGAACAAGGACTACGGCATTCCGGCACGTCTCTATGCCCTCCAGGCACGTGTCAATCTGGAATACCACCTGACCGAGCGCTTTGGCATATTCCTCACCGGCGGTTATGGCGGCAGCCGCTACTACACCCAAGGGAAAACCTATGACAAAGGCATCATTGTAGAGGGCGGAGTGACGATACTGAAATTATAAATTATTGTTTCTCCTTAATCAGCCCCGTCCTATACGCCACCAGCAGTTTCATCAAATCCTGAATCTGCGTAACGAGTTCACTTCCTTTGTCCGTATCCTTCACCATCATACGCTGCGAATTGAATTCGACAACCAGGGTTGTAGACTTGATGTCTTGCCCTTCTTCAATGGCTTTCTGACGGCTCTGGAACGGCTCATGCTGTACCAGTTGCAAGCCATGGGAATGATATACCAGCGTATATCCCGCAATTCCCGTTTCCGGCTGATAGGCTTTTGAAAAACCACCGTCAATCACCAGCAGCTTACCATCCGCTTTGATGGGTTTCTCACCTTTAATGGTCTTTACCGGTACATGTCCGTTGATGATATGCGAATGTGGCCCCGGCTTCACGCCGAACTCTTCAAGAATGCGGTCACACACCTCAGCCTCGTTGCGCAAAGCATAATAATGCCCTTTCGTCTCCTTATGCAATGTTTTGTCGGCCACAAAATAGCGTTCAAAAGTAGCCATCTTGTCTTTATCGAAGGAAGGGGCATCCGGTCCGCACCACATGTACCAGACATAATCCAGTGCAAACTGTTTCTCGTCCGAACCGTCCTCGTCAAAGTAAGCGGTACGTATCAGCTGGTCGGTCTTTTTCAGCAACTTACGTCCCCAGTATTCCTTTTGGCCGATGCGGACATGTTTGAAACTGCCGTCCGCATTCAGAGGCACGGAAGCATGATAAAGCAGGTTACTGTTGCACACCAGATACATGCCGCCATACGTAAACAAACAGCGCATGTGCTTCTTCATCTTCTCGCTGTTCATGAAAGAAGAATGAATCCGATGCATCAATTCACGCTCTTCGTCCGACAGACGATACGGGTCCGCCGGGTCTACGGTGGGAAAATTCACATCGCGCAAAGGATATTCCTTACCTTCGTATACAAACACACCACGTTCGAAATCCACCAGATGCAGCAGTTTCCGGTTCTCCATACCGAACTCTGGACGACGGCTGATGATTTCCGCCTCCAGTTTCAACTGGATAACCGTAATCGCCTTGTGCATCTGTGTAATCAGCCGCAAGGTCTTCTCATTGTATTCCGCATCGGCAAAGTTCATTTTCGGCGCAAAGATAGTGCAAGGATCATCCGCATAGGTATCCATGGCAAACGTCGCAAGCGGCAACAGATTGATGCCATAACCATCCTCCAGTGTTGCTAAATTGGCATAGCGCATCGACATACGGATTACGTTGGCTATACAAGCATCATTACCCGATGCGGCACCCATCCACAGAATATCGTGGTTACCCCATTGGATGTCGAAATTATGATAATCGCAGAGAGTATCCATGATAATATGCGCACCCGGTCCGCGGTCGTATATATCGCCCACGATATGCAGCGAGTCGATGGTCAGACGCTGGATAAGGTTGCACATCGCCACAATAAAGTCATCCGCACGCTTCGTAGAGATAATGGTACTGATTATGACATTGATATAGGCATGTTTGTTGGGTTCGATGCTCGATTCGTGCAACAGCTCTTGAATGATATACGAGAACTCTGCCGGAAGTGCCTTGCGTACTTTCGAACGGGTATATTTGGACGAAACGTTCTGGCATACTTTTACCAACTGGTTCAGTGTTATCAAATACCAGTCATCCAGGTCCGTTTCCTGCTCCTTGATAAGTTGCAGCTTCTCTTCCGGATAATAAATTAACGTACAGATTTCCTTCTTCTCACTTTCGCGCAGCGTATGCCCGAATATTTCGTTCACCTTACGTTTCACTGCCCCCGATGCATTCTTCAGCACATGCTGAAAAGCCTCATACTCGCCATGAATATCCGTCAGAAAATGCTCTGTACCTTTCGGCAGATTTAGAATAGCCTCCAGATTGATGATTTCCGTACTGGCATCAGCAATGGTAGGAAAACTGCGTGATAATAATTGCAAATAACGCAAGTCATTGACAATACTTTCCGGAGTTATATTTCCCATAGTTATTTAATTGAATAATTGATAGTTGATAATTAATAGTGCCCTCCATTCCCCATTATCCATTAATGAAGAACATGAGCAGCACTTGGGCTATGATTACCCGTAGAAACATACACAGCGGATAGACCGTAGCGTACGCTACAGACGGATTGTCTCCCGGGATGGTGTCGTTGGCGTAGTTCAGCGCCATGGGGTTTGCCATGCTTCCGCACAGCATACCTGCCATTGTTCCGAAATCTATCTTCAGCCACTTGAAGGTAACGATACCCATAATCAATACCGGAACCACAGTCAGCGCAAAACCTATGGCAATCCATAACAGTCCTTCCGGCCGGAATACCGTATCGAAGAAATGGGCACCCGCATCCAGTCCCAGGCAAGCCAGATAAAGAGACAACCCCAATGCGCGGAGCATCAGGTTCGCACTGCGCGTAGTATAAGTCACCATGTGCATCCTCGGACCGAATGTCCCGATAAGAATACCTACGATGATAGGACCTCCTGCCAATCCGAGCCGTACGGGAGCGCTGATGCCGGGAATGGAAATAGGAATCGCTCCCAAAGCCAGACCGATGACAATGCCGATAAATACCGCCACCAGGTTCGGTTCCTTCAGGCTTTTCACTGCATTGCCCAGCACCTTCTCCACATTTTGTATGGCAGCGGCTTCGCCCACTACGGTCAGGCGGTCACCCAATTGCAAGGTCAGTTCCGCTGTGGCCAACAACTGCACGCCACTGCGATAAACCCGGCTGATATTGATACCGTAATGATTACGCAGATGGAGAGAACCCAGCTTCTTGCCGTTCAACTCCGGGCGCGTCACTACGATACGTTGCGAAATCAACTGGCTGTCTATGGCATTCCAGTCTATATCTTCCTTGTTCCAATCAGTATGCTCCTGCTCGCCGAAAAGCACAGTCAGAGCCGGCGTATTTTTCTCCGAGGTAATCACCAGCAGGCGGTCACCTTCCTTTATAATCTTTTCCGAGGTAGGAATACTCACATTCCCATCCCGCCACAAGCGGGAAATCACGAACTTCGGATAGCTGTTCAGCCCGCCTATTTCCTTGATACTCTTGTTGAAGATGGCAGGATTGTGCACCTGGAACGCAACAATGTAAGGCTTGTTCACGTCATCCTTCTCTTTCAATTCCAGGTCTTCCTTATGCGCCAGCGTCTTACGGATGAACAGTACGGCCAGAATGACCCCTACCACCCCCAGCGGATATGCCACCGCACACCCCAAAGCAGGGGTACTGGACTCCAATCCCATCTGTTTCAATGTCTGCTGTGCCGCACCGAGTGCCGGTGTGTTTGTCGTGGCACCGCAAAGTATGCCCACCATATCCGGCAGGGATACTCCCAACCCATAGCTGCCCAGTACAGTCAGCAGGGTGCCGATAAGCACTACACCCGTGGCGAGCATATTCAGTTGTACCCCTCCTTTACGGAAAGAGCTGAAAAAACCCGGTCCCACCTGCAAACCCAAAGCATACACAAATATCACCAGCCCGAAGCTTTCCGCATAATTCAGCATCTGCGGGTCTATGGACAACCCGAAATGCCCGGCAATGATGCCGGCAAAGAATACAAACGTCACTCCCAATGAAATGCCGCAAACATGTATCTTCCCCAATCCCAATCCGATAGCGGAAATCAGTGAGAGTACCACAACCGCCTGCAAGGCGGAGTGCTCGACGAATAAACTATATAGCCAGTCCAATGTGCATTCTATTTTACAGTTTCAGGCTGCAAAGATAGTGCAAACCTCATGCAAAATAAAACGAACCCGTCTATTTTTTATGCGGCAGCACTTCTAAAAAAGGGATACGATACAATAAATCCCTGCTGCCAGCAAAGCACTGACGGGGATAGTCAGCACCCAAGCGGTCATCAGACTCTTCGTAACTCCCCAACGCACAGCCGAAAGCCGCTTCGTGGCCCCTACTCCGATAATAGCTCCCGTAATGGTGTGTGTCGTACTTACCGGAATCTTCAGATACTCCGTCAGATAAAGCGTAAACGCACCGGCAGTTTCCGCAATCACCCCTTCCAGTGGCGTCACCTTCGTAATCTTAGTCCCCATGGTCTTCACAATCTTCCACCCGCCGGACATGGTACCGAGTGAAATGGCCGTAAAACAAGAGAATGCCACCCAGTCCGGCAGGTCATCAATACTGTTTATCCCCATTCCCAGTCCTTCCGAATGTCCGGCTATCATAGCCGCAGCAATGATACCCATTACCTTCTGTGAATCATTCAGACCGTGCCCGATGCTGAACAAAGCCGAAGACACCAGCTGCAGTTTCTTGAACCACACCTCGGCCGTATGGGGATGCGCCCTGCGGCAAATGTACAAGACCAACAACGTAAAACCGAATGCCACCACCATACCAATCAAGGGAGCCAGAAAAATGAATGCCGCAATCTTCAGAATGATACTCAACTGGATGGCCTCAAAACCGTGTGCCATGATGGCAGCTCCGGCAAAACCTCCGATAAGCGTGTGCGAAGAAGAGGAAGGGATTCCCTTCCACCAAGTGAACAGATTCCAGGCAATAGCCGCAATCACGCCGGCCAGAATGATAGGCAAAGTAATGTAAGGCTCCATCACCGTTTTCGATACGGTGTTGGCAATGCCGAAACCGCCGATGACACACTTGGCGATGAAAAAGGCCACAAAATTGAAGAAAGCCGCCCATATCACCGCCTGAAACGGTGTAAGCACTTTGGTAGACACAATGGTGGCAATAGAATTGGCCGCATCATGAAAACCGTTGATATAATCGAATATCAGAGCCAGTACAATGATAATCACTAATAGTTCCATGCGTCCGTTCGTTTATGCGTATTTCACAATCAGGCTCCTCAAAATCTTGCCCACGTGTTCGGCTGCGTCCGTCGTTTTTTCCAACTCATACATAATCTCCTTGATTTTGATGAGTTCAATGCAGTCCTTCTCTTCTTCAAAAAGCCTGGTGATGAAAAATTCATAAATATCATCTGCCCGGTTTTCTATGTCATGCAGCTGGTTGCAATATGCGCGCAGCTTATCCGGACTCTTGCGAAATGCCTCCAGTTCATCCATGGCCTGGCCGATGAGGGCCGCTTCTTGTTGAACCATATGTCCCAGCTCTTTCCCCTTGTCCGAAATAGGATGCGGATTATAGATAGTGATACGCTTGGCACAGCTGTTTATTCCATCAATCACATCATCCATGCCCGAAGCCAGGTCATGGATATCCTCCCGGTCAAAAGGAGTAATGAAAGTAGTGCCCAGTTCATCCAGAATCAGATTGGTCAGCTTATCGCCCTCGCGCTCCAAATCTTTGATTCGTTTATAATCTTCCGCCCTCTTCTCAGGCGAGTCATGGCCCAATATTTCTATCAACAGAGCCGACGAGGACAATAAAATCTCAGACAATTGCTTCAGCAAAGGAAAGAATTTCGGTTCTTTCGGTGTGAACCGGCTAAAAAAAGAATTCTTCATAATGGATAAATGTACTAAGTATATTAATTTATTTTTGTTTTCGTTGTTTCAGTCTTGCACGCAGCACTTCTACCACGGCCGGCAGTATGGAAACCATAATAATGACCACAATCAGCAGAAACAATATGACATACGCCCACATATGATATTCCTGCACTATATCAATCATATACTGATCAATATGGAGAATAAAATCCAATAGAAATTCCATTATATATTGATTATCAGCACTTAAAAATAGAGAAAAACTCGGCATGGGGAGACCTCCGGCTCCCGAAAGAGAGGGGGAAAAGTACTAAATAAGAATACGCCTCAGCGTATATACATAATATCTATATGAAATCTTATGAGGATGGAAAGTAAAAGGGAAAGAAGTTGTCTTTTCTTCTGGAAGCAGAGTTTTCAAGGTTCTCGCGACCTTGACAGCAATGAAGTCAGGATTAAGCCTCAATAATTTCGAGCAAGAGACATGCCGCAATGAGAAGGTATTTCCTATGCAACCGGCATCTGCCAGGCAATTGTAATTCGCGTCCTCCCCTTTTTCCTGGCACTGTCTGCCATCTGCCCCCGACAAGTTGTACCGGGTTCCGGAGAAATAATGCACATCCGCGGTAGGGAGTGTCTTACATCCCTCCATATCATCAGAAACGGAAGTGAACTTCGATATGAGGAACAACCCTAACAAGATATAGAATATACATTTCGCCATAGCGGGTGCAAATATAGAAACTATTTTCGGATTACAACAGAAAAATGAAAAACAAAAAGCGGTTAACCGTTTCATCAGTCAACCGCTTTCTTGTTTTTGTAGTGGGTACGAGAATCGAACTCGTATACCATGCGTGAGAGGCATGTATCCTAACCGTTAGATGAACCCACCCTCGCATTTGTCTTGTACACCCTCAGGGATTCGAACCCTGGACCCACTGATTAAGAGTCAGTTGCTCTACCAACTGAGCTAAGAGTGCATCTGGCGGAAGCTGGGGGATTCGAACCCCCGGTACGGTTACCCGTACGTCAGTTTAGCAAACTGGTGGTTTCAGCCACTCACCCAAACTTCCTTTTTTATAACCAGCATTCTTTTCAAATGCGGTGCAAATGTAGGGCAAACTTTTGGACTGTGCAAATCTTTCCTACATATTTTTTTCACCGTTTTCATACAATTTGAGATAACACGTTAACACTCAAACCCTAAAACAAGAAAAAAAATTTGATACATATCAAACCGTCCTTTTCAACCTTTCCTTATCTTTGCGCGATTTTTAAAGTATAGTGCACATACACGGACAATGATACAACAAGAAAGCCTAAAAAAGCGGCTTGCCAAGCTGGCCGCCCCCATTTTTATAGAGACACTTCTCATCATGATGCTCGGTGCGGTGGACACCATCATGCTGAGCCGCCACTCGGACAACAGTGTTGCCGCCGTAGGGGTAGTCAACCAAATTATCATGCTCACTTTCCTCGTTTTCGAAGTCATCAACCTCGGAACGTCCGTTCTGTGTTCCCAGTATCTCGGTGCGAAACTACACAAGAAAGTAGTGCAAGTAGTCGGCGTATCCATCCTCGTCAACCTGGCGGTAGGTATCACGGTCAGCCTGGTACTGTTCTCCTGCGCCCATCCCATCCTCCGGCTGATGGGGCTCACCGCTGAACTGATGCAGGACGGCATGGACTATATGCGTATCGTAGGCGCTTTCGCCTTCTTCCAGGCACTATCCCTCACCCTCTCCGCCTCCCTGCGCAGTGCCAACAAGGCCATCTACCCGATGATGGTCACCGTCGTAGTCAATATCCTCAATATCATCGGCAACTACTCCCTCATCTTCGGCCGCTTCGGCTTTCCGGAACTGGGCGTGGAAGGCGCCGCCATCTCCACAGCCTTCAGCCGGGGTGTCTCCATGATTATACTGTTCGTCATACTGTTCCGCAAGCACATCCACCGTTTCCCACCGGCATACTTCCGCCCTTTTCCGTGGATAGAACTAAAGAACCTGATGAAGGTAGGCCTGCCCTCTGCCGGCGAACAATTGTCGTACAGCTCGTCGCAAGTCGTCATCACCTACTTCATCAACATGCTGGGAGTGGAAGCGCTCGCCACCCGTACCTATTGTGTCAACATCATCATGTTCGCTTATCTGTTCAGCATCTCCATGGCACAAGGCGGCGCCATCTGTATCGGGCATCTGATAGGCGAGAAGAAACCTCACGCAGCCTTCCTTATGGGGAAATACGTCATGAAGAAATCCGTCATGATAACCGTCATGCTGTCCTGCATCCTCGCCCTTTCGGGGCATGCCATCTTTGGCTGGCTCACTTCCAATCCCGACATCATACGCATGGGGGCCACCATCCTTATTATAGATATCCTCCTCGAAATTGGACGCCCCATCAACATTTTCGCCACCAACGCCCTTCGTGCGGCAGGCGACGTCAACTATCCTTTCTATGTAGGCCTGGTAGTGCAGTGGAGCGTGGCTGTAGGAGTGGGCTACCTTTTCGGAATCCCCCTCGGATGGGGCATCTGCGGCATGTGGGTAGCCTTCCTATTGGACGAGAATATCCGTGGATTCATTTTCGTCCGCCGTTGGTATGGCATGAAATGGGTAAACAAAAGCTTCATCCGAAATTGTTTTTAATTCCAAAAGTCCTATCTTTGCTCCCCGAAAGCAGAAGCGGACCGAACTTTACCGGTCTTGCTTACCGAACAAATAAATCATGGTCTTATGGATGCATTATTGAAAGAAACCGTAGACGCCACTGTCAATTCCCGTTATCCGAGTATGGCCCCCGAAGGAAGAAAGCTGATAGAGAAAATCCTCATCCGCAAGGAAGTCGAGAAAGGCGCATTGTTACTCAATGAAGGGCAGGTAAGCCATAATATCGTACTTGTAGGAAAAGGTATGCTGCGCCAATTCTATTATAAGAATGGCAAAGACGTCACCGAGCACTTTTCCTATGAAGGCTGCATCATCATCTGCATCGAAAGTACTCTGAAGCAGGAACCCACCCATCTCATGATTGAGGCGCTTGAGCCGAGCGTCGTATATCTGTTGCCGTACAACAAGCTGTTGACGCTCACCGAAATTTCATGGGAAATAAACATGTTCTACCGAAAGATTCTGGAATATTCTCTGATTGTCTCACAAATAAAGGCTGATTCCTGGCGATTTGAGACTGCACGCGAACGCTACACCCAACTCATGGAACAACAGCCCGAGGTCATCAAGCGGGCTCCTTTGTCGCATATTGCGTCCTATCTGCTGATGACCCCCGAAACACTGAGCCGGGTACGTTCGGGCATACTGTAACCCTCCTCCTGTCTGCCCGAAGGCCACATATCTGAGTTTTATACGGAAACCCCTCTTTTCTTCCTGAAGAAAAGTTCCACCGGGACGAAATCTTTTCAGTCCCGGAAGCGTTTATATGCAATTCTAAAACTTAAAATTCAGATTATGACTTCTATATATACATTTACGAGTTCACTGATACGAAGCATAAGGCAAACCGGACGCTATAGCACCTCCGGCATATACACCAGTACACTGAACAGTTTTCTCCGCTTCACCGGCAACCGTTCCATCACCTTTGAAGAACTTACCCCCAACCTCATCAAGCAATACGAAGACCGATTGCTCGGCGAAGGGCGGCGCCACAACACCATATCAACCTATATGCGCATGCTCCGTTCCATCTCCCACCAAGCTGCCGAGCAAGGCATTCCTTTCAAACACAATGTGGACGATTTGTTTGCCTATGTATTTACGGGCTACGAACCTACTGTCAAACGTGCCATCTCCCCTCTACTCATCCGCCGCCTGATGAACCTTGATTTAGAGAAAAGGCCGGCGTTACGTTTCAGCCGCGACTTGTTTCTGCTAAGTTTCTATTTACGAGGCATCCCTTTCGTAGACCTTGCACATCTACGCCAAACGGACGTCAGACACAACACTATTTATTATTACCGGCATAAGACCCGTCAGCAGTTGTCCGTACACATAGAATCTTATGCAGCGCAGATAATAAACAGGTATAAGAACAAAACCACTTCCTCTCCCTATTTACTACCGATATTATCATTGACCGGGGAAGATGGCTATAAACAATACAAAAGTGCCTTACGACTCTACAACCAACATTTACATACACTTTCGAAAATGCTACGGCTAAATACTCCATTAACCTCTTATGTCGCCCGACACAGCTGGGCCACCACTGCCAAAGACGAAGGGATTGCCATTTCTGTCATCAGCGAAAGTTTAGGACATACTTCTGAAAAAGTGACCCACGTTTACCTCGCCTCTTTTGATAATAATGCAATGAGTAAAGCAAATAAAAAAGTAATCGCAACAATTCATCCAAACAAAAACGACAAGTCATAAGAACCTATTTTGTAAAAGTATTCTCATAGACATGGGAATACTTTTATTAGGTAGTAGTATTCTCTTACTTACAAGGTAATGGAAAGTATCGCTCTCTTACTTACAAGGTAAGAGATAATTGTATTTATTACAAATATCTTCTTAATCAAGCATTAAAAGGTATTTTACATTAAAGCTCTCTATATGTAATTAAAATACAAGATGCTATTTTCATCTTGTATTTGCAATTGTTTCCACCTCTAGGAGCAATTCTTCAAATGTAATTATATAAGATCCTCCAATAAAGGCATATACCAGTTTAAGACAGATATATAGAAATAAAATATAAATTTATTTTTCGCAATTATTATAATCTTTTTTTGTATCTTTGCATCCGAAATTTGTGTTCTCTTACCTTGTAAGTAAGAGAATAATTAAACAAATTAAAACGGGCGAGCTTTTCTCTTTCCATGCTATGTTTAGGAGGTGACAAGCTTTGAATGAGTGTGAATAATGAAACAAGTTCTGTACTTCAATAAAGCGATCAAATTCGTCATTATCTGTGGCGATTTGTGTCTACTGAATATTATTTTCATCTCACTATATCATATTTTTGACTACCAAACCCTGGGCAATGAATTTACTCATTCATTGTCCCAGCTATTGGTATTGCTGAATCTTGTCTATTTGCTGTGCAACTATTCTAACGGCGTTGTACTGTACAAACGCATCGTACGTCCGGAGCGCATTGTACACCGGGCTCTCCGTAATACAACTCTCCACGCCGCACTATTCATCAGTTTGGCTACCTTAGCAGACATAGGTACCAGCTCACTCCGATTTTTCGTCTGCTTTTATAGTGTTTTTTTCATCTGCCTCACTATATATCGACTTCTGTTCCGATATTTCCTGAAAAAATACCGGCTACACGGGGGAAATTCACGTACTGTCATCCTAATCGGAAGCAACAAAAACATGACGGAGCTCTATCAAGAAATGGCAGGAGATCCTGCCACCGGCTTCCGCATTGTCGGTTATTTCTGTGATTCACCCTCTGACGAATTCCCCCCAAATGTCCCTTACCTGGGTCACCCCAAAGAAGCGGTCGCTTATTTACAGCAACACCATATAGAGCAAGTGTACTGCTGCCTGCCTTCTGCGTGTAGCCACGAGATAATCCCGATTATCAACTATTGCGAGAATCACCTGATCCGTTTCTACAGTGTGCCCAATATCCGCAACTACCTGCACCGCCGCATGCACTTCGAGATGTTCGGCAATGTTCCCGTACTCACTATCCGCGAGGAACCTTTGGCGCAAATAGAGAACCGTCTGCAGAAAAGAGCCTTCGACCTCCTTTTCTCCTTCCTCTTTCTCTGCACCGTGTTTCCTTTTGTCTATATCATTATAGGTATAGCCGTCAAACTGTCTTCCCGGGGTCCCGTTATCTTTAAACAGAAGCGGAGCGGAGAAAACGGAAAAGAGTTCTGGTGCTATAAATTCCGTTCGATGCATGTCAATGTAGACAGCGACAAACTGCAAGCCACAGCCAATGACCCGCGCAAAACTAAAATCGGAAATTTCATACGGCGTACCAGCATTGACGAACTTCCCCAATTCATCAATGTATTGCTGGGACAAATGTCCGTTGTGGGTCCGCGCCCCCACATGCTGAAGCATACCGAAGAGTATTCACGCCTTATCGACAAATACATGGTCCGCCATCTGGTAAAGCCCGGCATCACCGGCTGGGCACAAGTCACCGGTTATCGGGGCGAGACCAAAGAGCTATGGCAGATGGAAGGGCGCGTGGAGCGCGATGTATGGTATCTGGAGCACTGGACTTTCCTGCTGGACTTATACATCATATACAAGACGGTGAAGAATGCCATCCAAGGCGAGAAGAAAGCTTATTAAATTGAGAATCAAGAATTGAAAAAGGAAAATAATTGTCAATCATATACGAAAGCATGAAAAAGAAAAGTATAGTTATCCTGATGGCGGCACTTGCATTGGCGGGCTGCCAATCCTACAAGAAAGTGCCTTATCTGCAGAGCTACGAATCGCTCACCGACAAGAGTTACAAGGAAATCGTCATCAATGAAGTGAGCCAACAAGATACACTCTACGACGCACGCATCCAGCCGAAAGACTTGCTGAACATTACCATCAACACCACTGACCCGCAAGCCGCCGCACCGTTCAACCTGACCATGCAGACCTACAGCAACATGGCCCAGACCGGTACGTCCACCACATCGCAGCCTGCCCTGCAACAATATCTGGTAGACAATGCCGGCGAGATAGACTTTCCCGTCATAGGCAGGCTGAAAGTAGGCGGACTGACCAAGAACGCAGCCGAAGACCTCATCCGTGAAAAGCTGCGTCCCTACCTCAAGGAAACACCCATTGTCACCGTACGTATGCCAAACTACAAGATATCCGTCCTAGGCGAAGTGAACAGCCCCGGCACTTTCACCATCAGCAACGAGAAAGTGAATATATTCGAGGCTCTTGCCATGGCAGGCGACATGACCATCTACGGCATACGCAACAACGTCAAGCTCATCCGCGAAGACAACAATGGCCGGAGAGATGTCATCAGCCTGAACCTGAACGAGCAGAACATCCTCCATTCCCCTTACTACTACATGCAACAGAATGATATTCTTTATGTAGCCCCGAACAAGACCAAGGCTAAGAACGCAAGCGTCAGTAACAGTACCACCATCTGGATATCCGTGGTCACCTCTCTCGTCTCGCTCGCAAGTCTGATTGTCAACATTGTAAGATAAGGAATTAAAGAACTAACATCAAGAGGCAAAACACTATGAAAGAAGATTTATACGATGATTTTTGGGACGAAAAAGAAGAAAAGACGGACTTTCAGGCCATCTTTTTCAAATACGTCATCCACTGGCCCTGGTTTGTGGCAAGCGTACTGATATGCGCCGGATTGGCCTTTGCCTATCTGCGCTACCAAGTTCCAGTCTACGAAGTCTCCTCTTCCATCCTGATTAAAGAAGACGACAAGAAAGGCGGCAACAATGCCTTGTCTGCCATGCAGGACTTCGGCATGCTTTCCATGACCAGCAATTTCGACAACGAGCTGGAAATCCTGAAGTCACGGACACTCATCAAGAAGGTGGTGTCCCGCCTGAACCTTTACACCAGTATCACCAGGGAACAATCTTTCGGTTATGACATCCCCCTCTATAAAAATGCTCCTCTCGACGTATTCATGACCGCCGAGGAAGCCGACAAGCTGGAGGGGAACATCCGGCTGCAACTGGCATATGCCCCCACCGGCCAACTCACCGTAACAGCCTCCTACGTGCAGAACGGCTCCGAGCAGGAAACGGCCAAATCCTTCGATAAGCTGCCTGCCATCCTGCCGCTCCCTGCAGGTGTCATCACCATATCGCACAATGATTCACTGCCGGCTCTCCAAGAACCGGTCAAGCTGAAAGCCGTCATCAGTCCCCCTACCGCCACAGCAGCAGGCTATAGGGCCGGTCTGAGCGTAGCTCCCATATCAAACACCAGTACCATCGCCGCCATCAGTGTACAAAATACCAACATACAGCGGGCTTCCGATTTTACCCAAGAGCTGATAGCACTCTACAACCAGGATACCAACACCGAAAAGAATGAAGTGGCCCAGAAAAGCGCCGACTTCATCGAGGAACGTATCAGCATCATCAACCACGAACTGGGCACCACCGAAACCGAACTGGCGGAATTCAAGCAACGCGCCGGACTGACCGACATCAGCAGCGACGCGCAGCTTGCCCTTCAGGAAAGTTCCAAGTATGAACAGCAATATGCAGAGAACGCCACCCAAATCAACCTCGTGAACTATCTGCGCGACTACATCAACAATCCTGCAAACAACGACGAGATCATCCCCGCCAACGTAGGACTGAGCGACATGAACCTGACCTCCGCCATAGACAAGTACAACAATCTCATCGTGGAGCGTAAGCGCCTGCTACGTACCTCCTCCGAAAGCAATCCCGCCATCATCAATCTGAACACGGGGATCGAGGCCATGCGCCACAATGTGAAAACCACCGTAAACAGTGTTTTGAAAGGCCTGCAAATCACCCGGAGCAACATCGACCGGCAGTCGCGCAAGTACGAAAGCCGCATCAGCAACGCCCCCAAGCAGGAGCAGGAGTTCATGAGTATCGCACGCCAGCAGGAAATCAAGGCCACCCTCTACATCATGCTGCTGCAGAAACGCGAGGAAAACGCCATCACACTGGCTGCAACCGCCAACAATGGACGCATTATCGAAGAACCCATGCCTGCCGGCATCGTTTCTCCCCAAGGCAAAAAAATCTATATGATTGCCTTTGTCATCGGCATCGGCATTCCCTTGGGCATCATTTTCCTGCTGAACCAGCTCCGTTTCCGCATTGAAGGGCATACCGATGTGGAAAAGCTCACAAAGGTTCCCATTATCGGCGACATCCCCCTTACCGGCTCAAGCAAGCACGAAGAGTCTGCCATTGCCGTACGCGAAAACGATAACGACATCATGACGGAAACCTTCCGCAGCCTGCGCACCAACCTGCTCTTCATGATGGGCGATCCGGATAAGAAAGTCGTCCTGATCACCTCCACCATAAGCGGTGAAGGCAAAACTTTCATAGCTTCCAACCTCGCCCTCAGTCTGGCGCTGCTCGGCAAGAAGGTTATCCTGATAGGACTGGATATACGCAAACCGGGATTGAACAAGTTGTTCCATCTTTCACACAAAGAAAAAGGAATCACCCAATACCTTGCCGCCCCCAAATCCACAGACCTTCATGCGCTGATACAGCCTTCCGGCATCACGTCCAGCCTCAGCCTGCTGCCAGGTGGACCCATACCACCCAACCCTACGGAACTGTTGGCACGCCAGTCGCTGGAAGACGCCATCCATACGCTACGCCAAGAATACGATTACATAGTGTTGGACACGGCTCCTATCGGCATGGTGACCGACACGCTCATCCTTTCGCGCGTAGCAGACGCCAGCATCTACGTCTGCCGTGCAGACTATACGCATAAGACCGATTACCAGCTCATCAACGAGCTTCAGGAACACCATCGTCTCCCCAACTTATGCACAGTGGTCAACGGAATCGACATGAAGAAGAAAAAATACGGTTATTATTACGGATACGGCAAATACGGAAAGTATTACGGTTACGGCAAGAAATACGGATACAGTTGAGCCAGAGATAAACGATTAAGAGTTGAGAGTAAATAATTGAGTGTCTAATTTTTAATTTATAATTTTAAATTCATAATCAGTCTCGCCCATCACCTCCCCAATGTGACAGGCGACCGCGTAGCGCGCCCGGACCTCTGCTGGTCGCAGCAGCATTTTGCAGAAAAACATCTTACAAATCAAGAAAATCAGAATGAACCGAGAAGATACAACATCCCCTACTCCCCGTCGTCAATGGCTGGTGGCATACGTACAGTCTTGTCTGGAAAAGAAGACTGCCGAACGGCTGAAAGCCATGGGAGTGGAATGCTACCTACCCGTACAGAGCGAAATACGCCAATGGAGCGACCGGCGCAAGAAAGTGGACCGTCTGGTCATCCCGATGATGATTTTCGTACACGTCTCTCTGCAGGAGCGTCCCCTGCCGCTGACATTGCAAGCCGTCAGCCGGTACATGGTGTTGCGCGGCGAGAGCCGTCCCGCCGTCATCCCGGAGGAACAGATGGAACGTTTCCGCTTCATGCTGGATTACAGTCCGGAAACAGTAGAGATTTGTAGCACCCCCCTGGCTGCGGGTGATGCCGTGAAAGTCATCAAAGGTCCTCTTGCCGGACTGGAGGGAGAACTGGTCATGATAGGAGGAAAAAGCAAAGTGGCAGTCCGGCTGGATATGCTGGGCTGCGCACATGTGGACATGCCGATAGGATACGTGGAGAGAATTAATTTTTAATTGTCTCGTATTCGCTTTTGGCGTCAAAACAAGGACAAGCCTTATGGATAGAGGAACTGAGTTGCCGATGCCCTGAAATACGGGCATTGGGATAGTCGGTCTTCAGCTGCCGAAGCAAGTCGAGCAAAGAGCATTTCTGCGCATAGGTACGTGTATCGGCAGGGACACCTTTCTCGTTGAGCCCACCCTCATAGCAGATACCGATGCTCTTGTCGTTCCAGCCGGTGGCATGGGCTCCAATCTGATGAACCGGACGACAAATATGCACCTCGCCGTCACGGGTGATGTAGAAATGATAACCGATATCGGCAAAGCCCCGTGCCAGATGACTGCGGCGAAGCGCCTCCACCGAGAAGTGACGGTCACAGCGCGTAGCGCTACAATGAACTACCAGGAGGGTTACCTCCCGATAGTTCTGATAGAAACTGCCTGCTTTCATCCGGCTAACGGTTGATACAGGAAGTCAGGCCAAACACTCCGGCCAAGGTAGTGGCCACGGTAATAATCACTTTGAGGACAATGCCCCATACAGATTTTGATTTTGTTTTCTCACTCATAACAATTTGCAATTAAGGAATTAAATACTATGGTTAGCTGCATTTTTTAGACAGAAGAACATATTTATTTTCTCTCTTTTGTCTTTTCGTTTCATCCTAACGGATTTTCCCCCTGGTCTCCATCCGAACCACCTCCCGGGTTGCTGCCTCCACCGGCATCTTCACCCCCGCCAGTGGCTCCGGTCAGGTCCACGGTAGTCTTTCCGGCCTTCAAGGCTTTCACCACGGCACGGGCTGCACTTCGGGTTGCCACCAGATTGAATTCCGCCTCATCCAGCAGCTCTCCGAAACGCTGGCCGCAGGTCCAGTTCACATTCAGCCTACGGATATGGATGGCAGGATTGAACTCTTTGGCAGAAGCCGCGCCGATGCTGTTGATGCTGATGTAGAAACTCCCCAGGTCGCCCAACTGGATTTTTTGTCCGGCCAGCAACTGCTCCCGCATACAATCCACGGACATGGTGAGGATGGCAACGATGTCCGAACGCTTGTACACGCAGCCATGACTGGCTATATGCTCGGCAAAGCGGTTGATGTCCATCACTTCCGAATACTGCGCACTTGCGTACGCTTTTTTGGCAACCGTCTTATCGGTAGGATTGCCACGCATCACGATACTGTAGTTAATCATAAATCAAAATTACAAGTTAAAAATTAAACATAAAACGACGATACTAATCCCAGGGGCTTACGATTACTAATCTTCGCGCGTCACGATTACTAATCTTCACCCCTCATCGTCTGACAGAACAAAGATACGACGTACCTCCGGGCAGAATAAGAGATGCGGTGAAGTGATATGAAGGGATGTGGGAAAATGTGAGATTAGGTAAGATTATACCGGATTCCGGCAATGGATATACAGAAAAAATTCCGTACATTTACAGTGTAATAACCTGTTAAAACATTGTTTATGAAGTACGTTGAAGACTACGAAAATATCCCCGGCAAAGAGTGGCCCGTCCGCCCCTATTACAAACGTGAACTGGCAGAGGCATACGCCCCCACCATTTCACCGGCATCCGCACTCAACCGCTTGTCCAAATGGATGAAGCTGAATTTGGAGCTGGACGAAGCCCTGCGGCATACCGGCTACAAAGGCTCCCAGAAAATATTCACCTCCTTGCAGGTGGAACTTATATTCAGATATTTGGGAAGACCGTAGGAATAGGGATTAGGGATAAGCGATGAGGGATTAGCGATTAATCACTAATCCCTAAACTCTATTCTGTCGCTCTTCCCTTCAGGTATTGCTCATTGGCAATCTCTTCCCCCTTCAGCTCCACCACGCGGTAACCGCGGCATCCTTTGTAGCGCACGGCTTCGTAGCCTTCCTGCTTCATCACCATGCCGAGGCGCGTGGCACTCAAAGTCTGACGGATACCCATGTTGATACGCCCCAGCATCTGGGCATTGGTGAGGAATACGCAACGCTCGCCCGGATTGGGATGACGATAATATACTTGCACCAGTTCACGTTCCAGGCAGGGCACCTCGAAATTACGGTTATGAAGATTAATGGCAGCAATCTCCTCCGGTTCAAACCAATAATGGAAACCACTCTTCCAGAGGGCATATCCTTGCGCATATACCCCGGCATAGTCTATGGGGCAGTCAAAGGGATTGTCAATGGCCTCTACCTCAAAGGGAAGCCAACAGCGGTTACCGCTGAGGTCATTGAGGAAAGTGACATTATTGCTTGTTCCGCAAAAGCTGGCAATGTGCGGACGACTCTCCTTGAAGTGTCCGTAGGCGGCACGTTCGTTCACCACCTTCATGGCGGTGATGGCCTTCAGCTGGCTGACCTGCGCGGAGGTCATTTCCTCCAGCTCCTCCAGACATACCAAGGCAAACTCAGTCAGCGTGAAGAGGTCGTCCTTACTGACGCGCTGATTGTTGCTTTTTACATAGAAATAACGCTGCAGCTCAGTGGGAAGCAGGCGCTGCATCCAAGTGGTCTTGTAGATGCCCTGCTTGTCGATGAATACCAGAATCTCATGATTCACCACCTTAGTGTCGAGCAGCGAAGCAATGGTGGCCACCAGCCACTTCTTGAAGTAGACACCGAAAAGCTCCTGGTCATCCTTCACGTGTACGCCGGCAGCCAGACGGGCAATAGGGTCGGTAGCACCGTCCCAGGCAGGAAGCCCCTCCATATAGGAGACAAAGGGATTGAAAAGCGGTGTGTACTCCGAATCGAGCACGGAACGTATGTCCGCAATGCGGGCAAGCATCCCTGCCTTGTTCATGCGGCTCCACAACGTGTTGACGTAGCGGTCGGTCAGCTCCGCATACTCCTCTCCGCCATCGGCCATCAGGACTTCGAACTTGCCGCTCACCGTATTCTTGCGGAATCTTGCCTGTCCGGAAAGGAACTGCTCGATATCCGCCACCGTGGCAAACTTTTCATCGCCCTCTCCCCTGCGGACAAGGGAGCGGGTGCCATGCTCTCCGGTATTCGCGTAGCAGGAAGCGATAACGGCAACCACATCCCCGTCGTAATCGGGAAAGCGTTCCAGCGCCCAGGCTGCCGCTGTCTTCTGCGCCACTCCGTATTGGTTGAGCAGATATCCCATCCGCATCACGTATTCGTTACGATGATGTTCGCAGTAGCTCACCCCCTCCTCTTCCAGGAGGCTTCCGGCAGCTTTCACAGCCTTTTCCAGGCGCTTGTTGCGCTTGACCGGCACGGCTCCGGCACCGCCATCCCGCGGACGGGGCGCTTTCGGAGTGCTCTGCACCACAAGGGAATCGGCATCCGGATTATAATACACATTGGGGTCAGAAGCCAGTCCGCTGATGCGGGTGGCATTCTTGCACTGTCTGTCGCTTTTGAAGTCCACCAAACGGGAATAATACTCATTGGCAGCATTGAAACACTTGGTATATTGTCTGAAAGCCTTCCCGCTTTCCATTCCGTTCAGGTCCTCGATGTGGCAGATGATACGGATGCCATGACCGCTGATGGTGGTATAGGCCAGCAATGTATGCTCGTCAGCACAAATCAATGCCAGTGTGGCAGACATCTGTTCGGGAGTGACGTGATCCAGGTCTACCAAAGTATATCCCGTCCAGGTACGGATATTTTCGCGGGTCTTCCCACCCTCAAAGCTGACGGCGACTGCAAAGCAGGGACAACCGGATTTCTCCCGGTCGGCATCCCGTTTCAGTTCCTGTTGCAGGTAGTAGCGATGTTTTTCGGTGCGGTCTCGCAAGGCTGCGTCGCATTTGATGATATTGACCACTTCTTCAAGAGAAGTTTCTATCGGTTCTGTGTCCGAATAGCCTCTGAAAAGGCTGACATGATGTTTTTCCATATCTGCTGATTCTGTTTATAATTAAAATTGCGATGCGAAGGAACACATAAGAACCCGGATATACAAGCTTTACCATTTCCACTATATGGAAATGATTCCGCTTGTTTTTATTATTGTTTAACAATTAAAAGAGTCAACATGACAAAGAAAGAGCCGGTCGCACCGGCATTCGGAGCTTTTCTCTGCAAACTCCAGAGTGAGCAGTTGGTTAACGGCAGACGTCTGACCAACGCAACCATCGCCCAAGAGACGATGATGAGTACCAAAACTTACAACCTTTTAAAAAAGGGCTGAGTAACAACATCAACCAGATACATGCCATAACGCATTTCTGGAGGTCTTTTCAGAAAACAAATTCGGAAAGGGAAAGGTTCGAGCAAGAAGTAGCCGATTGCCTGGAAAGTGATTTAAGGCATTACAGAATCCATACAGGAGTCCTGAAACCTTAACTTCACCCAAAGCGATGACACTTGTGGCACCCTTTTTCCAATACTTTCTATAGGCTGATATTTATCACACACAAACAATACAAGTTTGTGCATATTGATAATTTGCCTCGCGCGCGTAACATGTATTTATGTTTAAGGGGTGACACAGGTGTCAACTTGACTTTGAAACAACGATGTGAAAATTAGGAAAAGCGGAAGGGAATTTGTTTTTTTTGCAAGTAGAACCGTGCAAAAACGATAATATGGAATCGCAGCAACGAATATATCCGATTGGAGTACAGAACTTCGAAAAAATATGCAACGACGGCTAGGTCTACATAGACAAGATGGCCCTTATTCACAAGTTAGTGAACAGCGGCAGTTACTACTTCCTGAGCCGCCCGCGCCGCTTCGGCAAGAGTCTGCTCATATCTACCCTGGGAGCCTACTTCCAAGGCAAGCGAGAGCTTTTCGAAGGACTGGCAATGGAAAAGCTGGAAAAAAACTGGGTGAAACGCCCCGTGCTACACTTGGACCTGAACATTGGAAGATATGACACACCGGACAGCCTGGACAAGATTCTAGACAATGCCCTCTCGCAATGGGAAGCAATCTACAGCACGGGGATAGCGGAAACCACCTTGGCGCTACGCTTCAAAAGTATCCTTGAACACGCTTACAAGCAGACGGGCAAGCGAGTGGCCATCCTCATCGACGAGTACGACAGGCCCTTGCTGCAAGCCATCGGCAACCACTACCTGCAACGCGAATTCCGCAACACGCTGAAACCCTTCTACGGGGTATTAAAAACCATAGACGGCTGCATCAAGTTCGCCCTGCTTACAGGAGTCACGAAATTCGGAAAGGTCAAAATCCACGACAACTTCAAAGAAGAAATCTACGAATTGGCAGCCGCACAGAAAATGACATACCAGGAGGCATACCAAGAACTGAAATCTTGTTACGAGGGCTACCACTTTGTAGAAAACACGGAAGGCATCTACAACCCTTTCAGCCTGCAACACCTTTAAGTACAAAAAGTTCGACAACTACTGGTTCGAAACCGGCATCCCCACCTATCTGGTAGAGCTGCTCAAAAACAACCATTACGACCTGGAGCGCATGGCGCACGAGGAAACTGATGCCGACGTGCTGAACAGCATCTACGGTGACGAAGAGCCCATACCGGTCATCTTCCAGAGCGGTTATCTCACCATCAAGGAATATGACAAAGAATTTGGCTTATACCGCCTCGGATTTCCCAACCGGGAAGTGGAAGAAGGGTTCATCAAGTTCCTGATACCGTTCTATACCCGTTTCTCGAAGATAGAAGTACCCTTCGAGATACAGAAATTGTAAAAACATCTACGTAATGGAGTTCAAGTTGGAAGGCACCGCCGAAGAGGCCATCGCCCAGATAGAAGAAAAGCATTACGCCCGCCCCTTCGAGACGGATTCACGGAAGTTGTTCAAGATTGGAATCAATTTCAGCAATAAGATGAGGAACATAGAGAGGTGGATCGTCAAAAACAACTAAATATTTACACAAAAACAATAATGTTTGCATATTCCAAAATATAATCACCATTTTTGTGAATATCATTATATAAATGTTGCAAACAAAAAAGTCATAATGTAACATTATGCTTTGCGCTATTTGCAAAAGTTCAAAGTATATGCAAAACATGTCGATTCAATCACAAAATAACAAACGATTAGCCAAAAACACATTGATTCTATATGCCCGCATGCTGTTCACTGTAGGCATCAGTTTCTATTCTACCCGTTTGATACTCGCCAATTTGGGAGTATCAGATTATGGTGTCTATAATGTTATAGGAGGCTTTGTGTCCATGTTTTATATGGTGACAGCCACCATGACACAGGCAGTGAGCCGTTTCCTTACATTTGAATTAGGCAGGAATGATCCGAAAAAGTTGCAGCAAACATTCTCCACATCCCTAAATATTCTTCTTCTTCTTGCTCTGTTAGTAGTGCTGTTGAGCGAGACCATAGGCTTATGGTTTGTCAATACAAAGCTGAATATCGAACCAGACCGTATGACTGTTGCAAATTGGATTTATCAGTTCTCCCTTCTCTCTTTTGTTCTTGAGATGATTAGCGTGCCTTATAGTGCTTCGGTTATCTCGCACGAGAAAATGGGAGCATTTGCTTTCGTTACCATAGCCAAGGTCTTTTTGACGTTTGGCATATCCCTATCGCTTGCTGCCAGCCCCATTGACAAACTGGTGTTCTATGGGATTCTTGTACTTGCTGTATCTGTCTCCATTCAATTGATGTACTGGATATATTGTAAGAAGAATTTCCCCGAATGCCAATACTCTACACATATTGACAAAGTCTTGTTCAAAGACATGTTCGTTTTTGCAGGATGGAACTTTCTGACAACCTGCACTTCCATGCTAAGCAGTCAAGGAGTGGGCATCATGCTTAACATGCACTTTGGTACGGCAATCAATGCAGCCCGTGGTATAGCTTCTCAAATCAATGGGACAGTAGGTGCTTTCTCTCGAAATTTCACTACAGCATTAAATCCACAGATAACAAAATCGTATGCAACCGGAGATATAGCATATACAACAAAACTGGTTTGCAGAGGAGCAAAATTCTCATACCTGCTATTTCTCTTCATCGCACTTCCATGCATGTTCGAAGTTGATTTTTTTCTTTCCAAATGGCTGACAGAAGTGCCTACTTACGCTGGTATTTTTGTCCAGTTGACATTTCTCAACACCTTAGTTGAAACACTACTAAACTCAAATGAGACGTTAAACAGAGCTTCCGGAAAAATCCGCAAATTCCAGATTATCATCAGTGTGGCCCAACTGCTAATTCTCATTGCTTCCTACATAGTACTTGAGATAACAGGCAATTCCATTTTGACTGTAGCAGTTACAAATGTCATTTATCTGTTGATTTTCATTCCACGCATTACAGTAAACAAACCCTTTATCGGAATAACATTCGGATATTTTTTCAAACATACGTTAAGAGGAGTCTTGATTGTAACCTGTATCTCAACTCTTGTATGCTTTGCATTCCTATCCGGTATGGAACAAGGTTGGATTCGTTTGTTCGGGACAAGTATCGTATCCACCCTAACAATAGCGATTACTTCATGGTTTTTTGCCTTAACGAAAGGTGAGAGAGAGAAAACAAGCGCTTTTATCAGAAAGAAAATTTACGCCATAAAACAAAACTAATGTTCAGAAACAGAACTACATTAATGTGCCTCTCTATCCTGGGCGTCATTTGCTATCATCTGTGCCTACGTGGCATACACATCGGTCGGTTGAATGTAGGATATGCTGGAACAGATGTCTTCATGTTGCTGAGCGGATATGGCATTGCCAAGTCGCTTGCCCACAATTCCATAAAACAATTCTATATACATAGGCTCCGGCGAATCCTTCCATTGTGGATTATCATGATAAGCTCTGTATGTATAATAAATTTAATATTAGGAGTGGGAAATCTTGGTTTAGATATATTCCTGCTCAATATCACATCACTTTCATTCTATTACAACCCTGACTTGCTGCCCGAATGGTATCTTTCCACCTTGCTCCTATTCTATGCTGTCAGCCCGTTACTAAAAATGCTTTTGGAAAAAGGTAGTTGGGGGTTAGTGATACTCATCAGTTTGGTTGTTGTCTTGGAAGAGGAATTTTTAGGAACCGGAAGATGGCAGTATGATAATGCGGTCGCCCGTTTCCCTCTTTATCTGCTGGGTATGCAGTGTGCCCTCAGTAACAAAGAAGATTTGCCTTATAAGGTCACCATTCCTTTGTTTCTATTAAGTGTTGCTTTCTTTTTTCAAGGACATCACTACCTATTTTCCGCATGTGCTGTGCTCCTCGCCATCCAAATAGCAAATATACTCATTGATAAATGGGGAGTCTTAAAGAACAAACTATTCAATTGGATTGGTACACACACTTTGGATATATATGTTGGCAATACTATAGCAGCGGTAATAGCCGAGCTGATTTTCTCTCCCGAAATGAATGTGTTTGACAAAATTTCCATCGACATAATGATGACTATAGGCCTGTCCCTATTGCTTTGGAAACTTAATTCACAACTACAAGATTTATGGTAAGAAAATATTTTCATTATATCACAGACACTATTACATGTAGATTCAACCGGCAGTTTTCTCTAAAAAAAGCCAATATGAAATGGATAACCTACAATATAGGAGATCCGCAAGACAACAACTGCATCAAAGTTGAAAACAGTACCGTCACTCACACATCTATTAATATTACGGGTAAAAACAACCGCATCATCGTGCGCAACGGGGCAAAGATGTTCTTCGGAGGGATAAAGATTATAGGAAATGACAATGAGGTAGTGTATGATGGTTGTAAAGCTATGATTAATGTATTTATGAAGGGAAATGGATGCAAAATTACAGTCGGAAGAGGTTCTCTGATAGACGAGAGCACAAGTATAGTACTAATGGGACAGGGCAACCGTGTGGAAATCGGTGAAGAGTGTATGTTTGCAGAGAAGGTTGAGATTTGGGCATCAGATACCCACCTTATCACAGACCTGCAAGGCAATCCGTTAAACCCCTCGAAACCGGTCGTCATAGGCAAGCATGTATGGCTCGGCAAAGGGGTAAACGTGATGAAAGGCGTAACAATAGGAGAACATACAACCGTAGGCTTAGGAAGCATCGTAACAAAAGACCTCCCACCTCATTGCATCGCGGCAGGTAGTCCGGCAAAGGTGGTAAGGACCGGAACAGACTGGCATTTAGGACATATTAATATATAAAAAATGATACTACATCTGATACTTTCTTTGATACTAAGCATAGAAACCATCATCATCATTGATTTTGCCATGGTGTTAAAGGGCATACATTTCAAATTAAGCCTATATGGTATATCATTGCTATCACAATTCATACTATTAGCATTTTGTTCGGATACTCCCAACATATTGCTTTTTACATTAGCTGCCACACTGTTCCTTATTCCTTGGGTAATGTATCTTCTGTGGCTTCCATTCGCAAAAACCTCACACGATTTTGAAGATGTTGATAATGGGAAAACAACATGTTATGGCAACAAAAAAGTATTGCTGATAGTACCCCATCAAGACGATGAAATCAATGTGCTGGGCGGTATTTTTGAAGAGTTTATCAAATATGGTAGCACTGTACACATCGTATATGCCATAACAAACGGAACAATACAAGGTTTTAGATATACTGAAGCATTAAATTTGTGCAAACACATTGGCATTCCGGACTCTAATGTCACATTCCTTGGATATGGATTTATACATAGTAAAAAGGCGAACATACCTACCGTAACTAAAGGTACGCAGAATGTTCCTGCATATAAAGAAGGTCAAGCCTTAACAAGAGAAAATATGGTGAACGACCTAAAAGAGATTATATTGCTGCAAAAACCAGATATTATTTTTGGTAGTGATTACGATTACCATGAAGAACATCATCTTGTAACTATTGCCATTGATGAGGCTTTGGGAAAAGTGCTAAAATCAAAGTCAAAGTATCGTCCTATGGTGATGAAGAGCTATGCTTACCGAACTACATGGGAATCTTATCCAGATTATTACAAAAATAATATCCGTTCTACACTTTACAAGAAAGCTACGGTGGAAACCTATCCGTGGGAAGAACGGTTGCGTCTGCCCATAGCAGCACACCTATTGAACAGAAGTCTACTCCGTTCAGATATTTTCCGGCAATATAAAACCTTCAAGTCACAGGGAGCTGCAATGCGAGCTATCAATTTCAATGCCGATAAAGTGGCATGGCAACGACGTTCAGACTCTTTACTACTACAGGCTACCATTCAGGTTTCATCCGGCAAGGGAAGCAAATTGAACGACTTCTTACTCTATGATAAAAGTGAGACCTTTATGTTGAATCGTGACAGCTTCCCCACCGAGGGAGCATGGATACCGGAAGAAACGGATAAAGAAAAGAAAGTTACTTTTACCTTGGCAAATCCATCACGTATTGAATATCTTCTGCTTTATCAGAATACTTGGAACAGCAATGTGGTGGAGAAAGTATCTATCTCATTTAACAATGAGAAACCTACCCAATATTCTTTAAGGACAGACGGTTATCCAACACGCATACATGTAAGAAAAGAAGATGTGGATTTTTTCACCATACGCATTATAAACAGCAGGGGCGCAAATGCCGGCCTCACAGAAGTGGAAGCATTTGAATGTAAAGAAGAGCAACCATTCAGCCTGATTAAATTGATGAATACATCGGAAGATTTCGTTTACGATTATTGGATAAATACATCGGGAGAGGAATCTTTCTTACTTTATGCCAAGGGTGATGCCTTGCCTCTTTCCGCAGCAGATTATTCCATTAGTGTGGACAATCCCAAATGCAAAGCTTTTATTATAGGGGCTGAAATAAAAGTTTACTGTCCTAAAGGTGAACAGACTCGCTTAATAGTAACATCCGTAAACTCACTGTATTCAGACACCGTCATACTTTCCAACCCCAACAAGATGAAACGCCTCCGCTGTGCTATTGGACAAAAAACGGAAGCTATATATTACGGTATTTTCATCGGAGATACACATAGAAAAGCGACTTCTCTCTCCATCTTGTCGATGATAAAGAGTCACCTATGTTTTATTCAAAAATAGGTCAAGATTACACTCTATTAATCTACATTATGCACGTGTCAGTAATATTTTTCATCACACGATTGATAAAAGACAATACATTCATAAACCCAATTTATGACTATTGTGGAGCAATCATTGTGTTTATTATCACACTACTATCATATAGTATCAAAGAAGGAACTTTTCTGTTTACAAAAAGTAAAAAAATCAACGAATGAATAGCTACAAATTATACGCAGTAAACTACGCTGATCCAGCATACGAATTCCGTCGCAAAGTAAATACCGATTCACTCAAAAAATTTGGAAAAGTGGATGAAGTGTTTGAATATGGTTCAGCAAGCATCCCCGAATTCATTGAAGCTCATCCTGATTTGTTTAAATACAAATTCGGAGCAGGCATGCATTCTTGGAAGCCTTATATCATTTTAAAGGCACTTGACAATATCAAAGACGGTGATTGGCTGTTTTATTGTGACTGCGGTGCAGAGATTATAGACGATGTACATAAGTTGACAGACCATGCAATAACAGATGGTGAAGACTTTATGGTGTTCCAACTGCTTTGGGCTACCACACGAGAGTACACAAAAGCGGAAGTCATTAGGTGGCTTTATGTGGAGAATCCCGATTTGCCGCAGGTGTTAAGTGGATTCATCTTTATGAAAAAGAATACCAAAACCGTCGCCTTGATTCAAGAATGGCTTAACTTATGTATAGTGGAAAAGTACATTGCATGTGAACGTTTTGATGAGACAATACCTAATGACCCGATTTTTAAAGTGCATCGTGACGATCAGTCGTTACTTGACATCGTTGTTCGCAAACACGGCATACGCCCCTATCGCGACCCGTCGGACTACGGTCTGCGCAGCTATTTCTGGCAGCCCTTGGGGAAAGACGAGCGGCGGAGCGATTATCCCGTAGTGGTGCTGTCGTTCCGGCGGGCCGATGCAGCAGAATACAAGAAGACATATTTCCAACGCTATCGCCTATGGCAATTATGCTTAGGACATTATGGTATCTACCGCAGGATCAAGAAACTCTTGATAAAAGCCGGAATATTGAGACGCGAACCTTCTGGTTTAGGTATATGACACCAGTACACTGCAACCTACGCTCACTTAACTTGCCGAAGAAGATCGGGTGTATACTACAGATTGTAGAATGGTAGGTTCACATCATACCTTTGTAGCATTTCGGATTAAATTATAAAAGGACATTTAAAATTCAAGGAATTCATGAAACTTAGACTTTTTGGACCAGGTGGTCGTGTATGGCGATTGGCTTTTCGAATAAAGCATACCATTAAATCACTAAAATACAGACAATTATACAGCATATGGGGGGGGGGGTAAAAACAAGAACCTGTATTTCTATGTAATCGGTATTACAATGAAAAACGAAGGCTTCTTCAGTATGGCAAACAAAACAAGAGCACATATAATGTATGCACTTGACAATGGCCTGACACCAGTTGTCAATTGGAGGGATTTCCCGAATCCATACTTGCGCAACGATGGCACAAACCCATGGGAATACTTTTTTGAGCAACCCTGCGGGTATACGCTAAATGACGTGTACGGCTCAAGACATGCTAAATTCAGCACAGATAGTCCTTTCCCTAATCGCAAATATACGATATGGGATGTTTCATCTGCCGACAAAGCCACAAAAGAAAAACTCAAATCCGTCACAACGGAATATATCCGGCCCACAAAAGCATTAAAGGAGTATTTTTTAAAAGGGCTGCCTGATGCTTTTAACGGAAACAACCGCATTGTTGCATGTATATGCCGTGGAACTGACTATTTTGACACACCTTTGATTGGAATTGAAAAACAACCCACTCCACAAATGGCGATCGAGCAAGTAAGATGCATGATGAAGAAACATAACTGCAACATGGTTTATTGCGCTACGGAAGACGAACGCATATACCGGATGTTCGAAAAAGAGTTTGGCGAGAAACTGATACCCAATACCCAGGAAAAATACAGGGACAACCATGGTAAGCTGTTGATGCAAATAAATAGAGAAGAGAAACGTGACATTCTTGAAATCACAAAGCAATATTATCGCTCCATGTATATTGTTTCACAATGTGACTGTCTTGTCGCCGGAGTTGTGAGCGGCACAAACGCCGTGTTGTGTATGCCCAACAAGTTTAAAGACACTTATATCTTTAAACTCGGCTGTGTCACGGAAGAAGATGTAAAAGAATACAGAACATTATGGGATTAACATATATCAAAAGCAGGTTTCTTCATCCGGTAAAAATGAAGTGGTATGACCTCCAGATAGAAATTATCGGAGCATGGAAGTTTTTCTTGAAACGGCAATATAGCGGTGAGCGCAAACTGACGAAGATTCATTACCAATCAACGGACAAAATCTGCGGAAACAAGCGGTCTACCGTCATTTATATGGCCAACGGATACACTTGGCATGGCGGACTGGCTGACAGGTTAAAAGGCATTGTGTCGCTTTACGCCTGGTGTAGCGACCACTCCAAACCGTTCAAGATAAATTTCTGCCATCCGTTCCGGTTGCAGAATTACCTGATACCCAACGAATACGATTGGCAGATTGCCGATGAGGATATTTCGTATAATCCTTGTGAGGTAGCTGTCAAACAATGCCTCATAGCTCCTGTCTTGGCAGTACCTACGGTACAGCCAAGATTACCGGAACTGCTTGGCGAGTGGCTGGATGAGCATTTAGTACAAACAAATGCCCAGTTGCACGTATATACCAATATGCGATATGGCAACAGCCGATTTGCAGAACTATTCGGCAAGTTGTTCAAACCGGCTCCTCGTTTACAGAATTTGATAGATTACCACAAGGAACAGATAGGAGGGAAATATATTTCCATCTCATTTCGTTTTACCACTTTATTGGGAGATTTTACTGATTGTACGGGAGCGGCACTTCCGGTAACCGAGCGTCAGCCACTGATTGAAAAATGCCTGCATGCCATTTCACAAATAGCGAAAACCGCACCTTCGCATGACAGAATCTTGGTAACGGCGGACAGTTCCACTTTTTTAGCGCAAGCTGCCGCTTTGTCTCATGTATATGTGATTCCCGGTAAGGTGGGGCATATTGATTACGATAATGATGATGACGTCAATATGAAGACATTCCTCGACTTTCTGCTTATCGCGGATGCGGAAGCCGTGTATCTGTGTAAAAGCGGCAAGATGTATAAAAGCGCTTTCGCGCAAACTGCCGCCATGGTACACAATAAACCTTTTGAAGTGAAAGAATGCTGAAAAGATGAAGAAACATTTGTGTGCTGTCCCAGAATGTACAGGCTGTTTGGCATGTTTGAATGTTTGTCCCAAACATGCCATTGGTGTGACCGAAGGATTCTTGGGTGAGATTTTACCTGCAATTGACGAAGACAAGTGTGTCGATTGCGAACTTTGTGACAAGATATGTCCATCGTTGAATCCGTTGCCGATGTATCCACCTATGGATTGCTATGCCGCATGGACGAAAAATGAGACGGATTATATGTCTGCTACCAGTGGAGGGATGGCCACCGCCATAAGTAAATCCGTCATCAGTAAAGGTGGTGTTGTATATGGATGCGCAGCCCATGGACTTCAGGTGAAACATATGCGCTGTGCCACTATGGAGGACGTGGAGAAACTGAAAGGCTTCAAATATGTGCAAAGCGAGATGGGAGACCTTTATCAAGCGTTAAAGAAAGATGTTCTTGAAGGTCTGACAGTGCTCTTTATCGGGACTCCCTGCCAAGTAGCCGGCGTAAAAAATTATTTAAGGCAAGAATATGACAACTTGTTGACTGTTGATTTGATATGCCATGGCGTTCCCTCACAGCAAAGTTTGCACGCATCTCTGCGTCATGCCATACGTGATATAGAGCCTACCAAGGTAACTTATTTGTCTTTTCGTAATCATGCAAAAGGAGATTTTTGTTTAGAATGTCGAGGCTTTAAAAAAGATGGCAAGCCTTTCATCTTTGAACGAGGAATAGATTATTCCAATTCCTATTATCCAGCTTTCTTTTTTGGAAATTCTTATCGTAACAGTTGCTATCAATGCCGCTATGCCTATCGGCAGCGCATATCGGATATATCTATCGGCGACTTTTGGGGATTGAAAGATGAAAAAGTACATCGTGAGGCCGATAACGGCATTTCGGTCGTTTTGGTGAATACGGACAAAGGAACGGCATTTTATGCGTTGATGCAAGCAGACGTGCATAGCCATCGGCAACCAGTAGAAGATGCCATCGCGGGCAATGCGCAACTCAACGCGCCCACTCGCCGTACGGGACGAACCCGTTGCTTCAGGTTCTTAGCCCGGTATTGCTCTTTTGAAGCAGCCTTTCGCATCACATGGATGGACAGAATTCTGAAAAGTAAAATGAAGTATTGCATCAAAAAAATAATCAGAAAATAATGAAAGGTACAGTAGGAATAGTGGATTTTCATGCCGCGACCAATTACGGTTCCGCCCTATTGGCTTATGCCTTGCAACGGGTGGTAAGCGATATGGGATATGATTGCAGCATCATCAATTACCAGCCGCAAAAGCAGGTAGATGGCTATCGCTTGCCGATTTTGGTAAGCCGTCATCCGGTGAAACGTTGGATAGAATCACTTTGTTGGCTTCCATACAATAAACAGATGAAGCGAAAGGTGGACAAATTTAAGTCGTTTGCGCACGACTATATGCGCCTGACACCCTATTGTTGCGACCCATCTAAAATCAATGAAGAATGTGGCACTTTCGACTATTATATAGCCGGAGGCGACCAGATTTGGAATACCGGATGCTTTGAGTTTGAATGGTATTATTACCTCGATTTTGTACGGAACGGAAAGAAGATCGCTTATGCTCCCAGCATGGGACCGAACGGACGGAAAACCATACCGGCACATCTTGCCGAGCGTGTGCGAAGAGAAGTGAAAACCTATCAGGCTGTGGCAGTGAGAGACAGTGGAACGGCGGCTTTCTTTGATTCAAATCTGCCCGTGGTTCTCGACCCGACTATGCTGCTTGATGTAGAAGAATGGAATAAACTTGCGGGTGACTCGCCTTTGATCAAAGGCGAGTATGTATTCTATTACGATCCGTTTGACCATGAAGTTGGTAAGAATGCGGCTCGGGAATATGCCGTGGAGCATGGTTACCGTATCGTGTCGAGTAACATCTATATGATTTTCCAAAAAGATACCCGAACATTCGATTACCGTTTGGATGCAGGGCCTTTGGAATTTCTGAATTTTGTGAAATATGCTAAATATTGCATAGGCAGATCGTTCCATCTTTGCGTGTTTTCTTTATTATTCCGAAAGGAATTCCAAATGGCGGACGGTTTAATTGACGCACGTAACCGTGAATTGGCGGAATCCTTATGGGGAGATGTGGAACGTTTGAGCAAAGCAGGTGATAACGATATGATTGTGTCGGCTACCGATTATACGGCAGAGGTTGAGACACGTTTTCGTGATTTGCGTGAATCGTCGTTGTTGTTTTTAAATAAGGCTTTAAATTCATAGTAAATGATGAATACTCCTAAGATTTCCATATTGGTTCCCGTTTATAACGTGGAAAAATATCTCCAACGTTGCGTGGACTCCGTACTTGCGCAGGACTTCACGAATTGGGAAATGATACTTGTTGACGACGGCAGCCCTGACCGTTGTCCGCAGATGTGCGATGCGTTTACGGCAAAGGACACACGGATAAAAGTGATACATCAAGAAAATAGAGGGGCACATGCGGCACGAAAGGCCGGATTTGAACATGCCAAAGGGGAATATTTGGTGTTTTTGGATCCAGATGATTATCTCTTACCTAAAGCCTTAAGTTCATTATATGCCAAAGCTATAGAAAGTAAATACGATATAGTAAAAGGGGCTAACCTGAGAGTGCGGAATAATGGTACATCAAGTATTGAAACACCAATCTTGTCAGGAAAAGAAATCGTTGGGGAGGAGAACTATCTGTTTGCTCTGTTGTCTTATCACATATTGCCTTATTTATGGGGGGGCATTTACAGAAAGACATTATTTTCTGAAGAAATATTCAAGTCTGCGACAAACATATCCATCGGAGAAGACTGGATAACCAACCAGTCCATTTGGCGTGGCGTTAAAAGATACGCAGCTATAGACAATGTTGTATGCGCATACTATATTAATAGCAGTTCAATGATGCAGACACGAGTCCTTTCACATGAGTATCATGAATCTTTCGGAAAAATGATGCTGCAAATTGCAACGGGAGCATCTTCAAAAATCATGCAGACCATTGAACGTAACAGAATAATGGTGCATATAAAATGTTTCTTTACACCGGAAATAGGTTGGGATAACACTTGGTATAACGTCATTTATGAATATGTGAAGAATGACAATAATTTAAAAGCACTACTGCAAAACAATGATAAAAAATTCCTTGAATTCATAAGAAGCAGAACCATCTTCAGACTATACACTTTCGTTTATAGAATATTGTTTCAAGGTATAAAATTACACGGCCGCAAAAGAAGTGTGCTTTATAATTTTTCCACCACATAATAAGCAAAATACAAGAAGTAATCATTCATCATATTGGTAAATGAACAGTTTAAAGCAACTCTACAAAGACATTAAAACAAGCTGGGGGAAAAAGTTCCGTTGGATAACGGCTTTCTTCCTATTGTGGATATATAGGACCATATTTATGCCAGCAGGAGATGGAGGCTTTGCACAAGCCTTGCAAATAATATCCCTTTTCAGTATGTTATTTATTGTATATTCTCATTGGCAAAGGAAAGTTGTGGGAATATTCAGAATATCGAATCCACCGATACGCACATTGCTACTATTATATTTCTATGCGTTGTTGAGTGCCACATGGGCGTTCATGCCTGCATTCTCCGCATTCTTGAGCATACAGAATTTTATACTAATGGCTTTGACTTTTTGGCTGCTAAGCATGCCAAAAACATTTGACGGTGTGGAAAAGAGTTTGGTATATCTCATTATGGCAATGGCCTTTTTCAGTGCTATCGGTGGAAGATACAATGTAGGATGGCCTATCTTCATTCATTTGCTGCAAACGGGTACTTGTTCTGCCATGTGTTTTGCCTATTGCTTTGCAGAATGGATAAAGGAAAAAAAAGACAAGAAACGCCTGAGGTTTTTCAGAATGGTCATGCTGATAAGTTTCGTATTGCTTGTTACGAGTACATCAAGCGGTGCCAATGCATCTTGTGTCGCCGGCATAGGCACAGCCATGCTGTTCAGCGGTCATGCCATGTGGGGAGCTTTAATGGCATGTATTGGCATTTTTGCATTTATCTACCAAGACCAACTTATGGACTTATTGTTGCTCATCATGCCAGGTAAAACAAAAGCAACTATTGAAAGTGCCACTGGGCGCGACCGATTGTGGGAACAGATATTGTATTTTGCAGCCCAAAAACCCATGTTCGGATGGGGCTTTGCTTGTGCCGAACGCGTGGTATCGGTCAAAGGCACCGTGCTTTCACCCGATGCTCATAACAACTACATAGGTTTCTACGGCAGCTTAGGGTATGCGGGTTGCGTACTGGCAGCTCTGCATTTCGTGACCTCGCTTTTTTCATTTTTCAAAAACAGCTTGAAGCGCGGCTACTTGGGACTTATGTGTGCCATGGTGGTGGCTTTGGTCAACGGATATTCCTACGGTTTCCTTTCGGGCAAGGCATGCGTCATCACAATTGCTTACTTTGCCATAATAGTTGCCGGTTATCATTTTAAAAGAGCGCAACGTCTTGAACAATTGATACGAAGATGAATAAAGATTTAAGTGTAAAAATCAGCATTGCGGGTTTTATCTGTACTCTAATGGTAGTATATAGGCATTCACTCAACTACCTTGCATTCTTCCATTCGTGGAGTCCACAAGGATTGAACGGAATAGTGGAAGACTCTTGCATGCGTCTTACTCAAATAGCAGTTCCTTATTTTTTTATGGTATCCGGTTTTTTCTTTTTAGGAAAGAACTATTATGAACCGCAAAGCTATAGACAAATGATCATCAAAAAAATACATACGTTGTTCATTCCATTCGTAATTTGGAATGTAACAGGAGCCTTGTGCTTATTGCCTTTTGACAAAAAAGCCGTTGGCACGGATATATTCTCGGTGATTCAGAATCTGTTCAACAGCCATTGGTACGGTCCGTTGTGGTATGTCAGGGATTTGATGGTTGTGATGATGTTATATCCTATATATGGATGGCTGTTCCGCATAAAATCATCGTTGCCGATATGGATAACTGTGACCGTATTGTTCTATCTATGGAAACCTATAGATTGCTCAGTCTTGTCCTCTGAATGTTTAGTATTTTTTGTATTGGGAGGATTGATAGGCAAACACCCGGAAATGCTATCTGTCAGGATGCGCCTTGCACCAACTCTTGCCATCTCAGCCATCTGGTTTGCAGCCTGCTTTACCGGCTTTATGACTTTCAACGAATGGATACACAAGCTGACAGATATGACAGGCATAGTAGCGTTCTGGCAACTGCTGAACCATATACCGGAAACGTGGCGGCAAAAAATGCTGCATCTTTCGACTTTCTCATTTCTCATCTATGTGATGCATTTCTATCCTATGAAATTATTCAAACAAGGCATCGCACACATCTTCTATGGCAACGATATCATCGCAACGATCACATACATATTACTGCCAATTATGATTTCGTACTTAATAATACTTATAGGACAAGGCTGGATTAAATTGTCCCCAAAAACTTATTCTTTAGCAATAGGAAACAGGATATGAAAGAAACGATATATCTTACTCGCGATGAGAGCAATATAATAAAGGGGATTCTTATCCTGCTAATAGTATTGGGACATAATCACTTTCTTATGGATGGAGAATATGTGAGACTACAAATCCAATTATACAAATTCCACGTAATCGAATTCTTCATATTGCCATTCTTCTATAAAATGAAAGCTGACACGAGTTGGGAGCACCTGAGAGATATCATTGTCAGGAACTGGGTGCCTTATTTATGGATTTTGTCAGCTTGTTACCTTACAAGTTGCATTTATTTCCATAAAATCGGGCTGGAATGGGGACACCTATCAGCCATTCTTTTGGGTACACAGACACATTTGAGCAAATACTACAATTTTGTATTCCCTTGGTTTCTGCCCACCTATTGTTCGTTCTTTATCTTGTACCTTCTGTCGTTGAAACACAAGTGGCTCTATGGGATAATGATAATATTGTCTGTTGTCACATGGGGATGTACTTGGGAAGAATTTTATTGGTTCAAGAATACAATGCCCTTAGGCATCGGACTGGCAATAGGATATTTTGCATACGGCTGGATGGCATCTGCTTTAAACAGCCTATCTGCCTATATGAAATATGCAGGAGCTGTTGTGTTTGTTGTAATAAACATATTACAGTTTATGGATATACGTGTACCTATGGGAAACACCTTGCTTGTACCGACATTCTTTCTGCTTCTATTGGCATTGTTGCCACACCTTCATTTCAAGTGGTTAAAAACAATAGGAGAGAATTCCCTGGGAATATATTTGTTAAATATGTTCATCATAAACATCTTATGTGCGCTCTTACCCAACAACTTGATTACCGGTGTATTTATATTTATTGCATCTGTCTGTTTATCGCTATTTATTTCTAGATGTATCAATAAAAGAATGTTCTTAAAACGAATTCTGTTTCCAAGTAGCATTAAGGATATAAAAAACTGCTTTAACACAAAATAGTATGAAAGTATTATATTGCAACCCGATATTTCTGGATTATAGACTACCCTTTTATAAAAGACTGAACGAATTGTTTGACGGCAATTTCTATGTCATGTATTCCACTGTTCGTTATAAATTAAGACATAATGAACATTTGCTTAAACAAATTCCGGAAGTTTTGGGTAGAAATGCCTTGCCTTTTGAAAATGAAAAACTCTTCAATACTTATGAAATGTCTTTCAAAAAATACAATGGAAGGCAAGGGAAAAGAATACCCATCACAAAAGGATTGATTAGATCCATAAAGAAAATCAAACCGGATGTATTGATAAGCGAAGGATTTTTCCAATGGACTCCCTTAGTGTTGTTATATTCTATTCTAACCCTTACACCTTTATTTATTGGTTACGAACGTACGCCACACACTGAGAGAAATGCAAAGCGGATTATAACTTGGCAGCGCAAATTTTTCAATCTATTCATCAAAGGTTATCTTGTTAATGGAAAAGAAACTCAAAAATACCTTGAAAGCATAGGAATAAAATCTAAAAAAATACACATTGGAGGGATGAGTGCCGATGGTAAAGGGCTTGCGGAAGCCGTAAAAAATTACAACCCTCAAAACGAAGACAATGAATTTATAAAATCATTGTTAAACATAAAGCAAGAGAAAAAAGGGCTGATATATCTGTTTTCCGGTCAGATACATACCCCAAAAGGAGTTCCACATCTTTTGCTGGCATGGGAAACTCATATAAAAAAAAATCCCAAAGACCAGCTTGTACTTATAGGTAAAGGAGAGGAATACGATTATTTGAAAGATAAATATGCAACATATGACAGCATACATTTCCTCGGATTTATTGCCTACCAATATGTATACAAATATTATGCAATTGCAGATGTATTCATTCTGCCGACTTTGCAAGACAACTGGAGCCTTGTCATCCCAGAGGCTATGGCATGTGGGTTGCCTGTTGCAACATCCATTTACAACGGCTGTTATTCTGAGTTGATAAAAGAGGATGTCAATGGCACTATTTTCGATCCACTAAAAAATGATTCTATGCTGAAAGCTTTAGAATACTTTCACCATCACGACTTGAAAGCCATGGGACAGGCATCGATTGAACTTGAAAAACCATTCAATACGGAAAATTGTGCACAACGCGAATACGATGCTATTATTCGTAGTTTAGATAAAAAAACTGGTAAATGAACAATATCAACAATGTACACAATTGTGTTGGATGTCTATCGTGCGTTGACAGATGCCCGAAACATTGCATTCATATATCCAATGATTCTTTGGGACATATACATACGCATGCAGAAGAGACACAGTGCATCAACTGTGGCTTGTGTGTAAAAAGTTGCCCCGCTATACAGAAACCCGATTATAGAAAACCGGATAAGGCGTATGCTTTGTGGAGAAAGGACGATACGCTAAGGCGGCAGAGTTCTTCAGGTGGATTGGCTGCGGTATTGTCCGAACGGATGATAGCAGAAGGAGGTATCGTTTACGGATGCGCTTTCGAGAAACCTTTTTCTATAAAGCATATCCGTTGCTCATCTGCGGATGAATTGGAAAAGCTGAAAAGCTCAAAATATGTACAGAGTAACTTGGCAGGTATCCACTCGCAAATAGCAAATGATTTGAAGAATGGGAAAAAAGTATTATTCATCGGTACACCATGTCAAGTAGCCACAGTGGCTCTGTATACTAAAAAGTTTGGAACCAATCTGTTTACTGTGGACGTAATTTGCCACGGAGTTCCATCCATACAACTGTTCAAATCAAGTTTGCCTACTGATATCGTAGAATGCAACATTGACAAATTAACTTTCCGTGACGACACTGCTTACAGATTAAAAATATATAAGTCTGGAAAAATAATTTATAAAAGAGAATTACATATCGACTTATACATGAAGGGATTTTTTAAAGCTATTTTTTGCAGAGACAGTTGCCACGAATGCAAATATACCCGAAGTGAGAGAGTCAGTGACCTGACCATCGGGGATTTCTGGGGAGTGGACAAATCCCAAATACATACGAATACTGACTACGGATTATCACTTGCGTTAGTCAACTCAGAGAAAGGTCATGCCATGCTCCGGAATATAGTTTCAGAGGTGAACATGGTGGAAAGACCGATGGAGGAAGCCATTGCCGGCAACAAGCAACTGAGATTCCCTATGAAGAAGACATGGCGATCTAAAATATTTAAGACATTGTATCCTATTTGTGGGTTCAAATGCTCAGCTGTTTGTTCTATGCCTGACATTGTTCTCAAGAATATGATTATAAGAAAATAACCTATATGAAAATACTTACCCTTACTACATACAATGTTTATAACTACGGTGCAGCACTACAGGCATACGCCTTGCAGACCTATCTGCAATGTATGGGACACGATGCGGTGCTAATAAACTACCAACCGGAATATCTGACACGAAAGTATGACTACCGATGGGTGAACCCGGAATCGAAACTGAGCCGGTATGCCGTGACACGCATAGCATATCGCGTGATGAAGTACCTGCAACGGCAAACCACCATGGGCCGCAAACGGCAGTTCGACCGTTTCATCGACTCGTATCTGAAGCAGACACGAGAATACCGCACGCTCGAAAAGCTGTGCCAGAATCCACCGGAAGCCGACCTCTACGTGGTAGGGAGCGACCAAATATGGAACGTGTTTTACGAAGCGGGACGCGATCCGGCTTTCTATCTCGAATTCGTAACAAAGGGCAGAAAAGCATCATACGCTGCCAGCTTCTCTTACGTGGATATTCCCCAGAAGGAGAAAAAAAAAATTGCCGAATGCCTGCGGACGTTTGATGCTGTGTCTGTAAGGGAGAGTCATGGATTGCAGTTGCTCAGGGAGATGAACATTCCGGGGGAATGGGTACTCGACCCCGTATTCTTACTCCCTATAGAACAATGGAAACAATTGATGGTAACAAACATCTCCAAAGAAGATTATCTGTTGATTTACGACTTTGAAGGAAATAAAGAGTTGAAACGTTTTGCTAAGGAGTATGCACGCCGTCATCACCTGAAGATTTATGTCATAGCAGATACTTACCCGTTGCTTTATGCCGACAGAAACTTCATGAAAGCAGGTCCTCGTGAGTTTGTTTCGATGATTTATCACTGCAAAGCATTTATATCCAATTCGTTTCATGGCACGGCATTCTCCATTATGTTCAACAAACCTGTCTTCGTATTTAACAGACATCGACATAAAGTGAATTCACGTATGGAAAGCTTGATGACCCTCTTCGGAATAAACCAATGTATATTGGACAACCCCGAAAAATGGGAAAAAGCTTATTATTACCCTTTCAATTACGAACAGATCAATCACACCAAGCAACGCGAATTGATTAAGTCGAAAGCCTACTTGGATAATTTGTTAAACATATGTACACATCCATAAAATGCTATGATAGATTTATCTGTAATCATACCGGTTTATAATGCCGCCCCATCCATTAACCGCACATTAGATTCTATTTTCAACCAGCAAACATCTTACGCTATAGAGGTTATTCTCATTGATGATGGGAGCAAAGATAACTCCATAGAGATTATCAAAACCCGAAAAGAAGCCAACATCACATTGTTACGACAAAAAAACGAAGGACCTTCTGCTGCCCGTAACAATGGGATTAAGACAGCACAAGGTCGCTATTGCGCTTATTTGGATGCAGACGATTATTGGGAACAAGGTTTTATCGAAAAAACTGTTTCATTTTTGGACAACCATCCTGATTGTGTGGCAGTAAATGTTGCGCAACGTCACCTCACTGTCTCCGGTTCATTTGAAATCCCCAGTTGCTACCAAGAGTATAAAGAAGCTTTCATCTTAGAAGATTTTTTCACTTTCTGGGCAAAGCACATGCATGTCTGTACAGGAAGTGTCTTAATCCGCAAAGAAGTGATTAATATAATTGGAGGACAACGTAAAGACCTTCGCATCACTGAAGATTTGGAGTTTTGGGCTATGGTATCTACCTATGGACAATGGGGATTTATCCCGGAAATTCTTTTTGTAAGCGATGGTGGAGACGTGACCCGTAGTCAAGGCTGGTTAAACAAAATGATGATACGCTGGAGCAACGCGCCCAGTATTGCTGATTGGGAAAAGCGCATTGTTACACGCCTGCCCAATGAACTACCTGCAGGTTATTTAAAAGCCCGTGGCCGTATTTCACGCAACCTCACTTATTGCCAACTTCTCTCCGGTCGTTTGACATTGAGCCGTCAAGAGGCTTTGAAATATGGCAGATATTTTGTGAAGGACCCCATTGGTAAACTCATGAATATGACGAAACATACTCCTATTACTTGGTGGATGTTGGCGAAGTTGCTGCAATACAGGGAGTATCACCGGAAGTAGTAAAGTTCACATAAACAATAGGTACATCATCAATATATGCCACGAGAAAGGTATCAAACTGATAATGGTAACCTCGCCATAGCACACTGGTTGAAGTCTATACTTTGAATTTGATTAAACGAAACATGAAACCAAGAGTTCTTTTTATAATGCACATGCCCCCACCCGTACACGGTGCATCCATGATGGGGGAATATATCCATGACAGCAAAGTGATAAACGAAGCTTTTGACTGCCATTATCTTAACTTAACTCTTGCCAAAGATATCAATGACATAGGAAAAGGAGGAATAAGGAAACTTATTGTTTACTTAAAAAAACAGATACAAATAGCAAAAACCGTTAAGAGAATAAAGTCACAATTATGCTATTTGACTCCCAATACCAAAGGTGGGGCTTTCTACAAAGATTTTTGTACCCTATTCCTGCTAAAATGTTTGGGACAGAAAATCATAATACATTTTCATAACAAAGGTGTGAAATCAAGAGAAGGACGATGGCCGGACAAATGGTTATACAAAGCCTTTTTCAAGAATATACAGATAATACTGCTGGCTCCCCCACTCTACAATGATATCCAAAAATTTGTAAAACCAGAACAGGTGGTATACTGTCCCAATGGCATTCCACAAAACGTAACCTATGATTTTTCCAAGAAAAGAAACAACCCTTTCAAATTATTATTCCTCAGCAACATGTTAAGGGAAAAGGGGGTATGGGATTTGATAGATGCACTAAACATCGTAAAGAACGATGGTTATTCATTTCATTGTGATTACATTGGAAAATGGAGTGACATTGCGGAAAGTGAATTCAACCAAAAGGTAAAACACAAAAATCTAGACAAGTATATACAGGCACACGGAGCCAAATATAGAGAAGAAAAAGAATTGTTTCTTAAACAAGCAGACTTATTTATATTTCCCACTTATTATCATAATGAATGTTTCCCATTAGTACTTCTTGAGGCTATGGAACAGGGACTACCCTGCATCAGCACAAACGAGGGAGGAATACCCGATATCATAGAGGAAGGCAAAACCGGATTTATCGTGGAAAAACATAGTCCGCAACAGCTGGCAGAAAAGATAGAATATTTAATAGACCATCCCATGATATGTGCTGAAATGGGTAAAGCCGGTAAAGAAAAATTTCAAAGGGAATTCACTTTGGAAAAGTTTGAGAACCGGATGAAAGATATTTTAAAAGAATGTATAGCTTCATACAAGAAGTAAATAGAAAAAATTAATTTTATAACTAGGGTATTAGTCATGTTAGAAAAAAATGCAAAGATTTTTATAGCGGGGCATCGTGGTTTAGTAGGTTCCGCCATCTGGAACAACCTGCAACAAAGAGGTTACACAAACTTAGTAGGACGCTCACACAAAGAATTGGATTTGCTGGACGGAACCGCCGTAAAGAAATTCTTCGATGAAGAACGACCGGAAGCGGTGGTACTGGCTGCCGCCCATGTGGGTGGCATTATGGCAAACCTGCAATACCGGGCGGACTTTATCTACCAGAATCTGCAAATCCAGCAGAACGTAATCGGCGAGAGTTTCCGTCACGGAGTAAAGAAGCTGCTCTTCTTGGGAAGCACCTGCATCTACCCACGTGAAGCTCCGCAGCCCATGAAGGAAGAAGTGCTGCTGACCTCTCCGCTGGAATACACCAACGAGCCGTATGCCATAGCCAAAATAGCCGGGCTGAAGATGTGTGAAAGCTTCAACCTGCAATACGGCACCAACTACATAGCCGTGATGCCTACCAACCTATATGGACCGAACGACAACTTCCACCTGGAAAACAGCCATGTACTGCCTGCCATGATCCGCAAGATTTACCTTGCCAAATGCCTCAACGAAGGGGATTGGGATGCTGTACGCAAAGACATCGACCTGCGTCCGGTGAAAGGGATAAACGGCAGCTATGGCAACGAAGAGATTCTGGCAGAGCTTGCCAACTTCGGAATAACCCCGGAAGCGGTCACCTTGTGGGGAACCGGCAAACCGTTGCGTGAATTCCTATGGAGCGAAGAAATGGCGGATGCCAGTGTACATGTACTGCTGAATGTGGACTTTAAAGACACATATGCTCCGGACAGTAAAGAAATACGCAACTGCCACATCAATGTGGGCACCGGAAAGGAACTCAGCATAAAGGAAGTGGCTGAAAAGATTATAGCCGAAATAGGATTCAAAGGTGAGCTGCGATGGGATGACTCGAAACCGGACGGCACACTGCGCAAACTGACGGATGTGACCAAACTGCATAACCTGGGATGGCATCATAAAATAGAAATAGACGAAGGAATACGCCGTTTGTACGAATGGTATCTGAAAGGTATCTGCATCAACCACCAGACCAACTAAATTACATTTTTCACATTCCTCTTGTATATTACACACATAATCTTTACATTTGCCGCAGTTTTCGGACATATTGCATCGTTCCGTTCAAAAATACCTTTCCATGTGACGGGCGACAGCGTAGCGTACTCTGCGGAAAATTATACTCCTTTTTACATGTTGAAGTTAAAGACGATTTCGCTTCTGGAACACAGAAGTGAGCTTGACGCATTGCCCGAAGGCAAACTGCTGATTAACACCATCAATGCGCACTCGTATAACACAGCATTGAAAGATCCTGCCTTTGCAGAAGCTTTGCTGAGGGGAGACGCATTGATTCCAGACGGAGCAAGCATTGTACTGGCGTTCAAACTCCTAAGACATGAGAAGATAGAGCGCACAGCGGGATGGGACTTGTTTCTGTACGAAATGGATAAGCTGAACCGGAAAGGAGGAACCTGCTTCTTCCTGGGAAGTAGCGAAGACACCCTGAGGAAAATAAAGGTAAAAGCTGTCCGGTTATATCCCAATATCCGGGTAGAAACCTATTCCCCACCCTACAAGCCGGAATTCACCCAAGAAGACAATCAAGCCATGATAGCCGCCGTAAACCGGGCACAGCCGGATTTGCTCTGGGTGGGCATGACCGCTCCCAAACAAGAGAAATGGGCTTATGCACACCTAAAAGAACTGGAGGTAAACGGTCCCATCGGTACTATTGGCGCTGTGTTCGACTTCTTTGCCGAAAACGTGCAACGTGCTCCCGTATGGTGGCAGGAACACGGGTTGGAATGGCTGTACCGGCTGATAAAGGAACCCAAAAGAATGTGGAGAAGATATATCATCGGGAACTGCTTATTCTTATGGAATATCACAAAAGAGAAATTTACATCATAACATAAATAAAAACTGATTTTAAAACCCGAATCATGGATAAGAAAATAGCATTGATTTCAGGCATCACCGGTCAGGACGGTTCATTCCTGGCCGAGTTCCTAATTGAAAAAGGATATGAAGTACACGGCATTCTGCGCCGTTCGTCATCGTTCAACACCGGACGCATAGAGCATCTTTACCTGGATGAATGGGTGCGTGACATGAAGAAGAACCGTCTCGTAAACCTGCACTACGGGGACATGACGGACAGCAGCTCGCTTATCCGCATCATACAGCAGGTGCAGCCGGACGAAATCTATAACCTGGCGGCACAAAGCCATGTGAAAGTATCATTCGATGTGCCGGAGTATACTGCGGAAGCAGATGCTGTAGGTACACTGCGCATGCTGGAAGCAGTACGTATCCTGGGGTTGGAGAAAAAGACGAAAATCTATCAGGCTTCGACTTCCGAACTGTTCGGTCTGGTGCAGGAGGTACCACAGAAAGAGACAACCCCGTTCTACCCACGCAGTCCGTATGGTGTGGCCAAACAATACGGCTTCTGGATTACGAAGAATTACCGGGAAAGCTACGGCATGTTCGCCGTAAACGGCATTCTCTTCAACCACGAAAGCGAACGGCGCGGAGAAACCTTCGTGACACGCAAAATTACACTAGCGGCAGCACGTATAGCCCAAGGATATCAAGACAAGTTATATCTGGGTAACTTGAATTCGCTGCGCGACTGGGGATATGCCAAAGATTACGTGGAGTGCATGTGGCTGATTCTGCAGCACGACACTCCGGAGGATTTTGTCATAGCTACCGGAGAATATCATACCGTACGTGATTTCACTACACTTGCCTTCAAGGAAACCGGTGTGGAACTGCGTTGGGAAGGAGAAGGCGTGAATGAAAAGGGCATTGATACCAAAACCGGTAAAGTGCTGGTGGAAGTGGATCCCAAATACTTCCGTCCTGCCGAAGTGGAACAACTGCTGGGTGACCCGACCAAAGCCAGAACATTGCTGGGCTGGAATCCACGCAAGACTTCTTTTGAAGAACTGGTGAAAATCATGGTGACACACGACATGGCATTTGTGAAGAAACTCTATATGAGGGCACAAATGAATGGTAAAAACACTTCCCAGACATGCTGAAAACGAAAATGAGAAAATGGTGCCTGCTCCTACTGCTGCTTGGTTGCAGCATGGGAGTACAGGCCCAATATTCCATGGGCAACACCGGGCTGCTGAACATCCCGACAGCAGATATGCAGGAGGCCGGTACTTTTATGGGAGGCGGCAATTATCTTCCGAACGGCATGACACCGTTTAACTTCAACACCGGAAATTACTTCGTCAACATCACATTCTTATCTTTTCTGGAGTTGAGTTATCGGTGTACGCTACAAAAAGCTAAACGTTACGATGGGAAAGAAGGATATTTCCATCAGGATCGATCTATGACTGCACGTGTACGTCCACTTAAAGAAGGTAAATTTCATCCAAGCTTATTACTTGGTGTAGATGATCCTTTCAAAAATACGGGAATAAACTATTTTGCTACTGTATATGGTGCATTAACTAAAGGGTTCTCTATTGCAAAAGGAGATAGACTTGCACTGACTGCCGGTTACTATTTCCCACTGAACGACCATAGCATAAAGGACGGTCCTTTCGGAGGTATCAGCTACTCCCCTGCTTTCTGCCGGGAAATGACTGTCATGGCCGAATATGATTCGGAAGGTTTCAATGTGGGAGCTGCCGCCAGATTATGGAGGCATCTCTCCATCCATGTGTTTACCAGAGAATTCAACAGCATATCGGGAGGGATACGGTATGAATGCAGGCTGTTGCACTAAGAGAGGGATGAAGGATTAAGGATTAAAGAGTAGGATGAAAAACAAGAGAAAAAGCGGTTTGAAGTGGATACTGGCAGTATGGTTCTGTGGTATTTCTGCAATAGCAGATGCCCAAGTGACAGAGAGCCTGAAAGCCATCGGTATGGAAAATATACGATGTGCACAGACCCCAGGGGTAACCACTGTAAGTTTTGAGAACAATGTATATAGAAGTACCTACACCGGAGTGGGCAAAGCCATAGATGCCTGCTTGGGAAGCAAGACGAAGGGCGATTTGCAATTGGTGGTACTGGAAAACCGGATTCCCAGGCTTTGCATCAATCTGCCGGATACACTGACGGCAGCATACAGAAACGGAGAAATCAGCCTGACACAAGTATATCAGCAAATGGGAATTACGGTAGATACGGATGCGGCCATGAAGGCATTGAAAAATGCCGGTCAGGAAGAAGCGCCGTCTGCCAGGAAGATGGATTTGGTGATATATCCCGATTTGTTTTTAGAGAACAATACGTTTGACGAACTGTATACGTATGCCATCAACCTGAATCCGGCAGTGGAAATGGCTTTGTGGAAAGGCGGAAAAATGACTGCACAAGTGATACTGCCCGTAGCCACCAACCTGAGTGGAGAAATGAAACGGATAAGACCGGGAATCATAGCTCTATCGCAGGATGTACGCTTCAGACACAACATCTTCGGGAAAATGACAGTGGGTAACTTCACCAACAACAGATATGGTGCACAACTGGAAATAAAATACCGCACCAACAACGGACGCTGGGAACTGGGTGGAACGGCAGGCTCCACCGGTTTCTCTGCCATCACCCGGGAAGACGGCTGGTATATAGGCAGAAAACAGCGTATCAATGCCTCGCTGAATGCTTCGTACTACGAACCACGCCTCAACTTGCAGTTCGACTTGAAAGCAGGAAGATATATTTACGGTGATTATGGAGTGAGAGGAGACTGTACGCGGCACTTCGGAGAATATGCCATCGGCTTGTATGCCCTTTGTACAAACGGAGAGATAAACGGAGGATTTCATTTTGCCATCCCCCTGCCGGGAAAGAAATGGAGTAGAAAAGGATTCTTCAGAGTAAAACCGGCTGACTACTTTGCATGGGCATACGGCATGGTAGCAGATGGAGAGTACATAGAAAAACAACTGGGCAAAAGTTACAGTACACGCCCTAACGAAAACCGGAGCAGCAACTTCTACCAGCCGGACTATATACGCTATTTCCTCATAAAGGAGCAACAAAAAGAAAAATCGGAATAAGTATAATTTAAACAGATTAGTTTTATCAAATGACGAAAATTATGAAAAAGAAAAGTTTATTTTTAGGAGGTGCATTGGTGCTTGCAATGACCTTCAGCACAACAGTCCTTACCTCTTGCCACGATGACGACAAGAAATATGAAGAAGTGGAAGATCCGCTGAGAAGTCAAACAGCCTACTACATTGCAGGTTCCATTACCGATGCCAACGGTCCATTGGCAGGAGCCACCGTAAAAAGCGGCGAGTACTCTGCCACAACCGATGCAAAAGGCGTATACTCACTGACTGTGAACAAAACCGGCATCTATACGCTCACCGTAACAGCTGAAGGACATGATGACTACGAGACCACAGCAGAATTTACAGACGGAACAGCCAACCACAGCCTGATGGTGGTAAATGTAAAAATGTCAACAACCATAGAATTCGGCGAGATGCAGGAGGCTGATGGAAGCACCATTGAGGCTCCGAAAATAGAAAATCCGGAAAAAGAGAATGCCGCCACCATCAATATACCCACCGGAGGTACGGAAGAAAACACCAAGATTGCAGCCGTCGTGTTTGAAGAGGCACGTGAGGCCAATCCGGCAACTTCCACACAACCGGAAGCATCAAAGGCTTCTGTAAATAACGTAGCCATCAAGACAGAGCCGGCTGACGCTGTTGCCAAGGAAGATATCATCATTGCCATTCCCAATCCGTCGACTGATGCCAACCTGGGCTATTTTAATCCGGAAAACATGGAAGTGGAATCCAGCGAGGCGCCTGCAACCAGAGCCGCTGCTAAAACCGTAGGATTCAACAATAACAATTACATCATCACCATTCCGCAAGGCGAGAAGATAGCCGGCAAATATTCACCTAGAGTGAAATTCACCAAACAAGCTGCCGCCAGTGTAGCAGACGGCTACAACGAAGTGAATGGAAAAGCCGAGGTTATCAAGATTGAAAACAGAGATTACGATGCGCTGGAAAACATCACCCTGACCCTTAAAATCAAGAACGGATGGGACTATACCGTTTCTCCGGCTGAAGCGCTGAAAGCTGCAGGAGCATCCGATGCACTGGCCACATACATCAACAACTACATTGAAACTGAAGAGGGAGGTACGAACGGTTCTTATGAAATTGAACAAAAGCTGACTACAAGTATCAGTGGCAACCATGTACTGCTATATGGCAGCAAACGCATGGTACGCGTGAAAACATATACCTTTAAAATAATAGTAGGCAACCAGAGCAAAGACGTAAAAGTAGAGCTGAAAAGCTACACGGGACATCAGGAAGAATATTCAAACAATCCGGTCAGCCAGCACTCCGGCGGCACCACAGGCGGTCAAGGATAATTTTCTCCACAGTCTGAAACCAATAAAAGCTATTCATTTATGACCATAGCCGTTGATTTTGACGGTACCATTGTAGAACACCGCTACCCCCGGATAGGAGAAGAAATTCCCTTTGCCACCGCTACGCTGAAGATGCTGATAAACGAGCGTCACCGGCTGATTTTATGGTCGGTACGTGAAGGGAAGCTCCTGGAGGAAGCTGTGGAATGGTGCAGGGAACGGGGTGTAGAATTCTATGCCGTCAACCGGGACTATCCGGAAGAAGACATCGCACACACCGGTTTTTCACGCAAAGTAAAAGCCGATCTCTTTATCGATGACCGCAACCTAGGCGGACTGCCTGACTGGGGAAGCATTTACCGCATGATACATGACCGACTGACCTACGAAGAACTGTTCCGCGAAAACAGTGAACCGGTCCGGCAGAAAAAGAAAGGCTTTTGGGCACGTTTGAAAAAATAATATCCAAAGGAGATTTTTGACTTATGTCAATTCATAACCCGTAAAAACCTTCTAATTTTGTACTCGAAATAGAGAAAGATTAGTTTTTATAAGAGTAAAGAGATTAGTTTTTAGGGTGCACTTAAAAAATAGGCAATATCCACAACGGTTATTGCCTATTTTTATATATAGCCGGAAGCCAAGTATATCAATACAAACTTCCCTGACCGACTTCCGTAAAGAGCTTCGCCAACTTCTCCACCACCGGCTTCATATAACGTTCTCCTTTCTCGGCAGAAGCTTTTTGGGGGTTCCCTACCCCGCTGTCGACTGTAGCCTTATCCCAATGGCGGGGAGCCCAGCCAACCTTTTCATTCAAGGAAGGAATAGCAAACGGTTTGGATTCTCCGTCACCGGCCTCAGCCAGATTTACCAGCTCGGGATGGTAATGCATCATGACGGAAGTCTCAGACTCGCCGGCATGGTCGTCGACAGCAGCCTCAAAGTAGTCTTTGGGAGGGACGATGCTGAACCAGTCGGCAGCGATAATCAGAAAATCGGGATATACAAACGCCAGGTCACGAATCATTCCCTTGAAGTTGTTGCCGCCATGACCGCTGAGAATAATCAGCTTGCGCATACCTTGTGCATAGAGAGAGGCAACTATGTCTTCCAAAATGGCCTGCTGGGTGGAGTAGCGCGTATGAATGCAGAACGGAAGTTCGCGCTGCCCCGGATTGTGTGCACCGAAAGGTACGGGAGGCATCACCATGCAGCGTACACCGGAATTCTGCAAAGCCAGCGCAGCCGCGTCTACAGCAATGTCATGCGGCAAAATACAATCAGTGAGATAAGGCAGATGCAGATTGTGGGGCTCCGTAGCTCCCCACGGCAAGATGACAACGTCATACTTCACTCCTTTCACCTTTCCATAGCAGGAAACAGTAAGGTCAATTTCTCTTTTTTCCATGATAGTTTATTTTGGGGGTAAATCTTTACCGCAAAAATAAACATTATTCCGTCACATTGAACCTATTGCCGGCGATATTCTTTAGGTGACATGCCAGTGTGATGCTTGAAATACTTACCAAAGAAGGACTGGTTGGCAAAATGCAGCTCGTCTGCAATTTCCTGAATGCTCATTTCGGAAGACTTCAACAAGGCTTTGGCTTCCAAAACTACGAGACTGTCAATCCATTCGCCTGCCGTCTTTCCGCTGATTTCTTTCACTACGGTGGAAAGGTGCTTGGCGGTGAGGAACATCTTATCGGCATAATAGGACACACTTCGCTCTTCTTTATAAGACTCTGAAACGGCACGGATAAAGCGCTCGAACAAGTCTTCCTTCCTGCTTTTGGGAATGCGTTCCTGAACGACATGCCCTTGATAAATGTTATATATCTCATAAAAAAGGGCCAACAGCAACCCCTGGGTGATTTCCTTACGGAAAGGGTTGTCTTTCAGCTTCACCTTGCTCCAAAGAAAAGAGTGATACTCCTGAAATGATTGGGATTCCTCCGGAGTGATGTGGACAAAAGGCCGTTCCTTAATCATAAAGAACATGGGGAAAAGCTGCTGCATGGTAGGTATTACCATATCCATAAAGTCCTTTGAAACGGCAATGAAAAGTCCGGAAAAATCTTCGGAGCGTTCCCGTTGCAGAACAATCTGGTCGGGAAGAATAATGCCCAACATACCTTCCCGCATTTCACATTGCTGCAGGTTGAGTTCCAGTTTGCACCACCCTTTCAAGCAGACAGTCAAGCAAGCAGCATTCAAACGGGTGGGATAAGAGCTCAAAGGCATGTCCTTGATGTCATTAAAAATAGCAAAATCATTGCCGATGAAATCAATCATCGGCAAATGATGTATCTGGGAAATGTCTACATTCCGTATTCTCTTAGTATCCATGGTTTTTGTGCTTTGGCGACAAATGTAGGACTATTTTGCGGAATTTAGCTCTAAAAATTCTTAAATGGAAACTTTTAGTTCATTATCTTGAAACCGATAAAAAAGGTTCTCGGCTGCGTCGGTCCGTAGAAATAACCCGCATCGCGGAATTCCCCTTTATCCAGGTCTTTCTGGAAACTGTTAAAGATATTCTGTACACCCGTATTCAACTGAAGCTTGATATGGTCGTGAAGCACAAACGTATAGTTCAACTTCACATTCAGGTCCAGAAATTGGGGAGTATGCTCCATGCGGTCTGAAGTGATATTACAGAAGGCACCCTCGGGAGCATCTTCCGGTGCGTAGTGCGGAACAATCATCTTTCCCGTATAGGTACCGGAAAGAGAGAAATCAAAATTCTTTACCGGTGCGGAAGAGAAAGTGAAGTACCCGTAATAATCCGGTGTACGGGGCATGCGCTTGGTGGTAAGGTCTTTTCCGTCCACCTTTGTCCAAGCTTCCTCATGGGTATAGCGGCTACGCTGTGCCGTAAATCCGAGTTGGAACTGCGCCTCCTTGCCATGGGCAATCCTCGCATCCAGATTGGCACCATATACACGTGCACCGTTTCCGTTGCGGCGCTCCTTGATGACATCCCCAACTTCGTTCTTGCCGATATCTTCGAGCACAAAGACATGGCGCAGGTCTGTATAGAAACCTTCCACCAGGATGTTTGCCTGCCAGTGCCCCAGATGGGCAGTCCAGTCTACCGAACCGCTATAACTGTTGGAACGCTCTTCACGCAGATTGTCGGACAGTTTAATTTGGACACCCTCGCCACCTACTGCCGTTACGTGCAAGTCCTCATCGTATGCCTGCGGAGCACGGAAACCGGTAGAATAAGTCAAGCGTGCCTGAAAATCATCTGTCGGCTTGTAGAGCAGGTTGACGCGAGGACTGAAAATAAGCTTGTCAATCAGGTTGTGCTTGTCCAGACGGGCGCCGACCAGCATGGTCAGTACATTCATTTTCCACTCATTCTGCACGAAAGCGCTGGCAATGCGGACATCCTGCTCCATGTCACGATGATAGCCGGTCATGATGTCGTGCAGGGAGTTGTTCTGATATTCCAGCCCGCCGGTGAAGGTGGCGGGAGCAAAGAGACAGTTGTCCATATTGCCCACATACATGCCACCAGCAACCCAAGTCAGGTCTTTCGTCTTGCCGTAAGCATTCATGTCCTTTTGGGCACCATAGTAACTGTTGCGGTCAGTGTGCTGGATGGAGGTGTAAGCTGAAATCTTATGTTTGTACTCTTTCCAGAACAAATCATAGCTCACGCCTCCGCTATTGATGATATGCTTGGTCTGCTCGGTAATGTCCGTCTCATGCGGCTGCAAATCAAATTTATTACCTCCGCGACGAAGTTCGTTAGTAGTATGGTATTCCAGATTGATGCGGCTGAAATGCGTAGGACGGTAATAGGCACGGAAACCGAAGGTATTCATGTTCAGCTTGCCCAGCTCGGAAAAGCCATCGCCATCGCGGTCGTAGGGGTTACGGTTGCGGTAACTCTCGTAAAGGGCAATGCCGTAGGAGTTATCTTTGGCAACCAGCGATACATTGCCACCCATATATTGCTCCCAGGACTTGCCGTCCATATTGGAGAACATACTCGATACCTGGAAGGAATTGTTGATGGGATCTTTGGTTATAATGTTGATGGTGCCTCCCACAGCATTAGCTCCAAACAAGGCAGAGCCTCCGCCACGCACCACTTCTACCCGTTCAATCATGTTCACGGGGATTTGCTCCAATCCGTACACACCGCTTAATGCACTGATGATGGGACGGCTGTTTATCAATATCTGCGAATACGGACCTTCCAAGCCATTGATGCGCACCTGGGGGAAACCACAGTTCTGGCAGTTGTTCTCCACACGCAAGCCCGACTGGTAGTTCAGTGTCTTGGCAAGGTCGGTGGAGTTGACCATCTCGAACAATTTGGTACTCATCACATTCACGACTACCGGAGCTGCCTTGCGACTTACCTCGTTGCGGTTGGCAGATACCACCACTTCATCGGTCATGAAACTCTCCTCTTCCATCGGGAAATGTATGACGGCAGTAAAGTCCTTGCTCACCGTCACTTCCTTCTCTTGGGTCTTATAGCCCACGGCAGACACACGGAGCTTGTATTTTCCCGTCGGAAGCTTGCGGAACTCAAATTGTCCTTCTTCATTGGAAACCGTTCCCTGACCGCTGCCAATAATCAAAACCGTGGCATACGGTATATTTTCCTCCGTACCTTTCACTATCACATGGCCGGAAATCATATTGCCTTCCTTTATAGGATTTACGGCAAAAGCTACGCTGGCACTTACCACTGCAAGTACCAACGCCAAAATGTATTGTTTCATCAAATTAGCGCTCTAAATAAAAAAATAATTCAAGTCTGAAAAAGATAATAATCCGAAATGCCGCACTTCGTTCACTGAAATACCGGACATTCGAGACTAAAACACCTGGTATCTACATGCAAAAAAATCCAGGCGTTTTTAAACCTAATGACTATGAAAAAAGAGCGGGAGGAGCGCGAAGGGAAAGGGTACGTATAACTTCCCCCTTTACAGTAGGTGTTGCCGGTTTGGCTCTGAGCATGGCCAGCAAAGGACGCATCGGGTGCTGAACCTCATACACATCCACCCCGGAAGAGTGGAATACCGACAGATGCCCGATAACCAGAAGGGAAGTCTGAGAGTGAGAGTGTGTGCCATGAAAAGGGTGCGAGTGCGTTATCATCACCCCATTCACATAATGGACGTGAGTGAACGCAGTGATACTTGCCTGGTACATGATAAACAGTACCAGCAAGCTCAATGCACCTATAATTTTTTTCTTCTGCTTCACGCCCAAAACTTATACTATAGATTTTGAGCCGCAAAGATAGTGAATTATTCTTTAACTTTGCCAAACAAGAACTCATAATCACGCTTGGAAGCCGGAGCCGCCCACTCTTCGGGAATAAACTTCCACTGATTCAGCGCACGCGGTTCAATCACCTTCTTCTGCTCAATGTACTGCATCAGATAATAGCGTAAGTCCTTATCCGTAGAGTGGATGATGCGCTCCTTCAATTCATCCTGCGAGATGCCGGCCCCCTTTGTCAGCAATTCGCCGCCACCGTTTCCGCGATAAGAATTCACCGCTACCTTATACATTTTATCCATATCGAACGGAGTACCGTCTGCCATACTGAGAATGGCTACCTTCTCGCCATCCGGCTTGGTCACATCCACCGTGTAGATAATACCCGCCGCAGAATCGAAGTTGAAGCTGAAATTCTTGAATGAGGCCCTATCCGTAGCACCTTCGCGGCGCTTCTCACGGAAGAGAAGGATATGGTCGTCCGGAGACTTCATCCGATTGGTCCACAAATCATACGACATCTCCAAGGCATCGCGTATCTCCTTTCCCGTCAGACGCATGGTGTAAAGCATATTTTCATACTTATACAGATTGAACATATCGTTCACAAAAATGTCTCCTTTACGGATTTCCGTATCATAGGACAAAGGAGCCGCAAAAGAAATATCCGCTCCGCTGATTGCCAACTGCAACTCATGAATAAGGTCTATAAAAGCGGAAGAACCGAAATAGGCAGGACGTGTGGAGATGGCCTCGGTAAAAGAACCTATTTTCTTGGAAACAAAATTCTGCACAGCTGCATATTCGGGGGCAAAGCGCTGCATGAACTCTTCGCTGACACCGTAGTCTTTCGTATCGGACAGTATGCCGTCTATCTTCTTGCCAACAACCTTGCCGTCACGCAATTTCAAGGTTATATCCACATTACTTACAACGACACCGTTGCTGGCAGGGTCCATCACCAGTACCGAGTCACCAACTATGTTGCACACCCTCTTGCATTCGCGAGCATGGTCATGGCCCATCAGGACAATATCGAATCCCGGCACATTGCATGCCACTTCCACCGAAGCGTTTTCGCGATACTTGCCTCCCATCAGCTGGGCATCCTGACCGGCATGGAACATACCGATAACCAAATCCGGCTTTTCCTGCTCACGGATAATCTTCATCCATTTGCGGGCAGTCTCCTCCATATCGTCGAAACGCAACCCTTTCCACAGATTCTCTGAAAGCCATACGGGAATGGCAGGAGTTATCATACCGAGAACCACAATTTTCACTCCGTCACGTTCCAGCACCTCATAGGGTTTGAAATGGGTTTCTCCGGTAGCAATATCCACAATATTGGCACCCAATATCGGAAAACGGCAATCACCTGCCCAACGGTCGAAAACGGCACGACCGGTCTCTACATCATGGTTACCCATATTACCGGCATCATACCCCATGAAATTCATCATCTCTGCAGTCAGATGGGGAGCAACAGTATCTATGTAATTATAGTAGTAGGCAGTGGGCTGTCCCTGCAGAATGTCGCCATTGTCCAAGAGAATCAGGTTTTCGCCATAAGTCTCACGCTCTTTTTGCACCAAAGCATGCACGCGTGCCAGACTGCCGGTTGCCTCCCGGCGGCGTATAAAGTCGTAGGGATAGTAGTTTCCGTGTATATCACTGGTCTGTACGACTTTCAGTTTCACCTCTCTTTCCTGCGCAGGCAGTATGCTTGTCAGGACAAAAATCCAGATAAAAAAACAACTAAATCTTTTCATTATATTTCCTTATTTCTTGTCAGTCCTTATAAATTCATGGGATGGGTAAATACAAACCGCGCTCCATCCGTATAGGCAGGATCTATCCAAATTTCACCGCCCCACTTCTCAACGGTCAGCTTACAGATGGACAAGCCCAAGCCGGTTCCCTGCACATATTCGTTCAGCTTCTCGAAACGTTCGAACACCCGTTTCTGTTTGTCCAAAGGAATGCCGCAACCGGTGTCAGTCACCGAAAATACTGCTACATTCCCTGCTGTATCCAGTTCCAGCTTCAAGGTTATCGTACCTTCCTTTGTAAACTTGTCCGCATTGGAAAGCAGATTTATCACAACCTGCTGTAAACGCTGCACGTCCGTCCGCATCTCCACCACCTCACGTTCACACTCAAATAGGAATTGATTGGTCGACCTACGTGCCTGGGCCACGGAAGCTACTACCTGCTGGCATATCTGCACTACATTGCAGCTCTCCAAAGAAAGGATGACGCGGTCGGCCTCCAAACGGGACACATCCAATATGTCATTAATCAGCCGAAGCAGCAAATCAGAGTTGGTCCTGATAATTTCAAAATAGCCACGCTGTTCTTCTTCCGAGGCTCCTCCGGCAGACAGCACGTCCGAGAAGCCCACAATCGCATTCAATGGCGTACGGATTTCGTGGCTCATATTGGCAAGGAAAGCACTCTTCAGGCGGCTGGATTCTTCAGCACGGTCCTTTGCCTCTCGCAAAGCACCTTCGGATACCTCCAGTTCATCCTTCAACTTCTTTGTATGATAATAAAAATAAAGGGAAACGAACAAACCGCCCAACAGCACCAATAGCACAGCACAGACAGACCAGATATGATACTTGTACTGTTCATAGAAAGAAGGGGTTACATTCAGCATCTTTACCGGTTCCGGAAGGTTGGCAATATTCAGTTCCTTTTCCTTCACGAGCTTGCCGTCCAGTATGGTCTCATTCGGAATGACTTCCATATGAGTATTCCCATCCTGCGGGTCAGTCAGCAGACGATAAGATTGCCTTGCCATCTCCTTGCCCAAAGCACGGTAGGCAGGAACGATGCCTGCCACAGCCCAGTATCCCAAACCTGCAGAACTCAAAGAGAATGTGGGCAAGGCTGGAGCAGCTTCCATCATGGCATAAGTAGCATTACGCATAAAATAACCATCATTCATATCCACGCGCCACGTCCCCATTAATACTGCCGTATGTTCCGGCAGTTCATGTAACCTATCACAAATAGTATATATTGTATTGACACGTCCGTCAAGCAGTATCAGATCCAATTCGGGAAATTTCTTCATTTCCTTCACTACATAGGCTTGCATAGCAACACCACCATAACTGTTGTCTGATATAAAAGCGATATTCTCGGTGTCAGGATACATCTGCTTTACCATGTTAATATTCGCCTCCACATCATACTCATAAACGAAACCGGCCTTGATAGGCGAATCCGGAAAATCCGTGAAAAAATCTACGGATTCAGGCATCCAAGTTTTCAAATCGATGGTATCTCCCGGCAACAATATGGCGTTCCGGCTGGATAGCGCACTCACTACTGGAGTATTGCCGCGTACAGAGTCTTCCAAAGAAAGGTAGGCAGCCCAAGCTTCCTGCCCAATAAGAACAATCAATGCCGGACTTTTATCATTCTGGTATTTGGATAATAGCCCTGCCATTCTCTTTTCCCAAAAAGGAGCTTCGGAAAAACTTTTGCAATTCATGTTTTCCAATGCAACGGTATTTGTCCCTCCTAAACGTTGGAATTCCTCCATAAAGTCAGAGATATTGCTGGAAGTCCGACCGGCATCCGGATTATAGGAGCTGATAATCAATACCGGATGCTCTCCCGTAATTGAGAAAACAGGCAAAAGGCAGCAGAAAAGCGCTACCACGCATGGTAATATTGTACGATATATGTGTTTCAATTGATTGATTCGTTTAATTGCTCCATAGCTTTGACAAATATAGATAAAAGTTGGAACCTAAAGAAAAAACAACAATTGTTTTTTTGTACTTTTACCCCCTATTTATAAAATGAGATACAAAATGATACAAGATTTTCATCGAATGATATCTGCCGTTCTCGGCATATCAGAAAAACAAATAAGCCAGACCCTCGGCTTGCTGGAAAACGGAGCGACAATCCCTTTCATCAGCCGCTACCGAAAGGAAGTGACGGGAGGACTGGACGAAGTGCAGATTGAATCCATAAAGACCCACTACGAAAAGCTGAGCGAAACCGCCAAACGTAAAGAAACCATCCTCAGCACCATTCAAGAACAAGGCAAACTGACCGCCGAACTTCAGAAGCGTATCGAGGAGACCTGGGAGAACACCCTACTGGAGGATATCTACCTTCCCTACAAACCCAAACGGAAAACACGTGCCGAAGCAGCCCGCCAAAAAGGACTGGAACCCCTCGCCACCCTGCTGATGCTGCAACGTGAGCCCCATCCGGAGGAACGCGCCGCCGGTTATGTGAAAGGAGACGTGAAGAACGTGGAAGATGCACTGAAAGGTGCCCGTGACATCATAGCCGAGCATGTAAGTGAAGATGAACGGGCTAGAAACAGCGTCCGGAGTTCCTTTGTCCGCCAAGGCACACTGACCGCCAAGGTGGTGAAAGGCAAAGAAGAAGAAGCGGCCAAATATCGCGACTATTTCGACTACTCCGAATCCTTGCGGCGATGCAGTTCCCACCGTCTGCTCGCCATCCGGCGCGCTGAAGCGGAAGGTTTGCTGAAAGTCAGCATCAGCCCCAATGACGAAGAGTGTGCGGAGCGCCTAGAACGGCAGTTCGTACGGAGCAACAACGCCTGTGGACAGCAAGTAGCAGAAGCTGTGCAAGATGCTTACAAACGCCTGTTAAAACCGTCCATAGAAACGGAATTCGCGACCCAAAGCAAGGAGCGCGCCGACGAGGAAGCCATCAAAGTGTTTGCGGAAAATCTTCGTCAATTGCTACTGGCCTCACCATTGGGGCAAAAGCGTGTGATGGGTATAGACCCCGGATTTCGTACTGGTTGTAAAGTTGTGTGCCTCGATGCACAAGGAAATCTACTCCATAATGAGAACATCTACCCCCACCCTCCAGTCAGCAAGCAGAAGGAGGCATTCGCCAAACTGCAAATGATGATGGAGTCCTATAAAATAGATGCCGTAGCCATAGGTAACGGAACTGCCAGCCGCGAGACGGAAGAGTTCTTGAAGCATCAGCGCTTCAACCGCGATGTGCAGATATTTATCGTCAGCGAGCAGGGAGCTTCCATCTATTCGGCCTCTAAAATTGCACGGGACGAGTTTCCCGACTACGACGTCACCGTGCGTGGTGCCGTGTCCATAGGCAGACGACTGATGGACCCACTGGCAGAGTTGGTAAAGATTGACCCGAAATCTATTGGTGTGGGGCAATACCAGCATGACGTGGACCAGACAAAACTGAAAAAGTCGCTGGACCAAACTGTAGAGAACTGCGTAAACCTGGTAGGTGTCAACCTAAACACCGCAAGCAGCCACCTGCTGACCTATATCTCGGGATTGGGTCCTCAACTGGCACAGAACATTGTGAACTATCGCGCCGAAAACGGTGCCTTCACCTCCCGTAAAGAATTGATGAAAGTGCCGCGCATGGGCGCCAAGGCATTTGAGCAATGTGCCGGCTTCCTACGCATTCCGCAGGCAAAGAACCCGCTGGACAACACTGCCGTGCACCCGGAAAGCTATTGCATCGTAGAACAGATGGCAAAGGACTTGGATTGCAGCGTAGCCGAACTGATAGCCAGCCGGGAGCTGCGTCTGAAGATTAATCCGGAACGCTACCTCTCCCCCACCGTGGGCATGCCGACACTGAAAGACATCCTGCAAGAGCTGGACAAGCCCGGACGTGACCCGCGCGGACCGATAAAGATATTTGAATTTGATAAGAACGTGCGCACCATCAACGACCTGCGCGAAGGCATGGAACTGCCCGGCATCGTAGGAAACATCACCAACTTCGGCGCATTTGTCGATATAGGCATCAAGGAAAACGGACTGGTACACCTCTCCCAACTCGCCGACAGATTCATATCAGACCCTAATGAAGTAGTGTCCATTCACCAGCATATACGCGTAAAGGTACTCAGCATAGATATGGACCGGAAACGCATACAGCTGACAATGAAAGGAGTGGAACAGAATTAGGGATTAAGGATTAGGGATTAATGGTTAATGGTTTCCGTATTAATCCTTAATCTCTAATCCCTTATAATAGTGTCTTAAGATAATTACTGTACCAAGCACTAAAAGTAGTGAACACAGAATGGAGCCTTCGAACCCGAAGGTTCCTCCATTTATCAAATTTTCTTCCGGAAAGTGAAGAATCAGCAGATTCTCATTGCTGAATTCATTTCCACTGACTTTATATCCCAAAACGGAACCTTGAATCCAGTTCCAGAACCAATGCAAGGCAATGGGGAAACAGAGGTTACGCGTATATATATAGGAAGCCCCCAAGAAACAACCTGCCAGCATGATATTCAGAAACGGGACAAAGGCAAAGTTAGGATTGAAAAGGTGCATCAACGAAAATAACACCGCAGAAATAAACAATGCCACAAACTTATTGATGCCTCCATCCAGCATACGCCCTAAAATAAAACCGCGTCCGATAACTTCTTCCGTAACCGCCACAAAAAAATAAAGCAAAAGACTGACCAGCAGAGATATGGGAGAAAACAAGAACCCTACCACCTCCACTGCCCCTAACAGCAAAGACAAGCCAAAACCGACTACATACAAGAACACGACAAACAAAGCTCCTCTCAGCAGGCTCCTGCCCCATCCCTTCAAAGACAAGCCCAAACCCGAAAAAGGAAGCTTCCTAAAGCCCAACACCATACAAGCGGCAATCAGCCCACTGACCAGCATCAAGACTTCATTCAGCATCTGAAAGTAAATGTTTGTTTCACCAACTTCCGTCTTCAACTCCGGAAAAACTAATGCAAAAGGTATGGCAAACAAAAACAGAAAAATCATTGAAAGTACAGCAAACAGTACTATATCAACGAATGCCAACCAAATACTTTTTGCTTTACTTGCTGTAACAAGCCCTTCCTTTACCGTCTCTTCTGTCTCCATTTGTATCTCAATATTGATTAATATCCGACAAAAATAATAATAAAAAGAAAAAACCTCATGTATTCCTGCCGTTTTCTTCCTATATTTGAAAAATCAATCTAGAATCAATAAACATGAAACTAAGAAAAATACTTTTAGCCATTGCCGGACTGGCGTTAATGCTGAATGCCTCGGCACAAAAATCCAAAAGATACTACGTAGCCAAACCCGGTACCTTGGTGGAGCTGATGACTGAAGCGGAAGCTAATGAAATTACCCAACTAACCCTGCAGGGCAAACTGAATGCCATAGACTTCAGGCATCTAAGAGATGAATTCAAGAATCTGCAGCAGTTGGACATCTCGAACGCATCTATCAGCACGTATGCAGGCAAGAACGGAACTTATCCAAACCGTTTTTACGTATATCCTGCCAATTGCATTCCGGCATATGCCTTCTGCCAGCAAATGGACGACAGTACCTTCATTGGCAAGGAGACACTGACTAGGGTTATCCTTTCCGACAAGACCAAGAACATCGAAGATGCTGCCTTTAAGGGATGCAAAAATCTCAAGATATGCCAGATACGGAAGAAAACGGCTCCCAATCTGTTGTCCGAAGCATTGGCTGATAGCGTTACAGCCATATTTGTTCCATTGGGATGCAGTGACTCCTACCGTACCAAAAAGAAATGGGAGACCTTTGCATTCATTGAAGGAGAACCACTGACAGTAAATGTGCAGATTGGTAAAATGGGCAGCCTTGCCAGCGAACTGCTAAGAGCCGGATTTCAGCCCAAAGACGTTAACTTTCTGACCGTTGAAGGTAAAATGGACGAAGCCGACTTCACATTGATACGCGACTATATGCCCAATCTGGTTTCCATCGACATGACCAACAGTAATGCCACTGCAATTCCCGACTATACTTTCACCCAAAAGAAGTATCTGCTGAACGTACGGCTCCCGCAAGAGCTTAGAAGCATCGGACAGCGTGCATTCAGTGGCTGCGGTCGTTTGTGCGGCACGCTGGTGCTTCCTGCTAGTGTAACCGCCATTGAGTACGGAGCATTTATGGGATGCGACAACCTGCGCTATGTGCTTGCCACGGGGAATAAGATTACCACGCTGGGCGACAACCTTTTCGGCGAAAGCCAAGGCAAAATTATATATAAGGAGAAACAATAACCCAGACTATTCCCCGCCTTAATAAGAACAAAGAGACTCTTTTAATAGCAAAAGAAGGTGTGTCAGAATGATAGCTAAAAATCATTCTAACACACCTTCTTCTTTTTTTCAATATCGCACAAGCCTTTATTAAACAAAAAAGATATGAAAGAAGAATCGTTCCATCATGGCAGAAATATTGTTCCACCGTGGTGAAAAAATCGTTCCACCATGGTGGAACGATTTTTTCCTCATGATGGAACGATTTAAAATATGCTTATTTAGTCCTTAGCTTCCGTTATCACTTTGTTGCGTACATACGTGCACGCAACTCCTTGATGTGGTCTGAAGTGATGTATTCGTCATACTCCATCATCTTGTCGATAATACCGTTCGGAGTCAATTCGATGATACGGTTGGCAACCGTCTGAATGAACTCGTGGTCGTGGGATGAGAAAAGGATATTGCCCTTATAGGTCTTTAGATTATTGTTGAATGCCTGGATAGACTCCAAGTCGAGGTGATTGGTAGGTGTATCCAGAATCAAGCAATTGGCATTGCGCAGCTGCATACGTGCAATCATGCAACGCATCTTCTCACCTCCCGACAATACGCTTGCTTTCTTCAGCACCTCCTCACCGGAGAACAGCATACGTCCCAGAAAACTCTTCATGTAGACTTCATTGCCTTCGCCGAACTGGCTCAACCAGTCCACCAGATTCAGGTCTGTATTAAAGAATGCAGTATTGTCCAGCGGCAGGTAAGCGGTGGTGATAGTCACACCCCAGTTGAAGGTACCCGCATCCGGTTTCATATTCTCGTTGATAATCTCGAACAGGGCGGTCATGGCACGCGGGTCGTGCGAAAGGAATACAATCTTGTCTCCCTTCTCTACATTGAAGTTGACGTCGCGGAACAGCACCGTACCATCTTCCAGCGTTTTCGTCAAACCGGAAACTTCCAGAATCTGATTACCCGGTTCGCGTTCGGGCGTAAAGATAATGCCCGGATACTTACGTGATGACGGCTTGATTTCTTCTACATTCAGTTTCTCCAACATCTTCTTGCGGCTGGTAGTCTGCTTGCTCTTTGCCACATTGGCACTGAATCGGCGGATAAACTCTTCCAGCTCTTTCTTCTTCTCCTCGGCCTTTGCCTTCTGGTTCTGCTGCTGACGGAGCGCCAGCTGGCTGGACTCGTACCAGAAGCTATAGTTACCGGCAAAGAGGTTAATCTTTCCGTAGTCGATGTCCACCGTATGCGTACAAACGGAGTCGAGGAAGTGACGGTCGTGGCTTACCACCAGCACCGTATGCTCAAAGTTGGAGAGGTACTCTTCCAGCCAAGTCACGGTCTCCATATCCAAGTCATTGGTAGGCTCGTCCAGCAGCAAGTTATCAGGATTTCCATAGAGAGCTTGCGCCAGCATGACACGCACCTTTTCCTTGTTGTTCAACTCACCCATCAACAGATAATGCTTGTCCTCCTTGATACCCAAACCACTCAACAAGGCGGCAGCATCGCTTTCGGCATTCCAGCCGTCCAGCTCGGCAAATTTCTCTTCCAATTCGGAAACCTTCAGTCCATCCTCGTCTGTGAAATCCTCTTTGGCATACAGCACTTCACGCTGCTTCATGATGTCCCACAACACCGTGTGTCCCATCATCACCGTGTCCATTACCGTAAAAGCATCCCACTTAAAGTGGTCCTGGCTCAAAACGGAAAGACGCTCTCCCGGAGCCAGCATGATGGAACCCGTCGTAGGGTCCAGCTCCCCGGAAATCGTTTTCAGGAAAGTAGATTTTCCGGCACCGTTGGCACCGATGATACCGTAACAGTTACCACTTGTAAACTTCAGGTTTACGTCATTGAACAACACTCTTTTACCAAACTGTACTGAGACATTAGAGACTGTAATCATCTTTATATTTACGATTTATTTATTTACAATTTACTATTTAATACCTATTAGTCTGCGAATTGCGAGTGCAAAGATAGTTATTTTTCCATGAATAGACACAGAGAAGCGCTGTCAATCTGACATAAAAGTATTACCTTTGCAGCGTTTTCGGCAAAAACATCCGTTTTGGCAAAGTTTTTGCTGGAGCACTGATATCGTATTAACTTAAACCCTTAACAGCAATGAAAGCAAAATCATTTTACAAGAATAATAAGCATAACAATATGAATCCGAAAGAAAAAGAAAACAACCAGGAAGAGGAGCTGAAAACTCAAGCTACTCCTAACGAATGTGACGAAGAAACCGTAGGACAAGAAGTTTCACAAGAAAACGAAGCTCCCCTAACAGAAGAAGAAAAGCTCGCTCAGGAACTGGAAAAGGCCAATGAACAGATTGAAGAGCAGAAAGACAAATATCTGCGCTTGTCTGCCGAGTTTGACAATTACCGCAAACGTACCATGAAGGAGAAGGCAGAACTCATCCTGAACGGTGGTGAAAAGAGTATCAGCAGTATCCTACCCATTGTGGATGACTTTGAACGCGCCCTCAAAAACATGGAGACAGCTACCGATGTAGCTGCCGTAAAAGAAGGCGTTGAACTTATCTACAACAAATTCATGTCTGTATTGGGACAAAACGGCGTTAAGGTGATAGAGACAAAGGAACAACCGCTCGACACAGACTATCACGAAGCCATCGCCGTGATTCCGGCACCCAATGAAGCACTGAAAGGCAAAATTCTGGACTGCGTACAAACCGGTTACATCCTAAACGACAAAGTGATCCGTCATGCCAAAGTGGTAGTCGGAGAATAACATAAAACTGTATGGAAAAAAGAGATTACTACGAAGTATTGGAAGTCGAAAAGACAGCAACGGTAGAAGAAATAAAGAAAGCCTATCGCAAAAAAGCCATCCAATATCATCCGGACAAGAATCCGGGCGACAAAACAGCCGAAGAGAAATTCAAGGAAGCGGCAGAGGCATACGACGTACTAAGCAATCCGGACAAGCGTGCCCGCTACGATCAGTTTGGCCATGCCGGACTGGGTGGTGCCGCCGGTAATGGTGGTCCGTTCGGCGGCTTCAGTGGAGGCATGTCCATGGACGACATCTTCTCCATGTTCGGTGATATCTTTGGTGGACACAGTGGAGGAGGTTTTGGCGGTTTTGGAGGTTTCGGCGGAAGTGGCGGCACACAACAACGCCGTTACCGTGGTTCGGACTTGCGCGTCAAGGTAAAACTGAACCTCAAGGAGATCTCTACCGGTGTGGAAAAGAAATTCAAGCTGAAGAAATACGTGCCTTGTACCCACTGTCATGGCACGGGAGCCGAAGGCGACGGCGGCGCCGAAACCTGCCCGACCTGTAACGGTAGCGGCACGGTAATCCGTAACCAGCAAACCATACTCGGCACCATGCAAACAAGAACCACTTGCCCAACTTGTGGCGGTGAAGGCAAAATCATCAAAAACAAGTGTAAGGAATGTGCCGGTGAAGGTATTGTATACGGTGAAGAAGTAGTAACCGTAAAAATCCCGAAAGGTGTCGCAGAAGGTATGCAGCTCTCTATGGGAGGAAAAGGAAATGCAGGCAAGCACAACGGTATGCCGGGAGACCTGCTGATTCTTGTAGAAGAAGAACAAGACCCGAACCTGATACGCGACGAAAATGACTTGATTTACAACCTGCTCCTCAGCTTCCCGACAGCAGCCTTGGGTGGTGCAGTAGAAATTCCCACGATTGATGGAAAGGTGAAAGTAAAAATTGACTCAGGTACGCAACCGGGAAAAGTACTCCGCCTGCGCGGCAAAGGTTTGCCCAACGTGAATGGATACGGCACGGGAGATTTGCTAGTAAATGTCAGCGTATATGTACCCGAAACGCTGAGCAAGGATGAGAAGAAAACATTGGAGGAAATGGAAGAATCTGATAACTTCAAGCCAAACACTTCGATTAAGGAGAAAATATTCAAGAAGTTCAAGAGCCTGTTTGACTAATAACATGGTACATAAAGAAGCCTCCCGATATACAATAAAATATCGGGAGGCTTCTTTGTTTTATCAAAAAAATATTAAAGTTCCAACATCCGCTTCATAAAAGCCTTTATTCCCTCCACATCAGAAGTCTGAGGAGCCCATGAAGCCAAATCCTCTGAGGGTAGAGGCTGATATGGGCCTTTTTTAATTTCAAAAATAACGGTGCCTGACTCCAAGGCAATAATACTATGCCACGTATTAGAAGGAATCTCCAGACCATATTTACCTTCCGAAGGATTGAGGCATACCTTATCTGTTACATTACCGGCATCATCATAAAAAAATGCCAGCAGACTTCCACGCAAAACCAGATAAGTTTCTTCCTTATCTGTATGACGGTGAGGAGGAAGATAAGTTCCTGGTTCCAAAGCATTCAGCAACCGATGAATAGGGGCATCCATAGACGCATGAAAATTATAATTCATACGTAAACGGGAATTCTCCTTGGCTTGTGAAGTAACGGTATCCAGCAGCTCTTCTGTTATCAGCTTCATCATAACCTCAGCAATTGAGCAAACTTGGCAGGAAGTTCTGCTTTACCCGCTTCAATAGACAAACTTTTTCCTTCTTTATCTAGTAATATAGCAGCCTTCTGCGAGGAAGCCAATGAGGCAACTTCCGCCACATTACCAGCAACAAACAAGCATCCGGAAAAAAGAGGGGTAATCACCTTCCGGGTATGCCCTTTCCATTTTACAAACACAGCCTGCATCGGGCAATATGTAGTATATCCCGCAGCATTCAAACGCTGCATCAACTTATGTTCAGACTTAGGTGCTGTGTACAATGCATGCCAGCACATCATATCATTATCCGTCATCATATTGTTTGCTTTTTCCATCCCTTTAATAAATCTTTTACAAATAATATCCATCCCACACTGCCGACACCTGCCAAGAACATGAAGCCGATCAAAATCATCAATTTATTGGGCTTTGCAGGCTTCAAAGGTACCGTAGCCGGCTGGACAACCGTATATACCGGTGTAATCTCCTGCACCTTAGCTCTTGCCATCTGCAATTGTTGAGACACTTGTGTATATACTTGATAGGCTAAATTCATTTCATTCTGTAAACGCTCTTGCTCTGCGCGATAACTCAGTAATATTATATTCTGGTTTGCATCTACAAAATTTGCGTATTTCTTCTGGGCATCCTCATAACTGGCCTTTGCTTCTCCATAAAGTTTTTCGGTAAATGCCAAATCATGACGAGCCTTATTAGTCCGATAATCTGTGATGTAGTTCTGCAGGCAATGCATCACGGTATCCGTCAGCGAAGCAGATATCAAAGGATCCTGCATAGTAACAGACAAGGTTGTCACACCTGTCTTTTTGTCTACGGAAACAGAGATACGTTTACTTAAAGCATCTGCAATGGCAGACTCATCTCTAGTAAGACGAAAAGGATCCAGCTTTGCGTCCCCCTCTTCCGGTTCATCCTTAAACAAAGACAATGTCCATCCTAACACTTTAAAAGGAGCGGAGAAAATTGCACTCCACCAAGGAGAACGCTGTTCTTCTTTCAAATAAGCATATAAAGTCGTGTCTACTTTTGCTTTCTGATCCTTGACTTTAACATCGAACAGTTCAATCAGAAAAGGAGTAGAACTTACAATATCAGGATAAAGTTCGGGTGACAAAGCATCCTCACCAGAAGAAGTGCCCAAATTGATACCCGCCATGGCTGCAAGGGCTCCCATACTTCCACCACCAGATTTGCCACCACTCTCCGGAGCCAATGTCACACTTGTAGAGTACTCCTTAGGAATACTAAATGCAACAACCAGTCCTACAAGAGCAGCGATACCACACGCCTTAAAAACCAATTTGCGACTAGCCCATACTTTCTGGGCCAGTTCTATCAAATCTATTTCTTGTTCCTCAGGTTGTGGAGAGGTTATGTTTTGTATTCTTTCTTCGCTCATAATTCAAATTACTTAAAGAGATTAACCATAGTCGCAATCATCGCTGCAATAGAAGCTGTCGTACTTCCCATTCCCAGAATTTCAGCAGTAGTCATCTTCTTTTTCTGTTCTTTACTTGGAACAATTATTTCACAACCAGGTTCAATGGCTTTCTTGTTCCCTGCTTTTAAACGAGAAACTGTACCATTCATGTATATTACATAGACCTTACGTTTCTTGGCATCATTACCAAAACCACCAGCTTGATTGATGTAATATTTCAAGCTTTCACCCTTTTTATATAAAACTGTATTCGGATACATTACAGCACCGTTGATTTTCACTGTACTTACGTACTCCGGAACAAATAACACATCTCCCTCACGAAGCACCATATCAGCATCTGAACCGGGATTCTTCAAAGCCTCTCCCAGATTTATACCTACAGAATAGGTATCAGACAAATCCAATTTTTTTACAGATATGGAATCTCCACCTCCCGCTTGCGCCATACGCAGGGCATCTTCTTTACGGCGAAATTCTTCTTCGGTCATCCTACGAATAAGACGCGCTCCTTTTACATAAGCATCGGGAGTCACTCCACCAGCCTTAGCTATCAAGTCACTCAAACGTTCATTTTTTTTCGATAGTGCATAATTACCGCTAAAAAGAACTTCTCCTCCCACCATAACATTCTGTTGTTTAAAATAAGACGGACTCTTACGAATATAAACTTCATCAAAAGGTTCAAGATGGAAATCCTGGCTTCCTTCTCCCACCAATAAGCCATCTTTCAAATCAAAAGAGAAATTCTGGCCTACTGTAGTACTGAAAGATGTACTCTTCGTATCTTTCATACGCCGTGCCACTTCAACTTTCGTCGTAGCCGCTGCCTCCAACAAGCCACCAGCCTGCAACACCAAATCCTCTACTGTCATTTTATCAGAATAGAGATATGTACCCGGATTGGCAACTTCACCATGGATGGTAAGTGTAGCTTCTTCCTTCAAATCATGAATACTTGGGATATATAAAATATCATTCTTCTGCAAAGGAATATCTGCAGCCGTCCCGTTCAGCAAACCTTTCACATCTACTTGTATAATCTCATGCGACAAGTCTTCAAGCTCACGATCGATTATAGCACGGTTTAAGAATGCATCTCCGCGAAGTCCTTCTGCTTTCTTAATCAGCTGTTTCACTGTATTCATCGTACCGTCCAACTGATACAAGCCTTCACGATATACAGCACCGCGGACTTCCACACGATTCTCAAAACGTTGTAAAACGGAATCAACCGTTATCTTATCACCGTCATCTACGCGGAATACAGAATAATCCATCTCATCCACATTATAAATTTGATGCTCACGTCCACTTTTACGGATTATACGTAATGCTTTTTTATAAGCATCACCCGTAAAACCACCTGAATACTTCAATAATGTGCCTACGGTTTCAGTGGGTTTCATTTCATAAAACATCGGACGTTTTACCTTACCCAATATCTGTACCAATGACTGGTAAGGATCCACAAGAATTACATCACCATCCTGCAGACGGATGTCATCCTTCATTTTTCCTTTCATAAGTAAATCGTAAACATCCAAATCTGCTATTGTATTTCCATTGCGAATCACTTTAATACTGCGTAAACTACCAATCGGATTCACACCACCTGCACGATATAAAGCATGGAATACGGAAGCAAATGATGAGAGGGTATAAGTTCCGGGCACCATAACTTCACCCATAACGTTTACTTGAATAGAACGTATTTCTCCTAATGTCAATTTAACTTGGGTAGAGGGAACATTTCCAGTTACTCCAGAATATATTCTGGCAAATTCTTGTTTCAAATAATTATTGGCTTCACTTACTGTTTTACCACTCAGATAAACCGGTCCTAAATTATTCACAAGAATACTTCCTTCCGGAGATATTGTTTGTCGGATTGTTGTTTCAGAAGCTCCCCACACATCAATAATCACCTCATCACCAGGTCCCAGACGATAATTCTCGGGAGTAGCAACATTCACATTAGGTTCGAAAGTCAAATTATCGTTAGTAAAAATATTATGACCATAAATTTGCGAAGTCGGATCCCCCGCCCCTTTCTCTTGAGACAAGGAACGATTATCCATCATTTGTAAAGAATCCCCTGCAACATCCGTTTGCCTGGCAGAATACGTTTCCGAAGTTGTACGCAACCCTTTGACTACGCCACTCATTTCACCACGTTGACGAGAACGTTTCTCATCTTGGGTATTGCTCTGCGGACTTCCAGATTTAGAATTTTCATACTTTTTCTGAATTCTTTCAACTTGTTCCCTTGTCACTCCCCGCCGCATTAATTCAGTAGTAATCTGCTTTTGATTTTTACCCATCTGCTGAGCGCTTTTTACATACTGAACAACCTGATCATCTGACATCTGCTGAGCAAAAGCTACTCCTGACAAAGTAAATACCAAAAAGAATAGTGTTATTAATCTACGCATAAAATATTCTGATTAATCTTTTGAGTTCTTGTAATAAATATAAATCGGGCACAAAGGTAATATATTATTTTATAATATACATTTATTCCACTTCTAAGTTTCAGAAAAAGCATTAAAAAGCTGTCATTTTCACGTCTTTTCCTTGGGTAGAAGAAAGTGAGAAAATTGGCACTATTTTTTTCATTAGTCCAATCAAAATAGCCTTTTTTTCGGTATAACTATGTTGCACCAAGGCCAGCACTTCTTCCCGCACATGTTCATAATCATCAACAGATGCCTTTTCACGCTTTATCTTTTCACTGATTACAGAATCCAAAAGCCCATCCCCAGGCCCTCCTACAATGTACACTTCTCCTCCATCCCCCATGACTCCCACTTCCAGGGTGAGCATACAAGCTTCAGACAAGGTCATCAAACAATGCGCATTCATCGGATACATCTCACTCAAACGTACTATGAACATATCAGTTTCCCCTTTGTCGCGTTTCAACCTGCAATAAGATGACTGCACATACATTTCCGCCACACGCTTACTATATTCCATAGCATTCTCCGGATGACGTGCATTAGTTACAGACATCATAACCATACGGGACACTCTATACTTTACCGCCAGGTCCGCAATATTCACTGTTCCCGATATATTCGTTTGAATTGCCTCTGACACAAAATCATCCATCAGTTGTACATGTTTATAAGCAGCAGAATGAAAAACAAGTTGAGGACGTGTTCCTTCAAATATAGCCTCCATACGCGTACGGTTAGCAACATCTGCAACCAATACGCGGACCTCCAGATTCTTCCAATGATCAGACAATTCCAACTGTACATCATACAATGGGGACTCTGCCTGATCTACCAGAATCAACTGATAAGGATTCAGTGTAGCCAACTGGCGGACGATTTCCCTTCCTACAGCTCCCGCTGCTCCCGTAACCATTACTCTACGCCCCTCAATATGGGCCGCAATTTTACGCATGTCAACTTGTACCGGTTCTCCACGAAGCCAATCTTCTATTTGAATGTCCTTGATCAGTCCATCATCCATACAATCGCTTAAGGGAGGAACGGTCATTACATGAATATCATGAGAGAACAGTTTATCCAGCATTCCGGAATTTTCCAAATCCGATACCTTGCTTGGAGAGATAATGATTGTATCCACTTTCTTTTTCTTTAGACGATCAAACAGCTGTTCATCATTGGGATATACCCTGCATCCCATCGTATGTTTACCTATCATATCAAGTTCGTCCGAAATAAAGCCACGCAGGCGATAATGATTATTACGACTAACTCTCAAGGATTTTGCAACATCGACTCCAGTCCCATGGAATCCATAAATAAAAACATTCACGCAATGACGTGCATCAAAAGCAATAGCTTCATAAAGCATCTTCACAGCAATGCGCATACAAACCATCAGAGAGAAAGTAAACATATATGCCATAAACAGAATGCTGTTCGGCAAAGTTTCTTCAAGCCCCAAAACAGACCAACAGAAATTCCCCAAAAACAGTACAACATAGCTTATCGTAAGGCTCCAAAACACACGATAAATATCTACAAAAGAAGAAAAACGGATGACACCTACATAAGTACGGAAAATATGAAAGAAACAGACATTACACAATACAGCCCAAATGGTCAGCCATACATACAAAGAAATTTCATAAGATACGGACGAAAGCCTATATTGCAAAAAACATGCAGAAAGTATGGAAATCACAACGATAATTACATCTACCGACAACACCACCCATTTGGACGCTATGCGTGAAGAAAGATATTTATAATATGTTCTAAAATTCATAATCAGTATCAGACTTTTTGCTATAGGACCTACGACAAAGATGCTTCTTTTCGTTTTATTATCCAATTTTTAAGGCAATAAAGTTCAGAACATTCAAACAGAAAATTATTCTACTAAAATATTTCTAAAAAAAACAAGGATTCTTTTTGCCTTTTCAAATAAAGATGTACCTTTGCACCCCGTAAACAAAAGTTTATTGCCGCTATAGCTCAGTTGGTAGAGCAACGCATTCGTAACGCGTAGGTCGCCAGTTCAAGTCTGGCTAGCGGCTCAATATTAAAGCACTGATTATTCCAGATAATCAGTGCTTTTTCTTTTCTAAAATAAAAAACGCTCTTCTACGAGTATATTTGCATAAAACACAATGCCCTTTCAAACAGTTTAATCTATAGCCGCATGATTATCTCAAAATAGGTTTAAAACAGCACCATCTGATTACATCCACAGTCTAAAATGATAACTTGAAACATATAGATACACTATTAAAAACATAATACACCTATATTATATATAGTAATTCCCAATATTTGTGGCAACTTTTCAATAACCAAATTTTTCAATCTTAAATGAAGTATTGAGATGACGAAAAAACACAAGCTAAAATCAAAAGGTTACCATAGATTTCTATAATATACTATAAGAAAATGAAAAGAATCAAGTTATTTACAGCAGCTTTGCTGCTGGCGGCTATGTCCGCAGGAAACGATATGTGGGCGCTTTCCACTTCAGGAAAGAAAGACACGCATCCGGTAGAATCACCCAAATTCTTCAGTGGAAACGCCAACCCACTGTCGGATTTCATTTTTGTGGCCGACCCGACATCGATGGAATACAACGGAAGGCTCTATGTATATGGAACCAATGACACCCAGCAACTGGACAGTGTGGGGAAAGATGGCAAAAACACATACCAATACATCCATTCGCTGGTTATGTTGTCTACCGATGACATGGTAAACTGGACTTATCACGGACTGATTGACGTAAAGGCCCTCTCACCATGGGGTATAGCCTCATGGGCTCCATCCATTGTATCGCGGATAGAATCGGACGGTAAAACCCACTTCTACCTCTACTACTCCAACAGCGGTGCGGGCGTAGGCGTACTAACCTCCACCTCTCCCGTAGGCCCGTGGACCGACCCGCTGGGGCGTATGCTGGTGAGCCAGTTCACCCAAGGATTAGGCCACTGCAAAGCTCCCTTCGACCCGGGTGCCGTGATAGATGACGAAGGTATAGGATGGTTATCATTCGGTGGAGGCGGAAAGGGGGAAGTCGGCACCGACTACATGCCTGGAGATGCCCGCATTGTCCGCTTGGGCAAAGACCTGATTAGTCTGGACAGCGAGATAGTAGAGATAAAAGCTCCCTATCACTTCGAAGCCAATGAGCTGAACTACTGGAACGGCACATGGATTTATACCTACAATACCGACTGGAACAAGCGCACCGAATGGCCCCACGAGGGAGTGGACAAACCCAGCATCTGCTGCATGTCGTACATGACTTCACACACGCCTCTCGACACCGACAGCTGGAAGTATGTGGACAATTATTTCAAGAATCCCGGAGACTATGGTATGGGGTTCAGCAACAATCATACCCATCTGCAAAAATACAAAGGAGACTATTACCTATTTTATCACAACATGTGCTTGCAAGAACACAAAGGCACCAATGGCGGTTTCCGCAGCCTTTGCGTCAACAAGCTGAAGGTAGACGAAAAAAACGTGAAGCTGGAAATGGGAGAAGCCACACTGAAGGGTGTGGACCAGATAAAGCCAGTGAACCCGTTCATTCATCAGCAAGCAGAAACAACAGCCGCTACGCTAGGCATACACTTTGAGCCTACAGCCACACCCGGCAACATGCTTGCAGTGGGCAGTGAACAAAAGAAATCAGTTATATCCGTACGTGGCGTATTCTTCTCCGGCTTTCCCTCTCTATTCCGTGCCACAGCAGTAGGACACGGCACTCTGGAAGTGCACCTTGACCGCCCCGATGGTGAAGTACTGGCCTCCACCTCCTTCAATTCAGACTCTTTACAGACTGTCTCTACAAAGATAAACACAGACAAAGACGGTATTCACAACCTTTATTTCGTATTTAAAGGCAAAGAACTGAAGGTAGATGAATGGATATTTGAGAGATTTTGAAAAGCATAATCTACCGTAGCCCTCAAAAATATTCATTGCAATAATTATTTATATGATAAGCACTACGCATTCGGTCAGCACTACAGATTTTAATAAAAAAAATGCTCCGACTATGTAGTTTCCAATAAAAAATGTATCTTGCGGAGATTTATTAAATACGATATAAACATGAAACCCTATTTAATCCCCTTCTTTGCAACTGTTGCACTGACCGCAACCGCTCAACAAAAAAACGAGATTACCAGCGTCCTCGAAATACTGGATGTAACCAATGGTAACCGGACCGTCGTCAAAGAATTTCCCTACCGGATTGAAGCCCCCAATTGGACGCCCGACGGGCAATGGCTGCTATACAACAGCGAAGGAAAGCTTTACCGCCTTTCCCCCACCTCGTCTGCCGAACCGGAACTGATAAACACCGGATTTGCCCAAAACTGCAACAACGACCACGTCCTCTCGGCCGACGGACAGCAGATAGCCATCAGCCACGGGACGAAAGAGGACTATAAATCGCGCATTTATACACTTCCCATCACGGGCGGCACTCCCCGTTTAATAACGCCTATGGCTCCCAGCTACCTCCACGGTTGGAGTCCCGACGGTAAAGAACTTGCCTATTGCGCCGAACGAAACGGCAACTATGATATTTATACCATCCCCGTGGAAGGAGGTGAAGAAACCCGCCTGACCACTGCCGAGGGTCTGGATGACGGACCGGAATATTCCCCCTGCGGACAATACATCTGGTTCAACTCCGTACGCACCGGACTCATGCAAGTCTGGCGCATGAAGGCAGACGGCTCCGAACAGACCCAGATGACCTTTGACGAAACCCGCAACTCCTGGTTCCCCCACATCTCTCCTGACGGAAAATCCGTTGTATTCATCACCTACTACAAAGGTGACCTGGAACCGGGAGAGCATCTGGCAAACAAGAACGTAGAACTACGCCTAATGCCCGCAAACGGTGGAGAACCCAAAACTTTGTTAAAGATTTTCGGCGGACAAGGCACCATCAATGTCAACTCATGGGCACCGGACAGCAAACGCATAGCCTTTGTCAGCTATCGAATTAACTGATATGACTTGATGATTTTCACTCCATTTTTTACTAACTTTGCCCGACTAAAGATGCAGTAAAACAAAATGGAAAAGAAAAAGAAGAAAATCATTATCGGAACATTCGTTACACTAATTCTTATTGGAGCAGCTTGTGCAGGAACAGTATACTACTATCTGTTTGCCCCGCAATTCCATCCGCAAAAGACAGTCTATATCTATATAGACCGCGACGACACCGCTGACTCCATATATAATAAGGTGAAACAACAAGGCCATCCCCGAAGCTTCACCGGCTTCCGCTGGATGGCCCAATACAAGAAATATTCCGAAAACATACACACCGGACGCTACGCTATCCGGCCGGGAGAAAACGTATATCACGTATTCAGCCGTCTGTACCGCGGATATCAAGAACCTATGAACCTCACCGTCGGCAGCGTACGCACGCTGGACCGCCTGGCACGCAGCATAAGCAAACAGCTCATGATAGACTCCGCCGAAATAGCCGGACTGATGAACGACTCCGCATTCCAACAAAAACTGGGATACACCAAAGAGACCTTGCCCTGCCTCTTCATCCCCGAAACCTACCAAGTCTATTGGGACATGAGTGTGGAAGAGTTCTTCGAAAGAATGCAGAAAGAGCACCAAAGGTTCTGGAACCAGGAACGCCTAGGCAAAGCCACCGCCATCGGAATGACCCCGACGGAAATCTGCACCCTTGCCTCCATCGTCGAGGAAGAGACAAACAACAATCCTGAAAAACCGATGGTAGCAGGGTTATATATCAACCGCCTGCACGCCGGCATGCCCCTGCAAGCCGACCCTACCATCAAATTTGCCTTGCAGGCCTTCGGCTTGCGGAGAATTACGAATGGCCATCTGGCGGTAGAATCCCCCTACAACACCTACCTCAATACCGGATTGCCTCCCGGCCCCATACGCATCCCCTCACCCAGCGGGCTGGATGCCGTGCTGAATTATACGAAACACAACTACCTCTACATGTGTGCCAAAGAGGACTTCTCGGGCACCCATAACTTTGCATCCAATTATGCCGAGCACATAAAAAATGCAAGAAGATATTGGGATGCATTAAACGAAAGAAAGATTTTCAAGTAATCTGCTGATAAAATAAAAGCAAAATCCTATATTTGCGTCAAATATTAATCCATGACTAACACTTAAATATTCAGATATGAGCAAGCAACTCTTACTTGGCGATGAAGCCATTGCACAAGCTGCATTAGATGCCGGACTTTCGGGCGTATATGCCTATCCCGGCACTCCTTCTACGGAAATCACCGAATATATTCAGATGGCACCGGTTACTGCTGAAAAGAACATTCATAACCGCTGGTGCTCTAACGAAAAAACTGCGATGGAGGCTGCCCTGGGCATGTCCTTTGCAGGCAAGCGTTCACTAGTGTGCATGAAGCACGTGGGTATGAACGTGGCTGCCGACTGTTTCATCAACTCTGCCATTACCGGCGTAAAAGGTGGTCTGATAGTCATAGCTGCCGACGATCCCAGCATGCATTCCTCGCAGAACGAGCAGGACAGCCGTTTCTATGGCGACTTCTCCCTCATCCCGATGTACGAACCAAGCAACCAGCAGGAAGCATACGACATGGTATACAACGGATTCAGCTTCTCCGAACAGACCGGCGAACCCATCCTGATGCGCATGGTTACGCGCCTGGCACACTCCCGTTCCGGTGTAGAGCGCAAGGAGCAACAACCGCAGAATGAGATTTCCTTCAGCGAAGACCCACGGCAGTTCATCCTCCTGCCGGGTAATGCACGCAAACGTTACAAAGCATTGCTGCAACGCCAGGACGAATTTATCAAAGCTTCTGAAAACTCCGCTTACAACAAATATACCGACGGTCCCAACAAAAAGCTGGGTATCGTGGCATGCGGCATCGGCTACAACTACCTGATGGAAAACTATCCCGAAGGCTGCGAATATCCGGTACTGAAAATCGGACAATACCCGTTGCCCAAGAAACAGCTGATGCAGCTGGTAGAAGCATGTGACGAGATTCTGGTACTGGAAGACGGACAACCGTTCGTAGAAAAACAGCTGAAAGGCTATCTGGGCATCGGCATCAAAGTAAAAGGCCGTTTGGACGGCACTCTTTCACAAGACGGAGAGCTGAACCCGGACAGCGTGGCACATGCCGTAGGCAAAGAGAACAAGGCTGAATTCAGCGTTCCTTCTCTGGTAGAGATGCGCCCGCCCGCTTTGTGCGAGGGTTGCGGCCATCGCGACATGTACACGGTGCTGACCCAAGTATTGAAAGAAGAATATCCCACTTATAAGGTGTTCAGCGACATTGGTTGCTACACGCTGGGAGCCAACGCTCCGTTCAACGCCATTAACTCTTGCGTGGATATGGGCGCCTCCATCACCATGGCGAAGGGTGCTTCGGATGCCGGTCTGCATCCTGCCGTAGCCGTTATCGGCGACTCCACCTTCACCCACTCGGGCATGACAGGACTGCTGGATTGCGTCAACGAAAACGCCGACGTCACCATCGTCATCTCCGACAACGAAACCACCGCCATGACCGGAGGACAAGACTCTGCCGGCACCGGACGTTTGGAAGCCATCTGCGCCGGCATCGGTGTAGCTCCCGAACACATCCGCGTCGTAGTTCCTTTGAAGAAGAACTACGAAGAGATGAAGCAAATCATCCGGGAAGAAATCGAATACCACGGCGTATCCGTCATCATCCCCCGCAGAGAATGTATCCAAACATTAGCACGCAAAAAAAGAAACAAGTAAAGCCATGAAAAAAGACATCATACTTTCCGGCGTAGGAGGACAAGGTATCCTCTCCATCGCCACCGTAATCGGCAAAGCAGCCCTCAAGGGCGGACTCTACATGAAGCAGGCAGAAGTACACGGCATGAGCCAGCGAGGCGGTGACGTGCAGTCCAACTTGCGCATCAGCGACCAACCCATCGCCTCGGACCTTATCCCCACAGGAAAATGCGACCTCATCATCTCCTTGGAACCGATGGAGGCGTTGCGCTACCTCCCCTTCCTCAGCCCTGAGGGTTGGCTGGTGACCAATGAAGCTCCCTTCATCAACATTCCCAACTATCCGGCAGAAGAAGACATCAAGGCCGAAATCAACAAGCTGCCGCATAAAATCATGCTGAACGTAAACGAGGTGGCAAAAGAAGTCGGCTCTCCCCGCGTAGCGAACATCGTACTGCTGGGCGCCACCATCCCCTTTCTCGGCATTGACTATGCAAAGGTGCAAGACAGCATCCGCGAAATCTTCCAACGCAAGGGAGACGCCATTGTAGAGTTGAACCTCAAAGCGTTGGCTGCCGGCAAAGAGATTGCTGAAAAACTGATGTAAACTATAATTGACTCTAAATTTCAACATACCATGAATAACAAATACTGGGAAGAAGAGATTGAAACGATGCCCCGTGAGCAGTTGCGCGAACTACAACTGCAACGGTTAAAAAAGACTGTCAGCATTGCCGCCAACTCTCCCTACTATAAAAAAGTATTCCAAGAGCATGGCATCACTGCCGGCAGCATCCGGTCTATAGAAGACATACGTAAGATACCGTTTACCACCAAGGCTGATATGCGCGCCAATTATCCTTTTGGATTAGTAGCAGGCGATATGCGTGAGGACGGAGTACGTATCCATTCTTCCAGTGGCACTACGGGCACGCCGACGGTCATCGTACACTCCCAACACGATTTGGACTCTTGGGCAAACTTAGTGGCACGCTGCCTCTATATGGTAGGCATCCGTAAGACGGATGTTTTCCAAAACAGCTCCGGCTACGGTATGTTCACCGGAGGACTGGGCTTTCAGTATGGAGCCGAACGTCTGGGTGCACTGACTGTTCCTGCCGCTGCCGGCAACAGCAAGCGCCAGATTAAGTTCATCACCGATTTCAAGACTACTGCCCTACATGCCATTCCCAGCTATGCCATCCGTCTGGCCGAAGTATTCCAGGAAGAAGGTATAGACCCTACCAGTACAAGCTTGAAAACGCTTGTTATCGGTGCCGAACCCCACACAGACGAGCAACGTAGAAAGATTGAGCGCATGCTTGGTGTCAAAGCCTACAACAGCTTCGGTATGACTGAAATGAACGGTCCCGGCGTAGCCTTCGAATGTACCGAACAAGACGGCATGCACTTCTGGGAAGATTGCTACCTGGTCGAAATCATTAATCCGGAAACCGGCGACCCCGTACCGGAAGGTGAAATCGGCGAACTGGTACTGACAACCTTAGACAGAGAAATGATGCCGCTTATCCGTTATCGCACGCGCGACCTTACCCGCATTCTGCCTGGCAAGTGCCCTTGCGGACGTACCCACATCCGTATAGACCGCATCAAAGGCCGTAGTGACGACATGTTCATCATCAAGGGAGTCAACATCTTCCCCATGCAGGTGGAAAAGGTGCTGGTACAATTCCCCGAATTGGGCAGTAATTACCTCATCACACTTGAAACGGTTAATAATCAAGATGAAATGATTGTAGAAGTTGAACTCAGCGACCTCTCTACCGATAACTATATCGAGCTGGAGAAGATTCGCAAAGCAATCACCCGTCAGTTGAAAGACGAGATTCTAGTAACCCCGAAATTGCGGTTGGTGAAGAAAGGCTCCCTACCGCAGAGCGAAGGAAAAGCCGTCAGGGTAAAAGACCTGAGGAACAACAAATAAACCGTAAAAACCTCTGTTCAAAACAGACCATCTGTTCCTGTTCACCCTATACAGATGGTCTGTTTTGTATAAACGTATCATCTATCTTCCCTTGATACATCATCTGTTTCAGCATCACGTATCATTTGTTTCACAATCACCCACATCCGCATAAAAAGAAAGAGGAACGGGTTATCCAGACAGATTACCGTTCCTCTTTTATAGAAAGCCGCACCGATGATGTGATGAAACTCCGTATGACATGATTTGAGTGCTCCTCCTCTTTGTAATCCACCGACTCAAGAGTTACCCCGAAGGGCGTGGCCCGCCATTGAGAAGCGAAGCTTGTCTCGGTATTTCATAAAAATTGATGAGTTTCCCGATCCAATCAATGCGGCTATTTTTTCTATAACAAAGGTAATGAGTTTCTATGAAAGAAACAAGTAAAATCAGCAAATTGTTTCAAGCCCTTTTAATGTTTTAACCCCTCCCAAGACTATCAGAAAACAAAAAGTGCTGACTACCAAAAGAGTAATCAGCACCTCGTAGTTTATCTGCTAACTGTTTTTATGCAGCCTTTGCTTTAGCAACGATAGCCTTGAAAGCTTCCGGATGGTTCATCGCTAAATCAGCCAACACCTTGCGGTTGATTTCGATACCGGCTTTGTGCAAAGCGCCCATCAGCTTAGAGTAAGACATACCTTCCAGACGAGCGGCAGCATTGATACGCTGAATCCACAAAGCACGGAAGTTTCTCTTCTTGTTCTTACGGTCACGGAACGCATAAGTCAAACCTTTCTCCCAAGTATTCTTGGCAACGGTCCAAACGTTCTTTCTTGCACCAAAGTAACCTCTGGTCAATTTCAAAATTTTCTTTCTTCTTGCTTTAGAAGCAACATGATTTACTGATCTTGGCATAGTTTTACTTGTTTTTGAATGTTAGCGCCGTTACTTCACGCAGCGGACTTAAAGCTAATGCATTCGGTTAATAACTTTAATACTTTTGTACGCTTTTCAATTACTTCATTGCTAAAAGCTCTTTCACCTGGCTTACATCTGTTGTACTTACAAGTGTAGAGTAGCACAAGTTTCTTTTCTGCTTCTTAGTTTTCTTAGTCAGGATGTGACTATGAAAAGCGTGCTTTCTTTTGATTTTACCTGTTCCGGTAAGAGTAAATCTCTTTTTAGAACCGGAGTTAGTCTTCATCTTTGGCATCTTTTTTAACTTTTTAATTATTAAATTATATGGCAACGCACTATACCTATGGCGTTACTCATTCTTTATTCTCCTTCGGTTTCAGCCGACGCGGCCTTTGGCGCATCTTCTGCAGGCTTGGGAGCCACGTTCTTCTTCGATGCCGCCGCTTTCTTCGGAGAGAGCTGGATTGTCATTCTCTTTCCTTCCAGAACCGGCATCTGGTCTACCTTCGCATAATCTTCCAAGTCATTGGCAAAACGGAGCAGCAGCACTTCTCCTTGCTCTTTGAACAAGATAGAACGACCTTTAAAGAATACGTAGGCTTTCACCTTATCGCCATCTTCCAAAAAGCCTTTGGCATGCTTCAACTTGAAATTATAGTCATGGTCATCAGTCTGAGGTCCAAAACGTATTTCCTTCACGTTTACCTTCACCTGCTTTGCCTTTTGCTCTTTCTGACGCTTCTTTAACTGATAAAGAAATTTAGAATAATCAATAATACGACAAACAGGGGGTTGTGCATTTGGAGAAATCTCCACGAGATCCGCTTCATGTTCTTCAGCAAGTCTTAAAGCCTGCGCTATCGGATACACTTTTGGTTCTACTTCATCGCCCACTATGCGGACTTCTTTGGCCCGGATTTGTTCGTTAATCCGATGTTGCCCTTTTAAGCTGTCATTCTTCATTAAATAACGTTTACTTCCAGTTTGTTTCTTATTTACTATTCCCAAATTAATGTTTTATGTTAAGTAAAAGCGATCTTTAGAACATCTAATATATGCTATGCTTCTACAATTGGGCGCAAAGTTACCATTTATTTATCATATTCTGAACTTCTTCGTTCATTTTTTTGGCAAATTCTTCAAATTTCATGGTTCCCTTATCACCTTCTCCCTGCTTGCGGACAGCAACTTCCTTGTTTTCAGCCTCCTTTTCACCTACAACCAGCATGTACGGAATACGCTTCATCTCATTGTCACGAATCTTACGACCAATCTTTTCATTGCGTTCATCCACAATGGCACGGATGTCATATCGCTTCAAGTATTGTTTCACTTCATGCGCATAGTCGTTGAACTTCTCGCTGATAGGCAGAATAGCGACCTGATCAGGAGTCAGCCACAACGGGAATTTACCAGCTGTATGCTCAATAAGCACAGCCACGAAACGTTCCATGGAGCCGAACGGAGCACGGTGAACCATTACGGGACGGTGCTTCTGATTGTCGGCACCGGTATATTCCAGTTGGAAACGTTCCGGCAGGTTGTAGTCCACCTGGATGGTACCCAGCTGCCAACGGCGACCAATGGCATCCTTCACCATGAAATCCAGTTTAGGACCATAGAAAGCAGCTTCTCCATATTCTATTTTTGCCTTCAACCCCTTTTCTTCACAAGCTTCGATAATGGCACGTTCTGCTTTTTCCCAGTTCTCGTCACTACCGATATATTTTTCGCGGTTCACCTTGTCGCGCAAGGAAATCTGTGCCTCGAAGTTCTCGAAGTCCATAGATTCGAACACGATGGAGATAATGTCCATTACACGGAGGAACTCATCCTTCACCTGGTCCGGACGACAGAAGATGTGCGCATCATCCTGCGTAAAGCTACGTACACGTGTCAGCCCGTGCAGCTCACCACTCTGCTCGTAACGGCAAACCGTACCGAACTCTGCCAAACGCAAAGGCAGGTCTTTGTAAGAACGGGGTGAGTTCTTGTAAATCATACAGTGGTGAGGGCAGTTCATCGGTTTCAAGAAGTACTCTTCCCCTTCTTCCGGTGTATGTATGGGCTGAAAGGAGTCCTTACCATATTTTGCATAGTGTCCGGAAGTGATGTAAAGCAATTTGTTGCCGATGGGCGGACACATTACTTCCTGATAATCGTAACGGGCCTGGATGCGACGTAAGAAGTCCTGCAAGCGGATACGCAGTGCAGTACCTTTGGGCAGCCACATCGGGAGTCCCTTACCTACGGTGTCGGAGAACATGAACAAGTCCATCTCCTTACCGATTTTACGGTGATCGCGCTTCTTTGCCTCTTCCAGCAGAACAAGATACTCATCCAGCATCTTCTTCTTCGGGAAGGTGATACCATAGATACGGGTCATCATCTTACGGTCTTCTTGTCCACGCCAATAAGCACCGGCGACGGAAGTCAGCTTAATAGCCTTGATAGGAGCTGTGGTCATCAAGTGAGGGCCACGGCACAAATCAGTAAATGCACCCTGCGTATAAGTTGTGATGTGACCGTCTTCCAATTCGGAAATCAGCTCGCATTTATAAGTTTCTCCACGGTCACCAAACATCTTCAAAGCATCTGCCTTGGCAATGTCTTGTCTGACAACCGCTTCTTTCTTAGCCACCAGTTCAGCCATTTTTTTCTCAATGGCCGGCAGGTCAGCTTCCTTGATAGTCGTTTCACCCGGGTCCACATCATAGTAGAAACCGTTTTCGATAGCAGGACCTATACCGAACTGGATGCCCGGATAGAGTTCCTGCAAAGCTTCGGCCAGCAGGTGGGCACTGGTATGCCAAAAGGCATGCTTACCCTGCTCATCCTCCCATTTATAAAGAACCACTTCAGCGTCTTGCATGATAGGACGCCCCAAATCATAAATTTCTCCGTTCACGCCACAAGCCAGCACGTCTTGTGCCAATCGCGAACTGATGCTTTCTGCAATCTGCAGTCCCGTTACTCCTTCGTTATATTCACGAACAGAGCCGTCTGGAAATGTTATCTTTATCATAGTTTATATGTATATTTCATTTTTCAGAACGCAAAAATAGCTAATTCTTTTTGATATTCTATTTTTTAGCAAAAAAATGTTATTCCCGTGTATCTGTAAACCTCTTTATGATATTATAGGCCGACACAATGCCCAACTCTCCGGCTTTACTCAAATCAGCAATACCTTGTTTGTTATTCCCCAGGAAGATGTGCGTCAACCCACGGTTAAAGTATGCTTCAGCAAAATCGGGGCTCAGCTCAATCGCCTTGTCATAATCCGCCAAGGCGGCACGGTAATCCTTCAGCAACGAAGACACATTGCCACGGTTATAATAGCCATAAACAAAATCAGGAGCCAATTGGATAACGTGGTCCAGGTCATTCTTCACAACTTCATAATCGATGGCCGTCACTTCAGGCTTCTTCATTTCCGTTGTACCCGAAGTGGCGCCTTCACTCATTGTGGCTTCGGCCTTTTTATATTCCAGTTGCTTATAACGCACCAAAGCACGCATAAAGTATGCCGGAAAGAAAGTGTCGTCCAACAAGATACTCTTTGTAAAGTCATCTATGGAACTGGCAAAATCCTGAACCAGATAGAAGTCCAGACCTCTCATGAAACGTTTCTTGGCGTTCTTCTCGTCAGCCACCACATCAGACGTATGAGCGTCTATCAAAGCAAAGTGGAAGCGTACTTGTTCCTCCGTCAGCGGAGCTTCCATATTGGTGATGCGCAGTGGCTTCGGGAACAGTTTCGAATGGTTCAGTTCCTCAATATACTTATGATAATGTACGATACGCTTCACATCGCTCAGTTTCTCATAATAAGTCAAAGCATACATCGGCTCAAGCTTAATGGTCACATTCCGGTCTTGTACACGTCCACGATAATCGCTCTTATAACGCTGGTCAACTTCCGAATCGTCCGCTATTACAATTTTCCGATAATTTTCCATATTCTTGTCGGATTTCTTACGGGTCTTCCCGCCATCTCCATTGGAGTTCCCCGAAGAATTATCCGCAACATCCTTACTGTCGCCACCTTCCTTTTTGTCACCGGAAGAAACACCGTTACGCTTGTCTATCTGCATCTTCATGATTTTGAACTCATCCTGCTCGGCTCCTTTACGGTCGCCAATCTTTTTACGGGCTTCGGCACGCTGATAATAGCCGGCCATAAAGTTAGGATATTCTGCAATCACTTTGGAATAGTCACTGATAGCTCCCCGGTAATCCCCCGTCTGCGCACGTAACAAACCACGATTGAAAGTGGCCATCATATTATCCGGTTCCATCTTCAACACAAAATCAAAATCCTCTATCGCCCGGTTGTCATCGCCTACCTGGGCACGCAGCAGACCGCGGTTGTAGTGCCCGAGAAAATTATTCGGATCAATATCCAAAGCCAAATCATAGTCACTCATGGCGCCTCTCAAATTATTCTGATGGAAACGCGCCAAGGCACGGTTGATATAGTTACCGGCATTCTTTGCACTCAGATGGATAGACTGGTCCAAATCAGCTTCAGCCTCTTTATACTTTCCCTGCTGGAGACGTACAATGGCTCTTGCCCCCCATCCGTCCGGGTCATAACGGTCCATATCAATAGCTTTGTCAAAATCACGCAAAGCTTGTATCGTATCGTTCTGTTTCAGGGAGACTTCCCCGCGCATCAGATAGGCACGCGTATATTTGGGGGCAATTGTCAGAAGCGTACCCAAATCTTCCTTAGCTGCCTCATAATCTTCTTTCTGAATATGGCAAAGAGAAAGATTATGCCAAAGCACCACATTCTCCGGATCGTATTTGATAGCGGTTTTATAATCTTCAATCGCCTCGTCAAACTTGTTCTGACGGATACGTGCCAATCCTCTGATCTGGTAAGCACCTACCACAAAAGGATTTCTTTGAATCGCAGCATCACAATCACTCTCCGCTCCCTGATAGTCATCCAAATTGATTTTTGCCAGTCCACGGAAGAAATAAGGCTCATATAAATAAGGTTTCGCGTTGATTACCTGATTAAAATATTGGATAGAAAGCACGTAATCCTCAAAATACAATGCATTCCGAGCAATGGTCATCACCCGTTCCGTATTGATTTGCGCATACAACAATGTGGGTAACAGCAAAATAGCTGTCAGTATTTTTCTTATCATCTTGTTTTATAAATGCTTGTAAACGAAACAAAAGTAACGTTTTTCGTTTACTTGTCGGGATTAGCGGAACACTTTTTATATTTTTTGAGCCTTTTATACCATATTATATGGTTGACTTATTTCTTTACGGTTTTCACCTTATAAGTGCAGTGTGCCTTGCCCTTCAACATGGCATTCAGTTTTCCTTTAATCATCTGCTTGCGCAACGGAGACAAATGGTCGATGAACATCTTTCCTTCCAGATGGTCGAACTCGTGCTGCATCACGCGTGCCAGGTAGCCTTCGATAATCTCATCGTGCGGTTCCAGATTCTCGTCCAGGTACTGCACACGTATTTTGTTGCCACGCTTCACCGACTCATGAATACCGGGAAGGCTCAAGCACCCCTCGTCCATAGAAACCTCCTCACCGGACACCTCCAAAATATGGGCATTGATATACGCCTTGCGGAAATCTTTATATTCTGGCATATCTTCGGAAAGTACATCCAAATCGATTACCACCACGCGGATGGGAAGCCCAATCTGCGGTGCTGCAAGTCCTACGCCTTCGGCATGGTCCATCGTTTCAAACATATTCTCAATAAGCTCTTTCAAATTCGGATAGTCCGGGGCAATATCCTCTGCTACCTTTCTCAATACGGGCTGACCGTACACATAAATGGGTAAAATCATTTCCTTTACTACAAATTACTAATTACAAATTATTTTCTATACATTATAAAAAGGAGAAACGTTTGTTCTCCAAATAAGTTTGCAGAATAATAGTTGCACTGATTTCATCCACCAGTGCTTTATTTTGGCGGTCTTTCTTTTTCAATCCAGCCTCAAGCATCGTCCGATGAGCCAGAACAGAAGTAAAACGCTCGTCTACATATTCAACCGGCATGTCAGGCAGTTTCTTCTTCAGCGAACGGACAAAAGGTTCGATATTCTTCATGTTTTCCGAAGCCTCATTATTCATCTGCTTAGGAAGGCCTACCAAGATACGCTCTACCGGCTCCTTAGCCACATAATCAAGAAGAAACTGCAACAATTGGTGTGTAGGCACAGTTGTCAGTCCATTCGCAATCATCTGCAATGTATCACTCACGGCTATTCCCGTACGTTTTCGACCGTAGTCTATGGCTATTATTCTACTCATAATGGGCTACAAAATTACGATTAAAATTTGAATTCCGCCGTTAATCTTACATATATAATACAGAAAAAAGGGATGTCTGATAGTATCAAACATCCCTCCGCTGATTTTTTCATTAATTATTTCAAATGAATTTTGTATGTCAGCCCTCCCGTGAAATATTTCATCCTCTGCATTTCGACCTGCACATGCAGATGCTTGAACAGCAGATAAGTGGCTCCCAAAGCAAAGTCCTTGGAGTCGTACTCCGCTATCACCCTCAACTGCGGATGGAAGGAGGGATTGTAGGTGACACCCAGTGCAAAGCCATTCAGTTTGTACTCCTTGCGGTTGTTGTAAAGGTAGGAAAGATGGACACCGATCTCCTCCTTACCCACAACGGGTATATGCTTGGAGGCGGCAATATAGAAACGGCTGTAATAGCCGTTACCTTCCGTGGTGCCTACCTGGCCACCACCGGAGGAAGTGAACGGGTCGGACGTCCCCAGCACGACAGCCGGCATGTATTTCCAGAACTGCCCCTCCTTCAACACACGCAGACGGGCGGAAAAGTAGCGGTCCTGGTTCGTGAACCCGCTATACCCGTATGGCTTCAATCCCAACGCCTCCGCCTTGAAGAGCGTACACGTGTAGGCCACTTCCAGAAAGGGGAAGATGGTGACGTTCAGGAAATAGTTGTAGGTATGATAGTACCAGGTGGGCGGTGTGAGCTCCTTGTTCAGGAAGTTGCCGCCGACCATGAAAGTCTTGTCGCGCTGCATCTCAGCAGAGGGCGCATGCAACAGCCCGGTTGTACCATACGTCAACTGGGAAAAGGCCGAAAGGGAAAGGCTGCAACACAGAACGATAAAGAATAGCTTAAACTTCATCATCACATATAAATTCAGTCGCTGATAAAAAATGGGTTGCTTTATAACATACATCGGACATAGTACCAAAAAAAGGCGTCTGAGTCCCAGACGCCTTCATTTTTAGAGTCTATTTGTCACTTGGAGTGTATTATTCCAGGATAACTACGCGGTTCAGGAAGTTCTTGCCGAACATGTTTTCAGTACCACCGAATCCTACGAGTTCAAGCTGGTCCTTGTCAACACCCTGAGCAATCAAAGCGTCGTAAACAACCTGGGCACGCTTTTCGGACAGCTTCTGGTTCCAAGAAGCGCTACCGGTAGCCTTGTCAGCATAACCTGCAACTTTGTACTTCTTGTCCGGATTAGCCTTCAGAATCTTGGCAGCCAGTTCGATGTTAACCTTGCCATAGTCGTCCAGACGGGCGCTGCCAATCTTGAAGAAGATGGCACGCGGACCGGCAACTTCAACTTCCTTGGTCACTTCCTTAACTTCAGGTTTAGCGTTGGCCAGTGCATTCTTGCAGTTAGCCAGGTCAGCCTGAGCCTGAGCCAGTTCACTTCTATATCTGTTGATTTCCGCATTGACTGCGTCTTCGTCAATCTTAGAAACCGGAACGAACTTCTTACCGCCGAAGATGTAGCTAACACCTGCGGTCAGCATACCTGTACCTTCAGCCTTGCGATGGCTGCTGATATTACCGAAAATGGACGGAGCGATGGCACCGCGAGCTTCTACGTCAATGGCCCACTTGGTGTTGATATTGAACTTCAAGCCCAAACCGGCAGAAGCGCCGATACGTGCACGCATTTCTGCTTCACCGGCAGGAGCCATAGACTGCGAAGTACCATCAGCACTAATTGTAACATCCACATTTTGAGATTTTGCTACAGAAATTTGAGGTCCCAAGAAACCGTAAACTTCGAAGAAACGGTTAGGATTAGCACCGGCAAACAATGTAGAAAGATTGATCATTGCATCAATGTTACCACCTACATAAGTCTTGTTGTGTTCCCAGTATGCATCATCCAAACACAAATGCTGAGTAATACCGTTTACCTGAGCACGTACCCCCCAAGTCGGAGTAATCAGCTTACCAACTGACACGCTGAAATGCGGAGCAATCTTATTGAAACCGTCATTGTTGATGGCGTGGATACCACCACCTACACTGACAAAAATATTATCGCTCCATTTCGGAGTGTAGTAGTTCGTTTTTTCCTGTGCATTCAGATTTGCTGCACAAGCGCCTGCCAATAGTAAGGAGGCTATCATTAATTTACTTTTCATTTTCTCTTGAGTTTAAGATAAATAACAACTAAAACCTCTATTAATCAAGTTCACCAACACCACCACCGGCATTGCCTTCACCATGACCATGACCATGACCGTGGCTATGACCGTGACCAGGAATATCCTGATTTTCAGTGACACTCAATTTAGAAGTAGTATAATCATCAACCTTAATAGAACCCAAAGCATCAGCATCAGCCTTAGTCACAGCTTGTTTCACAACATTATACTCAGTCGTTACAATTGTATAAGTTATAGAAGCCGTTGTTCTTGAGTTAGCATAAACAGAATACTCACCATCTTTTGTTGATGCAACATGTTCCGTATAGGTATTTTCAAGCGTATTGAAGAAAGATTCAATAGCAGCACGTTCAATAAGATCGTCTGTGTTGATCTTTTTTGAACCTTCTACAACTTTGGCACCGCTCTTTTCTACATAAGTAAATGAAGGGATAGAATACCAATAAAGTTCAGGATTATCCCATACTTTTTCTTTTGTTTTTTCATCTGTAGATGTAGTGGGTACTGCTACAATCTTAGTCTCAGCATCTTCTTCCTGAAGAATGATAGTCGGAGTCAGAGTAGCAAATTGCCCAGCTTGCAAAGCAGGAACCTTAACTGTAACAGTTGCACTCAAACCATTATAAGAAGCTGTAACATCAACACTCTTAGGAGCCAGAGTAGGATTACCAGTAAATGTCAACTCTGCAGGTGCGATAGTGGCTTGGCCAGTTACATCTGTAGTAACACCATCCTCTATAGCAAGCACAATCGGACTAATAACAGCTTGTGCATTAGTAGGAGTTACATTAACGTTGAACTCTTCCTTCTCACAAGAAGTTAAAGTTGTAGCTAAAGCTACTACGGCTAACGCAAATACTGCACTTATGCCGTTTAAGAATTTAATCTTTTTCATCTCAATTAATTAATTAAAAATTTAACAATTCTGACTTAATAAAATATGGGTTAAAACTATTTTCTTCCATTATATTGTCACTAACTTCCGCTTTATACTGTCTATAATAGTACCTTTCATTACCTGCATTATAAACAATGCCCATATTAGCAGAGGTATTCACACGAGGTATATATCCTTTCCTTTTATATTTATAAGGAGGTAATGCCACTTGAAATCGGAAGCCTCCATTCATCTTTGCATGTTCTGCTTTCATTGCATAGAAACCAATCGAACAATAGCGAAAATGACGAATCATTTCAAATTTAACACCTTTCTCCTTCAATAAATACTGTTCTGCTTTCAGATTAAACTGAGTGTTAAATTGCGGCCAATAAAAGCTACCGCCCAAAGACCAAGTAACAAGTGCTGTCGAAGGATCATATACATAGCGAAATCCGCTCCAATATCCCATTCCTGTATACCCAATCCGAGCCATTAAGGAAAAGCGTTCATCCTTAAAAGGGCGATAAAATTCGGCGTCCACTCCATATTGGTCAGCACTAAAACATCCCACAGTCACTTTACCAAACACATTATACGGTAATCTAAAACGCTGTGAAATTGTAATATGTCCTGGATGAACTTTATCTTCAAACCTTCCATACCCATCATTATAAACCGGTATTTTCAACTGTGCCGTTAATTTCATACCTTTCCATAACGAAACTTCTATCGCAGGACTCAAATCAAACAAGACCTGGTAAATCTGTGTAATCACCAGATTCTTGAAAGCTAATTGAGGATACACCAATACATCAATCTTGAACAAAGAACTATTTTTCAACTTTATTTTCCGTGCATTTTTCCAAGTATCACCCAATTCATAGCTTACATTCCAGTCATCACGTTCTGCTTGGAGCACCGAATCCCCCTTTATGGGATGATAATAAAGAGAAATCTGAGGTACATTATTGTCCAGAACTATTATCCGGCATGACTTTTCTCCCGGTAAACCCATCTTTTGAATAACATCCACCGCTTTGCCTATGCCTACGCCTTGCAAACGATATGCAGAGTTCTGCAGAACATACACACGTTCATTGCCATCTTCTGTCCATCCAACATTTTCAAATCCCATTTCCACTAAAGCATCTACAGTACTTTCCCCCGTTTGGCAAATCCCTTTTAAAGGGAGCAAACAGTATAAAAAGAACGCTGCACACAGTGCTATTGTTTTAGTATTTAGGCACTTTCTTATGTTAGAGTTTTTATACCTCATCTTTTTCAACCATTTTTTGTGTTCGTATAACACAAAATATGCTGCAAAAATAGACACATTTTTAATAATACCAAAGATTTTTATATGAAAAAATGAAATAATGTTGTTTTTTCTTCAAAAGCCCCCAACAAATACTCAGAATGTTTATATGAAGTATATTAGCTATCTTAAAATCCTTAATATAGCTGTGCATAATTACTATACAGAATGTTGTTTTTTGTGCCAAATAGTCATTTTTCAGATGTTTTTGCTAATTCACTTTTCTCTGAAAAAGGATAAATAGAAGAAATATCTGCAAGAATTAAAGAGAATGACAAATTGCACTTCGCATTTAACCAACCCCTATGATATATTAGGAATTAAATCAATAGCTTTCTTTTTACTTTCATCTACAAGCTTTGCATAAATTTGTGTTGTTTGTATATTGGTATGTCCCAATAGTTTGGAGACCGTATATAAATCTACTCCCAGTGTCAGCATCATTGTTGCATGTGTGTGGCGCGCACAATGGAATATACAAGGTGATGCAAGTAATAGTGAATAGGTAAAGATTAAACGTAAGTCGTTTGAAATGAGCTGTATTTCTGTATTCTGCAAAATGTGGAAAATGCAAATGACAACGGAATATTGAGGTTGTTCAGTTACCAAACCGTTAGCCGAGCAGTTACCGAAACGGGAATAGGTAACACAAAGCGATGAAAAGAAAACCTCACCGTTTTGTTTGCGCTCATACACAGTGTTTTGCGTATCAAAGAGCGCTTATATGGCAAGTAACTTTGCACTAAAAATATAAGCGTATGAAAGTAGAAAAATTCAAGGTGTTGCTCTACCTCAAAAAGAGCGGACCGGATAAGTCGGGAAAAGCTCCCATCATGGGACGCATCACGGTAAACAGGACAATGGCACAGTTCGGATGCAAACTGTCCTGCACTCCCGAATTATGGAATCCACGTGAAAGCCGTCTGAACGGCAAAAGCAAGGAAGCGGTTGAGATCAATGTCAAGATTGAAAAGTTACTGTTAGCGGTAAACAATGCCTTTGACAACCTTGTGAATCGTAAGGTTGATTTTGATGCTACCGATGTGAAAGACCTTTTTCAGGGCAGCATGGAAACACAAATGACGCTCATGCGAATGACGGATGTTGTCTGCGATGACCTCAAAGCCCGTATCGGCATAGACAGGGCAAAAGGGACTTATCCCGGTTATCACTATATGCGCCTGACAATCGGGGAGTTCATCAAGACCAAGTACAAGGTGAAAGATTTGGCATTTGGACAACTGACAGAGCAGTTCATCCACGACTATCAGGCATTTGCCACCGGTAATAAGGGTTATGCGATTGATACCGTCCGCCATCATCTTGCCATCCTGAAGAAGATATGCCGTCTGGCGTATAAGGAGGGATATGCCGACAGAATCCACTTCCAGCATTTTACCTTACCAAAGAAGACAGAAACGACACCACGGGCATTGAGTCGTGAATCGTTTGAGAGAATCCGTGATGTGGAAATACCCGCTTACCGCAAATCCCATATACTGGCAAGGGATATGTTTCTCTTCGGGTGCTACACCGGGGTCTGTTATGCGGATGTTGTCTCGATTACCCACGAGAACCTATATACGGATGAGGACGGTGCTTTGTGGTTGAAGTATCGAAGAAAGAAAAACGAACTTCGTGCCAGTGTGAAACTGTTACCGGAAGCGATTGCGCTGATTGAAAAATATCATAGTGGGGATAGGGACACCCTGTTCCCTTTGCTGCATTGGTCAAATCTCAGACGACACATGAAAGCGTTGGCGGCACTGGCAGGCATCAAGGATGATTTGTGCTATCATCAGGCGAGGCACAGCTTCGCCTCGCTGATTACGCTTGAAGCAGGTGTGCCGATAGAAACCATCAGCAGGATGCTGGGACATTCCGACATTTCTACAACACAGGTCTATGCCCGTGTCAGCCCGAAGAAACTTTTCGAGGACATGGACAAGTTCATAGAAGCCACCAAAGATTTTCAATTAATTCTTTAATACAGAAAACGATATGCGAAGTACATTTTCACTTTTACCCTACATTAACCGCAGCAAAGTAAAGGCTGACGGTACGACTGCCATACTCTGCCGCATAACCATTGACGGCAAACAGACTGCCATCAGTACGGGGATTTATTGCCGACCGGAAGAATGGAACAGCAAGAAAAACGAGATTAAATCCGTAAGGGAAAATAACCGTTTACGAGAATATTTACGACTGACAGAGGAAGCCTACAATGAGATACTGAAATCGCAAGGCGTGGTCAGTGCCGAGATTTTGAAGAACCACATATCCTTGAACAACATCCATCCGACCACTCTTCTACAGATGGGTGAATGGGAACGTGAGCGGTTGAAGAAACATTCCGAAGAAATAGACTCGACTTCTTCCTATCGAAGTTCAATGTATTATCAGAAGTACCTGACGGATTTTCTTACGTCCATCGGTAAAAAGGACATTCCCCTTGAAGAAGTGACGGAGGATTTCGGCAAGTCCTATAAAGCCCACTTGAAGAAATGCAAGAACTTCGGGGTTTCCCAGACCAACCATTGCCTGCGTTGGTTGAACCGCCTGTTGTATCTGGCAGTCGATAAGGAGATTCTTCGTGTAAATCCCTGTGAGGACTTGGAGTATGAGACAAAGCCGGAAGCAAGGCACAGGTACATCAGCCGTGAGGAGTTCAAGAAGATACTTTCCACACCGATGTATGACAAGCGTATGGAACTGGCAAGACGGGCTTTCATATTTTCCACCCTGACGGGACTGGCGTATGTGGACATCAAACTTCTTCATCCCCACCATATCGGAACAAACGCTGATGGCAGACGGTACATCCGCATCAACCGGAAAAAGACAAAGGTAGAGGCATTCATACCCTTACATCCCATAGCGGAGCGGATATTGTCGCTGTATAACACGACCGATGACGAGAAGCCCGTGTTTCCTCTTCCCAACCGTGATGCCTTATGGTTTGAGGTTCATGAATTGGGAATAACCATAGGGAAAGAGGAAAACTTGACCTATCACCAAAGTCGGCACAGCTTCGGCACTTTTTTGATTTCGGCGGACATACCGATTGAGAGTATCGCCAAGATGATGGGACACTCCAATATCAGGACGACACAGGGATATGCACGGATAACCGATGATAAAATTTCCAAAGATATGGACAAACTGATGGAGCGAAGAAAGGAAATATCGGCTGGCGAAAAGAAGAAATAGCAAATAATCATCATAAAATAAAGGAATTATGAGCAGAGGCATAATAACAATCAGTGAAACGGGTGCAGTCACTATGCCGACCGCACCCGTATGGATGATGCAATTTGAGATTGCCGACCTGTTCGGGGTGTTCTCGTGCGATGTCCGCAAGACGATACGGGCAATCTATAAGAACAATGAACTGAATGAAGCCGATACGATGCGATATATCAGGCAACCGGATGGTATCAGTTATGACGTTTACAACCTTGAAATGGTTATAGCCATTGCATTCAGGATATGCAGTAAAGAAAGTGCTTTGTTCAGACGGTTTATAATAAATGAAATCAGCACCACCAAAAGAGAAACGCCTGTTACGTTGTTTGTTTCCTGTGGCAGGAGTAATAACCGATGGTATAGTTGAGGTTCATCCCGTCAGCCACTTGTTTCCGTTGCCACACGTTTGAAAGGCATCCGGCAACGAAAAATAAGCAACTGATGGGTAAAGAGCAGAAAAGGAACGGCTTACAGACGAAGCGCAGTATTGACACTTCATCCGTAAGCCGTTCCTTTTTTCTTTTTGTCGAAAGTCTATTGCTGCCGCAATACAGGGCATACGGCAAACTACACTCCTTCAAGAAAAATCAAGTTATCCTCTATCGGTAGGCGGAGCGGTAGCCGTCATTCAGCATCCGTTCGATGTCGGATTCACGGTAGAGAATTTTACCGCCCAACTGGATATAGGCTATATGCCCTTCATTGCGGTAGTCCTGAAGTGTCCGGCGGCTCACCTTCAGCCGTGCCGACACCTCCTTGTCAGTGAAGAAACGCTCACCGCCCAATGTCGGGCGGTAATTGGCGGTCAGATGCTCTACATTATCAAGCAGTCGGTCAAGACTGCCCATAAAGTGGATTATCCACTTGTTGTCCTTGTTAATCAACTCATTCATATTACTCTGGATTTAGTGGGTGTTGTCATTATATTTAATTCATATAGTCTTTCCTTTGAACTTCGCTTCCTTTCTTCTATCCTCCACAACGGAGACAATGAACTCCACGTCTTCGGGACGGTAATATGTCTTGTGGTTTATCTGTGAATAAGCCAGCGTGCCGTTATCCCGAAGCGTCTGTAACGTGCGAGGGCTGATGTTGAGCATACGGCACACGTCCTGATTATCCATCCATTCGCTCATTTTCTTTTCCCCGTGCCGATGGCAGATGGCATCCATACGGCTGACGAAACGGTCGAACTTGGCGACCATTGCCTCAAAGGTCTTTCTTTCGATTGATACAATTTCCATATTGCCTTTCTTTTAATTGTTACTGTTTCTTTTGCCACAAAGAAATACATTATCTGCTGTCATGCAATGGATTTTCAAAAAGTGGCAGCGTGTTGCGCCGATACGGTAGTCATTGTCCGGGGTACTGCTTGCCGGTTATCTGTGAGCAAGCCGGTGGAATACGATTTCCGTTCAGCCTTTAATTCCCATTTTTTATAAGGAAGCCACAGCCAAAATAAGGGCTTAATTTAAAATAGCCCCCAATCGTACCTTTGTCCTTTCAGCTATTCATATCCGGTAAATCGGTGAAGTCCGCACCGATTTGTCAGTCTCCATAAAGCAAAACCGTACAAAAATGCCTAAGAAAATCCAAGTACTTGACTGACTGCATTAAAGCACCTTACTTCGCTCCCGATAATCGGTCGAGGTATAGACCAAGACCACATTCAATAACTTAATCAATTTGTTTTTACAATGAAAAAAGAACCAAACATTACAGAGCAGCAGGCTCGTGAAATCGTGGAAAAAATGGGGCGCAGGGAACCCTACACCTCCAAGTCGATAGACGACTTCTACAGGAGTATCGGTCTGGAACCGGAGGAGCCGGAACAGCTCGGCAAGACCGTCACGGAAGAAGCAGAAATCCCTATGGCGGATGAACCGTCAGGTGCGGCAACAGGGGAAACGGCAATGCCGCAGAAGCGCATCAGCAGCAAACAGCGCAGGCTGTCTTTGGATGAGTACCGCACTACTTATCTCAAAGTTCCCAAAATTATCAACCGCAAGCCCGTGTTCGTCAGTGAGACGGTGCGTGACGAGCTGGACAGGGTTGTCCGCTACCTCGGAGGGAAGGGCATGAGCGCATCCGGACTTATAGAGAACCTTGTCCGCCTGCACCTCGATGCCTACCGGAATGACATCGAGCAGTGGCGCAAACTCTGACGGGATTACGGTGGAACAGGTTGAGCCGTTGGATGCACTCCATCGGTTCGACCGATACACAAAGTGAGTTATTACACTCGGAAATCAATCCGACAGGCGGAGGATTTTTGTGTCCTCAAAGACACAGCAAGGTATGTTTTCAGTTACTCGGATGTTCCGGAGTAACTAAAAACCCTTGCACCGCCGTGGGCAGAATTATCCTCCGAAGTCGGATAATTTCGGGGTTCCTTAATCAAAGATTAAACAAAGGATAAACTATAAAATTGAAAGAATAAGAAGCATGAAAAAGAACAACAAGTACGGGAGAAATCCCAAGTTGAACCCGAAGACGCACTGCGTGATGGTGCGCTTCGATGATGAGGAATGGAACAAATTTCTCACGATGTATGAGGAATCACAGGTGTACGCGAAAGCTGTCTTTCTGAAGGCGCACTTCTTCGGGCAGAAGTTCAAGGTGTTGAAGGTAGACAAGGCAATGGTGGACTACACAACCAAGCTGTCCGATTTCCACGCCCAGTTCCGTGCCATCGGCACGAATTATAATCAAGCCGTAAAAGAGCTGCGTTGTCATTTTTCTGAGAAGAAAGCGATGGCTTTGCTTTATAAGTTGGAAAGATGTACCATTGAACTTGTGAAGTTAAGTCGGAAGATTATAGAACTTTCAAGGAATATGGAGAAGTGTTACCAATCAAAATCCGACTGATATGGCATCGGTAAAAGTCAAGTTTCGCCCTTCTACCATAGTCGGCAAGGAGGGTACACTTTACTATCAGGTGATTCACAACCGCGTGGTCAGACAGATATATACCGACTATAAGCTTTTCGCTTCGGAATGGGATATACATTCCGAAGCGGTTGCCATGCATTGTACTCCGAACGAACAAGAGCGAAACAACTATCTGCTTTCGATAGGTTCCCGTATCAGATGGGACAAGGAGAGGTTGAATAAGATTATACACACGTTATCTCAATCCGGCACATTCGTAACGGATGATGTAGTCATGCGCTTTCATGAAAACAGGCAAGAACTGTCATTCAACGCTTACATCAGCCAGCAGGTAGCGAGACTGAAACGTTTAGGGAAGATACGCACCTCGGAGACTTATACAGCCGCACTCAGAAGTTTCAGCAGTTTTATGAATGACACAGAGGTTTTATTTGACCAACTTAATGCGGATTTGTTTGCGGAGTACGAGGCTTATTTGAAAGGCAGGGGAAATACGCCCAACACCATATCATTCTATATGCGAATTCTGAAAGCCGTCTATAACCGTGCGGTGGAAAATGGACTGACGGAGCAACGGCATCCGTTCAAGTCTGTCTACACGGGAGTGGAGAAAACCATGAAGCGAGCCTTATCACTCAATGACATCAGACGTATCAAAGGACTGGACTTGTCATTGAAGCCCAATCTTGACTATGCCTGCGATATGTTCCTGTTCTGTTTCTATACAAGGGGAATGTCGTTCATTGACATGGCTTATCTGAGAAAGAAAGACTTGCTGAATGGCACTCTTTCCTATCGTAGACGCAAGACAGGACAACAACTGTTCATCAAATGGGAAAAATGTATGCAGGAGATTGTTGATAAATATCCAATAAACGAAACGGAATACCTCTTGCCTATCATTACAAAACATGATGAAGATTATCGGAAACAATACACCAACGAACTTCATCGGGTAAACCATCTGTTGAAGAAAATCGGGAAACTGCTGGATTTGCCAATACCCTTGACGATGTATGTCGGTCGGCATTCATGGGCAAGTATTGCCAAGAGCCGTAATGTGCCTATCTCTGTCATCAGCGAAGGTATGGGGCATGATTCTGAGAACACTACGCAGATTTATCTTGCATCGTTGGATACCACCGTGGTAGATAAAGCCAATAAGAAAATACTGGATCTGCTGTGAGGCAGTGGATGTTTAGCGAATCTGTCCAACGCTTGCCAAGAGACGGATAAGCATCTTTATCTCGTTGATAATGAGTAATATTTTACTTTTGCAAAGATAACTTCGCAAAACATCTGATATTTTTCGCAAAACAAAAAGAACATAATAGATAAGATTTTCAGCGTTTTATAACTTAAAAATCATTATTTTGCGTAACTTTGCATTGTAATATCCGTCTCTTGGCAAGAGACTATATATAAACTTTATATAATTACATTAAATGAACAACAAAATATTTGCAATCACTGCTATAAGTACTCTTATACTACTGCTTAGTTGTAGTGGAGATGAAATTATAGTCAATTCGGATAATAATCCAAATCAAATTAGTGATATAAAACCTATACTCAAGGTTTATATTGAAAACTCTGGAAGTATGGATGGTTATATGTGCGATGGGTCTCAATTGAAAGATGCCATTTTTGATTATGTAAGTGATTTGAGCACTTGTGTAGATACGACTCAATTATATTATATAAACAATCGTGTTATACCATATCATGCTGATTTGGAGCAATATATTAAGACAATGAATCCAATAACATTCCAAAAGGCTGGTGGCAACCGATCCAATTCGGATTTAAGTAAAATGTTAAGTACAGTATTGGACGCGATGACTGATTCTACAGTGAGTATATTTGTGTCGGATTGCATCTTAGATCTTCCTGTCTCTGATGCACAGAGATTTCTAAGTACTTGTCAAATATCAATTAAGAATACTATAAATAAAGGCAGAAAAAATATTCCTCTTCTTGGCGTTGAAATATTGAAGATGAAATCTGATTTTAATGGTAAGTATTTTTATCAGAATGGAGGAAGTGAAGTTCTGACCAACGTAAAAAGACCATATTATATTTGGATTTTTGGTAATAGCAACGTACTGGCTAAATTAAATACGGAAGTACTTTTCAAGGGATTGGAAAAATATGGATATGATAATATTATCTCATATTGCCCAAAAAACTCTATACCATATGATATAACAAACAGAGCTTTAATAAGCAAGACAATTAATCCCATCAAAGGTGATTATAATGCAACTATTCGTGCCGACTTTTGTACAACATTACAATCAGAAGATGTTCTGCTGAATCTTGATAATTATTCTTTTAATAATCAGAACCTCATAATAGAAAATATTAAACCGATAATAGCGACTGAGAGAGAATATTCTCATTTTATTAATATTACAATACCCAAAGGAGTAAATATTGCAGAAGATTACTTGATACTGAAGGCTCCGAATATGCCAAGTTGGGTTCTTGAATCGAACGATGAATCTGGGGAAAATGTAAAGGGTAATCTCGATAAAACGACAGGTATAAAATATTTAATCGGAGGAGTCTCTGATGCTTATAAAAAAGATAATGTATTAACTACGCTTAAATTCACTGTTAAACGAAAATAAATTATGGGCGAATTATTTGGAAGTATTTATTGCTGGTTTGAAGAATTCTTTGGAATAGAACTAGCGAACTATCTTTGGGGACAGTCCTCTCCATTATCTCAGACTAACTCTTATATAGGAATTGGTTGGACAATGCTTGGCATAAGCTTGGCAATAGTTTTAATATTTTATTATGCAATCAATCACCCTCGCTTGAACCATTGGTGGGGATGGGGGATTTTCCTTATGGTAAATGCTCTAATAAACTTTATTGTGGGCTGGCAATTGGTGCTTAAAGACTATTATGGAGGAAAGATGGTAACAATTGATCCAGCAACAGATTTACAAATTCCTCTCAATATTGGTGGAGCAGAGATAATTTGTTTTGGAGTTTCCAATATGTTTCTCTCTGTCTTAGCTTTTATAGTTTTCACATTTATATTCAAATGGTGGAGTCCCAACTGCTCTGGTGCACCATTCTAATCGTAGAAGTTATGTCTAAAATATTTGTTTTCGGAATAGGGGGGACGGGTTCAAGAATCCTTCGCTCTCTTGCCATGATGTTAGCCTCTGGAGTAAAGTTCGGAGCCAATGAAATTGTACCCATAATAATTGACCCAGATGTTGCAAACGCAGACCTTACTAGAACTGTATCATTATTAAATAATTATACTGCAATCAGAGAAAAATTGCAATTTAGTAACGACAATAGAAGTAGGTTCTTTCATACTGAAATAGAAAGAATTTTACCTAATTACACTCTCCGTATTAACGACACCGATGATAAGTCGTTTCAACAGTTTATCGAATACGCCTCAATGTCAAAGCCTAATAAAGCAATGACCAAGATGCTGTTTTCAGACAAAAATCTTGAATCATCAATGGAAGTGGGATTCAAAGGTAATCCTAATATTGGGAGTGTGGTGTTAAATCAAATAGCCCATTCAGCAGATTTTAATGATTTCGCTAATTCTTTTAGCGACGGAGATAGGATATTCATCATAAGTTCTATCTTTGGAGGAACTGGTGCGAGCGGATTTCCATTACTTTTAAAAACACTACGTGAGGGGAAACATTTTCCCAATTATGACCTCATCAACAAAGCCACAATAGGTGCTGTAACTATACTTCCATATTTTAAGCTAAAGCCGAATGATGAAAGTGAAATAGATTCGTCAACCTTTATTTCTAAAACAAAGTCAGCATTAGCGTATTACGAGAATAACATAAGTAAAAATGGAAGTATTGATGCTTTATATTATCTTGCTGACGATGTGGTAAGTACATACGATAATCACGAAGGAGGTTCAGCCCAACAAAACGCAGCTCACTTAATCGAATTTTTGGGAGCTACGGCTATCGTTGATTTCTCTAAATCAAAGTTTGATACCCCGGCAAATATGGAACTTGGGATAAAAGAGACATCTGGAGCTGTATCATTTGATTCATTCTATCGTAAGATGTATGAAATGCTTTACTACCCGTTGGTTCAATTTACGATGACAGCTAATGCGTTGACTCAGAAACTTGATGTTTATCGTTCCAGTGGTTTTAACGCAAATAAGGGTAATTTTGAGAACTTTTATTCTGGAGTTTTTTTCAGTGACTTAGCGACATTTTTGAAAAAGTATCAGGAATGGTTAAGGGAGATGAAAGATAATAAGCGTTCTCTTGATTTGTTCAATCTTGCTTGTGGAAATAAGCCTTTTGACTTAGTAACAGGTGTAAAACCTAAGCGGATTTTTAGCAAATTTTCAGATTACAACTTGATGACAGACCGCTTAAATAGTGCTGTAAAAAATTGCAAGAGTAAAGGTGTTGAAGATAAGTTCCTTGAAATGTTCTTTCTCGGAACGGAAAAACTTGTATCAGAAAAATTAAGTAACTAATTTCACTATGTCAAAAGTATTCAGATTATATAAAGAGGGAACAACAACTTATGAAGACTGGAACAATAGTCCTGCGTTCCCATATAATTCAGCAAGTCGTGATACCATTGAGGATCCTGATGGAGCATCAGCCTGCCATGAAATAACTTCAATACCATCTCCATTCGCCCGGATTGATTTGATAAAAGCCGCCTTTAAGGAAGTTTGTAAATCAGGGAAAAATAATTTGTCCAATCTTGATGGCAATACCATTTTTCATAAGATGGTATCTGATACTCTTGATGTTGCGGAAATATTTTTCAATATCGATAAATTCAATGGTAAAGTAGAAATCATTAAATGGGATTGGTCAATTATGCTTACTGAACTTGACCAATCTGGCATTTCTGGTCATCGTTATTTTGCAGATGCACTCCGTAAGTATATGTCCTCAGACTCCAAAACGTACAACTTCGAAGCACTGAGAAACATATATTTATTAAATTATGTAGAAGGGCCAGATGAATTAAATATTATCGGTGCTACATCACCAGCTACGTTATTTTTTAGCAATGCCAATGATTTAGGATATGTTAATGATATATTCTTTGGAGAGGATAAACCATTTGATTCTAACTACCAACCATTGTACAGACGAGATTTTGAATTTGTTAAATATTTCTTTGCGTTAAGAAAGAACATACCCAATTTTGCAGGATTGTTCCCTGAATTTGACACCTATCTCACAAAAACATTTTCAGCAATCACAGACCAAAGAAAGAAGAACGAGTTACTTTCTATAACATCAACTGTACTTGATCAGTTGTCTTCAATCTCTGTCGTTGATGTACAACAAAATGACATTGTAGAAGTTTTGGGCTATCCACTATACAAAAAAACTTCTCGCCCTGTAACGACAACTAGTGATTTTACCATAAAAACCACGAAAGAATGTGAGTTCTCTCCATTAGTTCTCCCAATAGAGGCGGGAAACCGCTATGGCGACCTTCAGTATACCACAAGCAAATGGGGGAAGACTAATGTTGCTCCGTATATTGATTCGGAATTGGATTTAATGAAAAGAACACTTCCGTTTGATGGTTCTCTTAATCCATATCTGACAATTAGTGACTTATTGGAAGATACAATTATTCGAGTTCCTCATAGTCTGAATGTTGAAAATTATTTTGATGGAAATTTGAAACTAGAAGAAAAAGAATTGTCATATCTGCTTCCTTTAAAACCTCTGTTGTTTGAATATTTCACCCCGGAAGAGATAAGAGGAAATATGATGGATGGAAAACCAATGTTTGAGATGCAAACACTTGCAGGTAATTCAGGTGTAAAGGTTACACTCCGTGTACCCATTAAAGGAGCTGGAAATATCAGATACGTTGAATACATACGGCTTTACTATAATAATAGATGTGCAGATGTACAGAATAATGAGGGTGGAATGACTGAATTTAAGTTCACAGGATTCATTATGCCGCAAGTTAGATTCAACAATGAACAGGACGCTATTTATACTGTATCATGTGTTCAGTCTGCAACAGGAAGAAACGAATTCCGTTTTTTTAGTGATGGTGAAAAAATCCTACCAAAAAGCTGCACTTGTCGTAATGAAGACCAACAGATTATGGTTAAGGCTGATAATTATTTGTTGGAAAAAAGGAATTTTGATTTCGTTCAAGTTCGTAACACACATGGATATTGTGGTATTTTGCTGCCGATTTTCAAACAGCAAAGGAATGTTGAACGGTTTGAGTTCGCTATAGATTTAGGTACATCTAATACCCACATAGAGTTCCGCAAAGGAAATGAAAAACCAGAGGTTTTTACTTTCACGGCTAAGGATAGACAGTTATGTGAGATGTTCATCCCTATAAAGAATGAATATGGTTCAATTGAAGATTTGATTGAAGAAACCGAACTTATAGAGAAAGATTTTATTCCTTCAGAAATCGGCTTGTCCGATTTTCATTTTCCAACTCGGACTGTGCTTTCCTGCGCAAAGACAATAGATTGGACAAATGTAGTCGAACCATTTACGCTTGTGAATCTTCCATTTACTTATGATAAGCGCAGTGAGTTGTCTTACAACAATTTCAGATGTAACATCAAATGGGGTAATGGTGATGATCTTTGTGTGATGGAGTCGTATGTCAGATGCCTTATGCTTATCATTAGGAATAAGGTCCTTCTTAATAATGGCGATTTGCAGCATACTAAAATCACATGGTTTTATCCTATAAGTATGGCACCTAAGCGATTGCGTAGATTGAAATCTACATGGGATGATGCTTACCAAAAATATTTTGGAAATGGTGTTACTGGATATATGACGGAATCTTCCGCACCAATTCAATATTTCTTCAAGAGATATTCAACGGCTACGGATTTAATCAATGTTGACATTGGTGGAGGCACTACTGATATTGCGTTTGCGAAAGATAAGAATATAAGTCATGTGACATCATTTCGGTTTGCATCAAATACTCTGTTTGAAAATTCATTTTCAGAACTTGATGAAGATAACGGTATAGTTGACTGGCATAAGAATGAAATTCTGAAACTTCTTGAAGAGAAGAATTTAATGGATCTTATTCGCGTGTTCAATAGCCCGAATAACACCAAACCTGCTAATATGGCATCATTCCTATTCGGTCTTAAAGACAACACTATTCCCCAAAGAGCCGGAGTTAATGTCAAAGCTATTGATTTTAATTATATACTCCAAGAAGATGAAGATTTTAAGATTGTATTTATTATTTTCTATACGGCAATAGTATATCACATAGCGCAAATTGTTAAGTCACTTAACCTTGAAGTTCCTCGTCATATCTCTTTTAGTGGCAATGGCAGCAAGGTAATACGTGTTATTACAACCGACTCCAAATTACTCGCGCGATATACCAAAATGGTATTTGAAAAACTGCTCGGAAAACCGTATGGTAAGGAATTGGATTTGCTGGGTCTTGAAAAAGACTCTAACCCTAAAGAATCAACTTGTAAGGGTGGCATTATCGGTACGGAAGATGAAGACAACAGAGATAAGACTATTGTTTTCAAGAGTGATTGTACAGGATTAGTGACACCAAAAGATACCTATGCCAACATTAAAGATGATTACAAGAGGCGTACAGTTACCGCAGTTGAGGATTTCTTCAAGTTCGTACTTGTTGATATGAATTCTGCATTCAATTTTGATAAAAATTTCGGAGTTAAACCATCATCTATTCGTATCGCACAAGAAATGGCAAAGAAAGATCTTCTCACGTTCCTTGAAAAAGGAATAAGTCAGCGTTGTGAAGAAACTGAGGCGGAAGATATGATAGAGGAAACATTCTTCTATTATCCCATAAAAGGGGTGTTAAATGCAATTTCAGCAGAAATATATAACGAATTACAACAATCATAAGAGCACATGAAACAAATTATAATCTCATTACTCACATTAGCCTTGGCGGACATCTGCTTGTGTAGTTGTGGCAATGATGTGGCTGCCAACACTTCTCTAGAAGAGATGCATAAAAAGAGTTCCATAACGCAATCTGATGAGAAGCATAAAAAAGCGATAACTGATTCTATCAACAATCTACGAGAAAAAATAATGGATTTAACCGAAAAATATGAAAAGGTTTATCAGGAATTAAGCGAAGTAAAAATGGACAATAAGAAAATCAATGATGAAAAAGCAACGAATAAATGGTATATTCTTATTGGTGGAGGTATTGGATTGCTTGGTTTGATAGTATCAATTTTTGCATTTGGAAAAACAGGGAAATGTAATAATAGATTAAGTCGTCATCGTGAAGAAATCGAATCACTGAGACAGCTATTAAATGAGCGTCGATTTGAACCAAATGTTACTGGTACTAAACGTACAAATTATTCAGCCTCGTCATCGATACCCAATAATGAAATCTCTGATTTGTCTCGAAAAATACAACATTTAGAGAATGAACTTTTAAAAATACAAAAGACTACTCTTGTTCATGGAACACCGACTCCATCTACAATTACCCCACCGATAAAACCAACTAGAATAGGTTACTTTGGAACAGCTATAAGTGGTGAAAACGGCACAGGGTATTTTAAAAAAGTACTTGAATCAAAAGATAGTGATGCAAGATTTTCAGCACAAATTATTGATGGTTCAGCTAATTTTGAGCCTATAGCATCTCTTTCCTCTATCAAATCCAGCGACTATATGGACTTGGCTGTAGAATTTGAAGGGGTATCTAAAAATGAGGCAACTGATATGTCCGTTCATTACAAAGGACTGGCTCAACAAATAGGAGATAAATGGATTATTGTAAAAAAAGCAGTTATAACTTTAAAAAAATAATCAACTATTATGCATTCAATAGTACCTATAATAATTATTATTATCATATTTATGCAATTGTTTTTCTTTGTGAAGAACTTTTTGCGTATGCGCCAATTCAGTAACATCTTTACTGGTACAACTTCATGGCGAATAAGACGTAATGCAGAAACCTCTCTTGTGGATGGCATATATGGGGATGGTAACAAAATATTTATCGGCATTATTACATCCATCAATAAATATCTTGGAAATAACTCCGGTTCAGTTATTGATTTTGGTCTTCTGAAAGATGCGGTTGACCGTCACTGTGATTCTGTAGAAAATGACATAGCTACACAGACACCTATTCCACTTTATTGGGGATTGGCTGGTACAATGGCTGGTGTTATTATGGGATTGTGGGATTTGTTACAGTCTAATGCAATAATGACTCTTATGAGCAGCGGTGGCGGAGTTATCGATAATGCTTCACAGAGTGCCGCTTCTGGAATTAATTCTCTTTTAAGTGGTGTCGCATGGGCAATGCTGGCTTCTATTTGTGGTATTCTGCTTACGACAGTCAATTCTCTTCTCTTCAAAAGATGCAAACTTAATGAGGAAGACGGGAAAAATTCTTTTTTTGCTTGGATGCAATCAGAACTTCTTCCTGAATTACCATCTGATACATCCGAGGCACTTAACAATCTCGTAAGAAATCTCAATAAATTCAACAATACATTCGCACAAAACACATCAAATCTTGGGAATACGCTAAATGCCGTTAATCAGTCCTATGCAATACAAGCGGATATAATAAAAGCGGTTCATGACATGGATGTTATGAAAATGGCAAAAGCTAATGTGCGTGTTCTTGAAGAATTACAACAATGCACAGACAAATTGGAAGTATTTAATCAATATCTCAATGATATTGAAGGATACACCGAAGCTATACATAGATTTGAATCATTGTATAATGAACAAGCAAATCGAATCCACATACTTGAAGAAATAAGAGATTTCTTTGGACGTCATAAAGGAGAAATAGCTAAAACAACAGCTGATGCAGACAGGACACTTCAAGAGTCTCTCCAAAATATAAAGGAATCTACATCATCAAATGTCGAAGAACTGCACAAAAGGTTTATTGAACAAAGTGAGTCATTCAAAGAAATTCTTAAATCTGAACGAGAGTCATTTGAACAATTTACAAATGATTTAAAGGCTCAATTTAGTGCCCAAATGACACAAATGCCACAATTGTCTGAACAATTGGAAGAAATTTCAGCAATTCCTGTCAGACTTGACAAGCTGATTGAAAAAATAGAAATGTCAAACATCCGTTTAGCGAATGACATATCCCAGTCTATCAAACAAACCTTGATGACCACAAAGGTAAATAAAATACTTGATACAAATGATAGTGTTCGTGTTGGTGATTCCATACCAGCGTGGATGAAAGTCTCAGGATGGGCTGCATTAGTAATCATTGCCATTACCTGCATTTTAAATATCGTGTTTATGTTTTTCCCCGTTAAAAAGGATAAGAGCCAGCCACAACAAATCCATATTCAGCCAACAGAGTTGCCGATGCAAATAGTTAATAAACAAGCAGAAAATACTACTGATGCGGTCTTAAATACAACAGATTCTATTAAAGATAATAATAAAAAGTAATTATGGCTCAGAAAAAGGAATCGTTTTTTTGGACAAGTTACTCAGACTTGATGACAAGTTTGTTTTTTGTCATGTTAGTATTATTCATTCTTGTAATTGTTCTTCTACATAAGCGTATGGAGGCAACAGAAGCTCAGTTACAAGAGATTAAAAAGGTTGAGCAATCAACAAAAGATTTAAGTCGAGATTATTTTCAATATCGTTCAGATTACAAAAAATATGTTCTAACAATTCAAGTTCGCTATCCTGCCGGAAAGTCTGACTTGAATGATATTGTATCTACGGATAAAGAAGCCCAATTACGTCAATTGGCTGCGGCAGGACGCGAAATACGAGATTTCTTAAAAAACCATAGTGAGAATCAATATATTCTTATAATAGAGGGGCAAGCGTCAAAAGACAACTTCCTTTATAATTATGAATTAAGTTACCAACGGGCATTAGCACTTATGCGTTTTTGGATTGAAGATTCACGTATTACATTTGGGAGTAATTGCGAAATTCTAATATCTGGCAGTGGAGATGGCAAACTTGATACTCATTCTATGCGAGAAACAAATGACGAAAGAGAGAATCAGCGTTTCCTTATTCATATATTGCCAAAAAACATTTTTGAAAACAATGAAAATAAATAATTTCATAATATCAACAGTTTCTATTATATGTCTGTATTCATGCGCTCATAAATCAGGACATGGTGAAAGGAATGATAAGATTGTAACTTCACAACAGTCACAGTCAGTACTAGTGTCTCCTAATAAAAAAGCAAGGAACGTCACAATATCAGTTGTAAATAATCGTGGTGATAAAAATAAGCTTGATGGTTCTCAAATTTTTTCGAAATATAATACGTCAGTTTTTATGGTGTTTACTTCGGATGGCTACAATATGTACCAAGGTTCTGGATTCTTTATCAACAAAGATGGTTTGGCTGTCAGCAATTATCATGTGTTCAAAGGAACTGGCATTGGTGAGGAAGGGATTAAATTAGCTGGAAGCGATAAGGTGTACAAAGTAGAGGAAGTGATCATGAGCAGTGAAAATGAAGATTTTATTCTATTCCGTGTAGATGTTTCCAATACAGATTTTATTCCCGTTGCCAAATACAAACCGAATGTGGGTGAAAAAGTCTATGCTATTGGTAGCCCCCGTGGACTTGAAAATACCTTTTCTTCAGGAGAGGTATCGCAATGGCGTGACAAAAATTTAATGCAAATTTCTGCTTTAATTGATCACGGTAGCAGTGGTGGCGCATTGATAAATGAATACGGAGAAGTAGTCGGTATCACATCCGGTTCGTTTGCAGACGGCTCACAAGCCAATCTAAATTATGCATGGAGCATTGATGTGATAAAACCATATGTAAAAAACAAATAATGCAGGCTTGTAGGCATTGATTAGAGTTCTCATATTAATAATAACAGTAATTGCTTTTTTTGATTGCGACTCTTGTTCGATATAGGTGATTGTCATTTAGCTTGATTATATAATCTAAGAAAGTGATGTGGTTTGCTCAGTTCTATGATAACACAGTGGATTATTCAAAATAATAATATTACCTTTGCATTTAGAAAAAGCGTTCTTTTGAATTACTGCAAAACGAGGTAAAACACGGAATTTCGCTGGTTCCTAAATCGTTACCTATCAAGCCGAAATATATTGTAATACATTGTATCTTAGCAAGAAAGAAAAATCGCTATGCCTTGCTGTATGAAATGTTACATGCTTTGATATCCCAGCTTGTTCAACCCATTTGTGTAAAATTACATTACTTCTCCCCAGTGAGACCAATCCGGCAAACACCTTTTCCGTTTCTGGTGCATTTCCTCTGTCTGGCAGATGTTTTATGGCTTCCGAACAGAGTGGAAGCGATATGGCTTCTTTCGTCTTCTTCTGAATAATACTCAATAGTGCATTGCCATTTTCATCATAGCGTATATCTTCCCATCTCAATGCAATAATATCACAATGCCTCAACCCACAAAAACAGCTGAATAAAAATGCTTTCCTTAATAAGGTATTATAAAAAGGAGTATGAACCAATCTGGTCAATTCCTTTATAGTAAGATAATCCCTTTCTGTTCGATTACGTTTTGGTTTGTCCTCGTTCTTTATCTTATTCATCGGATTAACAGTTATATAATCTTCAGAGACGGCCCTATTCAAGCAGTAGCGCAGCGTTTTCAAATAATAGAATTGGGTGTTAACATGCAATGTCTTTTCCTTCTTACAATGTTCTTGTTTTGTTTTCTTCAAGTAATCTATAAAACCCAACAAATAAGTCTTGTCCACCTTCCTTAGCAATATTCCATTCGGAGTATATCTTTCCAAATGGCATACAACGGCATGTATGGCACTTTTCCGTACTCTATTGTTCACACTTTGTTCTGCTATTAATTTCATATAGCCAGTCAGCTTCATATTGGACAATCTGTTATGATTAAATCCGTAAGTTTGATTATATATTTCCAAAATCTTCTGAGCCTTTATCGCATTTGCCAAATTTAGCGTCTCGACATTTCTTTTTTTATCAGCTTGATTATGTTCAGGGATAATATACAACTTTAAGAATTCGTATTGCCGCCTTCCATTCATATAAATATCCAGATATATGGATTGGCATCCATTAACCAATTTTTTTGTTCTCACCTTTATTGGCTCTTTTAAATTCAATTGCTTTTTCATATTCTTTAAATAAAAACATACAGTTTATTATTAGTAGTAACAAAGCAGTAACAAAAATCAATCCTACAAATTGCTTTCATGTTCTATCACTCTTGTCTTTTTTTATAATTACCTTATTAACTATCAAATATTTACAGTATAGGGCACAGCGTTACTGAAAGAACAAATATAATAATAAGCCAGTAACAATTAAACTATCAAGAGTGTGGCTATTGCTATGGCGGCGGAAACTTTCTCTGGAAATTTATTTTCCATCACTTTGCTTCTACACTTCCACCCACCTTCTGCATTCCCCTATCCATCGGCATTTGCCCTGCGGTGGAAGCAAGCCGAAAAGGTGGAAGCAAATTTTGCTTCCACCTGCCTGAAACGCCGAGGTTTTGCAGTAACCACCTGTTTACTAGCATAATATTACGTAAGAGCTACATAAATCAATCAGTTCGTTTTTCCTGCATTTTCGAGCTTGCTCTTCTACGAAATCGGTGGATATCGAGTTGGGCGGTAGGACGCATCATTCCGCAGGGACTATGAAAGGTACCGGTAGAGTGAGCCATTCAAGCGGATGATTTCTAACTCATGGCTATGAATAATGCCGTCTAATGTCCTTTAAGTTGTTGTACAATACATTTGCGCCCTATCCACAATAGATGTAGGCTACGTACTTCATCCGAAAAGTCTTGGGGTTAGTGACGCCTAACAGTCATGAACAACCCTGCTTACGGCCATAAAGCAATCGCTTGACGACCATTAGCAGAGTTGTTCATGGCCGTTAGGCGTCATTAATCCCCTATGCAACAGCAGACAAACAAAGAGAGAGAAGCCAAGGATTGTCTGTGTTTTAGATAGAAAGCCCATTTATTAGCAGGTGTACCGGGAGAAAAGTCATGCCGCATAATAGTTCTGGATAATAATGTACCCCAGATTTCTCTTTATTATCATCCCATAAAGGGAGATTCGGTGCTCCAAGCAGAACGTGATGACTGGAATGTAAGCTATGAATTGGGTGATACTTGGAAAAATGCACGAAAAATAAAGTTGAAAAATAGTTCTTTGTTCAAGATTGATGTATTGGTGTATCCGGAATTCTCTTTCAAGAACGTGATTATTACGCAGATTTATCAAATTCTATTTGATTTGAGCCCTGCAATAGAAATTTCGTTATGGAAGGGGATGAAAGCCACAGCACAAGTGAAGATACCGGTTTATAATGATGGATATGGAGCTCGGGAAGGAAAGGTTCATCCGGGTTTCCTAACTCTTTCACAACGTTTCAGGTTGCCTTATAATGTTTTTGGTAAATTCTCTGTAGGCTATTTTAGTGGTAACCGATATGGTGCTGATGTAGATTTCTTTCGCCCCTTTAAAGATGAACGTTTTTCCTTGTTGGCAAGAATAGGATATACGGGAGCTGGACGTTGGGACGGATTTAGGTTCCAATATGATCCTTCATTATGGCGTATGACGTGGTCTTTGGGTGGAAATTTCTATTGGCCACGATTTAATACACTGTTCACACTGAAGGCTGAACAGTATTTGTTGAAGGAAAAGGGGGTTCGGTTTGAAATGATCCGTCATTTCCGCTATTGTTCGATAGGCTTTTATGCGATGAAGGCGGAGCATGCCAAAGCAAATGGAGGATTTCGGTTTCAAGTGGCATTGCCTCCATACAAATATAAAAGAAGGGGGCATATCCCACGTGTGAATACTTCTACTAACATGGGCATTGCTTATAATGCGGGTAATGAAAGGTATTATTATAAGGACTATAAGGCAGAAGCAAGTGATAATATAATGGAAAGAAATAGTTTTAACCCATATTTTATTAAGTCAGAATTGTTAAATTTTTAATTAATTAATTGAGATGAAAAAGAAAATTTTTTTAAGTGGCGTAAATGCTAAATTAGCATTGGCGGCAGTGGCTTTGACAAGTGTGATGTTCACAAGCTGCGAAAAAGAAGAATTCAATGTTGCGCCTGTAGAATTGGACCCTGCAAGTGCTACTGTTGCTATTACTGTATATGATTTATCAGATGGTTCTATCATAAATGGTGCAAGCATTACAGAAAATGGTGCTGCTATTACTAGCAATCCTTTCGTAATTGAAGCTGGTTCAGATGGAAAGATTGCTGCTGCAACAAGAACTTTTGCAGCTACAAAAGACGAGTATCTGTCTGGAGAAGGCCAAGCTACTGTTCCTGCTTTGAATAAAGGACAATTTGCTTTGATTCCGGTAAGTATTTTCTTGCAACAAGAACTGAATGCTGCTGAAGATGTTGTTGTTGATCAGGATGAGGAAACTATTACCCCTAGTGAAGTTGGAGGAGAACAAAAAGGTGGTGAAAATACAAGTAGTAAAGAAAAAGAAATGGATCTGCCATATACAGCAAAAGTTGGACAAGAAGTTACTAATATTGCTGCTGTAAATGCATCGATTGATGCTATGCCTATAACTAGAGGATTGTCTGATGATGAAGTAAAAAAGGTGTTGAAAGCATTGGTTAAATCATATAGCCCGGGTATCACAGATGTAACTTATACTAAGAAAGTAACAGTTCCTGCTTATACTATTGTAACTTTGAAGACTACTACAGAATACGAAACTTCTGATAATACAATCTCTACAGTGGTGGATGGCAAACTGTACACTATTCCTAATGTAAAGATTAAGAAGGTAGTTAAGACTGTTGTAGATCCAGTCTTTACTTCAACTGAACATGGTCATGGTCACGGTCATGGCAATGGTAACAATGCCGGTGGTGGTGACGGTGCTGCTGAATAATAATAGAGGAGTTCTATAAATTAAAATATTGTAGTACAGTTGTTTATATGGTTCCAAGAGCGTAAATTTGCAGAAAATAAGAATTTTATAATGAACAAGTTATCCCGATACCGTAAGCTTCGTTATAATCAACTATTTGAGTCAGAGAATCGTGAATTGCGTTTGAATGAAATGGGCAATCCTCTTGAAGTGTTGTCTCAGTATGTTGATTTTGAGATCTTTCGTCCTACTCTTGAATCAGCCCTTTTTACCGGAGAGCGCAAAAGTAATGCCGGTCGTCCGCCGATAGACTGTGTGCTGATGTTCAAGGTCTTGTTTCTTCAGCGTTATTATGGTTTGAGTGACCATCAGATAGAGTATCAGATAGTTGACCGTACGAGTTTCCGCAAGTTTCTTGGTATTGAATGTGTTGACGATGTTCCTGACGAGAAGACGGTGTGGAAGTATCGCGAACTCCTGACAAATACAGGCGTTTATGACAAGCTTTTTTCGGAATTTCATAGTTTCATGGAAAGTAAGGGTCTGCAATTCAATGAGGGTCGCATCATTGATGCCAGTTTTGTTATTGCCCCTCGCCAACGTAACACCCGTGATGAAAATGAGCAGATAAAACAGGGAGCGGGTAATAAGTTGTGGAATGACAATCCCCACAAGAAGTGCCACAAGGATGTAGATGCCCGCTGGACAAAGAAGCGTGATGAGACTTTTTACGGCTACAAGCAGCATACTAAAGTTGAGAAACGCAATAAGATCATACTTTCTTATGATACCACGTCGGCAGAAGTGCATGATTCCAAAGGCTTTGAAGGACTGCTGGATGAAAAAGACGAAGGCAAGGACTTGTATTTGGACGCCGGTTATGTCGGACAAGAGGAGATTGTAAAACAGCATAAGATGAATCCGATAATTTGCGAAAAGGGCTACCGTAACCGTCCGCTTACCAAGGAGCAGAAATCAGACAATAGGAAAAAATCCAAGACACGTTGCCTTGTCGAGCATGTATTCGGGTTTGAGGAACAAACCATGCGTGGACTTGTGGTGCGTACAGTAGGGCTTATTCGTGCTAAAGCCAATGTAGCACTCACCAGTCTTGTGTATAACATCAGTCGTTACACGCAAATAATCAGGCTGAAACCTGAGTTGTTGGGGTGAATTATGCCTGCACATCCAATTTTTACAACAAACACAAGTTAATTATTGTAAAAATTGGGGGGGTAGAAAATATTCGCTAAATTTGAAAGACTAAAGCTCACAAATTGGGCAGTTAAAGAGTTCTGCTGTCTGATACAAGAGGATAAATTGAATTGATAGAACTCACCAATAGTTTTAGTTATTATTTTAATTTTAAACTAAAGGAATAATGAAAAGTAAATTAGTAATAGCCTCCTTATTATTAGCAGGCGCTTGTGCAGCAAATCTGAATGCACAAGAAAAAACGAACTACTACACTCCGAAATGGAGCGATAATATTTTCGTGAGTGTAGGTGGTGGTGTCCACGCTATCAACAATGATGGTTTCAATAAATTGGCTCCGCATTTCAGCGTATCAGTTGGTAAGTTGATTACTCCGACATGGGGTGTACGTGCCCAGTTCAATGGCGTTACTCAGCACTTGTGTCTGGATAACTCATATTGGGAACACAATAAGACGTACTTTGGTGGTAACATTGATGCAATGATCAATCTTTCTACATTGTTCGCAGGCGTTAATCCTAACCGTTTCTTTGAAGTTTATGGATTCTTGGGTCCTCAAGTAACTGTTGCAAAGTCAGCAAATGTGCTGATTCAAAACGATGGAACAATGATTCCTGATGGAGATGAAAAGGCTAGAGCACGTGTAGGCGCTTCTGCCGGTTTGGGCTTGAAGTTCAATATCAACACCAAGTGGACCATTGACGTAGAAGCTCGCGGTGCCATCGCTCCGTCCATTTTCGGTAATATCAGCAGCCATCGCAAGGCTGAAGGTACAGGTATGCTGACCGCAGGTGTTAGCTACATCTTCGGCGGTAAGAAGTTCGTTCCGGTTTCTAAGATTGACGAAGACGCAGTCAATGCGGAAATCAACAGATATAGAAGTGAACTGGCTCAGGCTCAGGCTGACCTGGCTAACTGCAAGAATGCACTGGCCAACGCTAAACCTGAAGTTAAGGAAGTGACCAAGGAAGTTGAAGTTGCCGGTCCGCGTGCCATCTTCTTCAAGATTGGCAGCGCCCGTCTGGACGACTATGGCAAGGTTAACATCGAACTGGCTGCCAAGATTCTGAAGGCTAATCCGGACAAGAAGTACAAAGTTGCAGGTTATGCTGACAAGGCTACCGGTAGCGCTTCTTGGAACCAGAAGCTGTCCGAAAAGCGTGCCCAGGTTGTTTACGACGCTTTGATTGCTCAGGGTGTTGACAAGGACCAGCTTGAACTCGTAGGATTCGGTGGTACTGAAAACATGTTCGGCAAGAACTTCCTGAACCGCGTAGTTATCCTGGAATAATACACTCCAAGTGACAAATAGACTCTAAAAATGAAGGCGTCTGGGACTCAGACGCCTTTTTTTGGTACTATGTCCGATGCACGTTATAAAGCAACCCATTTTTTATCAGCGACTGAATTTATATGTGATGATGAAGTTTAAGCTATTCTTTATCGTTCTGTTTTGCAGCCTTTCCCTTTCGGCCTTTTCCCAGTTGACGTATGGTACAACCGGGCTGTTGCATGCGCCCTCTGCTGAGATGCAGCGCGACAAGACTTTCATGGTCGGCGGCAACTTCCTGAACAAGGAGCTCACACCGCCCACCTGGTACTATCATACCTACAACTATTTCCTGAACGTCACCATCTTCCCCTTTCTGGAAGTGGCCTACACGTGTACGCTCTTCAAGGCGGAGGCGTTGGGATTGAAGCCATACGGGTATAGCGGGTTCACGAACCAGGACCGCTACTTTTCCGCCCGTCTGCGTGTGTTGAAGGAGGGGCAGTTCTGGAAATACATGCCGGCTGTCGTGCTGGGGACGTCCGACCCGTTCACTTCCTCCGGCGGCGGCCAGGTAGGCACCACGGAAGGTAACGGCTATTACAGCCGTTTCTATATTGCCGCCTCCAAGCATATACCCGTTGTGGGTAAGGAGGAGATCGGTGTCCATCTTTCCTACCTTTACAACAACCGCAAGGAGTACAAACTGAATGGCTTTGCACTGGGTGTCACCTACAATCCCACCTTCCATCCGCAGTTGAGGGTGATAGCGGAGTACGACTCCAAGGACTTTGCTTTGGGAGCCACTTATCTGCTGTTCAAGCATCTGCATGTGCAGGTCGAAATGCAGAGGATGAAATATTTCACGGGAGGGCTGACATACAAAATTCATTTGAAATAAGAAGTAAGTCAAAGTCTCGTTGACTCCATAAAAAAAGCAGCTAAAGTATGACATCAACTTTAACTGCTTTTATTCTAATAGACCAATTTTACATTGTCAATCCATAGCGAATTGCCAGGAGAACCTATATAAGCACCACCATGACTAGAGGTGAATTGCAACAGCAAATGAGTGGGCACATCGTCCTTCGTCCCCCAGGCAACCTCCTTAATAGGCACACTCTCTCCTTTACTGTTAACTGCATAGCGTTCTTCAACCTGAAGACGCATCATGTGGGCCTTGTATGCAGGGTCACCGGTGATATCACCGTACATGATGGAATAAGTGGCATTATTATGCCAATCGGTAGTAGTATAATATCGTACGACCATCGTTCCTACACGCTTGGCATAGATATTTCCCTTCTCATCTTCCCAACGCTTTTGCAGAAACAGATTCACTTCCGGGAAGTCCTTTCCCTCAACATCTGTGATACGGCTAAAGCCCGTTGCACGGATACGCTTCTCGCGGTCGGACATCTTTACTTTATAATCAAACTGTATGGCGATAGGTTTCTTTGTAAACGGTATGCCGGAATTCAGCATTTTCTGCGGATTCTTGGTCCCCTTGATAGGTTCGTGCACCTCACCCAGAAACATGGAGCCGGCAGCCAGCACCGTGATATCCACTATTCCAAAAACCTTCACACTCTCCATACGGGTGTCCATACGGGCACAGAAACCATCCCCTCGCTTTTCCGGGAAAACAGAAGTATTGGTTTTCGTGATACCGGCTACCCGGGCCATCACATTGGATGTCGCCCACGGCGAACCTCCCATATTCTTGTATGCCTTGGTCTCGGTGACAGTAGCAGTAGGCCCGATGGCATATACATTCTTCGTGGCACCGCCAATAATACCGGATTCCTTGATTTGGCGGTCAATCCATTGATCCATATTTCCGAAAGGAATCATCTCTACCTCGTGCTGCTGTGCAGAAACTGCTCCGCAACAGAGCATGGCAGACAGCATTCCCAATATACGAACTTTCTTTTGAATCATTTCTCTCATTAATAATTGACAATCATTATAAATCGTACTTCCACTGTTCCAGCGCAAAATTCCAGTTATCCTGAACCAACTGCACTGTACGCTCATCATACTTGTATTTATTCTTCTTATATCCTTTCTTTCCGCCTACATACTTTTCAATATCGGCACGTGCCTCTGCAAAGCCCGGAATGGACAAAGCCTTGTAGATATGTTCAGTCATTCCCATTGCATCCGCTTCGAAGTCCTCAAACTTCACCTCTATCAAGTTTCCTTTAGGAATGCATGTCTTGTCCGCTTCGTACTTATGATACAGTTTGGCATAAATGGACAAAATATTCTTCTCAAGCTCCTCATTACTGATATCCTGCAACTTCAACGGCTGAATGGTGTTAGTAAAGAAACTACGTGTGCTTTCGAAAACAGTATAAGGATTACGCATCAGATAGATAAACTTAGCATTGGGGAACATCTTGACAAGCTCTTTCACACGTCCCGTATGAGGCGGATTCTTACTAAGAAACTGAGTTCCCTTCGTATTCCAAAGAGAGATTTTTATCAATTTGACGAAAGTCTCCTCAAACACTTTCAGTTCTTTCTCTGTAATATCATCAAACAGCAGATATTTATCGGCATACTCTTGCTGATATTCGGGCAGGAACCAGAAATTATAATAGGTGTAGGGCATCATATTTGCCAAAGCAAACTCCTCTTCTTGCGGAAGGTCGACGGCAAGCTCCATATTGTCCGTGGGGCGTTTGTCCGGCATCAGCCAGCTCATGTTCTTCTTAAAGAAAGGCTGCCCCCACATCATGAGATGCGGAAATACAGTCTGGTATGTCGTGTTGTAACCGAAATGCTTGTCGCAGGAGAAAACATTATGCACAAACGTAGTCCCGCTACGCCAATGTCCCAAAATGAATACCGGATCATGCTCCAGGGGCTTATCTGCCAGGAGCTTTTCATAACGTCTGTCCTGCAGAGGAGCCAAAGTGGACAGCAGGCGGCAGACAGCTTTTGTCAGCCGATACTTGCCTTTGTAGGCAGCACCGATGTCACGACCGCCCGTTATATCCTTGAATGTTTTCCAATCTGCGCCTACCAATGTGTTTATAGGAAGCTTGTTGAATTCTAATAGTCCCATTATAGTCTATATATTAATATATTACAGTTTCTCTCCCACTCTATCAAAAAGCTGTTCATTCTTTTTCCACAACCACTGCAATGCCTTGGCGCTCCAACTCCTTCACAGCCTTTTCTATGGCTTCGTAATGTTCGGGAGCTATACCCAGCTTAGGCAAATTCAGTATAGGCAGGTCTTCGGACAAGTGCATCTCCTTATCCTCCACCCTATCGATAATCATACCTACAGCACTGGTATTGTTGGTTATCGGGTCTATCAGGATGAACGAACCGGTAGCCTTATTCTGCCGATAAGGGTCAAAGAAAAGCTCTTTGGCAGTGGTCAGCACCACGCGCGCAATCTGATTGAGCTGCATCGGCAATGTTTCCTTGCTCAACTTTCCGTTGTCAATGGAAAGATGCTCCATCGTATTGACATCCACTTTATACTTGATGCTGTCGATGCGGGTACGGCTTATATTGGTGGTCTGTTTGATGAAGAATGATTTGTTGATATCCATCGGCTCTTCATCCATCCAAACCAGCATCGTTTCAAAATTGCGGTCCATGACGGGCAGGTTATCCGGATGTACCAGCATTTCCCCTCTCGACACATCTATTTCGTCCTCCAAAGTCAAGGTGACGGACTGGGGCGGAAAGGCGTAATCCAACTCTCCATCGTATGTAACTATACTCTTGATATGCGACTTCTTACCGGAAGGCAATGCCATCACTTCATCTCCCTTACGAACAATACCCGAAGCCACCTTGCCGCAAAAACCACGGAAATCAAGATTGGGGCGCAAGACGTATTGAACCGGGAAACGAAAATCCTTCAAATTATGATCGTTGTCAATATGTACCGTCTCCAGGAAGTCAAGAAGTGAAATACCCTCATACCAAGGAGTACGTTCCGATTTCTCCACTACATTGTCCCCGTCCAAAGCTGACAGCGGAATGCAGTTTACGTCAGGAATACCCAATGGAGCTATAAACTTCCGATATTCATCGACTATCTCATTAAAACGTTCTTCGGAGAAATCCACCAGATCCATCTTATTGACAGCAAGCACCACATGCTTGATGCCAAGCAACGACACTAGGAAAGTATGCCGGCGCGTCTGCGTAATGACACCCATACGTGCATCCACCAGAATAATTGCCAGGTTAGCCGTAGAGCCTCCGGTAATCATGTTGCGTGTGTACTGCTCGTGTCCCGGAGTGTCGGCAATGATAAACTTACGGTTGTTGGTCGAGAAGTAGCGGTATGCCACGTCGATGGTGATGCCTTGTTCGCGCTCTGCCTTCAAGCCGTCCAGCAAAAGGGCGTAGTCAATGTGGTCGCCGGCATTTCCCATGCGCTTGCTGTCGCGTTCCAGTGCGTCCAGCTGATCCTCATATAGTTTCTTGCTGTCGAACAACAGACGGCCTATCAATGTGGATTTTCCGTCATCCACAGAACCGGCAGTCAGTAAGCGCAATAAGTCTTTCTGCTCATCCTTATCAAGAAAAGCCTTTATATCAAGTGTAGAATCGTTCATCCTTAATGATTTAATTTTTAATTCTTAATTTTAATTCCTTTAGAAGTATCCCTCGCGCTTCTTCTGCTCCATGCTTGCGTCTTGGTCGAAGTCAATGACACGGGTCGTCCGTTCACTCTTGGTGGTGGTCATCATTTCCTCGACAATCTTCTCGATGGTATCGGCATCGCTTTCCACAGCACCGGTCAACGGCCAGCAACCCAGCGTACGGAAACGCACCATACGCATCTTTATCTGGTCGCGGTACTGTTCAGGCAAGCGGTCGTCATCCGCCATTATCAGATTTCCGTCAATCTCCACACAAGGACGTTCCTTGGCAAAATACAACGGCACAATAGGAATATTTTCCAAACGTATATATTGCCAGATGTCCAGCTCCGTCCAATTACTTAACGGAAATACTCGGATACTCTCTCCTTTATGTACCCGGGCATTATAAATATCCCACAATTCGGGACGCTGGTTTTTGGGGTCCCATTGATGGAACTTGTCACGGAAGGAGAAAATACGCTCTTTGGCGCGTGACTTCTCCTCGTCGCGGCGAGCGCCACCGAATGCCGCATCAAACTTATACTTATCCAATGCGTGGAGCAAAGCCTGCGTTTTCATCAGGTCCGTATGCACCTTGCTGCCATGCGTAAAAGGTCCGACACCTGCATTGAAAGCTTCCATATTGCTTTCCACTATCAGGTTCCAACCATACTTCTTGGCATACTCGTCACGGAACTGTATCATCTCCTTAAACTTCCACTTGGAATCGATGTGCATCAACGGGAACGGCACTTTGCCGGGAGCAAACGCCTTTTCGGCCAAGCGCACCATAACCGAAGAATCCTTGCCGATACTATACAGCATCACCGGATTCTCAAACTCCGCTGCCACTTCACGGATAATATGAATGGACTCTGCTTCGAGTTCCTTCAAATGGCTCAATTTATATTCTTCTTTCATTATATCTTATTTCTTCTGAATTCTTGGTAAAATGAGTTCCAACAATTTATTGACCGATTCTTCCAGGCTGAGAACAGAGGTGTCCAACGTCAGAGCCGGATGAGCCGGTTCCTCAAAAGGAGCGGAAATGCCCGTAAAATTTTTAATTTCTCCCTTACGTGCCTTGGCATAAAGCCCCTTCACGTCACGGCGCTCACACTCTTCAAGCGGGGTGCTGACATAAACTTCCAGAAAATCGTCTTGTCCGATAATATCAGCTGCCATTTCACGAATATCGTTATTAGGACTGATAAAAGCCGCGATTGTTATAACCCCCGTATCAAGAAAGAGTTTGGAAACTTCGGCTATACGCCGGATATTCTCCACACGGTCGGCCTCCGTAAAGCCGAGGTTACTGTTGATGCCACTGCGGATGTTGTCACCATCCAGGATACGGCAAAGCAATCCCCTTTTATGAAGTTCGCGCTCCAAGGCAATGGCTATCGTACTTTTGCCGGAGCCGCTCAAGCCGGTAAACCAAATCATCACGCCGTGCTGCTTCAACAAGTCTTCTTTGTCCTTCCGCATCAGCATTCTGTCGAATATCGGATATATGTGGTTGTTTTCTTCCATATGTTATTATTTCTTCTTTTTTAAAATGGCCAAATTAAAGGAATCAAGAAAATGGATATCAGGAAAGTAATGATATTCAAAGGTAACCCGATGCGTACAAAATCCGTGAACTTATAGTTACCGATACCTTGTACAATCAAATTAGTCTGATACCCTATAGGAGTAGAGAAACTGGCGGAAGCCGCCATACAAATTACAACGAAGAAAGGCATCGGGCTGACTCCCATCTGTGAAGAGATGGAAAGTGCCAATGGAAAAGCGAGTGCCGCAGCCGCATTATTCGTAATCAGTTCCGTAAACAGGTTCGTTATGATAAACATAGCAGCCAGTAACACGTGGGGGCCATAATGATGGCTCATCCCTATAATGAAATGCGCCACAGCGTCTGCCACTCCGGAATTCACCATCGCCTTGCTGATAGCAAAAGCACAAGCAATCGTTATCAGAATATCCCAAGATATATATTTGGTATACTTGCGGGCCGGGAATATCTTTGTCCAGGCCATAATGATAGTAGTAATGGAAACGAAGAAAAACATATCCAGCTTGATTTCCGGGAAAGCTTCCTTGACAGCCGGAAGTTCACCGACCGTTGCCCCCACTATCATCAATATCAGCAAAGCCAAGGCAAACCAGCGCTTTCCCTTTCCGGGCACCGGCTCCGTATCCTTGCCATTGGCCAGCAACACGAACACCGAAGATTCCCCCCAGGTCTTTATAAAAGAGTCATCAGCCATCACCACCAGCGTGTCTCCTTCGCGGAGATATTCATTTTCCAGATTTCCGGCAATGCTCTGACCGCTACGCTTAATCTCCTTCACTTCGGCCCCATAATGCCGCTTGAAGTTAAAATCACCAAGTTTCTTGTTGATACCGGGAAAACGGGCGCCGAGTACAGCCTCCACCCGATGCAAATCTCCATGCTCCTCCGGCTCCTCATCCAGCTTTACCGCATCCGTACGAACATCCGGCAAAAGCCTTGAGGAGAAAGCGAACAGATAAAGGATACCCGCAATCGCGACGAAAATTCCTACTTTGCCCAACTCGAACATAGTGAAACCTTCATATCCGGCTTCCAATATCATGCCATGCACCACCAGATTGGTTGATGTGCCTATTAATGTACAGATACCACCAAGTATTGTAACGTATGAAAGAGGTATAAGAAACTTGGTAGCAGGCAATTTTACCGATTCAGCCCAACGCTTGATAATGGGAGCAAAGATAACAACCACCGGAGTATTGTTTAGAAAAGCTGAAATGAAGGCAATGGTGGGCAACATGCGGAACTGCGCTTTAAAGACTGTAGTCTTACCCTGCGGAAGCAGCTTCTTGATTATTTGCCCCAAAGCACCCGACTGCCTGATGCCTTCACTGACAAGAAACAGCATGGCAACAGTCATCATCCCCTTATTACTGAACCCTTCCAACATCTCCTTAGGAGTAAGGATGCCTGCACACAAGAACAATACTACGACAGAAAAGAGCACCATGCCCGGACGCATTTTATCCAGAACCAAGGCAATCACCATACCCAACAATGCCAATAGTACAAACAATATCTCAAATGTCATACAGTCGTTATTTTATTTCAGTATGCTTGGGCTCTACGATAAACCACGGATTCAGCAAATCCTCCTTATTATATTGCAAAGGTTCTTCCTTCCCCACCTGATAAATTTCCATTCCGGCAGCACGTGCAATAGCATGCCCAGCCGCCGTATCCCATTCCATCGTAGGGGCAAAACGAGGATATACATCAGCCTTACCTTCAGCTACCAGACAAATCTTGATGGAACTTCCACTTGATATAAACTCAACTTCCGCATGGCTGCATTTCATCTTCTCGATATAATCTTCTGTCTCGGGCGTCAGATGCGAACGGGAAGCCACAATGACAAATCGTTCGTGCATACCTGTTTCCGGCAGCCGGACAGCTTTCGCAATCAATTCATCCCAGGACATTCCATTACGCGCAGTAATACCGGATAGCTTATAAGCACCCGAATCATGCACTCCAAAATAGAGCTCCTTTTTTACCGGCACATAAATAACTCCCATTACCGGTACCGAGTGATGCACCAAAGCTATATTCACCGTAAACTCACCGTTCCTCTTGATGAACTCCTTCGTACCGTCCAAAGGGTCTACAATCCATAAGGTTTCCCAATTTCTACGCTCTGAAAAAGGCAAATGTTTACCTTCCTCGCTTAGCAGAGGGAAAGGTGTATCAGCCAAAAAACGGCAGATAGTTTCATGAGCTTTACGGTCGGCAATAGTAAGAGGAGAATTATCCGCTTTTTTTTCTACCTGAAAATCCGATGCCGGATCATCGTAAATGGAAAGAATTTTCTCGCCAGCCTGCAAAGCGGCATCAATCGCATTCAGTATATATCGTCGTTCCATACTATATTCTTCTCAAAGATAAAGCACAAAATTAAAAACTTTTTTAGGTCCAAAAGTTTCCACCTCTTGTTTTATAACTTCTTTTAAACGAAAGAGAGAATATTATAAGCACTTTTCACAATCAGGAAAATCAATCCGGAGCAGAAAAATAGAGTGAAGTATTCACGAAGGAGAAGGAAATAAAGAAACTGTGACAACATGAGTTTATCAGAGCCTTTCCTCAGTTAGTTCATTAGTTCACAGCACTGAACACTTTGTTTCAGCATAGGAAAACAAGTTGTTTCAGTATATAAAAACATTTTGTTTTTATGCAATAGGACGAGATGTTTTGTTAAGAGAAACAAAGTGTTCTCTTTAATGAAACAAACTGTTCCGTTAAAGGAAACACTTTGTTTTGCCAAACCAAACACATGACAGCGCCAGCCTTCACATTCTTTCGGCATATCATGAAAAAGGCAGTAACTTCGCAGTTACTGCCTCATCTTGAAAGGAAACATACATTCCTTTCTGTTATGAATTACCAAAAAGAATTCTATTAATTGATGCTGTACAGCAACCATGCCTTCTGGAAGTCATCATTCGAAGGATGTTTAGCTTTGAAAGAGTCACGCAGATTCTCGGCGGATGCTCTGTCATCGAATGTACCGATAACTACACGATACAGATTTCTTTCTGCATTGTAAACCACCATTGCAGTATAACCTTCATTCACCAATGTCTGCTTCACACCTTCCGCATTAGCTTTCACGCTATAAGCTCCGCAAACTACACTAAAGGTTTTCAAGCTGGTACCACCTGATACCACAGTCACCTTTTCCTGACGCATGTCGGCAGGTGCACTTTCCACTACCTTTACTTCTACCGGAGCGGTAACTACTGGAGCCACCTCTTCAACAGGGGCAGTTGTCTGCGGCTCGGCCAATTCCTGCTGTTTTGCCTTTTCATATGCTTTCTTATAAGCACTTTCACTTGATTTACAAGAAGAGAATGCCAGAGCTATACATACTCCCATTCCCAATACGGCTAATTTTTTCATCTTTTCTATTGTTTTTATTAGTAAAATCGTCTATTCTTATCTTTATCTCAAAATTTCCGAAATACAGATTTCGTACCCTCATATTCCAAACGCAATGAAGAGTAGGATAAATCTTCTACTTTAAAGATACGTTTTCCTTCCGGCCACCCGAAATAAGTATCATAGTTTTTATCGTTAACACTTTCAGGCAACAAAATAATGGAAATTTCAGCACCTTTCAAAGAATAATTTCCAAAAAACGTAGTCGCCCCCCCATCTTTCAACAAACATATGGCAGAAAAACTTCCTTTTTGAAAATTATAAAATACACTGTCCACTTTCTCTGATGTACCGTCGTCATATTGGTACTGACGCAACTGCCACTTACCCGCCAAGTCACCCCCACCATTCATGCAAGCAGTCAAGGTACAAGTCACCAATACAATCCAAAGGTATTTTAAATGCAATTTCATCATTTTTCCATGCCACTATCTAAATATGGAACAAAAGTACACCATAACATGCGATTATACCTCAGCATCCTTAGTTAAATATAATTAAACCACTCCATAAAAAGAGATTTCCCGGAAGACTTGACGTATATTTGCCAAATATAAACAGAGCATGAGGCTCACTTAATTGATTACATGACATTTGAAAATTTGAATTTGATAGAACCTATATTGAAGGCTCTTCAAGAAGAGGGGTATTCCACCCCTACCCCAATCCAGGAAAAATCGATCCCTATATTACTTCAAGGAAAAGACTTATTAGGATGTGCTCAAACCGGAACAGGCAAAACCGCCGCATTTTCCATCCCTATCTTGCAAAAGTTATATAAAACGGATAACCGCAAAAGTATCAAAGCACTCATTCTGACGCCGACCCGCGAGCTGGCCATACAGATAGGAGAATGCTTCAGTGCATATGGTAAGTATACCGGATTGAGACATGCCGTCATCTTCGGCGGTGTAGGACAAAAGCCACAGACAGATGAACTGAAACGTGGAGTACAAATACTGGTTGCAACTCCCGGACGACTGCAAGACCTGGTCAACCAAGGTTTCATTAACCTAAAAGCGCTCGAGTTCTTCGTATTGGACGAAGCAGACCGGATGCTGGACATGGGATTCATACATGATATCCGGCGCATATTAAAGTTATTGCCCGCAAAACGGCAGACTCTCTTCTTTTCGGCCACAATGCCTCCGGAAATAGAGACCTTGGCAAACTCCATGCTGACGCACCCCGAGAAAGTGGAAGTCACCCCTGCATCGTCTACGGTTGACACAATCTCCCAATCAGTCTATTTCGTTGAGAAAAAAGAGAAAAAAGACTTACTCATTCATCTGCTGAAGAATCCGGCTATCGAATCCGTACTTATCTTCACCAGAACTAAATATGGAGCAGACAAACTTGCACGTATCCTCAGCAAGTCCGGAATAAGAGCCGAAGCCATACATGGAAACAAGTCGCAGAATGCCCGACAGCGAGCACTGACCGGCTTTAAGAACCATGAACTGCGCGTACTGATAGCAACCGATATTGCAGCACGAGGCATCGACGTGGACCAACTATCACACGTCATCAACTACGAGTTGCCCAACATTCCGGAAACATACGTACACCGTATCGGACGAACCGGACGTGCCGGCCACGACGGTATTGCTCTCTCTTTTTGCGAATCGGAAGAACTGCCTTACCTGAAAGATATCCAAAAATTGATAGGGAAAAGCATCCCAGTAATAAAAGAACACCCTTTTGTCACCGCCGATGGCTTAAAAGCCCAAGAAATCAAGACTGAAGAAATTAAAGCTAAAACCAAGGAAAACAAAATCTATCGCGGGAGCCGTACGAATGGAGACTTTTGGAGAAGAAAAAAGCAAACCTCGCAAAACAACACCCAAAAAGGAGTTGGAAGATAAGGACAATCATAAAAAAACTGATATTCCGAACAAAGTTTCAAAAAAAATTGTTAGTTTTGTCGTACGAACCTCAAAAAAGAAAGGAATATCATTATGAAAGGATTAAATGTTTTAGCAGCTTTCCTGGGTGGCGCCGCAGTAGGTGCAGCCCTCGGTATCTTATTTGCTCCTGAAAAAGGAGAAGACACCCGTAACAAAATCGCAGAAATTCTCCGTAAGAAAGGGATTCGTTTGAACCGAAGCGAAATGGAAGACTTGGTAGATGAAATTGCTGCGGAAATCAAAGGCGAGGTAACGGAATAAGGTAAAAAGCAGAACCACTATGTTTGCAGACGACAAAAGTATAGAAAATATGCAGCAGCTCTTCATTGAATTCAAGAAATACCTGGAGCTGCAAAAAGAATACACCAAACTGGAAGTCACCGAAAAACTGTCCAAACTGCTTTCTACGCTTTTATTGGTGCTATTGGTCGTTATACTCGGCGTAGTGGTTCTGTTTCATCTGTCGTTTACGCTGGTCTATATCTTAGCTCCGCTGGTAGGTGGGCTAATGATGAGTTTTGCACTTATCACGTGCTTCCATATCCTACTCATCGTTCTGCTTGTCCTATTCCGCAAAAAACTCATTATTGATCCGACAGTAAAACTTATCGCAGAATTATTCTTAGACAATTAATTCGAAATATTCATGGATAATACGACCAATACCACTCCCGTCACTTTAGAAAGCATCGCCCAGAAAAAAGCCATGCTGCTACAAGAAATACGACTCCAGAAAGAAATCATGACTGGGCTTACACAAGAAATTTTTGCTCCGCTGGAACCAGCTACCAACAAGGCAAATGCCATGATGAGAGCATTCAACACCGGTATGGCTGTTTTTGACGGTATAGTATTGGGGGTAAAGGTGATGAAGAAATTCAGAAAAATATTTGGAAGAAAGAGATAGAATATCGGATAAAAAAAGAGGGGATGACCATAACAGTCATCCCCTCTTTTTTTATCCGATATAGTCTGAGCACTTTTATACGTACGTTTCAAGCAACTTCACTGCTCCTTCAGGTATAATCGTCACTTCTTGGGTTGCAGCCGGAAGCAATACCGTCTCCCCCGCCCGTACGGCAACTTCATTCTTTTCATTATCTATTATGCGACATGCGCCCTCCACACAAATAAAGATAACAAAAGAATCCAGTTCAGAATAGTCACAAGTGATTTCTTCCGTCATGTCATAGATTGAAGTCGTGAAATACGGGCTTGCCACCATTTCTACCGGTTCATTCTGCACCTGATCGTATTCCGTACGAAAATCGTCCTGCACATCTGCAAAATTAATGGCATCAATAGCCTGGCTTGTATGCAGTTCTCTTGATTTACCGTCCTTATCCTTACGATTGTAATCAAAAATACGGTAAGTGATATCCGACGTTTGCTGTATTTCTGCTACAAAAGCTCCCGCACCGATTCCATGTACACGACCTGCAGGCACATAAAACACATCGCCCGGTTTGATGGCACAAGTCTGCAGAACATCCGCAAACGTACCATTATACACTCGTTCCTTATATTCTTTCGGAGTAATCTGCTCTGCAAAACCGGAAATCAGCTTGGCACCCTGGTCAGCAGCAACAACATACCACATTTCATTTTTACCAAAACTGTTATGACGTTTCTTAGCCAACTCGTCACCCGGGTGTACCTGAATCGACAAGTCCAACTTGGCATCAATAAACTTTATCAACAAAGGAAACTTATTTCCGAAACGTGCATAGTTAGCTTCTCCTACCAGGTCTTCCTTATACTTTCTGACCATATCCGGCAGCGTTAATCCTTTGTCAGCACCATTGGCCACTATAGACTCACTACCTTCTACTGCCGACACTTCCCAACTCTCGCCTACATTAGCAAGGGTATCATTCAAATGTTTGAATGGAATAATCTTGTCGCCTCCCCAAAGCGTCTGCTTCAGAATAGGCTCAAATTTTAGAGGATACATTCGTTGTTTTTATTAGAACTTTCTGTTAATGATGTGATTTTTTAGATTTCGGGAGCAAACATACAAAAAATATCAATTTGTATTCCATTTGTTAAACGCTAAACTTTCCTAAAATGTTCTCCACATTTCCTTCCAATTGCTTGGGGGAACAAAAGAATTTCTTTTTATTTGCAAGAAATTTAATTAATACCATGGATATGATAAACACTACTCCAACAGAAAGTAATTTGTCCGGTTTAAGCCCAAAAAACTTTCAAAAGGATATAAATAACAAAAAGACAGATTTGTTTATCCTGAAGAATGCCCAGGGAATGGAAGTTGCAGTTACTAATTACGGTTGTGCAATACTTTCCATCATGGTACCCAACAAAAATGGCAAATATGCCAATGTTGTATTAGGACACGACAGTATTGAACATGTAATCAACAGTCCGGAACCTTTTCTAAACACTACCATCGGACGCTACGGCAACCGGATAGCCAAAGGAAAGTTTACTTTATACGGCGAAGAGCACCAATTGGCAATCAACAACGGTCCCAATTCATTGCACGGTGGTCCGACTGGCTTCCATACCCGTGTATGGGATGCCGTCCAGCCAGAGCAATCAACAGTCATCTTCAACTACACATCCGCTGACGGCGAAGAGGGCTTCCCCGGAAATCTCGAAGTAGAAATGACTTATCGCCTGGAGGATGAGACCAATGCTCTGGTCATCGAATACCGGGCTACTACCGATAAAGCCACCATCGTCAATCTGACCAATCACGGTTTCTTCAATCTTGCCGGTATAGCCAATCCCTCTCCTACAGTCTTAAACAATATCGTTACCATCAACGCAGATTTTTATGTACCCATCAATGAAGTATCCATTCCTACCGGAGAGATATTGAAAGTAGAAGGTACTCCAATGGATTTCCGTACTCCCCATACTCTTGGTGAACGAATTGATGAGAAGCATACACAAATTGTGAATGGCGCAGGATATGACCATTGCTATGTACTGAACAAGACTGAAAGTGGAGAGTTGAGCCTTGCAGCCACCTGCATGGAGCCCAACAGCGGACGAACCATGGAAGTATATACCACTGAAAATGGCGTCCAGCTCTACACTGGAAACTGGCTCGGAGGCTTTGAAGGTGCACATGGAGCCACTTTCCCTGCAAGAAGTGCAGTCTGCTTTGAGGCCCAGTGTTTTCCCGATACACCCAACAAGCCCCATTTTCCGTCGGCAGTATTGCTACCGGGTGATGAGTACCAGCAAGTGACAATCTACAAGTTTGGTGTACAAGAATGAAATAACTAATCCAATTTATAAACTTATTAATTTTACAAAACCATGACACAACAAAAACAGAATGGTAAACTCATCGCAATTATCACGATGATCTTCCTTTTTGGTATGATTTCATTTGTTACCAACCTTGCTGCCCCTATGGGAATCGTACTGAAAAATCAGTTTTCAGTATCCAACGCTTTAGGAATGTTGGGTAACTTTGGTAACTTTATTGCATATGCAGTGATGGGAATACCAAGCGGCATCTTACTACAACGGGTAGGGTATAAAAAAACGGCATTGATAGCAGTAGCTGTAGGCTTTATCGGTGTAGGTATCCAATATTTATCCGGTCATTCAAGCCCTGATATGGCTTTTGCCGTATATTTGATTGGCGCTTTCATCGCCGGTTTCTCCATGTGTTTGCTTAATACAGTGGTCAACCCGATGCTGAACAAGCTCGGCGGTGAAGGTAACAAAGGAAACCAGCTTATCCAAGTGGGCGGCTCTTTCAACTCCGTAATGGCCACCATTACTCCGATGTTCGTAGGTATCCTGATTGCCGGTTCCATTGAAAAAGCTACCATCTCTCAGATATTCCCTGTAATGTACACGGCAATGGCTGTATTTGCCATCGCGTTCTTCGTTCTTCTGATTGTGCCCATACCGGAACCCAATGCTGCAACTTCAACAGAACCTATCGGTAAGTTGATGTCAGGCGCTTTAAAATTCCGCCACTTCATTTTGGGAGCTATAGCAATCTTTGTATATGTAGGTGTTGAAGTTGGTGTACCGGGCACCTTGAATTTGTTCTTAACCGACCCTATTGAAAAGGGAGGAGCCGGCATTTCTTCCACTATTTCCGGTTTTGTTGTAGGTACATATTGGTTCCTCATGCTGATTGGACGTCTGGCCGGTGCTTCATTGGGTGCAAAAATCTCCAGTAAGGCAATGCTTACCTTTACTTCCGCATTAGGTTTACTTTTGGTATTCCTTGCCATCTTCTCATCTACCGGTTCGCTTGTCAATCTGCCAGTACTCCAACAAAGCGCTACGGGAGGTCTCTCTTTCGGATTTGCAGAAGTACCTATCAATGCAATGTATCTGGTACTGGTAGGTCTGTGTACTTCCATCATGTGGGGTGGCATCTTTAATCTGGCCGTAGAAGGATTGGGTAAATATCTGGCAGCCGCTTCCGGTCTGTTCATGGTATTGGTATGCGGCGGCGGTATCTTGCCCGTTATCCAAGGTTTGGTGGCCGACATTGCAGGTTTCATGCCGAGTTACTGGGTTATCATCGCAGCCCTTGGCTATCTGTTGTTCTACGGTTTGGTAGGCTGCAAAAATGTTAATAAGGACATCAAGGTTGATTAACAAGAAAATATAGGTAATTTATTTATTCACCTTATAAAATATAAATATCATGGATATAGAATACGTAAGAAGCCGTTTCATCAAGCACTTTGACGGAACAACGGGAGCTGTTTATGCTTCTCCGGGGCGCATCAACCTTATCGGTGAGCATACAGACTATAACGGTGGTTTTGTATTCCCCGGAGCAATCGACAAAGGAATGATTGCAGAAATAAAACCCAACGGCACAAACACAGTAAAAGCTTATTCCATCGACCTGAAAGATTATGTGGAATTTGGTTTGAATGAAGAAGATGCCCCCCGCGCAAGCTGGGCAAGATATATCTTTGGCGTGTGCCGGGAAATGATGAAACGCGGTGTAGATGTAAAAGGCTTCAATACTGCTTTTGCAGGCGATGTGCCCCTAGGTGCAGGAATGTCCTCTTCAGCAGCTTTGGAAAGTACCTATGCCTATGCTTTGAACGACTTGTTCGGTGACAACAAAATAGACAAATTTGAATTGGCAAAAGTGGGACAATCTACAGAACACAACTATTGTGGCGTAAACTGTGGTATTATGGACCAATTTGCTTCCGTATTCGGAAAGAAAGGAAGCCTCATCCGCCTGGATTGCCGTTCACTGGAATATCAGTATTTTCCATTCGACCCGCAAGGCTATCGTCTGGTTCTTGTAGATTCTGTAGTGAAACACGAACTTGCATCTTCAGCATACAACAAACGCCGTCAAAGCTGCGAAGCCGCTGTTGCTGCTGTCCAGAAGAAGCATCCACACGTAGAGTTCCTGCGCGACGTTACCATAGGCATGCTGGAAGAAGCCAAAGCCGACATCAGCGCAGAAGACTATATGCGTGCAGAATATGTCATCGAAGAGATTCAACGCGTACTTGACGTTTGCGATGCCCTGGAAAAAGGCGACTATGAAACTGTAGGCCAAAAGATGTATGAAACACATCAGGGCATGAGTAAGTTGTACGAAGTAAGCTGCGAAGAACTCGATTTTCTGAATGACCTTGCATTCGATTGTGGAGTTACCGGTTCACGTGTCATGGGCGGTGGATTCGGTGGATGTACAATCAATCTGGTAAAGGATGAATTGTACAGCACATTCATCGAAAAAGCAAAAGATGAATTCAAGAAGAAGTTCGGCAGAAGCCCGAAAGTATATGATGTAGTCATCAGCGACGGTGCCCGTAGATTAGAATAACAGACATCAGTATTCAAATAAAAGGCGTTTCCCAGCAATGGGAAGCGCCTTTTTCTTCCCCCCCCTATTCCACCGTTTTCCACTCTAAAAAAACAAAATCATCCGAGAAGTTTATTCCAGACGTGCCTATCTGTACAGCCAGTTGACACAGATATGTTTTTTGACACTTATGTTGCATAACATATAAAAGTGTACAGCCTACACTAAAGAAAAGTGTTATTTTTACACCAAAAGAAGATAATCATCTCATTTACATTAAATACAAAACCATGAAAAGACATGTTCTACTTGCAGGAATTGCCGCAATGATGCTAGCTGCGTGCAATCAAAAGACAGAAACAACGCTTACGCTGTCCGGTCTTGATCCAGTAAAATTCCAAACAACGGTCAATGACGCCCAAACACATCTTTATACGCTGAAGAATAAAGCGGGCATGGAAGTATGCATCACAAACTTTGGAGGACGTATTGTATCCATTATGGTGCCCGACAAAAACGGAGCTATGCAAGATGTAGTATTGGGCTTTGACAGCATTGCCGATTACATCAACATTCCAAGTGACTTTGGTGCTTCTATCGGCCGCTACGCCAACCGGATTAATCAAGGGAAAATCGTTCTTGATGGAGATACCATACAGTTAGCACAGAACAATTTCGGACATTGCCTGCACGGTGGTCCCAAAGGATGGCAGTACCAAGTATACAGTGCCAATCCCATTGACAGCACAACTCTGGAGCTCACCCGCATTTCACCGGATGGAGACGAGAATTTCCCGGGCAACGTTACGGCAAAAGTACTTTTCAAGTTAACGGATGACAATGCCATTGATATAAAATACAGTGCAACAACAGACCAAAAGACGGTCATCAATATGACTAACCATTCTTACTTCAATTTATCTGGTGATCCTTCAAAGGCAGCAACAGACCACATCTTATACATCAATGCAGACAACTATACTCCGGTAGACAGTACTTTCATGACAACGGGTGACATCATCTCCGTCAAAGAAACACCAATGGACTTTACCACTCCCAAGAGTGTAGCACAAGACATCAACCGGACGGACTTTGAACAAATAAAGAACGGAAACGGATATGACCATAATTGGGTACTGAATACTAAAGGTGACCTATCCCAAGTGGCAGCTAAACTGACATCGCCTATAAGCGGCATCACTCTGGAAGTTTATACCAATGAGCCAGGCATACAAGTATATACCGGGAATTTCCTGGACGGCACCGTAAAAGGTAAAAAAGGCATTACTTACAACCAACGCGCTTCCGTATGCCTCGAGACACAACATTATCCGGATAGCCCCAACAAAGCCCAATGGCCTTCTGTCGTACTGGAACCCGGACAAATTTACAACAGTGAATGTGTCTTCAAATTTTCCGTAGAAAAATAACAGTAACCTTATAAATCATTTATTATCGTGGAAACATTAGATTGGCTAGTCATTGGAATCTTTTTCCTGGCTTTAATTGGAATTATTGTCTGGGTTGTCAAACAGAAACAGAATGACTCAGCAGACTATTTTTTAGGCGGTCGTGATGCCACATGGCTTGCTATCGGTGCATCTATCTTTGCATCCAACATCGGTTCCGAACATTTAATCGGACTAGCCGGTGCCGGTGCTTCCAGCGGTATGGCGATGGCACATTGGGAAATACAAGGTTGGATGATCCTTATCTTAGGCTGGGTATTCGTACCGTTCTATTCGCGAAGCATGGTATTCACGATGCCTGAATTCCTAGAACGCCGCTATAATCCACAATCACGTACAATATTGTCTGTAATATCTTTAATCAGCTATGTACTGACAAAAGTTGCCGTGACGGTTTATGCAGGAGGATTGGTATTCCAACAAGTATTCGGTATAAAAGAACTTTGGGGGATCGACTTCTTTTGGATTGCCGCCATCGGTCTGGTTATACTGACTGCGCTCTACACAATCTTCGGAGGAATGAAGTCGGTACTTTATACCTCCATCCTGCAGACCCCCATCTTGCTGTTAGGTTCACTGATAATCCTGGTACTCGGCTTCAAAGAATTGGGAGGCTGGGATGAGATGATGAGAATCTGCGGTGCAGCCACAGTGAACGATTATGGCAACACAATGACAGAACTTATACGCAGTAATAACGACCCTAACTTCCCTTGGTTGGGTGCACTGATTGGTTCAGCCATTATCGGATTCTGGTATTGGTGTACAGACCAGTTCATCGTGCAACGCGTACTTTCCGGAAAGAATGAAAAGGAAGCACGGCGCGGTACCATCTTCGGAGCTTACCTGAAATTATTGCCCGTATCCTTATTCCTTATCCCAGGCATGATTGCTTTCGCATTACACCAAAAATATCTCGGAACCGGGGGAGAAGGTTTTCTACCTATGCTGGCAAACGGAAATGCCAATGCAGATGCTGCTTTCCCAACTCTAGTAGCAAAATTACTTCCTGCAGGAGTCAAAGGTTTGGTTGTTTGCGGTATTCTTGCAGCATTGATGAGTTCTCTCGCATCTTTGTTCAACTCATCTGCTATGCTTTTCACCATTGACTTCTACAAACGTTTCAAGCCGAACACTTCTGAGAAAAAGCTGGTAGGAATTGGACAGATGGCAACTGTTGCGATTGTGATATTGGGTATACTCTGGATTCCCATTATGCGCAGTGTAGGCGATGTCCTTTACACCTACTTACAAGATGTACAATCTGTATTAGCACCAGGCATTGCCGCAGCCTTCCTCTTGGGGATCTGCTGGAAACGCACCTCTGCACAAGGCGGTATGTGGGGACTGATTGCCGGAATGATTATCGGTTTAACCCGTCTGGGGGCAAAAGTATATTACAGCAATGTAGGAGATGTGTCAAGCAGTACCTTCAAGTATCTGTTCTATGATATGAACTGGCTGTTTTTCTGCGGATGGATGTTCTTGTTCTGCATCGTAGTGGTTATCGCAGTCAGCATGTTTACAGCTGCCCCAAGCGCTGAAAAGATTCAAGGGCTGGTATTCGGAACTTCAACTCCCGAACAAAAAGCAGCTACACGTGCGAGTTGGAATAAATGGGATATCATTCATACCCTTATCATCCTGGGTATTACTGCTGCTTTTTATTGGTATTTCTGGTAAATCGGTATGTTGCCATGATATATATCCATGCAGCATACCCCTTAAACAAAAATTAAGATATGAGTAATTACTATAGTTCAAATCCGAAACTTTATGTAAGTATCGACTGCATTATTTTCGGTTTCAATGAAGGAGAATTGAACCTGCTGTTGCTGAAGCGTAACTTTGAACCGGCAATGGGCGAATGGTCGCTGATGGGTGGATTCGTGCAGGAAGACGAAAGCGTGGATGATGCAGCCAAACGAGTCCTGAATGAACTAACCGGACTGGAAGATGTATATATGGAACAAGTCCAAGCTTTCGGAGCCATAGATCGTGACCCAGGAGAACGCGTAGTCTCCATTGCTTACTATGCGCTCATCAACATCAACGAATACGACAAAGAATCCGTACAGCAACACAATGCTTTCTGGGTAAATATCAATGAACTGCCAGCGCTAATCTTTGATCATCCGCAAATGGTGGAGAAAGCTCGGAAGTTGATGCAACAAAAAGCGTCCACCGAACCAATCGGCTTTAATCTACTACCTAAACTGTTCACGCTGTCACAACTGCAAAGCTTATACGAAGCTATATACGGCGAGAGCATTGACAAACGAAACTTCCGAAAACGCATAGCAGAAATGGACTATATAGAAAAAACTGACAAAATAGACAAAACGGGGTCCAAACGTGGAGCTGCTTTATATCAGTTTAATGAGAAGGCATACCGCAAAGCTCCGAAATTTAAGCTCTGAAAACCTAATATTCAACAACTTGTAATTAGTAATTTAAATAATATGCTGGAAGCACTGAAAGACAAAGTATTCCATGCTAACCTTGAACTGGTGAAGCACGGATTGGTTATCTTCACATGGGGCAATGTATCGGGCATTGACCGCGAATCCGGTCTGGTAGTTATCAAGCCCAGTGGGGTGAGTTACGATGAAATGAAGGCAGAGGATATGGTGGTAGTGAATCTTGACGGCAAGGTCGTGGAAGGACGGTTAAAGCCCTCTTCAGACACGCCGACCCACCTGGTTCTCTATAAAGCATTCCCCGAAATCGGCGGTGTGGTGCACACGCACTCTACTTACGCCACAGCCTGGGCACAAGCCGGATGTGACATACCGAATATCGGGACTACACATGCCGATTACTTCCACGACGCCATACCCTGCACAGCAGACATGACGAAGGAGGAAGTGGAAGGAGCGTATGAACTGGAAACGGGAAATGTCATCGTAAAACGCTTTGAGGGGCTGAACCCGGTACATACTCCCGGAGTATTGGTAAAGAACCACGGTCCTTTCTCGTGGGGAAAAGACGCACACGAGGCGGTACATAATGCCGTAGTGATGGAACAGGTGGCAAAAATGGCAAGTATAGCCTATGCCGTGAACCCCAATCTGACCATGAATCCGCTGCTGATAGAAAAACATTTCAGCCGCAAGCACGGTCCTAACGCTTATTATGGACAGAAATAACTATCATTCTTTAAATATAAACTATAAAAATAAATCGTATGAACGCATTTGAACAATATGAAGTATGGTTCGTAACCGGAGCACAGCTCTTGTACGGAGGTGACGCAGTTATCGCAGTAGACGCACATAGTAATGAAATGGTGAAAGGTCTGAATGATTCCGGGAAACTGCCCGTAAAGGTAGTATATAAAGGTACGGTCAATTCATCCAAAGAAGTAACCGCTACCTTCAAAGCCGCCAACAACGACGATAAGTGTATCGGAGTCATCACCTGGATGCACACCTTCTCTCCTGCCAAAATGTGGATTCACGGTTTGCAGGAACTGAAGAAGCCATTACTACACTTCCATACACAGTTCAACAAGGAAATTCCCTGGGAGACGATGGACATGGATTTTATGAACCTGAACCAATCGGCTCACGGCGACCGCGAGTTCGGACACATCGTGACACGCATGCGAAAGAACCGCAAAGTGGTAGTAGGCCACTGGCAGGACGAAAAAGCCCAAAAACAGATTGCCGCATGGATGCGCGTAGCTGCCGCATGGGCTGATGCGCAGGATATGCTCATCATCCGCTTCGGCGACCAGATGAACAACGTGGCTGTGACAGACGGTGACAAGGTCAGCGCCGAACAAGTATTGGGCTATCATGTGGACTACTATCCCATCAATGATGTGATGACATACTACAATGCTGTCAGCGACGAGGACGTGAAGGCACTCGTAGCAGAATACTTCAAGCTCTACGACCACGCTCCCGAACTGGAAGACGCACGTACGGAAGCCTACACCAAAGTATGGAACTCCGCCAAGGCCGAAATCGCCATTCGCCGCGTGCTGAAAGACACGGGTGCCAAAGGCTTCACCACCAACTTCAACGATTTGGGCGACTTTGACCAAATCCCCGGACTGGCCTCACAGCGACTGATGGCGGAAGGTTACGGCTTCGGTGCCGAAGGCGACTGGAAAACTGCGGCACTATACCGTACCACTTGGGTGATGAGTCAAGGCATGCCGAAGGGGTGCTCCTTCCTCGAAGACTATACGCTGAACTTCGACGGAGAAAAGAGCGCCATCCTGCAGGCACACATGTTGGAAGTCTGTCCACTGATTGCCGAACAGAAGCCGAAACTGGAAGTGCACCGTCTGAGCATCGGTATCGACAGCGAAACAGCCCGCCTGGTATTTACCAGCAAGCAAGGTGAAGGTGTAGCCGCTACCATCGTAGACCTGGGCAATCGCTTCCGCCTCATTGTGAACAAAGTAGAATGCATCAAGAGCAAGCCTCTGCCCAAGTTGCCCGTTGCCAGCGCACTGTGGATTCCAATGCCCAACCTCGAGGTGGGCGCTGCAGCCTGGATTCTGGCCGGAGGTACACATCATACCAGCTTCTCCTACGACCTGACGGTGGAATATTGGGAAGACTTTGCCGAAATGGCCGGCATCGAAATGGTGGTCATCGATGAAAATACCACCATCAGCGAGTTCAAAAAAGAACTGCGCATGAATGAAGTCTACTATATGCTGAACAAGGCACTTTGCTGATAATCATTACGGATTACTAATTACGCGTACCACAAACGTAACCAGTAGTTTGCAATCAGTAATCCGTAGTTTATAATCGTACTATAAATCCGTAATTTATCATTAATACCATGAAATTAGATGCAAAATCAACCATTGAGGCAGGTAAGGCCATCCTTGGCATAGAACTCGGTTCCACACGAATCAAGGCGGTTTTGATTGACCAGGAAAACAAACCCATCGCCCAGGGAAGCCATACTTGGGAGAATCAGTTAGTCGACGGACTGTGGACATATAGCGTCGAAGCTGTCTGGTATGGGTTGCAGGATTGCTACGCAGACCTTCGTGCTAATGTAAAGAGCCTTTACGATACAGAGATAGAAACCCTGGCAGCCATCGGTGTCAGTGCCATGATGCACGGCTATATGGCATTCAACGAAAAAGAAGAAATCCTTGTACCCTTTCGTACCTGGAGAAATACCAATACCGGCCAGGCTGCCGCAGCCCTATCCGAATTATTTGTCTACAACATCCCTCTGCGTTGGAGCATTTCCCACCTCTACCAAGCCATCCTGGATAATGAAGAACACGTTCCATCCATCAATTACCTGACCACCCTTGCAGGTTTTGTCCACTGGCAAATAACCGGTCAAAAGGTACTGGGCATAGGAGATGCCTCCGGTATGCTCCCCATCGATCCCATCACCAAAAACTATTCTTCTGAAATGGTGGATAAGTTCAACAGACTTATTGCTCCGAAAGGATACGACTGGAAGCTTCGGGATATTCTGCCGAAGGTATTGTCGGCCGGTGAAAACGCAGGCTTCCTTACTCCCGAAGGAGCCGGTCGCCTCGACATATCAGGACATCTGAAAGCAGGAATTCCCGTCTGTCCGCCCGAAGGTGACGCAGGAACCGGCATGGTTGCCACCAACGCCGTAAAGCAGCGCACTGGAAACGTATCGGCAGGCACCTCCTCTTTCTCAATGATTGTATTGGAGAAAGAATTGTCCAAGCCCTACGAAATGATTGACATGGTAACCACCCCCGACGGAAGCCTCGTAGCTATGGTGCATTGCAACAACTGCACTTCCGACCTCAATGCCTGGATCAATATTTTCAAAGAATACCAGGAACTGATGGGTATCCCCGTAGATATGGACGAAATCTACGGAAAGCTCTATAACCACGCCCTGACAGGCAATGCAGACTGCGGAGGCCTCATCTCATACAACTACATATCAGGCGAACCTATAACGGGACTGGCAGACGGACGTCCACTGTTTGTACGTTCGGCAAACGACAAGTTCAACCTTGCCAACTTCATGCGCACCCATCTGTATGCTTCAGTGGGAGTTCTCAAAATCGGCAACGACATCCTTTTCAATGAAGAGAAAATCAGAGTAGACAGAATCACCGGTCACGGAGGACTCTTCAAAACCAAAGGAGTAGGCCAGAGAATACTGGCAGCTGCCATCAATTCACCCATTTCCGTTATGGAAACAGCCGGCGAAGGTGGTGCCTGGGGTATTGCCCTCCTCGCTTCCTACCTTGCAAACAACGGAAACGACCAATCCCTTGCCGACTTCCTGGACAAGCATGTATTCACCGGAAATGCCGGTATTGAAATCTCACCGACAGCCGAAGATGTAAGCGGATTCAACACCTACATCGAAAGCTATAAAGCTGGTTTGCCCATCGAAGAAGCAGCAGTAAGATTCAAGAACTAAGTATTTAATAACACTAAAAAACTATGAACACAAAGTTATTTATCAGTAGCATATTTCTCTCCACCTCGTTGTCACTCTTCGCACAGAAAAGTGCCACTATCACTTTACACACAGACCAGAGCGGGCAAATCATTCCTAAAGAAATCTACGGCCAATTTGCAGAGCATTTGGGAACTTGTATCTATGGCGGACTTTGGGTAGGTGAAAACTCCGATATTCCCAACATCAACGGTTATCGCACCGACGTATTCAATGCACTGAAGGAGCTCCGTGTACCCGTCCTCCGCTGGCCGGGCGGCTGTTTTGCCGATGAATACCACTGGATGGACGGTATCGGCCCTAAAGAAAACCGCCCCAAAATGGTGAACAACAACTGGGGAGGCACTATCGAAGACAACAGTTTCGGAACCCATGAGTTCCTCAATCTCTGCGAAATGCTGGGTTGTGAACCCTATATCAGCGGAAACGTAGGCAGTGGTACCGTAGAAGAACTTGCCAAATGGGTGGAATACATGACCTCCGAAGGAGACTCCCCCATGGCACGCCTGCGCCGCCAGAACGGTCGCGACAAAGCCTGGAAAGTAAAATACCTCGGCGTGGGTAACGAAAGCTGGGGTTGCGGTGGAAGCATGCGTCCCGAATATTATGCCGACCTCTACCGCCGCTATTCCACCTACTGCCGCAACTATGACGGCAATAGTCTTTTCAAGATAGCCAGCGGTGCCAGCGACTACGACTATAACTGGACCAAAGTGCTGATGGACTGCGTAGGCGGCCGTATGCACGGTCTTTCCTTGCACTACTATACCGTCAGCGGATGGAACGGCAGTAAAGGCGCCGCCACCCGATTCAATAAAGACGACTATTACTGGACACTGGGCAAATGCCGCGAAATAGAAGATGTCATCAAGAAGCATTGCACCATTATGGATGAATACGACCCTCAAAAGAACGTGGCTCTTATGCTTGACGAATGGGGAACCTGGTGGGATACTGAACCGGGTACCAATCCCGGACATCTGTACCAGCAGAATACATTGCGTGATGCTTTTGTCGCCTCCCTCAGTTTCGACATCTTCCATAAATATACCGACCGTCTGAAAATGGCAAACATTGCCCAAATCGTCAATGTATTGCAATCCATGATTCTGACCAGCGGAAAAAACATGGTACTCACCCCCACTTATTATGTATTCAAAATGTACAATGTACACCAGGATGCTACCTACATTCCTCTTGAGCTGAACTGCGACATGATGGATGTACGCGACAACCGCAGAATACCAATGGTCAGTGCTACCGCCTCCAAAGACCAAAACGGCAAGATACACATTTCCATGTCCAACGTAGATGCAGACAATGCACAGGAAGTGACCATCAATCTGTCTGGAACGAAAGCCAAGAAAGCAGTTGGTGAAATATTGACTTCCACCAATCTGACGGACTACAATTCATTTGAAAATCCCGACAATGTGAAACCCGTTCCGTTCAAAGAGGTAAAAATTAATAAAGATATTCTCAAGATTAAACTTCCGGCCAAATCAATCGTTACTATTGAATTACAGTAAAACTACCGTGCACCGCACAAAATCAGCTAAATACGTTTAGTATCATTTTAGCAGCAAAAAGGCAGTAATACTGATAAAAAAGACACTCTTCGAGTGTTGTGAATTACGCATAAAGAGTTATCTTTGCCCTTGGAAAACCTACAAGGCCCCAATAACCCATTGATAATATTCAAAATTAATTAGATTCAATATGAACGACAACAAACTTATGAACCGTGCGGCGGACAATATCCGTATCCTTGCTGCATCCATGGTTGAGAAAGCCAACTCCGGGCATCCGGGCGGTGCCATGGGTGGTGCTGACTTTGTAAATGTACTCTTCTCAGAGTTCCTGGTATATGACCCTGAAAATCCGGCTTGGGAAGGTCGTGACCGTTTCTTCCTCGACCCGGGACACATGTCACCGATGCTTTACTCTACATTGGCCCTGACCGGCAAGTTCACGCTGGACGAACTGAAAGAATTCCGTCAATGGGGAAGCCCTACTCCGGGACATCCCGAACGTGACATCATGCGCGGCATCGAAAACACTTCCGGACCGCTCGGCCAGGGACACACATTTGCAGTCGGTGCAGCCATCGCAGCTAAGTTCATGAAGGCACGTTTCGAAGAAGTAATGCCACAGACCATCTACGCTTATATTTCTGACGGTGGCATCCAGGAAGAAATCTCCCAAGGCTCAGGCCGTATCGCCGGAGCATTAGGGTTGGATAATCTCATCATGTTCTATGATGCCAACGACATTCAGCTTTCTACCGAAACAAAGGATGTGACCATCGAAGATACCGGCAAGAAATACGAAGCTTGGGGCTGGAAAGTCATTAAAATCAATGGTAACGATCCCGATGCCATCCGCGGTGCACTGAACGAAGCCAAAGCTGAGAAAGAGCGTCCGACGCTGATTATCGGCCATACCGTAATGGGTAAAGGTGCCCGCAAGGCAGACGGCAGCAGCTACGAGGCCGATTGTGCCACACACGGTGCTCCTCTGGGCGGCGACGCTTATGTAAACACCATCAAGAATTTAGGTGGTGACCCGACAAATCCGTTTGTCATCTTCCCCGAAGTGGCCGAACTATATGCCAAGCGTGCAGCTGAGCTGAAGAAAATCATGACTGAAAAATATGCAGCCAAAGCCGCATGGGCAAAAGCCAATCCGGAAAAGGCTGCCAAACTGGAAATGTTCTTCTCCAGCAAGACTCCCGAAGTGAATTGGGCCGCCATCGAACAGAAAGCAGGCGTTGCCACCCGCGCAGCATCCGCCACTGTACTCGGTGCTCTCGCCACTCAAGTAGAAAATATGATTGTTGCTTCTGCCGACCTTTCCAATTCCGACAAGACAGACGGATTCCTCAAGAAAACACATGCCTTCAAGAAAGGTGACTTCAGCGGTGCATTCTTCCAGGCCGGTGTTGCCGAGCTGACTATGGCTTGCTGCTGTATCGGTATGGCACTGCACGGCGGTGTAATCCCCGCTTGCGGAACATTCTTCGTATTCTCAGACTACATGAAACCTGCCATACGTATGGCAGCCCTGATGGAAGTTCCCGTGAAGTTCATCTGGACGCACGATGCCTTCCGTGTAGGTGAAGACGGCCCTACCCACGAACCGGTAGAACAGGAAGCTCAAATCCGCCTGATGGAAAAGCTGAAAAACCACAAGGGACACAATTCCATGTTGGTGCTCCGCCCGGCAGATGCAGAAGAAACAACTGTAGCATGGAAGCTGGCAATGGAAAATACCAAAACCCCAACCGGTTTGATTTTCTCCCGCCAGAACATCGCCAACCTGCCCGAAGGCAACGATTACGAACAAGCTGCCAAAGGCGCTTATATCGTAGCCGGCTCCGATGAAAATCCGAATGTAATCCTCGTTGCTTCAGGCTCGGAAGTTGCCACATTGGTAGCCGGCGCTGAATTGCTGCGCAAGGATGGCATCAAGGTGCGTATCGTGTCCGTCCCTTCCGAAGGCCTGTTCCGTAGCCAAGCTCCGGGATATCAGGAAGGCATTATCCCGTGTGGTGCCAAGGTATTCGGCCTGACAGCCGGTCTGCCCGTCACACTGCAAGGGCTGGTAGGTCCCCGCGGTAAAGTATGGGGATTGGAATCATTCGGATTCTCGGCACCTTATAAAGTGCTGGACGAAAAGCTCGGTTTCACCGCAGAGAACGTTTACAAGCAAGTAAAAGCAATGTTATAATCATTATCCGATGTGCTGATGTGCTGATTGCCCGCGCCCCACAACTGCAGGCATCAGCACATTGGCACATCGGTATATTAACTGACCATCATGAAAACAATAGGAATCTGTTCCGACCATGCAGGCTTCGAATTGAAGGAATATGTCCGCGGCTGGTTGGAAGCCAAAGGCTGGGCTTACAAGGACTTCGGGACCTACTCAACCGAGAGTTGCGACTATCCCGACTTTGCACATCCGTTGGCACTGGCCGTTGAAGCCGGAGAGTGCTATCCGGGAATTGCCATCTGCGGAAGCGGTGAAGGTATCAGTATGACGCTGAACAAGCATCAGGGTATCCGCGCCGCTCTCTGCTGGACGGCAGAAATAGCCCATTTGGCACGCCAGCACAACGATGCCAATGTACTCGTCATGCCAGGGCGATTCATCAGTACCGAAGAAGCCGACATGATTATGAAGGAATTCTTCAGTACACCATTCGAAGGCGGACGCCACCAACGAAGAGTGGACAAGATACCGGTACACTTGTAAAGCAGTAGAACCATATTCTTTATGATATCTGCCCGAAGTTCTGACATTCTGATAGAATCGTGAGAAACTTCGGGCTTTTTATTTGCCCCTTTTTCTTATTTTTCACAATGAAGATGCTCATTATCTTCAAATAAAAACTATCTTTGTGGTTCGATAACCCGGATATTTTTTAGATATGGAACGACTGAATACCATAAAAGAGCTTATCAACCAGGGAAATGTAGAACAAGCCATTCAGCAGCTTGACGAAATACTGCAAACAGACTTTCCCGGCAAAGACGAAGCTTACTACCTGCGGGGAAATGCCTATCGGAAACAAGGCAACTGGCAACAAGCGCTGAACAACTATCAGTATGCCATCGACCTGAACCCCGAAAGCCCGGCACAGCATGCCTATCAAATGGCTATGGACATCCTGAACTTCTACAACAAGGATATGTACAATCAATAAATAAAGAACGTAAATTATGGCAAAAATCAAAGGAGCAATCGTAGTAGACACCGAACGTTGCAAAGGCTGCAACTTGTGTGTGGTAGCATGTCCGCTCAACGTAATAGCCCTCACCAAGGAGGTGAATGTGAAAGGGTATAACTATGCCCACCAGATATTGGAAGATACTTGTAACGGCTGCGCCTCGTGCGCCACAGTATGTCCGGACGGATGTATCTCAGTATATAAAATAAAAGTAGAATAAATCTGTAAATCAGTAGAATATGGCAGAAGAAGTTGTATTAATGAAAGGAAACGAAGCCATCGCCCACGCAGCCATCCGTTGCGGTGCAGACGGTTACTTCGGATATCCCATTACTCCGCAATCGGAGGTATTGGAAACTCTTGCCGAACTGAAACCTTGGGAAACGACCGGCATGGTGGTTCTTCAGGCAGAAAGTGAAGTGGCAGCTATCAATATGGTGTACGGCGGTGCCGGAAGTGGTAAAATGGTCATGACCTCCTCCTCCAGCCCCGGTGTCAGCCTGAAGCAGGAAGGTATCTCTTATCTGGCAGGTGCCGAGCTGCCTTGCTTGATTGTAAACGTTATGCGCGGCGGTCCCGGTCTGGGAACCATCCAACCGAGCCAGGCCGACTATTTCCAGACAGTAAAAGGAGGCGGCCACGGTGACTATCGTCTGATTGCCCTTGCTCCGGCTTCCGTACAGGAAATGGCAGATTTCGTAGGACTGGCATTCGAACTTGCCTTCAAATACCGCAACCCGGCAATCATCCTTGCCGACGGTGTCATCGGCCAGATGATGGAAAAAGTGGTGCTCCCGGCACAAAAGCCACGCCGCACCGATGCGGAAGTCATCGAACAATGCCCATGGGCCACTACCGGCAGAACCAACGGCCGCAAGCCCAACATCATCACCTCATTGGAACTGAAACCGGAAGAAATGGAAAAGAACAACATCCGTTTCCAGGCCAAATACAAGCAGATAGAAGAAAATGAGGTTCGCTTCGAGGAAATTCATTGCGATGATGCCGACTACCTGATTGTAGCCTTCGGCTCCATGGCACGCATCGGACAGAAAGCAATGGAGCTGGCGCGCGAAGAAGGAATCAAGGTAGGTATGCTCCGCCCCATCACGTTGTGGCCGTTCCCGACCAAAGCCATTGCCGCGTACGCCGACAAGGTGAAAGGCATGCTCGTTACAGAATTGAATGCCGGACAGATGGTAGAAGATGTCCGCCTTGCCGTGAACGGTAAAGTGAAAGTGGAACATTTCGGACGTCTCGGCGGCATTGTTCCCGATCCGGATGAGATAGTAGATGCATTGAAAGAAAAACTGATTAAGAAATGAATCCTGATAAAATAAGAAACGTACTGAACATTCTCTTCATGGTACTCGCCCTAGCAGCTATCATTATATATTTTGCTGCAAAAGATGACTTCAAGCTGTTCATCTACGTCTGCGGCGCGGCGATATTCGTCAAGCTGATGGAGTTTTTCATACGGTTCACCAACAGATAAGGAGAAGTGATTATGACAAAAGAAGATATTATAAAGCCCGAGAATCTGGTTGCCAAGAAACCGACTCTGATGAACGACAATCCCATGCACTACTGCCCGGGATGCAGCCACGGCGTAGTTCATAAACTCGTAGCCGAGGTTATCGAAGAAATGGGACTGGAAGACAAAGCAATAGGTATCTCCCCCGTGGGATGTGCCGTGTTCATCTATAATTATATAGACATCGACTGGCAGGAAGCCGCCCACGGACGTGCGCCCGCACTTGCCACTGCCATCAAGCGCCTTTGGCCGGACCGCCTGGTGTTCACTTACCAAGGAGACGGCGACTTGGCTTGTATCGGTACTGCCGAAACCATCCACGCCTTGAACCGCGGCGAAAACATCACCATCATCTTCATCAACAATGCCATCTATGGTATGACCGGGGGACAAATGGCTCCCACTACCCTTGTAGGCATGAAGACTGCTACCTGCCCCTACGGACGCGACGTGCATCTGCACGGCTATCCGCTGAAGATGGCCGATATTGCTGCACAACTGGAAGGCACCGCTTATGTGACACGCCAAAGCGTACAGTCTGTTCCTGCCATCCGCAAAGCGAAAAAGGCCATCCGCAAAGCATTCGAGAACTCTATGGCAGGCAAAGGTTCCAACCTTGTGGAAATCGTCTCCACCTGTAACTCCGGCTGGAAGATGTCTCCTGCGAAATCCAATGAATGGATGGTAGAGAACATGTTCCCCTTCTATCCGCTGGGCGACCTGAAAGATAAATAATCATGCTAAAGACAGAAGAACAATGAAAGAAGAAATCATTATAGCAGGCTTCGGTGGACAAGGTGTATTGTCCATGGGAAAGATTTTGGCATATTCCGGATTGATGGAAGGCAAAGAGGTGACTTGGATGCCGGCTTACGGACCGGAACAACGTGGTGGTACAGCCAACGTAACAGTCATCGTGAGTGACGAGAAAATATCCTCACCCATCTTGAGCAAGTACGATGCTGCCATCATCCTGAACCAGCCGTCACTGGAGAAATTCGAAAGCAAGGTAAAACCCGGAGGCGTACTCATCTACGACGGTTACGGCATCATCAACCCGCCGACGCGCAAGGACATCCACGTTTACCGCATCAACGCCATGGATGCCGCCAATGAAATGAACAATGCCAAGGCGTTCAACATGATTGTATTGGGTGGATTATTGAAAATCAAGCCGATGGTTACACTGGACAGTGTACTCAGAGGATTGAAGAAGACACTGCCCGAACGCCACCATCACTTGATACCGATGAACGAAGAAGCTATCAAGAAAGGAATGGAACTTATTCAGGAAATGAAATGAAAGGCTGTGTAAAGCCACTCCCCCATAAGAGGAGAAACTTTACGCCAGAATAAGAGATAAAGGAAAGCGGATAAGCCCTTGTGATATTGATTTATTGCAAGGGCTTATTTCATTTCAAGCCCCCAAAGCATGGATTCAAGGGCAGAGAACCGGAAGCAGTATAGGGCAAAACAGAAAACAAGACATTTTAAAAGAAGCAAAAAAGGCTGAATTCAGTAAGCAAATAATTTTTTATTGTATCTTTGCGCCTAATTATGAGACGAATTGTACTGACATATATATTTCTGTCCGTTATAGGGATATGGGGGGCTATGGCGCAAAACACCTTAAACCCAATGAACAATCGCGACCGGTTCGGTAACCAGATTGACCCGAATACCCAGCCGGACAATCTGGAAGACAGTACCAATACTGAGATTCAAAGTCTTCCGCCAAAGCTTTACATGTGGAAACTAAGTGAGACACTAGGCAACCGTACCATCATACCTGCCGATACAGCCAGCCTCAACTTCCAGAGCACCAATCTGGTGGAAGGAATGTTCGGCCACTACAATTACTTGGGGAATTTAGGTTCTCCACGCCTCTCACGTCTGTTCTTCGAACGAGAGGAAAGCGAACCCACCATCTTCATGGCTCCCTTTTCGAGTTTTTTCATACGTCCCGACCAGGTGCTTTTCACTAACAGCAACGTGCCTTACACCAATCTTACCTACTACAAGGCCGGCAACAAAGTGAACGGTGAAGAACGCTTCAAGTCCTACTTCTCCGTCAACGTCAACAAACAGCTGGCATTTGGCTTTAACATCGACTATCTGTACGGGCGCGGTTATTACCAGAACCAGTCCACCTCGCACTTCAATGCAGGTCTGTTCGGTAGCTATATCGGTGAAAAATATCAGGTACAAGCAGTCTACAACAATTTCTTCCTGAAAATGAACGAAAACGGCGGTATTGCAGACGACCAATATATCACCCGTCCCGAAAACATGTCTGGAGGAAAGAAAGAGTATGAATCCACCACTATACCGGTCAAATTGGAACGGAGTTCCAACCGCAACAAGGATTTTTATATCTATCTGACACAGCGCTATCGTCTTGGTTTTACGCGGAAAGTACGGAGCACACAGGAAGGCAAACCGACGGAATCCGCACCCCAAGCTTCTTCCTCCCCGTCCTCCGAAGCCAAAATATCCGCTTCGAACAACGACATAGCATTGCCAAACGACAGCATAGCATCAAAATCGGTCGGCACACTTGCAGCCGTCAATGACAGCTTGCCGTCTGTTTCTACCGCAGACAACGACTCACTTTTCGAAGAAGAGTTCGTCCCCGTCACCAGCTTTATCCATACCCTGAAAGTAGAACGGTCGCGGCACCAATTCCGTTCGGGAAGCGAGCCCGAAGGATTCTTCCCGGAAGACTACAAACTTTACAAGAATTACAGTAACGACTCTACCACTGCATTCAGTGTAAAGAACGTGTTCGGAATAGCCTTGCTGGAGGGCTTCAACAAATATGCCAAAGCCGGACTTACGGCTTATATCTCCCACAAGTTTAGCCGGTACGACCTGATGAACACGGACACGCTTACCGACATGCGCCGCATCCGCTACACCGAGCAGGAAATCTTTCTGGGTGGCGAACTCGCCAAGCGCGAAGGCAAACTGCTACACTACAACGTAAACGGTGAAGTGGGCTTGGTAGACAAAGCCATCGGGCAGTTCCGTGTCAACGCCAATCTGGACCTGAACTTCCGTCTATGGAAAGATACGGTGAACTTCTACGCCCGCGGTTATGTGAGCAACACGCTTCCTTCCTTCTATATGCGCCATTATCACTCCAACCACTACAACTGGGACAATGACAACATGGACAAAGAATTCCGCACGCGTGTGGAAGGCGAACTGAACATTTCTCGTTGGGGAACCAATCTCCGTGCCGGTGTAGAGAATATCAAGAACTACACCTACTTCAACCAAAGCGCCCTGCCCGAACAGAACGGAGGCAACATACAAGTGCTGTCTGCTACGCTGAAACAAGACTTCCGCCTCGGTATCTTCCACCTGGACAACGAAGTGACCTGGCAGAAGACGAGCAATGAAACAGTACTTCCATTGCCCCAACTCTCGCTCTACCATAACTTCTACATACTGGCCAAACTCGCCAAGAAGGTGCTGACCGTTCAGTTGGGTGCCGATGTCCGTTACTTCACCAAGTACAACGCACCCGCCTATGCACCCGGCGTCCAGCAATTCCATCTGCAACCTACGGACGACTTGGTGGAAATAGGCGGTTACCCCATCGTAAACGTATATGCCAACCTGCACTTGAAGCGGACGCGTATCTTTGCCATGATGTATCATGTCAACGCAGGTATGGGAAGTGCCAATTCCTTCCTGGTGCCGCACTACCCCATCAATCCGCGCCTGTTCAAGATTGGTGTCTCATGGAACTTCTATGACTAACAGATGGGCGTATGACGAAAAGCAGACTGCTCAAATACGCATTTCTGGGGATTACAGCGGCTCTCATAGCCCACTATCTCATCAAGAAAGAAGAAAAGCCGAAAGGTCATCCGCGCGACTATGCCGAAATAGCTGCCGAAGGCATCATACATGCTTCGACGGAATACAACTCCATCAGCTTCTATGTGGATGATGACACCTTGTCCGGTTTCCACTACGAGCTGATAGAAGCTTTTGCACGCGACCACGGACTGCAGGCTGCCATATCACCGGAAATGAGCTTCAACAAGCGGCTGGAAGGCCTGGCCGATGGGAAATATGACGTGATTGCCTACGGCATCCTTGCCACCAGCGAGCTGAAAGACTCCTTACTGCTTACCACCCCCATCGTATTGAACAAGCAAGTGCTGGTGCAGCGCAAGCTCGAGAATGTTCCCGACTCATCACTGTTCATCAAAAGCCAACTGGACCTGGCGGGCAAGACACTGCACGTAGTGAAAGGCTCCCCTTCCATACTACGCATCCGCAACCTGGGAAATGAAATAGGCGACACCATCTACGTTGAGGAGATAGAAAAGTACGGTCCCGAACAACTGATTGCCTTGGTAGCCCACGGAGACATCGACTATGCCGTATGCGACGAAAGCATTGCCCGTACCGCAGCCGACAGTATTCCTCAAATAGACATCAATACCGCCATCAGCTTCACGCAATTCTATTCCTGGGGGGTAAGCAAACAGTCCCCTATCCTGCTGGACAGCCTCAACACATGGCTGGATAGTTTCAAAAAGGGAAAGGAATACAAGAAAATCTACAAACGATACTACGGGAAACGAAACTAAGCTGCACTTTTCCATACACGCAGCATATCCCTACTTTTACAACTACTTATTAATCAACAGCTTATTACTGCAAAATTCTGCATACATTTTGCAGTGATACTGCAAAGCCGTTGCAGTGGCGCTGCACACCGATATGCAGTACGACTGCAACAGTTATGCAGTGATACTGCAACACGTTTGCAGTCGCACTGCAAAACACATGCAGCAAGAATGCAAACAAGATGCAGTCATCAAATACCCATATCGATATTACGGCATACCCGAAGTAAAGAATTAGAGTCCTTCCACCTCCCTTAGCCACATCTCCGACGAAGCATCGCTCGGCATTCTCCAATCGCCGCGCGGGCTCAGAGAGATACTGCCCACCTTCGGACCATCCGGCAAGCAGGAGCGCTTGAACTGCTGGTTGAAGAAACGACGGCAGAAAGTCTGCAACCATTTTTTGATGGTTTCTTCATCATACATCCCCTTGAATGTGCGTGCTGCCAGGAAAAATATCTTGGAAGGACGGAAACCGCAACGCAGGAAGTAATAAAGGAAGAAGTCGTGAAGCTCATACGGACCCACCAAGTCCTCGGTAATCTGCTGGATATTACCGTTCTCATCTGCCGGAATCAGTTCCGGGCTGATGGGAGTATCCACAATGTCGAGTAAGGTAGCACGTGAAGCATCGTCCATATCATGCTCCGCCACCCATTTCACCAAGTGCTTCACCAGAGTCTTGGGGACGCTGGCATTCACACCGTACATCGACATGTGATCGCCGTTGTAAGTGGCCCATCCTAAAGCAAGTTCCGAAAGGTCGCCCGTACCGACAACCATTCCCCAGGTCTGGTTGGCAATATCCATCAGGATTTGGGTACGCTCCCGTGCCTGCGCGTTCTCGTAAACCACGTCGTGCACATGGATGTCATGGTCTATATCCTTGAAATGCTGTACGCAGGCCTCCTTGATACTGACTTCGCGGACGGTCACACCGAGGGAATTCATCAAGTCAATGGCATTCGTATGAGTGCGGTCGGTCGTCCCGAAGCCCGGCATAGTGATGCCGATGATGCCCTGGCGGGACCATCCCAACTTATCGAAAGTCTTTACGCAAACCAGCAACGCCAGCGTAGAGTCCAGTCCGCCCGAGATGCCGATAACGGCACTCTTCGCCTTGGTATGCACCAGCCGCTGCGCCAGTCCGGACACCTGAATGGAAAATATCTCTTCACAACGCTCGTCCAGCGCCGCCCCCTGTGGGACAAACGGATGCGGTTCAAAAGTACGCGTCAGATTCAAATCCTTGCTGTTGACATACTCCGTAGAGATTCGTACCGGAAGCTCCGAAGCACAATTTGCATGGCAGGCGGCAAAAGTCGTATTCACCCGGCGCTCCATGCGCAAGTGTTCCACGTCAATTTCGCTGACAACCACCTGCCCGTCGAAAGAAAAACGTTCGTTTGCCGCCAGCAGAGTCCCGTTCTCATAAATCAACCCGTTACCGGCAAACACCACATCCGTAGTGGATTCTCCGAAACCGCATGAGCTGAACACATAACCGGCAATGCAACGTGCTGACTGCTGGCTGATGAGCGAGCGCAAATAATTGTGCTTGCCAATGCCTTCATTGTCAGCCGAAAGATTGAACAAGATTTCCGCACCTTGCAGTGCCAGCGTCGAGCTAGGCGGTATGGGCGCCCACAAATCCTCGCATATCTCCACTCCGAAAGTGGTATCCGCTGTTTCGAACAGCAGGTTTCTCCCCATCGGAACAATCTGCCCGCAAAGGCGCACACTGTTTTCCGCCACATCACAAGCGGAAGTAAACCAGCGTTTCTCATAAAATTCCTTATAATTGGGAAGATAAGTCTTCGGAACAATGCCCAGCACTTTCCCCTTCTGAATGACAACCGCCGCATTCAGCAACACACCGTTCAGTGCAACGGGCATGCCCAATATCGAAATAATATCCATCTGGCGCGTATTGTTCAGAATCTGTATCAGCCCCATTTCCGCCTCTTCGAGCAGAAGTTGCTGGGCAAAGAGGTCGCCACAGGTATATCCGGTAATGCATAACTCCGGAAAAGCTATGATTTGCACACCTTTCCCGTCGGCTATAATAATCTCTTTTTCAATCTCTGAGGCATTGAACTTACAGTCAGCCACCTTGACACGGGGCACAGCCGCCGCTACTTTTACATATCCGTAATTCATAAGGATGTTATATTATTTATTCGATGCAAAGATACGGCAAAATTCTGATTAAGAGAGATAAGAGAAAAACGTTTTCTCTATATCGGCACGAGAAACTGACTAAAGCCGGGTGCATCCTATCTTCGCTTTTATGACAAAAATACGGCAACCTACCTACAAGAAGAGGAACACATATAAACAATTTTAATGACCGCAACTAAAAATTTTCCGGAAATCTTTTGGAGAATTATAGGAACTTCTTACCTTTGCAAAAGAATTAAAAATGTAATAATTACAAGTTTGAATATCAAGTTGGCATGGATGTAGTAAAACGATTGCAGAATCATAACATTAAGCCTTCAGTGCAGCGCATAGCCATTATGAACTACCTGATGGAGCATCGTACGCATCCCACGGTGGATGAAATATATACGGCATTGTCTCCCTCCATACCGACACTGTCGAAGACAACGGTATACAATACCTTGAAACTACTAAGCGAGCAAGGTGCCGCACTGACTCTGACCATTGACGAGCGCAATACGTGTTATGACGCCGATACCAGTCCGCACGGTCACTTTTTGTGTAAACGTTGTGGAAAGATTTATGACTTGATGTGCAATAATAGCATCAAGAAGGTAGTCGACATGGATATGGACGGACATGATGTACAGGAAATTCACTACTATTACAAAGGAATCTGTAAACATTGCATGGAAAAAGAACATTTAAGAATAACTAATTCAACTAATTAAAATCTGAGAGAAAATGAAAAAGTTTAGATGTACTGTATGCGGTTACGTATACGAAGGAGATGCAGCTCCCGAAAAGTGCCCATTGTGTAAAGCTCCTGCAAGCAAGTTCGTAGAAGTTGAAGAAGCAACAGCTGACGGCCCCTTGGTATTTGCCGACGAACACGTAATCGGTGTAGCCAAAGGTTGCGATGACGAAATGATTAAGGACCTGAACAACCACTTCATGGGCGAATGTACAGAAGTTGGTATGTATTTGGCAATGAGCCGCCAGGCAGACCGTGAAGGTTATCCCGAAGTTGCTGACGCTTTCAAGCGCTACGCATGGGAAGAAGCAGAACACGCTGCTAAATTCGCTGAATTGCTGGGTGACTGCGTATGGGACACCAAGACTAACCTCGAAAAGAGAATGAACGCTGAATCTGGTGCTTGCGAAGACAAGAAGCGTATCGCCACTCGCGCTAAGGCTTTGAACCTCGACGCTATCCATGATACCGTTCACGAAATGGCTAAGGACGAAGCCCGTCACGGTAAAGGTTTCGAAGGTCTGTACAACCGCTATTTCAAGAAATAATCCGATACTTTTATAGTAATGTGATGAAAAGGGACTGCTAATTTTAGTAAGTCCCTTTTTTTATTCTAACTTTTTTCACTTTTCAATGTCACGTTTGTAATTCCCATTCGTCTTATCTGTGTAAATGGAACTCAAAGAATTCAAAATAACCGTTCTTCCCCTCCGTGCCAAGCTACTGAACTACGCACGGAAGTTGACCGACGAACCGGAGGATGCAGAAGATGCTGTCCAGGAGGTGCTGCTCAGGCTATGGAACAAAAGGCTTGAATTGGAGCAATACCGGAACATCGAAGCATTTGCCATGACGTTGACGCACAACATCTGTATAGATATGTGGCGCTGCAAATGCAACGACAACCTATCTCTCGACATTGTGCAGGCGGCATCCCCCACCGGAACACCGGAACGGCTGTTGGAAATCAAAGATGAAATCCGCTTGATGCACGAAATCATCCACTCGCTGCCCAATCTTCAACGCACCATCATGCAGATGAAGGACATCGAAGGATACGAAACGGACGAAATCGCCGAAATCACGGGATGCGGACCGGAAGCCATCCGCAGCAATCTGTCAAGAGCCCGGAAGAAAGTGAGAGACGTTTACCTGCGAACCATACAAAAAAGAAAAGAAAGGAGAAAGGAACCATGAAGATAGATGAACTGCTGGATAAATATTTCGAAGGGGAAACTTCCTGCGAAGAAGAACGTGAACTGCGCCGTTTCTTTACAGAAGAGGAAGTGCCGGAGCACCTGCAAATGTACCGCCCCCTATTCGCTTATCTGAACCGGGAAGCAACTTCAATGGCGGAACCGACAGAGGAAAAATCCGTAACAACAGAATCGGCAAAGGAAGTACCCGCACAGCGGAAGCCTTCCCGTCTCTATCGCACATTCTATGCTGTCAGCGGCATTGCCGCCGGATTGCTCCTGCTTCTCGGGGTAGCCAAGATTATATTTCCGCTTTCCGGTGTTCCCGAAAATTATGTCGTCATCGACGGCCAGCGGTATACAGACGAGAAACTGGTGGAAGCCAAAGCACTGGAAGCCCTGCAGAATGCCAGCTTCACGGATGAAGATTTAAGCAACTTACTGTTTCAACACTAATATTACAAGGTTATGAAAACATCTACACTGATTTGCATACGTAGTCTGTGCCTCTTTTTCCTGCTGATTTGCCTGCCAGCCTTTGTACATGCACAAGAGGGACTGCAAATAGCCGACCTGTTCAACAAGTATGGCGAACAAAAGGACGTGACCAGGGTAGAGCTGAACGGAAGCATCCTGAAATCTTACTGCATGACTACCTACAAGAGCCTTGTGTTCAAGAATGTATCCCCCTATCGCCGGGAAATTCAGCAGGCCATTGTACACGACAAGCAAGACAACGCAAAGAAGGCGCAGGAGGTAATGGAAAGCGGTGTGCTGCGCAGTGCCTATTACCAACTGAAAGAGGTGGAACGCAATGGAAAGAAACTGAACCGCTACCTCATTTTCAAGATAGGAAAAGACTCCATGGGCACTTTGATTTACATAGAGGGCCTGCTCAGTGAAAAGGAAATGATGGATATGCTCTACAAATCGGAATAACACTAAAAACAATATACGATATGAAAACCAGAATTATGATTTTGGCCTGCCTGCTTGCTGTGCCGGCCGGCCGCATGGCAGCACAACAACAGACTGACCTTGAACAGAAAGCTACTGTACAGACACAAGGAGACTCCATCATCATCCTGAAAGGAAAAGGAGACATGCGCATCAAGGTGTACGAAGAGCAGCTGGAAGACGGCGAGAAAAAAGAAGTGCAAATTTATGAAGGAGTCTATCTCGAGAAGGTGGATGCAGACAAGCGTACTTTCCTCGATGCCCTGCCATTCATCCCCAAAAAGAGAAGGTACAATGCTTACGAACCGCACTGTTCCGGTCTGTATATTGGCTACAGCCGGCTGGCTAACGACTTCCTCTCCTTCGGAGCAAGTGACAAGATGGGACTCGACTTGTCCAAATCATGGGAATTCGGCTTCAACATCCTCTCCGTATATCACAACTTCAAGAAGAACCCGCATTGGGGAATCAACCTGGGAGTCAGCTGGGGATACCGTTCTTTCAATATCGACGGTAACTATGCTTTACTAAAGGAAAATGGAACCAGTATTTTCACCGCAGGGAATGAAGAGACCAGCTACAGCAAAAGCCGTCTGCGCCATTTCTTCTTCCGCGTACCCTTATTGATGGAATGGCAACAAAGAGTAGGAAGACACAAAGTGTTCTTCAATGCCGGTCCCGAATTTGAGATACGCCACGGCGTGAAGTCATTCTCACACATCAATGGAGGCAAGAAGAAAACCGTAGGAAAAGGTATGTATGCACAGCCCGTCGGCATAAATCTGCTGGCACAAGCCGGTTACGGTAATATCGGCATTTACCTGCGCTATTCCACATACGGATTATTCCAGAAAGACAAGGGACCGGAAGTATCTCCCTATTCATTTGGCGTGGCATGGTATCTGTAATCCCTCCCCTATAACACAAGACTCCCCGAAATGTATTTGTACATTCCGGGGAGTTCTTTTATACCCTAAGGTATTGACAATGAAAGGTTATCTGCAATGAAAAATTATTCTTCTAAAAACGTATGCCTAGAGTGAGGAGCACTTGGCTACGGGTATTGGTTACTTTGGTTGCTTGTACCAAACTATTCCCATCAAATGTATCAAATGGATAGAACTTCGCATCATAAGTAGTATACTTATAAGCTAAATCAGCATAGAACATAGAACCGCGATAACCCATACCCAATGTATAGTTACTCAACGATTCACTGTTAACAAAGTCAGTATCCGTCTGAATGGAGTTTAGTGGGAGATTCTTAAAAGCGTCATCCTTGAAAATAGAAGACTGATAATTATAACCAGCGCGCAAAGCAAACTGAGGAATCACCTTATACTCGGCTCCCAAACGAATGGTACTGACACCTTTTAACATATCTGTAGTAGAATTCTCATAATCGAAAGAGTCTGCATAACCGGCATCATCTCTGAACTGAATAGAGGAATAATCCTTATATTCATATTCAGCTCCCAACGCTAAATTATTACCGACAGTATATCCTAAACTGAGATTATAAGTCCACGGAGTACGAAGTTGAAATTTGCTCACCATGTCGCCATTAAGAATATCATAAGTATCTTCATCATAATGTCCTATCTCATTGCTCGGAGTACCCACTTCATTCGTCACATTCAAATCATTCCATACATCAGACTCCAAACGTGCATTGGTTTTATAATCCAAGCTATAGAATACCGGTGTGTGTACCGAGAACCCTATACGTAATGGAGAATACTCAAACGGACGTACGATAGCTCCCAACTTCACATCAAATCCCGCTCCATTGATTTTACTCCATGTCTGCAAATTATAGCCTTCACCTCCACCATAATTTTCATCATAGAAACAATATTTGCTATAATCCAATGCATAAGCTCCAACAGTTAATCCAAAATAGATACGGTCGTTAAAGTTAAAAGCAACATTAAAGTCAAACTGATCAATTCCTCCACGTTCCTCAGAATGAAACTTAGCATCTGCTCCGGTATACATACCTACATATTCGCCCGGAGTGCGGTACATCAATTCTCCATCCACATTTTGCACTTGTACACCATCTTTCATATAAGGTACATAGTTAGAATAATTCGGGTTTGAGGCCAACAATTTATCTAAATCTCCTTGCGAAATCAAGTCTGTAATCAAATAGCCATTATACCCCATAGCAGAAAGCCAACCTATATTATTATCCCGATAAGGATTATCAGGCCAATCTTTAATACCACCTGCACCTGATGCCTGATTAGCCATATAAATAGTTTGAGAGAAATCACCAAGATTACCTTCCATCTGCATGTTATTATAAAAAGATTTTACACGCTGGTAGTTGAATCCAAAGTTCACGTATCGCAAAGGAGTTACATTTCCTACCTTTGTGGAAAACACAAAACCTGCATTATTGAAATCTGCCCGTGTCTTATCCGAACTCATTTTATTACCCATATAGTTACTTTCAGTTCCATATGAAGAAAATCCAAAAGAAACAGCAGCATCATTACTACGATATATACCTATGCCCGCAGGATTGGTTCCCATAGTGGTAATATCTCCTCCCAATGCTCCCATAGCACCTCCCATTCCTACAAAACGAGCAGTCCCATTCAAATCTTTATTTGCAATATTAGCTGCATTATAAATAGTCTGTGCACTGACACTCACAGCTGTAAACATAGCAAGTGCCATCATCATTATATTTTTTTTCATAAATCCACTTTTTAGAATTAATCAGTAAGTTCTTTATCTCCTTCTGGAACTTCCACCACTTGAACGAGAAGATCCTCCACCAGTTGAATAACTTCCACCCGAAGAACGAGAGCCACCTCCAGAAGAAAAGCTGGAAGAGGAACGACTATTACTGCCACTATTATTATAAGAACGACTACTGCGATTATTATTGAAATTACTACGTGCAGGAGCAGTACTTGAGCCACGATTATAAGTTGCCGAGCTACGGGTAGTACTTCGCGAAGATGTCCCTACCGAGGAACGACCGCCTGCTGTAGAAGTATTACGTCGCACTCCCTCTACAGTAGAACGACTACTCCCATAAGAACTACTACGTGTACTACTTGGACGAGTATAAGTAGAGCGTCTACTCGTAGCGGCATCCGAACGCGTAGCACTGGAGCGAGTAGCGCTGGAACGTGTAGCAGCAGATGACCTTGTCCCTACTACTCTGCGATTAGTGTCGGTACTTCCACGTCTAACTTGTCCCGTTGCAGCAGCCCCACTGCGACGCACTGTTTGCCCACCATTCACATAAGAAGAACGTCTAGTTGTTGTACTTCCTCCATAGGCAGAGACCCTATTTCCACGAGAACTTCCAAATGAACGTCTATTGGTATATGCATTTCCCCAATGGCCACCGCCTCCATGATACCATCCAGGATAATAGTGGTGGTGGTGGTAATGATGATGGTGTCCCCACCAACCACCGCCGTACCAGCCGCCCCAGCTGAAACTCCAACTCGGACCGTACCAGCTGTTCCATCCCCAGCCATAGTAAGGATAGCCGCCCCAACCATAAGAGTTATAGCGCCAGTCCCACCACAAACGATTGGTAAATGTCGGGAAAGCGTATGCATACAGACCATCGGTGTACACGTTCCAATCCCAGGAATTCAAGCCATAGACCACATCCCAATACAATGGGCTGCTGATGCTGATGGCATAACGGGGATTGCGGAAACGGATAATACGGGTAGCATACTCATAATCATCCTGCGAACCCTCGAACTCACCGTTCACCCATTCGCCGTCCAGGCCGTCATCTTCTTTTTCATTGATGTAAAGGGTATCGTTCTCCATCACGAAATCATTGTCGCGGGAATCGTAACGACGGTTATATTCGTCCACATCGCGGATTTTCCCCTTACGGTCTTTTACTACAACAGTAGTGCTTCCCGGCGATGAATAAATAGTGGTCGGCGCATTCGACTTTACTACAATCTCTTCTACGGGAGCAGCTACTTTCTTCTCCCGCTTCACTTCTTCTTTTTTCTCTTCCTTATTCTTGGAAGGAGTGTAGTACAGGTCGTCATCTATACTTTGTGCCACCAGTGTCCATGGGAGGCACAAGGCAAAAAGCGATAAAAAAACAATCTTTTTCATATTAGTTTGGTTTATGGATTTTACGTTTATCTATTTCTTCACGTCACAAAGATAACGCCGGATTTTATCCCATACAGCAGATTTTCCCCAAAGATTTATAGGGAATTCCCTAAATACCCTATCATTCAATAAATCAAAGGCCCTGCCGGATAAAAAAAGAGCACGTCCGTTTTATTCTACCCCCGGTTTGCATTATCTTTGCAAAAAGATAAACAAATATACGCAGAAACAGGTTTGCTTCTAAGAATCATATTCTGTATTTAACAAACAATCATATTCCGATGAAATATTTAGAATTTACATTCCGCACCGTTCCGTGTACAGAAATAGTCAACGATGTGCTTTCCGGCGTCTTGGGTGAAGCCGGCTTTGAAAGTTTTGTCGAGCAGACCGACGGCATCACCGCTTACATACAGAAAGAACTTTATAGCGAAACCGCCCTCAAAGAGGCACTTGCCGACTTTCCCCTGCCCGACACACAAATAGAATACAGTTATGTGGAAGCCGAAGATAAAGACTGGAACGAAGAATGGGAAAAGAACTTCTTCCAGCCCATCGTCATCGGAGACCGCTGTGTCATCCACAGCACTTTCCACAATGATGTTCCCCAGGCTGAATATGACATCGTCATCAATCCGCAGATGGCATTCGGCACGGGACACCACGAGACCACCAGCCTCATCATCGGCGAACTGCTGGACAGTGACCTGCAAGGCAAATCACTGCTCGATATGGGTTGCGGAACTTCCATCCTTGCCATATTGGCACGCATGCGTGGAGCCTCTCCTTGTACAGCTATCGACATAGATGAATGGTGCGTGCGCAACTCCCTCGAAAATATAGAATTGAATGGAGTGGATAACATTGCCGTATCCCAAGGTGATACCTCCTCTCTGGAAAGCAAAGGTCCGTTTGATATGGTTATCGCCAACATCAACCGCAATATCCTCCTGGCAGATATGAAGCACTACATAGCCCGCATGAATCCCGGTGCGGAGCTGTTGATGAGCGGTTTCTACATAGATGACATTCCCGTCATCCGCGAAGAAGCCGAACGCAACGGGCTGCACTTTGTCCACCACCGTGAGAAGAACCGATGGGCAGCGGTGAAATTCCAGAAATAATAAAGGTCTATACTAAGAAGCTAAAGGTCAATATCAGGAAGCTAAAGTTGACCTTTAGCGCTCTATACAAGGAGTTTTCAACGTAAGCTCCAAAAGTTCCTCCATTGTACCATTAAAGACGTTCAAATCCACCTCTTCTTCGATACCGGGCACAGTGCCTACATCCGTGTGCTGCCAAAAGTGCCACTTGCCCTCATAGCGCACGGAATCTACATAATAATGAGCTATCCAATAAGGATAAGCATTGAAAATGGAATCGCTGAGATAGCGTTTCTTGAATTTATAGGAAGTATAAAGAATAGGCTTTACGCCGTAATGCGCCTCTACCCTATCCAGCCAAGTCTTGACCGCCGTTTTAAGTTCCTGCGGTGACTGCTTGCCGGTAGTCTCCACATCGAGTACGGGAGGCAGGTCTCCCTTTGCCAGCTGCACGGTACGGATAAAGAAATCGGCTTGCTTGTGGGCATCGGTCTTAGGGATAAAATAATGATAGGCACCACGGATAAAACCGTATTTACGCGCTTGGCCGAAGTTCTGCGTAAACGTATCGTCACCATGATCGCCGCCTTCGGTAGCTTTCAGAAAAATAAAGTGAATGGGAAATTTGGCTTCTCTATTATGTGTCAGGAGTTCCCAATCTATCTTTCCCTGATAGTGGGATATGTCTATGCCATGCACTTCATAGTTGCAAGGCATACATACACCGTAACCTTTCTGGCCATAACAAGGCTTCCAGCGATAAGCATAAGGACGAATGAAAAACCAGTAAAAGCCGGTAGAAAAAACAAGAATGATACAGACCGCCAAAAGATTGCGCAACCATACGGGCATGGTACGCGGCTGCGTTTTCTTCTTGCTCCGCGGAGAGGAAGAACGACGTGCGGCAGTAGTTTTACGCCGGGTATTTGTGGAGGTCTTGGTTGCCATGAGTAAATGAAAAGAAAGGGCGGAATGAACCGCCCCTCCGTTTTATTGTCAACTTGTTGATGCGTCAACTTATTTAGCCTGCTCCAGCTGCAAAGTTTTCGTAGCCTGGTCGCAAACTTCTGTCGGACCGAAGTACTGGATAGGACCCGGATAAACATAGTCTGTTTCCATAGCCCAACGGTCGCGCTGAGCCGCGAATGCCTTGAACGGAGCACCGTCCAGCTTCACCAGAGCCTTCTGGATAACCGGCTTCATTTCACCGTGGCGACGTTCCATGTTCATCATCATAGTGATGGGCACACCGCCTGCAATCCATTCTTCGGCAGGAGCAGTCGTGTTGCGTACAGAAGACATGTAACCGGTCTTTCCGTTAGCAATCAATGCAGATGCTGCATAACCCAAAGAGTAGCAGTAGTCAGCGTCGAAGTTAGACGGAGCAGCGCAACGTCCTTCGTAACCGAAGAAGTGGTGCTGTGCAGCAAACTTGCCTACGAACTTGCCCTCTTCTTTCCACTGAGCCAGCTTAGTGCCAACCATTTCGGACAGCAACTTTTCTGTTTCAATCAGAGATACCTGTACGTTTCCGTGCGGGTCGCGGTCCAGAGACAACTGGCGAGCCACGCCTTCGGGCAAGCTTGCGTAGATGGCCGCATTCTCCGGAGAAAGTTTACGGATGATATAATCGCGTTGGTGAGATTTCTTAATTTGAGCAAACTCTTCTGCATTGGCAGCAAGGAAGTCGTTCAACTCAGCAATCAGACGCTTCATGGCCGGGATGAATTCAACCAATCCTTCGGGGATAAGAACCGTACCGAAGTTGTTACCCTGGGCTGCACGTTCGGCAACGACCTTGGCAATGTTGGTCACAATATCGTCCAAAGACATATCCTTCGCTTCAACCTCTTCAGAGATGATACACATATTGGGCTGTACCTGCAATGCACATTCCAAAGCAATATGAGAAGCAGAACGTCCCATCAACTTGATAAAGTGCCAGTATTTACGGGCAGAGTTACAGTCACGTTGGATGTTGCCGATTACTTCAGAGTAAGTCTTGCAAGCTGTATCGAAACCGAAAGAAGTTTCAATCATATCATTCTTCAAGTCACCGTCGATGGTCTTGGGACAACCGATTACCTGCACACCATAATTCTTGGCAGCATAGTATTCAGCCAGTACGCAAGCATTGGTGTTGGAGTCATCGCCACCGATGATTACCAGTGCCTTGATGCCGAGTTCCTTCAGGATTTCATAACCTTTCTCAAACTGTTCTTCCTTTTCCAGCTTTGTACGGCCCGAACCGATGATGTCAAAACCACCCGTATTGCGGTATTCATCAATGATGTCAGCAGTCAGTTCCATATAATTATGGTCAACCAAGCCGCCAGGACCCAGAATAAAGCCATACAATTTGCTGTCTTTGTTCAGCTTCTTGATACCGTCGAAAATACCGGAAATCACATTGTGGCCGCCGGGAGCCTGTCCACCGGAAAGGATAACACCCACGTTCATTGCGGGGAAGTTAACCGCCTCATCGGTAGTTTCAAACTTAATCAAAGGCATTCCGTACGTGTTGGGGAACAATTTCTTGATTTCTTCCTGGTCAGCAACAGACTGAGTAGCTGCGCCTTCTGCAGCCTTAACAGTTCCTTTCAGCGCTTTCGGAAGTTTGGGCTGATAGGCAGCCCTTGCAATTTGCAATGCACTTTTAGTCATTTCTCTTAATTATTTAAAGGTGTTAGTAAAGTTCCGTTTAAAAGCGTCGCAAATTTCGTTTTTTTTCGTAAGATATGCAAACGAGAAGCCGAAATAATGTATAAAATGACATTTATCGTTTTTTATCCTAAAATAAAAAGGAGAAGAAAGCAATTAACTGATTTATTGTGTTATCTTTGTCGCAAAGTTTGAGTTACGAGTCGTTATCGCATTGTTCTTCTTTTAATATACATCTATTATTAGGCGGTCTCTTCCATAATTATTCTCCATACTCCAATTTAATAATTACAATTAATTAAAATTTCAAATGAACATTTACATTTCAGGTTTAAATTTCAGCACAACAGACGCTGACTTAAACGATTTATTTTCAGAGTACGGAGAAGTTTCTTCTGCAAGAATCATTACAGACAGAGAAACAAGAAGATCCAGAGGTTTCGGTTTCGTAGAAATGCCGGACGATACAGCAGGCCAAAAAGCCATTGACGAATTGAACGGTGCTGAATTTGACCACAAACAAATCTCGGTAAACGTGGCACGCCCCCGCGAAGAAAGTTCCAATGGCGGCAATCGCGACAGAAGAGGCGGTTACAACTCTAGAAGATATTAATATTCTTAACTACTGACAGAAGCAGGAGGTGTTGTAGCAATGCCCCCTGCTTTTTTTATAACTAAAAAAATAAAAATACATGGCCAAATCCATCTCCGCAGACAAGCGTGAAAATGAGAAGAAAAGACTCGCCCGACGGGCTGAAAAACAGAAAAAGAAAGAAGAAAAAAAGCTATCCAACAAAGCGAGCAGCTTTGAAGATATGATTGCCTATGTTGACGAAAATGGCATGATAACCTCTACTCCTCCGGCAGAAAACACTCCTAAAGAAGAAATAAAGCTGGAAGAAATCGTCATATCAACTCCCAAAAAAGACAAGGAAGAACCGGTCATCCGCAGAGGACGTATCGAATTTTTCAATGAATCGAAAGGCTTCGGCTTCATCAAGGACTTATCCGGAGTCGAAAAATACTTTTTCCACATTAATAATGTGCTGACAGATATAACAGAAGGCAATATTGTGACGTTCGACCTTGAACGTGGCCTTAAAGGCATGAATGCCGTAAACGTAGCTCTTGAAGTAGAAAAGGCAAAGAAAAAGAAAGAAGACAAGGAGACTCTAAATACAGAATCCCAGATGAAATAAGCCAATTATAGAAAAAGGGCGTGTATGTACCGAAATATTTGATAGTATATACACGCCCTTACAGTTTTCTTTAATCACACGTCATTCGGTTTGCCAGCCGCCCCCCAATGCCTTATAGACATTTACCATGGCAATAAGTTCGTCGCGGATGGCATTGCTTACCCCTATTTGGGCATCAAAATAACCACGCTGGGCGTCGAGCACATCCATATAATTGATGACGCCGTTGATGTATTGCAACTGTGCCAAATCCACATATCCCTTGGCAGAGCGTTCAAGTTTGGCACGCAGTTGGTAGACCTCCTTTATCTTATTGAAATCCACAATGGCATTCTTCGCTTCCTTAAAAGCATTCAGCACAGTCTTTTCATAACTATGCACTTCGGCTTCAAAAGAAGCCTTCTGCGCTTTCAGTGCAGCACGGTTCTTTCCCCAACCGAAAAGCGGTGCCAAGACCGCCCCATTCAATAAGGAATAGGGGGATTCCAGAAAATTGGACAACACATCACTTTCCAATCCAAATTGTCCGGTCAGGGCCAGACGGGGGAACATATTGGTATAAGCAACTTTCACTTTGGCATGTTCAGCCTTCAACTGCTGCTCTGCCGCACGGACATCGGGGCGACGTTCCAACAAATCCGAAGGCAGACCTACCGGTAAGGACTCCGGCACATCCAGTTCCTGCAGAAAATTGACACGCTTGATACGGGTAGGAAATTCCCCCACAAGGAAAGAGATATCATTTTCTTTCAGAGAGATACGGCGCTCCAAATCCGGAACAAGCGTAGCCGTACGGGCTAACTCCACTTGAGCCTGCTGATAAGAGGTCTCCGAGGTCAGCCCGCCTTCAAAACGAATACGGGCCAAGCGCACTCCCTCTTCGCGCGCCTTTTGTGTCTGGCGTACAATCTCCAGTTCCGTATCAAGGGCTACCAGCTCATAATACGCCTGCGCCACTTCCGCAACGATAGTCATGCGCAACGCACGCTGCGCCTCCACACTTTGCAGATATTCGGCCACAGCAGCCACCTTCTTCCATCTCAAGTTTCCCCAAAGGTCCAGTTCCCAAGAGAGCAATGCCTTGGCTTCGTAAGAATTGCCTACATCACGGCTATGACCACCGTAATTCTCCACCTCACGCTCAGCCTCCACTTTTCCGGTGAGCTGCGGCAGAAGGTTGGCAACACTGATACGTTTTTGGGCAGCCATCTCCTTGACACGGGAAGCTGCGATCAGCATGTCTTTGTTATATTCCAGAGCACGGTCTATCAAACCACGCAGCGTGCTGTCCGTATAAACCGCCTGCCACTGTTCATCGGCTATGCTCATGCTATCCTGCTGCTGTGCCAGGCTATCTGGCAATGCCATCTCCGGACGCACATAGCTCTTGCCCACCTTGCATGAGGTAAGGGCAAACATACTCAGCAACAAAATAATATATATGTTCTTTCTTTTCATAAATGTTGTCTTTAAAATCAGTCTTTCTTAATCTTATGCTGCACTTTTGCTTTTGTCTTGTATACCAGGACAAAGAAGAACGGTACAAGCACAATACCGAATACAATGGCAAATATCATTCCGAAGAAAACACCCGTACCGATGGCCTGACGGCTTGCCGAGCCAGGTCCGCTTGCCAATACCATAGGAAGCATTCCCAATACAAAAGCGAGGGAAGTCATCAGAATAGGGCGGAAACGGAGTTGGGCAGCATGGATGGCAGACTGTATCAAGTCTCCTCCCTTGTCGACCTGCACCTTGGCAAACTCCACAATCAAAATGGCATTCTTTGCCGCAAGTCCCACCAGCATCACCAAGCCAATCTGAAAATAAATATCATTCTCCAATCCGCATATCACAACGCCCAGATAGGCACCCAAAGCGGCAACCGGCAGTGAAAGCAATACAGCGATAGGCACCGTCCAACTTTCATATTGCGCAGCCAAAAAGAGGAATACGAAAAGGAATACCAGCGTAAGCACAAGGCCCGTCTGTCCTCCCGCTTTCTTTTCCTGATAGGAAAGGCCACTCCACTCCAGACCAATATTGTCCGGCAAGTGGTCACGCGCAATCTGCTCCATAATCTCCATTGCCTGACCGGAACTGTAACCTTGTGCCGCAGAACCGCGGATGACGGCAGTAGTAAACATATTGAAACGCTTGATACTGCCCGGACCGGTGGTATAAGAGGCATTTCCCAAGGAAGTAAGCGGCACCATCGCTCCGTCCTTTGCCTTTACAAAGAACAAGTTGATATTATCCTTATGCTCACGATAAGGAGCCTCAGCCTGAATATACACCTTATATATACGGTTGAACATATTGAAGTCATTCACATATACAGAACCGGTATAAGCCTTCATGGTAGAGAATACATCCGCCAGGGGCACACCCAGCATTTTCACCTTATCACGGTCCACATCAAAATAAAGCTGCGGTATTTCAGACTGCAAGGATGATGAAAGCCCCGTCAGCTCCTTATGTTTCTGGGCATAATACATCAGTGTATCTGCCGCCTGCACCAGGTTGTCAAACGTTGCTTCTCCACGCGCCTCAAGCTGCATTTCGAAACCTCCCGAAGTACCCAATCCCGGAATGACCGGAGGCGTGGAAAGATAAACCCTGCATTCGGGATATTCCTTCAAATCCTTCTCCACATTCTCCATTATCTTATCGATGGAAATTCCCTTACGTTCTTCCCACGGTTTCAGGATAACCGTCAGCTCACTGCGCGCCTGGTTACTACCCACACGGGGACTGCTACCTGTCACGTTCTGCACATAGGCCACATAGGGATTCTTCTCCAAGTATTGCACAGCACGATCCGTCACCACACGGGTTCGCTCCAAAGTAGCACCTTCCGGCAACTCCAACTCTATCTTAAAATAGCCCTGGTCTTCTACCGGCAGGAAGCTGGTAGGCACCAACCGGTGGATAATGAAAATAGCAACCAGTACCAGCCCGAACGCACTCATTAAGCGGCGGGGATTCTTGATGACCCGATTAATGACAGCCACATATTTGTGATTGCCCAAGTTCAGCCATTCATTGATTTTGCGGAAAACTATGTTCTTTTTCTTTCCATTGTCGGGTTTCAATATGAGCGAGCACATGACGGGACTAAGTGTCAGGGCCACTACCGTAGAAAGCAACACAGAAACGGCGATAGTAATGGTAAACTGACGGTATAACTGTCCGGTGATTCCACTCAAGAAACTTACCGGTACAAATACGGCACAGAGCACCAATGATGTAGCAATCAAGGCACTTGCCAATCCGTTCATCGCCTTTTTGGTAGCTTCATACGGGCTCAATTTCTCCGTCTCCATAAGATGCTCTACGTTCTCCACCACCACAATGGCATCATCCACCACAATACCGATAGCGAGAATCAATCCAAGCAAAGTCAGTATGTTCAGAGAGAAACCGAAAATAAGCATGAAACCGAAGGTACCAATCAGGGAAATAGGTACCGCAACAATCGGTATCACCGTCGCACGCCAACTTTGCAAGGAAAGAAATACGACCAGTACCACCAGAATCAGCGCTTCGAACAACGTCTTGTATACCTCGTGAATGGATTCGGAAATATAAGTCGTCATGTCGAAGGGAATCTCATAACTCATCCCCTCAGGGAAATTTGCACTGATTTCCTCCATAGCAGCCTTCACGCTTTTTGCAACTTCCATTGCATTGGCCCCGGGAAGCATATAAATACCGAGAACAGCAGCATTCTCACCGTTGATTCCACTCTCCGTACTATATGAAGATGCTTCCAATGAAACACGAGCCACATCGCGCAGACGAATAATGGAACCGTTGGCATTGGCACGGACCACAATATCCTCAAACTGCTTTACCGAACTTAAGCGTCCCTGGGTAGTGATAGGGATAGTAATGTCGAGCCCATTCACCGGCTGTTGTCCTAAAACACCCGCAGCAGACTCACGGTTCTGGTCCTTCAGGGCATTCTGCAAATCCTGCACCGTCAGTCCGAAGTTGGCAAGTTTGTCGGGCAACGCCCATATCTGCATGGCATAGTAGCGACTGCCAATGTTGGAAACACGTCCAACACCGGGGATACGGCGCAACAAGTCGAGTACATTGATAGTAGCAAAGTTACTCAAATAAATTTCGTCGAACTTCGGGTCACTGGAAGTCAGACAGATGGTCATCAACTGGCTGGGAGCCTGCTTTTCCACAGAAATACCGTTTTGAATCACTTCGGCCGGCAAACGGCTCTCCGCCAGTTTCACACGATTCTGTATTTCTACGGCAGCCAAATCCGGATCGGCAGACACGTCGAAAGTGACCGTAGCCGAAAATCCTCCAGAATTGGAACTGTTGGACTCCATATATAGCATGCCGGGAGTACCGTTTATCTCCTGCTCGATAGGGGTTGCCACCGCCTGCGAAACAGTCAATGCACTAGCTCCCGGATAGGAAGCACTGATTTTCACTACTGGAGGCGTTATCTGTGGATATTGGTCTACCGGCAGCATGGTCAGGCCAATGATACCGACAATTACAATCACAATCGATATCACCGCCGAGAATACCGGGCGGTCTATAAAGAAACTTACTTTCATAACATCATTACTTTGAAGGGTTGTTGTCCTTTGATTTATTCTCAGTCGGAGTAGTCTGCTTCGTTTCGGAAACAACCTGCTTGTTCAGAGAATCACTCGTCTGTTCTTCCTCCTTTTTAGGAACGGCAACCTGGGCACGTACTTTCATACCCGGAGTCAGCTTGTGGAAACCTTCCGTCACAATTTGTTCTCCGGCAGCCAGACCACGTTCAACCACCCAATTGTTGCCAAATTCAGGTCCCAACTCAATGAAACGCTTTTCAACCGTAGAGTCCCGGCGCATCACAAAAATATATGCACCACCTTTCTCAATGGTAACTGCCTTTTGAGGAACGGCGACAGCACCCTCACGTACATCCAGCAACAGCTTCACCTTTGTAAACTGCCCCGGCAACAACACTCTGTCAGGATTCGGCATTTCTGCACGTACGGAGAATGTTCCCGTCTGCGGGTCCACCTGAGGTTCGGCAAAGTCCACATACCCCTTATAAGGATAAATAGTATTATCCGCCAAAGTAATCGTAATGTTCGGCTGCCAGGAACGCGTCGAGTCCTGACGCCCTATATCGATATTCCGTTCCTTGCTTTTCAGGTAATCCAATGCCGTCATACTGAAGTCTACCAGAACTGTATCGCTTTTCACAATCGTAGCCAGCAAGGACTTGCCTCCCGGTCCGACCAATGTTCCCAAATCCACATTTCTTTCACTGATATGTCCCGATAGCGGAGAACGGACCAATGTATACCCCAATTCCAATTCAGCTTGATCCAAATCGGCCTGGCTCATCGCTACCGAGGCCTCTGCAGTCTCATAAGCAGCCTGGGCATTGTCTAAATCCAGCTGGCTGGCAGCGTTCTGCGCATAAAGGGGGCGGATACGCTCCAAATCACGTTTTGCCTTCAATGCCTGCGCTTCATCCTTCTTTAACTGTGCACGGACTTTGTCAGCCTTTGCCCTATACTGGTCCTGGTTTATTACAAAAAGCACCTGGTTCTTGGTGACATATGTTCCTTCTGCAAAAAGCATATTCTCCAAATACCCTTCCACACGCGCACGTACCTCTACAAACTGCTGGGCACGAATACGTCCCACGTACTCACCATATATCTCTACATCTCCTTTTTCTGCAGATTCTACGATTACGGTAGGAGCTTCCGGTTCAACCTTCTTAGGCCAAGTTAGAATAAAATAACCAGCCAACAATACCGTCATGCAGGCAACCATCATCAGTAACCTCTTCTTCTTCAGCTTTAATTCTTTTTTCGTAAAAAACTGTTTCATGCTTGTTTGTCTATTAAATTTAACCCTATTTCCTTCTATCAAAGCAAATTCGATGCCAATCCACCACTATCTTATCCGTTACATCTAATAAGCTATATATCAGACAGAAGATAAGATAGTAATTCTTTATTCATGGGGGCATCTTCCATTTTACCTTGTGGAATACATCCACAGTTTGTAGAATTATTCCACAAAAGTAATAAATTAAAAACACATAAAAACCCTTTTTTCCTCTACACTAACAAAGAAAAACATTATCTTTACCGAAAATAACTCAGATTATTCATTTTAAACGTAAAGATTATGGCAAGTAGAAAAGAACTAAAAAAGAATATAAACTATATTGCGGGTGAATTATTCACAGAGTGTCTTGTAAATAGCTTATATGTACCTGGAACAGACAAACAAAAAGCCGATACACTGATGGCTGAAATTCTAAAAATGCAAGATGAATTCATAAGCCGCATCAGCCATACCGAACCAGGAAATGTAAAAGGTTTCTACAAAAAACTTCGTACTGACTTCAATGCAAAAGTAGACGAGATTATTAATGCAATGGGCAAACTGAAATAAGATGAAGAAAGCCTTTTATAGCTTCATTTATTATCGTCTGCTGGGCTGGAAGACAAATGTGACGGTGCCCAACTACGACAAATGTGTAATTTGTGCGGCACCCCATACTTCCAATTGGGACTTATTTATCGGTAAATTGTTTTATGGTGCCATCGGCCGTAAAACCAGCTTCATGATGAAAAAGGAATGGTTCTTTTTTCCTCTTGGAGTGATATTCAAAGCCGTTGGCGGCATTCCGGTGAACCGGGGGCGCAAGTCTTCCTTGGTAGACCAAATGACAGAAAGGTTTGCCGCCAGTAAGCATTTCCATCTGGCCATCACTCCCGAAGGAACCCGTAAAGCCAATCCAAACTGGAAGAAAGGCTTTTATTACATAGCACTGAAAGCACAAGTACCCATTATGCTTATCGGGATTGATTATCCTTCCAAGACCATCTCCTCTACCAAAGCTGTCATGCCTACCGGAGACATAGAAAAGGATATGCGCGAGATAAAACTGTACTTCAAGAACTTTAAAGGAAAAAATCCCGAAAATTTTGATTTAGGAAATATCTAATCAGGTATTAAGCATTAATGTCATGCGAATAAGCATTCTGCAAACAGACATTGTCTGGGAAAATAAACAAGAAAATCTCCGTCGTCTCCGCGAGAAGTTAGAAACTCTTCGTGGAACAACGGAGATTGTTGTTTTACCGGAAACATTCTCCACTGGCTTCAGTATGGACACCAGCAGCTTGGCCGAACCTACAACGGGAGAAACCATCACGACTCTGCGCCGATGGTCTGAAGAATACCAACTCGCTCTTACAGGCAGCTATATTGCCTGCGAAACAGCCTCGAAAGGAGGAAATCCCTCCTACTACAACCGTGCATTCTTCCTTACGCCCGAAGGCAATGCCTACTATTACGACAAACGACACCTCTTCCGGATGGGACACGAAACAGAGCATTTCACTTCCGGCTGCCAACGTCCCATTATCCAGTATCGCGGCTGGAACATACTGTTGCTTGTATGTTATGACCTCCGCTTCCCAGTTTGGAGCCGCAATAAGCACAGCGAATACGACCTTCTTATTTATGTTGCCAACTGGCCCGTTTCCCGCCGGAAAGTCTGGGACATTCTGTTGCAAGCACGTGCTTTGGAAAATATCAGTTATGTCTGCGGTGTCAACCGTATCGGCAGAGACGGCAGAGACATTCCACACAGCGGAGGCAGTGTGGTCTACTCTCCGAAGGGGGAAGTGCTTGCCACTGTACCCGACAACGAAGAGACAACTGCCACCGCCTCCCTCAGCCTTTCCTCCCTGCAGGAGTTCAGGTTAAAGTTTCCCGCTTGGAAAGATGCGGACGAGTTCGTTATTTCTTCAAATAATAGTTCACAGTAGTCACTACACGTACGCTTTTTATATAAGGAGTATAAGCATCGCGGTCACTGATGGAAAACTGCCCTTGCGAGGCATTGCGGATTTTTCCCAGTTCACTGTCCGAATCCTTAGCAAATTTCTCGGCTGCGGCACGGGCATTTTTGGTAGCTTCTTCTATCATTTTGGGTTTCACTTCATTGAGACCGGTAAATTCATAAGACACGTTATATTTATAATCCCCTCCCGTGATGGCAATGCCCTGCTTCAAGAGTTCTGCTTGCCCGGACATGAGTTTACGTACCCTATCCACATTCTTGGAAGTGACAGTGATGACAGACGTGGCATTATAACGATAAGCCACGTTGCGGTCAACATAACGTTCGGCCTGCATGTCAATCACTTCGGGTGGTGCAATACTTATTTCCTCCTTCTCAATGCCGTTGTTTTCAAGGAAACCCACGATGGCAGCGTTTTTCTTCTCCATATTGGCATAAAGCAGTGCAGGATCATTACCTATGTCTTTGTAGACAAGAGGCCAGACTACTTTGTCGGCAGGTACTTCCATCTCAGCCAACCCTTTCACACTGACTACACGATCCTTATTCACAAAATTGTTGATACCGCCTTTTACCATGATTCCCAACAAAAGCAACCCCACAGCTATGATGGCTGCTTCTACTTTCCAGCTTTTCATACATTAATATTTTAGAGTTTATAAACACACACAAATATAACAAACCCAAACGACAAAAAGTGCAATGAATGGTCTATTTTTATATGATTATCCTCACTTATACCCCAAACGAACGAGACATTATACAAAATGCACCCAATCCGCTTTTTTAGAGTATTTAATGAAAATACCCCAAAGAAAGAGTACATCTTCTCCAAAAAGTACCTATTTTTGTCCTTCGAAACAATGTCAAAGCGACAACATGATTAATTTAATAATTCTAACCCCTAAATCCTATGTTGACCCAACGTAAAATCCATACTCACGGTGGCGATTGGCCATGACTTTATGGAATGTACCGAAGACACTTTCCGTACGGCTGTCAAACCCCATATGAGATATGGGACGAACAGTATTTCTTAATTAATCTTCAGCAATATGCGGATGAACATTGTTTTTCGTATATTTGTTGATTGAAAGAACAGTACAATACTTAATCATTTATTAATAATAAATTTTATGAAAACCAATCTAAGCTCTCAAATCACTCTCAACAGAGTCTCCCCCAGGTACTACAGACCTGAGAATGCATTTGAACGGTCGGTATTGACCCGACTGGAAAAAATCCCTACAGATATTTATGAGTCTGCAGAAGAAGGCGCCAACCAAATTGCCCTTGACATTGCACAGTTAATCCGTGACAAGCAAAAGGCGGGACGTTTCTGTGTCTTGGCACTAGCAGGCGGTAACTCTCCGCGCAATGTATATGCAAACTTGGTACGTATGCACCAGGAAGAGGGATTAAGTTTCCGCAACGTAGTCATATTCAACCTCTACGAATATTATCCATTAGCTCCCAATGCCATCAACAGTAACTTCAACGCATTGAAGGAAATGCTGATAGACCATGTGGACATTGACAAACAGAATGTTTTCACCCCCGACAGCACCATCGCCAAAGACACCATCTTTGAATATTGCCGTCTTTACGAGCAGCGCATTGAAAGTTTCGGTGGCTTAGATATCGCTTTGCTGGGCATTGGTCGTGTAGGTAACATCGGTTTCAACGAACCGGGTTCACGCCAGAACTCTACCACCCGTCTGATATTGCTGGACAGCGATTCCCGCAATGAAGCTTCCAAAATGTTCGGTAGCATTGAAAATACCCCCATCAGCTCCATCACCATGGGAGTAGCCACCATCCTCTCGGCAAAGAAAATATATCTACTGGCATGGGGTGAGGAGAAAGCACAAAAGGTGAAAGAATGCGTTGAAGGTCCGGTAACAGATACTATCCCTGCATCTTATCTACAGACCCACAACAATGCACATGTAGCTATCGACTTGTCTGCCGCCGCCAACTTGACACGTATCCAACGCCCCTGGCTGGTAACTTCCTGCGAATGGAACGACAAGCTCATCCGCAGCGCCATCGTCTGGCTATGCCAACTCACCGGAAAACCCATTCTGAAGCTGACCAACAAGGACTACAATGAAAACGGTTTGAGTGAACTGCTGGCATTGTTCGGCTCAGCCTATAACGTGAACATCAAGATATTCAATGACCTGCAGCATACCATCACCGGATGGCCGGGCGGCAAGCCGAACGCAGACGACACCTATCGCCCCGAACGTGCAAAGCCCTATCCCAAACGCGTGGTCGTATTCTCTCCGCATCCCGATGACGACGTTATCTCTATGGGAGGTACCATCCGTCGTCTGGTAGAACAGAAACATGACGTGCATGTGGCTTACGAAACTTCCGGTAACATTGCCGTAGGCGATGAAGAAGTTATCCGTTTCCTGCACTTCATCAACGGGTTCAACCAAATCTTCAACAACAGCGAGGACCAGGTTATCAACGACAAATATGCCGAAATCCGCAAGTATCTGAAGGAGAAGAAAGACGGTGACATGGATACACGCGACATCCTGACCATCAAAGGGCTGATTCGTCGTGGCGAAGCACGTACCGCATGTACATACAATAACATACCTTTGGATCACTGCCACTTCCTCGACCTGCCGTTCTACGAAACGGGCAAGATACAGAAGAATCCTATCAGCGAAGCAGACGTGGAAATCGTACGCAACTTGTTGCGTGAAGTGAAACCCCATCAGATTTTCGTTGCCGGTGACCTAGCCGACCCGCACGGAACACACCGTGTTTGTACGGATGCCGTATTTGCCGCCATCGACCTGGAAAAAGAAGAAGGTGCCAAATGGTTGAAGGAATGCCGCATCTGGATGTACCGCGGTGCATGGGCAGAATGGGAAATCGAAAATATCGAAATGGCTGTGCCCATCAGCCCGGAGGAACTGCGTGCCAAGCGTAACTCTATCCTGAAGCATCAGTCACAAATGGAAAGTGCACCGTTCCTGGGCAATGACGAACGTCTGTTCTGGCAACGCAGTGAAGACCGCAACCGCGGAACAGCCGCCTTGTACGACAGCCTCGGACTTGCTTCCTATGAAGCGATGGAGGCCTTCGTGGAATACATTCCGCTATAAACGGATGAAATATAAAAAAATAAAAAGAGACTGTCTCCAAATTTTCATTATGGAGACAGCCTCTTTTTTTAATATGTATCGGACAAATCCTATTTATAACTCTCTTCCAATTCTCTGTACCATTTCTGCAAAACAAAGAAAGCTTTTTTCTTCTGTCCTTTATCAGACACCAGCCCTTTGCGATTAAAATCATCTTGTATTTCGGGTACATGACGCCTCGGAGAGCGGAAATCCTTCAGTATCCACGGTGTAGTACCGGCCAGTCCCGGAATACGCTTCAACATATTCACGTGGCGGATATACAAATCCTCCTGATACTCCTCCGTAAACCGTTCTTTCCTGGAACCGTGCCGTCCATACAAAGCACCTCCTCCAAGTTCGCTGATAAAGACCGGTTTCCGGGCATCGAACACCCAGTTCACACGGTCACATTTTTCCGAATCGCCGTCATACCAACCCACATATTCATTAAAGCTGATAATGTCAAGGAGTTCTCCCAACGGGTCATTCACAGTCATAACGCCCGGACGAACTTCTTCCTTCTCCATCGCCGCACCAACCAAGCGGACATTATCCAAACTCCTGACCTTGTTTGCCAGCTTGGTAAGGAATGCCAGGCGCGGTTCACTAAGAGGCGTTTCATTGGCTATAGACCAGATGATAACGTTACATCGATTCTTGTCACGTGCAATCATATCACACAACTGCTGTTCCGCATTCTGATAGGTATCCTTATTCTCCCAATGAATAGTCCAATACACCGGAATCTCCGACCATACCAGAAATCCCATGCGCTCTGCTTCACGCACCATCTCTTCATTGTGGGGATAATGGGCCAGGCGGACAAAATTGCATCCAAGCTCCTTTGCCCAACTCAGTAAAGTACGGGCATGGTCTCTTGAATAGGCACGCCCGCTATAGTAGGGAGTCTCCTCGTGGATACTGATACCTCTGCAGAATATCTCTTCATCGTTCAACAGTATTTTAGTTCCCTCTGTACGGATAGTCCGGAAGCCGATCTCATCAGAGACTTTATCTGTTTCGGAAGACAGATTCACCACATACAGCTTAGGTTTTTCCGGAGTCCACAAGACCGGTTTGGCCTTTACCTGGAACGAAGCATAACCGTTGGAGTCCGTTACAACCTCTTTCTTCACTTTCAGTTCCGGAATATCCAGCACTATCTTTTGCTCTTTGGCAGAACCATCCAGTTGTACCCAGCCTTCAACCGTATCTTTATCATTCTTCTTCAATTGTACGTAATAATCACGTATGTAAGTCGAAGGCGTTTCAATCAAGGTAACCGGCCGGGTGATGCCACCGAAATTCCACCAGTCGGCATTGACCGTAGGCACAGCTTCGGGATGGCGTTTGTTATCGACTTTCACCACGAGGCTATTGGTACCTTCCCTCAAAAGGCCGGTAATTTCAAAATTAAAAGGAGTAAAGCCACCGAGATGCCTGCCCAGACGTTTGCCGTTCAGCCATACAATGGCTTCATAATTAACAGCTCCAAAGTTGAGGAAAAGACGTTTGCCCGGTTGCAGGGAGTATTCAAAATGCTTTCGATACCACACAGTGCCTTCATAATAGTACAACTGAGGCCGTTGTGTATTCCAGTCACCGGGAACAAACAGCAGTTTATCCGTTTCAAAATCATACTCTTGAAGTTGGGTCTTATCAGAATAAGTCTTGTCTTGGGCATAACCGCCGTCATAAGGCTTCAAACGATAGTCATAATAACCGTTTTCAAAGGGATCTACAATCGTTTTCCATTGTCCGTCAAGGGACGTTGTCTGGCGTGCACCGACATTCATGATTTGGAGAACCTGCTGCCCGAAGGCCAAAACCGGTACCAGAAGCAAAAGGAAGGCAATACTGCTTTTCAAAAGTGTCTTCATAAGGTTTACATATTATATATGTCTGCAAAAATAATAAAAAGAAAATAACCGCAATCGTCAACGAAGCTTTCTTTTATGTACTTTTGCACGCATCACTGTCTGATAAAAGCAGATATTGACAACTTCATTATTTCATCAATATGAAAAAACTTATCCTAACCGGCATATGGCTCTTATATGGAATCCTCCTTCCGGCACAAGAACTAGAGCAGAATGTGGAAGAACGCCTCCAGACATTCTTTAAGGAATACACCACCCATACGACCAACATCGGCACCTGCAAGCTGGACAGTTTCCGCATTGACTTCCGGAAAAAGAGATTGCTTGTCTATGCAAGCGAGCGCTTTGCCTACCAGCCTCTACGACCAGAAACCGTCGATGCCATATACCGCCATCTGGGACAAATCCTGCCGGGACCGGTGAACTACTTCGACCTCACCGTCTTTGCCGACGGGAAAAGTATCGAAGAGCTTATCCCCAACCTCTACCGGAAAGGGAAGAAGGACAAGGCACGTCTGTTCAGTCACCTGGAATACAAAGGTACACCCTGGGTAACCCGTACCTCACGCCCCTACGAAATCACCCGAGGACTGGAAGGAAAGCACATCGCCCTTTGGCAAAGTCACGGGAAATATTACATCAATGACAAGGACAAATGGGGATGGCAACGCCCGAGGCTGTTCTGCACCACGGAAGACCAGTTCACCCAGTCGTTCATCCTGCCCTACCTCCTGCCCATGCTGGAGAATGCAGGAGTCAATGTATTCACTCCCCGCGAAAGGGACACACAAAAGCGGGAAGTCATCGTAGACAATGACGGTAGCCTGAGCAGAGATGGAGGACAAGGTTCCCTCTATCTGGACGTGAAAAGCCGGAAAGCACGTTGGGAACAGACCTCACTACCCGGATTTGCCCAACGGAAACGAATCTATCAGGACAATGAAAACCCTTTCCTCACCGGTACGGCACGCTTTGCCAAAACTGAAAAGAAGAAAGACAAGGCTTTTGCCGAATGGGTGCCCGATATTCCGGAAACGGGAGAATATGCCGTATACGTATCTTATCAGACTCTGCCGGGCAGCGTAAGCGATGCCAAATACCTTGTATTCCACAACGGAGGCGTCACAGAATTCAAGGTGAACCAGCAAATAGGAGGCGGCACATGGGTGTACCTCGGCACATTCACTTTCGACAAAGGCCGGAACGACTATGGCATGGTGGTATTGAGCAACGAAAGCAAGGAGAAAGGCGTGGTCTGTGCCGATGCCGTCCGCTTTGGAGGAGGCATGGGAAACATTGCCCGCGGTGGACAAACCAGCGGCTTGCCCAGATACCTGGAAGGCGCACGCTACTCTGCCCAATGGGCAGGCATGCCTTACTCAGTTTATGGAGGCTACGAGGGGAAGAATGATATGAACGACGACATCAACGTACGTTCACGTACAGTGAATTACCTTGCAGGAAAATCACTATTCAACCCGACGGAAGAAGGTTTGGGCATCCCCTTTGAAATGAGTATGGCCCTGCATAGCGATGCCGGTTTCAGTAAGGAAGATGAGATTATAGGCACTCTCGGCATTTATACCACCAACTTCAACAACGGCAGGCTGAATGCCGGTACAGACCGCCATGCCTCCCGCGACCTCTCGGACGTCCTACTGACGCAGTTGCAGCGTGACATCCGCTCCACCTTCAACGTAGACTGGACACGTCGCAGCCTATGGAACCGCAACTATAGTGAAACGCGCCTGCCCGCCGTTCCTTCCACCATCGTAGAACTGTTGTCTCACCAGAACTTCGCAGATATGCGTCTGGGGCATGACCCCAACTTCAAGTTCACCGTCGGACGTGCACTCTATAAAGCCATTCTGCAATATATATGCAACCAGCACGGGAAAGAGTACATGGTCCAGCCGCTTCCCGTCAGCCACTTTGCCATCCGCTTCGGTAAAAAGAAAAATACTTTAGAGCTCTCCTGGCAAGGCAAGGAAGACCCGTTGGAACCGACTGCCAAACCACGCGAATACATTGTATATACACGTATCGGACGTGGAGGATTTGACAATGGCGTACGTGTCAGTTCTCCGTTCCATACCGTAAAAATAGAACCGGGCATCGTCTATTCCTTCAAAGTAACCGCCGTGAATCGGGGCGGCGAAAGCTTCCCTTCGGAAATCCTTGCTGCCTATAAAGCCAAACGGGAAAAAGGACAGATACTTATCGTCAACGGATTCGACCGTATCAGTGGGCCGGCCGTCATAGACACTCCCGAGACTGTAGGTTTCGACCTATCGCAAGATCCCGGCGTTCCCTATCTCTATGACATCTCCCTCTGCGGTACCCAGCAGAACTTCAACCGGAAGGAAGCGGGAAAACGCCTGGGAGAGAGTAGAGAGGAATACGAAGGTATGAAAATTATCGGAAATACTTTCGATTACCCCTTTATACACGGCAAGGCCATACAAGCCGCCGGTAACTACAGCTTCGTCTCATGCAGCGATGAGGCTGTGGAAAAAGGCATCCTCTCTTTAGAGGACTATCCGATAGTAGACTATATCCTCGGGCTGGAAAAAGAAGACAATTCCAGCAATCCGGCACGCAATACATACTACAAGACATTCTCCTCATCCATGCAGCGCATATTGGCTTCGTATTGCCGGTCGGGAGGCAATCTCCTAGTCAGCGGTGCCTACGTGGGCAGCGACATGGACAATTCGCAGGGTAATAGGGATTTTATCCAGAATATTCTGAAGTACCGGTATGGAAATTCCTTGAAAACAGACGGGGATAAAATCGCTGTCCAAGGGCTGGGGCGTACTTTCACCCTTCCCCGACTGCCGAATGAGCAGGACTATCCGGTCACTTCCCCTGATTGCATCCTGCCCATGTCTCCCGCTTTTCCAGTCATGACCTATGCCACCGGCAACGCATCTGCCGCCGTGGCCTATCAAGGCAGCGATTACCGCACCTTCATCATGGGATTCCCTTTTGAAAGTATCAGGGAAGAAACGTCCAGAAATGCAATTATGGCCTCGATACTTCGCTTTCTCACCACAGATTAGGCAGAGCAACACAGAGAAAAACAGCAATCCCTATAAATAATCTGTAGAAATCTGTGTAATCTGTGGTGAAAAAACTATCTTTGCTTCTATTAATCATTAAACACTAAACATTAAACATCATGTACACCATACAAGCCAACCCCAGCGGAACCCGCAGCTTAGAAGTTTCAGAAGAAAACCTTGCCACCATTGAGAAGTACGGACTCTTCCGCCATCTCATCGACAGCAACGGCATTGTAGACGAAACAGTGCTCGACAAGTTGAAACTGAACATTCGCTCCCTCATCGCCGCACAAGAGGAAGATAGCAAAGACCTACTCGACCTCTGCATCGACGTTATCTATCACAACAACATGAAGGCCTTCGGACTGCAGCAACTCATTAAGCTCTATCTGCAATGGCTTTCCCAACAAGGCACTATAGAAATAGAAGAAGAATAAATGAAAACCATCGATACCTGCGGACAACAGCATTACAGCCCTCTAATCCCTGCCATAAAAGCCATGTGCAAGGCCGGGAAAGGCGAGAAGCTGGAAATCATCATGGACAACGCCACTGCCTTCAATGACATGAAAGAGTATCTTTCCGAGCAGCAGATAGGTTTCCGTGAGATTTACGACGGAGAACGAATGACATTACAGTTTACAATGTATTAATGAAAGAATATCGCCTTACAGACTGGCTTCCCACCACCAAGAAAGAAGTGGAACTGCGTGGTTGGGACGAATTAGATGTAATACTTTTCAGCGGTGATGCCTACGTGGACCATCCGTCTTTTGGAGCCGCCGTCATAGGTCGTATCCTCGAAGCTGAAGGATTACGCGTAGCCATTGTCCCCCAACCTAACTGGCGCGACGACTTACGCGACTTCAAGAAACTGGGACGCCCCCGTCTATTTTTCGGCATCAGTCCCGGCTGCATGGATTCGATGGTCAATAAATACACTGCCAACAAACGCTTGCGCAGTGATGACGCATATACACCGGACGCACGTCCGGATATGCGCCCCGAATATCCTTCCATTGTATATACCCGGATATTGAAACAACTATTTCCCGATGTCCCCGTCATACTGGGTGGTATCGAGGCAAGTATGCGCCGTTTGACGCACTACGACTATTGGCAAGACCGTGTACGCCCCAGTATCCTCCTCGACAGCGGTGCCGATTCACTCATCTACGGCATGGGAGAGAAACCGGTGGTGGAACTTGCGAATAGGCTGAAATGCCAACAAATAATGGACACCAAAGGCTTCAAACAGCTCATTGCCGATATTCCGCAAATGGTCTATCTCGACAAGGAGGTAGCGGCAGAAGAAGGGGATATCACCCTCTTTTCCCACGAAGAATGTCTGAAGGATAAAAAGAAAGAAGCTGCCAACTTCCGTCATATCGAGGAGGAAAGCAACAAGTATACAGCATCCCGCATGTTACAAAAGGTCGGCAAACAGACAGTGGTAGTCAATCCCCCCTATCCTCCCCTGACGGAGGCAGAGCTCGACCATTCTTTCGACTTGCCTTATACGCGCCTGCCCCACCCCAAGTACAAGGGAAAACGTATTCCGGCATACGACATGATAAAGTTCTCCGTCAACCTGCATCGCGGATGTTTCGGAGGGTGTGCCTTCTGCACCATCTCCGCGCATCAGGGCAAGTTCATCGTAAGCCGTAGCAAGGAAAGCGTTCTGAAAGAGGTGAAAGCTATCATGGAGCTGCCCGACTTTAAGGGTTACTTAAGTGACTTGGGAGGCCCGTCGGCCAATATGTACCGGATGAAGGGACGGGATGAGGCTGTTTGCAGGAAATGCAAACGCCCGTCGTGCATCTACCCCAAAGTATGTCCCAACCTGAATACGGACCATCGACCGCTACTCGACATCTATCATGCCGTAGATGCCCTGCCCGGCATCAAGAAGTCCTTCATTGGCAGCGGTGTACGCTATGACCTGCTGCTGCACCAGAGCAAGGACCCGAACACTAACAAAAGTACGCAGGAATATACCCGCGAGCTCATTGCCCGCCATGTCAGCGGTCGCCTGAAGGTAGCACCGGAGCATACGTCAGACCGCGTGCTCAACATCATGCGCAAGCCTCCGTTCAGCCAGTTCGGTGAGTTCAAGAAGATATTCGACAGAATTAACCGTGAAGAAGGACTACGCCAGCAGCTTATTCCTTATTTCATCAGCAGCCATCCCGGATGCAAGGAGGAAGATATGGCAGAACTTGCCGTCATCACCAAGCGACTGGACTTCCATCTGGAGCAAGTGCAAGACTTTACCCCTACTCCCATGACCGTTGCCACCGAAGCATGGTACACGGGCTTCCATCCTTATACGTTGGAACCGGTATTCAGTGCCAAAACGCAGCGCGAGAAACTGGCTCAACGCCAATTCTTCTTCTGGTACAAACCCGAAGAGCGCAGGAACATCATAAACGAACTGCGCCGGATAGGACGGACGGATTTGATAGACAAGCTATACGGGAAACGATAAAAATACGATATTTCCAAGAAACTCACAGCAACTGCATGAAACGATTCCTCCTCTGTCTATCCCTACTCTCCATCGGAGTGACAGGGATGCTGGCACAAAGCGAATGCCTACCGCAAAATTACAGCATCATCCTTGGTGGCGGTGTTTCCTTGCCCCATGTAGAAGGAAACCGCAACGACTTCTTCAGCAAGAACGGCAACCGGGTGGGATATGACCTCATGACAGAAGGCCGCTACTACATCACGCCCCTATTTGCCATGGGACTTCAATATGACTATCTGCGCATGGCCCGCCTGCCGGATAAGGCACATCTGCACTGCATACGCCCCAACATCACATACCGTCCCTTGTGGAGCAACGGTAATCAAGGACTGTTCCTATCATTCGGCATCGGGTATATGAACTATCAAGAACGGACATATAAACGCGGTGAACGGAACGGACACCTTTTCCATAAAGGATATTGTGGAATAACTTTCGCTGCAGGCTATGAGTTCCGCATCAGCTGTAAACTCTCGGGTATGATTCGCTGTGATTTCCTAACAGCAGACTGGTTTGCCAACCCCGATGCACGACTTTACAACACGGACGGCTATGATGACGGAGTAGATCATAGCTGGTTCAAAAACAACATCACTTTCTTCAATTTGGGATTCTCCTTGCAGTTCGGACGTTAGTGGCAGGAGTGGCAACAGTTACTCCTCCACCTGCATTGCCACTACCTCCTGCAACACACAGACAGCTTCTTCCACCGTCCTGACATCCTTCACCAGCATACTCCGTTTGTTGTTCTGCTCGCGCAGGTCGCAACGACGGGTATATTTCATCATGTAGGCAATGACCTTACCGAAAGCCTGGCTCTGATAGTACGGGCTGTCCGGATTGGAGACGAAGAACAGGGACATGCGCCCACCTTTCAGAAAGACTTTCTCCACGCCGAGGCGGGCAGCCAGGCGTCGCAAGGGAACGATGCGCAGCAGTTCTTCCGTTTCGGGAGGAATCGGGCCGAAGCGGTCTTCGAGGCGGGAACGGAAAGCATCCACATCCTTGTCGAGTGTCAATCCGTCCAACTCGCGGTAGAGCAACATACGCTCGCTGCTGCCAGTCACGTAATCGGCAGGCAACAGAAGTTCAAGGTCGCTTTCCACCTGGCATTCGTCGACAAACTGTTCTCCACTGATGACGCCTCCGTCTGCTTTCAGTTCTTCGGCATAAAGGTCGGCAAACTCGTCGGTCTTCAGTTCATGCACAGCTTCGGAGAGAATCTTTTGATAAGTCTCGTAGCCCAAGTCAGCAATGAAACCGCTCTGTTCGGCACCGAGCATATTGCCTGCACCACGGATGTCAAGGTCTTGCATGGCAATGTGGATGCCACTGCCCAGGTCGGAGAAGTTTTCGATGGCTTGCAGACGCCGCTTTGCCTCGGGAGTAAGGGAGGACAAAGGTGGTGCCAGCAGGTAACAGAAAGCTTTTTTATTGCTCCGCCCCACACGTCCGCGCATCTGGTGCAAATCACTGAGGCCGAAGTTCTGCGCCTGGTTGATGATAATGGTATTGGCATTGGGTATGTCGATGCCACTTTCGATGATGGTAGTGGCAAGCAGCACATCGTAATCGTAATTGACGAAATCAAAGATTATCTTCTCCAGTTCGGCAGGCTCCATCTGTCCGTGTCCGATACAGACACGGCAATCGGGAATGTGCCGCTCTATCATGGCCTTCAACTCAAACAGATTGGAAATACGGTTATTCACGAAGAATACCTGCCCGTTACGGCTCATCTCGAAATTGACGGCGTCGGCAATGATTTCCTCGTTGAAGGTGTGCACTTCCGTCTGGATGGGATAACGGTTGGGTGGCGGTGTCTGGATGACGCTCAAGTCGCGCGCACCCATCAGCGAAAACTGCAAGGTACGGGGAATGGGTGTAGCCGTCATGGTCAGCGTATCCACATTCACCTTCAATTGGCGAAGTTTCTCCTTGACGGAGACGCCGAACTTCTGCTCCTCATCAATAATCAACAAACCAAGGTCTTTGAACTTAACGTCTTTTCCCAGGATACGGTGGGTACCGATAAGAATATTCACTTCCCCTTCGGCAAGCCCTTTCACTACAGCCTTTGCCTGAGCAGCGGTGCGGGCACGACTCAGATACTCCACCCGGCAAGGCAAGCCTTTCAATCGCTCCTTGAAGGTCTGGAAATGCTGATAGGCAAGTACGGTAGTGGGCACTAGTACAGCCACTTGCTTATTGTCCGCCACAGCCTTGAAAGCGGCACGAACAGCCACCTCCGTCTTGCCGAAACCCACGTCACCGCACACAAGGCGGTCCATCGGGAGGGCACTCTCCATGTCAGCCTTCACGTCGGAAGTAGCCTTGCTTTGGTCGGGGGTATCCTCATAGATGAAGGAGGCTTCTAACTCCCGTTGCAGGAAGCTGTCGGGACTGTATTGGAAACCCTTCTCCTCGCGGCGTTGCGAGTAGAGTTTTATCAAGTCGCGGGCAATATCCTTTATCTTCGTCTTGGTGCGGTCTTTCAGCTTCTCCCAGGCTCCGGTGCCGAGCTTGTTGAGGTGGGGCGCTTCACCCTCCTTTCCCTTGTACTTGGAAACCTTGTGCAGAGAGTGGATGGAGACAAACACCACATCTTCGTTCTGATAGACAATCTTCATCACCTCCTGCGTGGTGTCACCGTTGGGGATACGTACCAGTCCGGCAAAACGCCCCACACCGTGGTCGGTATGCACCACATAGTCGCCGGGGGTGAATTGGTTCAGCTCCTTCAGGCTCAAGGCCACCTTGCCGCTGCGCGCCTTGTCGCTCTTCAAGTTATACTTGTGAAAGCGGTCGAACAGCTGATGATCGGTAAAGATACAGATACGTAAAGTGTCGTCGGCAAAGCCTTCGTGCAGTGTCCGTTCTACGGCGGTAAAGGATATGTTGTCTCCACGGTCCTCAAAGATGGCACGGATGCGGTCGGTCTGTTTCAGGCTGTCGCTGCATATGTAGATGGTGTAGTGACGGGAGAGGTATTCGCGGAAACTCTCCGCCACCATGTCGAAGTTTTTATGGAAGATAGGCTGTACCGTAGTATGGAACGAGACGGTGGCATCCGGTGTTCCGGTGGGCTTGTTGCCAAACTCCATCCGGCGGAAATCGAGGGCGCGCAGGGTGAACTCGCCACCATCAATCAGCTTGCCTTCCAGCGTGATGGCTCCATTCTCCTCCGACTCACGGGCAGCGATGGCCTGTGGGGTGAGCGATTCGTCGTGCACGGTCTGGATGCGTTCGCGTAGCCAGAGGAAATCGCGCATGGCAAGCAAGCTGTCCGACGGAAGGAAATCGAGGAACGACACCATGCCGCCGCTTCCCCTTTTTTCCAGGCTATGGCTCAAGTCGGGAACTATCACGATGCTTTCTTTCCTCTCCTTCGAGAGCTGTGTTTCCACCTCGAAGGTACGGATGCTTTCCACCTCATCGCCGAAGAAGTCTATACGGAAGGGATATTCGGAAGAGAAGGAAAAGACGTCGATAATACTGCCACGAACGGCATACTGCCCCGGCTCGTAAACGTAATCCACATATTCGAAACCGTAGCTGCGCAATACGTCCGTCACAAAGTCCATATCCCCCCTCTCGCCTGCATGCAGTTTCAGTGTATTCTCCCCCAGTTCCTTACGAGAGACCACCTTTTCGGCCAGCGCATCCGGATAGGTCACCACGCAAAGCCCCTCTTCTCCTTTTTGCAGGCGACTCAGCACTTCTGTACGGAGAATTTCGTTTGCCGCATCCTTCTGCCCGTACTTGATGGCGCGACGGAACGAAGAAGGAAAAAACAATACCTGCTCCGTCCCCAATATCTGCGTCAAATCATGATAGAAATAACCGGCTTCCTCCATATCGCCCAGAATGAAAACGAGCGGACAAGTAGCCCGCTGAACCAATACAGACGAAAACAAAGAAGCGGCAGAGGCATATAAACCTCCGCAATATAGGTGACGGACAGAGTTATCTTTCAGAAGCCTGCACACCCCCTCTACATTGGGATGGGAAGCATAAGATTGTTGCAGTTCAGTTATATTCATTGCTTTGCGCTTTTTCCCCCGGTATTGCCTCTCATAAGGTATCCTACCGAAATAAATTCGGTGCAAAAATACACAAATAATCTTTAGCTTTGACCTGTCGGCAACTATGTTCTCTGAAATAATCTTTCTGCTGTCAGCCTGCACATCCTTCACCTTTTTTCTGTATCGCCCTATTTATCGGGGAAGGCAATGAAACTTCTTTTCCTCCAATTATGAATAACACAGCCTGCACAATCCCTATTCAGGAGTTATGTTACACAAAGTTTATCCCCAGCCTGCGGACATGTATCCCAGGGGTTGGTCTGTCTATCCCAAGGCTTGGGATAGACAGACCAAGACTGAAGAGCACTTTTTCTCCCTATATCTACCCACTTTATCCTTTATACTTCGAAAGTTTTTCTTTAATAGTTTGAATGTTTTCTGTTAATGATTGAAACGGGAATAGCTAAAGATTGAGGCTAAAGTTCAAAGTCAAGCATACGGTTCTTTGATTTAACCTGCATTCCTCATAGTCAGGAGTTAGAAGGAACTACATAAATGAAAGAGTCGTGGCGCCAGAACTTTGCAAAATCAAGATTTGTGTGAAAATGCTGCCAGATAAAAAAGAAATGTATTACATTTGTTCCCAGTTATAACCCCCATTACCTATAAGTATGCAAACATCAGACAGCATTGTCATCATCCCCACCTACAATGAACGGGAGAATATAGAAAATATCATCCGTGCCGTTTTTGCTCTGAAACATGGTTTTCACATCCTTGTCATTGAAGACGGTTCGCCCGACGGAACGGCAGATATCGTCAGAACCTTACAGAAAGAGTTCCCCAAACGCCTCTTCATGGTGGAGCGCAAAGGAAAGCTGGGATTGGGAACAGCCTATATAGCCGGCTTTAAGTGGGCATTGCAACGAGACTATGAGTATGTATTCGAAATGGATGCCGACTTCAGCCACAATCCCCAAGACCTGCCCCGTCTCTACCGGGCCTGCTCCGAAGAGGGTGCCGATGTAGCCATCGGTTCACGTTATGTGAGTGGTGTGAACGTAGTGAACTGGCCCATGGGACGTGTACTGATGTCTTATTTTGCCTCCAAATATGTACGCTTCATCACGGGGCTGCCCATCCACGATACTACAGCCGGATTTGTATGTTACCGCCGCCGGGTATTGGAGACTATCAATCTGGACGGTATCCGCTTCAAAGGATACGCCTTCCAGATAGAAATGAAATTCACCGCCTACAAATGCGGCTTCAAGGTAAAGGAAGTGCCTGTCATCTTCATCAATCGCGAACTGGGCACTTCCAAAATGAACAGCAGTATTTTTGGTGAAGCCGTATTCGGAGTGATTCGGTTGAAATGGAACAGTTGGTTTCATAAATATCCTACTGTAGATAAGGAGATGAAGTGATGGGTGATAGAGTGATAGGGGTTTACTATAAATATTAGGAAGATATGAAAAGAACATTGATACATAACGCTACGATTGTCAACGAAGGACAATCCGTGAAAGGTTCCGTAGTGATAGAAGACGGGCGCATTGCAGAGGTACTGACCAACTGGAAACCTCTCTCTGCCCCTTGTGATGAAACCATAGATGCCACCGGATGCTATCTGTTGCCGGGCATCATCGATGACCATGTACATTTTCGCGATCCCGGGCTAACCCACAAAGCGGACATCCTCACCGAAAGCCGTGCGGCTGCCGCAGGTGGTGTGACCTCCATCATGGATATGCCCAATACAAATCCAGTGACCACTACACTGGATGCTTTGAACGCCAAGCTCGATTTACTGAACGAAAAGTGTATCGTAAACCATTCCTGCTACTTCGGTGCAACAAACAACAACTACAGCGAATTCGGCAAGCTGGACAAGCACCGTGTCTGCGGTATCAAGCTATTCATGGGTTCCAGTACCGGAAACATGCTGGTAGACAAGATGAACAGCCTGCTAAATATTTTCAATGGTACAGACATGCTGATTGCCGCCCACTGCGAAGACCAGGAAACCATCAAGAACAATATTGCCAAGTATAAGGAAATGTTTGCCGGAGAGAATGATATTCCCATAGGCAAGCATCCCTACATCCGCTCTTCGGCAGCATGCTATGCATCCTCTGAACTGGCAGTACGGCTGGCAAGAATTGCCGGAGCACGGTTGCATATCCTGCATGTGTCCACAGCTAAGGAACTGCAATTATTCAATGACTATTCACTTTCCGAGAAGCATATCACCGCCGAAGCATGCGTTGCCCATCTCCTCTTCACGCTCAGTGACTATCGCACGTTGGGTACACGTATCAAGTGTAATCCTGCCATTAAGAAGCAAGCCGACCGCGATGCCCTGCGTGCAGCCGTCAACTCCGGCCTGATAGACGTAATAGCCACCGACCATGCCCCCCATCTGCTCGCCGAGAAAGAAGGGGGTGCTTTGAAAGCCATGTCCGGCATGCCGATGATACAGTTTTCGCTTGTCAGCATGCTGCAACTGGTAGATGAGGGAATATTCACTCTCGAGACCATCGTTGAAAAAATGTGCCATGCTCCCGCACAAATCTACCACATCAACGAGCGCGGCTATATCCGTGAAGGTTACCGGGCAGACCTTGTGCTGGTACGCCCCGATACCCCGTGGGAAGTGACAGCCGACAAAGTTTTGAGCAAATGCGGCTGGAGCCCATTGGAAGGACATACCTTCAACTGGAAAGTGGAAAGGACTTTTGCCAACGGACATCCCGTTTATACTGACGGTATGGTGGACGACGCTTATCGTGGCGAGGAACTGAGATTTGGGGAGTGAAGGCTAGGAATTAAGGATTAGGGATTAAATGGGATGAAAAGGACAATACTGGCACCGGGGCATGAATTGCTTTCGTATCGGATTCATGAAGTAACCCCTTACATCAACTGGATTTATTTCTTCCATGCCTGGGGCTTCCAGCCTCGCTTTGCGGCTATTGCCAACATCCATGGCTGCGATTCCTGCCGTGCACTTTGGCTGACGACCTTTCCCGAGGAGGAACGTACCAAAGCTTCCGAAGCCATGCAGCTCTTCAAGGAAGCCAATAGAATGCTCGACCGACTGGACGAAACAATCTCCATCCATTGCATCTTCAGGCTTTGCCAGGCAAATGCAGATGGAGATAACCTCTTGATAGAAGGAACAACCTTCCCTCTGCTCCGACAGCAGACACCACAACCCGATGGCGGTCCATTTCTCTGTCTGAGTGATTTTGTACGTCCCCTCTCTTCGGACACACCCGACATCGTAGGGCTTTTCGCCTCTACCATCAGTGAAGAGGCCGAAGAGACTTACAAGAACGACCCTTACAAACATCTCCTTGTACAAACCTTGAACGACCGCCTCGCCGAAGCCGCCACAGAAAAGATGCACGAATATGTCCGCAAGGAGGCTTGGGGCTATGCCCCCGACGAATCCTTGTCCATTCCGGATTTGCTGGTCGAGAAGTACCAAGGCATCCGCCCCGCTGTGGGATACCCCTCCCTACCCGACCAATCCGTGAATTTCTTGCTGGACGAACTGCTCGGCATGAAACAGATAGGCATCACGCTGACTGAACATGGAGCCATGCACCCTCACTCCTCCGTCTGCGGCATGATGCTGGCACATCCCGCATCCCGATACTTTGCAGTGGGCAAGATTGGAGAGGACCAGCTGGAAGACTACGCCCGCCGCCGGGGAATGCCAATAGGGAATATGCGGAAGTTTCTGGCAGGAAATATAGAAAGCGTATCATAATGCTGATAATTCGGTACATTAAAAAAGGAGTTACACAGACGACACAGATTAAACAGATTTTCACTGATAATTTTGTTCATCATGAATTTCTCATCTGTGGTCATCTGTTTAATCTGTGTCACCTATGTGCCATAAAAAATAATCCTTTTGAACTGTGATTTATCGCCCCTTTCCGCGACTAACAGTGCAAAGCAACTCGAAAGAAGCAAAAAGATGGAAAATGCAGAACAAGAGTTTGTATCCGTGGTACGAGAGTATGAGCGCGTGATATATAAGGTGTGCTATCTGTACACCACGCCCAACGCTACCCTCAACGACTTATATCAGGAAGTGGTACTCAACTTATGGAAAGCATTTCCCAAGTTCCGGCGGGAGTGCAAGATTTCAACATGGATTTACCGCATCGCACTGAACACGTGCATCAGCTTTATCCGCAAAGAAAAGAACATCCCCGAAATCGTTACCCTCAACCAAGAAGCCGACCGGACTGAAGAAACCGACGAGACACAAGCCATGCTACGGCAACTCTACCGGATGATAAACCGGCTGGGACAATTGGAAAAATCCATCATCCTGCTCTATCTGGAAGAGAAAAGCTACGAAGAAATTGCCGAAATCACCGGGCTGACTTTGACAAACGTTGCCACCAAGCTCAGCCGCATCAAAGACAAATTGAAAAGAATGAATAAGGAGGAATAGATATATGGAACTGGATGAACTGAAGAAATCATGGAACGCACTGAATGAACAGTTGCAGAAAGAACCGATTGCTGATGAACAGCAGATTACAGAACTGATTGCCGGCTACAAGGCAAATACCCGCAAAAGTCTGGGACGCCTCGTAGTCATACAACGCTTCTCTATCGGAATAGGAACGATATGTCTGGCTACCCTTCTTCTTATATGGCTGCTACTGCCCACCTTCGGTTTCAACGAACAACTACAAGAAAAGATTGTTCCCTTTTTAGGGTTCATTGCCATCAGCATTCTCGCAGGCATGTGGTGGGACTGGAAAACATACCGTTGGAATAAGAATACACATATTGAAGAAATGAGTGTTGCCGAAGTCAGCCGCCGTATGACCACTTTCCGCCAATGGACCAAATATGAGGTGATGGGCATCTCCATCTGGATTATCCTTTTCAATATCCTCAATTATTGGGTGATGGAATATCATCTGATGTCCGTTGGCGTGCAAGCCATACTGATTACCCTCTTTGTAGTATTTGATGCGTTGATTATCTATATTCTCTACAAAAAAGTGATTTATAAACATCTGGACAATATTAAAAAGAACATTGAAGAATTGAAAGATATATGCACCGAGTAACTCTTGTTTTCATCCTTTTCCTTCTCATCCCCGACCTTTACATTTACTTGGTTTATGTAGTAAGAAAAACCAGAAAGACATTTCTACGCAGCCTCTATTGGCTTCCCACCTTATTGCTGGCGGCAGGCTATGTTTACTTCATGTTCCTTACGGGCGACAATGCGATGTCAAACCATACGCAGGCTATAGGCAGACTGGCAATTACCATCATGCTGTTTGTCTTTCCAAAAACCATATTCATGCTTTGCTCTCTGGTGGGAGTACTGGCGCACTTCATCATCCGTCGTTGTCCCCGCAGCCCGTTCACCGCTATAGGACTGGTTTTAGCTGTCGTCAGCTTCTTCAATATCCTCTACGGAACTTTTGCAGGCATCACCCGTTTCGATACGAAAGAAGTAGAATATCGTTCTGCCAATATTCCGGAAGGTTTCGACGGCTACCGCATCGTGCAGATATCGGACATACACATCGGCAGTTGGCAGGGCAATCCGGAACCCATCAAACAATTGGTCGATTCAGTCAACGGACAGAAGCCGGACCTGATTGTCTTCACCGGTGACCTCGTGAACCAGCAGAGCCATGAACTGGATGGTTTCCAAGAAATACTCTCCCAACTGTACGCACCGGACGGAGTATACTCCATCCTCGGTAACCATGACTATGGCTCATACTATCACTGGCAAAGCCCGAAAGCAGAAATCGCCAATCTGGACTATTTAATCCGGCAGCAGAAAGCAATGGGATGGAAACTGCTGAACAATGAGCATGACATCCTTTATCACAAAGGTGACAGCATAGCCCTCATCGGTGTGGAAAACGATGGCGAGCCTCCTTTCTCCCAATTTGCAGACTTACCGCAAGCCATGCAGGGTACGGAAGGGATGTTCCAAATATTGCTCAGCCATAACCCTACCCACTGGAGGCGCGAGGTACTGCCCCAATCGGATATTTCACTGATGCTTGCAGGACATACCCACGCCATGCAAGGCATCTTGTTCGGACACTCCCTTGCCGAACTTATCTATCCGGAATGGAGAGGAATGTACTACGAAGGCAAAAGGGCTTTGTACGTAAATATTGGCATCGGCTATGTGGGACTGCCGTTCCGGTTCGGGGCATGGCCGGAAATTACAGTACTAAAATTAGTAAGAGAGAAAGAGTGACGAAATAAGAAAAAGGTATATCTTTGTAGCAATAAAAAATCCGACACCTATGAAGATACTTTATATCACTTATCAGGTTTGCTTTGCGTTGCCTATTTTATTGGTACTGACTATCCTTACAGCATTGGTCACCATTATCGGTTCGCTGATAGGGGGGGCGCATACCTGGGGGTACTATCCCGGTAAAATCTGGTCACAGCTCATCTGCTATATACTGCTTATTCCGGTGGAGGTGCATGGAAGGGAGAAAATACACAAACGTACTTCTTACGTGTTTGTGCCCAATCACCAAGGCGCCTTCGACATATTCCTGATATACGGATTCCTGGGACGGAACTTCAAATGGATGATGAAGAAGAGCCTGCGCAAAATCCCGTTTGTCGGTAAGGCATGCGAAAGCGCAGGACATATCTTCGTCGACCGTTCCAGTCCCAAGAAGGTGCTTGCCACCATGCGGCAGGCAGAATCATCTTTGAAAGACGGCGTATCACTGGTAGTATTTCCCGAAGGAGCACGTACCTTCACGGGACACATGGGCTACTTCAAGAGAGGTGCTTTCCAGCTGGCGGATGAACTGCAACTGGAAGTGGTACCCGTCACGATAGACGGCTCGTTCGAGATTCTTCCACGCACCGGAAAGTGGATACACCGCCACCGGATGATACTGACCATCCATGAACCTATTCCTCCCAAAGGGAAAGGGGCAGAAAACATCAAAGCAAGTATGAACGAGGCTTATGCGGCAGTGGAGAGTGCATTGCCGGAAAAGTATAAAGGGATGGTGAAGAACGAAGACCAAGACAGATAAAGACATAATGATAAACGGGAATGCCTGAATATCCTATCAAGATATTCAGGCATTCCCGTTTATCATTATCAACTCATTCCTATTTATTTCTGTCCTCCTACAGAAGCATTTTGCTTCATGCGCTTCTGCTCTTCAATCAGCTGCATGTTCTCCTTCGCCTTTGTAAGGAAATCTTTCACCAAAGTATTCTCTTTAAAAGACAAGGGAGCAGTTCTCATGATGTCCTCAATCTGCGGAGTCATCACCGGATAGGGCAGTGTGCTGCACATCATCATGAATACACTGGGACCCAGCACGTTCTCAAAGTTATCTACAATGAACTGACGGACGTAGTCGTTCATCTCCTTCACAAGTGTTTCGCCTTCCTTTGCCAACTGTCCATGCACATCATCCAGATTGGCACCGTCCAGCACCATACGCGCCTCTTTACGTTCCAGCTCCTCTATCTTTACCTCTAGGGAATTGCGTTTGTCTATAAACTCGTACAACTTGTCATTCAAAGAGGTTCCTTTGACAATCAACTGGGTATTGGAGATGGAAACCACGATTTTGCCATCTTCCAGCACCAAAGGCATAATGCCTTCCTGGTCCATATAAAGAGTCACCATCATCACGGAATCGGCCCGGCCTTTCATCTTGAAATGCCCATGGATAACCTCTGCCGAGTCAACGTTCACCCATTGTCCGTCCCGAAGCGTCTTGAGAAACAACATCTTTCCGTCAAGGCTGGTTACCGAAGAACTGCCCTCTATCTTATACTTGCGGTTGCAAGAAGTAAAGAGCACAAGCAGGAGCAAAAAGGGTAAAATGCGGTTCACACTCATTCTAATCATGCAAGAAACGATTTTTGAATTACACCCAGCAAAGGTATTAATATTCCTTATAAACCGGATAGAAAGAAAGGATTTTTCATTCGGTTTACGTATTTTTGCACAATTATAAATTATAAAAATAGAGAAAATATACATGTCAACCTATGCACCTTTTGCCAAACCGCTCTATGTAATGCTGAAACCGGTAGGTGCGGTATGCAATCTGGCATGCGATTATTGCTATTATCTGGAGAAATCCAAACTATATAGAGATAATCCCAAGCATGTAATGAGTGATGAACTTCTGGAAAAGTTTATCGAGGAGTACATCAACTCGCAGACCATGCCCCAGGTTCTATTCACCTGGCATGGCGGAGAGACACTGATGCGTCCGCTGTCTTTCTACAAACGGACCATGGAGCTGCAAAGGAAATATGCCAACGGACGCACCATCGACAACTGCATACAGACCAACGGCACGTTGCTCACCGATGAATGGTGCCGGTTTTTCAAAGAAAACAACTGGTTGGTGGGCGTCTCCATAGACGGACCGCAAGAGTTCCATGACGAATACCGGAAGAACAAGCAGGGCAAGCCCTCTTTTGTCAAGGTGATGCAAGGCATCAACCTGCTGAAAAAGCACGGTGTGGAATGGAACGGAATGGCAGTGGTCAATGACTACAACGCCGACTATCCGCTGGACTTCTATAATTTCTTCAAGGAGATAGGATGCCATTACATCCAGTTTGCCCCCATCGTGGAGCGCATTGCCCCTCATGGGGACGGACGCCATCTTGCCTCCCTGGCAGACAAGGAAAAGAGCACGCAACTGGCAGACTTTTCCGTCACACCGGAACAATGGGGAGACTTCCTATGCGCCTTGTTCGACGAATGGGTAAAGCAGGACGTGGGTACTTACTACATACAGTTATTCGACTCTACCCTTGCCAACTGGATAGGCGAACAGTCGGGTGTATGTTCCATGGCAAAGACGTGCGGCCATGCAGGTGTCATGGAGTTCAACGGAGACGTATATACCTGCGACCATTTTGTTTTCCCCGAATATAAACTGGGCAACATCCATCAGAATACACTGGTGGAGATGATGTACGGCGAACGGCAACAAGCCTTCGGACTGATGAAGCAACAATCGCTCCCCACCCAATGCAGGGAGTGTGAATGGCTGTTTGCCTGCAACGGCGAATGCCCAAAGAACCGTTTTGCATGTACAGCCGACGGGGAGCCGGGACTGAATTACCTTTGTGCAGGATATCATAAGTTCTTCAGTCACGTAGCCCCATACATGGACTTTATGAAGAACGAACTGATGAACCGGCGTCCGCCTGCAAACATTATGGAAGCAATAAGAAACAATGCCATCAAGCCATAAGCCCACAAGCGATGACAATGAAATTCAAAGACATTACTTAATAATTGATTATATGAAGATTACATTTAAGAAAGGTTTGCTTGCGGCCATTGCCGCACTGACAGTCTGCTCTGCGCGTGCAGACGAAGGAATGTGGTTACTGCAACTGATGAAACAGCAGAACTCCATCGATATGATGAAGAAACAAGGACTGAAGCTGGAGGCTGACGACCTTTACAATCCCAACGGTGTGTCACTGAAAGATGCCGTAGGTATCTTTGGCGGTGGCTGTACCGGCGAAATCATCTCTCCGGAAGGACTGATTCTGACCAATCACCATTGCGGATACGGTGCCATACAGCAGCACAGCAGCGTGGAACACGATTATCTGACAGATGGTTTCTGGGCCATGAACCGCAGTGAAGAACTGCCCACCCCGGGATTGAAATTCCGTTTCGTACACCGCATTGTAGACATCACCGACCTTGTCAACGCTAAAATAAAGGCAGGCGAAGTGACGGAAATCGATGCACTGACTTCCCCGTTCCTCAGCAAACTGGCAAAGGAAGAACTGGAAAAGAGCGATTTGAAGGGTAAACCGGGCATTGAAGTACGCGCACTCCCCTTCTATGCAGGAAACAAATTCTATATGTTCTATTATAAGGTATACAGCGACGTGCGTATGGTTGCCGCTCCTCCCTCCTCGGTAGGTAAGTTTGGCGGTGAAACCGACAACTGGATGTGGCCGCGCCACACGGGCGACTTCTCCATGTTCCGCATCTATGCCGATGCCAACGGAGAGCCTGCAGAATACAGTGAAAGCAATGTACCCCTGAAAACGCCGAAGTTCCTGCCCATCTCCATCAAAGGCCTGAACGAGGGTGACTACGCCATGATTATGGGCTTTCCCGGCAGCACAGAACGTTACCTCACCCAGAGCGAAGTGAAGCAACGCATGAACGCTGTGAACCAGGCAATGATTGACATGCGCGGCGTACGCCTCGAAGTACTGCGCAAGTATATGGATGCCAGTGACAAGACCCGCATCCAGTATGCCAGCAAGTTTGCCGGAAGCAGTAACTACTGGAAGAACTCCATTGGTATGAACAAGGCAATCATCGACAATGACGTGTTGGGCGCCAAAGCCGAAATCGAGAAAAAGTATGCCTCCTTTGCCCAAGGAAAACCCGAATACGAGGGTGTGGTAGAGAAAATTGATGCCATCATCGAGAAAAGCACCCCCACGCTGCGCCAGCTCTACTATACCAACGAAGCATTGCGCGGTGCTATCGAATTCGGCAGTACCTACCTTATTATGGATAACATAAAGAAAGCGCTCGAAGAGAAGAACGACTCATTGCTGCAAGCTTCGAAGAAGCAGTTGGAAAATGCATACGATGGCATCCACAATAAAGACTACGACCACGAAGTGGACCGCGCCGTAGCCAAAGCCATCCTGCCCGCCCTTGCCAAGGCACTGAACGCCAACGAGCTGCCCTCCTTCTACCAAACCATCAACGGAGAGTTCAAGGGCGACTACAACGCATACGTAGACAACATTTACGACAACTCCATCCTCTCCAACCGCAAGAACCTGGATAAATTCCTGGCAAAGCCCACCGTGAAAGCCATCGAGAAAGACCCTGCTACGGCTTACTCGCGCTCCAAGAACGAAAAGCTGCAGGAACTCGGAAAGCAATACATGAAACTGGAAAGCGGAATGGAACTGCTCCACAAGGCCTACATCCGTGGCTTGGGTGAAATGAAACAGCCCATCCCCTCCTATCCGGATGCCAACTTCACCATGCGTCTGACCTATGGTAATGTAAAATCATACAGCCCGCGCGATGCCGTACACTACGACTACTATACCACTACCGACGGTATCCTTGAAAAAGAGAATCCCGAAGACCGTGAATTCGTAGTACCCGCCAAGCTGAAAGAACTGATTCAGAAGAAAGACTTCGGACGCTACGCCATGGCAGACGGCACCATGCCGGTTTGCTTCCTCACGACGAACGACATCACCGGCGGCAACTCCGGCAGCCCCGTCATCAATGGCGAAGGACAGCTCATCGGTACTGCTTTCGACGGTAATTGGGAGTCATTGAGCGGTGACATCAACTTCAACAATGACCTGCAGCGTTGCATTGCACTGGACATCCGCTACGTGCTCTTCATCCTCGACAAGCTGGGCAACTGCGGACATTTGATAAACGAAATGAACATCGTAGAATAAATAAAAGCCTCTGAGAAATTACTTCCCATACTGAATGGCATTCACTATACGACTGAATGCCATTCAGTAGTATACTTAACCCTATTCAGTATACGACTGAATAGCCCCCCTCTCAGATGCTCTTCTAACGCATATCATCATGAAAAGAATCCTATTATCATTATTCATTACATCTGCCTTTGCCACGGTTCACGCCGACGAAGGGATGTGGATGCTCACCGACCTGCAAAAGCAGAACGAAGTAGCCATGACGGAACTCGGCCTGCTCATCCCCGCCAACCAAATCTACAATCCCGACGGCATTGCCCTGAAGGATGCCGTGGTTCATTTCGGCGGCGGCTGTACCGGCGAAGTCATCTCTGCCGAAGGGCTGGTGCTGACCAACCACCACTGCGGTTATGGCGCCATACAGCAACATAGCTCGGTGGAACACGACTACCTGACCGACGGTTTCTGGGCCATGTCCCGCGAAGAGGAGCTTCCCTGCAAGGGACTCACCGTCACCTACATCGACCGGATACTGGACGTGACAGACTACGTAAACGAACAACTGAAAACCGACGACGACCCGAACGGCACCAATTATCTGTCTCCCAAATACCTAAAAACAGTAGCCGACCGCTTCGCCAAGTCCGAAGGCATCGCCCTAACACCCGGCCGCAAACTGGAACTGAAAGCCTTCTACGGTGGAAACAGATACTATCTATTCGTAAAAACCACCTATAGCGACATCCGCATGGTAGGTGCTCCCCCCTCTTCCATCGGCAAGTTCGGTGCAGACACCGACAACTGGATGTGGCCCCGCCACACGGGAGATTTCTCCATCTTCCGCATCTATGCCGACAAAGACGGGAAACCCGCCGCTTACAGCAAAGACAACGTCCCCCTGAAAGTGAAGAAACACCTCACCATCAGCCTCGACGGCTATCGCGAGGGCGACTTTACCTTCGTCATGGGCTTCCCCGGACGCAACTGGCGCTACATGATTTCCGACGAAGTAGAGGAACGCATGCAAACCACCAACTTCATGCGCCACCACGTGCGTGACGTACGCCAGAAAGCTCTGATGAAGCAGATGCTGCAAGACGATGCCGTACGCATCCACTATGCCAGCAAGTATGCATCTTCTGCCAACTACTGGAAAAATGCCATCGGTATGAACGAGGGTCTCGTCCGTCTGAAAGTATTGGACACCAAACGTGCACAACAAGAGGCACTCCTGGCACGCGGACGCTCGCTGAACGACAATAGCTATCAGCAGGCATTCGACCAGATACGCGCCATCGTAAAGCAACGCCGTCCAGCCCTCTACCACCAGCAAGCCATTCAGGAAGCGCTGGTGACGGGACTCGATTTCATGCGTATCCCCAGCACCGCAGGACTGGTATCTGCCTTGAAGAACAAGGACAAGGAACAGATTGCAACAGCTAAAGACAGTCTTCAGAAGGCAGCCGACCGCTACTTCGCCTCTGTCCCCTTCCCCGAAGTGGAACGTATTGTTGGCAAGGAAATGCTGAAAACCTACATGAAGTATATCCCTGCCGAACAACGCATCGGTATTTTCCAAATCATAGACAAGCGTTTCAAGGGCAACAGCGACGCTTTCATCGACGCCTGCTTTGAACATTCCATCTTCGGCAACAAGGAGAACTTTGCCAAGTTCATCCGCAAGCCCAGCCTCTACAAGATTAATACAGACTGGATGGTCTTGCTGAAATATTCCATCACGGACGGCCTGCTTCAGACCTCCATTGCCATGATGGATGCCAATAAAAACTACAATGCCGCCCACAAGGTATGGGTAAAGGGCATGATGGACATGAAACTTGCCAATGGTCAGCCCATCTATCCGGATGCCAACTCCACCTTGCGCCTGACCTACGGTCAAGTACTCCCCTACGCTCCGGCAGACGGTGTGAAATATGATTACTACACCACTCTGAAAGGAGCTATGGAAAAGGAAGATCCCGACAATTGGGAGTTTGTAGTCCCCACCAAACTGAAACAGCTGTATCAGGCAAAGGATTTCGGACGTTATGCCATGCCGAACGGCGAAATGCCCATCTGCTTCATTGTCAACACAGACAATACCGGTGGAAACTCCGGCAGCCCAGTGTTCAATGCCAAAGGAGAACTGATAGGTACCGGCTTTGACCGCAATTACGAAGGTCTGACTGGCGACATTGCCTTCCGTCCGTCCTCCCAACGAGCAGCATGTGTAGACATCCGCTACACCTTGTTCATCATCGACAAATACGCGGGAGCTTCGCATCTCATTGAAGAGATGACGATTAAATAATGATTTAGCGAACAAATCCTCCTCCTATTTTGTTATCATTACAAATAAATAAAAACAGAAAGGAAAAAATTATGGAAAAGTTTGAAGAATTGATACAATCAGAAAAGCCCGTTTTAGTTGATTTCTTTGCAACCTGGTGTGGCCCGTGCAAGGCCATGCATCCGGTACTGGAGGAACTCAAAAACGAAATAGGAGATGCTGCCCGTATCGCCAAAATAGATGTAGACCAGCACGAAGAGCTTGCTGCCCGCTACCGCATACAAGCAGTACCGACATTTATCGTATTTAAGAAAGGTGAAGCCGTATGGCGCCATTCGGGTGTCATCAGCGGTAAGGATTTGAAAGCCGTTATAGAACAAAACTCTTAACAAGAAGAAATGAAGAAGATTATAGCAATGGTTGCCCTCGTGTTTTCTTGCATGCTGGCCTATGCTCAAACAAACGGAGAAGTTATCGTCATGAACAAAGCCATGTTCATCAAGGATGTGTTCGACTATGAGAAATCCCAGGACTGGAAATACAAGGGAAGCAAGCCTGCCATCATAGACTTATATGCCGACTGGTGCGGACCTTGCCGCATGGTGGCTCCCATTATGAAGGAACTGGCCAAAGAGTATGCCGATAAAATCGTTGTCTACAAAGTCAATGTGGATAAGGAAAAGGAACTGGCAGCGTTGTTCAATGCAACAAGCATTCCTCTTTTTGTATTCATCCCTATGAGTGGAGAGCCTCAGCTCTTCCGCGGAGCAGCCGATAAGGCTACCTACAAAAAGGCGATTGACGACTTTTTACTGAAAACAGAATAGTTCATAATAGAAAGAAAAAACTCCTGACTACCTTTACAAAAAGGCAAGTCAGGAGTTTTTGTATCCTATTCACTCAAAACACGATAGGCATCTCTTTCCATTCTCCTCCGTGTAGTTCCATCACCGATTCATATCCAGCTTTCCTCAAGGCACGCAAAGCCTCGGGACGTCCGTTGCTTATCCGTTCCGGATAGTGTGAATCACTGTTTACCTGCACACGTACACCCAAATCATGCAGGTAGGAGAAATACCGCTCATTGGGGTAAAAAGTACCCAGGTCATGACAGGATTTGGTATTGACCTCTACCTGATAGCCGCGACGGGCAATATCTGCGAAATACGCCCTAACCAGCTCATCATACCAAGGCTCGTCCAGCAATCCCGGGCGATAGCATGCTGCATTGTAGTGCATCTTATCGGCATGGCCCACAATATCAAAACCACCCAGCTCGAGCATCCTCGTCAACCGGCCGTAATAGAGACGGACCACATGCTCCAAATCACCGCAAAAATGTCCGTCTACAATGGTCTTAAAGGTATCCGCAGATACATCTACATCCACCACTTCCCCTTTGTCATTGTAGAGAAGATGTACAGAACCGATACGGTAGTCCAACGGCAACTCCCTGAAACGGGCGATGGACGGATTGCTCGCTTCATTCAGATAATCAATCTCCAAACCGATATACAGTTCGATACGTCCGGCATACTTCTCCTTCAGACGGTGGAATTCAGACAGATAATCGTCCATCCTATCCCACTCCATAGTCCATGCCGTAGAAAAAGGCAATGGAGCATGCGATGAAAAGCCATAAGATGTAAAACCTTCACTCAATGCAAAACGCACAAAGTCCTCCATGCCGGCACGTCCGTCACAAAAAAGGCTATGGCTATGATAGTTCGTCAGATTTCCCACTTTCCTAATTCTATAATTTCAATTCTTAATTTTTAATTCCGGACTTCAGTTCGATTCTATCTCGCTCAACTCCAGCCAGCGCAATGTCTTTTCGTCAATCAAGTCCGACAGTTCCGGCAAACGCTTCGACTTCTCCGTCAGTTCGTCCACAGACAAGGTGCCGCTGCACAGAGCTTCTTCAATCACTTTCTTTTCAGTTTCCAGATCGGCTATCTCCTGTTCCAATTGCTCAAACTCGCGCTTTTCCTTGAAAGACATACGACGCTTATCGTTCAGACGCACCTTCGCCGTCTTATCCTCCTGAGCCTTGGTAACTTCCTTCTCTTTCTCCTTCTCCTGATGAGCTTTCGCATCTTTCCAGTCGCGGTATTGTGTATAGTTGCCAGGGAAGTCCCGGATGTCTCCTTGTCCGTTGAACACCAACAGATGGTCTACCACTTTATCCATGAAATAGCGGTCGTGGCTCACCACCATCACACACCCTTTGAAGTTCTGCAAATACTCCTCCAGCACATTCAGTGTCACAATATCAAGGTCATTGGTCGGCTCATCCAGCACCAGGAAGTTAGGATTACGCATCAGGACCGTACACAGATAGAGGCGACGGCGTTCTCCCCCACTCAACTTGTAGACATAGCTGTGCTGTGTCTCGGGAGTAAATAGGAAATGTTGCAAGAATTGCGATGCCGTCAGCTTCTTGCCGTTACCCAGTTCTATGACTTCGGCAATGTCCTGCACTACATCAATCACTTTCATCTGTTCGTCAAACTGCAAGCCGTCCTGCGAGTAGTAACCGAAACGGACTGTCTCGCCAATATCCAGCGTGCCGCTGTCTGCCTGCTCCAACCCCATCAGTATCTTGATGAAGGTCGACTTGCCCGTACCATTGTTCCCAACGATACCCATTTTTTCGTAACGGGAGAAGATGTAGGAGAAATCATCCAGAATCTTCAAGTCACCAAAGGATTTGTACAGATGGTCTGCTTCGAATATCTTGCTGCCTATGTAAGAAGCCTTGACATCCAGTTTGACGTTGTCGTTGTTGAAACGCTGCTTAGCCACCTTCTCCAACTCGTAAAAGGCATCCTCCCGATAACGCGCCTTGTGTCCGCGGGCTTGCGGCATGCGGCGCATCCATTCCAACTCTGTGCGGTAGAGGTTGTTGGCACGCTCTATCTCCACAGTCTTTGCCTCGATACGCTCTTGGCGCTTCTCCAGATAATAGCTGTAATTGCCTTTATACTGATAAATCTGCCGGTTGTCTATCTCTACGATTTCGGAACATACACGGTCGAGGAAATAACGGTCATGCGTCACCATCAGCAAGCTGAGGTTGTTCCGGCGGAGATATTCCTCCAACCACTCCGTCATATCGAGGTCGAGGTGGTTGGTAGGCTCGTCCAATATCAACAAATCGGGTTCAGTGATAAGAGTATTGGCAAGTGCCACACGCTTCAACTGCCCACCGGACAGGTATTTTACGTGCTGACTGAAATCACGTATCTTGAGTTGGGATAGAATCTGCTTTGCCTTCTGTTCATACTCCCAAGCCTTTTCATGGTCCATACGCACCAGAATTTCGTCCAAACCGGGATGCCCCTCCGTCTCCATGCAACGTTCATACTCCTTGATTAACTCGACAGTACTGTTGCCATGATGAAAGCACGCTTCGAGCACGGTCAGCTCTTCTGGGTACTGCGGGTCTTGTTCCAGATAACCCACACGCAAGTCACGACGGAAGGAAATGGTGCCACTGTCATACCCTTCCTTGCCAGAAAGGATATTGAGCAACGTTGTCTTGCCACTGCCGTTCTTGGCTATCAGTCCGACACGCTGTCCCTCGGACAAGCCCAAAGAGATATTTTCGAATAGTACCAAGTCACCGAACGACTTGGTCAGGTTTTCCACCTGAAGAATTGAATTTACTGCTGCCAATGCTTTAATAGTTGAAAAATGAAAATTGAAAGTTGAAACTCACAGTACCAAGATGACCGGACCTTAGAACAAGGAGCTGTATACCTCCGGCAGATTCACTTTACCCCCTGCCTTTACTTTGCTCCAAACCAGCTTCATGGGGTCTATCCATTCACCGGTAGACGTATTCAGCAATATGGGCGCTTCCCGGTTTCCATCCACCAAGGTACGCCATTCCATACCATCCACTTCATTGGCGAAAATAACACAAAGCACAATGCCAAAAGCCAGCCACGCATCTTTCTTTTTAGGGCTGATGTTGCTTTCTTCCATCATCTGCTGCATCTTGGCAATGTCTTCCTCCGCTCCTTGAAAATCCTTCTTCAGTAACTCCTTTACAGTAGTATCCACCCACTCGTATGCTTCGTTAATCTGATAGATTTCCGAAAGCCGCACCGGAATTATCTCCGCCGGATACTTCATCCCATCCTTACGCGTTTCCAGCGAAGCGATAATCTTCTCCGCTTCTGCAACCGGCTCTCCCTTCTTCACCGTAAACGAACATTCAAAGGCAACTTCATCCGCACCCGTTATCCATAAATGAGAAGTATAGTACGCACCTTCTTCCTCGAACATCTCCTTACTATATGCACATTCCATCCGGCCTATCCTGACCGGAGTGGCAGCGGAATTTTCCCGCAACTCTTGCTTCACGGAGTCCTTGCCATATGTAGCATTCCCTTTGAAAGCCGAAATGCGAAAATTACCGGTCCACTCATTGGGATTATAGAAAAGGAAAGAACCTTCCCCATCTTCGAATTCATTCCAGTCTGCCGGGTAAGTCATGGAAAACCATGCTCCCGGAGAGATAAATTTCTTGCTTTGTTCCATATATAGACTAATCTTTGCAAAGACAGCTCATACCATCTTAGCTATTTTTCGCAAAGATAGTGCAAACCGAATGCAAAATAAAATGAACTTGTTCATTTTTTATGCTGAGGTGCAGCCTATCTTCGCTTTTAGAGCAAAAGTAACATTACCGCCGTTGATATGCAAACAAACGAAACAAAAAACAGCCGATTCTCACGAACCGGCTGTTCCAATCATCATCTATGAATGAAGACCATTAGAGCCTTCAATATCTTTATTCAATTAAACTAAAGTCAAAATGAAATCCATTAAATTTCCAATTCGGATGCAAAGATAATCAATGGAATACATACAATCCTAAGATTTTAAGAATATTAAATTAACATTCTATAAACAAGGGGATTTTATAGATGAAAAATAGCCGATTCTCATAAGCTGACTGTTTCAATCATCATCTATGAATGAAGACCGTTAGAGCCCCCAACTGAACCGCATTATAATTAATCTCATGAGAGCATTGTCTAATACGGCTCCACAGCTTAATAGCCAACAAAGCTTTAGCATTAGAGTAATACTCTTTGGATATCCCCCATCCCATATCGTTTTGATAATCATGATGACGCATATCATTCCAATTCACTGTAGAATAAAGCATTGCAATAAACTAGAAATTCCCAAAGTACTTAATGCCCCCAAAGTCCCCCTCACATTAAGCCAATTATAACGCCTCAACAGTCCTAAACTACCGCCTCATTTCCCTATCGGTTGTATTCTCCTCCTCACCTCTTTGGATATTTCCAGAAACATATAGTTCAGTTTACCGGAATGAATACCTTCTTTATTTTGGGTATACTTCTTATTGGCATACTCCTTGGACTTGTCAAAGGTAATACGCGACATCTGGTTCTGCGACTTTCCCACCATTGTCGAATCCAACTGTTCGTCCGGAAAGAAATCATCCAAATTCACATCACCAATCATGGTCGTTTCAAGGAAATTCATGTCTTTATGACTAGAATCTGTGTAGTATCCTACAAACATATGTCCTGGAGTGCGTACCAATATAGGTTCTATATTTATGGCACGGAGTAAAGAAGCAAAAAGGACACTCCCATCCACACAGTTGATTTGCGAGGACTCCAAAGCATCATCGAACGTGCGCACACGCTGTGAAAAAACCACGTTGCTGGAAAGGCTCGTATTGGACACCGAACTATAACGGAACTTGCGCTTTTGCAACACATTCCACAAGGCATAAACCTGCTTGTCCACCACTTCGGCACCTCCCTGATAACCCAAAAACCGGTTGACGATACGCGTATCCAGCGCTTCACGCAACAGCTTGTCAATCATAGGATTCTCCTCATTCACATAAGCTGCAAAAAAGATGCCGGTATCATGGAACTTTGTACCATTCGTGACATACCCCAACAGACATTCATTAATGCTGCGAACGGAAAAAGTACGCACCCTCTGCCCCAAATCCTTACCGTTCATCTCTACCATAACGGCCACACTGATGGGTTCCGCTTGGTTGTTATTCTTCAGAGCCTCGTAATTCCATATGATATCAGGATAGATAATATACTCCGTACGCGGTTTTGCCAGCACAAACTCCGACACGGAACGGGAAAAGAACGGAGTCTCTGCAACCTCTACCCGCACCCGGCTATAAGCATTCCTCGAACGGACACGGACAGCGATGCAGGACTTCGGATTACCTACATACATGGAGTCTACCGGCACTATGACCTGAGCATCGGTAGTAGCCACCGAAAGGATACTGGAAGGGAATATATTACCGCCCAGTTCATCCGTAATCTCAAATCCCGAGCGGAAAGGAGCCGTATTCAGCCAGACAGAGCCGATTATCACTAAAAGTAGAGTTCCCATAATAACCGACAAATGTCTCTTAGAGAAACTCCTGATATACATAAGTTCTTTCATACAATTCAGTATTTACGAAGCAAAGATAATATTTTAATGTGACGGGGCTTTTAGATAAACGGGAATTTAATGTAACCCAAATGTAACACTTGTTTCATCATTCCGTAACAAATTAGCCTCACTTTTGTACCCAGAAAGCAGAAATGGCCTGCATCTCGGCACAACTTTTCATGTAAACATGAAAATTCTGCATTCGGTTTGCACTATTTTTGCCGATAAAAAGAAATAAAGTTTAACTTTGTGACAAGAAAATTGTTTTATTCCTGTCATACATAAACAACAAAGCAATGAACAATTACCGGATTTTAGTAGTGGACGATGAAGAAGACTTATGTGAAATTCTGAAGTTCAACCTCGAAAACGAAGGCTACGAAGTGGACACGGCGAACTCTGCCGAAGAAGCTCTGAGAATGGACATTGGCAGCTACAACCTACTACTGCTGGACGTGATGATGGGAGAAATTTCCGGCTTCAAAATGGCAAGTATGCTGAAGAAGGACAAGAAGACGGCCCAGATACCCATCATCTTCATTACCGCCAAAGATACGGAAAATGACACCGTGACTGGCTTCAACCTGGGAGCGGACGACTATATATCCAAACCCTTCTCGCTGCGCGAAGTAGCGGCACGTGTCAAAGCCGTACTGAGACGCACCCAGCAAGGAGAGACAGAGCATGCACCGGAACAGATTGTCTACAAGACGCTGGTGCTGAACGTCATCAAGAAGAAAGTCTGCATTGACGGTGAAGAGGCACCGCTCACCAAAAAAGAGTTTGAAATCTTATTGCTGCTTTTGCAGAATAAAGGACGCGTATTCTCGCGCGAGGATATACTGAACCGCATCTGGAGTGATGAAGTATATGTGCTGGACCGTACCATCGACGTAAACATCACACGCCTACGCAAGAAAATCGGAGTTTATGGCAAATGCATCGTAACACGCTTGGGATATGGATATTGTTTCGAAGCCGAATAACGACAGACACTTTCTGTCCTTCAGCCGGAAGCTTTTCCTTTCGGTCATTTCACTGTTCCTCATATTCGCCGCATGCTTCATCGCCTACCAGTATCAGCGGGAAAAGGAATATAAAGTGGAGCTACTGGACACGCAGCTGCAAGACTATAATGACAGACTACACCAGGAACTTCGTTATCTCCCCGACAGCCTATGGACTTCCATGCTGGACAGCTATATCTCCAAGCATGTAAACAAGGAACTGCGCGTCACCGTGGTAGACCTTCAAGGTAACGTATTGTTCGACAGTTCCCAGAACGGCAGCCATGAACTGGATAACCACATCAAGCGCCCCGAAGTGCAGAAGGCACTGAAAGCCGGCAAAGGCTACGACCTGCGGCGCATCTCCGAAACCACCGGCAGAACCTATTTCTATTCTGCCACCGTCTACAAAGACTGCATCATCCGCTCAGCTCTCCCCTACAACGTCAACCTGATGAACAATCTGGCTGCCGACCCACATTACATCTGGTTCACGGTCATTGTATCACTGCTGCTGATATTCATCTTTTATAAATTCACCTCCAAACTTGGCAGTGCCATCAACCACCTGCGTGAGTTTGCCAAAAGAGCCGACAAGAACGAACCCATAGACATGGACATACAAACCGCCTTCCCGCACAATGAACTTGGAGAGATTTCGCAGCACATCATACAAATATATAAGCGCCTGCGCGAAACCAAAGAGGCGCTTTACATTGAGCGCGAAAAACTCATCACCCATTTGCAGACCTCCCGCGAAGGACTGGGCGTATTCAACAGAGACAAAAAGGAGATACTGGTAAACAATCTGTTCACCCAATACGGCAATCTGATTTCAGACTCCAACCTGCAGACTACCGAAGAAATATTCTCCATCTGCGAATTCCAGAAGATAACAGATTTCATCAACAAGGCACAGAAACGCCCTTCCTATAACGAAGAACGAAGAATGTCCGTTCACATCAACAAGAACGGACGCATCTTCATCGTGGAGTGCATCATCTTCCAAGACCTCAGCTTTGAGATTTCCATCAACGACATCACCCAGGAAGAGGAGCAGATACAGCTAAAACGGCAATTGACCCAAAACATCGCCCATGAGCTGAAAACCCCCGTAAGCAGCATACAAGGCTATCTGGAAACCATCGTGAACAACGAGAACATCGCGCCCGAAAAGATGCAAATCTTCATGGAACGCTGCTACGCGCAAAGCAACCGCCTGAGCCGCCTGCTGCGCGACATATCCGTACTGACCCGCATGGACGAAGCCGCCAACATGATCGATATGGAAAAGGTGGACATCAGCATGCTGGTTTCAAACATCGTCAACGAAGTGTCCCTGGAACTGGAACAGAAGCAAATCACCGTTGTCAATTCCCTAAAATCGAAGATACAGTTGCGGGGCAACTACTCTCTACTCTACTCCATCTTCCGCAATCTCATGGACAACGCCATCGCTTATGCCGGCACCAACATACACATCAACATCAGTTGTTTCCGCGAAGACGAGAATTACTACTATTTCAGTTTTGCCGATACCGGCATCGGCGTTTCTCCCGAACATCTGAACCGTTTGTTCGAACGCTTCTACCGTGTAGACAAAGGACGCTCGCGCAAGTTGGGCGGCACCGGCTTGGGGCTCGCCATAGTGAAGAATGCAGTCCTTATTCACGGAGGCACCATCTCTGCCAAAAACAACCAAGGCGGAGGGCTGGAGTTTGTATTCACACTGGCAAAAGAGAGATAACAGCCCGTTTTACCACACCAAACAAAATGCTTTGCATACCTCTGGAGAAGGTTCTTGTGGCAAGTGTGGCTTGTATTGGTATCTTTTCACCTTACCGACATGACGGATTGCTTAAATCGCCTTAAGTCACTATCAATCAGAGAGTAATTTTGCCAACCTATTGCCATGCTTTTGGCAAACTTTTGCCATGCCTATGGCAAAGTTTTGCCAACGCGGTGACAAAGTCTTGCCAAGAGGATGGCAAAACCTTGCCAATTTGTCGGCAAAAAGAAAGAGAGCGGGGAAGAAAATTTATCACTCATAGAATTGTTTTCTCAAAAAGAATCCGTATCTTTGTCATGCATTGGTTCGCTCCCCCTCTTCTGGGAAAGCGATTAAAAGGGAATCAGGTGTAAATCCTGGACAGTCCCGCTGCTGTAAGTTTCGTGCAACGTTGCAGACAATTACTCTATGCCACTGGAATATTCTTCCGGGAAGGCGCCTGCAACAGAAACAAGTCAGAAGACCTGCCATGCATACTTTATCATTGCTTTCGAGGAAAAAGCGTTGAGTCTAATGAGCCGGACAAACCGTCCATCATTTCATTCATCAAACCTAATTCAGAGAAAGTAAAGAAGGTAATAAACTCTGCCAAGTTTATTTGATGATGTCCGGCCGAAGTGATTTCGTCCGGACATTTACATTACAAAAAGTCATATTTAAATTGATTATTACATAGATTTTACCTAAATTCGGCACATTAAACCGAAATAATCGGTTTATCCGTTAACCTATTGTCAAATTATTAAAGATACAGAGTCTATGGAATTACCATTTGCCGAAGCATGGAAAATCAAAATGGTGGAACCTATCCGTAAAAGTACCCGCCAGGAACGCGAACAATGGCTGAAAGAAGCCCACTACAACGTATTCCAACTCAAATCGGAACAAGTTTATATCGACCTCATCACCGACTCGGGCACCGGCGCCATGAGCGACCGCCAATGGGCAGGCATGATGCTGGGCGACGAAAGCTATGCCGGAGCCACCTCATTCTTCAGACTGAAGGAAGTCATCACCCGCCTCACCGGATTTGGATACATTATCCCCACCCACCAGGGACGCGCTGCCGAAAATGTACTCTTCTCCTACCTGGTGCACGAGGGCGACATTGTGCCGGGAAACTCCCATTTCGACACCACCAAAGGACATATCGAGGGACGCCGGGCACTGGCTCTGGACTGCACCATAGACGAAGCCAAACAGACACAGCTGGAAATTCCCTTCAAAGGCAATGTAGACCCTAAAAAACTGGAAAAAGCATTACAGGAACATAGCGAACGGATACCGTTCGTCATCGTCACCATAACCAACAACACCGCAGGCGGCCAGCCGGTTTCCATGCAGAACCTGCGCGAAGTCCGCGCCATTGCCGACAAGTACGGCAAGCCCGTTCTCTTTGACTCGGCACGCTTTGCGGAAAATGCCTACTTCATCAAAATGAGAGAAGAAGGTTACCGCAACAAGAGCATAAAGGAAATTACCCGCGAGATGTTTGACCTTGCCGACGGCATGACGATGAGTGCCAAAAAAGACGGTATTGTCAACATGGGCGGATTCATAGCCACCCGCCGGAAAGACTGGTATGAAGGTGCCAAAGGCTTCTGCGTGCAATTCGAAGGCTACCTCACTTACGGCGGCATGAACGGACGTGACATGAACGCCCTTGCCATCGGCCTGGATGAAAATACTGAATTTGACAATCTGGAAACCCGCATTCACCAGGTGGGCTATCTAGCCATGAAACTGGATGAGTACGGGATACCTTACCAACGTCCCGCAGGCGGCCATGCCATATTTGTGGATGCCCCCAAAGTGCTGACACACGTGCCCAAAGAAGAGTTTCCGGCACAGACACTGACCGCCGAACTCTATCTAGAAGCAGGCATACGCGGTTGTGAAATCGGCTATCTGCTGGCAGACCGCGACCCGGTGACCCGCGAAAACCGCTTCAACGGCTTGGATTTGCTCCGGCTTGCCATCCCTCGCCGCGTGTACACCGACAACCACATGGATGTGGTAGCAGCCGCTTTAAAAAATGTATATGACAAGCGGGAAAGTATTACCCGCGGAGTTCGCATCACTTGGGAAGCTCCGTTGATGAGACATTTTACGGTACAACTGGAAAGGCTGTAAGAAATTTACAGACTCAATGTCAAGACAAAATCCGGAAACAAATAATAATGAATAGTGAACCGGCGTTTCTCCACCGTACGATACTCTTCGGCGGAGAATACGCCGCTTTCATTTACAGCAAAAGGCAGAATGCGCATGTGCCCACGAAAATCAACCTCGGAAGCATTCAGGCATTTAAACATGGTCTCCTTGGCCGACCAGTGCAGCAACAGTGACCAAGTGTCGGTTCCGCGAAACACGGATGGCTGTTCATCTTCGCGCATGAATTTATGCGCCACCTTCCTTACCCGTTCACCATACTGCTCAATGTCAATGCCCACTTCCCGACCCGGCAATCCCAAAACAACAGCCACATAACCTTTCGTATGCGAAATACTGAGAGAGGCGGAAGCATCTGCCAAATAAGGTTTCCCACTGGGATGATAGGCAATCTCTTTCTCTTCTCCCGACAGCGTGTAAAGCAATACACGGACAGCCAGCCACTCCAGACGGCGGTGTGCTGCGGTGAAACGCCGCATACCTTCCCGGTATACTTCCTGATGAGGAAGCATGGCCAGCAATTCCTCCGGAGATTCCTCCGTTTTCCAAATTCCCCATCGGCAGGGAAGAGCGGTATGTTGTAAGAAGAGGGGCATGAGGCAAGGATTAAGGATTAGGGATTAGAGGAGTTGAGGCATTTACTGTAAACTTCACTTTCAGGATACGGCGGTTGTCCATCTCCAGCACCTCAAACTCATAACGGCCGTAGGTCACCTTTTCATGGAGAGCAGGAAATTCCCCCTTCAGCTCCAGCAGAAGTCCGGCAAGCGTATCGGCATCCCCTGCCACCTCATCGAACGTTTCCTCGTCTATCTTCGTTATTTTATAGAAATCGGTCAGCTGGGTCTTGGCTTCAAATACCCAAGTGTGGTCATTCAGTACGGCATATGTACGTTCTTCATCATCGTATTCGTCATGAATTTCGCCCACAATCTCCTCAATAATGTCCTCCATGGTGACAATGCCCGACGTACCGCCGAACTCATCGACCACAATGGCTATATGAATCTTGTTTGCCTGAAAATCGCGCAGCAAATCATCAATCATCTTGGTTTCGGGCACAAAATAGGCGGGCCGGATAAGCGACTGCCAGCGGAAATTATCCCCTTTGTTCAGATGGGGAAGCAAATCCTTGATATAAAGCACCCCCTTGATATTGTCACGGTTATCCGCATAGATGGGAATACGGGAGTAGACATTCTCTACAATGCACTTCACCACATCCTTGAAAGGGGTACGAATATCCAGATCCACCACATCGAGGCGGGAAGTCATAACCTCCTTGGCTGTCTCTCCACCAAAGCGGATGATACCTTCCAGAATATTGTTCTCCTCCGAAAGTTCCGCCTTATCGGTCAATTCTAGTGCATGTGAAAGTTCATCGACCGATATATTATGGTTCTTGCGGACCACATGCTTGTTCAGGAAAGAAGTGGAACGTACCAGCATAGATGCCATCGGATAGAATACGGAACGGCAAAACGTGATGCCGGGAGCAGCAAAACGGCAGAAAACCAGCGTTTTCTGAGCCGAATATATCTTAGGCATGATTTCACCGAAAAGCAACAGCAAAAACGTAAGGACTACTGTCAGAATGAGGAACTCTGCAATGGGAGAATGAAATTGGAACATATTCATAAAAAAGAAGTTACAGAGCATGATTATGGTTACATTCACGAAGTTGTTTGTAATCAGAATCGTCGCCAACAAACGTTCACTGTTATCCAGCAAATTACTGATTTTCTCATCCGAAGGATGCTTTCTCTCCGCTATTACATTTAAGTCTGACGGAGAAAGAGAAAAAAAGGCTATTTCGGAAGCTGATGCAAAGCCGGAAACGAGCAAAAGCAAACCTGCCAACACAATGGCTACAATGGCCGAAATAGAAGGAGTCTGTACGGATATACCGTTAAAAACATCTGCCAACTGGCATAAATAAGCGTCTGGGTCCAAAGATTTTGGTTTTAGTTAAACAATCAGAACGGTAGATCGTCCGTCGGGTTATCTTGTGCAGGGGCAGCCTGCGGTTGTACCGGTTGTTGCGGCTGGGCTGTCGCTCCGGCTTGCGGCGCAAACGGCGCATTGCCCGATGCCGATGCACTTTTAGGTGTCAACATTTCCATTGTATCTGCAAAAACTTCAGTCACATAGCGCTTAGCTCCTGTCTGGTCATCATACGAGCGAGTGCGAATTTTGCCTTCAATGTAAAGTTTATCTCCTTTATGCACATATTTTTCGGCAGTTTCTGCCAGTCCACGCCAAAGCACAATATTATGCCACTCAGTGCGGTCGGGAACCTGGGTTCCATTCTGCAAAGTGTATCCTCTTTCTGTAGTAGCCAAAGAAAAAGTAGCTACCGCCACCCCACTGTCAAGGTATCTCACTTCCGGGTCTCTGCCCACATTTCCTAACAATATCACCTTGTTTACTGACATAAGCTTCTATTTTATTAATTTGCTGCCAAAATTAACGAGAATATCCACACCATGCAAGAATACAGACAACTTTTATATATATTTCTCCAAGAAAGCATGTATCAGCCGAGGCACCGCATAACGGTCCAAATCTTCGACCGCAACCTGCTGGTAACCTGAAAAAGAACCCGAATTATCGGGTAGAGTGACCTCATAGAAATTGGTATAAATCACTCTGTGGGACAATACATGCTTCACTCCCCGAAGTAGTGTACGGACCATCCGCACCTCTCCCTCTGCAAACAGTGCATGAAACTGCGGACATGCCAGGAACTCCTCTTCGGATAAATCTTTTTCCGTTTCGATTAGAGGCAATTCAAAGAGATTTTTCCAGATATCGTTCTCCGTCCTCTTATGTATCAAAGTATGCGCACCCATACGTACATATATATAATTAAAATAGCGGTTGGTAGTCTTTGTTCTGTGCTGCTTCACGGGCAGTTGCTGCACTTTGCCTTCCAACAAGGCTCTGCAGCTACCAGACAAAGGACAGAACAGACAGTTGGGCGACTGCGGCATACACTGCACGGCTCCGAAGTCCATAATCGCTTGGTTATAATCTGCCGGTCGGGATTTATCGAGCATCTCTCTCGCCAAAGCAGTAAAAGTTTTTTTCCCTTCGGTAGAATCAATGGGAATATCAATGCCGAAATAGCGGGAAAGCACCCGATATACATTCCCGTCTACCACCGCATAAGGCATGTCATAGGCAAAAGAACAGATGGCCGCTGCCGTATAATCCCCTACCCCCTTCAAAGCACGCACCTCTGCATAGTTTTTTGGAAATGTACCCTTCATGCTTTTGGCTGCGGCATGCAGGTTGCGGGCACGGGAATAGTACCCCAGGCCCTGCCAATATTTCATCACTTCGTCCTCGGACGCAGCAGCCAGCGACGCCACATCCGGGAAGCGTTTTATGAAACGCAAAAAGTACTCATAACCCTGCGCCACTCTTGTCTGTTGTAAGATGATTTCAGAAATCCATATCAGATAAGGGTCCGTGGTATTTCGCCACGGAAGGTCGCGTTTGTTCTCCGCATACCAATCCAACAATGTTCCGCTAAAAATATTCATGCTGCAAAAATACTTCATTTTCAGCCTAACAAAGCTTAATGCCAAGACTTTTTTAGAAAATTGTCCGAAATATATTTTTTAGAGCCACGGAAAAGCTATATATTTGCAGTCCAAAAAATTAGGAAAACTATAGTAATAATATTTTTTTTAAAGAAAAATGACTAAAGCTGATATTGTAAACGAAATTACAAAGAACACCGGAATTGATAAGACAACCGTACTTACAACCGTTGAAGCATTCATGGACGCAGTAAAGGCATCTTTATCCAAAGATGAAAATGTTTACCTCCGCGGGTTTGGTAGTTTTGTAGTGAAGAAAAGAGCTCAGAAAACTGCACGCAACATCTCCAAGAACACTACAATAATCATTCCGGAACATAACATTCCGGCATTTAAGCCTGCAAAAACGTTCACCCTCTCAGTGAAGAAATAATAAACAATAGTATTAACCCATAAAAATTTTGAAGCTATGCCAAGCGGAAAGAAGAAAAAAAGACATAAAATGTCTACGCACAAGCGTAAAAAAAGACTAAGAAAGAACAGACATAAAAGCAAAAAGTAATTTTTAGTCTGAAGGACAAAATAAAGAACAAACTTGTGAAGCAAAATGTCTCGCGGGTTTGTTCTTTGTTTAAGTAGTAAATAGAATCATTTAAAAGCCAATTATTGTGACAAGCGAACTCGTTGTAGACGTACAGCCCAAAGAGGTATCCATTGCACTGCTTGAAGACAAGCAGCTGGTGGAACTCCAGAGCGAAGGAAGAAACATCTCCTTCTCGGTGGGCAACATGTATTTGGGACGCGTCAAAAAATTGATGCCCGGCCTGAATGCCTGCTTCGTGGACGTGGGTTACGAGAAAGATGCTTTTCTTCATTATCTGGACCTAGGTCCTCAATTTAACTCGTTAGAGAAGTACGTAAAGCAAACTTTAAGCGACAAGAAGAAGCTGAATCCCATTACCAAAGCAACCATACTTCCCGACCTTGAAAAGGACGGAACGGTTTCCAACACACTCAAGGTGGGACAAGAAGTAGTGGTGCAAATTGTCAAGGAACCTATCTCTACCAAAGGGCCGCGACTGACTTCCGAACTTTCCTTTGCCGGAAGATACCTCGTGCTGATTCCCTTCAATGACAAGGTTTCCGTATCACAAAAAATTAAATCGAGCGAAGAGCGCGCACGCCTCAAGCAACTGCTGATGAGTATCAAGCCGAAAAACTTCGGCGTCATCGTCCGCACCGTAGCCGAAGGAAAACGTGTTGCCGAACTCGACGGAGAGCTTAAAGTATTACTGAAACATTGGGAAGATGCCATTACAAAAGTACAGAAGGCCACCAAATTTCCGACACTGATTTACGAAGAAACCAGCCGTGCCGTAGGACTGTTGCGCGACTTGTTCAATCCTTCCTTCGAAAACATCCACGTGAACAACGAGGCTGTGTACCACGAAATCAAGGATTACGTAACCCTCATCGCCCCTGAACGGGCAGGAATCGTGAAGCTGTACAAAGGTCAACTCCCCATTTACGACAATTTTGGTATCACCAAACAAATCAAGTCGTCATTCGGCAAGACCATTTCATACAAAAGTGGTGCCTACCTGATTATTGAGCATACTGAGGCGCTTCACGTAGTAGACGTGAACAGCGGTAACCGCACCAAGAATGCCAACGGGCAGGAGGCCAACGCACTGGAAGTGAATCTGGGTGCAGCCGACGAACTGGCACGCCAGCTCAGACTAAGGGATATGGGTGGTATCATCGTGGTGGACTTCATCGACATGAATGAAGCCGAAAACCGACAGAAGCTTTACGAACGTATGTGTGCCAACATGCAGAAAGACAGAGCACGTCACAACATCCTGCCGCTCAGTAAATTCGGACTGATGCAGATTACACGCCAGCGTGTACGCCCGGCTATGGATGTAAATACGACGGAAACCTGCCCCACCTGCTTCGGTAAAGGCACCATCAAATCGTCCATCCTCTTTACGGACACCTTAGAGAGTAAGATTGACTACCTGGTCAACAAATTGAAGATAAAGAAATTCTCGTTACACATCCACCCGTACATCGCAGCCTACGTCAATCAGGGACTCGTCTCCCTGAAACGGAAGTGGCAGATGAAGTACGGATTCGGTATCAAGATTATTCCAAACCAGAAATTAGCATTCCTGGAATATGTATTCTACGACCTGCAAGGGGAAGAGATAGACATGAAGGAAGAAATCGAAATCAAATAAAAAAGACGGCGAAGGGTATTTATCTTCGCCGTCTTTTTTATCTCTTGCTTTGGGGGAGCTCTCCCCAAACATGCCTTCCGCTATAAAGCCAAACGATAGATTTCCCTGCAATCAGTCATGGTCAGCTTCACGTAGTTGCCAAGCAGTTCGCCTTTATTGCGCTGCAGACTGACGAGCATACGGTCTATATCGGGATGCTCGATGCCCAACTCCTTAAAGCTAACCGGCAAGCCCATGTAACGGAAAAAGTGTTTCAGGCGGGCGGTACCAGCCAAAGCCATCTCTTCCAAATCTTCGGACTTGGGTATATCAAAAACGCGGTGGGCAAACTGGGCTATCTTTGCCGGATTATGTTCTGCCATAAAAGCCATCCAGGCAGGGAAGATTACAGCTAAGCCGGCACCGTGGGCTACATTATAGATAGCACTGATTTCATGTTCCAGTGCATGGGATGCCCAGTCTTCCTCACGCCCTACCCCACAAGTTCCGTTATGCGCCACAGTGCCACACCACATAATGTTGGCACGCGCGGCATAGTTGTCCGGTTGCTGTTTCACCCGGTAAGCTTCTTTAATGATAGCTGTCAAGGTGCCTTCGCAAAGCCGGTCGCTGATTTCCACATCCGGTGTATTTGTGAAATAACGCTCCATGATGTGAGCCATCATGTCGGCAATACCACAAGCCGTCTGATAAGCTGGGAGAGTGTAGGTCAGTTCAGGATTCATGATGGAAAATACGGGACGCAAATGCTCGGGGGCACAGAGCCCCAGTTTTTGGAGTGTCTCTGTCTTGGTAATTACCGTATTGCCCGAACCTTCGCTTCCGGCAGCCGGGATAGTCAGCACCACGGCTACTTTCAACGCTTTCTCCACCTTGGCACGACCGATAAAGAAATCCCAAAAGTCACCATCATAGAGGACTCCGGCAGCAATGGCCTTTGCCGTATCTATGACCGAACCACCTCCCACAGGAAGCATCATATCCACCTGCTCACGACAGCAAAGCTGAATACCTTCGTATACCTTCCCGTCAATGGGATTGGGCTGGACACCTCCCATTTCGCAATAAGCCACACCGGCTTCCTGCAAGGATTGCTTCACTCTATCCAGCAGACCACTCCGTACAACAGAACCGCCTCCATATACTATCATCACTTTTTGTGCACCATACTTACGCGCCAATGCACCGACTTGCACTTCAGTATTCTTGCCAAAGACAAACTCTGTAGGACTATAAAAAACAAAATTATTCATTGTATACCTTATTTAATGTATCGACTGTATCTTTCAAAGAAGCGTCCGAACGCTCCCCACTTCATCAGTCCTTTCTCAAAAACAAAAATACCCAGCAATGCACAAGAGATGCCCAGCATCACATCAATCAGATAATGGTGTCCCGAATAGACAGCCGTCCACCAAATACCGACCATAATCACCGCAAACAACGCTATCAACCACTTTTTGCTGCGGTCCATAACCGCGTAGGCCAAAGCCACCACCATATAGGCGGCATGGAGCGAGGGCACTGCTGCAAATACATTGGCATTCCTTCCGTAAATGGAGTTGAAGATGGAGCATCCCAGCAATTCGTCAAAGCGCCCTAAGCCTGCCACATTGCCCGGAGTGTCGAGTATCGGCTCGAAACCATAATTCATGGCATACCAGGGCGGAGCAGCGGGATGGATATAATAGCCGGCAAAACCGATGAGATTCACCAGCAGGAACACCATCGCAAAACGAAGATATACCTTACGGTCACCCTTCAGATAGAGCCACAACCCGAATGCAATGGGAACCGGTACCCAACAGAGATAGAATATCCCGGCAAAGAAATCGGCAACCGGACAATGGTTCAAAGCAAAATATTCACAAGGGATAAGGACAGCACCGTCTACAGACAAGCCAAAAAGGGATTTTTCTGCCTCATAAAGTCCTTTTACATCAATGGGATTCACCAGGTAATTGGGATATACGCGCATCCAGTCATACGAAATGCCGAATATGAAAAACGGCAACAGCGCCACTGCCAACTTACGGGTTGTCTGTCCGGCAAAGAACAATAACAGAAATACACCTGTCATCAGGAAATGTTCCGGACGAAGCCCGATACAGACCGCTGTCAGAATCAAGAAAAACGCTGTGATGACAATCACCAGCACTGCCTCTCTCACAGAGGGAAACAAACTATTTTTCATTCCTTGTCTTTCAGTAGTTTATAGCAATGCGCCAAGCGGGCAAATGCCGTCAAATTCGCCAATATGGCAATCACCGCCATAGGCACAATCAGTATCAGCATCGGGTCGAACAAGGTACAATCACCAAAGATACCGCAGAACATGGCACCGAGGGCAGTCAGCACAACGCGTTCAGGACGCTGCATGAAACCGACTTTACACTCCAGCCCCAAGCCTTCGGCACGGGCACGCACGTAACTCACCATCAGCGAACCTATCAGCGCAATGAATGTAATGATGGAGCCCCACAAATAGCCTTGCAGCATCAGGTAATAGAAGATGCCGAACAATGTCACGAGCTCGCTGTAACGGTCGAGTACGGAGTCGTAGAGCGCACCGAAAGTAGAACTCATTTTACCCACGCGTGCCACGCGTCCGTCCATCATATCAAACAACCCGGCAAAGAGCACAATACCGCCTCCCCAGCCTACATAGGCCAGTTCACCACTCTTGTACACTCCTGCATACACAAACAAGGCAGCCGCCACGATATTCAGTACCAGCCCCGTAGTCGTAATAAAGTTAGGCGTAATGCCAATTCTAATCATACCATGCACCACAGGGTTGATAATCTTGTATATCACCTGCTGCAACCAATCTCTATAATTCATATTCGTCTTTTTTGTTCTCTAAATAATGTTTCAGAAAGCCTTTTATATTGTGATTACGATAAACGAAAAAACGTTGCAGATGGTAGTTCCAAAAAAAAGCTACCAGCACTGCTACAATTATCTTTGACAGAATAAATACATTGTCGATATAATATCCCAACAATCTATTGACCCATGTCATGCCGGTAAGCCACTCGGTCAATGCAAAAGTACCCCAAGCATTCAGTATAATGCTGCCTCCCCAGACAAAGAGGTACTTGACGGCAACATGCGTTTTCTTGCAGTCTTCGGCATGGAACACCCATCCGTAATTAATGGCACAGTTTACAATGCCTCCTACTACGGAACCCGTGAATGTGGCATAAAGATAAAAAACAGCAAAAGCCTTCACCAGAAGGATAGTCACCAGAAAATCGACAAAGCTTGCGAATTGCGCCGAAATCTGGGCCTTGAAGAAGATCCAGACAGAATGGCGCCACGACATACCTTTGCCATTTGATTTCAACTGATTATCCATCTTGCCACAATCAAAATTATAAATCCGTAGACTCCGGACAGAATATCGTCCATCATTACCCCTATTCCACCCGGCAGACTTTCCATACGGCGGATGCCCAAGGGCTTGAATATATCAAACAAACGGAACAAGACAAATGCTCCCAATGTATACCATACATGTCCGGCGGGCGCCGCAAGCAAGGCAATCCACACGCCGACCATTTCATCGACCACCACGCGCGAAGGGTCTTCGCCCCAAGATGCCTCCAGGCGGTTGGCAGCCCAGATACCGGCAAGCGTAAATACCAAAATCAATGCTACTGTCAGCCACAAAAGGCAGACACTTGAAACCAGATAAGACAACCCGAACCAGATAAGCGTAGCCAGCAAAGCTCCCGCAGTGCCGGGTGCAAAAGGAGAAAAGCCCGAGCCAAAGCCCGTACCGATAATAACTGGGAGGAGGGAGGGTTTCTTCATCAAAAAAGTAATGAGGTGATAAATGCGATAAAAACGGTAAAATGATAAATGCAATAAAGTAATAAAAGTGATAAAGTGGTAAAGTGCTATCACTCTATCACCTTACCACCTTATTTTTATCACCTTATCACTGTTTTTTTAGTCCAGATAACTCGGTGCTGTCTCACCCACCATATTGCGGAGAGTCTCTTTCACCATGCGCCATTGCTGGAACAAATCGTGTACCGGCTCATGCTCGAAATCGTGCATCGGGCTCTTGCAGAAGAAGGACAGCCACGTCTGAATGCCGCACATGCCTGCACGCAATGCCAAATCACTGAAAATAACCAAGTCGAGCGCGATGGGAGCAGCAAGAATGGAGTCACGGCACAAGAAGTTGACCTTGATTTCCATCGGATAGCCCATCCAGCCGAAAATATCGATGTTGTCCCATGCTTCCTTGTTATCCTTACGGGGAGGATAGTAGTTGATGCGTACCTTATGATAAACATCACCGTACAAGTCAGGATATTTCTCCGGCTCGAAGATATTGTCGATAACAGACAGCTTGCTGACCTCTTTTGTCTTGAAGTTCTCCGGTTGGTCGAGTACCTCGCCGTCACGGTTACCCAGAATATTCGTAGAGAACCAGCCACTTACACCCAACATACGGGTCTTGAACATCGGAGCAAGCACCGTCTTCATCAAAGTCTGGCCACTCTTGAAGTCCTTACCGGAAATGGGCACATTCATTTTCTTGGAGAATTCCCACATAGCCGGAGTATCCACACACAGATTAGGAGCACCCATAATAAACGGAGCGCCTTCTGCAATGGCAGCGTATGCATAGCACATACTCGGAGAGATTACTTCAGTATTGTTTTCCTTCATTGCCTGTTCCAAAGCAGCGAGAGATTCGTGCTCCTTGGACAGCGGAATATATATTTCGGTACTTGCAGCCCACAGCACAACAATACGCTCGCAGTTATTGGCTGCCTTGAAGTTACGGATATCCTCGCGCAACTGCTCTGTCATTTCCCAGCGGGTAGCTGCCTTCTTAATGTGCGTACCGTTCAAACGTTTTGCGAAATTGTGGTCGAATGCAGCAGGCATCGGCTTGATGGCTTGCAGTTCATCTTTTACCAGATTCAAGTCCTTCTCTTTCAAAACCTCAGCATACATAGCAGCTTCGTAGGCGTTGTCCGGGAAAATATCCCAACCTCCGAAAACGATATCATTCAAATCAGCCAAAGGCACTATGTCTTTGATAAGTTTTTCTTTGCCATCCTGCATGCGCATAGCAGCCATTTGTGTGATTGAGCCTATAGCTTTTGCCAAGCCCTTGCGAGCAGCTAATGTACCGGTAATCATGGTGGTTGCAACCGCACCACCTACTCCGACTACCAGCACGCCCAGGCGTCCGGTTGCCGGCTTAATGTTTTCTTTCATTGCCATTGTATTATTTAGAGTTTAAAAAATTGCTCAAATTTAGGGTATTTTACTCAATTGGGATTAGTCATTTTATCCGATTTAATGTCCTATTAGTAAGATTTAAGTTAAAATGTCATGTGCAGACTGATTCTGAGCCCGGATTTGTCTATATCCGGTAAATTTCGGTAAGTCAGACGCCATACATAATCGACACGCAACACCTTGAAAATATTTTCAATGCCTACGCCTGCCTCTACGTAGGGCGTATGCCCCATGGTGGTACTCCCGGCAGGAAAACGGAACAAATCCTGCTGAAAAGCCGGATTATTCTTATCGCTCAAATTCCCATACAAACCGCGGCAGGAAAGAACTTCACGCCATTTCAACTTTTTCAACAAAGGAATACGGTTGAAGAGCCAGCCGTTCAAGTAATAGGTCACATCCCAGGAAGCGTATTCATCATTCATGAATTCCATGGCATTCATCAATGAATAAGACTCAGGTTGTATGGTATAGGACAAGTTCGCATTGGGAATGATAAGCAGAGGAAAAGGAACCTTATTCCAGACTTTTCCGGCTTTCAGGATAACATCCGTATAACCGAATGCCGAGAACCAGAAACGCTTTTGAAAACCCGCTTCCGTATAGTGATAGGTATAGTCTCCTCCCAGTACCCCTTTGGCAGCCATGGTATGCGTAAGCGAAAAGACCGGAGCATCCAGCGAAACAGGGAAGCGGTTCCATTGGGTCTGGAAGAATTTTTCGTTGGGAGCATAGCGCAGCTTCAATTCCAGCTCACTGGTCGAAATACTTTTTACATACGTATTACGGTCATCCTGCTTGATGAAAGGAATCAGACGGGATGATTCATCTTTACGCAGGCGCGCCGTCATCTGTACGGAAAAGCCGGAATGGAACTCATTGGTATAGGTCAGCTCCGCTTTCCGCTGATAACCGATACGGTCATCCTTCTGACGTTTCAAGGCAAGAAAAACATTATCCTGACTGGTATAAAGATAGTGTTGTCCATATTGATTGACATCTGACAAGTAACGGAGCTTCAACGAATGTATAGGAAATTCATTGGCATATTCCTTCTTCTTATGAAAAGAATATTCCAGTTCGGCAAGTCCTTTTACACGATGGTCGCGAAAACCGTATGCCATATACCCCCTGCCGAACAGATGCGGATTGAGCCATGCCGTCGTCATACCGCCGGCACGCAAGCGCACTCCTTCCAGTGTATTTCCGCTGATGGTGGTATTCATCATACCGATATAGAACAAAGGTTCTTTTTCCTTCGGAGCGGGAATATACCCCGTGAACAGCACCTTCAGCACTTTCTCCGTCCAGAAATAAACGGGATAGCTGCGCAACTGGGCCATCATCTTGTCCACCGAAGTCTCTTTCTTGCTGACCTCCACCTGGCGGTTGGCATCCCAATATGCTTCCGAATAGCCGGAAGCCGATGCCTCTTCAATCACCTTTTCCGGTTTTCGGAAAGCCTGCAGAGCCTTGTCATCCGGTTCATACTGATAGTTTCTGTAATACACATCCCGCTTGGCATAAATACCGTCACTATTGTCCACCAACTTGAATTCCGTAGTGATACTCTCATTGAGCAACTGCCTCGTACCGTCCTCCGCGCGGTCAAAATTCTGTTCAATCTTCATGTAGTCCACAAAGTTCAGATTGATTTTCTGAGGAAAGTTCATGACGGCACGCCTTACAAAATAGGTGCTGTCCAGCATGACGTACAAATGTCCCGTAAAACCGAACGACTCGGAGTTGAAAGGAACAAATGTCAAGTCAACACAAGGCTTTCCGGCAACGGTAAGCGTATCCATCAGATAATATTTGTAGAAAGACGGCCCAAGGGAGGAAAGCGGGCTGACAAACTTATTGGTGAACAAGGTGATGTTGTTCTCATAAAGGTCTACATCGGTCATGGTGACACTGATAGCCTGCTCCATACCCTGCTGGGAAAGCATTTCGTCCACTCCTGCCTGCCTGCGGGCGGTGACCCACTGTTTCCGGCTATGCGGAGACTTGCGGTAATAATCTGTGGCAAGCAACTCACGGTTGGAAATGGCCAGTACCGGCCTGCCGGTAACGGCAGAGGTATCGACATAATCCGTCAGAAACTTGAACTTACGGTAAAGCCACTTCTGTTGCTTCAAGCTGTCGAAGTTATTGATGGCAAAAGTCATCTTTTCATAGCGGTCACGTTTCCAGAAGTCGCGTTCGTCGGGCGAATAGTCATCCCGATGCTCTATCATCTTGCGTACAAACTCCACTGCGGGATTATCCTTTTTCTTATACCGTTCACGCTTCGGCTTCACCACCACTTCATCCAGTGCATAAGTGGCTGGCGAAAGGACTATATTGAACTTAGACGACTTTGCGGGATGAATCAACCGGACATATTCATTATATCCCACGGCCGAAATGACCAGCGTGGCCTCCGGGCGATAGGTCTTGAAGGAAAAACGGCCGTTATTGTCCGTCATCCCTCCCTCCGTAGTTCCTTTCAGATAAACTGACGTATAAGGCAATGGCTCCTTCGTCAACGAATCGGTGACAACGCCTTGCACCATATATTGTGCCCTCAATGGAAGAGTAACCAGCTGGATAAGCAGAAATACCCTAAAAAACAACTTCATACCTTGTTTTACCTAATTTGGATGACAAAGGTACGGAAGAAAACTTTTTCTTAAAGTTCGGTTTTACGGAATAAATGTTCTAAAAAACTCCTTTTGTATAAAACACTTCCCGTTAAAAGCCGTTGTATAGCGAAACGACGCTCCAGAAAGCATCGGAACAACCAATATATAACCTAAACAACTTGATTATGGAATGGATTTTCAACCAGCTCAGGGAACGCCCCGAACTTGCCATTTTCCTCACTATATTCCTGGGATTCTGGCTGGGGAAACTGCGTATCGGTAAGTTTACGCTGGGCACAGTGACCAGTGTACTGCTTGTAGGCGTACTGGTAGGGCAACTGAATATAGCCGTACCGGGTCCGATAAAGTCGGTATTTTTTCTGCTTTTCCTTTTTGCCGTGGGCTATAAAGTGGGTCCCCAGTTCTTCCGCGGACTGAAAAAGGACGGATTGCCCCAAGTGGGCTTTGCCGTACTGATGTGTATATCCGTACTGTTAGTGACCTGGCTGCTGGCCCTGATGATGGGCTACAATGCCGGTGAAGCTGCCGGACTGCTGGCCGGTTCGCAAACCATCTCCGCCGTCATCGGAGTGGCAGAAGACACCATGGCCAATATGGGACTGGACGAGGCCCAACGACAAAGTTACGTCAACATCATTCCCGTATCCTACGCCGTCACCTACATTTTCGGTACTGCAGGCTCGGCATGGGTCCTATCATCCATCGGTCCCAAGATGCTGGGCGGGCTGGAAAAGGTGAAAGCCGCCTGCAAGGAACTGGAGGCGAAGATGGGCAGCTCTCTGGCTGACGAACCGGGATTCATGCCGGCGGCACGCCCCGTCACTTTCCGTGCCTACCGGGTCGAAAACGAATGGTTCAAGAATGGAAAGCGGGTGATTGACCTGGAAGTCTACTTCCGGCAGCACGACAAACGTCTATTTGTGGAACGCCTCCGCAAATCCGGAATTGTGGTGGAAGTCAGCATGAACCTACGGATAGAGCCGGGAGACGAAGTAGTGCTAAGCGGATGCCGTGAATATATCATAGGCGAAGAAAGCTGGATAGGGCCGGAAGTACAAGATGCCCAGCTCCTGGATTTTCCTGCGGAAAAGTTACCGGTTACAATCACACGCAAGACGGTTGCCGGCAAGACGGTTGCAGCTATCCGAAGGGAAAAGTTCATGCACGGTGTCAGTATCCGGAGCATCAAGCGCGCCGGAATATCCATTCCCGTGCTGGCACAAACGGTAGTAGATGCCGGCGACGTCATCGAAGTGGTAGGTACCAGGCAGGAAGTGGAAGCAGCAGCCAAACGTCTGGGGTATATAGACCGTCCTACCAACCAGACGGATATGATATTCGTAGGCCTGGGTATCCTTATCGGAGGTTTGTTCGGAGCACTTTCCGTCCATATCGGCGGCATCCCCATCAGCTTGAGCACAAGCGGCGGCGCATTGATTGCGGGCTTGTTCTTCGGCTGGCTCCGCAGTAAGCACCCCACCTTCGGGCGCATTCCCGAACCTTCACAATGGGTGTTGAACAATGTCGGTCTGAACATGTTCATCGCGGTAGTGGGCATTTCGGCAGGTCCCAGTTTCGTGCAGGGCTTCCACGACGTAGGTATCAGCCTGTTTCTGGTGGGAGCAGCAGCCACCACCCTGCCGCTGATTATCGGCTTGCTGCTGGCAAGGTATGTTTTCAAGTTCCATCCGGCACTGGCTTTGGGCGTCTGCGCAGGGGCACGTACCACTACGGCCGCTTTAGGCGCGGTGCAGGATGCCGTTGAGAGCGAAACGCCTGCTCTGGGATACACCGTGACCTATGCCGTGGGCAATACCTTATTAATAATATGGGGTGTAGTCATCGTTTTGCTACTATAAGACGATTTTGTGTCAATGCTTACTAATCCGAAGCATTCAAAGAATTATTGCCGGAAATGCAAGCGACTATATACCCATTCACTAATAGCTATTCGTCCGACAGCTGTCGGACGATAATTCAACAGTTGTCGGACGATGATTCAACAACTGTCGGACGAAAAGGAAACATATATCGGACGATTAATTTCAAGCAAGGAAAGAAATAGTCCGCCACATGAACAGAGATTATTCACCGAATGACTGAAAACAATAAATAACGAACCTAAACTTGAGCTTATGGATACAAAACTTTTAGAAAAGAAAATGGAATCTATCAGTCCTTTCGAACTGAAGAACCGCCTGATAGACATGGCAGACGAAAGTCTGAAGAAAACCGCCCGTACCATGCTGAACGCAGGGCGCGGCAACCCCAACTGGATTGCAACCGCTCCACGCGAGGCCTTTTTCCTATTGGGAAGCTTCGGCTTGGAAGAGTGCCGTCGCATCATGGATTTGCCCGAGGACATTGCAGGCATCCCCGAAAAAAAAGGCATTGCCTCCCGCTTCGAAGCCTTCCTGAAAAAGAACAATAACGCACCGGGTGCCAAATTGCTGGAACAAACCTACAACTACCTGCTGATGCAGCATGCCGCCGACCCCGACAGCCTTGTACACGAATGGACCGAAAGCATTGTAGGCGACCAGTATCCCGTGCCCGACCGCATCCTTCATTTTACAGAAATCCTTGTGCAAGACTATCTCTCGCAAGAGATGTGCGACAACCGTCCTCCCCGGGGTGCCTATGATTTGTTTGCCACCGAAGGTGGAACAGCCGCCATGTGCTATATATTCGACTCCCTGCAGGAAAACTTCCTGCTGAACAAAGGGGACGGCATCGTCCTCATGGTTCCTGCCTTTACCCCCTATATTGAAATTCCACAACTCAGCCGCTACCAGTTTCGAGTGACCAAAATACATGCCAACCGCATGAATAGCGAAGGGATGCACCTCTGGCAGTACAGCGACGAAGACATAGACCGCTTGAAAAGCCCTAAAATCAAGGCCCTCTTTGTCACTAATCCCAGTAATCCGCCCAGCTACACACTCAGTCCGGATACAATGGCGCGCATCGTGAGCATCGTCAGAAATGACAACCCTAATCTGATGATTATTACAGACGACGTATACGGTACATTCAGTCCGCACTTCCGTTCGTTCATGGCAGAAATTCCCTACAATACGCTTTGCGTCTATTCATTCTCCAAATACTTCGGTGCCACCGGATGGCGCAATGCGGTCATTGCCCTGCACGAATTCAATCTGTTCGACAAGCTGATAGCCAAACTGCCGAAAGAGAAACGGGAGATTCTGCACCGCCGCTACTCCACCCTCACTCTGGAACCTGAAAAACTGAAGTTTATCGACCGTATGGTTGCCGACAGTCGCCAGGTGGCACTGAACCATACCGCCGGACTGTCATTGCCACAACAGATGCAGATGGGCCTTTTCGCCGCCTTTGCCCTTCTGGACAAGGAAAACAAATACAAGCAAAAGATGCAGGAGATTATCCGCCGCCGATTGCATGCCCTTTGGGAAAATACCGGTTTCACGCTGACGGAAGACCCGTTGCGCGTAGGTTATTATACAGAAATCGACATGCTGGTTTGGGCAAAGAAGTTCTATGGGGACGACTTTGTAGAATATCTGAAACGTACCTACAGCCCGCTGAACGTAGTTTTCCGCCTTGCCAAGGAAACCTCTCTGGTGTTGCTGAACGGCGGTGGTTTTGACGGCCCCGAATGGAGCGTGCGCGCCTCACTCGCCAATCTGGACGAGAAAGACTATGCGACCATCGGCCAAGGCATTAAAAGGATATTGGACGAATATGCAAAAGAATTCTTTAAAAGCAGAAATTGAAAGGTGAAAGGTAAAACTTTCAAATTTCAATTAAATAGTATACGGAAGCGGGTCAATCCATCGTTGTAGGTACGTAGGGAGAACGTGCAACCATGACGGCTCAAAACTTCCCGGATAAACACCAGGCCAATTCCCTGCCCGTTCGGCTTGGTGGAAAAGAAGGGACTGAAGAGTTTAGCTTCGGTCTCTTTACTTATCCCCGGACCATTGTCAACGACTTCCACAGAAGCGGGGGCAGTGGTCCTTACTATTATCTCACCTTGCTGTCCGTTTTCTCCGGCATCCCCCTCTATACTTTCGGCAGCATTCTTGATGATATTCACAAGCACCTGCTCAAAAAGAGAAGCATCCATACGCACCATTCCCACCTCCGGGTCGCATTCCAGACGTAGCCCTATATTGCGGTCATTGCACATTCCTTCCATGAAACGCTTGCACATGGACACCAACTCATTCAGTTGGACGGGCACCAGGGTAGGTTCAGGTATCTTTACCACATCTGCAAAACGGGTAATGAAACGGCTCATCGAGAAACAACGCTCCGTACAGACGCGCATCACGTCGCAGATGTCCTCCATATCATCTTCTGTAGAAAGTGCCTGCTCCACTGTATCAAGTGTGGAAGTGATGCCCGCAGTGGTATTGTTCACTTCATGAGCTATCATGCGGATTACCTTTTCATAGGCACGCTTCTCGGCACGCATCACTTCTTCCGTCATACGCTCTATCAAGAAAAAAGGATGTTTGAACCCTCTGTCAATAAAAGAAGAATGGGTGCATTTATAAATATTCGCATCATTGAGACGGACCACTGCCGTCTCGTCTTTGGGAATGGACGAAAGTTCGGCAGCCAACGGGGAGTCCATCTGGTCCAGCCGCTTTGCCATCGCCTCCTCCATACGGACACCGAGCATCTTTACCGCCATCGGATTCAATTGCGACACTTCATCGTCCATTGTCAGGATAATAACCCCCATTGGAGATGCCTGAATCAACAAATCCAAGAAGTGATTCTGCTCGCGCATGCGCAACCGTTCATTCTTGAGCTGCTCCATCATTCGGTTAAAGATATTCACAATGCGGTCTGCCTCGTACTGCCCTACCCGACTGAGACGGCTACTGAAATCCTGCTCGCGCAGCAACTCCATACCGCTGCCGATGGTATTCATCGGCTTCACTATCTTATTATAGAATACTATCAGATAGATAAGGATAAACCCGATGAGCCCCTCCAACACGTATAGGTACAAAGACGGCTTTCCACTCAGCAGATATACCAGCGTTCCACCCAGACCGAGCAGAAAAAGGACAAGTATGAAGAAAAAGAATTTTATGCGCACGGGAATTGAATATTATATTTTTCCAAACGTCTGTAAAGCGCAGCGCGGCTGATGCCTAATGACACTGCCACCTGACTGAGATTCCCTTTATGCTGTTCCAACGCCTGCAAAATAGTCTGCCGCTCTATTTCATCCAAAGTCATACCTGCAAAAGAAGTACCTTCGGCAGCTTTGGCCGGTTCGTCGTGACGCAGATATTGGGCATCGAAATCCGCGGCATCCAGCACCGGCTTGCCGCTGACCAGAATGGTACGCTCCACCAGATTCTTCAACTCACGAATGTTGCCCGGATAAGGCAGGCGGGAAAGGAAATTCAGAGCGTCGGCCGAGAAATCCGTACGCGGCAAGCCGTTCACCTCTGCCTGACGGTCGGCAAAGTGACGTGCCAGCAAAGGAATATCTTCACGGCGCTCCCGCAAGGAGGGCAGTTTTACGGTAATCAGGTTGATACGGTAAAAAAGGTCTTCGCGGAAAGTACGTTCGGACACCATCTTACGGAGGTCTGCATTAGTAGCGGACACGACGCGTACATCGACTTTGCGGGGACGGCTATCGCCCAGCACTTCGAATGTCTGGTCCTGAAGCACACGCAGCAGTTTCACCTGGCAGGAAGGGTCGAGGTCACCAATCTCGTCGAGGAAGATGGTTCCCTTGTTTGCCATTTCGAAACGCCCTATACGGTCAGCGCTGGCATCGGTAAACGCCCCTTTCTTATGGCCGAACATCTCACTCTCGAACAAGCTCTGCGAGATGCCGCCGAGATTCACCTTGACAAAAGGCTGCTTCACACGTTGGCTGTTGACATGGATGGCTTCGGCAATCAGCTCCTTGCCCGTTCCGCTTTCGCCCGTAATCAGCACCGAAGCATTGGTACGGGCTATGCGGGCCACTGTGTTCAATACTTCCATCAGCCCTTTGGACTTACCTATAATATGGCTGCGATTCAATGCGGTAGTCTGTTCTTCCGGCACCTCTTTCGGGGCGGCCGTAAGCTCAAGGGCCGTCTCGATGCGCTGCAAAAGAGCAGCATTGTTCCAAGGCTTGGTTATGAAATCGAATGCGCCGGCCTGCATACCCTGCACGGCAAGCTGGATACTTCCCCATGCCGTCATCAAAATAACGGGCACATCGGGACGGAACACCTTTACCTGCTTCAATAAGGTAAGTCCCTCTTCTCCGGTAGTGGAAAGAGTGAAGTTCATATCCATCAAAATCAAGGCGGGAGCTTCGGCCCTAACTATATCCATAGCTTCGCGAGGGCCCGGAGCCGTTTTCACCTCATATCCGGCACGCTTCAGCATAAAGCTGAGGGAAGAGCGCACAGCACTATCGTCGTCTATTATCAGTATCATAAAAATTGTAGTTTGTTTCCCGCAAAAATAAGTAAAAAAGCAGAGTTATGAATGATAAGTTATAAGTTATTTACCTATAATATCGCATATACGGTACTTTTACCGGCAAATAACTCATAACTTATCACTTGCAACCCGTCGACTTATCCTCTTACCACCTCTTCAAAATCAGCTTCCAATTCCGTATCGCGTTCAAAATCCCAAAGGGTCAAGCTGCGGAGCTGATAGAAGTAATACCAATAGTAGTACAGCTCTGAAATATGCTTTTGACGGGCTTCGTCTTTAGAGTTCTGTGCATCGTTCAGGTCCAGGGTGCTGATTTTACCTATCATAAAGGTCTCTACACTGGTCTTGTAACGCTTCTCAGCAATGACATCCGCCTCTTCGGCTATGTCCAGCTGTTGCGCCTGGTTGTTGAAGTTAGCCACCAGCAAAAAGATGTCCTGATTAAAGTCCATCTGTTCCTGGCGGATTTTGGATAAAACCACTTCACGGTTGCTCTTTGCCACCCTTACCTTGCCGCGGCGTTTGCCCCAGTCAAGGATAGGAATCTTGACGCCCACCTGCACAATCTGATTATCAAGCAAGTCCCGGTAGGCTGAAGAGAATTCATGGTTTTGCCCCGTATAGCCCACACTGGCAAAGAGATCGATGCTACGCAGGTTTCCGCGTGCCGTTGCCACTTCATAATCAGCTTCGAGCTGGCGGCGGCGGATGTTCTGTGCAAAGGAGTTGCGTTCCAGTGCCTTGTTCAGCACGCGGTCATAGTCCATCTTTATATCAGGAACAGTGGCGGGCAACACCGGGTTCAGGCTTTCCTGCTCGGACACCCCGAGGAAAGAACGGAGCTGGAACATTTTTGCATTCAGGTTGCTCTCTGCCTCAGTCACGTCGGCCTTGCCCTGCAATGAATTCAGTTTAAGCTGCAGCAAATCATTCTCGGATATCTGTCCCATCTTACGTTTGGCTATGGCCACTTCATAAAGGCGGTCGGCATTCGTCTTGTTCTGCATGGCGGTAGCGAGCGATTCTTTGGCCAGCAGCAACTCAAAGAAATAAGTGATGGTTTTCATCGTCACCTCTTCCGTAGCTGAAATGAACTCGGCCTTTGCCTCGGCATAGCGTACGGGCTCTATACGGCGGTTCCACTTCAAGGTATTCACTCCGAAGACCGGTTGCGTCAACTCCAGACTCACGGGGACTGACATGAACTGCTTCGCTCCTCCGGAACCCAGTTGTTTGAGATAATCCAGCGAAGAAGTCAGTGACAGCTTACCCCCCGTAAACCAAATGTTCTGGTCTACCGAAAGCTGGCCGGACAGCCCCAGTGTATTGTTGCGGACAAAGCTATAGGAGCCGTCGGAATTCTGGTAGGTACTGTAGGACTTGTTATAGTTGGGTAGTGTACCGGTGAAATTCACTTCCGGCAACAAGTCCGCACGGAATGTACGGTATTCCCAATACGCAGTTTTCAATTCATTCAATGCCACAGCAGCATCCACAGACTGCGTACGGGCCAGTACAATGGCCTCCGACAGCGTAATATTGCGTTCATGTCCCAAAGTATCATTCTGCGCCATGGTTGCCAACGGCATCAAAAAACAAACTGCAAGTAAAATATTCTTTTTCATGTTCAATCTTTAAAATTGTCGCAAACAGAAAAGCAAAGAGTGTGCCAAGTGGCCGGGAAGGTTCCATAGAGGGGTAAGTGTTCATTTTCGGACAGTGGGGATGTCCGTTAGCGGACGATATCAGGAAAACAACCGGTCTCTATCTAAAGTCTGAAAAAATCCTTCTAAAGTTCAATTATCCATGAATTAATTGATGAAAAATTTCTTTATTAAGGAAGAATTCTCTTTCTTTGTGCTGCTTTATACCTTTATTAAAAAGGATACAATACTAACATTAATTTATATAGTTATGAAGATTTCACACATTGAGCATCTGGGCATTGCCGTTAAGAGCATTGAAGAAGCCCTTCCGTACTACGAAAACGTTTTAGGTTTGAAATGCTACAACATCGAAACCGTGGAAGATCAGAAAGTTAGAACCGCTTTCCTGAAAGTGGGCGATGTAAAGATCGAATTGTTGGAACCTACTTCTCCCGAAAGCACAATTGCCAAATTCATTGAGAAGAACAACGGCAACGGCGGCATGCATCATCTGGCATTTGCCGTTGAAGACGGAGTGGCCGGTGCGCTTGCAGAAGTCGAAGAAAAAGGTATCCGCCTTATAGACAAAGCTCCCCGCAAAGGTGCAGAAGGTCTGAACATTGCATTCCTGCATCCGAAGTCAACTCTCGGTGTCCTGACCGAGCTTTGCGAGAAACCGGAATAAGCAAGACTGTAAAATCATCAAATCATAAATTGTATAAACATTTAAAGAATATAAATTCATGAGTAATCAACTTGAAAAGATTAAAGAGCTTATAGACCGCCGCGCTGCAGCACGTCTCGGTGGTGGTGAAAAAGCGATTGCAAAGCAACACGAGAAGGGTAAATATACAGCTCGTGAGCGTATAGCCATGCTTCTCGACGAAGGCAGTTTCGAAGAAATGGACATGTTCGTAGAACATAGATGTACGAACTTCGGCATGGAAAAGAAACACTACCCCGGTGACGGTGTGGTAACCGGTTGCGGTACAATCGAGGGCCGTCTGGTTTATGTCTTCGCACAGGACTTCACAGTTTCTGCCGGTTCACTGTCCGAAACCATGTCTCTGAAAATCTGTAAGATTATGGACCAAGCCATGAAAATGGGTGCTCCGTGTATCGGTATCAACGACTCGGGCGGTGCACGTATTCAGGAAGGTATCAATGCCTTGGCTGGCTACGCTGAAATCTTCCAACGTAACATACTTGCTTCGGGTGTCATTCCGCAGATTTCCGGTATTTTCGGTCCTTGTGCCGGTGGCGCCGTTTACTCTCCTGCCTTGACAGACTTTACTTTGATGATGGAAGGTACATCCTACATGTTCCTTACCGGTCCGAAGGTAGTAAAGACTGTAACCGGAGAAGACGTAAGCCAGGAAAACCTGGGTGGCGCGAGCGTTCACTCCACCAAATCTGGTGTTACTCATTTTACTGCACAGACAGAAGAAGAAGGTTTGGCTCTTATCCGCAAACTGTTGAGCTACATTCCCCAGAACAACCTGGAAGAAGCTCCCTATGTAGACTGTACAGACCCTATCGACCGTCTGGAAGATTCCCTGAACGACATCATTCCTGATAACCCGAACAAGCCGTACGATATGTACGAGGTAATTGGCGCTATCATAGATAATGGTGAGTTCCTCGAAATCCAAAAAGATTATTCAAAGAATATCATTATCGGTTTCGCACGTTTCAACGGACAGTCCGTAGGTATCGTTGCCAACCAGCCGAAGTATCTGGCAGGTGTGCTCGACAGCAACGCATCCCGCAAGGGCGCACGCTTCGTCCGTTTCTGCGACGCCTTCAATATTCCTATCGTATCATTGGTAGACGTACCGGGATTCCTTCCGGGAACCGGCCAGGAGTACAACGGCGTCATCCTGCACGGTGCCAAACTGCTGTATGCATACGGTGAAGCTACTGTACCCAAGGTTACCATTACACTGCGTAAATCCTACGGTGGTTCGCACATCGTGATGAGCTGTAAGCAGCTGCGTGGCGACATGAATTATGCTTGGCCTACTGCTGAAATCGCTGTAATGGGTGGTGCAGGTGCTGTAGAAGTATTATATGCCCGCGAAGCCAAAGAGCAGGAAAATCCGGCTCAATTCCTGGCTGAAAAAGAGGCTGAATACACCAAGTTGTTTGCCAATCCTTATAATGCAGCTAAATATGGTTACATCGATGATGTTATCGAACCGCGTAACACACGTTTCCGCATCATCCGTGCCCTGCAACAGTTGCAAACCAAGAAATTGACTAACCCGGCTAAGAAGCATGGTAATATTCCCTTGTAATCAAGCTTTTCACACTAAAACAAGAACGATTATGAATAAAACAAAAATCGGAATATTCCTTTCATTGATGCTGGTGTTGGGCTTTTGCTCTTCTTGCAAAGAACAGAAATCGAACAACAAACTGTTACTGAATGAAGTGCTGGTCAACAACGAGAGCAACTATCAGGATGACTACGGTGTGCACAGCGCATGGATTGAAATATTCAACAGATCATACGGCAGCGCCGACCTTGCAGGTTGCTATCTGAAATTCAGCAGCCAGCCGGGTGATACTGCCAGTTATTTCATTCCCAAAGGTGACGTTCTGACACTCATAAAACCACGTCAGCATGCACTTTTCTGGGCTGATGGAGAGCCAAGACGCGGTACATTTCATACGAACTTCAAACTGGATGCCACAAATGCCAACTGGATTGGGTTGTATGATTCTGGCAAGAAATTGCTTGATCAAGTCATAGTGCCTGCCGGTACTTTAAAAGCCAACCAATCCTATGCCCGTGTCAGTGATGCAGCCGACCAATGGGAAGTAAAGGGTGGAAGCGAAGATAAATATGTCACTCCGAGTACCAACAACAAGACTATCGACAGCAATGCCAAAATGGAAAAATTCGAAGAGCATGACAGCGTAGGTATCGGTATGGCTATTTCTGCCATGAGCGTTGTATTCTGCGGGCTGATATTACTCTACATCTCCTTCAAGATTATAGGTAAAATATCAGTTAACCTCAGCAAACGCAATGCCATGAAAGCTAAAGGTATTACTGATAAACAAGAAGCAAAAGAGAAACAACTGGGGCAGGCTCCGGGAGAAGTTTTTGCTGCCATTTCAATGGCCATGCACGAATTCCAAAGCGATGTACACGATGTGGAAGACACGATACTTACCATTACCCGTGTAAAACGCAGTTACTCACCGTGGAGTTCAAAGATTTATACGTTGCGTGAGACTCCTCACAAAAAGTAAGTCACCCATAATAAAATAAAACGATGAAAGAATATAAATATAAAATTAACGGTAACGTATATAAAGTTGCCATTGGAGATATTGAAGACAACATCGCTCACGTAGAAGTGAACGGTACTCCCTACAAAGTTGAAATGGAAAAAGCACCGAAGGTAGTCGTTAAACCGGTAGCACGTCCGGCAGCCACATCCGCCCCTGCTGCTCCTGCTACTCCGGTAGTAAAACCGGCCGCTGCTTCTACCGGCAAGTCAGGTGTAAAATCTCCGCTTCCCGGTGTAATCCTCGATATCAAAGTAAATGTCGGCGATACAGTAAAGAAGGGACAAGTTATCATCATTCTGGAAGCCATGAAGATGGAAAACAATATCAATGCTGATAAAGACGGTAAGATTACAGCCATCAATGTAAACAAAGGGGACTCTGTTCTCGAAGGTACTGACCTCGTAATTATTGAATAATATGGGAGAATTTATCACATTTTTAGGAAACAACCTTGCCGACTTCTGGACTTATACAGGTTTTGCCAATGCAACGGTAGGACATGTGGTAATGCTTCTGGTAGGTTTGTTTTTCATATACTTGGCTGTAGCCAAGGAATTTGAGCCGATGCTATTAATTCCTATCGGTTTCGGTATGCTGATTGGTAATATACCTTTCAATATGGAAGCCGGATTGAAAGTCGGTATCTATGAAGAAGGTTCCGTACTTAATATTCTATACCAGGGAGTAACCTCCGGTTGGTACCCGCCACTCATATTCCTGGGTATCGGTGCCATGACGGATTTCTCCGCTTTGATATCGAACCCCAAATTAATGTTGGTTGGTGCAGCAGCCCAATTCGGTATATTCGGTGCTTATATGATTGCCCTTGCCATAGGATTTGACCCAATGCAGGCTGGTGCAATCGGTATCATTGGTGGTGCCGATGGTCCGACTGCCATCTTCCTCTCTTCCAAACTGGCTCCTAACTTAATGGGTGCCATTGCGGTATCAGCCTATTCATATATGGCATTAGTACCGGTGATACAGCCGCCTATTATGCGTTGGCTGACCAGTAAAAATGAACGTCTTATCCGTATGAAACCTCCCCGTGTGGTTTCACATACGGAAAAAGTAATGTTCCCGATTATCGGTTTGTTACTGACCACATTCCTTGTACCATCCGGTCTGCCTTTGCTGGGTATGCTGTTCTTCGGTAATTTACTGAAAGAAAGTGGAGTTACACGTCGTCTGGCAAACACAGCCAGTGGTCCGCTGATTGATACCATTACTATTCTGCTTGGTTTGACAGTAGGTGCTTCTACGCAAGCATCCGAGTTCTTAACCCTTGATTCAATCAAGATATTCGGTCTGGGCGCCTTATCATTTGTCATTGCCACAGCATCCGGTGTCATCTTCGTGAAGATTTTCAACCTCTTCCTGAAGAAAGGCAACAAGATTAATCCGTTGATCGGTAATGCCGGTGTATCTGCCGTACCCGACTCTGCACGTATCTCCCAAGTAGTAGGTCTGGAATACGATCCTACCAACTATCTGCTGATGCATGCCATGGGCCCGAACGTTGCCGGTGTAATCGGTTCCGCTGTAGCAGCAGGTATCCTGCTGGGATTCTTAATGTAATACATTTATTCATTCCGTTATCCGGATTGAATTCCGAACTATTTTAAAGCCCCTCCATCATTTTTGGAGGGGCTTTTTCGTTAATCTATCTAAAACAGATTACGATTATTTCGTAAATACATTCTTTTTAGTAACTTGCAGTCAGTTTAACCTCATATAAATGATATACTGTATGCGAAAGCTTTTTATCTCCTTATGTTTCAGTGCATGCTGTTCACTTCTGGCGGCACAGACCACAAACCCCATTCAAGAGGCGATGGCCAACTACGATTATGAAACAGCCTTGATGCTGATCGATCAAGAAACCCCGACCGTCCCCCTACTCTACCAAAAAGGGAAAGCGCTGAAAGGGCTGGGCAATAACCTTGAAGCTCTGAGCGTATTTCAGGAAGTCGTAACTCAGGATTCTCTCAATCCCCGGGCATACATTGAAGCTGCCGAATGCTGCAAATCACTAGCCAAATATAGCGAGGCGCTGGATTACTACCAGAATGCGCTCCACATAAACCCGGACAATAAATACACACGCATCCAGTATATCAGTCTGCTGATGAACATGAAGAGATACCGTGAGTCTCTAAAGGAAAGCAACCTGCTGGCAGAAAGGGACAGTTCCGCCTATGTACTACACCTTAGAGCCGAAAGTATGGGGCAAGTCTATGACAACACAGAAATCATGCATGTGATAGATGCCTACCTGGACATACAGAAAAGGTATCCCAATGATTACCTGTCTGCTGCCAAACTCGGCAACATCTATGTAGCAGGCCATCAGTATGAAAACGCCATAAACATAACGGAGAAATACCGTTCCATAGACTCCACCAACGTCCTTGTGAACCGCATCAATGCCCAAGCCTATTGCCTGAACAAAGATTACCCCAAAGCAATAGAGAGATATGAACAACTGTTGCAGGAAAAGGACAGCTCCTTCCAAACCTGCTTCTACGCCGGAATCAGCTACTATGCCCTCGAAGACTTCTACCCTGCACACGACCTGCTGGAAAGAGCTCTCAAAGATGACAATACCAACATCAACGTTCTCTATTATCTGGGACGCGCCTGCTCCAAGACATCATGGAAAGAGGATGGAGTGACTTATCTGGAAACTGCCGTAAGCCTCGCCATGCCCAGCGACAGTGTCATGTCCCGCCTATATGTGGGGCTTGCGGACTGCTACAAGATGGCATTTCAATACACCGACCAGGTGAATACCCTTCTGACGCAATACGAAAAATACGACCGGCAGAAACACAAACTGCTCTACGACGCAGCCTTTGTCTATTATTACTATCTGAAAGATGTGTCCAAAGCAGAGAGATACCTAACGGCCTACCTGAAAACCCGTCCGAAAAACAGCAAGGACAAAGTGCAGGAAGTAGATGCAGACGGAGTTCCCATCATCGGAGAAGACAACCGATACAATGCCGCCGAAAACTGGCTGAAGGACATCAGAGAAAAGCGCAAGAAAGAGGACTTCTTCAAGGGAAAGGTCGATACCGCCAGCGTAACCCCCATCAAATAGCCCCAATGAAAACGTTTGCATAATATAATAAGGTACAGTAACGGAGAAAGATTAACTTTCTCCGTTATTTGTTTTAAATTAGCGCAAAAATTAACCGTAAAGTTACTATCATGAAAAAAGTATTCTTAATCTTGGGAACACTCTTACTCTCCCTCAGTACGTATGCAGCTATGAATGTGAACAAAATCGACCCTCCGTTTTGGTACACCGGCATGCAGAACCCGGAACTCCAGCTGATGGTCTATGGCGAAGGCATCGGCAACGCGGCAGTATCCGTCAATTATCCCGGCGTCTCATTGAGCAGCACCGTCAAGCTGGAAAGCAACAACTACCTCCTGGTCTATCTGAAACTGGACAAGGATGTAAAACCCGGCAAATTCAACCTCACCTTCACTGAAGGAAAAAAGAAACTCGTAAAGGAATATGAACTGAAGGCACGCAACAAGAAAGGTTGCGAACATAAAGGTTTCGACGCCTCCGACGCACTGTACCTGCTGATGCCCGACCGCTTTGCCAATGGCAACCCGGACAATGACCAGATTGCGGGCATGGCCGAGTACAAGATAGACCGCAAAGACCCCAATGCACGCCACGGCGGTGACCTTGCCGGCATCGAACAACACCTGGACTACTTCTCCGACCTCGGCGTCACAGCCCTCTGGTTTACTCCGGTACTGGAAAACAACATGACCGGCGGTTCCTATCACGGCTATGCCACCACAGACTACTACAAGGTGGACCCGCGCTTCGGTACCAACGAAGAATACAAGCAACTGATTGAAAAAGCCCATGCACGCGGCATCAAAATCGTAATGGACATGATTTTCAACCACTGCGGCGTAGAGCATGTATGGATTAAGGACATGCCCTCCAAAGACTGGTTCAACAACCCCGACCACGAAAACAACTTCGTGCAGACCTCCTTCAAACTGACCCCGCACGTAGACCCTTATACTTCCCAGTACGATGCCGACCAGATGAACGACGGCTGGTTCGTACCTTCCATGCCCGACCTCAACCAGAAGAACCCTCACGTTTACCGCTACCTGGTACAGAACAGTTTCTGGTGGATTGAATTCGCCAACATCGACGGCATCCGCATGGACACTTACCCGTATGCCGACTATGATGCCATGAGCAACTGGATGAAAGAGCTCAACGAAGAATATCCCAACTACAACACCGTGGGCGAGACCTGGGTTACCGAACCCGCCTACACCGCCTGGTGGCAGAAGGATTCCAAGCTATCAGCCCCCAAGAACAGTAACCTCAAGACCGTCATGGACTTCAGCTTCTTTGACAAGATAAACACCGCCAAGAATGAACAGACCGAGACTTGGTTCAAGGGACTGGACCGCATATACAATAACTTCGTATACGACTTCCTCTACCCCAACCCCGCTTCCGTACTGGCATTCATCGAAAACCACGACACCGACCGCTTCCTGGGCGAAGGCGACAACCTTCCGATGCTGAAGCAAGCCTCTACCCTGCTGCTTACCACCCGCCGCATTCCGCAACTCTACTACGGAATGGAAGTCATGATGAATGGCGTGAAGAGCAAGAGCGACGGCTATGTCCGCAAGGACTTCCCCGGCGGATGGACCGGTGACGCAACAAACGCACTGACCCCAGCCGGACGTACCAAAATACAGAACGAGTGCTACGACTTCTACAAGACCATCCTGAACTGGCGCAAAGGAAACGATGTGATTGCCAAAGGCAGCATGGTGCAGTTCATGGTACAGAATGGTGTTTATGCCTACGCACGCCAGTACGAAGGCAAGACGGTATTCGTGATGCTGAACGGTACAGATGCAGAGACCACCGTTCCTTTGAAATTCTACAAGGAAATCCTGAAAGACAGCAAGCAGGGAAAAGATATTCTTAGCGGCAAAGCCATCACCTTCGGTGAAGAGCTGAAGATGGGCCCCAGAGAATCATTAGTGATAGAATTATAACGCGTACTCCACACAGAGAGCTCATTCTTGCAAATCTCCCTTGCAGATAGCTGGCAGACACTTCTCCTGCCAGCCATCTGCAAGGGATTTTTAGTATGGAATAGGTGTCACGGGGATATGCTTTTCACCGGTCTCAAATATAGCTAATCTGTTAGTTCATAACGGTGAACACCTTGTTCCAGTATAGAGAAACAAAGTGTTCGGATATGTAGAAACAAAGTGTTCTTACGTATTGGAACGAAGTGTTTTTGCATATTGGAACAAAGTGTTCTCTTTATTGAAACAAACTGTTCAGTTAAGGGAAACAGACTGTTTTGTTAAAGGAAACAGACTGTTGTACACGTTGAAACATCCGCTTCTGAAATAACCGGTGAACTTAACCATCCCACAACACCGGCCTATATATAAATCAGCCCTTGCAACATCAATATTGCAAGGGCTGACACTATATTCGGATTATCTTTCGATTAGTCCAGTTGAGCCAATTTGTTCTCTGAACCAAGCACGTTGATGATTTTATGCTTGTACAGTTTTTCCATATTGTCACGAGCCGGGCCCAGATACTTACGCGGGTCGAATTCTGCCGGTTTTTCAGCAAATGTCTTGCGGATAGCAGCTGTCATAGCCAGACGTGAGTCAGAGTCGATGTTGATTTTGCAAACAGCAGACTTGGCAGCCTTACGCAACTGCTCTTCGGGGATACCGATAGCAGCTTCCAGCTTACCACCATACTTGTTGATAGTATCAACTTCTTCCTGAGGAACAGAAGAAGAACCGTGAAGAACGATGGGGAATCCCGGAAGTTTCTCCATTACAGCATCCAGAACGGCAAATTCCAGAGGAGGAGGAACCAGACGACCGGTAGCAGGGTCAACGTGGCATTGTTCGGGTTTGAACTTGTATGCACCATGAGAAGTACCGATTGAGATAGCCAGTGAATCGCAACCTGTACGGGTAGCGAAGTCAATAACTTCTTCAGGATTAGTATATGTATGGTGTTCTGCAGAAACTTCATCTTCTACACCGGCCAATACACCGAGTTCGCCTTCTACAGTTACGTCGAACTGATGAGCATAATCAACTACCTTCTTAGTCAGTGCAACGTTTTCTTCGTACGGAAGGTGTGAACCGTCAATCATTACTGAAGAGAAACCAGAGTCGATACAGCTCTTGCAAGTTTCGAATGTATCTCCGTGGTCGAGGTGAAGAACAATTTCAGGATGTTTGCAACCCAATTCCTTAGCGTACTCAACAGCACCCTGAGCCATGTAACGCAACAGCGTAGCGTTGGCATACTGACGGGCACCCTTAGATACCTGAAGAATAACCGGAGACTTTGTTTCAACTGCAGCCTTGATGATAGCCTGCATCTGTTCCATATTGTTGAAGTTGAATGCCGGAATAGCATATCCACCTTTGATAGCCTTAGCAAACATCTCTCTTGTGTTTACCAGTCCTAAATCTTTGTAATTAACCATTTTGTTTAAATTTTATTGTTAGTGAATTAAAATTCTACGCAAAAGTAATCATTATCCTTTAAAGTAAAGAACTTGAGAGGAATAAAATATCCGGCTCATCCTACCAAATCCATTCTATTTTAAAGCTATTGGCTTCATTTAACAGATTATTGTAATCTCTATATTACAAACTCTTTGCATTTATCTCTGCCAGCCATACTTTTGCCATCTATACTTCTATCAACAAAAAAGCCGGAGAACATGTTTGCTCTCCGGCATCTGTTTACACATTATTATGTAATACTAATTTTTCAGATAGATGATGGTCGGCAAATGGTCACTGTAGCCGTTCAGCCAAGTCCTGCCTCCATGCGTACGCAAGGGGGAACCTTTGTATTTGCCATCCTGCTGAATCAGATAATCGCGGATGAAAACTTCATTGTGATCATAGCGCAACCCTTTCTTAGCCTTCAGCAACGGTTTCGAAATGACAATCTGGTCAAACAAGTTCCACTTGCCCCGATAGAGCAATGTCCCCACTCCCTTGTCTTCCAGTGTCTCCCACCAGGGATTGTAGAATTCGCCTTTCTTCACCTGCTTCGGATATTTGCGTGCACCCAGCACCTCCATGCTTTCATCCATCGGGTCGTCATTCATATCCCCCATCACGATGAGTTTCAGCTTCTTGTCGCTACGCATCAGAGAGTCCTTCAAGGCCTTTACCTGCCTGGCTGCATGCACACGCACCGGTGACTTTGCCCCACGGGAGGGCCAGTGGTTCACTATCACGCAGACACGCTCTCCCGCCAGTTGTCCGTCCACAATCAGGAAGCCGCGCGTCAAGTGCACCGTATCCCCCTCAAAAGGAGTAGAAAGCACCAACTTTGAGTGGGTAACGCTGAACTGCTTCGGGTCGTACAGCAAGGCACAGTCTATACCCCGTCTGTCCGGTCCTTCATAATGCACGAACTCATAATTGGAAATGGCCGGCTGCTTCACGAGGTCTTCCAGCACCCGGCTGTTCTCCGCCTCTGCCACACCGATGAATGCCGGACCTTCCGGCACTAAATCACGCGAAAGGGAACCCAACACTTTGGAAAGGTTCTGCAGCTTGGACTCATACTTCTTTGCCGTCCATTGGTAACTGCCGTCGGGCAGGAACTCATAGTCATTCTTACCTGCATCATGAATCGTATCAAACAAGTTCTCAAGATTGTAGAACGCAACACTATACAGTTTCCGTTCCGCATTTTGTGCCCCCAGCGTTGCCACGCACAGCCAGAAAGAGCATAAGACAAGTAGTTTCCTCATAAATTCACAAGATTAAGTCCTGCAAAAATCAGAAATAAAATGCGATAAACCTACTAAATAAAAATAAATCTGAATTTATTTTGTAGAGTCTCCAACTTGCACTATCTTTGCGCTCTGAAAAGAAGACCATTACACTATTTATTACCAAAATAGTAACAGAATATAAATTTTTAAAAGAAAATATCAAAATGAAAAAAGGTATTCATCCTGAAAATTACCGTCCGGTAGTATTTAAAGATATGTCAAATGGTGATGTATTCTTGTCTCGTTCCACTTGCAACACGAAAGAGACTATCGAATTCGAAGGTGAAACTTATCCGCTGGTAAAGCTGGAAATCTCCAGCACTTCTCACCCGTTCTACACAGGTAAGTCTAAGCTGGTTGACACTGCCGGTCGTGTTGATAAGTTCATGAGCCGTTACGGTAACCGTAAGAAATAATCAGTTTCAAGCAAACTGAAAAAAGGGAGTCTTTCACTGAAAGGTTCCCTTTTTTGTTTCCGCCTCCCACTGCAGGACCGATAAATAGGGAATCTCCTATCACAGAATAGGGAAAAAAACGAGAAAGGAGAAAAACACTTCCCTATTTTTGTATCATCAAAACCGAAAACATATACTAATCATGAAACGACTCGCCACCCTATTCATCCTAACAATCCTTGTCGCAACGGCAGGATTTGCCAAGCCCAAAAAGTACAAAGATTTAAGCGGAAACATCGCTGTCAAAGGAGAATTGACAAAAGAGTACCGGCAATCTCCCGCCGGTACACCGGTCATTATCCGCCGGGTTGTCAAAATGAAGAATCCCGGTGAAAGCAGCAACAACATTTGCTATGCTGTCGAAATGAACGGCATACAAGAGACCATTCCTTTGAATGAGATGGGGCACATTGCCATATCCGCTCCGCAAACCGACCGGGAATTCTGGCAGCAGATATACTTGAAAAACCATCTTTACGAATATTTCAGCGACCGCGGCTACAAGCACAAACTGCGCCAGGAAATCGACGAAGAGTGCCTGGAGTATCTCGACAAACTGAATGAGATAGCCTATCAGGAAGATTACATCGTTTCGTACGTGCAGGGAGTGTTCTCCAAGTTGAACGCCACCACCATTGACAGCAATCGCGGGGAGAGTCTGAACATACGTATCATCCAGTCGCCCGAACCAGATGCCTTCATGCTTCCCAACGGCTCCATGGTTATCAGTACGGGCCTCCTCTGCACTCTTGATTCCGAAGACGAACTGGCCGCCGTCATCGCATGTGAGCTGGGACATTTCGTCCTCGACCATCAGGTAAACAACATTTACCGTGCCGAGCGGCGTGCCAAGCGTGCAGCTTTTTGGGCAGATGTCTTTGCCACTACCGCCAGCGCAGCCCTCGATGTGGCCTACTGGGACGATAATGAAGATGCTTATGCCGTCAGTCTGGTGGCAGATATCGGAGCCATCGCTTCCCTTTTGAGCATTCCGGCAACGGACCGGTTGGGGATGAAATACAAAACTTCCCAGGAAATCTCTTCAGACCGCCTTGCGCGCCAACTTCTGGCATTCAAGGGATATAATCCCGACGGAATCGCATCGGCCCTCGGTAAAATTATAGGGTATTACAACCTGCACCAACGCAACAAGGACATTCCTCGCTACGGCAGCATCGGCAACCTGCAAAAGCGTATAGAAAAGGCCGGTGAATCCCATAGCCTGAGTGCCCGCCCCTACCTACGGACCACCAGCGATGTCGTTTTTTTCAACGCAAGTATGAACTACGCCAACAAGCGCTATAAGGAAACTGCCCGGCTGATACGCAAGAACATTGACAACAGACTAGCCACGGACAATGACTACATCATCCTGGTAAAAGCGGAAATGGCACTGTCTAATACGGAAGAAGTGAACAACCGCTGCCTCGCCATGCTTGATAAAGCCCAGGAGATGGCAGGAACAAGCCCCAATCTGGACATATATAAACAAAAAATACTATTATTGATGCGCATGAACAAACAAGCCCAAGCCGCCGATATACTGAAAGAATACATCACCTTGCTTTCGGACTACGAAGGCCAAGGCATAGAAGGAACCGAAAAGGAATGGACCAATAAAGAGATAGGTTGGGCAAACCAAATGCTGGACAGGATAAGCAGAATATAGAGAAAGGAATAACTAAGAATGAAGAATTTGACTGCACGATGATGCCGCATGACAAATTCTTCATTCTTCTTATTTTAGTTATTCATTCAAATTACTGTTTGCGGAACGGCGGCTTCACAACCACAGCTTTCAGCTTACGTCCTCGCATGTCAATGCAGATTTCCGTACCGACCTTGCTGTATTCGGGTCTGATATACCCCATTCCGATACCAATCTTGCGGGTAGGCGACATAGTTCCGGAGGTAACCACACCGATGGCAGTACCGTCTGTACTATACAGCTCGTAACCATGACGGGGGATACCGCGGTCTATCATTTCAAATTCCACCAACTTACGGGTAGTGCCTTCCGCTTTCTGTTTTTCCAGCATCGGGCGATTGGTGAAGTTCTTTCCCTCCACAAACTTGGTAATCCATCCTAAACCCGCTTCAATGGGCGAAGTGGTGTCATCCAAATCATTGCCATACAAACAGAAGCCCATTTCCAGACGAAGCGTATCGCGCGCACCCAGACCAACTGGCTTAATGCCGAACTCCGCGCCTGCCTCGAACACGGCATCCCAAATCTTCATGGCAGCCTCCGGATAGAAGTAAAGCTCAAAACCACCCGCACCGGTATATCCGGTATTGGAGATAATGACATCCTTTTCTCCGGCAAACTCACCATGGGTAAAAGTATAGTAAGGAAGGTCGGAAAGATTAATGGAAGTCAGCTTCTGCAAAGCCTGAATAGCCTTCGGTCCTTGCACAGCAAGCTGTGCCATGTGCTCGGAAGCATTTTCCAATTCTGCGCCTTCCGTGTTATGAGACACACACCAGTTCCAGTCTTTCTCAATGTTCGACGCATTCACGACAAGCAGGTATTTCTCCGGCTCATAATGATAGACCAGAAGGTCGTCCACAATGCCTCCATTTTCATTTGGGAAGCAGGTATACTGTACTTTCCCCGGTGTGAGGGCAGCTACGTTATTGGAAGTCACTTTCTGCAGAAAGTCCAAAGCATGGGGACCTTTCACCCAAAATTCTCCCATGTGTGAGACGTCGAATACACCGACACCCTGACATACTGTAAGATGCTCGTCAATGATGCCGGAATACTCGATAGGCATATTATATCCCGCAAACTCGTGCATCTTGGCACCCAGCGAGATGTGTTTTTCGGTAAACGGAGTGGTTTTCATGGAACTATTAGAGTTATGAGTTATGAATTATCTATTTGCTTGCTACGAGCTCGGCAATCTTGACGATGACGTTCATGGCTTTCTCCATGTTCTGGATAGGCACGAACTCATAGCGGCCGTGGAAGTTCAAGCCACCGGCAAAGATATTGGGACAAGGCAGGCCCTTGAAAGAGAGCTGGGCACCGTCCGTACCTCCGCGAATGGCTTTTACACGAGGCTCTACACCTACTGCCTTCATGGCGGCAAAAGCGGTGTCGATGATATGCATCACCGGTTCAATCTGTTCACGCATATTGTAGTATTGGTCGCGAAGTTCCAGAGTAGCGGTACCCGGACCGTATTCTTCATTGATTTTTGCCACAAGACGTTCCATCTCCTTCTTGCGCTCTTCAAAGCGGGCGCGGTCGTGGTCACGGATAATGTAAGAGACTGTTGTCTGCTCCACCTCACCGGTAATGCCTATCAGATGATAGAAACCTTCGTAACCTTCGGTATGCTCCGGGGCCTCGTCAGCCGGAAGCATGGACATGAAACGGTTGGCAACGCGGATAGAGTTAATCATCTTATTCTTGGCATAGCCCGGATGCACATTCCGTCCCTTGAAACTTATCTTGGCAAAGGCCGCATTGAAGTTCTCGAATTCAAGTTCACCCACTTCTCCGCCATCCATGGTATAGGCCCATTCGCAACCGAACTGCGCTACATTGAACTTATGGGCGCCCAAACCGATTTCCTCATCCGGATTAAAGCCGATACGAATTTTACCGTGCTTGATTTCGGGGTGCTCCTTCAGATATACCACCGCCGATACAATTTCGGCAATACCGGCTTTATCATCGGCACCAAGCAAGGTCTTGCCGTCGGTCACAATCAAATCTTCCCCTTGATGGTCGAGCAGTTCGGGGAACCGGACAGGAGAAAGAACCACATTCTCTTCGGCGCAAAGAACGATGTCCTTACCGTCATAATTCTGCACGATACGCGGAGAAACGTTCTTGCCACTCATATCGGGGCTTGTATCCATGTGGGCAATAAAGCCGATGACGGGCAACGGCTTGTCTGTATTGGCAGGAAGAGTGGCGAACAGATAACCATTTTCGTCCAACGTGATTTCTTTCAGACCCAAAGTTTCCAATTCTTCTTTCAGATACCGGGCAAACACCATTTGTCCCGGAGTACTCGGAGTAACCCCAGTCTCTTCACTGGACTGAGTATCGAAGCTTACGTACTTTAAAAAACGTTCTACTAAAGTCATGATGAATAATGATTAGTGATTAATGGTCAGTGATTAATGGTCAGTGATTAGTAATTGGCGAAAAGCATTATCCGAATGGCATTAATCATTAATCACTAATCATTAATCACTATTTTGTGCTGTAAAGATAAAAAAAGGGGCGTGAACTGCCAAGCAATTCACGCCCCTTTTTTATTCCTTAAGGACAAATTGTCAATCAAAAATGGCTGCTACCATCGAAACAGTGCGTACATATCTTACATTTAGGCAATCCGATAGCCTCAACCAGAGTTTCCAACGTATTGAACTTCAAGGATGAAAGTCCGAAACGCTCACGGATAACGTCCACCATCTTTTCATATTCGGGTGAACCGGTAGTGGCATACTTATCGAGATTCTTATTCTCATCACCCTCCAGCTCCTTGATGACACGACGGGTAATCAGCTCCATGTCGCTTTTGGAAGCCGTGAATCCTACAAACGGGCAGCTATATATCAATGGAGGACAAGCAATCCGGATATGCACCTCCTTGGCACCATACTCATACAGCACCTTCACATTGTCGTGCAACTGGGTACCCCGGACAATAGAATCATCACAGAACAGCAAGCGCTTGCCCTCGAGCATGGCACGATTGGGAATCAGCTTCATCTTTGCCACCAGCGAACGCAATTCTTGCTTGCTGGGAGTAAAACTACGAGGCCAAGTCGGAGTATATTTGGAAATGGCACGATGATAAGGAACTCCTTTACCTTCGGCATACCCAAGCGCCATACCTACACCCGAATCAGGAATGCCGCAGGCACAATCCACCTCTGACTTATCTGTCTGTGCCATCTTGAAACCGGAGGCAAAACGCACTTCCTCCACATTCTTACCTTCGTAGCAGGAAGTGGGGAAACCGTAATATACCCATAGGAAGGAACAAATCTGCATTCCCTCATCAGGCTTGCGCATCTGTTCCACCCCATTGGCACGCAGGCGAACAATCTCTCCGGGTCCCAAATAACGGTCTATCTCATAACCGAGATTCGGGAAGCTGCTCGACTCGCTTGTCGCTGCATACGCCCCATCCTTTTTTCCGATAACAATCGGAGTACGTCCCCACCGGTCACGAGCAGCGATGATACCATCCTCTGTAAGAAGCAGCATGGAGCAGGAACCTTTGATATGCTTATACACATTTTCAATTCCTTCGACAAATGTCTTTCCTTGTATAATAAGGAGGGCGATAAGTTCCGTCTGATTGGTCTTGCCCGAACTAAGTTCGGCGAAGTGCATGTTCTGAGCCAACAGTTCTGCTTCCAGTTCTTGCAGATTCACGATTTTGGCTACCGTTACAAGGGCAAAGCGGCCAAGGTGGGAGTTGAGGATAAGGGGTTGAGGGTCTGTGTCGCTGATGATTCCTATTCCGGAATTTCCTTTGAACTTGTCCAGTTCACCCTCAAACTTCGTGCGGAAATAAGTGCTTTCCAGATTGTGAATGGAACGGGTAAACTGCTCCGTTTCTGCATCGTATGTAGCCAACCCACCACGTTTTGTCCCTAAATGTGAATTATAATCTGTGCCGTAAAACAAATCTGCCACACAGCTTGTTGCCTTGGCGACTGTTCCGAAAAAACCTCCCATAAGTTCTGTTTTGTTATTGGTTTCTAAAATTAACGGATGCAAAGGTATGAAGAATTTGCGAAATTCGGGCAGATTTGAAATGAATAAAAAAGGCAATATATTTCTTGCCCACAATAGAAGTTATATTATTGGAAACATATACTTTTGTGATTGAAACCAAACAACTGTATAATGGGAGAAACCGCAAATATTATAATAGCCGATACTATTCAAGGTCTGGGGACGGACGCATACAGTGGCTATCTTGCACATGCCCTCTGTCTGTCAGGAATCTGCCGGTTGAAGTACAATGGAGAGGAGCGTGAGTTACGTGCCGGCGATCTGATGATTGTCCGCAAAGGAAAACTGGTAGAGAAAATTCAACCTTCAGAAGATTTTCGTGTAAAGGTCATCTATATCGCATCGGGCTTTGTGGTGCTGAGTACACCGCAGAACAACTACGGCATGAAAGGGCAACTTTCCCTATTTCTCAATCCTATCATGTCCCTGACTACCGAACAGCAAGAGCTATGTCTCCGGGATTTTGAACAAGTGGAATACAGACTCCGGAATACAGACCATCATTTCCATCGCGATATGCTTATCGCCTCCACACAGATGTTGATACTCGACTTCTTCGATTTCCACTCCCATCTATATGGCGAGAACAATATCTCTGTACAAAATGCTTCCATCATGAACCGTTTCCTCAACATGCTGGAAAACGGAACTTTCCGCGAGCATCGTGAAGTGACCTATTATGCCGACTGCCTATGTGTCACTTCCAAATATCTTTCGGAAGTTTCCAAGAAAGTAAGCGGTTATACAGCAAACTACTGGATAAACCGCTATACCACACTCGACATCTCGCGTTTGCTGCGCGACAAATCACTAACGTTCGTCCGTATTTCCGATATGTTCGGTTTTTCCTCTCTTGCTTATTTTAGCCGTTACGTACAACAACATCTGGGTGTAAATCCGACAGAATACAGAAGTTAATGATTATAGTTTTGATTGTTTGCCCGTTTCAGATCTATTAGCGAAATATGCTCATTACGATAGCGGGCATTGGGGTTCTTCTCCGTTCCGTCAGGAAAAGAGCCATCTTCCTGCTTTATGAACTGAATAGCCTTCTGCGGACAATTCTGTATGCAGGCAAAACAGAACTCACAGTCACCGGACGTCTTCACTCCTCTCGACGTCAGCTCATAGTTACCACGCGGACAAACGTAGGTGCAGATGCCACAGTCAATACAAGCATCGGTCACGGTAAAGAACTTCTCGCTTTTCATCAGGAAGCCCACCTCGGGGTCGAGTCCACTCCGCTGCATAAAACCTTGGTGCTGTTGCCGTTCCTCCTCCGTCACCGGTTCGTGCCAATGCTGCCGACTGTTGATATCTGCCGTTATCTTCTGTAAGTTCTCAGGAATGTGCTTGTCTATCTTGAGTTGCTCGTTCATGTCGAAGTTGGGTAGCCAGTTATCCACCATGATGATAGTGTTGATATAGTCAAACGCATTGTCGGCTTTACAGGATATACGGTCCCAAATCTCTACCGCATTGCACTTCCTTGCACCATAGGTGAGGACAGCAAACTTGTATTCTGCCTTCAGTTTTGCTTTCTGAATGAACTGCCGTACCATATAGGGAGGCATATGACCGTAGATGGGATAAACGATGCCGATTTCATCTGCCTCAAATTCATATTTCCCCCGTTTCACCATCTGAGGGATACTCAACAATTCTGCGTTCTCTCCAGCTAATTGACGGGCGATGTAAAGACTGTTACCCGTTCCGGTAAAATAAAAGATGATACGCTTACTCCTCTTTGTTTCGCAGGATGCCAACGAGAGTAGGCCGGAAGATGTGATAGCACCGCTCATCACGGCAAATCCCATACGCTTTAAAGCCTCCCGACGACTGATTTTCTTATCCGTATTCATATCTCTGATTTTTAATGATTATGCAATCTGTTATCTGAGTGCAAAAATAAAGGTTTCCCCAAAGAACGGACTTACCAAAAACTCGGGTCTTGATGCTATTTTTACGGTATAAGAATGAGCTTACCCTAACACAAAAAAAGCCCCGCAAAGATTGGACTTCTGCGGGGCCTCACTAATGCCTAATAAAAACTCTTTCTACCCTAAATTATCTCCACTTCTTCACAACTTTCTTGTCAGCCGGAGTCGCTTCAATCAAGCTCAATGCAAAACCACCGCTACGCGCTTCCTTCACGGACATTTTGGTCTTGCTGGTTACGATACCCTTCTTTATCTGATAAGAAGTAGGGTTCTCCTTGTAATCAGCATCTTTACCGTCGGCATAGAGAGTGGCTACGTATTGCTTGCCCGGTTCAAGGAAGTCGAGCGTAAAGTTGGCTGTACGTGCATTCTCGTCTGTAATACCTCCAACAAACCAGTTGCCGGTTCCTTTTGCCTTACGGACCACGGTAATGTAATCACCCGGTTCTGCTTCAATGTAGTTGCTGTCGTCCCAGTCTACTGCCACATCCTTGATGAATTGGAAAGCATCCATGTGCTTTTCGTAGTTCTCAACCAAGTCGGCAGCCATCTGCAACGGGCTGTATAAAGTTACATACAGAGCGAGTTGCTTGGCAAGTGTAGTCTGCACTTGTCCGTGGGGCAAATCGCCCATAAAGTCAAGTTTGGTATCGAAGATACCCGGTGTATAATCCATCGGACCGCCAATCAAGCGGTTGAATGGAAGCAATGTGGTATGGAACGGTTTGCTGCCGCCGAATGCCTCATATTCAGTTCCTCGTGCAGATTCGTTGCCAATCAAGTTAGGATAAGTACGGCACAAACCGGTAGGGCGTACAGCTTCGTGCGCATTTACACAAATTTTGTAGTCGGCTGCCTTCTTCACGGCATAGAGGTAGTGGTTATTCAGCCATTGTCCATAATGATGTTCACCACGGGGAATCATATTACCTACATATCCGCTCTTCACGGCATTGTAGCCATTATCCACCATAAACTGATAGGCCTTGTCCATGTGACGTTCGTAGTTGCGCACCGAACCGGATGTCTCATGATGCATCATCAACTTCACGCCTTTGCTCTTGGCATATTCATTCAGCATCTTCACGTCGAAATCGGGATAAGGAGTTACGAAGTCGAATACATAATCCTTGGATTTGCCAAACCAGTCTTCCCAGCCTTCATTCCAGCCTTCTACCAATACTTGGTCCAGACCGTGCTCGGCTGCGAAGTCGATGTACTTTTTTACATTTTCGTTAGTGGCACCGTGACGGCCATTGGGCTTCATTTTGGAGTAGTCCACTTCACCCAGTTTGATGGAGGGAAGGTCGTCTGTATATGCCCAGGTGCTCTTACCTGCAATCATTTCCCACCATACACCTACGTATTTCACGGGCTTAATCCAGGAAACGTCCTCGTAAGCACAAGGTTCGTTCAAGTTCAGCGTGATTTTAGAGGCAAGGATGTCACGAGCATCGTCGCTTACGATAACCGTACGCCACGGTGACGTGCAGGGAGCTTGCAGATAACCTTTATCGCCTACTGCATCGGGAGTAAGCCAAGATTCAAAAACAAAATTCTTATCATCCAGGTTCAAGTGCATGCAAGAGTAATCCACCAAAGCAGCTTCGTGCAAGTTGATGTACAAGCCATCAGCAGTCTTCATCTGCAAAGAAGTCTGAACACCGGTGGGCGAAAACGGGGTTTGTGAAGAGTTAGGCGTAATGGCCCCTTTCATCAACCCGCGAATTTCAGAAAGTTTGGATTCTGTGTAATCATATTCCTGCGTATCGTAGTCGCCCGGAATCCAGAAGGCTGTGTGGTCGCCAGTCATGGCAAACTGAGTACGCTCCTCCTTAATCACGAAATAGTTCAGATTCTTCTGCAAAGGGAATTCATAGCGGAAGCCCATACCATCGTCGAACAAACGGAAGCGGATAATGATGTTCCTATCCTGCGCCTTTTGGTTGAGCGTCACAGCCAGCTCATTGTAGTGGTTACGGATTTGCTTTACTTCCCCCCATACCGGTTCCCAAGTCTCGTCGAAAGTGGAAGTCTTTGCATCCGCCAGCGTAAAGCCATTCATCAGACCGGGGTCGTTCTTCAGTTCGAGTCCTAATTTAGAAGGGTTAATCACCGGCTTTCCTTTGTAAGAAAGTTCGTAAACGGGTTCGCCTTGCGCATTTACCGAAAAATTCAATTGAAGTTGTCCGTTGGGAGAGGTAATACTCTCTGCCATTGCTACGCCGCTCACCAACAAAACGAGCAGGAAGCAGGCTAATTTTGTACAGATTGCTTTCATGTTTCTCATGCTATATTTATAAAATTATGTTCCAAATGCAAATATAAGCAGGAAAGAAATACGCTCTGACGCAATTAAATTAAAATTATGATGATTTGTCGGCAAACGTTTGCATGAAAGCCAGTTTCCCTTGAACAAAAACATTAGCCGTAAGCGCTACAACCGAAATAACACCATTGAACTCCTGAATTTTCCGGGTTGCCTCCAGCCCACCCATATTTCAAGATGCAAGATATAGAACGCGAACAACAAATTTCGGTGCCATAGATACAAAAGACAGACTTTACCATATAGCCTGGCATACAAAAAGTGATTACCTTTGCAATCAAAAACCATACCTATACATCCTATGGACAAAATACTGATAGCTATATTCCTTGGCGGCGGTACCGGCAGCGTACTGCGCTACTGCGTACAGATGATGCTCCACGAGCGCATCGTCCCCTACTCTTTCCCATGGGCTACGTTCACAGTCAATATCCTCGGAAGTTTCCTCATCGGGCTATTTTATACCTTATCTGCCCGTTTCAACCTTTCTACCGAAATACGGCTGTTGCTGACTACAGGTCTGTGCGGAGGATTCACCACCTTCTCCACTTTCAGCAATGACGGACTGATTCTGATAAAGCAAGGATTCTACGGAATGTTTGCCTTATATACCTTGTTAAGTATCACATTAGGAGTCCTTGCTGCTTTCGCCGGCGGTACCTTCGGACGCTGTATATAACTCCAAACACCCCCTATGAAACCCAGTAAACCTTTTGTCATGCCTCCCGTACGCATCATTCCTCCTACCTTAGAGGGACAAAAGCCCCCTAAGAGGTATCGACCTAAGCGACTCTCACATAAGAGGTATACGCCTTAATCTACTTGACATACGGGGAACCATCGCCAATACTTCCCAAACCATGGACCTGACTGCACTTCTCAGCATTACAATAAAGGATTAAAAACGAAAAACAATTCCCTATTTTCAATTGTTAGTAAGATAGTTTATAATTAAAATTGACTGAATATGAAAATAGAGAAGATTATCGGACGTGAAATCCTCGATTCAAGAGGTAACCCAACTGTAGAAGTAGACGTAACCTTGGAATCCGGCTTCATAGGCCGTGCATCTGTCCCGTCAGGAGCATCCACGGGAGAACACGAAGCATTGGAACTGCGTGACGGTGACAAAAAACGTTACGGAGGCAAAGGTGTCCTGAAAGCCGTGAACAATATCAATAATATCATTGCTCCCAAGCTCATCGGTATGTCCGCCCTCGACCAGATGGGTATCGACCATGCCATGCTTGCACTGGACGGAACCAAAACGAAAGCCAATCTGGGTGCCAATGCCATCCTCGGCGTATCTCTTGCCGTGGCCAAGGCTGCCGCCGCTTACCTCGACATCCCACTCTACCGATATATCGGTGGTACAAATACCTATGTGATGCCCGTACCGATGATGAACATCATCAACGGCGGTTCGCACAGTGACGCTCCCATTGCTTTCCAGGAATTCATGATACGCCCCGTAGGTGCTACTTCCTTCCGCGAAGGTCTGCGTATGGGTGCCGAAGTGTTCCATGCACTGAAGAAAGTCCTGAAAGACCGTGGCCTCAGCACAGCAGTAGGCGATGAAGGAGGTTTTGCTCCTAATCTGGAGGGTACAGAAGATGCCTTGAACTCCATCATTGCCGCCATCAAGGCTGCCGGATACGAACCGGGCAAAGATGTAATGATTGCCATGGACTGCGCTTCTTCCGAGTTCTACCATGACGGCATCTACGATTATACTAAATTCGAAGGCGAAAAAGGAAAGAAGCGTACAGCCGACGAACAGATTGACTATCTGGAAGAGTTAATCAACAAGTATCCCATCGACTCTATCGAAGACGGCATGAGCGAAAACGACTGGGACGGCTGGAAAAAACTGACCGACCGTATCGGTAACCGTTGCCAGTTGGTAGGAGACGATTTGTTCGTCACCAATGTGGACTTCCTTGCAATGGGTATCGAAAAAGGTTGCGCCAACTCCATATTGATTAAAGTAAACCAGATAGGTTCGTTGACCGAAACACTGAACGCCATCGAAATGGCACACCGCCACGGATATACTACCGTAACTTCCCATCGTTCCGGTGAAACGGAAGATTCGACTATCGCAGACATAGCCGTAGCTACCAACAGTGGACAAATCAAGACCGGTTCACTGAGCCGTTCAGACCGTATGGCAAAATACAACCAACTTCTTCGTATCGAAGAAGAGCTGGGAAGCAATGCGGTGTATGGATATAAGAAAGTGATAGGTGATGAGTGATTTGCCGGTGTCTTTCTTTACCGGAAGACAGAGCTTATAAAGAAAAAAGCATTTATTAAATGTAAGAAGGGGCGAACCGTCACAGTCCGCCCCTTCTCTTTTTAACCTTAAATCAACAATCAATCTACTACCTTAAAGAAAACTGCTTCTCCACTTTGGCTATCCGGTGCCACCCAAAGAGCAAAGTCTCCGACTTCCACCGTCTTCACCATATCTATATTCCAGAAAGCAAGTTCACTTATCGGAAGTTCAAACGATACATTTTTCTTCTCGCCCGGCTTCAATGTGATGCGAGCAAAGCGTTTCAGCTCCCTCACCGGACGGGTCACCGAAGCGAACTTGTCCTGCACGTAAAGCTGGGCTACCTCAGTACCTTCATACTTTCCGGTATTCTCAAGGTCGAAAGTCACAGTCAGCACATCTTCCTTCTTCAGATTGGCTGACGAGAGTTTCACATTATCATATTTGAACGTCGTATACGACAGACCGTAGCCAAAAGGATACAGCGGATCGAAACCAGCATCCATATAGAAAGAGGTACATCCCAACGAAGTCTGCCCCGCTTCCAACGGAATGTCATTCAGCAAAACCTCATTCCGCGTAGCCGGACGTCCGGAACTGTTATGAGCATAATAAACCGGTATTTGTCCTACCATCTTCGGGAACGTCACCGGAGTCTTGCCACTTGGCACAGCCTTGCCCCACAACAAGTCGGCCAATGCCGGTCCTCCCATAGTTCCGGGATGGAACGAATAAAGTACAGCAGACGAGAGTTCGACTTCCTTTCCTATGGTCAACGGACGCCCTGCCATTACGACAGTAACCACCGGTTTTCCTGTTTTCGCCAAAGCGGCAATCAGTTCGCTTTGCGCACCTTGCAGGTTCAAGTCGGCCAGACAATGCGCCTCTCCTGAAAGAATAGCCTCTTCGCCTACAAACGCCAAAATAACATCAGCACGTGCAGCGGCAGCAGCGGCTTTGGCAACACCTGCCATATTCTTGTCACGGCTATAAGTCAGACCGGGCTCGTATATCACCTGCACTTTGTCCCCCACCAGTTCCTTGATAGCCTTCAACGGTGTCACGGTTTTTGTCTTGTCACCATCAAATATCCAGGTACCCAATTGGTCATAAGGTGCATTTGCCATCGGACCTACCACAGCAACCGTCTTTACCGAAGATTGCAGAGGCAATGTCTCCTTTTCGTTCTTCAGCAAGATGGCCGATTCCACAGCAGCTTTCTTGGCAGCCTCCAGATGAGAAGGAGCATAAAGTTCCTCTATACGTTTCTCATCTACATAAGGGTTATCAAACAATCCTAAACGGTACTTGACGCGCAGAATATTCCGCACTGCATCATCTATAGCAGATTCCTTGACTTTTCCTTCTTTTATCAACTCCGGCAGTTCCTTGACAAACGTATAGCTGACCATCTCCATATCCACACCGGCATTCACCGCCTTCATTGCTGCCTCTTTAAAATCGGCAGCAAAGCCATGTGCCATCATTTCGGCTACCGAAGCCCAGTCTGACACTACTATTCCATCAAATCCCCATTCACCACGAAGCACATCTTTCAAAATAAAAGTGTTTCCGGTAGACGGTGCTCCATCATTGTCATTGAACGAAGTCATGAAAGTAGCTGCTCCTGCCTTGGCTACAGCTTCAAAAGGAGGAAGGTATACATCCCTCAAACGACGCTCCGGAATGAAAGTGGAATTATAATCACGCCCGCCCTCGGCAGCACCATAACCTACAAAATGTTTAGGACATGCGGCTATGGAAGTCGGACTGTTCAGCGAATCTCCCTGGAAACCTTCGACCATAGCAACACCCATCACTGAAGTCAAATAAGTATCTTCGCCACATCCTTCGGCCATACGCCCCCAACGGGGATCGCGAGCCACATCTATCATCGGTGCAAATGTCCAGCGGATACCCACGGCAGAAGCCTCCACAGCCGCTACCCGTGCACCATCCTTAGCCACCTGCGGGTTGAAAGATGCCGCTTGTCCCAAGGGAATAGGAAATATGGTCTTGAAACCATGGATCACATCACGCGCCATCAGCAAGGGGATGCCCAAGCGGGACTCCTCCATTGCCACACGCTGCAAGGCATTGACACGCACCGGATCTACTTCATTCAGGATAGACCCGACTTCACCTTTCTTTATCAATCCGCTCATATCCTCTATGTTACCATAAGAAGAAATCTGGTTCATCTGCCCAATTTTTTCTTCCAATGTCATACGGGACAACAGCGCTTCTATTTTCTGCTCGATGACTGCGTCATTTTTTGTATCCTGCACTTGAGTACAAGATATAAAAGGAAGCAGCAATAAACAAGCAGAGAGCATTTTCATTGTTTTCATCTTTAATCTATTACTTGAAATGGAACATTTGCTGTAGAGACAAAACCCGTATTATCAAGTATATATACGTACAAACGATATTCCCCGGGAACTTTAATCATAGTCTCATACACATTCTTGTCTGACACGGCCACGTCACCCATTCTTTCCGGACGTGGTTCATAAGAACCTCCAAAACCCAAGACTGTAGCCTCTTTCAGTACTTCCCACACATAAGTCAAAGAATCATTCTCCTTATCTGTGACGGAAACCTCCGCTTTAAATAAAGTACCTGCTTTGATACGGACATTATCAATGGCACTTTTACCATTGATAGTCATGCCCCGAACTATCGGAGCCGTTTCATCCAATTCCTTGCCGGTCCACACTCTTTGCATAGCCTCCACCATAGGAGTCTTTTCTCCTTTCAGAGGCAGCATATCCACCGTGTCTTCTACAAACATACTGAACCAAGTAGGCGTACGTTCTTCTTTTTGTCCCCACAAGAATACAAAAGAGCCCAAGCAACGGGTATTGGCAGAAATATATTGCGTATAACGCTCTTCGTATACCTGTCGTTTTTCTTCACTGGTCTGCTCTATGGGTGCCTTCCACTCGGTTGACGCTGTTTCCCACCAACCGGTCGGTCCCCACTCGGTAATCATAAATGCACCCTTGTAGTCCGACCGGTCAACAACAGCCTGCACCTCTCCCATCGGACCATATACATTGATGCCCACATAATCGAGAGACGGAGCATACTTTGCCACAGAGTCCAATGCCGACGGATTGTAGGAAATCACTGTCGAAACCAGATGACGCTTGTCTATCGACTTAATCAGCTGTGCCAGTTCTTCCACAAAATTCCATGCGGCAGCTATATTGGCATTTCCCAACTCAATTTCATTGCCAATACCCCAAGCCAGCAAACTCGTATCATTCTTGAACGTTTCTGCCAACAAGCGGACTTCTTCGCGCATCTTGTTCTTATATTCATCATCGTAATAGCGTATGGAGTCTTTGGTCATGCCTATTCCCTGCATTACGTACATGTTGTGCTCTGAAGCCAATGCCAGGTTTTTCTTTATCTCCTCCACATTACCTCTCCAGGTTCTGAAGGCATTGGCACCACTCTGGGCGGCAATGTCTAACCGATATGTGCCGCCTACGCCTTTAATATAGGTTTCTCTTCCGTCAATGGAAAGTTTATAACCGTCTGCCGCTTTCTCTATTACAATGCCGTCTAAAGAAGAAGAACAGGCAGACAACAAAACTAAACAGATAAAAATAAATATTTTTTCTTTTTTCATTATCAATTGTTCTAAAGCATAAGGTATGCTATGTTATAAATAAAAAAAGCATTTAACCTTCATTTTCAAACTTCATAAAAAAACAGTTCTACTTCTTCTGAAATACACGTACATAATCCACCTTCATCGTTACAGGAAGAGCAGACTCATCCACACCGTTCATTCCACCCCAATCACCGCCCCAAGCCAGATTCAGAATGGGATAGAAAGCATAATGGAAAGGCCATTGATTATGACCAGCTCCCAATTGTTGTTTGGTAACAGCCAACTGTACCTTGCCATCCACGTATGTAGTGATGGCATCTTCTGTCCACTCTAAAGCATAGAGATGAAATTCTCCTTCTGCCTGTTCTATAGTCATGGCATGTGTTTTCTGCGTACCTATAGTATGATTATAATCTTGCGTATGGATAGACGAAGAGACTTCGTTGGGCACGACTCCCACTTCCTCCATAATGTCTATTTCACCACACATGGGCCATGGATTAGTATTCCAGTCATTATCAACTGGCATCATCCAAAAAGCCGGCCACGTCCCCTTGCCTTCAGGCAACATGATACGTGCTTCAAAGTAACCGTATTTCCAACCAGTATTCACTTTAGCATACACACGACCAGAGTAAATTTTACCATCGGAGCCTTTGAAACAATTTATATTCAACTTACCGTCCACAAGTTCTGTCACACGCTTTCCGTCAGCGGAACCATTAACGTAATTCTGAAGTTCATTGTTTACCCACCCTGCTCCTTGAACTTCGTGTGTCCAGTCATTGCCGAGAGATATACCCTCATTAAATTCATCATGCCAAACCAACCGATACCCCTCAGGAATATTGATATCCAGATCTTCAGCCGATTCTTGAATAACTGTTACCGTTGCTTTCTCTGCACCAGCCACAACCTCAACTGTGCCCGTACGGGAAATCTTTGCATCATTAGCTAAAGTGGTCACAACAATCTCCTCACCGTTTTTTTCTGCGCTAATCCAACTATCATTGGATTTCACATTCCATTCGCCAGAAGCAATAACAGATAAGACAAAATTTTCTCCTACAGAATTAGAATACAACTCAGTCTGTGACACTGATAAAGGAGCCGCTTGCGTAAGAGGAATAGATACACGAGTAGCACCAGATTTAACCACCACTGTACCAGTACGAGAAGTAGTACCCGTATGAGCACTGACTATAACTGTCGCTGTGCCTTGGCTAGAAGAAGAACCTATTACATTTACTTTGACCCATGAACTGCAATCATCAGAGGCAAAAGCTGTCCACTCTTTACCGGAACAAACCACATTCACCACATATTGGCTAGCTTGTGCAACAGCCTCTATCTTTTCAGGAGAACATTTAATGGTAACATCCTCGGATTGCGGTTCCTTGTCATCGTTACTGCCACAAGCAATCAACGAAAACAAAAGAATAGATAATAGACAATAGTATTTCATATATATTTCTTTATAACATAAGTAGAGAAAAAGGGAAAGGATGAAATTCCAGCAATTGCCAAGATAACACACATCCTTCCCCCCCTTTTATAATTCACTGTTTTTTAGTAGACCAATATCCTATCCAATACTAGTCTTCAATCTCTATGAGTCTGGAAAATAATATCCTTAATAGTCACTTTTGTGTCAGCAGGATTTCCACCAAAATCCAAGACTAAAGATATAGCATGCATATCTTTAGGCGCCTTTTTATTTGCAACCCAAAATTTATTATCTTCATTACCCAACAAATCCGTCTGTTCTGCAAAGAAGAAATTGTCATCATGTTTGACATCAGGTTCATCAGTCTGAACCAGTTTTACTGTCACTCCCTTCAAATCAGTACTAGGATTTAGAGTGACACAGAAATCATAGGCAGTTTCTGTATCGGCTGACAAATCTGTAACAAACGAGAACTGGTTCTGCCATTGTGCTTCAGTAGCATCAGGGAAAGTGAGTGTATAAGCATTTCCATCCACCACCAAATCAGGATTAGGTCTAGCACTCCAATCCGGGTTTGCATAGAAGAAAGTATTGGTAAAGGTTGCCCCGTTCCAAAGATTGTCTTCACTATCCACCTTTACCCAAGAAGGTTCAGGCTCTTGTACTTCAGGAATTTCCGTACCGTCATCATTAGCATGGTCTTTCAAGACAAAGCTTTCCAAAGTAATATCCGTATTAGCTTCATTACCACCAAAATCAAGTGCAAACTTCAAGTCGGTAATATTCACACCGGGTACGTTACTGAACCATATACATTTGGGCTCATTAGCATCTAAAGCCACACGCTGCATATTGATAAACGTATTGTCATCACCCTTCTGCTGTACTTTAACCGTCACGCCCGGATGTTTGGTAGTAGAAGTAATTATCACTGAAAAATCATAGGTTTTATCCACAGACAAAGCAATTGCCTTATCCAATTCCACATGCATCTGAGCTTGCCACTGATCGGTAGTAGCTTCCGGTAAGGAAACAACAAATGCACCATTCTGATAAGTATATTTTGGATCTGCAATCTGCCCCCATCCTGGAGCATAGTAGAAAGATGCCACATTGAAAGTTACTCCCTTAAACATGTTAAATTCACTATCTTCCACAAAACCACCAAAACCGTTCATAATAGTCTTCTCTATTTCAAAGGTTTTAGTTATCGAACCATCACTGATGCCATTTGCGTTCTTTACTTTACATTCTACTGTATATGAACCTTTTTTACGATAATATTTAGAAAAGCCATATGAGGCTTGATAAGCGCCGTCAATTATCCAAATCGGAGACACTCCAGGAGCAGAAGTAAATTCAAAGTTTGCATAATTGGTTGTCTGATCTACAGTAACTTTAAAGTTATCAGTATAATCCGATGCTTGTGGGATATTGCCATTGGCTCCCGTAAAATCTTCAGGCGAACATGAAGTCATTGCAAAACCAGCAACCAACACGCCTGCTATATATTTAAATATATTTTTCATATCAATTATTTGTTAATGGAGTTATGGTAAACTATTTATAAGCATTCTGAACCAAAGCAGGGTCAGAATCCAACTCACTTTGTGCAATAGGAATGTATTTCTTCTTGGCAGTCCAAGAATTGGTACGGTAGCCATATTCATCTGGGACAAGTGCAGTAGTAGCCTTGTTTTTAGATGATGCTCCACTAATTCCTTCAGCACGTACCAAATCAAAATAGCGTTTACCTTCGCCAACAAATTCCAAATGACGCTCTGTGAGGACATCGTCAACTGTGACACTCGCAAGTTCAGCCAAACCGGCACGGGTACGAACTTCGTTCAACCATGTCTTAGCCTCCCCAGTACTACTTCCACCTGTACGAAGAGAAAGTTCTGCAGCATTGAGCAATGTTTCAGCATAACGATAATAACGATAGTTGTTATTATAGTTCAAATTCTGGTCACCGGAAGACTGCTTGAAGTTCTTATCATACGGACGATATTTTTGCAACCAAATATGAGTATCTTGATAACGTTTCGTATATTCTACATCTTCGGCAATCACCCAGCAAGTTGCATCACGACGTTTGTCTTGTTCACTAAACATTTGATAAGTTTCAAGACGCATGGGCATAAATCCCCAACCATCATTACCCTTTGACCAACCATCATCACCAGGGAAAGAGTTAGGAGAAATCAAAGTAGGAAGCACTGTGCCACCAACAGCTAACGGACTTCCCCAGCCACGTTCGTTATTAGTTTGCTCATAATTAATTTCCCAGATAGATTCGTCACACCATTCACCTTCCGTTTCCCAGATGTTGGCAAAACTAGGATTCAATCTAAAGCTAGGACTATCAATAAGCTCCTTCATATAACCTAAAGCTTTTGAAAAACGACTTTCATCATTCTGATACATTACCATTTCAGCATATATCATATAAGCCATAGCTTGAGTGACACGTCCCAACTGACCTTCGTCATCAACTTCTTTACCATCTTTGATTGTTTTATAATATTTCAAAGGTAGCACCTTAGAGTCAATTACAGCTTCAAGTTCCACAATCAACTCAGCATAAACCTGATCGGCAGTATATTGCGGAGCCGTATAAGGAGGTTCGGAAAGATTCTCCAAATAGAAAGGTACATTACCAAAATAATGCCACAACATATTATAATAGAAAACACGTAGTAAACGGGCTTGCATCTCATAGAGTTTACGATTGGCCTCAGTAACATCAGTACCCCAATCAAGATATTTCAGTAAGTCATTACAACGTTTGATGCCAGAATAATCCACAGTCCAAAGAGAGCCAAGTGTATTATTTTCATTAGCTTCATAATTAAATAACATATGCCAATTCTGCATATCGGTCTTGGTTGCACCACCTACCCAAAAATTATCGCCCATAATTTCACCGTCAATATTCAAGGCATTGTACTGTCCCAATCCCCAATCTGGCCAATGGAGAGGGTCATAGGCGGCAATCAGAGCTTCCTGAATATGCTCGTCCGTAGTATAATAATCTTCCAATGGTTCACCTGTCGGATTTTCCACCTCAAGAAAACTGTCACTGCAACCGGTAGTCAACACTGTAGCGGCAGCAAGTAAGCCTATTGCTAATATTTTATTTGTTTTCATATAATTCTTATGTTTTTAAATTAGAAAGAAACATTTACACCTACTGTATATGTACGAGCCTGCGGATAAATACCACGGTCAACACCAAGAGAAGTTGCACCTGAAGAAATTTCAGGATCAAATCCCCAATATTTGGTCCAAGTCACAAGATTTTCAGCTTGTACATATACGCGCAGACGTTCAATAGTGAGTTTGCGAGTAAGAGTCTTAGGCAATGTATATCCCAAAGTAATATTCTTAAGACGAAGATATGAACCATCACAAACATAAAGATCAGATACCATCCAGTTCGTTGCATTACCGACAGCCAGACGAGGATACTTATTAGAAGTACCTTCACCAGTCCAACGTCCCAACATCCAAGAAGGATAGTTACCAGAAGCAACATCTGTACGATAAGTGCCATCAAACACATCAGCACCAGCCACACCTTGGAAGAAAATATTAAAATCAAAGCCTTTCCAATCAGCATTGAGATTCAAACCATAAGTCCAATCCGGAGTACCATTACCAATGTTAGTACGGTCATCTGCCGAGATGCTGCCATCACCATTTACATCCACAAAACGTGTATCACCAGGAACCGCATCCGGCATAATCATTTTACCATCTTTATTGACATAAGCACGAACTTCATCCATATTCTGGAAAACACCGTCAGTCTTGTAACCATAGAAATAGGGGAAAGGTTGTCCGTTAGAGCCGCGTGTACCGCCGCCAGAGAATCCTTGAATACCATCTAAATCCATATAGCCAGTATCATTACCCAAATTCTTCAATTCATTTTTAAGATAAGTAGCATTTCCCTTTACTGCAAATTTAGCATCAGCAATATTCCATTTATAGCCAAGTTCAAACTCAAAGCCACTATTTTCCATATCACCTACGTTACCAAGAGGTTTAGTTTCACCTACATAACTCGGGATAGGCATCGTAATAATCATACCATTGGTTTTCTTTATGTAATAGTCGGCACTGAACGTTAAAGCATTATTAAAGAATCCCAAATCAATACCTAAGTCAGTTTGCTCACTCTCTTCCCATTTCAAATCAGGATTTGCCAAACGTTGTGCTTTAGAACCATTCCATTTGATGGCATCTTTACCCAAAAGAACATTATTACCCATGGCTGTCAATGAAGTATAACCAAATTCGGCTATGTTATCATTACCATTCTTACCCCAACTAGCACGAACCTTTAAGTTAGACAACCATTCTCGCGTATCAGCCATAAATTCTTCATTTGTCACATTCCATCCCACAGATACTGAAGGGAATGTACCATATTTATTATTAATACCAAAACGACTTGAACCATCACGACGGATTGTAGCCTGAATCATATAGCGTTCATTATAGTTATAACTCAAACGAGCAAACATAGACGACATTCTATGTTCTGTATAAGGACCTCCATAAACGCCATACTGAACTGTAACGCCAGTAATATTACCATTTTCATCCTTTGTATATTCAACATTCCCTGTAGCATAATCAATAGAAGGTTTATTAGGATTCACCAGATTCCAGCGGTTACCACCAAGTTGGTCTCCTTTATATTTAAGGGCAGACTGTCCCAATACAACACCAAATGTATGTTTGCCAATAGTTTTATCATAAGTCAATGTATTTTCAATCTGCCATGTCACATTCTGTGCCTTGAATGAAGATGCACTAGTATGTGTTGCCTTATTATTAGCAGAGAGGTAATACTTACTCTTGGTAGCCCCTTCATTACCCCAAAATCCCATATCAGCACTATAATTGAAGTGATACTTCAAATTATCCCACAATTGGAGATCAATAGAAAACTTTGGAACAAACTTATGTGACCAATTCTTTGTAGGAGTCAACGTCATCATAGCCAGCGGATTATTCATTTCCTGATAAGCTCCTCCGTAGCCAGGTACTGTATAAGGATCACCATTTGCATCACGAGGCAAATCAAAATCTTTATAAGTTTCAATCATCTTTTCAGCTGCATCACCAGTCAATGTAGGGGTCAAAATAGGAGACAGATAAAGAGCCGAACCCAAAATTGAACCAAATTCAGAGTTAGTGCCAACACCTGTTGAATGCGTACGCATATAAGCCAAATTTACACCTAAATCCAATTTATTAAGGAAACCGCGTTCTTTAGATGCATCAATTAGATTATATTGAGTATTGGAACGAACAGTCAAACGGTCATAATTAGAATGTCCGTGATTACCACCAACAATACCATCTTGTGAATAATACCCCAAAGATAAATAATAATTTACTTTTTCTGATGCACCACTAACTGTCACATCATGATTCACTACCGGAGCATTGTCATAGAAAACAAGATCTTGCCAATCAGTGCCAAACCCTTTGATAGAATTTCCATTAGCATCAATCAAATTATAAGGATCTGCATAAATTGGAGCCTGACCACCATTCACATTGGCTTCATTCTGAAGGATAGCATAGTCTGTCGCACTAGTTACATCACGTTTCTTCCATGCGCTCTGCCAACCATAAGAAAAATTGTAATTAATCTGTGCCTTACCCATCTTACCTTTCTTGGTAGTTACTAGAATAACGCCATTAGCAGCACGCGCACCATAGATAGCACCAGAAGCAGCATCTTTCAAGACTTCGATAGACTCGATATCATTAGGATTTACAAAATCAAGACCACCACCAATAGGCATACCGTCTACAATGTAAAGGGGATCACTATTGTTAATAGTACCAATACCACGTACACGTACACGAGGAGAATCACCCGGCTGACCAGAAGCAGAAGTTACATCCACACCTGCAGCCAAACCTTTCAATGCATTATCCATACGCACCGGAGATTTGTTTTCCAAGTCCTCACTACTAACTTTGGCAATAGATGCTGTTACCACACTTTTTTTCTGAACACCATATCCCACCACTACTACTTCGTCCAGCGTTTCTGAATCTTCCTGAAGAACTATTTTCAAGGAAGTTTTTCCATTTATCGCAACTTCTTGCGATTTAAAACCAATATAAGTAACAGAAAGTGTTGCGTCGGCAGGAACCGACAATGTAAAATTACCGTCCAAATCAGTAATTCCACCATTGGTAGTACCTTTAACTACCACATTTACTCCAGGCAACGGTTCATTATCCGAACCGCTTACCACTGTACCTTTTACCTGTATATTTTGGGCATATACAGAAGCCAAGGTAAAGCTTAACAGAAATAAAACTGATAATAACTTTTTCATAAGTTTTACTAAATTAAGATTAACGTTTCTCGGTTTTGTCCTCAATCGAACAGTGCAAACATAGAGTAAAAGGCAATAAAACAAACAAGAAACAATCATTCTTAAATACGTCAAATACAAAATTCAAATACGTTATCAATACGTCATTAATAAATAACTTATTAATAATCAATAGTTAATATATACTTTCAAGTATTACGTCACAACATGTTATAGAACACAAAAGGGAGAAATTTAACATTCCTCCCTTCCATGCACTTCCTTCTTTTAAAGGAAGTTAATATCTAAAGGCTACAGTTTATTGCTTAAATAATCCGTCAAACTATCCTCTCTCTCTAAAGCGAACTTCTTACGAAGACGATAACGGATTGTTTCAACTCCACGAACCGAAATATTCAACAGAGGAGCTATTTCTTTCGTGGAAAGATTCATCTTTAGATAAGCGCACATCATGCGTTCGTTGTGGGAAAGTTCCGGATGCTTGGCATGAAGACGTTTCATAAAATTGTTATGTATCAAGTCAAACTGGTCTTCAATACGCTTCAAGACCTCATCACTCTGTATATTACCGTCTATTTTATTATTGATAAGTATAAGTTGCTGTTTCCCTTCACGAGCCCCCTCACCCTTCAGCAAGGCGGATACTTTAAGTATCTCCGACTTGATTTCAGTCAGCATTTCATTCTTACGGACAAAGTTTATCATCAGATTGGCCATTTCCTGGCTCTTATGTTGCAAATCGTATTCCAATTTTTCTTTCTCCAGCTGCATAATCTGCTTTTCCTGACGAGCCTTCTCCTCTTCGTACTCCCTTTCCATATCGTGCAACTCCTTGTCCTTCTCGACCACCGCCTGCTGTTTCTTCCGCTTCACACGGACATCATCCCAGCGATAGACATACCATAAGGCAAGCAAAGCCAAGATGATATAACAAACGTATGCAACAGCACTGCGATACCACGGTGGAAGTATACGGAAGGCGATTGTATCCGATGATGTCGTACCGTCAGGAAAGACCGCTTTAACTTCAAACGTATATTCCCCTTCCGACAAGCTGCTATACTCCTTGGTGCGTACCGTTGTGAAATCGGACCAGCCTCCCTTATTCAAACGATATTGAAAACGGATATCATCCCCTACCGAAAAAAAAGAAAGGGCATAGTCAAAACGAACGGAATTCATGGAATAAGCTATCACCGGAACCGGCTTCTCTCCTAAAAAGTTTGCGGTATATACCAATGAATCCTTGGGATAAGACAGATACATGTTCCTTATATATAAGGAGTGGCTACGATCTTGACGCTCTCTTACGGCCGGGATACTGAATAAAGCGAAACCTCCTTCATTAGGAACCACCATCAGCGAATCTGAAAGAGGAATAATCGTTTCAAAACCGGGTACCAGTTCAATCAGCGATTGCTGGATGGGATTAATGCTTGTATTCGCCCCCCGCTTATAGGTACCCAGATTGGCAATACAGATTTCGTGAGGGCTCAAACTAATCAACTTATCGTGATACTCCAAGATACGCGAATAGGCCGCGGTGCCATTCAAAAGGTTGTTCATATCCGGACAAGGCTCCATGACATCTTTATGAGGATTATGCTTATAGATTCCCCGGGGAGTGGCAAAATACCCCCGGTCTTCTATCTTCGCTATATACATATCACGCCCTACCGGGAAACCATCCTTCGCGCTATATTCCTTTATACGGACAGCTTTTGTCAAATCATTATCCAAATCCACACGGGTAACATGATCTGTATTGTACACCCAAATCACCTTATCGCTTTCCTGCTCAAAAAGACGGCAAGAATCGTTCATACCCTCAATCTTGCCAACCACCTGCCATTCTCCATTCTTTTTCCCAACCAAATAAATACCGTTATATACCCCAACATACATAAGGTCCGTACGTCCTGCCACAAGTTGGCAACACCAGGCGCCGGCAATATCCGTCACGCGTTTTACGGAAGTGCCATTGATAAGGAAAATACCACGGTCGTGCAGACAGAAGAGTTCATCACCTATACGGCAAAGGTTCCAGACCTGTCCGCTGGATTGGGGCATCGGACGGATATCCGGCAAATCGCCATTCATCTGTACCGGATAAGAGGTGTAATACAAACCACGATTGGTACCTAAATAAAGATAGCCGCCTTCTACGGCCGCCGTATATCCCGTGCCGTAGGAATAGGGATAGGAATAGAGATTCGTAAAAGGAGAACTCAGACAGACGTAGTCAATGCCGCTATCCAGACCGGCCCAGAGGTTTCCGGTCGTATCGAAGGAGACAGAAAGCACCGTATTGTTACGCAAGCCGTTGTTCTCATTGAAATATTTCAGTTGCATGGTGCTGCAATCCACCAGTACCAATCCTTTATGAATGGTTCCCAAGGCAATCTTATCATCCTTTTTGGCCACGCAAAAGACTTCATTCTCACGCATAAACTCTTCGGCACCGGTGATGAACGGTTCCATCGTACGCCCGTCACAATAGTAAAGTCCGTTGTATGCAGTCACCACCAGAACACCTTTCTTATAAGGTATAATGCCACGAATACGTTTGGAAGCTAACGCATCGGCACCCTGAAGAGGGAAAAAAGTGTTTCCAACCAAAAGCCATACACCTCTGTCCGTACCGATGTAAAGAATACCATTGACCATATTGGAACAATCTATCTTGGCATTCATTTCAATGGCGGTATATTTTCCGTTCAGGTACTTCACCACACACCCGTCCCCTTGGAAATACAAAATATTGTCAGTCTCATGGATGCCCCACACGTTTCCAAGAAAACGAACGGAACTCTCCAAAGTATCGGACATGCAATGATAGGCCAAAGAACCGTCCGCATCCGGTTCATAATAGCCGAACTCATTGATGCCCCCCACATAAATTCTTTTTTGGGTAGCAGAAGCCAGAACGGAACGCACATCGGAAGCATTGTTCAATGGAAATACATTCCAGACATTGCCATCAAATTGCACCATACCGTTCTTGTTGGCGAAATATACCCACTTGTCATCATAGGGTGCTATCTGCCAAGTCTGGGTCCCCTTGCCATAAACACTTTTATCAAAATTGACGATAAAGCTATTCCAGCCGGCAATTGCTTCGACCAAAGGGAGAAAAAGAAAAAGGCAGAAAAAAAAGTAGAATGACAATATGTGTTTGTTCATGTGTATAATGACTATATAGTTAGTTGCACAAAAATAATGCTTATTTTCAAGGTAGCGCACAATAGCCTATCAGTTTTTTCGTCCCCGATTATTATTTTCTTCTCGAATGGCAATCTTTTGCATTACTATACTTTAGATTCCGGTATACTAAGAAGTATTCGTCCGACAGTTGTTGAATTATCGTCCGACAGCTGTCGGACGATAATTCAACAACTGTCGGACGATAAGGTTACACATGTCGGACGAATACTTTTTAGTAAAAGGAATATTTGTCCATCGTAATGCCGGAAAGAATCCGTACCTCCCCTCCAAAGTGTCTGTATAAGGAGCCGTGAAGAGGGATAGAATAGAGAATCTAAAAAAATAAATAAAAAAATCGCCGCAAGCTATTGCAGATTTCAAAATAATGCCTACCTTTGCAACCGCAAAACGAAAACGGGTAAGTCCTATACGGCCAGCTCCCTTCGAATCCTCCAGGGCTTGATCGCAGCAAAGGTAGTTGGTTGTAGCGGCGCGATATAGCAAGCTTACCCACCCGCCTCTTTAGCTCAGTTGGCCAGAGCACGTGATTTGTAATCTCGGGGTCGTTGGTTCGAATCCGACAAGAGGCTCGAAAGAAAAGCAGATGATACGAAAGTGTTACCTGCTTTTTTCTTTTTGCCCCGCAAAGAATCCTCTAATTTATTTAAAATCTACACATCGGCTTGCCCTTGAATCCAACTATATTTGTACCTTTGCACATTATTTCTAAGAAAGATGGCAGAAAATAGAGGTTACATGCAACAATACGCAATGCTGTTCGGTACCTATATGGGAGGTTTCTGGATATTGAAGTTCATACTCTTTCCTGTGGGGCTGTCGGTTCCTTTTTTACTTTTCCTTTTCATGGGACTCACGCTATGCGTACCTTTTATGGGATATTATTATGCACGGATGTATCGTAATCAGTTATGCGGAGGCGGCATCAGCTTCCTGCATGCATGGATATTCACCGTTTTCATGTATATGTTTGCCGCGCTGCTTGCCGCCGTGGCACACTACATCTACTTCAGGTTCATAGACCACGGATATGTGATAAACACGTGCGAAACGATGGTAGACACGCTTGCCCAAAGCAACATGCCGGGAATGGATTCGTACATCGCCACCTATCAGGAAGCTTTGGAGACAGCCCTACTACTCAGCCCTATCGACATTACGCTACAGATGATATCGTCCAATGTATTTTGGGGTTCGATACTGGCTTTCCCCACCGCCTTGTTCGTGATGAGACGCAAGAAAGACGACGCTCCGGCAGAGTGACGGAACAGCAAAAAGAATTGTTATTTCAATTGTAAAATAGAAAAATCATACATCAATGGATATTTCAGTTGTCGTACCACTATATAATGAAGAAGAATCACTCCCCGAATTGTTCGCATGGATTGAGCGGGTGATGAATGCCAACGGCTTTTCATACGAAGTGATTTTCGTTAACGACGGAAGTACCGACCGTTCGTGGCAGGTTATCGAGCAATTGCAGGCACAAGCTCCGGACAAAGTACGGGGCATTAAGTTCCGCCGCAACTACGGGAAGTCGCCGGCATTGTTCTGTGGTTTCGAACAAGCACAAGGCGACGTCGTGATAACCATGGACGCCGACCTGCAGGACAGTCCCGACGAAATACCCGAACTCTACCGCATGATTACCCAGGAGGGCTACGACCTCGTATCGGGCTGGAAGCAGAAACGTTACGACCCGTTGTCGAAGACCCTCCCCACCAAATTGTTCAATGCCACCGCCCGCAAAGTATCGGGCATCAAAAACCTGCACGACTTTAATTGCGGACTGAAGGCATATCGCAAAGAGGTTGTCAAGAATATAGAGGTATACGGCGAAATGCACCGCTACATCCCCTACCTGGCCAAGAACGCCGGCTTCAAGAAAATCGGCGAGAAAGTGGTGCACCACCAGGCACGCAAATACGGAAAGACCAAGTTCGGGCTGAACCGATTTGTAAACGGGTATCTGGACTTGCTTTCCCTTTGGTTCCTTTCCCGGTTCGGCATCAAGCCCATGCATTTTTTCGGATTGCTGGGTTCATTGATGTTCATCTTCGGCTTCATAGCCGTGGTCATAGTAGGTGTCAGCAAGTTGTACTACATGCACCATGGCATGCCCTACCGTCTTGTAACGGACTCTCCCTACTTCTACCTCTCGTTGACCTCCATGATTATCGGCACACAACTATTCGTGGCAGGATTCCTCGGAGAGCTGATTTCACGTAATGCCCCGGAACGAAACAAATATCAAATAGAGAAAACCATTTAACGATGAAAAAATTAGTCAGACTTGTCATACTCGGAGCTATCCTTTGTCCGATAGTAAGCATAGCTATCTCCTGCTCGGAAGAGGCCGACTGTTCCATGACAGCACGCTCCATGGTGAATTGCATTCTTTATAGAGTAGACCCCGAAACCCAATACGTGGAGAACGACACGCTCGACTCGCTCACCGTGACAGCATACGGCACCGACTCCATCATCATCAACAACCAGAAGAAGGTACACGACATCTCCCTGCCACTGCGCTATACGGAGGATTCCACCAAGCTGATATTCAAGTACAGCCGGACCAAGAGTGACACGATGGTGATACGCCACACCAACACCCCCTATTTCCTATCGATGGATTGCGGCTATCAGATGAAGCAGGCCATCACAGACGTAACGTGCACCCGCATCTCTCTGGACTCGATATACATCAAAGACAATGAAGCAGGCATCTATGGAAAGGAAAATCTTAAGTTATTCTATTAGTCTGGCACTCTGCCTGCTGATGTTCCTCCCCCTACGGGCGCAGAACGGGAATCCTACCGCTCCCCCCCAGGGAGCACCTCCCAAGAAGGAGAAGAAGGACGCGAAAGAAGAAGTGCACTATCCGTTATACAACGGCATGTCCGTCGGCTTGGACTTGTGGGGAATCGGAAGCTCCGTATTTGGAGGAGATTTCCTGAGTTCCGAAGTGGCCGTGGACGTAAACCTCAAGAACCGCTTCTTCCCTATTGCCGAACTGGGATATGGCTCCACGGACACCTGGAGTGACAAAGGCATACACTACAAAAGCAATGCCCCCTACTTCCGCATAGGAATGGACTATAACACGCTATACAAGAAGCAGCACGGACACATGCTACTCGTAGGCTTGCGTTACGGTGTTAGTAGCTTCAAGTATGATGTAGACGCCTTGGGACTGGACGACCCGATATATGGTGGCATCGTAGGCAATCCGAATCTGGACGACGAGATATGGGGAGGCAGCCTGCCCTATAACCATAAAGGAATGAAAGGCTCCATGCAATGGGCGGAATTTTGTGTCGGTATCCGGGCGCACGTCTGGAAGGCATTGTACATGGGCTGGTCACTACGCTTCAAGTTCAAATTGTCTGCCTCGGCCGATGAATACGGTGACCCGTGGTATGTGCCCGGTTTTGGGAAATATGGCTCCAACACGATAGGAGTAACCTATACGATAACTTATAAACTACCTCTTTAAGCAACTTATGACAGGGTTAGAGATTTGGCTACTGGCCGTAGGACTTGCGATGGATTGTTTCGCCGTTTCTATAGCCAGCGGAATTATATTGAAACGCGTCCGGCTGCGCCCTATGCTGGTGATGGCCGTCAGCTTCGGCTTTTTCCAGGCTTTGATGCCTCTGCTGGGATGGATAGGTGCCAGTTTTTTCAGCCACCTGATAGAAAGTATCGACCATTGGATTGCATTCGGTATCCTTGCCTTCCTGGGTGGACGTATGATAATGGAATCCTTCAAGGACGAAGGTTGCAAGCACGAGTATGACCCTACCAGCCTGAAGGTGGTGCTCGCTCTGGCCGTGGCAACCAGCATCGATGCATTAGCGGTAGGTGTTTCGTTTGCATTCCTCGGCATCAAGCAATTCTTGGCTATTCTTTCCCCCATCGGGATTATCGGTTTTGTATCATTCGCCTTGTCGATGGTCGGCCTGATGTTCGGCATCCGTTTCGGATGTGGCATAGCCCGCAGACTGCGCGCCGAACTCTGGGGAGGGGTTATCCTCGTCATCATCGGTACCAAGATATTGATAGAGCATCTCTTCTTTTAATTAAAAAGTAAAAACTCAGATATAGGATATGGAAAAGAAAGTACAACGGAATTTTTTATGGATTGCCCTACTAGTACTGGGTACCATATGGATACTTGCCCGCCACAATCAAGTCACTCCTTATCAGACGGACAACGGACTGATATTCGGTACAGTATATAAAGTGACTTATCAATGTGACCAGAATCTGAAAGAGGAAATAGAAGCGGAACTCAAACGTTTCGACGGTTCCTTGTCCCCTTTCAATGATACGGCAACCATTACGCGCATTAACCGCAACGAGGACATTGTGCCCGACTCTTTCTTTACCAATGTCTTCCACCGAAGTATGGAAATCTCCAAAGAGACCGATGGTGCCTTCGATATCACCATTGCCCCTCTTGCCAATGCCTGGGGATTTGGCTTCAAGAAGGGTAACTTCCCCGACTCTGCCATGATAGACAGTCTGCTGGAGATGACAGGATACGAAAAAGTAGAATTGTCCGATGAAGGGAAAGTGGTGAAAACAGATCCGCGTATAATGCTCTCATGCAGCGCTGTGGCAAAAGGATATGCAGTAGATGTCATAGCCCAACTTCTGAAGAAGAAAGGTATCCGCAACTTCATGGTCGATATAGGCGGAGAAGTAGTTGTTCACGGGCAAAACCCTCAAAATGGACTTTGGCGCATCGGTTTGAACAAGCCGATAGACGACTCACTGGCAGTGAACCAAGAATTGCAAGCAGTGCTGCAAGTCACAGATTTAGGCATGGCTACATCGGGCAATTATCGCAACTACTACTATAAAGACGGAAAGAAATATGCGCATACCATCGACCCGCGTACCGGCTATCCGGTACAGCACAGCATCTTGTCCGCCACCGTCATCGCCAAAGATTGCATGAGTGCAGACGCCTATGCCACGGCATTCATGGTGATGGGGCTGGAAGAAGCAGAACGCGTGGCGGATGCACATCCGGATATCGACGCCTGCTTCATTTATACGGATGAAGAAGGAAAGCTTCAAACGTTCTTAACAAAAGGGATGGAGAAGTATATGAAATAATGCGCAAATGCGATTAACCCATCATTTATAAAATACAAAATATACCGCCAGTACCAGACATACAAAAGCGGCAAAATGATTCCAATGCAGCGTTTCTCCCTTGAAAAGAACTGTTGTGAACACCGTAAAGATTATCAAAGTGATTACTTCCTGAATCACTTTGAGTTGCATCAATGAGAACGGGCCTCCATTGCCTAAAAAGCCTATCCGATTGGCCGGAACCTGACAAGAATACTCAGCCAGAGCTATTACCCAAGAAAACAGCACCACGGCATACAACGGCCAGTTGGAGATGACTTTTGTCTCTTGTAGCTTCAGATGCCCATACCAGGCAAACGTCATGAAAATATTAGATACAATCAATAGCAAAATGGTATAAAATGCTTTCATATATTTTTTAATAATTAATGGTTAATGTTTTATGATTGCAGGCAGCAATTCCTCCTGCACATTCGTCATACTCCCCCATAGACTATAGCGTGCCTCAGGATTCATTTCCTCCAATTGTTTCAGAATGCCTTTCATTGTACTACGGCTGGATTGTGACTCATACGGACAATTCTTCACCTGCTTACGATACCCCCTCACTTGCGCCAACTCCATCAAATCCGCCTCATGTACCAGACACATCGGACGGATAATCGTCATATCAAACTTCTTCATCACCAATCGGGGAGGCATGGAGCTGAACGCTCCCTGATAGGTGATATTCATCAGCAAAGTTTCCAGAATATCATCCATGTGATGGCCTAACGCAATTTTATTACATCCCTGCTCCTTGGCTACGGTAAACAATGCCTTCCGCCTATTCCAAGAGCAAAGAAAACAAGGAGACTTGCGGGTATCTGTCGTGGCATCAAACTCCGTTTCAAAGAGAACAAAAGGCACTCCCCACGACTCTACATACTCCCTCAGATAGTCTACATCGCTCTGATAAGGTATATTCTTCATCACTACATGTACGGCGACAATGGAAAAACGGGGTTTATAGATACGGGCACGCCGTGCCAACAACTCCACCAGCGCCAAAGAGTCCTTGCCTCCCGAAAGCCCGATAAGAATCTTATCGCCGTCCTCTATCAGTCCATATTCCACCACACCTTTGCTAAACCGCTTGTCTATGCGGCGCAACATCTTTTCTTCTTCAGTAAATTGTGCCATTGATACGAGTTATGAGTTATAAGTTATAGCTCTTCCGGCTGCAAAAGTAAGGCAAAAGAACGATTTAAAGAAGAATTAACAAAATAGAATTACGGAAACCAGCTTTATTCACGATAAATTTGTATTTTTGACCTTCTGAACAAATCAGCATGTATCAATATGAATAAAACATGTATCAATATGAATAAAACATGTATCAATATGAATAAAAAATATATCCTTTTCTTTCTATTCAGCCTTTTAAGCATAACAATTTCTGCACAAAGCCTGGCAGAAGCCAAAGCCTTGTACGAGAAGGGAGAATACGAAGAGGCCAAGCCCGCCTTCAAAAAGTTCGTCAAGACACAACCTGGCAATGGAAATTACAACCTATGGTACGGTGTATGTTGCTTGGAAACCGGCGACCCCGCAGAAGCCTTGAAACACCTGGAAAACGCCGTCAAAAGACGTGTCCCCAGCGGGCAACTCTATTTGGCCCGGGCATACAATGATTTATATCGGTTCGAAGATGCCATCGAAACTTATGAGACCTACATTTCCGACCTGAGAAAGAGAAAACGCTCCACCGAAGAGGCCGAACAATTATTGGAAAAAAGCAAATCCAACTTGCGCATGCTGAAAGGTGTGGAAGAGGTTTGCTTCATCGACAGCTTTGTGGTAGACAAGGAAAATTTCCTGGATGCATACAAAATCAGCCCCGAATCGGGCAAGCTGTTCATGTACGACGCCTATTTCAAAGATTCCGGTAAGGAAGGCGGAACGGTATACGAAACGGAGCTGGGCAACAAGCTATATTATAGCGAAATGCAACCGGACAGCACCCTCAGTATCCTTTCGCGCAACAAGTTGCTGGACAAATGGAGCGATGGCAGCTTGTTGCCCGGAAGCATCAACGAGGCCATGAATGCAGACTATCCCTATGTACTTACAGACGGTATCACTATCTACTATGCTTCGGATGGCCCTGGCTCGATGGGAGAATATGACATTTTCGTCACCCGTTACAATACGAATACCGACTCCTATCTGATGCCGGAAAATGTGGGCATGCCGTTCAATTCGCCCTACAACGACTATATGTACGTCATCGACGAATTCAACGACTTGGGATGGTTTGCCTCCGACCGTTACCAGCCCGAAGGCAAAGTGTGCATCTATGTATTCATTCCCAACTCATCCAAACAAGTGTACAACTACGAAGGGATGGACCCGGACAAGATGATATCATTGGCGCAACTTCACTCTATCAAGGACACATGGACGGACACCGATGCTGTAGAGGCCGCCCGAGAAAGACTTCGGACCGCTGCCAACGCAAAGCCGCGGACTACCAAGAAGCACGATTTTCAATTCGTCATTGACGACCACTCCACCTACTACCAGCTGGACGATTTCCGCTCCCCGCAGGCCAAAGCCTCGTATGGCAAATACAATCAGCTGGAGCAGAGCTACAAACAACTGCAGGAGAAACTGGAAGATATGCGTTCGGAATACTCCCGAGCCAACAAGCAGGAAAAGGACAAGATGTCCGCCGCCATCCTCGACCTGGAGCAACGTGTACGGCAATTGTCCACTGAGATGGAGCAGACTGCCATTCAAGTGCGCAACCAGGAAAAGCAAGCCACCAAATAAAGACAACTATGGATATACTCATTATCGCCTCATTGATTATAGGAGCAATAATCTTGTTCTTAGTGGAATTATTCGTAATTCCGGGCATCAGTATTGCCGGTTTTCTGGCAGGAGGTTGCATCATCTTTGCCAACTACTATGCCTTTGCCTATATGGGCACCACGGCAGGTGTCATTACGCTTATCATATCTGCCCTGGCTTGTATCGGCTCGTTGGTATGGTTCATGCGCTCCAAGACACTCGACAAAATTGCATTGAAAAAAAACATCACCTCCAAAGTAGACCGTAGTGCAGAGGAAAAAGTCAAGGTAGGCGATGTAGGCATCACCACTACCCGCCTGGCCCTCATCGGCTATGCCGAAATCAACGGAGACATCGTGGAAGTAAAGTCATCAGACGGCTTCCTAAACGAAAAGACTCCGATTATCGTAGACCGTATTGCGGACGGAGTCCTCTTAGTGGAGCGGCTCAAGCAGTGAAATTTCTGAAATCAACCTATTTATAACTAACAATTAATATTTAATCTCATGGATCCAAGCACAATGTATTTAACCGCCTTCCTCATTATAGGAGGCATTATCTTCCTGGTACTTTTCTTCCATTATGTACCGTTCTTCTTGTGGCTGTCCGCCAAAGTATCGGGAGTAAACATCTCGCTGGTACAACTTTTCCTGATGCGCATCCGTAATGTTCCTCCTTATATCATTGTGCCCGGCATGATTGAAGCTCACAAAGCAGGATTGCAAAACATCACACGTGACGAACTGGAAGCGCACTACCTTGCCGGAGGCCACGTAGAACGGGTGGTACACGCATTGGTATCTGCCTCTAAAGCCAATATCGAGTTGCCGTTCCAGATGGCAACCGCCATCGACCTTGCCGGTCGTGACGTATTCGAAGCCGTACAGATGTCCGTTAACCCCAAAGTAATCGACACCCCTCCTGTGACAGCTGTTGCCAAAGACGGTATCCAGCTGATTGCCAAAGCCCGTGTAACGGTGCGCGCCAATATCCGCCAATTGGTGGGAGGTGCCGGAGAAGACACGATTCTGGCCCGTGTAGGCGAAGGCATTGTCTCCTCCATCGGTTCGTCAGAGAACCATAAGTCTGTATTAGAGAATCCGGATTCTATCTCCAAACTGGTATTACGCAAGGGGTTGGATGCCGGAACGGCATTCGAAATTCTGTCCATTGACATTGCTGATATTGACATAGGTAAGAATATCGGTGCTGCCCTGCAGATAGACCAAGCCAATGCCGACAAGAACATTGCTCAAGCCAAGGCAGAGGAACGCCGCGCCATGGCCGTAGCCACAGAGCAGGAAATGAAGGCAAAGGCCCAGGAAGCCCGTGCCAAAGTTATCGAGGCAGAAGCGGAAGTACCCAAAGCCATGGCCGAAGCATTCCGCAACGGCAATCTGGGTATCATGGACTATTACCGGATGAAGAATATAGAAGCTGACACTTCCATGCGCGAAAACATTGCCAAACCGACGACAGGCAATACCAGCCAGCCGTTGAGCAAATAACTCGAAAAGTAACTGACAGAAACGCCGAAACCGGTGAACAAGAATCGGCTCCCGGCGTTTCTATTTATAAACAAAAGATTAAAAACTCTATCAAATGAAAAAATATTTCGCCTCTTCCGAACTGATCATCAATGAAGACGGTTCTGTATTTCATCTTCACGTAAAGCCCGAATGGCTGGCAGACAAAGTCATCTTGGTAGGCGACCCCGGACGGGTGGCACTGGTTGCCTCCCATTTCGAGAACAAGGAATGTGAAGTGGAAAGCCGCGAGTTCAAGACTATCACCGGTACTTACCGAGGGAAACGTATTACGGTGGTTTCCACCGGTATCGGATGTGACAACATCGATATCGTGATGAATGAACTGGATGCCCTGGCAAACATCGACTTCGAGACGCGCGAAGAAAAGCCCTGCCTACGTAGCCTTGAGCTGGTACGTATCGGCACCTGCGGAGGCTTGCAACCCTACACTCCGGTGGGTACATTCGTATGTTCTGAAAAATCCATTGGTTTCGACGGTCTGCTCAACTTCTATGCAGGACGTAACTCCGTGTGCGACCTGCCCATGGAACGTGCCTTCCTCAACCATATGGGATGGTCCGGCAACATGTGTGCCCCTGCCCCCTACGTCATTGATGCAAGTGCTGAACTGATAGACCGCATCGCACAAGACGACATGGTACGTGGCGTAACGATTGCCGCCGGGGGCTTCTTCGGACCTCAAGGACGCGAGTTACGCGTGCCGCTTGCCGACCCGCATCAGAATGAAAAGATTGAAAAATTTGAATACAACGGCTACCGCATCACCAACTTCGAGATGGAAAGTTCTGCCCTGGCAGGCTTGAGCCGTCTGATGGGGCACAAGGCCATGACAGTATGCATGGTCATTGCCAACCGCCTGATAAAAGAAGCGAACACGGGATACAAGAATACGATAGATACTCTTATCAAAACAGTACTCGACCGTATCTAAGTTCCCCCTCTCTTTCAGCCAGTCCAGGGAGTAAGGTTTAGCAAAGACTTCATCACATCCTGCTTGACGTGCCCGTTGCTGGTCTGTATAGCAGCAATGTTCTGCTATGACCACAATGGGCACAGAGACGGATTAGGCTTTATAAGCATCTATCCATTATCGATTTGTACAAAGTTACAATAAAAGCCCATAAGTTGAATCGTCATCTCTCTTTTTTGTAAAGAAACCATTATCTTTGCTGAATAAAAATAAGCCGGATAAAATGAACCAAGATACCATTTGTGCCATAGCCACCGCCCAAGGGGGAGCCATAGGATGCATCCGTGTCTCCGGACCGGATGCCATAGAGATAACATCCCGCATATTTACCCCTGCCCGGAAGGGGAAGAAGCTGAAGGATGCCAAGCCATATACACTTACCTTCGGTCATATCCATGAAGAAGAAAACATCATAGACGAAGTACTTGTCAGCTTATTCCGTGCCCCCCACTCGTATACAGGCGAGGATAGCACAGAAATCATGTGCCACGGTTCGAGCTATATTCTTCAGAAGGTGTTGCAACTGCTCATCGGCAATGGTTGCCGCCTGGCCGCTCCCGGTGAGTACACGCAACGAGCCTTCTTGGGTGGCAAAATGGACCTAAGCCAAGCCGAAGCCGTGGCCGACCTCATCGCCTCCACCTCTGCCGCCACTCACCGCCTCGCCATGAGCCAGATGCGCGGCGGGTTCAGTAAAGAGCTGACCTCACTACGCAACCAATTGTTGCACTTCACATCACTTATAGAACTGGAACTGGACTTCAGCGACCATGAAGAACTGGAATTTGCCGACCGCTCCGAGCTATGTCTCCTGGCAGACGGCATAGAGCAAGTAATTTCCCGTCTAGTGCAATCCTTCAGTGTAGGCAATGCCATCAAGAACGGTGTGCCCGTAGCCATCATCGGCGAAACGAATGCTGGTAAATCCACCCTGCTGAATGCACTACTAAACGAGGAACGAGCCATTGTAAGCGACATACACGGGACAACCCGAGATGTGATAGAAGACACAGTCAATCTTGGCGGGATAACTTTCCGGTTTATTGATACGGCAGGCATACGCGAAACGAGCGACACCATCGAGAGCCTAGGAATTGAGCGAACCTTCCAGAAATTGGAGCAGGCGGAAATCGTGCTCTGGGTAGTTGATGCCACGAATGCCGTCTCACGGATACCACAACTAACTGCCCAGATACTTCCCCGTTGCGAAGGGAAACGGCTCATTCTCGTATTCAACAAGGCCGATCTGGTGCAGGATGCCTCAACCATCCTCACCCCCAGTTTCACCCTGGCCGCTACTAATGTGCAATGCATCTCCATCTCTGCCAAAGGGCGTACCAACCTCGACAAGCTTCAGCAAATGCTAATCTCTGCCGCTAACCTGCCCACGGTTACCCAAAACGATGTCATTGTCACGAATATACGCCACTACGAGGCTTTGACCCATGCCTTGGAAGCCATCCACCGGGTCCAACAAGGGATAGCAGAAAATCTATCCGGAGATTTTGTTTCACAAGATATCCGCGAATGTATTTTCCATCTAAGCGATATTGCGGGGGAAGTTACGAACGACATGGTACTTGGGAATATTTTTGAACATTTTTGCATCGGAAAGTAGGTGGTGATTACCAACGATTAGCATATATCATCAACGATTATTAAGGCGTTCATTTTGAGCGCCTTTCTTTTTAGCCTTATAAGCGATGGTTATCGTTTATAGGGCTTTTTTAGCTCATTTTTGTACCGTATTTGTTGCTCGCTTGTTAAAGACTGAAAATCCTGTAGAAAGGTAGTAGAGAAACTATACGCCATTTTACACGGTTTTACGGGAATTTACAGTAATAACGGAGAAATAAAGATGAATTAAAATGAGCAGTAACCTAAAAATTAAGCGAATTTGCGCTTGGTGCGGTAAAGAGTTTATCGCCCAGAAAACAACAACGGCTTGTTGTTCCAAACAATGCGCTAACTCTCTTTATAAAAAGAAGAAGCGTGATGAAGCAATCAAGGCTAACAATCAATTCGTGAATAAAAAGATTGATGAAAAGCCTATTGAAAGAATCAAAGACAAACCATTTCTCACTATTACCGAGACCGCAATCTATCTCGGAGTAACCCGACCAACCGTTTACGGTTACATAAAACGAGGTGAATTAAAAGTCACTCGATTAGGCTTCAAATACCTTTTGAAGAAAGAGGATATTGATGAGTTATTCAATAATCCGACAGAGTTCCATACTCCAACAAAAGAGAAAGCTCCCATCACCGATTTCTATACCACAGCCGAAGTGAAGGAGAAATACCATGTAAATGAATCATGGATATTTGTGGTAGCCAAGAAGAACAACATTCCTCGGACTTTCAATCGTGGCAAAACCTACTGGAGCAAGAAGCACATGGACGCTTACTTTGCCAAGAAAGCCCCGAATCCCGACATTACCGAATGGTATAGTACCCAAGAAATGCAGGATAAATTCGGCATGACCTTATCCGCCATCTACACGTTTGTTTCCAAGAACGCCATCCCAAAAAAGAAAGAGGGTATCATAGTGTACTATTCCAAGAAGCACGTGGATATAGCCAAAGGCATGGCTACACCCGAAGAACCGCAGTATTATACGGTAGCCGAAGCAATGGAGAAGTTCAATCTCACCCGTGACCAACTCTATCATTATGCGAAGTATCATAATATCCCAAAGGTCAAAAAGGGCAAATACACGCTTATTTCCAAACCTGAATTAGATAAGCTACTTGCAGCCCCAAAGATTGAATAAGTTATTTATCGGTGAATGTCCCCACCATTGAATCACCTTATTCCTTTGCACCAAACAAATGTAAAACTCTAAATATTAAACAGTATGACACACACGTGTACAAAAGTAACAGTTCGTCAGAGAGCGATTCGGAACAATCGCATCTCCTTGTATCTGGATTATTATCCGGCAGTCCGCAACCATGAGACTATGCAGATGAGTCGTCGGGAATATCTCGGCATCTACATCTATGCACACCCGAAAAACGAAATGGAACGGGAGTTCAACAACGATATGTTGAACAAGGCAGAGGCTATCCGTTGCATCAGAGTGCAGTCGCTCATCAATGAAGAGTTCGGTTTCTTAGACAAGACCAAACAGAAAGCCGACTTTCTCGCCTACTTCAAAAAGATGTGCCGAAGTAAAGACCAGAAATGGACATTTGTCTATCAGCACTTCTACAACTTTGTCAAAGGGCAATGTACCTTTGGCGAGGTGAATGTGGATTTGTGCAAGAAGTTCCGTGAGTATCTGTTGAACGCCAAACAGCTCAAACATAGCAACCGCCCCATATCCCTCAATTCAGCATCCGGTTACTACTCCACATTCAGAGGTTTATTGAAGATTGCTTATCGAGATAAATGGCTTCGAGAAAACATCAATGACTACCTTGATAAAATTGAACCACAAGATGTGAAGAAAGAGTATCTGACACTGGACGAAGTGAAGCAACTTGCCGCCACACCTTGCGACATACCTGTTCTGAAAGCAGCTTCTTTGTTTGCTTGTCTGACAGGTTTACGCATCAGCGATATTCTCAATCTTCAATGGGAAGATTTTGCCATTGCTCCTGATCAAGGCTACTGTTTGCGCATCAGAACCCAGAAAACTCAAACGGAAGCGACACTCCCCATCAGTTATGAAGCCTATGAACTGTGTGGTACGCCCGATATAGGCAAGGTATTCAAGGGATTGAAGCGGAGTATGATTAACTATCCGCTGAAAAACTGGCTCAAAAAGGCTGGAATAACGAAGCCGATAACCTTTCACGGATTCAGGCATAGCTATGCAGTCATACAAATCTCTTTAGGTACAGATATTTACACGGTTTCAAAGATGCTAACTCACAAGAACGTTTCCACAACTCAAATCTATGCAGATTTGGTAAATGTGAAGAAACGAGAGACAGCCAATAAAATTTCACTGAAATAAACACAACCATGAAACGAGGAATCATAACAAACAACGGACAAGGCATTCATATCTCTGATGGCGAAGTATGGATGACCGCTTGGGAGATTGCCGACTTATTTTATACAACGGTTGGAGCTATCACCTCTCGCATAAAAGCGATATTGAAAGCCAATATCTTAAAGGAGTATGAAGTTTGCCAATGTGTAAGGTTCGAGAATGAAAGTAGCGCCGATGTGTATAATCTCAACATGATTATTGCTCTATCCTATCAAATAAATACTGGACATTCCGCTGAATTCAGAAAATGGCTTATCAATAAAGTAGCTTCCAAGCAGAAGGACATATCACTATTTATTCCAATGAGGTCAGCTAACACTTGCAATTGCTGATACCCACAACTCAAAAGTCCGATGTAGGTTGGTCCCATGTCGGACTTTCCTTTGCTATTGTGGCACAGGCGGCATAGAAAAATGCTACCTACCGGTGCCAAAAGCTGCCACTTCCTGGGGAATGTATCTACACATCTTGCAAATGATATATATTTGCACACAAACGATTAACATATATCATTATGGAGCTGAAAAAGACAGAACATATTACTTTGAATCTGATTGTTTTCGGAACAATCGTCATCATTGGTGTTTTAGCCCGTCAGACCGCACTACACTATGGTTGGGACGAGTTCAGCAGCTACCTTATTTTGGTGGTATGCTCCATTGTCATGGGAGCAATCTATCTCAATATGCAAATGGTATTCGAACAACTCCTTTCTCCAACAATAGAGAAGTACTTTATGAAATTTGAGTGCTACCGCAATAAGGCTGTGGTAGTTGAAACTCCAATTGTACACGCTGAGCTTGCCGAAAATACCATTATTTCAGAATCTATCATTTCTGAACCTGAACCCGAAATTGAAATCGAAACTAAATCTGACACAACAGAAGAAGTTTCTCCCCCTTCGTGTTCTGAACTCAATGAAGATGTGACAGAACTTCCAAAGGAAGAAGCCACACCTTCTACCATCAACAATACATCTATCGAAGAATCTAATCAGCCATCAGAATACAATCTATTCCGTGCCAACGCTATGGCTGAGAAGGAACGAGCATCACAAGAAAAGTTAGATAAGGTTCTCACATATACGAAACAGAACTTGGTTCTCTATCTGAGTGAAACTGACCTTAATCGCTTATGTGGATATATTACGGAATACTACTTCTCTGATTCTTTACCAAAAGTAGAGCAGATAAAGGTTAATGCTCAATTAAAAACCATTGACATCATGCACTTTGGTTGGAATATTGGTAAGGCTTTCGGCAAACCACGCTTACAGACTGCTACATTTATAAAGAGAGTATTCGCTCACACTCTTCGTGATTCAGAAATATCTACCATTGAGCGTAAAATGTCGCACACTGAATCAGAGTGCAGGATTAAACTGGATAAAAAGATTGCATAAATATAACCCTATATAAATATCATTTAACAAAAGTAAGGTCTATATTTTGTTCAATTATCATCAGAATAATTCCTATTAAAATTCCTACGACAATCTCTGAAATCAAACATTTTCGATAATCATCAGAGGAAGATTCTTGCTTTGCAATTTTTGCTATATTTTTAGAAATCACGACTTTCGGGGTATGGAATCTAACAGGAGTCCAAAGAGAAAAAACGATTAATATAATACCTATAAATAGGAACGAGGTAGAATCAAATTGCCATATCCTTATATTATTATAAATCATATATATTGCCAACGTAGATATAGCAACTCCAGTAATCCTTATGCAATGAATAAGCAAAAGGACTATTAGAGAGAATATCGCTAGTATATATTCACCACATACTGCTAAAATGGCTGATGCCGAATTTGCAGAAGCCGATTCTATTTCTGCACTACACGATGATAGAAAGAGTAAGAGTGAGAATACCAATAAATATTTAATATTCCCTATTTTATAAATGACATTATCCATAATGGCAAACTTTGTTTATTTACAAAAATACGGAAAAACTACCAATTAGGATGTTTACAACCTAATATTCATCATTATATTCCACATTTTTCTACTAAGAACTCTTCTTTCTAAGCTATAACTATCATAATTGATATTGCTAATCGCTGAAAATCTATTCATTATCAACAAACTATCACTACAAATCACCATCCAAAAGTTATTCATCAGTTATGTTTTGGTGAATGATTCCACCATTGAAACACCTGTTTCCTTTGCCGTCGAACAATTAAAATCGATTGGCGTATGCAAAAAGAAACAGTAACATTTGATAAGCTACCCGAAGCGGTAGGTTATCTGACCGAACAGGTCATTGAGTTGAAAAGAATGGTGTCGGAACTTCAACCTCCCACATCAGACAAGCACGTATTGGTTGAAATTGAGGATGCTTGCCGTATCATCAAAAAAGCCAAGCCTACCATTTATACATTGGTACGCAAAGGACTACTTCCTGCCTATAAAAAAGGTAAGAAACTCTATTTCTACGAGGACGAACTTCTGGCTTGGATTGAGAACGGACGAAGAAAAAGTGCGGAACAAACATACGAAGAAATGCTTGCCTATATGCAAGGTGGTGTCCGTCATAAGCCCAAATCATCTATAAAACTTTAATGGGTGTGGCTATGGATACATCTTCTATTAATCCGGCATCCATCATTGACGAAGCGGTTGATTTAAGTATGCGACTGACGGGTACTGATTTTCCAATCAGCATATTCCCATCAAAAATCCAACACATCATCAGCGAAGTACACGAATGCCATAACTACCCTACCGACTACATTGCTTCTGCAATTCTTACAGCGATTGCAGTTGGCATAGGTAACACGCATCTTGCACAAATCAAACAAGGCTGGGTAGAGAGTCCTATTCTGTATATGGCATTAATAGGAAGACCGGGAGCAAACAAAAGCCATCCGCTTAGTTTTGCAATGAAACCGTTTCTTGATTATGACTACCAGCAGAATCAGGTCTTTGAAAAGGCTCTTGCCAAGTATGATGAACTGAGGAGCATGAGTCGTAAAGAACGCACGGATAGCGGAGAAGAGCAATTTCCACAAGAACCAATTCGTAAACGCTTCTTGATTTCGGATGTAACGCCCGAAGGGTTAAGCCTTATCCATGCGCAAAACAAACGTGGTTTATGCTTGTGGGCTGACGAGTTGTCCGCTTGGTTCAAGAACTTCAACCGCTATAACAACGGTTCGGAAGAACAGTTCTGGCTGTCAGTGTTCAGTGCCAAGACCCCTATATCTGACCGTAAGAACGCTAAGAGTTCCATCTTCATCAAGCGACCATATATCTCTGTTATCGGCACTATCCAAAAGAAGATTCTTAGTGAGTTGGCAAAAGGAGAACGCTCCAGTAACGGATTCATCGACCGTATTCTATTTGTAATGCCCAATCTGCAACAGAAAGCACGTTGGAATGACAAGGAATTGCCGGAGAACATAGAACAAGAGTGGAATGCCATTATTGATAAGCTGATACAACAGGAGTACACACTCAATGAGTATGGAGAGATAGAACCGCATATTCTTCTTTTCACGGAAGATGCCAAGAAACGGCTTTACGAATGGCAACACCATTTTTCAGAGTTATGCGACCGAGAGACAAACGACACTATCGTGAGTATCTATTGTAAGTTGGAGATATACATCATCCGCTTCTGCCTGATTATCCAATTAGCCCGATGGACTTGTGGAGAGTGTGATAAAACATATATCGATCTGTTGACTGTAGAACGAGCCATCAAACTGACGGAGTATTTCAAGGAATCCGCATCGAGCGTTCAAAACATACTCAATGAAAATGCGCTCAACAGCCAACAACAAGCGATAGTCAATCTGCTTCCTCCAGCCTTTACAACTGCCCAAGCTATACAAATAGCCGAGCAGAACGGAATGAAGGAGCGCACGTTTCAACGCTTTCTCAATGACAGTATCGGGACATTGTTCCGCAAAGAGAAACATGGAGAATATTCAAAGATTAACCCGTGACATTTTTGTCGGTTTTGACACTTTCCTACCGAAAACGACAATAACGACAAAAGTGACACACCCAAAAGAAACATACAATGAGTACACATAGATTTATATTAGAACCCTACAAAGGTGTCAACACTCGGCATACTTGCCCGAACTGTCACCGCCCAAGATGCTTTTCAAAGTACATCGATACTGAGAAGCAAATCCAGTTCCCAAAGTATGTGGGACGTTGTGATCATGAGCAGAAATGCGGTTATCACTTCACGCCTCGTGATTACTTTGAGCAGAATCCGTCAGAAAAAGAAAAATTTGCGGAGAATAGTTTCAGAAGCTATGCACCTATTAAGGAAATGCAACCTATAGCCACATCCCACATTGATTTGGATATAGTCAACCAATCATTACGTGGCTATCCGGCGAACAAGTTGTTTCAATTTCTATCGGCTCAGTTCGGAGAAACAGAGACATTAATACTCATGAAGAAATACAAGGTTGGTACATCCAAATATTGGGACGGTGCAACCGTATTCTGGCAGACGGACAATCAGAATAAAGTCCGCACGGGTAAGATAATGCTTTACAATTCCGAAACTGGCAAGCGGATAAAAGAGCCATACAATCATGTCACATGGGTACACTCCGTACTGCACAAAGGCGATTATAATCTGAAGCAATGTTTCTTCGGAGAGCATCTGCTTCCTGAAGACAAAAGCCGTCCTGTTGCACTGGTCGAAAGCGAGAAAACGGCAATCATTGCTTCCTACTACCTACCCCAATTCCTATGGATTGCATCTGGAGGAAAGAACGGTTGTTTCAATGCCAACAGCCTATCCGTTCTGGCAGGAAGAAGCGTTGTATTATTCCCTGATTTAGGTGCAACCGGCTATTGGCAGAGCAAAATCAGCCAGATGAAAAGCTGCGGAATTGAAGTACAAATGTTCGATTATTTGGAAGCCAACGCTACCGAAGACGAACGCAAGGAGGGGTACGACATAGCTGATTATCTGCTCAAAGTGAAGCCTGATGAAGCTATCCTCCAACAGATGATAAGGAAGAATCCTGTCTTGAAAACACTGATAGAAACATTCGATTTGAAGCTCATCAGCATACAACAAGACACTCCGCAACCGAAGGTTTCACCACCTAAGAAACGAGGATTCAGACTTTGAACTTAGGGAAAGAAATCGAGACTTTTTTTACTGTAGCAAGTTAATGTCGGTGTATTACATTTCCCGACCACTTGCTCCTCAAAAAGTCTGAGGAGGTGACTCCCGATGGTCACAAATTATTCACTAAAAACAATTCACATGGAAAAGAAATATACAATAACACTCCGTCTGTCATATCAACAACACGCATGGCTTGGTGCGCTTTGCAGACGGAGCAAGCAAACTCAAAGCGAAGTCATCCGTTCACTCATCGAGAACGGTTCGGTACGTGAACGAATCACGCAAGAGCATATCCACATCATCCGGCAACTGATTGGCGAAAGTACCAATCTTAACCAGTTGGCAAGACAGGCAAACACCTACGGTTTCTTTGTCGTTGCGGACAGATGCGAGGAAATGGCTCAACACATTAATCAACTTATAAAACGACTGAAAGATGATAGGTAAACAGACTAAAGGAACGTCATTCGGTGGTTGCGTCCGCTATGTTCTCAAAGAGGAAAAATCCAAGCTATTGGAAGCAGTCGGAGTAGAAGGTACACCCGAACAGATAGCAGAGCAATTTGAGTTACAAGCATTACTCAACGATAAGGTAAAGAATATTGTCGGACACACTTCGCTCAACTTCTCACCGGAAGACAGCGCAAGACTAAAGTCCGATGATGCCTTGATGCTGAACATAGCGCACAACTATATGAGACTGATGGGTATTGAAAATACGCAATACATCATTGCACGGCATATCGACCGTGAGCATCCGCATTGCCATATCGTTTTCAACCGAGTGGACAATGATGGCAAGACGATTAGCGACAAGAATGACTTCCGAAAGAATGAGAAAGTCTGCAAAATGCTGACCGCTAAATATCGCTTGCACTTTGCTAATGGTAAAGACCATATCAAAGAAGAACGCTTGCGCCCCTATGATAAGGCAAAACATGAGATATACAAGGCATTGAAAGAAGAACTGCCCAAAGCTCATAGTTGGGAAGACTTGAAAGATGCGCTTGCCGACCGAGACATTGATATGAAATTCAAAGTCAGTAGGACTACACGGGAAATACAAGGTGTCAAGTTTGAGCACAACGGATTTTCTTTCTCCGGTTCAAAAATAAGTCGAGAGTTCAGCTACCTTAATATCAACAACCGATTGGAAGAGAATGCTTGTGCATCCTTGTTAGAGTCTGCCAAACAGGAACCCGAACAGCAGAAAGAAGAGGTGCAACAAAACGTTTCTCATTCCGATGATAGCTTTGGCTTCAGTCTCGGTTTGCTAAACGGAAGCTCATCCTACGATGCCACTGCCGCAGAAGAAGCAGAGTTCAATCGGCTGATGAAAAAGAAAAAGACTAAGCGCAAGCGAGGCTTTCATTTATAATCTATTTTTATTAACATCTTAAATTCAATTATTTATGTTACAAAAAGATTTAATTCTTGATTTCAATCTCTACTTATGTGAGAAGTTTGGCTACAGAGAAAGCTGTAGCGTGATGCAAAATGCCAACGGCTTTTGTGTGGACATTCGTGAACGTGACTTAGACTGCTATATCCGCTTCTGGAAGTATAGCTGTGGAAGAGGCAACTTCCCCGACTGGTCTATCATTATTGTGCGCAGCAACTTCAAGAAGAACCAAGAAGAAAGCCTGAAAGATTTGGCTCGCTTCTTCAAGGAGTACATGCCACGCTATGGTTACAAATACCTCTGTACCGAGGACGATGACTACATGTATTATCAGACACTTGGTTTAAAGTGTATAATGGACGGTTTTTGTCCCAATTATGCACTAGCACTGAAGGATTTAAATGTCTGATACATGGTTTTAGAGTTAAGGAGGGGAAAAATCCTCTCCTTAACTCTAATTCTGACGAATATCAGTCCTTTATAACGTATCAATAAATGTTCCCATTTTTTAATTTAGTGTTCATTAATGAGCTCAAATAGACATTCATATAACGAATTCGCAACTACATTTGCTAAAGGAGTAGGAACTCCATTACTAATAATTTTAAATTTAGATGAAAGTCTACCTGGCCCCAAACAATATTTATCATCTACACCTTGTAGTCTCAACGCTTCACGAACTGTCAACCGTCTATTTTCGTATGGGTGAAGAAAAATCTCATTATTACCAAAACATGTAGTAGGACTATAACGATAACGATGTAATCTTTTAAATGACCTGCGCTTAGTATCACCTTCTTGAATTTCCTTTCTTTTTTCGACATCTTTAGTGAACGCAAAATACTCATTACCGTTTGGTAGTTCCTTTGCACCTTCTAAACAACTTTCAACACACAAACAATATGGTATATGATCTGGTTTTGAAATGTCAATTGCTCCAAAAGGCGTCATACTAGGCCAATTATATTTTTTTTCAGCATTTGGATATTTTGCTTTAGGCCATGGAAAATCCATTGATGTCACATCACTAAGAGACGGTTCACGTTTTAGTGTTGGCGTAAAACTATCTTTTCGAAGTCCAACAATAAATACTCTTTTTCGATATTGGGGAACACCAAAATCAAGTGCATTAAGTATCTTCCTATCAATATAATAATCTTCACATATATTATTTAATAACAAAGTGTCCAATATCTGTTTCTGTTCTTTTCTCATTAGTAATCCAGGAACATTTTCCATAACAAAGAATGAAGGTTTCATCTTACGTATTCGGTTATAGAAAACATGTGTCATTTTACCGCGTTCTCCACCAAACCCCTTTCCATTTCCATTCATTGTAAAATCTTGACACGGAGGGCCGCCAATAATTCCCCATAACGCTGGAGTTCCACAAGGAAACGCTTGATGCAATATATCCTCAGGATTCATATCTGCTAATGATTTAGTTGAACTAATTGGACAATACTTTTTTTCATGTCCTTTAGTCCAAGAAGCAAGACCTTCATCATGTAACTTTGCAAAAGTCTTATCATATTCATTAGCGAATACAATGTCAAATCCCGCGTTAATAAAGCCCATATCCATGAACCCACCACCTGAGAAAAGTGATATAACAGGAATCTGCTTTACCTTATTATAGAAGTTCATAAACAATTGTATTTTCTGTTATTTTATAAGTATAATCATTTGACATTTGAGATGAGCGAATAACATTAAGAAATACTAGTTTCTTATTTATATAATACTCTGGGGCAGTTATTTTATAAAAATCGATACCAGAGATATAATATCGCACATTTTCATATACCAAAACATACATATTTGCACTATGAATTCTCTCTACGTATCCAAATATAGTTTTATACACAGCATCGTCATACTGAATCATATAATTGCAAACATGTCTGCAAGAACAATTGCTACATCTATCCTTTTCGGGCTTTACCAAATTTTGGAAATTAAGTGTAGAAATTGCATTATTTAAAACATAGATTTTATCTTCAACTTCGTTCAGAAGCCTATTACTAAGTTCTGAATTATATTCCACGATATGAGTAGTTCCATCAATGTCTATCAATTTTAATGATCTAATATTACCCACTGCCAAATGCTCACACATTGTAGCATACAAATGCAATTGAATAATGTATTCTTGTTTGATGTTTCCACTCAAATCTTTTATATGCCCTGATTTGTAATCAACTATATCAACATTACCAGAGTCAATGATTACTTTGTCTGCAATACCATATAGACCTATATCTTCACAGGACAACCTCATTTCTAAGTTTACCTTAATATTGGATGATGCAGTTTCCAAATAGTTATTATCCTTTTGCAACAACGAAATCGCATATCTAATAGTTTTATTCCGTTTATCGTAGTCATTGATTTTCGGATTGCGTAATGTTGGATATGTTTCAGTAAGCATTTTTACCTGTTTTTCAACGAGAGTTTCCCATATACCCATCATTTCTTTGGGGGTAGTTATCAACCTTTTGGATGTCAATTCGTAGATTTTGTGTATAATTGTACCAAGTATCGTATTTTTATGTGCTGGTAATAAACAAGATTTATTCCCCATTTTTGACAATACTTTCTGAAGTAACACTTGATATGCACATCCATTGCAAATCCACGAAAAAGAACTTGGGGACAAGGTTTTTATCTCAACCTTGCCCCAAGTCTTATCTATATTTGGTATTTGGACAAATCTCATATTAATTATTATTCTGCTGCCTCTGAATATATTCATAGCAGTTACTTGTACGTCTCAACAAGTTAAATGTATCAATTGTTATCACATTTGTACTATCCCATTGAGGGTTAGCTTCAAATACAGCATCTGCGAGAATTTGTGTTTCAGCCACTCCTTCCCACAAAGGATGTGATACAAATATTGGCTTCCTTCTTCCATTAGGATCATACATATATGGGATGCCATGACTGGTTTGAGCTATTTGGTATGGTCTTGTACTATAAAAACCGTCATTCAGTGATTCTAATAAGGTTGTAGCTAAATCCGTCCACCCTTGAAGCTCTGGTGTATTGAAATTGCCATCAGCTCCTGCTTTATATGTTGAGTCACACATTACACGGAATAAAGCAATACCTAAACGCCAATCAAGTAAACCATGATATGGCATATTGAGGTAAGATTTCAAACATTTGTAGCATGAAGAGTTACATTCCTTAATATGGTCATCACTCAGCATTTGTTTAAAGTACCAATCTTGGCCATTGAGTATTCTGTCCCGATAATTATTGAAGTTATCAAAGAAATCTGCGACAAAACCAGAGCCATTGATTTTTTCATCAGCAAGACACACTTCTCCTAAATTGCCAGCTTTTGAAAGAATTTCCACAACATCTATTTCTGTTGGATCCACATCCAGTTTAGATGCTATTGCTCTTTGAATAATAAATGATAATGTATAATATGCAGCCCTTACACCTTGAGTACGGAAATCTAGTTCATTATTTACATCACAATGAAATGGTTCAAGAATCAACCCATCAACTCTATTTGTCGGTGACAATGTTATCACATTGGTAATTTTCTGTGCTGCTAGATGAATTTTCTCCATCGTTCCATTAGGAGTAATTGTCGTTTTCACGTCTTTGTTGTCACCTGAAGATAAAAATGGACTATCCGCAAGGTTATATGGTCCTTGTGCTCCGTTATATACAGGATTAGCTATCCATTGACTCTTCGCTGAACTGAAATGCATACCATTAAGAGAATATCTAATACCGCATTCACAACCCTCGATTTCCTTGTCACTAATACGCCAAGTTTTACCGTCTTTACGTAATGTAAGAGTGATATTCATTCCATTTGCATGACACTGTTCTATAGGATGTTCGGTGTTTTCCATTCGAATACCATTTCGCTTAACCGAAATATCGGAATCATCTCTTTGATCAAATCCCTTTGAAAGAGCCGTAACAAACGCAGCTGGTGTACAGATAGTCCGAGCTATCATTGGAGATCCACAAAAATCACAATTAACATCCGTGGTATTAGGGTCACGATTATCTGTCACGATACATTTACAACTTTTATTGCTACACTCCCAAAAAGTCATTCTTAATGGAAAAATTGGAGCAGCAGCATTTCCCTTGGTCTTAACACAATAATTTCCTCTTGCTCCAACACCATACACAAGCGATGATTGTGAAAATCCTATGGCTGTAAGAATATGTTTGTCTTTAGTAACAGAAGCACCTGGAGCAAATGCAGTAATAGCCTGATCTATAGGACGAGACACTGATGAGATTTCCTCTTTAACCCCATTACCATTAGTATATTGTAAACTATGATATAAGACTCTATCTCTCGTTGGCATTCCATACATTGGTAGTACACCTCCCTCTGCCAAACATTCTGCCAAAGAATCAACAACAATAGAATCATCCGCTACAGCTTTATCCATCTGTGCGATTAAACCGTTCGCATCCGATGCATAGACTACAAGCCTGTCTATGCATTCCTGGTTTTCAGTTAACAATGAAGCAATATCTTTCAGCTTTTGATTTGCAGTATCAGACAACCACCTTTGCACATAAACTTTTATACCATTCGTATTGTCTTCCCACTCTTGTCGAGTGCCAAATTCTCCATGAGTATTGCCATCTAACCGTATATGATTTTCCGATGCAAAAGACTTAAATGCATAATAGAGAATCTCTTTCGCATAAAGCCGCTGCAAAATTTCAAGTTGATCCATAGATAAGAACGGTGTGGGTGGTTGATCACCGGTTATTTGATGAGGATTCAAAAAATAATGCTCGTCATGGCTGCGACCACGACAAAGTGTGAGGATCATAGAATAGGCCTGTCCACGACGACCACCTCGTCCAACACGCTGCTGATAGTTGAATCGTTGAGGAGGCATATTAGTTAGCATCACTCCTTGCAAAGGACCTATATCCACACCAACCTCCATAGTAGTTGTCACACTTAAAATGTCGATGGAACGTGCTTTCTCTAGATATTCTGCATTATTATCTTGACTATTTATCCTAACTATATCACGGAACTCCAACTGGCGTTCACTTTGATTATCTGTCTGACCAGAAAGTTCCTCACTGTGCAATCTACAGGCAGGACGATGTTTTACCACATTAATCATTAAATCTGTGCGTTTTCTAAGTTCGTCAACTGTGATAATATGGTTTTCATCCAATCTTTGATAGCAACCTGTACAAATTCCTACCGACTTGTTCAAATGAATACGACCACAATAAGGACAAACGTAACCGAACTCATTATTTGAAACACAACGAATCTTAAGTGTATGAGGTTGCAAAAACATCTTGCTGTTACCTATTGATTTAAGATAATCCAAGACCGCCTGACCTAAAATATTCGAAACCTTCCTCTGTCTCCCATTTTGTGTTTCGTATGGAATGTTATACTTAGTGCAACAAGCATAGATAAACATCCTAACAGGATGTCTAACTTTTAAATTTTGAAAATCCGCATCATTATCTCTAGGGAAAATATGATCAGAATAAGGATTATTCGCATAACGATGCGAATTACCTATCAATCTAATGACGGAATCAACTATCTCCATGAACATTTCATTGGAAATATATAAAGTCAGATTCGGCTGAGTTGCATTATTGGTATGAGCTGAAGTAAGGACGGTATGAATCAGATTATCATCCTTTGATACTGTAACCCAACCTATACCTGCACTTTCTGCATTATAATGTAGACGGCCAAAAAGGACACGCATAACATTTTGAATAATTGTCTTCCCAACCTTCTCGTTCACATTTTCTTTCAACTTGTCAGAAGCATTATCTCCAACCTCATACCACATCACAGGGTCTGCTGTTGAAGTCTCCTCAAAATGCTGATTTGCAGAATCGCAACCGGCAGGATTTGTATACAAATTATGGAAAGCCTTATATATAGGTGACTCTATACAGTTATCTGTCTTTATTAAATCCTCTATAGAAATAGTCTTTGCCAATACGTTTTTTACCTGCGCAATATCACTATCTATTGTATCAAGTATGCGCTGAGCATTCCGCTTTTCACGAGGAGTTGCATTTGAATCCTTCATTTTAAAACTTGCATCTTGCTTGTCTTCTAAAAGTTCGGCAAGTTCTTTTTCTTTTTTTGTATAATCGATACTTGGATCAAGTGTACACTTCTCCACAATGATATCACGCATCAAATCTGTATATTGATTGCGTTCAATACTATTCGCTACCACAGCTGCATCCTGTCGGCTATCTGCAAATGTCACAAGTTTGCGATTATGCAGAGTGGGTAATTGATAGAACAATTCACGTGCATATAGTTGGGTTATTTTATTGAAACCTGTACGAAAACCTCTCAAGGGTGAACGAAATGATTTACCTGACCTATTGCTAGTACAATGAGGACAGTGACATGGTAATGCTGGTGCTGCGGAAGCAGCCTCACGATTTGCATTTCCGTCAAGAGCAGGCACAGTATATAAAAAGCCCCTAATACCAGGATGTGTTTCTCCCTCTTGGGCAATTATGACATGCCCTGTTTTCTTATCAAGGAATGCAAGTTGCCAAGTACAATCAAGATTATGCGCACTGTCACCGAAACCATCTTTGTGCGATAGATCTATTTCTGCATCTCGCAAACGCCTATCTATTTCCCCATCTTTTACACTTGATGGCACGGGATAGAATATCGCAAACTCATTATAGTTACGTTTTTCTACCATAACCTGACTTTGGTGTTCTGGCAGTTCCTCAAGATTGGAACTTGTAGGCAAAATATCGGTCTGCCACATTCCATGCTCCCCGTAGGCATGCCGCTTTCCTCCATAAAATATCGTTCCGCATTGCTCGCAATAAAGTAACTCTAGCACACGCTTTTCACCATCTATATCACAGGAATGAGCATGAAGTCTACCTACGGGTCTATTATTGTTTTCATTATATTCCTCCAAGGTAGCCCATAAACCATCAATATTTCGATAAAACAAATGAAAACGGAAACGTTGCATCGAACCGCAATCTACACCAAATGTCTTATTGTCGAATATATCATATAGTCCACGAATGATTACAAGTCCTTCGGCTGCTTTTGTCTCATTTTCAGTTTGACCGCCAAAAAGAAAATCCGCAAAATACCGACCTAATACATTTGCTGATTCTGACTCACCTTTTCCGCGTGAAAAAGGAATGGCTCTATTATGCCCAAATTCGTTTAAATCAAATGTATCCGACAGACGTTTGGAGATAGCCAACTCATCCGATGCAAAAATATGAAGTAGCTGTAACAATCCATCAGTTTCAGGCAATGTATAGCCTGCATAACATGCTAAAGCCTGTGCAGCTTCTGAACACACTTTATCCACTAACGCCTTAGTTTGCATATTGCTTTGATACTCCTCAAAACACAAAGGATTCTCATAGAATAAATCACAAATGTTGCAGAATGGCTCAACGGGAAGTTTGCTGTCATAATTCTGATCGGGCTGTACATAATGCCCCTCCACAACATTTTCCGCTGTAAACTCCACACCAAAGAAATCTTTTAAAAACTTCAAACTTTCTTCTCTTTTCTCCCCAGTCACTTCAAGAGATGCCGAAGATGAGAGAATGCGAAGCTGTGGACTATTAGGTGTCAGACCCAATCTGTTAAGTAACAAACGAATAAGATATGCTGTTTCTGTACCCGATGTTCCACGATTTAAATGCAACTCATCAATAATCAGGTGAAATATGTGAGATGAATCTTTTTTAAGCCATTGACGAGTCTTCTCTATGATAGGATTATCTACCTCACGCATCAGCATCATTGCCAACATTGAATAGTTGGTAATAAGAATATCCGGAGGGGTTTGTTGCATATCAAAACGTGAACGCATCTCAGAAGAAGCAATACCGTCCTTACCACATATCATCTGTGATATAGTGCGACGCACACTATATTTCTCCCGACTTTTCATTTGTTCCTCCATTGGCAAATCAGAATCTAACAACTTCAATGTGTCATCAGTCATTGCATCTAACTCTCTCATTGATGTTAATAGACTTTGATATATTCTATCATTGTTCGCAGTATTCCCTGATTTGGGATAACCAGAAGTTGGTGTCGTTCCATTGTAACGACCGAAAAAGATACGATTACCTTTTAGACGTTCAGTCATCCATTTCTGTATCTCATCATTATCTAACGCATCGCGCAAGCGCGTCATCTGATCTTCCACCAAGGCATTCATCGGATATATAATGAGTGCACGAACAGCAGCATCTCGTTGTTCATTTGGACGTTGCATTGCACGTGCAGCTAACTTTCCCGGAGTGCCAGGGACAGCCCCTTGTGGGAATTCAAAAATGTCATTTCTTGAAAGAGGGAATCCATTATTGGCAGTCCACCATCTATTAGGGGAATACGATTCTGGCTTTTTCCATTCCCGTTCCGCCTCTTTGATTATATCTGCAAGCATTGGCAATAAGAATGATTCTGTTTTACCTGAACCAGTGCCGGAAGTGATAATGCAGTTCTTGCCTTCAAGTACCTTGCGAAGCATCTCTGCCTGATGTTGATAAATAGGATAATCACCGCTTATCAGTCCTTTGCAGATAAATTCCTTAAAAATTGCAGATGCTTCAGGGTTCATCGTTGGAAGATCCTCAGGCCTTAAAGTTGAGATGCGCAACTTGCTTCTATTTTCCAACTCAACATTGTTATAAGCGGGCAATGATTCTATCCAAGGTTCACGAGCTGCAACTTGATCTGTACGAAGCAGTTCTTCTCGTTCTTTTTCAATGCTTTCATAACGAGTGCCGAAAGCAGTCTTTACATAGAGAATAAAATTATCCTTTATCTCTTTATACGCGTAAATCGGATTAATAAGATATTTTGCCATTATATTATTACTGATTATATTTGTCCTAATTTTCCTAATATTGTATCAGGGCTACTGGCACTTGCATATGTGCAAGGGTTCACGCCAATACTATATGTCCTGCTGCCAAATGTCGATGTTGGCGTTTGTCCTGTTAATAGGGTCAGAGCCCTAGCATAAAGTAGCGGCAGGCGAATTTGCTGTGGCATACTAATTTGGGCTTTATCCTCATCATGGATAAGAACTTTAGCATCAGACAAACTCATTCCTATGAAATGTCCCCAATATTTGTCCACCTCAAACATACATCCATCCTTTATTACCACAGATACTTCTTCCCTTGTACCAGGAAAGAAGGTGACAAAATCGTTGGCTTTGTCGAAATCTTTTTTATTTATTTCCTGATTTGATATAGATCTGCCTTCGCTACATCTTTCGGAATAAATTTCAGACATTCTATTGTAATCAATAGCACGAAAATGGGGAACTCCCCAAAAATCCCGTTCCTGTCCATTATTTATATATGTAAGATAATCACTAACAGAAGGCAGCATCTCTAGCAAAGCGTTTGCATAAATATTATCTTGATACTTTAAGTTCAATTTCTTCGCTATTTCTGAAAAGACTCCTCTCTCTTTAGCATGAATAAAGATCGTTTGAGGCATCAGCAAATTATCATCACTAATTACTTCCATCTTATATCCAAGTATTGACTGATACTTTGCAATTTCCTGTATAAGCGATGGTGTTCTACCTCCAGAGAGAAGACATTTGTAATATCGTTCTGTACATTTCTTGCTTACAATATTTTTACCTTGCATACTTGAAATAACATTCCTCTGATAATCTGGAGATAAGAGTATCAGTGTTGGATGATTTGCAGTTAAACATAGTCCTTTATCTGTATATACATAATTAATATAACCCATTCGAAAGTAATCTGCAAGAGTATTTTGAAGTACAAACTTATTTGATTCAATAGATAATTCAACATTTTCGTATTCTGAAGCAATACGATCTCTAATTTCCCTAATCCATTCCATTGTTATTACCCAACGATCCGTTTGATAGGATGCGGATGTAAGTGCATAGAGCATATAATCGGTCTTTTCGTATGTAGAAATTCCTATTTCCTGTCTATCTGCATTCTTCATCTGCAATTGGAGCGTATTCCAGTTTATCAAATTCCTCTGCATAATATCGTCTGGTAGAGAAAGTCCTAAAATCGATGAATTATCTGTCATTCCCCCCCATGTATCCAATCCTACTTCCTTAAAGTTTTCAGGTAACACAAAATCACTAAATTTATATGTTTTACCATAAGGAATAGGACTTTCATTACAATACAATTGAAACTCTTTATTTAACTGGAAAATATTTTTAAACGGTTTAAGAATCCAGAGTCCTTTTTCATGATTGTATGTCAATTCAGTAGAACTTCGGTGTTCACTATTGACTGAAACAGCATAAATCTTATCATTTACCACATCAACGCCACTAATTTTAAATTGTGCAGCAAATAACTCTGACAATAAAACGACATCCTCCTGAACACCCATTTTTACCTCAATGTTACCTACAGACTTGCATCGAATCTCCGATTTGAAGTGGAGATTATTACATTGAGGCATTTCTGTTGAGACACTTCTTATTTCATAAAGATTATAGCACTCTCCCAACAAGCCTCTTGAAATACAAATTGCAAAATTTTCTTCAAGCCAATTTGCAAACAATCCTTCAGCACTATTACGTAGAAGAAAAAGGTAGTATTCTCCTTTTACAAACTCATTCGTTGCTACATATTTATTCTTATACACCTTAAGCAAATAATAATCAGTAACAACAAATCTTGCTTTTATGCTCTGCGAACTCTCCTCATGAATACTAAACACTCCATTCTCTTTCTTTAAAATAAGATTTAAGTTATTTTCTTCTATACAGAATGGTTTGTTGGCATATCCATCATTTTTAATGTATACGGACGATAAAGACTCTTCAGTATCGTCTGTAACAAAAGTCATGTCATCCATTTCATCTATCTCAGAACAATACAATTGAAGTCCAAATTTTGCAGTTTGGGAATTCCAATCATAATCCAATAATAAGAATAATGGATAGTACGTATTCCCAGATTCTATTTTCACTTTGCCTGTCTTCCTGTCTCTCTCCTTTATCTTAGTTGTGCCATCCCAGTTATCATACTCTTGGCGAAGGACGTTAACAAGATACTCTTTAAAGTCTTTACTAATGAGTTGCTTAAATTTATGCAGAGAAAGACCTATATACTGATAATGATTACAAAATGCTGAAAGTAGTCTATCATTTTCGATATTTACTTTTGGCACCAGTCCACCTTTATCAAATAAAATACAAAACTTCTGAAGACGAGATGGCGATAGAAGGCTTTCTTTCATCAGCGAACGCACATAATGTTTTACTCCACTTTCTGTAATCACGTCACAGGATTTGAATGGCAAGCCCTCCGATTCAGCCCAATTATTAATATATTTCCAAATTTCATCAAGTTTGATATTATTCAACAATTGGCCGACACTTTGGCCCTTTCTATTAATAAACTTGTTGTGGAAAAGAAATGGCAGTAAATGTCCATAATATTCGTTTCCATGTAGTTCTAGGTCATCATTTTCACAGATAGGCATAATAAGTACCGCAACTATAGCAAGCAGACATTTGTAATTCTGTTCAGTTATAGATTGTCGCTTCAGTTCTATAATTCTATTTTCGAAATCCTTAATAGTTGGATTGCCATCCTTTATCGAGCACCAAAATTTGCAAACAAAATCTCGTTTAAGAGGAGTTCTATAAATTAAAATATTGTAGTACAGTTGTTTATATGGTTCCAAGAGCGTAAATTTGCAGAAAATAAGAATTTTATAATGAACAAGTTATCCCGATACCGTAAGCTTCGTTATAATCAACTATTTGAGTCAGAGAATCGTGAATTGCGTTTGAATGAAATGGGCAATCCTCTTGAAGTGTTGTCTCAGTATGTTGATTTTGAGATCTTTCGTCCTACTCTTGAATCAGCCCTTTTTACCGGAGAGCGCAAAAGTAATGCCGGTCGTCCGCCGATAGACTGTGTGCTGATGTTCAAGGTCTTGTTTCTTCAGCGTTATTATGGTTTGAGTGACCATCAGATAGAGTATCAGATAGTTGACCGTACGAGTTTCCGCAAGTTTCTTGGTATTGAATGTGTTGACGATGTTCCTGACGAGAAGACGGTGTGGAAGTATCGCGAACTCCTGACAAATACAGGCGTTTATGACAAGCTTTTTTCGGAATTTCATAGTTTCATGGAAAGTAAGGGTCTGCAATTCAATGAGGGTCGCATCATTGATGCCAGTTTTGTTATTGCCCCTCGCCAACGTAACACCCGTGATGAAAATGAGCAGATAAAACAGGGAGCGGGTAATAAGTTGTGGAATGACAATCCCCACAAGAAGTGCCACAAGGATGTAGATGCCCGCTGGACAAAGAAGCGTGATGAGACTTTTTACGGCTACAAGCAGCATACTAAAGTTGAGAAACGCAATAAGATCATACTTTCTTATGATACCACGTCGGCAGAAGTGCATGATTCCAAAGGCTTTGAAGGACTGCTGGATGAAAAAGACGAAGGCAAGGACTTGTATTTGGACGCCGGTTATGTCGGACAAGAGGAGATTGTAAAACAGCATAAGATGAATCCGATAATTTGCGAAAAGGGCTACCGTAACCGTCCGCTTACCAAGGAGCAGAAATCAGACAATAGGAAAAAATCCAAGACACGTTGCCTTGTCGAGCATGTATTCGGGTTTGAGGAACAAACCATGCGTGGACTTGTGGTGCGTACAGTAGGGCTTATTCGTGCTAAAGCCAATGTAGCACTCACCAGTCTTGTGTATAACATCAGTCGTTACACGCAAATAATCAGGCTGAAACCTGAGTTGTTGGGGTGAATTATGCCTGCACATCCAATTTTTACAACAAACACAAGTTAATTATTGTAAAAATTGGGGGGGGTAGAAAATATTCGCTAAATTTGAAAGACTAAAGCTCACAAATTGGGCAGTTAAAGAGTTCTGCTGTCTGATACAAGAGGATAAATTGAATTGATAGAACTCACCTTAATAAAGTCATCACTAAACTCAGAAGCATATTTGCCTTTAGCAATTTCCACATTTTCAGCCTTTGCAAAATCAATCAAATCTTGCAAAGTAATATGAAGCATCACTTTAGTACCTGTTTGACATCCAAAGTAATACCTATATATAAGATCATTCCAAGAATTATAATTCATACCTACCTCTATTGTAGAGTTTTCTAATAAATTGCAATACCGATTTAACTAATTTAAAATACATATAAACAAATCATTGCAACAATCTATTTACATGTCACTTCCCGAAAATTATTTCATATCACCTATCTTTTTTATCAGTTATTAAATCCTTTAAATCCACTTGCAATATCTCCGCAATCTGTTGCAAGGTCTCCAAATTAGGCTGAATCCGATTACAGGCATAGGCATTTACCATACTGAAACTCTTATCTAGCTGTTTAGCTAACCACGTTTGAGAAATACCTTTTTCAGATAAAACAGTCTTTATTCTATTCAGTTTCATTCTTTAATATGATTTTATAGTACAAATATAGTGAATTATATTCAATAATGGTGTATATTTGCATTAAGAAAAGGTAGAACTCAAATAAGTTATACTTCATAATAATCAAAAAACTGTTGGATTAATAACTATACCTATTGAATTACATGTAAAAGACAAATATGGAAATTCTCAATCTACTAGACTTCACCAACCGCATCGAGTTGAGAGAATGGCTGAAGGTCAATCATAACCAGGCGAAATCGTGTTGGGTTGTGACCTCACGCTCTAAACAGCCCACATACGAATGTATTCCATACATTGAGGTTGTTGAAGAAGCATTGTGTTTCGGGTGGATTGATTCAACTCTAAAGAAATTGCCAGACGGACGCCTTGCCCAGCGGCTTTCACCTCGTCGCAAGGGAAGTCATTGGACTGAGTTAAACAAAGAACGTTGTATCAATCTTGAAGACCGAGGGCTTATGACAGATGCCGGACGCCAAGCCTTTGAGAAAGCCTATTCCTACGAAATAGTCCCTAATGGTTCTCTTATGGAAGAAAGAATCATGAAGCATAATAAGGAATTAAGACCGGGATTATACAAGTAACTCTTGTTATTATAAGATATATCAAGACGATGAACGAGAACAACATATCCTCTATTCAATCAGACTTTGAACGGATTAAAAAGCAAGACGCAAAAGGTTCGGAGTCTTGGACTTCTCGTGAGTTGTGCACCGCATTAGGCTATAGCACATACCAAAAATTCAATCGTACTCTAAACAAAGCTATCGCCATTGCCAATAAGAAAGGTTGTAACACTACCGAGCATTTTAATCCTACGTTTGAGATGGTCAAACTAAATTCCGGTTCTTTTCGTAAGGTGGAGAATATACATCTATCACGAATCGCTTGTTTGATGATTGCTGAAAATGCCGATAGCAAGAAGCCACAAGTGCAGATGGCAAGAGAATATTTCAAACAAGAAATATCAACTCCTGAATTAATCGACAATAGCTTATCATCCAATATATTGCTATATAAGACAAAACAAGGAGAAAGTCGTATAGAGGTCATCTTCAATAATGAAGCATTTTGGATGTCGCAAAAGCGAATGGCCGATTTGTTTGGTATTGAAACGAATACGATCAACAACCATCTGAAAGAGATATTCAAGAGCGGAGAATTGGAGGAAAGTTCAGTTATTCGAAAAATTCGAACAACTGAACTTGATGGCAAGAACGATGATACATTGTTCTACAATTTGGATGCGGTTATTGCCGTTGGGTTTCGTGTGGGCAGTTATCAAGCGAACCAATTCCGGATGTGGGCCACATCGGTTCTAAAAGAAATGATCATAAAAGGATTTGTATTGGATGATGAACGCTTGAAACAGGGCAAACATTTTGGCAAAGATTATTTTGACGACCTATTAGAACGTATCCGAGAGATACGAGCTTCAGAACGTCGGTATTATCAGAAAATCACCGATGTTTATGCCGAATGTAGTGCCGATTATGACCCTAAGGCTGAGACCACCCTACAATTCTTCAAGAGGGTGCAAGATATGATGTATTGGGCTACTTCCCACCAAACGGCAACCGAAATCATCTATTCAAGAGCAGATGCCCAAAAGCCCCACATGGGACTTACCACGTGGAAAAACGCTCCTGACGGCAGAGTCCAAAAGTCGGATACAATTATCGCCCTGAATTACTTATCAGACAAAGAAGTCTCTGCTTTCAATCGTCTATCAACCGCTTTACTTGATTTGGCTGAACTTCGTGCCGAACGGCAAATCATCTCCACAATGGCAGATTGGAAAAAACAATTGGATGATTTTCTGACTCTATATGAGTATGATAAATATAATGAGGCTGACACCATTTCCGCCGAACAAGCGAAAGAAAAGGCATACGCTGAATATGATAAATTCCGCTTGATTCAAGATAAGGAGTTCCTTTCAGATTTTGATAAAGAAATCAAAGTATGGAAAGAGAAAGGATTTTTTGGTAATTAGCAGAAATGTAAATACACAATCAACTGAAAATCAATTTATGTCAAAAGCAAAGCTAAAAAGACACTTGTTGTCACTTACAAAAGAACAGATAACCGACATTGTTCTTGAACTATATGATGCACGTAAAGAGGTAAAAGATTATCTGGAGTTTTATCTTGCCCCAGATTGCAATGCTGAATTGGAAAAGAGCAAGAAAGCTATCCGAAACGAGTTCTTCCCAACTCGTGGATTTTCCGAAAAACCGTCATTTGCCAAATGTAGAAAAGTCATTTCCGATTTTCAAAAGCTAAAACCAGAGCCGACCTTTGTTGCCGATTTAATGTTGTTCTATATCGAACAAGGATGCGAATACACACTTGAATTTGGCGATATGTGGGAACAGTTCTATACAACACTGGAGGGAAATTTCGACAAGGCTATGCGCTTTATCTTTCTCAACGGATTGTTAGCCAATTATTACGAACGGATTGAAAAGCTTATTGATAGCGTATCGGATTGTGGCTGGGGATTTTATGATACATTGCAAGATATTTATTCTGAATATCGGTAGTGGTTCTTAATCCTACACGAAAAGCAAGGAACTAAGCCTATACACATAATGCACAGATTTAGTTCCTATCCCTTTAAATCACTCCATTGATTCCCGAATAATCCGCCAAGTTTCTTTCTTATACTCCTTGCGGTCATATTCAAATCCTCGGCACATCCAACAGCTACACGGAGTACCTGTAGTTTTGTAAACTTGTGCCCATTTGTCTTTAGCCAACTCAAACCAATGAGGATGTTCATAATAGCTTCCATCCTTACGAATGATACAATGCCCATAAGCGGCATAAAGAATCATTCGAGCCTTAAATACACGAGCCATTTGTTGGCGTCTCCAAAATTTGTTTCTTTTGTCCATCGTCTCTTTCTATTAAAGTTAGGATGAACAATGATGTTATTTGGGTGAGACTTAATATATCCATAGCATTGTGTATTTTATCGTTTTACAGCCTTTGTGGAAAGCCTCGCAAGACGCTCCTTCAACAATTCGCCATACTTTTTCTTTAATTCATCATTCAAAAAAGAGTTTTGAATAACAGCCTCAAACTTGGGCAATAGTTTGACATACTTATTTATCAATCGCTCTACAATCACATTCTCTATACCCAACGTAGCTGCTGACCTGATAAAATCCTCTCTTTGAAGTTTTTTCTTCCGACCATTCAAGGTCAATGCCAACTCTTCGTCATCCTTGGGATTGATGATAGCCGCATTTAGCAAATCATAAGCAGGGGTTAAACGTATCTTATCCGCCACCTCATACAAAGAGAAGTTTTTCAAGTGCATATCGTTATTCCCTGTCAACCAAGAGAAAAGCACCAACTCAAAGAAATTGGTAACATCCATTTTAGGTAAAGACGAGTATTTCAAAACAGCCTTGCCGATACGTTCATAACTACTTTTGTATTTGTGCTCTGTTTGCCTTTCGGTCAGTTGACACATATCTTCCATCGCTATCTTCTCTCCGGCAGAAGTCCTGTCAATTCGACGGGTAAGATAGCATAGCGTATCATCTGCCATCCGCATCAGTGTATGAGGAACAACCTCAATACGTGCCACCTCTGCAAGGTGCATGGTTAAATCCTCGACCTCAGGCATCATTTCATATTGCGAGGTCTGTGGCTTACAAATATAACCGCCCCATAGACCGACAATAGTCAATCGTTTGCTGCCCTCATGCTCATTCAAATGCAAGGATAGTTTAGGCTGAACACCGGTCAAAGAGGTTTGGTCTTGAATGATTTGCAGAGCAAGCTGATCAAGTTGTTCTGTCGTATAATCAAGAACAGGCAATGTTGCTGTTCCGAAGAACTTCTTTATGCAAACCGTGTGCATGTCCTTTTCCCCTTTTAAGAGCGGACGATAACAATATAAGCAATTACACATGGCTTCCCTCCTTTTCTACCGAAGGAATGACGCTTACTGCTCCAATACAATCTTTGCAGCATGTCAGTAAGAGCGACATCCGGTCAAGAATACTGATGTCTGTATTCCGCAATGCAACATCCAACAGCCATCCTTCAGGAATCAAACCATCAAAAAAAGGGAATAGCACAGGACTTGTATATGCTTCCTCCTGTAAAGGCAATGTCATACTAACCGCCTTTGCCGTTTCTAGAGAGAGGTATTCCGGCAAATAGCGGAATTCATATCCGGCATCGTTTTCTATCAGAACACCAGCCAATTGATCCTTGTAAAATATACGGGCTTGTCTCATTGATTACTGTTTTTTTGAGTGGCAACCATTTCATAATTGAAAAAGTCTAGGAGCTGATTCACTTTATCGAGGCGTAGCGTTTCCTTTCCTTGTTCAAGGTCTCGCACAAAGCGCAATCCTACTCCCGATTTCAACGAAAGTTCTTCTTGCGTCAGATTATATTGCTTTCGCAACATTTTGACCGTAGTAGAAAGATTATTCATAGCATCATACTTTATACCTTTTCGGGTACAAAGTTAGCACAAATATTCGATATTATATCAGTATAGGTATAATTTATTGTTTTGCCACTGAAATTATATCAGTATGGGTATAATACAAGGAGGATTGAGGCGTTAATATTAAGGCTAAAAACAAGTACAACGCATATGGTTTTACACTTTTCCAAGCGAATAAATCTGATTCGTTACACTTTTTCCAACGAATATCGCCCATTACTCTACACTTTTTCAAGCGAATCGATGTGTATCCTACAAGAGTTTTCTGGTTCTATGCCCAATTCCCTACTATAAATCCCCCTTTGGCAAATAAAAACTACACCGCAAACCACAGAAATCCCAAGAAAACCACTACCTTTGTATTCAGCAAGCGTTCTGTAACATACCAGCGGAAATGCCCTATCATTCAGTACCTTGTATCTGATAGCGGACATTCCACAAAAGGGCTGAAAAGAAGCGGTACAACACGTATATGCAAAACGATGAAATACAACGGTTTGCATTTGTCCCTACATTCTGTGTATTTGTCAAAACAGAGGTTGTACCGATTAAAATGAATTGTCACTGATAATCAGTGATGTAAATATGCTGCATCGGTAAATAAGCTACATAATACACTAACAATCGACCACTTACACCTTTTAAAATCAAAACCATCCAGGAGTATAAATAGGTATAAATCGACTAATTAACGCCAAACAACAATAATATACAATCTTATTTTGTTACTTAGAAATATTTGAGCAACAAAACAAATGTAATCGCATTGTAAAAAAGTAAACTAATTATCATATTTTGTTATATTTGTACATAAATAATTCTGAAAACCATGAACAATCTGTTATACTATCCATACATAAATCTGCCTAACACTGATTGGGCTATACGAGCTCTGCTTTACTATGACAATATTAGTTCTATAGTACCGACTCAATATTTCTATGAACCAGAACAATATGAGCCTTTTATGCGGGAGGTAATTCAAAATGAACTAATCCACCCAATTAATCCTATGGATGTTCTTGAACATCCTTGGGAAGTTTCAAAAATGTTTATGGAATATTTAACTCAGAACCGAGATATCATACAAAGACGAAGATTTTCACATAACAAATTCGGGACTAGCCATATTCATCCTGAGAAATTTTCATTGAAAAAAAATGGTAATAAATTACACGTAGATAAGTTTGATTTTGAGATTTTTCATGAGCTCACTCAAATGGGATTGGCAGAAAGGATAGATAACAATTGGTATAATGTAGAAAAGAAAACTGCCAATGAACTTATGACTTTTTTGACCTCAGTAATTGCCAATAAAATTGATTTCCAGCCAACTACAGACAAAATTGACTATAGCTTCGCTACAACATACATACGAAACCAAGATATTGAATTACGAACAAGACAATATAAGAGAGATTTGATACTCAAGAATCTGATACCATATCCTAAACAAATAGATTTGATCAATCTTAGAAAATTTAAAGATAAGTACCGTGATTTATTAAAAGCATTCAGTAACAAAGTAGAACTATTAGTTCTAAATCCAACAATTACTCCGGAATCACCATTATTCAAAATAACTCTTGAGGATATGAAAATGGCTAAAGAAGAACTATCCGCAAGGATGAATGAAAGCCATATAGGTGATATCATTTTTGGAACAATATGTGGAACTATTTCCGCAGGAATAGGATTACTAGCCAGTCCTGTTTTAGGTATCCCCGGCTTCCTAAATGCTATCCATTCAGCATGTAAAATTGAAAAACCTGAAAATATAATAGATCAAACGGGGTTAAAATATCTGGCTTTAGTTGATAAAAGATTGAGAAGGCAATGAATATCTTCAGAAACAAAATATCATCTATGCAATTTAGAGAAGTTTTGTTGCTTGTTTGTTGCTTAAAAGAGTGTATTTTATGTAATAACTATCTATCATACAACAATATGACTATTTAATTTTCAAATTTTGCATCAGCAAGTAAAGCTAATCATATATACCCAGTTATCCCCAAAGCGAAAACGATGAGAGATTTTCCTTTATAGCTAGCTTAGGATGTCCAGTTTTCCTATCTCCCATTTCAAAACAAAGGCTGTCCATTATCTAATATGTGACAGCCTTTCTATGAAAGTTTTTTTCAAGTAAATATCATACTTTTTTCATAAACTCCTTCGGTGTTTTTCCAAAATACTCCTTATACTGAAGTTTTTCAGATTTCGCATACCCACCATTTCAGCAACCACGGTCACAGAAAATTTTCCGCTTTCCAAAAGTTCCCGTGCCTTCTCCATCCTGATTCTCGAAATCAAATATTTGGGTGCTTCTCCCATCAACAACTTCCACTTATTATAAAAGGTTATCCGGCTCATGCACATCCTGGAGGCAATATCATCTACTGTCAAATCCTCTTTATCCATATTCTCCATAATGTAAAGCTTCACTTCATTCAAAAATCACCAAATCCAGATACTCTTCACATATTACCTCCAATGCTTCCTGACCGTCATCAAAGCTCCTCACTACAAAACATTCCGATAAACGTTTCTCAAGATAATCCCTGAATCCCTTGTCATTATCCGCAAGTATCACTAAAGGTCTAATCCATATTTTTTTCTTCGAGAAACCATGGAAAACCATTTCCGACTCATTCACCTGAAAAGTGTCCGGAATATTTAAGAATGTATACACCCCCGAAACCGCACACGAACATCTTATGGGAAATCGAAACAGAGCCTCCTTTTCCAAAGTCAGTATTTTCCCGTCACACATATTCATCAACTTGTCAAAAAACACACCGCCCATGCCATACTACTTGCCATGCAGAGGTCGCAGAATAGGAAGCCGCGACGAGTACCATCTGCAACATTTCAAAAATCGCTTGTTGCCTGTGTCCTTAATCTTGATTGCCCAGTAATCCCCCTTCAACAAAACCTGCATCGAGAGGTGCGTTTCCGGCAGAGAACACTCGATGGCACTCAATACAAACCGGTCAACCGGAGATATCTTTCCCGGATCAAACCAAGCGCTTGCATAGTCAAAATCCGGAACCAAATCCAGCTTCATCTGCAACCCGGCCACATGAGACTGTAAAAAAGACACTTTCTTCCTCATAAATGCGCCGATTTCATGTTCTGCAACTACCAGGCTACTAGAATTGCCAAATAGTCGTTTCAACTCCATTAACGCTATCAAGTGCTGCTCCAACCCGCCTATATGATGAAGTGCAACAGCCAGTTCCTTCTTTATTTCTTCCGGACAGTCTCCTTCGTAACTGCCTCTAACGGTGTCTTAATCAAAGAAATGGGATTACGTATGTTTTGAAAGGTATCAATGAAATACTGATTTCCCTCTTTCAGTAAATCTCTTTCTTCACTGATACAGAGCAAATGGAACAAAAGCCAACATAATATACAGATTCCACTAGCCACTATTGGCAGAACAGACCAGGGAACCTTATGATATACGCCGATGGACAGCAGGAAAATGAATAATGACACTACTATTATTATTATCGATAAATGTTTCATACTATTATAAATTTAAGTAATAATGATTCCTACTAATATATACCCGAGTTTTCAGTCAATAGCAGGATAATCCCAAGTATGTCATCAGGAGGCGGTCTAATGGGGGAACGGCAGGCTCCTTGAATCATCAAATTCACCTTACCAACCCTCGTTTGCTAGCAGAGCCTACATTCCGTCCACCTGCATTTCATACCCAGCAACTCTCTAAACCATTCATTTTCCATACCCAACGTATTTTTAAGTACCAATACAATATTCTGCTTATCCAAGATAACCCCAATCAATTATTTTCAAACAAAATAATAGTATAACAAACGGAAAGATTAAAAAGATGATACCACTTCACACATATTCTTATCATACTCACATATCTTGCCCATGAAACAGAAAGACATTATCTTTGCAGCATGAAACGAGACTTGAAAGAAAACGGAGGATTACCGGCACATATACTCTGGACACTTGCCATCGTAGCTGGCGTGTCCGTAGCCAACTTATATTACAACCAACCCCTGCTTAATATCATGCGGCATGAATTGAGAGTTTCTGAATTCAAAACGAACCTCATTGCCATGGTTACACAAATCGGATATGCGCTGGGATTATTGTTCATCGTTCCATTAGGAGACCTCTATAGACGCAAGAATATCATCCTGACGAATTTCTTCCTACTCATATTTTCCCTTCTAGCCATTGCCCTGGCACCGAACATCTACATCATCTGGGCAGCATCACTCATCACCGGCATCTGCTCCATGATACCCCAAATATTTGTACCGATTGCCTCGCAATTCTCACGCCCCGAAAACAAGGGACGGAATGTAGGTGTCGTCATCTCAGGATTACTGACTGGAATACTTGCATCACGTGTTGTCAGCGGATTTGTGGGTGAAGTGCTTGGCTGGCGTGAAATGTACTTCATCGCCGCCGGAATGATGTTACTATGCGCCATCATTGTATTAAAGGTACTACCAGACATACAACCGACTTTCCAAGGCAAATATTCCGGGCTGATGAAGTCTCTTTTCTCATTAGTAAGAGAATACCCCTCTCTACGAATCTACTCGATACGTGCGGGACTGGCCTTTGGCTCATTCCTTGCCATGTGGTCCTGCCTTGCATTCAAAATGGGAGAAGCCCCGTTCCATGCATCCAGCGACGTCATCGGCATACTAGGGCTCTGCGGTATTGCCGGAGCCTTAACCGCATCTTTTGTAGGAAAATATGTAAAAAAGGTAGGCATACGCAATTTCAACTTTATCGGTTGCGGAATGATTCTGCTTGCATGGGGCTCGCTCTTTTTCTGCGGAAACAACTATGCAGGTATCATTACCGGTGTCATTCTTATAGACATAGGCATGCAATGTATCCAACTCAGCAACCAGACCAGTATTTTCGACATCTGCCCATCTGCCTCCAATCGGGTAAATACGATTTTCATGACCACTTACTTTATCGGCGGCTCTTTGGGTACCTTCCTTGCAGGAAGTAGTTGGCAGACTTGGGGATGGAGTGGCGTGGTCGGCACCGGCATTATTTTGACAATAATATCGTTGTCCATCACCCTTTACAGCAAGAAATAACAAGGATACTATCATTTTTCCAAGCAAACGCAAAGATTTGATAATTTTTATTTGTCATACAGAGGATAAGAAAGATATTAAACAGAATTGTTATACCTTTGCCGCATCAAACTATAAACGGCAGATTGATAATAGATTTGTCAACCAAGCATAGTCAAAAACAACCCAATGAATTCAGCAAAGAAAATACCCTCTCCACTCGTTTCTCTATTTCCCATCGCTTTTCTCGTAGGAATGCTGTTTGCCACCATCCATACTTTCGGAAGTGACGCCTTGAGTGGAGGAAGCCAGATTTCCCTGCTTGCCACCACTGGCATGTGTGTCTTTATCGGCATGGCTTTCTACCGCATCCCTTGGAAAGATTATGAACTTGCCATCACCAACAACATTTCAGGTGTTGCCACAGCTATCATTATTCTATTGATTATCGGTGCTTTGAGCGGCACATGGATGATAAGTGGGGTGGTACCTACCCTTATATATTATGGTATGCAAATTATCCATCCGAATTTCTTCCTTGCTTCTACCTGCATTATTTGTGCATTGGTATCAGTAATGACGGGAAGTTCATGGACCACTATCGCCACCATCGGTATCGCCCTTTTGGGCATAGGTAAGGCACAAGGTTTTGAAGAGGGATGGATAGCCGGTGCCATCATTTCAGGAGCTTATTTCGGAGACAAAATTTCACCGTTATCGGATACCACAGTCCTTGCCTCATCCGTAACGGACACACCGCTATTCAGCCATATCCGCTATATGATGATTACCACCGTCCCTTCTCTCCTTATCACCCTTGTCATCTTTACAGTAATGGGGCTCACACACGAAACAAACAATACACAACAGATCGCGGAATTTACGGCAGCACTGGACGCCAAATTCCACATTACTTTCTGGTTACTGACTGTTCCCGTGATTATGGGAATACTGATTGCCCGGAGAGTGCCTTCCATCATCACACTCTTTCTCTCCACTCTGCTGGCAGGGATATTCGCCTTCATCTTCCAACCGGGACTACTGAATGAGATAGCGGAAGGTGGAAATATGTTCAAAGGGATAATGATGACATTCTATGGCAGTACCAGTCTACAAACTGACAGTGACATGTTGACAGAATTGATTGCCACACGAGGTATGGCAGGAATGATGAATACCATCTGGCTCATCATCTGCGCCATGTGTTTCGGCGGAGCCATGACGGCAAGCGGCATGCTGGGAAGCATCACTTCCCTATTCGTCCGCTTCATGAAGAATACAGCCAGCATGGTAGCATCCACCGTATGTTCCGGATTGTTCCTGAACCTTGCCACGGCAGACCAGTACATCAGCATTATCCTCACCGGAAACATGTTCAGCAACGTTTACGCAAAGAAAGGCTACGAAAGCCGGCTACTTAGCCGTACCACGGAAGATGCCGTTACCGTTACCTCCCCGCTTATCCCATGGAACACCTGCGGCATGACGCAAGCTACCATTTTGAGTGTACCCACACTGACCTACCTTCCCTATTGCTTCTTCAACCTTATCAGTCCGGTAATGAGTATCTTTATTGCTGCTATCGGATATAAAATAATTAAAAAACCGGTGAACAATCCTGGATAGGCATTGTTCTTGCAATAAACTTATAACGAACAATTTATTTAAACCTAAACAAAAAAAATTCGATTATGAAAAAGTTTATTGCATTAGCAGCAGTAGTATTGGTAAGCATGGCAGCAACGACCATGTATGCACAAGAGAGTAGAGCTGAAAAGCGCGCAGACCGTAAAGCCCAGAGAGACGCAGAACGTGCACGCCTGAAAGCTGAAGAACAAGCACAGGATGCCATTTCATATGATGACGCAATGGCGGCCTTGAAAGCTCACCAGTTCGTAATGGAGGCAGACCAGGTGATGTTCCGCAACGGACAGACCGCATTTGTAAACTCCAACACCAACTTCGTATTGGTAAACCAAGGACGCGGCACCGTGCAGGTAGCCTTCAACACCGCATACCCGGGTCCTAATGGCATTGGCGGTGTAACAGTGGACGGAACTGTATCAGACATCCAGATGACTACCGACAAACGGGGCAACGTGAATTGCAACTTCAGCATCCAGGGTATCGGCATTTCCGCCCAGATATTCCTTACGCTGACCAATGGCGGGAACAACGCAACTGTAACCATCAGCCCGAACTTCAACTCCAACACCATGACTTTGAGCGGGAACCTGGTTCCGCTGGAACAATCCAACATATTCAAGGGACGTTCCTGGTAAAACCCTTATATAAATATATATATTCCCACTCCGCCACAAATCACACTAAAAAGTGTACATTTGTAGCGGAGTTTTTTATATACCAAATGTCATGAGAGAATTTATCATTGCAGACAATCAAGATATCACCAAAGCAGGCATGATGTTCCTATTGGGCAGACAGAAAGACACCTCCCTGCTGCTGGAAGCCGACAACAAGGCAGAACTGATACAGCAACTACGCCTGCATCCCACCGCCGTTGTCATTCTGGACTATACCCTTTTTGATTTTTCGGGAGCCGAAGAGCTAATGGTACTTCACGAACGCTTCAAGGAAGCCGATTGGTTACTCTTTTCCGACGAATTGAGCCTACCGTTCCTGCGCCAGGTATTGTTCAGCAGCATGGCATTCGGCGTAGTGCTGAAGGATAATTCCAAAGAAGAGATACTGACCGCACTACAATGCGCTTCACGCAAAGAACGATTCATCTGTAATCACGTCAGCAACCTGCTACTTGCGGGCAACGGTTCCTCCTCCCCCACCCATCCTGCCATCAAAGACGATTTACTGACTACTGCCGAACGGAGCATCCTGAAAGAGATAGCCCTGGGGAAAACAACCAAAGAAATAGCCGCCGAAAGAAACCTCAGCTTCCATACGGTAAACAGCCACAGAAAGAATATCTTCCGGAAACTGGGTGTAAACAATGCGCACGAGGCTACCAAATATGCCATGAAGGCAGGCATCGTGGACTTGGTGGAATATTATATATAAATCTCCCCACTCCCGATACACAACCGGGCAGCGGCATCATACACCACTCCGAACTGGCCCGGAGCAATGCCTTGCAGCTTCTCTTCCGATATTATGCAGTAGCCCTCCGCCTTCTTTTGCAGCCTGCCTTTGACGAACTCCGGCGTATGGCGTATCTTGAAAGTCACCTCCGCCTCTCTCTCTGCTTCCTTCCAGGGGTTATCCGTGATGAAATGGAAATCGTGCATATGGAATTCATTGCCGTATTGCAACGCCGTATGGTATCCTCGTGATACATAAATCACATTCCCTTCAATATCCTTGCGAACAACAAACCACGGTCCTCCACTCAATCCCAATCCTTTGCGCTGGCCAATGGTATGAAACCAATAGCCCCGATGCCTGCCCAACTTCCTGCCCGTTTCCAACTCCACAATATCCCCTTCCCTTTCGCCAAGAAAACGACGTACAAAATCATTATAATCAATCTTCCCCAAAAAGCATATACCCTGACTGTCACGACGTTTGGCACTGGGCAATCCGGCACGCAGGGCTATGTCACGAACCTCATGCTTCATCAGCCCGCCCAATGGAAACATCAGTTTGGAAACTTGCAGATAATCTATTTGTGCCAGAAAGTCGGTCTGGTCTTTCACGGAATCGGCGGCGGTACCGAGCCATGTCCTTCCATCCTTCAACACCGTAGTGGCATAGTGCCCAGTTGCCGTAAAATCAAACCCCTTTCCCACACGTTGCTCGAAGCATCCGAACTTTATCAGCTTGTTGCACATCACATCCGGATTGGGAGTCAAGCCACGTTTTATTTTATCAATGGCATAAGCCACCACCCGGTCCCAATACTCCCGGTGCAGGTCCACTACTTCCAATGACAATCCATAGCGACGGGCAATGGCAGAAGCCATCTCCATATCCTCTTCCGCAGAGCAGTCCATATAATCGGCATCATCCCTCCCTATCTTGATGTAAAAAAGAGAAGGACGATAACCTTGTTCACAAAGGAGATGCACGACAACGGAACTATCCACACCTCCCGACAGTAATACGGCAATATTCATTTAATGTTATCCTTTTAAATTCTGTCAAACGCCTGAGACAAGTCCTCCAGCAAATCATCGATATGTTCTGTCCCGATGGAGAGACGGACCGTACCTGGTTTGATGCCTTGTTCCTCCAATTCCCGTGCACTTAATTGGGAGTGGGTAGTGGTGGCAGGATGAATAACCAGAGATTTCACATCAGCCACATTGGCAAGTAACGAAAATATCTGCAAACTGTCAATAAACGTCTGCGCTTCCTTCACACCGCCCCGCACCTCAAACGTAAAGATAGAACCACCTCCGTTCGGGAAATATTTCCCGTAAAGTGCATGGTCAGGATGCTCGGGCAGAGACGGGTGATTCACGGCAGCCACTTTGGGATGCTTCTGCAGAAATTCAACCACTTTCAAAGCATTCTCCACATGACGTTCCACACGAAGTGACAACGTCTCAAGCCCTTGCAACAGAATAAAAGCATTGAAAGGACTGATTGCAGCACCGGTATCACGCAACAATACGGCACGGATACGGATGGCATAGGCAGCAGGACCGGCAGCGTCGACAAAACGTACTCCATGATAACTCGGGTCCGGTTCCGTCAGTTGAGGAAACTTCCCCGAAGCCACCCAGTCGAACTTGCCGCTATCTACAATAATCCCCCCCAAGGACGTACCATGCCCTCCGATAAACTTCGTTGCCGAATGGACTACAATGTCTGCCCCATGCTCTATAGGACGAATCAGGTAAGGAGTACCGAAGGTATTATCTATAATCAGAGGAATCCGATGACGGTGTGCTATTTCAGCAACGGCATCGATGTCAATGATGTTGCAATTCGGATTGCCCAGCGTTTCAATGAATACCGCCTTGGTATTCTCCTGAATCGCTTTCTCGAAATTGTCAGGATGGTCCGGGTCTACAAAAGTAGTGGTAACCCCATAGGCAGGCAATGTGTGGGCCAGCAGATTATACGTTCCGCCGTAGATGGTCTTAGCCGCCACGATATGGTCTCCTACACGGGTGATATTTTCAAAGGCATAAGTGATGGCTGCCGCACCCGAGGCTACGGCCAATCCGGCAACACCGCCTTCCAGAGCAGCCACACGTTTCTCAAACACATCCTGTGTGGAATTCGTCAACCGCCCGTAAATATTCCCCGGGTCCTGCAGGCCAAAGCGGGCTGCCGCATGGGCCGAATTATGGAATACATACGAAGTTGTCTGATAGATAGGTACGGCGCGGGCATCAGTGGCCGGGTCAGGTTGTTCTTGTCCAACGTGAAGTTGTAGAGTCTCAAAGTGCAATTTCTTTGTTTCCATTGTCGTTCGTATTTTAGGTAAATAAATCGTTTTTCATTCGGATGTTGCAAAGATAGAGCGATAAGCTGGGGCAGACAATGACACAGGTTAGGGAATTTTATACCACAATTGTGGTAGATAAGCAAGCTATTTTCTATCTTTAGATAAGATAAGCTGCATTTCGGCAAAACTTTTTCATGCAAGCATGAAAGTTCTGCACTCAATTTGCACTATCTTTGCCCCCATGAAAGCAAAAAATATACTGATACTCATATTGGGAACCCTGATTCTTCCCATTTATCTGACTTCCTGCGGAGTGGACCGCTGGAAAGAGTATGCCGGACAGACCCAGACAGACCGCTGGATTGACGACACCATGCGTGTGTGGTACTATTGGGTAGACGCTATCCCCCATACCAACGACCTGAACTATTTCCAAGCCCCTTTCACTTTCTTTGCCTCGCTCAAATCCGAAGAGGACAAATTCTCCACCATCGACAGTCTGGTCAGCGTCACCACTACCCGCAGCATCCCCTATACGGATTACAGCTACGGATTCCAGTTCACTACCAATCAGATAGAAGTAGAAGGAGAAGATAATGCCATTGTTGCACAGATTCTTTACGTTGCCGACGGAAGCCCGGCCTCAGAAATCGGGCTGAAACGGGGTGACTGGATTATGAAGATGGACGGGAACTTTATTACCGAACAGAATTATAAGAAACTGTATGGAAGTAGTGCCATGGAGCTGACAGTAGGTTATTACGACGTGGAGAAAAATGCCATTGTTGCTTACGACAAACCCAGGCAGATAGCATCGGCGCGTCCCGTCAACGACAACCCGGTGCACTATAAGAATGTATATACATCAGGCAGCAAGAAAATAGGTTATCTGGTCTACAACCACTTCAGTTCCGGCCCCACGGACAACAGCAATGAATATGACAACGACCTGCGCAGCGCATTCCAATATTTCGCATCACAGCAAGTCAACGAATTCATCCTTGACTTACGCTACAACAACGGCGGATTACTGAGTTGCGCAGAATTGCTGTGTACCATGCTTGCCCCTTCCTCCGCCTTGGGACAAGAGTTGGGGTACCTGGAATTCAACAACCGCTTCAATCCGCAGATAGTACCGTTCACCCTGAACTCCGGACTCATCGGAAACGGAGCAAACCTAAACCTGAATACTCTCTACGTACTTACCAGCAGCCAGACTGCTTCCGCCTCCGAAATGGTGATTAACTGCCTCGACCCGTATATGGATGTTGTCATCATCGGCGGTACTACCGTAGGCAAGAATGTAGGTTCCAGGAATTTCTCCAGCCCCGAACTGATGATAACGATGAATCCCATCGTCTGCAAGATATACAATTCGGAAGGGAAATCTGATTATGAATCCGGATTCCAACCGGCCTACTCGGGATATGTAGTGAATGAGATGAGCGACATGTCACGTTTCCTGCCCTTTGGAGATACCAACGAAGCCTTATTGAGCACTGCACTCGGCGCCATCGACGGAAGCATACAACCGCCCGCACAAGAAGATACCCGTTCTTTAAGAGTGACCACTCTCGCAAACTCCATTGAACGTCGGGCAAGCCATGCCGTACGTATCAAATAAAAAGACAAATAGGATGAAACTAAACAGAAGAGTTACAATCATCACCCGATTTTCGGGAATCATGCTCAGCCTGCTGTTGCTCGGCGGACTGGCAGCTTGCAGCGATGATAACAATGGCAGTGATACGCCAGAACCGGAGCCGTCAACCTACCCCACCACTCCTTTCTCCAAAATCGAACTCAAAGAAGTGATAGAGAGCGATGCGCAACCGGTTACTGCCACCCACACCTACCTTTACAACAGTGCAGGCAGGCTGACCGGCTACACCGGCAAACAGAGCTTTACGGCAGGAGACGAACTCTTCGAGATAGAGAATACCACTACCGTCGAATACAAGGACCATCAAGCCGTGATAACCGACGAAGCAGGTACAATATCAACCTACACGCTGAATGACAAAGGTTATGCCACCACTTGTACCAGTCAGGATATGGCAGGAAATACCCGTACTTACACCTTCTCCTACCTCATCAACACCGAAGACAAATACTATCTGGAAAACATCACAGAAAGGCTGGACAACGGAAAAGAATACTCATCCATTACAATAGACTACAACAACTTCCGGGCATTACGCATACAGCAAAAGGTAGATGCTTTTGAGCACAACAGTACGGCTACCACACCCTCAGGCGATGAAATTGCAAATATCTCCGAAATACCAAGCCTATTCATTACGGACATGTATCCGCTTTCCATGCATGCGGTTGCCATATACGGGAAGATATTGGGAGAACCTGCAAACTACCTGATTACCCAACTCATCCCGGACAGCAACGGAGAAAGTGAAGAGACCACCACCTATACTTATACGTTGGATAACCGGGGTATCGTCACTTCCTGCCATGCAGTCGTCAGGCATATAAGGAACGGCTACGAGCAGGACTACACACGCACCGTGAACTATACCATCGAATAACAAGTTACTTACTTCTTAAAGAACTTGTCGAAGAAAAGGACGTGATAGTCTATGGAGTTATTCCAATACGTTCCGGTATGTCCACCGGGACGGGTGATAAAGTCATGGTCTATCTTCCTTGCCAGCAGCCGGTTGTGCAGGTCCTTGTTCACTTCAAGAAAGAAATCGGCCTCACCGCAGTCGATGATTAGCGCCAAGTCTCCATTTACAATCTTATCCAACTGATTGACCACCGTATGTGCATCCCAAGATGCCTTGTTGGCAGCAAACTCTCCCAACTGCTTGCTCATTTCCCAATTCTGGGGGAACGGCCGTATATCCACTCCTCCACTCATACTGCCCGCCGCACCGAACACATCCTTATGGCGGATAGCACTCCACAAAGCACCGTGACCGCCCATACTCAATCCACTGATGGCACGCGCCTTTCTATCGGGAATGGTAGCATAGTTCCCGTCTGTATACTTCACCAATTCCGAGGTGACAAAAGTCTCATAACGGTAGGCAGGATTCTCCGGACTGTCCCAATACCAACTGTTCTTGCCGTCCGGACATACAAATATGATTCCTTTCTCATCCGCCATCTGCGGCAATTCCGGCTTCAGCTGCATCCAGCTCCGCGCATTGCCGCCATAACCGTGCAACAGATAAACCACCGGACAAGCCTGCTTGCCGATAGCCTTATCAGGCAATACATACACAACTTTTACATCCTTATTCATGGCTACACTTCTCACCAGCACCGTGTCTACACGTGCCGCCTGCAACATCACGGCAGACAGACACCACAAAAGCCCCAAGGCAGTAATTCTTTTTTTCATCTATTTATTGTTTATTTTTTCTAACGGATGGCAATATTAACAATAAATACTGAAAAATCATTATCTTTGCCTCACAAACTATTCAAAATCCACTATGGAATTTATTATCATTCTACTTTTACTTATCCTGAACGGTATTTTTGCCATGTATGAAATCGCCTTAGTCTCCTCAAGTAAAGCACGCCTTGAAACTCTTGTCGGAAAAGGGAACAAAAGAGCCAAAGGAGTATTGAAACAACTGGAAGAACCCGAAAAGTTCCTCTCCACCATCCAAATCGGTATTACTCTTATCGGTATCGTATCCGGTGCCTATGGCGGTGCCACCATCGCTGATGACGTAGAACCGCTGTTCGCCATCATTCCGGGAGCAGCCGCCTATGCCAAGACTCTTGCCATGATTACCGTAGTAGCCATCATCACCTATCTGTCACTCATCATAGGTGAACTGGTACCCAAATCCATCGCCTTGAATAACCCAGAACGATGGGCCACCATGCTCAGCCCTTTCATGATTGTGCTGACCAAGATCTCCTATCCGTTTGTATGCCTGCTGAGCGCTTCCACCAAACTGATGAACAAACTCATCGGACTGAACAGCGGCGAGGAACGCCAAATGACACAAGACGAACTGAAGATGATCCTCCACCAAAGCTCGGAACAAGGCGTCATCGACAAAGACGAGACAGAAATGTTGCGTGACGTGTTCCGCTTCTCGGACAAAAGAGCGAATGACCTGATGACCTATCGCCGCGACATCGTTGTGCTCCACCCCACAGACACACCGGAAGAGGTGCTGCGTATCATCCATGAAGAACACTTCAGCAAATATCTTCTGGTGGAACGGGGGAAAGATGAGATTATCGGCGTGGTTTCCGTAAAGGACATCATCTTGATGATGGGCGGCGAACACCCCTTCAACTTACGCAATATTGCCCGCCCTGCCCTATTTATTCCGGAAAGTTTGTATGCAAAGAAAGTTTTAGAGCTGTTTAAGAAGAACAAAAACAAGTTCGGAGTTGTTGTAGACGAGTATGGAAATACAGAAGGGATTATCACCCTGCACGATTTGACGGAAAGTATCTTCGGAGACATCCTCGAAGAGAATGAAACGGAAGAAGAGGAAATCGTTGTCCGTCAAGACGGTTCCATGCTGGTGGAGGCTTCCATGAATCTGGATGACTTTATGGAGGCAATGGACATTATGAACTATGATGACCTGAAAGAAGAAGACTTCACCACCTTGAGCGGTCTTGCCATGTTCTTGATAGGACGGGTGCCGAAAGCCGGAGACTTGTTCAGCTACAAAAACCTGGACTTCGAAGTAGTGGATATGGACCGCGGACGAGTGGACAAACTGCTTGTCATCAAGAAAGAAGAAGATGAATAACGAACGCTATTGCGTCTTTATAATTAATTTAAACCATTAAAGCAATGAAAAAAGTAATGATGATTGCAGCCTTTGCCGCTGCATTGGTATCCTGCCAATCAAAAGGAACCCAGAACAATGATGCTGTTGCCGTGGACGAAGGGGTAATGGCAGTTGCCGGCAATGACTCGTCTGCCGTAGCCGTATACGAGGGAATTCTTCCTGCTGCCGACGGTCCGGGCATCCAGTATGTATTGAGCGTGGACAGCGTAGGTCCTGATGGAGAAAGCGGTTATACGTTGGTAACAACTTATTTGGATGCCGAAGGCCCCGGAAAGAACAAAAGCTTTACTTCCAAAGGAAAGAAAGAAGTTATCCAGAAAGACGTCAATAACAAGAAGAAAACAGCCATTAAACTGACTCCAGACGACGGCGACACTCCGGTGTACTTCGTAGTAGTGAACGACACTACCTTGCGCCTTGTCAACGACAGCCTGCAAGAGGCGGTGAGTGACTTGAATTATGACATCATCCAGGTGAAATAGTCCATCCTTGCTTATAAGAAAGAACGGTATAGCCGGAATTACTGGATTCAGTGGTTCCGGCTACTGTTTTTTCAATGAAGAGGCATTTCAAACAAGAGAACAGAAGGCTATATCAAAAAGTTAGTATTATCTTTGTAGCTTCATCAAAGTATATATAAACATGAAACATTCTTCCGAAAAACCTTTAGCACCTGCCAACTACTCACGCTGTTTCAACAACCAATGCCCGAAAGCCGACAACTGCCTGCATCGCTTAGCTGCCCTTCGCGATACCCCCGAGTACCCGTCCATCCGCATCATCAATCCACTGTGCATTCCAGAGGAGAGCAGTCAATGCGCCTATTTCCAATCGACACAAAAGATACATGTTGCATGGGGAATCAGCCACTTGCTCGATGAAGTTCCCTACAAGAATCTCCAACCTCTGAAAAGCCAGTTGATAGCCCATTTCGGCCGCGGAAAATACTACCGCTTCTACCGGGAAGAATCTTACCTTTCCCCCGAAGACCAGAACTATATCCGCAGAACTTTCCACCAATACAACATTCCGGGAGAACCGGCTTTCGACTCTTACAGCGAGGAATACAAATGGTAGAAAGGTAATCTTCAGCCCCCTTTTCATGTCATTTTATCACTGAAAATATAGATAACACTTTAGTTCACAACGGTGAACACTTTGCTACAACAGTAAGAAACAAAGTGTTCACATACTATAAAACAGAATGTTCGCACTCAATAAAACGAACTGTTTTCTTTAACGGAACAAACTGTTTGCCATAATGGAACAAACTGTTCTCCATATTGAAACAAACAGTTCTCCTTAGGAAAACCACTTAAACGCGTTCGAGAGGATATTGCAGATACATAGAATGAGGTCGAAGAGGGTGCAGAAGGAAACAATGCATTGTGTGACGAAGAAACACTGGCTCTATCCTCTTCCAACTGAAGAAGTTAGGAAAAATAGAATAACATATCCAATACTTTCCCTACCTTTGTATCAGAAAACCCGATAAAATAAAAATGACATGAAGAAACAGAACGGACTGGCAGTAGTCATCGGGTACGAAGTGACACACGCCGTAGTTAAACAATAAAACCGGAAACATATATGGCCGATAATTATCTTGAAAATCAGTACGAGCAATACCAGGCACGCAAAGCAGCTTGGGAGAAAGCGAAAAAATCCGGCAAGGTACAAACGCTACATAAGCCGACACTTCCCCTCAAAAAAGGCGGAAAGAAAGTTTTCGTTACCGGAGGTGCCGGGGGTATTGGCAAAGCCATTGTAGAAGCCTTCTGCAAGCTTAATTACCAAGTAGCCTTTTGTGACAAGAATGAAATGAAAGGGCAGCAAACCGCCCAAGCCACCGGAGCACAATTCTATCCCGTCGACCTAAACAGCAAAGAAGCATTGGAACTGTGCTTGCAAAATATTTTCAAAGAATGGGGGGATATTGACATCATTATAAACAATGCCGGCATTAGTGAATTCTCTCCCATCACAGAAACGAGTGTGGAGACGTTCGATAAAATATTGTCTGTGAATTTACGTCCGGTGTTCATTACTTCACATGCGTTGGCAGTACACCGCAAAAGTCAAAACAGCACGAATACCTACGGAAGAATCATTAATCTCTGTTCTACCCGCTATCTGATGAGTGAACCGGGCAGTGAAGGATATGCAGCTTCCAAAGGAGGTATCTATTCATTGACGCATGCGTTGGCTTTATCGCTTGCAGAGTGGCACATCACGGTCAACTCCATCTCTCCGGGCTGGATTCAGACACACGATTATGAACAATTACGAGCAGAAGACCATTCGCAACACCCCTCCGGACGGGTTGGCAAACCGGAAGATATTGCCCGTATGTGCGTATTCCTATGCCAAGACGAAAACGACTTCATCAATGGCGAAAACATAACCATTGACGGAGGCATGACCAAAAAGATGATTTACTGGGAATAGCCCTTTTATAAAACAATCTGCCCAACATAATAATTATAGGATATGAACATGAAAAAGTCTTTTATAGGAATCCTGGCAGCAACCATCATCCTCAGCGGATGCGGCACAAGCCAGATGGCTGCAGGCGACCCTAACGCAGTGCTTGCAGGAGCTGCCATCGGAAGCAATGTAGGCGGTGCCATCGGCGGGCTGATAGGTGACAGTAACGGAGGCTGGCGAGGAGGATACCGGGGTTCTGCCATCGGCACCATCATAGGGACCATTGCGGGAGCTGCCATTGCCAATGCAGCCACAGCCCCCCAAAAGCAGGAGGAGTACAGCTACCGGATAGAAAGGACACAGCCCTATCCCCCGCAATCCGGAAGACAGCCGCAAGCATCGGCCATCGACCACTTGAGGATACGGAATATACGTTTCATTGACAACAGCCGCGACCACGTCATCAATTCGAGCGAAAACTGTAAAGTGATTTTTGAAATCATGAACGAAGGAAACAAAACAGCCTACAACGTAGTGCCGGTGGTGGCGGAAACCACGGGCATGAAGCGCATTTACATATCACCGTCGGTCATGATAGAGCAAATAACTCCGCACAACGGTGTGAAATACACCGCCAACATCAGTGCCGGAGAACGGATAAAGACGGGTAACGTCACCATACGCATAGCCATAGCCGACGAGTATGGGGACGAATATGACTGGCAGGAGTTTTCGTTGCCCACACAACGGTAGAACAATGTCTTAACAGTAGTTTTTAAAAAGAAATGGAACAACAGCAATCTTCTTTCAAAGAAAAAGAACGCATAGAATTACGGGAACCCCGACGCTTCAAAGTCACCATCTACAATGATGACTTCACCACCATGGAGTTTGTGGTAAAAGTACTCACCACCGTCTTTTACAAATCATCGGCAGAAGCGGAAACACTGATGCTGCAGGTGCACAAGAGCAACTCCGCGGTAGTGGGCATCTACTCATACGACATCGCCCACTCCAAAGTACAGAAAGCCACCCGCATGGCACGCAATGAAGGTTTCCCCCTCCGGCTCACCGTCACCCCGGAGGAAGAAGAATAAGAAAGAAACAATATGGATATAAAAAATACGATATTCGTAAACCAAGCATTCGCTTCCGCACAAAGAAAAGCCGAGTCTTACCGGCACGAGTTCATCATGCCCGAACATCTGCTGAGCGCCATTCTGGAACAGGAACCCTTTATCAACACCCTGCAAGATACCTTCTACAATTATGTGGAGCTCAGCATCTCACTGGAAAACTATCTGACGGAAGAAGTGGAAACTATCCCCGACAATGTGGAATACGAGTTGGGACTTTCCGTCCAGCTCAGTTCACTCCTGCAACATGCCTATATGGTGACAGAGTATTCCAGCGCCGAAGAGCTGGGTGTTCCCCATCTGATACAAGGCTTGCTGCAACTGGAAGATTCCTGGGCATGCCATTTTCTAAAGGAAGCAGTCGGCGGCGACCTGCCCGAATTCCTCAGTCTGCTCATTACCCACTACGAAGAAGCGGAGCTGGCAGAAGAAGCAGGCGGTGTACAATCCCCCGACGAACAAGAGAAAACAGAACCATGGCGTAACTACGTGACCTGCCTCAACGACCGCCTGGCAGACCACAACCCGCTTATCGGCAGGGAGATGGAGTTGGAGCGAACCATACAAGTGCTCTGCCGCAAAGAAAAGAACAACCCGTTGCATGTGGGCGAACCCGGCGTAGGCAAAACAGCCCTTGCCTATGGGCTTGCCGCCCGTATCGAAGCGGGCAACGTCCCCGAACGGCTTGCCGGTTGCCGCATCTACGAGCTGGACTTGGGCAATCTGCTGGCAGGCACGCAATATCGCGGCGATTTCGAGAAGCGGTTGAAAACCATCATGGAGGGCATAGGCCGTGAAGGACACGCCATCGTCTACATCGACGAGATACACAACCTGATAGGCGCCGGACGCACGGGTGAAGGCTCCATGGATGCCTCCAACATGCTGAAACCCTATCTGGAAACCGGGGCAATACGTTTCATCGGTTCCACCACCTACGACGAGTACAACCGCTACTTCGCACGCAGCAAGGGACTGGTACGCCGCTTCCAGCAGATAGACATACTGGAACCGAGCATTGAAGAAGCCATACATATCGTAGAAGGCCTGAAAGAGAAATACGAAACCTACCACGGCGTCACCTACGAGCCCGACGTCATCCCCTACGCCGTAAAGGCAAGCGCCCGCTACATCAGCGACCGTTTCCTGCCCGACAAAGCCATCGACCTGGTGGACGAAGCAGGAGCTTACCGGGAAATACATCCCGCAGACTCCGGAGAACAGACCGTGGACAAGGCACTGATAACCGACATACTGGCACGTACCTGCAAAGTCAATGCCCTCGCCATGAAAGAGGAGGACACCACCGCCTTGGAAAGCCTGCACGAACGCATCAGCTCCCGCATCTACGGGCAGGAAGAAGCCGTCCGTCAGGTGGTGGAAGCTGTGCAAATGTCCAAAGCCGGGCTGCTGGACGAAAACAAACCGATGGCAAGCCTGCTCTTTGTAGGCCCCACCGGAGTAGGAAAGACCGAGGTTGCCAAAGTGCTCGCCGCCGAGCTGGGCATCGCCCTGCAACGTTTCGACATGAGTGAATATACCGAAAAGCATACCGTAGCCAAACTGATTGGCTCGCCTGCCGGCTACGTGGGTTACGAGGACGGCGGCCTGCTGACCGACGCCATACGCAAGACCCCAAACTGCGTGCTACTGCTCGATGAGATAGAAAAGGCGCATCCCGACGTATTCAACATCCTGCTGCAAGTAATGGACTATGCCGTACTGACCGACAACAAAGGACGGAAAGCCGACTGCCGACACGTGGTCCTCATCATGACCTCCAATGCCGGAGCACAATATGCCCGCCAAGCGTCCATCGGCTTCAACAGTCAGGTCACCGCCGGAGAAGCCATGCTGAAACAAGTCAAGAAAACCTTTAAGCCCGAATTCATCAACCGCCTCTCTGCCACGGTGGTCTTCCATGACATGGACCGCCCGATGGCATCACTTATCCTTGACAAGAAACTCGGAGAACTGGGCAGCAAACTGTCCTCCCGTCAGGTGGAAATGGAATTGAGCCAGGAAGCACACGAATGGCTGCTCCAACGGGGCTTTATCCCCGAATACGGCGCCCGGGAGATGGACCGCGTGATAGCCTCGCACTTGAAGCCTCTATTGATGCGAGAAATTCTGTTCGGCACACTGAAGGCGAGAGGAAAAGTATCCGTACAAGTGGAAAACGGAGCATTGAAACTACAACCCACAACCGAATAACGATATGGTCTTTCAACTGACGGATAGACTTGCTTTCCCCGACCCTCACTACGGTGATCCCGACGGGTTGCTCGCCGTGGGCGGTGACCTCTCTATCGACCGCCTCATCCTGGCGTACTCCAACGGTATATTCCCCTGGTACGCATTTCGAGAAGAATTGATACAATGGTGGTGCCCGATGGACCGCTTTGTCATCTTTCCGGACGAAATCCATATCTCCCACTCCATGCGTACGCTCATCAACAAAGGAAAGTACGAGATCACCTTTAACGAGGCTTTCGAAGACGTCATACAAACCTGCGGAGAATTGCGGATGGAACAAGAAGGGGCCTGGCTCGGAAGGAAGATGATGGAAGCCTATACGCACCTGCACGAACAAGGCTTCGCCGCCAGCGTGGAAGTGTGGGAAGAAGAGCAATTGGTCGGTGGGCTGTACGGAGTGACCCTGGGACGTTGCTTCTTTGGAGAGAGTATGTTCTCACTCGTTCCCAGCGCCTCGAAGCTGGCCCTCATCCATCTTGCCCAATTCTTCAGGGAACATGGAGGCGTCATGATAGATTGCCAGTTCGAAACTCCTCACCTCAAGACAATGGGAGGCAGGCACATCAGTTACGACGAATATATGACATACATCGAACAAGACTACCGCTTCTAAAAATAATAACGAAAGAAAGATTTACAGTACAAACGGCCGTTATAAGAGAAAAGTAGTATCTTTGCAACATCATGTTGCACCGTTTTACTACTTCCATAACCGACATTCCGCTTCCGGAAAGGTTCACCTATCCTTTCTGCTATACTCCGCACCCATTATGTATATTGGCAGCCAAAGAAGTACAAAGCTATCTTACCCGACAAACTGCATGGAAGGACGAACTGCGCCAAGGCAAAATGTTCGGGGTGCTGATTGTACAGACCGAGCATGGAGAAACCGGATATTTAGCCGCATTCTCAGGCATATTGGCCGGAAAGAACCTACACCCCTTTTTTGTTCCTCCCGTATATGACTTGCTACAGCCACAAGGCTTTTTCAAGATAGAAGAAGAGAACATATCTTCCATCAACCGCAACATCCGGCAACTGGAAAATGACAAAGCATATGCTGCCTTATCAGCAGAGCTTGCCCGAACCATCCGGTCGGCAGAAGACATACTGGCAACAGCCAAAGCACAGTTGAAAGAAGCCAAAACAGCCAGAGAACAGCGCAGAAAAGAAAAAGAACTCAATGCGCAGGAAGAAGCCGAACTGATACGGGAAAGCCAGTTCCAAAAGGCGGAATATAAACGTCTGGAACGTTCATGGAAAGCAAGGATTACCACACTACAAACGCAGACAGAAGACTGGGAAAGACGGATTTCAGCATTGAAGTCTGAACGTAAAACCCGCTCTGCAGCATTGCAGCAAAAGCTATTCGAACAGTTCGGGATGCTGAACTACCGGGGAGAAGTCAAGAATCTCTGTGAGATATTCGGGCAGACCGTGCACAAGACACCTCCTGCCGGTGCGGGTGAATGCGCAGCCCCCAAACTGCTGCAACAAGCTTATCTGCACGGATGGAAACCTATTGCCATGGCCGAGTTCTGGTGGGGTGATTCCCCCAAGACAGAGATACGCCATCACGGCCACTATTATCCGGCTTGCAAAGGAAAGTGCGAACCTATACTGCAACACATGCTGCAAGGTCTACAAGTAGAGGAAAACCCCATGTTGAAAAGAATGCAGGTACCCTCCCAAAATTTGGAGATTGTTTATGAGGACCCATGGCTTTCGGTCATCAACAAACCGGCAGGAATGCTGTCTGTTCCCGGCAAGGAAGATGCAGTCTCCGTCTATAGCCTGATGCGCAGGCAATATCCCGAAGCTGACGGTCCCCTGACGGTACATCGTCTCGACATGGGCACTTCCGGTTTAATGCTCATTGCCAAGAGCAAGCGCGTACACCAGAACCTTCAAGCCCAATTCAAGAACCGCCTGGTCAGGAAACGTTATGTCGCACTGCTCGAAGGTATCGTCCCAGAGGACAAAGGTACGGTCGACCTCCCGCTTTGCCTAAATCCACTTGACCGCCCACGGCAAATGGTACACACCGAACACGGGAAGCCCGCCATCACCGATTATCAAGTTCTGGAACGTCTGGACGGAAAGCGGACCCGTATCGCTTTCTATCCGCGCACGGGAAGAACCCATCAGCTACGTATACATGCAGCACACCCGCTTGGCTTGCACTGCCCCATCATCGGTGATGAACTTTACGGGAAGAAAGCAGAACGGCTTTATCTGCATGCCGAGTATTTGGAATTTACCCATCCTATCACGGGAGAAACCCTAAAGATTACCAAAGAAGCCGAATTCTGACCGTCTGCTGATTTATAATCAGCAAAGTAATACAATAAATGATGATCCTATAAACCATAATAATCAGACTCATGAGAATACATCATATCGCCATCTGGACCTTCCGACTGGAAGAGATGAAAGAGTTCTACACCTGTTACTTCAACGGGAGCAGCAATGAAAAGTACATCAACCCCCAAAAAGGATTCGAATCTTATTTCCTTCACTTCGATGAAGGAACGGATTTGGAACTGATGAGCCGTACAGACATACAGAATACCCCTATTGAGGAAAACAGACTGGGACTGACCCACTTTGCCTTTGCCTTCGACAGCCAGAAAGCTGTCCTCCGACAGACAGAACGGCTACGCACAGCGGGATATACCATCGCAGGAGAGCCCCGTACCTCCGGCGACGGATATTTTGAAAGTGTCGTCCTCGACCCGGACGGCAACCGTATAGAATGTGTATTCAGGGCATAGTCTCTCAATCAGAGGAGACAAAGCTTCTCAACAGTTTTATCTCCTCTGCCCAAAGCGATTCATCGGGCGTCTCCAAAATAATAGGTATACCGTCAAAACGCACATCTTGCATAAAGCGCCGGAAGAAATCCATACCTATCAGCCCCTTGCCGATGCTGTCGTGACGGTCTACTCTGGAGCCGAGTGCTTTCTTGGAGTCATTCAGGTGTATACCGCGCAGATAGCCGAAACCTACCGCTGTGTCAAACTCCTCAAACACCTTGTCATACTCATTCACTATATCATAGCCTGCTGTATACGTGTGGCAGGTATCAAGGCAAACTCCAACGCGAGACTTGTCATCCACCCGGTCAATGATATGTCCCAGCTGCCAGAACTCGTTTCCCACATTGCTACCCTGCCCGGCTGTGTTCTCTATGACAGCCACCACATCGTGCGTCTTGCCCAATATAAGATTAATGGATTCAGCGACCTTGTCCAGACACTCTTCCACGGAAATCTTATTCAGATGGCTGCCCGGATGAAAATTCAGTAACTTCAGCCCTAATTGTTCGCAGCGCTGCATCTCATCCAGAAAAGCGGCACGGCTTTTCTGTAACCCTTCTTCTTCGGGATGCCCTAAATTTATCAGATAACTGTCGTGAGGCAGGATATAGCGGGAATCGAAGCCAAGCTTCCCGCAATTTTCCTTAAACACCCTGATACTCTCCTCCGTCAGCGGCCTTGCCACCCACTGACGCTGGTTCTTGGTAAACAAGGCAAAAGCATTTGCCCCTATCTCACTGGCATTGACGGGAGCCGCTTCCACTCCCCCACTGGCCGATACATGTGCACCTATAAATTTCATAATCTTATTGTATTTGCTCTTTCATGAATTCCCACTGGCATTTTTTCATGTCCACACACCCATTCTTTCTGAACGTCACGCCCTCTGCCTCCAGCAAAACCCGCTGTTCCGCCCAGCACGGTGCCAGCCTGCCCTGGCTGTTCACTACCCGATGGCAGGGCAAACACATGCCGTCGGGCACATCGTGCATAGCATGTCCCACCATGCGCGAACATTGAGGTCTTCCGACAAGATAGGCTATCTGTCCGTACGTCACCACCCGCCCCGGAGGGATTGCGGCCACTACATAATAAACCTCCTGCTGAAAAGTGTCTTTGTCCATAAAAGTCTGGTTTGGGAAGGCAAAGATATGATAAATTCAGCAGGTATGCGAACAGACGTTACAAGAAAGTGGCTGCGCCGAGCGGATTGTATGTATAGGTGACATTACGGGCACGGATGATTTCGCCCGTCGGGGTAAACAATATCTGATATTTCGTCTGGAGATTTGCCATCCCTACCTCTACCGCCACGATGGACTGCCATTTGGGAAACTGTACCCAAGTGACATTCTGCACCATCCCTCCGGAATATTCACTGGCGGCAAAAGCATTGTAAACGGCAGGGGGCACTTCGTCCATTGTCTCCCAGTCCGTCTGTTGCATTACCCATTGCGCCTGCCCGTCAAACCAGACTTTCGTATCAAAACCGTTCATCAGGAAATCTGCCACATAATAAGATTCATCATGCGACCAGGCAACATCATCTGCCGTAGGATACATTTTCTTCAGTGCAGCTTGTACATCAGCAGGTGCCCAATCGGCAGAAGCCGAGACTGATACCATCAGCATCAAAACCAGAAAAGAGAATTTCAACTTACTCATAACTTCATCAGATTATCATATTATGAGAAGAACGGCGTATGGCAGATTTTGTTCACCGGCAACTCTCAACCATTCAACAGTTAAAAAGAGATATCCATTGTAATTCAATAGAAAATGACTAACTTCACACCAGAAATTCAGAAATATGATAAGAATACATCCCATATCCGGCAACAAAAAGCAATATCTTGACCTGCTGCTGCTTGCCGACGAACAAGAGTCCATGATTGACCGTTATCTGGAACGGGGAGAGATGTTCATCCTATCCGATAATGATACAGTCAAAGCGTCTTGTGTAATCACCTGCGAGGATAAAGGAATCTACGAAATAAAGAGCATAGCTGTCTATCCGGAATACCAGCGCCAGGGATATGGAAGACAACTGATAGCATTCGTTCTTGAACATTATAAAGACCGGTGCCATACTATGCTTGTCGGCACTGGAGACAGTCCGCTAACCATCCCCTTCTATGAAAGCTGCGGATTTGCATACTCACACCGGGTACCCGATTTCTTTATCGATAATTACGACCACCCCATATTTGAAGGAGGCAAGCAACTGAAAGACATGATTTATCTGAAAAGGACGCTTCAACCAAAATAATATCCTATATTTGCATATCACTTAACTCCACACATTATGGAAGCTAAACTTTGCCAAAGCTGCGGAATGCCCTTGTCATCTGCAGAAGTACTCGGAACCAATGCCGACGGTAGCCTCAACGAGGAATATTGCACCTATTGCTACCAGCACGGCAATTTTGCACAAGACTGCACTATGGACGAAATGATAGAACACTGTGCACAGTTCACCGACGAATTCAACAAGAATTCCGGAATGAATTTCAGTAAAGAGGAAGCCATTGCCGGTATGAAAGAATTCTTCCCGACCTTGAAACGCTGGCAGTCCAAACAATAAACATGCCGTCCCGTATCGAGCAGGAAAAACGGACAGTAGAACGGATGGTCCGCCTCTACTGCCGGAAAAAGGAAGGTAACAAGCAATTGTGTCCCCAATGCGAGGAACTGCTGGGGTATGCCCGCACTCGTCTTTCACGCTGTCCTTTCGGTGAGAATAAATCCACCTGCAGGCAATGCAGCATTCACTGCTACAAGCCCAAAATGAAAGAACGGATGCGTGAAGTCATGCGGTATGCCGGACCACGGATGCTGTTATATCATCCCGTAGCGGCACTCTGCCATTTGTGGCAGGAGTATGTCCATCAGTATCTCACCAAACGCTTCGGAGTCCCGCGCCAGGAACAGCACAAACAATAAACCGTATCCAGGTCGTATCCTTCCAATGAAGAGGTGCTGTCTTTAGGCACAATCTCGCCTTTGTCAGAGATATAGACCGGCAGGCGCTCACCTTGTCCATTCATCACAAAAAATGCCCCCACTTTGCATTGAGGGCATACCATCTTACGCATAGTCAATTGAAATAATACAAAAATATAGCTACCCCTTCCAGTGCCTTCTTCTTTTCACCTTGTATCTCGATGGCAAACTTTATTTCCGCCTTTGCCACGCCGCGCAGATTCGACAGAGATTGTAAATGGGCAACCAGCCGGATGCTCTGTCCGGACAATACCGCCTGACCGAACTTCATCTTGTCCATACCATAATTAATCATCATCTTCAGGTTGTTCACTTCAATAATCTGATTCCACAGATATGGCAACATGGACAAGGTGAGATACCCATGTGCAATGGTGCTCTTAAAAGGGCTTTCCACTTTGGCACGTTCCGTATCGACATGTATCCATTGATGGTCCAATGTCGCATCAGCAAACAGATTGATACGCTCCTGAGGAAGCTCTACATATTCCGAAACACCGATTTGCTGGCCTACCAGCTTTTCAAAATCCTCGTACGAGTTGATAATCACTTTTTCCATTACTCTCTATTTTATTGATAAATTATAAATTCACGCGCTTTATCCACATATCAGCCATTCGTTTATGCCCTGCAGGAGTGGGGTGGATACCGTCCCAAATCCAATAGGTGTCTTGAGAAGCCGGAGCAGTGCCGAGAATTTCATCGAACATCGCATTATAAGGAAGAAATACCGTCTGATAGTCTTTCGCTATCCTCTCTACGATGGCGGCACAGCGACGTACCAGACTGTCACGTTCTGCAAAATCCCCACTCTTGCGCATATTGCCGACATTGGCAACAAAAGGAGCGCCCAGCACTATCTTCAATTCCGGATTGACCTGCAAAGAACGGTCAAGCAAGGAACGGTAACATTTCTCCCATCCTTCAAAATCAAAAGGCTCTTTTTTGTCACCCTGCAGATAGTAATGTACATCGTTTGTCCCCACCAAGACGGAAAGCACATCCGGTTTCATTCCAATGACATCCTCTTCCCAGCGTTTCTCCAAATCCCTGAGAGTGTTTCCACTGATGCCACGATTAAAAAAAGCATATTCCTTTTCCGGGAAATCTCCTTGATAATGACTCGCACACAAATACATATAGCCGCTACCATAAATATGGTTCATATCCCAAAGACTTCGCTCCGCAGTCGGTTTGGGCATCCCACAGGCATTCCCCCAGTTACCGTCCGTGATAGAATCTCCGATAAACAAGACACGCGGGCCGCTTGCATGGAGTAAGAGTGATATGCAGAAAAAAACTATTACAAAGAGTCCAATACGCTTCATGGCATTTTCTTGTTAAGATGTAAAAATTGCAACAAATATACGTCTTATTCCGGCAAGTACAAAAACTCGGGTACCTTTTTCCCATTTCCCCAAAACACATATAACCCTTATTTTTATTTCCGTTCATCACATATTAATTTGGAAATAATGTATCTTTGTCAATATCTTAATTGTTGTGACAGAACAAAAACACCACTATTAAAGATTCCGGTATGAATTCTAAATTTGATTATGACTTACTGTCAGCAATGATGACCAATGCCAATATGGGATGGTGGGAAGCTGATTTAAAGACCGAAAGCTACATTTGCTCCGGATATATCTCCCGGTTGCTGGGACTGGATGAGAATGGAACCATCAGCTTTAAAGATTTCAACAAACGTATTTTGAAAGAGGAACAACGGCATACTACCACACATTCCTTCAACAATATCCGGCAGGCACAAGAGACTGTATATCTGCTCAACACAGTAGAGGGTCCAACGTGGATAAGAAGCAAGGTATGCCTACAGAGAACCGACGAAAACGATAATGTCAAAATCTACGGCATTGCCGAAACACAAGACGGTCCCGACATGTCATCGGCATCCCAAGCCTTACAAGAGCGTAACCGTCTCCTCCATAATATTTATAAATATCTTCCGGTAGGAATTGAGCTCTATAACCGAGAGGGAATATTGATAGATATGAATGACAAAGAGCAGGAAATGTTCCATCTCAAACAGAAAGAAGATCTACTTGGAATCAATATTTTCGAGAATCCGATTTTCCCGGAAGAGATGAAAAGTAAGTTAAGAAAACATGAAAATGCAGACTTCACTTTCCGGTATGACTTCTCTAAAATAGGCAATTACTACAAGACACAGAAGAAGACGGGCACCATAGACCTTGTAACCAAAGTCACAAGCCTTTACGACGATAATCACAACCTGACCAACTATCTGCTAATCAACGCAGACAAAACGGAAACGACCGTCGCTTACAACAAAATACAAGAGTTCGAGAGCCACTTTGAGCTTATAGGTGACTATGCCAAAGTGGGATATGCCAATTATGACCTTCTTAATGAGCAAGGCTATGCCCAACGCAGCTGGTACAAGAACTTGGGTGAGAAAACAGAAACACCGTTGTCCGAAATCATCGGAACCTACAATCATCTCCACCCAGACGACCGTACTATCATGCTTGACTTCCTACAGAACGTAAAGAGAGGACTGGCACACAAGCTCAGCCGGGAAGTACGTGTTCTTAAAGAAGACGGTTCTTTCATGTGGACCCACGTCAACATCATTGTAGAACGCTACATGCCTGAACAGAACATCATAGAGATTATCTGCATCAATTATGACATCACCCAATTAAAGAAGACGGAAGCAATGCTGATACAAGCCAAGGAAAAGGCCGAAGAGGCAGACCGGCTGAAATCCGCTTTCCTTGCCAATATGAGCCATGAAATCCGCACGCCGCTAAATGCGATTATCGGTTTCTCCAGCCTGCTGCACTATGTGGAAAACGAGCAGGAAAGGGAACAGTACATCTCTTTGATAAACCACAACAACCAACTGTTGCTCAAACTAATCAACGACGTTCTGGACCTTTCCAAGATAGAGGCCGGACATATAGAGCTCCATTCCGAATGGTTCAATCCGGCAGAACTCATCGAGGAAAGTATTACCGAGTACGAACGGAACGTTCCGGCAAAAGTGAAACTCTTTGCCAGGCATCCGACAGCCCCCGGCCAGATAGAGCACGACCCTATGCGCATCAAACAGATACTGAACAACTTCATATCGAATGCACTAAAAAACACCGTGCAGGGACATATCGAAGTGTACTACGAAACGGACACAGACGGCATAAGAATCAGTGTTTCCGATACTGGATGCGGTATTCCCCCCGACAAACTGGGAATGATATTCGAACGGTTCGAAAAGGTGGACTCCTTTGCCCAAGGTGCCGGATTAGGACTCTCCATCTGCAAATCCATCGTTGAGAAAATGAACGGAGTGATTACCGTAAATTCGACAATGAGAGTGGGAAGCACATTCACCGTGGAACTGCCCTGCCGGACAAGGCCATTCCTAACAACAAACAAAAAACAATGATTTATGACCACACAGAAAGAATTTACCCTGACCCCTCGCCGACGTGGCTTTCACCTGGTGACAGAGGAGATTATACGCAACCTTCCGCCGCTTCCGCCTGCCGGAATCCTGCATCTGTTCATCAAGCATACAAGCGCAGGCCTCACCATCAACGAGAATGCAGACCCTGACGTACAGACAGATATGGAAGCCATCTTCAACCGCCTCGTAAAAGAACGAGAACCTTATTACCAACATACATGCGAAGGCGATGACGATATGCCCGCCCATGCCAAGGCAACCCTCAGCGGAACCAGCCTCACCATCCCCATCACCAATGGGCGTCTGAACATGGGTATCTGGCAAGGCATCTATCTCTGCGAGTTCCGCAATCGGGGCGGAGGAAGAAGAATTGTAGCAACCGTCATCGGATAATCCCCTATCATCATGCAGAAAGCCATCATCATCGGTGCCACTTCAGGCATCGGACAAGAAGTAGCCAGGATACTTGTACAGCAAGGCTGGCATATAGGCATTGCCGGCAGAAGGAAAGAGGCATTGCATGCTCTGCAAGCCACCGCACCCGACCGGATAGTCACGGAACAACTGGACGTTACGGAAGAGACCGCGCCCCTACACCTCCATAACCTGATAGAAAAGCTGGGAGGCATGGACTTGTTTTTCCTCAGTTCCGGCGTGGGACATCAAAACCGGGACTTACAACCGGACATCGAACTGAACACGGCACGTACCAATGTAGAGGGATTTACCCGCATGGTGACTGCCGCCTTCAACTATTTCAAGACAAGAGGCTCCGGGCATATTGCCGTCATCAGCTCCATTGCAGGTACCAAAGGACTGGGCGTTGCACCGGCCTACTCTGCCACCAAACGCTTCCAGAATACCTATATCGAAGCGCTGGCACAACTTGCCCGGATGCAGCATCTTGATATACACTTCACCGACATCCGTCCGGGATTTGTTGCCACCGATTTACTGAAAAGCGGAAAATACCCGATGCTGATGAAAGCAGACCGTGTAGCACAGCACATAATCAAGGCTTTAAGAGAAAAGAGACGGGTAGTTGTCATTGACGGACGCTACCGGGTAGTGGTGTTTTTTTGGCGTATGATTCCACGATGGCTATGGGAAAGGTTGCCTATAACGAATTGATTTCGTATCTTCACGTCTCCAAACAGAAATAGGCATACAGACATGAAGAAAAACTCAAAATATATCGTGCTTACCGCTGCCATTGCACTGTGCGCTGGTTCCAGCCTCCCCTTCCTCGCAGGCAGCAGTACGCTGAATCCCGAACGCGATTCCGTGAAATCCGAAGTTCCCTACTGCGTAACCTCCCCCAGCGTACCGGACAAGATCACTTTTGCCGGACAAGCTATTGACCTGCTTCGCTACGACCACCGCGAACGTATGGACCGCGAACTGATGTCCTTCACCTACATGCACTCCACCACCATGTTCATGGTGAAGCGTGCCAACCGCTACTTCCCCGTCATAGAGCCTATACTAAAAGCCAACGGCCTTCCCGATGACTTCAAGTACCTCGCTGTGATAGAAAGCAACCTGAACCCGCTTGCCAAATCGCCTGCGGGTGCCGCCGGCCTATGGCAGTTCATGCCTGCCACCGGACGCGAATTCGGACTGGAGGTGAACAGCAACATCGACGAACGATACCATATCGAGAAAGAGACCAAAGCAGCCTGCAAGTACCTGAAAGATGCTTATCAGAAATACGGGAACTGGCTGTGCGTAGCCGCTGCCTACAATGCCGGGCAAGGACGCATCTCCACACAACTGCAGAAGCAAATGGTGGACCAGGCTGTCGACTTATGGCTGGTAGAAGAGACTTCGCGCTACATGTTTCGCCTGCTGGCAGCCAAAGCCGTCATCAGCAATCCGCAACAGTACGGTTTTCTGTTGAAACGGGAACATCTTTATCCGCCCATCCCCTACACGGAAGTGACCGTCACAACGGGCATTGCCAACCTGGCACAGTTCGCCAAAGGGAAAGGCATCACCTATGCCCAACTGAAAGATGCCAACCCCTGGCTGCGAGACACCTCGCTGATGAATAAAAGCGGACGTACTTATACACTGAAGATACCTACGCAGGACGGAATGCATTACGACCCCAAGAAAACAGTACCCCACGACAAGCACTGGGTTATCAACTAAAAGGATGAAGGATGAGGAATGAAGAATTACCATTCGGTACCACAGCGCGGCTAATTTCTTCATTCTTCATTCCTTATTCTTCATTAAACTTGTTTCTCCGTCAGATATTTCCAATAGCGCACGGGCATGTCCTGCTTGTGCTTCCGGGGATTGAGGCGTTCCTTGATGCAGATTGCCTTAAAATAGGTTTTCCAGAGAGATTGGAAAAGCCGTTCGTCTTTGTCCATCAGACTTTCGTCGAGCATGCCGGTGACAAGATGCCCTTCGCGGCTGTCCTCACCAAAAGTCACTTGGCGCACCTCCTTCAAGTCGTAATAGTATCCATAGGCGCGTTTGATGTCATAAATCAGCCAACGCTGGTCGGAAAAACGGTCCTTGAAATGCTCCGTCACCAGGGGAAGGGCATTCTTCTCGGGCTCGACAGCCGCAAAGAAAGTACCGTCTGCAGCTTTCTGGAAACGGACAAACTGAAGCAGGCGTATACGCTCCCAATCCACCCGCTTCCACATACGGGAGAACTCCAGCACATCAAGGTCGGCAAAGTTTGTTTCAATGGAACGAGGAGCATCTATTGCCTTGCGAATATAGCGGAAAAGGAGCATGGGAGTTTCCGGCTCCTCGGCCAGCCAGCACTGGGCCAGACAAGCAAGTGCCGTAGACGACAGCTTCTTCTGCAATCCCCGCCAGACACGACCAGCCTTCTCCTCATCGGTCACCACGGTAAACAGCCCGTCGTAGAACAAAGGAAGCGGCTCTCCTTCCTGAAGCAGCGCATCGGGAAAGGTACGGCGGGAATAGGCTTCGAACACGGAAGTCAGCAATCCCTCAAACGTATGGTCATACAGAAAAATATTCATTCCTCAAAATTAAGTACCAACTGTCTCTCATCCACCTTCTTACGGTCAGGCTTGGGCAGCAGCAGACTGCGTACCCCCTGTGGGGTCAGTTCGTTGACCGTGTGCATAGGCAACTCACAGCAGGTAATGAAATACTGTGCCTTCTTCATCACCACCCCTATCTTCTTCAATTGGTAGAAACCTATCTTGGAGAAACGCCGGGAAGCCACTATCAGCCGTGCAGACTTCACGCCGATGCCCGGCACGCGGAGCAACATCTCATAATCCGCCTTGTTCACATCAATCGGAAACTGCTCGGGATGGCGCAAAGCCCAGGACAGCTTGGGGTCAACCTCCAAATCAAGGTCAGGATAGGCATCATCCACTATTTCCTCCACCTTGAACTGATAGAAGCGCATCAGCCAGTCAGCTTGGTAAAGGCGGTTTTCGCGCACCAAAGGGGGCTGTTTCAATGCCGGCAGGCGCTTATCGTAGGTATTGACGGAAATATAGCCCGAATAGTAGACACGCCGCATCGTAGGCCCCTTGTAGAGAGCTGACGAAAGATACAGAATATCCTTGTCCGTCTCGGCGGTAGCGCCTACTATCATCTGTGTGCTTTGTCCGGCAGGAGCGAAACGGGGAGCGTGGCGGTGTTTCTTGCGTTCTTCCGAACTTTCCAGCACCCCTTGCTGGATGTAGCGCATCGGCGCATATACACTCTTATGGTCTTTCTCCGGCGCAAGCAGTTTCAGATTCTCCTCTTTCGGTATTTCTACATTGACGCTGAGACGGTCGGCATAAAGCCCCGCCTCGTTCACCAGTTCGCGGCTGGCGCCGGGAATGCTTTTTAGATGGATATATCCGTTGAAACGATGGATAGTACGGAGGTCCTTGACGACACGCACCAGACGCTCCATCGTGTAATCGGGATTGCGCACCACCCCACTGCTCAGGAAAAGCCCTTCGATGTAGTTGCGGCGATAAAACTCCATGGTGAGGTTCACAAGCTCGGTCACCGACAGCGTGGCACGCGGCAGGTCGTTGCTGCGGCGGTTGATGCAGTAGGCGCAGTCGTAGATGCAATAATTGGTAAGCATCACTTTGAGCAGGGAAATGCAACGGCCGTCCTCGGCAAAGCTGTGACAGATACCCCAACCACCCACAGTGTTCCCTAGCATACCCGCCTTGCCGGAGCGCACCGTACCACTGGAGGAACAAGAGACGTCATACTTTGCCGACTCTGCCAGTATCTTCAATTTATTGAGAACGTTTTCATCCATAATACCTGCGTCAAAAGTAGCAATAATACTTTTCAAAAACAAAAAAGACCGCCAGCAGTGGCAGTCTTTCGCAGCATCAAATATGCTTTTTTTCTTACTTCTTAGAAGCTTCCAAAGATGCTTTGCGGAATTCCTTCATAGCTTTTTCGATTTCCAAAGAAGCCTTACGAGCGCGAGTTCCTGCTGCCTTGTTACCGTTTTCCAACTGAGCATTTGCATCTTTTGAGAAGTCTGCATACAATGCAGCTACTTTTTCAACTAATTCTTTCATAATCCTTTTTAAATTACTTCGTTAATAATGTCTGGCAAAAATACATTCTTTCTTGAAATAAATGCAGAAAAACGATATTTTTTTTGAAATATTCGGTAAAATCGCCGCAAAAAGGGGCTCTTACGCGTTTTTTATCTACTTTTGCAAGCATGAAAACGCTTACTGACACCGAATATATACACGCTCTCATAGCCGAAGGAGAGCACCAACAGCAGGATTTCAAGTTCGAAATATCCGACGCCCGCAAGATAGCCAAAACCCTTTCAGCCTTTGCCAATACAGACGGTGGAAAACTGCTCATCGGAGTGAAAGATAACGGGAAAATTGCCGGTGTCCGTTCGGACGAAGAACAATATATGATAGAAGCGGCTGCCGGACTTTATTGCAGCCCCGAAGTGAACTACACCATGCAGACCTATCTGGTGGAAGGCCGCAGTGTGCTGGTGGTACAAATCGAGGAAAGTGACCGGAAGCCGGTATATGCCAAGGACGAAACAGGAAAATACTTGGCCTATCTCCGCATCAAGGATGAAAACATCCTGGCTACTCCCGTCCATCTGCGCGTCTGGCAGCAAAGCGGAAGTCCGAAAGGAGAACTGATAGAATATACCGAACGGGAACAACTGTTGCTCAATCTGCTGGAAGAAAACGACCGCCTTTCACTGAACCGTTACTGCCGCCTGGCGCATCTTTCCCGACGCGCCGCCGAACATCTGCTGGCAAAGTTTGTTCGTTACGACATAGTGGAACCGGTGTTTGAAGGACACAAATTTCACTTCAGGCTGAAATAGGCAAGGAGATTCCGTCAGGTTTTCCAGATTTGTCCATGGTACAAATTGCAGCATGCGAGTTCATACTACGTTGTTATCATCAACTTGCAAGGTATCTATCTCAGTTAACGACAGAGGTAGCCTTGAATAACGACAGAGGATAGCACTTTTTTTATGTGAGTTTTTTACTAAATTGGGATGCACCGTATGGTTTACGTTGAGAACCCGCTTTGTACAGTTCCGGATGATAAAGGAAATGGTACGTCTGCTGGGTGACTCAGACGGGAAAGGCGATGCCAAGGAAAAGTATATCTTATTGCCATCAGCCTGCTCGGAAAATACGCTTTCAGGCTGCTTGAAGACTACCGCACAAAGAAAAGCGCCGGTATCAAAGACCCCGTTTTCACCAAGAACCGCCTGAAAGAGGTAGAAAAAGACATAGAGTGCTGGTGATAACCAACTTATTTCGTACTTTTGCAGCCGGAACCGCCGGATGACCCGCGGTCTTGTAATTTGTAATCAGTAATTCGTAATTTGATATGAGTTTATTTGCCAAACTATTCAACAAGAATACCGGAGAAGTATCTTCGAAGAATGTGGAAGACTTCGTGTCACTGACACGCGTCTACTTCCAGTCTGTAATAGCCGCCAACCTGGGCATCACCAATATCCGCTTTGTGCCGGATGTAGCCAACTTCAAGCGTCTGTTCAAAATCCCCACGCAGGGAGGCCGCCTGGGACAAGCGGAAAAGGCCGCTTCGCGCAAGATGCTGATGCAGGACTACGGCATCAGTGAAAACTTCTTCAAGGAAATTGATACTTCCGTCAAGAAGCACTGCCGTACGCAGAACGACGTACAAGGTTATCTCTTTATGTATCAAGGCTTCTCCAATGACTTGATGATGCTGATGGGAAACCTGATGCAGTGGAAATTCCGCATGCCTTCCATCTTCAAGGGAGCACTGCGCAGCATGACCGAAAAAACCGTACACGACGTCTGTACAAAAACCGTATGGAAAAAGGACGATGTACACAAAACGGCAGCGGCAGTACGCCAGTACAAAGAGCGTCTGGGATATTCGGAACAATGGATGACCGAGTACGTTTACAACGTAGTGATGCTGGCCAAAAAGGAACCGAAACAGAAAGCCAACGAAGAGAAATAAAAGAAAAAGAATTCTAAAGAACTTTAGAAACAAGAAGGCGGGAAAGAAATTTCCCGCTTTTTTTTGTTATTTTTAGCAAATGAAATCATTTTCCCCTCACGGAACACAAGGACGCACCCCGCGTCAACCATCATAAATATTAACTTCAAAAAAACAACCGCTTATGAAACAAAAGAAAATGCTTGCACTCACTCTCTCACAACTGGAACAACTTTATCGGCACGAACTCCCTGAACTGGTCAGCATCGCCGTTCAAAGCGACGATGCGGAAGCCTTCAAAGCCAACCTGGCGGAGTACATTGCCGGACATCCGGAAGTGGACAGCGAGGCCGGTAAGCAAATTCGACTCTTGATTGAATTTGACGGGCAGGAAGTACACGAGCTCTCCATCGGAGAACAGCTGCCCATATCAACTTTATCAATGCTGCATTCCTTCCTCACGGGACAATGGGAAGAGGAAACGGACCTGTTCATCGACTTGTTCCAGCAGTTCAAACGCCTCCACCAACCCGCCCCCGCTCTGCCCTCCGCACAGAAAATCAAAACCCTGACCGAACGCTGGCCCAGCGGACTGGATGAAGACGTGCAGCATATCCGTGCAAAGAACAAGGAACGCATCCTGCATGCACTAGTGCAGAAGATTGAGCACCGCAAGAACCCGGCTTCCCGCTTCCATTTCGAAGAGGGACTCAGCTACGAGGAGAAGTTCAACCTCGTCAGCGAATGGTGGAATGACTTCCGTTTCCATCTTGCCATGGCCGTCAAAAGCCCTACGGAGCTAAACCGTCTTCTCGGCAACTCCCTTTCTGCCGAAACCATGTACCTGCTCTCAAAAGCCCGCAAGAAGGGAATGCCTTTCTTCGCCACCCCCTATTATCTGTCACTGCTGAACTGCACCGGCAGCGGATACGACGACGAGGCCCTGCGCAGCTATATACTCTATTCACCCCAACTGGTGGAAACCTACGGACAGATACGTGCCTGGGAACGGGAGGATATCGTAGAACCAGGTAAACCCAATGCCGCCGGCTGGCTGCTGCCCGACGGGCATAACATCCACCGCCGTTATCCGGAAGTGGCCATCCTCATCCCCGACACCATGGGACGCGCCTGCGGAGGACTCTGCGCATCTTGTCAGCGTATGTACGACTTTCAAAGCAAACGGCTCAATTTTGAGTTTGACACCCTGCGTCCCAAGGAAACATGGGAAAAGAAGCTGCGTCGGCTGATGGCCTATTTTGAGGAAGACACGCAACTGCGGGACATTCTCATCACCGGCGGTGACGCACTGATGAGCCAAAACAAGACGCTGGGCAATATTCTGGATGCCGTCTACCGCATGGCAGTCCGCAAGCGGAAAGCCAATCAGGAACGGCCCGAAGGAGAAAAGTATGCAGAGCTGCAACGCGTACGCCTCGGCTCACGCCTCCCCGCCTACCTGCCCATGCGCATCAATGACGGGCTGGTGGAGATTCTAAGGGAATTCAAGGAAAAGGCGTCTACCATCGGCATCCGCCAGTTCATTATCCAGACACATTTCCAAACCCCGCTCGAAGTCACTCCGGAAGCTGCCGAAAGAATACGCAAACTGCTGGCGGCAGGCTGGCTCATTGACAACCAACTGGTATACAACGTAGCTGCATCCCGCCGGGGGCATACCACCCGCCTGCGCCAAGTGCTCAATCAGTTGGGAGTGGTTTGCTACTACACCTTCTCCGTGAAAGGTTTTGAAGAAAACAATGCCGTGTTTACTCCCAACAGCCGTTCCGTACAAGAGCAACGGGAAGAAAAGCGCTTCGGGAAGCTGACCAAGGAAGATGCCCATAATCTGTCCGTACTGCTTGGAACCGTCCATGACCCGGCAGCCTGCATCCGGCGTTTCCTGAAAACGCACCACCTGCCTTTCCTCGCCACCGACCGCAATGTGCTCAACCTGCCCGCCATCGGCAAGAGCATGACCTTCAACATGGTAGGCATCACCCCCGAAGGCAAGCGCATCCTACGGTTCGACCATGACGGCACCCGGCGCCACAGCCCTATAATAGACCAGCTGGGACAAATATATATCGTAGAAAACAAGTCCATAGCCTCCTACCTCCGTCAGCTGCAAGCCATGGGAGAAGACGCCGAAGAATATGCCACCATCTGGAACTATACGGAAGGCAAGACGGAATCCCGGTTCAGCCTCTACGAATATCCTGATTTCCCCTTCCAAATCACCGACAGAATGAGCAATCAGGACATTGCAGGATAGCATATCCAAGATATATTCCGTACTTTTGCAGGCAGAACAATGAAATTGGAAAGTATGGAAATAGAACAACACCCTTTAGAACCCTTCCTTCCCGGCAACGCCCGTCTGCTGATGCTGGGAAGCTTTCCTCCGCAGAAAAAGCGGTGGTCCATGGAGTTTTACTACCCCAACTGGAACAATGACATGTGGAGGATTACCGGGTTCCTTTTCTTCAATGACAAGGATTATTTTGTAGACAAAACGAAGAAGGCTTTCTGCAAAGAACGTCTCATCAGTTTCCTGCAGGAAAAGGGTATTGCCTTGTTCGACACAGCCTCTGCCATACGGCGCCTGCAGGACAACGCCTCGGATAAGTTTCTGGAAGTGGTGCAACCCACGGACGTCCCTGCCCTGCTACACCGGATACCGCAATGCAAGGCTATCGTCACTACCGGCGAGAAGGCTACGGACACACTGTGCACGCAGTTCTCCATCGACAAGCCCAAAGTAGGCGACTTCACGGAGTTTCTTTTCGAAAACCATCCGATGCGCCTCTACCGGATGCCTTCTTCCTCAAGAGCCTACCCGCTGGCACTGGAAAAAAAAGCAGCAGCGTATCGCATTATGTATCAGGACTTACAGATGTTGTAAGCAACTTTCTTTAGAAAATAAGTACGTCCGTTACTTGCATATTTGAAAGTTTGCATTACCTTTGCAGCCGCAAACACGGGAGTAGCTCAGTTGGTAGAGCACCGGTCTCCAAAACCGGGTGTCGGGAGTTCGAGCCTCTCCTCCCGTGCATGAACGAATAATGGCTGTAAGTATTGCTTACAGCCATTATTCGTTTTATAAATGCCTACCGGATATCTATCAGCTTATGTGTCTGCAAACTAAGCCTCCACTTAGGATGCTTCATCACGCAATCCACCGTTTCGGCCGTATTGCTGCAAGAGCAAGGCTGAAGAAAGAAATGCCCGGCGGGCAGCTGCTCATAAACAGTAATATCCTGCCCTTCATACACTACCTTCACTTCATTCATACGCGTAATTTCCAGCTTTGCCCCCTGCTTGGGAGAACAGGTCACCCAATCTATATTATCCGGCAGCGGACGGGTACCGTTTGTTTCAATGCAGACATACTTTCCCGCCTGGTGCAGACAATCCACAAATTCACGGTCAATCCAAAGGGAGGGTTCTCCACCGGTCAATATCACGGTAGCGGCAGGGTATTTACTGACTTCTGTTACGATATCTTCATCGGACATCAGTATGCCGTCCTCATGCTGCGTATCACAGAAGGAGCACTTCAGGTTGCAACCGGAAAAACGGATAAAGACAGCCGGGGTACCCGTATGGTATCCTTCTCCCTGCAAACTGTAGAATATCTCATTAATCTTCCTCATAGACGGCAATGTTTGATTCCGACTCCTGCACCTCTACCTTGAAGCAAGTGGGTATCTGGTCGCATATCCAACGGGCTATGTTCTCGGCTGTGGGATTGAAGGACAGCACTTCATTAAGATTATGGTGGTCCAGCTGTTCCTTTACCACCTGCTTGATGTGACTGAAGTCTACCACCATTCCGTCCGCATTCAGCTCTTTGGAACGGCAATAGACAGTGATAATCCAGTTGTGACCGTGCAGATTCTCACACTTGCTGCGATAAGAAAGTTTCAGGCTATGGGCAGCCGACACTTCCATGCGTTTGATGACTGTGTACATATTGTTAATACGCTAATTAATATAATAAGTTGCCGCATCTAATGTCACCTCGATGCGACGGCAAAATTACAAAAAACTTAAGATTTATCCATTCACTTCCCTAACTTATTCGTACACACAAAGAGAATTGGCAACCTTACGCTCTGCGCTGCCACTCGGGGTATTGGCTATTCCCTTATCCGGCAACTCCCCACTCCACAGCGTAGAAGAACCGCCACCGTCCAGATTCAACGCATCTTCCCCACCCAATACACGAATCATATGGGCAAGCTCGGGTATATTGATGCCTTCCGCTTTTCCCTTCCGACGTCCGTCAACGACAATAAGCAGGATTTTTCCTTCTCTTGTCAGCGCCACAGCACTGCGGGGATGCTTGGTATCTACAAAATTCCGGTTAGTCCCGGACAAGTCGCACACTTGCCCGTCCTTCAGCATCAAAGGACCGGAAGCCAGCACAGTGCCTTTTTTCAAAGTACATGCCTTTTCTTCCTGCTTGCTCCAGGGAATCAGTTCCAGCCTGCCCTTCTTTATAAGTACAGCTCCATTGGACACTGTTGCCAGAACCCCAGTAGAGGTAGTATCTATCACCACCCCGTCCTTACGCAGATAGCAGACGGAATTTCCGGCTTTCATATCAAAATAGGAGCCATTGATGGCCGCCACCGCACCTGCATGCCGGGCGGCTATACTGGTCTCCTCCTTGGGATTGTGGACGAGCACATCGAAACGGTAGCGCTTCGGGGATATTTCAAAAATAGACACTTCCTGAGGAACTCCATACAAAGAACTGAATACTGCCTTTTTATAAAGCATCCCTTTCTGCAGGGGCTCAGTCTGCCAATCGGCAGAAACGATGGCAAGAGAGTCGGCAGCAGTCTGCGCCATTGCTGCAAACATGCCGCAACAGAGAAACACTGCCAGGAATATTTTCTTTTTCATATAGATGGGATTGGTTTAAATTAATTCATAGCTACAGATTTGAATCGGCATGTCGAGATTATGCAACACCTTTTCAAGCTGTATACCTTCACGGTTGTCGTACTCGTATCCGAAAGTAGCACGGATACCTTGCAGAATGAACTGCGTGGCACGGTCCAGGGCAATGGGCAAACTGTCGCCTTGCAACAGTGCCCCGGTGATGACACTGGTAAACGTATCCCCCGTTCCGGGATAATGGGCCGGCAGGTAAGGACACGTAACCTTCCAGTAGCGGTTACCGTTCCGGTTATAGGCATACACGGACGTCTTATGCTTATCATCCCGTACGGGCACACTGGTAATAATCACCACTTCGGGACCACAATCGGAAAGCTGGCGAAGGTATGACTTCAATTCCTCATCCGTATTCATCTCCTTATAAGGAATACCCAGCAGATAGAACAGCTCCGTCAAATTGGGAGTAACGACATCGGCCTTGGTGATGAGATGTTTCATTTCATCAATCATGGACTCGTGGAAGTTCGCATAAAGCCGTCCGTTATCGCCCAACACCGGGTCTACCACAACCAGACCGTCCGGTCGGCGGAAGTCATCAATAAAGTCAGAAACAATATGTATCTGCCGCGGAGAACCCAGATAGCCGGTATAAAAGGCATCAAACTGTACTTCCAGCTTCTTCCACTCGGAAATAATCTTCGGCATTTCATCCGTCAAGTCCAGAAAAGAGAACTCCGGATACTGGGTATGGCTCGACAATACGGCTGTAGGCAACGGACACACCTGGAAACCCATAGACGAAAGGATGGGAATGACCACCGTCAGAGACACCCGTCCGACTCCCGACAAGTCGTGGACGGCAACAACCTTCTTTACTTTATTCGCATACATATTATCTATATTATTATTTTTCCTACATTTGCCGCATGAAAACCGTCTGCATCATTTTGGGAACAGTTTCTTTGGCACTCGGCATCATCGGCATCTTCCTGCCGTTGCTGCCCACTACGCCTTTCCTGCTGCTCACGGCAGCACTCTACTTCAGAGGCTCACCCAGACTGTACCAATGGTTGCTGAACCACAAATGCCTCGGTCCCTACATCCGCAGCTTCCGCGAGAACAAAGCCATCCCACTACGTGCCAAAATCAACTCCCTACTGCTGATGTGGGGAACAATGGTTTACTGCATCTTCTTCCTGATTCCACTAACAGAAATAAAGACAGTATTGTTCCTTGTCGCTGTGGGGGTGACTTGGCATATACTGTCATTCAAGACGTTGAGATAAATGAATGTGCTAATGTGGTTAATGTGCTAATGTGCCAATGACCTGCGGTGTGAGAGTCTAATATACACATAGCGCAGCCAATTAGCACATTGGCATATTAGCACATTAATCAAACTCCTCCCAATTTTTCGAAGAATTCTCCCAACCCCTTCCGAGCATCGGCAAGCTTGTCTTCCCAATGTTTCACGGAGTTCTGTCCGATAATATCCGTCACGTACTTCACCGAAATGAAAGGAACATTCTTGGCACGGCATACCAAAGCCTGGGCATAGGCTTCCATATCCACAACATCACCGGACACATCCGAGAGTTCTGTCAAGAAAGTATCCCCCGTATTGCATACACCGCCTGCCGGCCAGTGTAAACAATATCCTTTTTGGGACAACAAATCCATTGAATCAATCTCATACTCCATACCAAGCTCCACCAGCTTCTGCATATCACGGTCCACAAAATGACGGCATACGAAAATATCTCCTACCCGATGACGGATAGTCCCTGCCGTACCTACATTGACCACCAAGTCCGGTTGCGCATGGCTTATCGCTTCAGAAAGATAAAAAGCCGATTTCACCTTTCCCACACCGGTACGGAGATAGCCTATCTGCACCTCTTCCTCCCCTATCAGTCCGGGAAATTTCAATTCCGTAAATTCGCCTTGTACGGCATAAGTGACTAAAATTCTCATATCATTCTATCTTTTTAGAGTCTGTTTAAATTTTGTCCGGCATGAGGGTGGCAAAACGGTTGATGACACACCCTCCTCCTTCTCATGAAAAAGGCAAAGATAGAAACCTTTTTCAGAAGATTTCCATCTTTGCCCCATAAATGTAAAGTCACCCACACTCACAACCTCCCTGCCAGATAAGATTTCAATGACTCTACATATTCCTCAAATGCGTCTACTCCTTGCGGAGTGATCTTACAAATCGTACAAGGCATCTTTCCTTTAAAAGTCTTTGTCACCTCCACATATCCCGCCTTGCTGAGTTTGTCTATCTGCACGCTCAGGTTTCCTGCCGTAGCTTTGGTCTGCTGGCGGATATAGACAAAGTCCGCCTCCTCGACACTAATAAGCAACGACATCACCGCAAGCCGCAGTTCGCTATGGAGCAAAGGGTTCAGTTCTTTAAACATATGAGGAGTTCTATAAATTAAAATATTGTAGTACAGTTGTTTATATGGTTCCAAGAGCGTAAATTTGCAGAAAATAAGAATTTTATAATGAACAAGTTATCCCGATACCGTAAGCTTCGTTATAATCAACTATTTGAGTCAGAGAATCGTGAATTGCGTTTGAATGAAATGGGCAATCCTCTTGAAGTGTTGTCTCAGTATGTTGATTTTGAGATCTTTCGTCCTACTCTTGAATCAGCCCTTTTTACCGGAGAGCGCAAAAGTAATGCCGGTCGTCCGCCGATAGACTGTGTGCTGATGTTCAAGGTCTTGTTTCTTCAGCGTTATTATGGTTTGAGTGACCATCAGATAGAGTATCAGATAGTTGACCGTACGAGTTTCCGCAAGTTTCTTGGTATTGAATGTGTTGACGATGTTCCTGACGAGAAGACGGTGTGGAAGTATCGCGAACTCCTGACAAATACAGGCGTTTATGACAAGCTTTTTTCGGAATTTCATAGTTTCATGGAAAGTAAGGGTCTGCAATTCAATGAGGGTCGCATCATTGATGCCAGTTTTGTTATTGCCCCTCGCCAACGTAACACCCGTGATGAAAATGAGCAGATAAAACAGGGAGCGGGTAATAAGTTGTGGAATGACAATCCCCACAAGAAGTGCCACAAGGATGTAGATGCCCGCTGGACAAAGAAGCGTGATGAGACTTTTTACGGCTACAAGCAGCATACTAAAGTTGAGAAACGCAATAAGATCATACTTTCTTATGATACCACGTCGGCAGAAGTGCATGATTCCAAAGGCTTTGAAGGACTGCTGGATGAAAAAGACGAAGGCAAGGACTTGTATTTGGACGCCGGTTATGTCGGACAAGAGGAGATTGTAAAACAGCATAAGATGAATCCGATAATTTGCGAAAAGGGCTACCGTAACCGTCCGCTTACCAAGGAGCAGAAATCAGACAATAGGAAAAAATCCAAGACACGTTGCCTTGTCGAGCATGTATTCGGGTTTGAGGAACAAACCATGCGTGGACTTGTGGTGCGTACAGTAGGGCTTATTCGTGCTAAAGCCAATGTAGCACTCACCAGTCTTGTGTATAACATCAGTCGTTACACGCAAATAATCAGGCTGAAACCTGAGTTGTTGGGGTGAATTATGCCTGCACATCCAATTTTTACAACAAACACAAGTTAATTATTGTAAAAATTGGGGGGGTAGAAAATATTCGCTAAATTTGAAAGACTAAAGCTCACAAATTGGGCAGTTAAAGAGTTCTGCTGTCTGATACAAGAGGATAAATTGAATTGATAGAACTCACCATATATCATCCTCTTCTTTTATTGTTTGTGACGCTTCGCCACACTGTTCATGTAATGTCCGGGAATCACCATCATAAAGACGAACGCCAATGCAAAAAACAGTATCTGGTCTATGCCGGGCATATAGAAACATCCCAACGAGAGCAAGGCTCCCAGCACTCCCCCTATCGTAACCACTTTCGTGTTCACAATCAGTCCCGTCAGGGCAGTTCCCATCCCCATCATCAGCAAAATGACAAACAGAATAGGAATCTTCCATACAAATATGGCGGTACACGATACCAAGAAAGCACCCAGTCCAAATACCGTCCACACATAATCCACAACACGGTCTATGTAGGTCTTCAACATTTTCCGAGCCTTCCGCTGACTCCACAACGTAGCAGGAAAGGCTATGACTGGAAGCAGGAACCATAGGAATTGCCAATTGTTATTGCCCGTTTCCTTCAATAGAAACCAAACCAGCAACGAGATAATTACCGTTACATATCCCCACAGCAAAAAAGGTGTCCCTGAATTTTCCGCCATTCTGTCCTTCGTGTTCTGTATCATCCGAGTGATGAGTTCTAAACTCTCTTTCTCATTCAATTTTCTTTCTTCCATTTTCCTGCCGCCTTATTTGTTGCTTCCTTTTAATACCCGCTTAAGTGCTATCTCCACCTGCTTCGTGTCGGCGCTCACCTCCACATCCGCTATCGCGCAATACTCAGATGGAATTCCGTCTTCCCTATCCAACTGATAATTGTTGTTTTCATCATGATAGACATAAAGCTTATATTTACCCAGTGTCACATCTTTCAGTTCCAGTACCGCCTCCGTGCCCTTGGCATCTACCATACCATACTGCCCCTTGTCAGTGGCAATCATTATCTTTCCCACAGCAGAAGGTATGTTCATCACCTTCACTTTCAGAACATCTTGCGCAGACACCCCCAATGCAAATACACAAAGAAGAGCTGCCGCCATACTTCTACAAACAATCGTTTTCATAATCATTCTCCTTAAGTTATACATACCAAAATCACATTTCGGGTTCGAACTCCGATACAAAGATAGAAGGTTTATTTTATAAACTAAATTATTATATAAATTATTTTATTTATTTCTTAGCATCTCCTCCCTCCTTTACTACATACTATTCCAACCGCACCTAAAGAGTAGTGCCTAAAACAGCAAAAAGTAATTTCGGCCTTACTAAACAGTAATCGTCCAACAAGCGTCGGACGATTACTATTTAGTAACGGAGATACTAAGCTTTCGAAAAGCAAGAAATAAAATCCTTCTAAAAAGCAAATTGTTCCATACCTATCCACATCTCTTGAAAAGCCAGCCTCCACCACCCTTTTTCAATCCCTCAAAACCAGTACTTCATAGGCCACTTCGGTTATTTCGGCACTTCTACAGCATATTTTCTCCGAAAAGTTTTTGTAATCTCCAAGTAAATCGTATTTTTGTGTACAATTTTGGTGTAGTGATGACAGACGAAGAAAAGAAGCTATTAAGTACCTTTGAAGCCAGACTGCGGCATTTAATCTATCTGCACGATGAATTAAAACGCGAAAATGCTGAGCTAAAGCAACTTCTTGAAGCCAAAGAGGAGGAATACGGGAAGGTACAAGCTGAATACCGGGAACTGGAACTTAACTACACGAACCTAAAAACAGCTACGACAATCAGCCTTAACGGCAGTGACGTGAAAGAGACGAAACTGCGATTGTCCAAATTAGTGCGTGAAGTCGATAAATGCATCGCTTTGTTGAATGAATAAAGAGAAGAGGATGTATGAACGATAAGATAAAGATAAACCTGCAGATGGCAGGAGCCTCCTACCCTCTCACAATCAACCGTGAGGACGAGGAAATGGTAAGAGAAGCCGCCAAGCAGGTAGATATCAGGCTCAATGCGTATCGGGAGCATTATCAGAATGTGTCTCTAGAGAGAATTATAGCCATGGTGGCCTATCAGTTCGCTTTAGAAAACCTTCAGTTGAAGGACCGTAATGATACTGAACCCTATACCGCTAAAATAAAGGAACTGACAGAGGTATTGGAGACTTATTTCAAGGAACAATAAGCTACAATCCCTCCGTCGGGTCGGTAAAAGAGAGAAATTCGCGCACTGTACAAAAGTTTGCCCTTCATCAAAGCAAGCTTTTATGCAGTGCTTTTTTATTTATACACTAAAAACAAATTAATAAAATGACAGTAGTTACAATAGTATTATCCATTGCCTGCTTCATTGTCGGAGGGTTTGCCTCGTACTTGTTCTTCAAGCACGGGCTGAAAAACAAATACGACGGTATCTTGAGAGATGCGGAAGCGGAAGCGGAAGTGATTAAGAAAAATAAGTTGCTGGAAGTAAAGGAAAAGTTCCTGAACAAGAAGGCGGACTTGGAAAAAGAAGTGGCCCAACGTAACCAAAAGATACAACAGGCAGAAAACAAGCTGAAACAACGTGAATTGGTACTGAACCAGCGCCAGGAAGAAATCCAGCGCAAGAAGATGGAAGCAGAAGCCGTGAAAGAAAATCTGGAAGCCCAGCTGTCCATCGTGGACAAGAAGAAAGAAGAACTGGAGCACATGCAACGCCAGGAAATAGAAAAGCTGGAAGCCATTTCCGGACTTTCTGCCGAAGAAGCCAAAGAGCGCATGGTGGAATCCTTGAAGGAAGAAGCCAAAACGCAGGCCCAGTCCTACATTAACGACATCATGGACGACGCCAAACTGACAGCAAGCAAAGAGGCCAAGCGCATCGTGATACAGAGCATCCAGCGCGTGGCTACGGAAACAGCCATTGAAAACTCAGTAACCGTATTCCACATCGAATCAGATGAAATAAAGGGACGTATCATCGGTCGCGAAGGCCGCAACATCCGCGCCCTGGAAGCTGCCACCGGTGTGGAAATTGTGGTAGACGATACTCCGGAAGCTATCGTATTGTCAGCTTTCGACCCGGTTCGCCGTGAGATTGCACGTCTGGCATTGCACCAGTTGGTAACAGACGGACGTATCCACCCGGCACGTATCGAAGAGGTAGTTGCCAAAGTACGCAAGCAGGTAGAAGAGGAAATCATCGAAACCGGTAAACGCACTACTATCGACCTGGGCATCCACGGTCTGCATCCGGAACTTATCCGCATTATCGGTAAGATGAAATACCGTTCTTCATACGGCCAGAACCTTTTGCAGCATGCACGCGAGACAGCAAATCTTTGCGCTGTGATGGCATCAGAGCTGGGACTCAACCCGAAGAAAGCAAAACGTGCCGGACTGCTGCATGATATAGGCAAGGTGCCCGATGAGGAACCGGAATTGCCGCATGCACTCTATGGTATGAAGCTGGCAGAAAAGTTCAAGGAAAAGCCAGACATCTGCAACGCCATCGGTGCCCACCACGACGAAGTGGAAATGACCAGCCTGCTGGCCCCCATCGTACAAGTATGCGATGCCATTTCAGGAGCACGCCCGGGAGCACGCCGCGAAATTGTAGAAGCATACATCAAGCGCCTGAACGACCTTGAGCAACTGGCCATGTCCTATCCGGGAGTGACAAAGACATATGCCATCCAGGCAGGCCGTGAGCTGCGTGTCATTGTCGGTGCAGACAAGATTGACGACAAGCAGACGGAGAACCTTTCCGGTGAAATCGCCAAGAAGATTCAGGACGAAATGACTTATCCGGGTCAAGTGAAGATTACCGTTATCCGTGAGACACGTGCGGTGAGCTACGCAAAGTAACATCAGAAAAGAAAATAAATGTAGGAAAGGGTGAATATGGATTCACCCTTTTCTTATTTTTGCACCACAACCATAACTTTATAAAATGAAAGATTATCAGTTTGAAGTTTGTGCCAACTCCGTAGAGAGTTGTATTGCCGCACAAGCCGGCGGAGCAGACCGGGTAGAATTGTGCGCAGGCATCCCCGAAGGAGGGACAACCCCCTCATACGGCGATATCCTCATCGCACGGGAAGTATTGCAGCAGACCAAATTGCATATCATTGTCCGTCCCCGTGGAGGAGACTTCCTTTACTCCTCCACCGAACAGCGCATCATGCTGAAAGACATAGAGAATGCCCGCCGTCTAGGCGCTGACGGAGTCGTGTTCGGTTGCTTGACGGCAGAGGGAGATGTAGACATTCCATTGATGGAGCAGCTTATGGAAGCCTCACAAGGGATGTCCGTCACCTTCCACCGTGCTTTCGATGTATGCAGAAATCCACGAAAAGCGATAGAAGATATTATCGAATTAGGATGCAACCGCATCCTAACTTCCGGACAGCAACCTACAGCAGAGCGAGGCATTCCCCTTCTGAAAGAGCTCCAACAACAAGCATCAGACCGAATCATTCTATTGGCAGGCTGTGGGGTGAATGAAGCCAACATAGCCCACATTGCCCGAGAAACCGGCATCCGCGAATTTCATTTCTCCGCCAGGGAAAATATCGAGAGCTCCATGCTCTATCATAATTCCGCCGTCTCTATGGGAGGAACGGTACATATTGATGAATATACACATACCGTCACTACTGCGGAGCGGGTAAAGCGTACAATCGGAGCATTAAAAGCCTCTCCCCTAGCCCCTCCCCCGTAGGGAGGGGTCGGGGGAGAGACCTATAAAAAAAGGATGTACTTTCGGTACATCCTTTTTTATATCATAGGATAAATATTATTTCTTCACCGGAGAAGAGTATCTTGCATTCAGACCATCCAGAATCTCACGAGTGATGTTGTAGACACTGTCTGCATAGAGCAGATTGTCAAAACCCGTATTGCTGATAATCATGCTGTAACCTTTTGTCTTATTGTACTCCTTCAGGAAAGCGTTGATAGAATCACGCAGTTGCAGGCTATTCTTTTCATTCTCACTCATCAGTTCAGACTGCAGCTTGTTGCTCAGGTTCTGCAAATCCTGCTCCAACTTTGCGATGCGGTTGTATTCCTGCTGCGCTCTCTCCTGAGAAAGATAAGCGTTGTTCTGATACTTTGTCTGGAATTCCTGCTTCTGCTTCTCCAGTTCGCTGGCTTTCTGGTTCAATGTCAGACGGACATTCTCGCCCTTCTTCACCATAGCCTCATTCAAGTCTATGCAATAGTTGTATTTTGCCAAAAGCGTATCTATTTCAACATAAGCAATTTTCATTTCCGATAATCCGCCGGCTTGTGCAGGAGCGCTTGTTGTCTGTTTATCAGTATTGCCGGCACATTGAGCAAATAAAACGATCAGTGCGAGAGCTGCCAGACCGTTCATGAGGTAGTTTAATCTCTTCATAATTGATAAATATTGTTTTTTAAAATTAGTTCATACTATCGTTTAAGGCTTTTTCCAATTCATCAATGGAAAAACGGGACTTGCGTTGCGCTTCCCTATCCTGCGACTGCACGCAACCGATACCTCTATCGCGCATTGCCTTATTGCCACTGACATGCCCGTTAGGGAATCTCCCGCCTTTCACAAAAAAGACCTTCACACCCAATAAAACAATGCAAATAGCAACTATTAACAGAGTTATCAATATTGTATCAAGCATTTCCATTAATTTTGTTACATGAAAATAGTGTTTTTACTATTTTTGTGGGTGCAAATATAGGGCTTTGGTTGGACTAACTCGCCTTTTTTACTCTAAAAAAAGAGAAAGGGGAATAAAATAGTCAATCAATTTAACCATATTTAGCAATAAGTGGTTAATTTAATGGAGAATTGATATTTGACAATCGATAATGAAGGCTGCATAAACACATGTAAGGCAGCCGCTAATTCAGATAATTATGGAAAAAAAAGACTTGAAACCGGCTGGTGTATTTCACTATTTCGAGGAAATCTGCCAAGTGCCGCGCCCTTCGAAGAAGGAAGAGAAAATCATTGCTTACTTAAAAGCATTCGGAGAAAAACATAAGTTGGAAACGAAGGTGGACGAAGCCGGAAACGTTCTGATAAAGAAACCCGCTACTCCGGGTATGGAAAACCGCAAGACTGTCGTACTTCAATCGCACATCGACATGGTATGTGAAAAGAACAACGACGTGAAGCACGACTTCCTGACCGACCCTATCGAAACCGAAATTGACGGTGAATGGCTGAAAGCCAAAGGTACAACCTTGGGAGCCGACAACGGCATCGGTGTAGCCACCGAACTGGCTATCCTTGCCGACGACAGCATCGAGCACGGTCCTGTCGAATGCCTCTTCACCGTGGACGAGGAGACCGGACTGACCGGTGCCTTCGCCCTGAAAGAAGGCTTCATGAACGGAGACATCCTGCTGAACCTCGATTCCGAGGATGAAGGCGAGCTCTTCATCGGCTGTGCAGGAGGTATAGATTCCGTTGCCGAATTCACCTACCGGGAAGTGAACGTACCGACAGGGTATTTCTGCTGCAAAGTGCAGGTAAAGGGGCTGAAAGGCGGACACTCCGGCGGCGACATACACCTGGGGCGCGGCAATGCCAACAAACTGCTGAACCGCTTCCTGAGCCAGGCATCCCAGAAGTACGACATGTACCTTTGCGAAATAGACGGTGGCAACCTGCGCAACGCCATTGCCCGCGAAGCACACGCGGTAATTGCCATACCCGATGCCGACAAGCATGCCCTGCGTACAGACTTGAATGTCTTTGCCGCCGAAGTGGAGGCAGAATATGCCGTCGTTGACCCAGACCTCCAATTCGTGCTCGAATCGGAAGCAGCCCGTCCCAAAGCCATTGACAAAGATACCGCCAAGCGATTGTTGCAAACCATCTATGCCGCACCCCACGGTGTGTATGCCATGAGCCAAGACATTCCGGGGCTGGTGGAAACCTCCACCAATCTGGCCTCCGTAAAGATGAAGCCCGGCCATATCATCCGTATCGAGACCAGCCAGCGCAGCTCTACCGCCTCCTCCAAACAAGACATTGCCAATATGGTGCGCACTGTATTCGAGATGGGTGGTGCGGCCGTGTCCTTCGGTGACGGTTATCCCGGATGGAAGCCCAACCCGCATTCAGAAATCCTGGAAGTGGCTGTTGAGTCCTATAAACGTTTGTTCGGTGTAGATGCCAAGGTAAAAGCTATCCATGCAGGTCTGGAATGCGGACTGTTCCTTGACAAATACCCGGCACTGGACATGATTTCCTTCGGACCTACCCTGCAGGGTGTGCACTCTCCCGACGAACGGATGCTGATTCCTACCGTACAGAAGTTCTGGGACCATCTGCTGGATATACTGAAGCACATTCCGGTGAAATAAATATCCCGCGTTCCTTAAAGGGGAACGGGAATAGTTTGTATGAACGTTATCCATAAGATAGGAGTTATACTCTTCCTTCTCTGCCCGTACATCAGTCTGTACGGGCAAGAAGGAAAAGATACCCTCACGTTTCGGATAGTAAGCTACAATGTAGAAAACCTATTCGACTCCCGACATGACACACTAAAGAATGACTACGAGTTCCTGCCGGATGCCACCCGGCATTGGAACTACTCTAAATACAGAAAGAAACTGGATAATATAGCCCGCATCATCATCGCCACCGGAGGATGGACGCCTCCTGCCCTTGTTGCCTTGTGTGAGGTGGAGAATGACAGTGTGATGCGCGACCTTACCCGCTACTCTGCCTTGCGCGAAGCAGACTACCGGTATGTGATGACACAATCTCCCGACGAACGCGGCATCGACGTAGCGCTGCTTTATCAACGTAATCTTTTCAAACTGCTTTCCTATCAGAGCCTCCCCGTAGACAAGCCCCGGAAGAATAGCCGTCCCACACGGGACATTCTTCACGTCAGCGGATTGTTGCTGAACCGGGATACGCTTGATGTACTGGTAGCTCACTTCCCATCCCGTTCGGGAGGGGCAAGAGAATCTGAACCTTACCGGCTACTGGCTGCCCGAAAGGTGAAGCATGCCATAGACAGCCTATACGCGATACGCCGACATCCGCAAATTGTCCTTTTAGGGGATTTCAACGATTATCCGGAGAATAAATCGGTAAAGGAGGTGTTGGAGGCAGAAGCACCGTCAACATTGCAAGACTCTCTACATCCACAAAAACTTTACCATCTACTGGCAAGAAAAGCCAAGACACGCAAGCACTTCGGCAGCTACAAGTATCAAGGAGAATGGGGACTGCTGGACCACATCATCGTATCGGGTACGCTACTGCAAGAACACTCATCGCTACATACGGAGGAAGCGAAAGCAGATGTATTCTGCCCGCCCTTCCTACTGACAAGGGACAAGAAATACGGAGGGCAGCAACCTTTCCGCACCTACTACGGAATGAAGTATCAAGGCGGGTACAGCGACCACCTGCCCGTATATGCGGAGTTCCGGTTGACATATTAGAGCCTGTTTAAATTTTGCTCAAAAAGTTTTTTCAGCTTCTTTTGAGTTTCTTTTCGGTCTGTTTTCCTCTTTTTACTCGTCACATAGCCCGCTATGCTCCTCGTAAAAACAGAAAAACATCCTCAAAAAGAACTCTCAAAATAATGCAGAACAAAATTTAAACAGGCTCTTAGTCGGAATACTGATACAGCTTCAAGTCAAACTTCTGTACCATCACCAGCAAGTGGTCGAAGATGTCGGACTGAATGCGCTCGTACTCTTTCCATACCTTGTTGCGAGAGAAGAAATATACCTGGATGGGTACCCCATACGTCGTGGGTTCCTTCTGGCTGATAATCAAGTCCATCTCCTGGTTCACCACCGGCAGGCTGCACAAATAGCGTTCAATGTAGATACGATAGAGCTGCGCATTGGTTGGCACCTCTCCTTCTGCAGGCTGATAGTCGGCCATCAAGGGGACTTCCTTGCGGATATTATCCAGCATTTCCGGAGTGCAGAACTTCAGGGTAGTCATATCCAGAAAGATATTCTTGTTTACCCGTCGCCCGCCACTTTCCTGCATGCCGCGCCAGTTCTGGAAGGAGTTGTTCACCAGGGTATACGGCGGTACGGTCGAGATGGTTTCGTCCCAGTTGCGTATCTTGACCGTGTTCAGCGTAATCTCCTCTACAACTCCATTGGCAACGCCACCCGGCAGCGCTATCCAGTCCCCTATCCGCAACATGTCGTTAGCAGAGAGCTGCACGCCGGCTACAAACCCCAGAATGCTGTCCTTAAATACCAGCATCAGTACAGCCGCAGATGCGCCCAGACCGGCAAACAAGGTCATAGGAGACTTGCCTATCAGCACTGAAACCACTATGATGCCTCCGATAAAAAACAGTAGCACTTGCAATACCTGCACGAAGCCTTTCAGCGGACGGTTCTTCTGCTTGTCCTTCATGTTATAAACATCGAGCATCACCAGCAACAAGCCGTTGATAGTAAGCAGCACCGCCACAATGATATAGACAGCACACACCTTTTGTGAGAACTCAAGCATCTCCTTTCCACGCACAAAGGCCATGGGCAGCAGGTAGTAGATGAGGATTCCCGGCAGAATATGTATCAAATGGTGTATCACCCTGCGTTTCATCAGCAACGTATTCCACTGATGGGGAGAGCGCCGGGTATAATGCTTCATACCGCCAACGAAGATTGCCTGGCACAAATAGTCCAGCCCTATCGAAAGCCCCACCATCAGCAGTGCAATAATCGTCTCGTCAAACATATCGGCAAACTTCGGGTCTATCCCCCAACCTATCAAGACTTTATTCATCCATCCTCCTAAACTCATCATAAGCTCTCTTTTTTTTGAAGTGTCTTGTTTGTATAACAATCCAAAGATAAAGATGTTTTCAAAGAACGGCAAGCATATACCCTTTTTTCATCAACGACTCAATCCTCACGCTCGGGTCGTTTTTTAGCGACCGCCGCAGATAGGACATCTGTACATTCAAGGCAAGGGAGTTGGCATACGAGGCAGTGCCCCACACAGCATCCAGCAACGTATCGCGACTGACAGTCTTATTCACATTCAGCGCAAGCAAGCGAAGGATATCGGCTTGACGGGAAGTAATCAGCACCTTACTATTTCCCGTACGAATCTCGTTCGTACTGTAATTGAATACGGAATGGCCGAAAGCATACATCTCATCCTCCGCCACGCCGGACAACTGCGAAGTGAAACGCTCGCGGATACGCGCTGTCAGCTCTTCCGGATAGAAAGGTTTGGCAAGATAATCGTTCGCCTTCAGTTGGAATCCTTGCAGGCGGTCGGCCTTATCGCTACGGTCGGAAAGGAAAAAGATCAGGACGTGTTTATCCATCTCGCGGATGCGTTCAGCCACTTCAAAGCCATTGTAACCGGGCATATTGATATCGAGCAATACCAAATCAGGCTTTATGAGCGGAAATTGTTCCAGAGCAATTTTCCCGTTTCCGGCATAAGTCACTTCATAGCCTTCCTTCTCAAGAAAGCGCTTCAGCAGCATTGAATATTTCAAATCATCATCGGCAAAAAGTATTTTCAAGGCTTTCATATCATTGGTTATTTTAGAGTAGGGATTATGCGGGTTAGCACGGACTTATTGAGGAATATTAATTTCAATCATTGTTCCCTTGCCAGCCTGACTATTTAAAGAAATGCTTCCATGATGCGCCTCTACCAGCAACTTTACATAGCTCAACCCCAGACCAATGCCGGGCAACGAACGGTCGGGAAGATTACTGCCCCGATAGAACTTATCGAATACACGGTTCTGTTCGGAAACCGGAATGCCGATGCCATCATCAGACACCCGTATCGTCAATTGGTGATCCTGCAAAAGGCAATCTACAACAATATGCACAGACTTGCCCGAATACTTTACGGCGTTCTCTATCAAATTACTGATAATATTAGAAACATGCACCGGGTCTGCCGTTACCAGAGTCTCCGAACTGAAATGGGTTTCAATAGCAACATCCTTATCCTCAGGAACATGGTAAAGCCGGACAAGCTTTTCCAAACTCGTCTTTATATCAAATGTACGGACGGAAAGCTGCGTGTGTTCATCATCGGCACGCGTCATATCACGTAGTTTTGAAAGATAGGCCGACAAGTTATCCAGCTCGGACATGGAATCGTGAATCACTTCATCCATCGCTTTCTCATCTGTTCGCATAGACTTGTCATTGAGAAAGGCTATACACATTTTCAGAGCCTGGACGGGACGTTTCAGTTCATGTATCATAGTGTTTACAAAGCTTTTTCGCAGTTCGTCTATCCGCCGTTGCTTCAAGATGGTTTTTATCTGAAACAGCAGACAAAGCCCCAGCAGAAATATCAGACATGTACTGCCCACTAACTGCCAACCCATACGCACAAGTACCACATGAGGTGAAACTTTCACGGAAACAAGCACAAACTGGCGTTTCAGGGGATTATAAGGATACATTACTTCTATATATGGATTGAACAATGTACCTTGCCGTTTCAGTTCCGCATTCCACTGGTAAATGGAATCTTCGGAAACCACCAGATGCGTAGTAAACGTTTGTTCGTCCAAACGTATGGCAAGCAAGGAATCAAATTGCTGCAACGCAAAAGGCACATCCAACTCCAAACGATAAAGATTAATAATAGAGTTCAAATTAGGAGCATCTTTATCGGACATATTGATTTTGAATGAATCCTTCGCAATGAGCCGCTCTTCCGGCAAAAGGGTGTCTAACGCCAATGCCCATTTCCTACGCTTTGCCTCTCTCTCTTTATCATCTGTACTGGCAGAGTCCTGCTGCTCTATTTTGAGAGTTTCTATATTCTTTTGGCCCAAGCTCTCCAAGTCCCGCCCTTTCAGAACACCCAAAATTAATTCGTCGATAGTGGTCCGCTTTTCCAAATCAATGGATTTGCTCAGGTGATAGAAGAACATATTGGTATTGCTAAGCACCTTTTTGGGTTGGGGAGTACGGATAGAGTCATACTGTTGGGTGGTCTGCAAGATGCAATCATAAATACCATTGATTTGTTCATCATTCATATACTGATACTGATTACGCAACCAGTAGACCTGTCCGCAGGTAATAAGCAGTATCGATGCGATGGAGAATATCCAAACGATCTTAATCCGTTGTTCCATAATTGTTCTTTTTTAGTCTCACTTAGAAAGACTTTCATTTAGTACCGGCAAAGGTAGAAGTTAGCTTGCAAATATAGGTACGTGCGAGGCAGATATTATGTATTGAGTAATATTTCAGTAATAACTTTCAGCCTCTTCTGAAGCAAAATCCGCATAGTTTTGCAGTACAATAATCGCTGGAAGCAATATGTAAAACCTCTAAAAATGTAAAAACTATGAGTGCAAGAATTATTTTCCTCAATCTGTGTCTCGCTATATTGTTCGCATCACAAGCGAAGGCACAAATCATCGTTTCTGATGGAACGAAAATACAGAATGATACCATCGGTGAAGCACAAATCCTTGTGCAATATGAAACGCGCTGTATCAGTAATACGGAAAAGCCGGAAAATGTTACGGAAGAAACCATGATGCTGGAAGTCGGTAAAAATCTCTCTAAGTTCTACAGTTACACCAAGTATGTTTGCGACTCTGTACTGGCAGTAGACTTCGCCAATAAAGCCTCGCAGGAAACGATTAATGAACATCTGAAACAATACGGAACAAGCAAACTGAGCGAACGAACCTTCAGAGGTTATCCTGCCGGAAAAGTAACGACTCTCGATGAAGTGGCAGGCATGACGCGCCTGCGTTGCGAAGAAACGGATGAACGTCCGCAGTGGAAGATACTGGCAGAAAACGATAGTGTCCTCTCCTACCTTTGCAGCAAAGCCGAATGTCAATTAAAAGGCCGTACATGGACGGCATGGTTTACTGCAGAAATACCCATAAGCGAAGGTCCATGGAAGCTTTGCGGACTGCCCGGACTGATACTGAAAGCCGAAGACAGTGAAGGGCATTATTCATTCACTGCCACAGGTGTAGAGCAATGCCACACATATCGGCCGATACTTTTCGACGGAAAGAAGCACGAACCGATGAACCGCAAAGCATACAACAAAGTGCACGAACGTTATTATGCCGATCCGGTAGGATTTATCACCGGAAGCATGCCGAACGTCACCGTTAAGGTTAGTGATGAACACGGCAATGCAACCAAGAACCCGAAAAACATTCCTTATAATCCACTGGAACGATAATATTTCTCCACACCCGTAAGCATTCGTGAAATCTATCGCATACTGAATGCATTTCAGTCGTATACTGAACCCTATTCAGTCGTATAGTGAATGCCATTCAGTCGTATACTTAAATATTTTCTTTTTACACATTGATAATCAATAAATTACGAAATTGTCATAATCGTATAAAAATTTCAACAAACTTCAATTGCCAAACAATCAATTATTGCAGTGTATGAATAAAAAAACTATCATTCTATTTTTCCTGTTTCTCTTTAGTTTCTTGTCGCCTACCTACGCCCAGACGTTGAGCGGCAAGATAACAGATGCAGAAACCAATCAACCGCTGGAAGCTGTAATGATTAGTGTATTACGCGGACACACAACGATAGACTATGCATTGACCGATGCCAAAGGACAATTTTCTTTGCCGTGGAAGCATAGCGGAATGCTGCAACTCAATATTTCTTTGTTAGGCTATAAGAGAGAAATGCGGAATATCAATGCGGCAGGAATCCTGAATCTCAGCCTACAACCGGAAGCCATCGTATTAAAAGAAGTACAAATACGTCCCGGACGTATCAATACCCGAAAAGATACGGTGAGATATGACTTGGCACAGTTTGCTTCATCTAAAGATGTGCACATAAAGGATGTATTGAAGAAACTTCCGGGCGTGGATGTAGATGAAAACGGACAGGTTAAGTATAAAGGGAAAGCCATCGACCACTACTTTGTGGAAGGAATGGACGTGACAGGCGGACGTTATAACCAAATCAACAACAATCTGAGCGCCAAAGCCGTAAAGAGTGCGGAAATCATGGAGAACTATCAGTCAGTAAAGGCCTTGAAAGGAAAAATCAATTCCGACGAAGTGGCATTAAACCTGAAACTCGACCCGAAAGCACGCGATCAATGGATAGCAAACGGTACTCTGGGAACCGGATGGAGTGACAACAACAAAATCCTGTGGGAAGGCAGACTGAATGCCCTTCAACTGGGTAAAGGAAAACAGAGTGTCTATAATTACAAGACGAATAACAATGGCAAGGACCTCAGCAACGAGCAAACCAAACTGACCGGAAATGGCCAGCAACAAGTTCCGCTTTCCGGTTTTCTCTCCCAGCCGGGCATCAGCGCACCATTAGACAAGAATCGCTTATTATTCAATGAAACCCACACCCTGAACGGCAACCGTATGTACAAATGGAATGATGACCGCAGCTTACGCCTGCAAGCCGGATATACTCATGAGCTAATCCGACAGCAACGGGGAAATACCCAAATCTATTATCAACCGACAGATACCATACAAATAGACGAAACCTACCATTATCGTCTGAGAAGTGACATCGCTAATCTGGAACTGCGTTATGAAGATAACAGCAGCCGGAATTATATATCCAACCGCTTCACCGTAGACGGAGAAATAAATCGCGGACGTTCGGAGGAACTGGGACAAACTCTGCAAACGTCACAGCTAAGTGCCGGAAACTACTTCAATCTTATCCGAAACCGGGAAAGCGGAACCTGGGAATTTCGTTCGACGACACAGTATGCTTACCAGCCTGCATCCTTACTACTCGAAGAAGGAAAAAGTAAATTCAACCAGCACAACTTCTACACAGATAACAGTGCCGCATATCTACGAAAGTATGATGGATTTACCCAACAATATAAGGCAGGAATACAAGGAGAACGGGCTACCCTGAAATATACTCCGACAAGACAGCCCAATGATTTCAATGCTTCGCATCTGTCATTGTATATTACCCCCTACTTCCAGCTGGAACGTGGAAAATGGCTGGCTACACTTTCGCTTCCTCTGAAAGCAGATCGGTATTTCTCACAACAGCGTTCGTTCCTGTTCTTCAATCCGTCCATGTATTTGCGCTATAAACTGGATTATCATTGGACGTTCTCCCTTTATGGCAGTCTGAAACGCTCGGCAGGAGACTTCTCCGACTTGTATCCGGGACTCTACCAAACTGATTACCGCACCTGGCGAGACGGCAACGGACTTTTCCCTACCAGCCTCACGCAAACCTACAATCTCTACGGAGAGTACAAAAACACTGTACAGGAATTTTTCATCACTGCCGCACTAACCTACAGCCGCAGCAACCGGAATACTCTTTTCGAACAGAGTGTTTCCGAAAATGCCATTGTCTACACTCGTCGTGAACTACCGAACCATAACGATAGCTGGAATCTCAGCAGTACTTTGTCCAAAGGTATATACGACTGGCATTTGAAAACCTCACTCACCCTACTACTCAGTCGCAGCAGTGGCGAACAGCTTACCCGCCTGGCTGACAGCGAGGGTAACCGGCAAAGTCTTCTGCAGACCTATCGTTATGATTATCTGAAAGCAGAGCCTAAAATAATCTGGTCTCCCGCAGATATTTTTGAAGCGGAATATCATGCCACATTAGGCTATGGCGGCAGTAAGATAGGAAGTGATACCCGTCTCACCCCGTTACTGGACTTCGTACAACGGCTACATCTCACATTCAGTATCGGGCAGGTAGACCTACGGCTATCCGGCGAGCATTACCGGAATGACTTAGGAGGGGACGCACATCTCAACACCGTGTTCGCAGATGCATCCCTTATCTATAAAAGAAAAAAATGGAGATTGGAAGCAAGCCTCAACAACCTGTTCAACAAAAAAGAGTATGCTTACACAACGTATTCCACCACGCAAAGCTACACTTCACGACTAAATATACGTCCGAGGGAAGCAATGGTGACGATAAATCATCAGTTCTGAGCCTGCAATATCATCACCGTGGAATATATCAATATCCCAACTATCGTCAATCCGCCCACCAATATGGGAGCATAAATATGGGGGACTTTCTTCATGGTCTTATACCCGCTGACTTTCAAGAAAAGGCGATATACAATGTATGCGGCAATCAATCCAACCAATGTTCCCGCGATGAGATCGCCCGGATAATGCACTCCCAAGTAGATACGTGAATAGCAGGTCAGCAACGCCCATCCCATCATAAACACAGTGAGCCATCGTTTACGGAAAAGAAACCAGACAAAGAATGCCAGGCCAAAAGTATTGGCAGCATGACAGGAGGGGAATCCATAACGCCCTCCTCGATGTCCGTTTACGATATGCACCATGTCGGATATGGGATTTTCCAGATTGGCGGGACGAAGGCGTTCCACATACGGGCGTATCAATGTTGCCCCCGTCTGGTCGGCAATGGTAATTACGAGTGCCAGACCGACCATGCAGAACAAAGTCACTTTCCAATGGAAGTTGCGCAGCATCACATACCAAATGGCAGCATACATCGGCACCCAGACCCACTTACCGCTGTAGGCACTCATAAAGTAATCGAAAAAGGTGTTGTGCATCCCATTGATGAAAAGGAATATGTTTGTGTCTATATCTATCGCCCCTTGCAAGACATCCATAAGTGCTGTCATACTTTATACTCTTATACTTTAATTATCTTCCTTTATCTTTTTGCTATATCGTCATACAATTTCTGCAGATAGGCTTTGCCCAACGGCAAGTTCTTTCCCTTTGCCGTGCCCTCATCCACTACCACAGCACCTGCCTGGCAATTGAATATCACCTGGTTGTCCGCTGTCACCATACCGAAAGCATCGGGTACGGTAAAGAACGCGAAATGAGGGGAAGCGGGATTAAGCATATCTTTACTGAAAACAAACTCTTCATGGGGCAGCGCCAATTGGGCCAGCAACGTGGCTGCAATGTCATGTTGCGAGCCATAGACGTCAATGCGCCTCGGCTCTCGGATGGCACCGCCCACCATCAACAGAGGTATCCGGTAGCGTTCTACCGACAAATTGTCGATATGTTCGGGATAAGCTCCCAAGTGGTCTGGAACAAACACAATCACCGTATTCTTCCACTGGGGGAGCTCACGGAACTGTCTTACAAAATCGCCTGCACAACTATCCGTATAGGCAAAGGCGTTCAGCCGGTCATTCTCCAGACGACGGAAAGGTACTTCAAAAGGCTCGTGGCTGCTGGAGGTCTGCAAGACACGGAAATAAGGAGTTTTCTCTTCTGCAGTTCCTTCGGCAGCTTCGGTTTTCAAGTCTTCCAGCAGACGGTTGAATACGAGATGGTCGTGCGCCCCCCACTTACTTAAACGTTCCGTTACGGGAAAGTCCTGGTCGGAAACAATATCTTCAAAGCCCGATGACATCAGGTAGGAACGCATATTGGTAAAGTCGGCATCACCGCCATAATAATACTTGGTACCATAACCCGCCTTCCGCAAGCTGCCTGCAATGGCAGGAATGGACTGCGTTTTACGGGGATACTTCATAATACTCGTAGTGGGCTGGGCAGGATAGCCACTCAAGATAGCCACCAGTCCACGGTCCGTACGAAAACTGTTGGCGTAGAAGTTCGTAAAGAGCACCCCTTCCTTACTCAAGCTATCCAGATGGATGGCAATATTCGGCTCACCTCCCAAAGCTGTCATCAACCTAGAGGAAAAACTCTCAAGAATCACAAAGAGTACATCGGGACGCTGAGTATTGAATAAAGTATGCAGCGAATCGGCAGATTGCCGCACAGAATCCGTCTCTTCCGTTTGACCACCGGCAACTGCGGGTTCAAGCATGTCTTTAAAAAGCCGGTCGGCCTCCGCAGCTTCCATAAAACGGTATTGCTTGCTAAAGTCCTTCTGCTTGGCAAGAGATTCCATCAGACTGAATGCAGGGTTGATAGCTGCATGGTTCAGACGCTGCTCGGCACTGAAATAGACTTTCCCCACATTCATGGTAGATACTGTAAAGCCTCCACGGATAGGAATAAACAGCAGCCCCGTCATCAGCAACAATATACCTGACACCTTCAGGCGACGATAAGGCAGTTTCATCCGCAGCAACAGGTTCTTCTGCAGCAAGATGCCGTAGAAAACAGCATACAGCACGACAGCATAAACAGCCATTGCCACAATTCCCCCCAGCACCATCCAAATGCTGACACTGGCCACTGCGTCTTTAGGGGAGGAAAAGAAATAGAATAACGGAGTAGCATCCAAACGGAACCCCCAATACTCGTATAATCCTAAATCGACAGTAAAAATTATGGAGATAAGTACTGAAATGAAGAGGAAATAGCTGCACCAGATGCGATAAAGGGATTTAGAAAGTGTCCATACAGAGGTTATGAAAAGAAAACCGGGAATAGCTGTCAGATAACCAGCCAGAGATAGGTCTAAAGGTAACCCATGCCAAATGACACTGAACCAGTCCGCACACGAGGCATCCGGGTACAGCGATTTGTAAAACAGCATAAACAGTGGTTTCTGCAACACAAAAATGCAGACAAACAAGCAGTATGTCTTAATAAATCCTATGAGCCTATCTTTCATCGGTGCCTTATTGTATATCTAAATATAAGGCGCAAAAATAAATCTTTTTATTCTATTTCTCACCAATATTAGTCAATAATTACATTGAAAGATAGGCTTATAGGATATTTTAAGTTTATCCGTTCACGCGTTTGTAATCTTCAAGGAACTTCCTCAGACCGGAATCGGTCAGCGGATGATTAAGTAAACCCTTAATGGCCGAAAGCGGACAAGTAGCCACATCAGCACCCACCTCTATACACTGCATGATATGTGCCGTATGACGGATAGAGGCGGCAAGTACCTGGGTGGTATATCCATAATAACGGTACATCTCTACAATCTTCGCAACCAATGCAATGCCATCCTCACAGATATCATCGAGACGCCCCACAAACGGAGAAACATACGTTGCACCTGCCTTGGCTGCAAGCAATGCCTGACCGACAGAAAATACCAGAGTACAATTTGTACGGATACCTTTGCCCGAGAAGTATTTAACGGCCTTGATACCTTCTGCAATGCAAGGCACCTTCACTACGATATGCGGATTCAAGGCTGCCAATTCTTCACCCTCTTTAATCATGCCTTCATAGTCGGTAGCTATCACCTCGGCACTCACATCGCCTTGCACAATATTACAGATGTCCACATAGTGCTTACGCTGGTTCTCCACTCCTTTGATACCTTCTTTTGCCATAAGCGAAGGATTAGTGGTAACTCCGTCGAGTACGCCCAAGTCATAGGCCTCCCGAATCTGTTCCAAATTTGCCGTATCAATAAAAAACTTCATGATATAAATGTTTAGATGGTTGATATTACAAATATAACGATTTACACCATAAATGGTTCCCGCCAGTCCTTTATTATCTTTGCTTGACGTAATTATTATCCGGTCAGCGGTTTCGCTTCAAGAATAAACGGTTAGTAATTGTTTGCGGCAATTCATTCTCATAGTGGGTTACCATAATCATCGTTTTATCCCGACGATGGCAGAATGCCTCTATAATCTTCTTGACCCGACGGCGGTTGTATGTATCGAGTCCATGAAGCGGTTCATCCAATATCAGCAGTTCCGGGTCCTTGACAAAAGCACGTGCCAATAATGCCAGACGCTGTTCCCCGCTGGAGAGTTGCAGAAAAGGACTGTCTTTCAAGGCGGCAATACCGAAAATCTCCATCCACCACTCACATACCGACATCTGTTCGGCATGAGGACGTTTATACAATCCGATGCTGTCGTGCAGACCGGAAGCGACAATCTCTATGGCAGGCAGATTCTTCAGATAAGCACGATGCATTTCCGGACTGACATAACCGATGTGTTTCTTGATTTCCCAAATACTCTCCCCCGTTCCGCGCTTCCGTCCGAAAAGACTGATATCGCAGGCGTATGACTGCGGATTATCCGCACAAACCAAACTAAGCAAGGTAGACTTGCCGGCACCGTTCTCGCCACTCAGCGCCCACTTCTCACCACGCATCACTGTCCAATCCAGCTCCTTCAGAATGGTACGGTCATCGTAACGGATGCTAACCCCGTTCAATTTCACCACTTCGTCCGAAGTGAAATTCGCATGTTCGTAGGGCAAATCGAGAATACGCCGCTGCAATTCCTCCAACGCTCCGGCCTCTTCTTGAATACGCATCTGATTGCCCGCACGGAATGCCTGCACATACTCCTCACGTTCCATCTTCTCGCCCACCTTCATGTCCTCTACCGGCACAACGTGTGTAACAAATGAAGGTATGTCATCCAACATGGAAAGCACAAGAACAATCTGCAACTTGCCTAGCCGGGTAAGCCGCTCCAGCAAATTTAAAAGCAGTTCACGGGTAGGCGCATCCAGCCCTATGAAAGGATTGTCCATGATAAGAATTCGGGGAGCAGTCAGCAAAGCTTTAGTCAACTGAAACTTGCGCAGCTCCCCACTGCTGAGAAGAATGATTTTCTTGTCAAGCATCGGCTCTATGCTGAAAAGTTCAAATAGCTGCCGTCTCAAGGCATCGTCTTTTACCTCTCCCAGCACTTCGCGTACTAGCGGAGCATCCTCTTGGTCGTGGGCATTCCAACGCTGTTGATAGTAATAATTGGCATCGGCAGAACCGTAAGTATCACGGAAGGCAATGTATCTGATATTGTCATAGGCAGTTTTCGTGAGGGAGGGAGAGAAATCATAGGTAAGCTCACCATCACGCAAAGGATACTTTCCCGTCAGCATATCCACCAGGAGGCTCTTTCCGGCTCCGTTCGGTCCTACAATAGCAATGTGTTCTCCTGCCAGAAAATCAAGGGTGACAGGCTCTGTCAAACGAACAAGCGGGTTGCGTACTACGCCCCCCGCTATGTGTATTGTATGTTGCTGCATCATCCAATCATCATTTATACATAATCAGTGCCGATTGGGCCGGAACAACAACTTCGGGGCCGTACAGTGTGCCCAAACCTTGTTCATTGATAAAGCCATCCTTGCAGACCACTGTATATTTACCTTCGGGTACGGTAAGTTTGGCAGGCTCCTTACGGGCATTCAAGACTACTATAATATCTCCCCATGCATCACCGTTGGCATTTTCTTTCAGACGGTAAACCACCACATTGCTGCCGTCAACCGGTAGAAATTCCAAATGCTTACGCACCAAATCCGCATCACCCATACGGAAAGCCGGATGCTTCTTACGAAGCTGTATCAAACCTTTATAATAAGCAAATACATCTGCATGCTCCGCCTTTCGTCTCCAATCAATCGCATTGATGGAATCGGGACTCTCAAAACTATTGTGCACTCCCTTCTTGTCACGCATCACTTCCTCACCGGCATAAATAAACGGTACACCCTGTGAAGTGAATACAGCTGTTTGCGCCAGTTTGTCAAGCTTTGCCAATTCTACGGGAGTAATACCCGGGATACTTGCTTTCAGCCTATCCACCAAGCACATATCATCGTGACAGGAAACATAGCTGATCATCTGTGTAGGTTGTTCCGCCCACGGAGCCTTACTATAATTCACAGAGTCATTATTTACTTGCGGATGCCTGATGGCTCCTACAATACCAAACTTTATGCTCTCCTCTCCTCCCGGCAATCCGGCAAGGAAAGCACCTTGATGATTGTCATTGAACGGACCGCGCAAAGCATCACGCATTTCGTCAGAGAAAGCAGCAACACCCGGCATCTTATAAGTATTGGCTTTCATTGCCAGAGAATCTTCCGCCATCTGTGGAGCCGATGCCGCCCATCCTTCACCATATATAAATATGGTCGGATCTACAGACGCTGCCGCCTTACGGATTTCGTTCATTGTCTCGATGTCATGGATACCCATCAAGTCAAAACGGAATCCGTCAATGTGATATTCATTAATCCAATGTAATACAGACTCTATCATGTATTTACGCATCATCGGACGGTTGCTGGCAGTTTCATTGCCACAAGCCGAACCGTCTGCATACGTTCCGTCCGGTCGCTGACGGTAAAAGTATCCCGGCACTGTACGTTCAAAATTACTGTCGGATGTATTGAAAGTATGGTTATACACCACATCCAGAACAACACGGATACCTGCTTTGTGCAAAGCCTGCACCATCTGCTTGAATTCCCGGATACGAACATCCGGTTTGTAGGGGTCGGTAGAATAAGAGCCGTCAGGCACATTGTAGTTCTGCGGATCATATCCCCAATTATACTTGTTCTCGTCCAGCCTTGTCTCATCAACGGAGGCATAGTCATAAGACGGAAGGAGATGTACATGTGTCACTCCCAATTCTTTCAGATGGTCAATGCCGGTTGCCAGCTTGTCGGGACTTACCGTTCCTTGTTCTGTCAATGCCAGGAACTTTCCTTTATGCTCAATACCCGACGACGGGTCGATGGACATATCACGATGGTGCATTTCATAAAGAATCACATCGGCAGGAGAGGCCAATGCCGGACGTTTATCATCTGCCCATCCTTCGGGGTCCGTGGATTTCATGTCGATGATGGCGGCACGCTTTCCATTCACCCCTACAGCTTTGGCATTGATACCCGGAGTGTCCCCCAACCACTTATCATTGATTTTCACATTGAATGTGTAGAATTTACCTATCAAGTCCTTTTCAACTTTAGTTTTCCAAGTTCCTTCTTCAGAGGATTCCATTGAAATAGTTTCATAGGCATGCCCTCCGTCTCCTGCTTCGAACAACATCAGGCGAACTTCATCCGCCGTAGGTGCCCACAATGTGAATTGCGTGGCAGCAGGTGTATATTCCATCTCTGTCAGACTACCCGAACGGACAGGGTAAAGTTCGTACGAAGCATACTCCGTCTTCGCGGGAGTGCAGCTTACAACCGTCGTTGCAGCCACTCCAATGATAGCAAGTTCATTCAATTTCATGATATTATTTTTAGATTCTACATTTCAATTCTTATCACTTCTTCACCTTATCCGGATTTTTGGCAATAAAGTCTTTCCAGCCATGATAGCCTTTCTCCACCGTGGGACGCCCCATCTGCAGAAAGTGACAATAGGCAGCAGCAAGCCCGTCCGTTGCATCCATAAAAGTAGGCATATCCTCTTTAGGAAAATGCAGCATACGCTGCAACATGTCCGCCACCTGTTCCTTGGATGCCTGTCCGTTTCCGGTGATGGCCATCTTTATTTTTAAAGGAGCATATTCCGTAATGGGAATATCCCTACTCAAAGCAGCTGCCATTGCTACGCCTTGCGCACGCCCCAACTTCAACATGGACTGTACATTCTTTCCGAAGAAAGGGGCCTCAATAGCGAGCTCGTCAGGCAAATAACTCTCTATGATACTCAGTACCCGTTCATGAATATGGCGTAACTTCAGATAGTGGTCTCCAAATTTGCGGAGGTCGATAATTCCCATGGCTATCATTTCCGGCTTGACACCTGCCACACGCAATACTCCATACCCCATAATGGTGGTACCAGGGTCTATACCCAATATTATTTTCTCTTTGACCGGTTGTATCACACTATTACCTCCATCAATGTAGGAAAGCCAATCACTTTATCTTTAAAGATATTCAGTAATTCCTCGTTCAGTTTCACTCCTTGCTCTTGATGCCAACGATGCAGTTTGGCAGAGTTTTCCACCTCAAACTGAACAGAATAGCAGATGCTTCCTTCTTCAATATGACTCAAGATACGGGCTATACGTGGAGCATACAATGTTCCGTTCTTTTCTACCTCGGGAAGATAGTGTTCCTGCATCCATATCAGGAAGTTTTTGTCTTCTCCTTCCTCTACATGATAAGTGGTATTATATATCAGCATAACTTATTTTTTCAAATTCTTTCGCAAACATAGCAATTATTTCAGAATAATGCATTATATTTGCACCATCAAAAACGAAAGCAAGCCTGCAAACGTTGGCAACGGGGCGTTAGCTCATCTGGCTAGAGCGCGACACTGGCAGTGTCGAGGTGATGAGTTCGAGTCTCATACGCTCCACGAGTAAGACATACAGCAATAGTTGTGTGTCTTATTTTATGCCTATATGCCTAGAACACCCTATTATGGCACATTCTGAAACATCAAATAATGATTCTATTAAGAAAGCTGAAACAATGATTTCAAACAATGAAATCAAACAATGTTTTGTCCAAAAGATACCCCCCTACCATAACCTAGTAAAACCTAAAGAGACAAAATCAATAATGTTTTACTTCATAGTAAAAATCAAAAACGAACAAGTGCGTACATCTACAAGATGTAAGGTACCCCAATCAATGGGAGAAGAATAAAGCCAAAGTAAGTAAACTGCTTCCTAAACTAGAATCAAATAATAATATGATCCTTAATAACCAAATCAAAATATCATTGATGTAAGTTTTATCTGTGCCATAACAACAGATTTGCTACATTAGCGAATTTTTATTCTTGTCGGGACGGGTGGTCCCGACAAGAGCGCTGGCCGTTCCCCGACCGATGAATTTAAAAGCGTAAAACAATCCGCAATATATTTTGATTGTTCACAGCTTATTGAATAAGAGTTTTCTTGTTTCTATGTTTTATGAATTTAAAAATGAATTGTACTTTCTGCTTTTTTATTGGGATATACACGAATAGTTCTCAAAGGGGTGCAACCATCTATGGCTGTGAACTGGTATGCCCCGTTTCGTACTTTCATTACATCCAGCTGAGCCCTCTCTCCTAGAATTTCTTTACTGTATCGTGTACAGGCTGACTTTTTACGTCGTTTCACAACAGTCTTGACTTGATGCTTTTTTAACACATACCACACCGTCATGGCTGAGAGCTTTATTCTCTTCCTAAGCAGATAGTTGGCAATCCGTTGCGCTCCCCCATCTTCTCGTCTCACGCAGATTAAGGATAGTGGTTTCAATTTCAGGTGTTATCTTCACATTGGCAAGTCTTGATGGACGTTTAGACTTATCGGACAAATCCGACTTGCCTTGTTCTTTCTCACGATTTATCCAAGGGTATAACGTGAAACAGGAATCCCTCGCCGAAGGGCAGTCTTTGTCATAGAACCCGTTTAACCATATAGCTCAAGCCATTTTTGGCGCATCCGTATTTTCCGTATATCTTCTTTCATGCTACGAAGATACGGATTAAGATTTGCCTACGAAAAGAAAAAGTGTAGCGTATCTATTGATACTTTACAAATTAATCATGCTAAAAAGTATGCTTTTAAAAAATGAGTATGCCGATGATGGAATGTTTCATCGGCATACTTAAACCCACAATCTTTTACCAAATATGCAATTTGACAATCTCTGGCATTTTCGAATAGATTCTTTGAAGGAAAACTATCCGATTATTCCTACAGATCAGTATCTCACATCGCGCACACAGAACACACCGGCTCTGCCGTATTTTTTCCGTTCTTCCTTGTCTTCCTCCACCATGCCTCTCTCATCTGAATAGTAGCGCATCATATGCATTTCTACCCGGCGAATTTTCAGCAACTCCCCTTCCGAATCGGTCTTCCAATAGTTCAGTATGTAGCCGGTAGGCGTATATTCGTGTCTACCGGGATAATAGCGGCTGTAAGAATACGCCGTACGGCAATGGAACACGGCGCAAAGCCGGTGCTTAAAGTTATGATTCCTTTTATCACTTAAATCGCATGTCAGACTGAGTGGGTTGTACCAGCCGTAAGCATCACCTACGGCATCCTCGTCTCCCGGCTTCACCATGGGCGAGAAAGGCAGGTTGTCCTCATCCTGGAAGAAGTTGAATGCCAGCTGAATCAATGTCAGTTCGCGTTCATTGGGCAAGCGCCACGCTCCGGCGGGGGTCACTCCGTCTCCTGCTTCGTGATAGTCTTGGGCTATGGTAAACTTATCTCGTTTGGCATTGTCTATCTCAATAAGTTTCAATGTCGTACCTGTCCATGTTACCTTACTGGGAGTATCTTTATCAAATCTCAGGTGACTCGGGTCAGTGCACTCAAATTCCGCAATCGTATCCATCAGCATGGGTTCTTGTGCCAGCTGGAATTTCTTGTACAGACGGTTCTGCGTATCGCGTTCGTTATGGGGCTGAAGCTCCCGGTAACTGAACGAGCGCATGGCTTCGTCCGCCAAAAAGACTTCCAGCGTACGGCTTGCTTCATCGTATTTGTAATAAGGAGACGAAACTTCCCTGTCCATCCTGCCACTCACGACTCCGCTTCCCAAGCTCCTCACACTAATCATGTGTCTCAGATACGTATGACTTATGTATCCTCCCAGTTCCGACCATATTGTGGAATAAGAACCGTGTGTACTGGCCGTATATCCCTGTACGGGATTGTCGGTTATCTCTTTCCCTTCCGCTCCTATATATATATCGAAAGACGCTTTCCACAAGGCGGCTTCTTTTGCCATGGCAGGCTCTCCCAGCCACATACCCACCAATTGCCCTATGGCAGGTACATACCAGCGCAGTTCTTCCTCGTCCAGATAGCCGTTGCCGTTCAAATCACGGTTACGTATCAGCATGATAACCGGATCGTCGGCCTGTCCGCTAATCGGTCGGGATTCCTTCAGACTTCCATCTTTCCTCAGTATAAAACCGGATAGGAAAGGTGATGTTTTAAGCCCCCATTCCATACCATGTATATTACAATTTCCAACCTGACCATCCAGCTTTTGCCAAGTATTCTTTCTGCCGTCCCAAACTTCCCTCTGGTCCGATTCTGGCTCATACAGGATGGCCGTCTGCTCTTCCACCGACTCCAAGCCGAATTTATTGAGAGTCTCATCGTTCATATCATAGAAGCAGGCAATGGAACGTTGTTTCAGCGTATAAACCGACTGCGACACCGCGCTCTTACCATCTTGGCTGAACTTGAGGTCCGTAGCAAGCGAGAAGATACGGTCCTTGCAGTTGATAAAATCTTTCAGATGCACCGATGCCGTAATACGCGGGTCGGGATGTTTCTCATAAAAGTTCTCATCCACAAAGCAGGTGTAGTACGCCGAATCCTCCTTGCTTGCATAAAACTCATCGAGCGCATCGAACACACTTTTCACCTTGTCAGGATGATAGTATTCCAGGAGATAGGGGCTTTCTTTATCCGGTTTTGTTCCATTATAGAAATAGTTATCCGGTGTCTTCTCTCTCGCAAACTCCAGCCACGCCAGATAGCCTTGTGCCACATCTTTGGTAATACCGAAACTGCTCACGGATACACATTTGCCTTCCGCACCTCCGTCGGGGGTACCTTTAGGATAATACATCACCCCCATGACCCCGAAAGGTGTGTCGGTATACAGATAGACACCATTCTCAATGTCTTTCCGCATGAATTTCATCTCCACCTGGTCAAAATGGGCATCGATATGTGCGAAAGCCTCATGCTTGAACACCACTCCTTCCGCTCCCGGAGTCTTTTCGTTCTCATCTTCCACTTCCACCACTATATCATCCACTCCGTTGATGGTTACATTATACGTATAGTGATGGTCGCGCTCCACGCTGAAGTGATTGAGGTCTTTCCCGAAATTACCCAAATGGATATAATAACGGACATCGGCAGCAACCGTCTTGTCTGCATTTTCAAACCATCCGGTCAGTTCAATATAAGTAGAAGCTTTCGGAGCAAACTCAAACTTGTAGTGCCCTTTGTGATTATCGGCATTATCAGCATGAAAATCATCGGGAGCGGTCTCTTCCGTATTTTTATTGTCGGCAGTCTTCACCACCTTATCCCGCTGCCTGTATTCGGTAATCTCCACGCCGGATCTTACCTTGCGTATGTTCTCCGGCAGGTATATAGTAAAAGTGAGAGAATCCAGTAAACCGAAATTCACCGGCTTGGCATCTTCCACCAGGATACGGTCCCGCTCTTCTTCCGTCCACGCCTGTGCGGTGGGCGACACATAATGAGGTATATGGCGAACCGTGTAATCTCGCGCCGTAAACTTCACTCCTTTACCTTCCCTGATATTCATTGTAATCTTGCTCATCAGGCGTTTCAGCACAAACGAGTTGTCTTCATCGTGTTTACCGTCCGGCAACAGTATATGAGTTTTTCCCTCTTCATCCGTATAACTGATTTGTCCCTGTTCGTTCACATGACATAATCCTGTATTGTTGTTCACCATACCCGTAAGCGGCAGATAACCGTCTACGCTGTGTATATTTCCGTTCCACTTCGGGGTTGCTTTTTCAAAAAACTCCGCCTGAGTGCCCAGCGCATCCCCACCCGATACTCCCGGAAAGAAATTAAGGAACGAACTTTGCGCATTGCCCAACAGATAGATGTATACATCACCCACCGGAACATAGAACTTGATTTCACCGCATGTAGGGTCGTCATTATCGGCGATCCATCCGCCGGTAGCACCTTCCAGCGGCTTATTGGACGGATTGGAGAACAGATGATAGGCCAACAACTCATTTTCTTCCGGATTGTCGCTCTTCGCTTCATATACAAAAGCCATCACGCCCGAAAGCTGGGAGTCATAATCAATCTCTCCACCTGCCGCACGGGTTGTAATCGTGGTAGTGATGCCACGTCCCACACCGAACGGAAGCCTCACCTCCACCCGCTTGTCACGGTCTACTCCCTGCAAGTAGTTTCCTTCGATGAACTCATCGGTGCAAGATGCAAGCGACAGGAGCGCCAACAGTCCCGCCACTAGAATATGATTCACTGTTTTTTTCATCATGCTGTATATTTTTGTCTGTTATTCGTCTGCCTAATTAAATTCCACATCTCCGCCTCCGGTTTCCCACGGAACAATCATCCAATGTGCTGTCATAGCCACGTGTCCGTGCATGGAAATAACGGAAAACAGCCGCAGGTTCATGTTGGCTTCCACTTCGGGCAAAGCTACATATTGCATATCAGCCTCATGTCCTTCCGTACCGTCACTTCCCACTTTATGTTCATGCGACAGTATTTTCAGATAATATCCCCTTGAACTCTCAGCTGACGGATTCTCAGGATAACGGTCTGCAATTTCATTGGAGTTGGCAAACAGATAAATCGGTTTGGCTGGCATCCACTGAAAGTTTTTCGTGTCTGTATTCCCGGCATGTGCCAAAGCCTTAATCTCGTTGATATGGGTCTTCTCCTGCAAGTTCTTTTCATACTCCTCATATTCCGGTGTCCCTTCTTGCGGAGCGATTTCCGGTTCCTCCGGCCATCCCGCACTCAGAATTACCTTGCCGTTCTTCTGATTCTTCGAGTCGGAATTTTCACCGGCTCCCTCCAGAAAATTGAAATCTCCCGTATATTCGTACTTCTCTTTCGGAAACAGATACCCGTATTCCGGCATATTGTAGAGATACAACCCGCGCCCCATATAGAGCTGCCCCTCTCCGGCGTCTGCCACATCCGCCTTGGCAAAGTAAAGCTGTAGCTTCGCTATGCTGCGTTTCAGTTCCAGGTTTATCTCCTGATTATCGTGCGTAACTGTTCCACGATACTTACAGGTCATTGGCACAATGGCAGAGCGGTATTTTTTTCCCGTTTCATCCTTGTCTGTTGCCGTTCCGCCCGACACATATTCCGCTTCCGGCAGCCGGCTGAAAGTCAAAGACTCCAGTCTGTCCGGCACTACTTCCAAGCCTTCGACCGGATGTACTCCCCCGACAGTCTCACCGGGCAGTACAAAAATGTCTCCCTTGTTTTCGCAAAGCAGTTCTCCGGCCTCCTGCTCGTTGGCCACTGCATAAAACCAGACTTCTCCTTTCGGCAATTTCCATTTAAAAGTATGAGCCGGCACATCCTCCCCGCCATAATAATACCCCACCGGGCTGCCATTCTGGAAAGCATACACCCTGAGCGTCTTCACCTGCGAGTCGAAATCATCCGTTTCTGCCGCCCTTGTATCGATTGAAAATTTCACCGTCACCGGTTCTCCCTTTCCGGGAAACATCCCTTCCTGCCCGTCCGGTGCACAAGCCGTCATTATCCCCGCCGTTGCGGAAAACATACATATATATGAGTATTTCAGGATTTTCATATCTTCTCCTTCCTGTTTATGAGATTACCAATCTGCCGAAATATCCTTGCTGTCCCAATCGCCCACGTTCACTTTGACAGTAATGTCGACATCGGCAGCAGGCAGCGTTATTTTATAATGGTAAGTGTTCGACTTTATCCATTCCGTTGTCAGGGCCGCATCCAGGTATACCATCGCTTCTTTTGCCTCCGACAGCGGTTTGCCGGCATAGGCATACTTAAAGGTTACCGCCACATCCTCCGTCACCGGCTGCGGCAACAGCAATACGCCATCCAGCACGGTAGCGCTGCTTCCGGCTTCTATCCGCACGCTCCCGCTGCGTACGAAAGGAGTTTTCTCTTCCGTACATTTCACCCGGTTTTGCCATGTCGAGTTTTCCGGCGTCCACAGCAAGTCACCTTTATAGTCCACACCGAAAAGTCTGATGTCCGACACTTCCGCCTGCTTCTCTCCGGTACGGACAGTTAATTTCACCTGTGCCAGTTCATGTTTGAATGCCAGAAGCACGGGCGCCATCGTTCCGCCACCCTCATAAGTCACGTCTGTCTCTGTTGCCGTCATCAAATCCACTGCATCCTTCCCCATTCCGGAAGAATCAAAACCCGTAACCCTGAGTTCGCCCTTGTCGTTGCAGGAAACTTCGGTAGCGACACCAATCTCTTTCATTTCTTCCGGATGCACCGCATAAAAGTCATAAGGCCTGCCTACAGCCCAGAAACGTTTCTCGCCATAGTTTCCCGACGGAGTAACCGAAGCGGCATCGAAAAACAGTTTCGGCCCGTCGCTTTCCCGTACCCATCCCCACAGTGTGAAATTATCCATGCCCTCCTTGTCACTTTCCACCACGGCGCGGGTGGCAACTTGTGTGCCAAAGGCAATCGGCACCTGTTGTTCCGGATTGTTTTCTCCCGTCATGCTATCGGAACAGCCGGCAGCGACCAACATGGCCGTAACAAGAAGAAAATCCTTTTTAAAATTAAGTCGCATAGGCATTTATTTTTTATTTGAATAAGTAGTGACCGGGAGGGGAACATTCAACCCCGCCCGGTCTGTTATATTTCCGCAACCCGACGGATGGAAAAGACAGGTTTGCGGTGGTTCAGTTTATTTTCCGGGGTTTGAATCAGGAACGCTTACATCGAGGTCCTGAGGATATTCAACAAAGTTATCCACAGTTACGTCGAATGTGATAGGAACCAAAACAGGTTCAGGATCCGGATTTTCGGGATCAGGGTTAAAGCCGCCGCCCTCACCAAAGATAAGGGTATAAACATAACGCTTGCCCTGCTTCCAGACTTGTTCGTTTTTTCCGCTTATGTCCTTAGGTTCTCCTACCAGGGAGACGCCCACCCATGCGGTTTCCTCTTGTGAGTCCTTGTCTGGCCACAATTGTACATCAGATGCCGTATCTACCAGCTTGCATTTAACAAGCACACGTGCTGTCCCCGTGATTTTGTACTCCGGATTTTCATCTGTTCCACCGGTCTTCGTAATCCAGGGATTCAATGTCTGCGGCAAAAGGAGCAGTCCTTTGTAGTCTTTACCTATTTTAACGGTCAAGTCCCGTAGAGGTGCTTCTTCAGAACCTGTAAAGCCTGGTTCCATAATCGGAGTAATCTCAGCGTCATAGTGGTTCTGTTTTGCGTTCTCTTTGTTATATGCGATATCCCATGTTCCCCATGAGTTGTCAGTTTCCGTATCTTGTTCAGTTCCCTGCCATCGGGTAGTAGTGCTCAAAGTCGGCCAGGAGAATGTACCCTGTTTCTCTATTCCCTCCACTTTCACTGCGTCTACGAACACTGTCAGGTTGGAACTGGTGTTCTTGATTCTGAATACAATCTGTGACAGGGCATGGCGGAAGTTGACCGTAACCGGTTGTTTGCCCTCATGTTCGGCTTTCTTTTCAGCCAGGTTCAAGGCATAAAGCAGGTCCTCATCGCCGGGTACCTCATAGCCGGTAATTTTCTTGTCGCCATCTACTGTAATGTCAACATTACCATTCTTCGTATCCATCGGACTATAAGAATAGAAATCCACAGTTGATTCCGGCCAGAATTTGGTATCACCGTATGTCCATGTGTTGTCTGCTTTCGTCACATCATGATTCATATACTCCAGTCCTTGTGTAAAGGCATACACGTGGAAGTCCTTGATACTGTTTGTCGTAGTAGCTTCACTTCCTGCACGGGTAGCTTTTCCTGCCACGGTATTAAAGGTAATGCCGTCACCTTGATTCATTTCTATCGTTTCATCATTGGTACATGCCGTTACCAATGCCATGGCCGATAGTGCCATCAGAATTGATTTCGTCTGCATAACATTAAAAGATATAAAAAACTACATAATGATATCGTTTTCGACTTCCACCCAATCATCAACCTCCACATCAAATCCCCCCTCGTCCGGAAGCGGTTCCGGAAAGTCCGCATTATCAATGATGATGTGCACATGCTTCCTGTCCGGTGCTTTATGTACTTGGTCAGTCACATCAAAGGTTGTATAGAATTTCTCCTTATTGGAATACCATACATAAAACATCATTTTGTGCGGACGGGCATTCTCTTCATGATGACCGAACGTATAAAACTTACCGGTCATTTTCGAACTCTCGGGGTGGAGTTCTGTTTCGAAGGGGACTGTGACACACTCCCTGTCCAGTTCCTCGTTGGCAAACAGCATGGAGGGAGCCATGCTCGACAATGACCCGCAAGCCTGCGTCATATACTCCATGTTCTTGACATTACGGACCTCATAGGTGTAGGTACATATCAGTTCGGCAGGATAAAGCGTGATGACATGCTCGCTACTTTCTATCCATTCGACCTTGTCTTTGTCTGTAAAGGGAACACATTCATAACTTAGCCCTGATTCGGTGATTTCCACATTTCGGGCGTTACTTCCCCACATCATGTCAGGGCAGATGACGACACGCTCGTCTTCCGAACCTTTGGCCGGAGGCGCATAATGGGCACCGTTACCGTAAATACTCTCAAAAACGTTACCGTTCCGCGTATATCCCTCATGGGTGTCAAATCCTTCCATACCTCTGAACAGTAAAGACTCCGTGTCATTATTGTAACAGAGCATCCGGTACCTTCCTACTTTAATCTCTACCGGTCCTCCGTCTTTCCCTGCAAAATCGAACCGGACCGGATATCCGCCTTCTTCAGGATAGAAATACACGCACATTCCCTCAGGATTGGCCTGCGGAGCGTTCTTCCAATCAAAATCCACTCTGACCGTAGCCACATGCGGATGATGGAAACAGAGTTCCTTGTGCTCGCATGAGAAAAGAATCATGGTCAGCAGTGTGTAAACAGTCATTCGTATTCCGGTTTTCATCGTCTGCCTCCTTTCCCTTTGTTGAAGTTTCCCCTGCCAATCAGCCATACCAGCGATATTTCCGCCTTAGTAGGGCCGAACCAGTGCCGCTCCTTGGTAGCCTGCCATACGTAGCAGTTGTCTATGGGGGTATATTCATAATAGGTCCCCCCCCAATACCCGACAGCGATAGTGAAGTCAATATTCAGTCTGTATGCCACCGGCAACGAGTAGCCGTATTCCACACCTGTGGAATAGTTCATTTTGTCCCAGAGTGTTCCTCCGGGTTTTCCACCCATATAGCCTTTTCCCCCTGTTTCAAAATCATAAGTAAAAATCTGCCCGTAGAGTCCCACATGATGTCCCGTAAGAGGCTTTTCCTTGGCGGCCTTACCGAACCATTTCCGAATGGCTATGTCACCGCCATAAGTTCTCCAGTACCAGTGCCGCCGGTCTGTTTTCCACCAGGCATACATCCAGTTAGCACTCATACTCCAGTCTTTGCCAAGATAAAATTCCACACCGATATTCGGTACGAGCAATGCGTCGTACAGCATATTTGTCTTTACGGCAAGATACAGCTTACGTGGCTGCGTAGGTATGTATGGGACAAGGGGGAGAGGTTCTGTCGGTTTTGGTTCGGGTATAGGAAGCTTGAAGGGAGGCATTGGCATGGGGGCAATAGGATTCCATACTTTCTCATACCATAGATATAACCGGGAGGCGCGCAACTCCGGAAAATATTTTTTATACATATACCGATAAGGTGCCCCACCATGCAGTTGCTGTATCCGTCGCAGATGGTCACCTTTTGTAAGATTGTCATTTGCCGCATCCTCTGCCAATTCATGCAATAAATGTAGCGTTTCTTTCCGGTAGGGTAGTTCCCAGTCATCACTCACCAAACGGATTAGACCGTTCCAGTCTCTCCCGAGGAACACGTTCGTTTTCAAGGAGTCGGGTAGTTCTCCATAACGTGAAAGATAGTCAAACAGCACATTGGCTCGCTTTACAGATAAACGTCTGTTTAGGAGAATGCTGCCTTCCGGTGATGCTCCACCCACTACCTGGATACGTTTCAGTTGGTAAACAGAGTCCGCATAGCTTGTCCGCAGACTGTCTGCTATCCGGTCCAACGCTTCTCTGTTGTTTCTATGGGATGGTTCCAATACAGAATATCCTTGTCTGAAATAGATTTTTACCGAATCCTGTATCTCTTGTGCCTGGATATGGCCTACATAAAATATCAGGAATACAAGTAAGATTTTATTCGCTTTCATATTGATTCCATATTTGTGTACACATTACCAATACACCTCTAGGAGAAAAGCATCACTGTTTATTTTGTGGAGGGCATATACTTTGAAGTGCTTATGACATTTTACCAAAACACCTTCGCTTTTTACAAGCTGTTTTCTCATGACTTAGGCATATTTACTCCACCAATTCTCCATGGTAAATAGACCTCTCTTCATAAGAGAGGTACGTCTTCCGAATACATAAATAGTAATTGACTGATTACTAAAACCATTCAGGAGTGTATATTAGAGTGATTGTTTTTTATTTTACACACTATGTTGAACATTTTGGGAAACAAATCATAAGAAAGCCACAAAAAAAGTTTATTTTTTACTTTATTTTTTAGTTTTTTTGTATCTTTGCAAACGAAATATACATCTCTTATGAAGATAAAGTTACGATGGTTACTCTATTTCAAGTTTTATAACTAAAGATGTACATCTCTTATGAAGATATGTATCTTTTTGAATGGCTTTGATATTCTTTTGTCATATTCGTTAATGATTATTATATAAATCACTTTATTCATATAGACATCAAAATGAGACTATTTGCCGTGTCTACAATAGATGCATCTAAAGAGGCAAGATAAATTCGGGTGGTTTGCTCCGAATCATGTCCCAATGCTTCACTGATAACAGATAAAGAGACATTTTTACTTTGAGCAATACTGGCCCATGCATGGCGGGCAACATAAGTAGTAAGTGGAATACCCAAACCCATCTGTTTGCCAATGTGTTTCAAATTTCTGTTGATACGGTGCGCTTCATTTTGGTATTGATGCCATTCGTCCATACCATTATTTCGAATAATCGGTAGTAGGTAGGGAATATCAGAGGTGTCGTATTTATCAATGAGTTCCTGCATGGGTTTTTCCCATTTGATAAACAATTGCTGACCGGTTTTATGTCTCCGGTAAGTAAGGATCCCATTTTGCAGGTCTTTCTTTTTCAAGAATGCCATATCCACAAAGGACATTCCACGTGTATAAAAGCTGAATAAAAAGATATCCCTGGCAAAGACCAGTGATTTTTTCGTCAAATTTAAGTCTCGTATTTCCCTAACCACATCTAAGGATACAGCACGTTTCCTTGTTTTATCAATGCCAGTATATACATGCTTAAAAGGATTTTGTTGGGCAACAAAACCTTGTTCTACCGCACGATTATAGATAGCTCTGAGATTACGCATATAATAGGAACTGGTGTTCGGACAAATGCCATTCCCTTTGAGCCAGCTTTCATAAGCTATCATCTGATTGGAGTCCAGTGCATCCAACGAGACATCACCACGGTTATTCAAGTAACGTTCAAAGCTATTCAAGGCACTCTGATAGGTACCCGCTGTACGTACCTTGCCTATTTTCCTCAATTCAACCAGCAGTTCTTTTCCGTATAAAAGGAAAGTGTAATTTCCTTCAGGAACAGTGTAAAGCTCTATGATGCGTTCCACAGTGAAAGGAGCATCTTCCTGAACCAAACGGTTGATGCATTTCTCTATTTTAACAAGGTCTTTATCAATTTGCTTTTTTAACGCAATAAGATAGTTTTTTCGATCTTCTCCACTTCCTGCCGAGACATCGATTTCACCGGAAGCAGAAATCCACTCACTTGAAAACAGTTTGTAACCGGTACGGATATGTCGTACCTTACGATGATGGATTATTTGATAATGAAGCGTTCCCTCTTTGAGGATAATGGATGAAGGGCTGAATTTTACTTTTACACTAGTCATAAACAATCAATTATTAGTTTAATACAGAATTATAAAAACAAGAAGCAATTCAAAATACTTCAAACTGTTATGTATACTTCCTGCTAAACTATTCTTGACTGATAAAAGATGCTTTATCTAAAAAAACGTCGCTTTAATGGCGTAATTATAAAGTGTATATTCGTGCAAATCAAAAGCTTTCTGTGCTCAAAGATAACGAAAAAACAAGCTTCAAAACATTTTTCCAAAAGATTCTTCATATAAAAATTGCAAGGACAAAGATCAATGGCAATTAAGAATTTGGATTGCATATTCGTGCCGGTTGAAAGAATAGACCGATAATCTGAATATCCTTCGGTGACTATCACTAGACTGTACGTTTAGTGCCAAGTTCGATATCGGGAGCAAAATCAACTGAAGGTAAAGATACCGTCTTGTCTTTTGTTGAGGAAACCAATTTACCGCTTAACAGAGAAATGACAAACTGCACTGTAACCAATATCAATAAAGATAATTTATTAAACATGACTGTCCGCTAAAACTTTTTGCTAATACAAAAATAGAACTGGTATCTCTTTTGAGATATCAGCCCTTTAGTTACGTTTGAGTTGCCACACAAAAAGGAGGGGGAGCAAAGCACATTCTGCCATTCATGCAAATGGATCCTTGATGCTGATAACTATTGCCTCGTACGCATCTATATCTATCTACATACACGTTTTTTTCAACATGCAACGCGTGTTACCCGGGTTCACTGTTCCTTTTATCCTTTCTGTATAGCTACTGCTAGGATTGTGCAGTTAGCTGATGCCTAACATGCTATTCATTTCTACTTCCTACATCGATTACTTACAATGTTTCAGTATGGATATAAACCAGGTGATGTTTCAAGGAAACATTATGACCAGACTATTTTTCCTTGCAGGCACCCTCGTAAATTCCCGGAATGCAGCAATATATACCATATATTGGGGGAGTTATTCCTCTCCTATCTTGTGTACCATTGCTCTAGAAGACCAAAATTGGATGAGCTGAATATGGGCAGTGTATTTCGTTTTACTCTCTGTAGCCTTGTAAATTGTAGGAACTAACTGAGGACTCACTACATTGACTGCACCTTTCGTTCTCTCTGCATGGCTGACAATGGGAATACAAAACCTCTATCTCTTTTTCAAATTAGGCAGAAAGCAAGCCACCAACCCCAACAAAGGCATAAAGGCACATACATTATAAACAGCCTCTATACCATACTTATCTGCCATACCTCCCAATATAGCCGAAGCGATACCGGCAATTCCAAAAGCGAAACCAAAGAACAACCCGGAAATCAAACCCAACTTATTAGGCAGCAATTCCTGTGCATACAGCAATATGGCAGGAAAAGCGGAAGAAAGCATCAGACCGACACAGAAACTCAGCACTACCGTCCATGCAAGCCCTACATGAGGCATCATCATACTGAATGGAGCCGTTCCAAGAATGGAAGCCCAGATAACATACTTACGCCCAGCTCTATCACCTACAGGGCCTCCCACCAATGTTCCGATGGCAGTGGCTACCAGGAAGACAAACAAAAAGAGCTGTGAGTCCTGAACAGTGACACCAAATTTATGGATCAGATAGAATGTATAGTAACTCGTCAGACTTGCCATATAGATATATTTGGAGAAGATAAGTATCAGCAGAATACTTATGGCAAACACCGTCATCCTTGAAGAAAGGGGACGTTCTATCTTTCCTGCCACGAGCATCGGGCTTTTCTTGATGTGGTTCAAGTAGGAACGGAACCAACGGCATATAGGAATCATCACCACGATGGCAATCAAGGCAAAAGCCGTGAAAAAAGCAATATGTCGCCTCCCATAAGGAGCTACCAGTAAAGCCACCAGCAATGGTCCAAGCGAGCCTCCCAAATTCCCACCCACTTGAAACAGAGACTGCGCCAGTCCGCGTTTTCCGCCAGAAGCCAGAAAGGCAATGCGCGACGCCTCTGGATGGAGTACAGATGAACCGATACCCACAATGAATACCGAAGCCAGCAGCCAATACAGATTAGTTGCAAAAGCCAGATTCATAATGCCGACCAAAGTAAAGCACATACCTATTGGCAATGACCAGGCAATGGGGCGCTTATCAAAGAACAATCCCATTAGAGGCTGAAACACGGACGCCGACATCTGATACACCAACGTAATCAGACCAATCTGGGCAAAACTCAAGGATAAATCCTCCTTGAACAAAGGGTATATCGCCGAAATGACCGATTGCAGCATATCGTTCAAGCAATGCGAAATACTCAATGCTATAAGAATTGGAAAAGCAATTCTACGGATAGGAGGTCTCTGATTCTGTATCATCTTATATTGTCTATTACAAAAACGGTGCAAAGGTACGTAAAAAACATATATCCAATCCACATTAAGACAAAACTCCCCGATTCCCTGCGCTGTTCAGCCGAGAATCGGGGAGTTTAATCTTTACCGGTCATCTTTATCAGTTCAGCAATCCCGGATTGGCTTCTATGGCTTCTTTCGGAATGGACAATGTATAACGGGCATCATCTTCTTCGAGTACATAACGCGTACCACCAAGCACTTTCTCCAAACGTGGACGAGTGGAACGACGAAGGTCAAACCAACGATGTCCTTCAAAAGCAAGTTCACGGGCACGCTCATCCAATATTTCCTGTACCAACGCTTCCTTATCCATAGCGTTGACAGCAATAGATTTTGCTTCGTAAGCCTCCGGTGCATAACGTTTCCGCATCAATTCCAGCAGGCGGGTACGTGCCTGAGGCAGTTGTCCTAGTTGAGCAGCAGCCTCAGCAGCCGTCAGATATATTTCACCTACACGGAAAGTACACAAATAGTTGTTACTTCCCGCCTTCTTGTTCTTCCTGAAACCTTTTTCATCCGCTTCAGCAAAATATTTATCCAGCCGAAGGTCGTTCTCAGCATAAAGGGAGAGAAAAACCGGAGTAGCCAGAGCAGCCCCATTGACTGTACTACTCAAAGGTGTCTCCAGCGGAGTGATATTCTCTACGGAATTATAATTGTTAGGAAGAGTTGCAGCGTCATCATTCAAATCTACCAATACAGACTTCACGGCAAGCACTGCTTCAGCAGCATTCCAAGCTGCTTGCCACTCACCCTTGTAAAGGGATACACGCGACTGAAACGCCTCTACCGAAGCTGTATTGAAACGATATGAATATCTCTGCTCCCATTCTGCCTCCGTAACCAGTTTGCGCGCCTCATCAATATCTTCTTGGATGGAAGCATAAACTTCTTTCACTGTATTGCGTTTCAGGACTTTCTCCAAATCAGTATCCAGTTTCAGCGGCACCGATTTGGTATCCAAAGCTCCCTCCTTAGTATAGGGCTGTCCATAAAGATTTACCAATAAGAAATGTACATAAGCACGGAGCATATACGCTTCTCCTACAAGCTGATTTATCTCTTCTTCAGTACCTTCTTTGATATCACTCTTGCTCTCTATAACATGATTGGCAATAAAAAGCACATTATAATACTTGGCCCATTCAAACGATGAGGTATAGGCATTGGGGGCAAGATCGTTCCAGCGCTCTATATCCATATAATAATTTTGATCATATTCATTATCCCGAACCTGCATCTCGTCGGAACGGAAACAAGCCATTCCCCGGTCACTGAATTTACTCACGTCCTTATAAGAACGGGCAAGCAACGCCCTATACTCAGCCAAAGAATTAGGAATGACACTACCGGTAGGCTGTATATCCAGATAGTTGTCGCATGCCGCAAGCAGAAGCATGCAGGCCATTATCATCAGACTTATTGTTTTCTTCATTTTCTTTCTGCTTTTGAAGTTAGAAATTCAAGTTCAAACTGAATGTAACCGACTTGGGTACGGGAGTTGCATAAGGATTGTACATCGACTCCGGATCCATGTAGTTATTATATCCCGAACCAAACACGAAGAGATTGCGTCCTTCAACAGATACCGTTGCCGAGTTCATTCCCAAACGCTTTGTCAGGAGTTCAGGGATACGGTAACCCAGACGCAGATTCTGCAAACGTACGTAGTTCAGCTTCTTCACCCAGATATCCAAATCTCTCCAGATGGTTTTAGAATCATACCAAGAGTACTCTTCCGGGTTGGAAGCACTCAGCATAAATGCCGGAAGCTCCGCATTCGGGTTTTCCGGAGTCCAGCGGTTCAGCACATCAGCATTATAGTTCTTGCCATAATCCGGATTGATGATGTCATAAGAGGGCTGCGTACGTACGTACCCACCAAACGTCAAAGAGAAATTGACATTCAACTCCCAGTTTTTATAGCTGAAGGTATTAATCAAACCTCCCGTATAAGGAGCATCGCTACTCCCGATATACGAATAGAAGGTCCTCTCTTCGGCTGCAGTTACATCGGAAGAGGCAATACCTATCCCCCACTCATCTTTCAGGCGGTAGAGTTCCTTCAAGGTCACTTTCTCTCCCTCCGGATTATAGAACATCATGTTACCTGTTTCCTTATCTACACCCGCAGTCTTCAGTGCGAAAATTGCTCCTACTGGATAGCCTTCACGCCCCGGAGTGGTCTGCTGTTCGGGAATATTTTCTTGCAGCACCTTATTACCGTTATAAGCAAAATTGAAATTTGTATACCAAGAGAAATTCTTCGTCGTTATGTTACGGGTAGACAAGCTGATTTCCACACCTTTGTTCTCCATACTTGCCCAGTTGACGTTCATAGAAGTAAAACCCGTCTCCAAAGGAAGCATGCGCAAAGCTATTAAATCGGTACCCTTACGGTAATAATAGTCCACACTCAGATTGATAGCCTGGTTCAATACAGAAAAATCAAAGCCTGCATTGACTGATTGCGTCTTTTCCCAACGCAACTTCTTATTGGGAGCGGAATTAATAACAATCATATCTTCCGACACACCGGGCAGAATACTTTCCGATCGGTAAGTACCCAGCAGGAACGGAGAGGTATTCTTATCAATATTTCCCTGCAGACCGTAGGATGCACGGAACACCAGGTTGTCCACCCACTTGGCCTGCTGCATAAACGGTTCTTGTGACAGACGCCACAATGCACTGACAGAATAAAGAGGAAGATAACGGTACTTCTTATCCACACCGAAAAGGTCGGAACCGTCAAAACGGATACTTCCTCCCACCGTGTAGCGGTTCAACAAAGAGTAAGAGGCCGTAGAGTAGAAAGATACATAAGCATTCTCCTTATACGTTGTCTGATGGAGCGGGAAAGACGTGGCGTAACTTTCGTTGGGGAAAATCACCGGTTTGGTCGTCAACGTCTTGCGGTCGAAGCCATACCCTGCCGAGAACAAGGTTTCATACCAAGTCTTGCGTAGTTCGGTACCCGCCATCACTTCCAACTCGTGAATATCATTGAAACTGTCACGATATTCTCCCATCGCCTTCCAGGTAATTTGTGAATTGGAATTCTCGTATGACTTCTGCATCCCCCCTTCGGGTAGAAAATGCTTCGTTTCCCCATCCTGAGAGTATTCGCTCAACTTGTAATAATAACGCATGGCATAACTTTCCCAGTCTGCTATCTCTTCTCTGGAAGTCTTTTCCAACTGATAACCGAACTGGGAAGTCAGCTTCCATTTGTCATTAAAACGAAGTTCCGCATCAAATATGGACGAAAAAGAATTCACTACGCTTTCATTGGACGTGTTCCGACGTTCCTCAAAGATATTAAACCCTAAATCCTTATCGGTATTATTCTGAATATCATAATCGTAATTATAGTTTCCATTTTCATCGTAAAGCTCGAAATACGGATTAGCCTTGCGCGAATAGAACACGGGATTGGACATGCCATATGCATCTGTCAGATAATTGGTATTTTTACGACGATTGGCAAACATGGAGGCACCCACCTTTAATATATTGTTTACTTTGTAAGACGTCTTTCCTACCAGGTTAAAACGGTCCATACTCACACCGTCCACATTTCCATCTTCTTTGTAATAGCCGAAAGAGGTATAATAAGTAACTCTTTCCGTACCGCCGGAAAGACTCAGATTATATTCCTGGCTGAAAGCATCACGGAAAAGAACATCTCCCCAGTCTGTATTTATATTCTTCAAACGGTTGATAGCAGCTTGCGTCTCACTGCTCAGAGCATCCCATCCTCCATTCTGAAAGGCAGACAACTCATTGTAATTGGAAAGAATATTATATACACCTCCTTTATGATTGTCCGGAGAATAGTTGTTACGGATCATATCCATTTCCAATCCTACTTTCTCCGCTGAGTTCAGCAAGTTCAACCGGTCAAGGCTCAATGTAGGAGTATAGGTAAATCGGGATGAGAAACTGATAACCGGTTTACCGACCTTCCCTTTCTTTGTCGTAATCACAATGACGCCATTGGCTGCACGCGCACCATAGATGGCTGTGGCTGCCGCATCCTTCAGAATGGTGATATTCTCAATATCCGCCGGATTCAAGCCCGCAATGGAAGATTGTTTCATGTTGGTGATGTCATTCAGTTCATCCGGTTCAGGAACATCCGTCCCCTCCAAAGGAATGCCGTCCAGCACCCATAAAGGGTCTTGTGTACCATTCAACGAAGCGGTACCGCGAATGCGTATCTTTGCCGGAGCACCCGGAGCACCTGAAGTCGGGCTGACAGAAAGTCCGGCAATTTGTCCGGCAAGTGCCTGATCAATACTTTTTACTGCACCAATAGTCTCATCCGATATATCCAATTTGGACACCGCTGCCGTCAGCTTGCGACGCTCCACCGTCTGATAACCCGTCACAACAACGGCATCGAGCATTTGGGAAGATACATGAAGTGTTATTTCATAAAATTCCTTCCCCGGAACAAGCTTTACTTCCAATACGTCATACCCCACGTAGCTACAAAAGAAACGGGTTATCCCGGCAGGTATAGCTATAGAGAACTGACCATCCACATCAGTAATAACCCCCATTGTAGTCTGAGCACTTCCCGCCTTTTTCAAGTCTTCCGGAGTCACATAGATGGAAGCACCGATAAGCGGTAGGTTATCCTCTGAAGATATTACTACGCCCTGGACTTTTTTCTCTGCAGCAAAAGCAGATGACAAAACTCCCACAAGGCATAGCAAAACGATTAATACACGTTTTTCCATGCGTTACATATAAAATTAAATTAATACTCAAATTAGGGATTAAGGATTAGCGGTTAGTTACTAACGACTTATCCCTAACCCTTAATCGCTAATCCCTAATTCTTCATTCCTAATGCTGTATTGATACGCAAAATCAAATCCTTATAATGATATCTAGTGGCTATATCCGATGTACCTAAACGGCTCTGAAGCAGTTCCTTGATGCGGAGCAACTCACCACGCTTCACTGAAATGACATCAGATACGCGGTTTATCTGCGAACCGTAGAAGTTCAGTTCGCGGTGGGCCCCCATACGGTCGGCATCCAAAGTCTTACCAACATGCTCGTCACAACTGCAAAGGGCAGTCTGGTGGTCCAGCAAGAAGTGGTTGTCCATCAGTTTTTTGTTTATTTTCACTCCTTCGCTTTCGGCAGCTGCCGTAATCAGCGCATCTACGAAATTCTTCTGCAAGGCGCGTGTCATGACGTCCGGCAAAGCACCGCGTTCCGTAGTGGCAAAGATGTTGCGATGCAGGCCATCCATCAGCTCTACCACCGTGAAAGCCTTTTTGCCGTTCACCGATTCGTTCTCCAACATACGCATCAGGCGGTTGTTGCCCAGCAAATCCCAAAGGATATAGGATTGGGCATTCTTCAACACCTGTGTCGGTGCATTCTCCACTACGCCCAGCGGAGTGTTGCGCAGCAAGTAGGTGTACTCTCCCACTTCCGTGTCGAACAGCCATTTGGGATAGGTCAGCACTTCGTCCAGCAGGAACTTCAAGGCTGCTTGCTGCTTTTCTTTTTCTACGAAGGTATAGGTTTTCTGTCCGTCGCCCACAACGGTGTTTTCTATATAGATACCACCGATGTTTGCCAATACATGATAGAGGTAATTGTTCCATTGGTTGATAACCGCATAGTATAGGCGGGAAGCTTCTTCATAAGTCTGTCCTTTCTCGCCAGTGGTAGTCCATTGGATGATTTGAGGAACAATACGCTTCAAGTTCTCAATACCCAGCAGAGATGAGCGGACAGCATCATCGCCCAAATCTTCATTCTGTGCACGCGGGTCTACGGCATCACGCACATCCTGCGCCTCACTATATTTATATAAACGGTCTGCATGACGGCTCAGGAAGTCGGCAAGCAAATCCTTCTCCGCCTCTGGGGTTTCTTTACCATACCAACGATAGCCGTATTCTATGGCAAACATATCATACGGACCGATATGGGGAGAAAGCGCCGTAACACCGTCACCCGGCTGTGCCACATAGTTGAAACGTGCATAGTCCATGATAGAGGAAGAAGTGGTATTCATACAATCCGTAAATGTTTTGGAACGCAGGGAATCTGTCGGAAAAGTCCAGGAAGCAATCATATTGTGACGCAAACCCAACGAGTGCCCCACCTCATGGCATGCCACAAAACGCATGGCATCACCCATCAGTTCATCCGGCAGCTTTACTCCTCTTGCTTCAGGACGTACGACACCGGTTTGCACTGTAATCCATTCCTGGAGCATACCCAGCACATTATGCCACCACATGATGTCCGCTTCCAATATCTCGCCAGAACGTGGGTCAAGGATAGAAGGTCCCATGGCATTGGCTTTGGTGGAGGCCGCATAGGTCAGCACAGAGTAGTTCACGTCATCCTTATCCACATTCATACTGTCCGTTAACTCCCTTGCGACGATGGCATTCTTGAATCCGGCACGTTCAAAAGCAGCCTGCCAATCCTCAATTCCCTGCTTGATATATTTCCGCCAACGACGGGGAGTGGAGTTCTCGATATAGAACACGATTGGTTTGACCGGTTCCACCAATTCACCACGAAGATAACGCTCCCGGTCTTCCGGTTTCGGTTCCAGACGCCAGCGGGTGATGAAGGGTTTCTTGTCTACACGCTGCTGACCGTCACTGTAATTCAATAACGGATTGGTAAAGTAACCTACACGCGGACTATCCAGACGTCCCATCATCGGTTTCTCCGGCAACAGCAACAGAGAGGAACTGACTTCGACCGTAACAAACACAGTCGTTGTTCCCTCAGTCACCTTAGTTGTCAACTCGGAAGTAGCTACCACATTGTTCTCAAAAGCTTTGATAGATAAAATGCGGGAGAGATTTTTGATGGCCGAAGTTCCCAGGTTGATATTTGTAAAGACATTATTGATGCTCGTCTCCGTACCATCATAAATATCGTTGACCTTGACCACTATCATGGTAGAGTCATTATTGAATGCTTCTATCTTGAAACCGGCTATCAGCGGAGAAATATAATTATCCAATACGGACTGCCGTATGGCATCCTCATCCGGCGCCAATGGAAGAGGACGGCTCTGACGTACCAACAGCTTGTTGGCAGCCTTGTCCAATTCAAAACGCACCATCTGATTTTCGTAATTCGTACCACGGTTCACACCCGCCTCATTCAGTTCGGAAGGAACACGCTGTAATTTATTTACTACCAGCATATCACGTCCCAGCAGCCTTGCCGGCACTTCAAAGTAATAATCGCTCTTCTTCTGGTAAACATTGAACATTCCCTTGCAGGCAATAGCACCTGAACCCGTCAATTTCTCGTAGTCGCTCTTGGATTGAACGCTGTCCTTGGCTTCACTCTTCTTTTTCTTACGGAACCATCCCATAGCTTCGGAAGAAGCAAAATCAGATGTACCGGCATGCAACAATACGGCAGGCTCACACATGAGTACTCCCGCAACTGCCACGACTGGCAGGATTGTCTTCAATTTCATCAATTCAAACTCTAACTTTAATGCAACAATTACTCCGTTAACTCTCTCTCTTTGACGTATGTTAATAAATACCAACCGCCAGTTTGTTCTACCTCCATAGAACGGTAAACGGGGCGCAAAGATACAAAAAGTATATTTTAAAAGTCACTAAACAACGCTCATTTATGTTTTTTCCATAAACAATATGAAGACTTTTATATATTATTATTTTTTCTCCAATCCTTTATCATTGCTTCTTCACATGAAATTTTGTACCACTGACACCAAATAATCTTCCCCAATTGGCGGCAAAACAATGATAATATTGTATCTTTGCACCGTTTTTAACTTAGAAAATAAATAAGATAACAACGATATGATAGCTAAAATCAATCAGCTTCTGCAGGAAGTAGAGGCACTGAAAGCCGCTAACCCCGAGGAATTAGAGGCACTCCGCATCAAATACCTCAGCAAAAAAGGAGCCATCAATGACTTGATGGCAGATTTCCGCAATGTAGCCGCCGAACAGAAAAAAGAAGTGGGTATGCGCTTGAACGAACTGAAAAACAAAGCACAAGAAAAGATTGCCGCCTTGAAGGAACAGTTCGAAAGCCAGGATACTGGTTGTGACGATATTGACTTGACTCGTTCAGCCTACCCGATAGAATTAGGAACCCGCCATCCGCTTTCCATCGTGAGAAACGAAATCATCGATATATTTGCCCGTATGGGATTCAATATCGCCGATGGACCGGAAATGGAAGACGACTGGCACGTATTCTCCTCCATGAATTTTGCCGAAGACCATCCGGCACGCGACATGCAGGATACATTCTTCATCGAAAATGATACAGAAAACGTATCGCACAGCATCATTCTTCGCACACACACATCCAGCGTGCAAAGCCGTGTTATGGAGACCACGCAGCCTCCTATCCGCGTACTTTGTCCGGGACGTGTATACCGTAATGAGGCCATCAGCTACCGTGCACACGCATTCTTCCATCAGGTAGAAGCCTTATACGTAGACCGCAATGTGTCTTTCACTGACTTGAAGCAGGCCTTACTGCTCTTTGCTCAAGAGATGTTCGGCAGTAACACCAAGATTCGTCTGCGTCCTTCCTACTTCCCCTTCACCGAGCCGAGTGCCGAAATGGACATCAGCTGTAATATCTGCGGCGGCAAGGGCTGTCCTTTCTGCAAGCATACGGGTTGGGTAGAAATTCTGGGATGCGGTATGGTAGATCCGAATGTATTGGAGCTGAACGGAATAGACAGCAAAGTGTATAGCGGATATGCCCTGGGTATGGGTATAGAACGCATCACCAACTTGAAATACCAGGTGAAAGACCTTCGTATGTTCTCTGAAAATGACACACGCTTTCTGAAAGAATTCGAGAGCGCTTACTAAATATAGTGAATAACGGCTAGTGATTAGTGATTAATAAGTTGCGCATTTTCAGCATATCATTAATCACTCATCACTAACCACTCATCGCTAACCACTATTTTTCGCTATGGCAAAAGACAAACTTGTAACTTCCGGCTATTGCCTTATCCTGGCTGCCAATTTCCTTTTGTATTTTGCCTTTTATCTGATACTACCGGTTCTTCCATTCTACCTGACTGAGGTATTCCATACCGGAAATGCAGCAGTGGGTGTCATCTTGTCATGCTACACCATTGCCTCGCTCTGCATACGCCCGTTCTCGGGATACCTGCTCGACACGCTAGCCCGCAAGCCTCTTTATCTGGTGGCATACTTCATCTTTATCACCATTTTCGCAGGTTACATGTTAGCGGGAGTCCTATCTTTATTCATCATGTTGCGGGTTGTCCACGGCCTTGCATTTGGAATGGTGACCGTAGCGGGAAATACAATTGTGATTGACATTACCCCTTCGTCCCGTCGCGGCGAAGCCGTAGGATATTATGGACTGATGAACAATACAGCCATGAGCTTCGGCCCGATGATTGGTCTTTTCATGCATGACATATATTCCTTTGAAACGATTTTTGCCTGCTCGCTCATATCAGGAACTATCGGTTTTGTTGCCGCATGCCTCGTCAAGACCCCACCCAAACAACCTGTCAAACGAGAACCTATCTCATTGGACCGCTTTGTGCTGCTGAAAGGTATCCCGGCAGGAATCGCACTGCTACTGCTCTCCATACCATATGGCATGACAAGCACTTATGTAGCCATGTATGCCAAAGAAATAGGAATTACCTTGAATTCCGGATTGTTTTTTACTTTTATGGCCGTCGGCATGGCAGTGTCCCGTATGTTCTCCGGCAAACAAGTGGATAAAGGACGTATCACCCAAGTCATAACTTTAGGACTATATCTGGTATGTAGCTGTTTCTTCATATTATCCGCTTGCGGACTACTGATGAAGACCGTCCCGGAACTGACAAACATATTGTTTTTTATGGTTGCCCTCCTATTGGGAGTAGGCTTCGGGACGATGTTCCCCGCCTTCAATACGCTGTTCGTAAACCTGGCCCCCAACAACCAGCGCGGAACAGCCACCTCTACCTACCTGACTTCATGGGATGTAGGCATTGGTATAGGTCTGACAGCAGGAGGTTATATCGCACAGATTACCTCATTCGATATGGCATATTTTTTCGGAGCCTGCCTCACGGTTATCTCCATCTTCTATTTCAATCTGAAAGTATCTCCTCACTATCATAAAAACAAATTAAGATGAGAAAGAAAGAGCGTTATGAAAAAATCCTTGCTTGGTTTAGGGAGAACGTTCCCGTAGCCGAAACAGAGTTGCATTATGACAATCCGTTCGAGCTGTTGATAGCAGTTATTCTCTCTGCACAATGTACGGACAAACGCGTCAATATGATTACCCCCGCCCTTTACCGGGACTTCCCTACTCCCGAAGCACTCGCCGCTGCTACTCCCGACGTGGTATACGAATATATCCGCAGCGTCTCCTATCCCAACAACAAAACCAAACATCTTGTAGGCATGGCACAGATGTTGGTGAAAGAATTCAACAGTGAGGTACCCGATACCCTTGAAGAACTGGTAAAACTGCCCGGCGTAGGCCGCAAAACAGCCAATGTCATCCAATCCGTTGTTTTCAATAAAGCGGCTATGGCGGTAGACACACACGTGTTCCGCGTCAGCCATCGCCTGGGCCTGGTATCAGATAAATGTACAACTCCGTTCAGTGTCGAAAAAGAATTGGTAAAACATATACCGGAAGCAGATATCCCCATAGCTCACCACTGGCTTATCCTGCACGGTCGCTATGTATGCCAGGCACGTACTCCACAATGTGATACCTGCGGTTTGCAATTAATGTGCAAATATTACTGCCAGAAATATAAAGTTAGCAAAGAGAACGGCAAAGACAAAGAATAAACAACGGTTTCATAGCAAAAAAAAGAAATAAATGCTAACTTTGCGCTCACTAAAAAGAATTTAATAACACTTTTAAATAAAATAGAGTATTATGACAATTGATCAATTTAACTTTGCCGGAAAAAAGGCATTCGTTCGTGTGGACTTCAACGTACCCTTGGACGAAAACTTCAACATTACAGATGATACCCGTATGCGTGCCGCTCTTCCTACACTGAAGAAGATTTTGGCCGATGGCGGCAGTGTAATTATCGGTTCTCACCTCGGTCGTCCGAAAGGCCCGGCTGACAAGTTCTCTTTGAAGCACATTCTGAAGCATCTCGAAGAGTTGTTGGGTGTTGAGGTGCAATTTGCTAACGACTGCATGGGCGAAGAAGCTGCCGTAAAGGCTGCCGCTCTGCAACCGGGTGAAGTGTTGTTGCTCGAGAACCTCCGTTTCTACGCTGAAGAGGAAGGCAAACCCCGCGGTTTGGCTGAAGATGCTACAGACGAAGAAAAGAAGGCTGCCAAAGCTGCTGTTAAGGAAAGCCAGAAAGAATTCACCAAGAAATTGGCTTCTTATGCAGATTGCTATGTAAACGACGCTTTCGGTACCGCTCACCGTGCACACGCTTCTACTGCATTGATCGCTAAATATTTCGACAAGGACAACAAGATGTTCGGTTACCTGATGGAAAAAGAAGTAAAGGCTGTTGATAAAGTTTTGAACGATATCCAACGTCCGTTTACCGCCATCATGGGTGGTTCCAAGGTTTCTTCTAAGATTGAGATCATTGAAAACCTGCTGAACAAGGTAGACAACCTGATTATTGCCGGCGGTATGACTTATACTTTCACTAAAGCTATGGGCGGCAAAATCGGTATTTCTATCTGCGAAGATGACAAACTGGATTTGGCTCTTGACCTGATGAAGAAAGCAAAAGAAAAAGGCGTAAACCTTGTTTTAGCTGTTGATGCCAAGATTGCAGATTCTTTCTCCAACGATGCCAACACCAAGTTCTGCCCGGTTGACGAAATTCCTGACGGTTGGGAAGGTCTTGATATCGGTCCTGAGACTGAAAAGATCTTTGCAGATGTCATCAAGAACTCCAAGACTATCCTTTGGAACGGTCCGACGGGTGTATTCGAATTCGAGAACTTCACTCACGGTTCACGTGCTGTAGGCGAAGCTATCGTAGAAGCTACCAAGAACGGTGCTTTCTCACTCGTAGGTGGCGGTGACTCTGTAGCTTGTGTCAACAAGTTCGGCTTGGCAAGCGGCGTGTCTTACGTATCTACCGGTGGTGGTGCATTGCTTGAGGCAATCGAAGGAAAGATTCTTCCGGGTATCGCTGCTATCAACGAATAAAAACAAGTAAAATAACATCCAAAGGCAGCTCTTTGAAAAAAGGGTTGCCTTTTTTATACTATCCTTATCCCTAATAATGAGACGAATTCTACTATCCTGCATCCTTTTATCAGCCACATGCATCCTGAAAGCACAAAATGCTTGTCTGAATGATGTAGTCAACACTTTAAAAGACCGCATTTCCCTCTCCGGCTATGCCCAAGTGGGATATACATACGATGATGCGGGCGAAGGTACCAGCAATACTTTTGATATAAAGAGAGTTATCTTTATGGCACGCGGTAAAATCACCGATAAATGGTCGGCTTACTTCATGTACAGCTTTGCCAATACCGGGAAAATCTTGGAAGCCTACACGGAATACCGTTTTCTCCCTCAACTCACAGCACGTATCGGACAGTTCAAAACCATGTATACCATTGAGAACCCAATGTCTCCCTGCTTTGTCGAATTAATAAACTGTTATTCTCAAGCTGTCAATTACCTGGCCGGTATCAATGGCAGTGATCCCTTGTATGGCTCTGCAAGCGGTCGTGATATGGGATTACTAATTTATGGAGACTTGTTTAACTCTTTGATGACTTATAACCTTGCCATCATGAACGGACAAGGCATCAACCTAAAAGACAAAAACAATCAAAAAGACATTGTAGGCAGCCTTATGGTACATCCATTGAAATGGTTGTCCGTCGGCGGTTCTTTTGTTAAAGGAAAAGGATGCGCCGTAGCCGTTTCTTCCATTAATCCGGATATAGCCATAGGAGAGAATTACGCCCGAAACCGCTGGTCGGCAGGTGCTACCATCAAAACAAAATCCGTAGATGTACGTACAGAATACTTGGCTGGAAAAGACGGACACGTTAAAAGTGATGGTTACTATGCAACCGTATCTGCCCATGTGCTTCCCAAATTTGACGTAATAGCCTCTTATGACTATTTCAACAAAAATAAAACTATTTCCGATAAACAGACCAATTATGTAGCAGGTGTACAGTATTGGTTCTATCCCAAATGCCGTCTGCAAGCCCAATACACATACTGTAACCGCCATAAAGGAGAGAATTCAAACCTGCTTCAAGCCCAGTTGCAAGTTCGTTTCTAAAAATGAAAAATGAGAAATTCCGAACTTTTTGGCATTCTTTTTGTAGTTTTGTAGAATACATACCTCAAAAGATACTGATTTATGAACGAACAAGCCATACAAGAGCAATATCAGCATATTGTCGCTCTACTCAAGCAGCAACGGCTGAAGGAAGCGCAATCCCAACTGGAAGCCTTTCTTTGGAACAGCGGTGACTGGCCACTCCGTAACCGTTTGGAACAAGCACAAACATCCTATCAGTATATGCTGCAATACATGCGCCAAGGAATCGACGATCCTGAACGTCAGAAACTATATCGTCAAATTCTGACCGAAACTTGGGAAGTCGCTGACCAGGCACGTCTGTCTCTCCTTGACGGAGTTTCCACGCACTATTACCATTCCCTGCGCAATAACCGGGAACGCCTCCCCAAAGAATACAATATTGCCGCACTACAGAAGGTATTGGAATCTTTCCCTGATGACTTGGCCGTTTGTCAGCTGATGCCGGACAACCAAGGTCTGGACGCCCTACTTCAACGGCACGAACAAACCGCCCAGGTCCTTTTTCTTTCCACATGGAGCAACAGCGACTGGTCTACAGAAGACGAACAGCAAGCTAAAGGATTACTGGAATCAGAAATGCTTCCCGTCAATGATTTGTGCCTGTTCACCAGTGCCGTCATGCTCAGTCTGATGGAGTGCTTTGATACCCGTAAATTCTCATGGTTGCTGGACGCCGTAACGCATGCAAATACGCAAGTAAACCAACGGGCTTTGGTAGGTATCGCTTTCGCACTTCTTTTTCATCCCACCCGTCTGTCGCTTTATCCCGAATTGACAGCCCGCCTTTCCCTGCTCAATGAAGACAGCAGTTTCGGCAAGCAACTGAACCGTATTTATATCGAGCTGCTCCGTAGCCAGGAAACGGAAAAGATAGACAAGAAGATGCGTGAAGAAATCATTCCGGAAATGATGAGGAATGTGAACATCATGCGCAACATGAAATTCGGTTTTGAAGAGAACCCTGAGGAAAACGATCTTAATCCAGATTGGGAGAAAGCTTTTGAAAGTTCCGGACTGGGAGACAAGATACGAGAGATGAACGAATTACAGCTGGAAGGCGCTGACGTCTATATGAGTACGTTTGCACAACTCAAGACTTATCCGTTCTTTAAGGAACCGTACAACTGGTTCTATCCGTTCGACATGCATCACTCCAGCATCATCAAGGAATTCGGATTCAAGCCTACCGGAGACAATGCCATCCTCTCCCTTATCCTCCAATCCGGTTTCTTCTGCAATAGTGACAAATATTCCCTTTGCTTTACAATGGCACATATACCACAGTCACAGCGTACGATGATGCTCAGCCAGATGACTTCTCAGGATCTGGATGCACTCATGGACGAAAGCAAATCCTCCGCTTTGCGGCAGTATGCCGAACGACCGGATGTCATCAGCAACCAGTATGTCCACGACTTATACCGTTTCTTCAAATTAAGCCAGCGCAGACACGAGTTCCGTGACATCTTCAAGGAAGAGATTGCCCTGCACCGTATCCCGGCACTCAAAGAGATTCTGTGCAAACCCGAGCTGCTGATTACCATCGCCGACTTCCACTTCCGCAAAGAACACCCGGCAGAAGCATTGGAGCTTTATAAGGAATTGATAGCCTTGAACCATGCAAATGCAGACATTTTCCAAAAGGCTGGCTATTGCCTGCAAAAGGAAAAGAGGTATAAGGAAGCGATAGACGCCTACCTGAAAGCCGATGTACTAAAGCCCGACCATGTCTGGACAATCCGCCATCTCGCTACGTGCTACCGGCAGATAAGGGACTTTGCCTCTGCACTGGAATACTATAAGAAAGTGGAGGCAATCCAGCCGGAAAGCCATAATGTCCTTTTCTACGCCGGAAGCTGCCTTGCCGAACTGGAAAGATATGAAGAGGCTCTGCAATATTTCTTCAAGCTTGATTTCATCGAAAGCAATTGTATCAAAGCATGGCGTGCTATAGGCTGGTGTTCGTTTGTCAACGGCAAGTATGAGCAAGCAATGAAGTATTACGAAAAGATACTCACCTCCAAACCACTCGCGGCAGACTATCTCAATGCCGGACATGTTGCTTGGAGAACGGGCAAAATAGAAAAAGCTGCAGAACTTTACAGTAAAGCAGCTTTGGAATATGGCGGGCAGGAGATTTTTAGAGAAATGTTCGGTAAAGACAAAGAAACACTTGTCAGACAAGGAATCAGTGAAAAAGATATCCCTCTAATGATGGATCTGGTTTAGATCTCCAACAACTCCCTGTACAGTCTCTGTACGGGGAGCCCCATTATATTATAGTAACTCCCGGATATGTTTTCCACCCCAATGAATCCAATCCACTCTTGTACACCATAAGCTCCGGCTTTATCCATGGGTTGGTATTTGTCCACATAATAGGCAATTTCCTCTTCGCTCAGTTTAGCAAAACGCACTTCTGTTGCCGCTGCAAAACTGCGTTGCCACTCAGTAGTAGTGATGCACACACCGGTAAACACTTCATGGGTACGTCCGGACATGTCGCGCAACATCTGCATGGCTTCTTCCCTATTCTTGGGCTTTCCGAGAACTTGTCCATCCAGCCAGACAATGGTATCTGCCGTAATCATCAATTCGTCCGGATGCATCATATCACGGTAGGCATCTGCCTTTTCCCTGGATATGTAGAGAGGAATATCCGCTCCCCGCAATGTCTCGGGATAAGATTCATCCACATCGGGCAAAGTTCTTACTTCATATTCCACTCCCAAACCAGCCAGCAATTCTTTCCTTCGCGGAGAATTGGAGGCGAGAATCACCTTATATTTCTTCAGATTATCTAACATCATATCATTTACGATTTGACGATTTACAATTTAACGATTGAAACAACTACCAACCGAAAGCTTTTTCATCTGCCATCCAAAGCCCTTGCACTTTCAATACCTGTTCCACAATGTCGCGACCACAGCCATAACCGCCTTCTGCATACGAAATATAGCGAGCCACAGCCTTTACCTCAGGCACAGCATCCTTAGGACAACACGGCAAACCACACTCACGCATCACCTCCAAGTCGGGAATATCATCACCTACATACAATATTTCCTCGTCCTTCAAGCCATGACGGTCACGGAAGTCATGGTAATCATGGATTTTAACAGAAGAACCCATATAGATATTTCCATCCTCAAAACCTAAAGAAGTAAAACGCTTGCGGACCGCTTCTGTACGTCCACCCGTAATTATACCCAGCAACACCCCTTGCTTAGCAGCTAAATGCAGGGAATAACCATCCTTTATGTTGACCGTACGCAGAGGTTCACCCTCTGAACTCATAGGGATAACATTGGCACTCAGCACACCGTCCACATCAAAAACAAGGGCTTTTATCTTTTTCAAATCATAGTTTATGGTACTCATTGCACTTTTTTCTTGTTCATTATAATATACCTATATACAGCAAAACATTCGTTCAAAAGAGGCAAGCATCGGCGTCCGGTTATCTTATTGCCAACCGATGTATATTCTCGCTAATCTCCCGATATAGTTCCAGCATTTGCGGCTCATCGGCAAGCATCCGCAGATGCTCGTCAATGACATTCTCATCATAGCGCACAGCCGGTCCTGTCTGTGCGGCAAGCGGTTCCAGCTCATGCACCTTACGGGCCGTCTCGTCTATCAAGGGGAGCATTGCCTCGAACGGCAACCCGTACTTTTTCAGCAGTTCAGCAGCCAACACATACATGTGATTGGTAAAATTGCACGTAAACACAGCCGCCAGATGCAAACTTTTGCGCTGCTCAGAACTTGCTTCATACACTTTTTCCGATAGGGCTGAGGCAATATCCTTCAGAAGCCGCACATCCTCTTCCGAGTTGCCTTCCACAAAAAACGGTATCTGTCCAAAATCCACTTCACGCTGCTTACTGAAAGTCTGCATCGGATAAAGCACTCCATGACGCGCAACATGCCCCTGCCAAATATTCATAGGAATACTGCCGGCTGTATGCACCCATAAAGCATTCTCCTTTCCAGAAACAATCTGGGGTAATAATTCCACAAAAGCCGCGTCCTTCAGCGAAACGATATAAAGCTGCGCCTCCTTCGTAACCGCCTGCAGATCCGTGGTATATACCGCCTCCACCATCTGTGCCAAGTCCTGCGCCGATTCTTTTGTACGGCTGTAGACCTGCACAATACGGAACCCTTTCCGATAAAGAGCCTTTGCCAGATTAGTAGCCAGATTTCCGGCACCGATAAAGGCAATAGACGTATCTTCTATACTTCTTCCCGCCATACACTTATCTTGTTGCCAACCAATACAGAATAGCCCCTAATACCAGCAATGCCAGTGGCAACAGATAAGCCGACATCGTACCGAGCAAAGCCGTTATCAATCCGAAGTTCAATATCAGCCATAAGCCTATCAATACCAATCCCACCGACTTGTCATGCTTGAACAGCAAAAAAATCACTGCGGTATACAGCAGAAAATTATCCTTATTCATCACCCACGGCAAGCCGATTGCAGAGAAATGCACCAATTTGTCTACCAAATAAAGAATACCGAATACAATCAGTGTGATGGCAGTGGCCTTATACGTATCACGGTTATTGTTTGCTTTTGCTGCACTCACTGTTACTTTCCTCCGTATTTATTGATATGTATCTTTTCCCACTGCAGATTGTCTTCATTGAAAGGCTTACGCTCCATCCCCTTATGACCGATAGCAATAACACTGAGCACCTGCAGCTGCAAAGGAATATCCAGCACCTCGTGCACATACTCGCCTGAAGGCATACCGGAAGCCGTAAAACGTTCGCGCACCTGCACCCAGCAGCTTCCCAGTCCCATATCTTCGGCCTGAAGTTGCAGGTAAATGGAGGCAATGGAGGCATCCTCTATCCACACATCGCTTGCCAACGGGTCGGCAACAACCACTACTGCCAATGCCGCATCGGCAATAAACTGCGATGCCTGCTCCTTGCAATAGGACAATTCCTTCAATTTATCCTTCTCGTCTACCACTATAAACTGCCATGCATTGCTACGCTTCGACGTGGGTGCCATCAAAGCAGCTTTCATCAAAGTAACGACTTGTTCTTGTGTCAATTCTTCTTCTGTAAACTTCCGCATGCTGCGGCGGGCTTTTATCAATTCACTGAAACTTTCCATAACATATTCGTGTTTAGCGAAGGCAAATTTAGATAAAATATCCGGGAATGGCGAATAAAAGCCCTTACAATCTTCTCCCCGCTTCCTTTTGTATCAGACAAGCAGATAGGCGGTATCCGGAGCAACCGAAAATTCCTCTAAATAGATTATCCAGTCGGTCACATCCTCTACCGTAAACCACGCTTCATCACCCTCGTGCATGTGGCTGACGTCGTAAGGTTCTTGTATAAGCTGTCCCTTGAAGCGCTCTCCATCAAACTCCAACAGCTTAAACCAAATATGTTCGCGGTCGTCAGCCTGCTCGGCACTGTCTGTCTTCAAGCCAATTTTAAGCAAGATAGAGCTTTCGTCCTTCTTTGCCATGTATTTCACAAGACCGAAACGCTCGCGAGCCAACGCACTCATGCGATTGGTCCCACGGGTACTAATAAAGAATAGTGGATTCTCACCCCACATGCTATCGTATTCGGACACCTTCCGCAGTCTGCCCTTTTTCTCGTCGTCCTCACTCGTATAGATGAACACGGGTGCCGTGCGGCCGTTGTGTCCTTCCTCACGGTCGTCCGCACTGCCAAGAGCGAGGCTTCGGTACTCATCCAGCGCCTTTGTCCACGAAACGTAGGTGGCCACTATCGGCAAACGGTCATTCAACATTCCGATATATACGCCAGCACCTGGTTCGGGAGTCCTATCGTCTTTATCGAGCAGATGACTGGCAAGGGTGGAAATCAAGTAATAATGGTTGTTGTAATTCTCCTTGTCTGATTTCAGAATCTCAAGTTCATACAAACCGCAACGGTTCAATCCGTGCGTATGCAACCACACCTCGCCTCCTTCATCAGTCACAGCATGTACCGTAAACAAAACACTCGTTCCGGGAACTACCGCCGAGTCGGCAGCTAGAGTGGCCCACCGAGCACAAACCAGTTTCTCGGCACTTTCGTCCACAATGGCAAGCAGGTCGGGCACCATAGCTACAGCAATCTTCAGTTGCAGATGGTAGGACTTCTGCCCGTCAACGCCGAACTTCATGAACACCGTAAGTGCCCTATCGGCTCTGCCAATAGCATATAGTTCTTCGTCAGTGAAATAATAATCCCGACGATTAAACATATCAGGCATTGAAAAATCACCTTCATAGAAGCCTATTTCATACACTTCGCCATCATATCCTACTTCCATATATCCCGGTTCGTCTTCATCAGGCAAACGTTTTTTCAACAATTCCACTCCAGAGATAGCAGCCACGCGCTCAAAAAGCCGTACCGACAAATCCATTCCACCCTCCTTAGGCACTGCCATCATATAAGAGGACTCTTCCCAGTAGCACAGCGGCTGTTCTTCGAGAACCGTTTTCTTTTTCTTAAAAATCATATCCATTCTTTTTATGTAAGACTTCAGCTATAGTGACAAATTTAATAAAAAAGCCTACCCATGCCAACCGAAATTTCAGTTTTTTTGTTAAGTTTGCAAGCAATGCCCCTCAAACTCACTACATATTACCGTGGGAGCAAGGTTCCTGACCTACCGGGGACCAACACCTTCCATTCCACGGAGTTGTTCCGAATCTACGAGGAAACTCCGGGGTATACCCCCATACTCATTGTGGCATCTGAAGATGACAAGCCCGTTGCGAAACTGCTTGCCGCCATACGTAAAAGTATCCGCATGTTTCCCCCCGGCATCATCAAAAGATGTGAGGTGTACGGTATGGGAGAATATTTCGACAACGAGGCAGACAAAGAGGCTATCTTCAGTGACATGTTGCAAAGGCTTACCAATGAAGCATTGCGCGATTCTTTTCTCATCGAGTTCCGCAACCTGGAAAATGCCATGTTCGGATACAAATCTTTCCGGGCCAACCAATACATCGCCATCAATTGGCTACGGGTGCGCAACTCACTGCACAGCGTCGAAAAGGTGGAAGAGCGTTTCAGCCCGTCACGTATCCGGCAAATAAAGAAAGGCCTCAAAAACGGTGCCCAAGTGCGGGAAGCACGTACCAAAGAGGAGATTCTCTGTTTTGCCCAGATGTTGCGCCACGTATATTCTTCCAAGATACGGCGCCACTTCCCCAGCATCAAGTTCTTTCAGCATCTCGAAAACCAATTGACAAAAGGGCAACAAAGCAAAATCTTCATCGTCACTTATAAAGAGAAGATTATCGGTGGCAGTGCATGCATTTATTCAGATGATAGCGCCTACCTGTGGTTCTCCGGTGGCATGCGCAAGACTTATGCCCTGCAATATCCGGGTATTCTTGCTGTATGGAAAGCACTGGATGATGCCAAACAACGCGGATACCGCCACTTAGAGTTCATGGATGTGGGACTTCCCTTCCGTAAACATGGCTACCGTGAGTTCGTTCTCCGCTTTGGAGGAAAACAAAGCAGCACCCGACGCTGGTTCCGTTTCCGTTGGAACTGGCTGAATCGGGTGCTGATAAAGATGTATGAATAAAAACGGCTTTATTGGGATATTTTAAATACGACAGTGCTATATGCGCCCATTTTTACCATAATGTCATCACCGTCCTTCTTCTGCTGAATATCCCCATTTACTCCGACGGCTTTCTCTATCTTATCCGTCAGTGTAATTTCAGTGGCAGAGACACCAAAGTTATGTATTACCAACATTTTCTCTGTATCCTTCGTCATATACCAAGCAGCAATAGTCTTACCGGCAGTGGTATTATTTTCATTGTAAATGCCATGTTTTGACATCTTTCCTTCAGCCAATGAAGGATAAGTATTACGTAGTTTGGCAAACCGAATATAAACATTCAACAGAGAACTTTCATCATTCTGCTGTTCCACCACAGACTTTATGCTGGAAGCTACCCCCTTGTCTATCTTATCCGTATAGGCAGTCACCGTATTATCTCCCCACAACATCGGACCGCGCACATACTCGTCACCATTGTCCTTCATTCCATAGAGTCCCAGTTCTTCACCATAATAGATATAAGGTTCGCCCGGACCGGTCAGTAAGACAGCTGCCGCCAGTTTCTCCTTATCAATGGATTTACCCAGTTTGGAAGCAGTACGATCTTCATCATGGTTCGAAAGTTTGGTAGCTTCTATGTAATCTGTCCGGTTAGCAGCATAAAGCTGTTGATAGCTCATGATATCTTTTACAAAGTAACAACCCGTACTGTTATTAATGGCCCACTCCAAACGATACCAAAAGTCAAACTCAAACAGTGCGGGAAGCCCTTGATAATAAGGGGCTACTTCACTAGCACCCGAAAGAACTTCACCCACGATGTAAAGGTCTTCCGTCTTACCCTTCTGTTTATAATAAGCATTCAGTTCATCATAGAAAGTTCTCAAGAAAGTCGGATTTTCTGAACCTCCAGCATTATGATAGATATGTTTCACTGCATCAAGACGGAATCCATCTACTCCACGGTCTATCCATCCCTTAGCTGCTGCGACCACAGCCTTGAATGCCGGAGAACTTTTCAAATCAGACAATTTACCGTAATTAAGGTCGGCAAAGGAGGCTGTATAGAAATGAGAGTGATAATACCATAGGTTCATAGACTCAAACATAATATCTTCTGCATCCTCACCTTGCTTTAAAGCAAAAGGTTCGCCATATTTCAGACGAGTACTGGTAGAGGCAGCACCATATTTATGGTTGCCCCAATCTGTATTGCTGGTACGAATCAAGAATCCCCAAGGTGAAGAGAAGTCCACTGTCAATTCATAAATACCATTTCCCTTATCATAAAATTTCTTACAAACAGCAGGGTCACCATAATAAAGATACTTGGCACCAGTAGTTGTCTGGTCTGTATTATCCGTATCCGCCTTTTCTGCAACGCTCACCGTCACCGTAGGTTTTGAAGCATTCGACCAATCGAGTACAAATTTATAACATCCGCTTACGACATCTGTTGAAGCTGTCGTAGAATACCATTCTCCCGAATTATATCCGTTTCCCCCTTCACTGGAAATCATATCAATTTTTCCCGCCTTGATGTCAGCTTCCGGGTCTTGAGAGAATATGTAGTAATTGCGATATTCACTGTCAGTAGAAGATTTTGCAGCCAAAAACCACGGATGCTCCACACTCGTATGGTTCAAGACATAATCCAGATAAATTTTAATGCCCCGATTATGAGCCTCGGCAACCAATCGGTCAAAATCACTTTCCGTGCCGAACTTCTGATTCACCCTCGTATAATCTGTCACATCATAGCCATGATACGAAGGAGATGGATGAATAGGAGAAAGCCAAATAGCCTTCACACCCAAAGCATCTATATAATCCAGTTTAGAAATTAAGCCATTAATATCGCCATAACCGTCACCATCGCCATCGGAAAAGGAGTAGACCAGTAACTGATAAGAGATGTCCGCACGTTTCTCCCCATCCCAATCTGTAGGAGTTGCAGTTATCACAGTCCATTCTGACGGCGTTGGCTCCGGCTCCGGTTCCGGCGTTGGTGTAGTACCATTATCATCACTGCAAGCTACCAAGCAGAATGATAACACACAAAATAAAAAAAAAGAAAGAAGCTTTATTGTCTTCATATCATTAGATTTTCAAATTATTATGATTCAAAGATAAGGAAGATAAAATAGCTGATAGACAGACTATAATGAAAAAGTGGAGTTAAAGGACGAAAACGTTTGCATAGTTCCCAAACACATCTATTGAACATCTGTATACCGTCTTCTGATATCCACGAAATCTTTTATCATCTCCCAATATTGTTCCCTGGTTTGGGGACGAGGATGCCAATCCGGATCCGGATTATTGCTGACAGCCTCATTCCAATTAGTATCATCCATAAACTTATAGTCTATACTACAAGAGGACAATCCACTAATCGGCTTAAGGAATATATATCCGTCAAATAAGTCTGCCAACGTAAAATCATTATATCCCATTGAGTAATAGCTATCATCATCCAACTTACCTAAAGGTGTACCTTTTAAATCAAACCCTATAGGTTTATTGTCCATCCTCCCCATTATGGCCTCCAATCTACCTAAAGCAGGAGAAAGTAATGCCGGCTGACGGTTTAAACGGTTCGGGAAAGGTTGATGCAAAGCTATTGCAACTACTTTCGATCCATATTTAGAGTACAACAAATTTCCAAGAAAATTCTGTTCGTAACGTACATAACCCGGAGACGTATAATCATAGTAGGGAAAATGATAAAAAGTAAAAGCATGGGGAGTTCCGGTCAATACTAATATCTTCTGTCCTGACGCCAGAACTTCCCGTTCCAGCAATCCACACCGAAAGTCTTCTGTATTTCCCAATGGAAATACCTCATGCATATTTTCCGGAGTTCTAACTCCGGAGAATTTCTGCCAGTTATAATGATAACTGATATTCAATATCCGGAATTTCCTTGCATCTTTGGGCAGTGAACGGTTCCATTTCCATGCAGCCCTATAAATTTCCATATATTCAGTAATCGCCCATCGGGTATTATAATTGAACATCAGTTCGCGAGCCACTTGCTCATCATACTTCGGAGCATTGATTAGAGAATCCAACCGTCGCTGATCTTCGTATGCCCCAAACTCCATACCCAGTACAATATTATTCTCGTATAACTTAGGTATCAAATTACAAACAAAGTCCAGATTTTCTTTCACCCCATGGTCTTCTGCTAATAACACAATATCTGCCTTCCGGAATTTGGCTACCAGATAGTCATCAGGCGACATCGCCTCATCATGCAAATAGGCGAGGGCAACCTCCTGAATTTTATCCTGCGCACTCAATGGCAACAAAAGAAACAACAGGCAAAACAAAATACAATTAAAAACTTTACGAATCATACTTATAAATCAAAAACAATACATTCCTTTCATCATCATCTCTCAGTTCCTATCAAAAATTTCACCGGATATTCCAAACGCTTCATCCAATCCGTTTCTATATGCGCAGCTCCCGGAAAGACCTTGGATATCCACATAGGCTTGGTCCATCCTTTTTCTTTCATCAGCTTATCCAATTTGTCTTGATAAGGAGGATAAAAAGCATCCAATGTCGCGTCTCCCCTATCCATATAAATCAGTCTGCTATTAGCTTTCGGCAAATGATCGGCAAGATAACTTTCAAAAGCAGAAAACCACAAATCAGTCTGCTCCTTAGTAGGCTGTGTACTACTGATAATCATGGTGAGATGGGTAGACAAGCAAGCTGCTCCACCAAAAATCTCAGGATATTCACATATTGCATACAGAGAAATCAACCCACCCATACTGGAACCCATTACAAACGTATGCTCTACTCCCTTATTAGTTGAATACTCCTTATCAATAAAGGGTTTGACTTCCTCTACTAAAAAACGGAGATAATTGTCCGCATTAAAGTGAATGTTTTCAGGTATGTTTCCATTAGGCAGATATTTCAAAGCTTTTTGTGGGAAATAATCTTCATACCTGCTTTGAGCGATATTAGCAATACCAACCACAATACATGGCCTTATCTTTTTCTCTTCCAACAGTTCTCCCAAAACCTCATCCACTCCCCATTCTACTTTATTCCAAGTGGAAGCAGCATCAAAAAGCATTTGTCCGTCATGCATATAAATGACATCGTATCTGTTTTCTGGAGAATAATCTGAAGGAAGCCAAACAAAAACATCACGAGGAGCTACAATGGCCGATTTGAACAGAGGATACTCCACGAGTTTTCCAGATGAAACAGTTTGTTGTGCAACACTCCATTGACACAATAAAAAACTGAATAAAACAAATAAAGTTCTTATTTTCATGACCTACGATATATAATCTATTTTTTTATATCTCTATATAAGTAACCAATATAATCACGATAGAATTTTTCAACATCTTTCCAAAAATAAAATGGAGCTATTTCACTCTTTATTGGAATGGTTGTTTCTTTTTCATTCAACATAAACTTGACAATTATTTCATCCGTACCTCTTTTTCGATAAAAAATAATTTGTACATTAGCAGCCATAGGAACAATTTTATAATCACTCCATACTCTATAGAAGTTTTCAGAATTGGTTTCTTCTCCATAACACCCTTCCAAATGAAGAAGACCGGTCAATGGCATAACATTTCCATCATGTCCAAATCTCAATGTAGCAGCCATTTCATCATTTTGTATGGCTTCATTTGCAGAATCCAATATATTTTCAAGTAAAGGAATAAAAGTTCTTTGTACAATCTCCTTTCCCCAAGGACAAGTTCCATTACAAACATAATGCTTATAATTATTTACCTGCCAGATATCAAACAACTCTTCTTTTTCAAAAATATCATAAAAGGACAAGTCTAATTCCGTATTCTGAATATCTGATGCAATCCAATATAATCCCATCATCAACTGCTCCTGATTGACATGCTGTTGCACATAATTTTGGTTTGAAAACAAAAGTCTCATCAATCTTTCCGGATGAATATGCTCTCTACAAAACTCATGATAATCTTTCCTCCAATCAGACTCATCCGAAGTAAACTCACGAGCATTCTCATTCCAATAATTCAAATAGCGCATATAGCGTTCACCTGAACCATAAGTAAATTGTAACTCAGGATTCAACCCCTTAAGGGTCTCACAAAAAGTAGCCATACTCAATGCGCAACGAATTACAACAGTGGAGCAAGCACTTATTTTCCGTTTACCTTTAAATACATCCGGAAAATTATAAAACATACGTTCAGAAATACTACGATGCTGTCGATATCCCAAAGGAGTAAGCTGCCCTCCCAACCCCTCTGCATCTCTCCAAACCACTTCAAGCCTACTACGAACACTCTTCCCTTTATCTGTCAGAAAACCTACAGCATCTGCTTTATCCAATATTTCCATTACTGTTTGGTATTCAGAATCAGAAATAAGATAGCGAGATCCATGCCGCCCATAATGAGAAATATAAAAAGGGGTATATCCTTCAGGAGGAAGAGTATATTGTTCACTTATTTCAGGATAGGCATAATATACACTGGCGCTTTTATTGGGATCAGCACTTATTTCTTCAAAGGCTGTCTGGGCTTTACTTGTTACAACCGACAATATCAATCCACAGACAAGGACAAATCTCATTTTCATGCAAATTCATTTTAATAAAATACACCCATAAACACAGAATCGGCTGTCTAATCACTCCATTACGACGTTCATCTTGCTCTATCTTGAATAATAACATATTCGACAAAATGACATTCCTAATTGTAGTGTTCAGACAGCCGATTCAATTCATATCTCTCAGTATAAATTCTTTATTTTACAACCGTAATTGTATTAGGATTAGTTGACATATCTACTGTTATAGTATAGTTACCATCTTCAGCCACCTTCATGTTATTTCCATCTTGATTGACTGGTATTTTAGTACCAGGAGTAAGGGCCACCTCACAACCACGGTTCATATCCCAGGCAGCATTAAAACGAATTTTAAACTCATCGGTAGTTGTAAGAGTCACATCTGACAACGTCCATACATTCTTTTCTGCATCATATACAAAGACTGCATCATCTTTCCAATCATTGAAAGAACCAATCAAGCCAACCTTATCAATGCGCTGCATTTCAAAAGTACCGGTAGTCATATCCACTTGGATATAATAATAGCCCGCCGGAGTATTAATATTACCAGAGCCACCATATACTCCCTTCCCATAACCAGCCTCATTCAATTCGATCGTACCAGCAAAGTCTTGTCCCCAATCTGTAACCGGAGAGAACTTCCACTCATTGCTTGTCATATTGACGCCACCTTCAAATTTACCTTCACCATTACCCCCTAAATATAACGTAAAGGGTACATTCCAGTTTTGAGCTCCAGGAAGATACAGTTTTTCCGGGAATGAGGTACTTAATATTTTCGCTGTATAAGGATGGCTATTCACGTCAAGTACAACATTATATTCACCGGTTTCCTTTTCAAATACCATATTATCGCCGCCATCACGGAAGTCACCATTCTTATCAATGGCAAATCCCCAATTGTCATTCGCACGGAACTTATATTCTCCATCTTGAGTCAATGTTGTAACAACAGAATAAGTATTTGCGGTTGCATCATATTCCATCGGCAGTTCAGCATTCCATCCATTAGGTGTGGCAGCACCTATCATTCCCATAGAATTAATTTTAACAATCTGAAGAGTACCAAATTTGATATCCGCACTGATACGATATAAACCAGCAGGGATTGTTATAACTCCACTACCAATAGTACCTGATGTTACAACATTTCCCTTATCATCAGTAGTAGTCTCAACATCATCACTACCATATTCTGTTTGTGTATCTTGGTCAATAAACTTAAACGAGACACCACTTTCCAAATTAACAAAACAGTCAAACAGTCCCTTAGTTACTGTACTATGAGGGAGCTTCTTATCTGTTCCACTTATTAACAGATATGCTGGATAAGTAGCCTTATAAGTAGTAATACTAATGCTCAAGGGAGCTGAAGGAATACCTTCCGGATAAGTTTCGGAATAAGCTTTTACTATAAATTCCACATCAGCGGCTTGTGCTTCAGGCGCACCTGAAGCTACCACCAATTCATTCCATTCATCCACCGTTTTAGAACAAGCTGTTTCGGTTAACCCTGTTGCAACTTCAGTCAATTCACCGCCATTATAGGTGATATAAACATTATAAGTGATTGCCTCGCCATACTCTAAACGCGCAGCTTCCCACGTCAGTAACTGCAATTCTTCCGCAGGAGCTGTGATGTCAAGAATTACATCAGCCGCATTTGCTGTAAGCACCGCAGAAACAGCATCACCATACGAGTAAACAGTCATCAATTGTGCTGCTGATTTATATCCACCATTCTCATCTGTAGCCTCTACATAGAAAGACAAATCAAAAGATGCATTTTCCGGAATGCCTTGAACACCTCCTAACAATGTCTGGAATTCATTCTTTGTCAAGGTCAAAGACAATCCTTTAGTAGAAGAACCTACTTGTACTGGAGTTGCATCACCATACTGCGCATAAAGTGTGTAGCTGGTTTCGCCTTTCATAAAACGAGCAGCCGACCATGCCCATGTAATAGATTCTGACATTGTGTTCTTGGTCATCAGAATAGTACCATTATTCACAAGTTCAGGAGCTGCCGGTTCCTTGGAAAAAGTATCCTCAATATCTTCCTGACATCCCGTAGCAGCTATCATAATGATAGCTGCCATGAACATATATTTTAAATATTTTATCATATCTCTTTATTTTTGAAGATTAAAACTTTATTATTGCTTCACAAGTTCCAGTACATAAGGAGTACGGTTACCGTGGAACACAACTATATAAGTACCAGTTTCCGGTACACTGATATTATCTTTTCCTGCTTCTAGTTCATATCCACCGGCAACAGCAGTACTCATTGTGCCAGTTGCCCCCCAATTTGTGGTCCAAGCACCATCAACACGCACTTTTATGGATTTACCAGCTTCCAATGCAATAGGCTCAGTCTTCCAACTGCTACTTAAATAGTCATAAGTAAAGATTGCATCAGGATTACCCTCACCCCAATTATTGAAATCACCTGTCAGACCTAATTTATTGCCAATAGCTTTCTTATCAATCGTCATCACAGTCTTATTTACAGTTATCTCAAAAATATTACCTTCAGAAAGTGGTAACGACAAGTTAGCATCAGCCTGTTCCGGACAATTCCAAGAAGGTTTCAAATCATTATATCCCCAATTGTCTCCACTCCAAGCCTGCTGCGCTACAACCTTAAAGAAAGAGCGTGTGGCATCATCTCCTGCCGCAGTCTTCGAGAAGTCTGCCATACAGACATAAGTATTGGAACCACCAGTTGTTTCCCAGAAAATCGGAGCGTTGTTAATATCCCAACTTCCACTAAACTCACCACATAAATAGAGGGAAGTCAATGGTGCAGAATAAGTCGTTACACTAAAATTATTGGAAACAGCAGAAGCAATAGGCTCATAATTATCTGTTCCGTACATTTTAGCTGTTACATAAGCAGACACAGTGGCTGTTTCATTAGCAGCAACCCCCAAACTATTTATAACAACTCCATTTAAGTCTCCCTTAGATATTGCATAGGAAGTTGTAGAAGAAGTTCCCAATAAAGCAGAGTTCTCACCGGAAGTCAAGTATACAGAATAAAGAATCTGGACCGGAAGCCCGAAATCCGCTGCTGTCCAAGTAAAAATCACATTCTCATTCGCTGAATTATCAGCATTTACAATTACATCACTGCACTGCCCGATCACAGGAGCAACAAAGCTCTCAGGAGTACTGATTTGAGGTGTATCCACATCCGTTTCACACGAAGTGAATAGAGCTGTCGCAACTGCTGCAAACAGCATTATATTTTTAAATAGTCTCATATTGCTAAAGTTTTATCATTACAGTTTCTTATTGATGTATTAATAACCAGGATTCTGAACCAAATTAGGATTCTCGGTCAAATCGGTACTCAAAATCGGATAAATTGTACGATATGATGGTAAAGCAGTTCTTCCGTCAGGTACACCACCCTTATAAGGCCAAGGGAATGACATGGAAGTAAAATACCCATAACGGATCAAGTCTGTACGACGATGTCCTTCCAACATCAGTTCGCGAGCGCGCTCTTTCAAGATAAAATCCAAATCAATGGACGAAGGCATAGAAACTCCCGCACGATCACGTAAAGCCTTAACATATCCCAATGCTTTAGAATCTGTTGTTATTCCGCCATCCAGACGAGCTTGTGCCTCTGCATAAATCAGATACATTTCAGCCAGACGAATCATCGGGAAATCAATGGAAGAGAACTTCTCATAGCTATCACTTGAGTAAATGTTTCCTTGAGAGTCACGACTTGAAAATTTCCAGCATCTCCATCCTGTTTCTGCTTTTGACTTATCAAATGCCTCTACACAACCTATGTTAGAGAAGAATGCACGTTTATCACTGGCAGCTCTATCATATCCTATACCAGAACCACCCCACTCAACGCCAGATAATTCAAAATATTCAACAAATTCATTCGGGACATGATACCCGTTCCATCTTTCACGAGCGATATGGCTTCCTTCCGGATATCCCAGTTCTTTTGCAATAGCTTCACTATTGGCATCATCCAAACTACCGGAAACCAAATGTGTTGTCCCCCCCCAACTCTGAGTTCTATCACGATCGTAACCAATTGCAAAAATCATCTCTTTTTGAGCATTAGCGTTTTCACTGTTATCCTGCATAAAGAGTTCTTCATAATTATTACATAGTTGGTATCCCATACCAATAGTAGCCTCAGCCGCTGAACGAGCATCTGCCCAACGAGCTGTGCCTGTATATACTTCAGCATTTAGATACATACGCGCCAACAAAGCCTGGGCTGTACCTTTCGTTACACGTGGATAACCAACAGTACCAACAGCCGGCATATCACTACCGGAAACCAAATCCAATAATTCACTTTCAATCCATTGGAACAAGGCTGTGCGTCCTATCTGCGAAGGCAGTTCTCCACCAATATTTTCTTCAAGGGCAAAAGGAGGATTACCATACAAGTCCATCAGCATATAATAGGCATACGCACGCAAAAAACGCGCTTCTGCACGAAGACCGGCAACTCCTTCTACAGAAGAACCTTTACTTTGAAGCAAGAATTCATTGGCACGGGTCACAGTCACCATGCAGCGTGTATACACCGCTATCGTAGCAGCATTAGGAGTAGAAGTCCATGAGTTATTCTGTGTATCAGTAATATAACTATCCCCCCATGTACACTTCAGAACATCACAAGACATCTCATTTAATACAACATACTGGCGTATCAATTCGCTCTGACCGGCATCTTCTACCGCTATGTCAGAACTACCCGGATCATTCTGGCTAACCAAAGAGTAAGAACCATAGATATATGCTAATCCTTTTTCAAAATCCTCCAATGTTTGATAAGCCTGCCCAGCAGTCTTATCCGTTTCATTTAACGGCAATGTATCCAAATCTCCGATACAAGCATTCAACGTCAACATAGACGCTACAATTGCCAAGCTATATATAATCTTTTTCATAATCATGTACATTCTCTAGTTTAGAAATTAATATTCAGACGCACGGTGTAGAGACGAGGACGTGGAATCAAATTGTTATCTACACCATCTGCTGCTGTAAGCTCAGGATCAAGCCCACTATATTTAGTGATGGTAAATACATTTTGTACAGAAGCTCCTACACGGATTTTTCCATTCCAATGAGCAAACTTATCAAAAGTATAACCTACATTAATATCATCCAGACGGAAGAAAGAAGCATTCTCCAGGAACATATCTGAAACTTGCTGGTACTCAGTCAAGGCTTCAGTCCATCCAGTCTTCAAGCAATAAGTAGACAAGTTATTGATATATCCTTTACTATGGTCGTCCGAGTATGAAGTCGAATTATTCTTAGCAACCTTATTCAGCGCATACCCCCCTAAAGATCCGTGAGCATTAAAACCAAAGTCCCATTTTTTATAAGTGAACTGAGAACCGATACCGAAGAAGAATTTCGGCAAAATACTCTTACCAGTCACATAACGGTCATCTTCTGTAATCTGTCCATCACCGTTACGGTCCACTAACGTATTTTCAATGGCTTTTCCATTTTCATCATAAGCCTGCTGGAACAGATAATAAGTATAAGGAGTATACCCCACACGATACAGAGAAGTATAACCACCAATACTACTCATACCTGCACCAACCTGAACCCCCAGATAGTCATCACCGCCTGTATTCGTCAGTTTTGTAATCTCTGTCTTCTGCCAAGTTCCGTTCACATTAATAGTCCAGCGCATATCCTTCTTTTCAATAGGAATGAAGTTCAAGTTAAACTCTAATCCCATATTCTTCATATCACCAACATTGGAAATAACTTTATTAGAGAAGTTAGAGCCCATCGGAGTATTGATATCATTCAGCAAATCATATGTTTTACGCAAATAAGCATCAATATTACCATTAATACGGCCACCAAAAATTCCAAAGTCTAAACCAACATTATAAGTTTCAGTAGTCTCCCACTTAATATTGGGATTATATGCATTTGATGCCAATGTGTAAATGTATCCATTGCCCCAAGGTATTTGAGTAGTCAGAGCGGAAGATTCGGTATATTTTGCTTGATAAGCATAGCAACGGTCCATACCTATATCTTGCTGCCCAGTTTTACCCCACCCCAAACGAAGTTTCATACTTGAGAAGAAATTATTGTCTTTTAGGAAACCTTCTTCTGCCACATTCCATGCAAAAGCCGCAGAAGGGAAAAGTCCCCAACGATTATCTTTGGAAAAGCGTGAAGACGCATCATCGCGCAATGAGAAAGTGAACAAATATTTGGAATTAATAGAATAATTAATACGCCCAAAGAAGGAAAGCAAGTAATACTCCCGTCTATCAGTCGGCTTTTGCAGATAAACTTTAGAACGGTCATTATTATAATACTCAGTTTGATTATACTTCACATAATTATGCTGCCAAGAATAACCTGCCATTACATCCAAGTGGTGAATACCAAACTCCTTATTATAATTACCGTAAAATTCCAAAAGTGTATTGGAGTTCTGATTGGCATACTCTTTATAATAGTCGGCTGCACCAGCTCTTTTGGAAAGAATTGAGCCTAATTCATTGTAAGTGGTACCAGTTGTACGTGAAAAGTCATATCCCAGATTCAAGTTCAAACGAAGATCCTCAAAACCATGAATTTTATAATCCAACTGCATATTTCCCATAGAACGCCATGTATCATTCACATTGTAAGGATCATATATCTGCGACAAAGGATTAATACTTGCCATTGTATTAGCAGAACCATCAGATGCATACCAATTGAAATAGCTGCCATCTTCCATTTTAGGAGCAACAGTCGGGGTAAAACTAATAGCGTCACCAATAGCTCCTGAATTAGGATAATTGGCACGATTATATATGCCTTTTGCATTAAGATTTACAGACAAATGATCCTGGAAGAACTTCGGAGTCAAGCTTATGGACATGTTGGCACGTTGGTTATCACCAACTTTCAATGTGGCTTCATCATAAGTATATCCCAAGCTTACACGGTATGGAAGTTTCTCCTTCACACTACCATAAAGGCTGACATTCTGATCGGTAGAAAAAGCTGTACGATAAATCAAGTCCTGCCAATCTGTATTAGCGGTTCCCATCATGGATTGTATATTAGCCAAACGGTCAGTGCCTGCATAAACTTCATTTACATAATTACGGTACTGGTCTCCAGTCATCACATCCAATGTAGAAGTGTTTTGTTTCAAACTATAACTCGAATTATAACTGATCTTCATTTTATCGCCACTACCTTTTTTAGTAGTAATAATAATTACACCATTGGAAGCACGTGAACCATAAATTGCCGTAGCTGATGCATCTTTCAAGACGGTGTAAGATTCAATATCATTGGGATTTACCGATGCCAATGGATTCGCCATACCTGCACCACCTTCCGGAGTAATAGGAACACCATCAATAACAATCAGCGGGTCATTGCTAGCATACAAAGAAGCTGCACCACGAATGCGGATTGTAGCACCTCCCGTAGGGTCACCAGACGCGGGAGTCACTAACAACCCCGGAACCTTACCTTGCAACATTTGGTCAGGAGAAGTAATCGCACCACGATTAATTTCTTCTGCTTTAATGGCAGTTACAGAACCTGTTAAGTCATTCTTTTTAACAGAACCATAACCAATAACTACAACTTCACTTAATAATTCTGCATCATCCTGCAGTGTTACCATAATAGTAGGAGAGTCAACCACCACATCCTGAGTTTTATAACCAATAAAAGATACAGTCAATGTAGTGCCTTTAGGAACAGTCAACGTAAAATTACCATCTAAATCAGTAATTGTACCATTCGTAGTATTACCTTTTTCTACGACATTTGCACCAATCACTTCCAATCCCGTGGCATCTTTCACATGCCCTTTCACGGTAATGTTCTGTGCATAAGCGCCAATTGACAAGAACAACCCCAACATTAGGGTAAGAATCGTTTGACAGATTCTAAGATTAACTTGCTTCATGCATTTAATAAATTAAAGTTAACAATATTAATTACCTATATATATTATTCGAAAAATAATTTTCGTACTTTTGTTTTCTAACGTCTTTCAAGTACCTAAAGCATGACGCAACAAAAATATGCTTTATTAATTTAGTAAAGTATAAAGAAAGAGCAAAATGTGAGAAACGAACAGTGCAAACGATTGCATGCGGTTGCACAAGATAGGGAAATCACTTGATATATCATAATACAGCGTTTCTTTCCACTACACATGTAGCATTCTTGCACATAACATATATGATTATTCTACTGAACTACAGATATTTTCACCGCCTAACGACCGTTAGGCGATTTGTTGATGGCCGTTGGCAGATCGCTTTACGGCCGTCAACAAATCGCTTTACGACCGTTAAGCACTACACAACATCAAGACAAAACAAAAGAAACACAAAGCTTTTCAATAAGTTAACATCATATCAGCCCTAAAAACAGAGGTGGAAGCAAATTTTGCTTCCACCTTTTTCTGTTGCTTCCACCGCACCTCAAACACCGATGAACAAAGGGTTACAGAGCAGGTGTGGTAGAGTGGAAGCAAATAGTGCTATTTATTTCTCTGAAGTATAAAGTACCAGCTTTCCGGACTTCAATCCTTTAGCCCTTGCCTCAAACACAATCTCACCGGCTTGCTCGCCACTCTGCACAATAGCCGTCAGCTGACCGCTGAAAGCCGGCATCTTGGGCAAATGGAACAAATCGAGGCTGGTAGCATCTCCATTGGCAGCAGCGCGATATTTTCCAGCACCCTTCACCGAGAAGCTTACCATGCGGCTGTCTGCCGGACAAAGATTACCGTCCTTATCCACGACACGGACTGTGATATATGCCAGGTCCTTACCATCGGCAGACAAGCGGGTGCGGTCGGCAACCAGCTCCAGATGATGGGGCTTGCCAGCGGTACGAATCACCTTTTCTTCTGCAGGCTTACCGGAAGCATCATAAGCTACCACTTTCACTTCGCCCGGTTCATAAGGAACATCCATCCACATCAAGCGATAGCGACGCTGCAAAGCAAGGGAGTCCTGACCTTCCAAAGCACGGCTTTCATCAGCAGTAAGTTTCCGCTGTTTGCCATAACTCTTTCCGTTGACGAACAGTTCGGCACTGGGATAGCTGGTGTAAACAAAAACCGGAGTATTCTCCCCTTCCCTGCCCGGCCACGTCCAGTGCGGAAGGACATGCAAGGTATTTGCCTGCTTGTTCCATAGGCTGCGGTACAGATAGAAACGGTCTTTGGGGAGACTTGCCAAGTCTATGATACCGAAAACGGAGCTGTGGCTGGGCCAGGAATCCGTACTATAAGGAGAAGGTTCACCCAAATAATCAAAACCTGTCCAGACGAACTGTCCGATTGTCCAGTCATAATCATCAGCCAAAGCAAAATCCTCATCGGGAAGATTCGACCAGGAACAACACTCCACATCATAACCGGAGCACTGATGGTCATCGTACATCACACTGGCTCCCTTCTGTACGGGAAATTTATAGACACCACGGGAACTTACAGTGGAAGCCGTCTCCGAACCGAGCACAATATTCTGTGGAAGAGTCTCATAAGACTCCACATAGCGGTGAGCCCGATAATTAAGGCCGGGTACATCAATCATTGCCGCAAACCCGTTGGCAAGCACACACGTCACTTGGTCCATACCGCAAGTAACGGGGCGTGTAGGGTCTTCGCGATGGCAAATATCCTGCAGGAAAGAAGCCACTTTGTAGCCCTCGGGACTACATTGGGTAGGAACCTCATTTCCTATACTCCACATTACCACACAAGGATTGTTCCGATACTGATGCAGCATATTTATCATATCCTTTTCTGCCCATTCGTTGAAATAGCGGTGATATCCATTCTCACATTTGGCAATATCCCATTCATCGAAAGGTTCCAACATCATCATGAAGCCCATCTCGTCACAGAGTTCCACCAATTCGGGGGCAGGCATATTGTGGGAGGTACGGACTGCATCACATCCCATATCCTTCAATAATGTCAACTGACGGCGAAGAGCAGCCACATTGACAGCCGCACCCAACGGGCCCAAATCGTGGTGATTGCATACCCCCTGGAATTTACGGTGCTTACCATTCAGGAAGAATCCCTTATCAGCTATAATCTCAATGCTGCGGATACCAAAACGCGTGGTATATTCGTCAGTCTGTTTGCCATCTACATAAATCTTAGATACTGCCTTATATAAAAAGGTGTCTCAGGGGACCACAGAGACGGAGCATTTATCAGAAAATTCTGCTCAAATGGCTGTCCGTGATTAATTTTCCGGCTATTATCCTTACGGGATACTATCTTACCGTCCGGCGCAATAATATCAGTAGAAATACGAACATCCGCATCACCGGCATTCCGTATTGTAGTACGCAGACGCACGGAAGCGTATTCAGCAGAAACATGCGGTGTGGTGAGCTGTGTACCCCAAACCGGAACATGGACACGTTCCGTAGTAACCAGGCGGACATTGCGATACAATCCCGCCCCCGGATACCAACGGGAGGACTGGGGTCTGTTTTCCAGACGGACAGCCAGCACATTGTCTTTACCGTCGGCATTCAGCAAACCGGTAACATCGCAATGAAAAGAGTTATATCCGAAAGGCCAGAAACAAGCTTCTTTCCCATTGACATAGACCCGAGCCTCACTCATAGCACCGTCGAAAACCAGAGTGACCTGCTTGTCGGCAGGAGCATCAAAAGCCGTACGATACCAACCGACACCCACATAAGGCAACCCTCCGGTACGCCCGGTCTTTACGGAAGCTTGCTTTTCAAGGTCTTGCGTAACCGCTACCTCCTGCAAATCGTTGTTGCGGTCGAACGGACCAAAGATGGCCCAATCATGAGGAATGGTCACTGTTTCCCACTTACTGTCGTCGAAATTTGTTTGTGTTGCTTCGGGAACATCTCCCTTGGTGAACTTCCAGTTCTTTTCCAACAATGCTTCTGTACGCTGCGCCATTGCCGCCAAGGCAAAACTGGCGCAGCAGGAAAAGATAAGTATTGTCTTTCTCATTCTTCTTTAAAAGATTTTGTTAATATAATTATTTAAAAGCATCCATTATCACAGTGGGGCGACCATCTTCAGTGAATGCCCCCAGCCGATATTGGTTCGGCCTGCATTCCGGTTCCCAGTAGAACACGCCCTTGCAACGTCCGCCGGTATTCTCCTTGCACTCTTTCAGGACACGGGCCAGTTGGCGTTTCCCTTCTGCCAGCACGGAAGCACTTGCCAGATTCCCTTTGTCGTCGGCACACTCCATGCCGGTTTCCACCACCATCACGTCACAGTTGTATTTCCGGGCTACACTATTAATATTGGCAATGCACTCGGTAATAGTTCTATCAACTGTATATTCCTTGTGCTCGAGCATCGTCCAGTAAGGATAGAGCGACATGCCTATCATATCCCACTTACCGCCATTGGTTTTCAGTTCATTAAAGAACCAGGTATACAATTCGTTGTCATATCCATTGTCCAGATGGACGATGACAATGGCATCGTCGAAGACGGACTTTACCGCATCGTATCCTACATTGATAAAAGCAGCCAGGTTGGCAAAGTTCTCACGGTATTTCACTTTCTCGGAAGTGCTGTTGGAACCCTTTACATCACATTCCCTCACATCATAGGACGCACCGCTCAACGCAGCATCTTCATCCCAAAGCATCCCCGGACGGATTTCATTACCTACCTGAACCCACTTGGGAGTAACTCCTGCCGCTTTCAGCGCATTAAGTACATCGGCAGTATGGTCGGCGATGGCTTTCTTCAAGTCGGCCAAGTTCAGTCCTTTCCATGCAGCAGGCTTATGCTGCTGTCCAGGGTCGGCCCACCAGTCACTGTAATGGAAGTCTACCATTACGTCCATGCCCAGCTCTGCGGCACGTTTGGCTTTCGTCACCAAATCGGCCATATTGCACCAGTTATCGTGTTCTTTGGGGTCGACCCATACTCTGAGTCGAACCGCATTCAGGCCCAAATCCTTCATCAGCTGGAAACAATCGGTCTCCACACCGGAGGTATTGTAAAATTTCATACCCTTATGTTCCATCTCCGTCACCCAACTGATGTCGGCACCTTTAGCAAAGTCCGTAACCAGAGGTTCCTCCTTATCGGGAAGTCCACCGGCGTTGGGGTCTGTCTCATTATTGCTGCTGCATGCAAATACGGCAAAGGCAATACAAAAAAAGAAAGTCAAGAACTTCATGTGTTTCATGGCGTTATCATCATTAATTGCATACTGCAAATATAAGCATTTAGGGAATATAGAACTATATATCACCTCTATTTGTCAAAATACGGGTGTCTGCAATCGTTTGCACAAACTTACAACCCGATAAACCTCAACGAATAAGCCCAATTTACCATATTACGTTATTTTTGCAATCGGATTAGGGAAGTTTACCTTATCTTTGTCCTCAAAACTATACCATGAATAAACCGCAGATTACCATCAAGGATATTGCCCGGGCGCTGAATGTCTCCCCTTCTACCGTGTCAAGAGCGCTGAAAGACAATCCGGACATCAGCAAGGAAACTCGTGATCTTGTCCATGCCTATGCGCGCGAACATAGCTATAAGCCCAATGTACTGGCTGTAAACCTCCGCGCAAGCCGCAGCAATACCATCGGCGTCATTGTTCCCCAACTGGTACACCACTTCTTTTCCTGCGTATTGAGTGGAATTGAGAAAGCAGCGGCGGATGCCGGATATAATATCATAGTGGCGCAGAGCAGCGAATCGTACGAGCAGGAAGTGAAGATTGTGCATTCTTTCCTTGCCGCCCGTGTCTGCGGAGTCATCGCTTCACTTGCCAAGGATACTTCCAAATACGACCATTATCAGGAGCTGCTGAACAACGACATTCCCATCGTCTTTTACGACCGTATATGTACGGGGTTGAAAACCGAGCGAGTGGTGGTGGACGACTATGCCGGCTCCTTTGCGGCCGTGGAATACATGATACAGACCGGATGCAAGCGTATTCTTTTCTATAGTGCGGCTCCCCACCTGGAGATTACCAAGAATCGCCGGAACGGCTACCTGGATGCCATGAAGAAGTATAAAATTCCAGTGGATGACAGCATGATTCTGTTGTGCGACACCCGTGAACGCGCCATCTCCATCACTCCCGACCTATTGGAAAGCGAAAACCGCCCTGACGGTTTCTTCGCCATCAACGACGAGACAGCTTCAGGCATACTGTATGCCTGCAAACTGGTCGGCATAAAAGTTCCCGATGAAGTATCCATCTGCGGATTCACCGACGGAGCCATTGCCCAAAGCACCGACCCGAAGCTGACTACTGTGGAGCAACATGGCGAGGAAGTAGGTAAAAGCGCTTTCAGCATTCTAATCGGAAAGCTGGAGGGAGAAGAGAAAAGCAACAACAAGATAGTACGTACCAATCTGGTGATAAGAGGAACAACGAAATAATAAAACATATTGAACCATCATGAAAGTAAAACCCGATTTAAGTTTCTGGAAGCTGTGGAACATCAGCTTTGGTTTTTTCGGCGTGCAGATTGCATATGCTTTGCAGAGTGCAAACATCAGCCGTATCTTTTCCACTTTGGGTGCAGACCCGCATAATTTGAGTTATTTCTGGATCCTGCCGCCGTTGGCAGGTATCATTGTACAACCCATTGTGGGAGCCGCCAGTGACAAGACCTGGACACGCTTCGGACGGCGCATTCCTTATCTGTTTATAGGTTCGTTGGTGGCCGTACTCGTCATGTGCCTGCTACCCAATGCCGGAAGCTTCGGCATGGCAGTAAGTACAGCCATGATTTTCGGTCTGGTATCGCTGATGTTCCTTGATACCTCCATCAATATGGCCATGCAGCCCTTCAAAATGATGGTGGGCGACATGGTGAATGAGAAACAAAAAGGACTCGCCTACTCCATCCAGAGTTTTCTATGCAATGCAGGTAGCCTGGTGGGTTATCTCTTCCCGTTCATCTTTGCATGGATTGGCATCAGCAATACAGCTCCCCAAGGAGTAATCCCCGCCTCGGTTATTTACTCATTCTACATCGGAGCGGCCATCCTTATCTTCTGCGTCATCTACACTTCGATCAAAGTAAAAGAGATGCCGCCTGCCGAATATGCAGAGTATCACGGCATCACCGAAGAAGAGGAACATGAAAAGACCAACATGCTGAAGCTGCTCATCAACGCTCCGAAAGCATTCTGGACTATCGGACTGGTACAGTTCTTCTGCTGGTTTGCCTTTATGTTCATGTGGACTTATACCAACGGCAGCATCGCTGCCAATGCTTTCGACGCTCCTACAGTAGAGCACCTGGTAGATGGTGTGACCAAAATAGTACTCGACACCAAGAGCCTGCAATATCAGAATGCCGCCGACTGGGTAGGCGTACTGTTTGCCGTGCAAGCCATCGGCTCTGTGCTTTGGGCCATCTGCATACCGATGTTCAAGGACCGCCGCTGCGTCTACTCACTCAGCCTTGTTCTGGGAGGTATAGGTTTCATTTCCACCTACTTTATGCACAATCCGTATATGTTGTTCATTTCCTTCCTGCTGATAGGTTGTGCATGGGCTGCCATGCTGGCACTGCCGTTCACCATCTTGACCAATGCACTGAGCGGAGGACATATGGGTACCTACTTAGGTCTTTTCAATGGTACCATCTGTATTCCGCAGATTATTGCGGCAGCTTTGGGCGGCATCATCCTTGCCTTGTTTACTCCCAAAGGAGGACTGCCTCCTGAAATCAATATGCTTGTGTTAGCAGGAGTCATGCTGATAATCGGTGCTTTCTGTGTATATTTAATCAAAGAGACCAAAGGAGAGAAAGCAAACTAAGAATCACCCCCGAAGTACTCTGAGACGGAAATATTGACCGACACCGGGCAACATTCCACCTGACACCGGGGAAAGCATCGTTCGGTACCAAGGAACGATACTTTCCCGGTGTCTTTTTGATGTCTTTCCTTGCCTTTCTTTATTTTTGTCCTTACTTTTCTTCTTTATTTCCGCATATTGCTTAACTTTACGGCGATAACTACAGAAAACACGTCGTCATGAAGAAATACCTCAAGACCGATGAATGGAATATCATCGAAGACCAATTCCACCCCGACCGTCAACGGATGTCGGAAAGTATATTCAGTCTCGGAAACGGACGTTTCGGGCAACGGGGGTATTTTGAGGAGCCTTACAGCAGTGACAGTTACCGTGGTTCATTTGTGGCCGGCATCACTTTCCTGGACAAAACCCGCGTAGGATGGTGGAAGAACGGATTTCCCTCATATTACACCCGCATACCCAAGGCTGCCGACTGGAGCCGTATCAACCTGCGCCTCATCGATGAGGAACTCGATTTGGCAGGCTGGGATGTCGACAGCTTCAACCGCCGCCTCGACATGAAAGAGGGTATCTCCTACCGGGACATGGAGGTGACCTCTCCCCGGGGAAACCAGCTCCGCATCCATATAGAGCACATCACGGATATGGCAAGACCCAACCTCTGTCTCATCAAGTACAGTGTGTCCTCCATCAACTATACCGGTAGAATCTCACTCGTGCCCATCCTTGACGGGAATATCGTGGACGATGCCGACCTGCCGAACCTGAAAATATGGAACATCCTGCGTTCCGGTTCTACCAGCGACTGTGCCTACCTCTGGACACAGACCCGCCGGGAAGATGCACAAGTGTGCTACGCCATGACTTACCAATTCTTCAAAAACAACAAGGAAACCACTGCCAATCCCATACGGATAGAAAAGGAAAAGCAGACCGGTTTCAGCGTAGGTGCCGACGTAAAACCCGGAGACAACGTGACACTCATCAAATACACCGCCATCGCTTCTTCTCTTTACCACGAACGGAGTGAATTGGTGGAGCACTCCATGACCGAGGCACGCGAAGCCAAGAACATAGGCTGGAATACGCTGGTAGAAGAGCATCGAAGGGCCTGGCAGGAAATCTGGGACGAAACGGATGTCGTCATCGAAGGGGACCCGGAAGCACAGCAAGGTATCCGGTACAACATATTCCAGCTGTATCAGACTTACCGGGGAGATGACCCGCGCCTGAACATCGGCCCCAAAGGATTCACCGGAGAAAAATATGGCGGCAATACCTATTGGAACACGGAATTGTGTTGTGTACCGTTTTTTCTGCTCTCCACTCCCAAAGAGATTGCAAAGAACTTGCTGGCATACCGGCACAACCAGCTTCCCAAGGCCATAGAAAACGCCCGCAAACTGGGTTTCAAGGACGGTGCAGCGTTGTTTCCGCAGGTAACCAACAACGGAGAGGAATGCCACAGCGAATGGGAAATAACCTTCGAGGAAATCCATCGCAACAATATCATTGTTTATGCCATCGTTCAGCATGCAGTACTGACGGGTAATATGGACTATATCGCCCAATATGGCCTGGAAGTTATGATTGCCGTCAGCCGCTTCTGGAGCCAACGGGTATCCTTCTCCCAACCCAAACAGAAATATGTCATACTGGGAGTTACCGGCCCGGATGAATACGAAAACAATGTGGACAACAACTGGTACACCAACTATTCCTGCATACAATGCCTCAAGATGACCCTCCGTTTTCTGGAAATGATAGCACAGCAATATCCGGACGAATATGCCCGCATACGCCGCATCACCAATCTCGACCAAGTAAAGGAAAGCGCCCGGTGGAGAGACATCATCGAACACATGTATCTGCCGGAAGACAAGGAACGGGGAATTTTTATCCAGAATGACGGCTATATGGATAAAGTACTGGAAAGTACAGATAACATTCCTGCCGAAGAACGCCCCATCAACCAACATTGGTCATGGGACCGCATTCTGCGCTCTTGCTACATCAAGCAAAGCGACGTGTTGCTCGGACTTTACCTTTATTATTTCTATTTCGACACGGAAACCGTCCGCCGCAATTTCGAGTTCTATGAGCCGATGACCGTACACGAATCCTCCCTTTCTCCCCACATCCATTCCATCCTGGCTGCACGCATCGGCAAAGTGGAAAAAGCTTACCAGCTTTTCCTGCATGCCACGCGGCTTGACCTGGACGACTACAACAACGAAGCGGACCAAGGTCTGCACATAACCAGTATGCCCGGCAGCTGGCTGGCCATTGTACGCGGATTTGCAGGTATGCAGGTGCTGAAGGAGACATTGTGTTTCTCCCCCGTCATACCGCAAAAATGGGACAGCTATTCATTCAAGGTGAATTATCTGAAAAACACACTTCACATACGGGTAGGAAAAGAAATCGAAATCTCGCTTACAGCAGGCAGCAAAGTGGACATACAAGTCTACGGACACCCATATACGCTGGAACGGGGGACGGAATTAAAAATTAATGTGCTCATGTAATTAACCATATTGGCACATTAAATCATCATTTATCCTATAACCGGGAGAACATTTGGTTGTTTTCCCGGTTTTATGTTTTTATATATACCTGAACGAATAACTATATACTTGTTTACCAATGAAAAAAATGTTTCTTTTCGCCCTGGTCATGGCGTTGCTCATCACGTCGTGCGGGCAAAAACAAAAGGGTAACAATACCCTTATCCGACCGGTGAAGACTTCGCAAGTCAGTTCACAGTCGGTTATCCGCAAAGACTTCTCCGGAATGGTGGAAGCCGTGGAATATGTGAGACTTGCCTTCCGCGTCAGCGGACAAATCATCAGTCTCCCGGTTGTAGAGGGACAGCGGGTAAAGAAGGGGCAACTGATTGCCGCCATCGACCCACGCGACATCTCCCTGCAATATGCAGCCGACAAAGCTGCCTACGAAACAGCTGCCGCACAAGTGGAACGTAATAAACGGCTGCTTGGCCGCCAGGCTATCTCTGTGCAGGAATACGAAATCAGCGTAGCCAACTATCAGAAAGCAAAATCCGCTTATGAGTTGTCCGGCAACAATATGCGGGATACGCGGCTGACAGCCCCTTTCGAAGGTTCCATCGAAAAACGGCTGGTAGAGAACTATCAGCGTGTCAATGCGGGAGAAGGGGTTGTACTACTGGTAAATACACAGAAACTACGAGTCAAGTTCACCGTACCGGATGATTATCTCTATCTGCTCCGTGCCAAGGACGTAAAGTTCAAGGTGGTGTTCGATAGCTACCCCGCAGAGGCTTTCGATGCCAGAATGGAAGAGTATCTTGACATCTCCACAGCAGGAACGGGTATTCCGGTGACAATAACAATTGACGACCCGCACTTTGACCGTGCACGTTATGACGTAAAACCGGGATTCACATGCAAAATAAAGCTGGCATCGGATGTCACTCCCTTCCTGGAAGAAAAGCTGATGAATGTACCGTTAAGTGCCGTATTCGGTAACAGTGAAAACCAGAAAACGTATGTATGGGTGGTGGAAGGTAATAAAGTCAGCCGTCGCGAAGTGAGCGTTTATTCTCCAACGGGAGAGGCAAACCTGCTTATCTCTAAAGGGCTGGAACCGGGAGAAACCGTTGTGACGGCCGGAGTATACCAGCTGACAGAAGGAGAAAAGGTAAAAATTGATAATTAAACAACATGAATCTAGCCAAATATTCATTAGACAACACGAAGATAGTCTACTTCTTTCTGGCTGTGCTGCTTATCGGCGGCATACTGTCATTCGGCAGGTTGGGAAAGAAGGAAGACGCACCTTTCGTCATCAAGTCGGCAGTCATCATGACACGCTACCCGGGAGCGGAGCCGGCAGAAGTGGAACGGCTCGTCACCGAACCCATCTCCCGAGAAATACAGTCGATGAGCGGCGTCTACAAGATAAAGTCAGAGTCTATGTACGGACTCTCCAAGATAACCTTCGAACTGCAACCGTCACTCTCTGCCGCATCCATTCCGCAGAAGTGGGACGAACTGCGGCGCAAAGTGCTCAACATACAGCCCCAACTGCCCACAGGCTCTTCTGTGCCGACCGTCTCGGATGATTTTGGAGACGTTTTCGGCATCTATTACGGCCTGGTGGGTGACGACGGTTTCTCTTATGAAGAAATGAGAAACTGGGCGGAACGAATCAAGACACAAGTCATCACGGCAGACGGTGTGATGAAGGTAGCCCTTTTCGGTACACAGACAGAGGTCATCCATATATTCATCTCCGTAAACAAGCTGGCAGGAATGGGTATCGACCCCAAGCAACTGGCCAGCCTGCTGCAATCGCAGAACCAGATTATCAATACGGGTGAAATCAGTGCTGCAGAACAACAGTTACGCATCGTGGCCAACGGTACCTACACGACTGTCGATGATATCCGCAACCAGGTTATCACTACCTCCGGCGGACAAGTCAAGCTGGGCGACATCGCCATCATTGAAAAGGGATACATGGAACCTCCCGGCAATATCATGCACGTCAACGGAAAGCGCGCCATCGGTATCGGCATCTCCACCGACCCTACAAAGGATGTGGTAAAAACCGGTGAACTGGTAGACCGGAGGCTTACCGAACTCATGCCCCTCATCCCCGTGGGACTGGAACTGGAAAGTCTGTATCCCGAAAACGTGATTGCCCAAGAAGCCAACAACGGGTTCATCATCAATCTGATAGAATCCATCCTGATTGTGATTGTAATCATCATGCTGGTGATGGGCATGCGTGCAGGAGTACTGATTGGCTCTTCCCTTATATTCTCTATCGGAGGCACACTGCTCATTATGTCGTTTCTTGGCGTAGGTCTGAACCGGACCTCCCTCGCCGGATTCATCATAGCCATGGGAATGCTGGTGGACAATGCCATCGTGGTGACAGATAATGCCCAGATTGCCATTGCCCGCGGCATCGACCGCCGGAAAGCGCTGATAGACGGTGCCACCGGTCCCCAATGGGGATTACTGGGAGCAACGTTCATTGCCATCTGTTCGTTCCTGCCACTGTATCTGGCTCCCTCTTCTGTAGCCGAAATCGTGAAACCACTATTCGTAGTGCTGGCCATTTCCTTGGGATTAAGTTGGGTGCTGGCGTTGACACAAACCACTACATTCGGCAACTTCATACTGAAAGCAAAGGCTAAAGATGGTGGTAAGGACCCATACGACAAGCCTTTCTACCATAAATTCGCCTTCATCCTCGGCACACTGATACGCAAGAAGGCGTTGACCCTTGGAAGCATTACAGCACTGTTCATCCTCTCCCTTATCGTCATGGGACTGATGCCCCAGAACTTCTTCCCTTCTTTGGACAAACCCTACTTTCGGGCAGATGTATTCTATCCGGACGGGTACAGCATCCGTGAAGTAGAAACCGAAATGAAAAAGGTGGAAGCGCATCTGATGCAGCAGCCGGAAGTGAAACGGGTATCCGTCACATTCGGCAGCACGCCGTTGCGTTACTATCTGGCCTCCACTTCCGTCGGCCCCAAACCGAACTTCGCCAATATCCTGGTAGAAGTAACGGACAGCAAATATACCAAGGAGCAGGAAGAGAACCTCGATGCCTACATGAAGGCCAACTATCCCAATGCCATCACCCGTACCATGTTGTTCAAGCTCTCTCCTGCCGTAGATGCAGCCATCGAAATCGGGTTCATCGGCAATAATACAGATACGCTGGTCATGCTGACCAACAAGGCTCTGGACATTATGCACCGTGACGGTGAACTTATCAACGTGCGCAACTCCTGGGGCAATAAGATACCGGTATGGCATCCCGTTTACAGTCAGGAGCGCGCACAACCGTTGGGTATCTCCCGGCAAAGCATGGCACAGAGTATCCAGATCGGTACGAACGGCATGGCACTTGGAGAATACAGGGAAGGAGACCAGGTACTTCCCGTTCTGTTGAAGGATAAAACCATCGACTCTTTCCGCATCAACGACTTGCGTACACTCCCCGTATTCGGCACTGCACGCGAAACAACCACTCTGGAACAAGTCATCAGTCGGTTCGACTTCCAGTACAAGTTCTCCAATGTGAAAGACTACAACCGGCAGATGGTGATGATGGCACAGGCCGACCCACGCCGCGGTGTGAATGCCATTGCCGCCTTCAACCGCATATGGAAGCAAGTGCAAGAGGAGATTGAAGTACCCGAAGGTTACACCATGAAATACTTCGGAGAGCAGGAAAGCCAGGCAGAAAGCAATGCCGCACTGGCAGCCAACCTGCCGTTGACATTCTTCCTTATGTTCGTCACCTTGCTGTTTCTGTTCCGCAGCTACCGGAAGCCGATTGTTATCCTGCTGATGCTGCCGCTTATCTTTATAGGTATTGTACTGGGACTGGTGGTATTGGGGAAATCATTTGACTTTTTCTCCATCCTCGGCTTGCTGGGGCTGATTGGAATGAATATCAAGAATGCCATCGTGCTGGTGGACCAGATTGATACGGAAACCGCTGCCGGAAAAGCACCGCGTGAAGCCGTTATCGGTGCAACGACCACCCGTATTGTCCCGGTGGCCATGGCATCGGGTACCACTATCCTGGGAATGTTGCCGTTATTGTTCGATGCCATGTTCGGCGGCATGGCGGCAACCATCATGGGTGGTTTGCTGGTGGCCTCGGTATTGACGCTATTCGTGCTGCCGGTGGCTTATTGCGCCATTCATAAAATCAAGTGAGAGAACATTCAACAATTTACAGTTTACCAATTGAATGATGAAAACAAAGATACTTATTCTATCATTACTGTGCTCCGGACTGAATGCCGGGGCACAACAAGCATATCTGAGCCGCGAAGAATACCGCGACAAGGTAGAAGCATACAGCCAGATTCTAAAACAACAGCATCTGAAAACATTCGCCAGTACCGAGGCACGCAAGATTGCCTCCACCGGTTTCCTGCCCCAGATTGACATCATCGCCGAGGGTACCGCCAATCTCAATCATCTGGACCAATGGAACAGTCCGAAAGGAGACTACCGCCCTTATACCTATCAGGCACTTGCCACCTTGACGCAGCCGCTTTATACCGGAGGTTCCCTAATAGCCCAAAAGAAAGTGGCGCAAACCGAAGAGGCACTGGAGCAACTAACCACAGAACTGACCCTCGACCAGATACACTATCAAAGTGACGCCGTCTATTGGAATGCCTCTGCCGCCCGTGCCGGTCTGAAAGCCGCGGCTACCTTTCAGGATATTGTACAACAGCAGTACGACATCATCCAAGACCGCTTCGATGACGGCGCCATCAGCCGCACAGACTTGCTGATGATTTCCACCCGGCGTAAGGAGGCCGAATTACAGTACATCAAGGCACGCCAAAACATACCCTTGCCCTGCAAAAACTGAATATCCTTATGGGCTCGGAACCGGACGCTCCCATAGACAGCATAGCCGAAATAGATATACCGACTGCCCCCATCATCCCTTTGGGCCTGGATGATGTGCTGCCCCGCCGGGCAGAATATGCCAGTACCTCCGTGAACATCGCCCGCAGTGAAGCGCAACGGCATGCCGCCCTCAGCCGCTACAATCCACAAGCCAGCATGTTTCTCGCTACCGGTTGGGATACGGGAATCGCCTATATGGGGCAGAATGTACCTCATACTCCCGTCGCAGGGGTCAACGTCAGCATCCCCATCTTCCGTTGGGGAGCCCGCTTCAAGACAAACCGCCAACAGAAAGCCTATATCGGCATACAGAAGCTGCAACAAAGCTATGTAACGGACAATATTCTGGAAGAGCTCTCCGCAGCCACCACAAAGCTAACGGAAACTGAACAGCAAGTCAAGACGGCCCGGGAGAATATGACACTTGCCGAAGAGAATCTAGACCTTGTCACCTTCTCTTATAATGAAGGAAAAGCCAGCATGGTAGATGTACTGTCCGCACAACTCTCATGGACACAAGCACACACCAACCTGATTGATGCGTATCTCGCGGAAAAGATGGCGGTAGCTGAATATTGGAAAGTGGTCAGCGAATGAAATGCCCCTCAACGAAAAAGATAAAGAAACTCCGGCATGGCTTTGTAAAGCCATGCCGGAGTTTCTTTATCTTTCCCCTACTGACCAGGTTTATCCCAAGAATGAAATCAATACACCAGCCGCAACAGCCGACCCGATTACACCGGAGATATTACTGGACATACAGTAATTCAGCACATGGTTTTTCGGGTCATATTTCGTTGCAATCTCATTGCAGACGCGGCTTGCCATGGGCACGGCACTCAGGCCGGTAGCACCAATCAGTGGATTGATCTTCTTCTTGCTGAATAGGTTGAACAGCTTCACAAAGAAAATACCTCCCGTAATGGACAATGCAAATGCCAGGAAACCGCCAATCACAATACCGATGGTTGTCCAATTCAGGAATGCCTCACTAGTCATCGTGGCGCCAACGCTCAATCCTAAAAAGATGGTAGCTGCATTCATGATACTATTAGCAGCAGCGTCGAACAAGCGGCTTGTATCAGAACCGATTTCCTTAATCAAATTACCGAACATCAACATACCAATCAAAGGTACTGCCGTAGGCACAAATAAAGCAACAATCGTAGTCACTGCAATCGGGAAGATAATCTTCAATACACGCAGATTCTTAATCTCGATTTTCGAAGGATACAGCTTCTCCTGCTCCTTCATGTTAATCATCAATTCCTTCTTGGTACAGAACAACTTCACCACCATCGGAATGATGACCGGTACCAGCGCCATATAAGAATAAGCAGCAATGGCAATCGGTCCCAACAGATGGGGAGCCAGCTTGATGGTAGTAAAGATAGCCGTAGGGCCATCGGCACCACCGATAATGCCCAACGCACCCGCTTCCTGCGGAGTGAACCCTATCATCACAGCACAAAGCAGTACGGTGAAAATACCTAACTGCGCAGCCGCACCGAATATGGAGAGACGCAAGTTACGGAGCATCGGACCGAAGTCCGTCAGCGCACCCACCCCCATAAAGATGACAGGTGGCAGGAATCCGGTCTTAATCAGCATATAATAGATGAAGTTCATCAGTCCAAGGTCGTGCGCTATTTCGTGCAACGGCATCTCCCAGATATTCTTCATCACCCCGCCTACCATGACCATTCCGTTTTCATCCGCCTGAATCACACCCATCTCGCCGCCAGGAAAGTTGGCGATGAGTACACCGAAAGCGATGGGTACCAGCAACAATGGTTCATAGTGCTTCTTGATGCCCAAATAAAGCAGGATAAAAGCGATGGCATACATCACGAGGAACGACGGATCAGCAATGATATTGCTGAAGGCCGTCATATCATAGAGTTTTGCAAATATATCTTCCATTATCCTATCTTCATTAATACATCATCTTCAGAAACAGAGTCACCCGGATTGACACAGATGGCAACAACCGTTCCATCAAAGTCTGCACGGATGGCATTGTATGTCTTCATAGCTTCGATATAGCAGAGAAGATCGCCACTCTTCACCTTGTCACCCACTTTCAACGGGGTTTCTTGTGCATTCTTCGTCAAGAAGAACTTGCCTTCGAGCGGAGCCGGAATATCCTGACCTTCGCCTACGGGAGGAGCAGTCACCTTCTCGGTAGCCGAAGCGGGCAGGTCAATGTCACCATAAGCCACCGTTACGCGGTAGGCCTGACCGTCCACCTGCACGGTGAGCGTCTTGGGTTTGGCATCGTCCAGCGGAGATTTGTCACGTTCAGCACGGCGTTTCTCCACATCCTCCAGGAAGTCCTGCTTGGCCTTGCCACTCTTGTAAGCCTCGTATTGAGCCGGGTGCATGGCGTATTCGAAAAGCTCTTCGTCGTCCTCGCCCAATTCCCATTTGTTTTCCTTCATCAGCTTGCGGTACTTGTCCAAAGCATCGGGATAGTTGTCTTGCGGATTGCCGGTGAAGAATTTACGTCCTTCGCGCTCTGCTTTCTCAATAAGCTCAGGAGCCAATTCACCCGGCAACTTACCGGCTTTGCCCAGCAGCATATCCCAAATATCATCGGCAATCATGCCCCAACGTTCCTTGCCCTTCTCCATAGCAATGACGTTCATCATGGAGAGATTCTTGACATACTGGCTAAACGGAGTCACCAATGGCGGATAACCTACACGCGGCCAGACGTATGCCACTTCGTTGAACAACTTGATGAGCAATTCATCCTGCTTCATGAAGGGCAGGTTGCGTTTTGCCTTATATTTGTTAATGGATTCCAAATTGGACTCCAGGTCTGCCATCAAACTGCCCATCATGCCGCCCGGAAGTCCAGGACCAATCAGCAGGGAGTTCATCAAACGGTTACGCGGGCTGATGTACAAGCCAAGGAAATCATCCATAAATTCCTGGATGAGGGCACGTACCTTCATATATGCCTCCATGTTGATTTCGGGCACCTGGAAGCCTGCATCTTTCAGCATAGCCTGCACGCTGAGCAGGTCTGCATGTCCTGTACCCCATGAAAGCGGTTCCATACCTACATCAATATAGTCGCAACCTGCCTCGCACACTTCAAGAATGCTTGCCATATTGAAGCCGGGCCCCGCATGACTATGGTACTGGATAGGAATATCGGGATGTGCCGCCTTGATATTGGCCACAATCTTACCCAGGGAAACCGGACGTCCGATGCCTGCCATATCCTTGATGCAAATTTCATCGGCACCAGCCTTGATAAGCTTCAAAGCCATGTTCGTGTAGTATTCTACGGTATGGATAGGTGAATGGGTGATGCAGAGCGAACATTGGGAAATCATTCCGGCATCGTGTGCATAACCAATGGAAGGAATGATATTGCGAGTATCGTTCAGACCGCAAAAAGTACGCGTGATGTCCGTACCTTGCGCTTTCTTCACCTTATAGAACAGCTTGCGTACATCGGCGGGCACGGGACTCATGCGGAGGCCATTCAAGGCACGGTCCAACATGTGAGTCTGGATACCGGCTTCGTGGAACGGCTTCGTCCATTCGCGCACGGCTTTATTCGGATTCTCCCCAAACAGCAGATTTACTTGTTCAAAACCTCCGCCATTGGTTTCCACGCGCGCAAAACAACCCATCTCAATGATAGCGGGAGCTACTTTCACCAGCTGGTCAACACGGGGTACATATTTTCCGGCACTCTGCCACATGTCCCTGAATACCAAGCTGAACTTAATTTCCTTTTTCATACTAAATTATTCGGTGTGTTTTTATATAAGATTATTATTTCAGATTTTTTCTACCTTAGCAACTTTACCCTTACCTTGTGTCACTACTGTTACGGCTGCACTGATAGCTGCCAGAATATTACCGGGGACAGGTGCAGGACCATTTGCTGCAGCTTTGGCCGGTACCACTTCTTCGGGTGCATATTTGTTCACAAGTGCAATGAGACATTTTCCTAAGTAGATAACAATCAGCAGGATAGCAAAGACTGTTGCCATACCTACCACCATTAGCAGAAGTGCTATGTTCAAGTTTTCCATATTATAAATTATTAGTTATTCCGTAGGATTTAAAAAAAATCGTTCGAAATTAGCGATTATCCGTTAAAGAAAGGTGGTAAAAAATAATAAAAGATGCTAAAACGTCACTTCCCGCACTACCGGAGAGGTGGTACGGGAAGTGTATAATACCCCATTTATGTCAAGAAAAGAGGCAATTGGCGGGATGGGAAAAATCAGCCCAGCGGGTTCTCTCCCTGATCGCCGTCGTTGCCGCCCTGGTTGCTGCCACCTTGATTGCCACTGTCAGAAGAAGGAAGCTTGCCCCACTCTTCCCAAACAATCTTCGTATTCACCATGCTGCGGGTAATCACCTGACGGCCACTATTACGCTCCACTTCGGGCAAAAAACGGACACGTACTCCGTTAATCAGCGAAGCGCTTACCTCCGCAGCCGTCGACACTCCTCTTTTAGTAGAGGTGGCAGTATAGTAGAAGGTGCCGACACCGTTTATCTTCACAGTACGTCCCTGCCCCATGAAATTGCTCAATACACGCCCCAAGTTCTCCATCACCGCATACGTGTCACCACGGGTCACGGTAGAAAGAACAGACAGCTCGTCTGCCACTTCACGGGTAGTAACCGCCTTGCCCCAGGTTACTGATTGAGGATACCACAAATCGTTTACTTTTTTCTGAACTCTTTTAAAAAATGCCATAATCGTAATGTTTTAAATGATTAATTAATAATGTATATCCGGTTTCTCTTGTCTCACCCGAGAAGCAGAAGTTTTCATCGTGAGGCCTCAACGATTCAGCCGTCTGCTTTTCTCAAATTCGATGTTGCAAAGTTAGGGCGGGAAACAAGGGAAAACAAGAAAATGGCATCTACAACCAATTTTCATAAATCACTCAAATACAAACAATTACAAAAATAACATCTCTACAAGAAGAAGGGGGAAATAAAGCTGAAATAAGAAGAATAAGGTGATAATCTCTACAAGCTATACACGCAAACTTCTGATAATGAAGGCACCTATATCTTCCGGTCTCTACAAGATAGTTACTATAAGCTATTCTTTGCAATATGACATCATTTAGAGTTTATGCCAGTGAAAAGAAAGAATGCACACATAGAGAGAATGTGCCTCTCTACGTGTTTGGCTGATTTTACTTTGTTACTGCATTATACAAATCCTGGTAGGTTTTCACCACACTATACGCCACATCGCCAGTGCTGATAGCTGCAAAGTGGCGACGGGCGCACTCTATCTTGGCATCCTCGGCACGGCGAAGTTGTGATACTTCGATGTCGTTGCCTTTGGTTTCTGCCACGAAATAGACGTGCTTCACGGAATCTTCTCGAAAAGCTACAGCCCAGTCGGGATTATATTTGCCCATCGGAGTGTTGATGTAGAATCCACCGGGCAGTTTGCTATATACCACCACATCATCCTCAGCTTCCAGCGACTCGGCAAAACTCTTTTCGATACCTTCACTATCTACCACTACAAGATCGTAAAGCGACTTGGTACTTTCGATAGCATTCTTGCCAAGTGTACCACGCAGCGTAGCTTCCTCAAAGATGCCAGTACCAAAAGTTCCAGCACATTTCTCATACTGGATGTGTTGGATGAGCGAGATAGCCTTACAATCGTTGATGATGCGACCGGCTTTGATGATGAACTCTTCTGGATTCAGCTTGAACTGATGGAAAGTCGCATGATTAACGCCTTTCAGCATTTCTACAATGGTGCGGCGAGTTAGACCGGTGGATTGCACGAGTTCACCTACCAAGTCGTAAGTTACTTCTGCTCCAATAACTTCCGTTACCCGAATGGTTTTCACTGTAGCGGCACTCATGGCTGCTCCGGCTTCCAATTCTTCGCGGTCACGGATGCTTTCCATACCGCCACTCTCCACTACAATACGGATTTCTGTCACATTCAGGTGCTTGTCGAGTGCATCAATGGCACTCTTGATGAGTTTTGACGTTTCAAAACTCACGTTATAGTAGGTACGTGTATTGATGCGCCGCCACAACTCTTGCCACTCTTTTTTGTTGAAGTTGTCTTTCACTAAGTGAGCCTCCGTTTTATTACGTCCATTGGCTGGTTTGAAGGCATCGGGATTGAACACTTTATCCAACTGTTTGATGATAAACGAATGTAGATTTTCCACCTCACCAAACTGGAGCGAATCGGCTTTCTTTTCGTCAAAGTACTTTTGCGTGAGCTTGCCCTTCTTGATGTAACCTTGGACTATCAGTTCTTCGTGGATTTCCACGGCCTGTTCGGTCGTAATCTTTATGCTGTGTCCATCTTGTGTCTGTGCCAGTTGGTCGGCAAACAGTGTGGCTGTCACCACTACCGGACGGCTGGCACAGGCTTCTGCCATATCGGTTTGCAGCTTCTTGGCAAAGTCGTCATAGCTCTCGCTGGCAATAACGGTCAGGATATTGGTGTCGAACACATGGTCACCCAATACGTCGGCATCTTGACGTTCGCCCTTATCGTTGACGCATAGGCGCATACCACGACCCACCTCCTGACGTTTCTTGATTTCGTTGGAGGTATCTTTCAACGTACAAATCTGGAACACATTAGGATTGTCCCAACCTTCCTTCAAGGCCGAGTGAGAGAAGATGAAGCGAATGGGGCAACTTTGGCTAAGTAAGCGTTCCTTATCCTTCATGATAAGGTCGAAACCACGTTCTTCGTTTTCGCCTTCCTTATTCTTCGATTCCACGTTCTTCCCTTTTTTATCAATAGAAAAGTAACCATCGTGAATGTTTTCGGGCGCATTCTTCGGATTGGAAAGGAAGCGAGTGTAGGCGGTATCCTTAAAGGTAGACATAAGCTCTTGCAAGGCACGTTGGTATTCCTCTTCAAACATCCGTGCAAATTTCCCCTTCTCTGCCGTGTCCTTACCGTAGATGCGGTAACTATCCACATGATCGATAAAGAAGAGCGAAAGCACCTTGATGCCGCGAGCAAAAAGTTGGCGTTCACGTTCCAAATGAGTCTTGATGGTTTCACGTATCTGGTGGCGACGGAGAATATCCTCATTCACGCTGCCCACCACCTCACCGGGATGAAGCGTCAGTCCGTTGAGGAAATGCACGGTATTGGTCAATCCGTCTATACATTCCACTTTAAAGTTATTGGCATACTCCTGCAAACCACCGCTTTGCTCTTTAAGATCGAACCCTTCGCCGACCAAGCGAATGGTCTGGCGTGTGCCATTGGCAGTCTTGACATCGAAGCCCAATCGAGCTTGTGGATTGCCTTTGCTAATGACGATTTCATCCAGATAGACATAGCTATTGGTAGCTGTAGAACCCACTTGATGCACACTGCGTACCTCTATTTTTTTCACCAGCTTCTTGTTGTAAGCGTCGATGGCATCGAGGCGATATACTTGGTTGAATATTTCACGGTGCGTGGCACTATAAAGTAAGGTAAAGAGCGGGTTAAACAGTTTGATACCTTTTCGTGTGGCATTACTTTTATCCGTTCCCAACACGCTTTGCGGCTCGTCAATAATTAGGATGGGATTCGTTTTTGCCAAGATGTCAATAGGCTTTCGCGAACCGAACTCATCACGACGTGAGAAGATGATACGGGCTGCGGAATCACCTGCGCGACCTTCCTTGTTTTTATCCTCGTTAAGCGAAGCATTGAAAGCCTGCGTATTGATAATCATTGCATGAATGCCGTTATCCGAAGCAAAGGCATCAATCTTAGCGAGCTGCTTCGAGTTGTAGATGAAGTATTGCATGCGCTTACCATATTCTCCAGCAAAGTGCTCTGCCATACTCTCAAAACTCTTGAACACGCCTTCGCGGATGGCAATACTGGGCACTACAATCACAAATTTCGACCAACCATAGCGGGCGTTCAGCTCATACATGGTCTTGATGTAGGTATAGGTCTTACCCGTACCTGTTTCCATCTCGATGGTAAAGGTACGTCCGTCTCCCTCCAGATGCTCCACGGGATTCAATCCTTCTGCCATCTGTATGCCACGCACATTCTCGCAAATGCTTTCATTGTCAAGTACAAGGGGAAAATTGCCGAAACCGTCGAAGTTGAGCGCACCAAACTTGTTCAAGAAGGTGCGGCTGCCATCGTGTTTGGGTTGCCCCTGAAACACATCGCTCACGCATTTGGCGGCTTCCGCTTGAAAGCGTTGATGTTTATATCTTATTTTCACTTTTTGCCTCCTTTCTTACTTTTGTCACTAATCGCCTTGATAGCGTTCAAATAATCTTGCTCCACATCGCTGAGTGTGCGCTGTTTATATTTACGATACTCAGTAGCGGCATGATCCATCGCTTCTTGATGGGATACTAGGCCTCCATCCAGTAGGAGTTGTTCTCCAGTTGAGGTGAGTATGCGATCCAGATAGTTTGCCCAATCGTTCATGGTCATGGGTTGCTCTTTCTCGGCTTGGCTTTCTGCGAAATCAAGTAAAGCGATAATCATATCAAGATTATAGAAGGTTGTCATGTATGACTTACCATCTGTGGCAGTTGTTCGGCATTTCCGAACAACTGAGTCCTCTTGTAGTTCGCCTTCTTCGAAAATGTGCTTAATATGCTCACTTACATTTGATTTACTCGTATGATACAGCTCGCACATCTGCGCTTGAGTAAGCCATAAAGGATCTTCCTCAAGTTTCACATCTATCTTTGTCAGACCGCCATTGTCTGTATAGATTAGTATTTTGTTGTTCTCTTCCATGGACACGTCAAATTACTCTGATATTATTAAACGCATCATTATCCGACCAATCCAAGGATTGCTTGAACTGCTCATAAATATTGATTTTCTGAGCATCTTCCTTGAAGCAGGCATCACGGAAAAGTACACGCAAGGGACTCTTGTCGGCCATCGCAGTTACTACCTTATCGGTAATGCCCTCGGAAAAGCAAGCCACAAGTTCACCTTCGTTGACAGTATAGATGGTACAACCGTCCATGGTTTCTGTCTGCAAGGGCAAATCCAAGCGAACACCCCATGCCAACATCGAACCATAGAGTAGGTCAAGGTCAGTACGATCGCGCTTGATATTATAGGCAAAGAGGTCAAGCTGGTCTTGCTTGTATTCCTTGGGTGAAAGTGATACTTTCTCGTAGTTGCTTTCGTCAAGGCGGTAGACACGGAAACCAGTGTCGAGGTTTTGGGTAGTAAGCGAGGAATCTGCTTTTATTTTTGCACCGGAACGACGGATGCGTTCTTTGGCTATCTCAGGGATAGTGGCGTAGCCTGCCTTACGTGCTTCGCTATCTTCTGGTGTTTTTTCGGGAAGCTGAACGCAGATATATTTTCTGTTACCTCCGTCTTCGGCGTTGAGTTGCATTACAGCATGGGCAGTGGTGGCAGAGCCTGAGAAGAAATCGAGAATAAGTGCATCTTTATCAAAATGAGTCATCATCTTGAGCATCCTTATCAAGAGATTTATACTTTTGGGATTGTCGAATGCTTTGCAGCCCATTAATTTCTGAAGATATGAAGTTGCGGAAGAAGTTAAGAAATCTGTATCCCACCAAGTCGTAACTTTTTTTCTTGATTGTCGAGCCTGTTCTTCGTAATACTTCTTCTGGAGATTGTTCTCTGTGACAATAAGCAGTCCATTATCATACAGTTTCTGCATGGTCTCTTTTGAATATCTCCAATATCCTTCAACACCCATAAATTCGTAAAAAGGATTACCTTTCTTTGCTCCACCAGGACCATCTACAGGTGCCAATTTATATTTTCCCTTATCGTCTTCTCGATCAAATCCGTCTAATACTGGGTCTTCTCCTATATTCTTTTGTTGAGCAAACACCTCATTTATTTCTTTGGCATAAAACGCAATGTGATTGTGATTTTCAGATATTATTCTATCATTAGAAACAGAGGCTCTATGCTTATGGCAAATATCAGCAATGAAATTATGCTCGCCAAAGACTTCATCACATATTTTGATGAGATTTGCATTCTCATCATCACCTATCGAAATAAAGATAACTCCATCCTCCGTGAGCAGAGAACGAGCCACCAGCAGACGACTATAAATCATACTGCACCAATCCGAATGAAACTTACCATTCGTATCGGAATTCTTCCTGAAGCGATAGCCCAACTCGTCCACATTGCCGGCTTTGAAATCCTCTTCGGCAGCAGTGAGAGCAAATCGTCATGATACACAAAGTCATTGCCAGTATTATAGGGTGGGTCGATATAAATCATCTTCACCTTACCCATATATGAGCGTTGCAAGAGTTTGAGCACTTCCAGGTTATCACCTTCGATATAGATATTCTTCGTATTGTCCCAATCCACGGAATCTTCCACCACCGGGCGTAATGTCTTATCGGTTGGTTTGGCAGCCTCCGCACGAGCGGCATTCTTACCTACCCATGTAAACTGATACATCTCGCCATCGCCGTCTGTGACATAGTCGCCAAGCAACCGGCGAAGCACCTCGAAGTTTACCTTTCGGGAGATTTCACCAGTCTTGTCATCACGTACTTCGGTAAATGCCGAAGGTGCTATCTGATAGAGCGCATCAAGATTGAGTTGCGTTCCGTCTGCGGAGTTCAAATCCAAATGTTTTAATATGTCAGTCATATATCTTGTTTCTTAATTGTTTTCTAATGTTTTAAGTTTCTCTTTCTTTGATTTGTCCTTGATGAAAGTAGGAGACGTGAAAATGAAACGCAATTGTTCCACTTGCTCCAATTCTTCTTTCAATGCTTCGTAGGCATAGATGGAGAATGAAGCCGCAGCAATAGACACAAAAGTACCTTTGGATAACCGTCCTTTGATGTCATCCACTACACGTTCGTTTATATTGTTTATTAATTTGGAATGTTTCATCCTCGTTCTATCAGACCTTAGTTCCGCGGCACTTTACAAAACAATTATTTAAAATACTGAGCAATAAAATATTGCCCAGTACTTTGCCATGTCAGAAGATTCACTTAAATTAGTGCTGCAAAAAAAGCACAAGAAATCCTCAACAAGCATGACAAAAATAAGCATAAAATCCGGTAAACTCACTTCTTTTGGAGGGATATTTTTAATTATGGAGCAATTTGATTCTATGCTCTCATCCGTAATCAATTCAACACTTTAGCAGTCCAATAGAAAGCGAACTATTGAAATAACAAGGAATAACAATATTTTTTAAGTCACCAATCAGTTTCTTATTTCATTTTGTAACAACATTTCAAATCCCAAAAGCATCCGTTTCAAGCCATCAAACCGTCACAGTCCATCCCCTCCCAGAACACCTTCTGAAGTGGGGGTAATTCAGTATACGACTAAATAGGATTCAATATAAGACTGAATGGCATTCAGTATACGACTGAATAGGGTTCAGTATAAGACCGAGGTTATATTAGTAGCAAAACAGATTGAGAACAAGGGAAATCACCGACTTTTTGTCCTAATAAATCAACACAAATTGGCTATATCCCTAAAATAATCATATAAAAATATCGGAATCAAGCAGTGTTCTTTGCCCAACGGGTAGGAAGTCTATAAGAAATTGACTATCGACCCGTTATTTGCATTACTTCCGAGGTTATTCTCTATGGTTTCTTCCATAGGAAACTGTTGCTTGTTTATGCAAAAAGAACCATTCTTCCGTTCAAAAACCAAATTATCGTCCACCCGAAGCGATTCGGACACTAATATACCACCGGCATTTTTAGAATAGGCATAGACAACTGTCCCGTTCTCAAACCTAAATGTATATTCGAACCCGACTACTCCCTCTTTCTTTACAGCATAAATAAAATTCACATAATAATCTATCTTCTTCCATTTGGGCGACAAATGGTTCTCAATATCGAATAAGGCCAAACTGAAGTTTGTTTTACCCGATCCGTTCGGTCCATATACAATACCATTTTTTATGATACCGTCTTTGATAGCGTTTTTATGAACTCATAATTAGCCGGACTTGACAAATCCCACTTGAAGATACGGAAAAGGATTTCCGTAAAGAAATTACGGGCCTAATTTATCTTAATGCCACCTAATAGTTTCATACCCTTGTCACTGTTGTCTTGCAATCCGAAATTTCAGACATGGCACACTACTGTATCCAGCGTCTCTCCATCAGCAAACAGTCCACCATCCGCCTGCATCATCCGCTTCTTCAGGCGGAATTTCTGCTGGGACACGGAAGCGGGAGACACGGCAATGAGCGTGGCAATCTGTGCATTGCTGAAATGCAAGCGGATAAGCATGCAAAGCTGGCTGTCGGCAGGCGTAAGCTGGGGAAAGCGCATGACAAGGCGTTTGGAAGCGCCCTTATATACTCTGTCAGTAAGTTTCTGCAAGTAGTCCCACTGGCTGTCCGCAAGGAATTTGGGCTGGATGCGCAACTGCTTCACCACTTCGTCTGCGTCTATCATGGCGGAAGCAAGCGCCTGCACCTGCCCGTCGAGCATCCGGACACGCTCGCCCTCTTTCCTCAACAGTTCCAGTTCGCGGGGCACGGGGTTGTCTTCATACTCCTTGAGACGGGCGCGGAGTGACTCGTTTTCCTTATCCAGACGGCTGCCATGTTCCATGAGGTTCGTCAGCGAGCTATGCACTTCTTCGCGCTCTTCGTCGGTCAGCGACATCTCCTTCAGGCATTCTTCCAGTTCCTCGCGCTCGCGTTCATTGTTGCGCAAGCGCTGTTCGTTTTCGCTCAAGGTGATAAGGTAGTTGCGGTGGTGGCGCTCTTTCTTGAACCGGACAAGGCTGAACAGCATAGCACCGGAAATGCTGAACATAATCACAGAAAACACTCCCCAGAAAAAACGTTCGTAACCACTGACCGGCTTCAGCCGCACATGCCTGCCATCGGAAAGCTCCTTTATCTGACTGTATTCACGGTGCAAACCGGAAATCAGGCGGACGGCCCGGGCACTGTCGACAGCACCGCATTGCACCAACGAGTCAGCATGAGAAAGGGCCTGTTCGTAGTTCATCAAAGTTCTACCGGCAGGTTTCGAGCAGGCTGTCAGCCCTAAAAGGAAGGTCAGCAGGAGAAAAAGGAAGGTATGTTTCATCTTGAAATTTTGTGTTTATAATAAGTAAGGTGTAAAGTCGGTAAGGAACGAGCTTACTTCAAGTGTCTTCATAATCAATGCATATTAATAGAAACAAAGGTAACACTTTCTTCCCACAATAAATAAAGAGGTACAAAGTTTTTTATTACTTTGTACCTCCTCTTTTTCTTCAACCTGCATCATTTACAGCCGTGAGTCAGCAAAAATCGTATAGCTTAGAACTCACTCGTAAAGTGGAACTTGATATGCTTGAAGTCCATCTGCGCCATCTGCAACACATATCCGCTGTCGGCCAGGAACACATCCCTACCCTCGCGGTCTTTGGCCATGTACTGGTATTTGCGCTTCTTGAAGGCTTCCAGCTCCGCCGCATCATCGCTCTCAATCCAGCAGGCCTTATACAGACTGAGCGGCTCCCAACGGCACTTCGCACTGTATTCGTTCTCCAGACGATACTGGATGACCTCGAACTGCAACTGCCCCACCGTACCGATAATCTTACGCCCGTTAAACTGGTTGACGAACAACTGAGCCACACCTTCGTCCATCAACTGGTCGATACCCTTGGCAAGCTGTTTCTGCTTCATCGGGTCGGCATTCTCAATGTACTTGAACATCTCCGGCGAGAAACTTGGAAGTCCCTTGAAGTGGAGCACCTCGCCTTCGGTCAGCGTATCGCCAATCTTGAACGTACCATTATCCGGCAGACCGATAATATCTCCCGCCCAAGCCTCATCGACAGTCGTCTTGCGCTGTGCCATGAACTGCGTAGGTGACGAGAAACGCATCGTCTTACCATGACGTACGTGCAAGTACGGGGCATTGCGTACAAACTTCCCGGAGCAGATTTTGCAGAAAGCGATACATGAACGGTGATTCGGGTCGATGTTGGCGGTTATCTTGAAGATGAATCCGGTAAATTTAGGCTCTTCCGGCTCCACCTCACGTTCTTCCGCCTTCACGGGACGGGGACTGGGAGCAATCTCCACAAAGCAATCCAGCAGTTCCTGCACACCGAAATTATTCAGTGCCGAACCGAAGAATACGGGAGCAAGCTCCCCTTTCAAATATTCCTCCTTATCAAATTCGGGGTAAACACCGTCTATCAGTTCCAATTCTCCGCGCAGCTTGTCGGCCAGCTGGGCACCAATCCGGTTGTCCAGCTCCTCGGTATGGATGTCCACTTCCACCTTCTCTGTCACCACCTGCTTGCTGGGCTGGTAGAGGTTAAGATTATGCTCGTAGATGTTGTAGACACCCTTGAAACGGACACCGCTCTCGATAGGCCACGTCAAAGGGCGCACGTGGATGTGCAGTTCCTCCTCCAGCTCGTCCAGCAGGTCGAACGGGTCTTTGGCTTCACGGTCCATCTTGTTGATGAAGATAATCACCGGCGTATTACGCATACGGCAGACCTCCATCAGCTTGCGTGTCTGCGTTTCCACACCTTTCGCACCGTCCACCACGATAATAACGCTGTCCACAGCCGTCAGCGTGCGGTAGGTATCTTCGGCAAAATCCTGGTGACCCGGAGTATCGAGGATGTTGACCTTGTAGTCATGGTAGTCAAACTCCATTACAGAAGTGGTGACGGAAATACCACGCTGTTTTTCAATATCCATCCAGTCCGACGTTGCCGTCTTCTTTATCTTATTGCTCTTTACGGCACCCGCCACCTGGATTTGTCCACCAAAAAGCAACAGCTTCTCGGTCAATGACGTCTTACCGGCATCCGGATGCGCGATAATCGCAAACGTTCTCCGTCTTTCTATTTCGTTGTTATTGGCCATATATCAATTAGTCAGTAATAATCACTCTTCCAAATTCTTCATGCAGACAGCAAGGCTCTCCTCCCAATGGGGTATATCGATGCCGAATGTCTTCTTTATCTTTGTCTTGTCCAGTACGGAATAATGCGGACGCGGCGCCTTGGCAGGGAATTCGTCCGTATGTAGTGGGTTTACTTTGCAGGTCTTTATGCCGGCCAGGCGATGGATAGCCAACGTGAAATCATACCACGAGCACACACCCTCGTTGCTGAAATGATAGATACCGGGAACAATCCCCCGGTTGACAGCCGCAAAAATGGCACGTGCCAAATCATTGGCATATGTCGGCGTACCTATCTGGTCGAAGACAACCCCCAGCGTCTCTCGCTCACGCCCCAGACGAAGCATCGTCTTCACAAAATTATTCCCGTAAATGGAATAGAGCCATGCTGTACGGATAATCATGGCACGGCTGCAATGCTTCATCACCGCCTGCTCACCTGCCAGTTTAGTAGAGCCATATACCGAATTGGGGCAAGTGGCCGCCTCTTCCGTATAAGGAGTGTGTCCGGTTCCGTCGAAAACATAATCGGTGGACACTTGTATCAAGGCAGCACCGCAAGCTTCGGCAGCGGCAGCCAGATAGCCAGGAGCGACATGGTTCAGCTTGTCGCAAAGTTCCTGATTGTCCTCCGCCTTGTCCACCGCCGTATAAGCAGCGCAATTCACAATCACATCTATCCGGTTACCCTTCACAAACCTGTGCACAGCTTGTTCGTCGCAAATGTCCAATTCCTGCACATCAGTGAAAAAATAAACATGTTGTCCGTTTTCTTTCGACAACACTCGCATTTCATTGCCAAGTTGACCGTTGGCACCGGTTATCAGAATATTCATTTAATAAAGTTACACTTATATATAGAATGTTACGATGAACAATATTTTCCTTCATAATTATCAATCATCCACTATCAATTATCCATCAACTCCAGTTCTCCCCGCTTCTCCTTGTCATAATAGTTGGCAAGCAACGAGATGAAACCACTGATGGCCTCCATAGCCTTTGCCGTGCCCTGACTGATTTCCTTCTTCTGCAAGCGTAACAGCAACACTCCATAAAGCGCCTCGAAACAAGTGTCTACCTCAGACTCCTCTTTCCGGCCGTTCTTCTGACGCAGTTCCACGATAAAAGGCAGTGCCTTGAAATAAGCCGCATTATAGAACGGATATTTCGTAGAAGCCAGCAATTCGCCATGCAGTTCCGTCAGATTCAGAATGACATTACGGTTGATTTGCAGATGCCCTTTTTCCGTTACGCCTTCCGCACGCATCATATCTGCCAGGTTTCCATACCATTCTTCCAGCGCAGGCCGTTCCTCCTCCGGATAGCGCAAGATGATGTTCTGGCGTATCCGGTCTATGTCACAGCCGTTGGCACGGAGCAAGTCCTCCACCTGCCACATATATATAAGGTATTCGGCTATATTCTTCTCTTTCAGTTGTTGCGCAATCTTCACGATAAAATGTATGATTTATAACCTTAGATTTATGACTTCATTATCAATTTATCCACTATCGATTATCCATTAATACAGCGATTCACCCATCAGCGTAAACACCAGTCCCATCACAGACACCACAATGACAATGCTCCCGATAATACGGTTCAGTATCCAGATACCTCGCAGGTTGAATTGTGTACGGACCTTATTGACAAAAAAGGTTATGCCAAACCACCAAGCCAAAGCACCCAATGCGATGGCCAGGTATCCGGTGACAGCCTCAAACACCAGCACGCCCTCACTTACAAAAGCGAAGCGGGCGAAAAGGCCTACAAAAAGGAAAATAATCAGTGGATTGGAAAGTGTAACGGCAAACGCCGTTATGAAGTTATGGAAATAGGAACCCTTATTGGTGGATACCGGCCGGATGGACTGTACCGGATTGCTGCGGAACGTATAAATGCCAAATGCCAACAGAAGAATGCTTCCGAAAAGCTGCAGGTAAAAGATGTTCTTGTTGACATAATCAAAAACGAAACTCATCCCGTAGCCCGTCAGCAAGGCATATGCAATATCGCTCAGCGAAGCTCCTATCCCCGTTACGAAACCATACCACCGTCCTTTATTCAAAGTACGCTGAATACACAATACTCCTACAGGACCCAATGGCGCGGACACAATGACGCCGATAATGAACCCCTTCCACAATATGTCAAATATGGTCTCTATCTGAATCATGGTTGCAAATATCGGACTTTTTTATGAGACGAACGAATAGTGTTAACGTTTTTTCGACGGAAAAGGATTTTAAGAAGTAAAGATTATCCATTTTACATATTATTCCGTATATTTACCTCCGAACTTAACAATACCCCCTAATGAAACGAATAAAAAAAACTCTAGCACTCGTTTCCATGACCGTCTTACTACTGACGGCATGCGAAGCTCCCAAGGAACTCGGTGTGATTCCATATCCGCAGTATGCCCAAACTACGTCAAAAACAGTCGAACTGCCATCTACGGTAACCTTCTCGACCAATCTGGCGAAATCCGACATGAATGACTTGCTGGCCTATCTGCCGGACTTTGCCATCCCCATGAAGCTTGTCGACAAGAATCCTTTTGTAACGATAAAAATAACGGACGAGACGGACAATCCAATCGCCGCCGAAGGCTACAACCTGACAGTCAGCAAACAAGGTGTAAATATTCAGGCCTCCTCCGCAGCAGGTGCCTTCTATGGACTGCAAACCTTGGCACAACTTGCCCGTAACGGGAAGGAACTGCCAGTCACGACCATCAAGGACGAACCCAGATTCCCCTACCGTGGGCTGCACCTGGATGTTTCAAGGCACTTCTTTAACACGAACTATGTCAAGAAACAAATAGACCTGGTAGCCACCTACAAAATTAACCGCCTGCATTGGCATCTGACCGACGGTGCCGGATGGCGGCTGGAGATTCCGGGCTATCCCCGCCTGACAGAATTCGCAGCCTGGAGAAAAGCCGCCAATCTGCAGGATTGGGGGAAATATGACCATCACTTCTGCGAGAAGGATGAAGAAGGAGCCTATGGAGGCTACTATACGGAAGCGGATGTACGTGAGGTTCTGGAATATGCCCGCTTGAGGCATGTCACCGTTATCCCCGAAATAGAAATGCCGGGACACTCGGGAGAAGTACTGGCAGCCTATCCACAGCTGTCCTGTACCGGCAAGCCTTATACATCCGGTGAAGTCTGTATCGGAAACGAAGAGACCTTCAAGTTCTTCGAAGATGTGCTGGATGAAGTGATACGGCTGTTCCCTTCCCGGTATATCCATATTGGAGGTGATGAAGCCAGCAGACGCCACTGGAAGGCATGCCCCAAATGCCAGAAGCGCATGAAGGAAGAAGGGCTCAAAGATGAAAGTGAGTTGCAAAGCTATATGATAGCCCGCATAGAGAAGTACCTCAACGACAAAGGGCGTGAAATCATCGGCTGGGATGAGATACTGGACGGAGGCCTGGCCCCCAACGCAACCGTCATGTCGTGGCGGGGTACGGAAGGTGGCATTGCCGCCGCCCGCATGGGGCATTACGCCATCATGACACCGGAGAGCCACTGTTATCTGGACCACTACCAGGATGACCCCGAGACACAGCCGCTGGCGTTCGGCGCCTGCGTCCCCATCGGACAGACCTACTCCTACGACCCGGCTCCCGACTCATTGGAAAGTGATATCTGCAAATACATATTAGGCGTGCAAGGCAATGTATGGGCCGAATATCTGCCCACTTACGAACATGCCGAATATATGATATACCCGCGCATCATCGCTCTGGCAGAAGTAGGATGGACTCCCATGAAGAACAAGCATCCGGAAAGTTTCAAGAGACGTATCAACAACGAAATACGCCATATCAAAGCAATAGGCTACAACCCGTTCACCTTGTCGGAACTAGTGCAGACCAGCCAGACCGTTGACTATGCCAAGAAAAGAATCATGCTGTCCCTCACCTCCGAAAAACATCCGATTGACATCCGCTACACAACGGACGGTTCCGAACCGACTGCGTCTTCCAAGTTATACAAGAAACCGTTTGCCGTAAAAGACTCCATATTGCTGACCGCACGTCTTTTCGATGGAGAAAAGCCTATCGGAAAAAGCCTTCACCTGCGCACCGACTATCACAAAGGCATAGGCAAAAAGATAACCTATGCACCGGGCGGCGGATACTATCAGCATAAAGAAGTATACAAAGGCGGCGGTGACACCGGTCTCCTCGACGGACTTCGCGGCGGTAAAAGCTACATGGACGGGCGTTGGCAGGGATTCTGCCCCAATGATTTGGATGCCACCATCGACTTGGGCGAAGTGACCGCTATACAGCGGGTCATGGCCAACTTCATGCAAATCCGTACCCCGCAGGTTTTTCTTCCAGCCAAAGTAGAAGTGTGGGCATCAGTGGACGGCAAAGAATTCTCCCTGCTGGGCAGTGATACTTGCAGCGAGGAGGATGCCGGAAAAGACGTGATTTTCAGAAATTTCGGATGGACCGGCACCCCTACTAAAGCACGGTATGTACGCTTCCACGCCATACAAGGGAAGAAACAATTCTTATTTACGGATGAAATCGTCATACAATAATATACATCCGGCTTTATAAAACAGAATAAAAAACGCATACAAGTAAAATTGCATGCGTTTTTTGTTTTCCTTTTTTTCTCCTCCCCACCGATTTTGCGTATCTTTGTCCCCAAGAAGAAAAGATGAAGATATTCAAAGAAGTAACTTCAATCGTAAAATCGTAAATCGTAAAATCGTAAATATAACTATGATTCTTTTTTTCAGAACACCATCCAAGAGTGTGATTGCCGTAGAATGTAATCATGAACTCCCCCAGGCAGACAGCGACAAACTCTGCTGGCTTTTTGGAGAAGCCACCCCCGAAAGTGAAGACAACCTGAAAGGACATTTCGTCGGCCCGCGCCGCGAGATGATTACTCCGTGGAGTACAAACGCCGTAGAAATCACCCAGAACATGGGACTGGACGGCATTATCCGCATCGAGGAGTATTTCCCCGTAAAAGATGAGAATGCAGACCATGACCCGATGCTGCAACGTATGTACAAGGGGCTGGACCAGAATGTATTTACAACCAACCGGCAACCGGAACCGATTGTACACATCGAAGACCTGGAGGAATACAATGAGAAGGAAGGGCTGGCACTTTCCAAAGAGGAAATGGACTACCTCAAGAAGGTAGAAAAAGATCTTGGGCGCCCTCTGACGGACTCCGAAGTATTCGGTTTTGCGCAAATCAACTCCGAGCACTGCCGTCACAAAATCTTCGGCGGGACATTCATCATCGATGGAGTAGAACAGGAATCTTCACTCTTCCAAATGATAAAGAAGACCACACAAGAGAATCCCAATAAGATTATCTCTGCCTACAAAGACAATGTGGCCTTTGCCGAAGGTCCGGTTATCGAACAGTTTGCTCCGGCAGACCACTCCAAGCCCGACTATTTCCAAGTAAAAGACATCAAGAGTGTCATCTCCCTGAAAGCGGAAACACATAACTTTCCCACTACCGTAGAACCGTTCAACGGTGCATCTACCGGTACGGGCGGTGAAATCCGCGACCGTATGGGCGGCGGTAAGGGCTCTTGGCCGATTGCCGGAACAGCCGTCTATATGACCTCCTACCCCCGTACGGAAGAAGGACGTCCTTGGGAAGAGATTCTGCCGGTACGCAAATGGCTGTATCAGACTCCCGAACAAATACTGATCAAGGCCTCCAATGGTGCCAGTGATTTCGGAAACAAATTCGGTCAACCGCTAATCTGCGGTTCCGTGCTCACTTTCGAACATAAGGAAAATGATGAAGTCTATGGTTACGACAAAGTGATTATGCTTGCTGGAGGCGTAGGCTACGGTACCCAACGCGACTGTTTGAAAGGTACACCGGAAGCCGGAAACAAAGTGGTTGTTATCGGTGGAGACAATTACCGCATCGGTCTGGGCGGCGGCTCCGTATCTTCCGTAGATACCGGACGCTACAGCAGTGGCATCGAGCTGAATGCCGTGCAACGCGCCAACGCCGAAATGCAAAAACGTGCCTACAACGTGGTACGCGCACTTTGTGAGGAAGAGACCAATCCGGTTGTCTCCATCCACGACCACGGCTCTGCCGGACATGTTAACTGTCTGTCTGAATTGGTAGAGGAATGCGGCGGCCTGATTGACATGAGCAAGTTACCCATCGGTGACACCACGCTGTCTGCCAAGGAAATCATAGCCAACGAAAGCCAGGAACGCATGGGCTTGCTGATTCAGGAAGAGGCCATCGAACATGTACGCAAGGTAGCCGAACGCGAACGCGCTCCGATGTACGTAGTAGGTGAAACCACCGGTGACCATCGCTTTGCCTTCCAGCAAGCTGACGGTGTACGTCCGTTCGACCTCGCCGTAGAACAGATGTTCGGCTCTTCCCCCAAGACCTATATGGTGGACAAGACCGTGGAACGTCATTACAAAATGCCCCAATACGAACTTTCCCAACTACATGAATACCTCACCAATGTGCTCCAACTGGAAGCTGTGGCTTGTAAAGACTGGTTGACAAACAAGGTAGACCGTTCTGTAACAGGCAAGATTGCTCGCCAGCAGTGCCAGGGTGAATTGCAGTTGCCTCTGAGCGATTGTGGTGTGGTAGCTTTGGACTATCGCGGCGAAAAGGGTATCGCAACCTCTCTGGGCCATGCTCCCCAGGCGGCACTTGCCGACCCGGCAGCCGGCTCCGTTCTTTCCGTCAGCGAAGCCTTGACCAACTTGGTTTGGGCACCGCTTGCCGAAGGTCTGGACAGCGTTTCCCTTTCTGCCAACTGGATGTGGCCTTGTCGTTCGCAAGAAGGTGAAGATGCCCGTCTGTACACGGCAGTAAAGGCATTGAGCGACTTCTGCTGTTCCCTGCAAATCAATGTACCGACTGGTAAAGACTCTCTTTCCATGACACAGAAATACCCCGACGGCAGCAAAGTCATTTCTCCGGGCACGGTAATTGTTTCTGCCGGTGGAGAAGTTTCCGATGTCAAGAAGGTCGTTTCTCCAGTGCTGGTCAACAATGAAAAAACTACCATTTATCATATAGACTTCAGTTTCGACAACCTGAAACTCGGTGGTTCCGCCTTCGCCCAAACCCTGGGCAAAGTGGGTGACGAAGTTCCCAGCGTGCAGGATGCCGAATACTTCCGCGATGCTTTCCTTGCCGTGCAGGAGCTGGTCAACAAGGGACTGATTCTTGCCGGACATGATATTTCTGCCGGTGGCCTTATCACTACACTGCTTGAAATGTGCTTTGCCAATGTGGAGGGCGGTATGGAAATCAACCTGGATAAAATCAAGGAGCAAGACCTTATCAAGATTCTGTTTGCAGAGAATCCGGGTATCGTTATTCAGGTGAGTGACAAGCATAAGGAAACAGTAAAGCAAATCCTGGAAGATGCAGGCGTAGGTTATGTGAAACTCGGTAAACCGACAGACGAACGCCATATTCTTGTATCAAAAGGCGATGCTACTTATCAGTTCGGCATCGACTATATGCGTGATGTATGGTACTCCACTTCTTATCTCCTTGATCGTAAACAGTCCATGAACGGCTGTGCCAAGAAGCGTTTCGAGAACTACAAGATGCAACCGGTGGAATTCGCCTTCATGCCGGACTTCAAAGGCAAGTTCTCACAATACGGCATTACCCCGGACCGCCGCACACCTTCCGGTATACGCGCTGCAATCATCCGTGAAAAAGGGACTAACGGCGAACGCGAAATGGCCTACTCGCTCTATTTGGCAGGCTTCGATGTGAAAGATGTTACAATGACCGACCTTATCAGCGGCCGCGAGACGCTGGAAGATGTAAACATGATTGTTTACTGCGGTGGTTTCTCCAATTCCGACGTGCTTGGTTCTGCTAAGGGTTGGGCCGGTGCCTTCCTTTTCAATCCGAAAGCCAAAGAAGCGCTCGATAAGTACTATGCACGCAAGGATACGCTTTCGCTAGGCGTCTGCAACGGTTGCCAGCTTATGATGGAACTCAACCTTATCAATCCCGAGCTTGAAAAGAAAGGCAAGATGTTGCACAACGATTCCCACAAATTCGAATCCAGATACCTCGGTGTTACCGTTCCCACTAACCGCAGTGTAATGCTCGGGTCTTTGAGCGGCAGTAAACTGGGTATCTGGGTGGCCCACGGCGAAGGCAAATTCTCTTTGCCGTACGATGAGGACAAATACAACGTTGTGCTGAAATACTCATACGACGAATACCCTGCCAACCCCAACGGTTCGAATTATTCCATAGCCGGATTGGCAAGTGCCGACGGACGTCATCTGGCCATGATGCCCCACTTGGAACGTGCTATCTTCCCCTGGCAAAATGGTTGCTACCCCGCAGACCGCGTAAACAGCGACCAAATCACTCCTTGGATAGAAGCGTTTGTCAATGCACGCAAGTGGGTGGAAGCCAATAAAAAATAAACAGAACTTCCTTCTTAATAGAAATGTGACAAGCGCGGGTTGACAAATAAATCCGCGCTTGTTCATTTTTTCCATTCTTTGCCTTCCTTTTGCTTTTCTCGAACAAAAGCACTACTTTTGTGTTTATTTTCAACTCTCCCTCAGTACAACATTCAAAAACCGTTCGACAATTATGAAAAAGTACTTCTTTTTCTACATACTACTATTATTGCCAATTATAGGCATTGCGCAAACATACAAGTACATCGATGTGGAAGACGGTTTGAGCAACAGACGGGTATATGCCATTCAAAAGGGCCCCAAAGGTTACATGTGGTTTCTCACCCACGACGGCATCGACCGATATAGCGGAAAAGATTTCAAGTCTTACAAACTGATGGACGGAGATGAAGAAGTAAATTCCATGATGAATCTGAACTGGCTCTATGTGGATCCTAAAGGAACCATATGGGAAATAGGCAAAAAAGGACGTGTGTTCCGCTACGACACAAGACACGACCGTTTTGTCTTAGTATACAAGCTACCCGAAAATGAAGTAAAAGGACGTCCTACTCCCATCAGCTATGGTTTTGTGGATGCCAACAGCGTAATATGGCTTTGCAATGAAGATGCCCTATATCTGTACGACAGTAATACTCAAAAAGTGACCTTCATTCAAAATGAAATAAAAGAACGAATCACGGACATCGTACAGATTGACTCAACTCATTTCTTTATCGGAACCGACATCGGCATACATTATGCCGAATTGGAAAACAATGTACTCACCTTGAGTCCCTGCGACCAATTGGATACCTTAAAGGTACAAATCAACGAATTATACTATCACAAACCGTCCCGTAAGGTTTTTATCGGTACTTTTCAACGAGGAATATTTGTCTATGACTTGAACAAACATAAAGTCATGCATATACCGTCCGGCCTGATGGATGTCAGCATCAACTGCATCCGTGCCTACACTGACAATGAAATTCTCATTGCAACAGACGGAGCCGGCATCTACAAAATGAACGCTGCTACTTATGAGTCCGTACCATACATTGTTGCCGACTACAACCGGCACAACTCTATGAACGGGAATACCATCAACGACATCTACATTGACAGCGAACAACGCATCTGGATAGCCAATTATCCCATCGGTATCACCGTACGCGACAACCGATATGCCGATTACCAATGGATAAAACACTCTATCGGTAATAAACAGTCACTCATCAATGACCAAGTAAATGCCATCATCGAAGATCATGACGGAGATTTATGGTTTGCCACCAACAACGGCATCAGCCTTTATAATAGTAAAACAAACCAATGGCATTCTTTTCTCAGTACCTTCGATCCTGCAAGCCACAGTAAAAACCACACCTTTATCTCACTATGCGAGGTTGAGCCTGGTATCATCTGGGCCGGAGGTTACAGTTCAGGCATCTATCAGATAAACAAGAAGCAACAGTCCGTAGATTTCTTCACTCCATCCTTATTCAGCAACCTCAATATCCGGCCGGACAAGTATATCCGTTCTATCATGAAAGACTCTTCAGGAAACATCTGGTCCGGAGGGTATTATAACTTGAAGGAAATAGACTATTCCAGCAAAAGCATACGGCATTTCCCCGGTCTGAACGGCATTACCGCCATTATAGAAAAAGACTCCACACATATGTGGATAGGCACTGCAACCGGCCTATACTTATTAGAAAAAGCAACCGGCAAGTACACCTATATCCGAATGCCAGTAGAATCATACTATATCTACTCTCTATGCCAGACCTCTGACGGAATGTTGTACATCGGTACCAACAATGCCGGTTTACTGGTATATGATACGGCCAAAAATACATTCAGACACTATCATAGAGACAACTGTGCCTTGATTTCCAATAATATCTATACACTATTGTCTGATGGAAAAGGAAATATCTTTCTGAGTACAGAACACGGTCTGTCCACCTTCTATCCTGCCGAAGAGACATTCCATAACTGGACCAAAGAACAAGGACTGAAGTCAGATCATTTCAATGCAGCTTCAGGCACCTTAAGAGGAAACGGCAATTTCATTTTCGGCAGTACGGACGGAGCCATAGAGTTCGATAAGGACATGGTCCTGCCACGTGACTATAAATTCAAAATGGTATTCAGCGACCTGCGGGTTTTCTATCAGACCGTTTATCCCAAAGATGAAGGTTCCCCACTTATTCAGGATATAGACGAGACAGAAACCTTGCGTTTGAAGTACAACCAGAACATCTTCTCATTGCAAGTTTCCGATATAAACTATGACTACCCTTCCCTGATTCTGTACTCTTGGAAGCTGGAAGGATTCTATGAGGGCTGGAGCCGCCCGGGACAGGAAAATGTCATTCGTTTTACCAATCTGAGTCCGGGTAACTATACCCTCCGCGTACGTGCCATCCCCAACGAAGACCGCCGTATTGTCCTGGAGGAACGTAGTATGAACATCACTATCGAACAACCCATCTGGCTCAGTTTTTGGGCATTAATACTCTATGCAGTGATTATCATATCCATTGCAAGCATCGCCCTGCGAATCATAGCCTTGAGAAAACAGCGGAAAGAATCCGACGAGAAAATACGCTTTTTCGTCAACACGGCACATGATATACGTACTCCACTGACGCTCATCAAAGCACCCTTGGAAGAAATCACCGAACGCGAACAACTGACTTCCAGCGGACAGAGCAACATCAACACAGCTCTGCGAAACGTAAATGCCTTGTTGCGCCTGACCACCAATCTTATTAATTTCGAACGAGCAGACACCTATTCCGGAAGTCTATACGTATCCGAATACGAACTGAGCACATATATGGAGGAGACAATCGATGCATTCCGTCCATACGCAAACATAAAACACATCAACCTGACCTACGAAAGCAGTTTCCGTTATCTGAACGTATGGTTGGACAAGGACAAGATGGATTCCATTTTGAAGAATATCATATCCAACGCATTGAAATATACACCGGACGGCGGCAATGTACATGTCTTTACTTCCGAGACGGAAGATACCTGGAGTATTGAGGTGAAAGATACCGGTATCGGAATTCCGGCCTCGGAACAAAAAAAGCTGTTCAAGATGCATTTCCGCGGCAGCAATGCTATCAATTCCAAAGTTACCGGCAGCGGCATCGGACTACTCTTGGTTGGGAAACTTGTACGCTTACATAAAGGAAAGCTCAACTTCAGCAGTATGGAAGGAAAAGGCTCTTGCATCAAAATCACGTTCCCCAAAGGGAACAAGCATTTCCGCAAGGCAATCCAACGCCCTCAACCCCAAAACGAACGGATTGTTTATTCGGCTTCCGGAGTGCCCATCAATGCCTCCGCCACACCGTCCCCTGCTTCCAGCGGCATCTACGACAAGACGCAGCAACAGTCGCAAAACAACAGTAGCCACCAGAAAATTCTTATTGTAGAGGACAATGACGAATTAAGGGAATATCTGCGCAGAACATTGTCTGAACAGTACAACATACAAGTATGCTCCAATGGAAAAGAGGCACTGATCATTGTCAAGGAGTATATGCCTAACCTAGTCATTTCAGACATCATGATGCCGGAAATGAGAGGAGACGAGTTGTGCCATATCCTGAAGAACGACATCGAGACATCACATATCCCCATCATCCTGCTCACAGCACTGAATACCGACAAGAATATCATCGAGGGACTGCAAAGCGGAGCAGATGAATATATTGTGAAACCCTTCAATATCGGTATATTGCGGGCAAACATTGCCAACTTACTGACTAACCGGACACTGTTGCGCCACAAATATGCCAGCCTGGACCTGAACGACGAGAAAAACAATACGGATTGCATCAACTGCTCCAACGACTTGGACTGGAAATTCATTGCAACCGTCAAAAAGAGTGTCGAAGACAATATGGACAACCCAAGCTTCAACGTCGACGTGCTCTGCAACCTGCTGAATATGAGTAGAACCAGCTTCTACAACAAGATAAAGGCACTGACCGACCAAGCTCCGGCTGACTACATCCGGCTGATTCGACTGAAACATGCCGCCCAACTTCTGAAAGAACAAAAGCATACCATCACCGAGATTTCAGAGCTGACCGGTTTCAGTGATGCGAAATATTTCCGTGAAGTATTCAAGAAACATTTCGATATGAGCCCAAGCCAATATGCCAAGAGAGGGAAAGAAGGGAAAGATGATAAAGAAATAAAGTAAACGCAGAAAGAAAAAGCAAGGTTGATGATAATACAGCAAAAATGCAGTCTATTAAGTGGTTAGGTGTTTAACTCATAATACTGCATAAGCTGAAAAAGGAGGTCCGATAAAAGCTGCGAAAGACTTCAGTTCCCATATCGTTACTGATATAACAGGAACAAGAAACGGCACAACAGATTCTATTTCAGTAATTTGCACAGTTTTTCATACCTGAGGACAACTCGCTTGATATTAACTTTGTAACGATCAAAAAAGTATGAAAACGAGTATGAGCAGATCGACCTTCAAAATCCTCTTCTACGTGAAGAAGGGCAGCGAGAGAGCCAACGGCTATCTCCCCCGGATGTGCCGTCTTACGGTAGACGGCGAAATCAAGCAGTTCAGCTGCAAGCTGGACGTGCCCCCGAAACTTTGGGACGTGAAAACGGCACGTGCCACGGGCAAGAGCGCCGAGGCGCAGAAAATCAATGCGGCGGTTGACCGGATACGCGTGGACGTGAACCGCCGTTACCAGGAACTGATGCAGTCCGACGGCTATGTCACCGCCGCCAGGCTGAGGGACGCCTGCCTCGGGCTGGGCGTGAAACGCGAGACGCTGCTGAAGCTCTTCGAGCAGCACAACGAGGAGTTCATCAAGAAAGTGGGACACAGCCGCGTGCAGGGAACATACAACCGCTACCGTACAATAAACAGGCACCTTTGCGAGTACGTCCCGAAAATATACCGCCGTGACGACATCCCCCTGAAGGAACTCAACCTGACCTTCATCAACAACTTCGAGTATTTCCTGCGTACGGAGAAGAAATGCCGCCCCAATACCGTATGGGGTTACATGATCGGGCTCAAGCACGTCATCTCCATCGCCCGCAACAGCGGTGCGCTTCCCTTCAACCCCTTCGCCGGGTACATCAATTCCCCCGAGAGCGTTGACCGAGGCTACCTGACGGAGCGTGAGATACAGACGTTGATGGAGACCCCGGTGAAAAGCGGGACCTGCGAACTGGTACGCGACCTCTTCATCTTCTCTGTGTTCACCGGACTGGCATACGCGGACGTGAAGGCACTGACGACCGACCGGCTCCAGACCTTCTTCGACGGCAACCTCTGGATCATCACCCGCCGTCGCAAGACAAACACCGAGTCCAACATCCGCCTGCTGGACGTGCCCAAGCGCATCATAGAGAAGTATAAGGGACTGTCCAAGGACGGTCATGTATTTCCGGTACCGAGCAACGGCAGATGCAACACCATATTGAAGGAACTTGGCAGGCAGTGCGGTTTCAAGATACGGCTGACCTATCATGTGGCCCGGCATACGAACGCCACCACCGTGCTGCTCTCGCACGGTGTACCCATCGAGACCGTAAGCCGTCTTTTGGGGCATACGGATTTGAAAACCACCCAGATATATGCCCGGATAACCAACCAGAAGATCAGCAGCGACATGGAAATCCTGTCCCATAAGCTGGAAAAGATGGAGAAGGAAATATGCGATGCCATCTGAGGAAATGGTATTTATGAAACGGATGATTTTCCCCTTCCTCATCAAAGTTCGTCCGTCCCTGCGGGACTCCGCGTTTTCCCTTCGGTTTCCGGCAGAAAATTTCCGTACGGCGAAATTTTCTGCCGGAAAAACGCTCCGAAAGCGCAGGGACGGACGTAAGAGGGATTCAGAAGGCGAAAACTGCGACCGACGTAGTGCATGTGCGACAAGGAAAAGAACTGTCCGGGAGCCCCTTTTCATGCCGTACCCCGGCATGAAACCACTTTTCTCTCCGGCTGTGGTGAAGGCTCTCCTGCTCCCTCTGCATTGCATATGCGGGTTGTTTTGCCCATATCCACGTCCGCCGGTATTGCCTGCCCTTTCCTTGAGAAAAACGGCTTACCGCAACGGGTGGCGTGACACAGACTTTTCCGGATATGGAGGAACATTCCGGAAAAAAGAGTGGAAGACGGGCTATTATTTGGCTGTATAACAACAAAGTTGTATTTTTGCAAAAAATAATATTATGGCTATAACTATCAAGAACATTCCGGTTTTGGAGGGCGTTACGGCGGAAGATTTCGTACGCAGTGCAGACAAGAACGCCGCAAAGGTAACACCCCGGTTATCAGTGGAGGCAAAGAAACGGTTGCGAAAAGTATTGGAGAAATCCCGTTCATTCCGGTTCAATTAACAGCAATGGACGGTATTTCTTTATATGATGATTGTGTCATGCTTGCCTATAACAAGGAAGTACGGAGGAATTGCCTTCCTTTCACTTGTGGCGAGAATGACCTTGATGATTTTTTTCTCAATGATGCCGATCTGTATGCGGATGAACTCCTTGGGAAAACATATTGTTGGGTGACGACTGAAATCCCGCATCGTATTGTGGCCTTGTTTACCTTGTCCAATGACAGTATCAAGACCAGATTAATATCCCCCAATGATAAAAACAGGCTGCAACGCAATATTGTAAATCCTAAACGTGGACGCAGCTATCCGGCCGTGCTGATAGGAAGACTGGGGGTCAACCTGGAATATCAGGGTACATCAAGCCACGTAGGACGGCAACTGATGGCTTTCATAAAAGACTGGTTCCGTCATGAGGACAACAAGACAGGATGCCGTTTTATCGTGGTGGATGCATACAATGAGGAAAAGATTCTCAGGTATTATGAAAGAAACGGTTTCGTTCCACTCTATAAAACAGACGTGATAGAAAAGCAATATTATGATATTCCGCAAGATGAACCTTTGAAAACCCGTTTGCTGTATTTTGATTTGAAAAAGGACTGACATAATAATATATCAGTAAAATCCTTTAGGGTGACAACGGGTTCCAAAGACAGGCTGTCGCTACGATTACCTGCCATATGGCACCGGCCGTTTTCTTGATGGCGGGCGGTGGATTTCATGGGAAGCCAATCCGGAATGACAAGTAATGCCGCACCTGTGGCATAATAGAGCATTATTTTGAAGGCGGAGACTTTGTCCGGTTCTTCTTTTTCCAAGGTTTTCCGTCGGATGTCTTCAAGTTTTCCACACTTGTTTTAGAATAGTCCGCATTATCAGCAGATTGCGAGTTTCAGTCTGCCGTTCCGATTCTCTTTATTGCATCGTAGCATGTCGTTGATATATTCCAAATACTTATCCATGAATAGGCGACTTATAATTTTGTCTCAGGCAAATATCGAGACACACTCCCGAATGAGGTCTTCCATGATTTTAAAAGACTCCGTATTTCGGAAGGAACAACGTACACATACAATTTCTCCGGAACGGCCGACTTTCCTGTCACTTCCCTGTAATCCTCCCCAAAATCAACACCGCCGTATAAACTGCATGAAAGCCCGGGCACGCTTCCTGTTTCCAATCCCATATCTGCTCCTTCCGCAACATCACGTATTGCCGTTCTCATTTCATATCCTTGAATATTTCTCCAAACATACCAAAGACAGAAAAGCTGCATGGAATCTAAATTCTCACCGGACAGACAATAGATAGAAGGAAGGAATCCATCATCCTCATTTCTTGCGGCAAAAATAGTTGTTTTTCAGGCCGGTCCCGCAAGGCGGCCCTTCGGGCTGGTTGCACGTGAAAAAATCTTCCTCACGCTTCGCGTGAGCGTATTTTTTCACGGCAAGCCTTGCCGGAGACCGCCGAAAAACAAACTGGAGGAAGCACAAGAAATAAGAATGCCTACCCGTGTAGGCCATGTATAACTCAAAAAAATATAAAGCTATGGCAGACAAGAGCGCAGAAAAGGAAAGACTGTTCAACGAGTGGTTCACTGCATCCTATGACAGGTTGAGAGGGACGTTACGCCGGTACGGAATGCTGGACGAGGACAATTTCCATGACACCTACCTTTTTGTAAGAAGGCAGGTGCTGGTTCCCGGAAAGGACATAACGGACTATGACGCGTATTTCATCGGATGCTACAAAAAGGCGGCCCTGGTAAAGATTAAAAGGGAGAATCGGTATGCACACCCTGAAGATGATTTCTTCCTCCGATGTGGCGAAGAGGCAAAATTCCTTTCCGAGGACGACCTGAACGGGTGCGAGCGGCTGGTAAGAGACATACTGCGTTTCGTAAGGCAGAAGTTCTCCTACGAGGAGTACCGGATGTTCATGCTCAGGTTCTATGAGGCGCAGTTCTCGTTCAAGGCACTGGCGGAATGCATGGGTATCTCGGCATCGGCCATATCGCAGAAAGTATGCAGGATAGTGGACGCGGTACGTACCCACAGCGGTTTCGCATGGAGAAGTCAGATGCTGGCGGTGGAAAGCTTCATGTATTGAAAAAATTGTTTAACGGAAAAGTAAGAAAGTTATGGCACTGATAGTATACAACAGGGAAAACTCCCGTCCGCAGGAAGTCACATACAAGGGAAAGCGGACCATCAACCTTGACAGCAGGGGGACCGTCTATCTGTCAAAGACGATGTCAATCGAATTGGGAATCCTCGGTGGCGGACGGGTGAACTTCGCCCACGACGACGAGACGGATGACTGGTACATCTGCCGGGCCGATGACAGCGAGGGGTTCATTGTCTGGAAGGATAAAAGATGCGCAAGGTTCTCGGCGGGGTTTATCGTGCAGAGACTCATGCGGCAGGCGAAGGTGGAGAGGAAGAGCGTGCAGTTCATGATGGCGAGGATGCCGGTAGAGATTGGCGGAGTGGCCTATTACAAGATACTGCTCTCGAATCCGATACTCAGATAGAGGCATGGGCCGGAGGAGTCCGGCTGTATATGACATGACGGAGACAGGTGCATCCGACGGGACAGGAGCCCGGAGGATGTGCCTGTTTTTATGCGCCACCATGTTTACACACGGACATGCGGTTGTCACCGGCCGGCATAAGGTCACTCCGAAAAGACCGGGAAACGGCATTGCCGGAGGATAATGATACCAGTACGGAATGTGCCGCCATTACGGAAACGGATCGTCCCACCGGTACACGAACGGCCCGCCCCAATTTCAGAATAACATAATGACATAATAAAATAAGAGTCTTTTTTTATAATGGAATCCCCGTATCTTATTGCCATATCGGAAAAATGTTTCCATGTCCCGCCATGTTATGCCAATGTTGTCACCGGATCATAATTCATAAAGAAAAAAACACTCTGTGTATAAGTATTTTACGAGCAAATTAAAGTCGTTCATCCGGTGGAAAGAAAATGAAGGAGCGACCGGTATGACAACCGACCGCCCCTTCATTCACGATCCCGTACGGAACTTTTCTAAAGTTCCTCCGGCCTGGTTCTCGCCTCCCGGTAGCAGCCGTCAAGCAGCTTCTCGATGTCGGAAGAACGGTACAGTATCTTGCCGCCCAGCCGGGTGAAGGCAAGCAGACCGCTGTCACGGTACTGTTGCAGGCTGCGGCGGCTCACTTTCAGCTTTTCAGCCAGTTCGCGGTCCGTATAGAAGTTCTCGCCCGCCATCGCCGGTGACCTGCCGGCAAAGAGACGCTCCATGGAAACGGAGAGACGTTCGACGGTGGAGAAGAACTCTCTTATATGCTCGCTGCTCTCACGGGTGAGCAGACGGTTATCGGTATTCATCATGACTTGATCTTTTTTTTGTTCGACATTCGTTTTTCATGGCCTTTCAGATCGACCTTCCCATACTTTCAGCCCGCTTGCGGCGCTCCTCCACTATCCGGATGATACTTTCCACGTCACCGGGCTTGTAATATGTCTTGTGGCAGCTCTGTGTGTATGCCAGCGTGCCGGTGTCACGGAGGGTCTGCCGGGGTCTCGGGCTGACCTTCAGCAGCAGGCACACCTCCTGGTTGTCCAGCCATTTCTTCTCCTCCATGTCGCCGTACAGCCGGCAGAGGGTGTCCAGCCGGTCCGCAAACGTCCGGAAGGCCGAGAGCATCGCCTCGAAGGTCCTTGCCTCAATGTTCACTATTTCCATAATCACTGTAATTTCAGGTTTGACATCTGTTTCATTCTCTTTTCGGATCCGGATTCCGTTCCGCAATTTAGTGAATCCCGGCGGAACGTCCTGAATTTCAAGACAGGATGACTACCTTTGACACCATATGCGTACTTGTTTCATCTGCAAAGTAAATGATTGTTCCCGGATATGGTTCCGCCCCTTCATCAGATGTCATTATATGTCATCAGATGTCATGGAAATCGGATTTTAATATTCATTTGCTTTTAGTAAACAGACGTTCAGATCCGTTCCCGAAGAGTGGGAAATTTCCGGTGCGTATATTTGTGAAGTCATCACCGTCAGACTGATCCAACAATATGAATAACACGGCAAACCCCGCCAATCGGACCCGTCCGTTTCACAGCACTTGTTATTATCGTTTTATTTGCTTCCGACAATCGGGCAAACGGGTAGACCGTGCCCACAGTATCAACCATCTAAAATCCATGTACAATGAAAAGTGAACCGACTGAAAAAACGAAAGGGAAGAAAATGGCGGTATCCGAAACCGCAGACAGAAAGAACGGCCGTAGTCCCGGAGCCGGCCACGACGAGTGGTGGGAAAGACTCATGATGGAACCCGGTCCGGGGGAATCCGCCGGTACGGATGCTTCCGTGACGGAATCGATGATTCCATCCGGGCTCGTTGCGGAGGAGGTATCCGGGGAGGCGAGAAGAAAGGACACCCCGCCGGAACCGGAAGACCCCGTGAGAAGAAGAACGAGCGGCAGGCAACGCAGGGCCTCGCTGGAGGAGTACCGGGAAACGTACCTCACCGTCCCGAAGATCAGGAACCGCAAGACGGTGTTCGTCAGTGAGGATGTGAGGGACGAACTGGACGCCGTCGTCCGCAGGCTCGGCGGGCGTGGCATGAGCGTTTCCGGACTGCTGGAGAACCTTGCCAGGGAGCATCTTGCCGCCTACCGTGGGGACATCGAGCAGTGGAGAAAAATCTGACAGCCTGTTACCGGGCGTGGAGTATACCCGATGTATGCACTGTTCCCTGTATACCCGCTTCAATGTGGAAAATGCGGGGGGGGGGATTTTTCTGTGGGGGGAGCAAGGGTATGTTTCCGGATTCCCGAAAACCCTTGCTCCCCGCGCCCGGCGGTTGCTGGGAGGGCAAATCCGCTCCCGCCGGTCGCAGATTTTGGAATGAAAGAAGTACGGACGAAAAAGAAAAAACATATGACAAACGATGTGAATGGGATGAAGAAAAAATGTGGCCGTCCGGCACTGGGCAGGACGCGTAAATTGACCAGAGGCGTGACGGTGAAGTTCTCCCCCGTCAGCTACGAGGCTCTCAGGTTCAGGGCAGGGAAGTCCGGCCGGAGTCTGGCGGTCTATATCAGGGAGGCAGCACTGGCGGCCACCGTTACGGCAAGGCATACACCGGAGGAGAACGCACTGTTGCGCAGCCTGGCGGGAATGGCGAACAACCTGAACCAGCTGACAAAGCTCTCGCACCAGACCGGCTTTTACAGGACAAGGCTGCTGATAGAGGGGCTGCTGGGAAAGCTGAAGCGGATCATGGATGATTACAGGCCGAAAGGAGGATAGCCTCATGATAGGGAAGATCAGGAAAGGCCGCTCGTTCAGCGGCTGCATACGCTACGTGACGCAGAAGGACGACGCAAAAATCATCGCCTCGGAAGGCGTGCTGCTGGGAACGGTGGAGGAGACGGCACGCAGTTTCCGGTGGCAATGCCTGCTGAATCCGGACGTGGCGAAACCGGTGGGGCACATTGCGCTCAGCTTCAAGCCGGAGGACGCACCGAGGCTGACCGACGCGTTCATGGCAAGGCTGGCGGAGGAATACCTGGAGCTGATGGGGATACGGAACACGCAGGTCATCGTGGTGAGGCATCACGGGACGGACAACCCGCACTGCCACATCGTCTTCAACCGGGTGAACTTCGACGGGAAGGTGATTTCCGACAGCAACGATTTCAAGCGCAACGAGAAAGTGACAAAAATGCTTAAGGACAAGTATTCGCTCACCTATTCCGAAGGCAAACAGTCCGTTAAAACGGAAAAGCTGCATGCTTCCGAAAAGGTGAAATACGAAATATACCGTGCGGTCAAGGAAGCTTTGAGGAGTGCAGATACATGGAAAGAATTTCAAAATAAGCTCTTAAAAATGGGCGTGGAAATGGAATTCAAGTACAAGGAAAACACTAATGAAGTGCAGGGCATCCGCTTTATAAAGAACGGTCTGTCATTCAAGGGAAGTGGGATTGACCGCAGTTTCAGCTGGTCAAGGCTGGATGCGGCATTGGACCATAACCATGTCACGTCCCTGGAAAATGACGTTTCCCAAAAGCAACCGTACCATGAACAAAGTCATGGTTCTGTTATTGATAACCTGGTCGAAGTCACCGGTACGGGTGGCGTGTTCATGCCGTCGGTGGCACCGACGGAGGACGAGAAAGAGGCGGAACGCCTGCGGAGAAAGAAGAAGCGCAGGAAAGGAAGGAGTTTGTGAACCATATGTATAACAAAAAACTTTGAAAGATGAAAGAGGAAAATTATCTGGAAGGCATCTACGGATGCCTTGAAAGGATCGAGAAGAAAGTGGAGACGCTGCCCGTGGAAGGCACAAGCCCCGCAGTTGGAAACCGGACCAGTTCCCCGGAAGGGATTGCGGAACTGAAAATCCGTCTGGAACGCCTGCAATCCGCGGTGGAGAAAAACGGCTTGGAAATAGCAGCGGTACGTAACCATACCGTCCGGTTGTCGGAAGGCTGGCCGTTGTCTGCCGAAACGTTTGCCGGGGAGATGGAAAAGATTAGATACTGCCTGAGTCAAGACTGCCAAGCTGTAAAGGCTGGATGAGAGAATGGTCCTGCTGAAAAAGGAACCGGAGCGCAGACTGGTGACCTACCGTCTGGAAAGCGCATCCAAGGCAGTGGTAACGACAGCTTCAGCACTGATCCTGGCACTGATCATTTCCGTCTGGACCAACTGCAACCAGTACCGCACGAACCGGCTTTTGAAAGATGCCGATTTGAAATACCGAGCCATCAGGATCTGCCTGCCGGGGGATGATCCCGACATCGCCTTCCTTGAGAAGCATTTCACCATCAAGCGGGACGAGGAAAAGATCCGGCGTGTGGAAAGGCTGGTGACCGCTTTTGAGGACTCGGTCAGGAACCGCATCCGTAACCATGAAATGGCAGCCTACAAGGACAGTCTGGCGCACCGGCTGTTCAGGGAGGCACAGGAAATCAGGAAGCAACTGGACAATCCCAATTCAAAATGACTGCACTATGGCAACAATCAGAACCAAATTCAGGTCCTCGTCCGCGGAAGGCAGGGAGGGCGCACTGTATTATCAGGTGATTCATAACCGTGTGGTCAGGCAGATCAGTACCGGATACAAACTTTTCGCTTCGGAATGGGACCAACGTTCCGAAGCGGTCATTCCCTGTCAACATCCTGCAGGGATGGAACGGGACAATTATCTTCTATCGGTAGGGGAACGGATAAGACGGGACAAAATCCGACTGGAAAAGGCTATCAGGACATTAAGCCAATCCGGTCCGTTTACAGCGGATGATATCGTCATACGTTTCCATGACAGCGGACAAGAACCTTCGTTTAACGACTATATCCGGCAACAGATAGTAAGGCTGAAACGTTTGGGAAAGATACGGACCTCTGAAACCTATACAGCCGCGCTCAAAAGTTTCAGCAGTTTTATGAAAGGTAGCGATATACTGTTTGGCGAACTTAGCTCTGACTTGCTCATGGAATACGAGGCTTATCTGAAAAACAGGGGGAACTCACCCAATACAATCTCGTTCTACATGCGCATTCTGAAAGCGGTCTACAACCGTGCGGTGGAGAACGGACTGACCGGACAGCGGAACCTGTTCAAGTCTGTTTATACAGGTGTGGAAAAGACCTTGAAACGGGCCATTCATTTAAATGATATCAGGCGTATCAAAAGACTGGACTTGTCCCTGAAACCCCACCTTGATTTCGCACGTGACATGTTCCTGTTCTGCTTTTACACACGGGGGATGTCCTTTGTGGACATGGCTTATCTGAAAAAGGGAGACATTGCGAACGGAATCCTGACTTACCGCAGGAAAAAGACCGGACAACAGCTGTTCATCCGATGGGAAAAGTGTATGCAGGAGATCATCAAACTTTTTTGTTTATCGGTTCAAGATTTCAAAGTTGTTCATTAATTGCTTTGTTGGTTATATCCAGAGTATTATTTGTAAGAGACTCTACGAATAAATGATGATAAGACCAGTTAGTTTATCGCTTGTTTTATAATTTCATTGCGATATTCGTTCGGTGTGCAACCTTCCATCTTCTTGAACCAACGTGTGAAATGTTGCGGGTATTGGAAACCCATTTCATCTGAGATTTGACTGATACTTTTTTGCGTGTTCATGATGCGCTCTTTGGCTATATCCATAATTTTTTGCTGGATATGCTTGATTGCTGACATACCGGTTTCCTTTTTTACCAGGTCACTGAAATAATTGGTGGAAAGACACAGTTGGTCAGCGCAATACTGTACCGTCGGAATACCTTTACTCGTTGGCAAGGCAGAATGATAGTAATTATTGAGCAACAATTCAAAACGCGCCAACAAATCGTTGTTGGCATTTTCCCTTGTAATGAACTGGCGGTCATAAAAGCGGATGCAGCGGTCAAAGAGAAGCTTCATGGTATCAATAATCAAAGAACGGCTGTGCTTGTCAATAGGATGCCTCAATTCTTCTGCTACATTGTTTATACATTCAATGACTACTTTGCGCTCCTGTTCTGACAGGTGCAGTGCTTCGTTGGCATTATATGAGAAATAAGAATACTCTTTTATTATATGTGCAAGGGAAGTACCGCGCAATAGTTCGGGATGGAACATCAGGGCCCATCCGGCCGGCTGGTGCAGACTGCCATCATCGTCAGAACCCATTACCTGCCCCGGAGCGATAAACAGCATGGAGCCTTTTTCATAGTCATAGAGGCTCCGTCCATAATTCATCGTACCGCAGTCAGTATCTTTCAGCAACACAGCATAAATGTTGTACAGTTTCTTTGAGTGTCTGATGGGCTGCACCTCGTAACAATTCACAACGCTGACCAACGGGTGCAGAGCTTCGACTTCGAAAAGGTCGCAGTACTGCTGAACTGTATCTATTCTTGTTATATCTCCCATAACCATCCTTTTGTTTTTTACAAAAATAAGTATTTATATTGACATTGCTGTCTGAGGAACAGCTGTTTCTTTTCTATCCCTTATTTATTTTATTCCATGACGACAAAGTTAGTTCATTCAATCAACGAACATATAACCCTAATCACAGACTGTCTTACCATTTTCACAGATAACATTTAACCCGGTCCAAGCCCGATGAAAGTGGTAATTTTATCAGTGATTGAGGTCTAATCTTCAGTATGTGAATGCTGTAATTTTGCAAGTGAAACCAAAAAGGTAAATAAGATGAAACCAAAAGCTTTATTTGTCATGTTAATCTTATGGCTTAGCTTCACTACGATTCAAGCGCGGTCAACCGAAGATGTCCCGGATAAGGGAACTTATGCAAAATTTCTGTTGGTAGGATGTTATATGAAGTCAGACGAAGAAGGTGTCAGAATGTACCGGTTTGACGGACAAACTGCCGATGTCGACTATCCGTGTGGGCTGAGAGGGATTTCAAATCCTGCTTTCCTTACATCTGATAGCACTGGTAATCGAATTTATGCCATAGGCGATGATGAAGGGAAAAGTTCGACTGCCAATGCTTTGCTTTTTGATAAGGAAAGTGGTCTGCTGTCTCTGCTTAACTCGCAATCTACAGACGGTGAACTTCCTATTTATATTACTCTCAGTCCAAAGGAATACTTTGTTCTGACAGCAAATTATAAGGGTGGCAGCATCACGGTATTCTCACAGGATAAGAAAGGAAAGTTGCAACGTGATACAAAAATAATTCGTTTTGCTGGAAATGGGCCGAATAAAAAAAGGCAGGAACAATCGCATCTGCATTGCGTGACCTTTACACCTGATGGCAAATTCCTTCTTGCTACCGATTTGGGAACAGATTGTATCTATCTGTTTCCGATAGGCAAACGACCGGAAGCAGGTAAGGCTCATTCTCTGTTGGATGAATCAAGAGTAGTCCGCATACAGATGGATTCCGGCTCAGGACCTCGACATATATGTTTTCACCCGAATGGCAGATTTGCTTATCTCATCAGTGAACTCTCGGGTAAAATAACTGTATTCTCCTATAATGAAGGCAAGTTGGAACGTTTACAAACAATTGTCTGCGACCCTTTCGTTGCAGAGGGAAATGCAGATATCCATGTTTCATCCGATGGCAAATTCCTCTATGCTTCCAAGCACTTGAAAGAAGATGGCATAATTGTTTATTCCATTGATTCCCAAAAAGGAACATTGGTTCAAATAGGATTTCAGCCAACAGGTCTTTATCCGCGAAGTTTTGCCATCTCTCCGGATGGTTGCTATTTGGCAGTGGTTTGCAGGGATGCCAACTGCATACAGATATTCGAAAGAAACCGAAATACGGGGTTACTGAAGAATACGGGAAAAAATATCCGACTGGAAAGACCGGCGTTTGTCAAGTTCTTATAAATTCATCACTAAACAGAAAGCAATATGAACAAGTTAATTACAACCATCGCCTGCCTGATATGCTGTATCGTTTATACGCAGGCACAAAACAAGAACAATATGTTAAGCAAGAAAGAACAAAGTATTGCCGCCATCAGTATGTATGCCGCACGTGGCAATCAGGACAGCCTCAAAGTGATCCTTGCCAGAGGACTTGACTGTGGGCTGACCGTGAGCGAAGAAAAAGAAGTACTTACCCAGCTCTATGCCTATTGCGGCTTTCCACGCAGCATGGGTGCATTGGTTACGCTGATGAATCTCACCAAAGAGCGTGCAGCACAAGGCATAAAGGATGAAGCCGGACGGGAGCCTTCTCCGGTAAAGAGTTCGGATATGTTTGTTGTCGGTGGACAAAACCAGCTGAAACTGTTCGGTCGTCCGGCACTAGGAGAAGTGCTGACATTTGCTCCGGCATTGGACCAATTTCTGAAAGCTCATCTGTTCGGTGACATATTCAGCCGTGACAATCTCGACTGGCGTACCCGTGAACTGTCTACTGTGGCTGCCTTGTCGGTGTTGGACGGCGTGAAGAATGAGTTGAATACTCACATTGCCCATGCCAAGCACAACGGCGTGACACAGGCTCAGATAGACGAAGTACTTATCATGGCGGCACGCTGTCGGAACGGAATGGTGCTTTCTGAATCCGATGAACCGGCAAAGACTTTTCAAACAGATCCGACAATTACTGTCCGTAAGGTCTTTTATAAAAACAGGTATGATATCATGCTTTGCGCCGAAATGTACCTCCCGAAGGATTTCAATGAAGCGCAACACTATGCAGCCCTCATCATCGGACACCCGTTCGGGGCTGTGAAAGAACAGTGTAGCGGACTCTATGCACAGGAAATGGCACGGCGAGGCTACGTGACTCTGGCTTTTGATGCTTCCTATCAAGGCGAAAGTGGAGGAGAACCGCGTCACACGGTATCGCCCGACGCATTGGTGGAAGACTTCAGTGCTTCTGTAGACTGGCTCGGACTACAACCGTTTATTGACCGCAACCGTATCGGTGTGATTGGCATCTGCGGAAGCGGCGGGTTCTCTGTCTGTGCGGCTTCTCTCGACCCCCGCATCAAGGCATTGGCAACCGTGAGCATGTATGATATGGGGCGTGCCACCCGTAACGGTTTGGGGGATTCGATGACGGATGAACAAAGACGCAAACTGTTGGATGAAGTTGCCGAACAACGTTGGAAGGAAGCAGAAACGGGAGAAGCACGTATCCGCTTTGGCACACCGGAGAAACTGCTGGGAAATGCCAATGCCGTGCAGAAGGAGTTTTTCGATTACTATCGCAACCCCTTGCGTGGCTATCATCCGCGCTATCAAGGTATACGCTTTACCAGTCAGGCGGCATTGATGAACTTCTATCCGTTTGCCATGATTAAAGAGATTTCACCACGCCCCGTGCTATTCATTGCAGGCGAGCATGCACATTCGCGCTATTTCAGTGAGGATGCCTATCAAGAAGCCAGCGAACCGAAAGAACTGTATATCGTTCCCGGAGCCAATCATGTAGACTTGTATGACCGGATGGATAAGATACCGTTCGAAAAAATTTCGGAATTCTTCTGGTATGCTTTGCGGTAATTCAGATGAAAATGGTAATGCTATCCGTGATTATGATACAGCAAAGCGAATACGCAGGAGGGTAACTTTGCAACAGAAACAATTTAAAGATTATAGTATTTGCAACCAGTTATTACTCAATATTTTGTGAGTTATAAGTCAGAAATATGGGCATAACCTTTAGGGGTACATTCTAAAAGGTGAAGATTTAACCTTTTTATTATTTCTTAACACTCAAAGAGCGGTGGTAGAGGGTATTTTCCCTCTTTTCGGTACTTTATTGATGGTTCGATGTTCCCATCTTTCCACATTGCTTGGCTCGTTCGCACAAGCCACTACAAAGGTACTACAATTTCCAATAAAGGCAAGAGGACAGCAATTCAAATCTATTATTTTTGAGGGAGTGAAATCTGCCGCTTGCCAAATTTCTCTCTGTCGAAAATAATAGTCCTCTGAAAAGAATGAAAACAGCATTGATAAAATTGCCTTATTAAGGGGGGGCTATGCTGTTTTATGCTATTATTTCGTCAGTCGTTTATCTCCGTTGCCGGATGCAGTTTTCAGCCAAGCCGATGAATAAGAAAAGGTTTTGGAGCTGTTTACTCTCCAACGGAGGACGAAACTGCTCCAAATGGTTTACCGCTTGAACTTTTCGTTTTCTAAAAGAGGTTTGGCAACCTTTGCATCCGACAAAAGGAGATAAATGACCAGATATATAACAGTAGTATTACATTAAGGTAAAGAACAACCATGGTATAGTATTATTGCAATTTAACTATTTAAAGTTTGTTTATAATCAAATCATTTAAAGATTTTTGTCCTTCTATGATTTTTTGTATTTGATAAATGTCGTAATTAAATAAAAAATATCACGCATAATGACTTTTTCTTTTTTCTAAATTTCTTCAAATGACAAATTATTGTTACATTTGTAATGTAATGTAGTTAATGGTTGCGCTTATAAAGTCCTTGGAAAGGATTTATGTATAAAAGAGGTAGATGTTTACTCTGTTCTTGTTTGGATTATCAGCATCACTGATATGAAATAACAAAAAAAAATATACAATGGCTAAGCGGACGGACAGGCAGGGAAATAGTACAGATTCCCAATCCCCCTCTTTATAATACATTGCGTATAAGATTTATTAACTGTCTGGTCTGGGGAATCTACAGAGATTTAACGAATCAAGATGGGAAGAGTCAGTCTTTGTCTTGTCATAATGTTCTTCATCTGTAGTGCTCAAAAAATTGATGCACAAGTACAGAATATCAGAGAGAAACAAGATACCATTTCGGCGACTAAATCATTAGAGCATATCAGGCCCGAGAATATCAAGAAGGGACCATTGAATAATGCTTTGGATGTATTGAGTGGTCAGTCTGCCGGTGTGAACGTCACCACTAATGGGACTGACAGGCTCGCTATGCTGAATAGTATCCGTGTGCGTGGTACCACATCCATTATGGGTGGCAATGACCCGTTAGTAATTATTGACGGAGTGACATCTGACATCGCTACGCTATCTACCATATATCCCGCAGACATCGAGAGTTTCACTATTTTGAAGAATGCTACCGAAACGGCAATGTACGGTTCCCGTGGTGCTTCAGGTGTAATTGAGATTAAGACCAAGAAAGGAACGGGGCGAGGTTTCGAAATATCATATGATGGCAACTACGGATTCGAGTCAATGTATAAACATCTGCAAATGCTCAACGGCCCGGAGTATATAGCTACAGCAGAGGCACTTGGATTAGATTACAATAATGGTGGCTACAACACCAATTTTCACGATGTAATTACTCGTACGGGCTTGATACATCAGCATCACTTGGCTTTTAGCGGTGGTTCGGAAAACTCAAACTATCGAGCATCGTTCGGTTTTATGGATCATAATACAATTGTCAAAGTTAACGATTACCGAAATTTAGTGGTAAAACTTGATGCTACACAAAAGGCTTTCGATGGTCGCTTAGTTGGCGATTTTGGTGTATATGGCTACTCGTCAAAGATACACGACATTTTCGATACACGAATACTGTTTTACTCGGCAGCTGCACAGAATCCTACATATCCAGCAGGAACTGATGTTAATGGCAACTGGGTGAAGAACTCGGCTGCATCACACATCAACCACCCCGGAGCACTCCTCTATGAGAAAAATGACTCCGAAGAACGGAATTTCAATACACATTTGGGGCTGAAATTTAATATCCTTGACAATTTGATATTGTCGGCTTTCGGCTCTTATTCATATTCATCTACGGGAAATGCTCAATTTTGTCCTACATGGGTGTGGGCGCAAGGCAATGTTTATCGTGGAGAGTTCAAGGGTGAAGACTACTTTACAAATGTGTCCCTCTCATATAACAATGCTTGGGGAGACTCACACCTTGATGCTGTTGTTGGCGCAGAATATCTTAAACAGGTAAGGACTGGTTTATGGGTGCAGGCAAAAGGAATAACAACAAATGATTTCTCCTATAATAACATCGGAGCAACATCATCGCGTCCTTTCGGTGGTACGAGCAGTAGCTATGAAGACCCGTCACTTGCTTCAATAATGGGTAGTGTCACATATAGTTACAAGGATAGATATTCTATTGCGGCAGCACTCCGTGGAGATGGCTCTTCAATGGTAAGCGATAACAATACTTTCGGATTCTTCCCATCAGTATCACTGGGTTGGGATGTAAAAAAAGAAGGCTTCCTCTCTGATACTGACTTTATAACAATGTTGAAACTAAGAACCGGATATGGTCGGTCAGGAAATCTTGGAGGTATAACATCCTATACAACACTTAATACCGTAAAGGAGAATGGTATCGTATCCATCAACGGTGCACCTACCGTAACAATGGGAAGTATACGCAACACGAATCCGGACCTTAAGTGGGAGACTCGTTCAACATTTAATATCGGTTTTGACTTAGGTATATGGGATAATCGGTTGATGCTTACCTCGGAATTATATTACTCAAAGACAACGGATATGCTCTATGAGTATGATGTTCCCGTTCCGACCTTTGCGTTCGATAAACTGATGGCAAATATCGGCTCGATGTCTAACCAGGGTGTCGAACTAGGAATCTCGGTAGTTCCCATTCAACGAAAGGATATGGAGATGAATATCAACTTCAATATGTCCTACCAGAAGAATAAGTTACTTTCGCTTAGTGGAGAGTATAATGGTATGCATATGACAGCTTCAGATATTACTCCGATTGGCTCGCTTTATGGTGCAGGTCAGAACGGTGGAGACAATAATGTAGTATATCAGATTGTAGGTCAGCCATTGGGGGTATTCTATCTACCTCACTGCAAAGGGCTTAAAGAAAATGAACTTGGTGGCTACAGTTACGATATTGAAGATTTGAATGATGATGGCGAGATTGATTTTAGCGATGGCGGAGACAGGTATATAGCAGGTCAGGCAACCCCCAAGGTAACTATTGGATCAAACATCAGTTTCCGTTACAAGTCCTTTGATATTGCCATGCAGATAAATGGTGCTTTCGGTCATAAGATATTCAATGGCACGGGCTTGGCTTATACCAATATGTCTATATTCCCTGACTACAATGTATTGAAGGGTGCTCCTGAAAAAAATATTATTGATCAGAATGTTTCAGACTATTGGTTGGAAAAAGGTGACTATGTAAATATTGAACATATTACCATAGGCTACAATATTCCAATGAAATCCAAGGCTGTGAAGTCATTGCGTCTTTCGGCAGGCATTAGCAACCTTGCAACAATCACAGGCTATAGCGGTCTTACTCCAATGATAAACAGTTATGTAGTAAGCAACACTTTGGGCATTGACGACAAACGCACCTATCCTTTATATCGTACCTATTCGTTAGGTCTTAGTATTCAATTCTAACCGCTTACAGTTATGAAAAGATATATAAACATATTGATGGTTGCTTTGGCAACGATGATGACCTCTTGTCTTACTGAAGACCCTAGAGATCAACTTTATGAAGAAGACATTTACAACAATGCCAACAACATATATATTAATGCAGTGGCTGTGCTCTACAATTACATTGGTGGCAGTGCAGACAGTGAGGGTTTACAGGGGACCTGTCGTGGGATTTATGACTATAACACACTTACTACAGACGAAGCCATGATACCTATTCGTGGTGGCGACTGGTACGATGGAGGTTTGTGGACGAATATGTATCAGCATAAGTGGAGTCCTAATGATTTACCACTCTACAATACTTGGAAATACCTCTACAAGGTTGTTGTGTTATCGAACAAATCTCTGCATATCATCGATAAGTATAGCCATAACCTATCTGAGGAGCAGAGAGTGGCCTACGAAGCTGAGGTGCGAGCTCTGAGAGCACTTTTCTACTACTACATTATGGATATGTATGGCAGAGTGCCCATCGTAACATCCTATGAACAACCGCAGGATGAAGTTGTGCAGAGCGAGCGTAGCGAGGTTTTCCGTTTTATCGTGAATGAGTTGCAGGAGGTTGCCGAGTTGTTGCCAAATGAGCGTAGTAATAAGATGGGTAACTACTATGGTCGTATAACAACACCTGTAGCTAATTTCCTTTTGGCTAAGTTGGCTCTTAATGCCGAGATATATTGTGATGATAATTGGACTGATGGCGTTCCACGGAACGGTAAAGAGATATTTTTCACCGTCGATGGTGAGAAACTCAACGCTTGGCAGACCTGTATCAAATATTGCAATAAACTTGCCGAGGTAGGTTATCGGTTGGAGGACGATTATAGCTATAATTTCTCTGTGCATAACGAGAACTCCAACGAAAACATATTCACCATTCCGTTGGATAAGAACCTCTATGCTGCGCAGTTCTGGTATCTCTTCCGATCACGACACTACAACCATGGCGGTGCGTTGGGTGGCTCATCGGAAAATGGTACCAGTGCCAATATCTCAACAGTCTTAGCCAACGGATACGGCACAGATGATGTAGATGCTCGCTTTGAAAAGAACTTCTATGCCGGCATCGTAGAGGTTGATGGAAAGCCTGTAATGATGGACAATGGACAGCAGTTGGAGTATTTCCCATTGGAGCTAAAGTTGAATCTTACGGGAAGCTCCTATGTCAAGACAGCTGGTGCTCGTATGGCAAAATATGAGGTTGATAGGACCTCACATTCCGACGGTAGACAACCGGATAACGACATCGTGCTATTCCGCTATGCCGATGCTCTCCTGATGAAGTCCGAGGCAAAGGTACGTAATGGTGAGGATGGCTCGTTGGAGTTGAACGAAGTCCGAGGTCGTGTTGGTATGCCATATCGAGAAGCTACGCTTGAGAACATATTGAAAGAGCGTTTGTTGGAGTTAGTATGGGAAGGCTGGCGACGACAAGATATGGTGCGTTTTGGAGTTTATCACAAATCATACGATCAGCGAGTCCAACTGGCTGATGAGAAAAATGGGTATACCACAGTTTTTCCTATTCCACAAAAAAGTATAGACTTGAACCCAAAATTGAAACAAAATGTTGGATATAAATAACTTTAGCCTATGAGTATTCAATTTGACATTGCAAAACAGATTATAGCTGAAACATGCCCTAATCGCAAACTTAAGTTGGAGAATATTCGCCTTTTTGCAGATATTATTCAGCCTAAGAAATATCAAAAAGGTGATATAATTCTAAATGAAGGTGATATCTGTAATTGCCTATTTTATATAGAAAAGGGATTTATTAGACAGCACTACCTAAAGCATGATAAGGATGTGATAGAACATTTAGCATGTGAAAAAGATGTTGTCTGGTGTATTGACAGCTATTTTAACCGAGAGCCAACACATCTTATGATGGATGCTGTAGAAAACAGTGTTTTATGGGAAATTCCGCGTGATATAATGGAAGAATATGGAAAATAAGAAGGAAGAGCCAACTTTGAACAAGGTAACGTTCGTAAACGGTGTGCAGATTAAAAACAAAAGTGGAAAGCACTGATGTGGGATAATTTTATCTATTATGGTAAGATTAATCAAAACAGAGACAGTCATAAGTGTACTGATGGGGCATTTTATAAAGAAATTATTGTTTATCTTGCTGTTTGTCGGGGTACTGATTGCTCCGGCAAACGCACAAAACGAAAAGAATATGTATTCGTACAAGAAAATTGGCAACAAGTATATTGTCAGCATTAACAATCATACTGAAATTGTGAAAGCCCTGAATGCTTTCTGCAAGGAGAAAGGAATTCTGTCGGGTTCTATCAACGGGATTGGTGCTATCGGAGAGCTGACCCTCCGTTTCTTCAATCCCAAGACAAAAGCATATGATGATAAGACATTCCGGGAGCAAATGGAAATATCCAACCTTACAGGGAATATATCATCTATGAATGAGCAGGTATATCTTCATTTGCATATAACCGTCGGCAGGAGCGACTATTCCGCTTTAGCCGGACATCTACTTTCCGCAATACAGAATGGTGCAGGGGAGTTCGTGGTGGAAGATTATAGCGAGCGGATAAGTCGCACATATAATCCGGATTTAGGACTGAATATATACGATTTTGAAAGATAGTTGCCTATAAATATCGCTTGGAATACAGGATAATACATCATTCAGCTTAGATGATATATATCAAAAAAAGTTTATCAATTCTGTCACGTTAACTTTGCAACAGAAATAATTTAAAGACTATCAAATATGGATAAAGACAAGGATATGAGCCGCCGGAGATTCCTTAAAATGGCGGCATTGACAGGAGCTGCCATGTGTGTCGGGCCTACCTTGAACAAGGTAACGGCAGCAGAACGGGTATGGATGGGGAAACAACAAGTTGCAAACAACATCCCTGCAGGCATGGCGGCGGTGCGCACTCGGCGAACATTGGGACACGGAAATACGGCATTCACTGTTTCTGCAATGGGATATGGCTGTATGGGCTTGAACCATAACCGCAGCCAGTACCCGAGCAGGGAAAAAGAAATCGCCCTGGTGCATGAAGCTGTTGAACGTGGGGTGACCCTTTTCGATACAGCCGAAAGCTACGGCTACCACATCAATGAAAAATTGGTCGGCGAAGCCTTGAAAGGATATACCGACCGGGTATTTGTGTCATCGAAGTTCGGACATAAGTTTGTAAACGGTGTGCAGATTAAAACCGAAGAGGACAGCACTCCGGCCAACATCCGCCGGGTTTGTGAAAACTCGTTGCGCAATCTCGGAGTTGAAACATTGGGCATGTTCTACCAGCACCGCATAGACCCGAACACACCGATTGAAGCGGTGGCTGAAACATGCAGCAAACTCATCAAGGAAGGTAAAATCCTGCATTGGGGCATGTGTGAAGTAAACGTTGATACCATCCGCCGTGCGCACAAGATATGTCCGGTTACGGCAATCCAAAGCGAATATCACTTGATGCACCGCATGGTAGAGACGAACGGAGTGTTGGAGCTGTGCGAGGATTTGGGCATCGGTTTCGTTCCATACAGTCCGCTGAACCGTGGTTTTTTGGGCGGTATGATCAATGAATATACCAAGTTTGATGTTACCAACGACAACCGGCAGACCTTGCCACGCTTCCAGCCCGAAGCCATACGCGCCAACTATCGTATTGTGGAAGTTCTTAACGCTTTCGGCCGTACAAGAGGCATTACCCCGGCACAGATAGCTTTGGCCTGGCTGATGAACAAGAAGCCTTTTATCGTGCCTATTCCGGGCACCACCAAACTCTCTCATCTGGAAGAGAACCTTCGTGCCTGCGACATCCGTTTCACGGCAGAAGAGATAGAAGAACTGGAAACAGCCGTAGCTGCCATTCCTGTGGTGGGTAGCCGCTACGATGCCTTGCAGGAGTCTAAAATCCCAAAATAATCCGTGTATGAAGAAACAGATATTTTACATGACGTTCATCGCTTTACTGTCGGGCTGTAATTGTTACAAAGGGAATATTCTGCAAATAGAGGAACAAGGCAGTTTTGCCGTAGGTGGCACCGTACTGACCGATTCATTGGGACACAAATACCACGGCGACCATGCTTATGTATTTTATCAGAAACCGGTTGATGCACGGAAATATCCGCTTGTTTTTGCACATGGTGTCGGCCAGTTTTCCAAAACATGGGAGACCACTCCTGACGGACGCGAAGGGTTTCAGAATATATTTCTTCGCAAAGGTTTCTCCACCTATCTTGTCGACCAGCCTCGCCGGGGAAATGCCGGACGGAGTACGGAAGCTGTCACACTGGAACCGGTATTCGATGAAGAAGAATGGTTCAACCGTTTCCGTGTGGGAATCTATCCTGATTATTTCGAGGGTGTACAGTTCAGTCGCGACCGGGAAGCCTTAAACCAGTACTTCCGGCAGATGACGCCGACCATCGGACCTTTGGACTTCGATGTCTATTCCGATGCCTATGCTGCTCTTTTTGACAAAATCGGTCCGGCCATATTTGTCACTCATTCACAAGGCGGTCCGGTGGGTTGGTTTACTTTGCTCAAAACGAAGAACATCAAAGCCATTGTAGCATACGAACCCGGTGGAAGTGTACCCTTCCCAACCGGTCAAGTTCCCGAAGAAGGCAAAGTCTTGACACGGTCTAAAAAAACAGAAGGAATAGAAGTCCCTATGGCAGTTTTCAAGAGATACATGGAAATTCCCATCATCATTTACTATGGGGATAACCTGCCCGAAACAGACGAACATCCGGAACTTTACGAATGGACACGCCGTCTGCATCTCATGCGCAAGTGGGCCGAAATGCTCAATAAGCTGGGCGGTGACGTGACGGTCATTCATCTGCCCGATGTCGGTCTGCATGGGAATACGCACTTCCCGATGTCGGATTTGAACAATGTGGAAGTAGCTGACCTGCTGTCGAAGTGGCTGTATGAGAAACAGCTGGACAGATAGAAATTAACAGAGGATAACCCCAAAACCTAAATAAAAATAGTTATGAAACTGAAGTGCTTATTGGCAATGCTGCTCTTAACCTTCCTTTCGTGCAGCAACACTCCGGCTGTTGAAGATAAGATAGATTCGTTGCCTCACTCAGAGCCGGGGAAAACATTGATAGTCTATTTCTCATGGAGCGGACATACGCAAACTGTAGCCAACATTATCCATGAACTTATTGGATGCGACATGGTGGAGATTGAACCGGAAGAACCCTATTCTGATGAATATAATGAAGTGGTTGACCGTTTCAAAAATGAAAGAGACAATCATATTCTTCCAGCTCTGCGTACAAAAGTAGAGAATATGGATGATTATGATACATTGATTATCGGTAGTCCTATTTGGGGTGGTCTTCTGTCTTCTCCTGTAAAAAGTTTCCTGTCCGGTTATGATTTGTCCGGGAAAAAGATACTCCCATTCTGTACACATGGAGGAAGCGGAACAGCACAAAGTGTGGATAATATCCGCAAACTATGTCCCCATGCTGAAATATTGCTGTTTATGGCAGTCAAACTGCAAACTCTCGGAATGAAGTGAAAAAATGGCTGTCAGAAGCCGGATTTTCTGTCGAATTAAATTACGCCCGTTTAATAGTTTTAATACTGAAATGAAATATCCTTTGTTATCCGCACTCTTTCATCCCCTTTTTCAGAGATTTGCAGATAGACCAGTAGTTGAGATTAGGGAATATGAGATTGTCTTCCTGACAGGGTCGGTAACGCTCGATAATCTGCAAAGGAGTATCCAACAGTTTCACTTGGAACGGCACTTTTGTCTTGTACCGTTTGGACAATATCCACTTCTCACCATTCACTTCTACGATGTTGCTATTGGTTAGTTCCTTGATGTCCACGAAAGAGAGGGCAGTGAAGCTGGCGAAAACAAAAATGTCACGAATATAGAACAGTTGGACATCCCCAACTCGTGCGTCATCAACGTTTTCAGTTCATCTTCCGTCAGGAACTCACGTTCCGTCACATTAGGGCTGATGTGGAATTGGGCAAACGTTTTTTTCGGTATTAGTCCGTTAAAGTGCACACACATGACAACGCCTTTCAGCCACATGCATTTTTCCCATATCGTCCCGTTGTGAAGTCCCGCTTTCGTTGATAGGTAGGCTGCAAACCCCTTGATGAAGTCGGGCTTAATCTCCAGCATGAACATATCCGTCCGTCTGTAAAAAGACTTGATGAACGCTGCCACATGGTTTCTTGCCACCACCCGTGAACGGTGGTTGCCATTACCCTGTCTTTTCCGACACGCTTCTTGAATACTTCGTTCTCACGTCCGGACGCTTTGAGCAGTGTCTCATACTCACTGCCGATACCCTGATAAGCATTGCTCACCATTTCAGCCGTCACGAACGCTTCACGGTCGAATATACGCAGGTAGTGCTTGATGATTTGAGCCTTGATGTTGTCAAGGGCAAGGTTGATATCACGTACTTCCGCACTCTTGCCTTTCGCCCTGTTCCCTTTCACGTCCCAAAGCGTTTTCGGGATACTCTACTTATAGCTGAACTGCGTCACAATCCCGTTAATCGTTACCCGTCCTATGATGCGGACAATATCGTTTTTCTCCTTGTTGCCGTTCACGTAGAACAGCACTTTGAATGTACTTCTTGCCATACTCGTTTTTTAAGTTTAAAATTAAGTATCAATGAGTTATGCCTTGTAAACCAACCGAAGCCATACGGAGAAAAATTCAGCACGGAGTATCAAAAACCACCTTTCACGGGGTAATGATTTAGCAACCTTTCTACTTCATAAATTTACTTTTTTTTGCGTTACCTCGTTTTATGCCTTTGTCCTCATTTGTCCTCACAAACGCTTTATTCATAGCCGTTTTAAAAACATTTCCGCCTTTCTATTCCTCTTTTCCACAGATTTTTAGTAAATTTATATCCGTCTAATTTTTAAGGTCCTATGTTCAGACTCAATCTAACCAAACATTGCATAAAGTGGTACTGTTTCATCCAAATGCAACTGATGGACACGTTCGTACATTATTTTGTGCTTGTATCGTTATATCTATTGCAGCTATTATCTGTAGTTCATTTGTATCCATGGCCCATTACAGACAGGCGTTATTCAGTATGACTTATTTTTCCTCCCTGGTGTTTTTTTGTGGAGTATGCATTGCGCATTTGCGGCACCGGTCAAATATCCGGATAGAGACATAAACCGTACACGATGGAAATATATTTTTTCATTCTATGGTTTGTGGACTCCGTGACCATTCTCCCTTATATGTTAACCTATATGTATTGGGATACGAATATTGTCCATGTCATTATCCTCCTTTACATTTTTATTATTGTCAAATAGATAAGATACTTACGGAAGAGTGGGTTATGACCTATATACCTGCGGTATCATGGTCTGTTTTTCTGCTATTCTGCTATACTATATAGAGCTTAATGTACAGCTTGAGGATTTCAAAACATTCGTGACGGGCTTTGGTGGGCAGTAATTCTAAGACTTTAAATAAAGAAAAATTAAGCCACCCCTTAAAAAAAAGAGATATTTCCTTTCAAAGAATTCATTTCTTTTATTACATTTGTATTAGTCTCTTGAGTTCAACTTGTAAATGCAACTTTTAATTTATGATTGTTGCATAGGAATAGATACAATATTTTTTCAGAGAGGAAAGAGAGAGTTACTCTCCTTCGCTTTGCTGAATGGATAAATATTACTATCTTCGCCTGTGTCCGTCCAAAGATTTAGTTGCAGATATGAAACATTTAACCGTAGAACAAAGATATACCATTTTTGCGATGTTGCAAATAGGTTATACACAAATAGAGATAGCAAAGACTATCGAAGTAGATAAAAGTACTGTAAGCCGAGAGTTAAGGCGTAATTGTGATATGCGTAGTGGTAAGTATATTATGGATTTAGCACAGCGCAAAGCAGATAAACGCAAGGCAGATAAGAGACGTAAAGAGCTATTTACCTTACAGATGCAGCGTAGGGTTAAGAAGCTCTTAAAAAGAGGTTTTAGCCCTGAACAGATTGCAGGTAGGAGCAAGAATGAGGATAAGCCAATGGTCTCTCACGAAACTATTTATCGCTGGATATGGGAGGAGAAGCGAAAAGGTGGCACGTTACACAAGTATCTAAGGCGGCAGGGACGTAAGTATGCTAAACGTGGCTCAAAGAACGCAGGACGTGGATTTATCCCTAACAGAGTAGATATTGATGAGCGTCCAAATGTGGTTGATAACAAAGAGAGATTTGGAGATTTAGAGATAGATACAATAATAGGTAAGAATCACAAGGGTGCAATTCTTACCATTAATGATAGACTAACAGGTAGGGTTTGGATACGAAAACTACAAGGGAAAGAAGCCATCCCAGTAGCTAAAGTAACCGCTTGGGCTCTACGAAAAGTAAAGAACTTAATTTATACTATTACGGCTGATAATGGAAAAGAATTTGCAAAACACGAGGAAATAGCACAAAAGTTAGAACTAGATTTCTACTTTTGTAAGCCATATCATTCTTGGGAGAGAGGTGCTAATGAGAATACTAACGGACTAATTAGGCAATACATTCCAAAGGGTACGGACTTTAGTGAGATAACCAATAAGCAGATTAAAAGGATAGAAAATATCCTCAATAATCGACCTCGTAAAAGACTTGGATACCTCACACCAAATGAAAAATTTAAACAAATTATTAACCAGAATTCAGTTGCATTTGCAAGTTGAATTCAGCTCTTTTGAAAATAGAAGATTTATAGTAAAGCGTTAAGGCATTATCCAAGTTCAGGAAATCCCCAATTTCGAAACAACAATTGGATAATACATTGGACGCTCCACGTTCTATCTATATGGATTTTTGTTATATATAGGCGTGGGGCTTTGTGTATTATATGTTGTTGAGTATGGGGATACTTCTGAACGGTAATACCAAAGTTCCCACGCTTAACTTTATATAAACACAACTCCAGGGAACAGGGTTGGCTTATAATAAACATTATGAAAGCAACTTGTTTTAAAAGCGAGACAACTGTCTCCAACGACTTTCCCCCTTTGTTTGTTACTGTCTTTTGTGGAATATTCTATCCTTTCATTTCCATTCCTGTCTCTTTCGGAACATACCGTTCATTATCATACAAATTACATGCCAAAGCACTTTTCTGCCTTCTCCTGCTATGGTACTAGATAATAGTAACTCCCCCTATCACATAGAGGAAGAACTTTGGTTACAGATACTTTCTCTGTCAAGAGAGTTGCAGGAGTGTAAAGCTAGTCTGCACCATAATACTTTGGACTGTATTTCCGATAAGATTGAAGGAATAGAAAGAGAACTGGATGTCTTATTGGATATTCTGCAAGGGAGGCAAGACAAAAAGACATCATAGTGCTATTTTTTATGACAATTTGTCTACGCCGATAAGTTATCCTATTATTTAAGCCTCGTTTAAGAATTCCGTTTTATGGGTTACCCACAATCGAATGGAATTTTTATATACTGAGAATAACACATGATATTAGTAATGGATTTTCAATATTCAGAGTGATAATGGATAAACGAATAGAAAACGCCATGAATGAGTTGATCAATACAGAAATATGGTCAACCGGTTTATACCTGTCATTGCAGGTTTATTTTGAAGATGAACGGCTTCCAATACTTAGCTCCTGGCTGAACTCCCAAGCACAGGACAATATGAACAAGGTTTATCAGATGATGAATCGGATATGCCATGATGGAGGATGTGTTGTAATCAATGAAATGAAACGGGATACACATGAATGGACAACGCCATTGAATGCCTTGAATGAATTGCTTGAACATGAGCAGTACATATCACGTCAGGTAAACACATTTCTCATATTATGCTGGAATGTAAGCATGTCCTTCCATTCTTTCATCAGCGGGCTGTATGCAGACCGTATATATGTAAGTACGGCATTTATGGAATTGTTACGTATCCTCGCCAAGGAAAACGAACGGAAACTACCTTATTTTTGACGGTATGGATTTAAGATTGATGTTATGCAAAATTTAATATTGCAGAATGCTATCTGGTATGTTTTTTGCGATATAATAATCGATAATAAACTATATGTCATCATGGATATATTTGTATATTTAACATTGTGTTTCACTTCGCTATTCACCTTGATGGACCCTCTTGGAGTGATGCCGGTATTCCTGCAAATGACTAATGGAATGGATACGAAAGAACGCAGATATATCGCCTTGAAAGCATGTACCATTGCATTTATCATATTAGTCCTTTTTACATTATCGGGCAGGTTTCTGTTTCATTTTTTCGGCATCTCAACAAACGGATTCCGGATTGTGGGAGGTATCATCATCTTTAAAATCGGATATGATATGTTGCAGGCACATTTTACCCATGTGAAACTGAATGAAACTGAACGAAAAGAATATTCCAAAGATATAACCATCACACCTCTTGCCATTCCGATGTTATGCGGTCCGGGAGCGATTTCCAGTGGAATAACATTGATGGAAGATGCTTCGGAATATACTTTCAAAATAGTATTGCTTGGCGTAATCGCTTTGGTCTGCATTCTTTCCTTCTTTATTCTGTGCGCGTCCACCCAGCTTTTAAAAATCTTGGGAGAGACGGGAAACAATGTGATGATGAGACTGATGGGACTTATTCTAATGGTGATCGCCGTGGAATGTTTTATCAGCGGGATACGTCCGGTATTAATTGAAATCTTGAAACAAGCCCATGCTTGTTCTTAAAGAAGAGAGATAATTTGGATTTATTATTAACATTAAAAGTTTGATTCATCATGACTGAAAAATTGCAAAATGCTCTGAATGAGCAAATCACAGCAGAATTATGGTCTGCCAACCTGTATTTATCAATGTCTTTTTATCTGGAAAGAGAGGGCTTTTCCGGAATGGCTCGCTGGATGCAGAAACAGTCTGCAGAAGAGACCGGGCATGCATATGCCATTGCCGGGTACATGATTAAGCGTGAGGCAACCCCGAAAGTAGACAAGGTCGATGTGGTTCCACAAGGTTGGGGTAACCCTGTTGAAGTATTCGAGCATGCTTTGGAGCATGAAAAACATGTTTCCAAACTGATTGATGAGTTGGTACAGGTAGCATCCGAAGAGAAAGACAATGCCACTCAGGACTTCTTGTGGCAATTTGTTCGTGAGCAAGTAGAAGATGAAGCGAATGTACTCAATATTGTTAGTCATCTGAGGAAAGCCGGAGACTGTGCTATCCTTTTTATGGATGCAAAACTGGGTGAACGGGAGTCATAAACCAGAATAATCAATAAAAATAAATAAAATGAAAATAGTAGATTTATTGGGAGGAAAGGCTGAGTACTACCTGAACCATACATGTAAGACGATAGACAAACAACTTATCCATATTCCGGGACCGGATATGATAGATAAGGTATGGATGAATTCCGACAGGAATATCCGTACATTGGAAAGTTTGCAGGCTTTATACGGACATGGACGTCTGGCCAATACGGGCTATGTATCCATTCTGCCTGTAGACCAGGGCATAGAACATTCTGCAGGAGCGTCTTTCGCCCCCAATCCGCTTTATTTCGATCCCGAAAACATCATAAAGCTGGCCATTGAAGGAGGGTGTAATGCCGTGGCATCCACATTCGGTGTGTTGGGCGCCGTGGCACGCAAATATGCACACAAGATACCTTTTATCGTCAAGCTGAACCATAATGAGTTGCTGACTTATCCGAACAGCTACGACCAGGTAATGTTCGGTACGGTGAAAGAGGCATGGAACATGGGAGCCGTAGCTGTCGGTGCTACCATTTATTTCGGTTCGGAACAAAGCCGCCGCCAGATAGTGGAAGTGTCACAGGCTTTTGAATATGCCCACGAACTGGGAATGGCTACTATTCTGTGGTGCTATTTGAGAAACAGCAGCTTCAAAAAGGATGGTACCGACTATCATGCCGCTGCCGACTTGACAGGACAAGCCAACCATATCGGGGTTACCATTAAAGCCGATATCGTGAAGCAGAAGCTTCCATCCAATAACGGCGGTTTCAAGGCTATCGGATTCGGAAAGACAAACGAGTGTATGTATTCGGAACTGACCACTGACCATCCGATAGACCTTTGCCGTTATCAGGTGGCGAATGGCTATATGGGACGTGTCGGATTGATTAACTCGGGCGGTGAATCCCATGGGGAATCCGACCTGCATGATGCTGTCGTAACGGCAGTAGTAAATAAGCGTGCAGGTGGTATGGGGCTGATCAGCGGTCGTAAGGCTTTCCAGAAACCGATGAAAGACGGAATTCAACTTCTGAACACCATTCAGGACGTATATCTGGATTCTTCAATAACCATTGCATAAAGAAGAAGTATCCATGAAAAGAATAGTGTTATTACGTCATGGCGAAAGTCTATGGAACAAAGAAAACCGTTTTACTGGATGGACGGACGTGGATTTAAGCGAGAAAGGAGTTGAAGAAGCCTGCAAGGCAGGCGATGCATTACGGGAGGCTGGATTTTCTTTTGAGGCAGCTTACACTTCTTACTTGAAACGTGCCGTAAAAACGTTGAACTGTGTCTTGGACCGGCTGGATAAAGACTGGATTCCGGTTGAAAAGACCTGGCGGCTGAACGAGAAGCATTACGGCATGCTTCAGGGACTGAATAAGAGTGAAACAGCGGTCCAATATGGTGAAGAACAAGTACACATCTGGCGAAGAAGCTATGACGTGGCTCCCGCTCCGGTAGGCAAAGATGATCCCCGTAATCCGGGCATGGATATCCGCTATGCCGGTGTACCAGATAGCGAACTTCCCCGTACGGAATCCCTGAAAGATACTATTGGGCGTGTCATGCCTTACTGGAAATGCATCATCTTTCCCGCATTGATGTATAAGGACAGCCTGCTGGTAGTCGCCCATGGTAACAGCCTGCGCGGAATCATCAAGCATCTCAAAGGAATTTCCGATACGGATATTTCCAACCTGAACCTGCCTACGGCAGTTCCTTATGTCTTTGAATTTGACGACAGGCTGGTTCTTGTCAAGGACTACTACCTTGGAAACCCGGAAGAGATACGGAAACGGGCAGAAGCTGTGGCCAAACAAGGGATGGCTAAAAAATAAAAATCTGTCTATCAAGCAGATGCTTTTTTTTAAGTTTTAATTATTAACTTTTAAATTTAAAGAGGAGGTAAAAATGGTACCTGTAAAAACAAACCAGAATTGGTTACCGAGTATTTTTAACGATTTCTTTGACAATGAATGGATGGCAAGAGCAAACGCTACGGCTCCAGCCATCAATGTGATTGAGAATGAAAAGGACTACAAGGTAGAACTGGCAGCTCCGGGAATGACCAAGAATGATTTTAAGGTAAGTGTGGATGAAAGCAACAATCTGGTAATCTGCATGGAAAAAAAGGACGAGAAAAAGGAGGAGAAGAAAGACGGAAAATACTTGCGCCGTGAATTCTCCTATTCCCGATTCCAGCAGAGTATCCTGCTGCCGGATAATGTGGAAAAAGATAAAATTTCGGCCAAAGTGGAACACGGGGTCCTGTTTATCGATATTCCCAAAGTCGTAGATAAGAAGGTTCAGGAAACCACCAAAACTATTGATGTCAAATAAGATATCTTGATGAGACTCTACAGAAGGCATTTCTTATTATCAGGGAATGCCTTCACCCGGATATTTGAATTCCAAAATAAATATAATGAGAGGATTTGATTTCGATAAAGCGCTGGTAGCCCTTCAGAATGAACTGCATTGTTTTGCATATAAACTGACTGCTGACAAGGATGAAGCAGAAAACTTGTTGCAGGAAACAATGTTGAGGACGTTGGATAATAAGGATAAGTTTGATTCCGGTACGAATTTTAAAGGCTGGATGTATACCATCATGCGCAATGCATTTATCAATAATTGCCGGACAAAGAAAATACGAGGGAATTTATATGTATTATCAGAACCTGAATATCATTTCCTGTTAAGGGACGACTCTTTCATTTTCGTGGATAACGGGCATGATGCAAAAGAGATAAGGGAAGCCCTTAAAACATTGCCTAAAGCACATTATGTCGTTTTTATGTTGTACCGGAGTCAAATATCGGGAAATAGCCGCAAAGATAGGAGTGTCACTGAGTACGATAAAAAGCCGTATCTTTTATAGCAGAAAAAGGCTAAAACAGTTGCTTTCTAATTTTGCCTGATTAATTAAAATATAAAAAACAAATTATGGATAACAAGTATATTGGAATTCTGACTTCCGGAGGGGATGCTTCAGGAATGAACGCGGCTATCCGTGCCGTGACCCGCGCCGCCATTTTTAACGGATTTAAAGTGAAAGGAATTTATAGAGGTTACGAGGGGCTGATTGCCGGTGAAGTGAAAGAACTCACGACGGAAGATGTAAGTAGCATTATCCAGAGGGGAGGCACCATACTGAAAACAGCTCGCTCCGAGACTTTCACCACTCCCGAAGGACGCAAGAAAGCTTATAAGGTCATACAGAAAGAGAACATCAATGCTTTGATAATTATCGGTGGAGACGGTTCCCTGACGGGAGCCCGTATCTTTGCGGAGGAGTATGATGTGACGTGCATAGGATTGCCCGGCACCATTGACAATGACCTATATGGTACCGATTTTACCATAGGATATGATACGGCATTGAACACCATTGTGGAATGCGTGGATAAAATCAGGGACACGGCAACCTCCCATGACCGTATCTTCTTTGTCGAAGTGATGGGGCGTGATGCGGGCTTCCTGGCACAAAACAGCGCAATAGCTTCCGGTGCTGAAGCGGCCATCATCCCGGAGGACAGGACGGACGTGGACCAGTTGGAAACATTCATCGGGCGCGGATTCAGAAAGACGAAAAACAGCAGCATCGTAATTGTGACCGAAAGTCCTGAAAACAAGAATGGAGGTGCCATATATTACGCCGACCGGGTAAAGAAGGAATATCCCGGGTATGATGTCAGGGTTTCTATCCTGGGCCATCTGCAACGGGGTGGTGCTCCGAGTGCCAATGACCGTATACTGGCAAGCCGGCTGGGTGAAGCCGCAATCCAGGCCTTAATGGAAGGCCAGCGAAATGTTATGATAGGCATACGGAACAACGAGATTGTTTATGTTCCTTTTGTCCAGGCAATCAAAAAGGACAAGCCTATTGACAAAAGCCTGATCCGGGTCCTTAACGAATTATCGATCTAAAATAACCGTTAATATGTCAGAAGTTGCTCCTTTAATATCGGATCTTGCCATAATTCTGATTATTGCCGGTATTGTAACCGTCATTTTCAAGTGGCTGAAGCAACCGGTCATATTGGGCTACATTGTAGCCGGTATTATGGCGGGTCCTTCCGTTTCTCTGGTCCCGACTGTTTCCGATCCTGCCAATATCAAAATATGGGCGGACATCGGTGTCATTTTTCTGCTGTTCGCGATGGGACTGGACTTTTCGTTCAAGAAATTGATAAATGTGGGCATTACGGCTATCGTTGCCACTGTCACTATTGTATGTGGCATGATGTTCATAGGTTATACAGCGGGGAATGCAATGGGGTTCTCCCACATGAGCAGTATTTTTCTGGGTGGAATGTTGTCCATGTCGTCCACGGCCATCGTATTCAAGGCCTTCAATGACATGGGACTTCTCCAACAGAAATTCACTGGCATTGTCTTGGGGATTCTTGTTATCGAAGATCTGGTGGCTGTAGTGATGATGGTTGTTCTTTCCACGTTGGCGGTAGGCAAACATTTTGAAGGGAAGGAGATGCTGGAAAGTATATTGAAGCTGGCCGCTTTCCTGATTTTCTGGTCGGCATTGGGTATCTATCTGATACCTACCCTGCTGAAGAAGATACGCCGTTTCACCAGCAACGAGATTTTATTGATAACCTCTCTGGGACTTTGCCTGGGAATGGTGATGATTGCGACAAAAGCGGGATTTTCTGCCGCATTGGGAGCCTTTGTCATGGGGTCCCTGCTGGCAGAGACCGTTGAAGCGGAAAAAATCGTACATATCGTACAGCCGGTAAAAGACCTGTTCGCTTCCATATTTTTCGTGTCGGTAGGAATGATGATCGATCCTGCCATGATGTGGGAATATGCCGTCCCTATTCTCATCCTGACATTGCTGGTACTGTCCGGTCAGGTACTGTTCGGGAGCTTTGGTGTCTTGCTTTCCGGCCAGCCGTTGAAAATTGCCATACAGTCCGGCTTTTCACTGACACAGGTCGGTGAATTCGCATTCATCATCGCATCTTTAGGCGTCAGTCTGAATGTTACGGACAAGTATCTCTATCCGGTCATAGTGGCAGTATCTGTCATAACGACTTTTCTTACCCCCTATATGATACGGCTTTCGGAACCAGCATACCGGTTTATAGACATCCACATGCCTGAATCCCTGAAAGATTATCTCGTACACTATACGTCCGGGGCAATGACTGTAAAACACCAGGGTACTTGGCATAAACTGATCCGGTCTATGCTGGTGTCTGTCACACTCTATCTGGTCGTATGCGTTTTTTTCATCACTTTATATTTTTCCTATGTGCATCCTTTGATTAGGAAAAGTCTGCCGGGAATGGAAGGGAACTTGTTGGGCTTCATCATCATCTTTCTTGTCATATCCCCGTTTCTATGGGCCATCATCATGAAAAGGAACAATTCAACCGAGTTCCGTAAACTCTGGACGGACAACAAGTTCAACAGAGGGCCTTTGGTATCAATAGTACTTGTCAAAATACTGATCTGCACGATTATCATGATGAGTATCATTACCCATCTTTTCAATGTTGCCTTGGGAGCCGGGTTGGTAGTCTCTTCCATTATCATTGCCGTCATTTATTTTTCCAAGCGGATCAAGAAACGGTCGCTGACTATAGAGAGACAATTTATGGCAAACTTTCAGGGGACGGACGGGAATGGACTTTCTACAGAAAGTGATACAGGCTCCACCTTTGGCAGCAATATCCCGTTCAAGGAATTACATTTGGCGGATTTCACAGTATCCCCTGATTCCATATATGTGGGCAGAACATTAAAAGAAAGCAGCTTGCGCACCTTGTTTCAGATAAATGTGATTTCAATCACCCGTGGAGAAAAACGCCTAGATATACCACAAGGGGAAGAACATCTCTATCCATATGACAAGGTTACGGTCGTAGGTACGGACCGACAGTTGGAAAGCTTCCGGACATCCATGGAGCAAAAGAAGGTAGAAAGGAACGGGAACGGAACATCCTCGCAGGATGAGATGGAAATAGGGCAATTTCCTGTCGAAGGAGGTTCACCATTGATCGGAAAGACGATCCGGGAGGCAGACATATCGGATAGCATCATTATCGGAATAGAGAGGAGTACCGTGAATATTATGAATCCAGACCCTGATACAATTTTCAAGGAGAATGATACGGTATGGATTGTCGGTAAACGAAAAATAATAAAAGGACTGAATAAAGATTAGGACTTATTTAATTAAAATGTCATGGAATATTCAAGTTATAATGTAAATACCCCTCAGTGGAGGGAGATTACAGTAGGTTCACATCTTCCTGCAGAACTGCGAAAACTTGCAGAAATCGCACATAATCTCTGGTGGACATGGAATGATGACGCAAAGAAACTGTATTGTGATTTGGATTCGGAACTTTGGAAAGAGGTGGAACAGAATCCGGTATTGTTTCTGGAGCGGATAAATTATGAGAAGCTTGTAGCGCTGGCACATGATGAGAACTTTGTCTATAAAATGGATGCCGTCTATTCCGCCTTCAAAAAATACGTAGATGTGGAACCGGATCACCAGCGCCCGTCAATAGCTTATTTCAGCATGGAATACGGCTTGGATGAAGTCCTTAAGATATATTCCGGCGGTTTGGGAATGTTGGCGGGGGATTACCTGAAAGAGGCGTCGGACAGCAATGTGGACCTTTGTGCCATAGGACTTTTGTACCGTTACGGTTATTTTGACCAGTCGCTTTCCATGGACGGCCAGCAGACAGTCAATTATAAAGCGCAGAATTTCGGGCAGCTCCCGATTGAAAAGGTAATGCAACCGGATGGGAAACAACTGGTAATCCACGTCCCCTATGCCGACAGTTTTGTGGTACATGCCAATGTCTGGAAAGCCAGTGTGGGGCGTATTCCCCTTTATCTGCTGGATACGGACAATGAACTCAACAGCGAGTTTGACCGCCCTATCACTCACCATCTGTATGGAGGCGACTGGGAGAATCGGCTAAAACAGGAAATACTGCTTGGCATAGGCGGGATGATAACGCTGAGAGCTTTAGGTATAACGAAAGATGTATATCACTGTAATGAGGGGCATGCCGCACTGATCAATATCCAGCGGCTTTGTGATTACATAAATGGCGGCTTGAATTTCGGGCAGGCCATGGAGCTGGTACGTGCTTCCTCACTTTATACCGTACATACTCCCGTACCCGCTGGTCATGATTATTTTGACGAAGGGCTTTTCAATAAATATATGAAGGGATATCCTGGCAAGTTGGGTATAACCTGGGATAACCTGATGGATCTCGGGCGTCACAATCCGGGAGACAAGGAGGAACGTTTCTGCATGTCTGTCTTCGCCTGCAAGACCTGCCAGGAGGTAAACGGTGTCAGCAAGTTGCATAAATCGGTATCCCAGCAAATGTTTGCGCCGATCTGGAAGGGATACTTCCCGGAAGAGAACCATGTGGGTTATGTAACCAACGGGGTACATCTGCCTACCTGGTGTGCGGCAGAATGGAAAAAGCTTTTCAAGGACAATTTTGATGAGAATTTTTTCTGCGACCAGTCCAATCAGAAAATCTGGGAGGCCGTCTATGGCATCCCGGATGAAGAGATATGGAATACCCGGTTAAAACAGAAAGCAAAATTGCTGGACTATATCAAAAGCAAATGCAGCAAGGACTGGCTCAGGAGTCAGATTGATCCGGCATTGAGCGTTTCCATTTTTGAGAGATTCAATCCCGATGCTCTTCTAATAGGCTTCGGACGCCGTTTTGCTACATATAAGAGGGCTCATCTTCTGTTCACGGATATAGACCGACTTGCCAGGATTGTGAATAATCCGAAATATCCGGTACAGTTCATCTTTGCAGGCAAAGCCCATCCCAATGACGGTGCCGGGCAGGGGCTGATCAAGCAAATCGTGGAAATATCCCGGCGTCCGGAATTTTTAGGTAAAATCATATTCTTGGAGAATTACGACATGGACCTGGCACGCCATCTTATCTCGGGGGTGGATATTTGGATGAACACCCCTACGCGGTTGGCAGAAGCTTCGGGTACGTCGGGCGAGAAGGCATTGATGAACGGTGTGCTTAATTTCTCCGTGCTGGACGGTTGGTGGTATGAAGGATACCGTAAGGATGCTGGATGGGCACTGACTGATAAAAGGACTTATCAGAATGAACAGTACCAAAACCAGCTGGATGCCGAAGCCATCTATTATTTGTTGGAGCATGACATCCTGCCACTGTATTACGAGCATGGGGGGAAGAACTATTCGGAAGACTGGGTCAAGTATATCAAGAACTCAATCGCACAAATCGCTCCCCATTTTACCATGAAAAGACAGTTGGACGACTACTATGACAGGTTCTATAACAAACTGTCAGAGCATTTCCACATTCTGGCAGCCGACAACTTTGCGAAGGCGAAAATGATGGCTGACTGGAAAGCAAACGTCCGAAGCAGATGGGATGCCATAGAAATCAAATCCATAGAGGCAGGGAATGGGCTGAATGCCACGGTTGAAGCCGGAAAGGAATATGAGGTGACGGTTGTCGTTGATGAGAAAGGCCTGGATGACGCAATCGGAATAGAATCGGTCATTATCAGGCGTGAAGACGGTCAGGATCACATATATGAGGTTATTCCCCTTTTGCCGGTTTCCAAGAATGGGAATTTATATACCTTTAAGGCGACATCCGGCATTTTCAACGCTGGAAGCTTCAAGCAGGCCTTCCGTATGTATCCCAAGAATGCTTTGTTACCTCACCGACAAGATTTCTGTTATGTACGATGGTTTTAATGAACAGTAAAAGGATATGCAAAAACAACGTATGAGCGGGCAAAATCAAAAAACAGATAAACGGATAGCATGGCCGATCATCATCATGAACTTCACGGGAGTGTATGACTACGAGGCGTTTGCCCGGAACAATAAATTTATATGGCTGGATTGTCGTCATCTTTATGGTACAGATGGCTACTGTGACAGGGAGGGGGCTTTGGCTTTGAAGGGGATGATTGCTGATTATCCGGCGGAGGGAGTCCATTTCATTGATTCAGGCAATTATCATTATTTGACTAAATTCTGGACAGACAAACTTGAAACTCCGTTTTCGCTGATTGTGTTCGACCACCATCCCGATATGCAGCCACCGTTGTTTGACAACATACTTTCTTGCGGAAGTTGGGTAAAGGATATATTGGACCATAACAACAACTGCAAGAAAGTAATTATCGTAGGTTCTTCAGACAAACTGATACAGGCTGTGCCGAAAGGATATGAAAGACAAGTTCGGTTTTACAGTGAAACTACGCTCATGCACGAAGAGGGTTGGCAGAACTTTTCTTCCGGACATATCAACGGACCGGTTTACATTTCCATAGACAAGGATGTCTTGAATCCGGCTTCGGCAGCAACAAACTGGGATCAAGGTTCTCTCAGCTTATGGGAATTGGAGAAACTGCTGGCTGTTATTCTTCAGAAAGAACAGGTAGTAGGCATTGACATCTGTGGGGAATGCTCCACAACACTCAATCTTTTTGAAGAAAAACGGGAAACCGTCATGGATAGCCAGGCAAACAAAGAATTGCTCAGATTTATCCGGTCATCCTCCGGCCTTCAATAGAATTAGTTTTTTTGTTATTATAATTATCATATAAAAATAAAATAATTTAGCTTTATGGAAACAATTGTTCGTAGAATTGGACTTGTTGCACACGATGCAATGAAAAAAGACATGATAGAGTGGGTTCTCTGGAACTCGGAACGTCTGATAGGACATAAATTCTATTGTACGGGTACAACCGGTACACTAATTAAAAAAGCCCTTGAAGAAAAACATCCTGAAATCAAATGGGATATCACAATCCTGAAATCTGGTCCTTTAGGAGGTGACCAGCAAATTGGTTCGCGGATCGTAGAAGGAGAAATAGACTATCTGTTCTTTTTTACAGATCCGATGACACTACAGCCGCATGATACGGATGTGAAAGCATTGACCAGACTGGCTGGAGTTGAAAATATTGTTTTCTGCTGTAACCGTTCGACTGCGGACCACATTATTACGAGTCCCTTATTCACTGACCCAACTTACGAACGTATTCACCCGGATTACACCAATTACACGCAGCGTTTTGAAAACAAGGGAATCATATCTGAAGCAGTGGAGCAAGTGAAAAAGCGGAGGAATAAAAGTGAGAATAACATTTCTAAATGAACTGTAATAAGTAGTAGAATATTTATAAGGCTATCTAAGAAACAAGTTGTTTACATCTTTCAGAATAGGTATCAGCTGAATAGTAATCTGCTAAGTTTGTGTCAAAACGTTGGCACAAACTCTTTTATATTTTACAGTTCTGCTATATTTTCTTTTGGCTATGCTGCTTTTTCCAGGGGCAGCGGATTTTTCCGGTTGGCAAGCTTTCCTTTAAGCGTATAGCCTAGCCAGTCTGAACATGAAGAATTTCAGATCAGCCACCCCTCTAAACTGGCTTCGAAGAGCTTTGATTTTAGCATTGAACGACTCCGCTGAAGCATTTGTCAATCGTTCTTCAAAATTTTAGGGGAAATACCTAAAGATACAAAAAGCCAACTAATTCGCAATACTTTTAGTATGAATTAGTTGGCTAATTTTATAGGATTTACTGAATATCCCCTAGTTAAAACAGCTATGCACAATTCCTTTTATTCCGTTTTCAGGTATATGGCATACAAATTGTCAATAATACCATCTGCTAAGCCAATGACCGGAACATGGATATACTCAGCTTTGACAATACCTGCAATTATCAGAAATATCTCAGCGGCGGGAACAATAACATCTGCACGGTCAGTTTTCAGATTAAATTCTTCCATGCGCTGTTATACCGGCACCACGAGTGACCGTTTCTCCGGATGGTATGAATTTGAAGTATCAACATAAAATCGGATTGTTATGGAAACCGTATGTTTTGAAAGGAAGGCGTTCGAGGAATTTGCCATGAAAATCGAACGGTTCATACATAGGGTGGAGGGAATCCCCATCTGGATTTGAAAGGCGTGAAGAGGACGGCTGGCTGGCTCGACCACCAGGATGTCTGCCTGAAGCTGAAAATCAGCAAGCGCACCTTGCAGACCTTGCGGGATAACGGCACGCTCGCCTATACCAAGATAGGCAACCGTACCTATTACCTGCCGGAAGACGTGGAGCGTATCGTCACGAAAGTGGAGGACAGACGCAAGGATGCACGCTACAGGGGGCACACCATTTGAAGGAATTGAACTGAAGTATCAACAAAAGACAAATGAGCAGTATGTATAATAGAGTTTATATCGAATAATTGATTAAAGCGTTCTTTGATTTATCTTTGTGATCTAAAAAGTTCAATTGATGTATTACGACAAGATTCGCCACCGTCATAGCCAAGTGCTTGCTGCGACAGGATTAACTCCTGCTGAGTTTGACGCTTTGCTAATAACTTTCAAGTACCATTGGGATGAATATTACAGCCATTTTACCTTGGAAGGTAAAGTGCGCCAACGTATATCTTACAACAGTGTTGTCTCTGATTCAGGACAAAATGTTCTTCATATTGGTATATCTGAAGACCAATCCCCTTCAGGAACTCCATGCTATTCAGTTTGAGATGACCCAGCCCCAGGCCAATAGATGGATTCACCTTCTTTCTGAGATTCTCCGGCGTACATTGAAAACGCTTGGTGAATTGCCTGACCGTAACTCCAAACGTCTGATACACATTCTTCAAGGGTGCGAAGAAGTCTTGTTGGACGGAACCGAGCGACCTATTCAGCGTCCTTTGGATGAAGACTGGCAGTCTGCATGCTATAGTGGTAAAAAAAACTCATAGCATAAAGAATAACCTGTTATGTACTAACAATCTTCGGATTGTATGGTTGAGCTCCACATACAAAGGTCATGTCCATGACAAAAAGATTTGTGATGAAGAACCTCTTCTACTTCCCAAAGGTATTAGGCTCTGGCAGGATACAGGTTTCATCGGACACAAACCGGATGGAGTTGAAATATGCATGCCCAAAAAGAAACCTAAAGGGAAAGAGCTTACTTGTGTTGAAAAACAAGAGAACAAGCGGATTTCCGGAGTTAGGATTAAAGTGGAGCATGCCATAGGTGGTATGAAAAAATGCCGTATTGTCAAAGAACGATTCAGATGCCATAAATTCGGTTTCGAAGATATGGTGATTCTTATTGCTTGTGGATTACACAACTTCAGAATCAGTCACAAAATGAGTCATATAACAAATTAATCTATATAATGTTTAATGAATTGAAAACGAAAGACGATGCGTGGATGCAGTCCATCCACGAGCGTATCGACCGGCTGTCGGCGATGATTGACGGCATTTTCGGAGATGGCGCGGTTCCGCCAAAAGAAGACGTGTACCTGTGCGACAGTGAGGTGGCGTGTATGCTGAAAGTCAGCCGCAGGACATTGGGCGAGTATCGGAGCAACGGCACGCTGCCTTACTATGTACTTGGTGGCAAGGTCTTGTACAAGAGGAGCGAGATCGAGCAGGTGTTGGAACGGGAATATAGGAGTGTCGGCAAGGCGCGGGGAAGCGGATGAAGATTCCATTTACCTGTTTTTTACGCACTTGTACAGGCTGCGGGCATTAAGACTGTCCGCATAAAGGCTGGACGTTTGCGTGCGCCAGCCACAGACTGTTTTTTAGAGGTGAGGGAGTTTGCCGTCTGGAAAAAGAACCTCTTTTTGGACTTTGGCACAAAGTCGTCCCCTGCCCGGTATCAGACTGTAATTCCTGTATGCAATCCTTTTCTGACTGTTCTCGTAACAGTCTGTTTCAATCCTGCCTGACCTTTGTTTACTTTTCATAAAGAGACTGTACCGCCTTTGTGACCGGGATATGAAACCGAAAGATTGTTTTTGACGGTTGCTAAAAAAGAAAAATCAAAGGTGTTTTGCATGTTCCGTAAAAAATCGTACCTTTACATAAAGTGAGTTGCACATCAACGCAATTGATGCAAGTATGTAGAAACCAGAACGGTTGCCAACTCGTTACCTCGTTTTTTGATGATCCGCATAAACTTTTATTCTTAGCGGATTATGTGATTCTTTCAAAAATAATCTCTATTTTGGGAATACGGCTTTCTGAATATCGGAAATTCTATGTGCCTGCCGTTTTACATCCCCTCCCTACAATCTACAACGACATGCTATCAGAACACTTCCCCATAAAATTTCTATTTTTCCTGTGAAATTATTCTCTTATTCAAAAAAAATAGTATCTTTGTCCTATAAAAGTTGTTCATAAGTATGAGACTGTAAAGTACTGAAATTAGCACAATCTCCAAATCGTTACCTTAGACTTTTCAGAACTTCCATAAGCGTTTGTCTTTCAAATTAATCCATCAAATTGATAAGAATTTAAAGTAAATTACAACATTTTGAATATGAATATATATCTTGAAGCATTCTCCATATTCTTTAAGATAGGAGCCTTTACCATCGGCGGCGGTTATGCCATGGTACCACTGATAGAAAACGAAATCGTAACCAAACGAAACTGGATAGCCAAAGAAGATTTCATTGACCTGCTTGCTATATCACAGTCCGCTCCGGGCATTCTTGCCGTCAATATATCCATTTTTATAGGGTACCGGCTACGGGGAATACGAGGGAGCATAATCACTGCATTGGGAACCATACTTCCTTCGTTTCTCATCATCCTCGCCATAGCGTTGTTCTTTCACAACTTCAAGAACAACACCATTGTGGAACGTATATTCAAAGGCATCCGCCCGGCAGTGGTTGCATTGATTGCCGCCCCTACATTCAGCATGGCCAAATCGGCCCGGATAAACCGATACAATATATGGATACCGGTGGTTTCAGCACTGCTCATCTGGCTGCTGGACTTCTCCCCCATCTGGATTATCATTGCAGCAGGTGCAGGGGGATATGCCTTCGGACGTCGGAAACATCGAAGAATTAAAAATGAAAGAATTAAAAAATGAAAGGTGCAATAACACTAATCATTAATCACTAACCATTAATCACTAACCATGATTTTCTTACAGCTATTCTATACATTCTTTAAAATCGGCCTTTTCGGCTTTGGCGGCGGATATGCCATGCTGTCTATGATACAAGGCGAAGTAGTCACCCGTTATGGCTGGCTTTCCCCTCAAGAGTTTACTGATATCGTGGCAATCAGCCAAATGACACCCGGTCCGATAGGTATCAATTCGGCAACCTATGTAGGTTTTACTGTCACCGGTAGTGTATGGGGATCTATTACCGCCACTTTTGCCGTAGTGCTCCCCTCTTTCCTACTGATGCTGACCATCAGCAAATTCTTTCTGAAATACCAGAAACATCCTTCCGTGGAAGCGGTATTCAGCGGGCTCCGCCCGGCAGTGGTCGGTCTGCTGGCCTCAGCCGCGCTGGTATTGATGAATTCGGAAAACTTCAGTTCTCCCAAAGAAGACACATATTCCTTCGTCATCAGCTGCCTCATTTTCCTCGTGGCATTTGTAGGCACCAAAAAATATAAACTGAACCCGATAGGAATGATTGTAGCCTGTGGAATAGCAGGGTTGATACTTTATTAAGGAGGGAAATTAAGGATTAGGGATTAAGGATTAGACGTTAATCCCTAATCCTTAATTTTCTTTTTAAAGTTTAATCTTCTTTCCAACGGATTTCGATTCATTATGCAGACGGTCCAAGGCTGTCACCACATAGCGGTACTTTGTCTTTCCGTCTTCATAAGGAAGTTTATAGAAATTATCACGCGTGATGGCTACAATATGGGAAGGATCGTCTATATTCACTTTCTCTTTGGCATCAAAACGATAAACTACATACTGGACAGCACGATTCATCTCCTCTTTATACTTGGGTGCTGTCCAAAAAAGAATATATCCGTCTTCCGTCCATATCGGTTTCATCTTACGCACCTTTCCTGGAGCTTCGTTATCCATAAAATCGAAAACGGGAGGCAATGCCGGATATTTATGATATTCGGCAATCAAAGCATCGCGATACTTGCCCGCATTCTCAATCACTGCACTGGCGGGCCACTGGCAACTGCCACCGATGGTTTGATAAGCTCGCTGCAAGGCCATCTTGCGGGGAAGCTGATTTATTGAGGGGTTCTTGGGGTCAGCATTCTGCACTGTATTCATTACGGACTGACCGATAAACAAGGGACGGTTTTCCGTATTCCTAGCCCACCACTTCACCAGTGTCTCATAGTCGGCAACCGGATGTCCTATATGCCAATAAATCTGCGGAATATTATAGTCTATCCAACCTTCACGGGCCCATAGCAGTACATCCGCATAAAGGTCATCGTAGTTTTGCAGGCCTTTGGTCTTACTGCCAAGCGGGTCACTGCTTTCGTTCCGGTAAATACCAAACGGAGAAATCCCGAACTTCACCCACGGCTTGATTTCACGGATAGTTTCATGCAGTTTTTTAATCAGCACATTCACGTTGCTCCGGCGCCAGTCTCCTTTATTGCTGAATCCTCCACCAAAACGTGCAAAACTTGCATCGTCGGGGAAATCCTTTCCCTTAATGGGATAAGGATAAAAGTAATCGTCCATATGGATAGCATCCACATCATAACGGGAAACAATGTCGCTCACCACCATGCAGATGTGTCGGCGGCTCTCAGGCAGTGCCGGGTCAAAATACAACTGGTCGCCATAAGTGACAAACCATTCCGGATGGATATTGTACACATGATTGGGAGCCAACTCACTCTTCAAGGTCGTCTTCGTGCGATACGGATTAATCCATGCATGAAACTCCATGCCACGTTTATGGCATTCATCAATCATAAACTGCATAGGGTCCCAATAAGGTTCGGGCGCTTTACCCTGCACTCCGGTAAGGAAACGACTCCACGGTTCCAGTCTGGGAGCATACAGAGCATCCGCTTCGGGACGTACCTGGAAAATTATGGCGTTGATTCCTGCCTTCTGCAAGGAATTCAACTGCCCGATCAGATTCTGCTTTAGCTTTTCGGTCGGCATTCCACGGAACTGTCCGTTTACTGACTGTATCCATGCTGCACGAAATTCACGTTTAGGATAGGCAGACCCGGTCTGCACTTGCGCAAATGCCCCTCCTGCCACCATCAGTGACAAAAGACATAGGCATAAAATGGATTTTATTCTCATATTCCGGTCAATAGCTTTTATTAAAAAAGCGAAATTAATTCTTTTGTCCTAAGTATACCGGTAAAAAGCGGAAAGTATAACAAATCTTAACCAAGGGTATCTTTCCTCCCCAATAAATCCACTTTTGCCTTGCCTGATTGTTACAATTCGGATAGCAAACATTATCTTTGCATTCTGTAAACCACCGAACCAACCTACAGATATGGCAGAAAATACATCGATTATCATAAAAGGGGCCCGTGTCAATAACCTCAAGAACATTGACGTAGAGATTCCCCGTAACAAACTCGTAGTCATCACCGGACTGTCCGGTTCCGGAAAATCCTCACTTGCTTTCGATACATTATATGCCGAAGGGCAACGCCGCTACGTGGAGAGCTTGAGCAGTTATGCCCGCCAGTTTCTGGGACGTATGAGCAAGCCTGAATGCGATTTCATCAAAGGGATTCCACCTGCCATTGCCATTGAGCAGAAAGTAAGCAGCCGCAATCCGCGGTCCACCGTTGGCACCTCCACCGAAATATACGAATATCTGCGGTTGCTCTACGCACGCGTAGGGAAAACCTTCAGCCCGGTCAGCGGACTGGAAGTGAAGAAGCACTCGGCGGAAGACATCGTGAAGTGCATGCTGGAATATCCGGAAGGAACCAGATATACCGTACTCGCCCCGATATTGCTGCGCGAAGACCGCACGCTGCAACAACAACTGGAGATAGACATGAAGCAAGGTTTCACCCGTCTGGAAGTGAATGGTGAAATGATGCGCATCGACGAATACAAGCCGAAAGCCGGAGACACAGTTTTTCTGTTGATTGACCGTATGACAGCCTCTTCAGAAAAGGATTCCGTCAGCCGCCTCACCGACTCGGCCGAAACAGCCATGTACGAAGGAGACGGTGCCTGCCTACTGCGTTTCTACCAGCCTGACGGGAGTACCTGCCTCTATCGTTTCAGCACCAAGTTCGAAGCAGACGGCATCACCTTCGAAGAACCGAACGACCAGATGTTCTCCTTCAACTCTCCCATCGGCGCATGCCCCGTATGCGAGGGATTCGGGAAAGTCATCGGCATCGACGAGCATCTCGTGATACCCGACCGCTCCTTGTCCGTCTATGACGGCGCTGTAGTATGCTGGCGGGGCGAAAAGATGGGCGAATGGAGGGATATGGTGATACACGGAGCCGAGAAAGCCGACTTCCCCATCTTCACTCCCTATTATGAACTGACCGACGAGCAACGCCGGATGCTGTGGGAAGGGACACCCTACTTTGAGGGCATCAACGCCTTCTTCAAGATGGTGCAGGAAAACCAGTACAAGATACAATACCGTGTGATGCTGGCACGCTACCGCGGAAAGACGCTCTGCCCCAAATGTCACGGCACCCGCCTGAAACCCGAAGCAAACTACGTACGCGTGGGAGGACGCAACATCTCCGAACTGGTAGATTTGCCCATCACTGAGTTGAAGCTCTTCTTCGACAACCTGCAGCTAGACCCACATGACGCCGACATAGCCCGCCGCATCCTGACAGAAATCAACAGCCGCATCCAGTTCCTATTGGATGTCGGTTTGGGATACCTCACGCTGAACCGCCTCAGCAACTCGCTCTCCGGCGGTGAAAGCCAGCGAATCAACCTAGCCACCTCGCTGGGAAGTAGTCTGGTGGGCAGCCTGTATATTCTTGACGAACCGAGTATCGGCCTGCATAGCCGCGATACGGACAAACTGATACACGTGCTCCGCCAGCTGCAACAGTTGGGCAATACGGTAGTGGTAGTGGAACACGATGAAGAGATTATCCGTGCTGCCGACTATATCATCGACATCGGTCCCCGGGCAGGCCGCTTGGGAGGAGAGGTGGTCTATCAGGGAGACATGAAAGACCTTCAGAAAAACAGTGACAGTTATACCGTGCGCTATCTGCTGGGGGAAGAGACAATCCTACTGCCGGAACACCGTCGCCCGTGGAACAACTATATAGAAATAAAGGGGGCCCGCGAAAACAACCTGAAAGGTGTGGAGGCACGCTTCCCGCTGAATGTAATGACCGTGGTGACCGGTGTCAGCGGTTCGGGCAAGAGTACGCTGGTGCGCGACATCTTCTACCGCGCCCTGAAACGCGAGCTGGACGAATGCAGCGAACGCCCGGGCGAGTTCACCTCCATCGGAGGAGATTTGCAGAACCTGCGCAATGTAGAGTTTGTAGACCAGAATCCTATCGGGAAGTCATCGCGAAGCAATCCCGTGACCTACATCAAGGCCTACGACGAAATCCGTAAACTATGGGCAGACCAGCCACTTGCCAAGCAGATGGGATACAGTGCCGGATACTTCAGCTTCAACAGCGAAGGTGGCCGTTGCGAGGAGTGCAAGGGTGAAGGCACCATCACTGTGGAGATGCAATTCATGGCAGACCTTGTACTGGAATGCGAATCCTGCCACGGCAAACGCTTCAAGGCGGACACGCTGGAAGTGAAGTTCCACAACATGAATATCTACGACGTACTGGAGATGACCGTAAACCAAGCCATCGAATTCTTTACGCAACACGGACAGAAAAAGATTGTGAAGAAGCTGCAACCCTTGCAGGATGTAGGTTTGGGATATATCAAACTGGGGCAAGCCTCCTCCACCCTCTCCGGTGGAGAGAACCAGCGCGTGAAACTCGCCTTCTACCTCAGCCAGGAGAAAGCGGACCCGACCATGTTCATCTTCGATGAACCGACTACCGGACTACACTTCCATGACATCAAGAAACTGCTCGAAGCCTTCGATGCCCTGATACGCCGCGGGCACAGCATTGTCATCATCGAACATAATCTGGATGTGGTGAAATGTGCGGACCATGTGATAGACCTGGGACCCGAAGGAGGGGACAAAGGAGGAAACATCGTAGCTACCGGTACACCGGAGGAAGTGGCGAAGTGTGCGGCAAGCTATACGGGGCAGTTCTTGCAAGAGAAATTACACCCCTCTCTTCCTTAAATAGAACACAGAGGCACGGAGACACAGAGATATTAAATTCAAGGAAAAAGAATAAAACTCCATGCCTCCGTGTCTTTGTGCTTAATCTTACCGGGTGCCACTACTCCAATTTAAAAGTAACCGGAAAAGTAAATTCCACCTTCACGGCTTTACCTTGCTGCATCCCCGGCTTCCATTGTGGCATCAATCCTACAATCCGTAATGCTTCCTCATCCAAGGCAGGATACCTGCTGCGCATAATAACGGGGTCCACCACACGACCATTCTCGTCAATCACCACGCTGACAATAACTCTCCCCTGAATGCCATTCTTATGGGCTTCTTCCGGATAACGGACATTCTTTTGAATAAAATCCATCAAGGCTTTCATGCCTCCCGGAAACTCGGGCATCACTTCCACTACTTTATAGACCGGTTCTTCCATTGGCTCTTCCGTTATCAATTGTGGGCTCCCGCCCTTCCCTGCATCCGAGACATAAGGAGGAAGAGATGTCTTTTCCGCCGTTCTCCATTCTTCCTCATTGTCCGTCAGTCTAAACTCAGCCATCATCAAGACAGGTTTCCTCCTGATGGTTATCTCATAAAAGTAACGGTAGCGTCCCGGCTTGTTGGGATGCACATCCGGATAAAGGGAGGCTTTCATAACCCTTTCCTCCCCATCCCGCAGCACATAGGCGATGTCCCAAAAGGCAGCGTTTATCTGCAATTCCCGCCAGGTACCTTTTTCGTCTTCGAACGTCAGGTAGTAATGCTCGCCGCAGGTCAAATCTCCGCCGCTGTGATTGCTGAGGATGAATGTCGCCTGAGTCGCTTTCGTTGAAAAGACCGGATATTCGGGACGGATATGGATGCCACGAATATGATTCCTGCCTACTCTCTCGTTGATGACGGGGACTTCTACACCATGAAAACAGAAAACGGGGGAGTCCATTATTTTCTCCCGGAACTCTTTCCGCCGCTCGGGAGTATTCACCATCAAATCTATATCGATGCAATGCAACCCCACCCCATATCCGGTCACATTCCTCTGAATGTGTATATATGGTGTATTATTCAATCTTTTTCCTAGTTCTTCGTGAATGGCAAGCAATTGCCTTTGCAAGCAGTCACCATCATCCGCAATCCCTATCTTGAGGCTATCGCTCACTATTTTTTCTCCCATCCATTGGCCTATCCTTACTGTACCTACGGAATCTTCAAGCGTTTCCACACGTTCCGTTTTATTCATTCGGCAAGATGACAAGCAGCAAAGCAATAGGAGAAAACAAACTCTGTTCATGGCATTTTGTATTTCAAGTTCATAGCATCAGATACAAATATACTCATTCCTGCAATCACAATCAAAAAGAAAACTCCTAATTTCGTAAGACTATAGAAGGAATACATGCAATAGCGGCATGAGAAAAGGAAAGATAACGGCTAAATCGGCACTGTATCGCCACTGCAAAGTCACTGCATTCCTTTTGCAGTGATACTGCAACACCTTTGCAGTGGCATTGCAAAAAGTTGGCAGGACTTTGCAGTAAGAAAGAGCTGATAACTAAGATAATAGCATCAATGAAAGACGTATGCAGTACAATCGGAATGGGAACGAAAATGGGCGTGATAGATACTTGTAAGAATATTTATCTATCACACCCATCTATCACGCGACAAGCCATTTGTAGTCAGGCGAATACCCCCCCTCGCGTGATAGCATGACAGATGTTTTGCAAAAACAAACTCTGTGGAGGAGTAGCAAAATGAGATTAGAAATAGAATCCGAAACCTACCTTCAGGCCGAATTTAGAACGGTCGTCGTTAATATTCCAATAAGCGGCAGGTTCGATGGTCACCGTACGCGTCAGGAAAAAAGCATAACCGGCTTCCAGACCGAAAGAGAACTTGGTATCATCCAAATCATGTCCCCAGTCCCAACGGTCTACATTGACATCGGCACCCAGATACACGCCAATCTTGTCGAAATAATAACGTCCGCCTACACCCAACGTATAGACATCGAGGTCAGACCCTCCGGAATTCCAAGCAGCTCCGGCATGCACCAGCAAAGCCACATTGTCGAGCAGGAAAGCACCTCCTTTGGCTTCAAGCCCGAAACTTGTCTTGTCGGTTCCCGTGTCATGAGAGAATTCCAAACCGGTGATGGACGGATTCAAAATCCACTTACCTTTTTCAAACTGTGCCTGAGCTGCCACTGTGACAACAAGCAAGCAAACGAATAATGCCAGTTTTTTCATCTTGTTCTGTTTTTTGAGTGAATAATCAATGTTGTTTATTGTCTTCTTCGAATCGTTTGCGTTGCAGCGCCTCCTTCTTGCGAAGTACCAGCCACAACACAAATACAATGAGATACGAGGCAGCTACAGTGACATACTTCTCAGTATCGCTGATTTCCGTATTGCGGGGAAGGAAATAAGCGGCAGTAGCAGAAACGTAAATAAGCAGGGCCAACGTAAGCCCGGTAGATTTCTTTATTTTTTTCATTACCAAAGTTTTTTAGTCGTCTTGAAATACCAGATATTAAACCAGAAGCCGGCCAATACAGCAGCCAAAAGAGCTATCGGCAGCGCATACTGCGGCTGAAGTCCGAGTCCTTCGGGAGCAATGCAAATATAAGTGGTGCATACAGCCGTCATGAACAATGCGGGAAAATAGGTGATATAAAAATAATGCCCTTTTTTCTCACGCACCAGATAAACGGTAATTGCCCACAAGGTGAAAACAGACAAAGTCTGGTTGGCCCAAGCAAAATAGCGCCAAATCATATCAAAGCCATCCTTGTCGCGCAGGCTGTAAAGCAACAACCCGATGGCCACCAGGAACATCGGTATGCAGATATATAAACGACTACGCATGGATTTTTGTTCCATTCCCAAGAAATCAGCCACGATAAGACGTGCCGAACGGAAAGCCGTATCACCACTGGTAATAGGGGCGGCAATGACACCCAGAATAGCCAATACTCCACCTACGGCGCCCAGCCAGTCTTTTGTAATGGCATCTACAATAATGGAGGCATTCGTCTCTTCCATGCCATTCTGATGGAAAAAGTAAGTGGCGGCGGCAGCCCAAATCAAAGCTACAATGCCTTCGGTTATCATGGCTCCGTAGAAGACGGGACGTCCGTGGCGTTCACTTGTCATGCAGCGTGCCATGAGAGGGCTTTGAGTAGCATGAAAGCCACTGATTGCACCACAAGCTATACTGACAAACATAATAGGGAAGATAGGCAACAAAGCCGCATTGGGATGTGTATTCTGCAAGCCGTTCCATATTTCAGGCAACTCGGGATGGTTGACATAGAGCATCACCAAAATACCGACAGCCATAAACAGCAAGGCTATGGCAAACAACGGATATATCTTGCCGATAATCTTATCTACTGGCAACAAGGTAGCCAGAATATAATAAGCAAATACTACAATAATCCAGAAAGTGGTATCCAAGCTGTCGGGGGTCAGCTTGGCAAGCAGTCCGGCAGGGCCTGCCACAAAGACAGCTCCCACCAATATCATCAGGACAACGGTGAAGCCACGCATCACCTGCTTAGTGGTCAACCCCAAATAACGTCCGATGATTTCCGGCAGGCTTTCCCCGTCATGCCGCAAGGAGAGCATACCGGCAAGATAGTCGTGCACTGCACCGGCAAAGATACTGCCAAGTACAATCCACAGATAGGATGCCGTGCCGAACTTGGCTCCCATGATGGCGCCGAAGATAGGTCCCAGTCCGGCTATATTAAGAAACTGTATCATGAAAATCTTCCAAGTAGGCAGTGGAATGTAATCCACACCATCGGCTCTTGTAAGGGCAGGTGTTTTGCGGTCATCGGGACCGAAGACGCGTTCTATAAAGCGTCCATAGATAAAATAGCCGGCTATCAACGCCAGCAGGCAAAGCGTAAATGTAATCATGGCGTGTTAATATCTTTAATCTATGCAAATGTAACAGTTTCCAAGTAAACAGCACAAAATAATCGGGTGTTTTGCTTATCTTCGCCGAGAAAAATGATAGAAATAAAGAAGAAAAGAGAAAAATGAAACGAATTATTTCCATTTTACTATATATAGCCATCTTGCTGCCGCTTGCCGCACAACCGCCCAAACATGAAGTACGTGCCGCCTGGATAACCGCCGTCTATGGGCTGGACTGGCCGCAGACACGCGCCACTTCGCCCGAAAGCATCCGCAAGCAGCAGGCCGAACTGATTGAAATATTGGACAGACTGAAAGCCGCCAACTTCAACACCGTACTGTTCCAGACCCGTACACGGGGAGATGTCCTCTACAAATCGGGCATCGAGCCCTACAACTCCATACTGACCGGAAAGGTAGGCGGCGACCCCGGCTACGACCCGCTGGCTTTTGCCATAGCCGAATGCCACAAGCGCGGCATGGAGTGCCATGCCTGGATGGTGACCATTCCTCTGGGCAACCGCAAGCATGTGGCCGCCCTCGGTAAAGAGTCCGTCACCAAAAAGAAACGCGCCATCTGCGTACCCTACAAACGCGAATACTTCTTGAATCCCGGACATCCGCAAACCAAAGAGTACCTGATGAGCCTTGTCCGCGAAGTGGTGGAACGCTACGATGTAGACGGGGTACACTTCGACTACCTGCGCTATCCGGAAAACGCCCCCCGTTTTCCCGACAGCTACGACTACCGCAAATACAGCAAAGGACGCAGCCTTGCCCAATGGCGCAGAGACAACCTGACGGAAATAGTGCGCTATATATATAAAGGTGTAAAAGCCATGAAACCCTGGGTAAAAGTCAGCACCTGCCCGGTAGGAAAATACAAAGACACTTCCCGCTACCCTTCCCGTGGCTGGAATGCCTTCCACACCGTCTATCAGGACGTGCAGGGTTGGCTGGGCGAGGGCATCCAGGACCAGATTTATCCGATGCTCTATTTCCGTGGCAATCATTTCTATCCCTTTGCCCTTGACTGGCAGGAACAAAGTAACGGACGCCAAATCATTCCCGGTCTGGGCATCTACTTCCTCGACCCCAGCGAAGGGAACTGGACGCTGGACGAGATTGAACGGCAGATACACTTTATCCGCGCCCACGGTCTGGCGGGCGAGGCACACTACCGCGTGAAGTATCTGATGGACAATACGCAAGGGCTTTATGATGCGCTGGAAGAAGACTTCTATACCGCCCCGGCCCTGCAGCCCGCCATGCCGTGGATAGACAATGTAGCTCCTACACCTCCCGCCGGACTCACGGTGGAAACACCGGAAAACGGCTATTGGAAACTAAGCTGGCAACCCGCCACGGATAATGACAAGCGGAATGTTCCGATGTATGTAATCTACGGTTCGGACACCTATCCCGTAGATACCTCCAATCCGGAGAATATCCTGGCACAACGAGTACAAGGCACGGAATATACCTATGCCCCCATCCGCCCGTGGACTGCCCGAAAATATTTTGCCGTGACAGCCATAGACCGTTGCGGAAACGAAAGCAAAGCTATTCAGCAGCAGTGACACAGACAAAAGCCCGGTAACGGCTCTTCGGAGTGACCGGAACCAGAGGCAGATAGCCGGAAACAACCCTGCCGTCCTTCACCACCAGCGGATAACTTTGCGCATCCTGCTCATGCCGCTCCATCAAAGCTTCATGGGTCGGAAAGCAATCGATGGAGAAACGTCCCTCCCCACCGGGGACAATGAAATGATCACTAAGCACATGGGAAACGATTCCCATATTCATCCGTAGATTTATTTCGACATGGGGGTTGATGGCATACGGATGCCCTTCCTTCTGACGGCAGACCATCATGTCCACACCCAAAAAACCCGTATAAGATGTAGCATAACCCGTTTCCAATGCCTTCTGCATCATATTGCGTATGCGCACAAATGCTTCAAAGGGCACATATTGCTGAATCCATTCCTCCACTTGCCCATCTGAAGTAAGGATATTACCACGATAAGCCCCCTTGTCATCCGTAACAAAACGGGAATAGCCGACAAAAAGAAGCTTTCCCCGGCCATCCGAATAAAATTCCATGGCAAAATCTTCCACCTTATCAAATATAGGCTCCATCACAAAACCTCCATTTTCTTTCAGCGCCCTACTACACCAATCGGAAACATTTTTCGTAAAGCCATGACGGCACCAACACAATCCCTTCCCACTTCCCGACCAAAGTGATTTAAACACACATCCCTCTTTGTAACGACCAATAATATCCAGAGAGATAGCCGTAGTTCCACCATCAGCCTCCACCAAGCAACAACCGTCACCACAAGTATAATCTATTTTATTGGAATAGAAAAGTGCACGAAAAGCCAAAGCGTTACTACGGGCAGCCTTCATACGATATTTATCCAAAGCATCCGGCGTAGGAAGATTCCTTTCCAGAACACCGCCTTTCAACATCCGTTTACGGATAGCGGGATTCCATCCCCAAGGCATTACCCGCACATCAGCATAATCGGGCAGCTCCGGCTCTGTCACCAAATGTACATCCAGCCGGAACAACTGTTGCATCTGTTTCAGATAATCTGCATTATAGGCGGAAGGGGCCAGTACCCCACTACCCGGCCGGGCATACCAAATCGGTAACAAAGCCAGGTCTTCAGCCATACGGCGGATGGTAGCGGGCGCCATATAATTTTCTTCATTATTTCCCAATGCCATATCTGCATCAGGATTGAACACATAAAGTTTCATCTTTCAAATGTTAACCAATTACTCACGTTTTGTATGAGAGTGCAAAGTTATATAATATTTTGCCATCTCTACTTTGCAAATCTATAAAAAAGCCGTATATTTGTCGCCCGATAAACCGAATTTAAAGCATGGAAGCATTTTACCGTACACACGCTTATCTCGTAGAGCATACCAATGCCCCCGTACGCCGCGACCTAATGGACGAAATAGACTGGAATGACCGTCTTATCGGTATCAAAGGCACAAGAGGCGTAGGTAAGACTACTTTCTTGCTGCAATATGCCAAAGAGAAATTCGGCACAGACCGCTCCTGCCTCTTCATCAACATGAACAACTTCTACTTCTCCGGACATGGCATCGTGGAGTTCGCCGCCGAATTCCAGCGCCGCGGAGGAAAAGTGCTGTTGATAGACCAAGTATTCAAATACCCGGAGTGGAGCAAGGAGCTGCGCATATGCTACGACCGTTTCCCCAACTTGAAAATCGTATTCACCGGTTCCTCCGTAATGCGCCTGAAAGAAGAGAATCTGGAGTTGCGCGACATTGTGAAAAGCTACAACCTGCGCGGCTTCTCCTTTCGCGAATACCTGAACTTGCAGACGGGCATGAAGTTCCATGCCTATCCGCTGGAAGAAATTCTGAGCAACCACGAACAGATAGCCAAAGGCATCCTCTCCAAAGTACGTCCATTGGACTACATGCAAGACTATATGCACCACGGCTTCTACCCATTCTTCCTTGAAAAGCGTAACTTTTCGGAGAATCTGCTCAAGACGATGAACATGATGGTGGAAGTAGACATCCTGCTTATCAAACAAATTGAGCTGAAATACCTTTCGAAGATAAAGAAATTACTATATTTGTTGGCCGTGGACGGGCCGAAAGCGCCGAATGTCAGCCAACTGGCAAACGACATACAGACCTCCCGCGCCACAGTAATGAATTACATCAAGTATCTGGCAGACGCACGGCTCATCAATATGGTCTATCCTAAGGGAGAAGAATTCCCCAAGAAGCCGTCGAAGATAATGATGCACAATTCAAATCTGATGTATTCCATCTATCCCGTCAAGGTGGAAGAACAAGACGTATTGGACACTTTCTTTGCCAACACAATGTGGAAGGACCACAAAGTGAACAAGGGCGACAAGAACATCTCATTCATGGTAGATGAGGTGATGCCTTTCAAGATTTGTCCGGAAGGAACAAAGATAAAGAATAATCCGGGAGTTACTTATGTACTGCATAAGGCGGAAATAGGCCGAGGCAACCAAATACCTCTCTGGTTATTCGGTTTCTTGTATTAAGAGAGAGATTTTTTCACTTAAATAAATAATTCAATTTAGTTATGACTAAACAGAAGAAATTCATTACTTGTGATGGTAACCAGGCTGCTGCACATATCTCGTATATGTTCTCCGAAGTAGCTGCCATCTACCCCATCACCCCCTCTTCTACGATGGCTGAATACGTAGACGAATGGGCTGCCGCAGGTCGCAAGAACATCTTCGGCGAAACAGTATTGGTACAGGAAATGCAGTCAGAAGGCGGTGCTGCAGGTGCCGTTCACGGCTCTCTGCAAGCTGGTGCGCTGACTACCACTTACACAGCTTCACAAGGTCTGTTGCTGATGATCCCTAACATGTACAAGATTGCCGGTGAATTCCTGCCTTGTGTATTCCACGTATCAGCACGTACATTGGCAAGCCATGCACTGTGTATCTTCGGTGACCACCAGGACGTAATGTCTACCCGTCAGACCGGTTTTGCCATGTTGGCCGAAGGCTCTGTACAGGAAGTTATGGACTTGGCCGGTGTAGCTCACTTGGCTACTATCAAGAGCCGTGTTCCGTTTGTCAACTTCTTCGACGGTTTCCGTACTTCTCACGAAATCCAGAAGATTGAAATGCTGGAGAACGAAGACCTCGCTCCGCTTATCGACCAGGAAGCTTTGGCTGAATTCCGCGCACGTGCATTGAACCCGATGAACCCGGTTGCCCGTGGTATGGCCGAAAATCCTGACCACTTCTTCCAACACCGTGAATCTTGCAACAACTACTATGAAGCAGTTCCGGCTATCGTTGAGGAATACATGAACGAGATTTCCAAAATCACAGGCCGCAAGTACGGTTTGTTCGATTACTATGGTGCAGAAGATGCAGAACGCGTTATCATCGCCATGGGTTCTGTAACAGAAGCTGCCCGCGAAGCTATCGACCACCTCGTTGCCAATGGCGAAAAGGTAGGTTTGGTTGCCGTCCACTTGTATCGTCCGTTCTCTGCCAAGCACTTCCTTGCCGCCGTTCCCAAGACAGCCAAGAAGATTGCCGTACTGGACCGTACGAAAGAACCGGGTGCTAACGGCGAACCGTTGTACCTCGACGTAAAAGACTGCTTCTACGGTGCAGAGAATGCTCCGGTTATCGTAGGCGGCCGTTACGGTTTGGGATCCAAGGACACTACTCCCGCGCAAATCCTCGCCGTTTACAAGAACCTGGCTATGCCGATGCCGAAGAACCACTTCACTATCGGTATCGTAGATGACGTTACCTTCACTTCTCTGCCCCAGGAAGAAGAAATCGCATTGGGCGGCGAAGGCATGTTCGAAGCCAAATTCTACGGTTTGGGCGCTGACGGTACAGTAGGTGCCAACAAGAACTCTGTGAAGATTATCGGTGACAATACCGACAAGCACTGCCAGGCTTATTTCTCTTACGACTCCAAGAAATCAGGCGGTTTCACCTGCTCACACCTGCGTTTCGGTGATACTCCTATCCGCTCTACATACCTGGTAAACACGCCTAACTTCGTGGCTTGCCACGTTCAGGCTTACCTGCACATGTACGACGTAACCCGCGGCTTGCGTAAGAACGGTTCTTTCTTGCTGAACACCATCTGGGAAGGCGAAGAGCTGGCCAAGAACCTGCCTAACAAGGTGAAGAAGTACTTTGCACAGAACAATATCACTGTTTACTATATCAACGCTACTCAGATTGCACAAGAAATCGGTTTGGGCAACCGTACCAACACCATCCTGCAATCCGCATTCTTCCGTATCACCGGCGTTATTCCGGTTGACCTGGCTGTAGAACAGATGAAGAAGTTCATCGTTAAGTCTTACGGCAAGAAGGGTGAAGACGTTGTCAACAAGAACTACGCAGCAGTTGACCGTGGCGGCGAATACAAGCAACTGACCGTTGACCCGGCTTGGGCCAATTTGGCAGACGACGCCAAGGCTGAAAACAACGATCCTGCATTCATCAACGAAGTGGTTCGTCCTATCAACGCACAAGACGGTGACTTATTGCCGGTATCTGCATTCAAGGGTATTGAAGACGGTACTTGGGAACAAGGTACTGCCAAATATGAGAAACGTGGTGTAGCTGCATTCGTTCCCGAATGGAACGCTGAAAACTGTATCCAGTGTAACAAGTGTGCATACGTTTGTCCTCACGCTTCCATCCGTCCGTTCGTACTCGATGCTGAAGAGCAGAAGGGTGCCAACTTCACTCAACTGAAGGCTGTAGGTAAAGCATTCGACGGTATGACATTCCGTATTCAAGTAGACGTTCTCGACTGTCTGGGTTGCGGCAACTGTGCCGATGTTTGTCCGGGCAACCCGAAGAAGGGTGGCAAGGCTCTGACTATGAAACACCTCGAAAGCCAATTGCCGGAAGCTGCTAACTGGACCTACTGTGCTGAAAACGTGAAAAGCAAACAACACTTGGTTGACATCAAGGCCAACGTGAAGAACTCCCAGTTCGCTACTCCGTTGTTCGAGTTCTCAGGCGCTTGCTCCGGTTGTGGTGAAACTCCGTACGTTAAACTGATTTCCCAGTTGTTCGGTGACCGCGAAATGGTAGCCAACGCAACAGGATGTTCTTCCATCTACTCCGGTTCAGTACCTTCTACTCCTTATACTAAGAACGAAAAGGGTCACGGTCCTGCTTGGGCAAACTCATTGTTCGAGGACTTCTGCGAATTCGGTTTGGGTATGGAGCTTGCCAACGAAAAGATGCGCGCACGTATCGTGAAGGCTATGGAAGATGCCATCGCAGCAGAAGGAACTCCGGCTGAATACAAAGAAGTATTCCAGGCTTGGATTGAAAACATGTACGATGCAGACAAGACCAAGGAACTGGCCGAAAAGATCATCCCGATGGTAGAAGCAGCCAAAGACAAATGCGACAGCTGCAAGACTATCGCCGGTCTGTCTCAATACCTGGTTAAACGCAGCCAGTGGATTATCGGTGGTGACGGTGCCTCTTACGACATCGGTTACGGTGGTCTCGACCATGTAATTGCAAGCGGTAAGGACGTCAACATCCTCGTACTGGATACTGAGGTTTACTCCAATACAGGTGGTCAGTCTTCCAAGGCTACTCCGGTAGGCGCCATCGCCAAGTTTGCCGCTGCCGGTAAACGCGTACGTAAGAAAGACCTCGGTCTGATGGCTACTACTTACGGTTATGTATATGTTGCTCAAATCGCTATGGGTGCCGACCAGGCTCAAACCTTGAAGGCTATCCGCGAGGCAGAAGCATATCCCGGCCCGTCACTCATCATCGCTTACGCTCCGTGTATCAATCACGGTCTGAAGGCAGGCATGGGCAAGAGCCAGGCAGAAGAGGAAAAGGCCGTTAAGTGCGGTTACTGGCACTTGTGGCGTTACAACCCGGCTTTGGAAGCCGAAGGCAAGAATCCGTTCACGCTGGATAGCAAGGAACCGGATTGGAGCGGATTCCAAGACTTCCTGAAGGGTGAAGTTCGTTACGCATCCGTAATGAAGCAATATCCGCAGGAAGCCGAAGAGCTGTTCAAGGCCGCCGAAGAAAACGCTAAATGGCGCTACAACAGCTACAAGCGTCTTTCCAAAGAAAACTGGGGCGCTGAAGTTACAGAGTAATTCCTTAATTACTAAATAGAAAATAGAGGCTGTTCCCGAACTGGATGCAGCCTCTATTTGTTTTAAATAAAAACATTAAATATCAAAAAGTTATGATCGGATTTATTATTTGGGTTATTGGGGTGGTCCTTGCAGTCAAGGCTGTACTCGAAATCATGAGATGGCCGGTAGACGGAGTAAAGAAGCTCTTGGTCGCAATCATCATCCTGCTCACAAGCTGGATTGGAATCTGTGTTTACTACTTCTGGGGAAGAGAAAACCTGCCCCAAATACTGAAATAAGTTCCGGTATCATCAAACAGAAGTAAACAAACGTGTATTAAGAACAAGGGGATAGGCAATAGTTATCCCCTTCTTTTCAGAAACTCGGTAGGACTCTCCCCAAACTGTTCCTTATAGCATTTTGTGAAATAGGAAGGTGACGAAAAGCCCACTTCATAAGCAATCTCCGCTACTGTCATATCAGAGGAGGCAAGCAGTGAGGCAGCCTTTTTCAACCTCATCTGGCGCAGCAGCTCATTCGGCGAATAGTTGGTCAGCGATTTCAGCTTACGGTAAAGCTGCACACGGCTCATACCCATATTCCGTCCCAAATCCTCCACATTGAGTTCCGCATCTTTCATCCTCTCCTCGACAAGCGATTTGAAGCGGGAGACGAAACCCTTATCCAAATCACTGATGGTTTCCTTCTCAATAGTCTGGTTATCTCCGAAGAACTGCCTCAACTGACGGCGGTTTGCAATGAGATTGCGGACACGAGACAAGAGCAACTGCGAATTGAATGGTTTGGAAATATAAGAATCGGCACCGCCATCATAGCCCTGGATACGCTGTTCGTCCAGCGAGCAGGCCGTCAGCAGAATCACCGGGATATGGCATGTCTGCAACTCGCTCTTCAAACGGCGGCAACATTCCACACCATCCATACCGGGCATCATTACATCCGAGATAATCACATCCGGCACATACCTCATGGCCAGCCTGATACCCTCTGCCCCGTCCGCCGCATCCAATACACGGAATTCGTTCGATAACAGCGACTTCACATAGCTGCGGATATCCGCATTATCGTCAATTACCAGCACAGTAGGACAATCGGCCTCAACCACCTCTTCGCCTGCTTTCACTTCCGTATCTATCAAGGTGGACGACACGTCCTGCTCTTCGGCAGGCAACGTCACTATGGTGGGATGGTACTGCGAAACATCCTGCTGCGGGAAAGTGACGGTGAAAGTAGTGCCTTTCTCGTCACTGCGTGCCGTAATGTTACCGCCATGCATCTCTACAAAGGCACGTACCAGCGCCAGTCCGATACCGGTACCTGCCTGATGCCCGTCCACTTGATAGAAGCGCTCGAAGATGGCTTCCACATCGGTCGAAGAAATGTAACTGCCGGAATTGAAGACGGACAGACTGTAGTTCTGTTCCGACTTTAACAACCGTACGGTGATTTTCCCATTCTCCGGCGTATACTTCACGGCATTGGAGAAGAGATTGAAGTAAATGCGTTCCATCTTCTCCGCATCCGCCATCATCCGGAAGTCCGTATCGGGAGATGCCTCAAAGCTGAAAGCAATATGTTTCTTCAGCAACGCCATGCGGAAAGAGTCGTTCCAGCCCCGGAAGCTGTCAAGCAAATCAAAAGGTTCGAGATGGAGCTCCATGCGCCCGTTCTCCACCTTCCGGAAATCAAGTATCTGGTTAACCAGGCGAAGCAGGATATGCACATTCTTTTTCATCAGCTCGAGGAGCTGGCGCGGCTGTCCGTCGAGGGTGCGGTTGGCAAGAAGCTGCTCTATGGGATCGGCTATCAGCGTCAGCGGAGTACGGAAATCGTGCGAAATATTCGTGAAGAACACCAGCTTGGCATGCGTAGCCTCCTCCAGTTCATGGGAAAGCTGTTCCAACTGCGACTTCTGTACTTCCAACAGTTCCTTCTGCTGTATCAACTGGGTTTTCTGTTCCTCCAATTTCTTTTTCTGCATGGACAGCTCACGGTTCAACCGGTTCTTGGCACGCAAGGAGAGGTAGACAGCCACCAACAAGCCGACCAGCAACAATAGGGCAGACAGACTGCCGTACAAGACAACCTGCTGCGTGGCATAACTGGCCAAATACTGGTTTATCTTTCCGTTCAGGGTTTCTATCTTTCCATCCAGGGTGCCGATGTGGGCGGTCTGCATCTTCATGATGAGAGCATTGTCGCGGTCGACGACGGAAGTGCCCAGGATAGTTTCACGGGGGAAATCACGCTTGTTCAGAATATCCATGGCAATCTGCATCACGCGATCGCCATCGGTAGGATATATAAACGTGGCATCCAGTTCGCCGGCAAGCACTTTCTCCACTCCATAGTCTTTGCCGGGCAGGGCGTCTATGCCGATGAACCGCATTTCCTTCTCCCGCCCCTTGCGGGCAGCGGCAGCATAGGCTCCGGCCGCCATACGGTCATTCTGCGCATACACCAGGTCGATATGCGGAAAGCGGCTCAGCAGAGTATCCATTTTCTCTCCGGCCTTGAGTTGCAACCAGGCACCGTCTTCAGTGGCCAGCAACCGGATACCGGGATAAGCGGATATAGCCTTCACAAATCCCTGATGACGGTCTACGGCAGGTGTGGAACCCACCAAACCGGAGATTTCCACCACATCTCCCTGCCCGTGCAGCACATTGGCCACATACTCTCCCACAGCTTTCCCTATCTCGTAGTTGTCTGCACCGACGTAGGCCGTATATTTGTCCGAAAGGATTTTACGGTCCACTACAATCACCGGAATGCCCCGGTTGTATGCCTCCTCCACAACCGGAGTTATCGGAGTGGCTTCATTAGGGGCCACAATCAGCAGGTCTACCCCTTCGGCTATCAGTTCACGAATGTCTTTTGCCTGACGGTCATTATCGTCGACGGCAGTACGGATGTCCACCTCCACATCTTCGTAGAAATGGGCTTCACGGAGTATCTCACTGTTCATCTGGTGCCGCCATTCATCCTCGCTACATTGGGAAACGCCGATACGGAAACGTGCCTCGCGCCGGGAGCAGGCAACCGCCACTCCCCAAAGCACGAGCAAAAAGAATAAAATCCGAAGGTTATGTTGTCTCATCTTCACTTTCCTCTGATTTAAGATTGCAGATGAGCAAAGATAGCGAAAAATGTGAAAAGAATAAGAAAAATCTATGCCAGCCTTTCTTTCAAGGCGTCCGGCAATTCCGGCATGGCACCGCTCTGGGTACATACATAGGCAGAGACTTCCACCGCCAGTTTATGGGCATCGGGCACCTGCTTCCCGCTGAGAATGGCAGCGGTGAAGGCTGCCGTGAACGAGTCACCGGCTCCAACGGTATCCGCCACCGGTACCTTGGGCGTCTCCTGGAAAGAAACCACTCCCGGAGTGAACACATAGCTGCCGTTCGTTCCACAAGTCAAGATAAGCATCTTCAGATTATACTTGGCCAGCAGAATCCAGCATTTGTCCTGCAAGTCGATGCCCGGGTAGCCGAAAATACGGCTGATGGTCACCAGTTCCTCATCGTTTATCTTGAGGATGTTGCAGCGGCGCATGGATTCGCAGAGTATCTCTTTGGTATAGAAACCCTGGCGGAGATTGATGTCGAATATCTTCAGTTGTCCCTCCGCATCGGGCATCGTGTCGAGAAAGCGGTTGATGGTGATGCGGCTTGTTTCGCTGCGTTGCGCCAAAGAGCCGAAACATACGGCACGCGTGTTCAGTGCCAGACGCTTCAGTTCGTCGGTAAAGGGGATGTTGTCCCAGGCCACGCCTTCCTTTATCTCATAGCACGGCACGCCCACGGCATCGAGCGTCACCTGCACCGTTCCCGTGGGGTAAGGCACGCGCTCTATCTGGGTGCGCAGCCTCTTCCGGGCGAACACATCCAGAATCTCGTCCCCATCCGCATCGGCACCTACGGCACTGACCACACGGCTGTCGAAACCAAACTGCGATGCATGGTAAGCAAAGTTTGCCGGAGCACCGCCTATCTTCTTTCCTTCGGGGAGGCAGTCCCACAAAGCCTCGCCCATACCTACTATTATCTTATTCATAATATTATATTGTTTAATGAATGATATATTTTATTCACGGCAAACTCAATGTCCTACCCGCTGCAAACCTAATAAAAAAGTTCCTAACTATAGAATGAAAAGTTGCCAATTATCTATTAAAAAGTTTCTAAGAACTAAGGATTATCTCTATCCCAAGGCTTGGGATAGACATCCGCAACCTTGGGACAGATATCCGCAGCCTTGGGATATGTATCCGCAGCCTGCGAACAAAGATTACCGCTTCATACGCAGCATATAGAAGAACAAGTACACTACCCCTACCGTCATCACAGCCACGGCACCGCTTTGTCCTACAGCATCACTTGCCAAGCCCATTGCTATCGGAAATACCGTACCGCCGAAGAGCCCCATAATCATCAAGCCGGAAACCTCGTTCTTCTTTTGTGGCATAGCAAGCAACGCTTGGGAGAAGATAACCGGAAAGATGTTCGAATTGCCGAAACCGATAAGGGCAATGCAAATGTATATCATTGTCTTTTCATGGAAAACGAACAACCCTACCATCGCCGCCAACATACATAACACGCTGATGCCGAAGAAGGTTCGGGGAGTCATCTTCTGAAGAATGAAGGCTCCGAGAAAGCAACCCGCCGTGCGGAAGATGAAGTAAAGGCTGGTGGCAAAGCCAGCATCGGCCAGCGTCATGCCCAGACGCTCCATCAGAATTTTGGGCGCTGTGGTATTCGTACCTACATCAATGCCCACATGGCACATGATGCCCAAGAAGCAGAGAAAGATAAACGGCTTGCCCAGCAGGGCGAGGCACTCCCCGAAGGTGGAAGGACGCCCCTCTTCCTTTTCCTCGCGGATGGAAGTACCGCCCAGCCAGAGAATGGCAATCACCGCAATGACCATATAGACCGGAAACAGTACTCTCCAACCCATGCCCAGAGACGGAATGGCCTGCGTAGCTCCCCACATGGCAATGTATGGAGCCAGAAACGAAGCAATGGCTTTTACAAACTGTCCGAAGGTGAGCGAACTTGCCAGCCGCTCGCCGCTTACGATGTTGGAAAGCAGCGGGTTGAGCGACGTTTGCATCAGCGCATTACCGATGCCCAGCAATGAGAACGAAAGCAGCATTAGCACGTAGCCGTCTCCGAAAACCGGGAGAAGTAAAGAGGCAAACGTGATGACCAGGCTGAGAAGCACCGTCTTCTTGCGTCCGATGCGGTTCATCAGCATACCCGTAGGTACGGAGAAGATGAGGAACCAGAAGAACACCAGAGACGGGAATATGTTGGCTTGCGAGTCGGTCAGGTTCAAGTCGGCCTTCACGTAGTTGGAGGCGATGCCCACCAAATCCACAAAGCCCATGGCGAAGAAGCAAAGCATGACCGGAAAGAGCTTTGCCAAAGAAGAATTCTTAGTATTTTCCATGCTGAAGATTATTATCTGTTATTTTAATCCGAGTTTGTACACAGTAAACGAGGTGACATTGCAGCTTCCACCTTTAGCATAGAAACTGATGCGGTTGTAAGGTTCCGACGGGAATACAAGATTTGTCATGGCAAAACGTCCGTCGTTGCCAAACGCTTCAATGCTCGACTTGTCTACGAACAAGCGGAGTTTCATTTCATTGCCACCCTCGACAGGAGCCACGGTCACTGCAGGAAAGTCCTTGCTAAATGTCACCTCGCCACTCTTGGTACGATCCATGGTGAACGTCTTTTCCGCCAAGTTGTAGTACATCTCCACCTCCTCGCCTTTCGAGTTAAAGAGCTGGAATCCTATCACATCCGCATCCTTGTTCTTAATAGTCATTTCGATTTCATACGTTCCGGAATTGTCATTCAGCAGTTTGTCCAGATTATACGTGCGGTCTACCTTGAAAGCACGCTTCTTGCTGCCTTTATCCCTCAGTTTCAGCAATTCGGGAGACGGGGTTACCTTTACATAGGTTTCACCCTCCGAGGTATAGAGCGAAAGGTCACGCGGCACGGAGTTGGCACTACGGTATTGACGGGTGGGCACATCATTGGCATATTGCCAGTTGCTCATCCATGCCAATGCAATGGCACGTCCTGCAGGGGCATTGCTCCAAGTGACAGTTGCATAATGGTCTTTTCCCCAGTCCATCCATTTCGTCACTGCGGGAGACTCGTTCACGAATTTCTTACCGTCAAATGTCCCTACGAAATATTGTGTGGCAGAGCCACCGAACGGTCCGCCCGGATTGAGGTTACAGACGAGTACCCACTTCTTCAGTTCCGTACCTTCAACCGGCAGTTCAAGCAGGTCGGGACACTCCCAGACTCCGCCGTGAGCACCTTGTCCTTCACCGAATTTGCTCTCCAGCGTCCAGTTCTTCAGGTCGGCAGAAGAGTATATCTCCATTTCCTGCCCTACGGCAAGAACCATAATCCATTTCTTGGTATCTTCGTGCCAGATGACTTTAGGGTCACGGAAGTCGCGCTGCGTGGAAGTCAGGATGGGATTTCGCGCATACTTCTTGAAGGTTTTTCCGTTGTCAAGGCTATAGGCCATGCTCTGCACTTGACGGTCGCTTGCCGATGTATAGAAGGCAATGACGGCACCGGCACCGAACCCGGCCGTATTATCCTTGTCGACAACACAAGAGCCACTGAATATTGTTCCCAGCGCATCGGGCGAAATGGCATCTCCGTGATGCTCCCAAGTGACGAGGTCCGTACTGGTGGCATGTCCCCAATGCATGTTCCCCCACATGGAGCCGTAGGGATTATGCTGGTAGAACAAATGGTAAACCCCGTCTTTGTAGAACATTCCGTTAGGATCATTCATCCAACCGTAAGCCGGGCTGAAATGATACACCGGACGGAACTTCTCCCGGTTCGAAACATCGAATTCATCCGACAGTTTCATTTCTTCCCAGCATAAGGCCGAATCCGGAATAAGCTGGAAGTTGAAAGAGAGATGTTTATTATCGAAGCCAGTCAAATCGACCGGAACAAAATAGTCAACCTTATTGACTGCCAATCGCACGTTCATACTGCGTACAACATCATTGTCTGCTATCATATACAATTTTGCCTCCGGAGAAGCCTCTTCCACCGGCAGCAGCAAAAACTTCTTCTGCTCGTCAATTTGGACGATACTCTGTCCGTCACCCAGATGTTTAATCACGAAAGGAGGATTTATAGCCTGGCATGTGAAGACAGCCACGGTAGTTCCTAATATAAATACGGTAAGCGTTCTTCTGATTGTCCGCCAAAAGTCTTTTAAATGAATCATGTTTCTGTTGGTATTAAATTAATTATGTTTTTCTACCATGCAAAGATACGCCACCAAGCAGCAGGAGACTATCTTTTTTGTTTCAAAGCATACTACAAATGTTACATTCAGTCTAAAATAACACAAATTAAATTCCTCATCTCCATATTGATTTAAGCATCCAGGCATCCAACTCCATTTTCGTCCCCTTCTTCTGCGCAAAAAGTTCGATACCGGTTTGAGCCTCGCCCGGATAGGTTAATAATGTGAATACATCCTTCCCGTCATTGGCAAAGATTTCAATACTCGATTTGTCTACAAATATATGCAAATGTATCTTATTATCTACCGGTTCCACCCTGGCATATGCCATACGGCTGAATTTAGGAATCTGCACATCGGAGCAATGGGTACGGTCAATCACCAGATTATGTGAATCCGTATCATAGCTGACCACCACTTTGCGCCCTTCACCCACACACAAATTCAAGCCAAAGGTGTTGGATACGTCAGTAGAAAACGAAGCATCGAGTTCGTAGACATTCTCATCGGGAACAAAGCCGGGTAACCTCTGTGTCCCCACCGATAAAGCACGTTTCACCGATGCAGGCTTATGGCGAAGTGTTTGCAACTGTTCCACCGGCTTCTGCACCAGCCTCACGCCTTCCTTGTATGTCTTCAGTTCCAGGTTGCGGGGAATGGACCAAAAGCCCTTCCCATACTTCGATGGAGCTACCGGTGCATAGTCCCAGGTTGCAACCCAGCCCATCGAAATTTTGGAATCCAACGTTCCGTCAAAATCCTGAAATGTACGGGATGCATAAAAGTCCAGCCCTTTGTCCACATATAGAGGCTCTGCAGGATGGTTATCCATCAGCTTAAAAGAAGTGCCGTCGAAGTCTCCTATAAAGTATTGTTCTTGCGCCCAGTTTACAGATACGACCATCACCCACTTTTTCTTGTCAGAATCCCCGTCAACCGACAACTGGAATAAATCCGGGCACTCCCAAGACTTTTCACTGTCACCGGCAGGGCCGAAATCACTGGTCCAAGTCCAGTTTTTCAAATCAGGAGAGGTATAAAACTTGATTTTCTTCTCCAGGGCCTTGGCTACAACCATCACCCATTTTTGAGTCGGCTCGTGCCAGAAGACGGTAGGGTCCCTAAATTCCGTACTCCAAAGGTCCAGAACCGGGTTACCTTCGTAATAATGAAATGTCTTTCCGTCATGACTGAAAGAGATGCCCTGCGCTTGTTTCTTGGAGTCCTTCTCAAAAACGGTGTAAGCCGCCACATAAGCACCTTTGCCGAAACCGGCAGTGTTGTTCTTGTCTACGACTGCAGAACCGGTGAAGTAACTGATATTGTCATCCGCTCCGGTCATGGCATAAGGGGTTATCTGTTGGTAATGTACCAAATCTGTAGATTCGACTTTGCCCCACCAGTACATATGATATTTACCCTGATAGTACATGAATCCCGAGGGGTCACCAATCCATCCCTTCTCCGGACTGAAATGATACTGAGGACGATAAGGCTCTTTGTATAAACTGTCTGAATTCATTTGTGCACCGGCAGACAATGTTCCTGCCACTAAAAGTGCACCCAATATAGTCGGTATCTTCATTTTCTGTATTTTCATTAAAAGTTCATCTTTACCCTTGCATCTTTCAGTCTCCAAACTTCGGCAGCAACTTCCGTTGTATTTCCGTCAGAGAATAGTTCCAATAGCGTACTGTTTTCTTTCAGAGGAAAGATTCTTGTGGTGAATGCATCCTCATCATTAATAAATCCTTCCACCACAGAACCGTCTATAAACAGACGAATCTCCACCGGCTTGGTTGTATCCAACCGATACCGATCCCTGCGGAGCTTCAAAGGAATGTGTGCACGCAAGGAAGAATGCGTCTGGTCCACAATAAGTTCCTCCTTTTCCACATCATAATAAATCAGGCTATATTCGCTATTATCCGGATTCTTACACAATGTAAATCCAAACCGTTTTGCGTCACCGGGATAAAAAGTCGCCTTGACTTCAAGCTGATGTTCCCTTCTGCTCACAATGCGCGGTTTCGCAGCAGTCAATGCCTTTCTGGAATAAACCGTGGATTGTTCACGCAATTGTTTCATCACGGGATGGGGTATTTGGCATAGTTTCCCATCTTTCAGCTGCCATCTTCTGGGCATACTGTAGAGATGTGCCCATCCTTGTTCATAAGTGGCCTCCCCTCCTATTTCATCGGGTATAATGGCAATGGCAGCAACATCCCCTTCCGGAGTCTCAACAACAGAGGGGGACAGCAAGCGGTTGATGACCTCCAGATTTTGAGGGACTGGGTTGTCCGGTATAAACTTTTCATTCTTGAAATCTCCTATCCAATACTGGCAACGCGCAGGTATGCCTTTATGAGGAACCCTATTCACCAAAAGAACATACTTGCCGCCCATCTTCTTAAAGACCGGCATTTCCCAGAAAATACCGGAGTCATCCACTTCCGGATTGCCCTCAAACAGCAAATGTACAAAATCCCATCTCTTCAAGTCCGCCGATTTATAAAGCAGCAAAGCCCCGTGGGGTGTATCGGTCTGCTCAATGCCGAAACCGATAATCATATACCAGACATCACCCTCTTTCCAGACATACTGGTCACGCATGTCCGTACGGGTATATCCGGCAGGCTTCTCGGCAATAACCGGATTACCCGCATATTTCTCCCATTCTATCAACGCAGTATCTTTTGGAAAAGCAATACCCACTCCCATCTTGTCTCCACCGGCTGTGTATATCAGCTGGGGGATACCGTCATCATTGATAACAGCATGCCCGGACCATATTCCATTCTTGTCATAAGCAGCATCAGGAGTCAAAGCCGGCTTTTCCTCCGTCCAATGAAGCATATCGGGACTGCTGAAATGTCCCCAATTTATCTGTCCCAGGAAGATTGCAGAAGCATTCTTCTGATTGAATATATGATATTTACCTTTATAAAGAAGTAAACCATGCGTCTCATTCGTCCAGTTGGCAGCCGGTAACAGATGATAGCGGGGACGGTTGAAGTCCTTCGCAAAACGGGTTTCCGGAATAGCCAAAACCGGAGTCTTCTTCAATCCTAAGGCAATCTCGTCTCTCCATGCAGACGAATCATCGGAAAAGGGAGTGAGGCTTATCCCGTCAATCAACCCGTTTATAGCCGTAACATCGTACATCCAAACCTTCTTTTCCCTGAAATCCTTACCTACCCGAAGCATCATTTCACCATCTTGCAAGTTCCGGGGCCATACCTCTACACTCATCCTCTGCCCATTCAGGCAAACCGATTCATTATTCAAATCAAGGACTACATGCAGCCACTTGAAACGGTCGACTTTTGTCTTTAATGAACAGTAAGAGTATGAGCCATTCTGCCCCATTCCCAACAGCAGCTCACCATAACGGTCTACACATACCGCTACAGATGTTCCTGCCATGTCTCTGATTCCCATAAAGGCAGCAGTATCCGTCGGATAAGATTCCAGAGCAAACCATCCGGACAACGACGAAACATCTCCTTCCGTGGTTGTATCCATCCAAGTGGAATACCCGTCTGTACGAAGGGCTTTACCTTCGACTCCGGTAACAAATTCCGGTATTTCCTTTATAGTGTACAAATTCAACAATGACTTGCCGTCACTGGAGAGTAAGGGGTCCTGCCCATCAAACGACCATGTTTTTTGAGCAAAAGCTGCATTCAAAGAAAGCAATAGACAGCCCAATATAGAATAGGCAAAGTGTTTCATAATAAAAGATTGTTTAAAGGAAGAGGGGGAAACGTTTGTTTCCCCTCCCTTCCGTTTTTATTTCAAAATATAATTAGTTGAACGGAGCATAACCGGGATTCTGTACATACTTGCCTCCAGAAAATCCGTATTGATTGTTCGGAACCGGATAATACTCATCCTTTCCACCCGTAAAGTGCGCATTGGCATAATAAATGCGATTGTCTGACTCCGCAGCGATGTACTTGTTCATGGTTGTTTCCACTATGCCCCAACGGACCAGGTCGAAGAAACGTTCACCTTCCAAAGCCTTCTCCAGACGTGTTTCCCAACGGAGGGCCTGACGGGCATAATCCTGATTCCAGACATCAGCAGGATAAGGATTGACAAGGTAGTTGGCCGCATAGTTGGAATGGTCGTTGAAATCCTTTACATAGGCGCTGTTCCGGGCACGATTGCGTATCTGATTAATCAAATCACGGGCAGTTTCGAGTCCATTGCCTTCATTGAGTTCAATAAGAGCCTCAGCTTTCCAAAGAAGAATATCCGCGTAACGTATAATCTGCCAGTTCAACTGTGAAGCCCCCCAAGGCCAGCCATTAAACATATCACTACTTTCCGGAGAAACCCAGAAGCGCTTCGCGCAATTATAGCCATAAGTTTCCTTATCACGCACCCATCCTTCACATGGTTTGTCCGGGTAAGTTTTCCAAGTTATAGTAGGACGGCCCACAACAAAATCGAGACGCGGGTCTACATTGGGAGTCGTGTTTTGTAAAGTATAAACCCCATTGTTCAATACCGCCCAACTATAATCAGACTTTGACTGATAATTAAAATCGGGCAGACCGTTTGCATCTGTCTGATAAGCATTAATCAGGTCTTGGCTGGGCAGGAAGAAACCGTCACCTCCGTAAGGGCTGCCTCCACCCGGAGAATTCAACAGATTGCTCCAATTGATGCGGCCGGCACTTTCGGTACCGTCATTCATGGAATATTGAATGGCAAAAACAGACTCTTTACCGTTTTCATTAGCTACTAAATCCAATCCCTGGAAATCGTCAAGCAAACCGTAACGGTTGCTGGCAGTCACTTGGTCGCAAAGCGAAACGACTTCCCTCAGCAGCTCTTTATTGATGGAAGTTACGGCATGCGTAGTCTCATCTTGCTGATACGCTTGGTACAGCTTGATTTTAGCCGCATAGGCCAGTGCTATATATTTATGAATACGCCCTACCTCCGACTGTGATGCAGGAAGCAGTTCGGCGGCATCAAGCATCTCCTTGGCCAGCATACTCAGAATCTCGTCACGGGTAAACTCATTGTTCGGAATATCCGGATATTGGGAAATCTCAACGTTCTCATCAAAATAAGGTATCTTGTTGAAAAGGCGGCTCAATTCAAAGTAATAATGGGCACGAAGCACTTTCATCTCCGCAATACGGGATACACGTCCGTTCACCTGCTCATCTGTTGCAGCATTCAGAACGCGCAATGCAGAGTTACAACGCTGTACACTGCAATATAGATGGTACCACTTGCTGTCCAGAAATCCATTGGTTGCATCCATATCAAATGTCTCCATACGGTGCACTTCATTAAGGTCACCAACACCACCACCGCCTTTATAGGCATTATCCGAACGTACCTCACCATAGGTCCAATTGGAAGTAGGATGACACCATACACTCCAGCTCTGTCCTTCGGGACCACCCAAAGCTGCATACGCGGCATTCACCAAAAGGTCGGCACCTTCTGTAGAAGTCATAATATCTTCATTCAAGCTACCCTGGGGCTTCAAATCCAGGAAACGGTCTTCATTACAGCTTGCAGTCATCAGCGCTACTACGCCAAGCATATATAAATGTTTCAATTTCATGATAGTATAGTTTTAAAGTTTAGAAACCAAATGATAATCCCAAAGAGAACGTACGGGGCAACGGATAAGGATAACCCAGACCTTCAGGGTCGGCACCTGTATAACCGGTAATCGTAAACAAATTCTGAGCCTGGAAATAAATGCGCGCATGACGCATCTTCATCTTGTCGAGAACTGCTTTAGGAAGCGTGTAACCCAATGTCAGACTTTTCAGCTTGATATACGAACCATTTTCAATATAGAACTCAGATACTTCGTGCTCATTGTTGCTGTTAAGAGTGGTCAAAGCAGGTACACTGCTATTGTAAACACCCGTCTTTTCAAAGTTCTCGTAAGCATGCATGGCATCGAGCAGGCGGGTAGAGTGATTACCGGTCCAGCATTGGAATAAATCCGTATAATATTTGGAGTTGTTATAGGCATCACGAATCATACCGTTGAAGAACATGCTGAGGTCAAAGCCTTTCCAAGATGCCCCAAGATTCAGACCTGCAATCACTTTCGGATTGTCAGAACCCAACCATACACGGTCGTTCGTATCAATCGTACCGTTACCGTCAGCATCCACGTATTTGATACGTCCTACTCCGGGAGCGCCAAACTGTACATTATATTTGGATTTATACTCATCCACCTCCTGCTGGGTACGGAACACTCCATCTGTCTTGAAGCCCATCCATGAACCGAACGGTTGGCCAACCAAAGTCTTGTCAACCCCATTACCGCCACCATAAGTATAGTAAATTTCTTCCGTCAGCTCTGTCACTTCATTTTTGTAATATGAAAGGTTGAATGCTACATTATACTGGAAATCTTTTACCTTATCATTCCAGGTCAGTGCCATCTCGAAACCTTTATTGTTCATCGTACCACCATTATACCAGCAGTAACCACCCTCGCCAATGACAGCAATATACGGTTTCTCCACAAGCATATCACTTGTCTTCTTATCAAAATAATCGAGAGAAGCGCTCAGGCATCCGTTCAAGAAAGCGGCGTCCACACCGATATTGAGTTGTCTTGTACTCTCCCACTTCAAATCAGGATTGGTAGACCTCACTTTGTAGCCACCGGGGGCCAAAGTCGTTCCATCACCGTTCATGTTGTAGCTTGCATCCTTCAGACTAATCAAGTATTTAGTATAGGGGGCCTCATTATCAATAATATCGTTACCATTGATACCCCATGAAGCACGTAGTTTCAAATCTGCCAACCAATTCTTGGTCGCTTCCATAAACTTCTCACTTGAAATGCGCCAGCCTGCCGACACTGAAGGGAAGTAATCCACATTATTACCCTTTGCCAAGCGGGAAGAAGCATCACGGCGCACCGTAACAGAGGCCAAATACCGTCCTTCATAATCATAGTTCACTTTACCAAAGTAAGACACCATGCCATAATTGGAAGCACCGGCACCTACATTCTTACCGGCAGTCACACCGTCGAGATAAATATAATCTTCATCTTCTACAGCCAGTCCCGTACCATAACCGAACATGGATTCCGAATGGTTCTTCTTGGCTTCTGTACCAAGAAGTGCAGTCAGATTGTTCTTTCCAAAAGCTTTGCTATAAGTCACGGTATTGGTCCATACCCAATCCAGTCTTTTGTTGGATGATTGAGTCAGCTTATTGACCTCATCACGTGCCCATGCCGGCTCAAAAGTTTTGTTGGTTTCATCATAATAATTCATACCGAAATTGGTTTTCAGCACCAGGTTCTTAATCGGTTCAATTTCAAGGAATGCATTACCAAAGATACGCCAGTAATCATGTTTGTTCTGTTTTTCATTCTCCAACAAACGTGCCATATTGGGGGCATCACCCAAAACATCATTGATGGCATCGTTATAATTGCCATTCTCATCATAAACCGTCTTGGCAGGATGCTGTTTGATGGCATTCTCATCTACACCGGCCGGACTGAGGGTTTGTGTCCAACGATTGATGGCAACGTTCTCGCCGATGCGCAAGCGATTGTCAAGATAATGATAGTTAGAACTGATGCGGGTATTGATACGCTGGAAATTCGTATTCTCTACCAGACCGTCATGGTCGAGATAGTTCAACGCTAACGAGAAGGCACCATTGTCAGAGCCCTTTGAAAGTGTCGCACTATAATTCTGCATCAAGGCAGTGCGATAAACCACATCGCGCCAATCCGTATCAACGGCATGTACTTTAGCTCCATTCAGGCCGATATAGTCTTGAAGTTGGGGAGTTGCACCATTACCATATATTTCGCTGCTTGGCGTAGCTCCATTATTGGCATACTTATAAGCCGACCAATAAACCTGGCCCCACTCATCTGCATTCAACATATCAAAGCCACATTGATAGGTCTGCAAAGTCAACGACATATCAAAATCCACACGGGTCTCCCCTTTCTTGGCACGTTTGGTAGTAATGATAATCACACCATTGGCAGCCTGTGCACCATAAATAGAAGCGGAAGCGGCATCCTTCAATACCTGAATGGATTCTACATCATTGGAAGAAAGGATAGACGAGATGTTCTCACGGGTCATCACACCGTCAATGACATAAAGCGGGGAATTGGCATCATTTCGGAAAGATGACTTACCACGGACCAATGTAGAAGTATTTCCACCGCCCGGTGTGCCGTCAGTCGTAATGTTCATACCGGCAACACGTCCCTGCAAGCTCGACAACACATTTCCCGTAGGAATATCTGCTACATCCTTCATCTTGACCACAGCTACCGAACCAGTCAAACTGGCCTTCTTCTCGGACATATAGCCGGTCACTACTACTTCATCAATCAACTGGGAATCTTCCGTCAACTCAATGCGTAAAATGGGCTGTGCCTTTACTGTAACGGTTTTATATCCTATATAGGATACAGACAATGTGGCACCGGAAGCTACAGACAGAGTGAAATTTCCGTCAATATCCGTAATTGTTCCATTACTGTTGGAACCTACTTCCATGACAGAAGCACCGATAATGGATTCACCACTCGATTTTTCAACGACAGTACCTTTTACCTGGACTTGCTGGGCAAAGGAAGAGATGCCCGCAAAGAGAAGCACAATTAGTGTGCAAAGCCTGAGACTAATGCTTTTCAACATATCTATCAATTTAAAGTTAATAATAAACCAATTCTGCAATTGAGTTTTGTGTCAGCAAAATTAAGCGAAACCAGAATTTGCACCTATAACAAATGTTACGAAAGGTGGTATTTTTGATACATCCCCTTTCTAAAGGTATTCTACGCGTGTTTTTTGCTAAATAAACTTTAGCTTTAGCAGCAAATTAATAGAAAAGAATGAAAACAATATGGGAGCAGATGCTAATTGTACCAGCTCTCATAGTATACTCTCTCAGAATCAAAAACGAAAAACAAACTGTTCCGCACACCGGTATCCTTCTTCATAAAGCTCTGTCAGCTTCTTGATGTCACGCTCGATGCGGTCTACCACTACCGGCTTCTGTGGACGGATAACAATAATTTCCCCGGCGGCTTCCATCCGTTCCACCTGCTCCAACTGTTGATTATAGACAATGCTGCGGCGATTGATAGCTTCACGCAATAGCGGATATTTCTTATATATAAAAGGTGGAACCTTCGTTCCCTGAATTTCCTTACGGTATCCATGATTGCGCGTCAATACTACCACATTATTGGTAAATCCATCCTGACGGGCACGCATCAAAGGGATACTGTCCACAATACCTCCATCCAGCATCGGGGTGTTGTCCACATAGGTAACGGGACAGACAAACGGCAGACTGCTCGAAGCACGCACAATATCAATGACGCGCTCTTTACTCCGCTTCTCCTCAAAATAGTTCGCTTCGCCCGTCTCGCAATTGGTAGTTACCATCACATAGCGTTCGGGGCAATGAAAGTATGCCTCGTAGTCGTAGGGAAGTATGTGTTCCGGAAACTCCTGGAACAACAAGTCGAAATCCATGATATTCCGCTTCTTCAACAGATACTTCAATCCGATGTAATTGTATTTTTCCAACAAGTCGATATTGCTGTACTTGGCACGCCCGCGCTGACCGGACATATAGGAAAGTCCGTTGCAGGCTCCGGCACTGACGCCGATGGTATAGGGAAAGCGAATGCCACGATCCATAAAGTTGTCGAGCACACCGCAAGTGAAGACGCCGCGCATACCGCCACCCTCCAAAACAAGACCGCTACGGTCATCAATATGTATTATTTTCTCCATAAGTGTCGGAATTAACGCTTCAAAGATAGCTTTTGTTTACGATATTCTACCTATATTTGCAGTTGCAACAATAAATCTATAACATTTTAATTATGATGAAGAAATCAATACTGATGGCTGCATTGGGTTTATTAAGTTTAAACACAATAGCACAAGACACTCTGAAAGAGGAAGGTTTCATCTTTACGACCGTAAAAGAAAATCCGATCACTTCTGTTAAGAACCAGAACCGCGCCGGTACATGCTGGTGCTATTCCGGATTGGCATTCATCGAATCCGAACTGCTCCGCATGGGCAAAGGCGAATACGACTTTTCTGAAATGTTTATCGTACACAACACCTATCTGGACCGTGCCGACAAGGCAGTGCGTACACATGGTGACGTTTCGTTCTCACAAGGCGGTTCGTTCTACGATGTAATTTATGGTATGAAAACTTTCGGTCTGGTGCCCGAAGAGGAAATGCGTCCGGGCGTTATGTATGGCGACACGCTGAGCAACCACACCGAATTGACAGCCGTATCTGATGCCGTAGTGGCAGCCATTGCCAAGGGAAAACACCGCAGCCTGCAAACAGACCAAGACAAGAACCCGCTCTGGAAGAAAGCCATTACCGCTATCCACGATATTTATCTGGGCGAACGTCCCGAGAAGTTCACCTACAAAGGCAAGGAATATACTCCGAAGTCTTTCTATGAATCTACCGGACTGAATGCAGATGACTATATCTCACTGACTTCCTATACCCACCATCCCTTCTACCAGCCGTTCGTCCTAGAAATACAAGACAACTGGCGTTGGGCTTCTTCCTACAACTTGCCTATCGACGAGTTGATGGAAGTGTTTGACAACGCTATCAATAAGGGTTACACCATTGCATGGGGTAGTGACGTAAGCGAACAAGGCTTCACACGCGACGGTATAGCCGTAATGCCCGATGCAGAAAAGGTGCAAGAACTGAGCGGTTCTGACATGGCACACTGGCTGAAAATGAAACCCGAAGAAAAGAAACTGAACAGCAAGCCTCAACCGCAGAAGTGGTGCACACAAGAAGAGCGCCAGCTGGCATACGACAACTGGGAAACTACTGACGACCACGGTATGCTGATTTACGGTATAGCCAAAGACCAGGAAGGCAACGAATACTATATGGTAAAGAACTCTTGGGGTGAAGCCGGAAAGTACAAAGGTTTGTGGTATGCTTCCAAAGCTTTCGTGCGCTATAAAACAATGAACATCATTGTGCACAAGGATGCACTGCCTAAGGATATTGCCAAGAAACTGGGTATTAAATAAATAAAAGAAGGAGATGCATCAAACTGCATCTCCTTTTTCAATTCTTAACAAATCCTACAGATATCTTCCACAATCTGCGGAACCGTCAACCGGTTCTTCTTCAACTGTTCCTCCACATCGTAACGGTCGATAAACTCTTTCTTCACACCATAGTTCAGTACCTTCATATCCGACGGACCGTAGTAACGGGCAATCTTCTCGCCAAAGCCACCGTCCAGCACTCCGTCCTCAAGAGTAATGACCAGTGTATGGTCGAGCTTCAGGTCATCGAGCAAAGCCTCGTCCACACCCGTGATGTAGCGGGGATTGACAAGCGTGGCATCCATTCCTTTCTCTTCCTTCAACCGGGCAGCCACAGCTTCGCCCAACTGATAGAAAGAGCCCAGTCCCAATATGGCGACCTTCTCTCCACGATGGGACACCTCATAACGGTTCAGCGTCTTGCCGTAATCCTTCTCTGGTTCTACATTCCTGCGAACAACCCCATTGGCCGGCACGCGAATGGCAACCGGATGTTCCGTCTGACGGATGCCCCACTCCAGCATTGCCATATACTCCTCACGGCAAGTAGGTGCCAGATAAACCATATTCGGAATATTGCCGATAACCGGAATATCGAAAAGACAAAGATGGGTAACGTCATTCATACTCGACAAGCTTCCCCAGAAGACAAGAATCAGTGCAGGATTATTGTTGATGCAAAGATCCTGGGACAACTGGTCGTAGGCGCGCTGGATAAAGGTGCTGTAAACCCCGAATACCGGTTTTCCACCTCCGGCAGCAATGGCAGAAGCCATGGCAACAGCCTGCTCTTCGGCAATGCCCACATCAATGAACTGCCGCCCTGCCTCTTTGCGGCGCTCCGGTGTAAAGCCAAATACCGTAGGTGTACCTGCGGTGATACCCACCACAGTCGGGTCTTTCTTCATCTCCTGCAACAGATAACCGGCGGTAAGGTCGGCATAGTCTTCACCCTTCCCAGGCTCACCGGTCAGATTGCCGGTCTCAAGGTCGAACGGAACACTGTAATGGAAACGTTCTTTCTGCTCTTCCGCCAATTTGTATCCCTTACCTTTCAAGGTATTGATATGTACCACAACCGGATGCTTCTTGTCCTTCACTTCACGGAAAGCCTCTATCAATTGCTCCACGTCATTGCCATCCTTCACATAGAGATAATCATATCCCATTGCCTTAAAATAGTTGCAGGGAGCCTGACCCTCCGTTTCGCGCAACTGTTGCAGATTGCGGTATAGCCCGCCATGATTCTCGGCAATGGACATCTGGTTGTCGTTGACAATGACGATGAAGTTCGTGCCCAGTTCGGCACCTACATTCAATCCTTCGAAGGCTTCGCCACCACTTAGCGAGCCATCGCCGATGACGGCAATCACATTACCCGTCTCCCCCTTCAAGTCACGCGCCTTGGCAAGCCCGCTTGCCAGACTGACGGAGGTAGAGGTATGCCCGATGACGAAGAAGTCGTGCTCGCTTTCCGACGGTTCGGAATATCCGGAGACTTCGTCATACTCGTCCGCATTCATAAACGCTGCCCGGCGGCCTGTCAATATCTTATGGGTATAACTTTGATGGGACACGTCATAAACTATCTTGTCCGTTGGTGAATCGAACACGTAATGCAGGGCTATGGTGGCTTCTACCATTCCCAGGTTGGGACCTACGTGTCCTCCGTGGGAGCTCAACTTGTTTAACAACACCTGGCGGATTTCTCCACCCAATCCGTTCATTTCGCTGACTGATAACTTTTTCACGTCAGCAGGGGAATTTACTTTTTCAATATACATATTCTATAATAGCATTTAAGTAGCGATACTTGTTTATCCGATGCCGCCCGTCGTGCAGGCCTCATCCGGACGCTGCAAAAGTACAGAGGAAACGGGAACGGAAAGGTAGATAAATTACCGGTTTTATTACCTTTTTTACAGATATAGAGCCTACTGATATTTGCGCAAAATCCCTCAACTTGTGCATTTTTCACCCCATTTTCTTGTCAAACCCAACTCTTTCCGTAAATTTGCAGGCTGATAATGAGTTAACCGGCCAATTTCAGTAGCAGGATTCTACTACTCCTATTCCCGGCACTGACATACAAAGAAATACTAATACTAATAATTAATAGCATGAGTTTGAAAATTGTTGTATTGGCAAAACAAGTTCCCGACACACGCAACGTTGGGAAAGATGCCATGAAAGCCGACGGAACCATCAACCGCGCGGCACTCCCTGCCATCTTCAACCCCGAGGATCTGAACGCTCTTGAACAGGCTCTCCGACTGAAAGATGAACATCCGGGCTCCACCGTTACCATCCTGACCATGGGACCGGGACGTGCAGCCGAAGTTATTCGTGAAGGACTTTACCGTGGTGCCGACAACGGCTATCTGCTGACTGACCGCGCTTTTGCAGGTGCCGATACACTTGCCACTTCGTATGCCCTTGCCACAGCCATCAAGAAGATAGGCGACTATGACGTCATCATCGGCGGACGCCAGGCCATCGACGGTGATACCGCCCAAGTAGGTCCGCAAGTTGCCGAAAAACTGGGACTGACGCAAGTGACCTACGCAGAAGAGATTCTGAACGTGGACAAAGCTGCCAAGAAGATTACCGTGAAACGTCATATCGACGGTGGTGTGGAAACCGTTGAGGCTCCCCTGCCCATCGTCATCACCGTAAACGGAAGTGCCGCCCCCTGCCGCCCACGCAATGCCAAACTGGTGCAGAAGTACAAACGCGCCCTCGGTGCCCAGGAAAAAGCTGCCATCACCAAGGAAGGCGCTGAGCTTGCCTACGCCGACCTCTACGAGAAATATCCCTATCTGAACATCACGGAATGGAGCGTTGCCGACGTGAACGGCGACCTTGCACAATGCGGTCTGAGCGGCTCTCCTACCAAGGTGAAGACCATTCAGAACATCTCATTCCAAGCCAAAGAAAGCAAAACGCTGACGGGCAGCGACAAGGATGTGGAAGATTTGATTGTTGAACTGTTAGCCAACCATACGATAGGATAAGATTATGAATAATGTATTTGTATATTTAGAGATAGAAGGCACAACAGTTGCCGACGTCAGTCTCGAACTCTTGACCAAAGGTCGTAAATTAGCCAATCAGTTGGGCTGCCAACTGGAGGCAGTTGCTGCCGGAAGCAATCTGGCAGGCATTGAAAAGCAAGTATTACCCTACGGAGTAGACAAACTCCACGTATTCGACGCTCCGGGCTTGTTCCCCTATACTTCCCTTCCCCACTCCTCTGTCCTCATCAACTTGTTCAAAGAAGAAAAGCCGCAAATCTGTCTGATGGGCGCCACCGTTATCGGTCGCGACCTCGGTCCGCGCGTTTCTTCCGCTTTGACCAGCGGACTGACCGCCGACTGTACCTCACTGGAAATCGGCAACCACGAAGACAAGAAGGAAGGTAAGACCTACGAGAACCTACTGTATCAAATCCGTCCCGCATTCGGCGGTAACATCGTTGCCACGATTGTGAATCCCGAACACCGCCCGCAGATGGCAACCGTTCGCGAAGGTGTGATGAAGAAAGAGATACTGGACGCTGACTATAAGGGCGAAGTCATCAACCACGACGTTGCCAAGTACGTGCCCGAGACGGACTATGTGGTAAAAGTCATCGACCGCCACGTAGAAAAGGCAAAACATAACCTGAAAGGCGCTCCCATCGTGATTGCCGGAGGCTACGGCATGGGAAGCAAGGAAGGTTTTGACATGTTGTTCGAGCTTGCCAAAGAACTCCATGCTGAGGTAGGCGCCAGCCGTGCTGCCGTCGATGCCGGTTATGCCGACCATGACCGCCAGATTGGCCAGACCGGTGTCACTGTCCGCCCCAAACTGTATATTGCTTGCGGCATCAGCGGACAAATCCAGCACATTGCCGGTATGCAGGAAAGTGGTATTATCATCTCCATCAACAATGACGAGAACGCTCCCATCAATACGATTGCCGACTACGTCATCAACGGTACGGTGGAAGAGGTTATCCCGAAGATGATAAAATATTATAAATCACACAGTAAATAACAATAAAGGTAATCATGAAAGGGCTGATTCTTATATTTGTTCTTCTTTCAGGTATATCTTCCGCTATCGCTCAAGAGAAACTCTGGTTGGACAAGAATTACCAATGGACGGACGACTCCATCCAAGCAGTCAGGTATGCTCTTGTTTCCAAGATAAACAAAAAGTGCATCAAGGTGGAAGAGTATGCTTTGGAAGGACAAAAGAAGGATGTCTGGCATTTCTCCGAATACAAAAGCAATCCCCGCAAAAGGATAAGGGAAGGCTTGCATACATCATTCTATGCAAACGGCAAGGACAGCCTGACAGAAGTATATAGAGACAATCGCTTGGAGGGGCAAACCATGGTGTATTATCCCGACGGTGCCATACATCTGGCCCGGAGCTACAGTGATGGGAAACTTGACGGAACACTCCTGCAATACTATCCCGATGGAAAACTTCGTAGAAAGGAACACTATTCAGAGAATCAGTGCACCGATGGAAAGATGTTCGACAAGCACGGAACTGAAATGGCACATCAGCCGTATTTCGTATTTCCATCCTTCCCCGGAGGAATAGAGAACCTCATGAAACTGGTGGCCAATGTTACCAAATATCCGGAAGACGCCTGGAAGCAAAAGGCAGAAGGAAGGGTAATCCTGCAGTTTGTTGTAGACGAAGAAGGCAAGATGACCTATCCAAAAATCCTCCAGTCCGTGCGCTATGACATCGATAAAGAAGCCATACGTGCTTTCAAGGCCATTGCCGACGTCTACCGTTGGTCGCCCGGCTATCAGGACGGAGAGGCCAAGCGAGTGAAATTCACAATGCCCCTATACTTCAGAATACCTAAATAACCAAGAAATTATGGCAAATTTTTATACCGAAGTTCCCGAATTGAAGTATCATCTGAACAACTCGATGATGGAACGTATCTGCGAACTGAAAGAACGCGGTTACCAAGACAAAGACAAGTATGACTATGCTCCGCAGGACTATGCGGACGCTATGGACTCTTTTGACAAGGTACTTGAAATCACCGGAGAGATTACCGGAGAGATTATTGCTCCCAATGCCGAAGGCGTGGACGAAGAAGGTCCCCACTGTGCCAACGGCCGCGTGGAATATGCCAGCGGCACTAAGCAGAACCTCGACGCCATGGTAAAAGCTGGCTTGAACGGTATGACCATGCCGCGCCGTTTCGGTGGCTTGAACTTCCCGATTACTCCGTACACCATGTGTGCGGAAATCGTTGCCGCCGCCGATGCCGGTTTCGGTAACATCTGGTCACTGCAAGACTGCATCGAAACGCTCTACGAATTCGGTAACGAAGACCAGCACAGCCGTTTTATACCACGTGTCTGTGCCGGAGAAACCATGTCTATGGACCTGACAGAACCGGATGCCGGTTCCGACTTACAGAGCGTAATGCTGAAAGCGACCTATGACGAGGCCAACAACTGCTGGCGCCTGAACGGTGTGAAGCGTTTCATCACTAACGGTGATGCCAATCTCCACCTCGTACTGGCACGTTCAGAAGAAGGAACGAAAGACGGACGTGGCTTGTCCATGTTCATCTACGACAAGAATGAAGGCGGTGTAGACGTGCGCCGCATCGAGAACAAGCTGGGTATCCACGGCTCTCCCACCTGCGAACTGGTTTACAAGAATGCAAAGGCAGAGCTCTGCGGCGACCGCAAGCTTGGTTTGATTAAATACGTTATGGCTTTGATGAACGGTGCCCGTCTGGGTATTGCCGCACAGTCAGTAGGTCTTTCACAAGCTGCCTACAACGAAGGTCTGGCTTATGCCAAAGACCGCAAGCAGTTCGGCAAGGCCATCATCGAATTCCCTGCTGTATATGACATGCTGGCTATTATGAAAGCTAAGTTGGATGCAGGACGTTCCTTGCTGTACCAGACTTCCCGCTACGTGGACATCTACAAAGCGCTGGACGACATCGCCCGCGAACGTAAACTGACTCCGGAAGAACGCCAGGAACAAAAGAAGTATGCCAAACTTGCCGACGCCTTCACTCCGCTGGCCAAAGGTATGAACTCTGAATATGCCAATCAGAATGCTTACGACAGTATTCAGATTCACGGCGGTTCGGGCTTCATGCTGGAGTATGCTTGCCAACGTATCTATCGTGATGCACGTATTACTTCTATCTACGAAGGTACTACTCAGTTGCAGACCGTAGCTGCTATCCGCTATGTAACAAACGGCTCATACTCTGCCACCTTGCGCGACTACGAGCAAGTGCCGTGCAGCGAAGAAATGCAACCGTTGATGGACCGCATCAAAGAGATGACCAACAAGTTCGAAGCCTGCACCAATGCGGTGAAAGAGGCACAGAATCAGGAATTGCTGGACTTCGTGGCACGTCGCCTCTATGAGATGGCTGCGGTATGTATCATGTCGCATCTCATCATCCAGGATGCGACAAAGGCTCCCGAACTGTTCGGCAAATCGGCTCTGGTGTATGTGAACTATGCAGAAGCCGAAGTGGAAAAACACTTTAACTTCATCCGTAAGTTCAAAGCAGAAGAGCTGGAAAGCTACCGCAAATAAACGCATTGCTTGACAAGACAAATATAGCGGGCACCGGAGTAGCTAAACTCTCCGATGCCCGCTTGTTTTTTCTGAAAAATTTCCTGCTTGCTCCTTCTTAAAGGGACAAAAGCTCTCAAAGAGACGAAAGGAAAATTAATACTCTCCGTGCAGCCTCAGCCTGCCGCGCAGCGAGTGTATCTCCCGCTGCATCTCTTCCATCCTTGCCAGCAGATGATGGATGGCATCAATCCCTTCCATATTGATAGAAAGGTCGTAGTACATACGGCTGTACCGTTCCACATCCGGCAACTCGGAGAAAGGAAGATAACGTTCTCCACCTTCCTGCTCCACATCTATCAGCCCACTTTCGCACAACATATCAATAAAAGTGGGCTCTATATGACACTTGTCACAATATTCGCTGATGACAATCCATTCGTTCTGCATACTCCGTTCTCCTTTCATTAGTTCATACCCTTAATTTTACGGAACATCTCTTTCTGCTGTTCCGTCAGATTCGTCGGCAACTTCACGGAATAAGTCACGATGAGATCGCCAAACTGTCCCTCCTTCTTATATACGGGAAAGCCCTTGCCCTTCAGACGTACCTTAGTCCCGTTCTGGGTTTCGGGTTTCACCTTCAGCTTCACCTGACCATCCAAAGTATCCACTAACTGGTCGCCACCCAGCAGGGCTGTATAAAGGTCAACGGTCACATCTACATACAAATCATCTCCCAAACGCTTGAATACCGAGTCATCCGGAATCACAAACGTGATGTACAAGTCACCAGCAGGACCTCCGTTGATACCCTCGCCACCATAGCCTTTCAGTTTGATGACCTGTCCGTTGGCCACACCGGCCGGAATGGTAATACGCACTTGCTTACCATTCACCGTCAATATCTGTTTATGGGTCTTCGCAGCCTCACGAAGCGATAGGTTCAAATCCGCATGATAATCCTGCCCGCGGAAACCGGCATTGGCACCGCCTCCGCCGCGCGTACGATGACCGAACATCTGTTCGAAGAAGTCTGAGAAACCACCGGCATTACTGCCCGAAAATTCCTGACCGTCGGAAGAATACCAATACGTACCGCCTCCGTCCGTACCAAATCCCGCACCGGAACCTCCAAAACCGGAACCGCCAAATCCCCCGAAGCCCCCGGCTTGCTGCTGTGCCCGCTTCTGCGCCTCAAACTCGTCGGCATGTTTCCAGTGTTCACCATATTCATCATATTTCTTTCTCTTTTCAGGATCACTCAGCACCTCATTCGCCTCGTTAATAGCCTGAAACTTATCCTTGGCCGTAGCATCGTTCGGATTCAAGTCAGGATGGTACTTGCGCGCCAACTTGCGGAACGCTTTCTTGATGTCATCCTGAGATGCCTTTTTGTCCACTCCAAGGACCTGATAGTAATCAATATAAGCCATAGTCTATTAGTTTTATTGTCTAAATACCATAAAACAAATAACACGCCAATTTGTTTTACGCATTACTAAAATAGGTAAACAAAAATTAAAAAGCATCATCAAGCATAATAATTACGTGATAAACAAACATTTAGTTTCAACCAAACACTTATTTCACGTCTATAAAACACCAAAATAGTGTAAACGACACCTAATATCGTCTAATTATTCATCCTAAATCTTCCTAAAATTGACAGAAAATGCTTTATTTGTAATAAGGAAAATTTGTTTTATATATAATCCCCAACCTTAGATTAAAAACCCCCATTATGAAAAGTAATTATTGGCTCCTAACGGTAATATTCGCTCTCGTAGCCCTGCCGGGCAAAGCAGGCGAATGGATCAGAATCAACCAACTCGGCTATTTGCCGCAATCCGTCAAAGTCGCTGTATTCATGAGCGAGGAAGGAACAAACGTAGAAAATTATTCATTGATTGACGCTTTCACCGGAAAGGTGGTGCGTACCTTCAACACAGCCAAGGCCACCGGCAAGATGGGAGGCATGAAGAGTACCTACCGGTTGAACTTCAGTGATTTCACAGAACCGGGCACGTATTATCTGAAAGCAGGCAAAGCGGTCTCCCCCCGTTTCCCCATCAATGCACAAGTCTACAACGGTACCGCAGACTACCTGCTGCACTACATGCGGCAGCAACGCTGCGGCTATAATCCGTTCCTGAAAGACAGCTGCCACGTGGACGACGGCTACATCGTCTATCACCCCACCAAAACCGGACAACATATAGACGTCCGCGGAGGCTGGCACGATGCTACGGACTATCTGCAATACACCACCACTTCCGCCAATGCCATCTACCAGATGATGTTTGCCTATCAGGAAAATCCGGAATCATTCGGCGACGCCTATGATACAGCTGGAAATCCGGGAGCCAACGGCATTCCCGACATCGTGGATGAAATCAAGTGGGGACTGGACTGGCTGAACAGGATGAATCCTGCTCCGGGCGAGCTGTACAACCAGATAGCCGATGACCGTGACCATGCCGGAATGCGCCTACCTAACAAAGACCTGGTGGATTACGGCTACGGACCGGGTAAAGGACGCCCCGTTTACTTTTGCAGTGGCGAACCGCAAGTACGTGGAGAGTTCAAGAACGCAACGACCGGAGTGGCAAGCACTGCCGGCAAGTTTGCCTCCTGCTTCGCTTTAGGCGCCAAGATATTGAAAGACTACTATCCTGAATTTGCAGCAGAAATCGAAGCCAAGGCCGATGCCGCCTATCAGGAAGGCGTCAAGAAACCGGGAGTATGCCAGACTGCCTCTGTCTTGTCTCCCTACATTTACGAAGAGGACAACTGGGTGGACGATATGGAACTGGGAGCCATGGAGCTGTACAAAGCCACCGGTGACAACAAATACCTGGTCCAAGCCCTTGAATACGGACGTCGCGAACCGGTGACTCCCTGGATGGGCGCCGACAGTGCACGCCACTACCAATGGTATCCGTTCATGAACATGGGGCACTACCATCTTGCCAAAGTGGACAACAGCCGCATCAGCAAGGAATTCATCCGCAACATGCGTACGGGCATTGAACGCACGTACGAGAAAGCGGTAGAAAGCCCCTTCCTGCACGGTATACCCTACATCTGGTGTTCCAACAATCTGACTACCGCCATGCTGACCCAATGCCGGCTGTACCGCGAAACCACCGGCGATGACACATACGCCGAAATGGAAGCCTCCCTGCGCGACTGGCTGTTCGGCTGTAACCCTTGGGGAACCAGCATGATTGTGGAACTTCCCCTTTACGGAGACTATCCCTCGCAACCCCACTCCTCACTGCTGAATGCAGGCGTGGGCAATACTACCGGCGGACTGGTGGACGGTCCTGTCTATCGTACCATCTTCGAAAGCCTGCGCGGTGTCAACATGACGGGAATTCCCGGAACTCCCGGACAAGACTACGAACGCTTCCAGCCAGACCTGATGGTATATCACGACGCCATCCACGACTATTCCACCAATGAGCCTACCATGGACGGAACCGCCTGCCTCACGTACTACCTCTCTGCCATGCAGAAGGATGGAATGAAGCAAGCCGGTATCCCAAATGACAAGAATGTATATGTGGACGGAGGCATTATCCGCACCGATCCCTCAAAAAAGCAAATCACTCTCGTATTCACTGCCGCCGACAAAGCAGACGGTGCCGATGCCATCATCAGCACCTTGAAGAAGCATGGCATCAAAGGTGGCTTCTTCTTTACCGGAGAGTTCTATGAACTCTATCCCGATGTAGTGAAACGCCTGCTCGACGAAGGGCATTTTGTAGGCAGCCACAGTTACGGACATCTGTTGTACATGCCTTGGGAAAACCGTGATTCTCTGCTGGTCACCCGCGAAGAGTTTGAGAACGATATGATGAAAAGCTACGAGACCCTCCGCAAGGCAAGTATCGAATACAAAGACGCTCCCGTCTATATTCCTCCTTACGAATACTATAACAAGGAAATATCCGCCTGGGCAAAGAATATGGGTATTCAAGTCATCAACTATACCCCTGGTACCATGAGCAATGCCGACTACACCACTCCGGACATGGGACAGAAGTACCGGAGCAGCAAATTCATCTACGACAAGATTATGGAGGTGGAAAAGAAAGAAGGTCTGAACGGACACCTAATGCTGATACACTTCGGAACGGACGACCGCCGCACAGACAAGTTCTATAATGGCTATCTGGACAAGATGATTAAGACGCTGAAACGAAAAGGCTATACTTTTGTACCGGTCCGCGAGGCTATCGGTATATAAGCATACTCTAACAAGGATTTATTGAAAAGGTTAGTTAAAAAAGTTATCGTGCAAAGGTATTTAAGGTAAATATTCAATCGGTTTGTTTTCAGTAAACCTTCCCCTACCCCCAAGAGGGGAAAGTTTCGAAGTAAGCTCCCAGCCTGTGAAGGTTAGGAGCTTTTATATATTTCAGAGAAGCCTTTTTACCGATTGCAGCAATTGCTCGATATCTTCTTCCGTAGTATCAAAAGAGGTTACAAAACGGATTTCGTGGATGGCCTCATCCCAGAAGTAGAAGAAATACTCCTTCAACAGCTCGTCAATCACCGGACGGGGCATCGTAAGGAAAAGCTGGTTACTTTCCACCTTCTGCGTAAAATGCACACCTGGCAACTCCTTCAATCCGTCGTAAAGAATCTTTGCCATACGATTGGCATGCGCGGCATTTTTCAGCCAAAGGCTGTCCGTCAGGTAAGCAGTGAACTGGCAGGACAGATAGCGGAGCTTGGATGCGAGCTGTGCCGACTGCTTGCGCACAAAATAAGCTTCCTTCTTTAAGGCTGGGTTAAAGACAACCACGCTTTCTCCCAACATCAGTCCATTTTTCGTACCACCGAAACTGAGGATATCTATCCCGCAATCCACTGTCAGTTCCCTAAAGCCAAGATTCAAGGCTGCACAAGCATTTGCCAGACGGGCTCCGTCCATATGGACATACATGCCATGCCGATGGGCCAAATCCGTCAAAGCCCGCAACTCGTCCGGCTTATAGACAGTGCCCAGCTCCGAACATTGCGAAATATAGATGGCTCCGGGCTGCGAATGATGCTGTTCGCCGAAATGGCACAAATAAGGACGGACTAAATCGGGCGTCAGCTTGCCGTCAGGGGTAGCTATAGGACGAATCTGACAACCTGTCATGCGGGCAGGCGCACCGCATTCATCGACATAGATATGTGCAGTCTCTGCACAAATAATGGAATTATAAGGGCGGGTACACAGCTGCAAAGCCACCGCATTACTGCCCGTACCGTTGAATACGAACAACGGTTCGCAATCCGGCGTAAACGCTTCCCTTATTTTACGGACAGCCTCCTCTGTCCAAGGATCATCCCCATAACCAATAGCATGGTCACGGTTGGCCCGGTTCAGCGCCTCCATTACCAGCGGATGTACGCCTGAATTATTGTCTGAAGCAAAACTTCTCATAGTCATTCTGTTTTTGTTCATTGAAAAGAATGTGCAAAGGAAAGAATATTCTGCAACATGAAAAAACAAAGGAGCACAGATTTCATCCCCCCGGCAGAAAATGCTTCCGCACTATGAAATCTGTGCCCCTCAATCAATCCATTCACTCGGTTCCCTTTATCCGATATAAACATTTACCCCTAGTGAAACATAAAGTTCATCTTCTTCCTGATGAATTTCAATCTTGTCCTCACGGGCAAGCCACCCCAATGCGGCTCCCAATTCCTTGTCCTTCAGTCTGGACTTCCTCTTTAAAGAATCGTAGCTCCATCTGGTATAATCGCTAAGCAACTGCCAAACTTTCCCAGCATTTAGTCCAATTTCGCTTTTGTTCATTTTTCTCTTTAATTAAAAAGGTTAATAGCTCTTGTTGATTAGGTTATCTTTACAAAGGGTAAAGATATGATTTTTTATTTAACTAACAACAAAAACGAACAAAAGATATAAAAATGAACCGTTTTTGCAACACTTTTGTAATATTACACACTTTTTATTGATAATCAAGAAGGAAAATGAAACAAAAAACCGCAGTATCTATCAAAAAGACACTGCGGTTCTTCTATTTGATTAAGCAATCAGGGGAAAAGTCTTACATCATTCCACCCATGCCGCCCATTCCGGGAGCACCCATCGGCATTTCGGGCTTATCCTCTTTCTTCTCTACGATTACACATTCTGTAGTCAAGAACATGCCTGCAATAGAAGCGGCATTCTCAAGAGCCACACGAGTAACCTTGGCAGGATCTACCACACCAGCTGCATGCAGGTTTTCATAAACATCTGTACGGGCATTGTAACCAAAGTCTGCCTTGCCTTCACGCACTTTCTGTACAACAACAGCACCTTCTTTACCAGCGTTGGCAACAATCTGGCGCAACGGTTCTTCAATAGCACGTTTGATGATGTCAATACCGGTTGTTTCATCTACATTGTCACCCTTAAAGCCTTCCAGAGCATCCAATGCACGGATATAGGCTACACCACCACCAGGAACAATACCTTCTTCGATAGCGGCACGGGTAGCACGAAGCGCATCGTCTACACGGTCTTTCTTTTCCTTCATTTCAACCTCAGAAGCAGCACCTACATAAAGAACAGCTACACCGCCAGACAACTTGGCCAGACGTTCCTGCAGTTTTTCCTTGTCATAATCAGATTTCGTAGATACAATCTGAGCCTTGATTTGCTCGCAACGTTCCTTGATGTTTTCTTTATCACCGGCACCGTTTACAATAGTTGTATTATCCTTGGAAACAGTTACCTTGTCGGCAGTACCCAACATTTCGATAGTAGCTTGTTCCAGCTTCAGACCTTTTTCCTCGCTGATGACAACACCACCGGTCAGCACTGCAATATCTTCCAACATTTCCTTGCGACGGTCACCGAAGCCCGGAGCCTTCACTGCACAAATCTTCAACTGAGAACGCAGACGGTTTACAACCAAAGTTGTCAGCGCTTCGCTATCCACATCTTCTGCAATAACCAGCAAAGGACGACCGGTCTGTACTGCCGGTTCAAGAATAGGCAGGAAGTCTTTCAAGTTGGAAATCTTTTTATCATAAATCAGGATGTACGGTTTCTCCATTTCGCACTCCATCTTCTCCGTGTTGGTAACGAAGTAAGCAGAGAGGTAGCCACGGTCGAACTGCATACCTTCAACCACACCGATAGTAGTATCAGTACCCTTGGCCTCTTCGATAGTGATGACACCGTCTTTGGAAACTTTGCGCATAGCGTCTGCAATCAGCTTACCGATAACGGGGTCATTGTTGGCAGAAACAGAAGCAACTTGTTCAATCTTGTCATAATTGTCACCCACTTTCTCTGCCTGTCCTTTGATAGAATCAACCACTTTGGCAACAGCCTTGTCGATACCGCGTTTGATATCCATCGGGCTGGCACCGGCAGTCACGTTCTTCAAGCCTTCGGCGACGATGGCCTGAGCCAAAACAGTAGCGGTTGTAGTACCATCACCTGCATCATCACCGGTCTTGGAAGCAACTTCCTTTACCAGCTGTGCGCCGGTATTCTGATATGCGTCTGCCAACTCAACTTCTTTAGCTACCGTTACACCATCTTTCGTGATGTGGGGAGCACCGAATTTCTTTTCGATGATAACGTTACGACCTTTAGGGCCGAGGGTTACTTTCACTGCATTTGCCAGTGTGTCGATACCTTTCTTCAATTGGTCGCGGGCATCGATATTGAATAATATTTCTTTTGCCATAATTTTATTTACTATTTAACGGTTTACTAATTAAAAATTATCCCAAAACAGCGAGCACATCGCTTTGACGCATGATGAGGTACTTGGTTCCTTCAACTTCCAGTTCAGTACCAGCATACTTGCCATACAACACTGTGTCACCAACCTTCAACACCATTTCTTCGTCTTTTGTTCCGTTGCCTACTGCAATAACTTCACCTTTCAAAGGTTTCTCTTTCGCTGTATCAGGAATAATGATACCGCCAATTGTCTTTTCTTCTGCAGGTGCAGGGAGTATCAGCACTCTGTCTGCTAATGGTTTAATGTTCATAGTCTTTTTGTTTTATATGTTATACATTTATTATAATAGTAATTTCGCTTTAAACAAGCAATAAACAACTTACGAAAACCGTGCCAAACCGACAAGCTGTTTGTTTGGCAGACAAAGACTGACAAAATGACAAAGTATAAACAAGATTTGCTATCTTTGCAGCCTCCAAAATGATTTGACTTATGAATGCAATATGGATAGTCCTCCCCATTCTTACCTTATTGATGTTTGAACTGGGACTGACATTACAAACCGAAGACTTTAAACTGTTCCGCAAACGCCCCCGCCCCATCATTGCCGGACTGGCAGGTCAAATTATCCTACTGCCGACGCTGGCATTTGCTTTAGGACATGTCTTCCAGCTCGAACCTTTGTTTTTTATCGGCATCATGCTCATAGCCTGCTCGCCAGGTGGCAGTTCATCCAACATCTTCTCCATGATAGCTGAAGGAGACGTAGCATTGTCCGTGTCACTGACGGCATGCAGCAGTATTATCACACTATTCACCATCCCCATGATTATGGAATTCGCCACACACTATGTAGACAACAATCTGAACATAGACGTCCATCTCCCTATAGGCAGCCTCATCATACAGAACCTGGCCCTGATGCTCCTTCCCATTGTAGCCGGTATACTCACAAAGCGTTACCGTCCGCAAATGGCAGAAAGGATTCATAAGACATTGTCGAAGATAGCTTTTCCCGCACTTATCCTGCTGGCGACTATCTTCTTCATACAGCACCATTCCACCATCACCGACCAATTCGGCAAACTAGGAATCTGCATCTCCGTTCTTATCCTGCTGGCTATAGGAGGCGGCGTACTGCTATCGAAGTCCATGTACCTCAACCGAAAAGAACAACGTACACTCATTATAGAAATCGGTATGCAAAATGCCGCACAGGCAATTGCCGTTGCCAGTAGCCCGTTTGTATTCAACAATGACATTATTGCAATACCTGCCATTATCTACGCACTGGTAATGAATGTTATTCTGCTGATTTATGTGGGAGTGGTAAAGCGACAAAGATAATCTCCCAACCGGTATCTTCCCTTCTTCTGTGTCGCTTTTCCATACTGTATCACTTTCCGGGGGCAAAAATGCAAACAAGCCATACAATGAATGCAGTGCTTTCCCCACACCGGACGCCCATCCACCAACCGGATATTACCTACCGGACAAGATTTACTGCATATTCCGCAAGAGATACAGCCTTCATCTACATGAAATCCCTTGCTACCAATGATGAAACGTACAAACAAAGGATTCACTACATACGTTTTCAGCCAGGCAGCACCGCCTTCATGCACGTTCCAAGCCTTCTTCCGTGCAATGACATCCTCCACAATTGAAGTAATGGCAAGCCGTGCATTCTCTATCTTCTTACGACAAAGCGCCTCATCGTCCAAGTCGAACATCGGTACGTAGGTATTAGGCATTGCAACAGACCAAGCAGCATCCAACGGAAAATGCTCCGCCAGACGGTTCATTCCCTTTCCCACATCGTCCCCGCATGTACACACGGCATAACGATAACGGCAATCCGGCAACCGGAGCTGCGACAAAAAATCAATCAAGACACGGGGGGCATACCATGAGTGCACCGGAAAAACAATACCCACTCTGTCAGCTTTTGACAGCTCTGCGGGTATCAGGCCTTGCTTAAGGCAATCAACAATGCTGACGGCAGTATCATGCGTAGCCTCTGCAAGCAATTCTGCAATCCAGTGTGAGTTTCCGGTTGCGGTAAAATAAAGTATCATCGGCAGTATGTTTTGCCGACAAAGGTAGTGATTTGACTTGAATTCCTTCTATTCCAGCAGCTCTTCTATGGAATAATTTTCCCAGAACGCTTTTGTAGAATGCACTAATGAACTGCCCATATAGAGCAGGAACAATACCGCTATGACAATCATCAGGAAACTGACGAGGGCATTGTGTTTTTCTTGCTTAAGCTCAACAGAAACCATAAGAACCTCCTTTTTTGTCAGTACAAAGATAAATGCAGGATGTTTCATTTCTCCTACGCCACTATTACAAATACTTATTCGTGCCATAAATATACAAAAAAAGGAGCAACTTTATGCTCCTTTTTAAATGTATTTCAGTTTTTATTATTTCAGTTCGCTAACCAACTCTTGGGGAGTGACCATTTTCTGCTCACCGGTCTCCATGTTTTTCAATGTCACCTTACCCTCATTCATCTCATTCTCCCCTACCAAAGCCACAAACGGAATGGCTTTAGAGTTCGCATACCCCATCTGCTTCTTCATCTTGCTTGCATCGGGAAAAATCTCGGCACGAATACCTGCCGCACGAACCCCGGCAAGTACATTCATGGAGAATGCAGCTTCTTTCTCACCAAAGTTGATAAACAACAGCTGAGTACCATTCACTGCTTCTTTCGGATAAAGGTCGAGCTGATTCAGCACATCAAAGATGCGGTCTGCACCGAACGAGATGCCTACACCACTGACACCGGACATGCCGAATACACCCGTCAAATTGTCGTAACGTCCTCCACCGGTGATACTGCCGATTTGCACATCAAGCGCCTTTACTTCGAAGATGGCGCCGGTATAGTAATTCAAGCCACGAGCCAATGTCAAGTCCAACTCGATTTCATTCTTTAAGCCGAGATTCTTCAAAGTGGAAAGGATAAATTCACTTTCCTCCACACCTTTCAGTCCAGTCTCGCTGGCAGCAAGGACCTCCTTCAGAGTTGCGAGTTTCTCTTCATTACTTCCGCTCAACAAAATGATAGGTTGCAGTTTAGCGATAGCCTCGTCACTGATGCCTTTCTCTTTCAACTCGGCATTGACATTATCCAGACCTATCTTATCCAACTTATCGATGGCCACAGTAATATCCACAATCTTGTCAGACTCACCGATGATTTCGGCAATGCCACTCAATATCTTGCGGTTGTTAATCTTGATACAAACACGGATGCCGAAGCGAGTAAATACCGTATCTACAATCTGCATCAGTTCCACTTCGCTCAGCAAGGAATCGCTGCCTACCACGTCGGCATCGCATTGATAGAATTCACGATAACGCCCTTTCTGCGGACGGTCGGCACGCCACACGGGTTGTATCTGATAACGTTTGAAAGGGAAAGTTATTTCATCGCGGTGCATCACCACGTAACGGGCAAAAGGTACTGTGAGGTCATAGCGCAAACCTTTCTCGCAGAACTTACTGGCAAGCTTCACTGCATTACGGCTCAACAGTTCTTCGTCCGTAAGTCCGGAGAAATAATCACCAGAATTCTGTATTTTGAACAAGAGCTTGTCACCTTCCTCACCATACTTCCCCATCAAAGTAGAAAGCATTTCCATTGAGGGCGTTTCTATCTGCTGGAAGCCATAGAGGTGATACACTTCACGAATCGTATTGAATATATAGTTACGCTTCGCCATTTCTACGGGCGAGAAGTCACGGGTTCCTTTCGGAATACTTGGTTTTGCTGCCATAATCAGTTCAATCATTTTAAAAATCGGACGACAAAGTTACAGTATTTTATTGATTGAGAAAAGAGAATGTTTATCTTTATGCCATTACTGCAGTATAAAAGTGACAAAAACAAGCTTTGAACTTACACCTTTACAGAAAAGGTTGAATAATACACAACAGATGAGCTGTTTGATATAAACAGACTATCCATCTAAAGCAAACAGACCATCTGTCCGTATGGAACAGATGGTCTGTTTTTATGTCTGCATCATATACTTAATCTCTGCGTCCCAAGAATATCATGATATAATAAATCAAGGTAGCAAGCGAACCGAGAGCAGCCACTACATACGTATAGGCAGCCGAACGCAGTGCATCTTCCGCTTGTGCATGATTATATGAATTTGTAATGCCGGAATTGCTAAGCCATACCAGCGCACGCTTACTTGCATTGATTTCCACCGGCAAGGTGATGAAGCTGAACAAAGTAGTCAACGCAAACAGTATAATACCCGCCAGTAACAGTTGCGGGAAAGAGTTCAGCATCAAAATACCTGCCAGCAGCAGCCACGTCATCCACTGTGAGGCGAAAGAGACTACCGGCACCAGTTTGCTGCGCATTGTCAACGGAGCGTATGCACGCGCATGCTGCACAGCGTGGCCACATTCGTGGGCTGCAACGGCAGCAGCCATGATGCTGTTACTGCTATAAACACTCTCACTCAGGTTTACTGTCTTATTGGCAGGATTATAATGGTCGGTCAGATGTCCAGGAGTATGCGTCACAGTCACATCGTAGATGCCATTGTCGTGCAGCATCTTCAAGGCCACGTCTGCTCCCGTCATTCCGTTGCCGGTAGGGATTTTAGAGTACTTCTTGAATTTGTTCTGAAGATTCATCTGTACCAGCCAGCTGACGACGGCAATACCGATAAAAATAATCCATTGCATTCCTATCATTCCTGTTCCCATAATTTTCTTTCTTTAAATTGTGAATAAATCAGTCGTTTCTTATTGTATAACAAATAGTCTGCCAAAAATAAAAGGAAACGGTGAGCAATGCCAGCGTTTCCTTTATCTTTTAGGAAGAATTAAAGATTTCTGATTTATAATTTATTTTTCAATCTCCACCTCTATCACTTTATCGATATCCGTCGGAACCTCCGGCAAGTAAAGCATCACCCCTCCTTCACACTTACGGAACTTCACTGGAAGACGGTCGGCATACCCCACTGCCTTCCTCACTTTCTTGCCTTCCAACGGCAGGAAGAGAGCCTTATCCTGCAATTCGAGAATATGCACGTATAATTTATTTTCTCTTTGTGTAGTGACTCCCCAAGGATGCGGAGCAATGCAGCCGCCACGGGTTCCGTAGATGGTTTCACCGTATACCTTCATCCATTCCCCTACTTCTGCCAGACGCTCCAATGCAACAGCAGGCAGCTCACCGTCCGGCTGAGGACCGATATTCATCAGCAGATTGGCATCTTTACCCGCAGCCTTCACCAGGTAATGTATCAGCGTTTTGGTGGATTTATAATCCTGGTCCGTAATCTTATATCCCCACATTCCATTCATCGTCTCGCAGGTTTCAAGGGGCAAGGCGCTGATATCCTGCCCGGAAAGGCCGGCACGGTTCTCTCCCGGCAGATCGCGCTCGAATATCTGGATGTCCTCGCCGACAAACGGTGCTTGATGATGGTTGTTCCCAACCAGGCAAGCCGATTGCAGGCGGTGTATCATGGCATATTGCCCGGGCAGTTGCCAATCGAAATCCGGATTCTGGTCCTGGTCCCACCAGCCATCAAACCAGATGGCACCTATTTTTCCATAATTAGTGAGCAACTCGGTCAGCTGGTTGTTCATGAATTTATAGTAGCTGTTCCAGTCGCCCTTCGGATTCGGCCGTCCCGTTCCACGTCCGGTGCGTCCCCACGGAGCATCTTCGCGATACCAGTCAATGTGCGAATAGTAGAGATGCAGACGGATACCTTGCTTGTGGCACTCGTCTGCCAATTCTTTCAGAATATCCCGCTTAAAAGGGGTGGCATCCACAATATTGTAATCGGAAAAGCGTGTGTGGAACATGGAAAAGCCATCGTGATGCCGGGACGTGAAGCAGATATACTTTGCCCCGGACGCTTTGATGGCTGACACCCATCTGGCGGCATCGAACTTGGCAGGATAGAAGCCTCCCGCCAGTTTGGCATACTCCTTATAATTAAGGTTCTTGTTCGTCATGGTCCATTCTCCAGTAGCCAGCATGCTGTATATCCCCCAATGCAGGAAGATACCGAATCGGTTGTCACGAAACTCCTGACGGGATTTCAGATTTTCCTCCGTCGGCTGATAAGTCTGCGACTGTGCGGAGGGCACAAGGAGCAATAGCAGTAAAAAAGACAAAAGACGTGTTTTCATGGCAATAAATAAAAAAGGCACGGATTATCCGGACACCCACGGTTCTTCAGATGAAGCCGCGAAATCCGTGTAATCCGTGCCTAAGGTTATCTGTTTGTTTTATTATTCCTCTGTATATCGTTCGATGGTCTGCTCACGGTCCGGTCCCAAGGAAACAATCTTGATGGGCACACCAAGCTGTTCTTCCAGGAATGACAAATATGCATTGAATTCTTCCGGGAACTCATCTTCACTCTGCATCTTGGTCATATCCGTCTGCCAACCGGGTAGCTCTACATAAACCGGTTCAATAGTCTCGTTGATATCGAACGGGAAGTAATCAATCTCTTCCCCATCCATCTTGTAAGCTACACAAGCCTTAATGGTTTCAAAAGAATCGAGCACATCGCTCTTCATCATAATCAGTTTGGTAACCCCGTCTACCATAATGGCGTATTTCAATGCCACCAAGTCAATCCAACCACAACGGCGCTTACGTCCAGTCACAGACCCGAACTCATGCCCCAGCGTGCAAATCTGGTCACCGGTCTTGTCGAATAATTCCGTCGGGAACGGACCGGCACCTACGCGCGTACAATAGGCCTTGAAAATACCATATACCTCACCAATCTTGTTGGGAGCAATACCCAGACCGGTACAAGCACCCGCACAGACCGTATTGGAAGAAGTGACAAACGGATAAGAACCGAAATCAATGTCCAGCATTGTCCCCTGTGCGCCTTCGCACAATACAGACTTGCCGACAGCCAACAGATTGTTCATCTCGTGTTCACTGTCCACCAACTGGAATTGTTTCAAGTATTCGATACCTTCGAACCATGCCTTCTCCATTTCTGCAAGATCATACTCATAGTTCAGGCTCTTCAATATCTGTTCATGACGGGCCTTGGCCGCTGCATACTTCTTGTCAAAGTCATGCAGAATGTCGCCTACGCGCACACCGTTACGGCTGATTTTATCCGTATAAGTCGGTCCGATGCCTTTTCCGGTCGTTCCTACCTTTGCATCGCCTTTGGCTGCTTCGTATGCAGCATCCAGTATGCGGTGAGTCGGCAGAATGAGGTGTGCTTTCTTGGAAATGTGCAAGCGTTCCTTCAAGTTATGGCCAGACGCTTCCAAAGATTCGGCTTCCGCTTTGAAGAGAGCCGGGTCAAGCACTACACCGTTACCAATGATATTCACCTTGTCCCCCTGGAATATTCCAGACGGAATGGAACGGAGCACATACTTCTGCCCTTCAAACTCGAGTGTATGTCCGGCATTCGGTCCGCCCTGGAAACGAGCTACGACATCGTATCTCGGAGTTAACACATCAACGACTTTGCCTTTGCCTTCGTCGCCCCATTGTAATCCTAATAATACGTCTACTTTCATTTTTCTTTTTTATGGTTATTATTCTTTTTCTTCCGTTTATTGGCCCGGTCACACTTGCTGCACAACCCATACATATATAAGGAATAGTGCGTAAGATTAAAACGGCTCAGCTTGGTATTCTCAATGGCATGCTGCAACTCCTCGTTCTGAAACTCAGTTACCTTTCCGCACTGGGTGCATATCTGGTGATGGTGTGTATCGCGATTATAAGATTTTTCGTATTGGGAAGAGTTGCCGAACTGATGCTTGATGACCAGACGAGCATTTATAAGCAAAATGATGGTATTGTAAAGCGTTGCACGGCTGACGCGGAAATTCTCCTGGTCGGCCATCAGTGAATAGAGCGTGTCGATATCAAAATGACCGTCTATGGAGTAAATGGTGTCAAGTATGGCATAACGTTCGGGAGTCTTCCGATGCCCGTTCGCATTCAGATATTCAGTGAATATCTGCCTAACTGTATCTTTCACATTCTGACTTTCCATTTGACGGCGCAGTTTTACAGCCAACAAAGTTAATCCTTTTTTGTGGAAAGCAAACGAGAAAGAGATAAAAATTGCGATAAGGGAAATATTCCCTTACCGCATCAGTCTCTATAACCATAAAACTAATCTAACAAACCTCCTCTTTTACAAGATTGTATAGTAATTGTTCTACATCAGAAGAAGAATTGTCCATACCCTCCACCCTGCGGCAAACTTGAAAAGAATTTTCCTCATTTTGCTGCATAAAGCAGCGGATAGCGGTCATGGCTGCATTGCGCACATGATAGGAGCCCGACAAAAAAGCCGTTATTGCCTGGTCGAGGAACTCATTTTCAACCCGTTCACTCATATCCCCTTTCTTCATCAATAGACGGGCTATGGTGAGGAAGCCGCAAACCTGCGTGTATTCGTCCTCGCTTGCAATCCAATGGAAGGACTTGGCAGGCGCATAAGGAAGATGTTGGAATAAATTCATACTAGTAAGTTCTGCAATCTCGATATTACGGATATCTTCCACCCAGATATCGGCTATCTCGGGCAGGAAACTCTCTACTGGCTGTAAAAGTCCCGCCAATATTTTGCACTCTCTGATATCTTCTTTCCACAAAGCCTGAGCCAGAGAGTGGTCCTTCTCGTAACCGGCAGCAATACCCTTGATACGGGGCAGCTCCACGCCAAAGTTCAGCTTATATACCAGCCCTTTTTCACGCATACTTTGGGACACAGCCCCGTTCATTGAGAGACGGAGCTGTGTCTTTATATCTTTCAGCCGCTGATGCAGCTGCTCTTTAGTATCTATCATAGTTCATCATTTATTGACAGAAGGCAATGTAGAATAGTCTTTGCTATAACGCAACATCTGTTCCGCATAACCTTCATCATAAGTCACTGTCACATCTGTTATAGTACCGTTGGCATCCGTCACCGCCTCATATTTCGGATTGACGAAACCCTTATACGGCGCAAGATTCAGCTTCTTGTAGCGTTCCAGCACTTCGGCATGCAAAGCGGGATCGACTTTCACGGCATAGGCTTCCACCAAATCATGGGCACCGGCATAGTCACCGGTGGACTTGATACGCTGTATCTCGGCAAGCAACCGGCCAAACAAGTCACGCACTTTCTCATAATCGTTTATCACGACGTACGTCTTCCCATCCTTCTTTACCAATTCCACAACCTTCTCCGCCGCACCATTTTCATACACCCAGCGCGCTATGAGCTGGCGGTTACGCATATGGGCTTCTTCTACATTGTTGCCCGGTTCGATACGTACAAGCTGTGTCATCAAACCATTCATCAGATAGGTGTAGTATTGAGCCTTATAAGCATCCGCACTTGGAGTAAGCCCCAGTTCCACCAGCTTCGGATCGGCCACGTAGTAGAGTCCGAACAAGTCGGCGCGTGCCTCTTCAATAGTAGAGCCATACGCCTTCAACGCATCCGGGTCCACACCCGGAAGCAATTTGCCGGAACCATGTCCCAAACATTCATGCAGGTCAGTATGCAGTTCATCTGTCACATCTGCGTACTTATCAATCAGTTGAAGCTCTGCATCACTGTACACAAACTCCTCATTGAATCCGTTGCCATGAGCAGCCTTGTTATAAGCATCTGTAATGTTACCGATTGTAACGGATTTCGAACCATGCTGGCTACGTATCCAGTTCGCATTGGGCAGGTTGATGCCGATAGCTGTTGCAGGATACAAGTCACCGGCCAGAATAGCCGCCGTGATTACCTTGGCAGACACCCCTTTCACTTTTTCCTTCTTGAATTGTCCGTCTACCGGTGAATGGTCCTCAAACCACTGTGCATTGCCGCTTATCAACTCTGTACGCCGGGTAGCTTCCAAATCTTTAAAATTCACCAGAGATTCCCAGCTTGCCTTCATGCCGAGCGGGTCACCATAACTTTCGGTAAAACCGTTCACAAAGTCAATGCGTGAGTTCAAATCCTTCACCCACAAAATGGCATATTCATCGAATGTCTTCAAATCGCCGGTTTCATAGAAATCCATCAGTTTGGCTATCACCGCCTTCTGCTCGGGAGTCTCGGCAACTCCTTCCGCCTTCTTCAGCCAATAGACAATCTTTTCAAGTGCCTGTCCATACAAACCACCCACTTTCCATACTTTCTCCTGAATCTTGCCATCCTCTTTCACCAAACGGCTGTTCAAACCATAGGAAACGGGAGTTTCATCCTGCGGATTCTTCAAGGCATTATAAAAGTCTTCGGCTTCTTGCTGCGTCACGCCATCATAATAATTGCATGCGGAAGTCAATACCAAATCTTCACCGGCAGCTTGATTCACCCGCTTGGGCATCACTTTAGGGTCAAAAATAACGGGGAATACTTCCTCGCATAGTTGTTCCACAGTCTGTCCTTCGGCAAGCGGCAACGTAGCTGCATCCACACTCTGTACAGCCTGCCTGAAGAATTCGGGAGTAAATCCCGGAACGAACTTTTCGCTGCCATAGTGATGATGAATGCCATTGGAGAACCATACCCGCTTGAGGTACACTTCCATAGCCTTGAAATCAGGAGTGTTCTTATCTCCATTATAGCCGGTATAGACAGCCTCCAACATCCGGCGAATCGTCAGGTTGTACTTGCCATTCTGATCGAAAAGAATGTCTCTACCCTGCAAAGCCGCTTCCGTCAAATAATAAACCAATTCTTTTTGTTTGAGGGACAAATCCTCAAAACCTGGTACACGGTAACGTAAAATCTGTAAATCTGCAAATTGTTCCACTGTATAGTCAAATTTTTCTGCCTCAGCAGTTGTTTTCGGATTTCCGCCACAAGCCGTCAATAGAGAAAGGGCAGTCACCATAGAAATCAGTTGTTTCTTCATGTGTCGGGAATATATGGATTGGTATTAAAAAAGAAGAAAAGGAAGTATCCCGAAACAACTGTTCCGAAATATTTCCTTTTTATTCATTCAATCATACAGAATTATTTCTTCTTAGCCTCTTTTTCAGCGTGTCTTTTACGATATCCATTAGGAGTCTCACCTACATTTTTATAAAAAGCAGCATAAAAAGACTGACGGTTTGCAAAGCCTACCATCGTACTGATTTCCTCTACATTCTTGTCAGCATATCTTTTGTCTGTCAACAAATGCTGCGCTTCTTTTACTCTATATTCATTCAGCAGGCAAGAGTAGTTCATGCCGAAGCGTGAATTCACCACTGCAGATAAATAGCGGGTATTGGTCTGCAATTCTTTCGCCAAATCCTTAGCGGAATAATCAGCATCTCTATACTTCTTTTGTACAACAACGATATTCAATATCTTGTCATACAACTCATCTGCCAATTCCGGCCTTATCAAAGAACGGTAGGCAGCATTCTTTTCTTTCTTTTCGCGCAGGTTGTAAGGACGTTTCTTCGTTCCTTTTTCCTGGGCATTGTTTTCTAAATCACTCATTGAATTAACTGGTTAGGGTTGTTTAAAATCGGAAAAGCCAAAGGGTTAGCCCTTTAGACTTTACAAAAGTCAGACATTTTTTTTTAATACACAACTTTTCCCGTATATATTTTTGATAAATAAACAACGAAAAAGGTTGAAAAGTAGCTCAATTCAGCCATTAATAAGAAACTTTAACCTTTTGCGGAAACTCATATGATACTAAATCTTGATGACTTTCCATTTGTAGTATATGCAATAATTAGTGTACCTTTGTCGGAAGAAATCCATACTGCCAGATTATGCTACAAACGCTCAAGACATATTTCGGTTACGACAGTTTCCGCCCCTTACAAGAAGACATCATACGCCATCTGATGGACCGTAAAGACGCATTGGTACTGATGCCGACGGGAGGCGGAAAATCCATCTGCTATCAACTTCCCGCCTTATTGAGTGAAGGCACGGCGGTAGTGGTTTCTCCGCTCATTTCCTTGATGAAGGACCAAGTGGAAACGCTCTGTGCAAACGGCATCGCGGCCGGTGCACTGAACAGCAATAATGATGAAACAGAGAATGCTTCCCTACGACGTGCATGCATGGAAGGCAAGCTGAAACTACTATATATTTCTCCTGAAAAATTATTGACGGAAGCCAACTATCTGTTAAGAGATATGCATATTTCCCTTTTCGCCATTGATGAAGCTCACTGCATCTCACAATGGGGACACGATTTCCGTCCGGAATATACACAGATGGGCATCCTTCACCAACAGTTTCCCCAGGTTCCCATCATTGCACTTACTGCCACAGCCGACAAAATAACCCGTGAAGATATTATTAAACAGCTACACCTCAACCAACCCAGGGTTTTCATTTCATCTTTCGACCGTCCCAACCTGAGCCTCACCGTAAAAAGAGGTTACCAGCAGAAGGAAAAAAGCAAAGCCATCCTCGACTTCATTGCCCGCCATCCGGGAGAGAGCGGCATTATTTATTGCATGAGCCGCAGCAAGACTGAAACAGTGGCACAAATGCTTCAAAAACAAGGGATAAAATCAGCGGTCTATCATGCAGGACTGTCACCGGCACGAAGAGATGAAGCGCAAGACGACTTCATCAATGACCGCGTGCAAGTGGTATGCGCCACCATCGCCTTTGGAATGGGAATTGACAAAAGCAATGTACGCTGGGTAATTCATTACAATTTGCCCAAAAGCATTGAAAGTTTCTATCAGGAAATAGGACGTGCCGGACGGGACGGAATGCCCAGTGACACCCTTTTGTTCTATTCACTGGCCGACCTCATTCTGCTCACTAAATTCGCAACGGACAGTGGACAGCAAAGCATCAACCTGGAAAAACTGCAACGCATGCAGCAATATGCGGAAGCAGATATCTGCCGCCGCCGCATTCTGTTAAGCTATTTCGGTGAAAATACGACCTGCGACTGTGGAAACTGTGATGTATGCAAAAATCCCCCTGAACGTTTCGATGGTACAATAATCGTACAAAAAGCACTTAGTGCAATCGCGCGTTCCGAACAACAGATAGGGACTGGTATTTTAGTGGACATCCTCAGAGGAAACATGAGTTCTGAAGTTACAGAAAGAGGATACCATCGTCTTAAGACCTTTGGAGTCGGGCGTGAAGTACCCGCCAGAGATTGGCATGACTACCTGCTGCAAATGTTGCAACTCGGCTATTTCGAAATAGCCTACAATGAAAACAACCATCTGAAAATTACTCAAAGCGGAACAGATATCTTGTTTGGCAGAGCACGCGCCCTGCTTGTCACCATCCGCCGCGAGGAAGCTGTACAAACTACAAGAGGCCGTAAACGCAAGGCTACAGTTCCAACCAAAGAATTGCCATTGGGATTGCCCAATACAGAAAATGGGGAACTTTTCGAGGCTCTCCGCACTCTCCGCAAACGCCTTGCCGACCAGGAAGCACTCCCTGCCTATATCGTACTGTCTGACAAAGTACTCCACCTGCTCAGCACCTCCCGCCCCACCACCATAGAAGATTTTGGTAATATCAGCGGTATCGGTGAATATAAGAAGAAGAAATACGGAAAAGAGTTTGTGGAGCTGATACGGAAATATAGTTGAATATTATTTACACTGCAACAACAATTCCCTGAGGTCACCTTGCGGTACGCCAAGCGAAATGGCTTTTTCGAAGTCACGTTTTGCCAACTCCTTTTTCTTTTGGGAAAGATAAATTTGTCCCCGTATCAAGTAGGCTTCCGTCTGTGAAGGATCCAGCTTAATAGCTTCTTCCAAGTCCATCATGGCCAGGTCTACATGTTTCATATCCTGCTCCACACCCGCACGTGCCACGTAAAGCACGGCATATTGCTGGGTAGTCAGCCGGATAGATTCTCCTCCTTTTTCTGCAATCATGGCATTCAATATCGAAAGCGCCGCTTCATATTTGCCCTCCTTCTGCTCCAGTGTAGCCAATCCCAGACGGCCATTGTAACTCCGGGGGGCAAGTTTCAGCAGACGTTCATAATCAGACTTTGCAAAATTATAGTTGCGCTGCCGCATATAGATATAGGCGCGCATTAGCAAGGCTTCCTGATTATCGCTCTCTATATCCAGCACCAAAGAATAGTCTATCCGGGCCAAATCATCCTTCCCCAACTCAAGATAAAGAGCGGCACGGTTCATCAGGGCAGGTATGGCACGCGGAGCAATGTTCAATGCCAGAGTATACGAGTCAAGGGCCTGCTCATACCGGTGTTGCCGACGCTGTATCGTTCCCAAGTTGGAGAACAGCAAAGCGTTATGAGGGTTGGCAGGCTCCATTTTCAAAGCTTGTTCAATGTATTTTTCGGCCAATGACAAGCTATCCTGCTCCGTGGCTGCAACCGCACGTTCGCTCAGTTCTTGATAGGTTTGTGAAAAGGCAGAAAACATCGTGGCTCCACACAAAAGGAAAGAAAAAATAAATTTCTTCATATAATCGTTCAGTATTTATTCCAAAGGATAGGTATCGAAAGCAAACAGTTCTGTTGACAAATAGCGTTCCCCCGTATCGGGCAGTAGGGCAACAATCATTTTATCCGCAAATTCAGGGCGTTCGGCCAGCAACCGTGCCGCATATACCGCTGCACCGGATGAGATGCCGGCCAGCAAGCCTTCCGTAGAAGCCAGCTCCCGTCCTCCACGAATGGCCTCGTCATCGGGTACCGGAATAACCTCGTCTACTACAGAAGCATCATAAATGGAAGGAATAAAATTGGCTCCAATCCCCTGGATGCGGTGCGGTGCGTCTTCCCCTCCTTCCAGGACCGGAGAGGAGGCAGGTTCTACAGCCACAACATAGACATCCGGATTGTGTTTCTTCAAGGCACGCGCCACTCCACAGACCGTGCCGCCCGTGCCCACACCGGCAACAAAAACAGTAACTTTGCCATCCGTGTCCGTCCAGATTTCTTCCCCCGTAGTATGTTCATGAGCCTTGGCATTGGAGGGATTCTCAAACTGTTGCAGAATAACCGCACCGGGTATCGCATCCCGCAGTTCTTTCGCTTTGGCAATGGAGCCGGACATACCTGCCAGCCCGTCGGTCAGTACAATCTCCGCGCCCAAGGCTTTCAACAGATTACGGCGTTCCACACTCATGGTCTCCGGCATGGTCAATATCAAATGGTATCCCTTGATGGTTGCCACCATCGCCAGTCCCACGCCGGTATTGCCACTGGTAGGTTCAATAATCGTAGCTCCGGGTTTCAAAGCCCCACGTGCCTCGGCATCCTCAATCATGGCAAATGCCACACGGTCCTTCACGCTTCCCGCCGGATTAAAAGATTCCAGTTTTGCCACTACGTTTCTTTTCAATCCGTATTTACGGCTGTATTCAGCCAATTCCATCAAAGGAGTATGCCCAATCAACTCCGTCAGGTTCTTTGCAATTTTCGCCATAATCTTATTGTCTAATACATTCTTCCCGCACATACTTGCGGTGCATGGATATGCTGACAAAGATATGCAAATTCCAAGAAATAAACCGTGCGGGAAAGGAAAGATTATGCTGCCATCTACCAAAGCTTAACACGAATAAAGAGGATGAAAGGATATGAAACGATTGAAGAAGGAAAAATGGGAAGGAAGAACCATATCTGACAATCAGCGACTTCCCACTGCAAAGATGGTGCATGCTTTTTGCAGAACTTTACAGTGGGAAGTTACTGATGGACAGAACAGTAATGGGATACTGGCATCAAGACTTCTTAAGATAGTCTACAATCCAAGCGCCCACTTCCTTGGTACCGTATTTGTCTCCACCTTCTACTTGAATCTCCGGTGTACGTACATTCGCATCGAGTGAAGCATCCACTGCCTTGCGAATCAACGCCCCTTCCTCTTTCAGGTCGAAGTATTCGAAAAGCATGGCTACAGACAAAATTTGCGCCAGCGGATTGGCTATATTCAAACCTTTCGCTTGCGGCCAGGAGCCATGAATAGGCTCGAATACCGGCGTGCTCTCTCCCGTAGAAGCGGAAGGCAGCAATCCCATAGAGCCACTGATGCAGGAACCCTCGTCCGTCAAAATATCGCCAAACGTATTTTCCGTAACCATTACGTCAAAGAACTTCGGCTCTTGAATCATCTTCATAGCGGCGTTGTCCACAAACATATAGTCGGTTGTCACTTCGGGATATTGCGGTGCCATTTCCTGGGCAATCTGTCTCCAAAGGCGGGAAGAGGCAAGCACGTTGGCTTTATCCACCACCGTAAGATGTTTGTTACGTTTCATGGCATATTCAAATCCGACTTTCAGGATACGTTCAATCTCAGGACGGGTATACATGTTCGTATCATACGCCTTGTCATTGTCCTGGTATTTCTCACCGAAGTACATGCCACCGGTCAGTTCGCGGATGCAAAGGAAATCGGCACCATCCACCAGCTCCGCACGAAGGGGAGACTTATGGAGCAGACATTTGAAGGTCTGTACGGGACGGATGTTGGCAAACAGTCCCAGTTTCTTGCGCATAGCCAGCAAGCCCTGCTCGGGACGCACTTTGGCAGTAGGGTCATTGTCGAATTTCGGGTCACCTACGGCAGAGAACAATACAGCATCCGCATTTTTACAAGCCTCATAAGTGGCTTCGGGAAACGGGTCACCCACCTTGTCTATCGCGTCTGCACCGCAGATGGCATATTCATAGTTCACTTTATGTCCGAACTTCTCACACACGGCAGTCATCACATCCACGCCTACGGTAGAGATTTCGGGGCCGATACCGTCACCGGCCAACACTGCAATTTTAAAATCCATTGTTTTATTTATTATTTAAAAGTTCATCTATCTTCTTTTTGTTTGCAAGATTCTTGCGGCGATACCGGTCACCCCACACAAAACCAGCTGTCAATATAAGGGTATTGATGGCTGACATAAGATACTCGTCCGCATCCAACTCGCCGCTCCACCAACGCAGAAAGAGGTTGAAAGCAAAAAGCAAGCCTGCATACAACGCATAGCATACATAAGGACGCCTCTCAAAAAACGATTTCTTTTTCTCCATAAGATCCATTTTTTATGATTCGTATTCGTCTTCTATGATATTCAACATCTTCACCGTCGCCTTGATGGCCGCTTCCGTCTGGTCTGCGTCCAATCCGCGTGTACGGAATATCGTATCTTCAAAACTCCAGGTAATAACCGTCTGCACAAAGGCATCGGTACGCCCGCCGGGAGGAATGGTCACGGCATAGTTCGTCAGCATCGGGAACTTACGACCCAGTGTCACTTTATATATCTTGCGCAAGGCGCGCACAAAAGCATCATACTGGCCATCTCCACTGGAACTTTCCTCATATTCCTTTCCGTTGATTTCTATCTTCAACGTAGCCATCGGCTTCAATCCATACGCCAGATTCACAATATAGCTCTTAAGGCTGACGCGTTCTTCTGCCATTCCGTGCTTCAGTACGTCCGAAACAATATAGGGCAGGTCTTCTTGCGTCACCAGTTCCTTCTTGTCGCCCAGCTCAATGATGCGTTCGGTCACTTTGCGCATGGCATCTTCATCCAGTTGTAATCCCAAGTCCTCCAAATTCTTCCGGATATTGGCTTTACCGCTGTTCTTGCCCAGGGCATACTCTCGCTTGCGGCCAAAGCGTTCGGGCAGAAGGTCGTTGCAGTAGAGGTTACTTTTATTGTCACCGTCGGCATGGACGCCTGCCACTTGGGTAAATACATTCTCGCCCACAATCGGTTTATTGGCAGGGATTACGATACCCGAGTAGGACTCCACCACACGGCTTACATCGTTCAGGCGGCTTTCGTCAATGTTGGTAATGGCATTGAAGTGGTCTTTCAGGATAGCCTGCACACTGGCAAGCGGAGCATTGCCGGCACGTTCGCCCAGGCCGTTGATGGTAGTATGCAGTCCCTTGCAACCGCTAAGTACGGCGGCAAGCACATTGCTCACAGCAAGGTCATAGTCATTGTGGGCATGGAAGTCGAAATGGGCATGCGGATAGCGTTTCACCATCTTGCGCATGAACTCGATGACTTGTAGCGGGTTCAATACGCCCAATGTGTCAGGTAACATGTAACGGCGGATATTGGTCTGTTCCAATGCGTCCATCAGACGGAACACATATTCCGGAGAATCTTTCATGCCGTTACTCCAGTCTTCCAGATAGACATTCACTACCATATCCTGCTCGTTGGCGTAATCCACTACGGACAGAATATCCTCGATATGCTCTTCAGGAGTCTTCTTCAACTGGTAGGTGCAATGCTTCAGCGAGCCTTTGCACAGCAGATTGATGACACGGCAACCGGTCGCATGTATCCAGTCCACCGACGTGTGGCCATCTACAAAGCCAAGCACTTCTACTCTTGGCAACAGATTACGGCGTGCCGCCCAGTCACAAATCATTTTTACGGCATCAAACTCTCCTTCGGATACCCGCGCAGAAGCCACCTCTACCCGGTCTACTTTCAATTCCTCCAGTAACAAACGGGCAATCATCAGCTTCTCATGGGGCACAAAGGAGACTCCGCTGGTCTGTTCACCGTCGCGGAGCGTAGTGTCCATGATTTCTATCTTCGGATGATTATGCTTCATTTTTATTCTCCCAAGCTTCTATCTTATCTTTATTCTCAACCAGAAAATCGATGTCATCCAAACCATTCATCAGGCAATGTTTCTTGTAGGCATTGATTTCAAAATGTTCGCTCTTGCCCGTAGCCTTGTTGGTGATGGTCTGTTCGGGCAGATTCACTTCTACTTCCATCTTCGGATTGGCAGAGATAGAGTCGAACAACTCTTTCAGGAACGGCTCACTTACCACCACCGGAAGCACAAAGTTGTTCAGTTCATTGTTCTTGTGTATATCGGCAAAGAAGCTCGATACCACCACGCGGAACCCGTAACCGGCAATGGCCCATGCAGCATGCTCACGGCTGGAACCGGAACCGAAGTTCTTTCCCGCCACCAGAATCTGTCCACCGTAAGTGGGATTGTTCAAAACAAAGTCCTTGTTCAGAGAACCATCCGGATGATAACGCCAATCGCGGAATAAATTATCTCCGAAGAACTTTTCCTCACGGGTAGTAGCTTTCAGAAAACGTGCAGGGATTATCTGGTCTGTATCCACATTCTCTAATGGAAGAGGCACACAAGTACTGGTTATTATATCAAATTTTGTCTTCATCTTTGTATTTACGATTTACAATTTACGATTGAAAATACTCTTGATTTACCTTTGTTGAACGATGTTTGATTTACGAAGTAATTTTAATCGTAAATCGTCCAATCGTACATCAAATCAGCGTTCTCGGGTCAGTAATAACTCCAGTCACTGCCGCTGCTGCAGCTACAAGCGGGCTGGCAAGCAGTGTTCGGGAACCCGGTCCCTGGCGTCCTTCAAAATTACGGTTACTGGTAGACACTGCATACTTTCCGGCAGGCACTTTATCGTCGTTCATTGCCAGACAAGCGGAGCAACCCGGTTGGCGAATGGCAAAACCGGCCTCTTCCAGAATCTTGTCCAGTCCCTCTTCACGAATCTGGGCATCTACCATCCAGGAGCCCGGAACCAGCCATGCCACTACATCCTCGGCTTTCCGACGGCCTTTCACAATGGAGGCAAATGCACGGAAATCCTCAATACGTCCATTGGTGCAGGCGCCTAGAAATACATAATCAATCTTCTTACCCAGCAAAGGCTCTCCCGGTTGAAAACCCATATAGCCCATGGACTTCATGAAAGAGGTGCGGGCAGCCTCTCCCATTCCTTCGGTAGTAGGAATATGTTGTGTGATACCCATGCCCATACCCGGATTGGTACCGTATGTAATCATCGGTTCAATATCTTCGGCTGCAAAACGGACTTCCTTGTCGAACACGGCATTTTCATCACTCCTCAACGTTTTCCAGTATGCCAATGCCTTGTCCCATGCCTCACCCTTCGGAGCATATTCGCGTCCTTTAATATACTCGAAAGTGGTTTCATCCGGAGCAACCATACCGCCGCGGGCACCCATCTCTATACTCAGATTGCACAAGGTCAGACGCCCTTCCATAGTCAGACTGCGCACAGCTTCTCCGGCATATTCCACGAAATATCCCGTAGCGCCGCTGGTCGTCATCTTCGACATCATATACAATGCTACATCTTTTGCCGTCACTCCCTTGCCAAGTTTGCCGTCGACAGTGATACGCATTGTCTTAGGACGGGTCTGAAGGATACATTGCGAGGCCATTACCATTTCCACCTCACTCGTACCGATACCGAAAGCCACTGCTCCCATCGCCCCGTGGGTGGAAGTATGCGAGTCACCGCAGACAATGGTCATGCCAGGCAGGGTCAGCCCGCGTTCCGGACCTACTACATGGATAATTCCGTTCTTCTTGTCCATCATACCGAAATGGGCCAATCCAAACTCTTCCGCATTCTTGGCCAGTGTATCTACCTGAGTCTTTGAAATCGGGTCTTCAATCGGCTTGTCCTGGTCATGCGTCGGCGTGTTATGGTCGGGCATACAGAAGATCTTTTCCGGACGGAAACACTTGATTCCACGTTCGCGCAATCCTGAAAAGGCTTGCGGGCTGGTTACTTCATGACAATAAAGCCGATCAATATAAAGCTGTGTGGGACCGTCTTCCACTTTCTGTACCACATGGGCATCCCAGATTTTATCAAATAATGTATTCATCTCTTTATGTACAATTTAGCTATTTACAATTTACGATTAAAATCACATCTTAAACTTATTGATACAGTCGATGTACGCTTCCACTGATGCCGCGATAATATCCGTATTGGCACCGAACCCATAATAAATATGATTATCGTATTCCACCTGCATATGTACCTTACCCATATCGTCGCTACCCTTGCTGATAGCCTGGATGGTGAATTCCTTCAATGTCATATGGCGGTCGATAATCTTCTTCAAAGCCTTGATAGCGGCATCTACCGGACCGTTTCCACTGGCAGCGGCTTCAAACTTCTCACCGGAGATGTTCAATCCCAAACTGGCAACCGAACGAACCCCCACCCCACTGGTCACCTGGAGATATTCCAGTTTGATACGGTGGTTCTGCGTACGATTTGCCCCTGCCAATACCAGAATGTCGTCATCATTGATATCTTTCTTCTTATCGGCAAGTTTCAAGAACTCTTCATACACTTTGTCCAGCTTCTCCTGATCCAGCTGTACTCCCAATATCGACAAACGATTCTTCAAGGCTGCACGTCCGCTACGGGCTGTCAATACGATGGAATTATCATCAATACCCACATCATGCGGGTCAATGATTTCGTACGTCTGCACATTCTTCAATACACCGTCCTGGTGAATACCCGACGAATGGGCAAAAGCATTGCGACCTACAATAGCCTTGTTGGGCTGCACCGGCATGTTCATCAGGCTGGACACCATACGGCTGGTTGGATAAATCTTCTGTGTATTGATGTTGGTCTCGATTTCTATGTCCTTGTGACATTTGATAATCATCGCCACTTCCTCAAGAGAAGTATTGCCGGCACGTTCACCAATACCATTGATGGTTACCTCCACCTGGCGGGCACCATTCAGCACGCCAGCCATTGTATTGGCAGTAGCCATGCCCAAGTCATTGTGGCAATGAGTAGAAATAATGGCATTATGAATACCGTTGACATGTTCCATCAGATATCTTATCTTCGCGCCATACTCATCAGGCAAGCAATACCCCGTTGTATCGGGAATATTCACCACAGTAGCACCTGCCTTGATAACAGCTTCTACCACCCGTGCCAAATATTCATTATCCGTTCGGCCTGCATCTTCGGCATAGAACTCTACATCATCCACATACTTACGTGCATACTTTACGGCAGCCACTGCACGCTCTATTATTTCCTCGCGATTGGAATTGAATTTATATTTAATGTGCGAGTCAGATGTACCGATGCCAGTATGGATACGTTTATGCTTGGCAAATTGCAAAGCCTCTGCTGCCACATCAATATCTTTCTGTACGGCACGTGTCAAGGCGCAGATGGTGGGCCATGTCACAGCCTTTGATATCTCAATGACCGAATTGAAATCTCCCGGACTTGAAATCGGAAATCCGGCTTCAATCACGTCCACCCCCAGGGCTTCCAGTTGTCTGGCTACCTGAATCTTTTCCACTGTATTCAATTGGCATCCCGGAACCTGCTCGCCATCGCGGAGCGTTGTGTCGAAAATAAATAATTTGTCACTCATTGCTTTATTGTATTTAATTTATGTCCCATAAAAAAGCCTTTCGCACTTGGAAGTGAGAAAGGCTTCATATATCATTGCATCTTACATATATATTCACGCACAGCACTCACTTCCACTAAACTTTGCCAGTAGAATAATAATACCACACAGTAGAATATATGTAAAGTTCTGAATCATCTTCTTTTTTGTTTTGACGTTGCAAAGGTAGATATTATTTCGTATCACACAAACAAATTCATTACTTTTTTCAAAGAAACAGTTTCATTTTATAAGTTAGCATTCACCTATTACTTAAATATATCACAAAAAAGGCATACTTTACAGTATGCCTTTTCCTATTGCACAATTTAATACAAGTCTTGAATTACTTTTTATCACAAGCTTTCTTGCAATCTTCTTTCTTATCACAAGCAGCTTTATCACAAGCCTTCTCACATTTCGCACTGTCACAAGCAGCAGAGTCAGCACCCTCACAGCAAGCCTTAGCAGAGTCACACACTTGTTCTGTTTTTGCTGCGCAGCAAGAATCCACCTCAGTTACATTAGAATCTGCAGCCTTTTTGTTGCCACAAGATGTCACTGCGAAAGAAAACGCTACCGCAACGGCAGCCAATAAAACTTTAGTCTTCATACTTTCAATTTGCTTTAAACGTTGATATAAAATTAGTTCGACGCAAATATACGAAAAGTTTATGAGACCGCCAAAACGAACGAAGCCTCCGTATCCTTATCAGACACGGAGGCTTCTTCTGAAAAACGGCGACTACCTACTCTCCCACTGTTACGCAGTACCATCGGCGTGACCGAGCTTAACTTCTCTGTTCGGAATGGGAAGAGGTGGAACCCCGGTGCTGTAGTCACCTGAATAAGGTAGACATGATGCGAAAAAAGCAAAGCATTCATTTATGGCTGAACGTATATACCTCCATACAAGGCAAGGCAAAAAGTGAACGGGCAATTAGTAACGCTCGGCTATGACATCGCTGCCTGTACACCTGCGTCCTATCAACGTTGTAGTCTACAACGACCCTGAGAAATCTAATCTTGTGGCTGGCTTCGTACTTAGATGCTTTCAGCACTTATCCAATCCCGACTTAGATACCCGGCAATGCACCTGGCGGCACAACCGGTAAACCAGAGGTCAGTCCAACACGGTCCTCTCGTACTAGTGTCAGAGCCACGCAAATTTCATGCGCCCACGATAGATAGAGACCGAACTGTCTCACGACGTTCTGAACCCAGCTCGCGTGCCACTTTAATGGGCGAACAGCCCAACCCTTGGGACCTTCTCCAGCCCCAGGATGTGACGAGCCGACATCGAGGTGCCAAACCCCTCCGTCGATATGAGCTCTTGGGAGGGATCAGCCTGTTATCCCCGGAGTACCTTTTATCCTTTGAGCGATGTCCTTTCCATACAGAAACACCGGATCACTATGCTCTAGTTTCCTACCTGATCGACTTGTGAGTCTCCCAGTCAAGCGCCCTTATGCCATTACACTCTGCCGACGGTTACCAATCGTCGTGAGGGCACCTTTAGAAGCCTCCGTTACGCTTTTGGAGGCGACCACCCCAGTCAAACTACCCACCAAACAGTGTCCCCGCAACAGCGGGTTAGAACTCAAATAATCAAAGGGCCGTATTTCAACAGCGGCTCCACGAACACAGGCGTCCCATCTTCAAAGCCTCCGTCCTAACCTACACAGCAATTGCCCAAATTCAATGTTAAGCCATAGTAAAGGTTCACGTGTTCTTTTCGTCCCATCGCGGGTTATGGGCATCTTCACCGATACTACAATTTCTCGGAACTCACGGTTGAGACAGCGTCCAGATCATTACACCATTCGTGCAGGTCGGAACTCACCCGACAAGGAATTTCGCTACCTTAGGACCGTTATAGTTACGGCCGCCGTTTACTGGGGCTTCAATTCAACGCTTCTCTTGCGATGACGTCTCCTCTTAACCTTCCAGCACCGGGCAGGTGTCAGGCTGTATACTTCATCTTTCAATTTTGCACAGCCCTGTGTTTTTGTTAAACAGTTGCCTGGACCTATTCTCTGCGCCTCAATTGCTTGAGGACCCTTTATCCCGAAGTTACAGGGTCAGTTTGCCTAGTTCCTTAACCGTGAATCACTCAAGCGCCTTAGTATATTCAACCCGACTACGTGTGTCCGTTTGCGGTACGGGTACCGTAAGGATTAAGTTTAGCGGATTTTCTTGGAAGTATGATTACACGCACTATTGGATTGTCCAGAAGGACGCTCCATACTGTCAGGTTCGACTCTCGTTCCGGATTTGCCTGGAACAATCAACATCTACACCCTTCAACGGACTATTCCGTCAGTCCGCGGCGCTGTCACGACTCCGTCTCCACGTCACTCCTTAAGGTAGTACCGGAATATTAACCGGTTCTGCCATCGGCCTCGCCGTTCGGCTGAGCCTTAGGACCCGACTTACCCTGATCCGATTAGCGTTGATCAGGAAACCTTAGTCTTTCGGCGAGGGGGTTTCTCACCCCCTTTATCGTTACTTATACCTACATTTGCTTTTCCACACGCTCCAGCAAGGCTCACGCCTTACCTTCGACGCAGAGTGGAATGCTCCCCTACCGATGATTTCTCATCCCAAAGCTTCGGTAGAATACTTATGCCCGATTATTATCCACGCCAAACTCCTCGACTAGTGAGCTGTTACGCACTCTTTAAATGAATGGCTGCTTCCAAGCCAACATCCTAGCTGTCTTAGCAATCTGACTTCGTTAGTTCAACTTAGTATTCATTTCGGGACCTTAGCTGTTGGTCCGGATTGTTCTCCTTTAGGACATGGACCTTAGCACCCATGCCCTCACTCCTGACATAGAACTGACACGCATTCGGAGTTTGTCAAGACTTGATAGGCGGTGAAGCCCTCGCATCTTATCAGTCGCTCTACCTCATGTCAGTATAAGTCAAGGCTGCACCTAAATGCATTTCGGGGAGTACGAGCTATCTCCAAGTTTGATTAGCCTTTCACCCCCACCCTCAGGTCATCCAGAAGCTTTTCAACGCTTATTGGTTCGGTCCTCCAGATGGTGTTACCCATCCTTCAACCTGCCCAAGGGTAGATCACTTGGTTTCGCGTCTACTCCTTCCGACTATACGCCCTGTTCAGACTCGCTTTCGCTTCGGCTGCGGATCTGAGATCCTTAACCTCGCCGGAAAAAGTAACTCGTAGGTTCATTATGCAAAAGGCACGCCGTCACACTAAAAGTGCTCCGACCGCTTGTAGGCACATGGTTTCAGGAACTATTTCACTCTTCTGTTCGAAGTGCTTTTCACCTTTCCTTCACAGTACTGGTTCACTATCGGTCTCTCGGGAGTATTTAGCCTTACCGGATGGTCCCGGCAGATTCACGCAGAATTCCTCGTGCTCCGCGCTACTCAGGATACCACTAGGCTTCGGTTGGCTTCGCATACGCAGCTATCATGCTCTATGGCTGTACTTTCCAGAACATTCTGCTCACCAACTTTCTTGCCACAACGTGGTCCTACAACCCCACACATGCCGTAACATGGATGGTTTGGGCTGTTCCCCGTTCGCTCGCCACTACTGGGGGAATCATTATTTATTTTCTTTTCCTGCAGGTACTAAGATGTTTCAGTTCCCTGCGTTAGCCTCCCGCATTGCGGGATGATATCCCTTCAGGATATCGGGTTGTCCCATTCGGAAATCCGCGGATCAAAGGTCATTTGCACCTACCCGCGGCTTATCGCAGCTTATCACGTCCTTCATCGCCTCCGAGAGCCAAGGCATCCGCCATGTGCCCTTACTTACTTTTTGTCTTACCGATCACGTATGGTCGATATATACTTTCAGCTTTCAACTTTACTTTTTTTGGTCACATCATGTCAAAGATCGTTGTCAAGGATTAAGGATTAAAGATAATTCCTAATCTTGAGAAGTGGAGAATAACGGATTCGAACCGTTGACCCCCTGCGTGCAAAGCAGGTGCTCTAGCCAGCTGAGCTAATCCCCCTTCACCATTGATGAAAGACCCGCTAAATCGTAACCGGTCGGTCACCAACTGAGAAGTAGTCCCAGGCAGAGTTGAACTGCCGACCTCTACATTATCAGTGTAGCGCTCTAACCAACTGAGCTATAGGACTGTCAGTCAAACCCTCGCCTTACGGCTCGGCTTCTACTTTTCTCGTATATTTTAATAAACAAGTACGCGCAGTACAAGAGGTTCCTATGGAAGCATAACTTCAAGAACCAACGATCGAGTCGAGACGTCACTCCAGAAAGGAGGTGTTCCAGCCGCACCTTCCGGTACGGCTACCTTGTTACGACTTAGCCCCAATCACCAGTTTTACCCTAGGGCGCTCCTCGCGGTTACGCACTTCAGGTACCCCCGGCTTTCATGGCTTGACGGGCGGTGTGTACAAGGCCCGGGAACGTATTCACCGCGCCGTGGCTGATGCGCGATTACTAGCGAATCCAGCTTCATGGAGTCGGGTTGCAGACTCCAATCCGAACTGAGAGAGGTTTTAGGGATTAGCATCACGTCACCGTGTAGCTGCCTTCTGTACCCCCCATTGTAACACGTGTGTAGCCCCGGACGTAAGGGCCGTGCTGATTTGACGTCATCCCCACCTTCCTCACATCTTACGACGGCAGTCTCGACAGAGTCCCCAGCATAACCTGATGGTAACTATCGATAAGGGTTGCGCTCGTTATGGCACTTAAGCCGACACCTCACGGCACGAGCTGACGACAACCATGCAGCACCTTCACAAATGCCTTGCGGCTGATCTGTTTCCAGAACATTCATTTGCAATTTAAGCCCGGGTAAGGTTCCTCGCGTATCATCGAATTAAACCACATGTTCCTCCGCTTGTGCGGGCCCCCGTCAATTCCTTTGAGTTTCACCGTTGCCGGCGTACTCCCCAGGTGGAATACTTAACGCTTTCGCTTGGCCGCTTACTGTATATCGCAAACAGCGAGTATTCATCGTTTACTGTGTGGACTACCAGGGTATCTAATCCTGTTTGATACCCACACTTTCGAGCATCAGCGTCAGTTACAGTCCAGCAAGCTGCCTTCGCAATCGGAGTTCTTCGTGATATCTAAGCATTTCACCGCTACACCACGAATTCCGCCTGCCTCTACTGTACTCAAGACACCCAGTATCAACTGCAATTTTACGGTTGAGCCGCAAACTTTCACAACTGACTTAAGCATCCGCCTACGCTCCCTTTAAACCCAATAAATCCGGATAACGCTCGGATCCTCCGTATTACCGCGGCTGCTGGCACGGAGTTAGCCGATCCTTATTCATACGGTACATACAAAAAGGCACACGTGCCCAACTTTATTCCCGTATAAAAGAAGTTTACAACCCATAGGGCAGTCATCCTTCACGCTACTTGGCTGGTTCAGACTCTCGTCCATTGACCAATATTCCTCACTGCTGCCTCCCGTAGGAGTTTGGACCGTGTCTCAGTTCCAATGTGGGGGACCTTCCTCTCAGAACCCCTATCCATCGATGGCTTGGTGGGCCGTTACCCCGCCAACAACCTAATGGAACGCATCCCCATCAATGACCGAAATTCTTTAATAGCTGAAAGATGCCTTTCAGATATACCATCGGGTATTAATCTTTCTTTCGAAAGGCTATCCCCGAGTCATCGGCAGGTTGGATACGTGTTACTCACCCGTGCGCCGGTCGCCAGCAAAGAAAGCAAGCTTTCTTCCTGATGCCCCTCGACTTGCATGTGTTAAGCCTGTAGCTAGCGTTCATCCTGAGCCAGGATCAAACTCTTCATTGTAAAAGTATCGTGACTGCGCAAATTAAAAAAAATTAATGTGCGACAGCTTATTATCTGTTCAGGACGCTCGAATTCAAAAGTTTATCTTTACCTATATAAAATAAGTATTGACGGTTCTCTTGTTTTACCCAAGGCAATTCCCCATTGATAAGGAAAAGCCTTGCTCTTGTACTACTTGTATTGTTTATGTAAATCTGTTCAAAGATCGCTCGTTTCACGATTGCTGTTCTTTTCAGAAAGCGGATGCAAAGGTAAGAACTTTTAAGTATATCCTCCAAATATTTTCGGAAGTTTTTTTTCTTTTTTCTTCTCTCTTTTCTCTTTCCTCGTCGTCTCTCTTGTCGAAAGGGAGGCAAAAAGAAAAAGGAAGAAGAACCAGGCACCGTTTCTTTTAAAAGAATGTCAACTCGCGCTGCTTTCATTTTCAAAAGCGGGTGCAAAGGTAAGAACTTTAAAGCATAACTTCCAACTATTTTCGGAACTTTTTTTTCATTTTTCTTTTCTAAGACCGAAGTTCCGGAAGAAACCGATGGCAAAGAAGAGAAAAATGGAAGCTTACCGCTCCGTTTTACTGTCAGAATGTCAAAAACATCGCCGCCTTCGTTCCCGAAAGCGGATGCAAAAGTAGGCCTTTTATGGACATCTGCAAAATTTATACACGGTTTTTTTGAGAGATTCCATGAACTTTTTCATAACTCACTGATTGATAGATATGTTTTAAAGCATGTTTTTTAAAGGAAACTGGAATAAGGAAAGGAAGGGACACATTATATATATACGCGCGCGCAATACAAGCTCCAATTCATACCTTGACATAGACCACTGAACGGCCGGCACCGCGCTTGCGAATCACAAAGAGAACTGACAATAAACCTGCGAAAGGCTACATCCGGAAAGCACGGAAACTAAACGGGAACTAATGAACAACTTTTCTCACCACAGATATGTTGCTTTCTTTCCACACCCGTATTTCTTTCTTACCACAGCTGTGGTAAGAAAGAAATACGGGTGTGGAAAGATTAGTTCTTAGGAGAAATAGATTCAGAAAGTAAGGAGACAGCAATTATACTCTGGCATTTTACAAACTAACTATCCATAAAGAACGAAATGACATACTTCAAAGATAAAAGAAAAGAGAATGAAATCTCCCATAATACTGTGACAAACCGAAAAACTCAGCGACAGATAGGGTAAATATCAACCTAATTATTTATCTTTGTTAGCTTTTAAAAGTTAGCATACTAAAAACAATAAAGTACAATGAAAGATTTTCTGAAGTTTACGTTTGCCACCATTACCGGCATCATCGTATCAGTCGTTGTTTTAGTTTTCATCAGTATTCTGGTGGTTTTCAGCATGGTATCATCTTCGGAGTCGGAAACGCAAGTACGCAAGAACTCCATTATGATGCTGGATTTGAATGGCGCACTGGCTGAACGCAGCCAAGACAATCCGTTCGATGCCCTTATGGGAGACAATTATAAGACCTATGGCCTGGATGATGTCCTCTCCTCTATCAAAAAAGCAAAAGAGAATGACAACATTAAAGGTATCTATATAGAAGCAACTTCGCTGGGTGCAGGATTTGCTTCACGCGAAGAAATACGCAATGCATTGAAGGATTTCAAGGAATCGGGAAAATTCATCGTAGCTTATGGTGACAGCTATTCCCAAGGTCTTTATTATCTGTCAAGTGTAGCCGACAAGGTGTTGCTGAACCCGCAAGGTATGGTCGAGTGGAGGGGCTTGGCCGCTACCCCCATGTTCTTCAAGGATTTGCTGGCCAAAATCGGAGTGGAAATGCAGATATTCAAAGTAGGTACCTACAAATCGGCTGTAGAGCCTTTCATCTCTACCGAAATGAGCCCTGCCAACCGTGAACAAATCGACGCTTACCTGACCTCCATCTGGAGACAAGTGACCAATGATGTTGCAGAATCACGCAAAATATCTGTAGACTCACTGAACGCCATTGCCGACCGCATGTTGATGTTCTATCCCGCAGAAGAAAGTGTGCAATGCGGACTGGTCGATACATTAATATATAAGAATGATGTGCGCAACTACCTGAAAGCGATGGTAGGCATCGACAAAGACGACCGCATGCCCGTACTTGGTTTGCAGGACATGATTAACGTAAAGAAGAACGTTCCCAAAGACAAAAGTGGAAATGTGATTGCCGTATACTATGCCTATGGAGAAATTGACGGTGGTTCATCTTCTGCCTCCAGCGAAGAAGGCATCGACTCTAAAAAGGTGATTAAAGACCTGCGCAAGCTGAAAGATGACGAAGATGTAAAAGCGGTAGTATTACGCGTAAACTCACCGGGCGGAAGTGCCTATGGTTCAGAACAGATATGGTATGCCGTCAGCGAATTGAAGAAAGAGAAACCGGTCATTGTTTCCATGGGTGACTATGCAGCTTCAGGAGGTTACTACATTTCTTGTAATGCAGACACCATCGTGGCCGAGCCTACCACACTGACGGGTTCTATCGGCATCTTCGGCATGTTCCCCAACGCAAAGGGGCTGACTGATAAAATCGGGGTAAATTTTGATGTAGTGAAAACCAATAAATACGCAGACTTCGGCATGCTGACACGCCCGATGAATGACGGTGAAAAAGGGCTGATGCAAATGTATGTGAACAACGGATATGACCTCTTCCTCACCCGCTGCTCCGATGGCCGAGGCATCAGCAAGGAAGACCTGGATAAAATTGCCCAAGGTCGTGTATGGACCGGAAGCAAGGCCAAGGAACTAGGACTGGTCGACGAATTGGGTGGTTTGGACAAAGCTTTGGACATTGCCATTGCAAAGGCCGGAGTAGATGCCTATACCGTGATGAGCTATCCGAAAAAGGAAAGTTTCTTTGAAAGCCTGATGAACACCAATCCGGGTAACTACGTCAAAGCACGCATGCTGAAAGGCACAATGGGCGAGATATACCAGCAGTTCAGCGTCCTGGAGAATTTTGACAAATGTGACCGTATACAAGCACGTGTACCCTTTGAACTGAATATTCAATAAATGGAAGAAAACTTTATCAAGATATATCATTGGCTATATCCCCTATCATGGCTTTATGGAATAGGGGTATGCTTGCGAAATAAACTCTTTGACTGGGGCTGGCTCCGGTCAAAGAGTTTTGACGTTCCAGTAATATGCGTGGGCAACCTTGCTGTGGGCGGAACTGGCAAGACGCCACATACCGAATATCTGATAAAGCTATTACAAAAAAACGGAGTGAATGTAGCCACCCTCAGTCGGGGTTACAAGCGTAAAAGCCGAGGCTATGTACTGGCCGATGACAAGAGCAATGTACGGCAAATAGGTGACGAGCCGTATCAAATTAAAAATAAATTCCCCAATGCACGGGTAGCGGTAGACGAAAACCGTTGTCACGGCATTGAGCAACTGCTGAAACTGGAAAATCCCACTGTAGAAGCCATCATCCTGGACGACGCCTTCCAACATCGCCATGTAAAAGCCGGACTGAACATTCTACTAACCGATTTTCACCGGTTACTATGCGATGATGCCTTGCTCCCTGCCGGAAGACTCCGCGAACCTTCAAGCGGTAAAAACCGGGCACAGATGGTCATCGTCACCAAATGTCCGGATGACATCAAGCCGATAGACTTCAACATCATAGCCAAACGGCTCCACCTCTATCCATACCAACAACTGTATTTCTCCAGATTCCGCTATGGAATGTTGACCCCGCTATTTCCGAAAACGAACAGCTGGGAAGTGCTCTCTCCCCCACGGAGACGAGCAAGTACTGCTGGTGCGGCATCGCCTCCCCGCCCCGCAGAAAAGAAGTGGAATCTTACACGCCGCACGTCAAATTGCTGTCATTTGATGACCATCATGACTTTACTCCCAAGGATTTATTGCAAATAAAGGAACAATTCCTGCACCTGGAAGAGTGGAAAAGACTGATAATCACCACGGAGAAAGATGCGGCAAGGCTGAAACTCCATCCCGCACTGGACGAAACACTAAAGCCGTACATCTACGTGCTGCCGATAGAAATAGAAATTTTACAAAATCAACAATATATATTTAACCAAAACATTATTGGCTATGTTAGAGCGCATTCAAGAAACAGCAGCCTTTCTGAAGGGAAAGATGCACACCCAGCCTGAGACAGCAATCATCCTCGGTACCGGACTCGGCAGTCTTGCCGGTGAAATCACTGAAAAGTATGAGATAAGGTACGAAGAAATCCCCAACTTCCCCGTCTCTACCGTAGAGGGACACAGCGGAAAACTTATCTTCGGCAAACTGGGCCATAAAGACATCATGGCGATGCAGGGACGTTTCCATTTTTACGAGGGCTATTCCATGAAGGAAGTAACCTTCCCGGTACGTGTAATGCGCGAACTGGGTATCAAGACCTTGTTCGTTTCCAATGCCAGTGGAGGCACAAATCCGGATTTTGCGACCGGCGACCTGATGATTATCACCGACCATATAAACTACTTCCCCGAACATCCATTGCGTGGCAAAAACATACCTTACGGCCCTCGTTTCCCGGATATGAGCGAGGCCTATGACAAAGAGCTGATTCGTAAGGCCGACGCCATTGCAGCAGAAAAGGGCATCAAGGTTCAGCACGGTGTCTATATCGGTACGCAAGGTCCCACATTCGAAACACCTGCGGAATACAAGATGTTCCATATTCTGGGTGCCGATGCAGTGGGCATGTCCACCGTGCCGGAAGTCATCGTGGCAAATCATTGCGGAATCAAAGTGTTCGGCGTATCTGTCATTACAGACTTGGGGGTAGAAGGTAAAATCGTAGAAGTTTCTCACGAAGAAGTGCAGAAAGCTGCAGACGAGGCACAACCGAGAATGACAGAGATTATGCGTGAATTGATTAATAGAGCATAAGAAAGCATGAGAACAGAAATAGCTACCCTCGGTGAATTCGGCCTCATCCGTCACCTCACCGAAGGCATTGAACTAAAGAATGAGTCGAGCCGATATGGTGTCGGAGATGATGCTGCCGTCCTCTCCTACCCGGCCGAAAAGGAAGTGCTCGTTACTACAGACTTGCTGATGGAAGGTGTCCATTTCGACCTTGTGTATGTACCGCTCAAGCATTTGGGGTATAAATCGGCCGTAGTCAATTTCTCCGATATCTATGCCATGAACGGCACACCGAAGCAGATTACCGTTTCCTTGGGCATATCCAAGCGTTTCAGTATAGAAGACATGGAGGAACTCTATGCCGGCATCCGTTTGGCTTGCGAAGAATATGATGTTGACATCGTGGGAGGAGACACCTCCGCTTCCTATACCGGGCTTACCATCAGCATCACCTGCATAGGCGAGGGTGAGAAAGGAAAAGTGGTCTACCGCAATGGTGCCCGCGAAACCGACTTGATTTGCGTCAGCGGCGACTTGGGTGCCGCCTACATGGGACTACAGCTTTTGGAACGCGAAAAGGCGGTGCTCAAAGAAGGTGACAAAGACTTGCAACCGGACTTCTCGGGGAAGGAGTATCTTCTGGAACGTCAACTGAAGCCCGAAGCACGCCGTGACATCATTCAGAAACTGGCAGAAGAAGGTATACAACCCACCTCCATGATGGATATATCGGACGGCCTTTCTTCGGAATTACTGCATATCTGTACCCAAAGCAAAGTGGGTTGCCGCGTCTACGAAGAACATATTCCTATCGACTATCAGACGGCTGTAATGGCAGAAGAATTCAATATGAACCTGAGCACTTGTGCACTGAACGGAGGCGAGGATTATGAGTTATTGTTCACCGTCCCCATTGCCGACCATGAAAAGGTTGCCGAAATGGAAGGCGTCAAGCTGATTGGCCATATCACCAAACCGGAATTAGGCTGCGCCCTAATTACCCGTGACGGTCAAGAGTTTGAACTCAAAGCACAAGGATGGAATCCTTTGAAGGAAGAAGAAGCGGAAAAAGCATAACTATAAAACTTTTTCAGTATTTTTTCTCAAATCATAAACGCTGATAATTAACCACATAGCCAATTATCAGCGTTTTTTATTATGGAAGCTATTGCATAGTCCAAAAGTTTCACTACCTTTGCAACCGCAAAAGAGATAAACATGGTGCCATAGCTCAGTTGGTAGAGCAAAGGACTGAAAATCCTTGTGTCCCCGGTTCGATTCCTGGTGGCACCACCTGTAAAACTCCGAAATGCTTTATTATCAAGCGTTTCGGAGTTTTTCGTTTTAGTCACTACACCCAATAGTCACTATAAAAGTCACTATTTAAATCCCAGTAAACCTGCTTAAATCGCTTTGATTAAAGGCTATTTAAAGTCTTCTTTTAATCTTAACCCCAATCAAAGTACAATAGCAATAGACAGCTTTGATGCACAATAAAACATAGTGACTACTTTTCCTTTAGTTAGATAGTCACTATCTCACACCTTCCCTTAAGTTTCTCAACTCGCTTTGCCTTCTTCCTTCCCCCATCCTATGACTTTTCAAAAATCCCAATGACACGATGATACTTTGACCTTATTGAACTTTTTGACCTTTTGACCCTTTCCAATGACGCTTGTATTCACTTCCTCTGAACAAACAAACCACCGACCGGAATATTTCAGTTCATTATTCTAATAGAGTATGAACCATAGCTTCCTGTCATCATGATATTCCCATTCCATATCCAGACATTTCCTAATTGTTCCATTTCCTTGTCTTGTCTGCCATAACCTCAATTGATCAGCTTATGCTCTACGTTCAATACAGCCAATACCGGTTCATCTGCCCGAAATATGTTCCATCTAACATAAAAGAACTTGAATCATTGTCTGCTGAAACAAATATAGGCAGAACTTTGAACGGATGACATCCGGTTTATCAAGCAGTCTTTTATCCGTTCATTGCATCGTAGGACCAAAGTCCCCAAAGAGTTAAGTTTACAGATTCAACATTCATTGATTCTCCCTCTTTCGCGAAGCGAAACAGCGAATTTATTCGCTCCGTTGCGCAGCAATCGGCAAGTTACCCTTGTGAGGACAAACTCGTTTTGTAATGACAAGGGTACAACTTGCTTGGCTCTGTCTGCAAAATAGGCTATCGCCTCCCCGTATAGCTGTCGACCACTTTTCGGGATTTTCCCAGATTGTCTACTTTTCAGGCCTTACAGTAATCCGATGATTCAAAATTCAATTTACCATAAACACCAAGTATCATAGATTTCCGTTCCTTTGTACACAAGGCTTGTGTTTCCCATGTACCCAAGAACTGCACGCAAAAAATCCTTATCTTGATAACCGTCAGCCTTCAGAACGCCGAACCCATATACAAGACTATCCTAAGACTTACATAACTCGAACACAAAGTGCATGGTACTCTTGTATATTGAGCGCTCGCCATGATAGACTGAACATCCCAATGCGTAAAGTTACCACGACCATGAAATCAGCAAGCAAAGATACCAACAACAAGAGGGAATAAAGTATCTTAGTCTATCACACCTTGGTAAGAATTTGAAAGACAGGCCGGAAAACTATCCTTTTTTAGTCAATTTAGGCTTGCAGGATTTGTTAAGCAAGTTGTACTTTTGTGGGCACAAAATTCGTTTTGCCCACTCAAAAGTAACTTGCCGTCTGCTACCGCAGCGGAGCGATAAATCGCTGTTTCGCTTTGCGAAAGAGGACGTTTAAAGGGAAACGAACCTACCAAAGGCAACTATAGTTACAAGCATACTTATCACAAAGCATCTCGGTTGTCTGGTTGATTGTTTTCAGTTACTTCAATTCATTTATCCCTCAAACAATGCTATCTAAAGCTATTAAATGCTTAATGCTTTGTTCAAGTGTTCATAGATATATAATGACTGCACAACGCTATCACCATCAATTCATAGAAACCAAAACCACATAACCACATAACCTTCGGCGCAAGTTTTTGGATATATAAATAGGAAATATCGCAATTAAACATTACTTTTACGTTCAGTTTCAAATGCAATAAGTACATGGATTACGAGTACTGAAAATCCAGTACCCTTTGCGATATTATTCAGTTAGCCTATGAAGTCTTTCGTATTCACAATAGCATGCTGTCTGGTTTCCCTCTGCACTCAAGCGCAAGAGATTATAGACACCGTACAAGTGCGCGTACAGTATCGTGCCACATACAAACATACGCAGGAACAAAAAGAAACTTTTGATGACACGAACCTGCTGGATATAGGCAAACACGCCTCGCGGTTTTACAGCCAGAGGTTCGAGCAGTTTCTGCAGTTGCGTGATTCGGTAGAATGTACCACCCAAGATCCGATGAACAAACTGCAATTCTTGGCAGGCATGTACGGTTCCAAGAAGGGGCGCGAATATGAAGTGTACAAACACATTCCGCAAAAAGGTACACTTACTTATACCGATGCCCTACACAACGACTTTTTCTTTTGTTATGAGGAAGCCATTCCTACCTTTGCGTGGGAACTGGCCGAAGGCGACACCCTTATCATCGGCTATCCCTGCCATAAGGCCGTCTGTCATTTTCGCGGACGCACCTGGACGGCCTGGTACACGCTCGATTTGCCTTTTGACAACGGGCCCTGGAAGTTGGGCGGCCTGCCCGGACTGATTTTAGCGGCTTCTGAAAGCCAGCAGGAGTTTTCGTTTGTGGCCACCGGCATCGAGCAGCTGCGACAAACAACGACCCTTGTTTTCCGGCCGAAACGCTACGAGCGGTTGACAGCAAAACAGTTTCAACGACTGCTGCAAGACTACTGGAAAGACCAATGGAACACCACTAACCGTCTGCAGGGCAGCGGCTATAGCGAACCGCCCAAGGCGCAACGGAGTTTTAATGCCTGCTTAATGGATGTGTATGAATAAGAGCATTGTCTTTCTCGTTTTGCTGCTGCTCTCTACCGCAGCAGTGGCCCAGTCGCTCACCGGGCGGGTGGTCGATACGAATCGTGCCCCCTCGAAGTGGTGTCGGTCGTGCTGTTTGAGAAAGCGACCCGAAAGCCGCTGGCCTTTACCCGCACAGATGCCGACGGGCAATTTACCTTGTCATGTCCGGCCAAACGATCCGGCACACTGATATTTACCCTCCTCGGCTATGCCAAGGACTCCATCGATATACAGCATTTCCGTTCCGGACAGATGGTTGTACTGAAGGAACAGTCTTACCAAATCAAAGAAGTGCAGATTAAGGCGCCCCGCATTGCACAACGGGGCGATACACTGACCTATCCGGTAAGTGTGTTCAAACAGCAGCAAGACCGAAGCATTGCCGATGTCATTGCCAAGATGCCCGGTCTGCTGGTCAACGATGACGGCAGCATTGAGTATCAGGGACGGCGCATCAACAAGTTCTACATTGAGGGGCTGGATATGCTGGGAGCCAAATATGCCCAGATTTCAGAGAATCTCTCGGCCGACAAGGTCAAATCCGTGCAGGTATATGAAAACCATCAGCAGGTCAAGATGCTGCGTGGTCTGAGTTTCTCCGAGCAGGCAGCACTGAACATTGTGCTTCGCGACGATGCACAGAACATCTGGCAAGGAGTGGTCGACTTGGGAGCAGGAAGCAGTTTGCAGCAAGATGCCGACTTACTGTGCGACAGCCGTTTCAACTCCATGCTCTTTTCGCGGAAGATGCAGACCTTTTCGCTGTATAAGTTCAATAACTGCGGGGGTGAACTGAAAGAAGGTATCAATCTGAGAAAATTCTTCGGCTACGGAATGCCGGAGGCTTCAAATGCGGTGAACCCTATTACGCTGAATGTTCCCGACCTTTCCCCTTCGCGCACCCGGATGAACCAGACGCACCTGCTCTCTTCCAACTGGCTATTCAAGACGGGCCAGGATGCCGACCTGCGCTTCCAGTTGAGCGGAGTCTTTGAGGAAACCCAAGTGGAAGAAGAGGTAGTGACGGAATACACCGATATAGCCACTGACAACCGCATTGCAGAATATTCCCAAGCCCGGAGTCACAGCAACTTTGCCAATGGCGAACTGCTTTACCGCATCAACAGCGACCGGCTTTACCTGACCAATAACCTGAGTACCCACCTGTCATTTGACCGGGGAACGGGTACGGTGCTCGTCAACGGACAGCAGCAAAACCAGTATGTCAAGCCGCACCGCCGCATCGTTTCAGACGAACTGGAGATGGTTAACCGGTTGAAAAACGGAAGGCACTTGAATACCCGGGCTTATGTGTCCTACAATTATTTGCCGAGCAAATTGCAGACCGCCCAAGGGGCGATGCAGGAACTCAACCAGCAGATTGTCTTCTGGGGAGCCACCACCACCTTCAACCATCCTTTGGGCAAAATCAATGCGCAATACAGTCTGGGCAACGAAGGCTTGACTCAACGCATGGAGGAAGTCGCTCAACAATGGGCTTTAAACTATGTGCAACACACCACGCGGGCTGCAGTCGGACTCTACGACCAGCACGAAAGGTTGAGTTGGAACATCCGTCTGCCCATTGCCTTGCTGGCGCAGTCCCTGGCCGGGCGTAAGCATCAAAGTGTGCAACTGGAACCCCAACTGTCGGTGACCTATAAACCCAATGCCCACTGGAACTTCACTACTGCCTATTCCTATTCGGAATACCCCAAAGACGGACTGGAATTGTGCCAGACACCGTTGTTCACCGACTATCTGATGCAGCGCATCGGGAATGGCCGATTCGATCCTCTGAAAATGCACCTGGCCAGTCTGTATGCAGCTTATAAGAACATCCGTTACGGTTTGTTTGCCTCGTTGCAGACCGGTTATACCTATCGTCCGGACGGCACGCTATATGCCCACCAGTTAGACGGCATCATCTACCAGTCGCAGGCCACCGCACACCGACGGAGCAGCCGGGCATTTCATGTAAACGGCAAACTCACCAAGGACTTCGGTTCCCGGTTCTCTGTCGGACTGAATGCCTATTTCAGTCAAAGCCACTCCTACAGCTTGTGGAAAGAGACTCCGGTACCTAACCGTTTCCGGAACGTCCATACTTCGGTTTCCCTGTCTTACAGACCTTGTCCCTGGTTCTCGGTGGAAGAAAAATCGTTCCTCTTCCACACGGAAAACAAACGGAAACAGACCGGCGAGAATGCGGCTTCTGTGCAACGGACGAATACCTTTAACCACGAACTGAACTTCTTCATTACTCCCAAGAAGTGGGTGGTACAATGGAAGAATGAGTTTTACCACAGCAACGACCATTCGGCCTCATTCAACTTCTTCTCAGACTTATCTGTGTCTTATCAGTTCAAGGACAGTGAAATATCCCTTAGTCTGAACAACCTGATGGGTAACAACACCTACGAGCGCCGCATCGTCCGGTCAGAGTTCATTACCCATACCGTGCACCGCCTGCGTCCGCGTGAGTTCATCCTCAAATATTCCTTTGCTTTGTAGCTTCATCTATATCACTTTATGCAAACACCCCCTTCAACATCTACTTGTTACGGCAATCGTTGAAGGGTGTTTGCGTTTGTCAGATCTTTATACTCAGTGTAGCATGTTCAGTATTTGAACCGCAGCGACACGAGGAACTCGCGGCCACGCAGGGGCACATGGTAATACTGGAAGTTGGCTCCCTGATAAAGCGATACTTCGTAATCCTTGCGGTTGAGCAAGTTGCTGAGGTCGGCACTCACCGTCCAGCGCGGATGGAAGTCGTAGCGCAGTCCGGCATTCAGAAAACTGTTTACAGAGTAATGACTGTGGGCTATCTCGAAGACCGATTGCGAGAAGTCGGCATACAAGCGCAGTTTGCTGATGGGGTAAAAGTCCATCGTCAGGGAGTAGTAGGCATTCTTCAGCAGGTTGTCGGTCGCCGAAAAGGCATCGGGCTTCTTCCAGCTGAGATTGCCGGCCAGCGTGAGTTTGGGCTGAAACCACGAGAGTCCGCTCCACTGGGTGGAAAGCGTAGCGTGCAGGGCATGGTAGCGCAGGTAATCGGCCCGTTCGTTTTGTGCCACATATTCCTTGTTGTAGGAATAATCGGTTTGTCCGTTCAGACTGAGGTGCGCCTCGCGGAAGTTCTTGCGGCACGACAGGGCCACACTCCAGGTGGTTTTCGTGCGGTCGTCCCACACGGGGGCTATCAAGGTATAGTCGGGCAGGTAGAGGCTTTCAAAATAATGGTCGGAGGTGCTGCGCGTCCAACCTGCATACAAATTCCAGGAAAAGAGCGTTACGGTGTTCAGATACGACAGGCGGAGGTTGGCCAGCGTGGTGCGCTGCACCGAAAGGCTGTCTTTGCCGACCGTAAAGGTGCGGTAATTATTCATCATCGTGCCGTTGAACCACGGGTCGGTGTTCGAGGCATTCTGATTGTAAGCTACCGAGGCATCCAGACGCAGCAGGTAGCCGAAGCGTTGGCTGACATCGAGCGAGGGCGAGAACAGCACTTTACGGTCGTTCTTCGTCCGCCAGCCGCAACGGGTGCGGATGTATTCCACCGGCAGGAGCAGTTCGATGTTTCCGCCGCTCCACTCTATTTGATACGAGGGTTCGAGCGTGTGCAGCCAGTACGACGATGTAGCAGTATGCTGCGTATCGTGCAGGCGGTTGTGTTTGTATTCCACGATGTAACCCAGCGTCAGGGGATAGCCTGCCACGTCGAAAGCTGTGGAAAGGCGGTGGCGCATGAACCAATGGTTCAGCCGGTAGTCCTGCCGTTCGTGTGCGTTATCGACCGTCCAAACGTCGGCAAGGTGTTCGCGGGTCTGATAGGTACGCACAATGGAGGCCAGGGTGTAAATGCGGGCCGGGGTCGTCAGGTTGACGTTGGCCACATTCTGGAGATAATAGGGCTTTCGGTCTATATCTTCTACCACCGAACCTACGTTGGTTACGTTGCGGTTGTTGGAGCGCATGTCCTGCCATTGTCCCGACAGGATATTCTCTACATACACCTTCTTTCCGTTCAGCTCGTAGCGCACCTGTCCTTTCACCACGTCTTCGCGGGCCTGCAGCCGGTTGTTGTCGAACACGCTCACGGTGTCGGCAGCGTAATACTCGTTGCGGGTGCTATCCTCGCGGTTTTCGCCTTCGTGGTTGTAGAGCAGGTTGAAGCGCAGGGTGGAATAAGGGGTGAAGGCGTGCAGGTAATTCACACCGGCAAAGTATGAGCGGTTGTCCAGGTAGTACAAGGGGGATATGGGCGGACGGCGGTTGGTGGCAGAATAGAGGAACGGGACTGGCAGGGGTTCCTGGGTGTAGATGCCCGTAAAGTTCGACATGCCGCTTTGCAAACTGCGCAGCGAGGCACCGCGGTTGTTCAAGGCACCGGTAAAGAGCAGCTGGTTTTTCTTGCTCACTTGTATGCCGGTTAAACTGCCGTCCCACACCACGGGCGTTCCGCCTACACCGACTTCCGCATCGCCGAAGGGGCGCATCTTGTAGTTCTTTTTCAGTTTGATGTTCAGCGTAGCACGATTGCTATGCACCTTTCCTTCCAAGGCGCGGATAGGTTGGTTGTTCTCCATCACCTGAATGGTCGATACGGCTTCGGCCGGCATATTCTGCGTAGCTTGGTTGTACTGGTCGCCCATCAAGTCCAACCCCTCAATATTCACCTTATTGATACTGTTGCCTTGATACATAATCTGTCCGGAGGGCAGCACTTCGATGCCAGGCATGTGCTTGAGCACGTCCTCGATGCTGTAGTCTTCCTTTTGGCGGAACGACTCCACATGGTAATTGAGCGTATCTTTCTTGCGGGTGATGGGGTCGGCCTTGACCACCACTTCGTCTATGGCGTAGGACTTTTCGATGAGTTGCACGTCATAGCGCAACTTATCCTTTACTACTGGAATGCACTGCGTGGCAAAACCCATTTTGGCAAAGGATAGCTTGGTAGCCTGCTTCTTGTACTTTAAGGTATATTGTCCATCACTCCGGCTGATGCTGTATGCCAGCAACGAATCCTTGGCATTCAATGCCTTACACAACACATTGGCTATGCCTTTGCCGTTGACATCCGTTACTGCACCCTTAAAAACAATTTCTGTTTCCTGCGCCCATACGGACATAGGAAACAGAAGCAGAAAGCATAATATGTGTATGATCTTTACCATTGTAGTTCCAGCATATTACTCGGACGCTTCGGCTTATTGGCTTCGGGCGTAACCATCTTACCGTTTCGCTCTACCTTTACCTTAAATATTTCAAGGCTCAGGTTGTCGTAGTCTTCAATGTCATTGCGATACCCGGTCAAGGCTTTCTCGCGCGTAGTTACTATCAAATCTTTTATATACTTCTTCTTGTAGAGATACATGGAGGAGTATTTCGAAATTTTGCCAAAACCGTTGTTGGTAAATATCCAATTGCGTTTGGTGTCATGAATCTCCATAATCAAACCGGGCAATCCACCAAACAGATAAGGTCCGTAAGAAAGCGGAATAGACTCGGTGTACCAGGCTACGTAATTCCGTCCGGCGAATGTGCAGGTAGCTTTCTTGCAGGGGCGGTTCTGAATGAGCGTATCGCCCGGTATCAACTGCCAATCCATGTGGGGCGTAGGATAGGTATATTCGTAGCTCCGGAGCACGTCATAGGTCTGTACCGTAGTTTGCTGCTTGGTCAGGTCGGTCAAGGTAACAAAAAAATAAGTCCACTTCTTGATAGCCTCCATCCATTCATCACGTGCCCGACCATTGCGGGCATTCCGTTTGCTTGCTGCCAGGTAGTCGTTTATGGAATCAAAGGCCAACCGATTGTAATCACCAAACAGCAAGTAATTATCTGAAATCATCAGCACCGTTTGCGCTTCGGTATAATCGTTCAATTTCGTAGAATCTTTGCGAAACTTTAATTCATAGAAAGCTCCAAGTTTAGCGTTGTCAACAACATTCTTCTTTGACTTTTCATAAATATCACCAATTTCACTATAAAGCCTTTGCGCTTCGACTGAATGCAAATACAATACAGCTACAATAAACATCAATAGTCTCATTCCAATCCTCCTTACCTGATTAAATTCATAAAATGGCCGTATAGCCGATACCACAGCTATCAAAGTTTATTGGAAATCCAACAAACCACCATTAGAGCGCTTCATTAACACGCCATCTTTATAATGTTCACGAAAATAGTGAACTGCTTCCGCGCTGTTTTCAGCTTCAAATGTTTCATGACTTCCATCTGGCAGAGAAACGTGATAAGTGTAAGCAGATACAGATTGCGGAGCAACAAAACTACCAAGTGCTAGAATTGCTGCAAGAGAGAGAAATCTAACCTTTTTCATAGATAAGGAGATTTAGGAATACAACCGACTTCTCAAAGGTTGTGATTTTGTTTATTGATGCAGTTGGGAAGTTTGTACCATAAAGTATAAACTGCATAATCACCGTAAGCGGATTTGTAGTTGAGTCCTACCCATCAAACATACCTACAAGCAACTGCGACAAAATTATATTTTTATTTTCGAAACACGTATAGTTTCCTATTTTAAATTACAAAAATATGAGATTATGAACATAAATAGAGAAAATTAAACCACTATAAACGGTTTTTATAATCGAAAGCCATAAGTAATCATACAAAGATTTCCTTTCAATTAGGTTTTTAAATCTGATTAGTATTATTGATTCATAAAAAATATAACGAAAAGATCTTACTAAATCATTATCGCAGTCTTATAATAATGTCATCGTGTCAAAAAGGTCAAAGTGTCATTGACCTTTTTAGATTTTGCAATAATGGCCGTGCGCCTCTTTCTGGATGAATTCACGGGCACCCTCCCGCAGGAAACGCTTGACAGTGGATTCCGAAAGGCCAATCCGCTTGCCGATACCTAACGCTTCGGAGGTGGTAAATGAGGAAGGCAGGAGGGATAGCAGTTCGGTGTGCCGCTGGTCCAGCACCCCGACTTCCATTTCCGGCGCTATACGGCTCTCCATGGCACGGAAGTATTCCGTCAGCCGGATGGCACGGTCGGCGCTTTCCTCGTCAATCTCGTTCATGTCGGCTTCTCCGCAGATGCCGCGCATGACTTGAATGACAAGACAGAAGCGGATGAGGTAGGTTTCCAGTTTGCCGCAAAGGGCTTTCTCCGCCTCGCTTTCCGACTCCACATAGATACGGCTGTTCACCCCATTTTTCCACCTGATTAAATGCTGTTTGGCTGCCGGTGAAAAGAAAAGTTCAAGGGAATTTGTCTTCCCCTCCTGTCCTGCCGGAGGCTGAACGGCATCCACCTGACGGATGATGCGTTCCCATTCATCCAGAACTTCTTCCGGCATGGAAGCCTCGTTCCAGGATGGCATGGCTGCTATATCCGGATAGACTTTCAGGAAACGTGAGGAAAAGCCGTTCTGCGAGCGTTTCCCGCCAAACAGCGAGGAGAGCATGCCGGGTTGGGTGGAGCCGATAATGGAGCAGTAAGGATTGGGCAAAAAGATGTACTCGTTGTTCGACTTGCGGGTGTATTTGAAGGGAGTACCACTGAACAGGCTGAGAAAGTAGCTTTCGTCCGAACCGTTGTAGCGGTTGAAGTTGGAGAGCAGGCTGTCTATTTCGTCATTGTAGATGAGTACGCCCCGGGGATTGTCGCGCAAAGCAGACACAAGAGCCTCGATGGTAGAGTTGACCACCACGTGACACTTGCGCTGCGGCAATTCCATTTCTTCAGGCAATGACTGCTGCTTGCGCTGTTTGGCGGTCAGCCTCTCCCATTTGCGATACTGTCTGATTTCCTGTGCATAGATACGGTCTGAGGCTTCATCCAGTTTGAGCAGCGGGGCTACCGCCTGACGCAACGGAGGAGTCTTGCCGCAGCTGGGCGGGCCAACCAGTACCACATAGAGAATGGGACGGCTGACCCACCCGGTCATGAAACGGGCTGACCAGGTATTGCCCATAGCGGCTGCAAATGCAGTGAAAAAAGAAACAGCCGTAAAGTCGACCTGATAATGCTCATACTTCTGCAGGGATTCCACGATATGCCTTACGGGCGCTGGAAATATACCCAGAGGGAAAAGAATGTTTTTTTCCATAAGCTCATAGGATTTGGTTGCGTTGTCCAAGCGCCTTGCGCACTTCGTACTCGGGATAAAGCACCTTGTTGCCGGTCTTGATGGGCTTGAGGATGCCTTTCTTGTCCCAATGCCACAGGGTGGCATCACATACACCGAACAGTTCCTTTACTTCTGTCTTGGATAGCATGCGCTCCTTACGGGCGGCTTCCACCATCGAGCCGAGTTCATCCTTGGCACGGCGGATTAGTTCATCGGAAAATGCCTTGAGGTCTGCGGCATCCATTTCCACTCTCACATGGGCTTTACCCTCACTGAGGATGTTGAATAAATCTTCCATACATACTGGTTTCCGTCCGGGTTCCGACGGCTTCTGCGGACGGATTGAAAACAGAAGCGCCACCGTTCCGATATAGGACGATGGCGCAAAAGTAACTGGAAATCAGCTGAATTTAAAAGAAATAAGAGTTCGTTCAGTTCGCTGACCCGAAAACGAACTGAACGAATTGAAATGAATTGATTTCAGTCGGCTGTTTCAGTGGCAAGGAGCAGTACTTCGGTCTTGATGATGTCGATGGCAAAGCGATGCTCGGGTTCATCCTTGCCGTATTGCTTCCGGTTGGGGGAAGGGTTCTTCAGGTAATTGACGCTTTTCTGTACCTGGCGGTGTCCTACAATTGAATGTTGGGGGTAGGCTGCCTTCAAGGCTGCAACAAAGTCGGTTACGGCCACCTTGGAGCTGATTTCCGCCGTTTCTGCCAGTGCGAAATACAGATGGGCTATATCCATGCCGCTGCGGCCATAGCCCAGCCATGCTCCGATATGCTTTACCCGGTTCTCATCCTGCGAGACAAGCATGTGCTGGAAACTTTCTGCCGTAAATGCTTCCTTTCCTTCTGCTTCCCGGCATCTGCGGTGCAGCTCGACCCGCTGAAAGAACTTTCCCCAAAACAGCTTGAACAGACTGGAGAGCATCTCCCTGTATGTGCGTTTGTCCTGTGCCACGACTGCCTTATCCAGTTCGTCGGCCACCTGTTCCGGGGCTGACTCTCCGTACTTCACCCAGGCTGCCATGGCCATGTGGTCCTCATTCTTTTCCCTCAGGTAGTTTTCAGCAAAGTCCGACAATGTCAGGTGTTCCAACAAGAAGGAAACGTCAAACCGCCCGGTGGTGACCATCCGTTCCACCTCCTGCTGGAAATCCGGAGAGAGCCGGAAAGCATCCTCACCCAATTTCAGGACGCCTCCTATTCCTTCCGTTTTCATTTTGGCTGCAAACTGGGCATATTCCTGCGGATGGGCTTCCATCCACTCCTTTACCGTGTCCGCTCCTTTGGCCGGAGCTTCTTCTTCTCTTTTCATGGCAAATCTTTTTTAGGGTTGAAAAAGGCAAAGATAAGTGCCTTGCCTGTCAAAAAAGAAATGCACAACATAAATCTACTCAACAGACTTCATTTTCCCTATCTGTTGTTCTGGTTGATCAGGTTGACAATCACTTTCAGCATGGTGTCCTTCTCCTCAGTACGGCTTTCCGCTATCATCAGGGTGAGCGCCACCAGGGTATTGTCTGCGATGCGCTTGGTGCCGTCTTCATTGTAAAGGATGCCATTGCCATTGAGAAACCACAGAAACAGCGTGGCGGCGATACGTTTGTTGCCATCGCTGAAGGAATGGTTCTTGGTGACAAGGTAAAGCAACATGGCTGCCTTCTCTTCAACCGAGGGATAAAGATCCTCGCCTCCAAAGGTCTGGTATATCTGCCCGATGGAGCTTTTGAACGAGTCGTCTTTCTCATTGCCGAAAAGCGGACTGCCTCCGAACTTCTCATGAAGCTGGCGAATCACCTCCATGGCATTTTCGTAAGTGGCATGAAAGGCTGCCCGGGGTGTGGTCTTTTCTATCGTCAACTCCTGATAGTCGTAACGGTCGAGCGTATCGAGCGCATAAGTATAGTCCACCACGACATTGAGCAGCGAACGGCTGTCCTCGGTCAACCTCTCTTGATTCTGGATAGTACGTCCCAGCACCTTGACCAACTGGCTGAGTTCATCGAACTTCTGACTGGCTATGCGCTCATTGATGGCATAACCTTGAAGCAGGTATTGTTTCAGGATTTTGTTTGCCCAAATGCGGAATTGGGTACCTCGTTTTGACTTGACGCGATAACCCACAGAAATGATTACATCCAAATTATAAAGGGTGGTTTCTGTACGCTGGGTAAACCCTTCTCTACGACCATAATCCTTGGTATGTGCAAATTTTGCACATACCAAGCTTTCTTCAAGTTCTCCCTCCTTGAATATATTATTGATATGACGTCCGATGACTGTTCTGTCCTTCTGAAACAACTCCGCCATTTGCGCTTGAGATAGCCAAACGGTTTCATCTTGAAACTTAACATCTATACAGGTCTCACCATCTGTCGTTTGGTATATAACGATGCTATCTGTTTGGTTCAAATTATCCATAATATATGATTTTCAGTTTATTGTATTTATAATCTTATTTAAAACACATCAGCTTTCGCGCCATTGGCAATAGCATCAATCTCATCCGCAATCTCATCGGAAGAGAGCTTGATGTAATCCATGAAAGTCTTCTGCGTCTTATGTCCACTTACGTGCATCATCTGCAAGATGGTGTATTTGTGCGTCAGGTACATATTGGTGATACCGCTACGACGGGCTGTATGCGTAGTGACACAGTTGTAACGGGGCATCATCACTTCCCCTTCACTGTTACGTTCCACCACAATCTGCCCTTCCATTTCCTGTTTCTTCTGCTTCATGGTCAATTTGGTGTGAACCTTTGCAGCCAAAGAGGGAACCGTTTCAGACAACTCCTTTAGGATTTCCTTGATATAACGGTTGAGAATGACATCGACCACAGAAGGTAGGTTATAATTGTACTTTTCACAGATGGCCTTCAGGTTAGGGTTCATAATGGGTATTTTGACTTCATTACGGGTCTTCTTCTGAACCAACCGGATTACTGGAGTTCCTTTAGCCGTAGTCGTAAAGCAGTCCTTACTGATATGATTGTAGTCGCTCACTCGCTGACAAGTATAACAACCTATGAGAAAAATATCACGCACCTCATCCTGTTTCCCGGTCAGGGGCATTTCGTACAAGGCTTTCAATTCCGCTTCCGTCAGGTAAATCTCTGCGGCCTTATCCTTTTCTTCGACTTTCTTTTTGGAGAAATACTGCATGGCACGGTCGTTGTGATGCAAGCCATCCAAATAGGCATAATTGACAAGAGCACGAAGGTCGACAAGATACTTGTTTTGAGCAGAAACCATGTAGTCTCCCTTTTCCATAAAAGCAAGGAATTTCGTTACAAAACTACGGTCAACATCGTTCCAGGTATAGCGGTGCTTTCTGTCAAAGAGGTCATACAGCTTACGGAAACTTCCCCATGCCTTCACCGTGCCTTTAGCATAACAGTTATTGCCATTCAGCCGTTCACCAGTCTTGATTTCATCACAAAACCTGTTCAGGAAATTCCAGATATTGGCACGCTCCCTATCTATCCCTTCCTGTATCAGTTGTTGTTGCTCCTCCTTGATGCGTTGTTCTTCCTGCAGACGCATTTCCTCATCCTTCTGTGCTTTCAGTAAAGCCTCCGCCTTTTTCGGTTTAGCAATAGCCAAAATTTCCGCTTCCACATGCGCCTTGTCAAAGACCATCCCTTCCACCTCTGACTTTACAACAAACTCTATTCTGTTCAATATATCATGCAGGGTAAAGTTGTTTCGCTGGTGACGCATCCAGTTTTCTGCACTGGACAAAGCGTTTTTCCATTCAGCTACATTCACACGGATTTGCGAGGAGAACAATGTATCCACCTTATGCTTTTTATTTTGAACGCGAAAGAACAAAGTTGCCGTTTCGTTCCGTTCATCCTGCTTACGAATATAAAATCTTGAAAGTGATTTTGCCATAATTGTGGGGTCAATTCCTTTATGAATCCGACAATACAAAGATAGCAATTTTATTTGAATAGTCACTACAATAGTCACTATAAAATAACAATTCGGTTACAATCATCTATATTTAATCCAATTCAGAACGATTGATAATCAGCACCTTTAAATAAAGTGCGATTTAATCGGATGGATTGTGATTTAACTTTAATATTACTGGTGGCACCACTTTTTAAGAAAGAAAAACGATGTAAATCCCTGAATTTCAAAGAAGTTCAGGGATTTCTCATTTCCAAGAATAGGTAAAATAAGTGGGATTGAAGCAGACTATACGTCCTTATTCGGGGGACAGTTTTAGAAAGCCTTGAATGTTCCACTGCACAATAGCTACTTCATTCTTTTACAGCACGCTGCGCTTTTTTACACAACAGAGTCCTCGGTTCGATTTCCTAACTTTGTATCATTAAAAATTGAGCTGTATGGAAAGAAAAAGATTCAGTGTTTTGTTCTTCATCAAGAGAAGCAAACTGTTAAAAAACGGGGAAGCTCCCGTGCGTGTGCGTGTTACTTATGACCGCTTGTATGTGGAACTTCAACTAAAACGAAGCGTAAAAGTCCCACTTTGGTCGCAGGACAAAGAGAAATCAATAGGCAAAGACCGCAATTCCATAGAACTAAACCATTACATTGATGCCTTACGTGTGAAATTCTATCAAATCTATCAAGATTTAGAACTGGAGGGAAAGATTATTTCTGCCCGTGCCATAGTAAACCGCTATCAGGGAAAGGACGAAACTTTCAAGACATTATATAATGTATTCAAGGAGCATAACGACAACTGCCGGAAGCTAATCGGAACGGATTATGCCGACATTACCGTAAGACGTTACGATAATTGCCTTAAATATCTTATGGAACTGGTGAAACGAGATTATAAGGTAGATGATATTCTACTACGTGAAGTAAACGGGGAATTGGTGCGTAACTTTGATTTATACCTGAAAACGGAAAAGCATTGCGCACAAAATACTGTTATCCGTTATATGAAGTGTTTCAAGAAAGTGATAAACCTTGCCATTGCAAATGAATGGATAACAAAAAATCCATTTGCCGGAATCAAGTTTCACGAGATAGAAGTAAACAAACAGTTCCTTAGCCAAGCCGAAATAAATAAGATATGGCAGAAAGAGTTCAAAATAGAACGGCTGGAACTGGTACGGGATGTATTTATCTTCTGTGTGTACACGGGACTGGCGTTTATAGACGTATATAATTTACGTCCCGAACATATTTCAGAGGATAGCAACGGCAACTTGTGGATAGTAAAAGCTCGTGAAAAGACAAACAATCTTTGTAATATTCCACTTCTGAGTATTCCGAAACAGATACTTGACAAATACAAGGACAATCCGTATTGCCTTGACAAAGGCGTTATGTTGCCAGTTCCCTGTAATCAAAAGATGAACAGTTATTTGAAAGAAATTGCCGACCTGTGCGGAATTAGAAAAAATCTAACCACGCACACCGCCCGACACAGCTTCGCAAGCGTCATTGCACTGGCTAACAATGTATCACTTCCAAATGTGTCTAAAATGTTGGGACATTCTTCTACGAGAATGACACAGCATTACGCAAAGGTATTAGACCTAAGTATTTTGAAAGATATGCAAAATGTTGAAAATCTATTACTACTGTAACATATTAGGGAGAAGATGAAGTTCATCTTCTCCCTACAGTATAGCAATAATTACAAAATAAACGAACCCAATCTCACAAGTAAAAAAATCAATAGTCCGAATATTACTATTATTGATTTAAAAGCAAATATCATTCCAGCAAACATATTTCCAATAGGAGACAGAACTGTTACGATAACACATAAAGTCAACAAAGAACAAATCCATAAAGCTGTATATTTTTTCTTTACCAAATCAATATATCCCATTTGTTCTTTTAGTTCTTCTCCATTTCTTAATATTATATCAATCTCTTTAGGGATCAGTAAATCTGAATATCGTTTTTTTAAAACAACATATCGATTGCTTATGTTTTTCTTCTCTACTTCAATATCACCTCGCATCCAAAGTAAATATAAAAATGAAATAAAAAAGACGGCATAACACAATATGCAAACTTCCTTTGTAAATAAAAAATAAGACTTAGAATTACCACCTAATACTTCTAAAACGATAGTACTAAAAAAGAACGTAATACAGGCAAGAAGATTGTGTTTAAACCCTTCTAAAAAATCTTTTTTAACAGCAGAAGACAAAGAGATTATAGCATCAAGTTCTTGATAAATCTGATTTCTAATAGCAACATATTTATCTAGATTTTCTTTTAAATAGGTCTTAAATGAAGACTGAATAGAAATAAAAACATTATCTTCAATAGCAATATTATCATTTGCAATAAAAAGGCTTAATACATTTCTTGCAATACCGATCTTATCTGTTTTATTACCTTCTCCAATATAAATCCATCTAAATATTTTAAGGTGAGTTCTATCAATTCAATTTATCCTCTTGTATCAGACAGCAGAACTCTTTAACTGCCCAATTTGTGAGCTTTAGTCTTTCAAATTTAGCGAATATTTTCTACCCCCCCCAATTTTTACAATAATTAACTTGTGTTTGTTGTAAAAATTGGATGTGCAGGCATAATTCACCCCAACAACTCAGGTTTCAGCCTGATTATTTGCGTGTAACGACTGATGTTATACACAAGACTGGTGAGTGCTACATTGGCTTTAGCACGAATAAGCCCTACTGTACGCACCACAAGTCCACGCATGGTTTGTTCCTCAAACCCGAATACATGCTCGACAAGGCAACGTGTCTTGGATTTTTTCCTATTGTCTGATTTCTGCTCCTTGGTAAGCGGACGGTTACGGTAGCCCTTTTCGCAAATTATCGGATTCATCTTATGCTGTTTTACAATCTCCTCTTGTCCGACATAACCGGCGTCCAAATACAAGTCCTTGCCTTCGTCTTTTTCATCCAGCAGTCCTTCAAAGCCTTTGGAATCATGCACTTCTGCCGACGTGGTATCATAAGAAAGTATGATCTTATTGCGTTTCTCAACTTTAGTATGCTGCTTGTAGCCGTAAAAAGTCTCATCACGCTTCTTTGTCCAGCGGGCATCTACATCCTTGTGGCACTTCTTGTGGGGATTGTCATTCCACAACTTATTACCCGCTCCCTGTTTTATCTGCTCATTTTCATCACGGGTGTTACGTTGGCGAGGGGCAATAACAAAACTGGCATCAATGATGCGACCCTCATTGAATTGCAGACCCTTACTTTCCATGAAACTATGAAATTCCGAAAAAAGCTTGTCATAAACGCCTGTATTTGTCAGGAGTTCGCGATACTTCCACACCGTCTTCTCGTCAGGAACATCGTCAACACATTCAATACCAAGAAACTTGCGGAAACTCGTACGGTCAACTATCTGATACTCTATCTGATGGTCACTCAAACCATAATAACGCTGAAGAAACAAGACCTTGAACATCAGCACACAGTCTATCGGCGGACGACCGGCATTACTTTTGCGCTCTCCGGTAAAAAGGGCTGATTCAAGAGTAGGACGAAAGATCTCAAAATCAACATACTGAGACAACACTTCAAGAGGATTGCCCATTTCATTCAAACGCAATTCACGATTCTCTGACTCAAATAGTTGATTATAACGAAGCTTACGGTATCGGGATAACTTGTTCATTATAAAATTCTTATTTTCTGCAAATTTACGCTCTTGGAACCATATAAACAACTGTACTACAATATTTTAATTTATAGAACTCCTCTTAAAATACTCGTTTTCGGTATTTTTTAGTAATGAAAATGAATTATCAATATTCAACTCTCCATTAATATTCTTATAACCACAAAGTTTGTAAACCAGTTTTCCATCCTTTGCATTCAATGATACTATATCTAAAATAGAGCACAATGAAAAAACAGCCGATAGAACATCAAATGTTTCTTGAAATATATTTTCCACATTACTTCTTTGAGTTATATGAAAATATAGAGGGGTCAATTTGTATACATCAAGATTTCCCCAATACACATTTTCTCTAATATCCTCTAAACAATTTACTATATGAGGCTTTTCTTCCCTGTTGTGGGAGAAATAGAACCCCTCTGTTTTAAAAGAACATATATCATCCTCCAAAAGATAAAAGACTATCCCCCTCTTCAACTCTTCTTTTGATAAAACAAATAATCGGTTTTCCCATGTCAAGTCATTCCAATAATTACATAAAGCTATAAAATCATAAATATTCAATACCCTTTCTCTAATTTCTTTTCTAATTTTTACTAGAATAGAGAAAGAGTTTACAACTTCTATATCATCAGGATCATTTAAATCTAAACTTGCAAGTTTATCACTAATATGACTTACAAAGTTTTCTACATCAGTTATACTATGCAAAGAATTAATGGTTATTTCAGAATTGCCACAATACAAAAAATCAAACTGACAATCATCCAGTATTTGCGCATAAAATAAGTTTATATCATCAGCTATCACACAAAATGGACGAGGTAATCGAAAGCATACCTCAACTTCATTAAATGATTCTTTCAATAAGAGATCTTGTACACCAATCCCAAATGTTGTCGAAATAAGATTAATCAGTTTCATTGCGTTTAAAATAATCATATCCAGAATCTGTTTTTATCTGAATCCATTTTCCATCTTCATTCTTTAATGGAATAATAAGACTTTTCTCTTCTTGAAAACTCATATCATCTATTTGCAATTTCAACTTTGGACTTAATGGAATATTTCTTTTAACTCTACGATTTATACTTGCAGGTATAATAGAAAAAGATGTATCGAAATTTTTATTTTCAGACATTTTGTTTACCTTGTCCTTACACCTGTCAAGAGAGAGCCCTTCAAGAATTGGAGTATAATGCTCCCAAACATGTTGCAGATATTCAGATAAATTAAACTCCTCATGACTTCTAAAATAATAAATTGTATTGTCCCGTAGTACTCTATAATCATCTGGACTTTTCACTTTCACCGAAAAGATAATCTTATCGATCAAATGCGTCAATACTTTCTCAGTATTCTTTGCATCAGAATTACAAAGCTGTACATCCAAATATCCTTCCCACCAATATCTAGCCGAGCGTCCTGAAGGATCATAGATAAAAGCATTGATTAACTGATTATCAACTATCTCACAAAAGAATGATTTATACGTTTTCTTATTCAATGGAATGCCTCTTCTAGTCAACAGCTCTCTCTCATCGAGAAATTTATCATGGTCAGTTTTAGTTATTATGAAATAAGTCTTACCATCGTCCTCTACCAACAAATGAAATAAACTACCTTTAGGTATTTGTGTAATAGAGCCATATAGTTCTTGAGCATCTTTTTCTTTACGAAGCAATCTTTCGGCACTAATGGTAACAGATGAATTTTGTATTTCTACAATATCATTCTCAATTCCTTCAACAATAGCACTCAAGAGTCTATTATCAGGAGGAATCAAACAAGCTCTCTTATTCTTACCTGAGAATATCTCATTTAGAATTGATTGCACTATTGGCTCAATATCACTATAATGTTCTGTTAGATCTACAGCATCGATTGTATTCAAACTTTGTTCAATATGGTGCAGAAAAGCCTTTCTAATGTTCATAAGCATTTATATTTAAGTAACATAAGACAAATGTAGCTCTTTTTCTGCACATAATAATCAAACTCTTTAGCCTATTTTATACGATCATAAAAGAAATGTGTTAATAACTTCTTCGATAATGATTTTCTAAAAGGACACAAATTTCTGATTCTTTATAAATTATCTTTCCTGGAAGCTGTACATATCCCAACAGTCCTGTATCTCTGTAATCCTGCAAAGTTCGCTTGCTGATACACAGCTTTTGACAGACTTCCTCACCTGTCAGGTAATGTTCGCCACCCAGTACCGGATGATAATTCGTTACCATGTATTCCACATTCTCCAACATCCGGTCAAGGGATGAAAACAAGACTTGTGTTATATTGGAATCTTTCGTTATCAAATCCATAGGTTCTATTTTTTAGAGTTATTCTTCACGTGATTTTGCATAAAGGTTTCCACATCCGAAACCTTATAATAAATCTTGTTATTGATTTGCGAATAAGGTAATTTACCCGTATCACGATAGGTTTGCATCGTCCGGGCAGACACGTTCAGCAAACGGCAGGTTTCGCAGTTATCCAACCACTTATCCTGTTTTCTCCGCAAAGGAATACACAGGGCATCCATACGATTGATAAAGTGGTTAAATTTTTCCTGCCAAAGCTCGAATGTTTTCTTTTCAATGGTTACTATTTCCATATTTCATTATGTTTTGATATTACTTCTTTTTTCTTGTTTGATGCAAATATATAGCCTTGAATAATAGCTTGTTTCAGACTGTCCGCAGATGTCCTTATATGTCCTCATTTGTCCCACTTGCATAGAGAAAAGTATAAGAAAAACCCAAAAAGGTAAGCGATATAAAGAACTTCGTTCACATTTCATTCCCTATTATAATAAGGTAAAGAACACAAGCGAACTTTCACAGTCTGATAGTATTTTGAAGCAGAGCCGAGCAAAGCAATTCCAAATGCCTGACGCTTTGTTTTTTACCATTTTTTCTTATTTTATTTGTGGTGCTAATTCAAAAAACAAAGCACCATGAACAATCCTTTTGAAGAAATTTTCAAGCAGCTGGAAAACATCGAAAAGATGATTTCCCCCATAGTCAGTTCTTCATCCAAAGAACCGGACAGCAAGCAATCCGTTTTAGTCAAAATATCCGTAGCCAGCCGGATAACCGGATATTCAGTTAATTACCTCTACCACTTAGCCAGCAGCGGAGCGATACCATGTGTCAAACGTGGACGCTCCTTACGTTTCGATGTGGACGAGTTGCAGCGGTGGATGCAGCAACAATATGTACCAGCTTCCAGCAAACTATCCGATGAAAGAGAAAAGGGATAACGAAGCGGAACACACCGAGGGTAGGTTATCCAAGAACGAGCGCATCGAAAGGCAGCTTAATTCCTTGTACGACTTCCGGTTTAATATTGTGAAAAGCAGGACAGAATACCGGGCTGCAAATACTTCCGGTTTGTATCAGCCAGTCACAAAGTTTGCTTTGAACTCTTTCAGGCGCAAACTGGATGTTACCGCAGGTATTACCACCTCTGCCGAAAACATCCGTATGATATTGGAAAGCGATTTCGCAAATAAGGTGCATCCCATACGGGAATACCTTACTGCCCTACCCTTGTTGAATCCTGCCGGACATGGATATATCAAAAAACTGTTGAACACGGTGCAAGTAGCCAATCCCGGCAAGTGGGAGGAGTATTTTACGAAATGGCTTGTCGGTGTGGTAGCTAATGCCATGAATGATACAGGCTGTCAAAACCATACTTGTTTAGTCCTTACTGGCGACAATCAGGGACAGTTCAAAACATGGTGGCTGGATAACCTTTGCCCGTCATCGCTAAAAAATTATCTATTTACCGGGAAGATAGACCCACAAAGCAAAGATATTCTGACACTGATAGCCGAATATCTGTTTATCAACATCGACGACCAGCTAAAGGAACTCAACAAGCAGAATGAAAACGCATTAAAGAACCTGATAACCACCCCGGCAGTTAAATACCGCAGACCGTATGATATTTACATAGAGGAATATCCGCATTTAGCCAGCTTCATGGCTTCGGTGAACGGTAACGAGTTCTTGACAGACCCGACAGGGAACAGACGATTTCTGCCTTTTGAAGTCCTGCACATTGATAAACCGACAGCAGAAAGTATCAACATGGATAATGTCTACTCCGAAATCATGTACTTGTATCGGCAAGGTGTACGCTATTGGTTTAATGATGCGGAGATTGAAGAACTGCACCTGACAAATGCGGAATTTGAGGTGCAAACGGTTGAGTTTGAAATGCTGATGCAGTATTTTGAGAAGCCCACAGAGGAAGAAGAAAGCCTTTTCTTTATGACAACAGCGCAAATTCTCACTTGTTTACGGGATGTCTGCCCTATGCAGTTATCTGAAAAACGGTTGGGGGAAGCATTGCGGAAAGCCGGATTTAAACGGGTACAAAAGCGTATCAGCAACTGCAACTATTCAGTATATGGGTACAGAATAAAGCCTGTTTCCATACCCTACACCGATAACGATTACGGTTAACACAGCCGTTTTATAATTGGCACAGTTACTCCCATGTAGTAACTACCGCAAAACATCTTACTGTGTTTTATTCATTGAATACCAATCATTTATACAATACGCAGTAAAGAAGTAAGATAAAACCCTGAACTTTCAGGAAATTAAAAAAAAGAAAAGTCAGAACACAACATAGGTAATATTTCTATCTCTTTTGTATAGAATAACTTACTTATCTTACTGCATAGAGTATAATCCGTTGAAAGAAAAAGAGATAGGTGCAAAAAGTTGACTATTTTTCTTCTTACTCGCTTCTTACTTCATTACTGCAATTTACAAACATTCAAAAATAAAGATTATGACTTATCAGGAAGCTAATCATATCAGTATCAAAGACTATCTGAAATCATTGGGCATTCTGCCCGCAGTGGATAAATATTATTACGGCATGTACCATAGTCCGTTCCGTCAGGATGATACGCCCAGTTTCAAGGTGGATTACGGTGTAAACCTGTGGTGTGACTTCGGGACAGGCGAGGGTGGCTCGCTCATCGACCTTGTAATGAAGCAGCACGGGTACAACGCCTACGATGCTATCTGTCGGCTGGAACAGTATTCATCCGGAAATTCTTTTTCTTTTCAAGGAAAAGAGGTTTCAGAAAAGAATCAGCATGAAAGGAAACAACCGACCAGCCCGATAGAAATCCGTAAAATCCAGCCGTTGCAGAATCCAGCACTCATAGATTATTTGAGAAGCAGGAACATTCCACCTCAAATGGCAGTACACTATGTGCAGGAAATGTATTACCGTATCGGCGACAAACCTTATTTTGCACTCGCTTTCAAGAACGATGCCGGAGGTTACGAGCTTCGCAATCCACGTTTCAAGGGCAGTACATCACCCAAAGACATCACACACATACGGCAGTCAGGCAAAAAGAACGATAACTGTTTTGTTTTCGAGGGAGTTATGGACTATCTTTCTTTTATCGCCATCCGGCAGAAAACAAATCCTACCTATCCTTGTCTTGACTGGCAGGATTATGTTATCCTGAACTCAACCACAAATGTAGATAAAGCCTTATACCCGTTAGCCGAATACGAACATATCCACTGCCTTTTGGATAATGACGATGCAGGGCGTAAAGCTACCCAAGCCATACAAAAAGAATATTGTTGGCATGTACGTGATTCATCACATCTGTACAATGAATACAAGGACTTGAACGATTACCTGTGTGGGAAGAAGTTCAACCAAGCAGAGAATAGGATGCAACAGTCAACCCAACAAACGCAGTCGGAGAAACAAAAACAGTCTGCCAAGCAACAACAGCAGGAAGATAAAAATAGACAAACTCCCGATGAAAAAAGAAAAAGGGGCAGGCGGTTGTAATTAGTAGAACAGGCAAAGCATACCAACGGCAAGCGGTATGATTTAGGGGAGCAAGGTTATGTTTCGGTAGACCGAAACACCTTGCTTTGCTCATCGCAAAGGGAAATTTCTCCCGTTGGTCGCAATTTCTAAGATACCACCTAAAAAGCAAAAACGTATGACAGAGATAAGAAACAAATCAGGAGGTCGACCGGCAAAGAACCGGATAGACAAACAAAAACGGGTAGTCAGTACGAAGCTGACAGAGTTACAGTATTACGCTATCAAGAAGCGAGCCGGAGAATCCGGTCTGCCTATTAGCGAATACGTCCGGCAAGCGATTATTTCGACAGAGGTAACACCCCGACTGAACAAGCAGGACGCAGACAGTATCCGCAAGTTAGCCGGAGAAGCCAACAACCTCAACCAGCTTGCGCACCGTGCCAATGCAGGAGGTTTTGCGCTCGTGGCAGTGGAGCTTGTGAAACTGAAAAACAGGATTATTGAAATCATAAACCAGTTATCGGATGATTGGAAAAATAAAAAAGGGAAGCGGATTTAAAGGTTGTGTGAACTATGTACTCGGCAAGGAACAGGCAGCTTTGCTTCATGCGGAGGGAGTGTTAGCCGAAAGCAAGCAGGACATTATCCGTAGTTTCTGTATGCAAACAGAAATGAATCCCGGTTTGAAGAAGCCAGTCGGACATATTGCGCTAAGTTATTCGGTAGTGGATGCCCCAAAACTAACAGACGAGAAAATGATACAGTTGGCACAGGAGTACATGCGTGAAATGAAAATCACCGATACGCAGTATATCATCGTGCGGCATCAAGACCGGGAGCATCCGCATGTGCATATCGTATTCAACCGGATAGATAATAACGGTAAAACCATTTCAGACAGTAACGATATGTACCGGAACGAGCAAGTTTGCAAGAAGCTGAAAGAAAAACACGGACTGTATTTTGCCAAAGGGAAAGAACAGGTGAAACAACATCGTCTAAAAGAGCCGGACAAAACGAAATATGAGATTTACACGGCTGTAAAGAATGAAATCAAAAAATCAAGGAACTGGCAGCAGTTACAGGAGCAGTTAACGGAAAAAGGTATCAGCATTCAGTTCAAACACAAAGGTCAGACGGATGAGATACAGGGTATTTCCTTTTCCAAAGGTGAATACACGTTCAAAGGCTCGGAGATTGACCGCAGTTTCAGTTTTTCCAAACTGGATAAATATTTCGGGGATGCAGGGTTGACAACAGCCGGAAGCAACAAACAGACAATTACCATACAAACACAGGAGCCAGCAATAAACAAAAGTGATAATTCGCTACTGGCAGGTTTAGGCGGTCTGTTTTCTGTTTCGTCCTCTCCGGTTGATGAAACGCCTGACAATCCCGATTTGAGAAAGAAGAAGAAAAAGAAACGACAATTAAAGTTATAAGCGTATGGAAGAAAATTTGATTTTAGAGGGGCTTCTCTCTATAATTACGGAACTGAAAGAGAAGCAGGAACAACAGGTGACACCAGCCAGTCGGGAGGAAACGATAAACCGACTGGATGTTATCGAGCAGCGTATTTTGGAATTACAGGGAAAGCCTGCCATTCCTGAAAACATAGTGCAGGAGATTTTAAGTCAAATCGCCAGTATTAAGCAAGGACAGTCCGAGAACCAAAAACAAGACCTTGAAGATATAAAGGGGCTTATCGTAGCTTCACACAGATATTTCAAGGAGAAAGTAAAGATATTGTTTCCAGCTGACACACAACAATTGGAAAAGATAGAACCCAGTTCTTTATATGACAAATTTCTAAACCGAATTACTCCCTACTTAAAACCTAAATACTTTCTTTTTTCAGCAGGAATACTCATTTGCCTTGTATCGTTAGTCCTGAATATCCGTTTTGCTGAACGGATGCAGCAGTTACAGGACAATGATATAAAATACCGTTATCTCCTGATGAAAGGAAAGACAGACGGTAACAGTTTAGATTTGCTGGAAATGAATTTCAGCCGGAAACGGGATAATGCTTTTATTCAAAGCGTAACAGATACGGTTATAGATTTTGAATATCGTAGCCGTAAGCAAGCGGAAGCGTTGGACCGTGCAAGGCTGTTGGACGAGCAAGCCCAACAGTTAAAAAAGGAAGCGGATAAGTTAGAAAAACCATAGAAAAGAAAGAGCCGGAGTAAGTGATACCCACCACTCCGGCTTATCTGTCTTACTTCTTTTCCCCGAACTGCTTTTCAAAGTTACAGAGCATGACCGCATTAAACCGTTCCTTGATGAACTTCCGGACATCCGAAGCCCGGTAATAGACTTTTCCGCTAATCAACATATAGGGAAGCTCGTTTTTGCTTCGTAGCCGTTGCAAAGTTCTGATGCTAATTTTGAACAATAGGCATAAATCTTGATTATCCAGTAGGTTATCATCTTCGGACAGCACTTTATCGGCATTGCGCAATATTCGTACATCCTTGCAAAGCTCATCCAATTTGTCAAATAGCTTTTGCATCCATTCCTTGAAATCATAGTTTTCTATATACATATTTGCTTCATTTTTCAGATTATACATTAATGATTGTCAATCGATTGATGAAGCAAAGTTCGGAAAACCAGTGCAAAGAAATTACGGGGTAGCACATGGAATCCCCTATAAATTAAAGCTAAGTCATTGATTATCTATATCCTTTTTTATCATGTTCGTTTCGGATAAGGTCAGATAGTCCATTAAGAAATCCGGTTATTTTTCCCGGCTTGCGCTTTATTACGTCCTCATGCTTTTGGTGATAGTCTTTCAGTTGAATGTTAAATACCCATTCAAAGGCTTTAGACAAGTCGGACAAGAAAGCAGGTTTGCCATTTTTATAGACGATACGTTTGGAAAGGAATAAACCGCTGATAATTTCCATTATATCAATCAGGTTTGTTTTGTCTGCCAAATAAAGAGGGGAAAAAGGTTGTTTGTTAAAGTGTGATTTGAATTGTTCCGGGTACTTGATGTGCCATTCAACAAGGCGTATTTCATTGTTCAGTAATCCTATCGCTTCATCAACAAGATACAAATAAGGCATTTTTTTCTTGCTCAAACCGTACATGATACGATTTAAGTCTATGCAATCCGAATGAAAAATAGCGTAATAAAACGCTATTATCCTGTTCGCTGATACTGAAATCAGCCAAATGAATAGCCAATTCTTCAATAGCTTCTGTAAACTCTGATACGGAAACTTTACGTTGTGAGCATTCCGATAATAATCGAAAGAAACTCAAATCTGATATTTTGTTCATACAATAGAAATACTAAATGTTTTTTTATTAAGCACATATATTTGTCATCCCATTAAATAGCATTCAAGTGAAGCTATTGAATAAAAAACATTCCCAGCATTGTGAGCTTCTAATTTTTGTGCATCTAAGCAAGAAGTTACCCATGAAGCAGATAAACATCGTATTCTAACTTCCCTACAAGACACAATATCTGAAACTGTATCACCTATATATATCATTTCATCCGGTTGTAATTTATAATCTGCGAGCAGTTCCCTAAAATTCTCTGCTTTATTATTTTTGAAAGGATTTCCAGTTTTTACTTTATCAAAACACGTGTCCATATTAAATTGACGTAATGTTATCGCACAGCTCTTTTCTCCTTTTCCTGTAACCAAAGCAATAAGAATAGATTTCTTTTTTAACTTCTCAATCAGTTCTGTTATACCGTCAAAAGGACGAGGGCACATTATATGCATTTGTTCGTATATCACGTAGAAGTCATCCAAAGCATTTTCCCAATTATAACCAACAAGTTTTTTTATCATCCCTTTTTCATTTAACCCAAAAGTTTCTAAAATATCATTTTCGGATATATCATTAAGAGTAACATAGGGAGTTACTGCCTTTTTTAAGGCTTTGAGGCACATGGGAATTGTATCTCCGATTGTACCATCTAAATCAAAGGCTACTAATTTAATCATAACCTTACATTTGATTGATTTTCCGTATCACCCGGCAAGGATTTCCTACCGCCAAGCTATTTGCCGGAATATCTTTGGTTACAACACTTCCTGCACCAATCACACATTTTTGCCCTATTGTCACTCCCGGTAAAATAATTACTCCACCACCAATCCAGCAGCCATCCTCTATCATGACAGGGAGGGCAAAAGTTCGACGGACATACTTACAGCCATCCGGGGTTTCTGTCAATACAAGCCGTTCATTAAACTCTACCGGGTGAGTTGCCGTATAGATTTGTACATTAGGTGCTACCAGCACATTGTTCCCTATGGTAATCTTATTGCAATCGACAAATGTACAACCGGTATTTACGGTGACATTATCACCGATGTGTATATTGCATCCATAATCACATATAAACGAATGACCGACAGAAACATTTGCACCTATGCTTCCAAACATTTCCTTTAGTACGGCATGTTTTTCAGTCTTTTGTTCATACGGCAAAGAATTGTATTTCATCAACAAGTGATGAGCTTTACTCTTCAAATTCATAAAAAATGGGTCGTGGCAATCATACCATTCACCAGCCAAACATTTTTCCATTTCAGTTTTCATAAGCTATGATTTTAAATATACTGCAAAGTTATACCGATTTTTCGGCTAATTTTAGGTATTATTTTTCGTTATTTTGGTATTAATCCGTTTTTTAGGGCTATATTTATGGCATGAAAAGAGAAAACCTACATCAACCATTCGAAATTAGTTTTAGCGAGCTTGACGAATCCTTGCTAAAAGAGCATGAACATACCTTTTTTGAATTAGTATATATTCTTTCAGGAACAGGCATCCAATGGATTAACAACAATATGTTTCCTTATCATGACGGACATTTGTTCATGATTACTCCCGGAGATACGCATTCTTTCGAAATCCATACAACAACTAAGTTTGTCGACATCAAGTTTAACGACATATATATACATTCTTCTGTTTTCGGTGCTGAAAATATCCAAAGACTGGAGTTTATTCTTCAACATGCTAATCATCAACCCGGTTGTATACTAAGAAATAAAGTAGATAAGTTACTGGTGAAACCCATGATTGAAGCGATTATCAGGGAATATATTAACCGAAATTTATACAGCAAGGAGATTATAACACAAATAATTAATACGATTATTATTGTGGTAGCACGCAATATCGCAATGTTCTTGCCTGAACAGGTGGATGAATGCTCTGAGGACAAATCGCTTGACATATTGCAGTATATTCAAGCAAACATCTATAAAACAGGTAAAATCAGAGCAAAAGATATAAGCCAACATTTTGGCATTTCGGAGAATTATTTAGGACGATATATCAAAAAACATACTAATGAAACTATGCAGCAATACATTTTAAACTACAAACTAAAGTTAGTAGAAAATAGATTATTGCATAGTCAAATGAGAATTTGTGAAATCGTTGAAGAATTGGGGTTTACCGATGAGAGCCATCTTAATAAGTTTTTCAAAAAGTATAGAGGATGCAGCCCCTCTAATTTCAGAAAGAACAAATTGAAGTAAATCATATACATATCCTTGTTCTTAGAGTTATTGAAACAATAGAAATGACTATTTTTGCATTATATTTATAGATGTCTATGACAAATACAGAAACCATACAATCACTCATCGATAGCGGAGAAGGCTATAATGTAGAGTTCAAAGTTCGTGTTCCTTCAAAGGTTCGTGAACTAACAGAGGAAATTTGCGCTTTTGCTAATGCCGACGGAGGATATTTACTCATCGGTGTAGATGATAACGGGAAGATTATTGGCACAGATTTAGAGAATGACAAACGTTCAGCCATTCAAGGCTCTATCAGTGAAATATCTCCGGTTCTTCATTGTGATATGTATGCGGTAAATATCGAAGATAAGACAGTTTGGGTAATTGATGTTCCGTCAGGGAAAGATAAACCTTATATATTTTCCGGTTCTATCTTTGTGCGTGAGGGTGCAAACTCGCAGAAACTTCGTACTGTTGAAGAAATGCGCAGCTTCTTTCAGGAATGCAACAAGATATTCTTTGATGCTATTCCCTGCTCATGGTTCAACATCTACACTGATTCAGACGAACAAGCGATAAAAGACTTCCGCACGGAAGCAAAGCTAAGTCCATCGACTGCCAACAAACAGATATTTGAGAATTTAGAACTGTTTACGGATAAAGGAGTAGCCAAGAATGGAGCAGCCATGTTCTTTGGGAAACAACCTGAACGAAAGTTTCCACACGCAGTAACAAGATGTATCCTTTTCAAAGGAACAACCAAAGTATATATCATTGATGATAAAACCTTTGGCGGTCCACTATACCAACAATATTTGCAGGCTATGGCATGGCTGGAAAGTAAACTGCAAGTAGCTTATAAAATTGAGGGAGCAGGACCAAGAGAAGAAATTTGGGAAATTCCTCTTACTGTGTTTAAAGAAGCCATTATTAACGCTCTCTCACATCGTGATTATTACGAACAGGGAGCAACCATTACAATAGAAATGTTTGATGACCGGGTAGAGGTTTCCAATCCCGGAGGGCTTTTGCCTATTGTAGCTAAAGATTTCGGACACAAGAGTATGACACGTAACCCGTTAATCTTTGGATTATTTACCCGCATGCATTTGGTTGAAAGGGTCGCATCCGGTATTCCCCGTATGCAGGAAGCCATGAAAGAAGCCAATCTTCCTGAGCCTGAATTTCATACGGACGGGATGTTTACGGTTATATTCAAAAGAGGTATCAGTATCAAGAATGATACTGTAAATGATACTGTAAATGATACTGTAAACTCAAAAGAACAAGAAGTACTAAATATCATCAAGCAATATCCGGGACTTAATTCGTCTAAGATTGCAGGATTAATAGGCAAAAGTGTTCCGACTGCTAAACGCTACTTAAATTCTTTGGTAAAATTAGGATTAATAGAGTTTAGGGGGGCACAGAAAACAGGTGGATATTATTTAGTATAAAAAAATATGGCTCAAATTGAATTTAATGAATTTGATTTCAGAAAAGTTCATCCAATAAAGTTACCATTCGCAGAAAAATACATATATGATGTTGACAATATTTTTTATGCAGATACAGGACTATTGGATGCAAGACAAACAAATATGTTCTTTCAAGAAGCAGGAAGAATGTTGATTAACGCTATTAACTTATTTTGTGATGGATATTTTGATTGTGCTTTTTACAGTTTACGCCAGTCTTTTGAAATATCAGTAACTTCTTTATATTTGAATGAAAATAAATCTATCATAGATAAATGGAATAAAAAACAAAGTGGGTTTGAGCAACACACTATGGTTAAATCCTTAAAAGAACAATTAGAAGATTACAAGGAACTAAGAGAAGGATTACTCAAACCATATTTTGAGAAACTACGTTCTATTATGGAAAAAATGAATAAATATATCCATAAACAGGGATTTTCTACAATGTATACTATGAGATATAGTTTTGAAGGGCGTAAAATATATAAAGAAGAACAATTGATAAAATTTTTCACCTATTGTTTAAAGGCTTGTATTGGTGCTGTTGCTATATGGAGAATTGTTATAAACCCAATGCCTGCATTATTAAACGATGAGACTATTTTTCGAAAAACACGTGAAATGATTACAGAACCATATAGTGATGAATTTATCGAAACATATATAGGAAATGATATATTTGAGTTATATAAGCAATCAACTCTCTATAAAGAATATTACCAATATTTCAATCAGTATGAGGAACAGAACGAAGCTGTATTTTATCTTATTCATTATCAATGTATAAATAGAAATAACCTTGATGATATTTATAAGCAAATTCATCTATTAGACATTAAAGAAAGAATTGCAGTATTATTTATAACATTCTCAGAACATATAACAAATATCATATTTGGTAATGGTCTTTTTAACTTTACATCCAATATTGTTTTTAAAGGAGATGATAAATCTATTACATATGGAGAAGGAATATATGATAATTATTTCAAAGAACATGATATAAACCAACCATACAAAGGAGGATTTATTTCCCGTTTCAAATTTAAAAACGAGAATGTAATTGCAATTCATAATGAATTGTTTCTTGCAGAAGAATTATCAGCATTCAATCTGATTAATGAGAAATGTGCAGACTATTTACAAAAAGAAAATGATAATTTTAATAGGATAATAGATGAATATACAAATACCAATCAACAAAAGATGTGATTTCCTTTAACTTTATGAATAAATCTCTATCTTTGCATTCAGAAATCGTACCCAAGATACAAACTTGTGTTGAACAGTGCAAAGCTGTGAAAACCTTATTCAAGGGACTTACATCGTAGCAAAGATATAACTTACTGAAAGATAGTGCCATATCAACCCGTTTTCGGTTGCTGGTGGCACCACTCAAATAAATACTCCCATTGAAATGATAATATTTCAATGGGAGTATTTATTTACACCCACTCCCCCTATCCCCAGCAACATGCTTTAAGATAGACTTTACTATTATCCCATGAAAAGGTCTGATAATAAAGAAATATGCCCTTCCCAGCCAATTATTGTACTTCACAACAGTAGTAATCCGAAGTTCTTGTTTTCCTTCGTGATATTCCCCGCACCACATGGACACATGGAAATCAAGATGCTTATCCAGCATTCCGAGAATTTCTTCATGCAGATTTTTATCCAAGACCATATCTGTAAATCTGGTTGCTGTATCCAGTCCTAATGGCTTTACAATCGCATTCCTGAAATTCATGAGCCAACCAATCCATTTAGGAAATCGGCTGAAGGCAAGATTGCGAAAATCTTCCGGTGTCAATGCCTGCCCAGTGACCATCACTTTAGAAAAAGAATCTATATAATTTACAGGAAAATAATTCTTTATTAAGCTGTCTGCCGGTATATCTTTCATCTTATCACATATTGAATTTATTACTCGTTTGCTTTTCATTCACGACGTCCCCAATGACACGGCCTACAAAGGTAGCCACTTAATCCAACCCTACAACATATTCTTAGAAATAATATTATCCCGTAAAAGATAAAGCTCAAAAGAAAATTATCAGTTATCTTTGTTCCATGACTACCAACAAGACAACTCCCAAAGAATTATGGGCAAGACAGCAGATTAGCGGTCCCGATGTAGACTATGATTTGTGGAACAAGAAAAGAATATCCGTGCAAGCGTTCTCACAAATGAGTCAGAACTGTATTTTTACAGTTGACGTATTTAAAGAAAGATACGATTTTGCATCCGACAGTTTTGCCCATCTTTTCGGATACAATCCCACTTGGATAAAGACAATCAGGCAACAAGGCGATTTACTGGAAGAGAGAATACACCCTGATGACAGAATTCAACTCACAGAATGCCAAATCGAGCATGGACAGTTCATCTACTCACTCCCACCGGAAGAAAGAAATGACTACCGGCAAATATTTCAATTCCGTATGTTGAATGCACGGCAACAGTATATCAATGTAAGCAGCCGGCAACAAATCATAGAAACAGACCGGAATGGTAAAGCCTGGATAATCATGGGAGTAATGGACATACTTCCCGACCAGACCCCTATCGAAAGAATCAAACGGACGGTGGTGAACAGAAAAACGGGAGAGATACTTCCAACATGCACTGTTTCTCCCGACAAACAATTATCCAACCGGGAGAAAGAAATATTACGACTCATCCGACAAGGTTTTCTAAGCAAGGAAATCGCTTACCAGCTGGGAGTGAGCATCTATACTGTGAACAATCACCGGAAAAACATCCTAAGCAAGTTAGATGCCAACAATATAATGGAAGCCATCCATATAGTAGAAAATCTTAGTATCTACCTCTAAGATTACGGAAGCCAACCGAGACTGTCCGCCAACTGATTTGTTTTGCGCCACTCTTCAAGCTCCTTATAAGTGCGGACACCTCCCGTAAAGACAGCATGATAAATCTCTATACCTGGAATCGTTACACCATCCGGCACATCGAATTTGATTTGCAATATCGTTTTCCTAATTTCAGGAGTAAGGCGCTCCGCAATAGCGGCAGTCACCTTTTCTACAACACCATCATACCTGGAACCTTTCCGGATGTGAATCATATCAAACTTCCAAGTATTCTGTTCTCTATCCTTATATAAAGCATGCCACTCCATGCACTCTTCCTCCGTATGGATAAGGTTCCTATATTGTATTTCCTGCAAAGGCAACCGTTCCGCAAGTTCCCGGAGGACCGAAAAACTCTCTCCTACATCCAACCTATCGGTATAAATATGGATATCTATATCCCTACTTTTCGCCAACAGCCCGGTACGGAGTGAGCCCACCAAATGAACGGTTGCTCCAATGCGCTCCCATGCTTCAATAATACGGGTATCTTCCAATACTTTCCATGCAGATTGCTGATTCTGCCTTGCAAGCTCATGAATATCCATTTACCTCCACTTTTTTGAATGTGCAAAGATATAAAACTCCCCAATATATAGCTATAAATAGCCATTTCCCTTCCCGATACAATACACTAATTTTGCACACTGTCTTATTTTTAGCAACAACTAATTATGGCATTCAATCAAACAGAGAAACAAGAGAAAGAATATTTAAAGCAAATAATCAGTTTTCTGAAAAAGGTTATCGGTAATACCGACGCATCAGTGAAAGACCACGTCGACACCTTGGCAGAATACAAAGACTATATCTGGTCCAACAAAGACATCGACCCGCACGAGATACGCTCCATGCGCGAAAGCATCCTAAACCATTTTGCCTTGGGGGAAAGTGTAATCAACAAGCGTAAGCGGCTCACCAAGATACTTGCCATTCCTTACTTCGGACGAATTGATTTTTTGGAAAAGAAAGAAAACAGCAAAGTGATGCCTATCTATATAGGCATCCATACCTTCTATGACCCGGAAAGTCGAGCTACCCTTATCCATGACTGGCGAGCACCTGTTTCGAGCATGTTCTATGACCATGAATTAGGAGAAGCAGGCTATCGGTCTCCATCGGGAGAGATTAAAGGAGAAATTTCCCTAAAACGCCAATACAGAATTCGGGGCGGCAAAATGGAATTTATGATTGAAAGTGCCCTGACCGTCCATGACGACATTCTGCAAAAAGAGTTAAGTTCCAATGTAGATGACAAGATGAAAAATATCGTTGCCACCATCCAACGGGAACAGAACCAGATTATCCGCAACAAAGATATCCGCACGCTTATTATTCAAGGAGTGGCCGGCTCTGGAAAAACATCCATAGCCCTGCACCGCATAGCCTACCTGCTCTATACCTTCAGAGACAGCATCTCGTCAAAAGATATTCTGATTGTCTCCCCCAACAAAGTGTTTTCCGATTACATCTCCAACGTCCTCCCCGAACTTGGGGAAGAAACCGTGCCCGAAACCAGTATGGAACAAATACTCTCCGGAGTGTTGGAACACAAATATAAGTACCAAACATACTTCGGGTTAGTGAATGAACTGTTAGAGAAGCCATCCTCAAGCCTCATCGACAGAATAGCCTATAAAGCCTCTTTCGGTTTCATTTCAGAGCTTGACAAGTTTATCCTCCACATAGAGAACACCTACTTCAAGGCAGCAGATGTGAAGCTGACCAAATACATCACCATACCTGCCCCGTTTATCGAAGAACAGTACCTACGTTTCAACCGTTACCCCATACGCCGACGATTTGAAGCTATGGCTGATTATATGCTGGATATGTTGAAAATACAATACGCCTTTACGGTAACCACCGCCGGAAGAAACCTTCTGAAGAAAGAAATCAGACTAATGTTTGCAGGTAATAACGACATTCAAGTCTACAAAGATTTCTTTAAATGGACAAATAATCCCGGAATGTTCAAAATGCGAAAGGGACATACACTCGAATACTCAGACTTGGCACCGCTGGCATACCTACACTTGGCATTGGAGGGAAACGGGAACCAGCCATGCAGAGTCAAACATCTGTTGATAGATGAGATGCAGGACTATTCGCCCATACAGTACAAGGTAATACAGAAACTCTTTCCATGCCGGAAAACCGTGTTGGGCGATGCAGGACAGTCCGTGAATCCTTATGGCTCATCCACAGCAGAAACTATCCAAAAGTCACTTACTGCAAGTGAAATCATGAAATTGTGTAAGAGTTATCGTTCCACCTTCGAGATTACGGATTTTGCGCAAAAGATTCATCCCAACGCAGAGCTGGAACCGGTTGCCCGGCATGGAGAAAAGCCACAAATCCTGCAGTTCGGCAGTGCCGTAGAAGAACTGTCCGGCATTATGGGACTAATCTCCACTTACCGGAAATCCGGATATAAATCTCTTGGCATCATATGCAAGACGGAGCAGCAAGCCAAGGAGATGGCAGACATGCTGAAATCATATGCCAATGATATCAGCTTCCTATCAAGTCAAAGCTCCGCATTTGTGCAAGGCATCGTCATCACCTCTGCCCACATGGCAAAAGGGCTTGAGTTTGACGAAGTCATTATTCCACAGACGGATGAGAGAAATTACCGTTCGGAAATTGACAAGAGTATGCTTTATGTAGCTGTAACCAGAGCTATGCACCGCCTAACCTTGACATTTCACGAGGCAAGACCGGCAACTCACTGATGATGGATTATTAAGGAAATCTATCCCAACAGCCTTGTACAAGATGCGGCAAGTAACGGCGTATCTCATCAATCGACCAATCCCACCATTGCAGCCGCAATAATTTCTTCACCACATCCTCATCAAAACGTTTCCTGATTTCTTTGGCAGGAGTTCCCCCTACAATTGTATAAGGGGGAACATCTTTAGTCACAACAGCACGTGCACCAATAATCGCCCCATCTCCTATATGAACACCAGCCATTATCACCGCTTCATAACCAATCCAAACATCATTACCTATTATAATATCTCCTTTGTCATCCCATGCATCCGTTATGTCCGATTTCTTCAATCCCCACTCTTCGTAAAATAAAGGAAATGTATAAGTAGACAGAGATTTCAACGTATGATTGGCACAGTTGAACAGAAATTTCGTACCGCAAGCAATGGAACAGAATTTACCAATAACCAGCCTCTCCTGATGGATGGGGTAATGATACAGCACATTGTTTTTCTCGAACAACAAAGGGTCAGCTACAAAATCATTATAAATAGTATAGTCACCAACCTCTATTCGAGGATCCTTTACAACAGCATTAAGATATACGGTTTGCTTATCTCCCGTACGCGGATATATTTTAGTCATCATAATTCGATATGTTTCTAATATTGTTTACTTCTTAAATAGAAAACCGATTGCAGTGCCAGCAAAATCACAAAAAGGTATTCTGCCGTTAAGTAAATAGCCAAGGATGCATGAGTGCAAGCGCTTAACCAATAAAGATACCCCAGATACACGACAGTGGTAGTCACTTGGAAAAGAAAAGTAATCCGGGTTTTACCGGTTCCTCCAACTGCGTTGAGATATACATAGCCTGGCAAGGCAAAGGTATAATTCAGCAACGTCACAACAAAAGGGATGAAAGCCTGCTCTGTTAACAGTTCGTTATCTGTATAGATTCCTATTATCAAGCGATTATAACATACAGCTACCCCTATCAGTGGAAATCCAGCAGAATAGCCCAACCTCAGTATCTTACGGCAGATAATGAAAACAGCCCTCCTTTCTCCAGCCCCAATCGCATTACTGACCAGCGAACCCGTAGTGACCGCAAAAGAATTGACTATTACAAAAAAGACAGCAGATACACTTCGCGTAATATTGGAAATGGCTAATTCCGTTTTACCCAAATGTTCCACCGCCACAAAGAACAAGAACCACGGAGCCACGCTGATAAAGGCATGAAGCATGCTCCATACCGACAAGCTCAGCACATCCACCAACAGCTTTCCGTCATATACCGGTTTCAATCCATATTTCCCTTTATCTATTTTCAGCCATACATAGAAAAGAAGCATCACCAAAGAACCCATCTCTGCCAGAGAAGAAGCAATGGCAGCTCCCGATATTCCCAGTCCTCCAACGAATATCAGAATATAATTCAAAGGAATATTAATCACTACTGCAACGGCAGCAGCCCACGATAATGCCCGAGTGCATGTTATTCCCACAAGAAAAGAACGGATAACCAAAAACGGAAACGAAAACAGCAAACCGAAACTGCGCCAGTCCAGATACTGAATTACAGCCCGATAAATCTCCGGTGAGGAAATCAACCTTCCCAATATGAAAGGAGAACTTGCCTGCATCAGCAGACAAAGCAAAATGGCCAATCCCGATAAAAAGAAGAAACCTTGAAAGAATATCTTTCCAGCCTTACCATAGCCACATTCTCCATTCCTTCGAGCAATCATCACCTGCAATCCGATACTAAACCCAAACCCAAGCATGTAGACCGCCAAATAATAAATCCCTGCAATGGCAGATGCTCCCAATTCCACCTCGCCAACGTGACCTAAGAAAACAGCATCGGTTATATTTATCAGCTGCTCCATCAAAATGCTCATCATTACCGGAAAGTTGATAATCCATATCTGTTTATATGTATAATGCATTGCTCAACAATAAAATAGCACAAAACAACACACTGTACAAGTACAGCATGCCATCCTGCAAATTCATGAATAAAAGGATACACAATCTCTGTGGCAAACGGGTCATCGTTTGCCAGATAGCTGAATAGCTTTATCAAGCAGGGCTATTCGTTGAGCGTAGCTATATACAGAGCTTCATAAGAGGTGAATATGTTTGTTCATTCAATATATAGTGCAAAAATATAGAAAAAAAGTGCCAAAGTTCAGTTTAGGGCATAAAAAAAGGAGTACCGCTGTACTCCAACCTTTGTTAACCTTAAATCTAATACTATGAAAAACACATTGCAAATGTACGGACTTTTGGGACATTGACAAACTTTCCAAGAAAAAAAGCATGTTTCATAACACATTTTAATAAGATTAATGCTCGTTTTCACGTCCTTTTTCACTTTTTCTGCTTCAAAGTAGAAAAGAAGGTATAGCATCACGTAAAAAAATGAGCAAGTTCTTTCCATTATACTCCCAGTTTGCATTATCTTTGCACTAACACGAAGATAAGCTGCACCTCAGCATAAAAAATGAACGAGTTCATTTTATTCTGCATTCGGTTTGCACTATCTTTGTAGTGAGATTAACAAGAACTTATATATGCCAGACTATGATTTAATCGCCATATTAGGACCTACCGCCTCAGGAAAGACTCCATTTGCAGCCGCCTTGGCCGCCGAACTCCATACGGAAATCATCAGTGCCGATTCACGGCAAATCTATCGGGGGATGGACCTGGGCACCGGCAAAGACCTTGCCGACTATACCGTCGACGGGAAACAGATTCCCTATCACCTCATCGACATAGCCGACCCGGGCTATAAGTACAATGTTTTCGAGTATCAGCGTGATTTCTTGAATGCTTACGAGACTATTAAACAAAAAGGTTGCCTGCCCGTTGTATGTGGAGGAACCGGAATGTATCTCGAATCAGTGCTGAAAGGCTACCGTCTGCTGCCCGTACCCGAGAATCCCGAGTTGCGCACCCGTCTGGCAGACAAATCGCTGGAAGAACTGACCGACATACTGAAAGGTTACAAAAGCCTGCACAATACTACGGACGTAGACACAGCCAAACGTGCCATACGAGCCATCGAAATCGAAGAGTATTATGCCCATACCCCAGTAGACGAACGCTCCTTCCCCCAGCTGAACAGCCTCATCATTGGTGTGGACATCAACCGGGAACTGCGTCGGGAGAAAATCACCCGCCGCCTGCACCAGCGTCTGGAAGAAGGAATGATAGACGAAGTGCGTCGTCTGATAGAGCAAGGCATCCAACCGGATGACCTCATCTATTACGGACTGGAATACAAGTATCTGACACTTTATGTCATCGGCAAGCTGACCTATGAAGAGATGTTCACGCAACTGGAAACAGCCATCCACCAGTTTGCCAAACGCCAGATGACCTGGTTCCGCGGTATGGAACGGCGTGGATTTACCATCCATTGGATGAATGCCCGATGGCCGATGGAAGAAAAGATAGCTTTTGTAAAGAAGAAGTTGGAAGGATGATGAAATGATGAAGAACCGGGTGATTTAAATCGTAAACTGTAAATAGTCAAATTGTAAATAGAATCATGAGTGCAGAACCCGAAAAGTTGGGAGTAATATACAACCCCAAGGCCGGAACGCGGAAAGTGCAGAAACGGTGGAAAGAAATCAAAGAATACATGGACAGCAAAGGTGTGCCTTACGACTATGTGCAGTCCGAAGGATTCGGTTCGGTAGAGCGTCTGGCAGGTATCCTTGCCAACAACGGCTACCGCACCATTGTTGTAGTAGGCGGTGACGGCGCACTGAATGACGTCATTAACGGCATCATGCTTTCCAATGCACCGGACAAGGAGAATATAGCCATCGGCATCATCCCCAATGGTATAGGAAATGACTTTGCCGACTATTGGGAAATGAGTTCGGACTACAAGAAAGCGGTGGATTGCATCATCAACAACCGCCGCCGGAAAATAGACGTGGGTACCTGCTATTATTACGACGGTGAAAAGCATCTGACACGCTACTTTCTCAATGCCATCAACATAGGTCTGGGAGCCCGTATCGTGAAAATCACCGACCAGTGCAAGCGTTTTTGGGGAGTGAAATTCCTCTCCTACTTCATGGCACTGCTATCCATTATCTTCGAACGTAAGTTGTACCGCATGCATCTCAAGATAAACGGCGAGCATATACGCGGACGCATCATGACTGTCTGCATAGGCAGTGCGTGGGGATACGGCCAGGCGCCGAGCGCAGTGCCCTATAATGGCTGGCTGGATGTTTCCGTCATTTACCGTCCCGAATTGCTGCAACTATGGTCGGGGCTATGGATGCTTATCCAGGGACGGATTCTGAACCATAAGGTAGTGATGCCCTACCGTACGCAAAAAGTAAAAGTGCTGCGTGCGCAAAATGCCTCTGTCGATTTGGACGGACGTATTCTCGACCGTCATTTTCCACTGGACATCAGCGTACTGCACGAAGCGATAACATTGATTATACCCAATTGAAAATACTTAATCAGTAACAACCTATGATTGAATTAAAGAATAATCCTACCGGAAACTTCTTCCTACTGGCAGGTCCTTGTGTCATTGAAGGAGAAGAAATGGCAATGCGCATTGCCGAACGTATCGTGACCATCACAGAAAAACTGCAAATCCCATACGTATTCAAAGGGTCGTACCGTAAAGCCAACCGTTCGCGTCTGGATTCCTTTATGGGTATCGGTGACGAAAAGGCGCTGAAGATACTGCAAAAAGTGCACACCACTTTCGGAGTACCTACCGTAACCGATATTCATGCCGCCGAAGAAGCCACCATGGCTGCCGAATATGTGGATATTCTGCAAATTCCCGCCTTCCTCTGCCGGCAGACAGACCTGCTTGTAGCCGCCGCCAAAACCGGAAAAACCATCAACATCAAGAAAGGGCAGTTCCTCTCTCCGCTTGCCATGCGCTTTGCGGCTGATAAAGTAGTGGAAGCAGGCAATAGGAACGTCATGCTGACGGAACGCGGAACTACTTTCGGTTATCAGGATTTAGTCATCGACTATCGCGGCATCCCCGAAATGCAGACCTTCGGTTTCCCTGTCATCCTGGATGTAACCCACTCCCTGCAACAGCCCAACCAGACCAGTGGTGTCACGGGAGGTATGCCGCAACTTATCGAGACCGTAGCCAAAGCCGGTGTTGCCGTAGGTGTAGACGGACTGTTCATCGAAACCCACGAAAATCCCGCCGTAGCCAAGAGTGACGGCGCCAACATGCTGAAACTCGACCTGCTGGAAGACCTGCTGACCAAATTGGTCCGCATCCGGAAAGCAGTCAGATAAATTCCATTTATCCGGAATGGAATCCGAAAAAAACAACAGAAGTTGTGATTTATCTAAGGGCTGTCCGACAGATAGTTCAAGAACAATTTAAATTCATAATAATATGAAACATCTATTACGTGGTTTATGGATTGTAGCGTTAATTCTTTGCTGCAATTTTCAGCAGGTATTTGCACAGCAAATGCCGCCTATCCCGGTCGACAAAAATGTCCGTATCGGAAAGTTGGACAACGGATTGACCTATTATATCCGCAAGAACAGCCAGCCTGCAAACCGGGCCGACTTTTACATTGCCCAAAAGGTAGGCTCCATTCAGGAAGAAGCCGACCAGCGCGGCCTTGCCCACTTCCTGGAACACATGTGTTTCAATGGAACGACCCACTTCCCCGGTGATGCACTGAAGCAATACCTGGAGCGTATCGGGGTGAAATTCGGTGAGAACTTGAACGCCTATACTTCCGTAGACGAAACCGTATACAACATTTCCAATGTGCCGGTCACTACTCCGGGAGCCATCGACTCCTGCCTGCTGATTCTGCACGACTGGAGTAACGATTTGACCCTGGACCCGAAGGAAATAGACAAGGAACGCGGAGTCATCAACGAAGAATGGCGCACCCGTATGAGCGCCATACAACGCTTCCAGGAGAAGATGCTTCCAGTCATGTTCGAAGGAACGAAGTATGCCACTTGTTTCCCTATCGGAACGATGGAGGTCGTTATGAACTTCAAACCGCAAACTTTGAGAGACTACTATGAAAAGTGGTACCGTCCGGACCTTCAGGGTATTGTGGTAGTTGGCGATATAGATGTGGACGCCATCGAAGCCCGAATCAAGAAAATATTTTCTGATATTCCCGCCCAGCCCAATGCTGCCAAACGCGAGTACTATCCGGTAAACGACAACAAGGAGCCTATTGTATTGGTTTATCAGGACAAGGAACAGTCCAATGTACAAGCCCTCATCTTCAACAAGCACGAAGCCACTCCTGACGAGCAGAAAGGCGACATGGGCTATCTGGTACAGAATTATGCAACCACGCTCATCAACAATATGCTGAATGCGCGTCTGAACGAATTGGTACAGACCGCCAATCCTCCTTATATATATGCCGCCACTTATGACGATGATTTCTTTGTTGCCAAAACCAAAGATGCCTTCACCGGTGTCGTTGTCTGCAAGGAAGATGCCATAGAAAATGGAATAGCCACTCTCCTGCGCGAAACAGAACGCGCCCGCCAATTCGGCTTTACGGAAACGGAATACAACCGTGCCCGTGCCGAATATCTGCGCCAACTGGAATCTGCTTATAACGAGCGTGACAAACGCAAGAATGAAGAGTACGTGGATGAATATGTCCGTCATTTCCTCGATAACGAACCGATTCCAGGCATCGAAAACGAATACGCCATCATCAATCAGATAGCTCCCGCCATTCCGGTTGCCGCACTGAACCAGATGATGCAAGCCCTCGTGACAGACAGTAACCAGGTAGTCGCAATTCTCGGTCCGGATAAGGAAGGATTGAAAATGCCGACAGAAGATGCAATCAAGAAGATACTGAAAGATATTAAAGCTGAAAAACTGACTGCCTACGTAGACAAGGTATCGGATGAACCTTTGATGGCCGAAGCCCCGAAAGGCGGAAAGATTGTATCCGAGCAGACAGATGATATATTCAGCACTACAACGCTGACACTCTCCAACGGAGTCAAGGTCATTATCAAGAAGACAGACTTCAAGGCAGACGAAATCCGCATGAAGGGAGTCAGCCTGGGCGGCAGTTCCTTGTTCCCCGACTCGGAAATCATCAACATCAACGGACTGGATGCAGTGAGTATCGGTGGTCTGGGTAATTTCAGTGCCGTAGACCTGGAAAAAGTTCTGGCTGGCAAGAAAGCTTCCGTCAGCTATGGTATCGGTGACAAGACAGAAACCGTCAATGGCAGCTGTTCACCGAAAGACTTCGAGACAATGATGCAGCTCACTTACTTGACGTTCACCGCCCCGCGCCGTGACGACGATGCCTTTGCATCCTACAAGAACCGCAACAAAGCTGCTTTGCAAAATATGGAAATGAATCCCCAGGTGGCGTTCAGTGACTCTGTCTCGGCCGGTATTTACATGCACCATCCCAGAAGAGCCAGAATAAAGGCGGACATGATTGACAAGATGGATTATAACAAGATTCTGTCTATGTATCAAGACCGCTACAAAGATGCCAGCGATTTTACCTTTATCTTTGTAGGAAATGTGAATGTGGAGGAAATGAAACCGCTCATCGCCGAGTACCTGGGTGCACTGCCTGCCATCAACCGCAAGGAAACATTCAAGGACAATAAAGTCGACATGCGCCAAGGAATTTACAAGAATGAGTTCGTAAGGAAGCAGGAAACTGCTAAAGCGTCGAATTTTGTCCTGCTGAGCGGTGACTGCAAGTACGACCTGAAAAATGACATCCTGCTGGATATGACCAGCCAGATTCTTGACTTGGTTTATACAGCCAAGGTACGTGAAGACGAAGGTGGCACTTACGGTGTATATGTAGGCGGCCAGTTAAGCAAATATCCGAAAGAAAAGGCCCTTCTGCAGATTATATTCGAAACCGCTCCGGCAAAAAGAGAAAAGTTGATGCAGATTATCTTTACAGAACTCGACAACATCGCCAAAGCAGGTCCGTCGGAAGGAGATCTGAATAAAGTGAAAGAGTTCATGCTGAAAAAACACGCCGAAGACTTGAAGGAGAACAGCTACTGGCTGGGAAGTATTGACGAATACCTGTTCACCGGTATGAATCCGATAAAGGATTACGAACAGATAGTCAACAGCATTACCGTGAAGGACATCCAGAAGTTCACCGACGACTTGTTCAAGCAGAAGAATGAGATTGAGGTATCAATGATCAGTCCTGAAACTCCTGACAAAGAATAAGAGAGCCATACACACAGAAGGCTGCGTTGTTTAAAAGGCAGCGCAGCCTTTTTTATACAAACTCTATATATACAAATACTATGAGTCTTTTCTTAGATTTGCGCAAGCACGGAAAACTGGCGGAAAAACGAAATCCGATGTACGAAAAAAGTAAATTCGGAAAATTCTGGATGTACTTCATGTTCGTCTTCTGGGCCGGTTACCTGATATTCTTCGGTACGACCTTTGCATTCGCCTTTGACGGTGGTGCCACAGAAGCCTATCACGTAATGAACTCCGGATTGATATTTGTCCTTGTGCTGGATTTCCTGATACGCCTGCCTTTCCAAAAAACACCCACCCAGGAAGTGAAGCCCTACCTGCTGCTTCCCATCAAACGGAATCGTCTTATAGACTTCCTGCTGATCCGTTCCGGACTGGATGGCTTCAATCTGTTCTGGCTGTTTCTGTTTGTTCCGTTTTCCATCATCACCGTCACCAAATTCTATGGAATCAGTGGTGTGCTGACCTATTGCATTGGCATCTGGCTGCTGATGGTATTCAATAACTACTGGTTCTTGTTGTGCCGCACACTGATGGGTGAGCGCATCTGGTGGCTGGCATTACCGGTAGTAGTATATGGTGGCATTGCCGCCGCACTATTCATTCCGGACAACAGTCCGCTTTTCGACTGTTTTGTCAATCTGGGAGAAGGGTTCATCACCGGCAATATACTGTCATTCATCGGTGTACTGGCTGCCATCGCCCTCATGTGGTTCATCAACCGCACCCTGATGCAGAAACTCATCTACAATGAACTGAACAAAGTGGAAGATACACGGATAAAACATGTATCCGAATACAAATTCCTCGACCGCTACGGCGAAATAGGCGAATACATGAAACTGGAACTCAAGTTATTGCTACGCAACAAGATTTGTAAGCGTTCGCTCTATTCCATCACCGGTGTAGTGATAATGTTCAGTAGTATCATTAGCTTTTCCGATGTGTATGACGGAGGTCTGAGAGATTTCTTCGTCCTTTATAACTACATTATCTTCGGCATCATGTTCCTCAGCACACTGATGGGTTACGAAGGCAATTACATTGACGGACTGATGAGCCGCAAGGAATCTATCTACTCGCTGCTGCGTGCCAAATACATACTGTACAGCATTGCATTGCTCATTCCTACGATTCTGATGATTCCCGGTATGGTTACCGGGAAGGTATCCGTACTCGGTTGCATTGCATGGCTGATATTCATTCCGGGAGCCGTATACTGCTGTCTGTTCCAGTTGGCAGTATACAACAACAAGACTACCGACCTGAATTCAAAGATGACCAGCCGGCAGAATATAGGCACCGGTCTGCAGAATCTGATTTCAGGAGGTGCTTTCGGCATACCTTTACTGCTGCTTTTTGCACTGAATGCCATCTTTGGCAAAGAGGTCACCCCCTGGATACTTATCGGCATCGGCGTGGCATTTATCGCCACTTCCAAATTCTGGCTGATGAATGTATATCACCGACTCATGAAACGCCGCTACAAGAATATGGAAGGCTTCAGGGACAGTAGACAGAAATAGAAATCATTAAACATCAATCACTAACATGATACGCATCAATAATTTACAGAAGAATTTCGGCACAAAAAAAGCCGTAGATATAGAGAACTACACCATCGGGCAAGGCGATATGCTGGGACTGGTAGGCAACAACGGTGCAGGCAAGACCACCCTCTTCCGCCTTATTCTTGACTTGCTACAGGCAGACCGGGGCAATGTAACCATCAATGACATTGACGTCAGCAAAAGTGAGGACTGGAAGAACTTCACGGGAGCCTTTATAGACGACGGTTTCCTGATAGACTACCTCACTCCCGAAGAATACTTCTATTTCATCGGCAAGATGTACGGTCTGAAGAAAGAGGAGGTAGACGAACGCCTGCTTCCCTTCGAACGCTTCATGAACGGCGAGGTAATGGGCCAGAAGAAATTCATCCGCAACTATTCTGCCGGAAACAAACAGAAAATCGGCATCATCTCCGCCATGCTCCACCATCCGCAACTGTTGATTCTGGATGAACCGTTCAACTTCCTTGACCCCAGTTCACAGTCCGTAATCAAACACTTGCTGAAAAGATACAATGAAGAACACGGAGCCACTGTCATCATTTCCAGCCATAACCTGAACCACACAGTGGACGTTTGCCCGCGTATTGCATTGTTAGAAAACGGTGTTATTATCCGCGATATACGAAATGAGAACAACTCTGCCGAACAGGAATTGGAAGCTTACTTCAACGTCGGCGTGGAGGAAGAAGCCGTGGTAGAAGAAACGGTAGAAGAAGCAGAAGCAGCCGTAGAAGAAATAACGGAAAAAGAAGATAAAACGGTAGAAGAAAAAAACTCGGAAGCATGAAAAAATATCTTTCTTATATAGTAGCCTTTACCATCATATTGATAGGTCTAAGTTCCTGCCATACCTCCGCGCCACGCCTGGACTACAAAGCCCTGGCACAGGCATCCGTCCGTTTGGGAGTGGATATTGAACTGCAGGACAACCACAAGCTGTACATCCATGCCTCCGAATGGATAGGCACCCCCTATCGTGCTGGTGGCGACAGCAAGCGGGGGACAGACTGCTCCGGACTGGTATCGCAACTGTATAAGAAAGTTTACCACACCCGTCTGTCGAGAAGCACAGACGGGCAACTGAAAGAGAGCAGCAAAATCTCCCGCCGCAACTTGCGTGAGGGAGATTTGGTGTTCTTCACCAGCCGTGCTTCCCGCAAAAAAGTGGCACACGTAGGTATCTACCTCAAGGACGGCAAATTTATACATGCCAGTACCAGCCAGGGAGTCATAGTCAGCAACCTCTGGGAAAAATATTACACCCAACACTGGCTCTGCGGAGGAAGAATAAAATGATACTAATTTTTTCCCTTCTTGTGATTTTCTTTACTCTTTCCCGACTGATAGTCCAGAAACAATTAAAAGAAGAAAACAATGAAGAAACTTTTAGGCATCCTCGTATTCATCAGCATTGCGCTGAGTGCCAATGCACAACTTTTATGGAAAGTATCCGGTAAAGGATTAGAGAAACCATCCTATATTTTCGGTACTTACCATCTCTCTCCACTCAGCATCAAGGACAGCATCGCCGCCATGCCGCAGGCCATGAACGAAACCACCCAAGTCTACGGTGAGGTCGTGATAAGCGAAATGGCGACTCCCGCCTTCATGCAAAGCATGCAACAGCAGATGATGATGCCCAAAGACACCACGCTGCAAAGCCTCTTTACTCCCGAGCAATACGAAGAAGTGGGTAAAGTTGTAAAAGAGAATATGATGGTAGACATCGCCATGCTTGCTCAACTGAAACCGGCTGCCATCAACCAGCAGCTTGTCGTCCTGCTCTACATGAAACATACTCCGGGCTTCAACCCGCAAGAACAGCTCGACACTTACTTCCAGCAGCAGGCCGGACAGCAAGGCAAGAAAGTTGGCGGTCTGGAAACAGCCCAGTCACAAATAGACATTCTGTTCAACAGCCAGACGCTGCAACGCCAGGCAAACCTCCTCTACTGCGCTATCAGTGACATCGAGAAAGGTATCGAGCAAAGCAAGCGCCTGATTGCCGCTTATGAAAAGCAGGATCTGGATGCCATGCTGCAACTGATGGAAGAGCGCGACGGCAATTCATGCGACCCGCTGCCCGGAGAGATGGAAGCCATGCTGGACAACCGCAACAAGGCATGGGTTGAAAAGATGCCTGCCATCATGACGGAAGCCCCCACCCTTTTCGTAGTCGGTGCCGGACACCTGCCCGGAGACAATGGAGTGCTGAACCTTCTGAAACAACAAGGATATACCATAGAAGCCATGAAATAAATCCTCTAACAATTCTCTCTAACAACAACTTTTAATGGCAGACTATACAAAGCGTGACGGTCAAATACCATCACGCTTTGTTTGCATATACACTTTATTGTCCTCATCATACTGTACATCCCGAAAAATATACTACTTTTGCACCAAAGTCTTGGCTGTTATAGTGATAACGTCACTTTTGACTCGATTCGATAAGAACGCAAGAAGCGAAAGTTATTATCCCTGCTATTCGGAATCTGGAAAATTCTCTTAAACACCGCAGGATAATAGCAACAGTTTCTTCACGTCTATGTTATTATATACTTAGGCGTGGGGGCTGTTGTCTATTAACGGTGTGGGCATTTTCCAGAGCCTCGAATGCAGATAGACAATAACAGTCCTCGCGCTTTTTATATAATAACCTTCGTCAATGAGGACAGACGAAATGAAAGACACCGCGTATGCATCTTACATTATTTGGAGAAGTACAGTTATTTCTGTTAATTGCCGTTACATCTGCAAGCTTTCTATACTGGATAAATCATAAATACAAAAGTCTGAACAGACAGATTATCCGGGCAATAGACATTCCAGTATATCTGCTGAACAGACAAGGTATTGTCGTAAAACTACTTAATACACCTACCGAAAAGGCGAACAGACTTCCATTTCTGAATTCGGGAGTTCTAAATATCAATAATTTAGTGACAGACGCCGATGAATGCCGGAAATACATGACGTCGCTGTTACGCGTACTGAATACCCGCACTTCGGACAGCCTGATCCTAAAGATAAGAGTGGAAAGTAGTGAAGAACTATATATCGCAGTGCGCATGGTCTACCTCAACAGAAATTATGCCATGGCCTTCATACGCGACATTACGGAAGATGAAGTCCAACGCCGGGAAAACGAAAAATACCGTTTCTTCCTTGAAAGTATTCTGGAGAACCTCCCCATCGCCACTACAGTAAAAGACAAAAACGACGAAGGACGCTACCTGATATGGAACAAAAAAGCGGCAGAGATGATGGAAGTCCCCGCTGAGGATATTGTGGGACACTATGAAGAGGAGTTCAAACCCCTAATGCAAGATAATTTCATTCAGGAGACAGACAAAGAAGTCGAAGAGTCGGAAACTCCCCAGTCCTACATCAAGCACTTTGTCAATCCCAAAGGCAGAGAGTATGTTCTGTCGTTTCACAAAACGCTGGTGTCCTACAACAAAGGAAAAGAGAGATGGATTGTCAGTTCTGCACTGGATATCACCGAACTACTGGCAGCCAAAGAGAAAGCAGAAGAAGCCAGCCGCCTGAAATCGGCTTTTCTTGCCAATATGAGCCACGAGATACGTACTCCACTAAACGCCATTGTCGGATTCTCCTCCATACTTTCCGATTATATACAAGACGAAGATACAAAGGAATACATACATATCATCAAAGAAAACACCCAACTGCTGCTGCAACTGATTAATGATATTCTCGACCTGTCACGCATCGAAGCCGGCATTCTCGAATTCACAGAAGGAGATATGGATGTAAACAAGACGCTTGATGAAATGCAGACGATGGCAAAACTGAAACTTCCGCCCAAAGTCTGCATACGTCTCCTCCCCGGTACGGATTGCTGTAGCATTCATACCATTCCCAAGCGGGTAAGGCAAGTACTGAACAACTATCTGTCAAACGCCCTCAAGCATACGGAAGAAGGTTTCATCGACATTGGTTATCACCTGCCGCAAGAAGACAGGATTCGCTTCTTTGTCCGTGATACCGGGTGCGGCATTCCTCCCGAAAAGCAAAAGGATGTATTCGAACGCTTTGTCAAGCTAAACAGCTTTAAACAAGGCACGGGCCTCGGACTCTCCATCTGCACCATGATTGCCGGGAAAATGAACGGAAAAGTGGGCGTCAGCTCTATTCCGGGGAAAGGTTCCGAATTCTGGTTCGAAATACCCTATCAACCTGCCGGAAGCCAACCTGCATAGAAAAGCCCGCCACTGACATGAACTCTGTCAACAGCGGGCAACCTAAACCATCACCGATGTTATCCTGACTCACAATACCTATCGAAGACTAAACTGCAGTTTACCTCCCTGCACCAGTTCTTCATGAGTGATACGATATCGGGACAGTTTTTTTCCTCCCAGCTTCATCTCGCGGATATATAGAGATTCTGCCGACGGACGTTCCGTCTCTATTACCAGTTGGTCGCGTCCCCAATACTTAGGGTCGAGCTTTATGGACACCTTATCAAATACCGGAGTAGATAGCGTATAAGCCGGTTCTCCGGGACAATCCGGATAAAAGCCCATCATATTGAAGATAGCCCAAGCGGACATCGTTCCGGTATCATCATTGCCGGGAATTCCGCCGGGGGCATTCTTGAAATACTTCTGCAAAAGGCGGTGCAGCTCTTTCTGCGTGCGCCACTCCTCACCCTTGAAATAAGAGAAAAGATGGGCGTATGCAATGTCCGGTTCGTTGGCAGGGTCGTACAGCCCTTCGTCGAACACGCGCTGAAGCTTGTCTACAAACGGCTTCTTTCCACCCATGAGCCGGGCAAGCCCTTTCACATCGTGGGGAACATAGAAAGTATAGTTCCAAGCATTGCCTTCGTGGAAGCCGGGGCTGGGCTCAAAATTCTCACCTTCCATAGGATTGAAAGGAGCATAGAATTCTCCGTCCGGCAAGATGGGACGGAAAGTACCGTACTCCTTACAGTAATAATGCTTGTAGCCCAGCGAACGTTCGTGGAACAGACGGGCATCCTCCTTCTTGCCAAGCGCAGCAGCTATGCGCGACAAGGCATTGTCGGCAATATAATATTCCAAGGCATGTGAAACGGAATTGTCATACTGCTCCCGCAGAGGCACATATCCCAATGACACATAGTCGTCATTGTCCGGACGGAGCAGGTTCTCCGCCCCCGGCAGGGTGGCTCCCTTGCGCATGGCCTCGTAGGCCAGTTCTATGTCAAAGTCGCGCAGACCTTTCAGCCAGGTGTCGACGATGACGGGGATGGAAGGGTCACCTTCCATGGTCAGCGTCTCACGGCCGTAGAGTTCCCATTTGGGAAGCCAGCCGTGTTCGCGGTACATGTCGAGCATGGAGCGCACCATCTGCAATTGCCGTTCGGGATATACTAGCGTAAGAAGCTGGTGCACATTGCGGTAAGTGTCCCACAAGGAAAAGACGGTATAACGGTCGCCTTTGGTGGTCAGAATTTTGTCACTCTCCATAGCGGGATACTCCCCGTTCACATCTTGCAGGATATTGGGATGTATCAGCGTATGATAGAGTGCCGTATAAAAAACGGTTTTCTGCTCTTCCGTACCTCCTTCCACAAGGATGCGCGAGAGGTCATCGTTCCAGCAACGACGGGCTTCCTCCAGCACTTGGCTGAAGTTCTTTCCCTGCTGCTCGATATCCAAATTGAGCCGGGCATTCTCTATACTCACAAAAGAGACTCCCATCTGTACTTCCACTTGCTCGCCCTCTTCAGTATGGAATGTAAGGTAAGCGCCGATGTCATCTCCTGCCAGCTCTTTCCCGTAGCCGGTGTAAAGTTTGTAGCGTCCGTTATCGGGATCCCATTCGGCCTCCACACCGGTCATGGGGCGTTGCTTCTTCCAGTAGCCCGAAGCAGCAGGCTGCTTGTTGACACGCATCACAAAGTAGATGGGGAAAACGGCCTGCGGATTATAGCAGAAAGTACCCAGCAGCTTCATACCTTCAAACTCGCACTCACCCGTCCGACGCAGAAAAGCTCCCGATTCATTGGTCAGACCTTCGCCCAGATTCAGCAGTACATGGCTTTGCCCAGCAGGAAAGGTGAAACGCGCCACACCCGTGCGGGGAGTTGCCGTCACTTCCGTCTTCACATTGTAGCGGGTCAGGAAGTTGCTGTAATATCCGGGGGATGCCTGCTCGTCCTTATAGCGGCTTCCATACTCCTTATAATCCACGGACAACTCTCCCGTAGTGGGCATCAGCAGCAAAGAACCCAATTCCGGACAGCCCACACCGCTCAAATTGACATGCGAATATCCGGTGAAGAAACAATTGTGATACTCATAGGGAGTGGACCACCAGCGGGCATCTTTATCGTATTTGTTGTCCTCCGAGCCCATCACGTTGAAGGGCACTACGGACATCATTCCATTGGGACAGACGGCTCCCGGATTTGTAGTGCCGAAGTTGGTGGTACCAATAAAAGGATTCACATAGTCCGTCGGTTGCTTCTCCGCAGCCATAGATGCCGTGAGCATTCCAAAGGAGATGATACAGAAAGTAATCAGTCGTTTCATAATATAGTAGGGATTTGTTCTTTATTAGTTAGTGAGCACGCTACCCATGCCGGTGTCATTGCATGCACTCTGCAGCGTTACTGCAAACGGTCTGCAGTGACACTGCAAACTACTTTGCAGTAGCGCTGCAACGGCTCTGCAGTATCACTGCAAAAAGCATGCAGTATCTTTGCAGTGATATTTCACTAAGTATAAGACAGTTACGGCAGACGTTTTTTTCAGCAATACCAAGCGCCTGCCAACTGCTTGGTGCTTACAAAATACTTGTGCGCTTCGTGAACTCCAGAATCTCGCGGATATAGCCAAAGGCAAGCCCCACTACCGTATCGGCTGCACCGTAGTATACAGCTACACGTTCTCCATCCTGCAATGCTGCGCAAGGGAACACCACATTGGGTACATCGCCTGCCAGTTCGTATGGAGCAGCAGGCGCAAGCAGATACTCACGGGTGCGGTAGAGCAACTTGGCAGGATTGTCCTTATCCAGAATAGCCGCCCCCATGGAGTAACGGAAACCGTTGCAAGTGGTTATCACGCCGTGATAGAACATCAGCCAACCTTCGTCCGTGAGGAACGGTACCGAACCCGCCCCTATCTTGGTGCATTGCCAGGCACTTTCGGGGAAAGGTGTGGGAGCCATCACATGGCGGTGTTCGCCCCAGAACTTCATGTCGGGGCTGAAGCTGATGTAGATGTCGCCAAAAGGTGTATGGCCACTGTCGCTGGGACGGCTCAAGAGTGCATATTTGCCATCGAACCTCTGAGGCAACAATACACCGTTGCGATTGAAAGGCAAGAAAGCATTCTCGCACTGGAAGAACTCCTTGAAATCGAAAGTATAGCCGATACCGATGGTGGGACCGTAGTAGCCGTTGCACCACGTAATCCAGTAGCGATCCTCAATCCATGTCACGCGCGGGTCGTATTTATATTCGGACTCTATCATGTCCGTATTCCCGGCCTTGAACTTGATTGGCTCATGCTCTATTTCCCAGTGGATGCCGTCCTTGCTGAAACCGGCAAAAATATTCATCTGCACCGCCCGGTTGTCACAACGGAACACACCGGCAAATCCGTCGCCAAAAGGCACCACTGCACTATTGAAGATACTGTTGGACGTCGGAATATGGTAACGTCCGATAACGGGATTCTGCGAATAACGCCACATCACATCCGCACAATCTGCCGGACGCTCTTCCCAAGGGATTGAAGTAAATTTATTGTTCATAATATTTTGGATTTTTATCTTTGCACCACAGATTACACAGATGGGCACAGATTATATTCTTTTATTCAATAGTTTTTTATGCAACAAGTCTCATTCATGCTGCAAAGCTTACTTCACCTCATCGTCATGCGTAAAGGGAATGAAGTATGTTATCAGCAACGACGGTACGGCGGCCAACAGCACGTAAGTGAAGAACTTCTCGTACCCCAACAAATCACTAAAGAAACCACTCATCATCCCCGGAAGCATCACTCCCAAATTCATGATGCCGGAAGCAAAGGCGTAGTGTGACATCTGATGCTTGCCGGGAGCAATCTGCTGCATCATGAACAACGTCAGCCCCACGAAGCCGAAGCCGTAACCGAAATACTCCGCCACGATGCCCGCACCTATCAGATAAAGGTTCTCCGGTTGATAAATGGCGAGTAGCGTGTAGGCCACGAACGGAAAGTTGAACACGATGCAGAGCGAAAACAGCGTCTTCTTCAGCCCGCGCTTCGACACGTAGATGCCTGCCAACAAGGATCCCAGCACAAAAGCCGCTGAACCGAAGACACCGTTCAACGTACCGATTTCAGTAAGCGAAAGCCCCAATCCCCCCACCTCACGCGAGGAGCGCAAGAAGAGCGGTGCAATCTTCATCACAAGCCCTTCGGCAAAGCGGTAGAGGATAATGAAGCAAATGTAATAGAAGATGTGGCGCTTTGTGAAGAAATTCCTTATCACCGCCCACAGTTCCCGCATCACCTCCGCGCCCGAACGCTTGGCGTCCTGCCGCTTCTGCGTGCACGGCAACATCCGTGAATGATACCCCCCCAACAGCAACAGCAACACGGCAATGACGATAAAGATAATCATCCACGCTTCCTTATAAGCAGACATGTTCTCCTGCATAGAACGGCCTTCCATCGCCCCGAAACTCTGGGCCAGCATACCCGCCATCGCCACCAGTCCGCCGTTCGCCACCAATTTGGCGATGTTGTAGAAAGCCCCCTGCACACCGATGTACTTGGCTTGGTCGGCAGGTGACAGTTCCGCCATATACACGCCATCGCAGGCTATATCGTGCGTGGCTCCGCTGAAAGCGATGACTGCCATTGTCGAAATACTAATGGCAAAAAAGTAATCGAACTTCAACGAAAAAGCCACCAGTCCGAACAGCAATCCGCTCAACAACTGGGTGATAACCACAAAGAACTTCTTTGTGCGGTACATCTCCAGGAACGGACTCCAAAGGAACTTCAACGTCCAGGGCATCATGATGATAGAAGTCCAGAAGGCAATCTGCGTGTCGGATATGCCCAAATCCTTGAACATGAACGTAGAGACCAGGTTGACTGCAATGAAAGGCAGCCCCATGGCAAAATAAACGGAAGGCACCCAGGAAACCGGGTTACGGTAATTATTGTGATTCATAACTAATCGCACGTTATCAATTGTTTGTCTTTACCGGCTTGTCGCCCATTATCAACTCCAAAGTGCCACCGTCCGTTATGTCCTGATGCGTAAAGAACGGGCGTACCAATTCCTCGCCGTTCAACAACATCTTCTGAACATACTTGTTCGTACGACTATTGTCCGTGGCCACCACCGTGAATTTCTTTCCATCCTTAAGGTTCACTGTCGCCTTGTCGAACAACGGGCGACCGATGGAATAGAGCGGACGGCCTGGGCAAACTTGGTAGAAGCCCATGGCATTCAGTACATACCATGCTGACATCTGCCCACAGTCTTCATTACCCGAAAGCCCGTTCGGATTGTTGAAATAAAGCGTCTGCAGTACCTCGTCCACCAACTCCTGCGTGCGCCAGGGTTGGCCCACATAGTTGTAGAAGTGAATGATATGGTGACTCGGCTCATTACCATGGGCATACTGCCCTATCAGGCCGGAAATGTCGGCAGACACTAGTTCACCTTCCAGTGAAGAATCGGCCACGAACAGCGAGTCCAACTTACCGATAAAAGCTTCACGGCCTCCCATCAGTTCCACCAGTCCCTCCACATCGTGAGGAACAAACCAGGTCCATTGCCAGGCAGTCCCCTCACAATAGTCATCACTGCGATGGTTGGAAGAGCGGGGATTGAACGGCGTACGCCAATTGCCTTTGCTATCCAGTCCACGCATAAAACGGGTAACTGGATCGAAATAGTTCTGATAGCCCTTGCTGAAATCAGCATACTTCCGTTGGTTCAGCGTGTCGCCCAACTCACCGGCCAGCACAGAGATGCACCAGTCATCGTAGGCATACTCCAAGGCCTTAGCTACTGCTTCATTATCCTTGTCGCAAGGCACGTAACCGACCTTGTTCTTCCAATATTTGGCCTGCGGCATCAAATGAGGCAATACCAAAGGATGGGTGATAATACCAGTAGTGTCATACTCCGCCACACGCAGGCAAGCGCGGTATGCCTTCTGTACATCAAAGTCGCGATAGCCCTTCATATAGGCATCTGCCACAAGGGAGGCAGCATGATAGCCTATCATCGTGCCCGTATAGTTGCCCGCCAATTCCCACATGGGAAATACACCGCCTTCGCGCTCCTTCTGGATGAGCGAGCGGATGAAGGCTTGGTTCAAATCCGGATTGATAATCGTCATCAACGGGTGGTAGGCACGGAACGTGTCCCACAAAGAGAAAATGGTATAGACGGGCTCTTCCACGCTACCCTGATGCACTTTCAAATCCATGCCAAAATAACGCCCGTCGGCATCGGTAAACAGATTGGGCTGCATACCCGTATGATAAAGCGCCGTATAGAACATGGTACGCTGGTCTTCATCCTCCGTCTCGATATCTATCTTGGCAAGGTATTCATTCCATGATTGGCGGGCTGCCCGACGCACTCCGTCAAAATCCCATCCGGGTATCTCCGCTTCCACATTCCGGCGGGCACCGTCCATATCCACAGCTGAAACACCCACCTTCACCATCACCTGCTCATCCTTCTCCGTCTGGAATTGCAATAGCACCTTGGCGGTGGGCAGCAGCGGTTCCCCTTCGTCCAATGCCATGGAATCGGTCACCATTGTATAAGTAAACGGTTTGGAGAACTTGGCATAGAAGTTTATGTATTGATCGAAAGCCCAGTAAACGGTTTTCTTATGTCCGAGGATTTCTGTATCACTGATGACTTCCAGCTTCATCTCTTCATTCTTCTGACGCTGGAGGCTGTAGTCAAGGTCAAGGATAAATCCTGCTTTCCCAGACTTGGGAAACGTGTAGCGATGAATGGCGGCGCGCTTGGTAGAGGTCAACTCGGCTTGTACGCCATAACGGTCGAGGAATACGGAATAATATCCCGGTTCTGCCTTCTCCCGCCCGTGCGAGAAAGGCGAGGCGTATGCCATTTGCTGGCTCTTCTTCCCCATCGCATGATAGTCCTGACGGCCCACGGTGGGCATCAGCAGCACATCGCCATAATCACCGCAACCCGTTCCACTGAGGTGCGTGTGCGAGAATCCGTTAATGGTGGAATCGGCATAGTAATAACCGGAACAAGCATCCCACTGAAAGATGCGCGTGTCGGGGCTCGGCTGAATCATCCCGTTGGGTACCACTGCGCCCGGATAGGTATGTCCGTGCCCACCCGTACCGATAAACGGATTTACGTAAGATGCATAGTCTTCCCCTGAAGAAGCCGGAGTACAGTTGCATACCGCCATGCCCAACCACAAGAGACATCCGGCTTGCCATGCAATAGATTTCATGTTTTTCATCCTAAATTTAAGTTTATTGAGACACATTCTTTTGCCTTTTATTGGTTAATAAAACAATTCACTCGGCAAAAACACTAATACTGCAGATTATTTTTTAATTTTAATTAGCAGAATAGAAGGATAAAGAATAAAGACATGTCGGTAAAAGAAAGAATGCAAGTTCTTGTAATTGGTAGTTGCAAGAACTTGCATTCATATCCAAACCGGAATCCTGCTATTTAATAGTTATCGGTTCATCCAATTCCACGATGCCGAGGGCTTTATCGCCTCCATTCACCAATCCGTCCATTCCATGACCGGAAGCATCTTTCACTTTCCACGTCTCTCCGTCTTGGAACTGGTCGGTTCCGTTCAACTTATAATAAGCAGCAAGGCCTTCCGATTTCGGGTCAACCGTAATCATGTTTTCCTTGATTTGACTCTCCGTGCGCGACACATTCCAAAGTCTGACTTCGCTCATGCGACCATAGAACGGACGTTCGCCCCACATGAATCCGGCCACCTTACCGATAAAGAAGTCGCCCTTACCGAAATCGAAGCTCGGAATATCCCAAACCGCTTCGGAAGCTTTTTCTCCATTGATGAAGATGGCAGTCTTGCCGGTAGACTGATTGTAAGTGAACGCCACGTGATACCATTTCCCGGTTCCCAAAGCCTGAGAAACGCTGTATTCCGATTTGCCTGCAATCTGCAAATGGTCTTTCTCCAGCAAAGGTGCATCACCGATACGGAAAATCAGAGTTCCCTCGCATCCCATAACAGTATTATTGTTTCCAAAGAAATCAATATAAATCAATGCTTCGTAAGTAACGGATGTGAATTGGGTACCGGGAAGCAAAGGTATCCTCACATAATTGTTATACACACGAGCCACCTTCATAATCCGCACGGGCTTGTGGAGGATAAAATAAACCACATCTCCCCCTTGGGAAACCGGTAGAGAAGCAGACCGTACACGCACCGGAAGCAGATAAGACTTACCTTCTTCCACCTTATCCAACTTAGAAAATTTCACCGATACCGATCCGGCATACACCTCTCCGGAAGGAACAGTGGCAACAGCATTTCCCAAATCTACGGCAGTAGCATCGAACATCTCATATTCCGTTCCATACTTTTTGTTATAAGCCTCAATTACAGAAGTATCGGCCACTTCATAAGACACCTCTACCTGCGAAGCACACAAGGATGACACACGTGCCCGCAACTCATGGGTCATCGCTTCGCCCTCTTCCACCTCTATCCGGTACTCCCTTTCTTCAAAATAGACCTTAGGTTCCAGCAAATCACTTTCGCTATCATTGCAACTGACCGACAGCATGGCTATGAAGCAAAACACCATATATTTCAACAAATATTTATTCATATCTTTCATATTCTAAAATTTGATTCACTACTTATTTTTTCCTTTGCTTTCTTTCCATTCGTTGAACACACGCTGATTAATCTGTATGGCTTGACGCATCCATTTATAATCGGGTGCATTGTCATAGTCATTATCAAAGCGATAAGCTCCCACACCGCCTTTATACCCTTCTTCCGGCATCCAGGCGGCCTGTTTCAACAATTGCCCTCCATTGGAAGCAAACGATTCGAAGTTCTCCGTGACAATGAGTTTCTCATTGATATTGCCAGGCGAATGCAAATAAGGAGAAGCTTGCCCATACGCCTGAGCTATCCAGTAATCCACATAATCTTCTATCTCAGGCAAGAAATCATTGATATGCCCGTCGATGCATAGCAGTTTATGCCCTTTGTTCTCCGGGTCGCTCTTAGGACCGATGTATTTGCCCAACTCTTTCACCACGAAACCGATGTTACGGCTGCCGATAGTACCGTCGGAATCATTGAAACCGTTACCCGGTTCCCAGTCGATATCATATCCGTCCCACTCGCCGGTCACCAACGAGTCACAGATGGCTTTGGCAAATTTGGAAAGAGCCCGTTCCAGCTCTTCCTTGTTGTTCAAGTCATGCGAAGTAAACCCCCAGAAGTCCCAGCGAGCAAACTTTCTTTCTTCTGTCAGCTTAGCTTCGCTCCAACCCTCTTCTATGGCTTTTTTTTCCACTTCATCGTATACCGAAGTAGGGGTGCGCCCTTTGCCCAAGTGTGAAAGCAGGCAGACTTCCAATAACCTGATGCCTTTCACTTTTTGCACAAACTCCTTGTCTTTCTTCTGCGCCTCAGTGATTTCATAACGTCCTGGGGCACCGCTCCACATAGATATGATATCCATACTATCGGGCACAGAAGTGAGATACCCCCTCCGCATGGCTCCCGTCGGCGCCCAGTTGGAAAACCAGCCGAACGCAACGGGGCGGCCATAATTCTTGGCGGTTTCTTTATACGCGCGCAAGTCGGCATAGTACGCTTCGCTCTCCACGTCATCTTTGGTATTGTTACCACCGATATGATCTATCTCAATGCTCTCAATATCCGTGCAGGCAGTAGCCATCAAACCAAGCAACGGAACAATATATAATAGTTTCTTCAATTTTTTCATATTTTTCTTATTTCTAACGTAAGACATCGTTTATCACTTGCAATCCCACCACAGACGGGTAGAAGATTTGTCTTCACCACCCTTCCCATTATTGAGCAACTTCAGGATGGCCTGATAGTTGGCCTCGTCCTCCGTTGTCTGATGGAAACTGGTCGGATAAATCATTCGGCGCACTCCTTTTTCAATGGTGGCTCCTTGGAACGAACCTCTGTTTGCCATCACCGGATTCAAGTCGGGATAGCCAGTTCTTCTCCACTCCGTCCAAGCCTCTTGACCGTTGGGAAAGAGCGCAAGCCACTTCTGGATAATAATCTTCTCCAATTTTTCTTCCCGGCTGCCTTCAAACTTGACTGTAACGGCACGAGGGGCGGAAAAACTGCAAGAGTAAGAACCACCGAACTCATGCTTGATTGGTACATTGCCGGAGTTCATGTAATCATCGACCGAAGCTGTCACCCCGTTTTCCTGGAACGACATCCCAATACCTTGCTTGTAGAGCTCGTCGGCATTACCGAATTCACCTCCCCACACCAAAGCAGCTTCAGCACGTAAGAAATAGACTTCGGAAGCACGCATCCAATAGGTCGGAGTGTCACCTTTGATATTCGGCTTTGAGAATGTCGTATAGACATCGTTCTGCCCGTAAAGATGCCCGGCAGGAATGGCTTGATATTTCTTGCCATCGAATGCCAACTGTCCCAAAGTACATTTGTCATCCACCGGTTTGAAGTAAGCGCTCAGACGTGGGTCTTCGTAACCCATCAGGTAAGAGAACATGGACGACCCCATGCGCGATTCATTGTACTGCTCGGCCAACCACTCGATGTTGTTGCGGAAAGTGATGCCCGCACCCGAACTCATCTGCGCCTCTTCGTCTTTGGAGGTCATCACTCCGATGGAGTGTTTCACGGCCAAAGCCGCATACCGCTTTGCCAGTTCGGCATCGGCAAAACGTACGCGCATCGCCAGACGAAGCATCAGCGAATTGGCATACTTCACCCATTTCCTAGAGTCACCCGCATAAACCGCATCATAATCTCCCATAATGGTCACCCCGGCATCCGCTTTCTTGGTCAAAACCTCCACAGCATCGGCCAAGTCTTTGAACATGGCAGCATATATGTCCTTCTCCAAGTCGAAAGGAATGTTCATCGTAGCATCGGCTGCATGTGAATAAGGCATCGGCCCGAAACTCTCCAACGCCTTGTGCCAAGCAGAAATCTTCAATACTTGTGCCAAGGCAAAGACTTCGGGAGTGTCGTTCTTTTCAGAAGCGGCTTTCAATTTTTTCCACGGGTCGAGTGCATTGGTATAAGAACGTGCATAAGTACCCTTAATCCATCCGTCAATCAAATAATAACTGGTATTGTTGTTACCACCGTTCCAAGAGTTGTTTTGTGAGAAGAATCCACTCCAGCAGTCGGCAGACAGATGATAGTCGGTCTGGTACATGTTGATGATGTCCGTATCGTCGGCTTGTGTCCCTACCGGGAAGACGGTCTGCTCCATCGTTGTCACCAATCCTCCGACGGCAACACCGTCCATGGCTTCTTCCTTCTCGTTCATTTCAGCCCAATTGGTATTGATTTCCTCGTAATCGCAGGATGCCAACAATGCTAGGGCATATATTCCCGCTAAAAGCTTATATTGATTTATCTTTTTCATATTAAAAGTCGGTCTGTTATAATTTGAATTTAATACCAAAGCCAAAGCTACGCACACTTGGCTGCATAAAGTAATCGTTGCCTTGTCCGTAGGTGGCGGTAGAGGGAGTCAGTTCGGGGTCGAACGGAGCCTCGCAGTACAACATCCAGGGATTGTTGGCAATGAAGGAAACCGTCACGTCCTTCAGTACGTTGCCAAACCAGCGGTTGGGCATGGTGTAGCTGAGTGTCAACTCCTGCAAACGGATGTTGGTAGCGCTGTAGACATAGTAGCCGGAGGTCTCGTAACCTCCTGTACCAATCATCTGGTAGTAGGTCTTTGCATCTACCCTGCCCTGTCCCGGCAATAATGCACCGCCATTGTCACGTGCCTCGGCCGAACGCTTCGACACGCCGAAACGGTCGAGCAATGCTTCGGTAGAGGAGGTAACCACACCTCCGAAACGTCCGTTGAGCAGGAAGCTGAGTCCGAGTCCTTTGTACGACAAGGAGTTGTTCCATCCCATATTGAAGTCGGGGGAAGTCTTGCCCAAATAGACGGGCTTACCGCTATTATCCAGTTCAAACGTACCGTCACTCTTTATCTCTACATAACCCTGATGATCTTTCTTCAAGAAGGTATTGGCGTAAATGTCGTGAATGCTGCCACCTTTCCTCAAAATGATACGTCCGCCATCTTTCACAACTTCAGAAATCTGGATGGGATCGTCCAACAAATCAGTATGGTAACCATCCACCATTTCTTTAATTCTGTTGACGTTACGCGAAAATGTCAATGTGGAGGAGAATGCCAGTCCGTTCTTCAGCTTGTCATTGTAACCCAAAGAGGCTTCCCATCCGCGGTTCTCCACATTACCGGCCTGCAAGTAAATCTGCTTGTAACCGGTAAATTCAGGCAAGTTACCCAAGAAAGTCTGGTTCTTGGTATTGGAATGGTAGTAAGTGACTTCTGCACTCAACTTGTTCCACAAACGCAAACTTAAACCGAATTCATACGAACGGGTACGCTCTGCCTTGAAGTCGGTAAACGGATAGATATAGGTAGGCTTCACCGTACCGCCGTCAATGGGAGTTGTCACCGTACCGGGAGTCAGACCGGAACGGGAAATTGGAGCGCCCACTTCGGTAAAGGAACCACGTACCTTCAAGTAAGAAATGAACCGGGGCAAATCTACCATTTCGGAAATGATGGCCGACAAACCTACGGAAGGATAGAAGAAGGACTCTTCGTCGGTGTTCACCAGACGGGAGTTCCAGTCGTTACGTCCGGTCAGCGTCAAGTAAAGCATACTCTTCCAGCCTAATTCCACATTGGCAAAGACGGCATGGTTGCGCACGCGGCTATCACCGCCCTTTTCGGAGACACGTCCATTGGCCGGGTCGATGTTGACTGCCACGAATTTATTGGGTACCAGGCTCAATGTTCCTTTATATCCTCTCTCCAATAGCCAATAGTTAGAATAGCTCCAGCCCAAGTTAGCAGCAATGCTGAAGTCCCGGATATGCTTGTTGACATTCAGCATGAAGTCGGCGTATTCTTGGCGGTCGTTATAGTTGCTGTAGCCATAATGTCCTTTCTTTCCCTCGGCAAACTTCTGGTCGGAAGTGGCGTAAATCTTGCGTTCGAAGAGCACATGCGTATCGTCCATGCGGAAGCGTGCGGCGGCGTTCAGCCAGTCGGTAATCTTGTAGGTCAGCCCCACGTTGAACATGTAGCGGCTCTTCTCGTTGGTAGCCACATTGCGGTAGGCAGTCCAGTAAGGGTTCTGCGAAGCGTAGGTAGGTTCGGACACCGGCCAGTATTGTACGGGAAACTTACGGCTGTCATCATAACGCTCAAAAGTCTTGATGTCTTCAAAGTTTTCTCCCCGCGGGAAGAGGTAGGCAGCCATCACCGGATTCCAGTACTGTCCTTGCGACACCATGTTGCGGTCTTTCTGCTTCACATACGACGCGCCCAGGTCGAGTTGCAGTTTATCCTTGAAGAAGGTGGCAGTGTTGCGGATAGTGAAGTTCAGACGGTCGTAAGAGTTATTGGGCACAATACCGGCCGAGTTGGTGGATGATACGGACGCGAACGTCTGGTTCTACTTGGTGCCCGTGGTCAATGTCAACGAGTTGATGAAGTTGGTTCCGGTATTGAAGAAGTCGTCCTTCGGATCGTAGGCAGAAGGGGTAGCCAGCTTTTCTCCCCAGCTTTCGTACATGTCCTTTTTATTGCCGTAGGTGCTCTGGAACTCCGGTGTCATGTAGGCTTTGCTAAACTCCGTGGAAGAAGAGAACTGGACGGAAAGTTTTCCTTCCTTGCCCTTTTTGGTAGTAATCAGAATCACCCCGTTGGCGGCGCTGCTACCGTACAAGGCGGCTGCCGAAGGGCCGCTCAACACGGAGAGGCTTTCGATGTCTTCGGGGTTGAAGTCAGCAATACCTTCCGTTCCGGCCTTGCCCTCACCCATGATACCGCTGTCCGTATTCCCCATATTGGTGTTGAACAAAGGGATACCGTCCACCACGTAGAGTGCATTGTTGTCGCCCTCGATGGACTTGGCTCCACGCATCACCACGCGGGTAGCTCCTCCCACGCCGCTAGCACTCTTGTTGATGCTTACACCGGCAATCTTTCCGCTCAGCGAGTTCACGAAGTTAGCATCCTTCACACGGACCAGCTCGTCTTGTTTCACCTGCTGCACGTTGTAGCTCAACGCTTTCTCGGCACGCTTGATACCCAGGGCAGTGACCACTACCTCGTTCAGCTTCTGCGAATCTTCTTCCAACAGCACATTCAGGATTCGATCGTCTATTATCTTGATTTCCTTAGTAGTATATCCCACATAAGAGATTTCGAGAACGTCCCCCTTGTTTACCGCCAAGTTGAACTTGCCGTCCAAATCAGTAATGGTACCGGCAATGGTATTCTTCACCTTCACGTTGACGCCAATCAGCGGTTCGCCGGTAGCATCCTTGACCACGCCGTCCACCTTGATTTTGGGTTCTTGTTGCTTTATCTGTTTCGTGGACAAGATTATCTGATTGTCTACCAATGTATAAGTGACATTTGTTCCACGAAACATGTCATCCAGGATCTCTGTTATCTTTCCCGACCGGCTGTTTACCGAAACAATGCGGTCTGCCTGAATCGTCTTGTTATTATAGAGGAACACATAGTCGGAGTTCTCCTCTATCTTATTCAATACATTTTCTATGGAAACACTCGACATAGAAAAGGAGCCTCGCGTCCGCTGGGCGTACCCGTTACTGGCAGGAAGCTGTAATACAACAGCAAAAAGTAGTATTAGACTTATCCTCATAGGTAAAGGAAGTTTTAATTTTAAGGTATATTTAAGGCATACTGCACTAAATGAATGATTATTTTTCATACATTTGCGGTTAACTAAAGTTTATTACTAAATGAACTAAGGTTTGATTCACGGCTTCTTGTCTGCTAAACCAAAATCCGTGAGTTTTTTAATGAGTAGGGAAGAAAGCTGTGGGGACAGTTTTCTTCCTTTTTTGTTTTTGCTCTTCTTATGCTATATCATAGGCTCTTTATGGTTTTAAGGGTTACTAATATAAGTTTACTATAATCCTAGCCTTCGTAAGGGTATCGTCTGCCTGCTGCGCAGCATCTTCCACCCTCCACTTCAAGGCTGCCGACTTTGCCAGATAATCCAAAATCTGCTGCAAGGTCTCTTTGTGGAAAGTCGCCCGGTACTTGTATTCCTTTCCCAACCTATTGTCAAACTCAATATCCACATTGAAATGCCTTGAAAGCCTTTTGAATATCTCTTCCAACGTCGCATTCCTGAAAATCAGCTTTCCGTCTTTCCAAGCCACCTTCTCGTAGACATCCACTTTATTTTTAATCCATTTCCGACTGTTCCGATTGTAAAGCAACTGCTCTCCGGGTAACAATTCCATTGTCTCCTGATTGGGGGTTACCACATTTACCTTACCTTTCTCCAACACCGTACCAATAAGTTCTTCATCCTCGTAGGCAGCCACGTTGAACTTCGTTCCGTATACATATACACTCAATCCATCCGGTGTGTTCACATAAAAAGGACGTTTCTTGTCGGCCTGCACTTCAAAATACGCTTCCCCTTTCAGTTCCACGCTCCGATTGTCTTTCCTGAAAACTATGGGATAACGCAAGGTACTTCCCGCATTGAGCCACGCCACCGAATGGTCAGGAAGCTCATAACGGATGACCGAACCTTTGGCAGCCGTGACTTCGGCGTAGCAGTCTACCGCTTCCGGTCCACTGAAATATAAGTAGCCCAACGTCAGCGAAATCATCAGCAAAGGTAACGTCAAGAATGCGGCATAGCGCATCAAGCTATCATACATCTGCCTACCCCGCTTTTTCCTTATCAACTGCTGTGTCCGTTCAAAAGCTTTGGCCACATCAATTGATTCCATTTCCCGGATATCATCTCCCAATGCTTGTGCTTTCCGAAACAATAAATCCGAATCTAATTTTTCCATAATCTCTAAACCTTATAACCTATTTATAATTGCAATTACATAGATAATACAATCGGGAAATCAAAAAGGGACAGCTAAAACAAAGTTTTTTCAATTGGGTCCTTAATAACAAAATACTACTTGCCTATTGCCACAGCTTTGTTCTTTTAAATTTCAAAAAGAACCTTTTATTTGACTTTCTTATTGTATATTTGCCTTCGAAATACTGTAGATATATTATGAAACTATCTCTTAATGAACAAAGCAAGAAACAAGTATTCAAGCAGCTCTACGAGGAGTACTATGCCCCCTTCTGCTTGTATGCCAAGCGTTTTGTTGACAATAAAGAGACTCGCGAAGACATTGTTTCCGAAGTATTCGCCTCCCTATGGAACAACATGGACAACTTCGAGATAGACCCGAAAACGATATTGGGTTACCTCAAGATGTGCGTGAGGAACAATTGCCTGAACTACCTGAAGCATCAGGAATATGAATGGAATTATGCGGAAGTCGTCAAAAAGAAAACCCCTGTCTACGAAACGGAACCGGACAGTGTATATACCTTAGACGAAATGTACCGGATGCTGTACGGTACCCTGAACAAGCTTCCTGAGAGCTACCGCATTGTCTTCATCGAGAGCTTCTTCAAGGGAAAAACGCATACAGAAATAGCGGAAGAGCTGAACCTTAGTGTGAAGTCAGTCAACCGCTATAAACAAAAAACATTGGAATTTCTGCGCAACGAGCTAAAAGAATACATGCCGTTGCTGCTGCTATTCATTTCCCGGTAGGACTCCACCTTATTAAAGGTATTGCTCATCAGGGAATCTTGTGAGCATAATAATCCATTTACTCTTCCGGCTTCAGCGGTTCGCTGCCCATAGTCAGTTCCAGTGTACCGCCGTCCACTATATCCTGATGCGTGAAGAATGGAGTCTCCAGCTTATTGCCGTTCAGCACAATGCTCTGCACATACTTGTTATCGCGGCTATTGTTGTGGGCTATCACCTTGAACGACTTGCCGTCTTTCAGATGAACGGTCGCCTCGTTGAACAGCGGGCGTCCGATGGAATATACCGACTTGCCGGGGCATACCTGATAGAAGCCCATCGCATTCAGAATGTACCATGCAGACATCTGTCCGCAGTCTTCATTGCCCGAAAGTCCGTCGGGGTTGTTGAAGTAAAGCGTATGCAGCACCTCATCCACAATCTCCTGCGTACGCCAGGGCTGGCCTACGTAGTTGTAGAGATGGGCAATGTGATGGCTCGGCTCATTGCCGTGAGCATACTGGCCTATCAGACCGGAAATATCCACCGAAGTCGATTCACCTTCCAGCTTGGAATCGGCAGTGAACAGAGAATCCAACTTGCCGATGAAAGCGTCGCGTCCTCCCATCAGTTCTACCAATCCGTCTACATCGTGGGGAACGAACCAAGTCCACTGCCAGGCAGTGCCTTCGCAATAGTCATCGTTACGGTGATTGGATGCGCGGGGGTTGAAAGGCGTACGCCAGTTGCCCTCACTGTCCAGTCCACGCATGAAACGGGTACTCGGATCGAAATAAACTTTATATCCCTCGGCAAAGGCAGCATACTTGTCGCGGTTGACTTCGTCGTCCAAGGCACCTGCCAGTACAGAGATGCACCAGTCATCGTAAGCATACTCCAGCGCTTTTGCCACGGACTCATTGTCTTTGTCGCAAGGCACGTAGCCAATCTTGTTCTTCCAGTACTTGGCCTGCGGCATCAGATGCGGCACAACCAAAGGATGCGTGATAATGCCCGTCGTATCGTATTCTGCCGTACGGAGGCAAGCCTTATAGGCCTCCTGCACGTCGAAGTTACGGTATCCCTTTACATACGAATCCGCTATGAGGGAAGCTGCATGATAACCAATCATGGTACCCGTATAGTTTCCGGCCAGTTCCCACATAGGCAGGACGCCGCCCTCGCGGGACTTCTGGATGAGCGAACGGATGAAGGCCTCGTTCAGTTCTGGATCGATAATCGTCATCAGCGGATGATAGGCACGGAAAGTGTCCCATAAAGAGAAAATGGTGTAGACAGGCTCGTCCACCCTGCCTTGATGGGGCTTCAAGTCCATACCAAAGTAACGTCCGTCGGCATCGGTAAATAAGTTGGGCTGCATGCCCGTGTGGTAAAGTGCCGTGTAGAACATGGTACGCTGGTCGTTGTCCTTCGTATCGATGTCAATCTTGGAGAGATAAGTGTTCCACTGCTGGCGGGCAGCACGGCGCACACCGTCAAAATCCCATCCGGAGATTTCGGCTTCCACATTCTTGCGGGCACCGTCCATATCCACGGCAGACACACCTACCTTTACCAATACCTCCTCATTGGGCTCCGTCTGGAATTGCAGTAAAGCTTTAGCTGTAGGCAGAAGCGGACCGCCTTCGTCCAATGCCATGGAGTCCGTGACCAGCGTATAGGTAAATGGTTTGGAGAACTTGGCGTAGAAGTTGATATACTGGTCGAAAGCCCAATATACAGTCTTCTTGCGTCCACGGATTTCAGTATCGCTGATTACTTCCAGCTCCATCTGTTCATTCTTCTGGCGCTGAATGCTATAATCCAAGTCGAGGATAAAGCCTGCATCTTCCGCTTTCGGGAAGGTATAGCGATGAATCGCCGCACGTTTGGTAGAGGTCAGTTCGGCTTTCACCCCGTAGCGGTCCAAAAATACGGAATAATATCCCGGTTCGGCTGTTTCATTCTCGTGGGAAAAGGCAGAGGCGTACGCCATCTGCTGGCTCTTCGAGCCCATAGAGTGGTAATCCTGCCGCCCTACAGTGGGCATCAGCAACACATCCCCGTAATCGGCACAACCCGTACCGCTGACGTGAGTATGTGAAAATCCGTTGATAGTAGTATCTGCATAGTAATATCCGGAGCAGGCATCCCACTCGTAGATACGCGTGTCGGGGCTGGGCTGAATCATTCCGTTGGGAACTACCGCTCCGGGATAGGTATGCCCATGTCCGCCCGTACCGATGAACGGATTGACGTAAGACGCATAGTCCGGTGCCGTCTGGGTACAGCTGCAAACCGCCCCCAGCAGAAAAAGTCCGCCCAACAGTATGGAACTAGATTTCATGTTTTTCTTCATATTGTTTATTGTATAAGTAAGTGTATAGCTTCATAATAGAATCTTGTTATATGAGAATGCTTGAGGAGGGCCGCCCCATTACTTTGAGCAAAGCCCTCCTTTGTTTCATGTATGAAAAGGTTCAAGCATCCATTTTTCCGAAACCTCAGTTTACGGAAAACATGGCATCAGCGTACCTTCTTCATCGTATAGTTCTCACTCACGAAGTAAGGAACATCGGGGAAGATGTCGTTCTCAATCTCACCGACTACATACTTATAAGGGTTGATAGCCCATCTGTTGCCCAAACCATAGATACGCATATCACCGTTAGGAGCAATATCGCCATCCATGGAATAATTATCATACTTAGGATATGCTTTCCACTGGAAGGCATTACTATAAGTACCGAAATGCATCTTGTAGGTAGCAGGGTCTTCAGCATCGCCCTCATGAATGGTTTGCGGATAGATGAGCAGTGCACCGTTATAGTAATCGCAATGCATCGGATACTTACCGGTAATTTCGGGGAAAGTACCCCAGTTGTAAACTACATATCCGGTACCTTCTTCATCTTTCTCTATAATTACATTCTTCTCAAAATCCTGACTGCCTTTCCAATCCCACCAGCGAGGATTGCCTTCTTCATCCACATAGGTAAAGAGGGAGTTACTGGAAGTTACTTTCCATTCACCGACCAAATCTTCATAGCCCATCATCTTTCCTTGATAAGCTTCACCAGTACGGTTCCAGTACTTACCGCTCCACTCCACTTCATCATCAAAAAGTACTTTACTTATTTCCGAAAGCAGCGTATAATACTGATACATCAGCGGTTTGGGATTGTAGAACATCTGAATGCCATAACCTTCATCTTTCACTTTTTGGAATTTGCTCTTGTCAAATCCATTCCAACCTCCGTTCAACTCATCATTAATCTTCCAAGGCAGCGGAGCATACTTGGATTTGGGCAGGTTCTCAAAATGAGACGCTTCACGGCCAAAAGCTCCATTAGGATTCTGATTCTGGTAATAACCATAGGTCATATAGTCCACAATATCACCAACTTTCACACCTTCTACCTCGCCATCGGGAGAATCAAGCGAACCATATTCATACACACCGATCAGTTTATCTCCAAATACCTGGCGGCACTCATAAACCAAACGTGCGAAGTTGGCACGTGAACGTTTTTCGAAGCCGGGACTGGGGTTGGAGTTGTTGTAACTGGTGTACTCATCATCAAAGTCAATGCCATCCAAACCATAGATATCCAAATAAGCCTTCAGTTCCTTGGCAAAGTCTTTGGCGGCAGCTTCAGAAAGGTTACCCATACCGGCCTCATCATGGTTGCCAAGAATAGTCATAGCCACCTTAATGCCCTTAGCCTGCAAAGGACGGATGAACTTATCCGCATTTCTCAGCAAGAAAGAAACCTGGTCATTGCAAAAAACATGTACGCGACCGGTCTTGCTATCCACATTGATATTGGCAGCAAAAATGCTGACTACATCAAAGAAAGGCTTTCCGTCGCTCTTCATGGTATATTCACCCATATTCAAGATGTTCTCGTCATTTACTTCCACAAAGCAATGTGTAAGTATATCACCCTTACTGATACTCTCAGGAATAGCAGCCAAAGGCTTTACCAAGTAAATATATTCCTGATTGTTTGTAGAAACTTCCACACCGTTATTGGCAGATGCAGAAACGGCAACAGCATAAGTTTGTCCGATTGTGCCTCCTGCATTGATATTCAGTTCCACAGAAGCCGACTTCTGTTCGCCCGCCTTGATAATGACAGTTCCACCGTTCGCCAGACTCAACTTATCGGCGGGATACATTTTATAGCTTGTTCCATTCTTCTTATTATAAGCTTCCAAAACGTCTTCGTCCACTTTGAAGGTCACCGTAACATCCTGCTCTGCAGCTTTGCTCAGTTCAAAATAGAGATGTCCGGTAGCAACCTTGTCGCCAAAAACGGAAATCGGAGTAAGTTCACGTGCACCAGCGGCAGACTTTACATAACCATACACGCCATCCACAGTATCCAGCTTGTCGCTGTTGCCGGTGTTGATGACAACATCATCTTCACAACCGGTAAAGCATATTCCTGCACATGCAAAAGCCATTGCCAGCAAGCCTGATTTTACATGATTCATATATTTCATAATCAATATCTTTTTATTTGAATTAAGGTATAACTAAATTATTTGGCGGGCAGTTCCACAGCAGTCCAAGTCAATGGTTCAACTGCAGTAGCATTGTTCTCATTTCCGCTATAGTCATGAATGGCAGTACCGGCACCTTCATCGAACTTCCAGTAAGAAACCAGTCCGTCAGCATCCGGATCTACCTGGTAGAAGTGGTCCTTTGCATTGATTTCTGCTGATGTCAACACCTTGTTCCAGATACGTACCTCTGAGATGTTACCTTCCAACCAGCGGTCACGATTGTATGAATGACCAATCCAGAATCCGTTACCTTCATCAGTCATAGTCTGCCCCCAGTTCACAGCACCGCAGTCCAAAGTAGTCTCCAACATATTCTTACCATTGATGTAAACTATAACAGTTTTTGCATCCGCATCGTAGGTCACAGCTATATGTGTCCATTCATTTGTCGGAATAGCCAGACTCTCATCAGTCACATTGCCACTGCTTGTAGCCACCTGCAATTGGTTCTGAGGAATTCCGGCATCACCGATACGGAGCAGGAACTTGCCTTCGATACCCATAATGGAAGTCAGCATCTTGTCGAACTTGCTTACGCGAATCAACGCTTCTGCCGTCAGTTTATTCATATTATTGGCTACATCCGGATTGGTCCAAGTTACGTAAACCAGATTCTTGGTAATATCAGGAACCGTATTAATCAATGCAGCACCCTTCAGCACGTAGTACATGGTACCGGAGCTCTTCAAGACTCCGATACTTGCCTGGTCTACCGTAACCGGCAATACATATACCTTCTCACGGTCCAGTTCCGTCAAGTTCTTGAAGCTGACAGTGATGTCATCTGAAATGACAGCACCGGCCAAAATGGTAGCCTGCGGAGTTTCTACCGTATAATAATTTTCCGGCAGCGCCTCGGCTGTGTCATAATAGGTGGCGTTATAAGTAGCTACCAAGGAAGGGTCCGCCTTCAAGGAAATAGTTATGTCCCGTGATTCAGGGCGAGCCATTGAAATCCGGAATGAACCTTCCGTATCGGAAACTGTGTTTTTCAACAACACAGTGCTGGTCATCGCCGAGCTGTTGATATACACCTGATTATCGAAATTCTCAACGTCATTATCATTACAAGCAGCAAATACACCTGCCAATAATGCCATCGATACTAAATATATACTTTTCAGTTTCATGATATTCTTTTATTTTTTAGGAGCAGGATTCATAATATTGATAGCTTCTCTCACGTATTGGTAGGTATTGGTTGCATTGTAGTAATCATTCTGCATGTTCTCAATAGCCAAACCAGCTTTTATAAACTCAGCAGACGGCTCTGTCACCCAATAAGCGGCTTCCGACAGAGCTCTCAAAGCATTGTAATATCCGGTAGTCTTATCAGTTGTATCCAGAGAGATGGTAGATGCCGATACAATGAAGCGGTCAGCCGGAACACCGTCTGCCATCAAGGCCTGAAGCGCTTCTATCCCCAGTTGGGCAACATCCGTGACATCATTTGTAATCAAGATGATATGGTCACAAGAAGACAGTACAGACTGACCTATCAGGTTGGCAGGATACCCCTGGAACACCAGCTTCTTACCCGAATTGGCGCTCTTCCAGTTGGCTATCACACTGAAAAAGGTATCTTGATTTGCCTTTGCTTCAGCCTTGTCAGCTTCGGACATGTAGATAGGATTGCTGCCGCGATATTCAGCAACAATGCCGTCGAAAGGAGCTTCCAGAGCAATCAATCTGTTCAACTCAGCAGAAAGATAAGCCGAGAATGTGGACGTTTCCGTTCCTTCCTTCACCTTGTCGGTATGTTCCTTCAAGATATTGTCATAACTGATAGAGTAGAATACTTTTGTTCCTTTCTCGTGTACACTTACAATGTCTTTCAGTTCGAATTCCACTAAATCGGGAGTAGTCACAATAATTACGTCCAGACTGTCAGGCACATCTGACATGTGTTGCCCACGACTGAAAGGAACTTTCTCACTATTATCAAACCAGCCGTACACAATCTTATGGTCAGAATTCTTATATTCCTGCAAGTTCTTCAGATACTTGGCATACAATTCGGGAGACTGTTCGTCGATTCCGGGTTCTGCCAAATTGATGCTTTCTGTATCTGTCCAGTCGGAGCAGGCAGACAATGCCAATACGGAAAAAGCTGCCAGCGCAATTCCTTTAAATGATTTCTTATATAATTTCATAATTATTCAGCATTTATTGTTATTATTTACGTGCCCACCATACATCAGTAGCCATGTTGTCCGGTCCACCCAGATAATTGCTTACTGCATCCTGCACGTTTTCAGTATTATTTGTATATTCTTCAGAAGGATAAGGCATGCGACGTGCACCTTTCTCGCTGTCAACAATTCCATTACTCTTATTGCCTTCGCTGGTTGCAGGCAACAGTTTGGGATAACCCGTACGACGGTAATCAGCCCAAGCCTCGTTGCCTAACGGCCAGTTAGCAATCCATTTCTGAGTAATGATACGCTCCTGCTTTTCCTCTTTGGATGCTCCCTCATTCCATTTGATGGTAATGTTTGAAAGGTTCTTTTCATACGTATTAAGACCAGCAGGATCCTTATAAAGGGCAGGGACACTGCTTTCATCAGCCAGATAACTGTCTACCCCCGTAGCTCCCCATTGTTCAAAAGAAAGGCGGACACCTTGTTCATAAAAATCAGCCGCAGTTCCTTTCATGCTGAAACCATAGACTGCAGTAGCTTCAGCGCGCAAGAAGGCAACTTCCGCTGCATTCATCCAAAGCACAGGGTCTGAAGAGGAAATCTTCACCCGTGAATAATTTATGAAAGATTCCCTCGCTTTGCTGAGATCGATACCACGGCGTAATCCTACATAAGACTCTCCCTCCCATTTGGATTCTTCAAAATAGCTGGCGCGGCGATTGTCATTGTAACCGTTCATGTAACAGATGATGTCAGCAGCAGGATGGGTATCACCGCCTGATGCTTCTTCATTATAACGCACTGCCATAAACAGCGGGTTGCTGATTGTTCCGAAATACTTCCATGTAGCATTGTCTGCATTTGTTTCAATCAAGCCCAGTTCATGATTCACTGCGCTTTCAGCCATCTCTTTGGCTTTGGCAGGACTTACATTGGCAATGCGGATAGCTAGACGCAACTTCAATGAGTTGGCAAATTTCACCCATTTCTGTACATTACCGCTGTATACGAAGTCTGCAGAAGCGACCAACGCCGCGTTTCTGTTCTCGGTCAGCACCTCAATGGACTCGTCCAGTTCCTTGAAGAATGCATTGTAGACTTCTTCCTGCGTATCATAAGGAATAGTTATCTTGCCATCCTGACCAATCTTGGAATAAGGGATGGGACCATATGTATCAGTCACGCGGCTCATGGCAGCAACCTTTATGATTTGTGCAATAGCATAGGGAACCGGATTGTTGGTATTCTCCGATACTTGTTTCACTGTGCTCAAGTTAGCATATAATGTCGAGATGATACGGTCACTCATCAAGAATACGCGTGTCCAGTCATTCGTAGCATTAAAATTGGATATTGTATTGGACCAGCCGGCATTTGAATCGGCAAAATAACCTCCCAACGGTCCGCCCAACAAACAATCGGTAAATTGTGCCGTATTGACGTCTGACGAAATAACCGTACTTGCCAAGTTACTCATGGCAGAACCCAGTGCATAATCATCGGGAGTCAAATCGCCCGGTTGATAAGGATTGGAATTGATATCCATATAATTGCCGGTGCAGGACATAAAGCCCATAAGCAATGGAGCAATAATCAATTTATTTATTATATTTCTCTTTTTCATATCGTTTGGTATTAAAATTTAAAGCTCAAGCTAAAGCCGATGTTACGCAAAGCCGGCATCATGAAATAGTCGATTCCCTGATAGAAGTTATCGGTAGAAGCCACACTTTCTGGATCGAAAGGAGCCTTGCTGTAAATCATCCATAAGTTGCGGCCTACCAACGAAACCTTGATATCACACACATCGTTCAACAACTTTTTGGGAATAGTGTAACCCAAGGAAACTTCCTGCAGGCGAACGTTGGTAGCAGAGTAAGTATAGTATTGGGGAACAGCTGTACCACTACCGACTACACCATACCATGTTTCGGGATTTACCTTGTCCTTGCCATTCACCAATACGTAACCTAAATCACGTGCATCCGCAGAGGCCTCAGACACACCATAGTAATCCAACATGGCTTGTGTACGTGAGTAGACCACACCACCCAAACGGGCTGAAATCAAAAAGCCTGCTGTGAAATTCTTCCAGATGAAGTTGTTACGCCAAGCCAAATTCCCCTTAGGAAGTACACTTCCCAATTTGATGTATTTGTCAGGATCGGTAATGGTTTCCGTAGCAACTGCTCCGTTCTGGTCTACAAAAATCTGTCCATTGGCATCACGCTTCATATCTCTCAGAGAGTAAAGGTCCCCCATGCTTCCTCCCTCTTTCAGCAAGAAGCGGGCATCACCTAAACCACCCATATTCAACGTGCTCAAAGAGAACAACTCACCGGTAACGGGGTTGATGGCTTTGTCTGCCAGTGTCAAAATCTTATTCTTGTTGCTGGAAAAAGTTATACCAGTATCCCATGTAAAGTCCTTCCAAGTATTCTTATAGTTCAGTGACAACTCAATACCGGAGTTACGTACGGCACCGGTCTGGATATACAAAGCCGACCAACCGCTGACAGGCAACTGCGGATTGAATGTCTGATTCATAGTCTTGGCATTGTAATATGTCACATCCAATTCAAAATTTTTGAGGAAACGCATGTTCAAACCGATTTCCCAAGAATTGGTACGCTCAGGCTTCAGATTATACAACGGATATTGAGTCGTGATACTCCATTGACCGGAACTTGAATTCCATTCGTAGTGAGGATTAGCCAAGTATCTGGAGAAAGCACTACCAACAGATGCCCATGAACCACGAACCTTTATAAAAGAAAGATAATCTTTGTTCAAGTTAGGCATCAGTTCAGACAGTACAACAGAACCACCGACTGAAGGATAAAAGAATGATTTACTGTTGGAGTTGGGACCTGCCAACTGTGAAGGCCAGTCGTTACGTCCGGTCAGCGTCAAGAAGTAAGTATTCTTGTAACCAAGCTCAGCCGAAGCGAAGAGAGACTGAGTCTGTTCACGCCATCCCTCCTGCAAGCGCTGTGTCTTGCTGGCACTCAGGTTCTGGATAGCAAAGTAGTTGGTTAGACCTACCGGTTCACCACCGAAAGCATCACCACCGTCAGCAATCGGACCACGTGTTTTCATTGCATCCGAACGTATATCGGAGAATGAACCACCGACGTTGGCCTGGAGTGACCAGTCTTCACCGAAATATTTGTTGATACTCACCAGGAAGTCAGCATACAACTGTTTGTCCTGCGTCTTAGTAATACCATAAAGACCTCGTGAAGAACTCTCGGTGAGCTGAGTATTGGTAGAAGCATAAAACTTTTCTGTATAGTCATTATTGGAGTTATCCAAACGTACACGTCCTGAAACAGTCAGCCAGTCCAGAATCTTATAGCTCAAACCGGCATTCAGCATATAGCGATCCTTCTTGTTCTGGCGCAAATTGCGGTAGTTAATCCAATAAGGATTCTGCATTACCATACCTTCGTCCCCTACCGGCCAATATTGCGTATAAATCTTACGGGCAGCGTCATAGCGCTCATACATGCTGATATCCGACCAGTCGTTGCTGCGCGGGAACAAATAAGCACCCACCAACGGGTTATTGTAGGTACCCTGGTTCGTCATGTTCTGGTCATTCTGCAGAATATAGCTTGCACCGAAGTCCAAAGTCATCTTGTCGTCCAAGAAAGTAGTGGTATTACGTACCGTGAAGTTGTAACGGTTGTATTTGTTGTTGGGAACAATACCCTTAGAGTTTACGGCAGCAGCCGATGCATACGTCTGGTTTTTTTCTGTACCAGTTGACAAAGAGATGCTTTCCGTCCCTACAATACCCGTCTGGAAATAATCATCTTTCGGACTGTAATTGTAATTATTGGCTGCAGACAAAGGAGCTCCCCAGCTCATGGCTCCTGAAGTGCTCATCACACCACCGGTTCCCGTACCATACCGGTTTTGGAAGCTCGGCATCACAAACGGATTGGTGAATTCAGTATTGCTGCTGACAGTAAGACTCACCTTACCTTCTTTACCTTTCTTTGTAGTGATGACAATGGCACCGTTGGCAGCTTCCGAACCGTACAAGGCAGCAGCGGCGGCGCCAGTCAAGACCGACATTGACTCGATGTCTTCCGGGTTGATGTCAGCAATCGGTTCTGAAGATCCCTGGGAGTCGAACTCCTTACCTCCGGCAGTACCACGGCCAGAGAAAATAGGCACACCGTCAATTACATAAAGTGCATTGGAAGACTGCATGATGGATTTCGTACCACGCATCACTACCTTTGACACGCCACCCACACCGGATGAAGAAGCATTGATATTCACACCTGCTACTTTACCACTCAATGAGTTCACAAAGTTGGCGTCTTTATTGGAAGTAATGGCATCTGTATTCACCTGCTGTACATTGTAGGACAATGCCTTTTCCGAACGCTTGATACCTAGGGCAGTAACCACAACTTCTTCAAGCTGTTGGGTATCTCCGGCCATCATCACATTAATCGATGCATTACCTTTCACGGGAATTTCCTGCGTAGTATAACCGATATAAGAGAATACGATCACCGGATTCGCTTCCGTAGTGGTCAACGTAAAGTTACCGTCGAGGTCGGTAATGCACCCGTTGCTGGTACCTTTTATCAATACATTCACACCAATCAGAGGTCCCATGTCATCTGACACGACTCCGGTAATCGTCCGTTCTTTCCCTTGTTGGTTGCCCTCTTGAGGAGCAGCAGACTTTTCAGAAAGATAAACGATGTTATCCTCCACTTTATAGGAAATGTCTTTCCCTTTGAGAATAACATTCAAAGCATCTTCTATAGACGCATTGTTCACTTTGACGTTTTCTACCGGCAACGCAGCCAGTTTGTCGTCATAAAAAAATTGATACTTGGATTGAGACTTGATTTGTTCAATGACTGTCCTCAATGTGCCGCGAGACACATTCAGGTTTAATTGGGCAAAGCCCCACTGGATAGAAACTGCCATGAACAACAAAACTAATAAAGCCCGCATGAACGTCGAACTCCGAAAAGCATAATTGTCTTTCATAAACACAATTTATAGGTTATACAATAAATTACTTCGAGAGATTCATTCTCTCGCATTCCTATATAAAACAACAGACAATGAAAATACACTTACTGAAAAAGTATCTTTTTTATCATTAATCCTAAAAAAAAAGAGTTACCCCGAAAATAAGTTGATATATCATTTTGCTCAATATTACTAACGAAGTAAATAATTATTTCCACCTGATTCAAGAAAAACACCTATAATACAGATAGTAAATAACAAAATGATATATCAACTTATTTTCGAGGCAACCCTTTTCTTACTATATTATTACTATTCTTTACTTCTTCAGTTCATTCGAGAAAGAATAAGGATAATCTTCCGGCTGCGTACCTCTCTTCATATTAGGCTGGCTGCCCATATCAAACCTCAAGGTACCGCCATTCTGCAAATTGCCATGCGTCAGATAATTCCTGGAATAATCCACGCCGTTCACCTTGAGAGACTCGATATACATGTTCTCCGGTGAGTTATCCGGAGCGTCAATTGTCAGGGACTTACCGTTCTCGAAATGGAGGGTAGCCTTACGGAACAGAGGGGCGCCCAGTACATACTCGTCCGTACCAGGGCAAACCGGATAGAAACCAAGTGCAGAGAAGACATACCACGCGGAAGTCTGACCGTTGTCCTCGTCACCGCAATAACCGTCGGGACCGGCAGTGTACATGCGGTTCATTACCTGACGAAGCCAATATTGGGCTTTCCAAGGCTCCCCGGCATAATTATAAAGGTAAATCATGTGCTGGATGGGCTGGTTGCCATGGGCATAGTTACCCATATTCATCACTGTCATCTCACGGATTTCATGGATTACCTGGCCGTAATAGCTGTCATCGAACAAGGGTGGAACAATAAAAACAGAGTCAAGCATCTCCACGAAAGATTCCTTGCCACCCATCAAGTCTATCAGACCTTGAGGGTCGTGGAATACAGACCAGGAATAGTGCCAACTGTTACCTTCAGTAAAGGCATCACCCCACTTCAATGGAGAGAAAGGAGCCTGGAACTGGCCGTCTTGATTACGACCACGCATCAGCTTGCTTTCCTTATCAAACACATTCCTATAGTTCATGGCACGTTCCGCAAAGAGTTTCTGCTCCTTCTTCGGACGGTTCAACTCTTTTGCCATGCGGTAGATGCACCAGTCATTATAAGCATACTCCAAAGTACGGGCAGTGTTCTCGTTGATTTTCACATCGTAGGGAACATAACCAAGCTTATTGTAATACTCATAGCCGAGGCGACCCGTAGAAGAGACCTCGGGATGGACATTCTTTGTACCGTTGATGAGACCTTCGTACAGCGTCTGCACATCCTCCACCTTCACACCTTTCAGATAGGCATCTGCCAGTACGGAAGCAGAGTTGTTGCCAATCATACAGCCACGGTGACCCGGACTTGCCCATTCGGGGAAGAAACCGCTTTCCTTATAGGTGTTGACAAGACCTTCCTGAATCTGCCTGTTCACTGACGGATACATCAGATTAAGGAATGGAAAGAGACAGCGGAAAGTATCCCAGAAACCGGTATCCGTATACATATAACCGGGCAGCACCTGACCATTGTAAGGGCTGTAATGAATAGGACTTCCCGCCTCATCCAGTTCATAGAATGCACGGGGGAATAACAAGGAACGATACAAACATGAGTAGAAAGTACGGTACTGGTCAAGGGTTCCGCCTTCCACATCAATACGGCCCAGCACCTTGTTCCAGGCATCCTGACCTTTCTGAACCAATGTTTCCAAATTGTCATTGCCAAGCTCCTTCAAGTTACGGTCAGCCTGCTCAAAACTGATGAAAGAAGAGGCTACACGGGCATGTACCACTTCACCCTTGCGGGTTTTGAAGCCGATAACAGCACCGGCGTGTCCGGCTTCCTGCTCAACCTTATTCTCGGTCAAGACGCCATCGGCTACAGACGCCTTATAAGTAAAAGGCTTGTCGAACTCTATCACGAAATAGTTCTTGAAGTTCTCGGGAACACCGCCGCTGTTACGGGTAGTATAACCGATAATACGATTCTGTTCCGGAAGTATCTTCACATAAGAGCCCTTGTCAAAGGCATCAACAACAACGTATGAATGATCATTTTCAGGGAAAGTGAAACGGAACAATACGGCACGGTCGGTAGGGGTGAACTCGGTAACCACATCGTGTTCGGCAAGATATACCTTATAATAATGAGGAAGTGCCACTTCGCCCTTGTGGGAGAACCAGCTTGCACGCTTCTCCTCATCAAACTCGGGCTTGCCAACCACCGGCATGATGGAGAACTGCCCGTAGTCGTTAATCCAGGGACTGGGCTGGTGTGTCTGCTTGAAACCACGGATCTTGTTCGCGGTATAGACGTATTGCCAGCCGTCACCCATCTTACCAGTCTGAGGAGTCCAGAAGTTCATACCCCAGGGACGTGCGATCGCAGGATAGGTATTACCGGTGGAAAGCTCGAAAGTAGACTGCGTGCCGACAAGAGGACTGACATACTGGGTAAAGTCCTTGGCATGCAGCCACAAGGAACTGCTCACAAAAAGAAACAATAGGATTAATTTTCGCATAATATTAGAAAGTTGTTAGTATTAAATAAATTCTTCTCGTCATATCTCGGATTTGTGCGGCCTTCCTACTTCATTGAGGAGAGGAAAACACTGTTCCCCACAATTTTATACTCCAATGGAATGGCATTCTTTATCAGATTCAGCACAGCCCCCACACTCTCTTTTTTCTTCAGTGTACCCGAGTAGGTCTTGCTTACATCTATGTTCGGTGCCAGAATTATCCTCACCCCATACGAATTCTCCAATGTACGCGCAATGGTGTATAGGTCAGCCTTCTCAAAGACAAACTCATTATTGTGCCAGTTTTCGATTCCCGTATCCACCTGCTTCACCACCAGACGCCTAGTCATTCCGTTCAGCTCGGCTTTCTGTCCGGGGGCAAGGATAATCATACCCTCGCCATGATTGCCTTTCACCTCTACTTCGCCTTTCAGAAGGGTAGCTACTGCAGACATCTTAGCCTTGTCAGACTTGAGGTTGAAAACAGTTCCCAATACTCTGACCTGCATGGCCTCACTCTGTACGACAAACGGTTTTTCCGGATTCCTCATTACCTCAAAATATCCTTCTCCTTCCAGATAAACCTTTCTTCCCTTCCCTGCAAACTCATACGGATATTTCAAGGTAGTATTTTTATTCAGCCAGACTTTTGTGCCATCCGGCAGTTTCAATTCCTTAATCTTATCATGAGTGGTGACAGCCAGTAATGTTTCCGGCTGGCTATAAGTCTGATAAAAAAGATAGCCGAAAGTACCCAAAAGGAAGAAGCCCACAAATACGGCCGCATACCGCATCCATCCAACCATCCTCCGTACCTTGTATTGTTTCGTCTTCTCTTGTTCCAACCTTTTAAACAATCGCTTTTCGACCTTTTCTATGTCTTGTGCATTCGAAGTATCCCCCAGTCTCCCCAAGTGGTAAATCTCCTCCAGCCTGAACAATTCGCGTGCATTCTCACCCGACCCTTCCAGCCAGGCGTTCACCTCACGAAGTTCATCTTCCGTACATTCACCCATAAGGAACTTGGCCAATATCTCCTCATTCAACTTATTCATTCTTTCCTTCATTATGATAATAAAACAACGCTGCTCGCAAAAACACTTACTTTCCCGATGAAAAACAGAGCCAACATCAGGTTCAGATACCCCAGTTTATCGCGCAGCAACTTCAAAGCTTTGTACATGTGAGCCTCCACCGTACGCAATGACACTCCCATCGTATCAGCTATCTCCTTATTCTTCATATCATGCAGATAGCTGAGTTTGAATACCATCCGGCACTTGTCCGGCAATTCATTGATGGCATCGGACAGCTTCCTTCTGAGTTCGGCATCCTCTATCCGTTTCACCACATCATTGCTGTCGGGTTGATAGAACTCAACCCTCTTTTTATGGATTTCGAGCATGACAGCCTCATAGCCACTTACAATGTCCCGATGCTTCAGAACGTTCAAGGCACGGGTATACACCGCCCTATACAAAAAAGCCTGAATCTGCTCTCCCACCTTCATGGTATCTTTCCGCTTCCACAGCTCCACGAAAACATCCTGCACCACATCTTCCGCATCTTCTTCCCCCACAATGCGTGTGGCGTAGAACAGCAGATTGGTATAATACCTGCGGAAAAGGGATTTATATGTCAAGTCGAAATGTTCATCCATATTTTAGCCGGTTATCGGGGGCTGTACCATGCATCACCTGGCTTATCCCCCATTTCAAATTCGAAAACACTTCCATCCATTATCTGTTCATGCGTAATATAACTTTTGTCATAGCTCTTACCGTTGAGTTTGACAGATTGAATGTAGCAATTTTCCTTGCTCACCGCCGGTGCCAGTACCTTAAAGGTCTTTCCACCAGGCAGGTGCATCTTCATTTCCGGATATAGGGGGGTACCGATTTCATATTTTCCGCCAACCGGGTCTACCGGATAAAAGCCCATCGCACTGAACACATACCAAGCAGACATCTGTCCGCAATCCTCGTTGCCACACAAACCGGCAGGAGTGTTCAGGTAGAGTTCATGCATCACCCGGGCTGCATATTTCTGGGTTTTCCAAGGTTGATCCACAGCATTGAACAGATAAATGACGTGATGGCTAGGCTCATTTCCATGCGCATACTGGCCAATCATTCCGGTGCTGAAAATAGGCAGCTCATCATCTGCAGAAGGATTATAGGTAAACATACTGTCCAGCTTCTGGGCAAACCGTTCCTTACCTCCGGTCAAAGCTATCAAGCCGTCAATATCCTGCTGTACAGACCAGAAGTACTGCCAGCCGTTGCTCTCGCAGATGTGCGGAGTATAGTCGTCCGGCGAGAAGTTCCGGATAAACTCTCCCTTGTCATCACGGGGCTGCATGAAAGAACTTACCGGATTGTAAACATTCCGGTAATTACGGGAACGCTTATAAAACTCGTCCGCTACCTCCTTATCGCCCAGTTTCTCTGCCATACGGGCTATACAATAGTCATCGTATGCATATTCCAGTGTTTTAGAAAGTGACCAGTTTTCCGAATTATACTGATCCGTCACATTATAAGGAACATAAGCATATTTCTTATATAACCCAATGCCACGATAAGAATCGATATTGGCAGTAGCTACACAAGCCTCCAAGGCCTTTTTCGCATCGAAGTCCCCAATACCTTTCAGATAGGCATCTACAATAACTGGTACAGAGTGGTAACCTATCATCATATCTGTCTCGCTCCCCTGAAAATTCCATACGGGAAGGCGACCGTTCTGTTCGAAGAAGGCGAGGAAGGACTTCACCATATCGTTCACCCGTTCCGGCTCAATAAAGGTATAGAGAGGATGAGCCGCACGGTAAGTGTCCCACAAGGAGAAAGTACTGTAATTTGTCCAGCTCTCCGCACGGTGCACTTGCTTGTCGGGACCGTAATAAGCACCGTCCACATCACTGTAAATGGTAGGAGCAATCATCGAATGATACAAAGCCGTATAGAACTTGACTTTCTCATCACGGTCATCGCATTTTATTTCTATCCGGGACAATTGTTTGTTCCAATCATCCTGCACAGCTGCCAGGTATTTGTCGAAATCATCATCGGGTACTTCGGCTGCCAAATTACGTGCCGCCCCTTCCATACTCACACCGGAGATGGCAGTACTAACAAGAATCTGTTCTCCTTCCTTAGTCTGAAAGTCGAATCGTGCAATGACGGATGTCCCTATCCGCTTGCCATCTTTCTCTATGGCAGCTGTATCGAGCTGCATCACAACAAACGGTTTGGAGAAACGGGTACGGAAGTAGAGGCGCTGGTCGCGTGCCCAACCGTCAGAGTAACGGTAACCTTGCACCGTTACCGAATCGACGACTTCTATGTGAGAATCATTGGTAAAATCCCAATTCATGGCTTTCCGCAAATTCAGGAAAACGGCAGCATCGGCTTTGGGGAAAGTATACCGCTGAATGCCACAACGCTCGGTGGCCGTCAACTCTACATTGATATTATAATCTTTCAGACGCACCTGGTAATATCCGGCGCTTGCCGACTCTTCCGAATGAGAGAACAAAGAGTGAATGCCGAGCGGAGCTTCCGCCTCCTTATAAGGCAATGTCACCGGCATAAAAGAGATATCATACAAGTCACCAGCGCCGGTTCCGGAGAGATGGGTATGGCTGAAGCCTGCAATGGTACTGTCTGGATAAAAATATCCGGAAATACGGTCCCAGCCCGGCAGTCCGTTGTCAGGACTGAGTTGCACCATGCCAAACGGTGCCTGGGCACCCGGATAGGTGTTTCCAGTAAAATCTGTACCGATAAAGGGGTTCACGAACTCTGTATAAGACATACTCTTCACATCCGACACTTGTGGGGTACATGCCAGAAAGGATGAAAAGACCACAAACAAACAACAAGATTTTATCAAATTCATAACATTATAGGGTTAACGTGTATAGTATAACAACCTAACCGGATAAAACACTTACACATCTTGTCACTTTTTCAACAGAATTCATGCAAACAAAAGTAATACAAAATTCCGATTAATCCTCTTTTTTATTTTGTAAAAATATACTTTACACTATCTTTGCCACAAAAAGTCACAATGAATTACACGACCTATCTTTTCGACTTTGACTATACGCTTGCTGATTCTTCCCGCGGAATCGTCACTTGTTTCCGCAACGTACTGACCCGTCACGGATATACAGAGGTTACAGATGACGACATCAAACGTACCATCGGCAAGACTCTGGAAAACTCTTTTTCCATCCTCACCGGCGTGACAGATGCCGGACAACTGGCAGGATTCAAGGCAGAATACCGAAAAGAGGCCGATACGCATATGACTGTCAATACGGTGCTTTTCCTGGAAACCAAGTCTGTACTGACTGCACTAAAGGACTCTGGCGCCCGCATCGGAATCATCTCGACCAAATACCGATTCCGCATCAAGGAACTCCTCGACCAGCATTTTCCTGAAGATTTTATAGACATCATCGTGGGTGGTGAAGACGTGAAAACCGCCAAGCCATCTCCCGAAGGGCTACTCCTTGCCATTAAGCGGCTACATGTCAGCAAAACCGATACCCTCTATATAGGCGACAGCACGATAGATGCGGAAACAGCCCAAGCGGCCGGAGTAGACTTTGCCGGGGTCACCCACGGAGTAACCACTGCCAAAGAATTGGAAAAGTACCCACACCGGAAAATAATGAGCACTTTAGAAGAACTGCTGGCAGTTCAGGAGGAGCATCCCTCCATATTCAAGATTGAAAGCCCCATCCGACCGGAAAATATGTATGCCACTTCTCCCCGGAAACAGAAAAGGATAAATGCCTGGCAAATCCTCCTTCTATTGACACTCTTTTGGTTGGCTATTGAAGAGCTGGACATGACCGACGACAGCAACTTCTTCCCGGTTGTCTTCATACTGACATTGTGGGGCATCCTCCAAAAAAGAAGGATACTGCCCAACAAAGCAAGAACTTTCATCGACTCATGGTGGCACCCCTACGCAGTACGCCTGCGTGCATTCCACATCAAGCTGATACAAGGAAGGAAAACTCCTCCTGCGAGTACCGAAACCTGCACTTGCCTGAATTGTGGCACCACCTATACCGGCAACTACTGTAACCGTTGCGGACAAAGCCGAAACACTCCACGTTACCGGCTAAGCAACGCCCTTAAAAACATTGCCGGAGGCTTCTTCAATATAGACAATGGTTTTGGACGTACCCTTCTGGAACTCCTCTACCGTCCGGGATACATGATTAGAGACTTCATCGGTGGTAAGCGTATAGAGTATTTTCGCCCGTTCCAGACACTCTTCATTCTTGCAGCTCTTTATATCATGGCTGTGCAACTGGTAGACCCGGAAGCTCTGAGCAAAAAAGCAAAGACGGAAAAGACAGAGCAGACAGACAAAGAAGAAATCATTGCCGCTAAAGAGAAGCTTACCCAAAAGATGGAGAAAACCTATAGCAAAGAGGAAAAGCGAGCCCTCGCCATCACTATAAAAAGCCTGGAGAAAAGCCTGAACAAACTGGAAGAGAAGAACGACTCCACTTCTGCCACACAGGTATCCGAATCGAACAGCGATGATGGCGACCTCATCGATGAGTTTGTAAACGACACCTCGGAGGTGGGAGACAGACTGGAAAAAGTCTTCCAGAACTCTCCTTTCCTAATGAAAGTATGGAATCTGATGAAGAGCTGGGGACACGGAAACAAAGCATTCCGCATCATTGCCACACTGCCTCTGTTTGCACTTGCTACCCAACTTGCCTTCCGATGCCGGAAATATAAGTTAAACTACAATACCACGGAGCATGTATTCATACAAGCCTACATAGCTTGCCAGATACTCCTGCTAAGCATCATCGTGCTGCCTTTCAACGGGTGTGCAAAGGTAGACGATTTGTATGAGCTGCCTTTATGGCTTATTTTCGTCCTATTCTGTTGCGATTACAAACAATTGTACCGCTGCACCTGGTGGAGAAGCTTTTGGCGCACTATCCTCATGCTGACTTACAGTCTTGTGCTACTCGTCATATTTGCATGCCTCGTCATGGCACTAATGCTGGCCGGTATCTATGTACTGAAATTCATCTTGTAACAACAACCATCCCTACATAAATTGTCTCTTCTTGATGAAACAGTTTTTCTCCAATAGGCCAAAAGTACAATCTGCACTAAAAGAATAAAAAAGCAAAAGAACATTTGCCCATTTAGAATAAAAAGAGTACTTTTGTGCCCGATTATTCCGCACCGGGTTCGACCAAGTGCTTTCTAAGTGATTAGAGACCACCCGACGGAGCTAACTTATACATTAATATAAGAAATGTACGCAATTGTAGAAATTAACGGTCAGCAATTCAAAGCAGAAGCTGGCAAAAAACTGTTTGTACACCACATCCAGAATGCAGAAAACGGTGCAACAGTAGAGTTTGACAAGGTTCTTTTGGTAGACAAAGACGGCAACATCACCGTAGGTGCTCCCACTGTAGAGGGTGCAAAGGTTGTTTGCCAGGTCGTATCAAACATGGTAAAAGGCGATAAAGTTCTCGTTTTCCATAAGAAAAGAAGAAAAGGTTATCGTAAGTTGAACGGTCACCGTCAACAATTCACAGAGTTAACAATTACAGAAGTAGTAGCTTAATCAATTAAAACAGTAAGAAAAAATGGCACATAAAAAAGGTGTCGGTAGTTCTAAGAACGGCCGCGAATCACAGAGCAAGAGATTAGGCGTTAAGATATTTGGTGGCGAAGCTTGCAAGGCAGGTAACATCATCGTTCGTCAAAGAGGTACTGAATTCCACCCGGGTGAGAACATCGGCATGGGAAAAGACCACACTCTTTTCGCTTTAGTAGACGGAACTGTAAAGTTCAAAGTAGGCAAGGAAGACAGACGTTCAGTTTCTGTTATCCCCGCAGAAAACGCAGAAGCATAAGTTTCCGAACAAGAAATAAGGAAAAGGGATGTAATCCGAATGGATTGCATCCCTTTCTTTCATGTCAAAAGCAACACTTTATTTGTTTTTTCCATATCTTTGCACTCACAAAACCGAATAACATAAAAACAAGTATAAGATATGCTTACCATCAAACAAATTACAGAAAATACCGACGCGGTTCTCCGCGGACTGGAAAAGAAGCACTTCAAGAATGCGAAAGAAACCATTGCACAAGTGCTGGACTTCAATGACAAAAGAAAAGCCAATCAAACCATCTTAGATAAAAACTTGGCAGAAGCCAACTCACTCTCCAAATCCATCGGACAACTGATGAAGGAGGGTAAGAAAGAAGAAGCAGAAGCCGCCAAAAGCCGCGTGGCCGAGCTGAAAGAAGTCAACAAAGACTTGCAAGCCAATATGGAGCAGGCTGCCAACGATTTGCAGACTTTACTTTACACCATCCCCAACGTTCCCTATGACAGTGTGCCCGAAGGCGTCGGTGCCGACGACAATGTGGTAGAGAAGATGGGCGGCATGGAAACCGAATTGCCCAAAGATGCCCTGCCCCACTGGGAACTGGCCAAGAAATATGACTTGATAGACTTTGACCTGGGCGTTAAGATTACCGGTGCCGGATTCCCCGTATACAAAGGCAAAGGTGCACAACTGCAACGCGCGCTCATCAACTTCTTCCTGGACGAGGCACGCAAATCCGGCTATACAGAAGTAATGCCGCCGACAGTGGTGAACGTCGCTTCTGGCTATGGCACGGGGCAACTTCCCGATAAAGAAGGACAAATGTACCATTGCGAAGTGGACGACTTATATCTGATTCCTACAGCCGAAGTTCCGGTAACAAACATCTACCGCGATGTGATTCTGGACGAAAAACAGTTGCCCATCAAGAATTGCGCCTATACTCAATGTTTCCGTCGCGAAGCCGGCTCATACGGAAAAGATGTACGTGGTCTGAACCGTCTGCACGAATTCTCCAAAGTAGAACTGGTGCGCATCGACAAGCCGGAACACTCCAAACAGTCTCATCAGGAAATGCTGGACCATGTAGAAGGTTTGCTTCAAAAACTGGAACTCCCCTACCGCATCCTGCGCCTTTGCGGTGGCGATATGAGCTTCACGGCTGCCCTCTGTTTTGACTTTGAGGTGTATTCCGAAGCACAGAAACGCTGGCTGGAAGTAAGTTCCGTCTCTAATTTTGACACTTATCAAGCCAACCGTCTGAAATGCCGCTACCGTACGGCAGAAAAGAAAACAGAGCTTTGCCATACGCTGAACGGTTCCGCACTCGCTCTGCCACGCATCGTTGCCGCCTTGCTGGAAAACAACCAGACTCCAGAAGGAATCCGCATACCAAAGGCATTGGTTCCGTATACGGGATTTGAAATAATAGACTAAGGCCATAATAGTCACGTGCAGCAATACGCCTTTGACACTTTCTTTCGGGCACGAATTACATGGATTTCACGTTTTTTGCTAACCGCAACTGTGAAATTCATGTAATTCGTGCCCAGAGTTTTATCATGACAAGCTTCTCCTGCGCAACTACAAAGTATTCTTCAAAATACGTGCAAACACCTCCTCGCGGAAATTACGTGCCACCGGAACAGTATGCCTCCCAACTATAATCCGATTGCCATCTATCATCTCAATCTTTTCCAAATTTATCAGATATGATTTATGGACTTGCTGAAATACTCCACCAGGAAGAGCCTCTATCATACGCTTCATGGTAGAACGTACAAGCAGCTTTGTGCTTTCCGTATAAATACAGACGTAATTTTCCAGCCCCTCTACCACCAGAATATCCTTAAACAACACCTTATGCATCTGACGGTCTGAACGGACAAATATAAAATTATTAGCTTCATCCGGCCATTTCTCCTGCTGCAAAAGACCATGTACTTTATTCACCGCTTTCAGGAACCGGTCAAACGAAATCGGTTTCAACAGATAGTCCGTAACATCAAGTTCATAACCTTTCAATGCATACTGCTCATAAGCGGAAGTGATAATCACATGAGGCGGATGGGCAAGAGATGCCAAGAGTTCAAGCCCCGAAAGATAAGGCATTTCAATATCCAGAAACAACAAGTCCGGCTGCTCAGTCTGCAAAAGAGTGTTCAACTGCATAGCATCTTCACATACACCCATTAAAGAAAGGAAATCCACCTTTTCCACATAGCGTTGCAATCCTTCACATGCAGTAGGCTCGTCATCGGTTATTACACATTTTACCTGTTTCATCCTATAATTCTATCACAAGTTTTACTCTAAACAAAGTATCTCCTCTATTTATGTCCAGCGTATGACGCTCCGGATATAGCAGCTCCAGCCTGCGCCTCAGATTTTCTATGCCGATTCCATGTTTTCCTTTCTGGTGCACTAATGGTTCCGGTATAGAATTTTCAATACTAAAACACAACTTGCCTTCTTTCAGACACATATCCATAGCTATAAAATAGTTCCCTCCCACATATTTGAAAGCATTCTCCACCAACGGTACAAACAACAATGGATAAATCTCAACCTGCGCCTCCATTTCATCGAAATGCACCTGCAACTGCAGCCGCTTCGTAGCACGAAGTTTACATAGGCTGATGTATTGTTTCAGATATTCCAATTCCACACGAACCTGCACTTTCTCCCCATCATTGTATAATTGGTAACGAAGCAAATCGGACAATTGCTCAAGAGTATGCCGTGGAGCCTCATTATTCTCATCTATCTGAAAATAAACCGTATTGAGTACATTAAAAAGAAAATGTGGATGATATTGCGCTTTAAGGAATTTCAGCTCTGTCTGGAGCTGGTCATTTTTTATCTTCTCCAATTGCAGGCGTTGAGCTTCGTTTTCCTTCTGTATCATCTGATTACGCAAGAATATATAGAAGAAGCCGCCAAGCAACATACTGACTATGGCGGGAATAGGCACATCGTATAAATCAAGACTTACCCCCATCAAAAAGCGGATAACCCACATCGTCAGAAGACACCAGACGGGAGCTGTCAGGACAACCACCCCGTATTCCTGCCACCACACCAGCTTCCGCTTCCGGCACAAACAAAGCCAATACTTCAATAGAAAAAAGATAGGGTAAGACATGAAGAGTACCACAAGCATATCCTTCAACATGAAATTCCACTCATTGCTTTCCCAATAGTATTCATGTTTCGGAATATCATTCGCCACACGAATACATAGAAAAAGAATCACGGCAAATAATGCCGGCATCAGCCATTTGTTCCACAGTCTGCCCATAGTAGTTACAAATTTACTCTTTTTGTTTCATCTATTTCTTTTTTTCTTCTGCTTTCTTTTGTATCGCTGCCTTTTTGAAAACGCCAAGAGAAAGCAATACCCAGCACACGTTTGTTGTGCCGTTCGTCAACAAACGCCTGCACACCGGGAGACCGAATATCTACTTTTTGATAATTGGTGTTGAATACATCCTTGGCAAACAAGGTAACGGTGCATCTGTTACGGAACATCTTCTTTTGGATACCGATGTTCACCTCCAGCACCGGATGTACAGTGGCTTGTCTGTAGGCCATTCGCCCATTATAATTTGCCGAAAGTTCGGCCGACCATACTGAAGCGAAAGCAAACTGGTTCATGCAGCCGAGTATCGGGGTAAACATACGGTTTTTCATTTTCTGCCCTTGTTCCGTCCAACCATAATTATTATAAATACCGATAGCGGTCAGATTCACTTTCCAAAAAGAAGCAGGTGAGAGGTTGGCAGCATGTACACGCACACCCGTCTGTACATAGGAAGACAGATTCTGAGGCATTACATAGATACGCCGTTCCTCTTGTTCGCGATAGCTCTTCATGATAGCATCATCTGTATACGAGAAAAAGAGAACCGTCTGAAACCAGTCACGATACACATACCCCAACTCTATATTATCAGAAAAGGAAGGATGCAGTTTTGTATTTCCTCCTTCATGGGTATAGTCATCGAATATGTAGGTAAAAGGATTCAAATCACCATAATTGGGGCGGGTAATACGCCTGCCATACGAAAACTGAAACAAATGTTCCGAAGTCAAACCGTATTGCAAAGCAATGGTAGGAAACAAATGGAAGTAATTCGTTGTAAACGAAGAGTCTTTCTGTTGTGTATTTCCTCCAAAGTCCCCGTGTACATGGGTATGTTCCAACCTTAGACCCGCTGAGATTTTCAAGCGGTCTTTCTCATAGCCGGCTTGCAGATAGGAGGCATTGATATTTTCATCATATACAAATCGGGAACCAAGCGCCCCGTCCGGCAGCCAGCCGGAAGCCGACGGACGCATATAACCTGCCGTATTGTCTATCGTAACAAATGAGGTTTTGACTCCGGCCTGCAACTTCCAAACCTCACTTAATGGATAAACCGCATCTATCTGTCCGACATATAAGTCTGTATTTCCCTTCATGTCCCCTTTCAATGTATCGGGCTTAAAACTATCCATCAACTGGTTTCCAACACGGTAATAATGGAAATAATCAAAAGAAGCGCTGAGTTCTCCCCCTTCTCTTTTAAGCTTATGCACCATACTGGTCCCGGCAGAAAGATTGTTCCGGTTTTGCTCCGCATAGCTATAAGTATTTCCCGCAACTCCGATTTCTTGGATTTCCGTAAACATGCCTGCATTTTCCTTTTGCCGGGAAAAGTTTCCACCCAACGAGACTCCCCAAACTGTCCGTTCATTGAGATAATAATCACATCCGGTACGAAAATAGTGCGAATAATTCCTACGCTTCCGGTAAGAGTCCTGCATCATTCTTCCTCCATCCCGTTCGAACGCACGGTCGATAAACAAGTCTATGACATCCTTTCCCTGATAATACGAATAATTCAAATAAAGATTGAACTTATTCTCCCTGACATTCATGGAAACGCCGCCATAACCGCCACCCGTCCGTCCAAGACTGCCATTGCCGTTCAAGGCCAGATTCACACCGCGCAGCCTTATTTTTCTTGTACGTATATCAATCAACCCGGAGCTTCCCGCCGCATCGTGGCGTGCGGAAGGCTGGGTTATCAAATCTATCTTATCAGCATTAGTTGCAGGAGTAGATTTCAACAGACTCATCAATTCATCTCCCGAAAGATAAGTAGGCTTGCCATCCATCAGAATCGTTGCACCGCTTTGTCCGTTCAACAAAATATTGCCATTGGAATCTATCACGACTCCCGGCAGGGAAGCAAGAACATCATAAAGACTGCCCGTACTTTGAGTGACAGATGCATCCATCCGATAACTTGTTTTACCGGCAGATATTTCTACCAACGGGAGTTTAGCAGTTACCATAATCTCTTCCAAACGCTGGTCGGCAATCGTATCCTGCTGCGACCAAACCACCAAAGGCATACTCAATAAAATTGCCCCTAAAAAAACATTTCGATACATACTCTTCCTCATTTTTTATTTCAAAAGTAGGCAGGCTGTAGAAAGTGGACAAATTATAGTGACAAAGGGATGTTATCCAGTGACAACATGCAGTTTTACCCTATTCTTCTTTTGATATTACCAAATAACCCCTATCTTTGCAAAATCTATCAATCTGACAGTAATTGCGTAATTACACCAACAAAATTATTAGATAATGAATAAAATCATTAGCAAAGAACACTTTTCTGAAAAGGTCTTTAAGTTAGTCATTGAAGCACCATTGATTGCCAAATCACGTAAGGCAGGGCACTTTGTCATTGTACGTGTGGGCGAAAAAGGCGAACGTATGCCGCTTACCATTGCGGAAGCCGACCCGGTAAAGGGAACCATCACACTGGTGGTTCAGGAAGTCGGGCTCTCCTCTACCCGTCTTTGCGAACTGAACGAAGGCGATTACATTACGGATGTTGTCGGCCCGTTGGGACAAGCTACGCACATTGACAACTTCGGTACTGTGGTCTGTGCCGGAGGTGGTGTAGGCGTAGCTCCCATGCTCCCTATCGTGCAAGCGCTGAAAGCTGCCGGCAACCGCGTCATCACCGTACTAGCAGGACGTACCAAAGAACTGATCATCCTTGAAAAGGAGATGCGCGAAAGCTCCGACGAAGTCATTATCATGACCGACGACGGTTCCTACGGACGAAAAGGTCTGGTGACGGAAGGCGTAGAAGAAGTCATCAAGCGCGAGAAGGTGAACAAGTGTTTCGCCATCGGCCCCGCCATCATGATGAAATTTGTTTGTTTGCTGACAAAGAAATACGAAATCCCCACGGATGTATCCCTGAATACGATTATGGTTGACGGTACCGGCATGTGTGGCGCCTGCCGAATCACCATCGGAGGAAAGACCAAATTTGTATGTGTGGACGGCCCTGAGTTCGACGGACATCAAGTGGACTTCGATGAGATGCTGAAGCGTATGGGCGCTTTTAAAAGCATCGAACGCGAGGAGATGCACAAGCTGGAAGAACCTCAGACCTGCCAAGCTACCGGTGAAAACATGGAAGATGAGAAAAGCCGTAATGCTGCATGGCGTCAGGAGTTACGCAAATCCATGAAAGCCAAAGAACGGACTGCCATTCCACGCGTGGAGATGAACGAGCTCGATGCAGAATACCGCTCGCACAGCCGCAAGGAGGAAGTCAACCAAGGGTTAACGAAAGAACAAGCGCTGACAGAGGCCAAACGTTGCTTGGACTGCGCCAACCCCGGATGTACGGAAGGTTGTCCGGTAGGTATCGACATCCCCCGCTTCATCAAGAACATTGAGCGCGGTGAATTCCTCGAAGCGGCCAAGACACTGAAAGAAACCAGTGCGCTGCCTGCCGTCTGCGGTCGCGTCTGTCCGCAAGAGAAACAGTGCGAATCCAAATGTATCCATCTGAAGATGAACGAAAAGCCGGTAGCCATCGGCTATCTGGAACGTTTTGCCGCTGACTACGAACGAGAGAGCGGACAAATCTCCATACCTGAAATCAAGGAAAAGAACAGTATCAAAGTAGCTGTCATCGGTTCAGGTCCCGCCGGTCTGTCATTTGCCGGAGATATGGCGAAGTATGGCTATGACGTGACTGTTTTCGAAGCACTGCACGAGATTGGTGGTGTATTGAAATACGGCATTCCTGAGTTCCGCCTGCCCAACAAAGTGGTGGATGTGGAAATTGACAACCTTGCCAAAATGGGAGTAGAATTCGTCAAGGACTGTATCATCGGCAAGACGCTCAGCGTGGAACAACTGGAAGAGGAAGGCTTCAAAGGCATATTCGTAGCTTCCGGTGCAGGACTGCCCAACTTTATGAACATCCCCGGCGAGAACTCCATCAATATCCTCTCGTCCAATGAATACCTGACCCGTGTCAACCTGATGGATGCGGCAAGTGAAGATTCCGATACACCGGTTCCCTTCGGCAAATGTGTAGCCGTGATAGGCGGCGGTAATACTGCCATGGACTCCGTGCGTACTGCACGCCGCCTCGGTGCAGCGCGCGCCCTAATTATCTACCGTCGTTCGGAAGAAGAAATGCCGGCACGTATCGAGGAGGTGAAACATGCCAAGGAAGAAGGTGTAGAATTCCTGACCCTCCACAACCCAATCGAATACATTGCCGACGAACAAGGAAAAGTGAAACAAGTGGTGCTTCAGAAAATGGAACTGGGTGAACCGGATGCCAGCGGACGCCGCAGTCCCGTACCCATCCCCGGAGCCACGGAAACCATCGACATTGACCTTGCCATCGTCAGCGTAGGTGTATCTCCCAACCCGATTGTCCCAAGCTCCATCAAGGGACTGGAATTGGGCCGGAAAGGAACGATTGCCGTCAACGATAACATGCAGTCGTCCATCCCGACCATCTTTGCCGGAGGAGACATTGTCCGCGGAGGTGCTACCGTAATCCTTGCCATGGGAGACGGACGAAAGGCAGCAGCAGCGATGAACGAACAGCTAAAAAAATAAGAATCTGTCATGAAAGGTGGAGACATACGAACTCCACCTTTTTTATTCTACTACAACCTCTCCTTCTACTTTCCCCTTCTAACATACAACTTAATATTTCAAGAATATGAAACATATTCATCTATCCTTCCTTCTCTGTCTGGCTTCCCTATTGGCAAGCGCCCAAGAGCCCCTAAACGGGGATTCCCTTGCTTCAGACTTTCGGTATCTGGTAAAAGAACTGACAGCAACCCATCCTGACCCTTACAGCGGCTTCGGAGGAAAAGTATTCTTCTACGAACAAGCTTTCCATCTGGAGAACGAGTTACGCCGGACTCCCAGTACGAAACAGACCTTTTTTGACAAGGTAAGCATTTTCCTATCCAATCTGCAAGACGGACACACCTACCTTTTACCTCCCACAGCCAATCAACAAGCAAAGCAGCGTTACCTGGCACTGGAAGTACGCACCATCCCCGACGGCATTATACTTCAAGGAATCCCTGAAACGTACAAAGACTTGTTAGGTAGCCGTATCACAACCATCAACGGAGATTCTTTAGAAGAGGTACTGGCCCGCACTGCCGCTATCCAAGCCAGTGAAAACCTATATGACCGTTATGCCAATCTATGCAAGTCCATGCCTACGGAACATTTCTTGAGACAGCTTTTCCCTGAAATGAAAGACAACCTTCACCTCTCACTTCTTACTCCCGACGGCAAATCAAGAGGATTAACCCTTCCCTTATTGTCAAGGCAGGAAGTGCAAAACACACCCATGCAACACAATAACAGTTGGAAAGCTTATACAGACAAACAACTGACCTATCAGTTCGTAGACAACGACAAGCAAATAATGCTCATCAATATCAACAGTATCATGGCACGGGATAATTTTGAGTATATGCAAAAACAAGGGCTGAAAGATTTATACCGGCAAATAGGATTCTATTATCGGGATATCTTGAAACAAGATATGCCCGCCGATACCCTGCAAGCCATTCGGCAACTCCCGTCCCTTTCCGAAGTTTTCGCCCATATGTTGAAAGAGATGAAGAAGGAAGCCTCCTCCACTCTCATCATAGATTTGCGCAACAATAGCGGCGGCTGGACTCCGATTGTCCTACCCACACTTTACCAACTGTTCGGTGACCACTTCCTGCAAACGGATATGGATATAAAATTCTATCGTATCATCTCTCCCCTCTACATGCAAAAACTACAGACAAACTTGCAGGATTTCAACCAAACATACGGAACAGACTATACCTACGGTGACTACACTTTTAGTACGGACGAAGCAGATACCACAAACATAGAACAGCGACGGGCCGACTTCATCGAGAACTGTATGTCCAGTGCACCGGAAGAACTGAGAAAGCAACAAGGAAAGGCGCTCTATACTCCGGAACACATTTACGTCATTACCAACGAACGTACCTTCAGTGCAGCTTTCCACTACACTTTCTATCTGTGGAAAATGGGTGCTACCCTTGTAGGAATACCCAGTGGACAAGCCCCCAATACCTATATGGAACAAACCTTATTCCGGTTACCTTATACCGGCATGCAAGGCTCTATCTCCAACTCCATACAAATATGCTTTCCGGGCAAAGACCGGTGTGCCCACACACTTTATCCGGACTTGATGCCCACCTATCAGGACTACCAAAGATATAATTTCGATGTCCAAACTGAGATTCTGTATTTACTCGATAAGATTAAATCGGCTCCTCATTCTCATACGAACCCTGCGGGGAAGAATCAGAAGTAAAAACAAAGCCCCGTTTACAGAAAAATTGCAAACGGGGCTTTATTTCCATATTTCAATAAAGAGACTACTTCACCACCTTGTTCGTTGCCGGGTCGGGGAAAATCACCGTCGGCTTGAATGACTTGGCTTCTTCAAAGTCCATCAGCGCGTAGGACATGATAATAACGATGTCATCAGGTTGCACCTTGCGGGCTGCCGCACCGTTCAAGCAAATTTTTCCAGAGCCGCGCTCGCCCTTAATAATGTAGGTTTCAAAACGTTCACCGTTATTATTGTCGGCTATATACACCTTCTCGCCGGCAATCATGTTGGCAGCATCCATCAAATCCTCATCAATCGTAATGCTTCCCATATAGTTCAGGTTTGCTTCCGTGACGCGGGCACAATGGATTTTCGACTTCAACACTTCAATCATCATATCTTTATAAATTACGAATTACTAATTATAAATTACAAGGCAGCAGGCTCTTTGTACTTGATATTGTCAATCAGACGGACTTCCCCGCAGAACACCGTGATACAACCCACAGCATAAGAGGTTTCCTCCCAATCGGCAATCTTCTGTAAGGTACTGCCATCCACCAGCTCAAAGTATTCCAAACGCAATCCGGGGGTGGCTGCGATGGTGTCTTCCACAAACTTCTGTGTCTCAGTTACCGTATGCGAGGTTGCAAAGGTACGACTTTCAAATAAAGTCTGCGAAATTCTCAGTGCATTTTTGCGTTCTTCGGCAGATAAACGGGCATTGCGGCTGCTCAGAGCCAACCCGTCTTCCTCACGAACAATGGGACAGCCTACAATTTCCAAAGGATACTTCAGCTGGCGGACCATCTCGCGAATAATTGCCAGCTGCTGGAAATCTTTCTCGCCGAAGTAGGCACGATCCGGCTGCACAGCATCAAACAGTTTGCTCACAATCTGGCAAACACCATTAAAATGTCCCGGACGGAATGCCCCTTCCATCACTGTGTCCAGCGGTGCATAGCTGAAACGGCGGGTATCCGGTTCCGGATACATCTCCTCCACCGAAGGAGCAAAGACAAATGCCGCTCCACACTCCTCCAGCAAACGGCAATCAGCCTCCGGCGTACGGGGATATTTCACTAAATCATTCTTGTCATTAAACTGGGTCGGATTTACAAAAACGCTTACTACGGCAGCGTCATTTTCTGCCACACAACGTTTCACCAATGAGGCATGACCGGCATGCAAGGCACCCATCGTAGGTACCAGACCTATCTTCTTTCCCTGGGCTCTCAAAGCCGAAAGTCCGGCCTGCAAGTCCTTGATAGTATGTACTATTTCCATTTTAATTGGTTATATAATAACTTGGTTGTTCTCAAAAGCGGTGCAAAATAAACCATTATTTAGCATATAAAGAAGAAATATCACAAATTAATGCAAAACTCAGTACACTTTCCGACAATTCCAAAAGAAGATTTCTCACTGAACAACAATCAGTTAACAATTCATAAGGAATTATAGACGGGCTCTGTTTGCTTTATTGCCCGATTTTTTTTATATCTTTGCAGAATAATTGAGAACATTGTTATTATGACAAAGGCGAACAAGGTTTTATTTATAACCCAAGAAATTACCCCTTACGTTTCAGAATCCGAAATGTCCCTCGTAGGCAGAAACCTACCTCAGGCTATTCAAGAAAAAGGCAGAGAAATCAGAACGTTTATGCCAAAATGGGGAAATATCAACGAACGCAGAAACCAGCTGCATGAGGTGATACGACTCTCCGGCATGAACCTCATCATTGACGATACCGATCACCCGCTCATCATCAAGGTTGCCTCTATCCAGTCTGCACGTATGCAAGTATACTTCATCGACAACGATGACTACTTCCAGAACCGCTTGCAGGTAACAGACGAAAATGGTGAAGAGTATGAAGACAATGATGCCCGTGCCATCTTCTATGCCCGCGGCGTACTGGAAACGGTGAAGAAACTGCGTTGGTGTCCCGACATCATCCACTGCCACGGCTGGATGACCGCTTTAGCGCCTCTGTACATCAAGAAAGCCTATAAAGACGAACCTTCTTTCAGAGATGCCAAAGTCATATTTTCCCTTTATGAAGATGACTTCAAACAAGCTTTCCACACAGACTTTTCTAACAAGCTATTGTTGAAAGGCATTGCCAAAAAAGATATTGCAGGATTGAAGGAACCCATTGACTACACAGCACTTTGCAAACTGGCTGCTGACTTCTCCGACGGCATTATACAGCAAAGCGAACACGTCAATGAGGAAGTACTGAACTATGCCCGCGAATCCGGAAAGCCCGTATTGGAATATCAATCTCCCGAAAACTTTGCTGAAGCCTGCAACGACTTCTACGACAAGGTATGGAAAACAGAACAAAAATAAAATCGATTTAGACAGTTAAAACTATGAAAGTAAGATATCTGGGAACATTACTTTTGGCAGTCCTGACTTTCTTTGGATGCGATGACAACACCGGCACATTAGGCCTGGGTATGTTGCCCGATTCTGACGGCATGTCAGCGCATACTGCTACTTTTAATGTAACAACATGTTCATTTCCCGTTGATTCCGTATTTGCCAAAACGAGTACCGGCTATATAGGCAAGTTTTCCGACCCGGAATTCGGTTATTACGAAACAAGTTTCCTTACGGAGCTGAACTGTACGGAGAACTTCTCACTTCCGGAAGTGTATAAAGTGACCGAATGGGACAGTGAAGGAAATCCAATCAAGGCAACAGGTACAATGACTGCCGACTCGGTAGTTTCAGTACAACTAGCAGTCTATTATTCCAGTTGGTTCGGCGATTCCCTGAATGCATGCCGAATGAGTGTCTATGAACTGGACAAGAAGCTGGACAAAAATCGCTATACCAACATCAATCCAGAGGAGTACTACAATAAGTATGACCCCAAGTCCCTGCTCGGACGTAAGGCCTATTCAGCTTTCGACACGTCTGTTCCAGACTCTGTGAGATTTGAAAAGGACAATAACGGTTATTATACTTTCTATCCCAATGTAACGTTCCCATTGGACAAGAAAACCTTCGGCGAAGACAGAATATTGAAGGTTTATCGCGAGCATCCCGAATACTTTAAAGACGCCGCAACTTTCATAGACAAGATTTTCAAAGGAGTATACGTGAAGAGCGATTATGGAGATGGAACCATCCTCTATGTGGATTATGTGGCTCTGCAAATGCAATTCCGTTTCCACCACGTAAATGATACTACCGGTGTAGCACTGAAGAAAAAAGATGGTACAGACTCTTTGTTCTATAGCATGCAAACTGTATTCGCCTCTACCAAAGAGGTTATCCAGGCAAACCAGTTTCTGAATTCTGATTTGATAAAAGCAAAGGCTGCCGAAACTCAACATACCTATATCAAATCTCCTGCCGGTATCTTCACTCAAGCTACCATGCCATACGATTCAATATACAATAAACTGACCAATGACACCTTGAATGCCGTGAAGTTAACTTTCACGAATTATAATATAAACAGTGACTATGAATATAGCATGAGTGCTCCCAATGACGTGCTGTTGATACGTAAACAAGACTTGAAAAGCTTCTTTGAAGAGAACAAAGTCATGGATAATATTACCTCATTTACAACCACCCACAATGCATTTGCCACTAATCAATATGTATTCAGCAACATCGCCCGGTTGGTTACCACTTGCATCAACGAAAAACAAGCTGCCAAGAAAGCCGCCAAAGAAAAGGCCGGCAGTTCTTGGAATGAGACAGAGTGGGAAAAAACTTGGAACAAAGAAAATGAAGACTGGGATAAGGTATTGCTGATTCCGGTTTCCATTACCTATGACAACAGTACAAGCAGTAGCGGCAACAAAACCATAACCGGTATCCAAAACGACCTCAAGCCGGGATATGCCAAACTGAAAGGCGGTCCGAAAGAGAATGCAAAAGGCGAAGTGGAATCGCCTCTGAAGATAGAAGTTACATACACCAGTTTCAACAAGTAACTGACAGATATTCCATAAAAAAGCCTTCCGCTCTACGATGAGCGGAAGGCTTTTTTATGATTGATGGGAAAGCTGCCGATATTATTCAGCAGCCTTTTTAGTTGTTTTCTTTGCAGCAGGCTTTTTGGCAGAAGCCTTGGCCTTTGCCGTTTTTTCTGCGGCAGATTTAGCTGTAGCCTTGCCCTCTTTCTTTTCCGCAGCCTTTATCTTCTCCAGTTTGGTCTGCGCTTTCGCCAATTCCTTATGAAGTTCCTCTATCTCGGTACCTTGGTTTTGGATAGTGGTCAGCAATGCATTCAGTTCTTCATTATCTATATCTACCGGATAAAGAGAATCGACACGTTTGATAAAGTCACCAAGAATATTCATATAATTGGTGAAAGCATCAAAAGGAGATTCATAAATGCCACGGTTCAAACCGACACCGCTTTGCTTGGTAGTCATGAAACGGAAGTTGTTACTTGCCTGCAGATAATCCCAGTCTTGCTTGATACGACGGTCATCACAGAGATGGACACGTTCGGCAACACTATACAACTTGTTGAATGCTTCACGCTGCATCACGTTACCCAGCCAGCAGCTGGTATCTCTTTCTTCGTCCACCCAAGACATCGGATATGGAACGTCCAACTGGGAAACAGATTTCAGTTTAGTAACGATTTCCGTCGGTGTGGAGAAAGTAATCCCCTTTTCTTTGGCACAGTATGGAAGTGCCTTCAGGAATTCCAGAATATTGGAAGACAACGGCTGTGCCATGCCCAGAGCAGAGAGTTCCATAAAGATGTTGATGACCTGCTCTTCCTGCGGTAAAGCATCAATCCAGTTGATGTACTTGTCGGCAAACAAAGGATACTCGTTCCACTCGGAGTTGGAGAAGCGTAGGCTGATGTCGTCAGACAGCTTAAAGTCACGCAACAGCAACTTCAAGTTAGGATTCATGGAGCAATGGTATACATAGTGCGGACTCTTCCAACCCAAAACATGCTTGGCTCCTTCCGTCAGCATGCCCTTGAATCCCAAAGCTGCCACCATCGCACCAATCTCGTCATTATAAATCAGGCTGGAATTACGAAACACCTTCGGCGCCTTACCGAACATTTGCTTCATCTTAGCGCTCTGACGCATCACCTCTTCCTTGAAGCAATCCTCGTTGGCCAGAGAAGAAAGGCCATGAGAATAAGGCTCGGCAAGGAACTCACAGCAACCAGTATCATTCAGCTGGTGCAACAAGTCGATGACAGCCGGTGCATATATTTCCAACTGCTCCAGCGCAACCCCTGAAATGGAGAAAGCCACTTTAAACGCACCTCCGGAATTCTTCACCATTTCAATCAGAGTGTTCAATGCCGGGATATAAGAGCGTTCGGCTACATCATTGATACTGGTTTCATTGGCATAATCATCGTAGTAATAATGATCGATACCTATATCAAAGAAACGGTAACGTTTCAGATGAATGATTTGATGTATTTCAAAATAAAGACAGATAGTTCTCATTTCTATTATTGTTTTTGTTATTTACCATAGTTTCTTAACACATCCTCATAGAGGGCGCGGATTCTCAAGCCTACTTTTTCCCACGTGATTCCATCCACTTCCTTCTTGCCTTCCTCCTGCAGATATTGGAAGAGAGCGGGATTAGTGCAGAGAGAGTAAATGGCATCGGCCATTGCATGAATGTCCCAATAATCGGTCTTGATGACCTTATCAAGAATTTCACCGCATCCCGACTGCTTTGAAATGATGGAAGGAGTTCCACACTGCATGGCTTCCAGCGGAGCAATACCGAAAGGTTCGGAAACGGAAGGCATAACGAATACATCACTGTTCTTATAAACCTCATATACCTGCTTTCCCTTCATGAAGCCCGGGAAATGGAACCGGTCGGCGATGCCCCGCTCGGCTGCCAGATTAATCATGGCATCCATCATATCTCCCGAACCGGCCATAACAAAGCGGATGTTACGGGCACGCTGCAATACCAGTGAAGCAGCTTCCACAAAGTATTCCGGTCCCTTTTGCATGGTGATGCGGCCAAGGAATGTCACAATCTTCTCTTTGGAATGGTCGGGACGTGGAATGTCCTGGTATTCCTGCGAGAGAGGATAGACGGCATTGTGCATGGCAAACACCTTCTTGGGATTCTGATGGTACTGCTCAATAACCGTGCGACGGGTCAGTTCGGACACGCACATGATGCAGTCGGCATAATCCATACCGTTCTTCTCCATAGAATAGACGGTAGGATTGACTTTTCCACGTGAACGGTCAAAGTCCGTAGCATGCACATGGATGCAGAGCGGCTTTCCGCTCACCATCTTGGCATGCACTCCGGCAGGATACGTCAGCCAGTCGTGGGCATGAATAATATCAAATTCCTGCTGGCGAGCCACTACTCCGGCAATCACCGAGAAGTTGTTTATCTCTTCGTGCAGGTTGCCGGGATAACCGCCGGCAAAGTCCATGCAGCCTATGTCATTGACGTGCATATAAGAGAAATCCGAATAGATATGGTCGCGGAAAGAATAATAATCTTCCGGCGTCATGTTGCGCGTCAGCCTCGACTTCAAATAATTGTAATCGACATCACGCCACACGATAGGCACCTGGTTCATGCCTACTATCTTCAAGAAGTCCTCTTCTTCACCCGTCGGCTTGGGCATGCAGAAAGTAGTTTCCACATCGCCCTGCAAACTTAATCCTTTAGTTATTCCATAAGAAGCAACCGCAAGACCACCATATATTTTGGGAGGAAATTCCCATCCAAACATTAAAACTTTCATCTTCGTTCCTCCTTTTATAAATTATACTTAGACAATAACTTCAAGATACGCAGGATTTCTGCCGTATTCATGGCAAATGACACCGCCCCTCTTCCTACAAACGGAGGATTACCATCGAAGAGTTCGGGCAATGCGCCAATACAATGGGAAGTCATTTCATCTTCCATACCGATGAGGTATCTTTCTACAAACGACACGCCACTCACTTTATAGATACGCAGATATGCTTCCATGTAAAAACCCATCAGCCACGGCCATGCCGTACCCTGATGATAGGCATAATCTCTTTGAATCTGAGGACCTACATAATTCGGATTGTATCCGCCACTCTTGGGGCTCAGTGTACGCAAACCCTTCGGAGTCAACAGTTCTTTCGTCACAATATCGAGTACCTGCTTTTTCTGGGCCCTATCCAACGGAGAATAGTCAAAAGCAACAGTAAATATCATGTTGGGACGTACACTCCAATCCATCATATAACCATCCACATAGTCAAACAGATAGCCATACTCATTGCGGAATACGTCTACGAAAGACTTTCCGGTAACTTCTGCCTGAGCGTCCAGTGTATCAGCAAGAATTTCATTGCCTCCCTCCCGCACCATATCGGCTACAAAACGCAGGGCATTGTACCACAGTGCATTCACTTCCACAATATAGCCCGTACGCGGAATAACCGGACGGCCATTGGCGGTAGAGTTCATCCAGGTAACCGCTTTCTCGGTACCATTGGTATACAACAATCCATTTTCGTGCAGGAAGAGATTGCCATGCCTGCGTTCACGGATATAGTCAACAATCTCTTCAAGGAGATTACCGTACATCTGCCGGCAATTTTCACGCGAAGTCTCCTTAGCATACTGCTGTAAAGCCCAGACAGCCCACAGCAGCACATCCGGATGCTCCATCTCGTATATCTTATAGGAAGAAGGTTCTCCATTGATAAATTCACGGATAGCCTTTTCGGCTGTTTTCATCACGTCTTCAAATTCATCTTGTTCGCCTAAGGCCAAAGTAAGACCCGGCAGGGAGATGAACAAGTCACGGGCACGGCACTTGAACCAAGGATAACCTGCAAGCACATAATGCTCCTCTCCCTGCTTGTTGTGGAACTGGTGCGCCGAGTTTTTCAGACAGTGGTAAAAGCTGTCACGCGGAGTGCGGTCGGCCACCTCGGACTCAAAAGTCTGCTTCAGCTTGCGGGGGGAAATCTCGGAAATACCGGCGGAGAAGACAACGCTTTCCCCTTTCTTTATATCAACTTCAAAATATCCCGGCACATAAAGGTCTTCATTGAAGTCATATCCGCGTTCCTGTTCTTTAGGATACTCAATACCACGATACCAGTCAGGCTGGAAGTGGAACTCATTCTTTTTGTTGAGCTGCATGAACAACTCCGGATAACCAGGATACATGCAGGTTTTAATGCCATTCTCTACCAACTGATAGTCGCGGCTTGCCTGCGCATTTTCGTGCGTGTACTCGCGCACACTGCGGAATGCCAGGAAAGGGCGGAATCTGAGTGTAGTTGCCGAATGGGCATCGACCAAGGTATAACGAATCAGAATCCGATTTTCATGATGTACGAAAATCTTTTCTTTACGAAGGATGACACCTCCTACACGATAGGTAGTTGTGGGGATATTTTCACAGTCGAACTCTCGAATGTACTTGTGTCCGTTAGGACTGAAGTGGTTCCCTTGATACTTATGCAACCCCAGGTTGAACTCCGCACCGTGCTGAATTACAGTTTCATCCAAAGAAGACAGCAGCACATGGTTTTCATCATCAAGGTTGGGGACCGGTATCACCAACAGACCGTGATATTTGCGTGTGTTACAATCTACAATTGTTGTACAATGATAGGCTCCCGACCTATTCGTCCGCAATATCTCCCTTGGCAAAGATTCTTGCAGATTAATCATCAGGGTCTTGTCAAATCGTAAATAACTCATAGTTGTGCATTATTTAAAGGTTAATTATTTCGGTATATGCGCTACAAGCCATGTAGCGATGCCCAAAAATACGAATTAAAGCTTATAGGCAAAATAAAAAGTCAGTTTTTTTTCGGTTTTCGTCAAATATTCCGTAGTATTGTACAAAAATAGCAATCACTGTACGAAATATGAAGCATGATATACGCAGAATGGCATTGGCGGCGGTTATACCCCTATTCCTGCTATTCATTTTATACATTTTGAAGTTTTTGGAGATAGGCATGGACTGGAACTTCACACAACTGGGAGTATATCCGATGGAACAGCGGGGTATGTTCGGAATTTTCGCACATCCACTGGTGCACAGCAGCTTCAAGCATCTGCTCGCCAATACGATTCCACTCTTTTTCCTGATGTGGTGTCTGTTCTATTTCTACCGCCATATAGCCCCCTACATTTTCTTTGCCATTTGGATAGGATGCGGTACACTTACCTTTCTTATAGGGAAACCGGGATGGCATATCGGAGCCAGTGGCATTATATACGGACTGGCTTTCTTTCTGTTCTTCAGCGGCATACTGCGCAAACATGTACCGCTTATCGCCATTTCACTGTTGATAACGTTCCTATATGGCGGCCTGGTATGGAATATGTTCCCACAATTTGCAAAGGCCACCACTTCTTGGGAAGGACACCTTAGCGGAGCCATAGCAGGCACGCTATGCGCCATATGCTTTATGGGATACGGACCACAACGGCCTGATCCGTTTGCCGGAGAGGAGGAAGAGGAAGACACGGAAGAAGAGGATTCAGAAAAAGAGGATTCGGACCACAAGGCAGAAGAGGACAACAGCACGTTTAAGAAACAATAAAAAAAACAAAAAGAAGGGCAAAGAGTTTACAGTACACCTTGATAATGTCTACTTTTGTTTCAAAACAAGAAGAAAAAGCATCATGAATACAATGTTTGATACATTATTGCAACTGCCACTCTTTCAAGGACTCGCACAAGAAGACTTTACCAATATCCTAGGAAAAGTCAAGCTGAACTTTACAAAGCATAAAGCCGGCGAAGTTATCGTGAAAGCCGGTGACACATGCAGTCAACTGATATTCGTATTGAAAGGTGAAATCTCCTCATGTACTTCATCCGCTAATACCTCATACAGCTTCACGGAATATTTTCAAGCGCCTTATGTCATCGAGCCACAATCCCTATTCGGGATGAGCACCTCCTATGTCTCGACCTATACCGCCCAAACTGAGACCCACACTGTTAGCATAAGCAAGGCTTTCGTCATGAGCGAATTGTTTAAATATGATATATTCCGCCTGAATTACATGAATATCATCAGCAACCGCGCGCAAAGTCTGAGCAACCGCCTTTGGGCAGAAAACACCGACAACCTTGAAAGACGTATCGGCAACTTTATCCTAACACACATCGAACGTCCGGCAGGCAGGAAAACGCTGAAAATAAAAATGGAAGAACTGGCCCAGGTGGTCAATGATACCCGCGTGGGAGTATCGAGAGCGCTGAACAGCATGCAGGAGAAAGGTCTGCTCGAACTGCACAGAGGCGAGATGATGATTCCCAACGCAGAAAAACTCTTATAACCACCTGAACCGAGATTTCCTACAACACCTTGTCTATCACTTTCTTTATCAAGGATTCCATCACTTTATACCCTTCCAGAGTGGGGTGTACCCCGTCCTTAGTATACAAGGGGTTCAAGGCGTTATTGCCGTCTTCCGCCTCTACCATCTCACTGTAATAGTCGACATAAGGAATCTTGTTCTCCTTAGCATATGCCCGTATTCTGGCATTCAGCTGCATTATCTTTTGCGGAGCATCCTTCACCGAAGAATTCCAGCCAAAAGCAGCGGCAGGCAACACAGATGTCAAAATCACCTTTATCTTATTAGCCCGTGCCAACTCAACCATAGACACTATATTTCCAAAAGTGTATTCTTCATTATAAGCGCCTGCATTTTCCGCTACGTCATTGGTACCTGCATTTATCACGACCAGCGCCGGAGCAAGCTTGATGACATCCTCACGAAAACGGAGCAGGAAATGGGAAGAAGTCTGCCCACTTATACCACGGCCCACATAGCCATTTTTTTCAAAGAAAGCGGCATCATTTGCCACCCATCCTTCTGTGATTGAGTTGCCCATAAAAACCACCCGGTCCTTTTGCTTTCCCTTCCGTACCAGTTCCTTATTTGCCTCTGCATAACGTTTCAAATTTCCCCAATCCTGCTTCTGCGCGTCAGAGGCTACCCAAGGTATGCACAAAAAGACAGCAATCATACATAAAAGTTTCATTGTTCTATTCTTTGTTGTTTTTGTCATAAAAAAACAGCCCCACCATTTTTAAGGTGAGGCTATCATTATCATTGGCCAGTCTCACTCCCACTCGATTGTCGCATTGGGTTTCGGAGACATATCGTAGCAAACACGGTTGACGGTCTTCACTTCCTTGAGGATACGGTCTGTAATCTTCATCAGGATGGGCCAGTCTACCGGCTCGACGGTAGCGGTCATAGCATCCACCGTATTGACGGCACGGATAATGACGGGCCAGTCGAAAGAGCGCGCATTGTCGCGTACACCTACAGATTTGAAATCGGGCACCACAGTGAAATACTGCCATACCTTCTTATCCAGGCCTGCCAATTGGAATTCCTCACGCAGAATGGCATCCGACTCGCGTACAGCCTCCAAACGGTCGCGGGTAATGGCTCCCAGACAACGCACTCCCAATCCGGGACCGGGGAACGGTTGACGGTAAACCATCTCGTACGGCAATCCAAGCTCTACACCGCATGCACGTACTTCGTCCTTGAACAACTGGCGCAACGGCTCCACCAGTTCAAATTGCAAATCCTCGGGCAGACCGCCTACGTTGTGATGAGACTTCACCATCTTGGCTGTTTTTGTACCACTCTCTACAATGTCGGGATAGATGGTACCCTGTCCAAGGAAGTCGATGCCGTCCAGCTTACGGGCTTCTTCCTCAAAGACGCGGATAAACTCTCCGCCGATAATCTTGCGCTTCTGTTCGGGGTCGGCCACGTTTTCAAGCTTGGAGAGGAAACGGTCTGTGGCATCCACGTATATCAAGTTAGCCTTCAGCTCCTTGCCAAAGATTTCCACCACGGCTTCCGATTCGCCCTTACGCATCAACCCGTGGTTCACGTGTACGCAAACCAGCTTGTCGCCGATAGCTTTCAGCAGCAAAGCAGCCACCACGGAGCTATCCACACCACCGGACAGTGCCAGCAGCACCTTACGGTCGCCTACCTGACGGCGTATCAATTCTATCTGGTCGTTGACGAAATTCGTCATGTTCCAATTAGCCTCAGCCTTACAAGTATCGAATACGAAAGATTTCACAGCATCCTTGATGGCTTCCACATCATCCGTAAACTGCGGCAGCTTCACTTCACACAACGCCTTGTCGTGTCCGGCGGCCATCACGGGGAACCCTGCTTCGTAAATCTCGGGCAATACATCGATAGATACCCCATCAACCACATTATTGGGACCACCGTTGATGATGATACCTTTCACATTCGGCAAAGCCTTCAGTTCGGCAGCGGTAATATCGTGCGGGTATATTTCGCTATATACTCCCAACGCACGAATCGCTCTGGCAAGCACTGTGTTCTCATGGCTTCCCAAATCCAGAATCACAATCATATCCTGCTTCATTCTTCTATATTGTTTTTAAGTTAATAATTTCAGTCGGTCTTATTCCCATTCTATTGTGCTGGGCGGTTTTGAAGAGATGTCATAGGTTACGCGGTTCACACCTTTCACTTTATTAATAATGTCGTTGGACACCTTGCCCAGAAATTCGTAGGGCAGATGCGCCCAGTCGGCCGTCATGGCATCGGTGGAAGTAACAGCACGCAAGGCCACCGCACGTTCATAGGTACGTTCGTCACCCATCACGCCCACACTCTGTACGGGCAGAAGAATGACGCCCGCCTGCCAGACCTGATGGTAGAGCGATGTCTCGTTGCCGGCGGCATCCTTCACTTTCCAATCACGCAAGCCCTGGATGAAAATATCGTCGGCTTCCTGCAAGGTCTGTACTTTCTCTCGTGTTATATCCCCCAGAATGCGGACAGCCAGTCCCGGGCCAGGGAAAGGATGACGAGTAATCAGATGTTCGGGCATTCCCAATTCGCGTCCTACGCGGCGTACTTCGTCCTTGAACAGCCACTGCAACGGCTCGCACAGACGGAGGTTCATCTCCTCGGGCAGACCGCCCACGTTGTGATGGCTTTTGATGGTCTTGCCCGTAATGTTCAAGCTCTCGATGCGGTCGGGATAAATGGTGCCTTGTGCCAACCAACGGGCATCGGTAATTTTGTGCGCCTCGGCATCGAAGACTTCGATGAAATCGCGGCCGATGATTTTACGCTTCTGCTCAGGCTCGGTCACTCCCTTCAAATCCTTGAAGAACTTCTCACTGGCATCCACACCAATCACATTCAACCCCAGACACTCGTAGTCGTGCATCACATTCTTGAACTCATTCTTGCGAAGCAGTCCGTGGTCTACAAAGATGCAGGTCAGGTTCTTACCGATGGCACGATGCAGAAACACGGCGGCTACCGAAGAGTCTACACCGCCACTCAGTCCCAAGATAACGCGATCGTTGCCAAGCTGCTCCTTCAGTTCGGCCACAGTGGTATCTACAAACGATGCGGCGCTCCAGCTTTGACTGCAACCGCAGACGTCTACCACGAAGTTGCGTAGCATCTGCGTACCATCCTCGCTATGAAACACTTCCGGATGGAACTGCACTCCCCATACCTCCTCGCCGGACACCTGGTAAGCAGCAATCGCTACCTTGTCCGTAGAAGCTATAATCTTGAAATTGTCGGGAATGGCTGTAATCGTGTCTCCGTGGCTCATCCATACTTGGGTATTCTTCCTTACCCCTTTGAAAAGGACATTCTCCGAATCGAAAGAACCGAGATGGGCACGTCCGTACTCGCGGGTTCCTGCCGGCTCCACCCGTCCACCGTTGCTGTAGGAGATAAACTGTGCACCGTAGCAGATACCCAGAATGGGATATTTCCCACGAATCCCGCTCAAATCTACCTTGAATGCACTCTTATCATAAACAGAAAAGGGGCTACCCGAAAGGATAACTCCTTTTACACTCTCATCTCCGTATGGAAATTTGTTGTAAGGTACAATCTCGCAATAGACATTCAGTTCGCGCAACCGGCGGCCTATGAGCTGCGTGGTTTGCGAACCGAAATCAAGAATAATAATCTTCTCTTGCATATAAATCCGTATAGACTTTAATAAATGATTTGCAAAAGTAGAAAAAGTAAAGGAATTATTAGGGATAATGTGACAGAAAAACGCTTTTTTACTAAAAACAGCTTTAAATTCAGGCAAACACTATCCACAAATATACGAAAAGCTATTCTCACCACAGCCGTGTTGTTTTCTTACCACAGCTATGCAACTTGCTTACCACAGCAATGTTATTTTCTTACCACAGCTGTGGTAAGATTATTGCTTAGCACAAAAAGGAACAGTTTCCGGCAGTGTCGGGAAGAGTTAAAGGTACCAATGTAATTAATATGCCAACCGGCACATTAACCACATTATGAAGTTCTGCTTCGATATTACTTTTCTTTCAGCAAGTCACGGATTTCGGTCAGCAGCACCTCTTCCTTGCTCGGTACGGGGGGAGCCGGAGGAACGGCAGGCGCCTCTTCTTTCTTCTTTTCAGTCAGTTTGGTCAACAACTTTATAAACATGAAGATAGAGAATGCTATAATCAGAAAGTCGAAAGTGACCTGCAAGAAATTACCGTAATTCAAGGTCACGGCAGCAACCTCTTTCCCATCCACCATTTCGGCAGGTTTCAGCACCCACTTCAAGTCTGTAAAGTTGACACCGCCCACCAGTAACCCGATAGGAGGCATAATCACATCTGCCACGATGGAAGAGACGATTTTTCCAAATGCCCCACCGATAATCACACCGACGGCCATGTCTATCACATTGCCCTTCATGGCAAAAGCCTTAAATTCCTGTAAAAATGAACTTTTTCCCATCTTTTCAATTATTTAATTATGATTTTGGTTACGAATATAAAAACATTTTCTTACTTTTGCACCGCAAATCAGAAAGAAATGCAATTAGTAAGCGAAAGTTTATTTTTAAACATTATAAAACCCTTAAAAGTTTAAACAAAATGATTAAAGTAGGTATTAATGGATTCGGACGTATCGGACGTTTCGTATTCCGCGCTGCAATGAAGAGAAACGATATTCAGATCGTAGGTATCAACGACCTTTGCCCGGTAGACTACTTGGCTTACATGCTGAAGTATGACACTATGCACGGTCAATTCGACGGTACTATCGAAGCTGACGTTGAAAACAGCAAATTGATCGTTAACGGTCAGGCTATCCGCATCACTGCAGAAAAAAATCCGGCTGACTTGAAATGGAACGAAGTAGAGGCAGAATACGTTGTTGAATCTACTGGCTTGTTCCTGAGCAAAGACAAAGCTCAAGCTCACATCGAAGCTGGCGCAAAATATGTTGTAATGTCTGCTCCTTCTAAGGACGACACTCCGATGTTCGTTTGCGGTGTTAACGAAAAGACTTACGTTAAGGGTACTCAATTCGTATCTAACGCTTCTTGTACTACTAACTGCTTGGCTCCTATCGCTAAGGTATTGAACGACAAATGGGGTATCACTGACGGTTTGATGACTACTGTTCACTCTACAACTGCTACTCAGAAGACAGTTGACGGTCCTTCTATGAAAGACTGGAGAGGTGGTCGTGCTGCTTCTGGCAACATTATCCCGTCTTCTACCGGTGCTGCTAAGGCTGTAGGTAAAGTTATCCCGGCATTGAACGGTAAACTGACTGGTATGTCTATGCGTGTTCCGACTTTGGACGTATCTGTAGTTGACTTGACAGTTAACTTGGCTAAGCCCGCTACTTACGCTGAAATCTGCGCTGCCATGAAGGAAGCTTCTGAAGGCGAATTGAAGGGTGTTCTGGGTTACACTGAAGATGCAGTTGTTTCTTCTGACTTCTTGGGTGACACTCGCACTTCTATCTTCGACGCTAAGGCTGGTATCGCTTTGACTGATACTTTCGTTAAGGTTGTATCTTGGTATGATAACGAAATCGGTTATTCTAACAAGGTTCTTGACCTGATTGCTCACATGGCATCAGTTAACTGCTAATATACAGTTAGAAAATAATAAAAAATAGGTGGCTTCTGCGGAAGTCGCCTATTTTTTTTGCAATTTTGCAGCTAGTACGTTTTTTATCAGCTTCTTTAATGATGATGAAGATTATACTAACTCTAATATTGCTTTGCTTTATGAACACTATATCGTCTCAAAATCCTTTTTTTGAAACATACTCCACGCCACACGGCACTGTCCCGTTCGACAAGATTAAGACCGGAGACTATGTACCCGCCATCCACGAAGGCATCCGCCGCCAGAATGCGGAAATAGATGCCATCATCCGCAATCCGGAAGTCCCGACATTTGCCAACACAGTGCTGGCCTATGAGAAGTCCGGCGAAATGCTCCACCGTGTCGGTACCGTATTCGGCAATCTGCTCAGCGCAGAAACGAACGATGACCTGCAGGAACTGGCCAAGGAAATCATGCCTATGATGAGCGAGCATGAAAACAACATCAGCCTGAACGAAGAGCTGTTTGCACGCATCAAAGCGGTTTACGAGCAGCAAGACAAAGAGACGCTGAACCCGGAACAGCACAAGCTGCTGGAAGATATTTACAATGGCTTTGTACGCAATGGAGCCAACCTCCAGGGAGAAGCCAAGGAGAAATACCGGGCTTTATGCAAAGAGCTCAGTCTGCTGACGCTGCAGTTCAGTGAAAACAACCTGAAAGAAACGAACGACTACAAGCTTGTCATCACCGACAAGTCACAACTGGCCGGGCTACCCGAGAGCGCGGTAGAAGCCGCTGCAGAGACAGCCGGGGAAAAAGGCGTCGAAGGCTGGGTATTCACCTTGCAGGCTCCCAGCTATGGCCCTTTCCTGACCTACGCAGACAGCCGTGACCTGCGCCGTGAGCTATATATGGCCTACAATACGAAGTGTACGCATGACAACGCCAGCAATAACCTGGAAATTGTAAAGAAACTGGCCAATGTCCGTATGGAGATTGCCCAACTCCTAGGCTATGACAACTTCGCCGAATACAACCTCCAGGAGCGCATGGCACAAAACAGTGAGTCCGTGTATAAGCTGCTGGACCAACTGCTGGAGGCTTACACGCCTACCGCCAAACAAGAATATGCAGAAGTGCAAGCCCTGGCACGCCAAGCGGAAGGAGAAGACTTCGTCGTGATGCCGTGGGACTGGGCGTACTATTCCCATAAACTGAAAGACCGGAAGTTCAATATCGACGATGAGCTGCTCCGCCCTTACTTTGAGCTGAACAACGTGAAGGAAGGTGTATTCAGCCTGGCAACCAGACTGTATGGCATCACCTTCAAGAAGAACCCAAATATTCCCGTTTATCACAAGGATGTGGACGCCTACGAGGTATTCGACAAAGACGGAAAATTCCTGGCTGTGTTCTATACCGACTTCCACCCCCGGGCAGGCAAGCGCTCGGGAGCCTGGATGACCAGCTACAAGGAGCAGTGGATTGACGAGAAGACCGGCGAGAACAGCCGTCCCCACATATCCATCGTGATGAACTTCACCAAACCGACACAAGACAAACCCGCCCTATTGACCTTCGGTGAAGTAGAAACCTTCCTGCACGAATTCGGACACAGCCTGCATGGTATGTTTGCCAATTCCACCTACGGAAGCCTGAGTGGGACCAATGTGTATTGGGACTTTGTGGAACTCCCCTCCCAATTCATGGAGAACTTCGCTATCGAAAAGGAATTCCTGCATACGTTTGCCCGCCATTACCAAACCGGTGAACTGATACCGGACGAACTGGTACAGCGCATTGTGGATTCCTCCAACTTCAACGCGGCATACGCCTGCCTCCGCCAGGTTAGCTTCGGCCTGCTTGATATGGCTTGGTACACACGTAACACCCCGTTTGAAGGTGACGTGAAAGCCTATGAAAAGAAGGCTTGGGAAAAAGCACAGATTCTGCCTTCTGTGGCAGAAGCCTGCATGAGCACACAATTCTCCCATATCTTTGCCGGAGGATATTCTGCCGGATACTATAGTTATAAGTGGGCAGAGGTGCTGGATGCAGATGCATTCTCGCTATTCAAGCAGACGGGCATCTTCAACCCTGAGACTGCCGCCTCCTTCCGAGAGAATATCCTTTCCAAAGGTGGAACGGAACATCCGATGACGCTCTATAAACGCTTCCGCGGACAAGAGCCTACAATCGACGCATTATTAATCAGAAATGGAATAAAGAAATGAAGAGACTTATAAGGAACATCTGTTGCATACTGCTCATGTTGTCGTTGCTTCCCCTGTTAAGCGGTTGCGACAATGAAGACGATGTTGTCGGGATATTCACCGGGAAGACATGGAAGCTCAGCCGACTCACCAATAAAGGCAGCAATGCCCAATTCTATCCAAACCTTTGGAACAACAATGAGGAAGAGATGAAGAAGAGTCTGGACAAGCTATATAATCAGAAAAGTACCTTCACCCTCAATTTTGAAGGTACCGAACTGGATGGAGAACTGATGGGCATCACCGTCAACGGACAAGGCATCAACTCAAGCGTCAACGGCACTTGGAAAGCCGACGGAGCTTCAGGCTCGCTCAGCATCAGCGTAAAGGTTACGGGGTCCGCAGAGAGCGATGCACTGGCCAAGGCATTCATCTCCGGACTGCAAAATGTGTACAAGTATGAAGGGGATGCCAATTCACTGACCCTCTATTTTAAAGACGGACCGACAACCAGAGTCATGGGATTCACCCCGCAACGATAAAACATAAATATGATGGACGATTCTACAAAAGACAAACAAGAAGCATTGGACAGGCGTTATATACGTATGGCAAGCATTTGGGCCGAAAATTCGTATTGCCAACGCCGCCAGGTCGGTGCACTGATTGTAAAAGACAAGATGATTATCTCCGACGGCTACAACGGTACTCCTTCCGGTTTTGAGAATGTGTGCGAAGATGAGAACAACGTCACCAAACCATACGTGCTCCATGCCGAAGCAAATGCCATTACCAAAATAGCCCGTTCAAACAACAGCAGTAACGGTGCCACCATGTACGTCACCGCCTCCCCATGCATAGAATGTGCCAAACTGATTATCCAGGCAGGCATCAAACGGGTGGTCTACTCCGAGAAATACCGCCTGGAAGATGGTATCGAACTTTTGAAACGGGCAGGCATCGAGGTGGTATTTATTTCAATGGATAATGGATAATAGAAAGTTGAAAATTGCATGTGCAGCCAAATAGTAAATTGTAAATAGTCTAATAGTAAATAAACATCATGAGTACAAAAAATACTTCCCGCTTTATGCCGCTTATCATCGCAATCAGCGTAGTCGCGGGAATCCTTATCGGAACGTTTTATGCCAGGCATTTTGCCGGTAATAAACTGGGAATCATCAATAGCTCGTCCAACAAGCTGAATGCCTTGCTGCGTGTTATTGACGACCAGTATGTGGATACCGTCAACATGACCGATTTGGTAGAGAAGGCCATGCCGCAGATATTGGCGGAACTCGACCCCCACTCCACCTACATCCCCGCACAGAAACTGGAGGAGGTTAATTCCGAACTTGAAGGCAGCTTCAGCGGTATAGGCATCCAGTTCACCATTCAGGAAGACACGATACACGTAAACAGCGTGATTCCCGGCGGACCGTCCGAGAAAGTGGGCCTGATGGCAGGCGACCGCATTGTGATGGTCAACGACAGTCTTTTTGCAGGCAAAGGCCTGACAAACGAAAAGGCTATGCGCAACCTGAAAGGTCCGAAAGGAAGCCAAGTGAAGTTAGGCGTCAAGCGTGCCACGGAAAAGGAGTTGCTCGACTTCACCATCACACGCGGTGACATCCCGCAAAACACCATTGATGCAGCCTATATGCTCGATGATGACTATGGCTATATACAAATCAGCAAATTCGGACGCACCACACACGTGGAGCTGCTGAATGCGATTGCCCAACTGAGCCACGAGAAATGCAAAGGCCTGATTATCGACCTGCGCGACAATACCGGAGGATACATGGAAGCCGCCACGCGCATGGTGAACGAATTCCTGCCGGAAGGAAAGCTGATAGTGTATACCCACGGCCGCAAATATCCCCGTATGGAGGAATATGCCAACGGCACCGGCAGTTGCCAGAAGCTGCCGCTGATAGTATTGGTGAATGAAGGCTCCGCTTCGGCCAGCGAAATCTTTGCGGGCGCCATTCAGGACAATGACCGCGGGACCATTGTAGGACGCCGTTCCTTCGGCAAGGGACTCGTACAGCAACCCATCGACTTCAGCGACGGTTCCGCCATCCGCCTGACCATTGCCCGCTATTACACCCCATCGGGCCGTTGCATCCAGCGTCCCTATGAGAACGGTAAGGACAGCAAATACGAAATGGACTGGATTACCCGTTACGAACACGGCGAGTTCTTCTCCAAAGACAGCATCAAACTGGACGAAAACCTACGTTACTCTACCGGCTTGGGCAGACCCGTATACGGCGGCGGTGGCATTATGCCGGACGTATTCGTTCCGCAAGACACCACCGGAGTATCTTCTTACCTGATAGAAGTAAGCAACAAGGGACTGATTCTGCAATTCAGCTTCCAGTATACCGACCGCAACCGCACGAAATTGAGTGAATACGACAATGAAGAAGACTTGTTGAAGTACCTTCGCCATCAGGGTATTGTGGAACAGTTTGTGCGTTTTGCAGACTCCAAGGGAGTAAAGCGGCGCAACCTGCTTATACACAAGTCTTACAAGCTACTGGAAAGAAGCCTTTACGGCAACATTATCTATAACATACTGGGAAGGGAGCAATACATCCGCTACATCAACCAGAGCGATGCTACCGTCAAGAAGGCATTGGATATTCTGGAACGTGGCGAGGCATTCCCCAAAGCCCCGGAAGCGACACCAATCATAGAGGATACAAAAGATGATGGAAAGGAAAAAAGAACTGCGCAGGCAGGTAGCTTTGTTGAAGACCCGACACAGCTCTTCCACTACGCGTCAGTCTGCTGAAATACTTGCCGCCCTCGAGGTACATCCTGCTTTCAGGGCGGCAACAACCGTACTGCTTTATCACTCTCTCAAAGACGAAGTGGACACACACGAATTTATCCGGAAGTGGAGCCGCGAAAAGCGGATACTGCTTCCGGTAGTTGTAGGCGACGACCTGGAACTGCGGCTGTACACCGGACCGGAAGACCTGAAACCCGGTGCATACGGCATTGAAGAACCAACCGGCGAGCTATTTACCGACTATGCAGACATTGACTTCATAGTAGTTCCCGGTGTCGCATTCGACCGTAACGGCAACCGTCTGGGGCGCGGTAAAGGTTACTACGACCGGCTTCTGCCCCGCATCCCATCAGCCTACAAAGCCGGCATCTGTTTCCCGTTTCAACTCGTAGAAGAAGTTCCTGCGGAACCGTTTGATATACGCATGGATGAAATCATAACGCAATGAAAACTAATTATCACACGCACACCACACGCTGCATGCATGCCACCGGAGATGATGAAGACTATGTGCTCAGTGCCATCAAAGGCGGTTACCGGATACTCGGATTTTCGGACCACACTCCCTGGAAATACCGTACTGACTACGTAGCCGACATGCGGATGCTCCCCGAAGAGCTTCCCGGCTACGTGGAGAGTCTTAAGACGCTCCGTGAGAAATACCACGACCGGATAGACATCAGAATAGGACTTGAATGTGAATACTTCCCCCAATATATCCATTGGCTGAAAGAACAAATCAAGAAGTACCAACTGGACTATATCATCTTCGGAAACCATCACTACCACACTGATGAAAAGTTCCCCTACTTCGGCCATCATACGGACAGCCGCGATATGCTCGACCTTTACGAAGAGAGCGCCATCGAAGGTATGGAAAGCGGATTATTCTCTTGCCTTGCCCATCCGGACTTGTTCATGCGTTCCTATCCGAGATTCGACCACCATTGCACTACCATCAGCCGGCACATCTGCCGCACTGCTGCACGCCTGAATGTCCCGTTGGAATACAATATAGGCTATGTAGCCTACAATGAAGCGCACAGCTTATCCACCTACCCATGCCCGGAATTCTGGCGAATCGCTGCCAATGAAGGCTGTACAGCTATCATCGGACTGGATGCGCATGACAACAAGGATTTGGAAACTCCGATGTATTATGACCGGGCAGTCCGGGAATTGAAAGAACTGAAGATTGAAAGAATAGATGAGCTGAGGATGCTCATCTGAATATGATATTCGTTATGACCTGAGCCCCCACATGACGGTTCAAGTTGCGCACCAGCAACTCACGCCCCATCATCAGCTCCTGGCGCAGGGCAGCAGAAGTGAGGTGTACATAAAGTACCTGGTTCTTTATATAAAGTTCACGGGTGTAGGAGGCAATAGTAGGGCCCAGCACTTCGGGCCACGCACTGATAAGCCGCCGTTCATTCAGCGGAGACTCCAGACTTTCCTGCCTGAGGTAATGACGGATAAGCTCACCTATCTGTTCGGCATTATTTCGCTTCATGCCTCTTCCTCCTTCATCTCAGCAACTATTCCCTGCTCCACACGGAACATCTTATAATCACTGCCCACTTTATGCAGAATACGGTCCAGGTGTTCGCGGTTGGTATCGGTTATAAAAATCTGTCCGAAACTGTCGCCTGCCACCAACTTGATGATTTGCTCCACACGCGAGGCATCCAGTTTGTCAAAGATATCGTCCAGCAACAACAAGGGAACAGTGGTCCCGGTACGTTTCAGGAAATCAAACTGTGCCAGCTTCAACGCTACCAGATAAGTCTTGTTCTGTCCCTGCGATCCTTCACGTTTGATGGGGAAATCTCCCAAAAGCATATTCAGCTCGTCCTTGTGCACACCGCGCAATGAATAGCCCATAATCTGGTCGCGTACACGGCTTTCCTTCAGTACTTCCAGCAAAGAGGCATCGCGGGCATGGGAATCATAGCTTAATCCCACCTTCTCCCTATCTTGCGAAATGAATGAATAGAAAGACTGGAAAATAGGAATAAACTCACGGATAAAGGCCTCACGTTTGCGGAACACCACTTCGCCGGCTTGCGCCATCATCTCCTCCCAAACCAGAAAGAGCTCTTCCTCCACCGACTGTTCACTCTTCAGTAAGGTATTCCGCTGCACCAAAGCTTTATTGTATCGTATCAAAGCATCCAGATACTCTTTGTCGTACTGCGAGATAACCACATCCATAAAACGTCGGCGTTCATCACTGCCTCCTGCTATCAACTCCGAATCGGCAGGCGAGACCATGACCAAAGGCAGGAAGCCGATATGGTCTGACAAACGCGTATACTCCTTCTTGTTTCGCTTGAACTGTTTCTTCTGGCGCCTCTTCATACCACAGTAGATTTCTTCAGGAGTCCCATCGGCAGCCTCATAAAACCCTTGAATAACAAAGAAGTCGGCATCATGGCGGATATTCTGGGAATCAATGGGATTACCGGCACTTTTACAGAAAGACAAGAAATACACCGCATCCAGCAGGTTCGTTTTCCCCATGCCGTTCTGTCCGAAAAAGCAGTTCAACTTGGGCGAGAATGTAAGCTCTACCTGCTCCAAGTTCTTATAATTGAGTATAGATATACGTTTCAGTATCATTATAGTAACGATGAGTTCGGTTACAAAGATAATGCAAAACCAAAAGCAGTACAAAATAAGCCTGCTTATTTTTAACACAGAGGTGAAGCCCGGCTTATTGAAAAGTAGAAATAATTTCAGTGTTTTCTGATACAATACAAAAAAAGATGCTGCTAAATTTCGTTGATAGCTATAAAAAACTTACTTTTGCGGGTCGAAATAGATAAATAAGAATAATAACAAAAAGATTATATAAAAATGGCAGAACAAAAAAAGACGAATGAAGCCTTAAACGTGGAGGATGCACTGACACAATCGGAGGCCTTTTTCATTAAGAACAAAAAAGCAATCATCGGCGCTGTAGTAGCAGTAATCATCATCATAGCCGGTGTAGTGATGTACAAGAACCTTTATGCAGACCCCCGTGAAGAAAAAGCACAAGCTGCCTTATTCAAAGGACAAGAATACTTCGAAGCAGACGCTTATGCACAAGCACTGAACGGTGACAGCATCGGTTTTGCCGGATTTGTAAAAGTAGCAGACGAATACAGCGGCACAAAAGCAGCCAATCTTGCAAAAGCTTATATGGGTCTCTGCTATGCACACCTCGGCAAATATGACGAAGCAGTAAAAGCATTGGACAGCTTTGACGGAGACGACCAAATGGTAGCTCCTGCCATGAAAGGTGCTATGGGTAACTGCTATGCGCAGCTCGGCCAACTGGACAAAGCCGCTTCTATGCTGCTGAAAGCCGCCAACGAAGCCGACAACAACTCCCTCAGCCCCATCTACCTGCTGCAAGCCGGAGAAATCCTGGTAAAGCAAGGTAAATATGACGATGCAATTCAGGCGTATACCACTATCAAGGATAAATACTTCCGTTCATATCAGGCAATGGATATCGACAAGTATATCGAACAAGCCAAACTGTTGAAGAAGTAATATACCTTATTATAAAAACATCTCAGGCACGGATTACACGGAAAACACGGAAAGACACAATAGCCGTGAATCCGTGTAGTCCGTGCCTCTTTTATCTCCCCTCTCCCTTTAATTTTCAATTATTAATTTTTAATTCTTAATTCCTTATTTATGGCAACAGCTTATCACAATCTTTCAGACTACGATTTCAGTTCTGTACCCAGCGCGGAAAAAATGAAATTCGGCATCGTTGTATCTGAGTGGAATTATAATATTACCGGTGCTCTCCTAAAAGGTGCCATAGACACCTTAAAAAAACATGGAGCCAAAGATGAAAATATCCTGGTAAAAACAGTACCCGGCAGTTTTGAACTGACTTTCGGCGCCAACCAACTTATCGAATACAGTGAAGTCGATGCAGTTATTGCAATTGGTTGTGTAGTCAGAGGAGATACTCCACATTTTGACTATGTTTGCATGGGTGCTACCCAAGGAATTACCCAATTAAACGCAAGTGGCGATGTACCAGTAATTTACGGATTAATTACTACCAATACTATGGAGCAAGCAGAAGACCGCGCCGGTGGCAAACTAGGTAATAAAGGAGACGAATGTGCAATTACTGCAATAAAAATGATAGATTTTGCTTGGAGTTTACAAAAATAGTCGTATCTTTGCATCGCAATTGAGAAACAAACCTACTCAATGAGAGAATTGAGATAGAATCTTAAGTGCAAAAGGGCAAATACCAGAGTGGCCAAATGGGGCAGACTGTAAATCTGCTGGCTTACGCCTTCGGTGGTTCGAATCCATCTTTGCCCACAAAAAATTGCGGAAGTAGCTCAGTTGATAGAGCATTAGCCTTCCAAGCTGAGGGTCGCGGGTTTGAGCCCCGTCTTCCGCTCTTCAGAGAGGATTGATAATCAAAAGGTTATCAATCCTTTTCTTTTATATGAATTCTTTGAAACACCCTTTCATTATACTATAAATTATGTAATTGTTGGTCTATTGTTGTTCCCCAAAAAACAATAGATATGATAACAATCAAAGCCGAAGTATTAAAAGGCAAACAAAAGAGTGATGGTACGTATAATGTCAAAATCAGAATGACTTATAAGAGAGAAGTCAAAAGACTGCCTACTTCTATCTATGTAAGGAAGGAAGACCTCACCAAGGCATTCAAAATAAAGAATCCCAAGTTTATTAAGGAAGCAAATAATATTGTTAGGCAATATCAAGAATTATGTGCTTCCCTCCCATTGGAAACAGCCAATTACAGCTTAAATGATATAATAGAGTGCATCAAGGTTAAAAATGAAAGAAAGACTACCATAGATTTCATTCAGTTCTCAAAAGAGTGGTTGGAAACTACTCAATTAAAAGGAAAAGCCAACTACCAGACATCTATTAATGCTTTCATCACTTATCTTGGAAAAGAACACTTGGATACAGACCAAATAACTAAAAAGCTATTAAAAGATTTCATGAACTACCTACAATTAAAAAGAGCCCAAAGAATTGAGGAATTAAAGAAACATGGAAAACGAATACCTTCCAACAGAATGCTCTCTTTATATATTGGATGCCTCAGACATCTATACAATGAAGTCAAAAAAAGATATAATGACTATGATAGAAATATCATCTTAGTGCCCAATTCACCTTTTGATAACTTAGAAATACCTAAGCAAGAGGCTACAAGAAAGAGAGCCATACCAGCAGAAGCCATCAAAAAGATATGGGAATTACCTTATCAATACAACAACACAGGAAAAGAGAAGAAATGCCCATATAATTTAGCCAAAGATTGCTTCATTATATCTTTCTGCCTGATGGGAATGAACTCAATAGACTTATACAGTTGCTCTACACTGGAAGGAAAAGCAATCACCTACTACAGAAGTAAAACCAAAGACAGAAGGTTAGATAAAGCCAAAATGAAAGTTATAGTTCCCCCTATTCTTCAACCACTAATGGAAAAATACCAAGACCAAACAAAAAATAGAATATTTAATTTCTATCATACTTATTCAACTGCTGGCAACTTCAATAAGGCTATAAATATAGGACTCAAAGAGATTGGAAAACTTTTGAAAATAGATGATTTGGAATACTACGCAGCAAGACACTCATGGGCTACTTTAGCAGTCAACAAAGTAGGCATAGACAAATACACAGTCCATTCAGCCCTCAACCATATAGATGAAGCCATGAAAGTCACAGATATATACATTGAAAGAGACTTCAAGATTGAGAATGAAGCAAACTTGAAGGTTCTTCAATATGTATTTGGGAGTGAAGAGTTGAAATAGGCTTAAAAGAATCTCTGTAGTTAATTGGATTATGGGGATTCTTTATCTCTGATAATTAGTCGTATAAAAATAAATATCCCAATTTATTTGTTTTTGTCGATAAAAAGACATTACTTTGCAACCCCTTTCTAACAAATAGCTTCATGCTATTCTGTTTAGTGTACTCCGAGAGGTGGCAAAAAGCAATACCTCTGAGTAAAATTCATAAAACTTTCGTGGGAAGAAAAGAAATGTATGCTTGTATGTGGCTGTACAAGTAAGTGATATCTTTTTGTCGAATTTTCTACCTTATTCCTTAAAAGGAGTAGAATAGTTTTTCGACAATATTAGTAATTTAACAACAAAAAAAATGAGAAAAAAAGAATTAGGTCTTTCTACTCATGAGATAGGTAGAAAGACTGTGATAACTGCACCTACTGGAGCAGTATATCTCAGTGAATTTATGGAAACATTGCCAGCAGGAATTTTGAATAAAAAAGAAACTGGTTGTGGAGCAACTACTGTTGTATTGGAAAATGGAGAAAATGTTATTGTTGCTTGTCCTACAAGAGAACTGATAATCAATAAAGTAAACCAATATCCCAATACAAGATGTTCCTACAAATTATTTGCTGTGCAAAAAGGTATCGGGCAAAATCATATTGAGGACTATATCAAAGAGTGTCAAGGTAAACAGCCTATCAAGATAATGGTTACTTATGATTCTTTTCCCAGAGTATATGCTGTAATGAAACAGCAATCAATTGAATGCAAAATAGTTGTGGATGAGTACCAAGAAATTTTGGATGCCTATGTTTACAGAAATGCTGCCATAAGGAATTTATTGCATACACTGAAGGACGTGCCTAATGTAACCTATCTTTCTGCAACCCCAATTCCATATCAATGGAGACCATCAGAACTTGAAGGATTGCCTGAATATGAGATAGAATGGGAAAATTCAGTCAGGATAATGCCCTTCAGAATAAAATCAAATCATCCATTAGCTATAGTTGCCAACATTATCAGAAATCATAAACTGGGACATCCTTTTGAGTTAAAAGGCAATAAAGTTGAAGAATATTTCTTTTTTGTAAACTCGGTATCTGCAATTAGGGGTATCATAAAATCAGCCAAATTATCTCCCAATGAAGTGAAAATTATATGTGCCAAGAATGAAATCAATAAAAAGAAATTAGAGGGTTTTACTATTGGGGAGGCAAGTGGTACGAATAAAACTTTTACTTTCTGCACGAAAACAGCTTTTTATGGAGCAGATTTTTATTCAAAAGCAGGATTAGTGGTTATTGCAAGCGAAGGATATGCAAAAAGCTCCCTTTTAGATATATCAACAGATATAGTACAAATAGCTGGAAGAATCAGAACTAAAGAAAATCCTTTTAGAAATGTCATCCTTCATATATATAACACAGGAATTATGTGCGAAAGCAGAAAAGAGTACGAAGAAAAATTGAATGAGAGATTAGTTAGTGCTGAAAAGACAATTGAGGCATATCACAATCTTAGAGATGATTTGAAAACTGTTATAGTAGAAAAAATAAGGCTTGATGACCCAGAAGAATTTGCTTGTTATAATGCAGAAGAAAAAAAAGTTGAGATAGATAAAATGAAAATTGCCCATGCACAGTACAAATTTGAAACTATTGATAATATTTATTCAAACGGAATTTCATTAAGAGAAGCATATTTGAAAGCAGGATATGATGTTGAAGATGAAAATTCTTGGGAACAAAACATACATAATAATATTTTTTTTGGAATGGGTGAAAGTGCATTTAAGATACTTTATAAAATGTATTCCGTAGAAAGAAAAGAACATCCAGTTGCAATGTCAGATTTAGCAAAAGATATTACAATGCAAAATGATATTATCCCTTTGGCATATAATATATTAGGTGATGAAATAGTGGCAGAGTTGAAGTATGATGAACTTGAAATCAGGAATATGATACACTTTAAATCACCTGAAACTCAGGCTGCATTACAAGAGGAGTTGAGAATTACATTTAAAGAAGGCGGTAGATACTCTCTGAAAGAAATAAAAAATCAGCTTGGATTATGTTTCCAAAAATTGAGAATAGGTATTACAGCAAAAGCAAGTTTCATTAAGCAGTATTTTAACGTTAGAAAAGTTAAAATATCAGATTTCGGCAAAAGGATTGATGGCTTTGAAATTCTGAACAAGATATTTTTTACCTTTGGCTGGAAAGTCAAAAATGCTAAATTCTAAATATTGTGCTATATAAAATGTGATTTGTAAGAATCAGCATCTATTCATAATCCCTTGTTTTCAATCAGAGAGCAGGGGATTAGTATATATATTGCATTGTAATAGTATAACTGTTTTTACTGACTTGAAAGAACTATCCAAAATTATTTTTTTATTTTTTTCTCTTCTGGAGCCATGAGTGTTATGCACTCCAACCAATCACCTACCCTATCATTCAGGGTGGGGATAGTCCCCCCCTACAACAATAATAAATTTACAATTATGGAAAGAAACTTGAAGTTCTTAAAGACAATGAGTGTAGCTGAATTTAAAGCACAGCACAATGTGGAAAAGATTGAAGTGAAAAGAAATGAGCACACAGGCAAGTGTTTCTTTGTCTATGGCTTTGAAACTGGAGCTTGTTCAAGGAAGGTGGAGACTGGAGAGCTGACAATACCAGTCATTTCAGAAGTATGCTCTGCTGAAACTGGAGATATATTCCTTCTGTTACATCAGAAAGGGGAAGGAGGGGCTACTACATTGGCAACTCTATAGAAACTAATAAAAATGCTCCAGAAGGGCAGTTGGATTAATAGTCTGACTGCCTTTTTTTCTAAGTAGTTAATCATTAATAGAATATAGTCATGTTAAATTTAAGAGTATCATCAAAGAAGCAGGCTAAAATAAAACTTGCTCTACAAGGCTGTGCAGGCTCAGGAAAGACCTATTCTGCACTATTATTAGCCTATGGTCTGACAAATGACTGGACCAAAATTGCCATTATTGACAGTGAAAATGGGAGTGCTGATTTGTATGCCAGTTTAGGCAACTACAATGTATTACCCCTTCAAGACAACTTCACACCTGAAACCTATATTGAAGCTATAAAGATATGTGAGGATGCTAAAATGGAGGTGATAATCATAGACAGCATTTCCCAATGCTGGGATTGCCTTCTGGAGTATCATGCTAACCTACAAGGTAATTCATTTACTAACTGGCAGAAGATTACACCAAGAATTAATGCCTTTATGCAGAAGATTCTACAATCTCCAAGCCATGTTATTTGTACCATGAGGTGTAAGCAGGATTATGTTCTTAGTGAAAAAAATGGCAAGATGATTCCTGAGAAAGTGGGATTAAAGGCTGTCATGAGGGATGGAATAGACTATGAATTTACCATAGTTCTTGATATTAACATGAAGCATCAAGCCATTGCATCAAAGGATAGAACAAGTCTATTCATGGGTAAGCCAGACTTTACTATTACACCCACTACTGGGCAAATAATACTGGATTGGTGTAATAATGGAGTAAACTTGGATATGATAAGGCAGAAGATAAGTCAAGCTAAAACTATTGAAGAACTTACCTCCATTTATCACCAATACCCAGAATGGTATCAGCAACTTACATCAGATTTCATGCAGAAGAAGATGCAGTTACAAGAAGAGAACAATAAACCTATTATCAACTATAATCCTAATTTTATACATTATGGAAGCAATGCAGTTAATGCCAGTACACAGAACTAACATGTTGATACAAACCTTCAATCAGCCAAAGTTTGAGGTTGAAACCCCAGTTGAAACTATAGAGACTGAAATTATCAGCTCCAGAAGGGAAAACAAAAGATTACCTTTTATAGAAGCCAATACCAAAGAAGTCACTATACAGCATCTAAGGGAAGAATGTGTAGTGCCAGTATTCAGCAAGGATAATGAGATAACTATCAGTCACCCTTCATTTATTGAAACTGTTTGGGAAGCTGCCAATCAGATATTTCCCAATGAGAGGATTGAAGAACCTGCAATTAGAGTAAGCCATGTCATTAAAGGCAGAACACCCGAAGCTATTCATAAACCAGTGAAGGATTTACTTGAATCAGACAAGACTATTTACTATGAAAGAATGATGTTCTGCTTTGAGATTCCCACTATCCATGAAGATATAATGGGCAATAGATTGAATCTTACTATTGGTGGAGTAAGGGCATATAATCATGAGAATCTATATAGTAAGAAAGGTGCAGAAAAGTTCAAGGTATTCATTGGTTTTAAAAATTTGGTTTGCTGTAATATGTGTGTATCTACTGATGGTTACAAGTCAGAATTAAAGGTGATGAGCACTGCTGATTTATTTAGTTCAGTGATGAGGCTATTTCAAGAATACAATATAGCCAAGCACCTATACTACATGAGTGCTTATAAGGATAGTTATATGACTGAAAGCCAATTTGCACAGTTCTTGGGAAAGAGCAGATTATACCAATATCTCCCAATTGAACAGAAGAAAAGACTTCCTCAAATGCTGATGACTGATACTCAGATAGGGCTTGTAGCCAAGGCATATTACAATGATGATAATTTTGCCCTTCCTGAGAATCAGAATGCTATTTCCATGTGGAATGTATATAATCTGCTCACTGGAGCCAATAAAAGCAACTATATAGATAATTTCTTGGATAGGTCACTCAATGCCACACAGCTTACAGAAGGGCTAAATAAGGCTCTGTATGGAGAAAATGAATATTCATGGTTTATACAATAATCTTATATTTCCTATTTCCTTCTGGAGTATCTGCTCCCATTTATCCATTATGTTAGGAAATTCTGTAGTGTCGAAAAAACTTGTGATACACCTTATAGGAATGAAAATAAAAATTCGACACTTCACATTTACTTGGTTATATTTATATAGGAAGTAAGTGAGCAAGGGGTATTTTCTATGGTGGCTGAATGGAAAACTGGAAAACAAGCTCCAGAAGGTAGTTTGGAAGAAAGATTGGATATGAAATGTCCTCCATCCTTTTCTTGTTATTCCTTCTGGAGTAGCTGGCTGTAGTTGGGTATTAAGGTATTTGAACTGATTATAACATGGAGATAATGATAAAAGGCATTTTGAATATCACTATTGGATTGATATTCATGTGTATAATGGCTAAAGAAAGATAAAGGTGAACAGCCTTTGTATTGTGTTTATTATTGTTGTAAGCCTCGGTTCTTGTAAGGAATTGGGGCTTTTATTTTGAAAAGATATGAGAATCAGAGATATGTAATAGAATAAATGGTACATTTGCCACTGGTGGATATGGAGGTATATTATTACTTTTCCACTTCAAGAGCCTTAATGACAGATAAGAGAATAAGCTCATGCCTATGGTGCTAATATGGTCTGAAAACCTATTAAAAGTAGTCTTCGGATGATTGTTTATTTGTGGAAAATCCTAACTTTGCAACAGAAACAATCAAATGATTGCTAATGAAATAGAAGTTTAACAAGACATATTAGAAAAAGAAGTGTTTGCTTCTTACTTGTGAAGTCCTAAAATCACCACTTTGAAGACTAACAATCACAGCAGTAAGGGAGTGAATGCTCATACCATCAGGTGTGGGCTTTCCTTGTTTGTGATTGTAGGTGTTGTGGTGATACCTTGGACTCAGCAGGAAAGTACCACACTTTCTTTTTTGTAGTATGGCAACAAAAAAGAATATTATTATGGAATTAGAACAAATTGAAAAATATAGATGCCCTGATGGAAGCATTTATACTGGAGGAGTTAAAAGAAATGGAGAAATGATAGAATTTACAGGTAAAGGAGAAATTTTCTATCCTAATGGAGATTTTTATTCAGGTTGGTTTAAGCATGGTCAAGTAAATGGATTTGGTAAATACCAGTTCTCAGATGGAGATATTCATTCAGGTTGGTTTTTAAATGGCATTCCATATGGGTTAGGTTATTTGAATCATCATTCAAGTATGGCATTGGGATTTTTCAAAGAGGGAAAATTGAATGGATGGGGCATACAAATAAATAGCGCAGGTTTATTTCATTTTGGTTGGTGGAATAATAATCAGCTTATACAAAATGAGACCACTCATGTTCAGTGGATTAGAACTCAGCTGAATGAAAAAATGAATATATATAAAGGAGATTTAGTACATATCTTTGATAAACAAGGAATTATTCTTTTTGGTTTTCCTCAAATGACCAGAAAATCTATATTTGATAATTCTGAATTTATTCAACCTCCAATGGGCTTTCTTTTTGATAACCAAGGTGATTTGATGGTTGGGGATAGATTTTACTCAGGAACCAATGGGTGGCTTGTTAGATACACATCTAATAGGAAAATTGTATATGGATATTGGAAAAATGGGGTGTTAGAAAGAGAAGGAAGTCTATCAAATTTTCAACAAGATGAAGACCGGTTTGAAGTATTACCCTTTTAATTAAAATCTTTTATATGGAATTTCCACTAACATTTGGTCTACAAAAGGCAGGTTTACCACTGATACTGACATCAAGAAAAACAAATAACCTTTGTTTCTTGATCGATACTGGTGCTACTCATAACACCCTATTTGACTTTGTATATGAACATTTTAAGAGTGAGTTTAAGCTACTTGAAGGGACATATAGAACAATGGGGATAGAGGGACACTACAAAGAAACCCCTATCATTGAAGCTACATTCAATTTTGAAGGGAGGGATTATACTTCCACCTTTTCTGTTTTGGATGCTTCTGAGGCTATAAAACAAGTGCAGGATGAAACTGGAATACAGATTCATGGGGTACTTGGGGTACAATTTTTGATAGAGAATAAATGGATTATTGATTTTGAACAAATGAGGGTTACAAATGAAGAAAAATAGCTATTTTATACTTTTATTGTCTGTTTGCATGATAGGATGCTCTGTTCAGACTAAACAAAATAAAGAGCTGGAAAATATAGTGAAAAGAGATACAGCATATGTGATAGAGCCTTTTTTGAGGGATGGTATTACATATATTTGTAAAGATGAAATAATGAAACCATATCTTGTTGATTATAATTATTCACCTCCACAGAAATATGAAATAGACCAAATAACAGCCCAAAAACAAGGCAACAAAATCATAGTGGGAACTGACTGCTATATTACTCATAAAATATTGTCTGGTACATATTGGAGTATTGAGAAGATTGGAGATTCCTATTCATTTCCTAAAACAAAGTTAGCCATCCTAAAAACAGATAAAGGAGAGGTTAGAATTGCAGAAGTAGATGGAGTTTTAGAGGATTTCTGTGTACTTGAAATCAAATATGATAATTATAAGGCAAGTACAGGATATCCATCTAATTATTATAAACTTCCACAAGAAATGTTTGCTCAATAATGAGAAATAAGGCAAAGATACTTATTCAAGTAAAAGGTTTAGGCTTTACATTCCTTCTGGACAAAAGAATGAAACACAATTTGATTAGCCCTACTTTCTTGGCTTTCTTCAAAACAGATAAGCAGAGGGATTCTCTGTTGAATAATGGTATAGAAGCAGTAAGTACAAAACCTGAATATAATCCCTCCCTTCCTTTTCTTCCTGCTTATGTAGATAGTATTTCACTGGAAGATACATTCCATTATGTTGGGAAGAAAGTTATTTGGTGCAGTGATAATAAGTTTAGGGAGTGTAAGGCAGTCAAACTCAATTTTGAATATGAGGGACACCCTTACTCTGAACTATTTTTTGTTGATAAGAGTGTTGAAGAGAACTATGCTATTTTAGGCTCTACCTTCTGGAGCAAATGTGATATTTTAAAATAATAGAAATTGTTATGAGAAAGAAACAAGAAACTTAGCATTACTAAATGCTGCTATTGGTATTGTATAAACCTTACCAATGTTGGTCAATAGTTGTTCTATTGACTTTTATAGAAGTAATTAACAGACTAACAATCAAATAATTGAATAGTATTATCAAAGAGCCTTCCAAGCTGAGGGTCGCGGGTTTGAGCCCCGTCTTCCGCTCTTAAGAAAATCAGATAGTTATCGCAAGATTTCTATCTGATTTTTGTTTTTAGAGAATGCTGAATTTAGTGTGGTTTAACCGAGTGAGTTAAACCTGGAAGTCAACCGAATGCCGCAAAGCACAAATTCATGGTTATTTAAATAAGATATTTCTGAGAATATCATCTAACCACGGCTCTTTCATCTTTTCCACAAAAACATCATTCTTTAGTTGAAAAGCCTTTTTGTAAACACTCTGCATTTTCAAATTATAGCGCACCGTATCATAGCGGACTACTGACTGGTAAAATCCGGTATCAACAGCGACAATTTCATTTTCTATTCTCAATGTATCCTCAGCTGTATCGGAAATTCTTCCGGTCTCCATCTGTGCGAATGAAATGCAGCTGCCTCCGATTAGAGCCAATAATGTTACCAATATTTTATTCATAGGCTACCGTTTTCTACAAAGATACAATATTCAAAGAACAAACATCTCTTTTACAAGAAAAATTCCATTATACCATAAACGCTTATGAGGCAACGCACACATTTGTATATCAAAGTTCTGTTTTAGTTAATAAAATTATGTAAGTTTGTAAACGAATAAAAAGTTCCCCTCCAATGAACAACATCATTCATAAAATCAGGCAGATTTATCCGGTTTCCGAAGAAGCACTTCAGGCACTTTTGACGAATATGCAGGTAAGATACTATCCTAAAGGAACTTATATAGTACAAGCGGGAGTAACAGACCGTTTGATTTATTTCATTGAGGAAGGGGTCACCCGTTCCGTATTTCATCACGACGGACAAGATACCACCACTTGGTTCAGCCAGGAAGGTGATGTAACCTTCGGAATGGATTCACTGTACTATCAGCAGCCGTCGGTAGAAAGCATTGAAACTCTTTCGGACTGCAAAATCTATACTATCCACATAGACAAGTTAAATGCTCTCTACGAAACATATATTGATATAGCCAACTGGGGCAGAATACTGCATCAGAACGTAAACAAGGAGCTCAGTCATATGTTTGTGGAAAGACTCCAACTGCCTCCCCAAGAGCGGTATGAACAATTTAACCGCCGTTACCCCGGACTGATAAATCGGGTGAAGCTAAAATATGTGGCAGCTTTCCTGGGTATTTCCATCTATACTCTCAGCCGGGTACGCGCAAAAAAATAGAAGATTACCGTTCTTTTTTGCTTTTAAGCAAAAGAACTTCGCTTCGCATGGCGTATCTTTGACATCCGAAAACATTAACCAAACAACAGAAAAAACAGATGTCGTACATTTCATCTTCTGCCTTTTCAGACACCAAAGCACATTATGACCTTCTCGACGGGCTCCGTGGCGTAGCAGCCTTGATGGTTATATGGTATCATATATTCGAAGGCTACGCTTTTGCCGGTGGTGGCATTATCGAAACCTTCAACCACGGCTATTTAGCTGTAGATTTCTTCTTTATACTATCGGGATTCGTTATCGGGTATGCTTATGACGACCGTTGGGGCAGGAGCCTCACCATGAAGAGTTTTTTCAAGCGACGTCTGATACGTCTTCATCCGATGGTAATTATGGGCGCTGTTTTGGGCGCCATCACCTTCTGCATTCAAGGATGCATACAATGGGACGGAACACATATTGCCCTATCAATGATTATGCTGTCCCTTCTCTGCTCCATATTCTTTATTCCCGCAATGCCGGGAGCAGGCTATGAAGTCCGTGGTAATGGCGAAATGTTTCCCTTGAATGGTCCTTGCTGGTCATTGTTCTTTGAGTATATAGGCAACATCCTTTATGCCTTGTTCATCCGACGATTGTCAAACAAAGCACTGACCGTACTGACAATATTGCTGGGAATAGCATTGGCATCATTCGCCATCTTCGATGTCTCCGGATATGGCAATATGGGAGTAGGTTGGACACTGGACGGAATAAACTTTATCGGAGGATTATTGAGGATGCTTTTCCCTTTCTCCATGGGTATGCTTTTATCGCGCAACTTCAAGCCCATTAAGGTGAAAGGCGCTTTCTGGATATGCACCATTGCATTGATTACCTTGTTCTCAGTGCCCTATCTGGAAGGTACGGCGCCGGTCTGTACAAATGGCATTTATGAAGTGTTCTGTGTCATCATAGCTTTTCCGATTCTTGTCTGGTTAGGAGCTTCCGGTACCACAACGGATAAGAAATCGACCCAGATATGCAAGTTCCTGGGAGATATATCCTATCCTGTCTATGTGATACATTATCCATTTATGTACTTGTTCTATGCATGGCTCATCAAGAACCAGCTCTTCACGTTGGAGCAGACTTGGCAGGTTGCCTTATGCGTCTATGCATGGAATATATTGTTAGCCTATCTATGCCTGAAATTCTATGATGAACCGGTACGGAAATATCTGGCTAAACGCTTCTTGAGCAAAAAACAATAAACAGTCCGTCACGGAGATTATGCTGATTCGCACAGATACAAATACGCGATATGAATTCAATCCGTACAAATCAGCATAATCTCCGTGGCGAACTGCTATTCCAGATAAAGTGGCTCCACCACCTCCGTCACATTCTCATGGAACCACTCATCCAATTTAGCTTCAACCTTGTCTTTTATCTGTGGAGTGATGTATTTCTTCACTTTCTTATAAGCATAAACTGCGGCAAATCCCTTCCCTACCATAAAGACTTGTCCCAAAAGGTCTTCTATACTGGTAGGAAATACAATGGCCACCAAAGCAATCATGATATTTGTCCTTTCACTCTCCGGAGTAGAGTCTGCAGTCATCACATAATAAGCCGTCAGTACTGGACGACCAGCTGCCCGGCCACCTTTCTTTATATACTCTTCTACTTTAAGACGAATCTCGTTCATGGAAAAATTCATTTTCATATTCATAATCTCCTCTTTTTATTTATTAGACGCAGAAAGATGAAGTTTGGTTGCAAAAATCTGCATTTTTTTTTCAACATTATATCCCAAATAAGCAGTATCTTTGTCCCCGCATTTTCACAACCACATAAAATTATAATGAAAACAATAGTAAATATTCCCTCCCGACAGAACACTATGCGCGAACTGCGGGATTATCTGATGATTGCCTTAGGCATGGTCTTGTACGGTATCGGCTGGACAGTCTTCCTGCTTCCCAACGATATTACTACCGGTGGCGTACCGGGCATTGCATCCATCGTATATTTTGCCACTGGATTTCCCGTCCAATATACGTACTTCGCCATCAATTTTCTGCTTCTATTGCTTGCCCTACGTGTGTTGGGATGGAAGTTCAGCGTAAAGACAATCTTTGCCGTATTCACCCTGACCTTTTTCCTTTCCATTATCCAGAAACTGACCGAGGGTGTTGTCCTCCTGCACGACCAGCCTTTCATGGCTTGTGTCATCGGTGCCTCCTTCTGCGGTAGCGGCATCGGCATCGCCTTTTCCAACAACGGCAGTACTGGCGGCACGGACATCATTGCCGCCGTAATCAACAAGTACCGCGACATCACGCTGGGCAGAGTCATGTTGATATGTGACCTTATCATCATCTCGTCCAGTTACTTTGTTCTAAAAGATTGGGAAAAGGTGGTGTATGGCTACGTTACTCTATACATATGCAGCTTCGTGCTCGACCAAGTGGTGAACAGTGCCCGCCAGTCCGTACAATTCTTTATTATCAGCGATAAATATGAGGAGATAGCCAAGCACATCCAGGTATATCCTCACAGAGGTGCAACGGTCATCAACGCCTCGGGCTTCTATACGGGAAAAGAGATAAAAATGCTGTTCGTGCTGGCCAAGAAGCGGGAGTCCACCATCATTTTCCGGCTCATAAAAGACATAGACCCCAATGCCTTTGTATCACAAAGTGCAGTCATCGGAGTCTATGGAGAGGGATTCGACAGAATCAAAGTGAAGTAGAGGATTTCTCGAACTTCCCTTGATTCCAAGTATAAACAATAGGACGGCGGACAAACGGTTTCAGTTTCTCCGCCGCTTCTTTACCCATGTAATCGGTCGTGGTAAAAGTGAATGCCAACGTGGCATCCTTCGCAGAAAGGTCCGCTTTCATCAGCAGCATGTCGGCCTGGCGACGGGCATCCTGATACTCATAGACATCCACCGTATCCGCGGCCTCAGCGATAAAATCATCCAGAACGGGCAATGCCGGCAGGTAGGACGAAGCAACCAGCTCCTTCCAGTCTGTCGTATAGAACTTGACATGGCTGTCGCAAGCCGGAGCACAAACCGTAGCAACCACACAAATCACCTTCGTACTGTCGTTAATAGACAAGAGCTTCATCTGCCATGAACTCTGGGGCGTCATCTTCACATGTATATAGTCTGGAGAAAGTTCCGTCATTTCCGATTTACCACCAAAGCTGTTGGTCACCTCAGCTTTCATCTTACTTTCCAGAAAGTCTATAAAATCCGCACGGTTCACGGCGCTAAGCAACGGACATATAGAATCCGGCATATTCTTAAAACACGTCTTGGCTTCCTGGGCCTGCAAATACCCCCATCCGATGAAAGCCAAAATCAAAAAAGCACTCAGTTTTCTTATCATAACATTTTAATCATTTCTTCAAGGAAACGGGCATCTGTTTCATCAAAACCGCCCAAATCGTCACTGTCAATATCCAATACTCCCCACACTTCACCGTCCTCACGCTTCAGCGGAACCACGATCTCCGAACGCGACAGCGAGCTACAGGCTATATGTCCGGGAAATGCATCCACATCGGGCACAACCAACGTCTCGGCTCTATCCCATGCCGCGCCGCAAACACCGCGGCCTTTCCTGATGCGCGTACAAGCTATCGGTCCCTGGAAAGGTCCTAACACCAATTCTTCACCCTTCACCAAATAGAAGCCTACCCAAAAGAAATGGAAAGTCTCTTTCAGCACCGCCGAAACATTCGCCAGATTGGCTATCAAGTCATCTTCACCTGCCAGCAGATTTTTCAGTTGAGGAAGCAAAGCGCGATATTTCTCTGTCTTGCTACCAGCATTTATATATAGGTCTTCTGCCATATATCTCTTGTTTATTTACTCCCCAAATATAGGAAGAACATTCCAATCAACACCAAAATGAGGTCGACAGCCTTGCTTTTTAAATTCTTTTCACGGAAGAAAAGCGCACCGAAAAGGAAGGAAACAACAACGCTTCCACGACGCACCATCGAAACGATGGAAATCATGGAGTCCTCATAGCTCAGGGCATAAAAATAGACAAAGTCTGCCGCACAAAGGAAAATGGAGATACAGATAATGGTCCAGTCCCAACGAAACGGGGTACTTTCTTTTCGCTTGGGGTACCACAACAGCAGGATGATGGGGCACATGATAAAGACTTGGTAGACATTATACCACGACTGCACCAGCATCGGGTTGAGCTGCTTCATCAGATATTTGTCATACAGCCCGCTGACAGCTCCGGCAACGGCAGCCAGCACGATGAAAAGAATCCATTTGTTATGCTTGAAGTCGATTCCCTCTTTCTTGCCCGAACGGCTCAGCATGAAGAAGGACACTATGGCAAGCAGCACGCCAATCCATTGATAAAGGTTCAAGCGTTCGCCAAACACAAGCATGGCACCTACAAGCACCATTACGGGACGCGTCGCATTAATCGGTCCCACGATGGTCAGCGGCAGATGCTTCATCCCGAAATAACCGAATATCCAGGAAGAAAGCACGATAAACGACTTGACAATAATGAACTTATGTACCTCCCACCCCACCACGGGAACATCAAACATCGTACCTCCCAACACCGACGGCGCAAAGGCAGATACCAGAATGAAAGGAAGAAATATAAGGCTTGAGAACAGCGTGTTCAGGAAAAGCACCGGCAGTACGGCATTGTCACGAAGCGACTTCTTCTTGAAGACATCGTAAAATCCCAATAAGGCAGCAGAGAGGAAAGCAAGTAATAACCACATAGAGTCAATTAAAAATTAAGAATTAAAAATTAAAGGGAGGGGGCTACGTTTTTGTAGTACATCCCTCTTTTATTCTAAAAAAGTAGTTTCCGGATAGGCTACGTCCACCAGAAACAATGCATTTCCGGGAACGGAAGTTCCTGCCTGGCAACGGTCCTTCTGTTCGACGACGCGTCGGAAACCTTCAACGGAAAGTTTTCCACGCCCCACTTCGAGCAGAGTGCCGACAATGGCACGTACCATGTTCCGCAGGAACCGGTCGGCCTGGATGGTGAACACCCAGGTCACATCGTCCACTTGCGTCCAGGCGGCATGCATAATCTTGCAATTATTGGTTTTGACATCGGTATGGAGTTTGCTGAAGCTGGTAAAGTCCGTATAGTCAAACAAGGTTTGGGCAGCCTCATTCATCCGCTCAAAGTCCGGCGTTTGGAACAGACGGCAACGGTATTGACGATTGAAAGGCATCTTGGCAGTAGTGACGTAATACTTATACATCCGCGCCGTAGCATCAAAGCGGGCATGTGCATCGGGCTTCACGGCCCGCAAGCGGTATACGGAAATATCGGGAGGAAGCAGACGATTCAGCTTATCCGTCATAAAAACAGTGTCCAGAGGAGAATCACTGTCAAAGTGAGCTATCATCAGTGAGGCATGCACCCCGGCATCGGTACGCCCCGCTCCCACGACTTCCACCTCGCGACGCAGCAAGGTACTCAGCGCCTTCATCAAACACTCCTGCACACTCGCTCCATTCGGCTGGATTTGCCAGCCGTGATAAGCGGTGCCATCATAAGCCAGGTATATAAAATATCGTTGCACGGTCTTTTTTGTGTGCAAAGATAGTGCAAACTTAAGAAGGTTTGAATTATCTTTGCAAGGTTTTCACCACAGATTACACAGATTAACGCAGATTTTTCACAGACATAGTACATTTATAAGATGAGATATTCTTCCAGAATCCTACCTATACTGATAATTGTCGCAGCTGCCGCAACATTCACCTTTGCCGGCTGCAAGAAGAAGGACATGTCGCTCAAGTTGAACGAACCGCGCAACATTCGGGGTGTTGTCAGCTACAAGCGCTCGTTCGGAGACTTGAATGAGAAACATCTCAATGTAGCCCAAGCCATCGGCATACGTGTACTTTCATCCCGCGAGGAAGCAGAAAAGATGAGAGAGCAACTGCAACCTATCACGACAAACGAGCTCTATGCCGTGGATTCACTGACGCATTCCATCCCTTATCTCATTCCGGGCGCCGCCAGCCTGCTGGACACCATCGGACACAACTTCCTTGATTCACTGACCGCCAAGGGGCTGAATCCAAACAAGATAATTGTGACTTCCGTACTCCGCACCCAAGACGACGTAAAACGCCTGCGCCGCCGTAACGGCAATGCTTCTCCAAACTCGGCACATTTTTACGGAACGACATTCGATGTCAGTTGGAAGCGCTTTCAGAAAATAGAAGACGAGGATGGACGTCCTTTGCAGGATGTCAGCGCAGATACCTTAAAACTGGTTCTTTCGGAAGTGCTCCGTGACCTGCGGAAAGCCGATAAATGCTACATCAAGTACGAGTTGAAGCAAGGATGCTTCCACATTACGACAAGAGAGAAATAAGCGGAAAAGAATTAGCGTTAATAGTATTTTTCAATCCCGCCAAACCCTATTATTATTTTGTTCTCTTTCGTTTTACAGATAAAGTTATTTAATCGCCTTTCAAATTCTTCCGGTCGTTTCCTCGCCGCTTCAATGTATGCGATTCGGATACGTTTATAGGGGTCAGAGAAACTCTGATAATTCTTCCATATTCTTTCATCCTCTTTCAATCTGTCGATTATATCATTTGGAAAAACAAAAGGAACCGACAAGACAGTTCGTATTTTATCCTCAAATTCAAGATGTATCATTTTATGCTCCAGCAACCATTTCAACCTTTCTTTGTTGGCTTGCGAATAGGTACTTTTAGGATTCCTGGGCGTGAAACGCTGAATTTTATGTTCTTTGTCAAGTGACTTTATCGTGCTGTCAATCCACCCGAAACAAAGGGCCTCTTCAACAGCGTCATTATATACAATACTTTTCTCGCTTGAAGATTTAGTAGGAAACACAAACCAGACTCCATCGGCAGTATCGAAATTGTCAGCCAGCCACTTCCGCCAATCTTTTCTGTTTTCAAAATATCTTATTTCTGTTGACATGACAAGCCATCCAAATTACACTTCTCTCCTTATTCTTCCAGCATCTTCCACGCTAGCGGCAGGCAGGCAACTATATCCCCCACCGTCATCCCCACTGCCCCCTGCTTCTTGCAGGCAACATCTCCCGCCAGTCCGTGCACATACGTGGCCAGGCAGGCAGCCTTCTCCGGCTCATAGCCTTGGGCAAGCAAGGCAAGCACCACTCCCGTCAGCACATCACCGCTGCCTCCCGTTGCCATACCCGGATTGCCGGTAGGGTTGAAAAAACATTTCCCGGCAGGAGTGACAATGGCAGAATAAGCGCCTTTCAAGATGATATGCACTCCGGCGCTCTTCGCCAGCTCGTGAGCCTTCATCAAGCGTTCGTACGAATTCTGGCATTTGCCTACAAGACGCTCCAGTTCCTTGGGGTGCGGAGTCAGAATACTCCCTTTGGGCAGACGCCCTATATAGTTACGCTTCTCGCCCAGCAAGTTCAGGGCATCAGCATCCACCACCATCGGAGTCTGGCATATCTCTATCTGCTCCAGCAGAGCCGCCTCGGTCTCTGCCGCCTTTCCCAGTCCCGGACCTATCGCCACGGCCTGATAATCGTCCGTATCAGTAGCGGCGGCAAAGCAGGTGTCGCTGATGTCCAGCTCCGTCATGGCTTCGGGCACGGAAGTCTGCACAATGAAGTTGTTGCAGAACGGCACATGTACCGTCAGCAGCCCCACACCCGAACGCAGGCACGCACGCGCAGCCAGCACCGAAGCTCCCGCCATCCCCTGCGAACCGGCTATCAGCAGTGCGCGGCCAAAATTCCCCTTATGGGCAAACCGGCTGCGCGGCTTCAGCAGGGCAGACACATCTTCATGCTCCAGCAGGCAGAAGTCCGTTTCCATATCATGAATGGCATCCTCACTGAGCCCGATGTCCAGTAACTGCCATTCGCCCACATACGGCTCGTTCTCGGCAAAGAGAAATGCCAGTTTCGGCAATTGCAGGCTCAGTGTCAGATGGGCACGGACGATATTCGTATGTACGTTGTAGGTGTTGTCCTCACCCATCAGTCCCGATGGGATATCGATGGACACCACCGTGGCGGGCGAAGCATTGATGTACTTCACTACGGCTGCAAAACCGCCGCTCAGAGCCTTGTTCAGACCGCTGCCGAAGAGGCCGTCTATCACCACATGGTCCGCCGTCAGCACAGGAGGCACAAACTGAGTGGTCACTTCGTGGAAGTCCACGCCCGGCACGTCGGCCAGCCGCTCCTTGTTCGTCTCGCAGTCCGGCGAAAGCGTCCCTTTCGTATTGAAGAGATACACCTCGAGCCGGTAGCCCTTCCCGGCCAGCAGTCGCGCCAGGGCAAGCGCATCGCCACCGTTGTTCCCCGGTCCGGCAAAAACGGTGAGCGGCGTGTCCGGCTCCCAACGCTCGGCAATGGCACGGGCCAATGCGCGTGAGGCACGTTCCATCAAGTCAATGGAGGCAATCGGTTCATTCTCTATGGTATCTGCATCCAGTTGCTTGATGCTTGTAGTAGGAAATATCTTCATAATAGGATTATCTTAAAATCGTAGAGCAAAGATAGGGCTTTGATTTCAACTGTACAAAGAGAAGACGTTTTTTATCAAGTTGCTTTGTCCCCCGGGAAAAAATATCTGCTCTGTAAGGAAAAGTTGTCTTCAATGCAAAGGATTCTTAGAACAAAGCCTTTATTCTTAGAAACAAAAGCTCTATTTCTATAAACAAAAGCTTTATTTACAGAAACAGAAATTCTGTTTTAAGTTTGCGTAGGCTTACGGATAAGTTTGCACAAGTTGTCGGCAAGTTCCCGCAGGCTTGTCGGCAAGTTTCTAATTATACCCATTAACTTACGCAAAATAATGACTAATTTTGTACCCTCAACATATAATAAAAGCCAAAACAATAAAAGCATATTCAATGAGTACATCCCGACACCCGAAAGGTCTTTACCTTATCTTCGCCACCAGCACGGCAGAGCGTTTCAGCTACTACGGCATGCGTGCCATCTTCATCCTGTTCCTCACCCAGGCGCTCCTTTTCGACAAGGAGCACGCCGCCTCCATCTACGGCAGCTACACCGGACTGGTGTACCTGACGCCCTTAATCGGAGGCTACATCGCCGACAAATACTGGGGCATCCGCCGTTCCGTCTTCTGGGGGGCCATGATGATGGCAGTCGGCCAGTTCCTGATGTTTGCCAGCGCCTCGATGCTGGAGGCGCGTGAGCTTTCGCATTGGCTGATGTACGGCGGACTGACTTTCCTTATATTGGGCAACGGCTGCTTCAAGCCCACCGTCTCCTCCCTGGTGGGGCAACTCTACAAGCCGGGTGACAAACGGCTGGATTCCGCCTACACCATCTTCTATATGGGTGTCAACGTGGGTTCCTTCCTCGCCCCGCTGGTCTGCGGCTACTTTGGCGAGACGGGCAATCCTCACGACTTCCGATGGGGCTTCCTCATCGCAGCCATCGTCACCGTGCTGACGGTCGTCCTCTTCGAAACCCAGAAGAACAAGTACCTCATCGGCCCCGACGGCAAGCCCCTCGGCATTATCCCCGACGCCCGCAAGGAGCGGCCCCAGGCAGACAACACCGCCCGGAAGAGTGCCCACGCCAACGGACGGCCCATGCGCAACTACCTGCTGCTCGCCCTGCTCGCCATCGCGCTTGCCGGTTTCTTCTACCGGTGTTTCGGGAGCGATTGGATAAGCATCGGCATCTTCACCGCCTGCATCGTGTTTCCCGTCAGCATCCTGCTGGAAGGCTCGCTCACCAAGACGGAGCGCGACCGCATCTTCGTCATCTACATCATCGCCTTCTTCGTCATTTTCTTCTGGGCGGCCTACGAGCAGGCAGGCGCCTCGCTCACGCTTTTCGCCTCCGAGCAGACCGACCGCGTCATCCTGGGGTGGGAAATGCCCGCCTCCTGGATTCAGTCCTTCAACCCCTTCTTTGTAGTGATACTTGCCGCCATCATGCCGGGCGTATGGGGCGCCCTGGGCAAACGGGGCATGGAGCCCGCCTCGCCCACCAAGCAAGCCATCGGCCTGCTACTGCTTTCACTGGGCTATCTCGTCATCTGCTTTGGGGTGAAAGATGTTCAGCCGGGCATCAAGGTGAGTCTCATCTGGCTGACGGGGCTCTACTTCATCCATACCATGGGCGAAATCTGCCTCTCGCCCATCGGGCTCTCCATGGTGAACAAGCTCACGCCCATCCGCTTCGCCTCACTAATGATGGGGATATGGTACCTCTCCACCGCCACTGCCAATAAGTTTGCAGGCACGCTGAGCGGGCTCTACCCCGAAGCCGGAAAAGTAAAGACGCTGCTGGGTTATCGCATCGAGACGATGTACGATTTCTTCATGGTGTTCGTCATCATGTCTGCCACGGCATCGCTTATCCTCTTCCTGCTTTCAAAGAAATTACAGAAGATGATGCATGGAGTGGAATAAAAATCGTATTTTTGCGGCAACTTTCTAAAAACATCCCATCTATGGATACCATACAAATAAAAGACAAGATGTTCACAGTCTCCATCAAGGAGCAGGACATACTGAAAGAAGTAACCCGTGTAGCGAACGAAATCAACCGCGACCTGGCAGGAAAGAATCCTCTATTCCTCAGCGTACTGAACGGTTCGTTCATGTTTACCTCCGATTTGCTGAAACGAATCACGATTCCCTGCGAAATTTCGTTTGTCAAATTGGCATCTTATCAAGGAGTATCCTCTACCGGGGTAATCAAGGAAGTAATAGGCATCAATGAAGACCTCACGGACCGTACAGTGGTCATTGTAGAGGATATCGTAGATACGGGACTCACCATGCAACGCTTACTGGACACCCTCGGCACTCGCGGTCCCAGGGAGATTCATATTGCCTCCCTACTGGTGAAACCCGATAAGCTGAAAGTTGATTTGAACATAGAATATGTGGCCATGAATATTCCGAACGACTTCATCGTGGGCTACGGGTTGGATTATGACGGCTTCGGGCGCAACTATCCCGACATTTATACTGTAGTAGACTGATACAGACATAATATAGTAAATCATTAAATAATAACTAAGCAAATGTTGAACATTGTAATTTTTGGCGCTCCCGGTTCAGGTAAGGGAACGCAAAGTGAGAAGATTGTAGAAAAGTATGGCATCAACCACATCTCTACCGGAGACGTGCTCCGTGCTGAAATGAAGAACGGTACAGAACTGGGCAAGACTGCTAAAGGTTATATCGACCAGGGCCAGTTGATTCCCGATGAGTTGATGATTGATATCCTGGCAAGCGTGTTCGACAGCTTCAAGGATAGCAAAGGCGTGATTTTCGACGGCTTCCCCAGAACAATCGCCCAAGCTGAAGCATTAAAGAAGATGCTCGCCGAACGCGGACAAGAAGTCAGCGTGATGCTTGACCTCGACGTGCCCGAAGAAGAACTGATGAAGCGCCTCATCAAGCGTGGACAAGAATCAGGACGTGCAGACGACAACGAAGAGACAATCAAAAAGCGCCTTGTTGTTTATCACTCACAGACAGCTCCGCTAATTGACTGGTACAAACAAGATGGCAAATACCAGCACATCCAAGGCTTCGGCGTATTGGAAGAAATCTTTGCTGATGTTTGCAAGGCTATTGACGCAGTGAAATAACAATAAAACAGAATATGGCTGAATCGAATTTTGTTGACTACGTAAAAATATATTGCCGCTCCGGAAAGGGCGGACGAGGTTCTACGCATATGCGGCGTGAGAAATACATACCCAACGGAGGCCCCGACGGAGGTGACGGAGGACGAGGAGGCCATGTCATCCTGCGGGGTAACCGCAACTACTGGACGCTGCTCCACCTGAAATATGATCGCCACATCCTGGCAGGTCACGGAGAATCCGGTTCCAAGAACCGCAGTTTCGGAAAAGACGGAGCGGACAAGGTTATTGAAGTGCCCTGCGGCACGGTGGTGTACAACGCCGAAACGGGTGAATATATCTGCGACGTCACCGAGCACGAACAAGAAGTCATCCTGCTGAAAGGCGGACGAGGAGGTCTGGGCAACTGGCACTTCAAAACCGCCACACGCCAGGCTCCCCGCTTTGCCCAACCGGGCGAACCGATGCAGGAATTGACGGTAATCATGGAACTGAAGCTGCTGGCAGACGTCGGTCTGGTAGGCTTCCCCAATGCGGGCAAGTCGACTTTGCTGGCAGCCGTTTCTGCGGCAAAGCCCAAAATCGCCAATTATCCGTTTACCACTTTGGAGCCCAATCTGGGCATCGTGTCCTATCGCGACAGCAAATCGTTTGTGATGGCGGACATTCCCGGCATCATCGAAGGAGCCAGTGCCGGCAAAGGCTTAGGATTGCGTTTCCTGCGCCACATCGAGCGCAACTCATTGTTGCTGTTTATGGTGCCTGCCGACAGTGACGACATCCGTAAGGAATACGAAATCCTGTTGAACGAGCTTCGCACTTTCAACCCTGAAATGCTGGACAAACAGAGAGTGCTTGCCGTCACCAAATGCGACATGCTCGACCAGGAACTGATGGACGAGATAGAGCCGACACTGCCCGAAGGGATTCCGCATATATTCATCTCTGCTGTCTCCGGCATGGGCATCTCTACGCTGAAAGACATCCTTTGGGAAGAGCTGAACAAGGAAAGTAATAAGATAGAAGGCAAAGTGGACAGCATTGCCCACCGCGCCAAAGACCTCAGCCACCTGCAGGAAGAATTGAAAGAAGAGGGTGAGGACGAAGACCTCAGCTATGAATACGTCAACGACGACGAGGACATAGAGGACCTCGAGGACTTTGAATACGAAGAGGATTGGGAGGAAGATAAAAAATGATTCCTCTTACTGAAGATAGGAAAATGTTGGGATATGAGCTGCTTGCCTCATATCCCGGCATTTCTTGTTTTGTAACCACCCGTCATGGAGGGTGCAGCCAGGGAAACTATGCCTCCCTCAATTGTACGCCTTACACGGGAGACGAAGCCGGAGCTGTGCGCCGCAATCAGGAAATAGTGTGTTCTTCCCTGCCCCAGCGTCCCAAAGAACTGGTCATTCCGTTTCAGACCCACGGGACAAAGGCACTTGTCATTGACGGAACTTATCTGCAAGCAACAGCAGAAGAACGCCACTCCATGTTACAGGGCATTGATGCACTGATAACCCGTGAACCGGGCTGCTGCATCTGCATCTCTACGGCAGACTGCATTCCCATCCTGCTCTACGACCGGAAGAATGCCGTGATAGCCGCTGTTCATGCCGGATGGCGTGGCACAGTGAATTATATCCTCGGCCACACACTCGACAAGATGAGTGCCTGCTATGGCACAGAGGGTAAAGAAGTGATAGCCTGCATCGGCCCCGGCATCTCCCTTTCTGCCTTCGAGGTAGGCGACGAAGTCTATGAAGCATTCCGCAAGAACGGTTTCCAGATGGATTACATCTCCGAATGGAAACCCGACACCCACAAATACCATATCGACCTATGGGCTGCCAACCGACTGCAACTGCTGGACTTCGGAGTACCTTCCGCACAAGTGGAGACGGCAGGCATCTGCACATACACCCGACACGAAGAATTCTTCTCCGCACGCAGGCTGGGTATCAAATCCGGAAGATTACTGTCAGGAATCATGTTAAAATGAAATTGAGATAAAGAACATATTCAAGCATATTATAATGTATCATATCACACTTTCTAAAGAAATCAAACAGAATTGCTCCGAATTCCGTGGTGCGGCCGTATTTGCCGAAGTGACAAATACCGCATATAGCGAAGGGTTGTGGCAGGAAATCGCAACTTTCACCCAAGAGCTAAGAGCCCGTGAAACCACGGACAGCATCAAGTACCAACCTGTCATTGCCGCCACCCGTGAAGCCTACAAACGTTGCGGCAAAGACCCCAGCCGCTACCGTCCCTCGGCCGAAGCACTGAGACGACGACTGCTACGCGGATTGGAACTCTATCAGATAGATACATTGGTAGACCTTATCAACCTTGTTTCCTTACGTACGGGTCACTCTATCGGCGGATTTGATGCCGACGAGATACAAGGAACCGACCTTGAACTGGGCATAGGACGTGCAGAGGAATCGTTCGAGGGTATAGGCCGCGGCATGCTGAACATAGAAGGGCTACCCGTCTACCGCGACCGTATAGGCGGTATCGGTACCCCGACCAGTGACCACGAACGCACCAAGATGAAACTGGAAACCCGCCATATCCTTGCCATTGTCAACGGCTACAACGGGCAGGAAGGCCTGAAAGAAGCAGCCGAAATGATATTGGGACTGTTGGAGAAATATGCTTCCTCTACCGGTGGGACCATACAATATTTTGAATAAATGAGAATACGCGTTCTTGTCCCTCTCCTACTCATAGCCCTTGGTGCCACGGCACAAGGGAAAAAAGCGGTCTTTTCCGCCATGGAAACCAACCATATCCGCGTTGCCACTCCAGGACTGTTTTCGCAAAGAGAACTGATAGAGCTACCTTTGGAGGACATTCCGGACACGGAATACTCCTTTCCTCTGCCCGGAGGAAAAGTCATCTCCCCTTACGGACGGGGGCGGGGACGCCACAGCGGCATAGACATCAAGACCTGCGCCAAAGACACCATACGGAGTGCCTTCAACGGCGTAGTACGGATGTCCAAGCCTTACAGCGCCTACGGCAATGTCGTTGTCGTACGCCATGACTTCGGACTGGAAACGATATACAGCCACAACTTCAAAAACCTTGTACATTGTGGCGACACGGTCAAAGCCGGACAGCCCATCGCACTGACCGGACGTACCGGACGCGCCTCTACCGAGCATCTCCACTTTGAGACACGAGTCAACGGCCAGCACTTCGACCCCAATATCATCTTCAACATGAAGGAGCAGACGCTGAACCGGCAACGCATCGGATGCTCAAAAAAAGGAAACGGCATCGTCGTGCAACAATTGCCGGCAATCTACCCGAAGCCTCTGCAAAAAAAATACCCGATAGAACCATTTAAGTATCCAAACGTTTCACTACATTTGCAAAACGTTTCACTAAAAGAACGAATTGAACTTTAAAGCATATCAATGATAGAAAAACTGATTGTTCTTGAAGATATTGATCCGGTAATATTCTACGGCGTAAACAACGCCAACATGCAACTGATAAAAGCCCTGTATCCCAAGCTTCGTATCATCGCCCGTGGCAATGTCATCAAAGTATTGGGTGATGAGGAGGAAATGTGTGCATTCGAGGAGAACATCACCAAACTGGAAAAACACTGTGCCGAGTACAACTCTTTGAAAGAAGAGGTCATTATAGACATCATCAAAGGCAATGCCCCGCAAGCAGAGAAATCGGGCAATGTCATTGTATTCAGCGTAACCGGAAAGCCGATTATCCCGCGCAGCGAGAACCAGCTGAAACTGGTGGAGGCTTTTGCCAAGAACGACATGCTGTTTGCCATCGGTCCTGCCGGTTCCGGAAAGACTTATACTGCCATCGCGCTTGCTGTGCGGGCACTGAAAAACAAAGAAATCAAGAAAATCATCCTCAGCCGCCCCGCTGTAGAAGCCGGAGAAAAGCTCGGTTTCCTGCCCGGCGACATGAAGGACAAGATAGACCCGTATCTGCAACCGCTCTATGACGCCCTGCAGGACATGATACCTGCTGCCAAGCTGAAAGAGTACATGGAGCTGAACATCATCCAGATTGCCCCCCTCGCCTTTATGCGCGGACGCACACTGAACGATGCCGTCGTCATTCTGGACGAAGCGCAGAACACCACCACCCAGCAAATCAAAATGTTCCTCACCCGCATGGGAATGAACACCAAGATGATTGTCACGGGAGACATGACGCAGATTGACTTGCCTTCCTCCCAGACATCCGGTCTGGTGCAGGCACTCCGTATTCTGAAAGGAGTGAAAGGCATCAGCTTCGTGGAACTGAACAAGAAAGACATCGTAAGGCATAAGCTTGTCACCCAAATTGTGGAGGCCTACGAAAAGTTTGACAAAGAAGCGAAAGCGGAGCGCGAAAGACGCAAGGCCGAACAAGCCAATAGCAAGATTGAACAGAAACAGTAAATTCTCAAATCGTAAATATTACAAAGATGAAAGCATTAACAAAAACAGATTTCAACTTTCCCGGACAGAAAAGTGTCTATCATGGGAAGGTTCGTGATGTGTACAACATCAATGGCGAGAAGTTGGTCATGGTAGCTACCGACCGTATCTCAGCCTTCGACGTAGTATTGCCCAAAGGCATTCCTTTCAAGGGACAAATGCTGAACCAGATTGCAGCCAAGTTTCTGGATGCCACCACCGACATCTGCCCCAACTGGAAAATGGCTACTCCCGACCCGATGGTGACGGTAGGCGTGATGTGTGAAGGATTCCCCGTAGAAATGATTGTACGCGGTTACCTCTGCGGCAGTGCATGGCGCGCTTACAAAAGCGGTGTCCGTGAAATCTGCGGTGTGAAACTGCCCGAAGGAATGAAGGAGAACCAGAAGTTCCCCGAACCCATCATCACCCCGACTACCAAAGCCGAAATTGGCGAACACGATGCCGACATCTCCAAAGAAGAAATCCTAGCACAAGGACTTGCCACGCCCGAAGAATATGCCGTATTGGAAAAATACACAATGGCTCTCTTCAAACGCGGTACAGAGATTGCAGCGGAACGCGGATTGATTCTGGTAGACACCAAATACGAATTCGGCAAGCACGACGGCAAGATTTATCTGATGGACGAAATCCATACCCCGGACTCCAGCCGTTATTTCTACTCCGAAGGCTACGAAGAACGTTTTGCCAAAGGCGAACCGCAGAAACAACTTTCCAAGGAATTTGTACGCGAATGGCTGATGGACAACGGTTTTCAGGGTAAGGAAGGACAGCAGGTACCGGAAATGACAGACGAAATCGTTACTTCAATCAGCGAACGTTACATCGAACTGTACGAACACATCACTGGTGAGAAGTTCGTAAAGGAAGATACCGACAACATTGCCGAACGCATTGAAAAGAATGTAACTAATTACTTAATGTGATAATATGCCAATGTGCTAATGACCTTGCGGCATAATAGCGCAGCCAATTAGCACATTGGCGTATCAGCACATTAGCACATAAAAAAATCATGGATTACCCCCAAGAACACATCAAGCCCTACGGCGCTGACGGTAAGAAGAGCGAACAAGTGGAAGAAATGTTCGACAACATCGCTCCCGCCTACGACAAGCTGAATCACACCCTATCCATGGGTATTGACCGCAGCTGGCGCAGGAAGGCAATCAAATACCTCCTTCCTTTCCACCCCCGACGTATCATGGACGTAGCTACCGGCACCGGTGATTTCGCCATCCTTGCATGCCGCGAACTGCAACCCGATGCTTTGATTGGTACCGACATCTCGGAAGGCATGATGAATGTGGGGCGCGAAAAAGTAAAACGGGCGCACCTCTCGGACAAGATTTCATTTGCCCGGGAGGACTGCACCTCTCTCTCGTTTGCCGATGAGAGTTTCGATGCTGTAACCGTAGCGTTCGGCATCCGCAACTTCGAAGGGCTGGATAAAGGACTGTCCGAAATGTGCCGCGTACTGACGGCCGGCGGACATCTTGTCATACTGGAACTCTCCACGCCGGACCGCTTCCCGATGAAACAACTGTTTACTATTTACTCCAAAGTCGTTATCCCCCTGCTCGGTAAATGTATTTCGAAAGACAACAGCGCCTACACTTATCTGCCGGAAAGCATCCGTGCCTTCCCTCAAGGAGAAGTGATGCAGGAAGTTATCCGCAAGGCCGGTTTCAGTGAAGTACACTTCAAGCGGCTCACTTTCGGAATATGTACGTTGTATACAGCCAGAAAATAATCATTAATTCCCCTTTAACACACCCTCATTATGCAGAAATACGGTTTAATAGGTTACCCGTTGAAACATTCCTTTTCCATCGGATATTTCAATGAGAAATTCACGGCAGAAAACATTGATGCAGAATATGTAAACTTCGAAATTCCACGTATCGAGGATTTCATGGAAGTTATAGAGGAAAACCCTAACCTCTGTGGACTGAATGTGACCATTCCCTACAAGGAGCAAGTCATCCCCTATCTGGACGAACTGGACAAAGACACCGCCAAGATAGGCGCCGTCAATGTCATCAAGATTATCCGCCTTCCCAAAGGCAAGGTAAAGCTGGTTGGCTACAATTCCGACATCATAGGATTCACACAATCCATAGAACCGCTTTTGCAACCACATCACAAGAAAGCCCTGATTCTGGGCACCGGCGGCGCATCGAAAGCCGTATATCGCGGGCTGGAGAACCTGGGTATAAAAAGTACCTTCGTATCGCGCACCAAGAAAGAGGACAAATACCTCACTTACGAAGAGCTGACACCGGAAATCATGCAGGAGTACACGGTGATTGTCAACTGTACCCCCGTAGGCATGTACCCCAAAGTGGACTTCTGTCCCAACATTCCTTACGAGCTACTGACCCCCAACCATTTGCTCTACGATTTGTTATATAATCCAAACGAAACCCTCTTCATGAAGAAAGGCCAGGCACAAGGAGCCGTCACCAAGAACGGACTGGAGATGTTGCTGTTGCAGGCCTTTGCCGCATGGGAAATTTGGAATAAATAATGAAAAAAGCCATAAAATATTCAATTCTCAGTCTGGCCGCCCTCTGCACCCTACTGTTGTGCGGAGGGTACTATATGCTGGGCTATTCCCTGAAACCGGACGACCTCGTTTCACGCAGCCGCAACATAGCCGCATCCTACGATTTCATGTACGAGCGCTACCCCGAACTGCACCCCTGGGTGGATAGCCTGATGACCGCAGGAGCACTGAAGGACTTCTACATCGAGAACGACCGCGGAGAGACGCTGCATGCGCTCTATGTTGCCGCTGCCCGCCCTACCGACAAAACGGCAGTCATCGTACATGGATATACGGACAACGCCGTGCGCATGCTGATGATAGGTTATTTGTACAGCAAGGAGATGGGCTTCAATATCCTGCTGCCCGACCTTTACGGACACGGGATGAGCGAAGGAAACCATGTACAGATGGGCTGGAAAGACCGGCTCGACGTGTTGCAATGGACCGAAACCGCCGATGAGCTTTTCGGACGCAGCCATACGGACAGCATAGCGTCCCGCAGTACAAAGATGGTAGTACACGGCATCTCCATGGGAGCCGCCACCACCATGATGGTATCCGGCGAAGTGGAACACGGACAATACCAACAGCCATTCATCAAGTGTTTTGTGGAAGACTGCGGTTACACAAGCGTATGGGATGAGTTTCGCGGGGAGTTGAAAGAACAGTTCGGACTGCCCTCTTTCCCCCTACTGCATACTGCAAGCTGGCTTTGCCGGCAGGAGTACGGATGGGATTTCCGCGAAGCTTCTGCCCTGGAGCAAGTAAAGAAATGTACTTTGCCGATGCTCTTCATCCACGGTGATGCCGACACCTTTGTACCGACGTGGATGGTTTATCCCCTCTATGAAGCCAAGCCCGAACCCAAAGAATTATGGATTGTACCCGGTGCCACACATGCCATGTCTTACAAGGATTATCCGCAGGAATACACCGAGCATGTAAAGAAATTCGTAGGGAAATACATACATTGACGTGATTTTTCCTATCTTCGCCGCAACAAACATTGGTAATATGAAACGATTTATTTCCATAGCATTCTTCCTGTGCTTGTTCATATCCTTGCAGGCACAAGAAGTCTACACCACTAAGAACATTCCTAAAGTACACCTTCAGGACAAGACGCGTTATGTCTGCAACCCTGCCGACATCTTATCCAAAGAGGCATGTGCCGACATAGACCGCATGCTCTACGCATTGGAGCAGCAGACGGGTATTGAAACGGTAGTTGCCGTTGTTCCCTCCATCGGACAAGAAGACTGTTTTGATTTCTCACACCGGCTGCTCAATGAATGGGGAGTAGGGAAAAAAGAGAAAAACAACGGTCTGGTCATTCTGCTGGTAACCGATCAACGCTGCATCCAGTTTTATACGGGATACGGTTTGGAAGGGGACCTGCCTGACGCCATCTGCAAACGCATACAGACCAAATATATGATTCCCTATCTAAAAGACGGTAATTGGGATGCCGGAATGGTCGCGGGTGTAAAGGCGGTCTGTTCACGTCTTGACGGCACTATGGTGAATGACACGGAAGAGGAGGATGACCTCTCCGTAGGAGGTATCCTACTGGGACTTATCGGTTTCCTCGCAGTGGCATCTATTATAGGCATCCTTGCCCAACGCGCTGCCAACAAATGCCCCAACTGCGGACAACATAAATTGCAACGTAGCAGCAGCATACTCATCTCACGCCGCAATGGAGTGAAAACGGAAGATGTGACCTACACCTGCCGCAATTGCGGACATAAAGTAGTGCGCCGCCAGCAGTCATACGATGAAAACTACCGGGGAGGAGGCGGAGGTGGTCCGGTCATCTTCGGTGGTGGAGGTCTCTTCGGCGGAAGTGGCGGAGGAGGCTTCAGCGGTGGTAGCTTCGGAGGCGGTATGGGAGGTGGCGGTGGAGCCGGTTCCCGGTTCTAACGCCGAGTATGTGTCATCTGTGCGCCATCAACCGTTTTGACACACCTTCGAGGATACTGGAAGAAAATAAAACGTTTACATAGAATATAATTAAATGATTAATAACTGCCTTCCCCTCCTCCCCTCTCTCTATCGGAGAGGAATCGGAGGTGAGGCCTAAAAATGAAAAGTATGAAGAAATCAACCATTATCATTATCGTTGTTATAGCTCTTCTCGCCATTTGGGGTGTAACCGGCTATAACGGACTCGTAACCATGGACGAAAATGTCAGCGGACAATGGTCGAACGTAGAAACCCAATACCAACGCCGTGCCGACCTGATTCCGAACTTGGTGAATACCGTGAAAGGATATGCCACGCACGAGAAGGAAACACTGGAAGGTGTAGTAGAAGCCCGCAGCAAAGCCACTCAAATCAAAGTGGATGCTGCAGACCTTACTCCGGAAAAGCTGGCTGAATATCAGAAAGCACAAGGTGCGGTGACTTCTGCCCTCGGTAAATTGCTTGCCATCACAGAAAACTATCCGGACTTGAAAGCAAATCAGAATTTCTTGGAACTGCAGGCACAGCTGGAAGGTACGGAAAACCGTATCAACGTAGCACGGACCAACTTCAACAATGCAGCCAAGAACTTCAATACAGCCATTCGCCGTTTCCCCAAAAATATCCTTGCCGGTCTCTTCGGTTTTGAGAAACGAGCTTATTTCGAAGCGGCAGAAGGAGCGGAACAAGCTCCCCAGGTACAATTCTGATAAATACACAACTCTATAGCGAGGCACAAAGGCGAGAAACTTTGTGCCTCGCTTTGTGTTGTAGAAGATTAGATGTATCTTTGCACATTCAATTGAACAAACCTATTATCTCATGAGTAATCAACGATACATGATGCGAGGCGTCAGCGCATCTAAGGAAGATGTGCACAACGCCATCAAGAACATCGACAAAGGTATTTTCCCGCAGGCTTTCTGCAAAATTATCCCCGACATTTTGGGCGGTAACCCGGAGTATTGCAACATTATGCATGCCGATGGAGCAGGCACCAAATCCAGTCTTGCCTATATGTACTGGAAGGAAACCGGCGACCTGGGTGTGTGGAAAGGCATTGCACAAGATGCACTGATTATGAACATCGACGACCTGCTTTGTGTGGGTGCGGTAGACAACATTCTGGTATCCTCTACCATCGGACGTAATAAACTTCTCATCCCCGGCGAAGTAATTTCAGCCATCATCAACGGTACGGACGAACTGCTTGCCGAACTCCGCGAGATGGGCGTAGGCGTTTATGCCACCGGTGGCGAAACAGCCGACGTGGGCGACCTTGTACGTACCATTATCGTAGACTCGACAGTGACCTGCCGCATGAAGCGCTCAGATGTTATAGACAATGCCAATATCCGTCCGGGCGATGTGATTGTTGGTCTGGCATCTTACGGAAAGGCTACTTATGAGAAAGAATACAATGGCGGTATGGGCAGTAACGGACTGACCAGCGCACGCCACGATGTATTCTCCAAATACCTGGCAGAGAAATACCCTGAAAGCTATGACAAGGCTGTACCCGAAGAACTGGTATACAGTGGCAAGCTAAAACTGACAGACAGTGTCGAAGACAGTCCGCTGGATGCAGGAAAGCTGGTACTTTCCCCTACCCGCACCTACGCACCGGTAGTAAAGAAACTGCTCGATGCGCTCCGTCCCCAAATCCACGGTATGGTACACTGCTCGGGCGGCGCACAAACCAAGGTACTGCACTTTGTGGGAGACAACTGCCGTGTCATCAAAGACAATCTCTTCCCCGTTCCACCGTTGTTCAAGACCATCAAGGAGCAGAGCGATACGGACTGGAGCGAAATGTACAAGGTGTTCAATATGGGACATCGCCTGGAAGTGTACCTCTCTCCCGAACATGCAGAAGAGGTGATTGCTATTTCGAAGAGTTTCAACATCGATGCACAGATTGTAGGCCGCGTGGAAGAAAGCGACAAGAAAGAACTGATTATCAAGAGTGAATTCGGAGAGTTCAAGTATTAAATATATGGCAGACAACAATACCATACTCGAAAAGCTGGAAGGGCTTGTCGCCCGCTTCGAAGAAGTGTCGACCTTGATTACAGACCCGGCAGTGATTGCGGACCAGAAGCGTTACGTCAAGCTCACCAAAGAATATAAAGAACTGGGCGACCTGATGAATGCCCGCAAAGAGTACATGCAAGTACTGCGTGGCATAGAAGAAGCCAAAGAAATCATCGCCAACGAAACAGACCAGGAGATGCGCGAAATGGCACGCGAAGAGCTGGATGCCTGCCAAAACCGCCAACCGGAACTGGAAGAGCAGATAAAGCTGCTGCTTGTCCCCGCCGACCCGCAGGACAGCCGTAATGCCATCCTCGAAATTCGTGGCGGCACGGGTGGTGACGAAGCGGCAATCTTTGCCGGCGACCTCTTCCGCATGTACACCAAGTACTGCGAATCCAAGGGATGGAGAATGGAGATATCCAGCGCCAACGAAGGTGCAGCCGGCGGTTTCAAGGAAATTGTCTGCTCCGTGACGGGAGACAATGTATATGGCACACTGAAATATGAATCGGGCGTGCACCGCGTGCAGCGCGTACCGGCCACAGAAACGCAAGGACGCGTACACACCTCAGCCGCCAGCGTAGCCGTGCTTCCCGAAGCCGAAGAGTTCGACGTAGTCATCAACGAAGGTGAAATCAAGTGGGACACCTTCCGAAGCGGTGGTGCCGGCGGTCAGAACGTGAACAAGGTGGAATCCGGCGTGCGCCTGCGCTACAACTGGAAGAACCCCAACACAGGCATAGTCGAGGAAATCCTCATCGAATGTACCGAGACGCGCGACCAGCCCAAGAACAAGGAACGCGCCCTCTCGCGCCTACGTACCTTCATCTACGACAAGGAACACCAGAAGTACATCGACGATATCGCCTCCAAGCGTAAGACGATGGTCAGTACTGGCGACCGCTCTGCCAAGATACGCACCTACAACTATCCGCAAGGACGCATCACCGACCACCGCATCAACTACACCATTTATAATCTCGCCGCCTTTATGGACGGAGACATCCAAGACTGCATCGACCACCTGATTGTGGCGGAAAATGCAGAAAGGCTGAAAGAGAGCGAGCTGTAAGATAGTTACAAGAAACAAGTGACAAGTAGCTCGTAACTCATAACTAAAAAAACAACCAGCTGCCAGCCCACACGCTATCTCTCGTAGCTCGTAGCTTGTAGCCCGTAACTAAAAAATAATATGAACAAACAGCAATTATTCGAGAACATCAAGCGCAAGAAGTCATTTCTTTGCGTAGGTCTTGACACCGACATCAAGAAAATACCCGAACATCTTCTGAAAGAGGAAGACCCTATATTCGCTTTCAACAAAGCTATCATCGACGCTACTGCCGACCTCTGCATCGCCTACAAGCCCAATCTGGCATTTTATGAGAGTATGGGCGTGAAAGGCTGGATAGCTTTCGAGAAAACCGTAAATTACATCAAGCAGAACTATCCCGACCAATTCATCATTGCCGACGCCAAACGCGGTGACATCGGGAACACCTCTGCCATGTATGCCCGCACCTTCTTCGAAGAGCTGGATATAGATTCCGTAACCGTAGCTCCCTACATGGGCGAAGACAGTGTGACCCCGTTCCTTACGTACGAAGGCAAATGGGTAATCCTGCTTGCGTTGACCAGCAACAAAGGCTCGCACGACTTCCAGCTGACGGAAGACACCAACGGCGAACGCCTCTTCGAAAAAGTGCTCCGCAAATCCCAGGAGTGGGCCAGTGACGAACAGATGATGTACGTAGTAGGCGCCACACAAGGCCGCGCCTTCGAAGATATCCGCAAGATTGTTCCCGAACACTTCCTATTGGTTCCCGGCGTAGGCGCACAAGGCGGCTCCCTGGAAGAAGTCTGCAAGTATGGCATGAACAAGACTTGCGGCCTGATTGTCAACTCCAGCCGTGGCATCATCTACGTGGACAAGACAGAGAACTTCGCCGCCGCCAGCCGAAAAGCAGCCCAAGAAGTGCAGGCACAGATGGCGGAAGAGTTGAAAAAAGTGATTAACGGCTAACGCTTAATGTTCGAAAGAAAGATTATCAACGACCCCGTCTTCGGGTTCATCAACATACCAAAGGGGTTGTTGTACGATGTTGTACGACATCCTCTTTTGCAACGTCTAAACCGTATCAAGCAACTGGGGTTGTCCTCTGTCGTATATCCCGGTGCGCAGCATACACGGTTCCAACACTCTTTGGGAGCCTTCTACCTGATGAGTGAGGCCATCCAGCAACTTGCCACCAAAGGAAACTTTATCTTCGACAGCGAAGCCGAAGCTGTGGAAGCCGCTATCCTGATGCACGACATCGGCCACGGCCCCTTCTCCCACGTACTGGAAAATACCATCGTGCAGGGCGTCTCCCACGAAGACATCTCCTTGATGCTGATGGAACGTATCAACAAGGAAATGAACGGACAGTTGACACTCGCCATTCAAATTTTCAAGGATGAATACCCCAAGCGCTTCCTGCACCAACTGGTAAGCGGGCAACTGGATATGGACCGCCTGGACTACCTGCGCCGCGACAGCTTCTATACCGGAGTGACCGAAGGCAACATTGGCTCCGCCCGCATCATCAAGATGCTGGATGTAAAGGATGACCACCTGGTAGTAGAGTCCAAAGGCATCTATTCTATTGAGAACTTCCTCACCGCCCGCCGCCTGATGTACTGGCAAGTCTATCTGCACAAAACCTCCGTTGCCTACGAAAAAATGCTGATTAGCGCCCTGCTCCGCGCCAAGGAACTGGCAAGCCGCGGCATAGACCTCTTTGCCTCACCCGCCTTGAAATTCTTTCTATACAACGACATCAGCCGGGAGGCATTCTACAACAATCCCGAATGTTTGGAGAATTTCATTCAGTTGGACGATAATGACATCTGGACTGCCCTCAAGGTATGGAGCCGCCATCCGGACAAGGTTTTGTCCACCTTGAGCGCCGGCATGATTAACCGAAACATCTTCAAAGTTGAGATTTCTACCGAACCTATTAGTGAGGAACGGAAAAAAGCACTAACTTTGCAAATCAGTGAACAACTGAACATCCCTCTCTCCGAAGCGAGATATTTCATCTCTACCCCCAGCATCGAGAAGAATATGTACGACGAGGCAGATGACAGTATTGACATCCTCTACAACGACGGCAGCATCAAGAATATTGCCGAAGCATCGGATATTCTCAATATCTCTCTTCTGTCCAAGAAAGTAAAAAAATACTACTTATGCTACCAACGTTTGCATAGATAAGTATAAAATATTCACCTCAGGACAAGGAAATATAAAAAAAAAGTCCGTTATTTGCGTTTTGAAACCATCTAACAAGAATAAGACATGGAGTTCTCTGCTAAACAAATTGCAACATTTATCCAAGGAGAAATTGTTGGAGACGAGAATGCTACCGTTCATACCTTTGCGAAAATCGAAGAGGGAATACCGGGAGCCATCTCCTTCCTATCCAACCCCAAATATACCCCCTACATATACGAAACCCAATCAAGCATTGTTCTGGTAAATAAGGACTTTGTTCCGGAACAAGAAGTGAAAGCTACCTTGATTAAAGTGGACAATGCGTATGAAAGTCTTGCTAAATTGCTAAATCTTTATGAGCAAAGTAAACCAAAGCGAGTGGGAATTGACTCTCTGGCATTTGTTGCCGAAACAGCTAAAATTGGCAAGGATGTTTACATTGCGCCTTTTGCCTGCATTGGCGAACATGCAGAAGTAGGAGATAATACAGTCATTCATCCGCATGTCACGATTGGTAGCGGTGCCCAAATAGGCAGTGACTGTATAATTTACGCCAACGCAACCGTCTATCACGACTGCCGCGTAGGAAACCATTGTATCCTGCACTCCGGTTGTGTCATTGGTGCAGACGGTTTCGGCTTCGCTCCCACTCCCGAAGGTTATGAGAAAATTCCGCAAATCGGCATCACTATTCTAGAAGATCATGTGGAAATCGGTGCCAATACTTGTGTGGACCGTGCCACTATGGGGGCTACAATCGTACATAGTGGTGTGAAACTGGACAATCTGATTCAAGTGGCACACAATGATGAAATAGGCTCCCACACCGTTATGGCAGCGCAAGTAGGTGTGGCAGGTTCTACCAAGATAGGCGAATGGTGTATGTTCGGCGGTCAGGTAGGCATTGCAGGCCATATACATATCGGTAATAAAGTGAACCTTGGCGCACAGTCTGGTGTTCCCAGTAGCATAAAGGACGGCAGCCAGCTTATCGGCACCCCTCCTATGGAGCTGAAACAATATTTCAAGGCATCCATCGTACAAAGAAGTCTGCCGGAAATGCAAGTGGAGCTACGCCAGCTCCGCAAAGAATTGAATGAACTTAAACAACAATTAAATAAGTAACCAATGTTAAAACAAAAGACTCTGAAAGATAGCTTTTCGCTTAGTGGAAAAGGTCTTCATACGGGACTTGACCTAACCGTTACTTTCAATCCTGCTCCGGATAACCATGGATACAAAATCCAACGTATCGACCTGGAAGGACAGCCAACCTTCGATGCCGTTGCAGACAACGTATCCGAAACTACCCGTGGAACTGTAATCTCCAAAAACGGAGTAAAGGTGAGCACAGTGGAGCATGGTATGGCAGCCCTCTATGCATTGGGTATCGATAACTGCCTGATACAGGTAAACGGACCGGAATTTCCCATTCTGGACGGAAGCGCCCAATATTATGTCAACGAAATAGAGCGCGTAGGCACTGTAGAACAAAATGCCGTAAAAGATTTCTATATCATCAAGTCCAAAATTGAATTCCGTGACGAAACAACCGGCTCTTCCATCATCGTATTGCCGGACGAGAACTTCAGTTTGAATGTATTGGTATCATACGACTCCAACATCCTCCCCAACCAGTTTGCAACGCTGGAAGACATGACGAAGTTCAAGGATGAAATCGCCGCAAGCCGTACTTTCGTGTTTGTACGCGAAATTGAGCCGTTGCTGCAAGCCGGTCTTATCAAGGGCGGCGACCTTGACAATGCGATTGTTATTTACGAACGCGAAATGTCCCAGGAGAACTATGACAAGCTGGCCGATGTGATGGGTGTTCCTCACATGGACGCCAAACAATTGGGATATATCAACCACAAACCTTTGGTGTGGCCCAATGAATGCGCCCGCCACAAGTTGCTCGACGTCATCGGTGACCTGGCTTTGATAGGCAAGCCCATCAAGGGCCGTATCATCGCTACCCGCCCGGGACACACCATCAACAATAAGTTCGCTCGCCAGATGCGCAAGGAAATCCGCCTGCACGAAATACAGGCTCCTACCTACGACTGCAACCGCGAACCGATTATGGATGTAAACCGCATCCGCGAACTTCTGCCTCACCGTTACCCGATGCAATTGGTGGACAAAGTCATAGAAATAGGTGCCAACTACATTGTAGGTGTCAAGAACGTAACTTCCAACGAACCTTTCTTCCAGGGACACTTCCCGCAGGAACCCGTAATGCCCGGTGTATTGCAGATAGAGGCAATGGCACAGACGGGAGGTTTGCTTGTACTGAATTCGGTGGATGAACCGGAACGTTACTCCACCTACTTCATGAAGATTGACGGTGTGAAATTCCGCCAGAAAGTGGTACCGGGAGACACGCTCATCTTCCGTGTAGAGCTGATGGCCCCCATACGCCGCGGCGTCTCCACCATGAAAGGTTATGTGTTCGTAGGCGAAAAGGTGGTCTGCGAAGCAGAGTTTATGGCACAAATAGTTAAGAACAAATAAATAGATTTACGATTAGAAGATTTACGATTTACGATTCATATTACCCATAAGAATTATCACCTTCGGGTAAAATTGTATATACAGTAAATCGCAAGTAATCTCAATCGTAAATTGTAAATAGCTAAATCGTAAATAATATGATAAGTCCCTTAGCGTATATTCATCCCGAAGCTAAAATCGGGGAAAACGTAGAAATTGCTCCTTTTGTTTTCATTGACAAGAATGTGGTAATCGGTGATAACAACAAGATTATGGCAAACGCCAACATTCTGTACGGTGCACGCATCGGCAATGGAAACACCATTTTCCCGGGAGCCGTTATCGGTGCCATTCCCCAGGATTTAAAGTTCAGAGGGGAGGAAAGCACTGCTGAAATCGGAGACAACAATATCATACGTGAAAACGTAACTGTCAACCGCGGTACAGCTGCCAAAGGCAGAACCATCGTCGGCAACAACAATCTCTTGATGGAAAGTGTACACGTGGCGCATGATGCCCTAATAGGCAACGGCTGTATCATTGGCAACTCTACAAAAATGGCGGGTGAAATTGTCATCGACGATTATTCCATCATCAGCGCCAATGTACTGATGCACCAATTCTGCCATGTAGGTGGTTACGGCATGATACAGGGCGGCTGCCGTTTCAGCAAGGACATCCCGCCGTACATCATTGCCGGACGCGAGCCTATCTGCTATGCGGGAATCAATGTGGTAGGGTTACGCCGACGCGGCTTCTCCAACGAGACCATCGAGAAAATCCATGATGCCTATCGCATCATCTATCAAGGCGGCCTGAACAATACGGATGCCTTGAAGAAAATCGAGGATGAAATGGAAATGACACCGGAAATAAGCTATATCGTAAACTTTATACGTGAATCAGCCCGCGGCATTATCCCCGCAGGAAAATGAAAAACGTATGATTTACACAAAATCAGAAGTCAGAAATCATAAATTATAAATCATCATGATCTACAGATTTACAATCATCTCTGATGAGGTGGACGATTTTGTCAGAGAAATACAGATAGACCCGGAAGCTACCTTTTATGACTTCCATGAGGCGATTCTAAAGTCGGCAGGCTACACCAACGACCAGATGACTTCTTTCTTCATTTGCGATGATGACTGGGAAAAAGAAAAGGAAATTACGCTGGAAGAAATGGACGACAATCCGGAAATGGACAGTTGGGTGATGAAAGAGACCCAGCTGAGCGAACTGGTTGAAGACGAGAAGCAGAAACTTCTCTATGTATTCGATTATATGACTGAACGCTGCTTCTTCATCGAGCTTTCTGAAATCATTACCGGAAAAGAAATGAAAGGCGCCAAATGCACCAAGAAAGCGGGTGAAGCTCCCAAGCAGACCGTTGACTTTGAAGAAATGGCAGCTGCCGGCGGTTCCCTGGACTTGGACGAAAACTTTTACGGCGACCAAGACTTCGATATGGAAGATTTCGACAAAGAGGGTTTCGGCGGTTTGGACGAAGCCGGGAACTCCTTCGAAGAAGAGAAATATTAAACAGACATTATTCCCCTTCAGAAAGGCGCGGATTGTTATGGTTCGCGCCTAAATTTTATACCCGCATGCACACCCTAATCGTACTTATCGGCCCCACCGGAGTAGGCAAAACAGAATTAAGCCTCCGATTGGCAGAACATTTCCATACTTGTATCGTCTCGGCCGATTCGAGACAACTCTATGCAGATTTAAAGATAGGCACGGCTGCCCCTACACCGGAGCAGCTGCAACGGGTACAGCATCACTTCGTCGGTACCCTGAAGCTGACAGACTATTACAGTGCCGCCCAATACGAAGCGGAAGTAATGAAGCTGCTGGAAGACTTGTTTACAAAGCATAACACCATACTGCTGACCGGAGGCTCAATGATGTATGTAGATGCAGTCTGTAAAGGCATTGACGACATTCCGACCGTAGATGCCGATACACGCCAACTCATGCTGTACAAATACGAAACAGAAGGTCTGGAAAGACTTTGTGCGGAACTTAAGCTGTTGGACCCGGAATATTACAAAATAGTAGATTTGAAAAACCCAAAACGCGTAGTCCATGCTTTGGAAATCTGCTATATGACGGGCAAGACCTACACTTCCTTCCGCACCCAACAAAAGAAAGAACGCCCCTTCCGTATTATCAAAATAGGATTAACGCGTGACCGGGAAGAGCTTTATGAACGCATCAACTGCCGGGTGGACCAAATGGTGGAAGAGGGTTTGGTGGAAGAAGCGCGCATGGTCTATCCGCATAAAAGTCTAAATTCCCTAAATACAGTAGGCTACAAAGAAATATTCAAGTACCTGGACGGCGAATGGACATTACCCTTTGCCATTGAGAAGATAAAGCAGAACTCACGCATCTATTCCCGTAAGCAAATGACCTGGTTCAAACGGGACGAGGAAATCCGCTGGTTCCACCCTGAGCAGGAAAGAGAAATACTGGAATACTGTCATTGCTCCATCAAAGGCGTATAAGCCTTTCGGACAAGTGCTTCCACATCTTGATAAAGCTTCTGCATTTCTTGAGAATCAATGCTTCCTTGCTGTCTCCAACTGTCCAACAATGGGCATGTACGGCGAAACACCTCCGCCTCCACCGGAACAAGCTGTTGCATATAGCCGTTATTCTCCATATTGTACAGTTTTTCCCAATTCAGATAACGATTGGTTCCCATCCCCTGATTGTAACAGAAGACATTATTGGAAAGCCGGAGTGACCAATCACTGAGCGGAGCGGCAGCACACGCCTTGTCCCAACATACCATCGAAGGCAGAAATTTATCCGCATCCTTCACCCAAAGTGGCACGGCAATGCCCGTAGGAGAATATCCCAGCATTGTCCACATCGTAGTAAGTTCCGCCTTCTCACCCGGTTTTACGCCCTGCACCACAATGGAACAAGAAGTGCTGTTACGGGGAATAAAATCCTGGTCGACAAACCAACCGGAACCTTGCGGGCGATTAAACTTCCCGCTCCTCAAATCAATATCGAGCATGCAATTGCGGAACGAACGTGAAAGGTCATTGAAGATACCCTGAGGTGTCACCCCACCCGTTGCAGAAGCCTTCATCAATACCCGGTCTGCCTCCATATAGCGTACATAACCCGCTCCCCGGTTCACCTCACCGGCAAAAGAAAAGTTCGTACGGGCAATGTAACCGTAAGGAGCATCTTTCGGATCATTGGCATCATACATCGTATATTTATAGTAATCCACCTCAAACATGGCGGCACCGCCTTTGGCATCAATCACGCCAAAATTGGCTTCTATCAGGCTGGGCTTGGTGATGGTATCAAGAAAATGGCAGAAGTCCTCCACCGTGGCACAAACCTCCAAAGCACGGTAGATAATCCTCCCGTTGGCGGCACCCCGTTCTTCCCCATCTTTCACTTCCACCAGATTGTAGGATTGGGTGTTCATCAAGGCAAAGCCGGCGGAATTGGTACCGACCCATGCCTCCTTCAAATCAGGGAAATTGTCACTATTCACATCGGCAATGAAGTCATACTTCTCACCTTTCACATAAGCTACATGATTTCGCAGATAGTCCGTATCACGGTTTTTCCATAGCAACGGACGGCCGTCAAGAGTAACCTTTCCGGAAATGACGGCAGATGTACAAGCCAGAACCGGCTCGGCAAGAGTGAGCGCAGCAAGCAGTCCCAATATTAAAAAAAGATGTTTTATCATAACCTTCCCCTTCCTTAGATTTATATTCGCAAAGGTATGATAATCTGTGAAAGAGCAAAAGAAATCCTCTGAAATCCTTATCCCCTATTCATCAAGAAAGAATTATTCGCTGACAAGTTTCTGCAACTTATCCTGCATATACCGAAGTTTCGCAGTTCCAGTACCTTGTTCTATATGGCGGATAATACCTTTCTTATCCACCAGTATAGTGACCGGCATACCGCTCACATGAAAGGTCTCGAAGAAAAACAAGTCATCGGCTATCTGGGTAAAGAGAAAAGGACGGCTCTCTACAATTTTCTTTATTTGTGCAGCACTGTCAAAAGTCGTAGCAAGATAGGTTACATCAGGATAGACTTCCATCCATTTGTTCAGCTCCGGCATTTCACGGATACAAGGGCCACAGCCGGTATACCAGAAGTTCAAGACTATAGGACGGCCCACTACATCGGTATTAGTCCACTCCTTCCCTGCGGTATCTTTTACTTTGAACTCTGGAAAGGGTTTACCTATCCATTCCTCTGTCTTCAGAGTCCGTACGACAGAGACTATCGGGAGCTTCTGCCCTATCCCTCCACGATAACTCATCAAAAAGGCTTCCGCACCAGACACCTCTTCAGCAGGAGTAGCGTATTTTCTCACATCTTCAGGCAGCACAAAATCCCTGCACAAACGAAGTTCTGTAACCTCGTGTCCTACGCCGTCCTTATGTATAACGTAGGCTGCTACATTATCCGAATCCACACAAGGTGGCATGCCTTCGAAGAAAAGGCCATCCACTAAATAATATTTCTTACCTGCTGTCTGGGCAGAGCAAAGCCCTGCCCCCACAGCTATCAGAATCAGAAACAAAGAAAGAATTTTACTTGTCATAGTTGTTAGAGACTATTCATTTTTTAGTGTAATCGTAAGCTTGGGTCGTGCCTTCACTTTGCCGGTAGCCATGCCTATATACGAAGCAACCAATACAGCATCCTTAGAAGGTACAGAAAGGACAAAATTACCATTGACATCGGTAACGCTTCCCGTAGTGGTACCTTCTATCAGAACAGCCGCACCAATAATAGGCTCGCCCTGCTCATCCACCACTTTGCCTTCCACTTTCATATTACCTTGAACGGAAGTCTTTTCCACAGCTTTAGTTTTTTTAGTAGCAATGTAAATCTCACCTTTTCCACCTGCCTCTTTCTTCACCTCAATGCTCTCAATATTCTCCGCAGGTATTAAATCATCGATAGTTTTAGTACCCAAATCAACCTTTTCTCCATCAATATAAATAGTCTTCGTTAAATCAAGACTACCGTTATGCTGTACTTTAGCGTTCTCTGTCACCTCTTTATCCCGACGGATAACTATACCTGGAGTTCCTTGTTTCAGGGTTATCAAAAGAACACCATTCTTTCCCTTTTCTCCATATAATTCCGTGGCAGATTTATCTTTCAAAACCGTTACACGCTCTATCTTATTAGGATCCAATGCACTCATGACAGATGGCGTCACCTCTTTTCCATCCACAATATACAGTGGTTCTTTCCCATTACCTGCATATCCTTCAACTGTAATACCATTGGCAGAAGAAGTTTTCTCAAGTTTGTCATCATCCAAACTGAACATCACCGGAACCGTATATTTCACCGCCACCGGCTGCCCCTTCTGTCTCCCTGGTTTCCACTTCGGCATATTACTTATCAAACGCAACGCTTCAGCATCCATATCCTTATCTACAGAACGGAGAAGTTTCGGTTCCTTGATACTTCCATCTTTATCCACCACAAATTGGACAGTCACACGCCCTTGCGTACCTTTCTCTTTGGCAGATACCGGATAGCGCATATTGTCTTTCAGATAACTCATAAGAGCACTCATTCCACCTCCAGGAAATTCCGGCATCTCCTCTACCACTTCAAAGACCGGAGTCCCCTTCAACTGCTTGCGGACTTCCGTCGGTACATACTTCACATCAGCAGGTTTCATTGTGTCTCCTACACTTTCCGTCATTTTTGTTTCTACAATTGCAGCCAAATCGTTAACTTTGACGCTTGAAATCTCCTCCACTTTATTGGAGACTTCGGGACGGGCAAAAGCTGTTACTGCAATAGCAGCTACCGGAAGTACATAAAGATACTTCAAACGTGCCCACGGACTTGATTTTTCTTTTAACATCATAGTGATACGTTTTTTAAGTTTACTGTGATTAAAGCTGTTGGCCATAGAGTAGAGCCTTGTGCCGACAGCTTTTTTAATTAATAATAGTTGATACTGTTTTGCGTCCACACCTTCCTTTATTACCGTTTCATCCGCTTCAAACTCATGGATATTCTGCAGCTCCTGCTTCAGTAGCCATGATGCCGGATTGAACCACTGGAAGAAAATGCAGACATCGGCTACCAGCAAGTCCCAGGAATGGCGGTTATGGATATGAGCAAGCTCATGGATAAGGATTTCCCGTCCGTTCTCCTCCAAGTCTTTCCGTGAAATGACAATATATCCCATCCAACTGAACGGAGCTATGTCACGATTGTGCACAATCAGAGTGACACGTTCCTTTCTGCTCGGTAAGTAGCTGCCGATATCCTCTTTTTTACCCGATTTCAGCAACATCAGTAACCGTACCAACGAACATACGTTGCGGAAGGCAAAGAAAACGATTCCTGCCAGATAGACAAGCAGCGCCACTTGTATCCAGGTGACTGTTGCCGTTTCAGCACTTGCTCCGGCCTCAGTGGCATTCACTGCATCCGCCATCATCAGCAACTGTTCCAATGTCAGCATCGTCTGGTGCACTTCCGTCTCCTGCTTCACACTTACCTCTACCAAAGGCAATAGGCAGGACAACAGCAAAATGCCCAACAATGAAAAACGGTTGAAACGATGAAACGTCTCGCGTGCCAGCAACAAGCGATAAAACAGATAGAATATCGCCAGGCAAACAGAAGATTTGAGTATATAAACAAAAAACAGACCCATGGAGTTATTTACTATTTAAGGATTTACGATTTACTATTTACAGTTACTTGGTCAGTTCATTCCGTAGTATCTCCACTCCGGGGAATCCGGTTACTTTGTAGGAGATATCTCCTTCACGGTTCACTACGAAATAGGTCGGGATGCCCGGATATTCATACAGCTTTGCCAATGCTGTACTTTGCTCATTGCTGATGCGGCAATGGATGCCGTGTATATCCGGTATCGTCAATTTCCATTTCCCTTCAGGAGATGATTCATCCGCAATGTATAAATAGACCACCTCTTTCAACTCTTCCTTCAAAGGTTTCAGACTTTTCATTGCCCGCATACAAGGACCGCACCAGGTGTTCCACATATCGACCAATACCATCTTACCACGATAAGGACGGGTAATAACTTTCAATAAGCTATCTGCCGCTATCTCCTTTCCTACTTCAATAACCGTATATCCGGTCTTGTCCTTAACAGCTTCCATCCCGGCCTTCAATTCAGCCTCAATCCTCTCGTTTCTCATCAAGAACAATTGCCTGAGGTCGAGAGAAGCAATGCTATCTACCGTCCGATGCTCTTCCTCAGTCAAAGGCATGTACTTGCTCAGATTACGGGAAGCCCGCCTGGCAAGAAGCATGTCCGGCCAAAGGGTGTCCTGCACAAACTTGTCACGAAGTTCTCCAGTGGCGGTCCGCACAAAATCCGTATAAAAGTCATAATACTTCTGCTCGGGAGAATGCAGAATATCTAGTTGCAGTATTTCCTTGAAGTATGAGGTGCTGTCCACCGTCATGTCCGCCCTTTTCACACCCTTCCTGCCCGAAAGCATCGGGGCATAACTAAGGTTGCTCTTGTAATTATAGATAAGGCTGAATAGATTCATATCCAGATTTGACCGGATATAGGTGCGGCAAGCCTGACTCATATCCTTGTTTTTCACAAGTTCCTCCAGCATATCTTCATAATGCCTGAACAGATATTTCTTATATGCCTGCGGAGTCATCCCACAAATATCGGAATAAAAATCATCAGCTTCCGATAAGCTTTTCATTTCACCGAACCGCAACAACTCGGTGTTCAGTCCGGCATAGTCTCCTTCAAACCAGACGCGGTTCTCCACTTCCCCATCGCTTTTCCTGCTTAAAAGACGGCTCTGCGAATAGAATATTTCGGGCAGATTGATTGTAATATCCAGTTCTCCACCCGGCACAAGGAACAATTCTATCTTCGAACGGGATATCCACAACGCAGCACCGCTTGGCAACAGCACCTCCGTCTCATAGCGGAACGTGCCATCCTCCGCAATCTCCAAGTCCTTGCCGGTGAAATACATAAAGAACCAAGGCGAGCCATAGTAGCGTAACGTCACTCCATATTCCGGCTTATACCCTAATATCCGTCCTTTTATGACAGCCTTTCCTGCATTCAGTTCCGGTGCGGGCAAGGGTAAAACTTCATCCGGCTTCTTGTCCAGTAGCCTTTCGGGAATATCCACCTGAGGCTTCTGCCCGTTGAGCTGTATGCCGTAGATTATCCATCCCTCATCACTGCCAGGCATCTCCAGAAAGTCAAAACTCTCGGTGTCCATCGGAAGCGGCCTAAACTTCAAAGTAGCGGTCATTTCACCGGAAGCAGGAATACTTGTCCATTCCCCTCTGGAAAAACCGGTATCCCCCCAATATTCATAATGCTTTCCGGATGCCTGCAATACGGCTGCCGAATCTATCCTGACCTTATCACCCTGCATACCGTATACCTTCACATCCAGCCAAGTCGTGTCTTCTCCAAGTATCACTCGCTCCACTTCGATGCTACGCGTATTACAAGCCATGAAATAGGGAGTCTTTACAATTTTCTTTGCTTGCAATCCGCAGCAAATACTCACCAGCAACCAACAAACCAATCCGATGTTTTTCATAAGCAAGAGTTATTAGATTTTCAATTACCTCAATCCTTTCCCTTTTCCACCTCTTGTATCAACAGTTTCAGTTCTTCCAAAGATATATCTTCTTCCCTCACCAAAGACGACACTGCACTGAGATAGGAATTATTGAAATATTTACTGATAACATTCTTCAGTGTCCGCTTGCGAAAATCCTCCTCGCTGACCACCGCATAATACTGATAGGTGTTACCATATGCATGATGGCTTAGGAATCCCTTATCCTCCAATCCCCTCACAATGGTGGACAAAGTATTGAAATGGGGTTTCGGCTCTTCATAGAATGCCAGCATTTCCTTCACAAACAAGGGTCCTTTTCCCCAGAAAAAGCCCATGATTTCTTCTTCTTTTGCAGTCAATCCTTTCATAACATTCTTTGTTTTCCGCAAATAACTAAATTATTTAGTTCAAAAACTAATTTCTCTCGTTAAATAAAACTAAAGCTTTTAGTTTATCCGGCAAACACCACTCTCCAACCATCTCCCGACAAGCAAAATACCTACTAATAGTGATTGCAGTTCTCGGATAAAAGCCGTTACTTTGCGCACGAATCAGAGAATTAAAAACAATAACACACAATGAATGAGCAACATAAGTACCGCTCCACGGACAAAATGAGCGACCTCATCTGTGACAATTACTCCTTGTTAATGGTGATGAGCCGCTTCGGACTGTCATTAGGATTCGGAGACAAGAGCGTGAAGGACGTCTGCGAAGCGCAAGGCGTCGATTGCCCCACATTCCTCGCCGTAGCCAACTTTATCAGCGAAGAACAATACTCTTACAGCGGCAATGAAAGTGATTTTTCCATTCCCGCCCTTATGGATTATCTGAAGCGTGCCCACACATATTTCCTCGACTTCAACCTGCCGGCCATCCGCCGCAAACTCATCGAAGCCATCGATTGTTCCAGTACAAACGATGTAGCCTACCTCATCCTGAAGTTCTTCGATGAATATGCCAAGGAAGTACGCCGCCACATGGAATATGAAAACCAGGCCGTATTCACCTATGTAGAGCAATTACTCCAAGGCAACCTATCGGACGAATACAACATCGCCACTTTTGCCAGCAAACATAATCAGATAGATACCAAACTGAAAGAGCTGAAGAACATCATTATCAAATACTACCCGGAAAAGGAGAACAACAATCTCCTGAATGCGGTCTTGTTCGATATATTCAACTGCGAACAAGACCTTGCCACCCACTGCCAGGTAGAAGATTATATGTTTGTTCCCGCCGTAGCGCAAATAGAAAGGAAACTGAAAAATGAACAATAATACTTCTTTGAAGATTGTCATTGCAGAAACTTCGGTCATCATCCGGAGTGGTCTGACGGCTGTTTTGAAGCGTATTCCCAACTTGAATGCACACCCTATTGAGGTTTCTTCTCCGGAATCGCTGCAAAACTATATTCACATGCATCCGGCAGACATTATCATCATCAACCCCACTTTCGGTGGCTGGTTCGACCTGCCCGCCTTCAAGGCAGAACACGGAAAATCCGGCATCAAGTACATTGCTATGGTATGCTCCGTCATCGACAACAACATATTGAAGGAATATGACGAGAACTTCGCCATGTGCGATGACATAGATGTCATCACCTCCAAAATCAACCACTTGCTGCACACCGAGGAGGAAGAGGAAAAAGACGGCGAACAAGAAACCCTGAGCCAGCGCGAAAAAGAAATCATCACCTGCGTTGTGAAGGGCATGACCAACAAAGCCATCGCCGACAAACTCTACCTCTCCATTCATACTGTCATTACCCATCGCCGTAACATTGCACGCAAACTGCAGATACATTCTCCGGCAGGGCTTACCATCTACGCTATTGTGAACAAGCTGGTGGAATTGGGCGACATCAAGGACTCTCTATAAGGTTCTTCCGGCAACTGTCTCCCTACCCGCTGCGGCCTATAGGGAAAAACCGGATGAATCCCTTGCAAAAGTATGCTCCTCCATACGGGAAAAGCCCTCTGCCTATTGATTAAGGTTTATCCTGTGCCTGAAGACAAAGCTCATCCCCTATGTCATCCCTCCCCATCCTATGACTCTTTATGCCCCACAAGTATCCTTATCCAACCTTACCCACAGTATCCGTCACGCCATACACAAATCCCCGCTTCACGATATCACATCGGGAAGCGGGGATCCTTTTATCTTCATAAAAGTGGTTACGTAATTATGACTAACTAATTCATTCAAATCTGATGTTGCAAAGATAAGGCATCGGCAGACAGTACGCAATCACTTAAATTAGGTATAATAAAACAAGTCAGTCATCATAAATAGGTAGAACCACCCACAAATCAGGCATTGGCATAGCTGTGCATTCCTCCAAGGATGTAGTTCACCCCGAAATAGGTCATCAGGACTGTCAGAAAGGCGACAATCATATAGATGTGGAAGAATAACGGCCTGCGGAAAATGCGTAGGCTGCGCGCATGGAACGCCGCTCCATAAACCATAAAGGTAATCAGCGCCCATACTTCCTTCGGGTCCCAAGCCCAATATCGCCCCCAAGAAGCATTGGCCCAAACCGCACCCAGAAAAATACCGGCTCCCAAAAAGAAAACGGCGGGATAAAGCAGCAATCGGCTGAGCAGCATCAACATCCGGGCTGAACGGCGAAGACACAATGCCAGTATGCCGTTCAGCATCATAAAGGCAAACAAAGCATAAGACATCATTATCAACGACACATGCGTACTGAGCCATGGAGAAACAAGCACGGGCATCAAGGGAGTGATTTGGGGATTCATCTGTCCCAAATAAGACACTAGCAAGGCAAAACCGGACAGCAAAAAGCCGAAAGGCACCATAAACGGGAAGCGCCGCCGAAACAGACAAGCCAGGAACAGCGCACACAATGCCATGAACTGCATCGTTTCGTATCCGTTGCCCAACGGTATTCGCCCACCGATGTACCACCTCAGGCCATACCCGAAGAGCTGAAAGAGAAACGCCGCATAAAGAGAAAACGGGAAAAAAGTATCTGCCAAACGCGAAGAGAAAGAGAGCGCTACAATCCTACCGGAAGAGTCTGACAATGCCGACGAACGACGCAGGCCGCGATACAGCAGACGGAAGAAAGCCAGCATCCCCACCGTAAGGTTGAACATGAACAGCAATTTGCTGAAAGGAATACGGTTATACAGCAATTCGGCTTGTATTTTAGTATCGGAAACAGGCTCCACACTCCCGTCTTCCGGCAAAGGACGAATCAATGTACCATTCTGGAGCATCAAAATCAGTCCCACCTTTTCATCCGCCTCTACAATGGCCTTTTCCAGAGAAGTCATTTTCTGATGATGGTCTTGCTTCCCCTTCCAGAACTTCTGCAAGCGATACTTCTCACCGTCGAACAAATCAGCCAGACATGCATAGGGTGTCTCCAAATGAAGCAGGCGACGGAGTGCCTCGTTTTTGATATAAATCATCGGCTCATTCTGCCAAACTTCCGGACGCAGAAGCCATCCACCAATCACCTGCTCCGGCGTCATGCCTCCATAAGACGTTTTTCCCGTCAGTTTCAGTACAAAATCGCGCGCAAGGGTATTGAAAGGAACCACACGGTCATTATAAATCACCTGCTTACGGGCGAGACTATCCGCCTGCTTGCGTGCCAGTGCCGGAAGGCTTTTCTTCTGCGCATGTACCCCACTTCCCAGACACAGCAACAATAGAACAAACATTCCTCCCTTCTTCAACAACGGATGCCTCAGCAGCCTGCGGAACTCTCCGCCCCGGCTGACCAGCATCCAGAGCATGGAGACACCTAACAAGAGGTATCCACTATAGGTAATCCCTATCCCCCACGGGTCATAATTCACTGTCAGCCAGCTCCCCTGCATATCCTCATCAAAGGAAGACTGATAAAAGCGGAACCCCTGCCGTGAAAGAATACGGTTCATGGAGACGGGCGTCTCACCGTGAATATAGCTGATATAATCTGCAGGAGCATCCGTACCCGGATAGTACTCAATCCGGAAACTGTCCAGACGTAAGGTGAACGGTAACTCTACAACCTGCCTGCCGTCTTGTTCCAAAAAGCAGTTCACCTCACTGCCGACAGTAAGATGCACATATCCTTTTCGGCCACAAAGAAACGTAGTCATGGCTCCCGCCAAAATCACGAGGAAGGAGCCATGCAACAACAACGTCGGGAGACGCCGCCACAACCGCTGTCTTACAAGCACAACAACAGTCATCGCAGCAAGGGCTCCCCACAAACAACAGAACCAAATCGTATGATAAACATGCTTTTCTACAAAATCCGTACTGTATGTCTGCTCTACAAACGTAGTTGCAGCAAGTAAGAGCAGCAAACAACCATAAACAGCTATGAGAAACTTTTTCAATTAAGAGCTATCAATTAAAAGTAAAAAATCAATATGGAGCAAACTCCTTGTTTTCTAAAGACTTGACTCCCATACATTCCATCTCTATCAGCCAACCCGGACGACATACGGGAGCATATACAAACACTCTCGGAGTATCCGGAAAACGCTCGTCATACATTCCTTTGACCACGGTATAGTCTGCAACATCCCGCAGATAAACAATCATCTGTCCTAAATCATCAAACGTACAGCCAGCCTCTTTCAACAAAGCCTCCACATTCTCCCACATACGTTCCGTCTGCTTGCGAATGTCTCCGGGACATACCACCTCACCTTTATTATTGATGCTCGCAGTACCCGAAATAAACACCTGGCGACGGTCGCCATAATCCACATACGTACCTCGCTCGAAACTCACACCGTATTCGTATGTGGGATTCAGATGTGTCGGTGCGTAAAGGTAGTGAATTTGTTCAGATTTCAAACCATCTACAGCATAAGTATCCATCTGAACCGTCACTTTTGGGTCGGCATGACGGCCACCGATACCGGTACTGGAAATATAATGAGTCTTCTCCGTCAAGTCCTGGGTAACAAACACCTCATTACGCGCCTTCACCACTCCGGCATAATTCACATCCACGTTCTGTACAAAGAACCAGGTACGTATGCAATTATCAGCCAGCTTACAGCCCTGTTCCATCAGCTGCATCACATAGTCATTCAACAGCAGACGGGTCTGGTATTCCGAATTGGCAGCACGATTGAAAGAGCCGCCTCCCCAAAGGTGACGGTAGGCGCCATGTCTCACTTCGAACAATCCGTTATGAAGCACCTGTGTTTCTACACCTTTCTGCAGATAGACCCACAGTGCAATCTTTGTACCGTTCAACGGCGGCTGCTCTACCACGGAGAGTGCACAATCCGAACATTCTGCCGAAAGCGCCAGTAGCATATCTGCTTGATTGGCGGCGTCACTTAGAAAGTAGCGTTTAAAGATGGCAACAGCACCTTGTAGTTCACTTTCACGCAGTTGGCAGTAAGTGTCGACCACCGCATTCAGCTGTTCTTCATAAGTCGCTTCCGGTCTGGTGGCATGAATCATTACATGATATTCCGAAACACCCGCTTCTACCTCATATTTAAAGATTTCGGTTAAGGTATTCTCCAATTGATTAGTTTGTTGTTGTTTATTTTTCATATTAAATATCAATTAGTCGTTGTTGTTCAAAAAAGTACCGGTATTACCAGTAAGGCCCATCATTATTACGGCTGTGCACCATCGTCAATCCAGTTGCCAATCAAAGACTGCATATCAGATGAGGTTATCATCTGAGAATGGTCTATACGCCAATCCGAGCTGATGTCCGTACCCAATATGAGATGCAAGACACTTTCTGACGCATTACCGGGCATAACCCTCATTTTACCGTCCACCGTCGTTGAAGTCCGGTTGACCAGATCAGCATGGCTATGTCCTTCCAGCAGATTCAAGCCACCACCCGGAGTGGTGCTAAGACCATGGCAAGCCGTACAAGTGGCATTGAATATTTTTTGTTGAATGGCATTGTACATACTTGCATCAACTGTTCCTGCATCCATAAGTATAGTATCAGCGATTTCAGTACATTCCATTGCCACCAAACTGACAATGCGCTTCCTCAACTTATTGATTACACATAGCTCGACAGTTGTCACCTCATCCGTTATGCCGGACATTGTCAACTGGATTTCATCATTATCCGATTCGGATGCCGGAACAACCTTTGAAACAATGGCATAATCGCTTTCATCATCAAATCCTGCCACTACCACACTATAGTCGCCCGACCACTTATCCACACCACTAATCCGGCCTGTCATCTTCACTGTGCGTCCTTCACCCGTGGCCACAACGGCATTCTCATAAATTCTCCCCTCATCGCATGCATGCAGACCTATAAGAAGCACGGGCAGAAAAAAGAAAAGAATGTATTTTTTCATAGACGAATCCTTTCCTGACTTCATTTAGAATGTATATTGAAGCATCACCGTGGCAGAGTGAGTGGCCAGACCTAAATTATCATTATCACGGTCGAGCTGCGTGTCGTGTCCCCAACGGGCTACATACTGATACATTGCCTGCAATTTCAAGTTGCATCCTCTGAAAAAGTAGTTCATACCTACAGCAGGCATATTCAGGAAACCGTCGTCATCCGTACCGTTACGATTGAAGATATCGTAGCGTGCGGCAAGCTGTAGGCGGGGAGCGACAAAGTAACCACCTTGCACATAACCGCCTAAAAAGCTATACGATTCATTTATCTTTTGCCGTTTGGTGAAACCTACATTCATATAATAAGCTTCAGCCGCCAGATAGAGCTTGTTCTTCAACATGGCAAATTCCAACCCCACACGGGTATCATTGGTACTCTCATTTTCACTCTCCACATTGATAGAACCCGAAAGACCGAATAATATTTTATCCTCGTTCAAACGGTTAGGATTACCTTGTGTGGAAGGCATCACCCCCTTGGGCATATAAGTCAGACGTCCGGCATACAGCAATGAAGGGATATGCCAGTCATCACTCATCGTCTTTGAAGCTGTATTCACGGAAGCTCCGGTTCCATTGAACAAGCCGACTTCATAACCGAACTTATCTGCCACCAGACCGTGAACTTCAACACCCAGGTCAAATCCCGTACCGATATTAGGCGTCACGGCATTCAACGAATAAGGCAAAATTACAGAAGACGTCAGAGAAACCGGCAACTGGGGAAGCAGTGTTTCGCCAAGAGTTGTCAGATAGGCATGCGAGAATGGAGTCTTGAACTTTCCGACACGAATCGCAAATTGTTTTTTCAGCTGTACATCGAACCACGCCTGCTGTAACAGCGCTCCTCCACTTGCAGCAGCATTGATGGACAGATTGAAAGCCACTTTTCCAAAAGCCTTGCCAGTAAAGCCAAGTACGGCATAAGGAATGGAAAAACCCGAATTGGCAATATTATCTTGGTTATAAGCCTTATCCAAGCCTTCATCATCATACCAATTGAAATTAGCACTCGTTTGTACCAACAGATAAGGCTTGAAAACAAAGTCACCTTTCTTTGTTTCAATGGTAAAACCTTCTCTTCCGGCCAATGACACTACACCATTCTCCGTATCTTCCTCATGTTGCGCCATAGCGGTCAAAGGCAAAACAGCCAGCATGGCGACATATAAAAATTTCTTCATAATTACTTTTTATATAAAGCTTATTAGTTCTAAAGTGAATTTAAAAATGCAATCAAGGCATCACGGTCATCCTTGCTCATGTTCTTAAAGAGATTTTTCGATGCTTCTCCCTCTCCCCCATGCCACATTATGGCTTCAACAAGATTGCGGGCACGGCCATCGTGCAAGAAGTAGGTATGTCCGTTTACCTTTTCCTGAAGCCCGATACCCCAAAGCGGAGTAGTGCGCCATTCATTGCCACGCGCCAACCCACTTACATAGTTATCATTCAGACCGACTCCCATAATTTCGGAGCCCATATCATGCAGCAAAAAATCCGAATAGGGGTGAATTGTCTGACTTCCCAACCATGGCAAACGGGTACCGTTCAACAGCACGGAGCCCCGAGGCTTGGTATGCAACGTGGTGACATGGCAAAGATGGCACTTGGCTTTATAGAAATTCTGTTCTCCCCTTATCACCTGCGGGTCATTCACATTACGCCGTGCAGGAACACCAAGACTCTGCATATACAAGTCAACATCTTCCATATCTTCTGTAGAAACATCCAACTGGGCATAAGAAAGCCCCATCATGCTGCCTTGATTCACCTGGGCCTGCCCCTCGCATATCTCTTCCGGATAGCGGCTATTGGTAACACCCATATCACTTGAAAAACCAAGTTCAACAGTCAAATCCGCATGTTGAGCCTTATTTCCCGACAGCCCCAAGCTTCTCACACCACGTTCGGTAATGTAATTGCAACGGCCACTTATACCATACTCCGGATAATTACTTTTTGCAGCAAGCGCTTCAATCTCCGTAGGTTCCAAAGCCATCATTTGCCCCATACCGACATGTCTCAACGGGATACGCACCGTACAGAACATATCTTCAGGCTTTATACTGTCAGCATACCATTCGGATATGGAATAAGCCGGTCTGCAAAGTTCATACTTCTCTCCGTCGGGAAAGGTAAAAGTCTCATAAGTATACTCCACAGAAAGCTTTCCCTCCGGTTTCACTCCATAAATGGCCTGGTCATGGAGAACACGGCCATAATCCTGAAAAAACGCACCATTCTTGCGGCTTATATAAACCAGCATCGAGGAAAACCCGTAACTACCCGATCCGCCTTCACTCCACAGCGTCGGTTTGGTACGGCCGGCATTACGATGACAACTGCCACAAGAATACCCCGCATAGACCGGGCCAAGCCCCCCTCCCATGCCATTGCTACTCGTACGCACATCATCGTAAAGCCCGTCACCATCATTAAAGCGACTGTTGTAAACACCCGACACCCAATCTGCCGGTGAATCATAGGCCTTGGATGAATTCATGAAGATTGTAGACGTTCCGGCAGACAGAGCGTATCCTTCAGGAATCTCTATATCCAACACGTCAATCCCATCATCATCACAAGCAGTCAAACCTGCCGACAAACAAAGGAGAAGACATGAATATCTCATTAAATGATTCATCATCTTTATCTACTTTTTAATAATGGCATATCCAAACATGCCAAAGAAGTAAAGGCAGGATTCTCCAAATCCCCCCCTTTACTTCTTGAGTATTGTTTATAAATAATTCTTATTTAACTGTACGAGGCTTGCCATCCTTGAAAAGCAGGAATTCTAAAGTATGGAATCCGCGTACATTTTGGGCAGATTCAACTTTTGCATCATCATCACCCTCGCTCCATTCCAAATCGCCCCATTTCTGGGAATTCAGAATCTGGACAATGGCGTTCTGGTCCAAAGGCCAACTATCCATATTCGGGTCAAGCCCCAGCTCATCCACTGGCCCAAATAGGAACGCCTCACTTTCCTCCCAAGGTTCACGGGCTGTTATCCAAGCATTGCATGCCGTCTCAAAAGCACTGTTAGAGGGATTGTTGGCAAGAGCCACCACAGCGTCATACAGCGTACTATTCTTCTCCTTCAAATCCTTATAGGTAGGCAAAACCACAACATTGACATAATTTTCAACAATCGGGTCAAGTGCTTCATTGCTGTTAATGGTGCTATTGTCCCTGATATAAGGTTTCAACTCCTTATCCAATACACTTTCCAGTTCTTCACAAGCCTTGATAGCCGCTACCGTTTCCTGACTGTTGATATTATTACGGAAAGGTTGGGGAATAGCCTGAATAGCCGATGCTGCCGTAGTGATAGCTGCCGACACTTTCGTATCCAACTCCGCATTGGCTCCAGCCACCAATTTTGAAATTGACTTGTCGCTCACCTTACCGTCCAAAGAGCCGTAATAGGCATTGCGGATTGAGTAAATATTATTGGTATAATCATCACGGGAATGCCAGCTATACCATGACTCAACAGCATAGAGGGCCTCTGTAGCATTGTTTGCCATATATTTATTATATGGATCACCAATCTTCGTCTCACCTACCTCATTGGAGATTTCAACACAACCGTCGATAACCTGCTCTATACAGTTCCAGGCACTTGAAAAGTTATAGGCACCATTATGAGCTTTGAAGGAAGTTGCAAAACTTGCCCCACCCTTATAACTCGTATTCCAAGAATCATAAAGATTGGTGGCATCTGTCTTCAACAAAGCCGCCACATTTCTCATGTAGTTGTGCCAACTTGCTGCATTCTCCGAATTATACTCAATGTCAGCAGGATTAACTGTACTGTTGTCATCATCATCGCTACAAGCAGTAGCCGTAAATGCCAGCCCTAATACCAAAGCTGTCGCATAAAAGAAATTTTTCTTCATTTGTATAAAATTAATTGATTACTATTCATCTACTTCTTGACAAACCAACCGATATAGGCAATACCGATCGAAAACTCATTTTCACTATTATACTTACCAGTTCCGAAAACCTTGTTTGTTCCGATTTGGCGGGTGGTGTAATCAGCCTTTACCACCAGATTAGGCAAGGCATACCAATTCAATCCAGCAGTCCACATGCTTACTTGACAACGTTTCTCCATTATCTGGCTAGCCTCTCCCTTTTCTTGCGGATTGTAATATTCATAACGTGCAAAGGGGTAGATAACCGGAACTTTCTTGTTTCCTTTGAAGAAAGCGCTGATATTCAAACCGGCCTCGGCTGCATAACTGACTACATTCTTTGCAATGGGGGTTATACGGCTGTAAGGAGATTTATTCGATAATTTGGTATTTGCCTCACTAAGCTTCGCTGAATTGCCCAAATTTCCGTATACCATATTGGCACGGGCAATCACATATTTATTACGGTATTGGGCATCTGCCGTGTAGATTCTTACCGGAACCTTACCGGTAGACGAATAAGTATCCGCTTTGTCAGAATTGGAACCGGCATCAGCGCAGTAATAAAACGAAGCGCCTATACGCAACCCCGGAACCCCCTTGTAGTCCAGACGAGCCACATAGCCCGGTGAAGTAAAATTGTCTTCTTCAAAGATGCCTTGTTTGCCACTTGCTATCCAGGTGTTACGGTCAAAACCATTGGCATTCAGACCGGCCACTATCATGGCTTGATAATCAAAGCTGGCATATCCTTTTCCAAAAGAACCAAAAAACTCGAGTCCGTTTTCATGCCACGTAGAAGGAAGGATGGTTGTCTCTCCTTCCGGCCGATAAGTTCCAAAGAAATTGATTGGTTCATGATGGGCGTTGGTCAATCCTACCGGGACAATGACGTGACCGACACGTATGTTGAATTGTGGAACAATTAAACGGGTAATGTGGAATTGCTCGATAGCCACTTCGCCACCCTTTTCCACCTCCGTTTCATACTCACCGTTTTCCGTATTCTCAAGTTCATAAGCAGTACCCGTACCACCGGATTCAAACTCGATTTCAGCACCGAGTATCCATTGGGAATTGAACTTGTAATCCAGAGCCAACACGAAACGGGGTATAGAAATTGTATTCCTATGTTTGTCTGGATTGCCTTCAGGCGCACCATAGAAACGGTTAATACCATAATCCTTAAAACTTGCAACCATTTCTCCGTATCCACCGAAACGGAATTTCTTGTAGTTGTCGCCATCATTCGCTACTTTTTCCTTTTTCTCTTTGTCTGTTGAAATTTCCGTACTCTCTGCTGCAGAAGTAACTTTTTCAGGTTCAGCAGCCTGCAAAGCATTGGCAGAAAGCAGAAAACATAAAACGAATAAGCCTGTTAATTTTCTCATCTTTTATCTTAAATTTTATTGGGGCAAAGGTAGAGGTAGTTAAAAAGGAGAACAATACCTAAAAATTACGAAAAGAAGAGAAGGAGTAACCATTAGTAGGTAATGGCAGATTTATAACAACAAATAAAGATGAGAAAGGAGGGTAAGTGGTAAAAAGGACTATTAAACAGACTGTAAGGCTACTTATATTTAAACGCCAGTATATAGTACCCTATAAATGCCACCCCCAACAAAACAAACGAGACAAGGAGCAGGAGTTTGCCGAATGCATAATACAAGCCCCAAACACTGCCCAAAAGCACTAACAACAGAATGATGTTCATCACCCGGGTAAGGCGTATGGCAAACAAATATTGAACAGCCGCATTGCGCTCGGTGACCCGAATAGGGAAATTGATGAAACGGACGGGAAGATACGCCAATCCCCCCATCAAAAGGAAACAGAAAATGGAACAGCCACCCATCACCCAGACGGCGGGCAGCAGGGCACCTTCTCTTTGGGTATACAGCCAGTAAATGCTAATCCACGTAACGAGCACGATAAGCAGGGCCGTACCTTCCAGAATACGGTCAATCACAGTGGGGTGAAAACGGACATTAGGGCAATTCTTGCCGGAATAAGGACCAAGATTAATCATACTATCTGCGATTTAGAATCTGTTATTACGAATCCTCCTCTGCTTTCTCTTCAGACGGAGGAGGATTCTTGGACTTCTTCATCCGCCCACTCTTCCGCAATGCTTCAGCGATAATCCACTGAAGCTGTCCATTGGTACTACGGAACTCGTCGGCTGCCCATTTTTCAATGGCATCCATCGTTGCAGCATCCACACGGAGGACAAAGCTTTTGGTTGAAGTTTCTTTTTTAGCCACTATTTATTTACTATTTAACAATTTACGATTTACGATTGAAGTTACTTTGATATAACCAAGTACCAATCAAAGAGTATTCTGCTTGCCCCGCACGAAGGAGGCAATGTCATCCATAACATATGCTGGGACGGGCGAAGCATGGCTATACTCAAACGGAGTCGCCTTGCCGCTGCCTTCCTGCAACAAGTGATTCAATTTCGGATAAGATTTGAAATATGCATTCTTGCAGCGCAACAAACCGGAACGCCATAAACCGAAGTCTTCCATAGTCACCTGATAATCTCTCTCCCCTTGAAGAACAAATATAGGCAGCTTTAGTTTAGCGGCAACTTCCACCGGTTTGTAAGCATTGGCAAACAGCCAATATGAGCGGGGCTGCCCCAATGGCAAGGAAATCGTTTCATCAAACTCTTCCGTACCAAGCTTTTTGACATTAGCCAACTGTTGTTTCAGCTCATCAAGTTGAACCTTTACATTGACTGAAGAATCCGTCAAAGAAGAGGTATAATAAAACTGTTCCTCAAGAGCATCTTCAAGCGATCTTGCCAGTCCGGCAAGGATAATGATACCTGCCAAACCTTTCGAACGCCCGGCAATACGGGGAGCCAATGTACCTCCCAGGCTGTGCCCCAACACATACACACTGTCAGGAGCCAGCTCGGGCAAAGCCCTTACCTGCTCCACTATGGCAACGGCATCGTCCACGGCCTCAGTATCATAATCGAGTTCGCGACCGGCAGGAACGCAAGCCGCACCATATGCCTTTGTCCGTTTTTCATAGCGGACGACAGCAATGCCGCGTTTCGCCAATCCCCAGGCAAGGTCACGGAAAGGCTTGTTGGGACCTATCGTCTCGTCACGGTCGTGAGGACCGGAACCATGTACCAAAATAACACAAGGAACCCTGCATGCATCCGGACCGACTGCCCGCTTGGGCAAAGTCAACGTTCCGGGAAGCTTGTAGCCGTCGGCTCCCAGCGTAATATCCCTTTCATCCATTTTTGTCTTATCATAGGCTACCGGTTGGGCAGTGCTAACAGCAGGTGCAGGGACCAGCCGGATTGTATTCAGTGCCCCGTCAGCATCAAAAGCCACCAGAAAACGGAGATTATAACGTTCAAATTCCACATCGGAATAATAGATAGTAATTCCCTGGGCAGAATCGGTCTTCCATTCTCCTTTTGATATGGATTTACCAAACATTTTCTCTGCTTGCCGGAAAGAATCATTGAAGAGTGCCGGAGCTAGTTTCTCCTGCAACTCCCGGTTCAATGCCGCATGGATACTGTCCCCTTGCCCTGCCACAAACAATTCATAAATGTGCTGCGCGCGCGCAGTATTCGCATCTTGTGCAAAGCCCCCATATACATTGCCCAGCAAGAGCAGTATAAGAGCCCATCGTCCTATAACCCCCATCTCTTTCATCCGTATCCTTTATCAATGGTTCAACGTTCCCGTATTGACTACCGGTTGGGCAGCCTCGTCCGCACAAAGCACTACCAACAGATTGCTGACCATTGCTGCTTTCTTGTCTTCGTCCAGTTCAACAATTTCTTCTTCAGAAAGTTTATGGAGCGCCATTTTTACCATAGAGACTGCCCCTTCCACAATCTTCTCGCGTGCCGTAATAATGGCAGATGCTTGCTGGCGACGCAGCATCACAGCGGCAATTTCGGGCGCATATGCCAGATAGTTGATACGCGCTTCCACCACTTCCATACCTGCCATGGCCAGGCGTTCATTCAATTTCTGCTCCAGCTGTTCATTGATTTCCTCACCGCCCGAACGAAGTGTCAACTCTTCCGTATCAGCCTCATTATCATCATAGGCATACTGACCGGCAACCTGGCGAAGAGCGGCATCACTCTGTATCATGACGAAATTCTCGAACGCATTCATACGGTTGGCCACCGCATTGCCAAGGCTCACCTGGTTGGTATTACCCGCTGTCGGAGCGGATGCAGCCATTGTTTGTGAATCAATCTCAAACATGGCTTTATAAGTGTCCTTCAGCTTCCACACCAATACCAGCCCTATGAGAATAGGATTACCAATCTTATCGTTCACCTTTATCGGCTCCACATCCAGGTTGCGTGCACGAAGCGAAAGCTTCTTCTTATTAAGGAATGGGTTTACCCAGAAAAAACCGGTCTCTTTGAATGTTCCCTTGTATTTGCCAAAGAACACCATGGCACGCGCCTCGTTCGGTTCCAGCTCCATATAGCCGGCAAACATAATGAACCATACCAGACACAGACACACCGAAAGGATCAAGGTAGGCACAGAAATGAGAAATCCAAAGATTATCACCGCCGTAAGCACTACCAAATGAAGGAACAAGGCCAGAAAGCCATTCATCTTGAAACCACTGAAACCACACTCTTTTGTTTCCATATTCTATAAATTTAATTGATATCATAATGATATCACAAATATATCAATTAAAATTAGAGAAGTACAAAGAAACAAGGGAGTTAACATATAGTATTAAGGATTATTAAGAACATGTATTCCCAGTATATAAAAATTCCGCTTGAGGGTCATAACTCACCCTCAAGCGGAAAGCTTTTTTTGACTCTGTCAGTGATGTATCAAGGCTGAATGACAAAAGACCGGCGCAGCAAACCAGCAGTTTGCGAGCTACCACCCACCATCAGTTCATAACTGCCTTCGGAAACGCACATGGTATTGCTTTGCGGATTCCACCACACCAACTCTTTATCACCCAAATCAAACTCTACATCGACCGTCTTTCCTGCTGGGATATGTACCCGCTTGAAAGCACGCAATGCCTTGCTCGGTCCTTCTACATCATCGTTTTTCTTCAAATAGACCTGCACAACCTCTTCACCGTCACATTTGCCGGTATTGGTTACGGGGACACTCAATCTCAATTTCTCACCGGACTTTATATTATCCGAACCAAGCACCACAGCACCATAGCTGAAAGAGGTATAGCTCAATCCATGACCGAAGGGAAAAAGCGGTTCCTGGGTCATGTAACGGTAAGTCCGGCCGGTCATGTTATAATCCTCAAAATCCGGGAGCTGAGACACATTGCGGTAGAAGGTCACTGGCAAGCGTCCTGCCGGATTGTAATCGCCGAACAATACTTCGGCTACAGCCGTACCGCCTGCCTGACCGGGATACCATGCCTGCAGAATGGCTCCACACCTCCCGGTTTCCGGCTCCAGACCGATGGGAGAACCCGAACAGTTCACCAACACCACCTTTTTGCCGGCACGGTGCAAGGCGGCAATCAGTTCCCGTTGGACAGCAGGCAACTCGATATCGGTACGGTCACCTCCTCTGAATCCGGGAAGCTCAACACCCATCTCCTCGCCTTCGAGGTTCGGAGAGACTCCTCCCACAAAGACCACGATATCAGCATCCTTTACACGCTCCACAGATTTCCTCACATCCACTTCATTCTTAAATCCAAGGTCGAAGTTCAGCAGTGCATCGCTACGGAAATATTCAAAATCCAATTCAACGTCATACATTTTTCCTGCTTGTACCTGCAAAGTATAAGCACTCTTCTGCCCACCGTGCTGATTGGAGAATCCTCTCACTTCCTCCCCATTTATCCGCAATCTCCCTGAGCCATAAGCATAGATGTCAAAGACCACCTCTCCCGACTGGTCGGGAGTGAATACGCTGTTGTAGGTAGCCGAGAAGTCGGTAAGGTTCACACCCGGAGCAAAAACCGTGGCACCGGATGTACAGAAATGGAAAGGAGTGGTCACTTGGGCAGTAGTGACTGGCTCACCGTCACGAGTCACGTTATTCCAGTAGCGTGCACTGAATCCGGGTTTCCCGTCGGCAGTCTTGCAACGGTTGAAGACGCTCTGTATCTGAGCTCTCTCCACCCATCCGCAGCCTTGTTCATAAATAAGCCGGTCATCACTCCCCAAAGCTTTTCTAATTCCGTCCAGAATGGTAACTGTGTGCGGAGGCATACCGTTATAATTTCCCCATTGCATCACAGAATCATTGGCATTCGGACCCATCACGGCTATAGTCAGACCTCCACGCTTCAACGGCAAGGTATTATCCTTGTTCATAAGCAGTGTCATTGACTTGCGCGCCATGTCGAGCGCCAGAGAATCGTGTCCGGCAGAAGCCACCACAGAAAAAGGAATGCCGGTCCAGGACACCTTCTCCGGCTCGTCCATTTCACCCAAGGCAAAGCGGGCCGTCAAAAGGCGCTTGACTGCTACATCCACTGCTTTTTCATCAATCTTTCCCTGCTTCACCGCTTCTACCAGGGCCTCGTAACTCGAACCGCATTCCAAGTCAGTCCCACTCAGCACCGCAGCCGCCGAAGCGGACTCTGCATCAGGATGCGTCTTATGACCATAATCTCTGTAAAAATCGGCAATAGCTCCACAGTCCGAAAGGACAATACCGTCAAATCCCCACTCATCGCGCAAAATCTGCATCAGCAGGCGGTCGCTACCGCAACAAGGATCGCCCTCAAAACGGTTGTAGGCACACATCACCTCCTTCACTTTTCCTTCTTTCACCAAAGCTTCGAAAGGAGGAAGATAAGTTTCATACAAATCACGGGGCTTGATATTTTCCGCATTAAACTCATGGCGGTTCCATTCCGGACCTGAGTGTACGGCAAAGTGCTTGGCACAAGCATGCAGCTTGTCATATTTTCCATCGTTCGTACCCTGCAACCCCTTTACAACCATCACTCCCATACGGCTGGTCAGATAAGGGTCTTCCCCATAAGTCTCTATACCCCTTCCCCAACGGGGGTCGCGGTAGATGTTCACCGTAGGCGTCCACATCGTCAATCCTTGATAGCGTTCACGACTTCCCTGAGATGCATAGTAGGCATTCTTGGCACGGGCCTCATCGGATACGGCAGTAAATACCTCGTATACAGTCTCCGGCGAGAAAGATGCCGCCATACCAATCGGTTGGGGAAACACTGTGGCCAGCCCGGCACGCGCCACTCCATGCAACGCTTCATTCCACCAGTTATAGGGCTTGATGCCCAGACGTTCCACCGGTTTGGAGCTGTCCATCATCAAGGACACCTTCTCTTCGAGCGTCAGTTCCTTCAGCAAAAGTCCGGCACGCTCTTCTGCCGGCAGAGATGCATTCTTGTAAGTAGCCTGCCCGCATCCCGACAATAGGAAGAGTGGCAATAGGTAAAGAAGTTTCTGTTTCATCATGGTTTTATATTAATCGTTGTTACAATCGCTTGTATCACAAAGATAAATATTTTCTCCCAATTGCCAACACGCAATAAACTTCTTATTATAATCTTCTCTGAATATCCTCGTTACTGTTCCGCTGCCCCTTGCTACGTATATCTCCACCGAAAGTATAGGATACACCGATACGGAAACTGGTAAAGGAGAACTGGTTATCTGCAATTATCTTCAGCCCGTTGGACATGGTTTCCAATTTGGAATGGCTGACAAACAGATTGTTGACATTCAGGCTGAGGTTGAGCTTATTGTCCAACAACCGGTAAAGCATACCTGCACTGACGCTGTAAGTGGGACTCATCAGATAGATGCCCTGATACTGACGGGAAGAATAGGAACCGGACAACGTGGCCAGAAGAGTCTTCTTTTCATTGAAGAAGAAAGTGTTGCGCAGACTGGCGTCATAAGCCCATCCTTTCTCCTCGGGAGAGGTGGTGGCAGCGCTGGAGGTAGTCCGGCGATAGCTCACTCCATGCTGGGCGTAAGCTTGCAGCCATTTGGTACGGAAAGTGTACGAATTGTTAAGCCCGAAAGCATGCGTCTTCATGAAATTCTCCCAAAGGAAAGAAGTCACATTCGTTTCGGCATCCAAGTCCACAACCTGGAAGAAGACATCGTCCGAATAAGAATAATAGGCAGAAACATTGAAGTTATTCTTCAACGTATATCCCAGTTCGGCATTGTAAGTATAACTGGGTTTCAAGTCTTCACGACCGCAAGCGTAAGTGTACTTGTTCTGATAGAACGGAAAAGGATTGACCATATTCTGTGACGGACGGGAGATGCGGTTGGAGAAACTGAAGTTCAGCGCATGCCCGTCTGTAGGCGAATAAAGCAGATAGACAGTAGGGAACAAGCGCGTATAGTCGTGCTTGTCCTCCGTATCCTTCGCTTCGGAAATACCGGTAGTGCGGGTGTGCTCCATACGCAAGCCCAACTGCATGGAAAAACGTTCGGAATATTCACGGCTATAATCAGCATATAAGGCATAGATTTGCTCCTTGTAACGGAAATAATCATCCTGCACCAGCGTAGGGTCTGACGTATCGTAATTGATACCGTTGCGAGTGTTGGTAAAGGAGACCTTGGCACCTGCCGTTATCTTGTACTTTTCAAAAGGAAGGATGAAATCAAGAGCGGAGGAGACTACATCCACCTTGCGATGTTGCAGATAGTTGTAGTCGAAGTTTGTACCCGGAATCTCCGTACCGTCAGGCAGGAGGGTTTTCGAGAGAAAGCCCATATTTTCGTCCCGGTTGTCACGCAGGTAATCCACATCCCAAGTCATTTTCTTGCCTTTGTCATCCCAGACCTTATCGGTATGAAAATTCAGATTGAGGCGGTCGGAACCGGTATCCTTGTCACTGTCGGAGTACAGCAGAGAATCCAGTACGGCGGTAGAGGCATCGTAAACTTCCGTCCATGAAAGGGCGTTGCCCGGTTTGGGAGCACTGTGATTATAGATGGCCTGCATACCTGCACTCCAGTCCCGTTCCAACGATACATCCACACCTCCCTGAAGGTAGAAGCTATTCATGTAATTGGTGTAGTCGGCACGGCTGTTCCAGGTGTTCTGCGGAAAATAGCGGTAATTCTTCTCACGCGTCTCATAGTTGCCCTGCGTAGTACCCCCGTTGAGAAAGGATGACACGCGCCCCTTGCTGAGGTTCAGGCTTACCCCGCCATATCCGTAATTGTCCTTTTCACCAGCGCTGTAGGAAGCGGAAGCCGTACCACCCACGTAATCTTTGGGACGTGACTTCAAGCGAATATTGATGATGCCTGCATTTCCGGCGGCATCGTACTTGGACGGAGGCGTGGTAATCACCTCCACCTTCAGTATCTGGGAGGCGTCATAGGAACGGAGGTAATCTATCAGTTCATCTCCTGACAGCTTCGTCTCACGGTCGTTGATATAAACCTTGATACCCCCTTTACCTATAATACCAATACTGTTTTGTCCAACCTGCAGACCGGGCACTTCACGCAGAAGGTCGAGTGCACTGCCTCCGGCAGAGGCTATGGTATTATGTGCATCGAACACTACCCTATCCACCAGACGCTTGATAACGGGACGCGCGGCCGTAACGGTCACTTCGTCCAGCAAGGCGGAAGAAGATTTCAATGTCAATTCGCCAACGTTTTTGTTTCTTTGCAGCACAACGGGAACGTAGAGGTCTTCGCTGCCGATAAGGGTAATATGCAACAAGTATTCTCCCAGTGGCTGGTCAAAGGAAAAACAACCTTGTGTGTCGGTCAGCATACCGGTAATATAGGTACTGTCTTTTGCCTGCTTCAGCAGCACATTCGCCACCTCTACCGGTTGGCGGTTCTCGTCCTGCACACAACCGGAAAGCCGGTAAGTCTGAGCAGGAAGCAGAGTTGCCATACTTGCCAAGGCCACCCATACCATCACTCTTTTTCTAACGTTGTTCAGTAGTTTTTCTTTCATCATGCGTTTGATTTCAATATTTCACACCTTGTATTTCGCTGATACAAAGGTAGGGGTAAAACATGCCTCAAACGGTCTATATCGGGGAATAAAAAGTCTATATTCCAAAACTACAAATCACTACATATCAACACTTTAATTTTACAAAAGTCTATATTATGCCTTTTCCGGTCTATATGCTGCCTATAAACTCTACGATGCCTTCCTTCTCCCCCATCCCCAGTTTCTTGCGGATATTCGTCTTTCGCTGGTAAATGGTAGGAATGCTCTGTTGTGTCACCACACTAATCTCCTTCGTCGAGAAGTCCGCACAGAGCAGGCAGCAAAGCTGCTTTTCTTTGTCAATGAGCACATCGCCAAAACAGCTGTCCATCTTTGTGTAGAAGTTATCATAAATCCGGTCTATGATAGGATACAAGTCCTCCCATACCAGCAAACTCTCTACCGGCAGTTCATGGCTGGTAATACCCGAAATGCGGCGAAGCAGCTCCTGATTCTGTGAGGTAGGTTGTTTAGCCACCAGCCGTATCATGCCTAATTGCTGCAACAGTATTTTCCGGAAAAACTGCCCGTCTTCCCCTTTCGACTGGTTCCTGATCGCATCTTCCAGCAACCGGGTCAGTGTTTCCGCCCGTTCTTCCGCTTCAATCAACCGGTTACGCCGGTTACGGATATAAAGGGACACACCGCCACCTGCAAGCACCAGTACCAACAGTGCCAGCAACAAATTCAGTTGTGCCTGCTTCCGTTCCACCGTCAGAATCAAGTTGGCTTGCGAAAGCGTCTCCTTCGACTCGTCCTTACGCCGGACGGTACTCTGCAACGCAGTAAGAGCATTGGCTACAGAATCATTATAGCGCGCCACGTCCAGCACATCAAACGTACGGTGACGTGTATAATCTATCAATGCCCTATATACCGCCACCATATTCTCTTCCGTCAGAAACCGGTTCCGGCCCTCGCCACGTTTCCTCTCCTTATTCAAATAGTATTCCGCCGAATCAAGCAGCCCTTCTTTCAAGAACACTTCCACTTTCACCAGATCTCCCATACGCAACTGTATCGGGTCGATGACATACTGCTCCATACGACGAATAGTAGCTATTGCACCGGAAGGTTCATCAAAAGAGTAAGCCTGCATCTGGGCATAGTTACGCAAATAATGCACTATCTTACTGGTATCTTCTGCCTCCACTGCCAGTTCTATGCTGCGCTCCATGTAATAGGATGCAGAATCATTCTTGTTCAGCCCCATGGCAATTCCCATAGAGAAGAAGCTTCCGGCTCTTGCGTCCAAAGCTATGGCGGTACGGAAAGTTTCTATCGCTTTCTCATAATCTTTCCAGACATACACATACCAGTATGCCTTATCAATCAGCATATCAGCCATTCTTCCCGTGTCCTGCAGCGCCTTGGCCAAAGCTACGCCGCTGTCAATGGCAGCTATACACCGTTCGTGCTCTTTCAGCCAATACCAGTACCAGGCTTTCAACTGATAGGAAAACAGATTCTTCGCCGTGTCGTTGCGGAAGACGTAATAATCGGAAGCAGGCAATATCAAGGAATCTTCCGCCATCGAGTTGTGCCGCTTATAGTGCACATAAGCATTCAGCCATCCATACAACAGCCTCTCCTCATCCGAAAGTTGCGATGGCCTCTCTATCTGTACCAGCAAGGCATACACGCTGTCCACATTCATATTCACCTGCTTTTCTGCCAGATGTAACAGATGTGCCTCATTCATCTGCCGGCAGGCAACAAGGCACAGCAACGCAAACAATAGTCCAAGGAAAGGTAATCTATTCATAATATAGGAGATATAGTTTTTTCTATCATTTGTCTGCAACCGCAGTTTCCAGTTGCTTCAGCGCCTGCTCCAACACCGAACGCGGGCAGCCGATATTCAGCCGCATAAATCCCTTACCCGGTTCACCGAACATGGTGCCGTCATTCAGTGCCAGGTGTGCCTTGTCCACAAATAGTCTCACCAGTTCCTCCTGAGTCAGCCCCAATCCCCGGCAGTCCAGATAAATCAGGTAAGAAGCCTGCGGACGTATCATGCCGATGCCCGGAATATGCTCGCGCAGGTAGTTCTCCGTGAAATCGATATTGCCCTTTATATAGTCCAGCAGCTGTTCCAACCATTCCTCACCATGCATATAGGCAGCAGCCGCACCGATATAGGCCAACATGTGCCCTTCGCTGAACTCGCCCGCTTCCATGAACTCCTGAAAACGGTGGCGGATGTCCTCATTGAGGATAATGGCGTACGAACTTCCCAATCCCGGCATATTGAATGTTTTGCTGGGTGCCATGAAGGTGAGGGAATTCTGCGCGGCAGCCCCCGAAACAGTAGCAAAAGGATGGTGTTTGTAAGGTGGCAGAGTCAAGTCGGCATGAATTTCATCGGAGATGACAAACGTATGGCTTTCCGTACAAATATCAGCAATCCGGCGTAATTCGTCCACCGTCCATACACGCCCGCCCGGGTTATGGGGATTGCAGAGAATCAATACTTTGCATCCTTGTATATCCTTACGGAAACGCTCAAAGTCAATCTGATACTGTCCGTCTTTCAGGTCGAGCGGAGAGTAAACCACTTCGCGCTTCATGCGTTGCGTCACCAAGAAGAAGGGATGATAAACGGGAGTCATCACCATTACCCGGTCGCCGGGATTGGTGAAGCATTGCAATGCGAAGGCTTGACCGCGGACAATGCCGGGTACAAAAGTCAGCATCTCGCGAGTGACGTCCCAACCATGGCGACGACTGAGCCAGCTACAAATGGAAGTATACCATTCCTCACACGCAGACGTATAGCCCAGCACTTCATGTTCAAGACGCTTCCGCAAGGCTTCCATCACAAACGGGGGCGTGCGGAAATCCATATCCGCCACCCACATGGGGAGGAGGTCATCGCGTCCCCATACACTCTTCACACCGTCCCATTTCACGGAGTCGGTACCACGGCGCTCTATTACTTCATCAAAATTGTAAGTCATATGCTTGCTTTTTTATAATTCAACGCATCAATTTGTCTTGTTTTTATACGACCCATTACCGCCACCTTATTTTTGTAAACAATAATCATATCGGGAAAAATATAAATACCGCCACATCCCACACTGCATGAGACAAGATAATAGCGGCAAAGCGGTTCGGAAAGAAACGGTAAAGCGCCCCCCATGCCGCCCCCACCACCAGAGCCGCCATGACCAGCATGAAGTTGCAGGAACCGGCATGCACCAGTGCATAAATCAAAGTAGCCACCACAAAACCCGCATTCGGATTCCAGCGTTTGGAAAGCGTGCGTTGCACATAGCCGCGCCAGAAAATCTCTTCCGCCGGCCCTATCAGCAACAGCAGCAATGCTGCCAGCAGCCAAGGAGACTCTCCCTCTTTCATCCCATAAATGGAGTCCACCTGCGGACGGGCAAAATCGAACATCCAAGATGACACCTTGTCTCCCAACCAGAAAACGCCCCACAAAGCAACAGCAATGCCAAGTCCCAGCAAGACATTCGGCAAGCTCCACTTCACCTCCCGCCACCAGCCGGGATTGAACAAGGTGGCAAACACGGACAGTGTGAGCGCAGAACCGGTCATCATCCACCAGAAATTCACGAAAGGAGCCGTCCAAGGCGAAAACATGACCGTCCACAGCACGGCAGCCAGCAGAATGGTAAAAATCAGCTTCTTCATGACAGCAGACCGGCTACAACGAACGACAACGTGAACAGCAGACTGAACAACAACTGGAGTTTTGCAGTCATCTCATCCAGACCGGCTATGGCACTTTCTCCCTTTCCGGGAAAACGGGACACCACCCGTACATTGCCTATGGCAGGAACCAGTGCCGGCATCACCAGCAGGGTCCATAAAGGAAGAGTTCCCGCAGCTATCAAGCCGGCTATCCAGCCAAAAGGAAAAAGGACTTCGGCACAATAAACGTACATCGACGCCTTTCCTCCCAACTTCATGGCCAGTGTCTGAATCTCTGCACGGGCATCGGTACGCATATCCCGTGTATTATTGGCATGCAGAATGGCCACCGTAATCAGTCCCACCGGCAGAGCTATCCACAAGACATTCCAGTCAACTACTCCCGTAGCCACATAGCAGGTGCCCAACGTCGGCAGCAAGGCATACGCCAAAAAGATGACGACATCGCCCAACGCACGATACTTGAGCGGTGGATAAAGCAACGAGCAAGCTGCACCGCCTATACCGATGTACAGCAACGGCAACCCCGTACGCCACAGCAGGCCGACACCCGCAACAAGGGCAACTGCCAGCAATGCCATCGACAAGCTATATATCTCGCGCGGAGCAAACATCCCGTCGGTCAAGGTCTTGGCGCCAAAGGTGTCCTTTGCATCGACCTTATGTTTGTAGTCAAAATAATCACTCCAGGTATTCCCGGCAGCGTGAAACACGACGATGTTCAGCAATGCCCAGATGCCGTTCACCCAGTTTATGTCCTGCTGCATCCAATACAGATATGCCAACGTCACCACCACCGGCATCGAAGAGGCGGGGAATGACCACGGACGCACCGCTATCATCCAATCTTTCAAAGAATGTTTCTTCATTTGTTATTTATCATTTATTTGTGCGCAAAAGTACGAAATATCTTCGCTTTTTTAAGTAATTTCGCGCACAAGATAAAAGAACCCCTTATGATAAAAGCTCTGTTTTTTGACATCGACGGAACCTTGGTCAGCTTCAAGACCCACGAAATTCCCGTTTCCACTATTGAAGCGTTGACTGCCGCCAAAGCCAAAGGCATACATATCTTCATTTCTACCGGACGTCCACGCGTCATCATCAACAACTTGTCTGCCTTGCAGGAACGGAATCTGATAGACGGCTACATCACGATGAACGGCGCCTATTGCTTTGTAGAAGACACCGTTATCTACAAAAGCCCCATACCGACAGCGGAAGTGGATGCCTTGACAGCTTTCTGCCACGAACGCAACATCCCCTGCATCCTGGTGGGAGAGCACGACATCTGCGTGAACCAGCCCGGCGAAGTAGTGGAGGAAATCTTCCACCGCCAACTCAAAGTGGACCCCATCGAAGCAAAGCCCTATACCGACAGCCATGCCGACAAAGCCTTCTTCCAGCTGACTCCCTTTATCAACGCCGAGGAAGAAGCAATCATCCTGCCCTCCGTCCCTCACTGCGAGATGGGCCGCTGGCATCCTGCCTTCGTTGACGTGACAGCCAAAGGAAACACCAAGCAGAACGGTATCGACCAGATTATCCGCCACTTCGGCATCAAGCTGGAAGAGACCATGGCCTTCGGCGACGGAGGAAATGACATCAGCATGTTGCGCCATGCCGGTATCGGTGTAGCCATGGGCAATGCCAATAACGACGTAAAAGCTGCCAGTAACTACACAACCACTTCTGTTGATGAAGACGGCATCGCCAACGCCCTGAAATATTTCGGCATAGTCGGGAATCCATCATAAATCTGAAATCTTTTGAGCTTCGTTCCCGATACACAAAACAAAGAGTTTCAAGATGCCTTGAACCTCATTCAGTATACCCGTCAGTCCGTATTCCTGACGGGCAAAGCAGGTACGGGCAAATCGACCTTCCTGAAATATATCTGCGCGAATACGAAGAAAAAGCATGTAGTGCTTGCCCCTACCGGCATAGCCGCCATCAATGCCGGAGGCAGTACCCTGCACAGCTTCTTCAAACTGCCTTTCTACCCCCTGCTGCCCGATGACCCGAACTTCAGCCTTCAACGGGGACGCATCCACGAATTTTTCAAATACACCAAACCCCACCGCAAACTACTGGAAGAACTGGAACTGGTCATCATCGACGAGATTTCCATGGTACGCGCCGACATCATCGACGCCGTAGACCGCATCCTGCGCGTCTATTCCCGCAACCTGCGCGAACCCTTCGGTGGCAAACAGATATTATTGGTGGGCGATGTGTTCCAGTTGGAACCCGTCGTCAAAGGAGATGAACGGGAGATACTGAACCGATTCTACCCTACCCCTTATTTCTTCTCTGCCAGGGTATTCGGCCAGATAGACCTTGTCTCCATCGAACTGCAGAAAGTATACCGGCAAACGGACAGCAAGTTCATCCATGTGCTGGACCACATCCGCAACAATACCGTCGGCTCTACCGAACTTCAGCTGCTCAACACCCGCTATGGCACCCAAATAGAGCAATCGGAAGCCGACATGTACATCACCCTCGCCACCCGCCGTGACAACGTGGACTACATCAACGACAAGAAACTGGCGGAACTTCCCGGTGACCCGGTCACCTTCTACGGCGAAATCATGGGAGACTTTCCCGAAAGCAGCCTCCCCACCTCGCAGGAACTGGTACTGAAACCGGGCGCACAAATCATCTTCATCAAGAATGACTTCGACCGCCGCTGGGTGAACGGCACCATCGGCGTCATCAGCGGCTTCGACCCTATTGAAGAGACCCTCTACGTCATCACCGACGACGGCAAGGAATGTGACGTCAAACGAGAGTCGTGGCGAAACATCCGCTACAAATACAACGAAGAAAAGAAACAGATTGAAGAGGAAGAACTGGGAACCTTTACACAATATCCCGTGCGCCTGGCATGGGCCATCACCGTACACAAGAGCCAAGGGCTGACCTTCAGCCGGGTAGTCATCGACTTTACCGGCGGCGTGTTTGCCGGTGGGCAGGCATACGTAGCCCTCAGCCGCTGCACCTCGCTGGAAGGCATCCAGCTGAAAAAGCCCATCAGCCGTGCCGATGTATTCGTGCGTCCGGAGATTGTCAGCTTCTCCGAACGCTTCAACAACCGCACCGCCATCGACCGTGCCTTGAAGCAAGCACAGGCAGACGTTCAATACGTTGCCGCCGCCAAAGCCTTCGACAAAGGGGACTTCGGCACTTTCCTGGATGAGTTTTTCAAAGCCATCCATTCCCGCTACGACATCGAGAAGCCCAACGTGCAGCGCCTCATCCGCCGGAAGCTGAACATCATCAACCGTCTGAAAGAGGAAAACCGTGCACTGAAACAAGCAGCATTGGAGAAAGAGAAAGCCCTCGTGAAGTATGCCCGCGAATACATCCTTATGGGTGACGAATGCCTGAAGCATGACATGAAGGAGGCGGCCATGAAAAACTATGAGAAAGCCGTCACCCTCTGTCCCAAATTCAAAGAGGCCTGGAAGAAGATAAAGAAACTGGAGAAAGAGATGCTAAAAAGGTGAATTGCTTGTTTATAAGCCGATTATTATCTATTTTTGCATGTAATATAAAACTCAAATCCATTTCTGCCATGCTTCTGAAACTTTATGAAAAAAATAACAATCCCGCCGACCTGCAGCAGGTGGTCGACCTACTGAATGACGGAGGTATCCTTATCTACCCTACCGACACCATGTATGCCATCGGCTGCCACGGACTGAAGGAACGAGCCATCGAACGTATCTGCCGTCTTAAAAATATCGACCCCAAGAAGAACAATCTTTCCATCATCTGCTACGACTTGAGCAAGGTCAGCGAATACGCCAAAGTGGACAACAGCACCTTCAAGTTGATGAAGCGTAATCTGCCCGGAGCTTTCACCTTCATTCTGAACGGCACCACCCGCCTGCCCAAGATATTCCGTAACCGTAAGGAGGTCGGCATCCGTATGCCGGACAATTCCATCATTCAGGAAATAGCCCGCCTGCTGGATGCTCCCATCATGACAACTACATTGCCGCATGATGACAATGAGGACATTGAATACTGCACAGACCCGGAACTGATTGACGAGAAATTCGGTGATATTGTCGATTTGGTAATAGACGGCGGTATCGGCGGTACGGAAGGCTCTACCGTAGTGGATTGCACCAATGGGGAGCCGGAAATCATACGCCAGGGGGTAGGCTGGCTGGACGAAGGATAAATATTGAATTCCGGCCACAATTTCCAAACCTTTTCAACTTCTTTTATGTTTCTTTACTAAGAAATACAGGAACTTTATGAGCACAAAAGAACAATACTGGAAATATTCATTGATAGCTATCATTATCGGGCTGGGAATCATTCTTTTCAGACAAATAGCCCCATTCATGGGCGGTCTGCTGGGAGCCTTGACTATCTATATCCTGGTGAGAAAGCAGATGATGTATCTTTCCGACAAGCGGAAAATGAAGCGCAGCATAGCTGCCACCCTCATTACAGCAGAGGCCATTCTCTGCTTTCTGGTTCCGCTTGGGCTGGTGGTATGGTTGGCTGTGGTCAATCTTCAAAACATCAATCTGGACCCGCAAGCCATTATAGCTCCTTTCGAAGAAGCGGCCAACATCATTAAAGCCAAAACCGGCTACTATATCTTGGGGAAAGACACAGTGGCATACGTCATTTCAATTCTTCCCCGCATCGGGCAAGCCATCATGGGAGGTATCAGCAGTTTTGCCGTCAACATCTTCGTACTGGTCTTTGTACTCTACTTCATGTTGATAGGGGGCAAAAAGATGGAACAGTACGTCAACGACCTACTGCCGTTCAACGATGACAATACACAAAACGTCATCCACGAAATCAACATGATTGTCCGCTCCAATGCCATCGGCATCCCCTTACTCGCCGTCATACAAGGAGGAGTAGCCATGATAGGCTACTGGATTTTCGGTGCTCCCAACATATTGTTCGCCGGTTTCCTGACCTGCTTCGCCAGCATCATCCCAATGGTAGGAACAGCGCTGGTATGGTTTCCGATAGCTGTCTACATGGCATTGATAGGCAACTGGGTTCAAGCTATCGGGCTGGCCATCTATGGCGGTGCAGTCATTTCACAGCTCGACAACCTGATACGCTTCATCATCCAGAAGAAAATGGCAGACATTCATCCGCTTATCACTGTCTTCGGAGTTGTAATCGGCTTGTCCCTTTTCGGATTCATGGGTGTCATCTTCGGGCCACTGCTCTTGTCACTATTCTTTCTGTTCGTGGATATGTTTAAAAGAGGGTATTTGGATACAAGGGGGAAGACGACGGAATAAGTACTTAATAAAGCATGACCATAATAGGGTTACCTTCCTCTTCTACTCCCATTCTCCGTTGATTATCATCACTGAGTTCATCCGGTTGTAACAAAGCAAAAAAATGTCCATCCGAAGTGACTCCCCTGATTTGGATATGCTGATTATTCATTTTATCAAATAAGCTATCACCCTTTTGGCAAACAACAGTTTTCTTTTCCTTATGGTAAAATCCACAATATGACTGACTTTCTTCTAAATATAAGCTTGTATGAAAATGGAAATAGATGTACTCTGCATTCTCCAGAATATAGTCTATGGCTATTTTTTTATCACATCCTTCTACATCCAATTGCTGCTGCTCATTCCAGTGCCACTCACCCAGTTCAAAAACCAGATATGGAGTAAGTCCCTGCTCTGAAATAGTATAGATAGTATCATTAAAAGCTTGTTTCACTCGGATGGCATCCTTAGATTTCCATAACGAAGGGCTATTGATTGCCGTATAATATTTCCGGTCACCAACAAATTCTGCCATTGCCAAGTCACCTCCATAAGCAACATTGCCCCCCAACAAATTTGAAACCGACAAAACCTCATCCATGGGAAGCAGGGCTAAATTCCATGTAGCAATACCGGTCAATGACATCGTATTTCTATCCATATAAAAGACTGATGGCGTCTCCGGAGAGAGTTTCATTTTATTATGTCCCCAAATTCTGTCCGCATCCATCAAATAGTAATTTTGGGACAGAATACAATTGACTGTATCTTGCAATCGAATTCTATCCTTATATTTCCCATCAAATCCATATAGTAGGAAATCATTATTCCATCCCAATAGATAAACGGTTCTCCGAACCGCATCAGCCCAAAAGCTCACTTTTCCCCATGAATCCTTTGCATATCCTTCCGGATCAGTACCTACATGTCCAATATCCCGAATATACTTCCCGTTAGTACGGTCAAAAAGCTTCAGATTCTGATGGACAGAAGATACCAATATCGCACTATCCATAATTATGCACTCCGGATATTTTCCTATAATAGCCTGCTCATTAGTCTCCAAAGGAATATAACTTATGCTGGAAAACAAATTTTGTACAGATTGTCCTTCTGACAATCTACTCATTGCTTCCGCAACATTAATTACATTGCCATCAATCTGCTTTTCGGAACACGAAGTTACAACCAACATCAATAATAAAAAGAATTTCCACATACATCTCATTTTATTACCATTGAAATATTTTACAAAAGAATAAAAAACTTTTGAGATTCTAAAAAAACTCAAAAGGTTCGTTTAAGATACAGCAACAAAGCTAAAGTCAATTATTAGACAATAGAATTTATTCTTGCGAATTATAATCCAGCACAACAAACTCTACCTCATCTACAAAGAAATTATCAAGAATATTCTTCTCCAAAGTTTCTTGTAAATGTTTAAGCCGATTCATACAAGTGATGCAAAATGAGATTTGTTTCATAGTGCTATATAGCCATTGTTAATGAATAGTAAATCTACCGAATGCATAAGCTCCATCCAAACCTTTTATCTCAAGTAAAAAATCACCAACTAAGCCTTTTTGTAATTGTACTTTTCTCAATATTGGAAAGTCAATATTCTCAGTAGAAGAGTAAACAACATCCCCATTCTGAGAAATTACAATTTCAATCTCACCTATAGATTAATAGAACTCCAAGTCAATGGAATAGTCATCATTTAAGAATGCAGAGAAAGGAACATCCATTGGTATAGAACGAGGTTCTTGACCTGCTCCTTGAGGCTTTGTAAAAGGCCTATCATTAACAGACAACACTATTTCTGTATTAACAACTAGAATATTAAAAACGGCAGCTATGGCATTCATCGACAAGAAGCCATATAGACTTAAAAGACAAAAAAAGTTTTTCATTTTCATAGTACCCATGTTTGATTTTATGGCATAAAAATAGCGCAAAATACAGTGTATTACACAAAACACTCATGGACAAAATCTAATTCAATTAATCATATAATAATCAACTAAATAAATACTATAGTTTGTTTTTCTGGATGGACAAATACAACGGATTTGTTTTAAAGAACGCATTCAAATCATCTTGTTTTCCTAAATGGAGCTTTTCCTTCAAACGTTGTTTCTTTTTAAAAATAGAATTTTCCTCACAAACAAAAGCTGCGACCAACTCTGCTGTAGAAAATCCCAACTTTATCAACACAGCCAACATAAGGTTATGCTCGTTCAATTTATACTTCTGTCGCAAGTTAGTCACAAAATTGCCAGACAATAAATCTATATAGCCAAAGATGTTCAGCCATTCCTCTTCACTCAATTTTTTCACATTCAAATTTCCTTCTTTTAGCTGTCCTAAAAGAAACAAAGCACCTTGCTGAGAATGTTCACGTATTTCTTTATTCTCATTTTTCAAAACCTGTATCTTCTGGGCCAGGATTCCTATTTGTTCCTTAACAAGTACCTCAGACAACATTCCCTTTTGTGCTTGCTGATTACATTTCTTCAATTCCTCTATTTGACAAATATACTGTTCTATTATCTTTTCATTCTCTTGATAAGTTTTGAGCTCCTTCTCCATAAACCTTTTAAGGCGTTTTCTATAACTCTTTCTATATTGTTTTTTTATTTCCTGATATGCTACAAATCCCACAACTATAAAGGATAAAGACAGTAGCAGCCAAAAATATAGCTGAATCTGCTTTTCTTGCATAAGCAATTTATTCTCCACCACCAATTTATCTGCCTCATTTTTTTGCTGTATTTCAAAGATTTTGTGCTGCAAATTCATCTCCTGTGCTATTTTTTGCAACGAATCAGACTTTTCTTTATAAAGCAGAGCCTTAGCATACTCAGCACGTTTCTTTTCCAACAAATAAAGATAATGATAAGCACCGGATTGTGTATAGCAATCTTCCGAAGACAAAGCATTCCTCACATACATTTCTGCCCTTTCCAATTGCCCTAACTGCAAATAGGCATCTCCCAATGACAAATTATAATAAGGAATAAGAGTAGAAACTTGCTCATTCTTTAAGGCTGAATGAAAAAATTCAACTGCTTTCACATAATTTCCTTGTCGTTTTTCTTGTTCGCCCAAAAAGTGCGCCAAAGAAGAATATACCGGAGACAAACTATCCTGCTTTAACAAAGACATTCCCATCTTCGCATATCGTGCAGCATTAACATACTCTTTCCGAACCTCATAAATCCAGGCGATATTACGATAGCTATACACCATTTTCAAGGTATCACCGACTTTTTTATTATAAAAAATAGATTTTCGATAGTTGTCAAGTGCCATATCATACATTTCCGAGTCATCATTCAGCCTACCTACATATTGGTGCACCAAAGCCATCATCTTATACTCTTCTGTTTTCTCCAATTTAGCCAAAGCGCTCAAATAAGCTTGTATAGCCAATGTATCATTATCTTGCAAAGCTGCCACTTTACCATAATAAAACAATGCCTTTCCTGCTTTTACACCATCATCCTTATAATAATCTACCGCAATTTTTATCAACGAATCCGACTGCAAACTATCCAGATAGTTTTTATCACGCGCTTGTGTCAGCAGCAATGCATAGTCTGCCCGCTGCTTCCCACGAAGCTCCTCCGGATGAGGAATTTGTTCCAACAGCAGCAATGCACTGTCAGGATATACATCCATATACCTCTCTACCTTATCAAAAACATTGGATACGTTCTTCTCTACGCAAGAACCTAACAGTACGCAAACGGACAAAAGCCCAAGATATAGCAGTTTTTTCATATGAACATGTTCTTTACCAGATTATCATTACGTATAACTTCTATGCCCACAGAATCCTTTTGGAGATAAATATTCACACCAGCCAACGGCAATCCTTTTTCCCCATCAGTCACAATGCCATTTGTCTGTGCATTAGAAACAACTGTACAGCAGAATCTTATGAACAGCACTATACATCGCTTCATAATTCATGTATATATAATTAAACTTTGGATGAGAACAAGCTTTTTACAGCCCCTCCCTTCAAAGATACAAAAAACCGCTTCAATAATGTACAAAAACAAGATAAATGTGGCAAACAAAACAAATAGCTCAGAGCTTGTTTCCCCTTACATAGGCTTCCTTTCCATTTTCTGTACGGAGTTATCAGCGCCTATCGGCCGTGATGCGCTCTGCCAACGGCCGTCAACCACTCGACTAACGACCGTCAACAAGGTGCCTCATGCCCGTTGTTACGAAGTTAATACCGTGTTTACACGAAACGCATATCGTGTAAACAAGATATTTGCAAAATGCTGTACATTCTATTAATACACTAACAAACAAGACATTAACTTACTTTCCGGCGTATTTCCGCTGTGGAAGCAAAAGTTGCTTCCACCTTTTTGAGTTGCTTCCACAGCACTTGTAATGCCGATGAATAAAGGGATGCAGGAAGTAGGTGGAAGTGTGGAAGCAGAAATGATAAAACTAAGCAGAGATAATTTTCCCTTAAAAGCAATAAAACTCCAGAATCTGCTGGAGCAAAGCATCCTGCTTTCCCGGACCTTTTTCCAACTCCACACTTTTCAGGTTATAGAGTTGTGCCAGCAAAGCTGACGACTGCTTCTCGCAAAGACGGGAATCATGTACCTGCTCCATCCAGCAGACGGTCTCTCCCCAAACATCTACCGAAAGATGTGACAAGACTTCTGTCGGGGCTCCCCCCTTCTCCACCTTACGGAAGATTTCGACCAAAGCACACAACAAGCTGGACATTATCTGTTTACAACGGGAATGGGAACGGGATTCCCGGTTTCTGAAACGTAGCAGGAAATAGTACCCCAGCCATAAATAAACGGTGGTGACTTCTGCATGGATTTTCTCTATCCTCTTCCAATGCGCAACCAAGGCAGCATCAATTTCTTCCAGAATCGCATCCGTATCATCTTCTATGTAGTATTTCTGCGCAAGACACTCTATCACGCACCCCCATTTCGCCATATCCACACACTCTTGCGTACGCCCCATCCATACATGGGCTTCCTCCAATATCCGGAATGCCTTTTCTCCACATTCTGGAGCATCATAAAACCGATACTGACGAAACAACAGAAGAGACTGACATAATAACTCATCCAAAGAGTACTCCGCACTTTCCATATTTAAAATTCAAGTATCCATTCAGGTAACAAAATCGAGCAAAAGTAATCATTTCCTAAGAAAATCACGCTGTTTCAGCACAAAAACCGGCAGGAAAAAGAAGATACCGATGACGGACATCACCAGTCCGCCAATGGTACCCGCCGCCAATGGAAACCAGAAAGCCTCCTTGTCCTCACCTATCATGAAAGGGATAAATCCCAGAATGGTAGAAACTACCGTGAGGAAAATAGGAACGACCTTCGCATTCCACGCCTTGACGTAGGCACGAAGAGCGGAAAGACGGGGGAAACGACGTCGGATGCTGTTGTACTCGTTCAGGACATAGATGCTGGCATTCACCGTGATGCCGCACAGCAGGACGAACGAGGCAAAACCGCCCTGGTCGAAGTTCAGCCGGAACCAATAGAAAGTAAGAAATACCCCGATATAAGAAACCGGAATCACAAAGATGATGGCAAGCGGCTGCTTCAGGGAGTTGAACAGAACGCTGGTCGTAAAGAAGATGATGGCTATCACCACCAGCAGAAGCAGGTATTGGCGGTTGTCCTTCTCGCCCCATGACCAACTGTTGCTGTCCGACTCGGCTGTATAACCCATCGGCAACAGTTTGTTGAACTCCTCCAGGTCACGTTTCTGTATCTTGTTGCCCATCTCATTGGAGCCGATATATTCGTATTGCAGGCAGAGGCGGTACTGCTGGTTTTCTTTGGCAATCTCCTGCGGCATCTGTCCCTTTTCCACAGTAGTCAGTTCGGAAAGCTTGTAATGCTTGCCGTTTCCTACTCCATAGGGAAAGAACTGCATCGCCCAGATGTCATATTCGGCAGACTGGCGGGAAGAGAGCTTGATTTTCTCCGTTCCCTGCTCGGCCGCTACCGAGCCAATCTCCAGATTCTTGCCGAAGATGGGGCGCACCGCAGAGAAAAGCACTTGCGCGTCGATGCCCTCTTGCGCCATGCGCTCCTTGTTCAGGTTGAAGTAGAATTCCTGATAGTCATCCTTCCACCAGGAGAACTCCGAATTGATGAGCACTTCCTTGATACGCCGGTGCGTCAGCAGCTTGGCCTTCAGCTTCTCCGCCCACTCATAGAGTTCGTCGTAGTTGTAGCCGTACATCCTGATGCGGTAGGAGCCGGCACTCTCGCGGACGTCATTACTGAACCCCTGGTCCTGCAATCCGTAGATGCCCCAGCTGCCGCCTCCCAGTTCCAGTGCCTTGCTTATCATATTGGCTTTCAGTGTATAGGGAAAACCGCTGTTCCGGGCTTCCTTCTTGAAATAAATCTGCATACTGGCACGCCGGGGGCTGTAGATGGAAGTATGAAACTGCCTGATTTCCTTGAACCGGCTGAGGTAGGTCTCCATACGTTTCATCAAAGTGTTCATCTGCTCGAGGGTGCTGCCATTGGGAAGGTTGGCGTTGGCATAGAGCACCACCTCCTCATTACGGGTGAAGTAACTGCCTTCGTACACCTTCTGTATGAAAAGCCGCAAGCTGCCGCCCAGCGCCTTGTCCACAATGGGTTTCACCGACTCCTTATAGGTATTCGAACCGAATACCTTATTGTAAGCAGCTTCCCATTTTCCCCCTCCTTCCAGTTTGTCGGGCAACAGAAAAACGGGCAGACCGAAACCCAACAGTAACAGCAGGCATACAGCCCAGCGCCAACGGCACAGAAAACGGATGAGAGCAGAGTAGCAGCAGGAGAAATAAACGGGGAAACGGCTGAAAATCCGTCCCAACCTTGTTTTGAATGTTTGCGTCAGCCCCGGCAAGACAAGACGCCTCTTCTTCCCCGTAATCCGCCTCACCAGTCCTATCTTCTCAATCATCGACGGAACAAAGAACAATGCCACCATCAAGGAAACAGCCAGATTGATGATCACTACCGCTGCAAAGTCCTGCAGGTTGAGCCGTATCTTCTCGTCAAGGAAGAAAATGATAACAAGCGCACCCATCGTAGTGAGGGTTGCCGCCAACACCGACAGGAAGGCCTTGAGATTACGCCGATGCAGAATGTGGTCGGTCATGACAATGGTGCTGTCTATCACCAGATTCAGCGAGACAGTGATACCCGCCAGCGAATAAAGCTGCATCTCAAGTCCGAAGAGGTAGTAGAAGATAAGTGCCACCGCTATATTTACAGCCAGGCTGGTAACTATCAGAAAAAGATATTTCAACTTACGAGTAATGAGCCATACGAATACAAGCAGGATGAGTACCGTCAAACCGGTACGGAAGTAAATCTTGTCCAGTTCTTCCCGTATGTACTCGGTCGCATCATAGCTGGTATGCACTTCATATCCGACAGGAAGTACCTGCCGAACAGCTTCCATCTCGTCCATCACGGCACGGTTCAGTTGCAACTGGTTGGCAGTTTCTTCCGCAGTAATGGATAGATAGACGGAATTCAGCCCATTGATGCGGTAATAGCTTTGCGGCTCCTCCTCCATACGGACAGCCGACACCAGTTCGTCCAAGCGGAGCAGTTTCCCGTCGGTAGCCGTCACGGTGATGGCAGCAGGATTAAAACCAAGGGAGTTGCTCTCCGGCACCAGTGCCAGGCGTATCCATTCCCGGCTACCGTTACCTGTATCCACATTGTGCGTACCCAGAAATTCCTTCCGGTAATGCCGCTGTACTGCCTCGCTGATGTCCGATAGGGTCACACCCAGCAAGCGCAACTGTTCACTGTCATATTCCAGTCTCCACTCCATGGGCGTGGCACCGCTGAGTTCCACCTTATAGATACCCGGAATATTTGCCAGCCGCGGCTTGATATGCTCCTCGGCATACTGCTGAATCAATATCGGAGTGGAAGGGGCATTCAGTGTGAAGGACATGAAAGGGCGTGAGGCGTTCTCGTCGGGCACTTTCATGTGAATGGTGGGATAGCTGACACCTTCGGGCAATTGGGGCCACGTCTGCCGGATGATGGTGGAAGCTTCGAAGCGGACTGCCTCGACATCGGCATGCTTGTCCAGCTCCACAGTAATGTTGCCGTAGCCGTTGCCCGAGGTGGAGTTCAGCCGCTTCACTCCGCGGATACGCGCCAGCATGGATTCCAGCTTGCTGGTCACTTCCATCTCCACCACCCGCGACGAAGTGCCAGGCATGCTGAAACCCACCGTGAAGCCGGGCAGGCTGCGTGACGGATTCAGCTTGACGGGGAGCAGCGGTATCAACGCCACCCCTACCAAAGCAAGGCAGACAAACGCCACTATGACGGTGAAGGAAGAAACTCGTTTCATCAGTTATTATAATCAAATTTTTCCGACAGCGAAAATCCGCTGGCAAAGTCGTGCAACGTCAGTTTCCGTATCTTGTAATAATTCAGCCAGTAGTCCTGCAAGGCGGAGATGTAATTGCGTTGCGCTTCCTGCTGGCGGTTCAGCGAGAGGGTCAGGCTGTTGATGTCTGCCTTGCCGATAATGAAGCGCTGGCGGGTTTCGTTATACGCCAGGATGGCAAGGTCGAGGGCCTCTTCGGCACTGGCGACGAGGGCTTGCTGGACGTTGAAGTCGCTGACGGTCATGATAACCTCCTCCTCAATGCTGATTTCACTCTGCCGGGCAGAAGTCTTCACCACGTTCAGATTGTTCCTCGCCATGTTGTATTTGCCTTTCCTCACGCCCCAGTCCACCAGTGGAATGGAGACACTGACCGACACCATCTCCTGCTGCATGGGATGCCTGTATGCTTCACCGAATTTCTCTGCCACCTGGTTGAAGCCGACGCTGGCGTTGATGCTGGCGTTGAAGCGCGATTCCTTCTTCGTCTTGTCTACTGTCTGCTCGGCTTCCAGCACTTCCTGACGAAGCCCCAGAAATTCCGGATTGTTGGCTTGAGCGGCCAGCAAAGCCTCATCAACCGGTATGGTCAGCGCCCTCGGACGTCCCGGAAGCGACACCCTGATATCCGTGTTCTTCTCCATATTCAGGAAAGATGCCAACGAAAACATGGCGCGCTTCAAGGCACTGGCGGCATTCTGCAAAGTATTGCGGGCGTTCACCACGTCGAGTTTCAGCGTCAGCAGGTCGGCACGGCTGATGGCGGCTATTTTCAGGCGCTGCATGCCGATGCGGTAGAGGGTATCGGTGGAGACGGCATTGTCCTTGGCCAAGTCATATTCCGCCTGTGCCATGGCAAGCGCAAAGAAATAGGTAGTGGCCTGCTCGGATACTCGCTCTGCATTGTAAATATACTCCTTCTTCACCTTTTCGTACTTCAGCGGCTCAATCCTGCGTTCCCAACGGAAAGGATTGTAACCGACCAGACTCTGCGAGTAGCCCAAACGAACCGGGACACTGGTGAACTGGGTATACTTGTTTCCACCGAAGCTCCGCATATAGCCCAGCTCCGTATCCAGATAGAACGTACCGCCCGTCAAGTCGAAATTCTGTCTGACGGCAAGATTGCCGTATGCATAGAAGGATTGCTGGCTGCGATAGATGTCAAGGTCCTGTTCGGAGTCGTAACGCTTGGTGATATCACGGTTGTACTGTGCCGGAGTCATGTTCAGCGTCAGGCTGGGAAGGCGGTTTGCCTTATAGGTGCGGTATTCCCAATAACCGACCAGATACATGTTCTTGGTGCGGAAGGCTTCCAGCGAACTGTCATTCGCCAGGGCAATGGTCTGCTGCAAATCGAGCGTTATCCGCTGTTGGGCAAAAGCGGAAAGGGCTCCCAGACTGAACAAAAGTATAAGACTTAATTTCTTCATGTTCTTTCTTTTCTATAAATAAACCAATATATCAACGGGATGATGAACAGACTGACCAGTGTCCCCACGAACATCGCCCCAATCATCGCTATGGAAAGCGGCTTTTGCAACTCAGACCCCATATCGAACGAGAACAGCAGCGGAACCATGGCAAATATCGTGGTGAGCGATGTCATGATGATGGGCCGGAGCCTTCTCCGTCCCGCCTCGTGGATGGCCTCGAGCAACGGCATCCCCTCTTTCCGTAATTCATTAATGGCATCCAGCTTCAGGATGGAGTCGTTGATGATGATACCGCACGTCACAATCAGTCCGATGGCGGACATCAGGTTCAGGGTATGTCCGCATATCCACAACAGAAGCAGGGCAAACGCCACATCTATCGGAATTTCCAGCAGCACGATGAGCGGCTGCACGAAGCTTTCGAACTGGGCGGCAAGAATGAAATACATCAGCAGGATAGAGATGAAAAGAATCACCACCAACTCGTCCAGCATCTGGCGGTTGGAGAAGAAACTGCCGGAGAAGGCCGTATCCCAGTCACCCGTGGCATCTGCCTCCCGCTTCACCTTTTCCATCAACTCCGGAGCATCGTCCACTTCATAGAAACGGAACGGTATATATTCACCGTTGCGTCCTGCCGTAATCGTTTTCAAATCCTCGGCCGGACGCACCTTTACCAGCTCCCGAAGCGGAATATGCTCCACTTCGCCCTTACTGTCCGGACGGGTCTGTATCAATGTCTGCTGCAGCACCTCATTCACTGTCCGCTCCTCGCCCACAATGCTGATAGGCAGGTATTGCTGGTAGGAATGGAGCATAGCTACGCTGTTCTCCTTGAACGCTGTCCGCAACGTACGGTAAAGCTCGTCATACGAAACGTCATAGAGCAACAGCTTTTCCTGCAAAATGCTTATGTCAAGCTGGTTCTCGAAAGCGATACCTACGGGCGCTGTCCCCGTAAGCTCCGCAAACTGTTGTTCCAGTCCGCGCAATTCTTCCGCCGCCGGCGCCTTCTCCTTGTTACGGGCATAAAGTTCCGCCACCACATCGGCCTCCCCGGTCACGAAAAGCTTCTCGAACACGGTTTCGGGTGGAGAAAAGGAGACTGTCGCCAACGGATATTCCCGTGTCAGCCACTCGCCCGCCTGCTTCTGCAAGGGAGCAATCCCGTCAGGCGAGGAAGTCTTGAAATACAATTCTGCCTCCGAAGAAGAGAGAGCCTGCTCACGGTTCAGCAGATAGTCCTGCTGGCCTATGGCAGCCGTCTGTTCCACAGTCTTGTCCAACAACTGTCCGAACAGCACATTCACACGATGCCGGTTCTCGTCCACATGTATATTTTCGTTCCATTCCACGTGGACTATCAGTTCATTCTGGTCTATCTGCGGCATACGCTCCTTGGCTATGGAATAGAACAGAAAGACACAAAGAGGAATAGAAACCACACAGAATACGCTACTTACCGTCTTGTGGGAGAATACCCAGTCGATGCCCGCATCATAAAAACGGTCCAGCGTATGTTCCTTCAACGGATTGTTGATACGGATGCGGGAGAACCACGACCTGCCGCGCAACCCCGTCCGGTAGACCAGCATATAGAGGACCGGCAGCAGCATGATACCCGTGAAGTAGGAAACCAGCAACCCCACCGTAACAGAGAATGCCTGGTCGTAGAACAACGCCCCTGCAATGCCGCTCATGAATATCAGCGGCACAAATACGGCAATAGTGGTCAGCGACGAACTCAGCATGGGCGTAATCACCTCACTCGTTCCCGTCACGCAAGCCCGCCGCAACGAATAGCCCCGTTCGCGATACTGCGAAATGTTCTCCGTCACAATGATGCTGCTGTCAATCATCATACCCAACGCCAGGATTAATCCCGACAAAGAAATGATATTGAGTGACATCTTGAACAAGTAGAAGAACAGGAAGCAGATGACAATAGATACCACCATACTCAACCCGATGATGAACGGTGATTTGATGTCACCCAAGAAGAGTACCGCCACAATGCAGATGAACAGGAAACCCAACGACAAGTTCTGCTGCAGATTGGAGATGGTATAGTCCAGCAACTCCGTCTGGTTACGGCTGATGCTAAAATCAATGTCGGGATATACTTTCTTGAAGTAGTCCATCGTGCTGTTGATGGCAAGCTTCATGTCTTCCATATTCTCGTCCGCCTGCTTGATGACGGCAAGGGTAACGGCACGCTTGCCATTGCTCATGGAGACACCTTTCTCCTTGGCAGGAACAATCTCTACCCGGCAGAAGTCTCCCAAGCGGATGATACGTCCTTCCTTTCGCAGCAGGATGCCCTTCACGTCCTCCTCTGTCCGCAGCAGGGTGGAGAACTTAATGTTGTATTCGTAGTAGCCGTCGCGCACAGTCATGCTGCCCGGCTCCACGTTGTTTTGCGCCAGCACGTTTTCTATGTCTTCAATGGAGAGCCCCAACACAGCAAGCTTATCCGGGTCGGGCACAATCTGTAACTGGCGTTCGACCAAACCCGTGACATCCACCATTGCCACTTCTGCCAACTGCTCGATGCGACGCTTTATGACATTTTCGGCAAACTCGCACAAATCAAGAAACGCACGTTCGTCCGTCTTGCCGTATGCACTGTCGTTTTTTAGGGTCAGGTTGAGGTAGAAGACAGGAATGTCCGTCGCACTTGCCTTTATCACCTTCGGGCGTTCGGCATCCTTGGGCAGATAGTTCATGGCGGCGTCAATCTTCTCGTTCACTTCTATGAAGGCAAGGTCGGTATTCGTACCGAAGTCGAAGCCCAGGCGGATGATGCCTGCACCATCGCGCGTCTCGCTGTCCATGTCCTTCAGTTTCGCCACCTGGATGAGCTGCTGCCGCAGAGGTTTCACCACCGTATTCTCTAATTCACGCGCCGAGGTATTCTGCGCCGACACCTGCACTGTAATTTCCGGGATGGCAATATCGGGCAGCAAGGATACCGGCAAGGTGAAGTAAGTCACCAGCCCGACAATGAAGCATGCTATAAATGCCATCAGTACGGCAATAGGCCGCTGTATCAAAAACTTTATCAATTGAACTATGAATTTTGAATTACCACTTATCACTCATTATCTATCAACCACCTTCACCGATGCTTCATGTGCCAGATTCACATTTCCCGTCACAATGACCGTATCGCCTTCTTTCAGGGCATCGTCGGCCATACTATAGCTTTCCGCATTCTCCAGACCGGTCTGCACATAGTTCCACTGCGCCTTTCCGTCTTTCAGGGTAAACACCACCTGCTTGCCCGAACGCAACACCACGGCACTCTTCGGGATTACAAGCTGTCCGCCCAGAGAGCGGTGCACGTTCACCCTCACGTTCATCCCACTGAACAGCCGTCCCTTGCCATTGACGGCAGCCTTCACCTTAACCATCCCCTTGTCATCCACCAGAGGATTGATTTGGGTGATGCGCCCCTCCTGCCTAAAGCCGGCATCCGAATAAGGGGTAACAATCACCTTGTCGCCACTCTTTATCAACGGCAGTTCGCTTTCCAGCACCGTGAAGTCCACCTCCATACCTTGAGTACCGATAATGGAGCAGAAGGCTTCCGAGGTACTTGCCTCGTTGAACGGTTTGGAGAACAGGTTCGCCACTACCCCGTCAAAAGGCGCAACCAGCGTGGCGTGTTCCTCTTCATACGCGGCAAGCTCATACTGGGCGAGGCTCTGGTCGTAACCGCTCCTCACGCGGGCCAGCTTCATGATGTCAGCAGGTACTTTGGAGGCATCCCCCACCGGATAGCCTTGCCCTATCAATACATCCTGCAACTCAAGTTCCGCTTTTTCCAAGGCATCCTTGGCCTGCGCGGTCTTGTTCTTCAGGCGGAACTTATCCAGTTCGGCAAGTTTCTGCCCTTTGCGCACCGGGTCACCGTTCTTCACGTAGATGTGTGCCACTACACCGGTGGTCTCAAAACGCAAATCCGCCATGGCACCGGCGGTAACTTTTCCGTTGCTCACCAGTTCATGCTCAAAGGTCGCCCGCTTCAGGACTTTCACGGTCACTTCATTGCTTTCACTTGGCAGGACGGTTGCCACCCCTTCCTCGGACTCTTTTCCCTTTCCGGCATCGGAGCAGGCGGCAAGCAGGGCAACGGCCATGCATAGCAGGTATCGATAGTTCTGTGTCTTCATATTCATACTCAATTATAAATTGATAAAATTAATCGTTTCAAAAAAACGAACCGATATTTGCATGTGGACACTTTTTTCATAGCACTTTAGCAATTAGTTCGCTCATTATTAACACTTTCCGTTTTTATTCATTTTTTTTGATATGGACAAAAATAAGCTGAATCTTTTTTATTTCCTCCCTCATCTGTCGTATTGCCGTAGAATGCACTTTCGGCTCTTTCGTCAATACCATCCGCTTCATTTTTTCAAACTTGTCCGATTGTCTGAATCCTGGTTCCGCATAAAGCTTCGCAAGCAGATAATAGGGGTAAATACGCCCCGGCAAACGATGGGTGGAACGGATAAACCAGTCTTCCGCTGATAAGCAGTCACCCATCTGCTGATAGTTCTTGCCTATCACATTCAGTATCATGGGGTCACAACTACGCAGTAAAGCTTCTTTCAAAATACGGTTGGATTTACCGAACTGCTGCTGCTTGTGCAATCCATGCCCATATTCGAACAAGAAAGATGCCCGGTCCCTCAACAGAGGATAAAGGCGCCCGTACTCTTTCTCTGCCGATTGATACGCACCTGCACTATACAACACACGCGCATTCATCCACTCCCGGCAAGCCTGCTCCACTCGCAAGTCATTCTTCAGGCGAAAACCGCCAATGATGCCTACTAATACAGCCACCCCCAACCATTGCCAACGGTCGGCACCGAACAAGCACGCTACAAGCAATCCTCCAAATGTAACGATAAATACCGGAAGTTGTAGCGGATAGGAGGAAAAAGAGAATATCATCAAAGAAAGAATAGCCCCACAGATACCATAACGTCCTTTACGGACTCCCCTATACAAACACAGCACGACCACAACCAATAGACATACAGCCAAAGGAATGCCCAGTTCGACCGCAGCCTGCAGATATTCATTGAATGCATATTCTGGACTTCCCGCCACACGTTCCTCCCACGGTTCATAATCACCTGCTGCAAAATAAGTTTCCTGCGCATTTCCATAGGCTGCTGCGAAATTATGAATCCCATATCCGGTCAACGGCTTTTCTGCAATGGCACGACAAGTTATCTTCCACATGAAAAGACGGCCACGTACAGAATCGGGTTTCAAGACAAACAGTAAATAGCCCGCCAATAGCAAGACACAGAATCCACCGACCACTACCATCACCACACGCTGCCTTTGCTGCTGCCATAATAATCTGAACTTATCCGTCCAATCCATATGCCAAGCATATACACACAGACAGGAAACTCCTGCCGCCAACCATGCCGAACGGCTCATTCCTGCCGGAAGCACACAAAAGATAAGCAGCATCACGCCACCGGCAACCATAGCTCCAACTTTATCCATCACCTTTTTCCATCCTTTCCCGTCATTCCGGTCAGAGCAGAGAATCTCCCCCCTCTTGGTCAGCCATTGATGCAGACAGACCGGAAGTATCATGGCCAAATAGCCGGAATAAGGCCCCGGATTGAAGAAAGAACCTGTCAATACATACAAGGAATGGTTGGACACAGCATAACCATAAAGCTGCCTCAATCCCCAAACAGCCTCAATGCCCCCCAGCATTACCAATACCCACGAAACCGGTATAAAAAGAAAATACCTTTTTTCCATCATCAATCCAGCCATCAACAGACATCCTGCAACTACCAATGCACTTTTATCGAAATAGAGCCATTGCCCTATAACATCAGCTACAGGAAGTCCGGAAGAAACGTTACATGCCAAAGACAATAAAACTATACAAGCAATGTAGACCAAACTTCCAGTCAATAGATTACGTACATTATTCATTCTATCTATCAAATATTCAATAGTATTCTATAATTCACCAAAAGATTTGTTTCCCGTCTTTATATTCAAAAATCCGTTCATCTTTACCGGCTGTGTGATTCTTCAGATAAAATAAAGCACCTTGAAACCCTGAATAGACAATAGAATCTGACACAGCCATTTGCCGCCCGACAGAATTCCATTTTCCTCCACCCCAATAAAACAATTCATACAAATTACCTTTATAAATAAAATTCACCTCATTACGAGGAGTATACACCACCTTCTCCACACGATGGGGACTTCCAAAGTCCATCCCGGTCCATCCTCCATCCGGATGTATATAATCAAATGAAGTATCCGGATTACCGTCAAATGCGTTCAAATATTCATGTGTATTGTCTTCAAAACTTCCCGGAGTACCTATGATTTCCCCATATAGAGGTATGGTATCTTCCGTATTCTCATAAAAAGCCAGTTCCGAGATATTACAGAAACATCCGTCAGCACCCTTATAGCGCATATACCGATACGGTTTATCAGACTTCAACCGGGCCACAGTATATAGCCGATACGGAGCCTCCTTTATCAAAAGTAGAGTATCCTTCCACCCAAAGTCTGCCCGGTCGCTTCCTTCCACTACTCCCCCAATCATCCGGTCATTGAAAAGAACACTCAAAGTAAGATGGCACTTCCTATACAAGACCAATTCCTGCTTTTCAGCTTCCGGAACAATGAACCGTATCTTTCCGGTTTCACGCTCCAGAAGAAAAGGAGAAGATACTGCAGCGTATTCCTTTCCGTTCCAGGCAGCCAGCGTAAAGACCGCCCCGCCTCCCACATCCTCAAAACGAGCCTCCCGCTTTTTAAAGAAAGTATATCCTATAGGTTGCCATTGTAGTCTGTTGGCAAGGCACAAATACACCATATCCCCCTCACGAAACTGTCCGGAAAGCAAAGAATCCGGAAGAGCTACAGTCCAATTCCTGCTACCGGTATAAAGTGCAGTGACATCGCGGAAGAACGGACGTCGGAATGCCAGGTAAACATCGGAATATTTCCCCAGTTTCCGTACCGCCTCCTTATCAATACTATAGGTTGCCCGGTACATTTTTCCCCTCGAAATGCTATATTCTTCCGCTTTGCTCCATACTTCTTCATAAGGAAGATTTGCAATGTATGCCTTTCCTTCCTTATCCAAAACAAAATTCCAGAAATGAGAGGCATTGTTGTCTCCTAATACCATCACCCTATCTACTCCGCACGGAATGCCCAATGCCCGCAACACATATATCATGGCATCCGTAAACTCTCGGCAACTGCCCGTATGCCATTTCAGTACATCCGGTCCCAAATGAGGCCCCACCGGAAAAAGAGCCGTATTCCGGTAGTTCGCTTTCCGCAACGTATCCATCAACAACTGGGCGGCAACCTTAGGATTATCAGCCTCATCTGTCTTCCTGAATTCATCCAAAATCGGGCTATAGCACTCATAAATTTCTTTGCGCCAGAGAGAAAGCGGCTCATCCCCTATTCTATAAGGCAATATATATTCGCAGAAAGTATCAAAATCAACATGCTTTCCCCAAGGTTGCTCCCGCCAGACTTTGAATGCCCATTCTATATGATTGACCAAAAAAGCGGAATCCACCGTCATAATGTCCCTCTTATAAGTCAATTGATTTATAGAAAATTCTCCATCTGCTCTTTTCAAGGAATCAATCAACTCTTGCACATGCCTGGAATAAGGAAATGAAACGTATTCACTGAAATACTTCCTGTAATTCTCCAAGGCCTTTCCCTCGTAAGCACCATGAAAAGGCATATTCTCTATCAGAAAACAAGCAGCACGATATTTGTCACCGTCCTCTTCCTTGTAACGGTCCAGTACCTTTTGCAACTCCGCACGGTTATCACCGGCAAGATTCAAAGCTGTGTCCAACCACTGATTTTCCGAAGAACAAGCCATAAACAGACCTGCTGTAAACCATACCCATACACACCAATGTTTCATATCACTATTCCATTTTTTTCTATTCCAATCTGAAAGACAATCCAATCAATCCTTACAATCCGATACAAATACCTGCTTACCATCTTCCATATGAAATATCAGTTCTTCTTCTCCACGGGTACTGTCATGCAAATAGAGCAAAGCTCCCGATGGTATCCCGTCATATGGTAGAAAAGGTTTTTCTGCCATTTTCTTCCCCAATGAGTTCCAACAGCCCTCTCCCCAATAGAAGAGTTCATAATAATCCCCTATCCTGACAAAGTTATCATCGTTACGGGGCATATACATAAAATTGTCTATAGTAACAACCTTTCCAAAATCCACCGTTACACTTGCACCGGGTTTTGATGAAATGAAATACGACAACGGTTCATTATCATAGACCTGATAGGCAAAAGTATTTGCTGTGGCTGGAGCATCTCCCCAACTGTCTATAGGGACAATCTCTTCCTCTCCTTTATAAAAATGCATTTCGGCAACTTCCGCATATCCCTCTGCCGAAGAACAAAAACGGGCATAGCGACCCCTTACCGGTTTCTCAAGAATAACGTGATTATAATTGATACCGGGCGTATCTTTCACAGTACACAACAACTCCGCATTTTTAAAATCCTTATCACAAGCCGCCTCAAAATGCCCGTCTTTTATCCCTCCCATATAGTTCCTGATACGTTCCGAAAGAGGGTATTTCCGATACAATTCAGCAGAATAGCACTTGGAGGTATCTGCAACATAAGGATGTATATCCTTGCCATCAAAATAAAAAGGATTTCCAATAGGGCGATACTGCCCGTTTGCGAATGCCAACAATATATAAACCTGCCTCGAAGCCAAATTTCTGAAAAGCGCTTTTCCACTTTCTACCTTAGTAAAATCTATTCCCCGCCACCCATAAGCACTGAACAACCCCACATAAACATAATTCCCGTCCATCCCTTCTACCGGCAGTTCCAGATTCGAATCAAAATAATTATCCGACACTTTTCTTGCAAACACATCCTTAAAAGCAGCCGGTACGGACCGGTTCCGCATAAAATCGCCATCCATGTCCCATTGTCTGCCAAAACACCGGCGGTAAACCACGCTCGGGCGCCGACTGTCAATATAGAAACTTCCCCGTTCCGGCTTCCGGGAAGGGAAAGTAAAAGGAAGGCAGACACCCGTTACATCCCTCACCACATTCCACACATGCCCTTTCCGTGTTTCCGCATTGAAAGTATAGAAATCATAGGCTACCGGGACGCCGATGGCCCGCATCACATAAATCATAAAATCACAAGCATCCTGACACTTGCCGATACGATTATGCAGCAGGTACTCTCCTCCCAAATGCGGATAGTTAAAGACCCATGTAAACCGGTAAGGGTCTTCCTTCTGCAAATACTCCCAAACTACGCTAATCGCCTCCACTACATCGATACCCGTATAAACCTCGTCCAGCAAAAAGGAATAACGGTCATGGTATATCTGCCGCCAGTTGTCCGGAGTCTCATTTCCGATACGATAGGGAAGCAGCCATTCACAGAAATCTGCAAAAGAAAGGGAAGCATTCCACGGACGCTTTTTCCAACCATCAAAAGCCAAATCAATGTTATTTATCAAGAATTCAGCCCTTATATTCAGTACATCCGGTTTTCTCTGCAATCCGGAAGGGGTATAATAATCCCAATCCGGTACGGCAGTATCCTTCAGCATCACCCCATAAGCATCTGCCGAAGCCAGCACTGTTTTCAAAGAATCCAGTTCTTCACCTTCAAGGGCATAGTGATAAGGCATATTTTCTATCAAGAAACAAGCGGCTTTATATTTTTCAGGCTCATCTTTATAATGTTCCAGTACCTTTTCCAGTTCGCCTTTGTTGGTTGCAGCACACTCCAGTGCGTACTCCAATCTGCCGGAAGCATTGCAAGCCTCCAATATCCCGGCAATCAATAATATCCAGAGCAATTTAAACAGAACTTTCATCTTAGTCTATTCTTTTAAAGATACGTTTCCATCTCATTTTTCCAGTATTCGGGCTGACGGACTTCCATACCAGCCATGCCCTTCCCACTATAAATGGTTCCGGCAGTAATCCCCAGTAGCGGGAATCTTTTGAATTCACCATCTTGTCACCCGAAACGAAATAATAGTTCTCACAGAAGCGGTAATTGTGTATCACACTGTCCCCCAGCAGAACCGAATCTCCATGCAATGTCAGTTTCTTTTTCTGTTCCCACTCTATCACGTTCCGATACAGCAACCGTGTTTCCGGATTCATTCCTACCACGCTGCCTTTGGCCGGTATATAAAGAGGCCCAAACTCGCTGATAGTCCACCCATTACAGCCACCATCGGGAAAGCTCTTAAGAACAAGGCCCCGCTCCTCCGTCATGCCCGAAGATATCAATTTACCTAATTCCTCCTGCGCCTGCACATTTCCTGCGATACCATCAAATCCGGACACACGATAATGTGTATTCCTTATCTCCAACGTATCACCCGGCACGGCGATACAGCGCTTCACGTAATACAACATCACGTCCAGCGCAATGCTGTCCCACCTGCCCGGATAAGGAAAATTGAACACCAACACATCATTCCGCTGATAATTTCTCCATCCGGACATACGTTGTATCTTCACCTCCTTTTTCTCCACGGCATCAAGCACATTGAATAGGCGTGCTCCACCCGAACATTTATCCACCAGAATACAATCACCCGCCAGCAACGACGGTTCCATCGAGTCCGACGGTATCTTGAAGGAGGTCACCACAAACACCTGCAATACTATCAGTATCACAACAAGCAGGCACAGACAGAATAATACGTTTGTTATTCCATTCAACCATTTTTTCAATTGCAGCCGCTCCTTCATCCCATCAATCAGTTATTTTGCATCCCCGCTAATCTTCAATACCAACGGAGAAGTTTCTGCATTGCAATATACCGTTATCGTCTTGTCAAAGTGCTCCGGATGTTCAGCTTTATAAACCACTTCCAAATCTATTTCCTTACCCGGTAATGCCGGTTCCTTTGAATAAGCTACGGTAGTACAACCACAAGAAGTAGTAACATCTTGTATAACCAATGGGTTATCTCCGATATTCTTCAAAGTAAAAATTGCCTTTTGTTCTTTCTGCCAATCAAAAACACCTAACAAGATGGAAACTTTGTCCGTGGCAACTTCTGTTTTAATATCCTTACTTTCATTCTCTATTGCTATACTCTCACCTCGAATTATCTTAACATACAACTCTCTTATTTTAGGATTATGAATAGGATTACCGATAGCAAGTACTTTATTATTCCGATTCAATAGAAAAGTTTGAAAAGTCATATCTGAAGGAAAATGATTTAGCTTATTAAAACTATCATTCTCATCCAAACAAATCGGATACTCAAAACTGTCACGTTGAAATATAAAACGTAGTTCAGACTTATCTTTAGGATAAAAGTAAAAAAGGAATGATACTTTATCATGGTTTAGAGAATCCATCTTAAGTATAAAATCTTTCCAATTTTGCAACTGCAATTTACAGCTCGTGCAACCTATAGAATCAATATAAGTTACTATTTTGTAATCACAGTTATCTCCTGAATGCTTTATAGTGTCTTTCCCTTGAATAGTAAACACAGAATTAGGAGGGAATTGTATTTCTTTCCTTCCCACTCTCTCACTAATTGTATAACATGATTCTTTGTTTTGTTCTGACAAGAGGAGAACAGAATCAGTAATACCATAATATACATTGTAAATACAAACCCTTTTTTCATCTCTATGGAAATTTATTTTTTCAGTTCATACACCATTGAAAGATTTATAATACATAACATATAATATTAAACCCACCCTCTTCATTTTTTACAACAGCAAACATCTTTTTATCTTTTTCATTAACTGCAATATGAAACACATCCATATCAAGTAGAAGTTCTTTTATGGGATTACCATCCCAATCAAAGACAAATACAGTTTTCGATTTTCTTTGAACTTCATATATTTTCCCAGCCGAATATAAAGCATACAGATACTTAGGTGTTGGGCACACTTCAATAAAACCATGAATACTTTCTTTGGTTAGACGTGTACTAAACAATTGCCCACCATCCTCTACTACAGATTCACATATAGGATTCCCTAAACGCATCGTTTTTTTAAGTTTAATTTTATTATCAACTATTTCAAAGAAATCCAAGTTAGACGAAAAATTAACAGAATAGGCAAACTCATTTTTATACGGATGCTTTGCCATACATCCTTGATTGGAAAGATATCTAGTTATAGCATTGAAACTACTATCAGCAGCATTATAAACATCTATACCATAATCTAACACACGATTGTTTGCATCAAATATTAAATGCTGATAACGCGCTTCATACATTCCTCCTACTACAAAAATAGAATCATTAATAGTAATAAGCCTCGATATTAGAGCATTCGATATTTTATGCTTCGTCAGACGTGTAGGAGCACCATCAACCACACCACTCCGCAAAGAATCAAGGCTATATTTCATCACTATTCTACTTTGGTCATTATATGTCACTAGACACTTTTTTTCTAAATAGCCACTACTACCAAACATTATTTCCAAAGGACCCTGCCCTATATTTCCAAAACGACCAATCTGTCTACCCGACTGTTGATCGAACAATGTAAAACATTGATTGGAACGTGTATCAAAAACAACCAGATTTTCCTCGTCACATGCAATACCTTCTACACGACCTAAGGAATCTTCACTGATTAGACATTCTTTTCTTTGATTCAAGGAAAACGTTTCAGGAAATAATTCCCCAATTGTTTGAGGTGGTTTATTATTGCAAGCACTTAAAAACACGATGTACAATACTCCCCAAAAGAATCTATTCATTTTATTCATATAGTTTATTTTTAATATATTAGTGTCTGAATTTTCAACCCCATGCCATCATTTAACTAAAGTATAATTATTCTTCAAGATTTTGTATATATCCCCAACTAAGTTAGAGACCCCCAAAAAGGCTCAAAGCACACTTATTGTATTGTAGCATCATGAATGACATGGGATTAGATTCCAGACAAATCCTCTACTATAGTTCTAATTTCAAAAGAATATATACTATAAAATCAGTATCTAACTAGTAGATTTAGAAGAGAAATTATAGGAAAATATATTTCTCTAATCGAACTTGTTTTTATTCTATTAACAAGGCAAAGGAAGTCTCAGTCCATGCACAATACCACCACCTACAATGCGATAACACTCATAACTATATGGACTGCAGCAATAATACCCTCCACTTTCACCACCAGCCAATGCTTCCACATTAGCCAATGTTAAATCAGACAATGTCTCCGATTTCTGATTTGTATAAACACCATATCCTGCAATCGCTACAAATGCTGCAACAAAAGCTATCTTAATCATTTTCTTCATACTATTCTTCAATTTTATTAGTATAAGATTATTCTTTTTTATCATTTACCACAAGCATAATGCTTGCGTACCAGAATCAAGATATAAAAATCTTGGAGAATTCATTTCTTACCATATCTATCGAAATAGCAGAAAACACACTCTGTTTCAATTCAAATTACTATCTTTGCCTCGACCTCCTTTCTTGGTGGGTTACGGAACGGACGGTACGAGATGCACCAACAAAACGTGAACCGTCCGTTCCTCTCCATCCATATTATAGTTTACTTTATTTCATACTATACTCTATTATCGGATCATCTTTATTCACATCCGTTGCCAAGATTATTCCTTTTTGTTCATCTACCGATATGCCATAAACATAATGGTCTAACACATACCTGCAGAGAGGTTCGCCGGTCAGACTAAAAACATAGATATACCGTCCTCCATCCGGCAAATAGACACCTTGCTGTACATTTTGCGCAATTTCCTTAAAAGAGCGCCCATGAAAAACCGCATAGATAGCACTGTCTGTCACTTGGACATCGCTAAATCCCATGATACCCGTAGGAATACCATAACCCTGAGAAATCTTAAACTCCGGTTCACCGTGCGGACCAATGCGTACCACATGCGTACTATCTTTCAAATTAAAGACTTCAAGTACTTCGCCCAACTGGGTAACTGCTGCCAGCACTCCATTTCGGGGATTATAGTCGATGAAGCTACGCCATGCCTGAGCCAATGCAGGACGGGCATTCTGCAAAGCCTCCACGTTGGCTGACGGTATTTGACCGGTTCTGCGCAATAATTTCCCTTGATAGTTTACCCAGCAAAAGCGGCTACTGCCAGATCCGTCCGGAACAATGAAGGTAAAGTCGTCAACCATCACAAAGTCTAAAACGCGAAGCATGTCAGCATCCATATTTATCACTTTCTGAGGAACGATTGAGCAACCCGACGAAGTAAAATCATACTTGGTTAATACGGACTTACCAGCATCAAGTCCCCACAGAGATTGACCATGCCATCGGATATTTTCAGCAGAAAGCATCTCTTCGGGAGCCTCGCCCCGCTTGCCGAACGAAGCAAAATAGCGGAAACCCGGATAGTGGAAAACATGGCAAAAGTAGTCCGTGCCATGCAAATCCATTACCACAGCCTTATCACCCTGCACCCGAACGCGGAACGGATAACGGAACAAAGCGGTGTCCAATGGCTGCACCCTCGCTTTCAGCTCGATTGTTTGTGGAAAATCCATGTAGGCAACAGAAGTTGCTACTTTTTTCTGCGTACAAGAGGAAAAGGACAGTGCGGATAGGCTAATGAGGCAGGCTATAATAAATTTGCACATGAGCTACTCCTTGATTTGTTAAAGGACAAACTATTGAACCACTCCCAAAACATTTGCTATCATCCCCACTCTCACCAGCAGCCAATGCCTCTATATTTTCCAATAGCAAATCATCTAGCTTTTCCGAATGACTAATTTGAACATAGCTTAAAACCGAAATGGCACTAATTGCCAAAGCTCCTAATAACTTCACCTTGCTTTTCATAGTGTTTTTGTTTTTTGTTACACAAGCAAAGATAAAAGGATTATTTTGGCTTTTGCCAGTCTTTATTCGGAAAACGCCCAAAGTTGGGACGTGAAAAAAAGTTCACACCCAACACACCAATATGGGTTAACATTTCATCTACTTGGAGATAACAATTTGATACCCCTTCCTTTCCAGCAGAAGAAGAATCTGAACGGAATCGTCCGCCTCAAAGAGTTTACCCAATAAGCTTATTGCTTTTCTGCGGCGGCTGCCTAAATTCAAATCACTCAATGGCCAACCGCAAATTTCCGCTATTTCATCGTTCGTCAGGAAAAGTTCGGGCGACTTGGCAAAACCAAGTAATAACTTCGCGGCTTGTGGCGTACAAGATACTTTTTCACCTTCATAAGTCAGTGTATGGTTGACGGAATCAAATATATACTTCCCGAACCGGTAAGTGCTCTTTGTCAACGTATCAGCCGTTTTTCTCTTTCTATACTGTTGCCCTCCTATATAAACCGCCAGTCCCAATAGCAGAATGCACAAAATGCAGGATAGTATCTGCAGCACATGGTCTGCCCAATCCACACAGTGCCCAAAATCAGGCAACATATAAGCTGTCAACCTCATTGTGTACATACCGTCCAAATAGTAAGTGCCTAAATCATTCTGTGAAGCAATTATAGTTTCATCTCCAGTAGATAATTCTTGCACAATGCCCTTTCCCATCGGATTAACCTTCAGAAAAAGAGCACACATGGCTCCGCCATACCTATCATTCATCTCAGCTTTCCACTCAAGACAAATCTCTTCCAATGGAAATTTTCCATAATAATTCAACATATCGGCTTTAAACCCTACGAGATCCAACGGGAATAGTCCTTGTGCCTCTTTCAATGAATCTATTATCACTTCAAATTCACCATTTTCTGATATCGCTTTCCTTTTGGTATGCTTCTTACCACTATCAGACCCAAATGCATAGAACATCCCCAGCCCATCAAATTCCCGATTCACGACCCGTTCCGCAACCTTCCGCAGAGTTTCTACAGCAACCTCCTTAGCCACGTCTTGTCCCTGGTTGGCATTATCATATAATGCTACTATCACAGACACTGCCACCACTACAATGGCACATATCCATATCATAAGAATCTTCTTATAGCGTTTCATCTACTCCTTCCTTTCTGTTGCTTATTCATTTCTACCCATGCACTCGAAGAGGCATCCGCTTAATAGCGCCAAAGTTAAACAATAATATAAAGAAAAAAGGAAAATGACTTGAGAAAGAAGGATATAAAATCAAAACAGTTTCTTCTTCTAATCTGCTTTAGCTATTTTCCACCCGCCAATCGTCCGCGTGGAACTGTCAAAATTCACGCCAATTTTTACCACACGCCTGCCGTCTGCCCGGTAAGGGATGGCATACTGCTTGCTGTCAATCTGCGCCAACGCCTCTTCCGGGGTACCGTCGTATTTGAACTCGAAGACATAAACGGCATCCTGCAACTTCACCACCACATCCGCACGGCCTACGGAACTCTTCACTTCCGACTCCACATATTGCCCCATCAACCGGAACAACAAATAGAAAATGGTCTGATAATGCTTTTCGGTCTTGTTATCCAAATCACCCTTCATCAAGTCGCGAAGGAAAGAGACGACGTAGAACGTGTTTTCACGGGGAAAACGATGAACGTATGAAGGAAGCAGGGACTCCGTAAAACCATAACGTACCTCATTATTGGGGTAAGCCAGCTTGTCATTGGCCTCAGCCATCCGCTCAATATCGGGTTTCAACTGTGTCAGCAGTTCTTGCTCGGTAATGCCGCAAAGTGCACTGAAATCGTCGCGCATACTGATATTCTTCAGATTATTCAGTTCGCTGAAGATGCTCAGCTGGCTGAACTTGCTGATGCCCGTGATGAAGAGAAAACGGAGATATTGCCCCAATCCCTTGAGAGGACTGAAGAACTTGCGCATCTCGTTGCGAAGCTGTTGTTGCAAAAGGGCATCGGAATTACTGTCAAGCAGAGAAGCAAGCAATTGGGAAAATCAAATTAAATTCGTACATTTGTGCCAATCAAAACCCTGATTGCCATGTACGAAAGGCCCAAGCGCAAGCGTATTCCCTACGGAATGATGAACTTTATCGATGTCCGCGAAGACAATTGTTACTACGTGGACAAAACCCGTTTTATCCCCATGATAGAGGATGCCAACAAGTACTTCTTCTACATCCGTCCACGGCGGTTCGGCAAAAGTCTCACCATCTCCATGCTGCACCACTACTATGACGTGCGCGACAAGGCGAATTTCGAAAAATAGTACGGCGGACTCTACATCGGCGAGCATCCCACGGAGGAGCGAAACTCCTACCTCGTGATTTACCTGAACTTCGCCGTAGTGAATGCCGAGCTGCACAGCTACCGCCAATCGCTCGACGCGCATTACAACACCGAATTCGACTTCTTCTGTGACGTATATGCCGAGTATCTGCCCAAAGACATCAAGGAGAAGATGAACGAGAAGCAGGGAGCCGTGGAGCAATTGGACTACCTCTACAAGGAGTGCTATAAAGCAGGTCAGCAAATCTTCCTCTTCATCGACGAGTACGACCACTTCACCAACAAGATACTGTCCGAACCCGCCTGCCTGGACGGCTACAAGAGCGAAACGCACGGTACGGGCTATCTGCGCAGCTTCTTCGACACCGTGAAGGCGGGTACCTACTCCTCCATCAAGCGGTGTTTCGTCACCGGTGTAAGCCCCGTAACGATGGACGACCTGACCAGCGGATTCAACATCGGCACCAACTACTCCCTCTCCCCCGAATTCAACGAGCTGACCGGATTCACGGAAGAGGACGTGCGCGAGATGCTGGCGTATTATTCCACCACCTGCGAGTTCCATCACACGGTGGATGAACTGATTGAACTGATGAAACCGTGGTACGACAACTATTGCTTTGCAGAAGAGACATACGGACGGACATCCATGTTCAACTCTAACATGGTACTCTATTTCATTGACAACTATATCCGAAACGGTGGTAATCTGCCTCGCAACATGATTGAAGAGAACATCCGTGTGGACTACAACAAGCTACGTATGCTCATCCGCAAGGACAAGGAGTTTGCGCACGATGCCTCTGTCATCCAGCCCCTCGTGCAACAAGGCTATGTGACGGGGAACCTGAAAACGGGCTTTCCCGCCGAACAGATTACAGCCCCCGACAACTTCGTCAGCCTGCTGTTCTACTTCGGGATGCTCACCGTCAGTGGAACCTACATGGGAAAAACCAAGCTCACCATTCCTAACCAAGTGGTGCGCGAGCAATTGTTTGCCTACCTGCTGGACACTTACCACGAAAACGATTTAAGCTTTGACAGCTACCAAAAGGATGAACTGGCCTCCCGCCTCGCCTACCTCGGCGAATGACATCCCTACTTCGGCTACATCGCCGACTGCCTGCACCGCTATGCCTCCCAACGGGACAAGCAGAAATGAGAATCTTTCGTACATAGTTTCACCCTCGCCATGACTGCCCCAAACCGCTTCTATCGCCCCGTGTCCGAGCAAGACACCCAAGAGGGATATACCGACCTCTTCCTCATGCCCCTTACCGACATCTATAAGGACATGAAGCACAGCTACATCGTCGAACTGAAATATGCCAAAGGAAAAGAGAGTGACGAAGCGGTGGAAAAGCTCCGCCAAGCAGGCATCGCCCAAACCAACCGGTATGCCGACAGCGAAATGGTGCGGGACGCCGTGAAGCACACCACGCTGCACAAGATTGTGGTGGTATATCGGGGGATGGAGATGGAGATGGTGATGTGCGAGGAGGTGTAGCCGGAATTTATCCCCCCCAAAAAGAAAGCGCAACTTGTTGTTCATCATTCAACAAGCTACGCTTTTTTTATATAGTACTATTATCTGCTTACTTCAGCAAACTTTCCGCATCCAGGTGCTCCGCCTCAATATCCTTGAAGTAGCGGTAAGTACCCACCTTCAATTCTTCGGTAGCCGCATCGTCACAAACGATGATACCCTTTTCGTGCATCTGCAAGGCGCTGATGGTCCACATCTGCATCACGGGACCCTCGACTGCATGATAGAGGGCACGTGCCTTGTTGTGTCCGTTTACGATAATCATTACCTCGCGGGCGCTAAGCACAGTACCCACACCGACGGTCAGGGCAGTCTTGGGAACCTTGTTCACGTCGTTGTCAAAGAAACGGGAGTTGGCAATGATGGTATCGGTAGTCAATGTCTTCTGGCGGGTGCGTGACGCAAGGGAAGAACCTGGCTCGTTGAAAGCAATATGTCCGTCGGGGCCGATACCGCCCATGAAGAGGTCGATGCCGCCGTAGGACTTGATTTTCTCTTCATAGCGTGTACACTCGGCATCCAGGTCGGCAGCGTTGCCGTTCAGGATATTGGTGTTCTCCGGCTTGATGTCTATATGGCTGAAGAAGTTGTTCCACATAAAGGAATAGTAGCTTTCGGGATGTTCCTTGGGCAAACCTACATACTCGTCCATATTGAAAGTCACTACGTTCTGGAAAGACACGATGCCTTTCTTGTTCAGGTCGATAAGTTCCTTGTACATACCCAACGGAGAAGAACCAGTGGGGCATCCCAATACAAACGGTTTTTCAGGTGTCGGATGAGCGGCCTTGATCTTGGCAGCCACATAATGTGCCGCCCACTTTGATACGGATTGATAATCCGGTTGAATGATTAGTCTCATTGTGATTGTTTTATTAGGTTAATAAATTAGGGGTAATTTTCAACTTCAATTCTTAATTCTTTAATTCTTAATTTTCAACTACTTCCTATCCTTCTTCAAACGCTCTGCCATGGCACGTGCCAGGTTTTCGCATTGTTCGTAAGTAATGTCCTTCATGGCCTGCTTCATCTCTACCGGGTCGCCCACAATCTCGAACTTGCTCTTTTCGGCAAACTCGCCCATGCGCTTCACGGCGGCACCCGCCCAGCAGAAGGAGCCGAAGTATCCCAGATAACGTCCCTTCACTTCGCGTACCAGAATCTTGGAAAGCAAGGATTCTATCTCAGGATAAATCTGGTTGCTGTAGGTGGGGCTGCCGATGATAAGTCCGCGATACTTGAAGATATCGGCAATGATATAAGAAGGATTGCTCTTGCTCACATTGTGCATCACGATGTTCTTGATGCCTTGTGCAGAAAGTTCCGCCGCAATGGCTTCCGCCATCTGTTCCGTGTTGCCGTACATGGAACCGTAAGCAATGACCACACCTTCGTCAGCGGCGTAGCGGCTCAACTTGTCGTAGATACCGATAACCTTGGCTATGTTTTCCGTCCACACCGGTCCGTGTGTAGAGCAGATGGTAGAAATGGGCAGACCGCCCAGCTTAGCCAACGCCTTCTGCACCGGAGAGCCGTACTTGCCTACGATGTTAGAATAGTAGCGAACCATCTCATCCCAGTATCTGTCCAGATTGATGCGGGTATCCAGGAACCCTCCGTCCAACGTGCCGAAACAGCCGAAACCGTCACCGGCGAAAAGAACTCCTTCTGTTTCGTCAAAAGTCATCATCGTCTCGGGCCAGTGCACCATCGGGGTCATATAGAAACGGAGCTTATGATGTCCCAAAGCCAGAAAATCCTCGTCTTTCACCATGTATTGTTCGCCCGTCACGCCATAAAAGCCCTCTATCATGCCGAAAGTCTGCTTGTTGCCCACGATGATAATGTCGGGATAATGCTGCTTTATCAGACGAATAGAACCCGAATGGTCCGGTTCCATATGGTTGATGATGAGATATTGGATGGGGCGCTCGCCGATGATATTCTTTATCTTGCGCAGATACACCTCGAAATAGCAGATGTCTACCGTATCGACCAAAGCGACCATTTCGTCGTCTATCAGGTAAGAGTTGTAGGAAACCCCATACGGCAACGGCCACATACCTTCAAACAAATGCTTATTGCGGTCATTCACTCCCACGTAGTGGATTTTTCCTTTTATCACTGTTTTTGGGTTCATAATTATTCTTTATTTAGATTGATTCCATATTTAAAGTTGCGGCAAAAATAATTCTTTTTTCTCACATTTCATACTTCTTTCCCTGATATGCACCGAGTTCTTTCATTCTTTTTTGAACCCGATGATTAAATTCATAATTTTTCAGTCCCCAGTCAGGTGCAATGAGCAGTTCCTTAGGAGACTGGGAGACGAAACGCTCCAGCACCAAGTCCGGCCGCAGATGCTCGATATAGTCTATCACGAGGTCGATATATTCCTCCACACCGAACAGATGAAAATCTTCAGGATGCTGCCGGTACTCCAGAGCCATGCGGGTACCCCTTATCAGTTGCAACTGGTGCATCTTCAAGGTAGTGAGTGGCAGGCGGGACAATACACCGGCTTGTGCCACGATGCTTTCGTGCGTCTCGCCCGGCAGTCCGAGGATGACATGCCCACCGGTCAGGATTCCGCGTGAAGCGGTTCTTTCCACCGCATCGGCGGCGGCATGAAAAGTATGCCCGCGGTTGATGCGGCAAAGTGTCTTGTCGTCGGTACTCTCTATGCCGTACTCCACTAAGAGGAATGTATGCCGGTTCATCTCCTCCAGATAGTCCAGCAGGCTGTCGGGCATACAGTCCGGACGGGTGCCGATAACCAGGCCCACCACTCCGTCTGCCGACAAGGCCTCCTCGTATTTCCGCTTCAGGTCTTCCAATTCGCCATACGTGTTGGTATAGGCCTGGAAATAGGCGAGATACTTCATCTCCGGATATTTGTGTGCAAAGAACTGCTTGCCCTCTTCCAGCTGGCGGGTAATGGATTTCTCCGTACGGCAATAATCGGGGTTGAAGGTCTGGTTGTTGCAATAGGTGCAACCGCCGACTCCTTTGTTTCCATCCCGGTTGGGGCACGTAAAACCGGCATTCAGCGATATTTTCTGTACCTTATAGGGAAAATATCGCTTCAGAAAAAGAGGGAACTCATTATAGAGCGTAGATTTGGTTTCCATACATATTCCTTATGTAAGTGACAAATATAGGATTTTTCCGTGGGATGAACCTGCAAAAACAAGAATACTTTCCACTTAATTTGTTAACGAACATAAAACAAAGAATTTCCGCCTGCACTAAAAAATGTTTCATCTACTGATATATAACTAATTAATTGAGAAAGAGTACATCCAAGCTCAATTACATTAAACACAATTTAGTGATTAGACACTCTTTTTACACACAATTTCCTCAGTTTATACTCCTCAAGAATGAAATAAATTCATAGCTTTGCATACAACCTTAATGAATCAACCTATAAATACTATAACACCATGGCAACAATCGCATTGGACATAGGCGGCACAAAAATAGCCAGCGCCATTTTCTTTCCGGACGGAAGCATGATGTTTAACCGCAAACGGCTCCTGAAAGGAAGAACCGGTCACGAAGTGGGCAAGCTCGCCGCGGATATCCTCGCCAAACTTCTTACCGTAGCACGCAGAAGCCGTATACACATCGACGGAATAGGTGTCTGCATCCCCGGTATCGTTTACTCCCAAACCAACCGGGTATGGGCCCCCAACATACCGGGCTGGGATAACTACCCCCTCTATGAGGAGCTGCGCAGTGTAACGCCTCCGGGCATCGAAATATACATCGACAGCGACCGTACCTGCTATATGTATGGAGAGATGTGGCAAGGTGCCGCCAAAGAATGTCACAGTGCCATATTCATTGCTGTGGGAACCGGTATCGGTGCCGGCATCATCATCGACGGACACGTGTTGCACGGAGCCAACGACATTATCGGCGCCACCGGCTGGATGGCCCTGCAACCTCCCTATCGGGAAGAGTATGACGCATGCGGATGTTTCGAATATTACGCTTCCGGCAATGGTATCGGGGCACGGGTACGCGATGCCGTACGCGCCAACAAGGCATACAAAGGGAAACTGCGCCAGAAACCCATCTGCCGCATATCGGCCTATGATGTGTTCAGTGCCTATAATGAAAAAGACCCTATCGCCATCTCCGTATTGCACAAAGCCGTCGAGATGTGGGGCATGGCTTCCGCAAATCTGGTCAGCCTGCTCAACCCGCAGAAGATAATTTGGGGCGGAGGCGTCTTCGGCCCTGCCGGTATCTTTATAGATGACATTTACAAGGAAGCCTGCAAATGGGCGCAACCGCTCAGCATCAAGCAGGTGGAATTTGTACCTTCTCAGTTGTCCGGTAATGCCGGACTGATAGGAGCAGCGTTTCTTGCCATCAAAAATCACTTGTATGAGTAACAGTTATCACAAGAATCTCGTATTCACGGCAGCGTGCATCGGGATGTGTTTCTTCGGAGTCTCCATGATTACATTGGGAGCAGTGTTGCCATCCCTCATAGCCAAGCTGAATCTGAGCGGGTTGCAGACAACCTCACTGGCCACTTTCCTGCCGCTGGGCATGCTGGCCGGTTCCCTGATTTTCGGTCCCATCGTAGACCGGTTCGGACATAAAGCCCTGCTGGTGCCCAGCTGCATCATCGTACTGCTGGGGATGGAAGGACTTGCCTTCTTTGAAAGTGTGCCATTACTGCAAGCTTCCATCGTCGGCATCGGCTTGGGCGGAGGCATCCTCAACGGAGAAACCAATGCATTGGTATCCGATATCTCGGGAGAATCCGAGAAAGGGTCGCGTCTCAGCTTTCTGGGCATGTTCTACGGACTGGGCGCATTGGGCATACCGATGTTGCTGGGCTCCCTTTCCAAGCATTATTCATTCGAAACCATCTTGCTGGGAATTGGTGTAGTGATGCTTGCGGGCATTATATTCTGCATCCCCGTACGCTTCCCCGCCCCTAAGCAGGCACAAGGTTTCCCGGTAAAAGAGGGATTGGGACTGCTGAAAGAAAGCAGCTTACTGCTACTCAGCTTCATTCTTTTTTTCCAAAGCGGCATTGAGGGTGTCTGCAACAATTGGTCCACAAGTTACTTTGGGCAGATGACGGATATTCCGGCCAATCAGGCATTGATTGCACTGACCTGCATGGTAGCGGGACTGACCGTGGCACGTATGGTGCAGGTTGCGATATTCAAGAAGATAAAACCGGAAACCGTACTGCCCTACAGCCTTACGCTCACTGCCATAGGATTCTGTTTCCTTATGTTCTCGCCGGGTTTTGCACGCGCAGCAGTCGGCATGGTGCTGGTAGGTATGGGGCTGTCGGCCACGTATCCCGTGATACTCAGCATTCTTGGAAGCCGGTACCCGTCCTTATCGGGAACAGCATTCAGCGTGGCGCTTGCCATAGCCCTCATTGGCCAGACTGCAATGAATGGCCTGATGGGAATGGTTTCCCAATACACCAATGGCATCGGGCTTTATCCTTATCTGATGATTACCTCACTTGCCGTCATGCTCCTTTTGTATAAACGCTCACTCAAATAAATTTATTAACTTCTTAAAAAACAAAAAAGTTATGTTAGCACTCGAATGGTTAAAGAATGCCCATGGCATTATGGAAAAGCTGGAAGCTACCCAGTTGGAAAACATCAAAAAAGCAGCCACTGTTATGGCAGACTCCATCGAAGCCGGTCGTTGGGTCCACACGTTTGGTTGCGGCCACGCAACGATTCCCGTAGAAGAAATGTATCCGCGTATCGGCAGCTTTGTAGGATTCCACCCGCTTTGCGAATTGCCTCTGACATTCTTCACGCAGATTATCGGCCAGATGGGTATTCATCAGTTCCTCTTCCTGGAACGGGCAGAAGGCTACGGCCAGGAAATTATGAAGAACTATGATTTTGATTCCAAAGACTGTATGTGGATTTTCTCACATACCGGTATCAATGCCGTCAATATAGACATGGCATTGGAAGCCAAGAAGCGCGGCATGAAAGTTATTGTATACGGTTCGGCCAGCGAAACGGGCGACAAGGCCAGCCGCCACTCCAGCGGAAAGAACCTCTTCCAGTTGGCAGATATCGTAGTGGATTCCTGCGTTCCCCTGGTAGACGCCTCCGTACCTTTGAAGAACCACTTCGACAAGGTAGGTCCGTTGTCTACATTGAGTTTCGTCACCATGGTATGGATGACCATCACTACCGTTGCCGAAATCCTTGCCGACCGTGGCGTACACTTGTACATCCATCCGTCGCACAACGTTCCGGGTGACACAACCGCCCACGAACGACTGGATGCAGCCATTGCAGAATATCAAAGAAAAGTCAAGTGCTTGTAACGAAAGATATTCCAATCATCATCTCATCCAATCATCATCTATGAGTGACGGACGTCCGTCCCTGCTTCGCCCCCAAGGAGCAGGACGGGCTTTTTCTGTTCAAAAAGAATAAAATCGGCCCACTGCTTCGATAAATCTTCCCTTTGTTGTATATTTGTTCCCCAGAAAAAAGATGGAAACAGATAAGCATAAAAGATAGATATGAAACAGATAAGCATCGCACTTCTCCTCTGCCTCTGTACGCTGGCAGGTTTCGCCCAAGGTGGCAAGGCGCTCGATTTGAAAGAAATCATATCGGGCAAGTTCACTCCGAAGAACATTTCCGGCGTTATCCCCATCCCGGGAGACGGAGAACATTATTCGCAAATGAATGCGGACAGGACACAAATCATCAAATACTCCTTCAAAACGGGAAAACCCGTGGAAGTGCTGTTTGATGCCGCTACCGCACGCGAATGCACGTTCAAGACATTTGACAGCTACAGCTTTGCTCCGGACGGCAGCAAACTGCTCATTGCCACCGAAACAACTCCCATCTACCGCCATTCCTATACGGCTGTGCATTACATCTACAGCCTGAAGCGCAATCTGGACGGTAAAATCAACAATATTGTGGAAAAACTTTCGGACGGCGGCCCGCAGCAGGTGCCCGTATTTTCACCGGACGGCAACCAGGTGGCTTTTGTACGCGACAACAATATCTTCCTTGTGAAACTGCTCTATGGCAACAGCGAAAGCCAGGTGACGGAAGACGGAAAACAGAACGAGGTGCTGAACGGCATCCCCGATTGGGTTTACGAAGAGGAGTTCTCCTTCAACCGTGCGCTGGAATTCAGTGCCGACAGCCAGATGCTGGCTTTCATCCGCTTCGACGAGAAAGATGTTCCCTCCTACTCTTTCCCTCTTTTTGCCGGACAAGCCCCCCACTTCACCCCTTTCGAGAAGTATCCGGGAGAGTATACTTACAAATATCCTAAAACGGGAGAAGTAAATTCCAAAGTGTCCGTACACACCTTCGATATCAAGTCGAAAGTGACCCGCAAGATAAACGTGCCGGTAGATGCAGACGGCTATATTCCCCGCATCCGCTTTACCCAAGACCCCAACAAGCTTGCCGTCATGACACTGAACCGCCATCAGAACCGGTTCGACCTATACTTTGCCGACCCTCGCAGCACGGTAGCCAAACTGGCTCTGCGTGATGAAAGCGATACCTATATCCGCGAGAATGTATTCGACAACATCGTCTTCTATCCGGAAAATTTCAGCTTTGTCAGCGAAAAGAGCGGATACAACCATCTGTACTGGTATAGCATAGGTGGCAATCTGCTGAAACAAGTGACAGCCGGACCATATGAAGTGCAGGAGTTCCTGGGTTATGACCCCGAAGAAGGAAGCTTCTACTTCAGCAGCAACGAGGAAAGCCCCATGCGCAGTGCCATCTACAAGATTGACCGGAAAGGCAAAAAGACCAGGCTATCGTCACAAGCCGGAACAAACAGTGCGCAGTTCAGTACGAACATGAAGTACTATATGAACCGTTATTCCAATCTGGATACTCCGACCGTCATTACACTGAACGACAATACGGGCAAGACTCTTGCCACCCTGATGGACAATGCGGCATTGAAGCAGGAAATCAGTGGCTATGACATGCCACGAAAGGAATTCTTCACTTTCCAGACTTCCGACGGAACCACATTGAATGGCTGGATGATGAAACCTGCCGACTTCTCCGCCGGCAAGAAATACCCGGTACTGATGTACCAGTACAGCGGCCCCGGTTCACAGCAAGTGCTTGACAAGTTCAGTGTAAGCTGGGAAACCTACATGGCATCGCAAGGCTATATCGTGGTTTGCGTAGACGGGCGTGGCACCGGAGGACGTGGTGCCGAATTCGCCAAATGCACCTATCTGAACCTGGGTATCAAGGAAGCCAAAGACCAGGTGGAAACCGCCCTCTACATGGGCAACCAGCCTTATGTGGACAAAAACCGCATCGGAATCTGGGGATGGAGTTACGGTGGATACATGACCATTATGAGTATGAGTGAAGGAACACCGGTATTCAAGGCCGGAGTAGCCGTAGCTGCCGTTACCGACTGGAACTACTACGACACCGTTTACGGCGAACGCTTTATGCGCACACCGAAAGAAAACGCCGAAGGCTATAAGGCCAGTTCCGCCTTTACCCGTGCCGACAAGTTGCACGGCAACCTGCTGCTAGTACACGGCATGGCAGACGACAATGTACACTTCCAGAACTGTGCCGAATATGCCGAACAACTGGTACAGCTCGGCAAACAGTTCGATATGCAGGTTTACACCAACCGCAACCACAGTATCTACGGAGGAAATACCCGGTTACACCTATATACGCGGTTGACCAACTTCTTCAACAAAGAATTGAAATAATGCCTGAAAGAGTACGTAAGCCTGAATGGCTCAAAATAAGCATCGGTGCCAACGAGCGCTATACCGAAACCAAACGCATTGTCGAGTCGCATTGCCTCCATACCATCTGCAGCAGCGGCCGTTGCCCCAATATGGGGGAATGTTGGGGGAAAGGCACCGCAACCTTCATGATTGGGGGAAATATCTGCACCCGGTGCTGTAAGTTCTGCAACACAGCAAGCGGGAAGCCCTTGCCGCTGGATGCCGATGAGCCTACACATGTGGCAGAATCCATCGCCTTGATGAAACTCTCCCATGCAGTCGTCACCTCTGTAGACCGTGACGACCTGCCCGACTTAGGCGCATCGCACTGGGTACGTACCATCCGGGAAATCAAGCGGCTCAATCCGGACACCACCGTCGAAGTGCTGATTCCCGACTTCCAGGGAAGAAAGGAGCTCGTGGCACAAGTTATCGATGCACAACCGGAAATCATTTCGCACAACATGGAGACTGTCCGCCGCATCAGCCCCCTCGTGCGCAGTGCCGCCAAGTATGAGACAAGCCTGGAAGTGTTGCGGCAGATTGCAGAAAGCAATACCACCACCAAGTCCGGCATTATGGTGGGATTGGGCGAGACTCCGGAAGAAGTGGAAGAACTGATGGACGACCTTCGCCAAGTGGGCTGTCACATACTGACCATAGGGCAATACCTTCAACCCACACACAAACATTATCCGGTAGCGGCATATATTACTCCCGAACAATTTGCACTCTACAAAGAGAAAGGATTGGAAAAAGGGTTTCAGCAAGTGGAAAGCGCCCCATTGGTACGCTCCTCCTATCATGCAGAAAAACAGATTCATTTTATACAAAAAAGAAGTAAAACAGGAAACATTTAAATCTCCCAGTTGTTATGATGTAAACGACAAAATCATAATACGGATAATGAATCATCAAAGAATTCTATCATCAAGATTCAATATGTCGCTGGGATTCATCCCCGTTATAATATCCATCATATTATGCGAGTTTATAACGCAGGACATGTCCATCTACATCGGTACAGGTGTAGGACTCTTCTTTAGCATCTATTCGGTGAGGCATAGAGGGACTCATGTTCCACAAATCATACTTTACTGCACTACCGGAATGTTACTGCTATTATCGGTAACAACCCTATTCCTCGTAAACTACTGTCCACGTTTTATGCTTCCGTTCACACTGGAAATCAGCGCTATTATTCCCCCATTCGTCATCTACCTCAATAGGAGAAAATTTCTGGACTACCACATGTCTCAGACACAGAAATGCTGCAAGCAGCTTTTTGCACAAGGGGCAGAAGCCGCCATCGTATCCTCACGCGTAATCCTTATCATAAGCCTGCTGCATTTTCTGATTATCTCCTTGGCGATTCTGGTCAGTTACCCTTTGGGAGACACTACCCGCCACATTCTGTTTTATGTGGCGCCTCCCCTCGTCTTTATATTAGGCATTCTGTTCAACCAATTCGGTATCTTCTATTTCAATATAGTGATGAACCACACGGTTTTCGTACCGATAGTCAACACCAAAGGAGATGTCATGGGGAAAGCCATCGCTTCAGAAGCCATCAACCGGAAAAACGACTATATCAATCCGGTCATCCGGATTGCCGTTGCCTCACACGGCATGCTGTTTCTCCTCCCCCGCCCCAAATGCAACGTTTTCGAGAAAGACAAAATCGACTTACTGATGGAGGGTTACCTGATATATGGAGAAACATTGGAACAAGGCGCACACAGAATTTTACGGCAAACGCTTCCCACCGCCCCATTAGACCATTTGCACTTCAACTTCATGTATCATTTTGAGAATGAAGCCACCGACCGCCTGGTCTATCTCTTCACGCTAGACCTGGACGATGACTCCATCTTATGCAATAAGAATTTCAAGGGTGGAAAGCTATGGACGTTCCAGCAAATGGAACACAACCTGGGACGGAACTTCTTCAGCAGTTGCCTGGAATATGAATTCGAGCACCTGGAAGCTATTATTTATACAAGAGAAAAATACAAGGAATCTTAGAAAGGTCGGGAGTCTTTCCCTGCCACTCCCTCACTGTCTTGGTTTTGATATACTCCCCTTCACAAGTAATGTTCGCCGCAATGCAGAGCTTGGTCTGCGGACGGCAGTTATGAAGAATATCCTCTATCATCTTATTATTGCGGTAAGGCGTTTCAATGAAAAGCTGGGTCTGATGTTCATTATAGACGCGTTGTTCCAGCATTTTCAGCTTTTTGGCACGCTCTGCCGGTTCAATGGGAAGATAACCGTGGAAGGCAAAGCTCTGACCGTTGAAACCGGAACCCATAACAGAGAGGATAATAGAAGAGGGTCCCACCAAGGGGACCACTCTCAAGTTTTTCCGTTGTGCAATAGCCACCACGTCCGCTCCCGGATCGGCCACAGCCGGACAACCGGCTTCGGAGATTACGCCCATCGGCTGCCCCTCCACCAGCGGCTTCAGATAGCCGGAGATGTCTTCGGGCGACGTATGCTTGTTCAACGTATAGAATGTCAGCGCATCAATATCTATTCCCTTGTCCACCTTCTTCAGAAACCGGCGTGCCGAACGCACATCCTCCACGATGAAATGGCGGATTCCCAGTATTATCTCCTCATTATAAGGAGGCAACACCGTTTCAATAGGCGTATCGCCCAAGGTGACAGGCAAAAGATAAAGTGCGATTTCCATTAGCCGTAGATGATATTTCCGTTTTCGTCCTTATACTCATCCAAACCCTTCTCATAGGTAGCCATGGCGCGAAGACTCATACCTACGCTAGAAAAACCTCCATCGTGGAACAAGTTCTGCATGGTAACCTTGCGGGTGAGGTCGGAAAACATGACGATACAGTAGTCGGCACATTCATCGGCAGAAGCATTACCAAGCGGAGACATGCGGTTGGCGAAGTCGAACAGCTTGTCCATACCTTTCACACCGGAACCGGCAGTGGTCATCGTAGGAGACTGGGAAATGGTGTTGACACGTACATGGTGTTCGCGTCCGTAGATGTAACCGAAACTGCGGGCGATAGATTCCAGCAGTGCCTTGGCATCTGCCATATCGTTGTAACCGTAAAACGTACGTTGCGCAGCCACATAACTCAGAGCCAGGATTGAACCGTAGTCGGCAATGGCGTTGAGCTTCTTGGCAGCTTGTATCATCTTGTGGAAAGAGACAGCGGAAATATCCAGCGTCTTTTCCAACATATCGTAATCCAAATCATCATATGTACGTTTCTTACGCACATTAGGAGACATACCAATGGAGTGCAGCACGAAGTCGACCGGGCCACCCAATACTTCCATAGAGCGTTTGAATACATTTTCCAAATCTTCTACACTTGTAGCATCTGCGGGAATCACCTCGCAGTTCAGTTTCTCCGAAAGAGCGGACACTTCGCCCATACGTACGGCAACCGGCGTATTCGACAAAGTGATGGTTGCACCTTCTTCTACTGCTTTTTCTGCTACTTTCCAGGCAATGGACTGCTCATTCAGAGCACCGAAAATAATGCCTCTTTTTCCTTTCAACAAATTGTAATTCATACCTATTTTTAGTAAAATTCGGCTGCAAAGATAGGAAGTTTTTGCATAAAAAGCCCGAAAGTGTGCAAAGAAAAGGGAAGAACGGCAAAAAATACAGCAATCACCCACTGCAAAACTACTGCAACACTTGTGCAGTGCCACTGCAATACTGTTGCAGTCACGCTGCACCCCATCTGCAGTACTACTGCAAAGCGCATACAGCAGGAATGCAGTAATAATGCACTGATTATCAGCCCAGGGCTTGCTATTCTGCAAATACCTGATGAAACCCGAGACAGCATTTGAACATGAGCGCAAAAAGCCCTATATTTGCAGCAAACTAAAAAATAGAGAAAGCAATGAAGAAGTTGATTATATTTGACCTGGACGGAACTTTACTGAATACAATAGCCGATTTGGCACAAAGTACAAACCATGCCCTGCAAGCGCTCGGCTATCCCACCCACCCGGAATCGGCCTATAACTTCATGGTTGGCAACGGAATCAACAAACTGTTCGAGCGCGCCCTCCCGGAAGGGGAAAAGAGCGAAGAAAACGTCCTGCGTGTCCGCAAGGAGTTTGTGCCTTATTATGACGTGCACAATGCAGATAAAAGCCGCCCTTACCCCGGCATCCCCGAACTGCTGGAACAGTTACAAAAGAAAGGTATGGTATTGGCAGTGGCTTCCAACAAATATCAATCGGCTACCGTAAAATTGATTTCACATTATTTCCCCAATATACATTTTACCGCCGTCTTCGGACAGCGGGAAGGGGTCAACGTGAAGCCCGACCCAACAGTGGTGCATGACATTCTGGACATCACCCGGATATCCCGTGAAGACGTACTATATGTAGGAGACTCCGGAGTGGATATGCAGACGGCCGCCAATGCCGGAGTCACCGCCTGCGGAGTCACTTGGGGATTCCGTCCCCGTACAGAACTGGAAGAGTTTCATCCGGCACATATCGTAGACAATGCTACGGACATTGCCGTTATCTCCGCTCTTTGAGAGGGCACTCCCTCCCCGAGGTGATAAGGAACAGGAAGTGATGACAACAACTATCACCCAAGATATGTAGGGTCAGAACAATTCCCACATCACACCTTTATCTCCCCCCATCACAAGATAGGCATGCCCGTAAATTTTCAGAATATAACCAATATAACTATCAATCCTCCACATCTTTTCCCCATAAATCAATATCAGATGGAGCTTTCCATAAGCTCCATCCGACCAATAGTCCTATTGCCAATAAAAAAATCAAATATATCATTATAGTCCGGTTTGTTTCAATGTTTTATAATAACACTGCGAACGGTATGAAAGTTCACTCCACCCGAATTTGGAGAAAAAGGCACGTACACGAGGATTAGTTTCCTCCCCCGACTCTCTTAATCGAAATACATGCAGATACAATAAATTTACAAATCGAATCTTTCTTCATGCAATCATTCATTTTTTGTATTAGAACAGTTTTATTTCCCAAAACAAAAGTAATGCTTTCTTTCCAAACGGATATGTAGTTTTCAACGTAGAAGATGTGTTATTTGGTTTTCGTGTACGAAAACGAGCAATTTTGTGCACGATAACGACCAATTTCGTCCAAAATTGTTCCATTTACTAATAATTATGCTTTTCAAGTTTGATTAATTGAGAAAAGGTCTTATTTTTGACCCGGTTTTTAATTCATACTATTGCAAAAACAAGCTCAATTACCTAATTAAATCACAAGAGAATGGAACAAGTTTTCGGCTATATCATCGGCTTAGGAGCAGCAGTGATGATGCCTATAATCTTTACAATTTTGGGAGTATGCATCGGTATTAAATTCAGTAAGGCATTAAAGAGCGGTCTGCTGGTAGGTGTCGGGTTCGTAGGTCTGTCAGTTGTCACTGCATTGTTGACCAGCAGCCTCGGTCCTGCTCTGAGCCAAGTCGTTGAAATTTATGGTCTTCAGCTGAAAGTATTCGACATGGGATGGCCAGCAGCTGCTACTGTAGCCTATAACACATCGGTAGGTGCATTCATCATTCCGGTATGTTTGGGAGTAAATCTTCTGATGTTATTAACGAAAACGACCCGTACGGTCAATATCGACCTTTGGAACTACTGGCATTTCGCATTTATCGGCGCAGTCGTTTATTTTGCCAGCGACAATATCTGGTGGGGCTTCTTCGCCGCTATCATCTGCTACATCATTACCCTGATTATGGCCGACTATACCGCCGACAAATTCCAAGGATTCTACGACAAGATGGAGGGTATCTCCATTCCCCAGCCTTTCTGCGCAGGTTTCGTACCATTTGCCGTAGTCATCAATAAAGCATTGGACAAAATCCCCGGTTTTGACAAATTGAACATCGATGCGGAAGGCATGAAGAAGAAATTCGGTTTGCTGGGTGAGCCTCTGTTCTTGGGTATTCTGGTTGGTTGCGGTATCGGTGCCTTGTCTTGCAAGAACAGCCAGGAACTGGTAGACAAGATACCTTATATATTAGGTTTGGGTATCAAGATGGGCGCCGTAATGGAGCTGATTCCGCGTATCACCGCTTTGTTCATCGAAGGCTTGAAACCTATTTCCGATGCTACCCGCGAGCTGATTGCCCAAAAATTCAAAGGTGCTGTCGGCTTAAACATCGGTATGAGCCCCGCATTGGTTATCGGCCATCCTGCAACGCTGGTGGTTTCCCTGCTGCTGATTCCCGTAACCATACTACTGGCTGTCATCCTGCCGGGTAACCAGTTCCTGCCTTTGGCGTCGCTGGCCGGAATGTTCTACCTCTTCCCGCTGGTACTGCCCATCACGAAAGGAAATGTAGTAAAGACATTCATCATCGGACTCGTTGTACTGACCATCGGTCTTTATTTCGTAACAGACCTTGCCCCCTATTTCACACAAGCAGCCCACGATGTATACGAGAAGACACAAGACGCTGCCGTGAATATCCCTGCCGGCTTTGAAGGCGGCGCACTGGACTTTGCATCCAGCCCCTTCGCTTGGGTCATTTTCCACCTGACCTACTCGTTGAAATGGATAGGCTCCGGTATCCTTGTATTATGCACATTGTTCCTGATGATTATGAACCGTCGTGCCATTATCAAATACCAGAAATCAATCAAAAATTAAAAGTTAAATAGTAACGGATTATGAAAAAGTTAGTACTTGCATTTATGATGGGAGCAGCTGCCATGGCAGCCAATGCCCAAGTGAATTACAAAGTGCAGACCGCCTGCCATCCGCAGGACGTGAAGCATTATGACACGGAACTTCTACGCAGCAGATTCATGATGGACAAAGTCATGGCTCCGGATGAAATCAACGTAACCTACACCCTCTACGACCGGTTGATTTACGGTGGCGCCATGCCGGTGAACAAGACATTGAAATTGGAAGTGTTCCGTGAACTGGGTCCGGAAATCACTTACTTCCTCGAACGCCGCGAACTGGGTGTCATCAATACCGGCGGTGACGGAGTGGTTACTGTAGACGGCAAGGAATACCCCATGAAGTATAAGGAAGCCCTTTACGTAGGCTGCGGAAATAAGGAAGTAACCTTCAAGAGCAACGACGCTACCAATCCCGCCAAGTTCTACATCAACTCGGCTCCGGCCTACAAGCCCTATGTTACTCAGCTGATTACTACCGATGCCAAGCTTCAGAAAGCCAACCCCAAGAAATATGCACTGGGCATCTCCGACCATTATGGAAAAATGGAGGACAGTAACGACCGCATCGTAAACCAGCTGATTGTGAAAGATGTACTGGAAAGAGTGAAAGACGGTGGTACCAACCAGTTGCAGATGGGACTCACGGAACTGGCTCCCGGTTCTGTATGGAATACCATGCCTGCCCACACACACACTCGCCGCATGGAAGCTTACTACTACTTCAACCTGAAACCCGGCAACGCTATCTGTCACTTGATGGGCGAACCGCAGGAAGAACGTCTGATATGGCTGCACAACGAACAAGCCATCACTTCTCCCGAATGGTCTATCCACGCTGCTGCCGGAACCAGCAACTATACTTTCATTTGGGGTATGGGCGGTGAAAACCTGAAATACAGCGACAAAGACGAAATCAAATACATCGATATGAAATAAAGTTGCCCTGTAGCGCCCGATAGGCATGGACTTAAATAATCCATGCCTATTTTTGTCATTTTCAGCATCCTAATTTACCCAATATTACACCTCGAACAACACACAAACCTACATTTGTATCAAAATATAAATCTATTATCATGAGTACATTTCAAAACACCGCAGGGCGGATGACCAATTACCGTTGGATTATCTGCGCCATGCTATTCTTCGCGACAACCGTCAACTACCTCGACCGCCAGGTTCTTTCATTGACCTGGAAAGATTTTATCTCCCCCGAATTCCACTGGACCGATACACACTACGGCTACATCACGGCAATCTTTTCCATCGTCTATGCCTTAGGCAATCTGTTTGCCGGACGTTTCATCGACTGGATGGGAACGAAGAAAGGATATTTATGGGCCATCGCCGTATGGTCCACCGGCGCCTGTATACACGCCCTTTGCGGACTTGCCACAGAAGTGACCCTCGGCATTGAAAATGCCGCCAACATGATTAGCGCTACCGGTGCATTGGCCTCTACCATAGCCATCACCAGTGTTTACTACTTCATTGCCGCCCGTATCATACTGGGCATCGGTGAAGCAGGAAACTTTCCTGCCGCCATCAAGGTTACCGCCGAATATTTTCCCAAGAAAGACCGTGCCTTCTCCACTTCCATCTTCAATGCCGGCTCTACCATCGGAGCACTGATAGCCCCATTGTGTATCCCTACCCTGGCCCGCTACTTCCAACGCATGGGCGTGGGCAACGGCTGGGAAATGGCTTTTATCGTTATCGGCGGATTGGGTTTCATCTGGATGGGACTATGGATGTTCATGTACAAGAAACCTGATGAAAATCCACACGTAAACGCAGCTGAGCTGGCATATATAGAACAAGACAAAGAGGAGGATAAAAAGGCGACTACTCCGGCAGCCAAGGACGAAAAGAGCATTTCTTTCCTGCAATGTTTCAAATATCCGCAGACTTGGGCTGTATTTTTCGGCAAATTCATGACTGACGGTGTATGGTGGTTCTTCCTCTTCTGGGCACCCGCATACATTTCAGACGTTTACGGATTCTCTTCAGATACTCCCACGGCACAGATGCTTATTTTTGTGCTCTATGCCATCACGATGTTGTCCGTCTATGGCGGAAAATTGCCCACCATCATTATCAACAAGACCGGCAAGAACCCCTACGCCGCACGCATGCAGGCCATGTTCATCTTCGCACTGTTCCCGCTATTGTCATTGTTTGCACAGCCATTGGGCAACAAGGAAGTATTTGGCGAACAAGCCTATTGGTTCCCGATTATCATCATAGGTATTGCAGGCGCTGCCCATCAGTCCTGGTCGGCCAACATCTATTCTGTGGTAGGTGATATGTTTCCCAAGAGCACCATTGCCACCATTGTGGGAATCGGAGGTATGGCAGGCGGTATCAGCTCATTCCTCATCAACATGAGTTCCGGTTTGCTGTTCGACTATGCCGACAAGACACAAATGGTATTTCTCGGATTTCAGGGCAAGCCTGCCGGATATTTCATCATCTTCTGTGTATGTGCAGTGTCCTACCTGATAGGCTGGTGCATCATGAAGGCACTGGTTCCGAAGTACAAACCGATTATAGTGGACTAATCAGAAGTCTCTTTATAGATATTCAAAATCATGCGGAGTTTGCAAACTGCATTACATGCCTTGCAAACTCCGCACAAAAAAAGCCCTTTCTCACGAAATGGCTTTTCTTTGTTCAATTACAGTCAAAAACAAAAAACTGTAAATGGAACACAATTTAAGATGAAAAAAAGGGAAGTCTCACGACTTCCACAATTCTTCTAACCTTAAATCTAAATCTCTATGAAAAAAACGTAATGCAAAGATAATGGTTTATCCCACACAGCGTTATTAATAAACTCTATAAAGAAGCAGAGAATATTTAAGATTTACTAATAAGACGGTTACGAATGGCAAACTACAGACAAGAGCTCGGCATAAATAGGGTTAAGTTTCAATAGTTGCGGCACTCCTGTCATAAACATCTGCTTGCGGGCACGAGTAAGGGCAACATTCAATTTCCGGTCAATCCGAGTACCGTTTTCCTCCGTCATATTTGCCAGAAACTTCAACTGATAAGCCCGGTTCACACAGAAAGAGTAGATAATGACATCCCGTTCGCTACCTTGGAAGCGCTCCACGGTGTCTACCAATATATCCTCCAAAGGAGCAATACCCAAAGCGGCAATCTCTTTCTTAATCAAGGCTATCTGACTGCGATAAGGAGTGATGACACCTAAAGTGACAGCCGGGTTGAAACCGGAAACAGCCGCATACTGCCGATAGATAGCCGCTGCCAACCGTGCCACAATCCGCGCCTCCGAATGGTTCATCTTGGCCGACTGTGCCGGCGGTTCGACTGCGGAAGGCAGAAAAGCGACACGACGAGTGAGCAAGCCGGCAAACTCACAATCACACAATTCAGGAGCAAGGGTCAGCTCACCCTGCTGGTGCGGCAAGCCAACCGGCTCCAGCAGACCACCGTAAAAAGCACGATTAGGAAACAAAGCTACCTCGATATTCATGCGTCCCTGACGACAGAGCATGTCATAGGAGGGATGAGGGATAAGGGATGAAGGATGAGAGGTTGATGTCTGGCGATTGGCGCTCTCCCTGGAGAGGTTTCTATAAAGGCGTTCGAAAAGGGAATCTTTCAAATTATACAATCCGATGGCCTGCAAAGCTTCGTCACACACTTCCGACTGCTCGGACGATTGCAAGACCACTGCGGGCAGCTGCTTATGGTCACCTATCAAAATAAATTTGCCGATGGCATCCGCGCCTGCAGGATTACGGGTACAGAGTAATCCCAGCAGTTGTGGTTCCAAAATTTGAGTAGCCTCATCCACAATCGCTACATCAAAAGTCTTCAACCGGAAAAGCTCGGTCTTGGAAGAAAGCGTGGCAACCGTACCGACAAAAACACGGCAACGGGCAATGCGCTCTTGCACCTGCCGCCGAGTGGCACAAGGTTCCAGCACATTCTCAATCAGATACGGGCGGAATGACTCATCACAAGACAACTCACTGCCTAAACGGATAAAGTCTATTTCAGGCTCAATGGAGGTCAGCGCCTTACTGATTTCATCTACGGCACGATTGGTATACGAAAGCAGCAAAATCTGTTTCCCCTCCCGGTAAAAGGCTTCTACCATGCCCCGTAGCGCGCGGGAGGTCTTACCGGTACCCGGAGGACCGATTAAAAGGAAATAGTCGCGGGCAGCCTGCGCTTTCAGAGTAATCCGCGAAAAATCATCCGGAGCGGTCGCAATAGCGGCATCCAAAGAAGCATCGAATTCGGGAGGGCGCTGCCCCAACAACAAGTCACGTCGTCTTTGGGTGGCAGAAAGAAAAGCGGAAAGTCCCAGATACATGCTACGAAAGGAGGTGTCCATATAGTCGTGCTCTATGGCATAAAGGCTAGCAGCAGGCAATACACCCGCATTCTGCTGAGTGGCACGAAGACGGATGCAGACTTCGTCATCGGATATGCGCTCTATATTACCTTTGAATACCATCTTGTTGGTAACGTTGTCGGTATCCGTATTCCGTTCGTAAAGAACCACCGCATCACCCTGACGGAAATTGGGCAAACTCCCCCCTACTCCCGGCTCCGCGGAGTATTCCCTCCCCCTCCCTACCGGGGAGGGGGTACGGGGGGAGAGGCTTAAATACGGTTTATGCGCATCTGCCGCATGATTCTCGCAAATAGCCAAATCGTACAGAATTTCACCTGCCTCACATTTCTCAGCCAGTGTGGAAAGCCAGAGGGCGGCAGCGCCGGTACGTCCTTCATAATCCACATCTCCAGATTTGGAGGTATAGAGTTCCTTGGTTATAAAATTATAGAGCGTATAAAAATAGCTTTGTTCCAACGACGAAAGCGAACGGATGCGTTGCGCTACGGCATCGATGGAAGGGTAAAGGAAACGTTTCCACAAGGTATTGTCCAAACCGCGCTCGTTCAAGGTGTCCGGATGAATGTCTTTCAGGCGCTCTGCCGTATACTGCGGGCTGTTCCGTAACTGGATGCCATATTCATTGGCTACAATCCGGTTACGCACATCCATCACACGGCGCACCATTGCCCACGAAGGACGTGCCGGATAAAGCAACGGATAACGGGTATAGAGCAGGTAGGCCTTTACACGTCGATGGTCCATTCCCATAGAATACTCCAACACAGCCTGATAGAGCAACATCTGTACCTTATTGTTTTCTTTAGGCTCCACCTTACCACGGATGGAATACTCGTCCGCCTTACCGGACTTCATTTCAATGAACGAGGTCATATCCCGCTGCATGTAGTCCAGACGCCCTTGCAAACCCAATGCTTCACAGATGTAAGAGGGTTCCAGCACGGCATCAGTCCTATCGAGTTCATAGCCGGATGCACGGAATGTTTCTGTCACCGTCCGGCGGATATTGTCGAAATGGCGCTTGCAATCGGAAAAGAATTCGGCTTCCTTCTCCCGGTCGCGCAGGTCGGCACATGCTGCCAGCTCAATGGGATAAGAACGGAAGGCCTTCTTCATGCATGCCAAATAATCGAGTGCCTCCTTAGCATGAATCCACTCGTCCAGAAAGAGGTTGGCAATATTACCCAGCAGTAACGGACGGGTATTGTCCGGCGACTGGAGCCGTGCCAGGATATAGTTGGCAGGATGATGTCCGTAATCCTTAAAGCATTCGGCAAGCGAACTGATGTCTATCAAGTAATCGGGCTCAAGTATAATAAAGGAGGGAGTAAGTATGCCGGCTTCGTCCACCGTAACATCCAGCAGATTGACCTGGGCATGCCGCCACAGAATCCGGCAGGTTTCTGCAAACTCTTCATTAATCTGAGGTACATTGTAACGGACACGCAATGGTTCATCGGCCACAGTGTCTACGGGCAGTACATATAAGTAAGTATCATCGGCATACTGAAAACAGACGCGCATGCGCTTTATCTGCTCTTTGGCGGGCGGTGCCACTATATAGGTGGCATCCGCACGGGGCAGCAGGCGATAAAGCCCGGCAGGTATCTCCTTCCCCGTCAAGCGCTTGACAAAGAATGCCAGTGTCTTGGCATCACGCAACAACTGTTCACGTTGCGGTTCCGTCTGGCGGTTCAGAATAGCATTGGAGGTCAGCCGGAAGGTATGCAGACGGTTCTGTTCCACGGTGGAAAGTCCGGCCTTCGAAGCCACGAAACTGATACGTGCAGAAAGGTCCGTCATCTGCAAGCTTCCGTCGGGCATCTGTGTACGGCACAAACGCTCCAGCAATTCGCGCAATTGCCGATAGGCCACATCCAGGGAGCTTTCCTCAACGTGGCAGGCTTCCTGCAATATACTAAAATATTCTTTTACTTCACAATCCGTCATTCCTCTGTCTCCACTTCTTCCGCTTCATCATCAGTTTTTTTATCCTTTATCATCAGGATACTCAACTCATAGAGCAGATAAAGCGGCACCGCCACTACTGTCAAGGTAAACGGGTCACCGGTCGGAGTAATGATGGCCGAGGCAATAACAATGATGACAACAGCATGACGGCGGTATTTCCGCAAAAAGGTCTTGTGCACCAGTCCCAGCAGGGAAAGCAGCCATGTCACCAGCGGCAGTTCGAATGCCAGCCCCATGCAAAGCACCAGCATCATGAAATTGTCAATGTACGAGTTCAGGGAAATTTGATTCTCGATGGCTGCACTCAATTGATAAGTAGAAAGGAAACGCAAAGTCAGTGGATAGACCATAAAATACCCCAGCGACACACCGATGAAAAACATCACCGTACCTATACCCAGCGCTTTCCTCACCCCTTTACGCTCGTTTGGATAAAGGGCAGGGCTTACAAAGCGCCAGATTTCATAGAATATATAAGGAGCAGCCGTAACCACCGACATCCAGAAAGCGGTAGACATGTGGACAAAGAACGGTGCGGCAAGATTGATATTGATGAGTTTCACATGAAACTCTTGAGTAAAGAATTCATCCTTCAAATCCAATTTCTGCCCTATCCAACGGAGCAGGTCATAGAAAACAAAGTCGTTATGGCAAGGAGCCAGTATCACGTTGTCAAACAGATAAGGCATGGCAATAAAATAACCGATAGCCAATACAAACCACACACCAAGCACACGAAACAGTACCCGGCGCAACTCGTCCAAGTGATCCCAAAAGGTTAGCTCTTTTTCTGCCATAAACACCAATGCATTTACTATTTTACGATTTACTATTTGGGCTACGCAGTGGAATGAAAGATAACAAGTCTACCCATACTTCTGCAATTTGCAGAGTATCAAATAGTAAATCGTAAATAGTCAAATAGTAAATCCTTTTATTTCTTTTCAGCTGGTTTATCCAAATCTTCCTGAGCCTTGTTTATCTCTTCTTTGGCTTCATTCACACCATCCTTGAAGCTCTTCACTCCTTTGCCCAAACCACGCATCAATTCGGGAATTTTCTTACCGCCAAACAATAGTAAGATGACCAATGCAATAATTATCCATTCGGAGCCGCTGGGCAGAAAGCCTAATAAAAGTAAGTTTGTCATAGTTATATCTGATTAATTATAATGCAAAGATAGAAAAATTAAGGATTAGGGATTAAGGATTAAGGATTAATTTTATTGTAATCTCCATCCCCTAATCCCTGCCCCCTATCTTCAGTCTTGATAATAAACACGTTTTACCCGCGTAGAAACGCTTGTCAACACCTCATAAGGAATAGTTGCAAGCGCATCGGAAAGAACGGTTATAGGCAGATGATTACCAAAAATTTCCACACTGTCACCCTCCTTGCAATCGATGTCCGTTACATCAATCATACAGACATCCATGCAGATATTCCCTACATAGACAGCCCGTTGGCCGTTTACAAGACAATAGGCATGTCCGTTTCCAAGATGGCGATTCAGACCGTCGGCATAACCAATGGGAAGAGCCGCTATACGTGACGGACGGGTGAGATGCCCTTTCCGGCTATACCCAACCGTATCCTCTTCAGGAACATCACGTATTTGGAGGATGGTAGTCTTTAACGTGCTCACATTATTCATAATGGAATTGTCTATGGGATTGACACCATAAAGACCGATACCCAGACGCACCATATCGAATTGCGCCCCCGGGAAACGCTCGATACCTGCAGAATTGCAGATATGGCGAAGTATCTTATGCGGAAAAGCTCCCTGCAATTCCATGGACGCTTTTTCGAACATTTCTATCTGCCGGCGTGTAAAACTGTCGAATTGCTGCGAATCGCTCCCTACCAAATGTGAGAAGACGGAACGGGCAATCACGGCATTCTGTCCCTTCAGCCGTTCTATCAGCCGGGGCATATCCTCCGGAGCAAACCCCAGGCGGTGCATACCGGTATCCAGCTTTATGTGGATGGGGAAGTTTGTGATACCTTCCTTTTCCGCTTCTTTAATCAAAGCGTCCAGCAGATGGAAGCTATATACTTCGGGCTCCAGCTTGTAATCGAACATGGTCTTGAAAGCAGTCATCTCAGGATTCATGATAATGATGTTCGCTGTGATACCCGCTTTGCGGAGTTCGGAGCCTTCGTCGGCAACTGCCACAGCAAGATAATCGACATGATGTTCCTGCAAAGTCTTGGCTATCTCATAAGAACCTGCACCGTAAGCGGAGGCTTTCACCATGCAGACCATCTTTGTTTCCGGCTTCAACTTGCCACGATAATAGTTCAGATTGGCAATCATCGCTCCAAGATTAACCTCCAGGATAGTTTCGTGCACCTTCTTCTCCAATACTTCCGTCAAGGAGTCAAAACCGAACTTACGTGCACCCTTAATCAGAATAATTTCGTTTTCAAGGCGCAGTTCCCCACGCTGGATAGTGCGTATCAAAGCTGCCGTATCCGGATAAAAGGTCTTCTCTATATTAAAGCGTGCAGCGCAGGAAGAGATTTCATTTCCTACACCTATGATGCGTTCAATGCCGCGGCTGTTTACCAGCTGTGCCACTTGTCGGTAAAGTGTCGGCGTATTCTGACCGGTCTCCAATATATCCGAAAGAATCAAGGTCCGCCTCAATCCCTTACTTTGCGAACGGCGGTAAAGAAAATCGAGTGCAATATCCAATGAGCCAAGGTCAGAATTATAACTGTCGTTAATCAACAGACAGTTGTTTTTTCCCTCCTTGACTTCCAAACGCATGGCGATGGGTTCCAGCTTTGCCATACGTTCCGTAATCCGTTCGGCAGGAAGCATCAGATAGAGGCATGCGGCCAGACAGTTCAGCGAGTTCTCGATGGAAGCATCATCTATGAACGGCAAGGTAAACGTATTGTCCATATCCAGATAACGATAGGAAATGACAGTACAGTCATCCTGTTTCTCCACTTTACTTATATATAAAGGACGTTCCATATCCTTCCGGCTCCACGCAATCTCACGTGCAGAAAGCATGGACTTCGCCACACAGTTGCTGACGAACTCATCGTCACCATTATAAATCACTACATCACAATTCTTGAAAAGCATCAACTTCTCCATACACTTCTCCTGTAACGAGAAGAAATTTTCCTGGTGAGCCCCTCCTATATTGGTCAGGATGCCTATGGTAGGCTTAATGATGTTCTGCAAAGCGCGCATTTCCCCCGGTTCGGAAATACCGGCTTCAAAAATAGCAAGTTCAGACTGTTCGTTCATCTGCCACACAGACAAAGGTACTCCAATCTGGGAGTTATAACTACGGGGAGAACGGATAATGGCACGTTCCGGACTGAGCAACTGGTGCAGCCATTCCTTCACAACTGTCTTTCCGTTGCTTCCCGTAATACCGATGACTGGTATCTGGAACCGGTTCCTATGCTGTTCTGCCAGTTTTTGCAGGGCTTTCAGCGGATTGGAAACAATAAGGTAGTTGACAGTGGAAGATTGAAAATGGATAGCGGGTTGCTGCGCATCATTATCAATTTTCAATTCTCCATGCTCAATTAATCTAAAGCTTTCTTCGCTAAGCACAAAATTACGTACTCCACGGGCATATAAATCTGCGATATAGCGCGCACCGTCATTTCTCTTGGTGGTCAAGGCAAAGAATAATGTTTCCTCAGGAAAATTCAGGGAACGGCTGTCTGTGAGCAGCCAGTCTATGGTAGCCGGCACGTTTCCCACACGCCGTGCGCCAATACTTTCGGTTATGCTTTCAATCGAATACGACATATTTCTCTCTCTTTTTGGAAATCTAAGTACGGGTATTTTCCGTTAAGTTGGTCTATTTTTAACACAATTTGTCCTAAAAAACGCTTATACTCTTCTGAAGCAGGATAAAATGGCTTATGCGACAACATCTTACGGATATTTTCACTTTCTTCCATAATCCGTAACGCATCGGCAGAGATGCACGACCGAATAAACCTTTCCCAGATATAGCGAATGGCTATTTCAGAAGGATGCACCATGTCTTCTGCATAGAAGCGATAGTCACGAAGCTCGTCGAGCAACAGCTCGTATGCCGGAAAATAGAAAACATGTTTTGGGAAAGTGGCTTGCAACTGATTCACGGCAAGCAGCAAGGTAGCTTTACTGAGCTGGTTGGCATGCATTCCGTCACGCACGTGGCGGATGGGGCTGACGGTAAACAATATTTTCAGCCGGGGAATCCGCGCCAGCAAACCGGAAAGCAAAGAGGTGTAGTCAGACACTATTTCACTGACGGAAAGCATGTGACGAGTAAAGCAAGACTCAGGTTGCTTATGGCAGTTGGCAACTATAGTTCCCGTCTTTTTATTTTCATATACCCAAGCAGAGCCGAAAGTCAGTAGCAGACAATCCAACCGATCCAATCTTTCATGGGCGCTTTTCAAACGTCCGTTAATACCTGCCAATGTTTCCTCTGCAGAGACTGAGGAGAAGCTACCATGATGCATGGCACTGTGCCAAAGTCCATGAAAGAGGAAAATGTCGTTTTCATTGTAGCATTTGCCCGCAATGATTTCACGCAATGCCACAGAAATGGAAAAAGGATTATAAAGCACACCATAAGGATTGACGTCACAACAGAACTTGGCATCCGCCAGCCTTTGTCCCATCTCGGATGCAAAACAAGAACCCATCAGCAACAGATTATTCTCTTGCGAAAGAAGGGGCATACCGGAAACTACTTCTACAGGCGTATAAAGATTCATAAGCTCGGAATAAAAAAACATTCACATTCGGGAAAAAGGATGTACCAACCTACTTGCTACGCCACAAAGATAGTAAATTTCAATATATAACGGTCGAAACATAAAAAAGGCAGGTAATATAACCTTCCATTATATCACCTACCTTAAATACTATATATTCCATTAATACCAATTAACCGTAGGATCAGCCACCCAATTTGCAAAATCTGGATATTTATTATTAATAGCCTGACGCTCAGAAGTCCAGTCATATCTTGTCTCTACACGTATCTTCTGCGGAGCTTTGCCTACCTCCGCTTTCAGTGTATATACTTCAGCATTTTGACCTTCCACTTTGATATTTACGGCACCAGTACCGTTAACTCTATACATCACCGGAGCCTTAGTTGCTCCAGCACCCGTATTTATCATTGTAGTACTAGAAACACTAAAGATCTCATGAACTTCACGACTATCACCGCCTACCTCAATATACAAAGGCAAAGTACCACCCGCAGCCTGCAGGGTAATGATAGTTGTTCCTCCATTGGTCGCTACATCAAACACGACATCGTTGAAATCAAAATCGTCACTGTCTCCAAGGTCTTCCGCTATGATTCTGTACGCATTTGTATATACGGCCGGAGAGATCTTTACAATCCAATCACTATAATACCCATCTGCAGCTACTTGTTGATTTGGGTTCTGGCCGGTAGCTTCAAAGTCAAATCCCACATAATAAGCACCCTCAATATATTGTATAGTATAATTATAGTGCATTTTACTATCCAGAGAAGCCCTATAGCCAAAAGAAGACGTCCCACTATTCTGCATTAGCATTATAGCTCCCTCAGCAGCATTAAAATTATTGATATGATCATCTGATGCCGCAACCAAAAAATCCATATCAGAGCGTGAGCCACTTACATGTTGAACAAAAAAGTCGGTCCAATCCACACCAATGGATTGTGGATTCTGATGTGTTTCAAACCATTTCGTAACCACTTCTTTTTCTATAGCCGTAACACTCCCCGGTACTTCCGCAAAATCTCTCCATTGATTGCTATTAGTGTTAGCAACACGCGTTGTCGGTGTTACCCCAAATCCCCAATCCTGATTAACTGCAATTTTTCCATACTTCCGCACGAAAGCCGATGCATACTGTGCCTCTTTCTTAGCCACCGCCTTTTCCGGGTCGAACAGATCGCTATCAGAACCGCAAGCGGAAAAAAACACTACGCTCACAATAGCCAAAATTCCAAAGTTAAACTTTTTCTTCATATCATTCATTGTTTATTCATTTAGCAATTCGTGGTTACGCCCCATTCCGGCACATATTACAACTAAGAATGCCATCATGTACAATTCATAATCGTATAACATATTGATAAATAGGACATATTCTACTTTGCAAATATAGATAATATTATATTAACAACAGTCCAAGCTCCTAAAAAAGTTGCAATAAATAGTTTGCAAAGTTGCATTTTTCAATAAGTGTTAAGTTTAAAGCATCTCTTATCATAGATGCACACATACGAGAGTACAAGTCAATCTTTGAAAGGATTAATATCTTTGCTTGCCAAAACTAAATCATTCCTATATGGAGAAAAAATCGTTCCACCATGGTGGAACGATTTTTCTACCATGATGGAACAATATTTTCTCCATGGAGGAACGATTTACCATCAGGCATCTTTTTCCTTAATTATAGGCAGAACAAGAAATGCAATTTATACAGAGAAAGTAAAAACAGAAGTGAACAAAAGAGGCTTTTTTTCCTTCTAAAACTTCCCGTCATCCGTTTTCTTTTGCTATTTTTGCATTTTGTAATCTTCAGATTAGAAATGAGAACAGAACCAACAACATATAACTTGCTTAGCACCATTACATTTCCCGAGGATTTACGCCAACTCAGCGTAGAAGAGCTTCCTGAAGTCTGTAAAGAATTGAGGCAAGACATTATAAAGGAGGTTTCGTGTAACCCCGGACATTTCGCAGCCAGTCTGGGCACGGTAGAGCTGACCGTTGCCTTGCACTACGTATTCAATACTCCGTACGACCGCATAGTCTGGGATGTAGGCCATCAGGCATACGGGCACAAGATACTGACCGGACGCCGTGAAGCATTCTCCACCAACCGTAAATTCAAGGGAGTTCGTCCTTTTCCCTCACCAGAGGAAAGCGATTATGACACATTCACCTGCGGACATGCATCAAATTCAATCTCCGCCGCCCTTGGCATGGCTGTTGCCGCTGCCGAAAAAGGCGAGAAGGACCGCCATGTAGTGGCCATCATCGGCGACGGAAGCATGAGCGGCGGCTTAGCTTTTGAAGGACTGAACAACGCTTCGTCCACCCCAAACAACCTTCTTATCATTCTCAACGACAATGATATGTCGATAGACAGAAGTGTAGGTGGCATGAAGCAGTATCTTTTCAACCTAACTACCAGCAACCGCTATAACCAGCTGCGCTTCAAAACTTCCAGACTGCTATTCAAAATGGGACTTTTGAACGAGGACCGCCGCAAAGCGCTGATTCGCTTTGCCAACAGTCTGAAATCAATGGCCGCCCAGCAGCAGAATATCTTTGAAGGGATGAACATCCGCTACTTCGGTCCTATCAATGGACACGATGTGAAAAACATAGCCCGTGTCCTGCGGGACATCAAAGATATGCAGGGACCGAAAATACTGCATCTGCACACTGTAAAAGGAAAAGGATTCGAACCTGCCGAGAAGAATCCCGATATCTGGCATGCACCGGGCAAGTTCGATCCGAAAACCGGAAAACGCCTCAAGGCAGATACCAGCAACCTGCCTCCGCTTTACCAGGACGTGTTTGGGGAAACACTGGTAGAACTGGCAAAGGAAAATCCGAGAATCGTCGGAGTAACCCCCGCCATGCCCACTGGCTGCTCTATGAACAAGCTGATGGACACCATGCCCGACCGTGCCTTCGATGTGGGTATTGCCGAAGGACATGCAGCCACTTTCTCGGGCGGTATGGCAAAAGAAGGAATGCAACCTTTCTGCAACATCTACTCCTCCTTCATGCAGCGGGCATACGATAATGTCATCCATGACATCGCCCTGCTCCGCCTCCCCGTCGTACTTTGTCTGGACCGCGCCGGACTGGTGGGAGAAGACGGACCGACCCACCACGGAGTTTTCGACCTGGCCTATTTCCGTCCGATTCCCAACCTGACCATATCTTCACCGATGGACGAACATGAATTGCGCCGCCTGATGTACACGGCACAATTGTCAGACAAAGGTCCGTTCGTCATCCGCTATCCCCGCGGACGCGGCGTATTACTGGACTGGAAATGTCCGCTGGAAGAAATCCCCGTAGGTAAAGGGCGTAAACTGAAGGAAGGTAAAGACCTGGCAGTCATCACCCTCGGTCCCATAGGCAACGTAGCCGCACGTGCCATAGAGCGCGCAGAGAAAGACAAAGGGATCTCCATAGCCCATTACGACCTGCGTTTTCTCAAACCGCTCGACGAAGCCTTGCTGCACGAGGTAGGACTCAACTTCCAGCATGTCGTCACCATAGAAGACGGTGTCAAAAAAGGAGGAATGGGCAGTGCCATACTGGAGTTCATGGCAGACAATGACTATATCCCCCATATCAGACGTATCGGTGTACCCGATGCCTTCATAGAGCACGGCACCATACAAGAGTTGCATCATCTTTGCGGAATGGACGAAGAAGGAATCTATAATCAATTGATAATTGATAGTTGAAAATTGACCGTTTAAGTATCTACCCCATATGTCAACTATTAATTATCAACTATCAACTAATTAAAAGTGAAAATAATTATTGCAGGTGCCGGCGCAGTAGGCACACACTTGGCTAAATTGCTGTCCCGCGAGAAGCAGGACATCATTCTGATGGACGACAACGAAGAAAAGTTGAGCACCCTAAACTCCAACTTTGACTTAATGACGGCTACGGCCTCCCCTACATCCATAAAAGGCTTGAAAGAAGTGGGAGTGAGAGAAGCCGACTTGTTCATAGCCGTCACCCCTGATGAAAGCCGGAACATGACCGCATGCATGCTGGCAAACAATCTGGGAGCACAGAAGACCGTAGCCCGCATTGACAACTACGAATACCTGCTGCCCAAAAACAAGGAATTTTTCCAGAAGCTGGGTGTCGATTCACTCATCTACCCGGAAATGCTTGCCGCCAAAGAGATCGTATCCTCCATCCGCATGAGCTGGGTACGCCAATGGTGGGAATTCTGCGGAGGCGCCTTGATACTGATAGGCACCAAAATACGCGAAAAAGCCGAGATACTGGACATCCCTCTCCACAAACTGGGCGGACCGGAGCTGCCCTATCACGTGGTAGCCATCAAACGGGGAAGCGAGACACTGATTCCCCGCGGTGACGATACCATCAAGCTACATGACATCGTATACTTTACCACCATCAGGAAATACGTCCCCTACATCCGCAAAATAGCTGGCAAGGAAGATTATGCTGATGTGCGCAACGTAATGATTATGGGTGGAAGCCGAATTGCCGTACGCACCGCCCAATACGTCCCGGACTACATGCAGGTGAAAATCGTGGACAACGACTTGAACCGCTGCAACCGTCTGACCGAGTTGCTTGACGACCGCACCATGATTATCAATGGCGACGGGCGGGATATGGACTTACTTGTGGAAGAGGGACTGAAAAACACGGAAGCCTTCGTTGCCTTGACCGGCAATTCGGAGACCAATATTCTAGCCTGCCTTGCCGCCAAACGCATGGGAGTCAGCAAAACCGTAGCAGAAGTGGAGAATATAGACTACATAGGCATGGCTGAAAGCCTTGACATCGGCACTGTCATCAACAAAAAGATGATTGCCGCCAGCCACATTTATCAGATGATGCTGGATGCGGACGTCAGCAATGTGAAATGCCTGACCTTTGCCAATGCCGATGTAGCGGAATTTACCGTTAAGGCCGGCTCAAAGATTACCAAACATCCGGTAAAAGACCTCGGCCTCCCGAAAGGAACCACCATCGGCGGACTTATCCGTCAGGGGGAAGGCGTCGTGGTTATGGGTAATACCTTGATACAACCGGGTGACCATGTGGTGGTATTCTGTCTAAACATGATGATTAAGAAAATCGAAAAATACTTTAACTAATAGAGAATGAGTCGTTGGTAAATGATTAACTTCAAGACAATCATACGGATTATCGGTATTCTGCTATTGCTGGAAACAGTCATGTTTCTGGTCTGTTCGAGCGTGTCTTTCTACTACAGAGAAAGCGATATGCTCGATTTCTGGAAAGCAGGAGGTATCACAGCAGGGATAGGCTTATTGCTGGCAGCTCTCGGTAAAGGAGGTGAACGGCAACTGACGCGCCGTGACGGATATGTACTGGTCAGCTTTGCCTGGGTGGCATTCTCTCTTTTCGGAATGCTGCCTTTCTATATAGGCGGATACATACCCGACATTGCCGATGCATTCTTCGAGACCATGTCCGGTTTCAGCAGTACGGGTGCCACTATTTTGGACGACATCGAGTCACTTCCTCATGGAATACTGTTCTGGCGCAGCATGACACAGTGGATTGGCGGCTTGGGAATCATCATGTTCACCATTGCAGTGCTTCCTATCTTCGGAGTCAGTGGTCTGCAGGTATTCGCAGCCGAAGCAAGCGGCCCCACACATGACAAGGTTCATCCGCGTATCGGTATCACCGCCAAGTGGATTTGGAGCATCTATACCGGCATAACCACTTTACTTGTCTGCCTGCTGATGCTTGGAGGCATGGACTGGTTCGACAGCATCTGCCATGCATTTGCCACTACCGGCACCGGTGGATTCTCTACCAAGCAGGCCAGCGTTGCCTACTATAATTCTCCTTATATAGAATATGTCATCTCCATCTTCATGTTTATCTCCGGTATCAACTTCACTTTAGTATTATTGTTCGTCAACCGGAAATTCAAGAAATTCATCAGCAACGCCGAGCTGAAATTCTATTTCAGCTCAGTCGTATTTTTCACTGCAGTCATAGCCATCGCGCTCTATTATACCAGTCCCATGGGGATGGAAGAATCCTTCCGCAAATCCTTGTTCCAGGTAATTTCCCTTCATACGTCCACCGGCTTTGCAACGGATGACTACATGCAATGGTCGCCCGTCCTATGGGGCCTGCTTACCATCATCATGCTGATGGGAGCGTGTGCAGGCAGTACCACCGGAGGCTTGAAATGCATACGTATGGTAATTCTTACCAAAGTATCACGGAACGAATTCAAACACATCCTACACCCCAATGCCATACTTCCGGTACGAATAAACAAGCAAGTCATATCTTCCTCCATTGTCTCCACCGTACTGGCTTTTTGCTTTATTTATATCACCATTATAGTTATCAGCACACTGCTTATGATGACTATGGGAGTCGGAGCTGAAGAGTCAATAGGCTGCGTTATTTCCAGCATCGGTAATATGGGACCCGGATTGGGTGAAACCGGACCTGCCTATTCGTGGAATGCCCTGCCCGATGCAGCTAAATGGCTATTATCCCTTTTAATGCTTCTGGGACGTCTTGAGTTATTCACCGTACTACTGCTTTTCACACCTGATTTCTGGAAACGAAATTGATTTAGGATAAAAAGTGTAAAAATAACCATTTTTGTTATGCGGGGATAGCAAAATGAGCAAGACTTATTATATCTTTGCGCCCTTGAAAGAGAGATTTGTGGTATGAAGCAATGCATCAAATACTGTTTAATCATTATCTTTGCAGCCCTATTGCACGACAGTGCAATAGGAGTTGCGGACATTTTGTGTGTTCCTGCCACCCGACAAGCAGAATGCTGTACGCTGTCACAAGCTCCTACCACCCAACAAGTAGTCCAGAAGTTCTACGACTTGTTTTCACCAAACTCCCTCTGCATAGAGCATGTGGATCATACGCAAGTACCAACCAATAAAAACGTACTCCTGCGCATGTACATCTACAAGATGCAGCAGTATGCTTATGCACCGGAATGCGACCGTTTGTTAAATCTGTCTCCTCATCCCGTACCCGACGCAAACTATTATGTGTTCGGACTAAGAAAGATTATCATTTAGAAGGCCTGCAAGCGCAAATGCTTGCCCCTTGACCTCGCCCCGGACAACATTCAGTTTTTTGTCCTCTGGTACGATGTATCTATTATTATATATCTAAAATCTTATCAGGTTTATGAACTTTACTTTGTTAGTGGTCGTCTTATTGACGGCAATCGCTTTCGTGGGTATCGTCATCGCGCTCTCCAATGCGATAGCACCCCGTTCGTACAATGCACAGAAGATGGAACCGTACGAGTGTGGCATCCCTACCCGCGGTAAATCGTGGATGCAATTCCGGGTAGGTTACTATCTGTTTGCCATCTTGTTCCTGATGTTCGAAGTGGAAACGGTATTTCTGTTCCCTTGGGCAGTCATCACCCGCGAACTTGGCGTGGCAGGACTTTTCAGTGTTTTATTTTTCCTGATTATATTGATTCTGGGTCTTGCTTATGCCTGGAGGAAAGGAGCTTTGGAATGGAAGTAACAAAGAAGCCGAAAATTAAATCTATCCCTTATGAGGAGTTTACAGACAACGAAACGTTGGAGAAACTGGTTCGGGAACTTAATGCCGGAGGCGCCAATGTTGCCCTTGGCGTACTGGACGATTTCGTCAATTGGGGACGCAGCAACTCACTGTGGCCTCTTACGTTTGCAACCAGCTGTTGCGGTATCGAATTCATGGCCCTCGGCGCAGCCCGCTATGATATGGCGCGCTTCGGGTTCGAAGTAGCCCGTGCCAGTCCGCGCCAGGCAGATATGATTATGGTTTGCGGGACAATAACCAACAAGATGGCTCCCGTTCTGAAACGTCTTTACGACCAGATGGCCGATCCAAAATATGTAGTAGCCGTAGGCGGCTGTGCCGTCAGCGGAGGCCCGTTCAAGAAATCCTATCATGTGGTGAACGGTGTGGACAAGATTCTGCCGGTGGATGTCTACATTCCCGGTTGCCCTCCGCGTCCGGAAGCATTCTACTACGGCATGATGCAATTGCAGCGTAAAGTGAAAATAGAAAAATACTTCGGTGGAGTAAACAGAAAAGAAGAAAACCACTAATCAGCACTTAAATATATGGAAATAAAATACATAGAGCCCTCAGCCCTGCACGACGAAATGCTGCGTCTGCGGAAAGAGAAACAGATGGACTTTCTGGAATGCCTCAGCGGTATGGATTGGGGAATACCCGACGAGAAAGACACACCGGACACTCCCCGCGGACTCGGTGTAGTCTATCTGTTGGAATCTACCGTTACCGGCGAACGGATAGCGGTACGTACCGCCACTCTAAACCGGGAACATCCCGAACTCCCTTCCGTCAGCGATATCTGGAAAGCTGCGGATTTCAACGAACGCGAAGTCTACGACTTTTACGGTATCGTTTTCATCGGTCACCCGGATATGCGCCGACTCTATCTGCGCAATGACTGGGTAGGCTATCCCATGCGTAAGGACAATGAACCGGAAAAAGATAATCCGTTACGTATGGACAACGAAGAAACGGTAGACACCACCATGGAGTTGGAGCTGAATCCCGACGGTAGCATCAAAAATAAGGAGATGCAACTTTTTGGTGATGAAGAATATGTGGTGAACATCGGTCCCCAACATCCGGCCACCCACGGCGTAATGCGCTTCCGTGTATCATTGGAGGGTGAAGTCATCGACAAGATTGATGCCAACTGCGGCTACATCCACCGGGGTATCGAGAAGATGTGCGAAAGCCTGACCTATCCGCAGACTTTGGCTCTGCCCGACCGTCTGGACTATCGGGGGGCACACCAGAGCCGCCATGCCTTGTGCATGTGTATCGAAAAGGCAATGGGCGTGGAAGTTAGTGAACGCGTGCAGTACATACGTACCATTATGGACGAGTTGCAGCGAATAGACTCTCATCTGCTGTTCTACTCTTGTCTTGCTATGGACTTGGGTGCATTAACGGCCTTCTTCTACGGTTTCCGCGACCGCGAAAAGATACTCGACATCTTTGAGGAAACTTGTGGCGGACGCCTCATCATGAACTACAACACCATCGGTGGCGTGCAGGCGGACATTGCTCCCGGCTTCGTAAAGAAAGTGAAGGAGTTCATCCCCTACCTCCGCGGTATCCTACACGAATATCACGACGTATTCACCGGAAACATCATTGCCCAGCAACGTCTGAAAGGTGTGGGTATACTCTCACGGGAAGATACCATCGCCTTTGGAGCTACCGGAGGCACCGGACGCGCCAGCGGATGGGCCTGCGACGTGCGTAAGCGTATGCCGTATGCCGTATATGACAAGGTGGACTTTAAAGAAGTCATCCGCACCGAAGGTGATTCATGGGCACGCTACCTTATCCGTATGGATGAAATTTTGGAGAGCCTGAAGATTATCGAGCAACTGATAGACAACATCCCGGAAGGAGCCTACCAGGAAAAGATGAAACCTATTATCCGCGTACCGGAAGGCACTTATTATGCAGCCGTAGAAGGTAGCCGCGGTGAATTCGGCGTCTTCCTCGAAAGCCACGGTGACAAAACGCCTTACCGCCTGCACTTCCGCAGTACGGGTTTGCCATTGGTATCGACCGTAAACACGATTTGCCGCGGAGCTAAAATCGCCGACCTTATTGCCATTGGCGGAACATTAGATTATGTAGTACCAGATATTGATAGATAAAAGAATTTACGATTTGACAATTCACAATTTACCATGCGGAATTACAGCGCAGCCAAATTGTAAATTGTACATTGTAAATCAAAAAGCGCCTCGTAAATTGTACATTGTAAATAGTAAATAGTAAATGAACAACGTGTTTGACTTTAGTATAGTAACCAACTGGATACACCAGATGCTGACTTCCCTGATGCCGGAAGGTCTGGCAATATTCCTCGAATGCGTGGTGATTGGCGTATGCATCATCTTGATGTATGCCGTGCTTGCCATCATCCTGATTTACATGGAGCGTAAAATATGCGCCTTCTTCCAATGCCGCCTCGGTCCGATGCGCGTGGGGAAATGGGGATTGCTCCAAGTGCCCTGCGACGTCATCAAGATGTTGACGAAGGAAATCATTGATTTGAAATTTTCTGACCGGTTCCTCTACAATCTGGCACCGTTCATGGTAATCATCGCTTCTTTCCTGACATTTGCCTGCCTGCCCATCAACAAGGGATTGGAGGTATTGGACTTCAATGTAGGAGTGTTCTTCCTGCTGGCTGCATCGAGTATCGGCGTAGTGGGTATCCTGCTGGCAGGCTGGAGCTCCAACAATAAATTCTCGCTGATTGGAGCCATGCGAAGCGGTGCGCAGATTATCAGCTACGAGTTGTCCTGCGGATTGAGCATACTGACAATGGTAGTGTTGATGGGAACCATGCAATTCTCCGAAATAGTAGAAGGACAAGCTGACGGCTGGTTCATCTTCAAGGGACATATCCCTGCATTGATAGCCTTCATCATCTACCTCATTGCCGGAAATGCGGAAACCAACCGTGGTCCCTTCGACTTGCCCGAAGCCGAAAGCGAGTTGACTGCCGGATACCATACGGAGTACAGCGGTATGGGCTTCGGATTCTTCTATCTGGCGGAATATTTGAATCTGTTTATCGTAGCCTCCGTGGCAGCCACCATCTTCCTGGGAGGCTGGATGCCGCTACACATCGTAGGTCTGGACGGCTTCAACGCAGTGATGGATTACATTCCGGGCTTTGTATGGTTCTTCGGAAAGGCCTTCTTCGTAGTCTTCCTGCTGATGTGGATAAAGTGGACTTTCCCCCGCCTGCGTATTGACCAGATTCTGAATCTGGAGTGGAAGTACCTGGTACCCATCTCTATGGTGAACTTGATTTTGATGGTATTAATTGTAGTATTTAAATTGCATTTCTAACCGGCGTAGCGCCGGAGCAAGATTTCCTTGCGGATAATTTTAATAAAGGCAAAAGTAATGAAAGAAAAGAACTCTTATATCGGCGGACTCATACACGGCGTCACTTCTCTGCTGACGGGTATGAAGACAACCATGACCGTATTCTGCCGACGAAAGACTACCGAACAATATCCGGAAAACCGCTCGACATTGAAACTCTCCGACCGTTTCCGTGGCACGCTGACCATGCCCCATAATGACAAAAATGAACATCGGTGCGTGGCTTGCGGCTTGTGCCAGATGGCTTGTCCCAACGACACCATCAAGGTGACCGGCGAGATGATTGAAACGGAAGACGGCAAGAAAAAGAAGATATTGGCTAAGTACGAGTACGACCTCGGTTCGTGCATGTTCTGCCAACTCTGTGTGAATGCCTGCCCTCACGATGCCATCACGTTCGACCAGGATTTTGAGCATGCTGTGTTCGACCGCACGAAACTGGTCATGACGCTGAACCGTCCGGGCAGCCATGTAGAAGAAAAAAAGAAACCCGCTGCTCCCAAAGAAGAGACAACAAAGTAATTCGTTAATAGTAACTTGTAATTAAACAACATGGAAATAACTCTTGAAACAGTAGTATTCTACTTCCTTGCGGCCTTTATCACCGTATTTTCCATCTTGACGGTAACGACCCACCGCATGGTGCGCTCGGCCACCTACCTGCTGTTCGTGCTTTTCGGTACGGCAGGCATCTACTTTCTGCTGGGTTACACCTTCCTCGGTTCCGTGCAGATTATGGTCTATGCCGGCGGTATCGTGGTACTCTACGTCTTCTCCATACTGCTTACCAGTGGCGAAGGCGATGTCATCGAGAAGTTAAAGCGTAGCAGATTCCTTGCCGGACTGGGTGCCACCGTGGGCGGTGCCATCATCGTAGTATTCATCACTTTAAAGCATAAGTTCATTGCCACTACCGACGTGGAGCCTTTGGAAGTCAACATCAAGACCATCGGTCACCACATGCTGAGCGGTGACAAGTATGGTTATCTGCTTCCCTTCGAAGCTGTCAGCATTTTATTATTGGCATGTATCGTAGGCGGATTATTAATAGCACGTAAAAGATAAGAATTATGATACACATGGAATATTATCTGATAGTTTCGGCTATCATGTTCTTCGCAGGCATCTATGGGTTCTTTACCCGCCGCAACACACTGGCGATACTTATCAGCATCGAGCTGATTCTGAATGCCACGGACATCAACTTTGCGGTGTTCAACCGTTTCTTATTCCCTGGAGGACTGGAAGGATATTTCTTCTCTTTATTCTCCATTGCCATCTCGGCGGCCGAAACGGCTGTAGCCATTGCCATCATGATCAACATCTACCGTAACATCCGCAGCATCCAGGTGAACAAACTGGATGAGATGAAATGGTAAGAGCCAAAATCGCCAAACGATGTTTCTTGAATAGTAATAATTGATAAACATAGTATATATGGAATATACAATATTAATCCTTCTGCTCCCTTTCCTCTCTTTCCTCGCCCTGGGACTTGGAGGTAAATGGATGTCGCACCGCATTGCCGGCCTTATCGGAACTGCAGTACTGGGCCTGGTCGCAGTGCTTTCCTATCTCACCGCAGGAATGTACTTCAGCGCTCCCCGCCTTGCTGACGGTACGTACGAGACGCTGATGTCCTATAACTTCAAATGGCTGCCCTTCACAGAAAGCCTCAGTATCGACATGGGCATTCTGCTTGACCCGATTTCGGTCATGATGCTCGTAGTCATCAGCACCGTTTCGCTGCTAGTACACATATACTCTTTCGGTTACATGAAGGGCGAACGCGGTTTCCAGCGCTACTACGCCTTCTTGTCGCTCTTCACCATGTCCATGCTCGGACTGGTAGTGGCTACGAATATCTTCCAGATGTATCTTTTCTGGGAGTTGGTGGGCGTGTCCTCCTATCTGCTGATTGGTTTCTACTATACGAAACCCGCAGCTATTGCTGCTTCGAAGAAAGCATTTATCGTTACCCGTTTTGCTGACCTAGGTTTCCTTATAGGTATCCTTGTCTATGGATATTATGCCGGCACATACACCTTCAGCCCCAATGAGATGGCGCTGGCAAAGGGCGGTGCGGCCATGATTCCGCTTGCCTTGGGACTGATGTTCATCGGTGGCGCCGGAAAGAGTGCCATGTTCCCGTTGCACATCTGGCTGCCCGATGCCATGGAAGGTCCTACGCCAGTCAGTGCACTGATTCATGCCGCCACGATGGTGGTTGCAGGGGTCTATCTGGTGGCACGCATGTTCCCGTTGTTCATAGAGTATGCTCCCAGCGTGCTGCACATCGTGGCATACGTAGGAGCTTTCACGGCATTCTATGCCGCCAGTGTGGCATGTGTGCAGAGTGATATCAAACGTGTACTGGCATTCTCCACCATCTCCCAAATCGGTTTCATGATGGTGGCGCTGGGTGTATGTACATCAGCCGACCCGCACGAAGGGGGACTGGGCTACATGGCAGGCATGTTCCACTTGTTCACACATGCCATGTTCAAGGCATTGCTGTTCCTCGGAGCGGGTAGCATCATCCATGCCGTACACAGTAACGAGATGTCTGCCATGGGCGGACTGCGGAAGTATATGCCCATTACGCATATCACGTTCCTCATCGCCTGCCTTGCCATTGCAGGTATCCCGCCGTTCTCCGGATTCTTCTCCAAAGATGAAATCCTGACGGCATGCTTCCAGTTCAGCCCCACTATGGGATGGATTATGACAGTGATTGCAGGTATGACAGCATTCTATATGTTCCGTCTTTATTATGGTATCTTTTGGGCTGGCTCAGAGCCGGGACAAAAGTCGGCAAGTGATGGGGGCGACAGCCACGTGCCTCACCCCCACGAGAGTCCACTGGCGATGACCCTGCCCCTGATGCTCCTGGCTGTTGTTACGATAGTTGCCGGTTTCATTCCTTTCGGACACTTCATCAGTTCCAACGGTGAAGCATATAGCATCCATCTTGATTGGAGTGTGGCAGGTACAAGTATCGTCGTAGCAGTGGTTGCCATAGCCATTGCCACCTACATCTATGCAGGTAGCCGGCAGCCCGTTGCCAACGCACTGGCACGCCGTTTCAAAGGCCTATGGACAGCAGCTTACCACCGCTTCTACCTGGATGAAGTTTACCAGTTCATCACCCACCGCATCATCTTCGGCTGCATCTGCCGCCCCATCGCCTGGTGGGACCGCCACGTGGTCGACGGCTTCTTCAACTTCCTTGCCTGGAGTGCCGAGGCTACCAGTGACGAGATACGCGGTCTGCAGAGCGGACGCATCCAGCAATATACATTTGTATTCCTGCTGGGCACGCTGGCATTGATACTGTTGCTATTGCTATAACCCGAGATCTTTCAATCGTAAATCGTAAATCGTTAAATCGTAAATATAAAGATGAACTTTTTATCATTATTTGTACTCATCCCCTTGCTGATGTTGCTGGGTCTTTGGCTCAGCCGCAACATCGCACAAATACGTGCGGTGATGGTGACCGGTGCATCGGCTCTGCTGGTTCTTTCTGCAGCATTGACCGTAATGTACCTCAATGCACGCCACGCCGGTGCCACGGATGAAATGCTGTTCCGTGCCGACATGGCCTGGTATCCTGCACTCAACATCCACTATTCGGTAGGAGTAGACGGTATTTCGGTAGCCATGCTGCTGCTTTCGGCCATCATTGTCTTTACCGGAACATTCGCCTCCTGGAGGCTGCAACCGCTGACTAAAGAATATTTCCTTTGGTTCACCTTCCTTTCCATCGGTGTGTTCGGGTTCTTCATCTCAATAGACTTGTTCACCATGTTCATGTTCTACGAGGTAGCCCTCATTCCCATGTATCTGCTTATCGGTGTATGGGGGTCGGGACGCAAGGAGTACTCTGCCATGAAGCTGACACTGATGCTGATGGGCGGCTCCGCCTTCCTGCTTATCGGTATCCTGGGTATCTACTACGGTGCCGGAGCCACCTCTATGAATCTATTGGAAATAGCACAGATGCACAATATTCCCATCGAACAGCAACGTATCTGGTTCCCGCTCACTTTCCTCGGTTTCGGTGTGCTGGGCGCTCTGTTCCCGTTCCACACATGGAGCCCCGACGGTCACGCCTCCGCACCGACTGCCGTATCCATGCTCCATGCCGGTGTATTGATGAAGCTGGGAGGTTACGGTTGTTTCCGCATAGCCATGTACCTGATGCCCGCAGCTGCACAGGAACTGGGATGGATATTCCTGATTCTTACCGGAATCTCCGTAGTATACGGCGCATTCTCCGCTTGTGTACAAACCGACTTGAAGTATATCAACGCCTACTCTTCCGTCAGCCATTGCGGTCTGGTGTTGTTCGCCATTCTGATGATGAACCAAACAGCTTGCACGGGTGCTGTTCTGCAGATGCTCTCTCACGGACTGATGACAGCCTTGTTCTTCGCCCTTATCGGTATGATATACGGACGTACCCATACGCGTGACGTCCGCGAACTCTCCGGTCTGATGAAGATTATGCCTTTCCTGGCTGTCTGCTATGTAATCGCCGGTCTTGCCAATCTGGGATTACCCGGACTCAGCGGTTTCATTGCCGAAATGACCATCTTCACCGGTTCGTTCCAGCATCCCGATACGTTCCACCGCGTGTGGACAGTCATTGCATGCAGTTCCATCGTGATTACAGCAGTCTATATCCTGCGACTGGTAGGAAAGATTCTCTATGGCACCTGCACTAACAAACATCACCTCACTTTGAGCGACGCTACCTGGGATGAACGCACAGCGGTCATTATCCTCATAGCATGCGTTGCCGCCCTTGGTATGGCACCATGGTGGATTAGCGGCATGATTGGAGACAGCGTATTGCCGATAGTTAATGCACTGTAAATTGTAAATAGAAAATTGTAAAACAATAAATACATAGTCATGGATTATTCTCAATTCCTCCTGCTCAAAGAAGAGCTTTCGCTGATATTGGTCATCGTCATCCTTTTTGTCGCCGACCTCTTCATGAGTCCGGATGCACACAAGAATGACGGCAAACCGGTGCTGAACACAATGCTGCCAGTTGTTCTGCTGACCATACATACACTTATCACCATCGTTCCCGGTCCTATGGCCGATGCCTTTGGCGGCATGTACCACAACCAGCCTATACAAAGCATCGTGAAATCCATCCTCAGTATAGGTACACTGATTGTATTCCTGATGGCCCACGAATGGATGCGCCGTCCGGACACTGCCATCAAACAAGGTGAGTTCTACATTCTGACACTTTCCACCCTGCTGGGTATGTACTTCATGATTTCCGCCGGCCACTTCCTGATGTTCTTTATCGGCCTGGAAACGGCAAGTATCCCAATGGCAGCATTGGTTGCCTTCGACAAATACCGCCATCACTCTGCCGAGGCAGGTGCCAAATATATTCTCACGGCACTGTTCTCCAGCGGATTGCTGCTATACGGATTATCTTTGATTTACGGTACGGTAGGCACTCTCTACTTTGCCGACATACCGGCACGCCTCACCGGTGACCCGTTGCAGATTATGGCATTCGTATTCTTCTTCTCTGGCATGGGATTCAAAATATCACTGGTGCCTTTCCATCTTTGGACAGCAGACGTTTACGAAGGTGCTCCAAGCACGGTGACAGCCTATCTGAGTGTCATCTCTAAAGGCTCTGCCGCTTTCGTACTGATGACTATCCTCATCAAGGTATTCGCTCCGATGGTGGAGCAATGGCAGGAAGTGCTGTACTGGGTTATCATCGCCTCCATCACAATCGCCAACCTCTTCGCCCTGCGCCAGCAGAACCTGAAGCGGTTGATGGCTTTCTCCAGTATCTCGCAAGCAGGTTACATCATGCTGGGTGTCATCAGCGGAAGCGCACAAGGTATGACGTCGCTGGTATACTACGTGCTGATATATATGTTCGCCAATCTTGCCGTATTTACCGTTATCACGATTGTGGCACTGCGGGCAGGCAAGTTCACACTTGAAGACTATAACGGGCTGTATACCACTAATCCGAAGTTGGCGTTCCTGATGACGCTGGCACTGTTCTCTCTGGCAGGCATCCCGCCGTTTGCGGGCTTCTTCTCGAAGTTCTTCATCTTTGCGGCAGCTTTCGAAGGCGGCTTCCATCTGCTGGTATTCATTGCCCTTATCAATACAATCATCTCGCTTTATTACTATCTGAAGATTGTAAAGGCAATGTACATCAACAAGAGCGACGAACCGATTGCAGCATTCCGCAGCGACAACTATACACGTGCCAGCCTGGCCATTTGCACGCTGGGTATTGTGGTACTGAGCATTGCAAGTGTGGTATATCAATCCATCGATAAGTTCTCATTCGGATTATAACCGGAGGGTATCATCACTCACCACAGATTACGCAGATTGACACAAATTATCTTTAGAAGTTCTGATAATCAAGAGCTTTGAGTTATATTAATCTGCATAATCTGTGGTGAGTGTGTATTTGGGCATATTTTCATACTATACAACCGGCAGCATAAACCAAAAGCATGAGCCTTTCCCCGGCTCACTGTCCACACCGATTGTGCCACCCAACTGTTCTATAATACTCTTGCTGATAGAAAGCCCCAGACCCGTACCATGTACAAACGTATTCAGCTTTATAAAACGACCGAATATCTGATCCTGCATTTCCGGCTCGATGCCAATGCCCGTATCGGCCACATAAAAACGTAAACGAGTTTCATCTACCTTGTCATATCCTACACAGATACTTCCCGCAGTGGTGAACTTGATGGCATTGTTGACAAAGTTGGCTATGACCTGATTCAAACGGTTACGGTCACTGACAATCCGGCATTCCGGCAGATGACGGTCGAAAAGAACTTCCACCCCCGGTTTAGCCTTCATCTTCATGAAGCGCACGATGTCCTCACACAGCACGTTCACGTCCAGCTCTTTTTTCACAAAGTCAAATGTCCCGGCCTCTATCTTGGACAAATCCAGTATATCGGAAATCAGCTGCAACAACAAGTCATTGTTTTCTTCGATAATCGCCATATACCGCCTTTTTTCCTCCATGTCCCCGGTCTCTCCCATCAGACTGGAGAAACCGACAATCGCATTCAGAGGCGTACGTATCTCATGACTCATATTGGCAAGGAAGGCACTCTTCAAACGATCGGCGGTTTCTGCCTTCTCTTTGGCTTCAATCAACATAGCTTCCGTCTCCTTCAATTCCGTAATATCATAGTTGACTCCTATCAGTTCTATTTGTCCGTTCTCCGGTTCAAACAGATTGACGACCACATTGGTACGTACCCAATTCCATTTCCCCTTCTCGCCCGGACGCTCAATACGCATCTCTCCCTGAAAATGTTTGGCTTCACCCACACGGGCCTTACAGAAGAAATCGAGCATCCTTCTGCGGTCGCTGGGGTACATCTTGCTATATATCCCCACAATATCCGCCAACTGGGTATTCTCGTCCTCTCCCATATTCTTATACCATTGCTTGATGGCATAGCCTTTCCGGTCAAGCAAGTTCAGCTTGGCATAACCTACCTTCGCATAATCCGATATAAGCAAGAAGAAATTCTCGAAATCACAGATACGGCTCATGGCATCAATCCGTTCCGTATTGTCAATGTTAATCATGGCATAGCCGGTAAAGTTACCTTTACTGTCATACACCTTGCTCACTTTCGTATAAAGATGTATCACATCCTTCGGCTGTTTGGAAGTGGAGTAATACCCTTCAGTCCGGTCGAAAGCATAATTCAGGCGGAAGTCGACCATATCCTCGGTCTGTATACGTTCTGCCAATTGGGCGGACACATTCGGGTTCTCGAATAAGTTCACTCCAATGACATCCTGTTTGTCACGGACCCCGAATATCTCCATATCCTTATTGTTGATGTCTACCAGGAATCCGTCTTTGTCATAGATTTCCACTCCGGCTGGTATATTGGCAAAGATATTCTTGAACAGTTTTTCGCTATGGTCCAAAGCCAGATGAGTCTGTACCGAGTCTGTCGTATCGAGGAATAACGCCACCACTTCATTCTTTTCCGGAGAGTATATCACCACATGGCAGTGCTTGTTGGTGAGCTCAAAACACATGTCCATTTCCTTATGTGTCCCGGTGTTCACTATCTCAAGCAGATATTCCAGTCTGGGGGCCGCCTCCCTTGAAAAAGACGAGGCAGTCTTGCCGATAAACGCCGACGCGGGTTTTCCCAGAAAATCGGCAAAGATAGAATTCGCATCTGTCACATAATACCCGTAGGGGTTGTCCTTTTCATCACAGACAATGGACATCCGCACATACCCCAAAGGCATATAGCGGAACAAGTTGCTGAGGAAAGTACGTTCGCGCACAGCCTCATCCTTCGTTTTGCGCAACTCTATGCAAATGCTGATGACATTTGCCAACGAACTAAACCATTGGTAATCCTCGTTAGTCCACATTCGGATACGGTCTACCAAATCAATGCCCATATATCCCCATACCTGGTCATTGGCAACCAGCGGAGTTACCATCAAGGACTTTATATTCTGTTTCGCCAGAATTTCATATTCGGCATAGGCGTGCTCCGGCAGTTGCCCCAGTGTTTCCAGCAGAACGGGCTTTTGTGCCATAATCTGTGACGTCCACCACGGCAGGCTGTCGGCTTGGACTCCCTGAAGCATTTCTTTCTCAGGAGCCACTCCTGGAGCCACCACCTCGTATGTGCAGCTCTGGTACCGGCACATCTCATCGTATTGGAATATATAGACACGTCCGCCGCGAAAGAAATCAAGAATATCTTTCAATATGTCGTAAATGCCCGCGCTTATATCCTCGTCTTTCAGGAAGCGGAATAGGGAATGGGATATTGAGGTCTGCCGATAAAGCAAATCGTTCACTCTTTGCAAAGCCTGCTTCGCAGCCTCCTCCTTCGGCATCTCTACGCGCTGCAACACTCCGAAAGCCTTCAACGTACCATCCGGCAAATACTCCTTGTATCCCACGCGCGAATAGACCCAGACCACTCCTTCGGTAGAATAGATGGGAAACGTCTGTTCATAGACCTCCATATTCTGAATGGCAAGGAACTCCCGGCTGATACGCGCCCGATAGTCTTCGCGTATCATTTTACCGAAATCCTCAAAGCTCAGGTATTCCCCTTCCAAGCCTAACAACTTACAGACATATTCGGAACAGAGATACTGCCTTGAAGAAAAATCAGCCTCCCACCAACCTATCCGGCCAAGGATGGAAAGACGCCGGAAACGTTCACTATCGTCACGATGAACAGCCATATATTTATCAATATTGGTTTGAGATACAAAAATAGCCATAAAACTCTAATAAGCAACCATTAGAAACTTTTTTCGTCCCAAGCAGCCTATATATAAGGATAACAAACAATCCGGAAAAATGTGCGGTAACCGAATCGTAATAGATTTGAAAATGAAACGTATGTTCCATGTATCACCGGTGTAACGTCATTGCCTCATCTTTGCAGCGGATTAAAAAAACGTACAAAGAAAAGAGATGAGCATGAAATTAGACTTGGGAAAGATTTTCTTCCTTATTTTATTCCTCACACTTTCCGTCATGGCTGCCACGGCGGGAACCATCAAAGGGACAATCACCGACCGACAAACCAAAGAACCGCTGACGGGAGCCACCGTGCAAGTGAGCGGAACGGTACAAGGCGCCGTCGCCGATTTGGATGGTAACTATACACTGGAGCTGAAAAACGGGACCTATACCCTCACCGTCCGTTACATCGGCTACAAAGACATGACGATAAAAGCCGTAGAGATAAAGGGTGAAACCGTGCTTAACTTCGACATGGAGCCGGACACGCAAACCCTAGGCGAAGTGCAGGTTACCGCCAAGAAGAACCTCGAAGGCGAACGCGCCTTGCAAATGGAACGGCAAAAAGCGACCCTCGCCATCGAAAACCTCGGTTCCAAAGAGATGTCCCTCAAAGGTATCGGCAATGTGGAAGAAGGAGTAAAGAAAATAACGGGTATCTCCATCGCCAGCGCCGGACAGCTTATCGTCCGCGGACTGGGTGACCGCTACAGCACCACCACGCTGAACGGACTGCCCATCGCCTCGCCCAACCCGGACAACAAGCTGGTGCCACTCGACCTGTTCCCCTCGTCCACCGTACAGAACATCACTGTCAGTAAAGTGTATGACGCAGCCGCCTTTGCCGACTACAGCGGTGCGCACATCAACATCAGCACCAAAGAAAACATACCGGAAGATTTCTTCCAACTGAGCCTCAACACGGGTGGGAAGTTCAACACCTTAGGCAAAGACCGCTATCAGATGGACCGCAGCGGCTCGCTCCTGAAGACACCCGGCGTAGACGCGGCCGCCCTCGACATGCCCTTGATGGAGTTTGACAAATACGTGAAGACCCACAATATCTTCGATACCTCCTTTGCCGCCAGCAAGAAGAGTTCGTTGCCCGAACTGGGCGGAAACCTCGGTTTCGGCAAGAACTTCGGTATAGGCAACCAGACACTCAGCCTGCTTGCCTCCTTCAGCGCCAGCAACGGCTACCAGAACATGGAAGATGCCTTCTACAAGACACTCGAAGCCACCGGCACCGTGCAGGACGACTTCTCCTACGACAGCTTTGCGCAGGAACTGAAGCTCGCCGCCCTCGGCTACCTGGGCTATACCCTGCGCCGGAGCGACCGCATAGGCTACACTTTCTTCTACGCCCGCAACGCCATCGACACCTACCAGCGCCGCGAAGGTACTGATGCCGAAGGACACGAGCTGACCGGCAGCAACAACATCATGCACATATACACCCTGCAAAACCATCAACTGAACGGAATCCATAACTTCGGCGAGAGCGACAGGTGGCAACTGACTTGGGGAGGCTCGTACAGCAAGACCGGCAGTGAAGAGCCCGACCGCCGCCAAGTGATGTACGTCAGGGACAACGACGGCAGCCTCAGGCTCTTCAAGCTGAACCGCCAAGAGACCATGCGCTACTTCGGCAGCCTGGACGAAGAAGAGTGGAACGCCAACCTCGCCATGCGCTGGAAGTGGAACGACACCAGCCACCTCAAGCTCGGCTTCAACTACAAGGACAAGAACCGCGACTATAGCGCTACCCGCTTCTACTACAACCTGAACAAACTGAACCCCGTCATCACCGACATCTACAACACCGACGGCTTCCTCAACCAGCAGAACATTGCCGACGGACAAATCGTGGTACAGCGTGTGATGCAGCCCAAAGACAGCTACCGTGCCGGAAACGAAATCTACTCCACCTACCTGCTGACCGATTTCTATCCCACCGAAGCCCTCTTGGTGAACCTCGGCCTGCGCTACGAAATGAGCAAGCAATGGGTGCGCTACGCCAGCGACGGCGGCGACTGGTACTCCCGTCGACGCAATTTAGACAAGAACGACCTCTTCCCCGCCCTGAACCTGAAATATGCGGTGAACCCCGCCAACAGCATCCGCTTCTCTGCCTCGCGCACCGTCACCCGCCCCTCGTTCATCGAGATGGCACCCTTCCTCTACCAAGAGTCCTACGGTTCGGCACAAATCCGCGGTAACGAAGAGTTGCAGAACGGTTACAACTACAACTTCGACCTACGTTACGAACGCTTCGGCAAGGACGGCGACATGCTCTCCGTGACAGGCTACTTCAAATACCTCGACAGCCCCATCGAACGCATCCAAGACCTGCAAGGCGGCGCCACGCTGCACAGTTTCAAGAATGCCGACAACGGCATGGCTGCCGGCGTGGAGCTGGAGATGCGCAAACGGCTCGTCAAAGACCTGCACCTGGGTGCCAACATCAGCTACATGTACACCAACGTGAAGCTGCCCCAAGGCGGTGCCTACACCAACAAGGAACGTTCGCTGCAAGGTGCATCGCCCATCCTTGCCAATGCCGACCTCACCTACTCGACACGCTTCGGTGAAGACAGGCAACTCAACCTCGCCCTGCTCTACAACCTGCAAGGCAGCCGCATCCATGCAGTAGGCGTGTCGGGTCTGGGCGATGTCAGGCAACAGACGCTGCACACGTTGAACTTCAGCGCCGGATATAGCCTGAACAAACACTTCAACCTGAAGCTGCAAGTGAACGACCTGCTGAACCGCGATGTCATCTTCAAGCAAGATGTGCCCACCACGGGGCAGGAGATGGAAGTGGAACGCTACCGCAAGGGAACGAACTTTGAGGTGGGAATAAGCTATAACCTATAAAGTCTACCACCCTCCCCCTGAAGGGAACGGAGAACACTCTTTGACAAACAAGCTGATTTAAGAGAATCAATCTGAATGACAGACAGATGAATTGGATATAACAACTAAAACAATTGAATTATGAAAACAATGAAATGGAAATTCTACTCTCTGGCCTTTGTAGCCGGAATGTCTATCCTCACCGCTTGCAGCAGCGACGACAACAACGACAATGACGGCAACGGAAACGGCAATGAAATCGAAAACGGTACGATACTGAAAGGTACCATCACCTCCGACGTGACCCTGGCTGCCGGAAACACCTACAAGCTGAGCGGCGAATACATCGTAGAAGAAGGCGCCACGCTCCACATAGAGGAAGGCGTGAAGATTATCGCCGTCTACGATGACATCGCAGACTACATCCTCGTGAAACAGGGCGGTAAAATCAACGCCGTAGGCACGCCGGACAAACCCATCGTAATGACCAGCGAAAAAGAAGAACCGGGCGCATGGGGAGGCATCCACATCTGCGGACGCGCCCACACCAATGCCGAAGGCGGCAAGGGAAGTTCTGAAATAGGTGGCGCCGTTTACGGCGGCAACGATGATGCCGACAACTCGGGCACGCTGCAATACATTCGTCTGGAATACACCGGCTTTGCCTTCGATGAAGAGCATGAAGCCAACGGTATCTCTTTCTACGGCGTAGGCAACGGTACCATCGTGGACCACTGCCAAGCCTACAAAGGTTCCGACGACGGCTTTGAGTTCTTCGGCGGCTCGGTAAACGTGAGCAACCTCGTAGCCGTAAGCTGTAGCGACGACTCCTTCGACTGGACCGAAGGCTGGAACGGCAAAGGCACCAACCTCGTGGCTTACCAAGAAGCCGAATCCACACTGGGCTACGACTGCGACTGCCTGATGGAGTGCGACAACAACGGCAGCAACAACGCCGCCACTCCCGTTGCCCACCCCGTATTGAAGAACCTCATCCTCGTCGGCAACGGCGGCAGCAAGCAAGGCATCCGTCTGCGTGCCGGCACGGAAGTGGAAATAGACAACGCCAAGATCTGCGGCAAAGGCCAACCCCTGACCGTGGAAACCGCCCTTACCGAAAACGCCCTAAAGAACGGCACTTCCAAGCTGACCAACATCACCCTCACCGCCGAGCTGAGCAGCAAAGAAGGCATCTACACCCATGCCGACTTCATCGCCGTGACAAGCAACAAGGTGAACGCCAACCTGAGCTACAGCTCTTTCGAGGACATCAGGAAAGAATGCAGCTGGATGAACGGAAGCTGGGTGAAGTAAAAAAAGAAGCACTCGCAAGACTATAAAAAAACACACAACTTCTTCAACAGCGTGCCCCTCGAATGCCTTTCCTGCTTCAAGGGGTACGTGCTGTTTCAAGAAAGAAACTAAAAATACCGTTTACTTCTTCTTCAGCTCCTTCTTCAATTCTTGAACCTGAAAGCTGAACAAGTCCAGACGACGGCAAACGCGCTGCATGAAACTGCCTGCCGCCCTGAAGCAGATACGCGAAATGCGCACTTTATCTGCCGTGCAGTCCTCTATCCGTTCCACCGGTTCGCTGGTGATGGAGGGGAAAAAATTTCCAAGTCCCTTGATGTTCACCGTGCGTCCACTGGCCAGATAGTCCGCTATAATATCCGGCAGTTGCACCAGCACGGACTGGGCATCGCCCACCTGCAGGGAGCTGACAAAAGCCAGTCTCTTGGCAAGTTCATCGTTGCTCACCGGTTCAGGCTGAAGCACTTTTGATGCCGCATAGTAGCGCACCACTTCCTTGTCTCCACTCTTGTCCACCTTCTTGCGGACCACATAATTCATTGACATACCAATCTTTCTTTTAATTAGGTTAGCAAAAAAACGAAAGATATTCCCACCCGGCGTGAAACACATCTACAGCCTACGCGCACAAAGCCTATACCTTACGGTAAAGACTCCGTGACCGAATACCTTTCACTATATAACTGAATACCTAAAACACCCGGATGTATTGCCCCAAAACATGGGGATGTTTTCACCCAAAACACCCGGATGTAATACCCCAAAACATGGGGATGTTTTGGGAGAAAAGATAGGGATGTTCTGACCTTTCAGTATAGGGTTCAAAGGTAATGACTCCCTATGAGAAATACAATAGATATAGGTCTTTTTGATGGTCGGAATCAAGCTCCTTTTTCTTCGGAAGCAACAGGCAGTATCCGCTGGAAATCTCTGCCGGACGGAGACTGGAATACCTGCAAATCGAATTCGGGGATAATTGCCAGCACATGGTCGAACACATCCGCCTGCACCCCTTCATAGGGCACCCAATCCTTCAGCGCACAGAAGAAATAAAGCTCTATCGGGATACCGCGGTCGGTAGGCTGGAGTTGGCGCACCATGCAGGTCAGTTCCTGATTTACATCGGGAAGACTTTTCAAATAAGCCGTCAGATACGCCCGGAACACACCCAGATTGGTCTGGCGGCGTCCGTTGACGAGGATGGAGTTATCGATGCCGTTTTCTGCATTGTACTTTTCAATCACTTCCTCCGTCTGCTCCACATAATCTTTCAGCAGTTGTATCTTGCGATATTTTGCCAGCATCTCCGGGGTGCAGAAACGGACGCTGGTCATGTCGATATTGATGCTGCGCTTCACTCGCCGCCCACCGCTCTCGCGCATGCCGCGCCAGTTCTGGAAGGAGTCGCTGACAAGCAGGTAAGGAGGGATGGTGGTAATGGTATTGTCCCAGTTGCGCACTTTTACGGTGTTCAGTGTCACTTCTATCACCGTGCCGTCGGCGCCATACTTGGGCATGGCAATCCAATCGCCCACCTTCAGCATGTCGTTCGCCGAAAGCTGCACCCCGGAGACAAAGCCCATAATGGAATCCTTGAACACCAGCATCAGGATGGCTGCCGAAGCACCCAATCCGGCAAGCAGCGAAAGCGGGTCGCGGCCTATCAGCTCACCCACAACCACAATGCCACCCACCAGCCACAGAATGACCTGCATGGTCTGCAACATCCCCTTTAAAGGGCGGTCGCGGAACTGCTCCCTCTCGCTGTATACGCTATAAACGGCTTTCAGGAAGGAGTTGACGAAGCTCAGGAAAGTAATGATAATGTAAATAAGGCAGATACGCCGGATAAAATCCATTGCCGATGAACCGACTTCGACAAATGCCAATGGGACAAACAGATAGATGATGACGGGAGCCACCATGCGGCTGAGGTGCACCATCACTTTGCGGTCGAATACGATGTCGTCCCATGTAGCTTTGGTCTTCTTCACCAGTTGTGCCACTACTTTCAGCAGAATTTTCCGGCATAGGGCATCCGCCAGAAAAGCAACGGCAAGTATCAGTGCGAAGGCTATGAACTGGTCGAACATGTCGGCACGGGAAGGGGATATGCCCCACCCGATTAAAAGGTCGTCTATCTTCTTCAATATCTCCATAATCATATGTTTATCATAACGGCAATCTTATCTACGCGACTGCTCCTCCCGCTCAAGGAACTCCATGATATCTTCTTTCAACCACTGATAAAGATAAAGGTTCTTGTAGCCGCTGTTTTTTTTCAGCATCACGGATACATTGACCTGACTGTTCTCATACCCCGTCAGTTCGTTGCGGAACTGTTCGTTATGCTCTGCCAGGCGCTTTATCTCCTGCTCGCGCTCGCGACGCAAGACGGTACATACCGGGATAAGGATTTTCAGCACTACACAATCCATGATATGGTGTCCCTGGATATAAAGATAGGTATTGTCCGGAGTCAGTCCCAAACGTTCCAACTCCGTGCCCAGCTGTTCCACCCGGTCGATGTAGTGGGGGAAACGGGCTTGCAGTTCGGACAGCTTTGCCGACACCGTCTTTTGCATCTCGTCCAGACTACGGTAAGGATGACGCAGGCTTATCTCCTGCAAACGCACGCAGGCGTTGAAGTCGTACATCGGGAAAGTGTGTGTGTCGTGCTGGCGGTAGAACCAGACATTCCACAGAAACAGCGGATAGGCAATCTGAGAATAACGCTTCAGAAAAGCAGGGAAGTCCAGGATATGCCGGTCGTTCAGCGTGGCCTGCACACAGACTTCATGCAGACTGTCGGCAAAGCAGTGGAAGTTCTCGATGGCATAGCCATAAGTCTGAAAGATATAGGGATTCTTGTTTATCTTATGCGACACCTTGGTGGCACCTTGCAGCAGGAAGTCGTAGTCGCTGTCTACACAAGCTATCAGGCTGCGGCCCAGCTCTGCCGTATTCAGCGTGTTCATCAGTACCATTTTCTTGCCCTTTGCCAGAGAGGTGGCCGAGGGAAGCATCACTTGAAAATAACGTTCCTCGTTCTCGAACTCGGACAACAGCGTCCGCCAGAAAGCGATGTCATCATAGCTTTCCACATACGCCACTATGCGCCTGCGTGCCCTCTTGGGAGACAACTTGCGGGCGGCATCCAGATAGGAGGAAGTAAGGTTATGTCTTAGGGAAGTAGCCACGCATCCAGGGATTAAGGATTAGGGATTAGGGATGAAATCTCGCTCACTTCGGTCACGGCATCCAGCCAGCCTTCCATGATGACGGCAGGCGAATGGGTGGTGAGAATAAGCTGCACATTGGGATTCAGGTTGCGTATCATGCCGATGAGCTTCTGCTGCCATTCGATGTGCAGGGAGGCTTCCGGCTCATCCATGAAGAGTACGCAGTGGTCATCGTCACGCACCAACACGGTCAGCAGGATGACGAGCATCTGCTTCTCGCCCGAAGACAATTTGTAAGGCAATAGGCGCTCGCCGTTCTGATAGAAAACGATGTCGTTGCTTTTGCGGTCTATCGTCTTATGGGTATAGCTAAAAAGCTCGTCAATCATATCCTGGAACTTCCGCTTCGGGAGGGAAAGGGAGGGAGCTAGGCTGCGCTGCTCTTCATCACCACTGAGCAGCTCTATCATCTTATTGCCGATGTTCACTTGGTAGTCCAGATAACGGCGCTGGAGCAGATAGAGCTGCCAGTCCAGTTCCGACTTCACGTTGGCATCGGCCATGCGTGCCGTAAAGTCGCCCATGATAAGGGGGCGGTCGTAACTACGGATTACATCATAAGGGATAAAGGTGGCTGCGGGGTTGTCGAAGTAGACGTGTACGCCGTTCTTCTCGTCACTCTTCACTTCACCCGATGTCTGTTCCAGATAGTTGACCGAACGGTTCAGGATAGTGGTCTTCCCCACTCCGTTGATGCCGGAAAGTATATTGACGTCAGGACGCAGGTCCCAGGCAATATCGTACCGATGCCACAATTCGTGTATTTCGATACGCTTGATGTAATTGGCTTGTACTTCCATGGTTTCTTGCTTTAATTAAAAGCAAATATACACGATAATCTCTTATTTCTACGCCCACGAACCAGAAAAATCATATAATGAAAGATTTTCTCTTTTCAGAAAATAGTTGTTCTTTTGCACCCGCAAAAAACAAAAGAGTATGAACAAGAACATTCAAGGGCATCTGTTCGCCCTTACCGCAAATATCTTATGGGGCTTGATGGCACCTATAGGCAAGTCGGCTCTGGTGGAGTTTTCCGCGTTGTCAGTAACCACATTCCGCATGGTAGGCGCAGCCGCCTGCTTCTGGCTCCTTTCCTTGTTCTGCAAACGCGAACAGGTGGACCACCGGGACATGCTGAAGATATTCTTCGCCGCACTCTTCGCCCTGGTATTCAATCAGGGTGTCTATATCTTCGGCCTCTCCATGACTTCGCCCATAGACGCCTCCATCGTTACAACCACGCTGCCTATCGTCACCATGATAGTGGCTGCAATCTATCTGAAAGAACCGGTCACCAACAAGAAAGTGCTGGGTATCTTTGTAGGGGCTATGGGAGCATTTATACTCATCATGAGCAGCCAGACCACCGGTGCCGGCAATGGCAACCTTATCGGAGACCTTCTCTGCCTGCTCGCCCAAATCAGCTTCTCCATTTATCTGACCGTATTCAAGGGGTTGTCGCAGAAATACTCTCCCATCACCCTGAACAAATGGATGTTTGTCTATGCCTCCATGTGCTACATCCCGTTCTCTTACCACGACGTGGCTTCCATACAGTGGAGCAGCATCTCCACAGCCGCCCTGCTGCAAGCGGGATATGTGGTTGTGGGTGGAAGCTTCCTTGCCTATATCTTCATAATGAGTGCGCAGAGACTGTTGCGCCCCACTGTGGTGAGCATGTACAACTACATGCAGCCCATCGTGGCCTCAACCGTTGCCATCATCTTAGGCTTGGGAGTGTTCAATTTGGAAAAGGGGATAGCCATAGCCCTGGTATTCCTGGGAGTGTACATCGTGACACAAAGCAAGTCACGCAAGGACTTTGAGAAAGAAGGGAAAGCCGTATAGGACAGCCATTCCGCCGTCACAGCACACCGGCACGTACCCGGCTCAGAGATTCGGGAGTCATTAACAGATAAGATGCTATGTGGTTGACTGAGGCACGCCGGGCTATCTCCGGATAATCCCTGACGAAACGCGCATACCGTTCGCGTGAGGTTTCGAAACGCCAAGAGTCTGCCTTATATTGGGAAAGCATTAAAGACCCCTCCAACAAATGACGAAGCAGACGGGCTATATGCAGATAGCGCTCAGAGAGTTCGACCAGTCCTGCATACGAAATGCTCCAGATGACGCCTTCCTCCAGGGATTCCAACTGAAGGCAATTACGGCGTCCGGTGAAAAGGCTGACGATACACATGGCGCCGTCACCATCGCAGGCAAAGTTCTCTGTAATGTCCCGGCCTTCTTTGAAATAGAACTGGCGAAGCAGTCCTTTCTCTACGAAAACAATATCCCTGGCTATATCTTTCTCACTAATCAACAGTTCTCCTTTGTGCACCTCACGGCGTACAAACAAACCGGCAATGAGCTCCAGCTCCTCAGAAGGGAGTTCATGAAGGCGGCGGGTAAACCGCCGCGCCACTTCCATGTTGTTTTCCTTAGTCATCGATATAGAGAAAGGGATATGCCCTTATTTCTTCAGTTCTGCAAAATAGGTGTCCAGCAAGTTCTTGGCAGCCACAAAAGAAGTCAAGTTGCCTTGTAGCACTTGGTTTTCCTTGCCAGTCAGCATCGCTTCAATCTGCGGATTGTGGTAGAAGCTGTCACGCAGCTGTTCGTTAATGGTCTCGTACATCCAGTATTTGCTTTGCTCGTTGCGGCGGTATTCAAAGTAGCCGTTGTCTTTCACAAAATCAATGTATTTGTAGACCATATCCCACACTTCTTTTACACCAAGATTATAGAACCCGGAATAAGTCAGCACTTGGGGTGTCCAACCGCTCTCCGGAGCCGGGAAGAGGTGCAGCGCATTACGGAACTGCGTTGCTGCCAGCCTGGCCCGCTCCAGATTGTCGCCATCAGCCTTATTAATGACAATGCCATCGGCCATTTCCATGATGCCGCGTTTGATACCTTGCAACTCATCGCCCGTACCCGCCAGCTGTATCAGCAGGAAGAAGTCTACCATGGAATGTACGGCAGTCTCACTCTGCCCCACCCCTACCGTCTCTACAAATATCTTGTCGAAACCGGCAGCCTCACAAAGCACAATCGTCTCACGCGTCTTGCGTGCCACACCACCCAACGAACCGGCAGAGGGACTGGGACGTATGAAGGACTTGGGATGAACGGAGAGCTTCTCCATACGCGTCTTATCACCGAGAATACTGCCTTTGCTGCGTTCGCTGCTCGGGTCAATGGCAAGAACGGCCAACTTGCCTCCGTGTTCCTCCAGTACATGCAAGCCAAATACATCAATAGAGGTACTTTTACCAGCACCGGGCACACCACTGATGCCCACACGAACAGAGTTACCTGAATAGGGCAAACACTTCTCTATCACCTCCTGCGCCACAGTCTGGTGCTCCGGTTTCACACTTTCCACCAGCGTCACAGCCTGGCTGAGTACCGTAACATCACCTTTCACTATGCCCTCCACATAGTCTGATACAGAAAGCTCGCGTTTCTTCCGCCTGGGACGGTTCTTCAAGTAAGGATTGACCGATGAAGGTTGCTCAATGCCTGCATTGACAACCAAGCCTTTATATGCTTCATTATTTTCGGGATGTTCCATGGTTTAATGTGCTAATATGGTTAATATGCTAATGTGCTAATATGAGGAATGTGCTGAATATATTAATAGGCTTTTATGACAATCTCTACTATCTCCATTAGCATATTGGCACATTCCTCACATTAGAACATTACTTGATGTTGATTTCAACTTTCGGCTGCATCGGGTCATTGGTAATCATCAGCAGACGCAGATGACGACGCTTCTTGCCTATATTCTTCTTCACTACCGTTACCCGCAGGCGGGTGCTTTCGCCGGGTTGCAATACGCTCTTCTTGAGGTTAACTCCCACTGCCGGGTGGAATACCTGGAGCTTGTTTATCTGTAAAGGAGAACGCCCGGTATTGGTAATGGTAATATCTTGACGTGCTTTTGACTTCTTGGCCAATATCGCACTCATATCAACTTCTTTAGTAGAAAGGTGGATGGCAGGAGCATTTTCCTTCTCCACTTCCGTCATTCCGGAGAAATCCGGTAAAAGAATGGCAGAAACGGGAATTTCGTTTTCATCGCCCACCTTGTCACCGGAGAAACGAGAAAGATAGACCGACGCTTGAGTCAGTCCGAGGTCAGTCAGTCTTTCCGAATTCAATGTAAGTGTAATCACTCCTTTTTCTCCCTTTTGCAATACATTAGGTTCTACTTTTGTCTGCAAATAAGGGGGTAGATGCATCAGTACCGGTTCATAAGGACGGTCGGAAAGATTGACCACGCCGATATGAATCACCGGCTGCTCACCATGCTGAATATCGGGAAAGTCGAGGCTGTTCTTGTCAATACGTATCTGGCCGATAAGATAAGGGTGCGTCTTGGTAAAGTCCTTGATTTCCTGTACTACTTCACCATTGAACTTCAAATAGACCAGATTGGGTTGCGCATTGCTGTAAATAGCCACGGATTTCTGGAAATGCCCCAATGCCTTGGCGTCAAAAGTCACATTCACCGTTCCTTTTGCCCCCGGAGCAATAGGCGTTTTTGTCCACTGGGCTACGGAGCAGGCGCAATCCGGCTCTACTTCTGTAAGCACTAAAGGCCGGTCACCCGTATTGGTGATGGTATATTGCACAGTCACGGGATGCTTCCATTCTATCTGGCCGAAACTGTACATCTCTGTATTCGAGGTAAAACGAGCTTGCGCTACGGCAGTCAATACCACACTTGCAAGCACATATAAAGTTATCAATATCCGCTTCATCTATTTTTCTTAATATCAAGGTTTCCTAATTCTGCCACTCTCATTCAATATTTATCGGACAAAAATAGGAGTTTTGTTCGAGAATGAAAAGTTTTATTCTGATATATTCTCAGAGGTCTATGAATTAATCAAATTCGTTACTGGGTGCTTTAAAAGAACGGAATTTAAGAATGTGAAAAAGAACGAATCTAAAAAACCGCCTTATGAATGCACAGTTTTTTATCAATGGTAATTTAGAGCCTTCAAACATCGTTCCTATTCTGACGTTGGAGTTCTTGTTCGTATTCTTACAACGGTACATTATATCGCCACGAGTATATACTTTGGACGTAGGGGCATAGGAAAAAACAGGAACACCGTCTACCCAGCCTTACTGTTCCAGATACTTGATATGGCTTCCCTCCGTAGGAAATACTCCCAAAAGGCCATATAAGGAATTAAAATTACCAATATTCATATTACCAAACTTTACTATGTTTGGTATATATAACTTTGGTAGAAATCCGGTTGCTCCAAACAACTATCTGCAAATAGAAAAATACCGCCCAAGACTTTTGTCCTGAACGGTATTATTAGCAAAATTAGTTAGGGTATTGTCGTAAATAGTCACCATAATGAATTGGCTGCTATTTCCCACCTATTTTATTGAAGGTGAGAAACTTTAAACTTCCATGAAGCTACATCGTAAATTCAGTTATCAATGAGAATACAATCATTCAACTTCGTCATTGAATAACATACCTATACAAAGAGGAACGAGCCGTAATAAACAGTATATTATCCTCTTTTCCACCCACAACCAACGAAGTAGGCCTCTCAGGAACATCTATTATTTTTTCTAACTCGCCAGTTTTGGTATATACATAAATATATCCATCTGCCACATATACCCGAGCATTCCTATCAACAGCAATACCGAACTCTCCCACATTGGCAAAATGTGTCAGATTAGAGGTACTGCCATCTGCATTTACATCCATCCTCACCAATCTGTGATTATATTCATCCGACGCATAGAGTGGTTGTCCGGGAATAGCAGTCTGCACCGATGAAGAGCGTGCAAAGTCATAATATTCCGGAACAACAGTCTCTTCATCAGGTGCCACAAAACAATATTCCGGTCTCCACAACGATATCTCGTCAAAATCATGCAGATCCCGCCATCTGTGCGACGGATAAATGGCTTTAGTCACCTCCTTCAACTCACTTATCGGTTTCCGTTCCAACAAGCGTATCGTTTCTTCAGGTTTCTGCGTATCTATAGTATAAACCCAAGTAGCAAAACCTGAATTTCCCCAATGACTAAAGGTTGTATTGGCGGCATCAGGCAACTCTGCTACTGTCTCCTGCTGTCCATTTATCAGATAGCCGGGCTGTGGGATATATTTAAAAAAGACCAACAAATTATCCTGTGTATCACATGCCAACGATAGCGGTTGCCACGGAAAATCTGCAACCAATGAAAGCCGTTCTGTGTCTACATCCCATTTATAAATACGCCTCATACGCTGTTCGCTAAAATATATATTTCCCTTGCTGTCACGAGCCATACCTTCGACATACTCAAATCCTGTAGCCAGTTTCTCTATTTCACCCGGACAAGTATGCAAAGAAGTCCGACGAGGTTCATCACCTGTAATTGTCAACCGTGTAAGTTCCCAAGGACGCACATCCTGCCCTGTGTTCATATCATAACATAACAAATCCGTCGTAAAACGCATCTGAGTAAAGTTGTGTACATTATAGAACTCAATATCTCTACAATTCCAGATACGCACGGCATAAGGAAAAGGAGTATTGATTCGAATAACCCGAAAAAGATACAGATTAGCGAATAAAATATCAGAACAGTTCTGCAACTCAATCTGCTGGCAATCAAGACTCTCACGGGACTCCTCCTCCAACTGAAGAGCATAAACCTGCCAATTGGAAACATTCTTAAAATGTACTTCATTCCGTACATGATGTTCGACAGACATCGCATAAATACGTCCCGGAGTCTGTGTATTACTGACATACAAGCCATTGGTAGCATAAGTACTGGCACTCCAGATATCCTTAAATACTCCACCACCTCCATTTGTTATCCACAAACTCCAATGCTGATTATCCCAGGCCTTATCCATCCCGGAATAGACAACTGGTACTTCTGGCGTACTAATCTGTGGCTGTGAATATTGCTTTTTCTGAGATGAGATAGTACCCTTCTCCATCGTTCCATGTACTCCAAGAAACTTCACATCATTCATATACGAGTCTTGTCCGGCCATCCACTTACATCCTACTGCCCGATAATTATATGCTCCTGTATTCAGACCAATTCCTGAAACAATATTATCTCCTCCCTGAGGAGTTTCCAATAAAGGAATAGGCGCTCCAAAACCACTAAAGGCTGGAGTACTCTCTTTCAATTTCAATTGAGTCGATATAGGATTTAAACCTATTAATTTCGTACTAGGCTTCAATACAATACTTTCTGATACGATATACCATCCCTGAGGAACATAGATAACCCGATATTGTTTTATCGCTTTCTGAAAAACATCCGTATCATCGGTCACTCCGTCGCCTTTAGCTCCCAAATCTCTTATATTCACCCACTCTTTCATCGGTGGCATTGATTTAATATCATCCTTAAAAGGAGCAGGCATTTTGGTTAAAGCCTCCATCTCAACTACAATCTCATACTTGGGAAGTGAAGCCATATCAGCCACATGAATACCGTAAGAGAAATCCTTTACAGAATAAATATCGGATTTACCAGCAACTTGATTACCTGATTCTCTATAAGATACAAATATAGGCACCCTATTACATACAATATTGCGCATGCTAAGCTGATTAGGGCTCAATCCTTCATTACCCAACACAATGGCAGCCTTCTTCACCTTATCAAACACACAATCCTCCATATAAATCTTATCAGAACGACTAGGATTAACCTCAATCACAGTAGGCACATTACGAACTTGCAGGCGTACAATTGTCAGACCGCCCTCTTGTGTACGGATAGCGGCTTTACGCTGTCCCTCAAAATACGTATTCAATATCATCATCTGCCAGCTTGGCGATGTCTTGGTTGTATAAATACCATACTCACCTCCAAAGAATCGAACATCCTCCATCTCATTACCTACATCAAACAGACCGGCCTTTCCCTTACCAATATATATGTCAACATGAGAAACAAAACTATGCTGGGCGAAATGAGTGCGCAAAGCCACTGCATGCGGGTTGCCATCCTCTATACGCAAATCTATATTAGATATAGCACTGTAGAAGGTACCGGCACCGGCATCACGAGGCTTTTCACTCTCATTAACTAAATTGTCGGTAAACCAGAACATATAACGAGCCTTTCCTTTATCATCAATCACCTCCTGCTGATAGCCTGGAGAATTCTTTGCCAGAAAAACAATAGGTCGCTTCTTACCATACCCAATCAGACGAACTGCCTTTGGGATATAGACTGTCTTTGTTATCTTATACTTACCCTCAGGAAGAAATACAATTCCAAAATTATATTTCTTTTTCACCTCATTTATAGCATTCTGCAAAGCATCACTCACATCCATGCTACCATCAGATTTAATACCATAATTTTCAGGAGTAAAATATACAGCCTCAGGATCCTTCGGACATAATTCATAAACAGATTTACTTTCGATAGCAGTAACTTTCATAACAGTTACCACCAACATACAGATATTAAATAATAATATTTTTTTCATAACTATCCATAACTCGTACAGTGCAAAACTATTTCCATTTCAAACAAATAATCTCAAGAGAAAAGATATCAATATTCAAACTATCCCAATATACTATTCTCAAAAATTCTCTAGTGACATCATCCAATATATAATATTGTATCTGTGTCTCTTAATATACATGATGAATGGACTTTTGAATCTTTTATAAGTCCATTCATCATAAAAATATTAATATATTGCCACTTTTCTGCTCAAGCCAATCTTACTATCAATAGGTCAAATTCCTAAAAAACAATTTCTTATCGAACTGCAAAAGGAATATTTGCGGTTGCCACAAAACCTGCATTATCCAATACATATACATATAAACGATAATAACCTTTCTCTGACATAGACAACTGCAATAAGTTGATATCAGTAACCTTAACTTCTCCCACTCTGTCAGGACGAGGCTCGTACGCACCACCCGTAGCGGTAATTGTTGCCTCTTTCAATACTTCCCATACATAAGTCAGCTTATCACCTTCTCTATCCGACACATCCACTTTCCCATCAAAAGGCTGATTAGCTTTTACATAAGGATTAAATGAGATATCATTTATTGTCATATTCTTAATAATAGGAGCTGTCTGCTTCGGTTCTGCTTTTGTCCATACCCTTTCCATAGCCTCTACCATTGGAGTCTTCTCACCTTTCAAAGGAAGTCCCTCCACATCGTCTTCTACAAACATACAAAACCAGGTCGGTGTACGTTCCTCCTTCTGTCCCCACAAGAATACAAATGAACCCATACAACGAGGATCACTAGCTATTGCATTCTTATAACGTTCTTCATACACAATTCTTTTTTCTTCACTTGATTGTTCAATAGGCGCCTTCCAATCTGTCAATTTTGTCTCCCACCATCCTGTAGGTCCCCATTCTGTAATCAGATACGGACCTTTATAAGATGATTCTGCAAACACCTTTTTCACATTCAAAATATCACCATAGCTATTAATTCCAATAAAATCTAGATTTGGAGCGTATTGAGCTATTAATTCCAATGCTGCTGGATGATGAGATATCACTGTTGAGACCAAATGTCTGGAATCTATAGATTTTATCTCTTTTGCCAAAATACCTACAAATTCCCATGCAGTAGGGGTATTAGCAGCATTATCTAATTCTATTTCATTACCGATACCCCATGCAAAAATACTAGTATCATTCTTAAAAGTCTGTGCCAGTAATCGCACTTCCTCTATTTTCTTTTGTCTAAAGTCTGCATCAGAATATTTAGTTGAATCTTTAGGTAAACTAATCCCCTGCATAACATACATGTGATTCTTACGTGCCAATTCCAAATCCTTTTGAATAGACTCAATATCTCCCCCCCATGTCCGAAATGCATTTGCACCACTGGCAGATGCAATATCTAACCGATTCGTACCACCAACACCATTTATATAAGTCGTACGTCCATTTATGCATACATTCCAACCTATTGCTGATCCTTTCACAGCAACTCCATCCTTATTCGATGTTCCACTGCATGCCGTTAATGCGGCCATACACATAACACCATATAAAAATGCTTTCATATCGTTTTTCTTTTTAATAAGCAAATAATATTATATACAATTAAACATAGTTGACCTTTAATTTATTCATTCCATAAATCAGGAATCAATTCATGGCCACAAGCATTATTAGGAATCTTATCAAAAGGCATTCTTTCGCCTTTATGTATCTTATATAAATACTTAGCAGTTTCCATCATAGCCTGAACCTGTCCCTCATAAGGGCGATCTGTTACATCTATTAAACCGCAATTATAGTTTTCACCATCTCTTCTTCCTGTCAGGTCTTGGTCACACCACTGAAAATATCCGGTGCCAACCAATGCTGGATGTGCATAGGCATTCTCTGTATAATAGCGATAAGCCACTCCACGCTGTTCTTGAGAGTCTACCTGCCACAATGACTGAGCCATTCCTCTATCTACTGTACCAAAATGATATTCTCCTATCAATAAAGGAAGACCTGTTAATGTACTGGCACGATTTAACATGTCAGGATTAGGACGAAGATCATAGCAATTGAAACTAAACACATCAAAGACCTCACCACAAGCTCTCAATATCCGCTCATCCAATTTCATTATATTACCAAAACGGATTCCTAGATTCAGATGTTGCGGATCATGCTTCTTCAAAAACTCATCAGTCAACTTCAAAAACTTACTAAATGTATCAATGATAAAAGCCGTCCTACTATCCATTGTGTCTCCCATCTTCTGTAAATAAACCTCCAATTCTCTTTTTATAGGTCTGTCCTTTCCTTGCAGAATAATCTCACACAGTCTACCTTCTTCATCCAACCAAGCAGGTTCATTACCAATAAAATAGCCTATCAGCCAAGGATTACCGACAAAAGGTTTAACGAATTTCTTCAGATTTTCATCCAAAGCTTTCGTATAGGAGGGATCATATATATCACATAAACCCATCAAATCATCTGCGATTCCAACACCTGATAACGGAACCAGGAACGCCTTCTTGTTTTTCAACATAATATCACGACTTGACCAATTTGCGATAGTATTAATTCCCCATTTATCCATACGTTTAAATACCATATCAATAGACTTTTCTTTAAAATCGTCACCATACCGGCGATATAGATTCCATAAGCCATACGAATACGACACCTCTCCATTTCTGTCAACATTACCCATTTTACGCATAAGGTCTTCAGGAGGTAATTCTTTATACATGGCAGAACGCTTATTATAATCACGAACATGCAAGCCATTTCCAATACCTACACAATCAACACCTACAGAAAGGAACAAATAACCTTCAGGGTCAACTAACCACCAACGACCATCTATATTCTCCGTCCGAAAGAATCCTGTTCCTTTAATGCGTTGAGACATATATCCCCCGTATTTTGAGTAGTCATATAAACAGCCTTTCATATTACGTTCTTCTTCTTTCCAAGCACGTTGTAGTTCATCCAAAGAATGTATCTTTCCTGGCCAATCCATAAGATTGGATTGCCCAAATTCATCCACTGCAGGTTTTTCATCCATATACACATCACCAGGATCTTCTACTGATAAAGAAATAGAACGTAATTCTATCGTAGGATTACCTATAGACTTTCTCATACGCAATCCTATTGAATCTACCTGATGCAGAGGGCCGCGCTTACCACCCAAATTTATCCAACCTGTATAACGAGCATAATTATTTGTAGCAGCTAAATCTACTCTAGGATCAGGCAAATCTGTAAAGAACTTTAATGGAATTGCTAATTTATTCCAAGCATTCGGAACATACGACATTATACGAAGTTCATTATATCCAGTTTCAGTGGTAAAGCCTAACTGAAAACGTTGTGCTGTACTACTTTTAAATTCTACCACTACATAGTTATATCCATCCCAATCAGCAGGAAGGTCCGAATTCAAATCCTTTAAAGCAAATTTCTGTCCCGATACCTCCTTTGTACTATCAAATTGAACACAAAAATCAGGTTTCGTTTGTCCACAAGCACATAAATATACAGAACCTATTATCATCAATACTTTACCTAATATCTTTTTCATCTTTTAAAATTTTAACATTATGCCATACAATGATAAATATTAGCCTGCCTTAAACGACCATACTGAATTTCCATAATTAAAATACACTAAACAGTTTATTCCTCTCTATTCAGAGTCCCATATAAAGCAGACCATTAGTCAACTATAACAGTCAATCCATAAAATTCAAATGTACCTTACTCCAGACATTCGCAGGGTTCATGAGTAAAGCTTCTTTATATTTGCGGATAGCCATATCCTTCTTACCCAAACCTTCATAGGCTAAACCTTCGTAATAGAGTCTTGCAGATTTTCTTTTATCTACCTTTACATTGCTTTCACCAAACTGAGAAAAGAAACTGTTAGTTTCCTTATCCAAATTCTTCAATATATCATTTAGCAACGTATTTGCATTTACTTCTTCACCTTGTTTCTGTAAAGCCATTGCTTTATAATAAATAGCCTCTGTATCTTTCTCTACATTAACATCCATCACCTTATCATACATCACTTTAGCCTTATCCATCAATCTCTGTTGTTCATAAACAGAACCTGCAATATAATATATTTTGGCATATACCGAACGCCCATAAAGTCCTATTGGGTAATTCAATGCTTTATCCAAATAACTGTTAGCTTCCTTATAACGCCCCTTTGCAGAACACTGCATAGCCAAAATAAGGTAACTGTTCAAATAATTATCCTGTTGCTCACGAGCACCTTCCGATTCAATGATAAAGTTCTCATCCATAATTTTCAGAGCCTCTTTATAATTACCATTCTCCATAGCTCGCGTAGCCATTCTAAGCACCGTTTCAGGGCGTTGTTTGCCAACAGAGAAATTCTTCTTCAACAACTCATACTTTTCTTTTGTACAGAGCTTATTGGCATCATTCAATTCATCCAATTCAAATAAAAGACGTGCATCTTTTTTATTCCGTTCAAAAGCATTTTTCATATATACCAATGCTTTTGCATCATCTTTACCGTATTTCTGATATGCTAATGCCAAATTACGCCATGCAATATAAAATTCCGAATCCTTCTTTAAGGACTCTTCCCATAAAGCTATTGCCTTTTGAGGCTGATATTCAAAATAAAGATTTCCTAAATAATAAGCCGCCTTTGCATCATCAGCATTCATTCTCATAGCCGATTCCAATATCGGAATTTCTTCCCAACGGAACGGATAACAATAATCAGAAGGCATACTCTCCGCTTTCTTATAATAGCTTAAAGCTTCCTGCTTGTTGTTTTGCTTTTCTGCATAATAGCCTAAGGTATAGTATAACATCGGATATGTATTACCTTTTTGCTCCAAACGCTTCAATATATCAGCAGCCTCCTTATAAGCAGAAATCTGAGCATACTCAAGTGACAACTCTGTATACAATTGTACGTCATCCAATAACCACTTATCCAATTTATCTAAAGCAGAAATCTCACCATCAATATTATACAACTCATTTTGAGCCATCAAATCTATCTTACACGTATCCAAAGCTTGTACCAACAATGACTTGGCATCATTTCTCTGTCCCAGTAAGCGCAATACATATGCCTTTAAGTCAATGGCACGCATATTATCCACATTTGTTGAGATGGAAAGATCCAAATGATACAGAGCCGTCTTATAGTCTTTATTCATACAATCCAAAGAAGCCAACTGAAAATAAGAAGCCGTATGCCATGCCGAAGACCAGGAAGCTCTGTAAAAACAATCGTAAGCTTCTTTATTTTTCCCTTGTGCACGCAACACAACACCCAAATAATACAAAGCTTCTCCATCTTTAGGACGCGTATAATTTGATGTTATCCGCTTCACTGCTGTCCTCAGATATCGCTCTGCCCCTTCCCTATCATAACGTTTTATACAGCGAATGCCAAGTTGAGTGTTCACATCATAATTTTCGGGATCGCGTGCCAAAGCCTCTTCATAATAAGGCATCGGGTCAACTGAAGCATTATAGAACTGTTCCAAACGCAAACCAGCCAAATACAATTCCTCTACCGATTTCATTTCTTTAGGTTTAGCAAAAGGCTTCAAAGGTTCCGGACGTTTCTCGTCTACTGTCATATATGCAGCAGGCTCATACTCCAGCAACACCCTTCCCTGACTATTACATAGACTCATTTTCAAATCAAGTTCTCCAATACCTTCTGGTAATGAGCACTCGATTTTTTGTGGGATAGCAGGACTAATTGTTACTTTTTTACGATAAATATCTTTCCCTGAAGCAACAACAATCACCTCAGCATCTTTCACCAACTCTGTAGAATTCAATCTTAAATCAAGTAAATCACCTTTTATAAAATAATTCAACGCTCCTTTCCGGTTAGCATACTTCAAACCACCCAACTCACGAATAGGGAACCACACCATTTTACCTATTTTGGTTTCATAGGGTTGCAACCAACTATAATCCGGCTGATTATCCGTATAGAATCCTGCCATCAATTCGATATATCGCCCATCAACATCTGTTAACCCCTCATTCGTTTTTAGACCGTTCGGATTATTGCCATCTGCCCAATACTTCATTCCCGGACATATATAATGATTACCTATCCATGCAGTTCCTGCTTCTTTATTATGGTCATAACCACAGAAATAATCTTCCTGCGGATTCCAAGAAAAGAAAGAAGAAGGTACATGGGTGTTTTTCCAGTAACTGATATCCATACCTGCAAAATCATAACCATTAAACCAACTGTCAGCAATAGGCCATGAAGTCATCTGATTTTTCCCATGAAAAGTTACATATTTAACCGAAGGTGGGAAAATAACCTGATAGGCAGAATCACAATGTACAGCAGGATTAGCCCAAAACAAAAAAGAATTAGAAATAGCCGTTCTGTTCTTTGGATGAATTGTCATCTCTATTATAGAAGAACCAGGATACACTGTATAACCTATAACAACCTCCATTCTATGTAGCCTATCCCAACTACGTATCCAGACAGTCTTACTGCCATCTTCCTTCTCTTCTATCTGATAAGCCATCTTTTCCACCGTATTAGAACCATGGTGATGAGGATATCCCCATGCCAGGCTACCCGATATCCAATTTCCTTGCATACCAATCAAAGAGGGTTTTACTACATGATTGTGATACAAATAATTATATTGATTTGTCTTGTCGTCCGCATAATAAATACGTCCACCCAATTCCGTACTTATAGCCAAATCAATATAATCATTCTCAATATGAATCATAGGATGTTCCATATCTCTTTTATTTGCAGTCAGTCCATCATCAAACGGATAAGGATAAATTCTGCGTTGCACTCCCTGATGACTTTTACCCTCATAGAAACGGGGCATTACATTGGGAGGATTCTGTTGATATGAAGGAATGTTATATACTTTTTCCTCCAGTTTTACTTCACCGATTTGTTGGGAATAAGCCATAATGGCACAACATCCCCAGAAAGAAACTGCTAAAAAACGTCTATTTATCATGGTATATAAATAAATTAAGTGGTTAGACAGCATGCAACACCTCCCTTTCCCAGGACAGCATTAAGCATCCGTCTTCTCACAAGTCTATCAAATAAAATCCTCATATAAAATGCCATAATAGGCCTAAAACGAAATGAATTTGTAAAGAGCTTTTTACATTTCATGAATTTTAAAAGAAAGGTCCTTTCTTTGTCATACCGCTTAAACATCACTCACAACAAGAAAAGACCCTTCATTAATAGCCTTATTTATTCAAATTCGGATTAAGCAATTCATCATGCTGAGGGATCGGGAATAAATAATCAGCTTCTGTAATTTCATGTAAAGGCTGATTATCCGCAGGATCCTTCTTGGCAACTACATCCTTAAGAATTTCCAAACGAACTAAATCAAACCAGCGCACACGCTCACCACATAATTCCCAAGCGCGCTCTTGCACACATTTATCTGCAAATTCTGCAGCAGACAAACCGCTGTATGCTTCTAGACCAGCACGCTCTCTAATCGTATTCAAACACTCATAAGCCAGTGCATCAACACCCTCACCAGAACGAGCTTTAGCCTCAGCATACGTCAAAGCTGTTTGGCTAAAACGCAGCATACGCATAGGTATGGAAGAATCAAATGCATAATAATTGGGAGCGCTCTCACTTTTCATCAATTTTTTAAAGTATGGCCTTGGATTTTTCAGTTCCTGCCAATTATAGTGAACTCCGTCTTGAGTAACAAATTCTGTTGCAAAAGTAGCATCCTTGCGAGGACCTTTGGGGAACTCGTTATAGAAAGTTAATTCTGAAAAGACTACATCCCAGCCACCCAACTCTCCAGGATAGGCCCAGAAACCATACATGGCATTGATAGTATTACCATTGGATTTGTTGCAAGGAATAGTAAAGATATCCTCTTTATTAATTCCTGAATTTGTTTCATCATTTTCAAACAAGACTGCATAAGAATCCTCAAAATCAAAACCATATTTGGCTCTATCATCCAAAACTTGTTTAGCTGTCGAAGCGGCCAGCTTATACTTATCAGTTTCTTTCAAAGGCCATCCTGCTTCTGAAAGATATACTTCGGCCAACATAGCCAATGCCGAACCCTTGTTGGGACGTCCCGGTTCACCATTCCGACGGCTATCTGACAAACGGGATATAGCTTCGCCCAAATCTTGTTCAATCTGCGTATATACATCTCTCACCAAAGCAGGTTCCTTGGATATATCATCCACATTAAACACAGAAGTTAGTACCAGAGGAACCTCACCATGGCACCTCACCAACCAATAATAACTGGCTGCACGAATAAAAAAAGCCTCTCCTACAATTTGCTTAATCACCTCAGCATCACCAACACATGCCTCATAATTTTCCAGTACATTATTGGCTCCCTGAATAGCTTTATAGCATCCCCAATAAACGGCAGGAGAACTTGAGTTCGTATTTTTCACATCATATCTGTCATACTCCTGAGTATTACCCGTACCTGGAGGACAAGTCAAATCATCGCCACCAAGTGTCATTTCTGTTGCCCATCCATTCGTAAAACCGTATGTCCAGCAATTGGCCCAGCCTCTGTATGCTCCAATCAAAGCAGATTCCAGTCCATTTTGAGATGTCAACACATCATCAAAAACCTTTCCTCTCGTATCTTCTTCCAAAAAATCCGAACAAGCTGTTTGTCCACACAAGATCAAACCTGCCAATACATATTTTGCTATATTATTTCTCATAATCTATTAACATTTAAACTAATTACAATAAGACAAAAACTGTTATCATTATTTAGAATGTAATATTCAGACCCAATGTATAAGTCTTTGAGTTAGGATATGCACCATAATCAATACCCTGCTGAACGTCCGTTGTTCCACCTCCTACATTACTTGACTCCGGATCAATACCTTTATACTTAGTTATTGTAAACAAATTGGTAGCACTCAAAGATATTCTGAAATCAGCAAATTTTTTCACTTTGAAGTCATAGCTTACACTCAAGTTTTTCAAACGTAAATAATTAGCATTTTCCAAGAACAATGTTGATTGAGTCTCCCATTTACTTGTCGGACTCCATGCCGGCAACCAAGCGTTCTCATTCATACCAGGTATATAGCGTTCTTTAATCTCTGCCAATGTAGCTTGGCGTGCATCACGGTCACCCATCAGGTGCAAACCTCTTGTAAAGTTCAGTTTATCAGCTCCAAACGAACCCTGGAAGAATGCATTCAAAGTAAAGCCTTTATAAGTCACTGTGTTATTCCATCCTAAAGAATATTTCGGCATACCACAACCAATAATCTGATAGTCAGAACCATCAATTGCATAATTACCATCCAAGTCTTCATATCTTGCATCACCAGGTTTGCAACCATATTTAGCTGCTTCCTCTGCTTGATCCTTTTTCCAAGGACCTAGATACTTCAATCCCCACAATGAACCTAATGGTTTACCAACCTGATAAACAAAAGCTGGTTGACCGTTCAAGCCTATTACATCCGTATTATCAAAAATACGCGTCTCATCACCAAGGTTTGTTACTTCGTTTCTAACAGAAGAGAAATTAAATGTACTTTCCCAACCCCAATCTTTAGTCGAAATAATCTTAGCAGTAATATTTAATTCAACACCCTTATTTTCAATGTCACCCACATTGGAAACAATACTACCACCACCCAAGAAATAAGGCACGGATTTGTTCAACAGCAAATCACGAGTATGCTTCTGGAAATAATCCAATTCAACATTCAAACGGTTATTAAAGAATCCGAGTTCAAGACCGAAATCTAATTGCTCAGTAGTTTCCCACTTCAAATCTGTATTGCCAGGGTTACCCATCTGAATGCCATTTGTACGTCCACCTGTTGTAAAGGCATAATAAACAGAAGTATTATAAGTAGCCAGCGTCGCATAAGGAGATATAGCCTGACTACCTGTCAATCCCCAGCTTGCACGCAATTTCAATTTATCAAAAATATTAAGTTTCTTAATAAACTCTTCATTTCCCAGATTCCAAGCAATAGCCATAGCAGGAAAAGTACTGAACTTATGACCGTCAGCAAATTTAGAAGAACCATCACGACGTACCGATACAGAGAATAAATATTTGTCCATCAATGTATAGTTAATACGTCCCAAATAAGATAACAATGCCCACATAGAATAATCAGAACCAACAGAGTTAGATGCAGCTTGTGCCAAGTTATCGTATTTCAATTCTGCGAATTTCAAATTAGACGCACTTCCATTCAACGATTCCCAATCATATTTCTGAGTTTCCAAAGCTACAACAGCATTGATATGATGTATATCTTTAAATACCTTATCATAAGAAATTTGTGTTGTTGTCTGAAGAGTTACCGCTTGATTGTTAGCCTTCGATGCACTAGGAGAATTATTAGAAGCATAGTTACCACTCCAAGTTTTGTTATTATAGAAGCCCAAATCAGCTGCGGCTTGGAAATCAGCACTCAATCCCGGAATAATCTCATAACGAGCACCTCCTATAACATTGACAAATGTACGTGAACGCAAATTCTCCGTATCATAAATCATAGCAAGCGGATTGGTTTTAATAGAACCTACAGGGTCTGAAATAACATATCCACCATTTCCATCATAAGGATTTGTAGTAGGAGCCCATGCCAAAGCCTGAACTACAGGATTACCTGCGCCCGTACGGCCATGATTATTCTTTCCTGAAGCGTATGTTCCGTTAGCATTGAAACGGAAAGATAGCTTCTTATTAACTTTGGTATTAACATTAGCTCTGATTGTATAGCGGTCAAAGCCCGATTCACGCACAATACCATCCATGCTCAAAAAGTTTCCAGAAACGCGATATTGAGTTTTTTCTGTACCGCCTGATATACTTAACTGATGCTGAGTAGAAATTGCTGTCTGAAACACTGCATCATTATAATCAAAACCACCTGTACGATAGTATTCTTCAATCTGCTCAGGTGTAAACTTCAGATTCTCCACACCCATGGCCTTGTCATGCTCATTAACAGTTGTAGCAAAGTCACCTGCGCTCAACATCTCATATTTCTTTATCTGATTAGATATTGATACACTTCCCTGATAGCTAACCGATACCTTACCGTCTTTACTACCACTTTTAGTAGTAACTAAAATCACACCATTGGCACCACGAGAACCATAAATAGTCGTTGAAGAAGCATCTTTCAATACTTCAATAGATTTAATGTCATTAGGATTGAGCAAATTAAAGTCAGCTCCAACAAAACCATCAATTACGAACAGAGGGCTATTATCTCCCAATACAGAATTTGCACCACGGATACGGATACGTACATCACCACCAGGGGCACCTACTGTGTTAGAAATCTGTAAACCGGCAGCACGTCCTTGCAAAGCCTCATCAATACGAGTTACATTCTGGTGCTCATAAGAATCGCTGCTAACTGATGATAAAGAACCCGTCAAATCGCTTTTACGTGCGGTACCATAACCAATAACCACAACTTCATCCAATGCTTGAGTATCTTCTTTCAAGGTAATGTTGATAGTCCGTTGAGAACCTACAGTAGCTTTCACTGACTGGTATCCGATAAATGAAAAGACAAGCACGCTGTTTTCTGAAGGAACTGCTAATTTATAGTTACCGTTAAGATCTGTAATAGCACCGACTGTGGTACCTTCAACCTGTACAGTAACACCTGGAATCGGTTCACCAAAGACGTCCACGACACGACCTGAAACGTTAATATCACTTTGATCAGTGTTTTGCGAACGCTCACTGTTTTTCGCTGCAGACAAAACAATATAAGAGCTTTCTATAGCAAAACGGACATCAGAATTTCCAAACAAATCTGTCAAGACTGTATTCAATGGTTTATTTACTACATGGAGGGAAACGCTACGATGAACATCTACATCCTTATTATAAACGAACAGATAATTTGACTGTTTTTCAATATCCCCCATAATGTGGAGCAACTCCGCATTATTCTGATTAATAGTTATCAAAGAATTTAAAGATTGTGCTCCTATAGCATACAAATTATACACACATACAAATAGCAAGAAACAAAACATAGCCAATGATCTGAATACGACAGAGACATGATAAGCTTTGGACACAAAATTTTTTTTCATTAAATGTGTTCTCATACAATTAAATATTATAAAAAAGGTTATAAGTAAAAGGTTTTTAAACAAAGCGTTACCAAACACAATACATTGGTAATTATTTACCGAGATTTTAAAAGTTAAACATATAACCGGCTAAAGCTGGTTATATAAACATACAAGAGATCATTGAAATATTGTCAGAAACGAATGGTTAAGCAATAAGAATTGTAGACAAAAAGAAGATAGCCCGTTGATAACAAGAAAGATAAGCACTATACAACTCACTGTTTTTAATAAATTACAAATCTTCTAGCTCTTCTAAGTATAACTAAAGAGGGATATTCAGTAAATGTCTTTAAAAAGTAATATGGCATATCATTTCAATGCATCGCTTGCGGCTATCAACTTGGCCAAAGCGGCATGCAAGAGGTTTGGAATTACATTTTCTATATTCACATGCAAGGCAGCCATACACAACGCTTATATGCTTGAACGATTTATTGGCGTGTTTGGGATTAACCCAGACCCACAAGTTACTGACAAACTTTTCAAAGAACTCATTTTATTTACCGCCAAAACCACTTAGGTTTGGCCATTTTTCAGCAAACTATTAACACAATATAACAATTGGTTATAGAAGAATAAATATTTTTCAAGTTATATTCATAGGCATTAAAGATTAATTTAAGGGTTAATATTTCAACGTATATATATCGTATTTCCGTCTTCAGAGCGTTCAAAATCAAAATATACATCTTTCTGCAAGACACGCAGCAGATTGTCTATGCCATCCGATATGCGGAACTTACCGCTGAATACATGTCTGGCCAAACCGGTATTTTCCACTTCCATATCCACGCCGTAGTATTTCTCTATGCGTTTCATCAATTCCACAAAGTTTACGTCCGTAAAGCAGATTAGGCCCTCTCTCCAGCGATAGATGTCGTAGTCTACAATGGGTGCCACATCCAGCTTGCCGTTTTTCAGACTGACCTGCTGGCTGGGCGAAAGGTAAATTATGTCTGTAGGGCTGTAATTGTTATCTACCTTTATCTTTCCTTCCATCAAGGCTGCCGAGAATGTGTTCTTGTCCGAGTAAGCATCTACATTGAACTTGGTACCCAACACTGTCACGTCGCACATCTGCGTATGTACCACAAACGGTTTTTTCTTGCTCTTACTAACCTCAAAGTAGGCCTCGCCGTCCAGCTCCACCTTGCGGATTTCACCGGCAAACGCTGCCGGATAACTCAAGGTGGAGCCAGCATTCAGACACACCCGGGTTCCGTCAGCCAGCGTCAGGTTGGCCCGCTGTCCCTGAAGAACGCTTACTACATTCACGGCCTCTTCTTGTTTTTCGTAATGTCCAGTCATCCAAAAATAGGCCGATAGGAAAGCAATGGCAAACACGGCAACCCACTGCACCGAGTAACGCCCCACATAGCGCAAAGTTCTGTATGCCACACTACGGCGAAGATAGGCAGCCTGTCGGTCGTCGGCCAGCAGCATGGCATCGAAGAAAGCACGCTCGTCGAGTAACTGTTGCTGGTGCTTGTCGTCTTCTTCCAGCCACGACTTTATCTGTCGTTTCTCTGCGTCCGAGGCTTCGCCCGCAAAAAATCTATGTAAGGTTATTTTTTCCATGTTCTTTCCGTTGTCTATAGTTATAAGCAAGCGAAAACGAAAGAACCCTAAACGAAAAGGCAAATAATAATGTTAACAAATTATAAATACGGAAAATAAGAAAGTCAAACACCTGCGCTCTTTATCAGTGCCAACATGACATTTCGTCCAACCAATAGCTACACATCAATAGCCAAAACGGGAAGTAATCCTTCAGCACCACCCTCAGTACCCGCAGGGCCTTCGTTATATGATACTCCACAGCCTTGACCGAGATACCAAGCGCAGCGGCAATCTCCTTGTTGGACTGCGAGTGATAACGGCTCCGCAGCAATACTTCGCGTGTCTGAACCGGCAGAGCAGCCAAGGCACGCTGCACCAGCGCCTGTATTTCGTGCGACATCAGCATGTTAGGATTACACACCTCCAAACTAGTTATCTTCAGTTGTAACTCCCATTCCTCCAAAAAGTAGAAATCAGACTTGATCTGTTCTTCCAACACCTGACGCTTCAGGTGATTGAGGCAGCGGTGTTTCACCATGGTCAGCAGGTAAGCCGCCAGGTTGCTGTTGTCAATCGTAGCCCGGTTTTCCCAGTAATACATGAAACTGTCGTTCACAATATCCTCTGCCTCCTCGTCTGTCTGCACATACGAGCGAGCGAAACGGATAAAGCGACGACTATATTCCGTGTAGAGCTTGTTGAAAGCCAGCATATGTTCTACTTGAAGAGACATAAAATTCGTTTGTAAGTTTTGGGCAAATATAAACCAAATATTGTAGAAAACGAAAGAAAAGTGTAATAAGCAAAATTAAAAGCATCACTTTTTTTGTAAAGTTGATGTATCACTTTTTTCTTGTTTAACCTATCTCTCCAGTCAGGAAGCGCCTTACGGCAAGAGAATGCACCAGCACTCCCGACGAGTGAAAGACATCAGTCAATGCAAATATAGTAACTTTATAATATTTCTTTATCGCCTTTCCATACTTTAATTCTATCTTGCCTGAAAAAATAAACAAAAAAATCAAGTATTACTCCACTTTCTCTTATTATCTTATCAATTCTATTTCACTACCTTAATTTCATGGAAGGAATATAACATATCCTGATTATCAAGCAATCTCATATATTCATTTAGGACATTGTTTATAGCCTTCATATTAAGAAATACCCTTTTTCTCACCATCCCAGAGACATATCGGACAGCTTCTTCGATAGTCATAAAATACTCCGGTGTGTTGTCAAAGGACTCCAGGCAATAAGGTTCCGGAAAATACCTGCCGGTCGTATCATTGATGGAATAGATGTTCATTCCCGGCTCGCGCTCACGATAATACACCTTGATTAACGGAACTACCCGTTCTATTGTTTCCCTGACTCCGGACTGCTCGCATCATGCCGTACACTAGTTAATTGTAAGTATATCTCCGTCCAACCCATAACCGATTATCTCCCCACGGCAGTCGAGCGTCATCCAGTCCCCGCCAAGTTTGCCAACTAGATTCCTCAGCCACCATTTGCCGAATCCGTTCCTTATGATGGTGGCCTTACGATTGTTTATATATTTCAACATCTTGTGCAGCGCCCCACTTCCTTCGAGTCACCGACACATTTATATACCACATCAGCCCAGTTCGGCACGGCAGACCTCCTTTTCTTTATTGACAGTATAAAACCCTATATCCCTGCCGGTACCATTCGCCGACTCTGCAAATCTCAGGTATAATGGAATAGTCTTCCTTATACCTCTCTGATTCTCGATTTTTTCTTTCATTTTAAAGATAGCTTTAAACTAGTTTATAAGTCATTGTTCTTGAGAGGGTACAGCAAATCCTTTTCTATAGACGTGTGCTTTTCTCTTATTAAAGATATGAAACGTCACAACCGCCTTTTTTGGTTGTTTAGATTATCTCCCTGTACCCGTTTGATAAATGTTCCGGATTACCGGATGATTTAAATACAACATGTCTTATCAGGAAAAATACCGACTGTTACTCAAGCTAAGGCAGACTGTAGGAGATGTTGTATGGCAATGACTAGGCAGCAAACCGGAGGCTAATTAATTATACATATGCTACTGATTCTATTGTAATACCCACTCAAGCGGCGTGAGCCTGCATCTAATAATAAAAATAAAACATCAGGAATGCAACTTTTTAGTAAAAAATGAGAGATATTACTTAAATAGAATAGGCTTTATAGAGAAAAAAGTGTGCGTCCTGTTTGCTCTCCATCGGTCAAATTGAATACCCGAAAAAATTGCATAAAAAGAAAAGTTCCCAGAATGATGATGTAAGTCCTTATTTCCCAATCTACTCCCTGCTATAATACTCATCAACCTAAAATAGCGGAGCGCAATTTGTACAAATTGCGCTCCGCCCCATACTCTATTGTTACTTTATTGCAATTATCCCTCCCGCCGAATGCGAAGCATACTCCGGAGCATACGCACACTGTATCGTGGCCAGCCCCGTTTCGTATGTTCCGCCACGGGCTATACGATAACTGTGTTCCAAGACATAAACGCCTTTGCCCAAATGGTCGAAGAAGAAATTGGTTGCGGCATCTTCCACTTCTGCATAATAACCGAGGCCATTACTCCAACGATAACCGGAAAGCGAGCCTATAGGTTCAAAGCAGGCACCCCGCTGGTCTTTCAACTGAACAAAATCCATAGCACGGTCCAAGCGGATAGTCAAACGGGCCACTATTTTATCACCGACGGATAATACGGTCCCTTCCGTAACCGGTTGCAAGGACTTGCTGCCACCGGCCGATATACGCTCTACATAAAGTTTCTTCTCTACATTCAATTCACCCCCCTGCTGCTTTACATCAGATATGGGTGACAGATACTGGGCATAAACAGCTCCCCAGGCAATGCCTGCATCCCGTTTCTCTACCGTGACGGTTTTAGCTTTCAGCTCCGGACTTCCTTGAGCGAAGGTTTCCTTGACATAACCCAAACCCGGGATTATGGTCTTTGCAGGCGACAATGTTTCCAAAACTTTGTTACCTAACGTGATACGTACGTCTCCCCGGCTTTCCAGCAGATTAGTACCCTGACAAAGCAATGCATAAACAGCATCAGCCGTTGCAACCGGAGAATTCCAACTGGTAGTCTGCTTCTGTTTCAGCAGCCAGAGTTTCATTTCCTCCACCAAAGCATCGTTGCCACCTGCCATACGCAGGGCTTCCATTACTTCCACATGGGCAGGGATGGGCAGCATACCCCAGTTATACGGATTTGCTTGGAAAGCAAAGTATGCACCCAGTTCATCCGTCTGTACCAGATGTTCCTTGAGGGAAGCGATGAATTCATTCGCCTCGGCTGTACGCCCTACTGCTTTCAGGATGATGGCAGACTGCGCCTTACTGCTCATGGTTCCATCTTTAAGATTAGCACCTACTTTTGATAGGAAATAGCAGTAAGCCGCTTGATTGTCTGCCGGCACTTGTTCGCCGCTAAGGGCTATCAGATACAGATATGTCATTGTCGATTCGGAGTTGGCAGTAATCTTGGCACCGTTTTTTTCCGCTTTACGGATATTGCGATACTCTTCCAAAGCCTGCCGATTCAAATAGCCGAAAGCTTTCTGCCGCATGGCGGCAACTTCTTCAGGCAGTTCATTTTTCGTCAGCAGAGGAAGACGAACAAGTAATTCTGTAATATAGCCAGTTATATAGCGGCTACCGGACATTCCTTTATACCAGCTCCATCCACCGTCTTCACCCTGCAATTCTTTCAATTTGGTAAAAGCGGAAAGATTGCGGTTATTCAGTTGGTTGATATCAAACAGCGTGGCAATACGTGCCTGCTGTTCGGCTTCAGTAGTAGCTTCCAGTACCCACGGAGACTCGCTGAGCAGGATATTCTTCACATCCTGATTCTTCTCCAACTGGCTGAGGAAGGTTTCTTTCGTGCCACCGGCAGCCTTCCAACTGTCAAATACAGTCTTAATGCGGGGCTGGCTGTTGGCAATGAAGCCTGCCAGACTATTGGCATACCAAGCTGTAGCCCAAGAAATGGCATTATCATTGGCAGGCAGGCTCAATGCCGGCAACGCTTGTACAGCATACCAAGCCGGATTCCCTGTAAATTCTACAGTTAGACGACGGTCTGTCGCTGTACGGCTATTATGATTGAAAAGGCTGTCTAATGAGAACGTACGGGTCTCTTCGCCACGAATAGGCATAGCAAGCGTTTCCGTAATATACTCCTTATCACTTAATACGGGCAACAGATGCTGCTCGCCATCGCTGAACGTGCCTCCATCAGCGACCATACGGACACCAAGCAAATCATAGCAGTCGGACACATCGAAATGGAAGTTGACAGCAGTATTTCTTCCTGCTTCTACCGAGAATTTCTGACGCTGAGTAGCAATAACTTTCTCTGTCATAGGGTCGAACAGTGTGAATACAGCTGTTCCTTTCACCGCTTTACCCGTCAGATTGGCTATTGTTCCGGCTATCTGTGTTTTATCTCCTACGCGGACAAACCGAGGCATATTCGGCGTCAGCATAAACTCCTTGGCAGTTACAACAGAAGCATCCAACATCCCAGTCAGCATATCCTTAGTATGTGAGTAACCACGGAAATTCCAACGGGTCAAACTCTGCGGCATCGTAAAGGAAAATGCAAGCTCCCCTTGTTCGTTGGTACGAAGTTGAGGATAAAAAAAGGCTGTTTCGGCAAAATTGGTGCGAAGTCCCTCAATAGGTTGCAAGGCCTCGCCAACCGGTATCGTTTCCGATTCAAAAACAACATCTTCCACTACTTGTGCAGGAACATATTTTACTTCAACGGCATTCCCAGATTCTGCTTTGGAAGCAAGCATTAGCTGGTTGGCACCACGTATTCTAAGATTACCGGTCAAAGAGCCATTCCGGGTAGTCCCATATCCCACAACACTTACTTCTTCCAAAAGCGCATTGTCTTCCACCATCACTATCCGCATCCTTCCATCCATATAAGGAGAACAGAAGTGGTCAAACGACCACACCGGAACCCTCCAAGCCTTCAACGGGAAATAAATGGAGAAGTAATTGCTATTATAACGGCTCGCACCACGGAATGCTCCATACAGATTATCCGGATAGAAGACCCGTAGTATCTGGTTACTCTTATAAATCTTATCCAGTGAAGCGTCGTACATCGTAGCCAGCATTTCAGCCGCAGCAGGCATACCTTGAGGCGTCTTTATGACGAGCTTCCACTCTTCCTCTTGTCCGGGATGCAAACGGTCACGGAACACTTCCCATTTCATGCCGAGAGCACGTTCAAGCTGCCGCTTCTTCAGTTCAACCTGATGGCTATACATCTCACCATCTTTCACAAAACTGAAAAGAACGGTGATTCCCTTGCCATATGCTTCCTTATAAGGGAATTCCATACGGATAATAGTATCATTCAACTGCAACACACGGCTTTCAATGCGTTTTCTCTCACAAAATACATCCATCAGCACATATGCATCCCGATAAGAAGTCCCCAACAGAAAAGCGGCAGGGTGCTGTACATCAAATTCCTCATTTTCTTTATAATAAAAGAAATCTGTAAACGCAGCCGGACGCTTGTCACTCTTTGAAAAGAGCATGAAACTGTCACTGCCATATGCCCCGTTATTCTCTTCACGTCCCAAACTATCACGCACGGAAAGTTTCAAACGATAGTTACCTGAAGGAAGCTTGTTCCAAGCCGAAAAATCCTGGAGCCGATTGGCCATGAAGTCCCCCTCTAATATTACATCAGTCAAAGGGTCAGAGTCTCCTATATTCCTCCCCCGATCCCGTTCTGTTAATGGATACAGATAATAGGAGCCTTTCATATCTTGAGGAACATTCATCATATTATTCACTCTAAAAGTGAACAGCATGCTATCTTCCTTACAAACATATTGAGGCAGGCGGACATCAAAGGAATAAGCCTTAGGGCCTGCCAGCAAGTTATACGAAGCGGACTGCGTTTCACCAGCCTCATCCGTCACCACCGCCTCCACATGATAAGTATACACACTTCCATACCCGTCTGTATCTACAACCGGAACCTCTAAAGTCAAGGGTATGGAAAAATCCCCGTTGGCATCCAATTGTATGGTGTCAGACAGTAATGGTTTATCAGCATTGCTCCAATAGCCAGGTCTCGGATTCCGGCGAGTCACCGTATATGCCAATGGCACATCCTGTACCATCATGCCATTGAAAGCCTTGACATTTCCTTTCAACACTACCTTGCCCCCCAGTCGGTAAGCTTCCGAAACCGGAGTGAAGGCAATCTCAAACGTAGGTCGCTTGTACTCCTCTACCCTAAAAGTGACGGTAGATTGAGGCTCTTTAGTCCGTATACTGAAAATGCCATTCAGGCAAGCTGCCGGAAGTACAAACTCCGTAGCAAAAGAGCCGAAATCATTGGTCTGCACCTTCCTGGTGGCAAGTTCCTTTCGGTTGGCATCCAACAAGACAAGCTCATAATCAACTCCTTGTAGCACCTGGGCATTATCACTGTTCTGTTTGTAAGCTATTCCTTTTACATGGACGGTCTGCCCGGGGCGATAAAGCGAACGGTCTGTCAGCAATGCCATCTGCCTCCAATCTGTATCCTTAATACCGTAATAAGAATGATTCATATAAACATTCTGCGGCATCATACCTGTGTCTCTGCCTTTACGCGCCACATAACTTCGGATTCCGCTCTGCCAGGGTAATACAGCTTTCCCCCCGGCATCAGTCAGTACCTCTGCCATCACTTTTCTATTCTTCTCATCATAAGAAGAGTAGAAACTCACCTTGGCATCAGCAATCGGCTGTCCGCTACGGGCATCCAATGTAACCACTTCCATACGGTCGTCACCCAAATTCAATGTCAGCACCTTGAAGCGAGTAGATACCAAAAATTTATCATCTGTACGGGCCGTTTCAGCATCAGGTACTATTTGAAGAATATAGACTCCCGTTTCCCGAGGTATCATGAACTTAAATACAGTGTCCGAGGCAAGATAAGGGACATCTTCAGGCAATTTATCCTTGCCTGGCAACGGCTTTAAGCCAAAATGCGTGGAAGAAAACTTCCGGGTATATTTTCTATAAGTATCTTTATTTATACCATGGTCCATCCAAGGCACTTCACTTAAAGTAGTGGCATATAAGTTGAGAGTGAAGCCCCCGACATTACGATAATGCAGTCTCATATTTACCGAATCGCCGGGATAACCGCTTTCATTCATAGTCAGAATGAGTTCAGGCTGTAAAATCTGTTCACGGATATTTTTCAATTCATCGATACGCTTATACGCAGGATAGCGCTTCAAGCCTTCTTCACAGACTTTTAGAGCCTCATCAGCGCGTTTCGGTTCCAAACGGCGCAGGTGGTTGGCTTTATGAATGTAAACCTCGGCACAAACCTCTCGTGAACCGTATTCCTTTATCAATTTATCCAAAACCTCAAGATATTCCCGATTAGCCTTTTCCTGACGCATTCGGAAAGTAGGATAAGGCTGCTGGCTGATACCACCGGTCAGCTTCCAGCTCCAATAATCAAGAGAACAGAGCAACATAGCATCTTCCGAACCGGCACGATGGCGATAAGCATTCATCATATCCAGATAAATCCTTTCGATACGGGTCTGTACCAAAGAATCCACACTGAAACCATCCAGCTGCCGATAAGCATCAACAGCACGGCTTACCAATAGATGGTACATATCGTGCCCATAGAACCGGCTACCGTCTTCCAACACCACAAAAGGCACATATTTTTCTGCAGATGTATCAAGCAAGCGGATGGAATCCTGCAAGGATGCACGGTTACACCTATCTATTTTATCCACAAACTGGCTGATACTCCACTCACGGATATCTTCCGGGACCTCGTCAACAGCCAGTAGAGTACGTGACAGCAAGACACGGCGATTCTTCCGCATCAAGTCAGCATATTCATATGCCAACAAAGAATGTAGAATAGCCTTGTTCACCGGATTCCTCTCCGATTGTGCCCAAGATTCCATATATTTCAGACTGGAGTAAAGGCTGTCCGGAGTCAGCCCCCCTTGATAAGTCTCCCTACAAATGTAGGCTTTCAACATTTGCGGAGCATTCTTCTCTTGCCGACCTTTCCGATAGATTTCATCAGCCAGTTTTATCACTGTTTGAGGCAGGCTTTTCTTTTGAGCCTGCTCCACCTGCTTCCACAACTTATCGTACGTCTGCGCATACAATGCCGAAACCCCGAATGTAACCAGCAGCAACAATATGCTACAAATTCTTTGAATTACTCTCATGATTATTCGTTTGTTAGTCTTTGTATTAATTAACAAAGGAAGTGAATAAAGTTCAAACAAATGTACTTTTAGATATAAAAAATCTTATTCTACTCCTACAAAAAAACAAGGGATATGTTTGCAAACATATCCCTTGTTCTATACTTAAATGTTAGTGTACTCACATTTGGAGGCTATAATATCTCATTGCCTCCATCCAATTCTTACCAGCGGCGGTAAGAATGTGCTTAAATGAATTTGCAATCTTCTTTTTCATAATCTTAAAAAATTAAACCAATACCTGAAAACTAAAATTCGATACTTCACGAAAGGGAAGGAATGCTTAAAGCATTACATATCCCCAAATGTTCTTATCGGCTTCGCCGACATGCTTAAAAAAACTCTTTAACACTTTCATTTTGTTATCCTCCTAAAATCAATCTTGTTATCCTTAAAAAATCTACTAGTTTTCTATTGTTTTCATGTTTTACAACACAAAAATAGAGCCTTTGTTCAAGATAGCAAGCAAAAAATGGATAGAAAACATGTTTTATAACACATTTCTTGACTTAAGTCAATTTTCAAGGAGAAAGTGAAAGGATATTGACATGCATTGTAATAAGTCCGAGACATTCTGGCAGAAAGAGGACAAACTGTCACAGATAAAAAAGGCAGGATACTTATAAAGCACCCCGCCCCTATTCATAACATAAAGTATTCTCTACTTTTCAGGAGTCTGCTCCAATGTAGCCACCAAGAAATCATAGAACTTGGAAACAGTAGGAATTAATGCACGCTCGTCCGGTGAATGCGGAGAACGCAAAGTGGGACCGAAAGAAATCATATCGAGTCCTGGACAATTGGCACCAATAATACCGCATTCCAGACCTGCATGAATAACCTTCACGGCAGGTTCCACACCAAACTGCTGCTTATAGGACAGCTTCATGGCATGCAGTATAGGAGAATCCACATTGGGCTGCCATCCGGAATAACCACCACTCAATTCCACCTTCATACCTGCCATAGCGAAACAAGCTGTCAGGCTGTCTGCCAGGAAATCCTTCATTGTATCGCAAGAACTACGCGCCAAAATACGAACTTCGGCCTTACCATCTGCAATGGTTACGATAGCCAAATTAGAGGAGGTTTCTACAGTATCGGGAACAGTAGGAATCATACGCATCACACCATTCTGGCAAGCCATCAACACGTTAATCATATTATCCTGGATTTCTGAGGGAACAACGGCAGCAGGTAGAGTCACCTCTTCTACACTCAGAGTAATACCACTTTCAATCGGAGCATATTCGTCATTCAGTTGTGCCTCGTATTCCTTCATATAATCTTCCAAACCGTCCATATCCTCAGGATTGAACACCAATACCGCATGTGCTTCGCGGGGGATAGCATTACGCATATTGCCACCTTCAAAACTTGCCAGCTGGGAGTCAAACTCAATCAGCAAATCATGTACGATGCGTGCCAACAATTTATTGGCATTACCGCGCCCTTCATTGATTTCCAAACCGGAATGACCGCCACGCAAACCTTTCAACGTAATTTTACGAGCAACGAAATCGACCATAGGCATCTCCTCCTTATATTCCAAAGTAGCAGTAATATCAAGACCACCGGCACAGCCGATATAGAGTTCTCCTTCGTCCTCAGAGTCAAGGTTCAGCAGAATTTCCCCTTGCATAGTTCCCGGTTTCAAACCGAATGCACCATACATTCCCGTTTCTTCATCCTTGGTAATCAGGGCTTCCAATGGACCATGCTTCAAGTTATTATCTTCAAGTACCGCCATAATAGCAGCCACTCCCAAACCATTATCTGCCCCCAGCGTAGTTCCTTTGGCTTTCACCCAATCACCGTCAACATAGGTTTCAATGGGATCTGTTGTAAAATCGTGGATAGTATCGTTGTTCTTCTGGGGCACCATGTCCATATGCGCCTGAAGGATGACGCCCTTGCGGTTTTCCATACCCGGAGTGGCAGGCTTACGAATAATAACATTGCCGACCTCGTCGACAAATGATTCCAACCCCAAGCCTTTTCCAAAATCAATAAGGAATTTGGTAATCTTCTCCATATGTCCTGACGGACGGGGAATCTGGGTCAGTGAATAAAAGTGCTTCCATACATTCTGTGGAGCTAACTGTAAGATTGTACTCATAATTCTAAAAAGTTAGTTTTCGCAAATATAACGGTTTATTCTCGGAAAGTACAATAAACCGGGATTTTTCTAAAGTACTAAATCATCGGCTATCTTAAATATGGCTTTTACATCATTTAGGAATTTCTCCCGCTTCCATATACAAGCAACAATATCGTTTAAAGAAACCAATCTTCCAACAACCTTTACGACTCCAGTACATATAAGGAAATGCCGAAGTTATTGCAAAGAAGTATTACAGTACTTTTAAAGGAGTACTACAGTGGTTCTCTATAAATAACTGTTTCTGTCCTCTAACATAAGAAATAACAATATAGGAACCCACCACAAGAAACGTCTATTTCTTTGTCCTATTCGCCAACACCAGGTGCAACGCCCCGTAGATGCCCAGCACTATCACCAGCAACGTCTGTATGCCATGCACTATCAGCGCAAAGATACCCGCATCCGTAGCATTTACCCCATAAAGCATCATCATAGTGATGACAGCAAAGTGCCAGGGACCTGCCCCGTTGGGCGTAGGAACAATGACTGCAAACGTTCCTCCGACAAACATCACCATTCCGGCAAGGAAACTAAGGTGCTCTGTAAACTGGAAGCAATAGAAAGTTATATAGAAATGATAAAAATAGCATAGCCAAATAAGTAAAGTGTAAAGAACAAACAAAGGCACATTCTTCACATTCTTAAGCGACATCACACCTTCCCATATATTCAAGACTACCCCCTTCACCTTTTCAAAAAAAGAGAGCATACGCAACAGAAAATAGAGAAGTACCAGAACACCAATAATAGAAAAAAGAGCCACATAAAACCAAGGAGAAGTCACAAGATGCATCAGTGATGGAATCTTGGTGCCCGTCTCCTCAAAAAAACGAAAAAAAACGGGCATCTGCACCAAAAAAGTAATCCCCGTAATCAACAGAATGCAAAGCGTATCTACCAACCGCTCTGTCACCACCGTCCCCAAGGACTTCGCAAAGGAAACATTATCATATTTGGCAAGTACTCCACAACGTGAAACCTCTCCCACACGGGGCAGTACCAGATTGGTGGCATAAGATACGAAAATGGCATCGACGCAATCGCTTGTTTTGGGATGAGCATCCAGAGGCTCCAAAGTCTGCTTCCAACGCCAGCCTCGCAACACATGGCTCATCACACCGAAGAACAAGGACAACAACATCCACCACCAGTTCGTCTGATGAAGTAGAACTTCTTCTGCCTTTGAAAAGTCAAAATCACGATATACCCAATAGAAGATAAAACCACCCAATAAAATGGGTAAGATGATTTTCAACGTCTTTTTTAGCAGCTTATTCATACGATATTCCCAAATTCTTCATTCTTCATTCTTCATTCTTCATTGAAAAGAACTACCTTTGCTCCGTGTAAAGATAGGTTGTTGTTCACGTTACAGCCTACGTTTACGGAGCAAAAGTAATGATTTAGTTGATACATGAGAGTAGTTAAACCTAAAAAGTTTCTCGGGCAACACTTCCTGAAAGACCTGAAAGTGGCACAAGACATTGCCGACACGGTAGATGTCTGTCCCGAAATTCCCATCCTCGAAGTTGGTCCGGGAATGGGAGTGCTGACCCAGTTTCTTCTGCCCAAAGAACGCAACGTCAAAGTAGTAGAACTGGACTACGAGTCAGTGGCCTACCTACGGGAAGCCTATCCGCAACTGGAAGACAACATCATTGAGGACGACTTCCTCAAAATGAATCTGCAACGATTGTTTGGCGGGCAACCTTTTGTGCTGACGGGAAACTATCCTTATAATATCTCCAGCCAGATATTCTTCAAAGTGCTGGAATATAAGGATCTGATTCCCTGCTGTACGGGTATGATACAAAAGGAAGTAGCCGAGCGCATAACCGCTGGGCCGGGCAGCAAGACATACGGAATCCTAAGTGTACTGATACAAGCATGGTACAAAGTGGAGTACTTGTTTACGGTACACGAACATGTCTTCAACCCGCCCCCAAAAGTTAAAAGTGCCGTCATCCGCATGATGCGCAATGAAACGCACGATTTAGGCTGCGACGAGAAATTGTTCAAGCAAGTAGTGAAAACCACGTTCAACCAACGACGCAAGACACTGCGGAACTCCATAAAACCGATACTCGGCAAAGACTGTCCACTGACGGAGGACGTATTATTTAATAAACGCCCGGAACAACTGTCCGTAAAGGAATTTATTCAACTGACCAACCAAGTGGAGCAGGCATTGAGAACAATTAATGATTAATGGTTAGTGATTAAACACGAATAATCATGGAAATAGACGAAGAATATATAGACAAAGTCAAAAGCCTGATAGAACAGAAAGACGCGGAAAACGTCAAGACACTTTTGACCGACCTTCATCCGGCGGATATTGCAGAACTATGCAATGACCTCGGCTTGGAGGAAGCCCGCTTCGTTTACCGCCTCCTTGACAACGAAACGGCAGCGGATGTACTGGTTGAAATGGACGAAGACATCCGGAAAGAATTCCTGGAACTTCTTCCTTCGGAGACCATTGCCAAACGTTTCGTGGATTATATGGACACGGACGATGCCGTAGACCTGATGCGCGAACTCGATGAAGACAAGCAGGAGGAAATACTTTCGCACATCGAAGATATAGAACAAGCCGGTGACATCGTTGACCTGCTGAAATATGATGAAGACACTGCCGGTGGTTTGATGGGTACGGAAATGGTGACTGTCAATGAAAACTGGAGTATGCCGGAGTGTCTGAAGGAAATGCGCCTGCAAGCTGAAAAGCTGGATGAAATTTACTACGTATACGTCATCGACGACGAAGACCGTCTGCAAGGAGTATTCCCATTAAAGAAAATGATAACTTCCCCTTCTGTCTCCAAGGTAAAGCATGTGATGCGAAAAGATCCTATCTCCGTCCATGTAGATACCCCCATTGACGAAGTGGTGCAAATCATCGAAAAGTATGACTTAGTGGCAGTTCCTGTTGTAGACAGCATCGGGCGCCTGGTAGGCCAGATTACCGTAGACGACGTCATGGACGAAGTCCGCGAACAGTCGGAACGTGATTACCAGCTGGCATCCGGTTTGTCCCAAGATGTAGAAACGGACGATAATGTTATGCGCCAAACTTCAGCCCGCCTTCCATGGCTACTCATCGGTATGCTGGGCGGTATAGGCAACTCCATGATATTGGGCAACTTCGACACGACTTTCGCCGCCCACCCGGAAATGGCCCTTTATATTCCGTTGATTGGCGGTACGGGGGGAAACGTGGGAACCCAGTCGTCTGCCATCATCGTACAAGGCCTTGCCAACAGCTCACTGGATGCCAAAGACACCTTCAAACAGGTAGCTAAGGAAGCTGTAGTGGCGGTTATCAATGCAACCATCATTTCCCTGCTAGTATACATTTATAATTTTATCCGGTTCGGAGCTACGGCTACGGTCACTTATTCCGTCTCCATCAGCCTCTTTGCAGTCGTCATGTTCGCCTCCATCTTCGGAACGCTAGTCCCCATGACTTTAGAGAAGCTGAAGGTTGACCCGGCCATTGCCACCGGCCCATTTATCTCCATCACCAATGACATTATAGGCATGATGCTGTACATGGGTATCACAGTCTTACTGTCATAAAAACAAGAAAATAGAAAAAAATCAAGGCAAATTGTATGAAGTAATCATTTTATTTCATTAATTTGTAGCCTAATGTAACCCGAACGGGAGGAACCCGTTTCTAAAAAAGTAAATACAATGACGGACACTCATGACACTAATCTCCCCGAAAAGCCGGTGGAATTAGAAGAAGAAAAGAAGACAGCAGAGGTTTCTGAACCGGCAACAACAGAAACTCCCGCTGAAGAAATCGTTTCAAAAAAGCCGGTAGAGTCAGTTCTGAAGCTCACGAAAGAGGAAATACTTGCCAAACTCAAAGAGGTGGTTGCAGACGTGGAGAACGTGGCAAAACCTGAAATAGACGGTTTGAAGCAATCTTTCTACAAGCTGCACAATGCTGAGCAGGATGCGGCCAGAAAACTGTTCATTGAAAACGGAGGCGCCGCGGAGAACTTTGTTCCACAAACAGACTGTGTGGAGGAAGAGTTCAAGAATATCATGTCCGTCATCAAAGAAAAAAGAAGTGCACTCACAGCCGAACTGGAGAAGCAAAAGGAAATGAACCTGCAGGTAAAGCTTTCCATCATCGAAGAGCTGAAGGAGCTGGTTGAATCTCCAGATGACGCCAACAAGAGCTATACGGAGTTCAAGAAACTACAGCAGCAATGGAACGAAGTTAAACTCGTTCCGCAAGCTAAGGTCAACGAGCTTTGGAAAAACTACCAATTGTATGTTGAGAAATTCTATGACCTTCTGAAACTGAACAATGAATTCCGCGAATACGATTTCAAGAAGAATTTGGAAATCAAGACACATCTCTGTGAAGCTGCCGAAAAGCTGGCGGATGAAGAGGATGTAGTTTCAGCTTTCCATCAGTTACAGAAGCTACATCAAGAATTTCGTGATACAGGGCCGGTAGCCAAGGAACTACGCGACGAAATCTGGGCACGTTTCAAAGCTGCCTCTACAACCGTAAACCGACGTCACCAGCAACATTTCGAAGCATTGAAGGAAGTGGAACAGCACAATCTTGACCAAAAGACTGTAATTTGCGAAATCATAGAAGCCATTGACTACAAAGAACTGACAAGCTTTGCTTCTTGGGAGAGCAAGACGCAAGAAGTCATCGCACTTCAAAACAAATGGAAAACCATTGGTTTCGCTCCGCAAAAAATGAACGTGAAGATTTTCGAACGTTTCCGCAAAGCGTGCGACGAGTTCTTCCGTAGAAAGGGAGAGTTCTTCAAGAGCCTGAAGGAAGGTATGAACGAAAACCTGGAAAAGAAGCGTGCCTTGTGCGAAAAAGCAGAAGCTCTGAAGGACAGTACCGACTGGAAAGCAACCGCCGATGAACTGACCAAACTTCAGAAAGAATGGAAAACCATTGGTCCGGTAGCAAAAAAATATTCGGATGCCGTATGGAAACGTTTCATCTCCGCTTGTGACTACTTCTTCGAACAAAAGAACAAAGCCACTTCTTCACAGCGCAGCGTAGAGCAGGAAAATCTGGAAAAGAAAAAAGCCATCATCGAGAAACTGAATGTTATCGATGACCAAATGGATACGGAGGAAGCTACCCAACTGGTACGCGACCTCATGAAAGAGTGGAACGGCGTAGGACATGTACCTTTCAAAGAGAAAGACCGAATCTATAAGCAATACCACAGCCAGGTAGACAAATTGTTTGAACGCTTCAACATCAGCGCCTCCAACAAGAAGCTAAGCAACTTCAAGTCGACTATCAGCTCCATTCAGGAAGGTAGTCCACAAGCCCTTTACCGGGAACGTGAGAAGCTGGTACGTGCCTTCGACAATATGAAGAACGAGCTTCAGACATATGAAAACAATCTCGGTTTCCTAACCACTTCTTCCAAAAAGGGAAACAGTCTGCTGACAGAAATCAACCGTAAGGTGGAAAAGCTGAAAGCAGATATCGAACTTGTAAAAGAAAAGATAAAAGTGGTGGACGAGAATATCAAAAATCAAGGATAACGCAACAAGATAAGACTTAATAAAAAAGTAGACCCGCCCCCACGGCTGTATAGCTGTAGGGGCGGGTCTACTTTTTTATTAAGTCTTATCAATGATGGAACAGACGGATACCCGTGAACGTCATGGCAATGCCATATTTATCGCAAGTTTCAATCACATGGTCATCGCGTACAGAACCACCCGCTTGGGCAATGTAATCTACTCCACTCTTATGGGCACGCTCAATATTGTCTCCAAAAGGAAAGAATGCATCCGAACCCAAAGAAACACCTTTCAATGTATCCAACCAAGCCCGTTTTTCTTCACGAGTCAGCACTTCAGGTCTCTCCGTAAAGAACTGCTGCCAAACGCCATCAGCCAGCACATCGTCATGGTCTTCACTGATATAGACATCAATCGTATTATCACGGTCGGCACGGCGGATTTTCTCTACCCATGGCAAATTCAACACCCTCGGATGCTGGCGTAAATACCAAATGTCGGCCTTGTTGCCCGCCAAGCGAGTACAGTGGATACGGCTCTGCTGGCCGGCACCAATACCGATAGCCTGACCGTCCTTCACATAGCATACAGAATTCGACTGCGTATATTTCAAAGTGATAAGGGCTATCATCAAATCACGTTTCGCTGCTTCCGGGAAATTCTTATTCCGAGTAGGAATATTCGCAAAGAGTTCATCTCCATTCAGCTTTATCTCATTACGTCCCTGCTCAAACGTGATACCAAAGACATCCTTATGTTCAATCGGGGCAGGCTTATAGCCGGGACTTATCTGAATCACATTGTAAGTTCCTTTACGCTTTTCCCTCAAGATAGCCAGTGCTTCGTCCGTATACCCCGGAGCAATAACGCCATCCGAGACCTCGCGGTTAATAAAACGTGCAGTAGCCTCGTCGCACACATCACTCAAAGCGATAAAGTCACCATAAGAAGACATACGGTCGGCACCGCGGGCACGCACATATGCGCAAGCAAGCGGAGAGAGCGGAAGATTATCCACAAAATAAATCTTCTTCATTATTTCGTCGAGTTCCAAACCGATGGCGGCCCCCGCCGGACTGACGTGCTTGAATGAAGTTGCAGCAGGCATACCGGTCGCCTCTTTCAGTTCCTTTACCAACTGCCATCCATTCAAGGCATCCATAAAATTAATATACCCCGGACGTCCGTTCAGAACCTCAATAGGTAATTCCCCCTCCTGCATGAAAATGCGAGCCGGCTTCTGGTTAGGGTTACAGCCGTACTTCAGTGCTAATTCTTTTGCCATAAAATTCTGCTTTAATGTTGAAATGCTACAAATTTACAGAATATTTCCGGCTTACAGAAGCCTTGTCACTGAATTTGCCACCGAATGCCTACACTGAAATTTTCGTACATGATTGAAAAGTAACGAAAAAACCACTAAAACTTGCGATTTTAGTGGTTTTTTGACTTAAATAAGCTGTTTGATAGTTGGGCTACCTGGATTCGAACCAGGAATGACAGGACCAGAATCTGTAGTGTTACCATTACACCATAGCCCAATTATTGTTATTTCCGTTTTGCGGTTGCAAAGATACAAAGATTTCTATAAATCAAAACAAAAACGAGTATTTTTTTCGCAAAAAACTGATAAGATACCGTAATCCAAAGGATTATATAACTAAAAAAAATCAAAAATTGAAAGAGTTTTCCTCTTTTGCGTGTTTGATATGAGAAATCAACGTATATTTGTCAACAGTTTTAATATAATACTGTATAATGAACGAAACGAAAAAACTGATTCAACAGATAACAGAAGGTATTCAAGATAAAAAAGGAAAAAAAATCGTCATCGCAGATCTGACAAAAATCGACGATACAATATGCAATTATTTCGTCATCTGCCAAGGAAACTCTCCCAGCCAAGTGACAGCCATTGTAGAATCCATCAGGGACTTCACACGCAAGGGTGCCGACACCAAGCCCTTTGCCGTAGACGGGCTGCGCAATGCCGAATGGGTAGCTATGGACTACCCGGACATATTGGTGCATGTCTTCCTGCCTGAAACAAGGGAATTCTACAATCTGGAACACCTTTGGGCAGACGCCAAATTAACTCAAATTCCTGACCTCGATTAATCAAAACGTATGGACAATAATACCAACAAGAAACCCAATAAAGTGAATATGCCCAAGTTCAACCTGAACTGGCTGTATATGATTATAGCAATGATGTTGCTGGGGTTGTACCTGACTAATGAAAGTGGTACGGCAACTAAAAATATTTCTTATGATGAATTCCAGCAATATGTACGAGACGGTTATATAAGCAAAGTCATCGGCTACGACGACAATTCTGTCGAAGCATACGTCAAACCGCAACACGTAGGAAACGTATTTCGTCAGGACTCCAGTCGCGTAGGTAAGAATCCGCTTATTACGACCGAGGCCCCTTCACGCGAGAGCCTGGGCAATTTCCTGCAAAAGGAAAGAGACGACGCCCACTTTGACGGTTCTATTAACTACGAAAAAAAACGGAACTACTTCGGTGCCATTCTATGGCAGATTCTCCCTTTTGCATTCCTTATCGGTTTCTGGATTTTCATGTCCCGCCGCATGAGCGGTGGTGGAGGCATGGGTGGAGGTGGAGGCATCTTCAGCGTAGGAAAGTCCAAGGCCCAATTGTTTGAAAAAGGTTCCCCCATCAAGATTACATTCAAAGATGTGGCAGGACTTGCCGAAGCCAAGCAAGAGGTAGAAGAAATTGTCGAGTTCTTGAAAGAGCCCCAGAAATATACCGATTTGGGAGGTAAGATACCCAAAGGCGCTTTGCTAGTAGGCCCTCCGGGAACCGGAAAGACCCTGCTTGCAAAGGCTGTGGCCGGAGAAGCCAACGTACCTTTCTTCTCTTTGGCAGGTTCCGACTTTGTAGAAATGTTTGTCGGCGTGGGAGCTTCCCGTGTCCGCGATTTGTTCCGCCAAGCAAAGGAAAAAGCGCCTTGTATCGTGTTTATCGACGAGATTGACGCTGTAGGGCGTGCCCGTGCCAAAGCAGCCGCTATGGGTGGCAACGACGAGCGCGAGAACACATTGAACCAGTTACTGACCGAGATGGACGGTTTCGGCTCCAACAGTGGTGTTATCATCTTAGCCGCCACCAACCGTGTGGACGTTTTGGATAAGGCATTGTTGCGTGCCGGACGTTTTGACCGCCAAATACATGTAGACCTACCCGACCTTAATGAGCGTAAGGAAGTATTCGGTGTACACCTGCGCCCCATCAAGATAGACAATAGTGTGGATGTAGACCTTCTGGCACGCCAGACTCCCGGATTCTCGGGGGCAGACATTGCCAATGTATGTAACGAAGCAGCTTTGATAGCCGCCCGCCACGGCAAAAAGTTTGTCGGAAAGCAAGACTTCCTGGACGCTGTAGACCGTATTGTGGGTGGGTTGGAAAAGAAAACCAAAATCACTACCGAGGCCGAACGCCGTTCCATTGCCATACACGAAGCCGGCCATGCCAGTATCTCCTGGTTACTGGAATACGCCAATCCACTGATTAAAGTAACCATTGTACCCCGTGGACGCGCTTTGGGCGCGGCTTGGTATCTGCCGGAAGAACGGCAAATCACCACCAAGGAACAGATGCTTGATGAGATGTGTGCCACCTTGGGAGGACGTGCTGCCGAAGACCTATTCTTAGGTAGAATATCCACCGGAGCCATGAATGACTTGGAACGCGTGACCAAGCAGGCGTACGGTATGATTGCCTATCTGGGTATGAGCGAAAAACTCCCCAATCTCTGTTACTATAATAATGAGGAATATTCCTTCAACCGCCCGTATAGCGAAAAGACTGCGGAACTGATTGACGAAGAAGTGAAGCAGATGGTCAACGAACAGTACGAACGTGCCAAGAAAATATTGTCCGAAAACCAAGAAGGGCACAACCGGCTGGCACAACTGCTGATTGACAAAGAAGTAATCTTTGCCGAAGACGTTGAGCACATCTTTGGGAAACGTCCATGGGCTTCCCGCTCGGAGGAAATCAGTGCAAACAAGACTGCTGCCGAGCTAAAAAAAGCAGAGCAAGAAGAAGAGCAAAAAGCCATAGAAGCAGAAAAGGAAGTCAAGGAAGAAGAAGAAAAGCATGAAAAATAACTTTATCCAACGTGCCGTTACCGGCGTGTTATTCGTCATAGTATTGGTGGGCTGTATTCTTTACAGCCCCCTTTCGTTCGGTATACTGTTCACCATTATCAGCGCACTGAGCGTACATGAGTTTGCCCAATTAGTCAGCAAAAGCGGCGAAGTAAGCATTAACAAAACCATCACTGCATTGGGGGGAGCCTACCTTTTCCTTGCATTAATGAGTTTCTGTACCCAGCAGTCTGTAGGAGCACGGGTATTCCTTCCTTATTTGGGACTATTGCTCTACATGATGATTACGGAACTTTACCTCAAGAAAAAGAATCCGACGGGTAACTGGGCCTACTCCATGCTAAGCCAATTATACGTGGCACTCCCCTTTGCCCTGCTGAACGTACTTGCTTTTCAAAATTCCTCGGAAACGGGCAGTGTAACCTATAACCCTATTCTACCGCTTTCCATTTTCGTATTTATCTGGTTGAGCGATACAGGTGCCTATTGCGTAGGTTCGCTGATAGGCAAAAACCGTCTGTTCGAACGTATCTCACCTAAAAAATCTTGGGAGGGCAGCATCGGCGGCGGAATATTCTCCATCGCTTCCTCTCTTGGCTTTGCACACTTCTTTCCATTTATGTCAGAATGGCAATGGGTAGGTCTGGCAATCGTTGTCGTCATTTTCGGCACTTGGGGCGATCTGACCGAATCACTCATGAAACGCCAATTGGGCATAAAGGATTCCAGTAACATTCTGCCGGGGCATGGAGGGATGCTCGACCGTTTCGACAGTGCACTGATGGCAATTCCTGCAGCAGTTGTTTATCTATATGCCTTGACGATGTTCTAACGACGACTCACATGACCAAACTTACATAAAACAAATATAAAAAGAGCACCCGGGCAAGGTGAATGACATCAAAATCCCGGGTGCTCTTTCTAACTATATACTCTCGCAAACTCTTTCTTACTTCAACTGCATATTGGACAAATCCACATTAGTAGTCAACTTTTCATTAGTACCCACAGTTTTCAAATCAAAGGTTACTTCCACCTCTCCATTCTCCTCTGAATTGAGTTTCAACTTGATACCTTTGGTTTCAAAGGGAATGTCCAGACTGTTCAGATTATAAGAAACAGCACCGGGGCTGCGATAACCCGTCAAGTCATCATAGTCGTTATAGCGGAGTTCCAAGTGGATGTATCCGTCTTCACCATACAAAGCATCATCTTCTTGCGGACGTACCAGACTGATGCGATGTTTATTATCAGCCGAAGACGGCAGGTTCTGCATGAAAAAAATGTTCATATAGCCACCGCTAATGGTAATGTCACCTTTATATATAAGTACGGAATCATTGCCGAACTCCTCTTCTGTTTCGGGAGTCAGCGTCTCCACCTCTTTCGTCAGAACATTCTGCAAGCGTAACAATTTCACAGCATGGTCATACCCTGCATAGTCGTCCCACAAAGGATTGAACATGGTAATCACACGCTGCCCATCCACAGCATCATACCACCCAATGTCCGTATTCACCGGCCAGAGTGTCCCCCAGACATCGCAGTTTAAATAAAAGGCATTTCCCGTAACACGCACAGTAGCCCACAAAGGCGGGGTGAAATCACCCAAAGAATATCCGTCGTTATCATCACATGATTGCAAAGCGGGCATCACTGCCAAACATATTGCCATGAATAACCAATGTAGCTTTTTCATAATCAAAGTCCTTTTCATTTGTTTCTGTATAGAAAATACAAAAGCCGGGCATTTACTGCACCGGCTTTTCCCATTTTAACAAATTCTTAATTTTTCGATTATTCTTCCCTCCTTCTCAGTAATGCCACCATCTCGCGGGCAGTATGTTTGGGTGCTCCTGCCTCTCCCAGACGGGATGCCATATACTCATATCCCTCGAGCATCTGACGGCGGTATTCCTTATCGTACAAAATGCGGTTCAGCTCCGAGCGTACCTGCTCTACCGTCATGGTATCTGCAACCAGCTCTTTCACCACCTCCCGGTTGGCTATGAGATTGACCAGGGAAATGTACTTCACTTTCAGTATATGCCGTTTCAGGAAAGCGATAACCTTTCCTATCGGAGTATGGTAGCACACCGCTTGCGGCACACGGAACAGAGCTGTTTCCAGCGTTGCCGTCCCCGAAGTGACCAGTGCAGCCTCTGCCTGCCTCAACAAAGGGTATGTCTTGTTGAAGATAATCTTCACGTCCGCCCCACCCACATAACGTTTATAATACTCGGGGGAAATACCCGGAGCACCGGCCAGCACCAGTTGATAATCGGGAAAAGAAGCTGCCGCACGAAGCATGTCGGGCAGATTGTCCTTGATTTCCTGTTTGCGGCTACCAGCCAGCAGAGCAATAATGGGTTTGGTAGGAAGTCCGTTTGCCCGGACAAAGTCGTCGAATGTCTCTGAGCTGGAAGCAAGAAAAGCCGTCACTTCATCCACTGTCGGATTGCCGACATAACGTATCGGATACCCGTGCTTCCCTTCAAAAAACTCCACTTCGAACGGTAGGATGGAGAACAGCTCATCTACATCCCGTTTAATATTCTTGATGCGGTATTCCTTCCATGCCCAAATCTTGGGAGAGATATAATAAAAGACAGGAATCCTCGTGTTGGCATGGACAAACTTGGCTATATCCAGATTAAAGCCCGGATAGTCCACCAAAATCAGCACATCCGGCTGCCACGCAACAATATCCTCCTTGCAGCGCTTCATATTGGCAAAAATGGTGCGCAGATGCAGCAATACGGGAATGAACCCCATATATGCCAACTCTTTGTAATGCTTCACCATCACACCACCCACTGCAGCCATGAGATCGCCTCCGAAGAAACGGAACTCCGCTTGCGAGTCCTCCTCCTTCAATGCAGCCATCAGATGGGAAGCATGCAGGTCACCAGAAGCTTCACCGGCAATCAAGTAGTACTTCATATCAATTGATAATTGTCAATTAATTCAGAACCATGTTTTCAGTTCATCAATCAAGCCGTATGCCGTTGCATCCACCGTGGTCGGGGTGATTGCCACATAACCGTTATCGAGTGCCCAATGGTCATTCTTCTCGTTTTCAGCATCGTTGTTCTCAAACTCACCGGTCAGCCAGTAGTAATGGGCATCTCCTCTATGGGCAAAGTTTTCCCATTCATTAGTCCATTGCCCTTTGGTTTGTTCGCAAATCTTCACACCCTTCAGTTCTTTGGTATCGGGGAAGTTGACATTGAGGCACGTCAACGGAGGGAGTCCTTTCTCCAATACCAGCCGGGTTATCTCTCGGATGTAAGGACCTGCAGACTCAAAATCAGCGTTCGGCTCATGGCTGCAAAGAGAGAATCCAATGGAAGGCACTCCTTTCAGGCATCCCTCTATCACAACGCCCATCGTACCGGAATAATGCAGGTTTACGGAAGAATTGTCGCCATGATTGATGCCGCCTACCACCAAGTCGGGCTTGCGGTCGAGCACCGTATGAAAAGCCAGCTTCACACAGTCGGTCGGCGTACCGGAACACTTGTATACCGTCAGCCCAACATCCTTACGAACCAGCTGGTAGTGGATAGGTTCCGTTACTGTCAGCGCACACGCACTTCCAGAGCGGGGTGCATCCGGCGCCATTACCACAATCTCACCCAACGGACGGAGGAATTTGATTAACTCGCTAATACCTTTCGCAATGATGCCGTCATCATTGGAAATCAATATCAAAGGTCTCTGATTTTCCATAACTTTCTTTTTTATTATCGTGCAAAAGTAGCTAAAAAGGCTTTAAACTGAATACTACAAAGATAATAATTCTTTTGTATTCAAAGATATTTTCAGAAAAGGCTAACTTTGTACCGACAATAATCGGAATATAATCATTCATAAAATCCATGCTATAATGAACACTTTTTGCCATCCTACCATTGCTGCACGTATCGAGACGGCAGCTGCCGCAATAATTCTGTTTCTAACAACCCTGACAAGTTGTGGCAGGAACAGTTCTCTCGAGCCACTTGACCAATGGAATGACGGGACATCTACGCTTCACACGGCAGACCCGGTCATTGCAGAAGGCCGGAAGCTCTTCAACGACAAAGAATACCAAAATTTCCGACTCACCGGAGAAGCCCTCACACAACCCGGCTCCGAAGCAGGCCTCCTCTTTCATACGGACGGCGAGTCCGGTTATGAAGTGATATTCCGTAACGGAGACATCGACGGCACACGCAAGAGCGGCTCACTCGCCTCGGTGCGCAACCTCTATCGCTCACTCGCAAAAGATGGAGAATGGTTTGACTTCGAGATAACCGTACGCGGACAAAACATCATTGTCTGCATTAACGGAACCGAAGTTGTCTGCTATACCGAACCCGAACATCCATATCGCACAGAGGAGCACGCCCGGCAACTGTTGAGTCAAGGTTCCATAGCCTTGCAAGGCATACACGGCGAAGTGTCATTCCGGAATCTCGCCATCGAACAGCTTGCCAAGGAAGCACGCAACGAAGCCGACACGCTTGCTCCGGTAGACGAGCGCACGGATGAGATAATCAGGCTACAGCAGCGCGATTTCCCAGTTATAGACTACCACGTTCACTTGAAAGGAGGGCTGACGAAGGAAACGGCACACGCCATGTCCATGAATTACGGTATCAACTATGGTGTCGCCCCCAATGCCGGAGAAGGAGGCGTAGGACGTATGCTGGCCGATAACAAAGAAGTGTACGACTATTTTAATGAAGTAAAAGGGATGCCATTCCTGTGCGGTGTACAAGGTGAGGGACGCAAATGGACGGCAACTTTCTCGCAGGAAGCCTTGGGGATTTTCGATTACCTGTTTACCGACGCCATGACCATCATAGACCACAAGGGACGTAATTCGCGCATCTACCGGGCCGAAGAAGCACTCTTTGATGACATTACGCTTGAACGGTATATGGACCACCTTGTCGACCAAACAGTCCTGATTCTGACCAACGAGCCTGCCGACATTTATGCCAACCCTACCTTCTTGCCCGACACTATGGCGAATGATTACGACAAGTACTGGACGGACGGACGCATTGAACGCGTATTGGATGTATTGCAACAACATGGAATCGCTCTGGAAATCAATGCACGCTACCGGATTCCCAGTTTCGAGATTATCCGTCGCGCCAAAGCACGTGGAATCAAATTCACATTCGGTACAAACAATGTCGATGCCGACTTCGGACGACTGGAATACTGCGCCGAAGCCATCAAGCAATGCGGCCTCACAGCCGACGATATATGGTTCCCGTCGATGAGCACACGCCGCTCCCGCCCCATTGTCATATACAACCGATTCGAGTAGCAGGGAACAACCGCTGTCATCTTCACCAACAGAAACGATACACCTATGGACATTCTTCTCATCATCTTGGGCATCCTCTGTCTGATTGTCGGATTGGCAGGCTGCATCCTGCCTATGATTCCGGGACCGCCCGTAGCCTATGCAGGCTTGTTGCTTCTACATTTCACGGACAAGGCGCAGTTTTCCACCACGCAGTTACTTCTATGGCTGGCAGCAGTCGTCCTTGTACAGATACTGGATTATTTCGTCCCGATGCTGGGCAGCAAATATAGCGGAGGCAGTCGGTGGGGAACGCGCGGCTGCCTCATAGGCACCATCGTAGGGTTGTTCTTCATGCCTTGGGGCATCATCCTCGGCCCCTTTCTCGGAGCCTTTGCCGGCGAACTGGTGGGAGGCAGCAAGACAGACCAGACCTTGAAATCGGGGCTGGGCTCGCTGCTTGGATTCTTGCTGGGCACAGTAGTGAAATGTGTCATATGTGCATACTTCTGCTGGGAGTTCGTCAAAGCCTTGGTCTGACACCATCTCCTCTCCTTCCGCCTGGGAACAACTTATCTGCCGACCGCCATCCACACAGTAGTCCATCTGCATGAGATGTGCATCTCGAGCAACATGAGATGCCCGTCTCAAACAACACGAGATGTACATCTCATGCAAGTAGAGAGAATAGTCCAAGCCAATGTCTTCCATTGGTTTACAAATCTTAATCTTCTGCAAGCGAGACAAAAAAACAGCTTCATTTCAAGATAAATACGTATATTTGCCCACTAAACAGAGAAAGAACGCTTTACGAGTAATTTACAGGAAGAAAAACAGCGGTAAACGTCTGTGAGTTATTAACAAAACAGCCGACTTATCAACCGTTTTTGCAATCTTTCTCCAAATTTGTAGGCGCTATCCGGAATTATCACTTATTTCGCTGCCAATAAATATTGAGATTATGGGAAAAATAATTGCTATGGCTAACCAAAAGGGTGGTGTAGGCAAGACTACGACGACGATCAACCTCGCAGCCTCACTCGCCACACTTGAAAAGAAAGTGCTCGTTGTGGATGCCGACCCTCAGGCCAATGCCTCCTCAGGATTGGGTGTGGACATCAAGCAGTCGGAATGTACTATCTACGAGTGCATTATTGACCGTGCAGACGTACGCGAAGCCCTTCATGACACGGAGATAGACACACTGAAGGTAATCTCCTCCCACATCAATCTGGTAGGTGCCGAAATAGAGATGCTCAATCTGAAAAACCGCGAAAAGATACTGAAAGAGGTACTCGCTCCGCTGAAGAATGAATTTGACTATATCTTGATAGACTGTTCCCCGTCTTTGGGCCTGATTACGGTCAACGCACTGACTGCCGCCGATTCAGTAATCATCCCCGTACAAGCGGAATATTTTGCACTAGAAGGCATCAGCAAATTGCTGAATACCATTAAAATCATCAAGTCCAAGCTGAACCCTGCCCTCGAAATCGAAGGCTTCCTGCTGACGATGTACGACTCGCGTCTGCGCCAAGCCAACCAGATTTACGATGAAGTGAAACGCCACTTCCAGGAATTGGTGTTCAACACCGTCATCCAGCGTAATGTGAAACTGAGCGAAGCTCCCAGCTACGGCCTGCCCACCATTCTCTATGACGCAGACTCAACCGGAGCCAAGAACCACATGGCACTTGCCAAGGAGCTGATAAGCAGAAACGAAAGAAGGGATTAGCGGTTAGGGATAAGGAATAAGCAGTTAGTGATTAATGATTAGGGGGTAGTGATAAATACCATATTTACAATACACAACAAAATCACCCCGCATGGCTAAATAGTAAATTGTAAATCGTCAACGTACCTATGTGTCAAAGATAAGAAATGTGTCATGACCGTAGGGAATAAATAGTAAATAAATAGATGGCACAAAGAAATGCATTAGGACGCGGGCTGGACGCCCTCTTCTCCATGGATGAAGTAAAGACCGAAGGCTCCTCTTCTATCAATGAAATAGAGTTGTCGAAGATTACGGTCAACCCCAACCAGCCCCGTCATGAATTCGACCCGGTTGCGTTGCAGGAGTTAGCTGATTCCATCTCCGAAATCGGCATCATACAGCCCATCACCCTGCGCAAGCTTAGCGACGACGAATACCAGATTATCGCCGGCGAGCGTCGTTTCCGCGCTTCGCAGCTTGCCGGACTGACCAGCATCCCCGCCTATATCCGCACTGCAGACGATGAGAACGTCATGGAAATGGCGCTCATCGAAAACATACAGCGCGAAGACTTGAACTCCGTAGAAATAGCTCTCGCTTACCAGCATCTATTGGAGCAATACGGGCTGACGCAAGAGCGCCTCAGCGAACGTGTAGGCAAGAAGCGCACCACCATCGCCAATTACCTGCGGCTGCTCAAACTGCCAGCTCCCGTCCAGATGGGGCTGCAGAACAAGCAGATAGACATGGGACATGCCCGCGCGTTGGTAACGCTCGGCGACCCCAAACTGCAAGTAAAGATTTTCGAGGAAATCCTGGAGCACGGGTATTCCGTACGCAAAGTGGAAGAAATAGTAAAGTCACTGAGTGAAGGCGAAACCGTGAAAAGCGGTGGTCGTAAGATTGCCCCCAAGCGCGCCAAACTGCCCGAAGAATTCAATATGCTGAAACAACAACTCTCGGGCTTTTTCAGTACCAAGGTGCAACTCACCTGCTCGGAGAAAGGAAAAGGCAAAATCAGTATCCCGTTCAATAACGAAGAAGAATTGGAACGTATCATCGGCATTCTTGATACGCTGAAGAAATAAATGAGAAAAAAAGGAAGAATATATCAGTTAGCCATTACCCTGCTGCTCTGTTTTTTACAGACGGCAGGGATTGCTATGTATGGTCAGGACCGTCCGCGTGCCGCTTCCAAGCGTGCGCAGCGGCATCAGACCGATACACTCAACACCGTGGTAAACCGGGACAGCCTCGCTGTTGCCGACAGTCTTGCGGCCGAAAACAAACGGAAGATGCTGGAAATGACCGCCAGCCCCGACCTGAAGGAACAGCCCGTACCTACAGACAGCCTGCAAAAGGCCATCGACCCCAAGCGATGGGTGCCCAACCCCACAAAAGCCACCTGGCTTGCCCTCGTCATTCCCGGCGGTGGACAAATCTACAACCGCAAATATTGGAAACTGCCCATCTTCTATGGAGGATTTGCCGGTTGTGCCTATGCCCTCACGTGGAACAGCAAGATGTATAAGGACTATTCGGCCGCCTACAAGGATGCCGTAAATGGTAATTTCAACTCCAGTACCATTACCGACCTGCTGCCTCCCAACTATAACTATACCGAAAGCCAGCTGACGGAGACACTGCGGAAGCGTAAGGACACCTTCCGACGATACCGCGACTTGAGCATCTTCGCCTTTATCGGTGTATATCTATTGTCCGTTGTCGACGCATACGTAGACGCAGAACTGTCCAACTTCGACATCACCCCCGACCTCAGCATGAAAGTGGAACCTGCCATAATCAACAGTCAGATGACCGGTTCCTCTAATAAGAACGTCGGCGTGCAATGCAGTTTCCGATTCTAAAAACGAAAATTAAAGCATAAATTATTACCTAATGATACACAAGGCCATATATATGAAAAGAATTATTCTCGGTTCCTCGCTTCTGTTTTGCGCCCTCTTCGCCGTTCCGGCCATGCATGCGCAAGAAAGCGTGGAAGTACTTATCCGCGAAAACGGTACAGAACGCCAGGAATCCATCGAGCTGCCCAAAAGCATGACCTATCCGCTGGACAGCCTGCTCAATGACTGGAAAGCCAAGAATTACATAGACTTGGGAAAAGACTGCAGCACCTCTACCGTAAACCCGATGTTCAGTGACTCTGTATACATAGACCGGTTGTCGCGCATGCCGACCGTCATGGAAATGCCGTACAACGAGATTGTACGCAAATTCATCGACATGTATACCGGACGCCTGCGCAACCAAGTTGCCTTCATGCTGAGCGCCTGCAACTTCTATATGCCCATCTTCGAAGAAGCGCTGGATGCCTACGGTCTGCCGCTCGAGCTGAAATATCTGCCCATCATAGAATCCGCTCTCAACCCTTCTGCCGTATCCCGCGCTGGAGCTTGCGGACTATGGCAGTTTATGCTCGCCACCGGGAAGATATACGGACTGGAAAGCAATAGCCTCGTAGACGAACGCCGCGACCCGATAAAGGCAACCTGGGCGGCAGCACGCTACCTGAAGGACATGTACGACATTTACAAAGACTGGAACCTGGTGATTGCCGCCTATAACTGCGGTCCGGGCACCATCAACAAAGCCATCCGTCGTTCGGGAGGGAAAACTGATTATTGGGAAATCTACAACTATCTGCCCAAAGAGACACGTGGCTACGTGCCCGCCTTCATTGCCGCCAACTACGTAATGACCTACTACTGCAAGCACAACATCTGCCCCATGGAAACCGACATTCCGGAAGCAACCGATACGGTGCAGGTAAGCCGTAACCTTCATTTCGAACAGATTTCCGACCTATGCGGCATCAGTCTGGATCAGATAAAGAGTCTGAATCCTCAATTCAAGAAAAGTATCATCCCCGGAGAGAGCAAGCCACAGACGCTACGCCTCCCCATCAATTATATCAGTGCCTTCATCGACAAACAAGATACAATCTATGCCCACCGCAGCAATGAGCTGTTCAAGAACCGCAGAGTCGTGGCCGTTTCCAATACACGCTCGACGGCACGCAGCAGCAAAAGCAGTACCACTACGGGGAATGTCACTTACTACAAGATACGCAAGGGGGACAATCTCGGCAGCATTGCACGAAAATACGGCGTCACAGTCAATCAGTTAAAAAGTTGGAATGGATTGCGTAGTACCAGAATCTCCGCAGGAAAGCGTTTGAAGATTTATAAATAAAGACATAAACGCTTGCCCGGTGTTGAAAATTGCTTATTTTTGCAAAAAGTGAAGTGAAGAAAGGAGAAAGCAGTATATGGAAGAAAATATAAGTCAGAAGGAAAAGGAAAAAGCCGAAGAGGAAATGATCGAACAAGCATTCCAAGAACTGTTGAACGACTATTTGGCCACCAAACACCGCAAGCGCGTCGAAATAATAACCAAAGCATTCAACTTTGCCAACCAGGCGCATAAGGGCATCAAGCGTCGTTCCGGCGAGCCCTACATCATGCACCCCATTGCTGTGGCAAAGATTGTCTGTAATGAGATAGGACTGGGGTCTACTTCCATATGCTCGGCATTGCTGCACGATGTGGTGGAAGACACTGACTACACCGTAGAGGATATCGAAAACATCTTCGGTCCCAAAATCGCCCAGATTGTAGACGGGCTGACAAAGATTTCCGGCGGTATCTTCGGCGACCGTGCCTCGGCGCAGGCGGAGAACTTCAAGAAGCTGCTGCTCACTATGTCCGACGATATCCGGGTTATCCTCATCAAGATAGCTGACCGTCTGCATAACATGCGTACACTCGGCTCCATGCTGCCCAACAAACAGTTCAAGATTGCAGGCGAAACACTCTACATCTATGCTCCTCTCGCCAACCGCCTCGGCTTGTACAAAATCAAGACAGAACTGGAAAACCTGAGCTTCAAGTACGAACATCCGGAAGAGTACCACGAGATAGAAGAGAAACTGGAAGCCACCGCTGTGGAGCGCGACAAGGTATTCAATGAGTTCACCGCTCCGATACGGGCGCAACTGGACAAAATGGGACTGAAATACCGTATCCTTGCCCGTGTAAAGTCCATCTACTCCATCTGGAACAAAATGCAGACCAAACATGTCCCCTTCGAGGAAATCTATGACCTGCTTGCTGTCCGCATCATCTTCGAGCCTCGCAATATAGAGGAAGAGCTAAACGACTGCTTCGACATCTACGTCTCCATATCCAAGATATACAAGCCCCACCCCGACCGCCTGCGCGACTGGGTGAGCCATCCCAAAGCCAACGGCTACCAAGCCCTGCACGTCACCCTTATGGGTAACAACGGGCAATGGATTGAAGTACAAATCCGCAGTGAGCGTATGAATGACGTTGCCGAACAAGGCTTTGCCGCCCACTGGAAATACAAAGAAGGCGGAGGCAGCGAAGATGAAGGCGAACTGGAGAAATGGCTGCGTACCATCAAAGAAATTCTGGATGACCCGCAACCGGACGCCATCGACTTTCTCGATACCATCAAACTAAACTTGTTCGCGTCGGAAATTTTCGTCTTCACCCCGAAAGGCGACCTCAAGACCATGCCGCAGAACTCTACGGCACTGGACTTTGCCTTCTCCTTGCATACCGACATCGGCAGCCACTGCATCGGCGCCAAGGTAAACCACAAATTGGTCCCCCTAAGCCACAAACTGCAAAGCGGTGACCAGGTAGAGATATTGACCTCCAAATCGCAACGCGTGCAGCCGGAGTGGGAAGTATATGCCACCACTGCCCGTGCCCGTACCAAGATTGCCACCATCTTGCGTAAAGAAGCAAAAGCCTATCAAAAAGAAGGTGAAACCATACTGAACGAATTCTTCAAAAACGAGGATATACGTATGGATGATGCCGCTCTGGACAAACTGACCAGGCTGCACGGCTTCCACACCCGCGACGAGTTGTTCGTTGCCATTGGTAACAAGCGGGTTGTGCTGGGCGATGCCGACAAGAATGTGTTCAAGGAAAAACAGAACAGCAACTGGAAGAAGTTCCTGACCTTCTCCTTCGGTAACAAGGACAACAAGGATGCCAAAGAACAACCGGAAGAGAAAGCACCGCAAGAGAAAATCAACACCAAGCAGATTCTGAAGCTGACGGAAGAGACCATCTCAAAGAACTATATCATGGCTGACTGTTGCCACCCCATTCCGGGTGACGACGTACTGGGATACATCGACGAACAGAACCGTGTTGTCATCCACAAGCGCCAATGCCCCGTTGCCACCCGCCTTAAAAGTAGCTACGGAAACCGTATCATCGCCACCGAATGGGACACTCACAAGGATTTGTCGTTCCTCGTCACCATATATATAAAAGGTATAGACAGCATGGGATTGCTGAACGAAGTGACCCAAGTCATCTCCCGCCAGCTCAACGTGAATATCCGTAAACTGACCATCGAAACCAACGATGGCATCTTCGAAGGAAAGATACAGCTCTATGTACACGATGTGGACGACGTGCGCACTATCTGCAATAATCTGAAGCAGATACAGAATATAAAACAAGTGACGAGAGTAGAGGAATAAACGGAGTGGTATTCTACTTCAGTCCTTGGATATTTTCCTTCAAGTTCTCCACATCCTCGTAGGTAAACTCATCCAATGCCAGTTTCATGCCTACCAGTTCTTCGCGGATAGCTCTGAGGCGATCTACGATTTCAAAGTTACGTATCGTAGCTTCCTTATTGTCTTTTATCCGTTGGCGGGCGCCGGGCAAGGTCATCCCGCGCTCCTTCACCAGATGATAGATAAGTTTCACTGTCTCAATGTCCTCCTTACGGTACTGGCGTATTCCCCGCCCTCCTTTCTTCGGATTGAGTTGCGGAAACTCCTTTTCCCAGAAACGGAGCAGCGATTCGTTGACGTCGAACATGGCAGCCACCTCACTGATGGAGTAATATAACTTCAAATTCTTATCTGTATTCAACATGATGTAATCCTTTCTTTATCAATCATCCGTCAATCAAGCACCTTACCATTGTTCGCAGCAATCTGTATCATGCGGTCATAATCCTCAGCACTGAGGTCCATAAAGTAGTAGTTGACGGGATTCACAACCTTTCCCTTGACGTGTACTTCGTAGTGCAAATGCGGACCAGTGCTCTTGCCCGTACTGCCTACCCCGCCAATGACCTCACCACGTACCACTTTCTTGCCTAACTTCGTCCGGAAATCGCGCAAGTGTGCATATACTGTCTGGTAACCGAATCCGTGATCTATCACGATTCTATTGCCATAGCCCGATTGCCAGCCCATCTGCACCACAGTACCGTCTCCCGTGGCATAGACGTCTGTACCCTGAGGAGCCGAAAAGTCCATACCCTCATGGAACTTGCTGGTACCATAAATGGGGTCGATACGCGTACCGTAACCGGAAGCAGTCTTACGGAGGTCCTTGTTCGAAACAGGCTGTATGGCAGGAATGCAACGCAGCATTTCATCATGATTCTTGCACATCTCCACCACGTCATCGAAAGAGCATGACTGAATATAGAGCTGCTTCGTCAGCATGTCCATCTTCTGGGTGGTATTGATAACCAGGTCAGAGTTTGCCATATCCATCAGATGCTCATAGCGGTTGGTGCCGCCATATCCAGCCTGACGGATGGCAGAAGGAATAGGGTCGGCCATGAAAATCACCCGGTACAGATTGTCGTCACGCTGCTGTATGTCCTGCAGCACTCCCATCGCCTCGTCCAGCCGACGGGAGAGCACGTTGTACTGCGCCTGCAGTTTGCTGTTCTCCTTCCGCAGCTCCTTCTCCGACGGAGAACCGAAGATAAGCAGCAATACGATGAAACTGCCCGCACCCAGCCCCATACCGATGAACAAACGGCGGAGAATGCTCAACGCCCGCTGCCTCACGGTAGGATAAATACGGTCATACGTCTGCGTCTGGGGATTATAAATGTAGTAAACTTTGCGCATCTTAGGAAATATTTCGCTTGTCAATGCGACAAAAGTAATAAAAACAAGCTATCTTTATTACCCATACTGATTACCAAGCGATTAAACATATGGTTATTAAATTCCGTAACAAATATCTCACCTCAACCGCTACAAAAATACATCTTCTAGCCATAACAGCCAATTATTTAAGAAAAGAAAGCAATTAAAATAAAACATTTATCCTATCAGAATATTCTATACGACATTCTTCCAACATAACAATGACTAGTTGGTTCACGATATAATTTCTTGGTATCACTTGTAATAGAGATAAAAAAGCCAGCTATCATCTCGATAACCGGCTTTTAATTTTACTCATCAGTAGAAGTTCTTTGAGATTGTGTGAACTGCTCGTAGAATTTGTTAAGAAGACGATTTATAATGGTCTCTTTGGTATCGCCACCTCGTTGTCCTTTGGCTTTCTCTATCTGCTCTGCTTTCTCTTCGCTCAAACTTGAAAAGAAGTCAACCAGATTGCCAATCACACTAACTTTTTGTTCATCGTCTGCTTCATCGTATTTATTGATAACCCAATCAACGAGAGTTCGACTTTTGAGAACCTCTTTAGAGAGGTGTTTTGCTGCTGCTTTTAATAATTTCTCACCTCTTTCCAATCCATTAGTTTTCCGTAATTTATCACTTATCTTACCTGCCATTGCATCTGCCATTATCTCTTTAGTAATACTCGCTTTAAACGTTCCCCATTTTGAGGCAGTTGGTAATGGATAACCTTGTTCAGTAAGCTTCACGATAAAATCAAGTAGCGGAAGTTCCTCTTTGCACGCCATTTTAGCCCCCTTAGGAAAGTCGCCTCCCTTCCAAGGATTTGTACAAATGTTAATTTCTGAAAACATTCTCGAGACTGTAATTTCTTCATTCAAAGCATAGATAAGATAGAACTCACCTTTGTACTTTTCTTCGTCTTTTAAGTCCTTGTTAGCTTCCAGAAGATTTAGATGAGCTTTGTAACGGTGGTTTGCATCCGCTAACACAACGTACCGGGCTGCATCAGCTGCGCTAATGATTTCTCCCGTTTCAAAATCTACAATTTCCAATCCGGCTTCTATAACCTTCATTGCATCCAGTATGATAGCAGGAACTAACATTCCATTTGCCTTCATGGACTTCATTTTGGCTTTAACCACCTTTTCGTCAAAGTTACGATTACCTGACAGCCTAGCTATCTTGAGTCCTTTACTGGCTAGCACTGCTAGTGTTAAAACTTGAAGTGCTAGCTCATTTTTTTTGTTCATAATAAAAATAGGACATCCCAGTAGAAACATTTCTACTCTCGTTCCTTTCTGGTGGCAAAGGTCGATAAAAAACGGGACATAAGAATTTGTCCTAGGGGGGGATAGAATGAGATGTTGTGTTAATGATTCCCCCAATTTTAAATGGATTGGATAACCTTCATTTTGTGAATATTATAATCTCTTTTATACGGTCTCTCTTAGCCTTATTGATTCGATATTTGTTATTCATAATGGAATAATCATTAGAGAAATACCCCAAAAACATCAAAGTATCATAAATGAAACATGCAGGTTTAGTCTTTAGTTTTGTACGTGATGGAGAAGGAAGAACAAATCCTTTTTGTATCAATCTTTTATATAAGTGGTTAGTAATATAAGTTTGCGATTTTAAAATTTCAGCCTCTTTATTCTTCATTTGCTTAAGAGCACTTTTGTCAATAGAAATAGGTCGTGGATTACTAGCAGCATAGGTGTATATACCCTCCTTTTTCTCATAAATAAAACTGGTGGGAGGATTGGAACGGTTCCAGACTATTAATGGGGCATATTCTTCCAACTTATGGCTTATCTTCAAGTGCTCAAATAATTCGTTCTGTATAGCTGTTTCTATAATTTTCTGCTCGTCAGCTTCTAAGGTTTTACGCTCATTGGTATCAGATACGAGTTTAATCTCTTGTGCCTTTTTAAATAACAACAATAAATTACAGAGACGAATTAGTTTATGGTCACAAATAAGGAAATCAAAACAATTAATTAAGTCCTCAATTTTTTTAGAAGTAAACTCTTCTATGATTTCATATTCTTGAGCACATTTACAAATATATGATCTCACATCTTCAATCGTCTCAAAAATGGTTGAATAGTCCGCTTGCGTTTGCAATAAATTGGGGGATTCATTAGTAATCTTAATGATAGCCAATAAATGCTCAATCAGATAGGTAGGAACATTTAAATCTTCTTTTGACGACATTCTAACCATACACTTGCATCTTATCTTTTTGGCAAATATAGTAATCTTACTGCATTATTACAAATTCACGAAATTATTTAACAAAACAAAAAGATATTCAATAATTAGTTTCTTTCTCATATATCTCATTGTTTTACCTATTTATCAGTCTAACATGAGAAAAACATTTTTATATTCTCCGTTCCTTATCATATCCCAGATTGTAGAACTTCTTAAAGCCTTTCCATATACAGCATGGAAATTCCACCATAACACCTATGATGATAAATGGAAGTATGGGAAAAAATAGGCTGCTCCAACCATAGCACAAACACAACCCTACAATTACGCCTATGACATATAAGGTTGTCATAATTCCGCAACCTATCATTACTCCTCTTCCTCCTGCCATTGCGTATTTAACTGGAGCATTGGGAGTGAAAAACTCCGGTTGTTTATTTGGCATTAGTTTACCAGCCATATTAATTCATTTAAGGTTTATAATTATTAATCCTGTATCTCCATTGCTATTAACAATAGCCACTTTAACTTCTCATCTTCTAATCTGTCAATAACACCATAAGGGTCTTTATCGAACTCTTCTGGGTCTATATTATTCTCCTCTATTAACTTGTTTAGTGTCTTTAGTAACATAATCATTAGTTTTATTAGTTATTACTGGCTTATCTCTTTGTATCAAAAAGCCATTGGACTAGGAGGCATGTTTCTAAGTTCTTCTAAGCTGTTAACTCCAAACATTCTACATAATTCCTCTAAAGTGGGTGGAGTTAAATCACAAGGCTCAATGAAAGATTTGTCTACTGCAATTCCTAATTCCTCCATAATATCCCACATTTCACTTGCTGTCTTTGTTTCATTATCCATATTAATTCATTTAGTGTTGCCTTTACTGATTAACCCTTCTATAATGAAGTCTCTTATTGTATCTAGATATTCATCTACTTGCTTTTCCACATACTTACGTGGAAATCCCCCTCCAAAGTTCTCGTTACCTGCTATATTAATAGTATAGCTACATTCTCCATTTTCTTCGTATGGTGGAAGTAAATGGTCCATTACAATTCTAAGGGACGCATCATATACTTCCAATACTACTTCACCGCTTTTAAATTCACGTTTCATAATTCCACTTATGCCATTTTATGTGCAAAAAATGTATCAATTATCAGATAACTAAATTAATATATAGTATGAGTATTGTTTTTTGGTAGCACACAGTTCCATTTACTCTTTTAATGTTCATAATTTACCTCCATTCTCACATTTAAGCCATACGGTAAAATCAAATGTTGTCACTTCAACACTCTATTATTTAGCTAACATCCATACCTAATATCTCAATAGCTTGTTTCGCTGCAATTTCGTCTAATCCATTATAAGGATTGACCGTTATCAGATGCGGTAAATGATGCTCATTGAAATTATTTGCATCAAGGTCGTCAATAATGACATACTCACATTCTGTTTCGCATTCTCTAATCCATGCGTCTATCTCATCCCCACGGTGATTACTAATATTGGGTGTAGTATCTGTTATAAAGCCTGGTAGATTTCTTGTATTCCACATTTCTAAAAACTCTTCATAAGACATTAGGTATTTCCAAGAAGAAGTTACAACAATATCCGCTTTTGTTTTTCTAATTATAGTTTCTAAGTTCCTAACACATGCAGGGTCAAATAATACACCATACTCATCAACCTCTTGCAAGCCTTTACTAACAAGAACCATATCGTAATAAGCGGTATCCATTACACCGTCAAAATCCAGAAATATAATTTTCATCGCAAAAGCTATTAAAGATTTATATAATCAACTACTGCCAACACATATCACCTACACTTAAAAAATAATCAAAATGTAATAATGTCTACAAATTCTTTTGGCAAACTTATATTAGATAGATTTATGGCATTCTCAAACAATGGTGCAATGTCTTCATCCCTAAAGCCTGCAATGCCACAGCCAATCCTTGTTACCAAAAAATGAAATTCTGTATGAATTTGAGCAAACTTTATAAATTCATCAACATACGGTTTTATTGTTTTCACTCCACCTTGCATAGTAGGTATGGCATAAGACTGTCCTTGTAGCCCTACACCTTGCCCCATGATTGCGCCAAAACATTCTCTGGCAATTCGTGCTGCACCGCCACCGTGTATGCCTTGCAAGTTACTTCCAAATACAAATACCTCGTTTCCCTTTAGAACTTTTATGTATGTAGGGGTAATGCCACATTTAATAATGGTATGTGGCTTTTCACTTTTAAGAACTTCTGCTTTCTTCTTATTAAACCATTTGAGCATAATCCAAACATGTTAATTGGTCTCTATAAAGATAGAGAACTTTTTTCTATTTCCCCTATAAAATATACTTTCTCTGATAACTCTTCGTATCTCTCTAAAACCTTCTCCAAGAAGTCATAATAATCATTACTTGTCATTCTTATCATAGTTCATTCCTCCTTCTTCCCTTTATTCCCCAGAATTACATTTAGCACAAAGCTCATCTATAAGCTCTATGTATTCATTCATCGTTACCTCTCTCATAATTTATTCCTTTCATTAATGTAGTTCCTATTAATGGATATATGAGATATTTATCTGTTAATATTAATCCCAAAATGCTTCAAGTATATTCCTTCCCCAGTCTCCACCCCATACCATTTTTTCACCACATTTAGGACAATGCTTTTCATCCCAAACTTCTAATTGAATACTACCACAATGAACACATTTGATATTGAAATCATCCACAAAACTATTATAAGTCACATCATTGTTACAATCATTACAATGAATAATTTGCTTCTTACCTCTTCTTATCATTCTAACAATGTCTTTTGAAGTTGTATAGTACTTCATGTGTGGTAATCTCTTGTCAACATCTGTCATATTCTGAAAGTCTATTTCTATTTGATACGGAATTTCAGAAATAACTTGTGATGAACAGTGATTGCACTTTTTAGCTTTCTCTCTTTTGCTATATTCTACCAATTCCTTATTGTTGTAATCCTCACCATAGACTGTTACTAGGTTAACATTATCAAGTTCACTTTCTTCATCAAACTCAGACATACAATCCTCTGTTGCAACCAAAGAACTCTGTATTGTTTGACAAGCCTTACAAATATAAACTTCATAATAGTCTCTGAACCCACAACCAAAATGCAGTACCGGTGTTGTGTAGCCACATTTAGGACATTCATATTGCTTTAATTCCCCCATATTTTTTTATTTAATGCAGTAGGTATTAAATACCCACGGTATAAGTAGCAATGAAAATAACAGTAGCACCCCTGCATCCTTCCATTCCTTATTTACCAATTTGTAAATCAATGGTACAAGAAGTATCATCATACTAGCAGCACAAATCCAAGTTTCAAGGTTGTCAATATAGTCTAACCGTCTTTTAAAAACAGCTTGGTATATACGACTGTATCTATTCTGTTCGCTTATCAGACTGTGAACAAACGTTCTAATCAAACTGAATGTCATGGCAGCCAGTATAGAATATTCTATCTGTTTTAGATATTTCATATACCCAATACTTCAAAGATGGATTCACTTACTATTTCCATATTACCTATATACACAAGGAACTTAGGCACTGCAAATAGCAAAAACAATAAGGTTGCCTGCATCCAGTTTCTTTTGTATAAATGCCAGACCGCAATCAGTGTGATAATACAACCAATAATCCACCATGCCAACTCGTATTCCTCAAATAGATAACCGTAATAGTTGGGTGACGGTTTATTAGTAAGCAACCAACTGCATACTATCCAAATAAGATATGCAGTTTTCCAATCTGTAAAGTATTTGACAATATCACACCTCATCTATATAACTAACTTTGTAATCAAACATCAGTGGTAATTGGTGGAATATTCATATCTAATGCCATAAAACGGAGTGTGTCCATTGCATAATATTCTCCACAAGATGTTGCCATTTTGTCTGGACATGGAGTTATACCAACCCGCTTTAAATCCAAACGGTCTGCGTCAAAACAAATATCAATAGTTGGATTGCCCGTTTTATGTATTGTTGTATGCAGTCTGCAAGCTTGTTCCAATAAAGAGAACTCCTTATTGTCCAAATCTTTTAGCAAGGTATCTCTCATTGTATAAAGCATATCTGCTGCCCTCTCGCCATGCTTTAAGTCTGTTTCATTATTCAACCTGCATTTATCGTGTAGATAGGCAAATAAGCATACCACTTTTATATTCACCTCTTTACGGAAACATAGTTCACCATTACACATGATTAAACTCAATAAAATGCCATTACGCTCTACTCTTTGCCAATGTGACAAACCATGAATTTCTCCAAGTGTCCAACCATTGATTGCAAATTGTTTTATCTCTTTAATGTCTGGTATTGGAGGTAAAGTTAGCTTATTCATATTAGAACGGTCAATAATGGGAACATTAGGAAAAAAATTCCTTATGTATTTAAGTCCTTCTTTTGTTGCTCCACGATATTGTAGGATACGCGTACTTCTTGTTGGCATATCTTGTTGTGATACATTCCAAAATATTCGTGCATCCTCTATCAAGCCTATTTCTTGTCCGTTTATATAACAATTGAAAAGGCTATAGCCAAACAGTTGTTCCTTTAATTCACTTAAGTAAACATGGCTTGTCGAACTTCCTATTATAGCGTATTCTATAGTGTATTGTTTACCAATCTTCAGATTCTTGTGTTTCTGTTCAAGCCAGCCATCATAATTGTTAACACAAATGGCTCTCACAACACCATCCTTCTCACTAGGTATATTCTTATTAGGTACTATATATTTACTAATATTATTATCTTGCTTACTAGTGGCAGCATTCCCTTGCTTTATAAAAAAGTAGAAAAGGATTGCAGTGATTACTATTACTAAAATTGCTTCCATGATATTCTATTACTAAGAATTATACAATCAATCACTTCCATGCCAATAACAGAAAACTAACAACGAATAAACTTCAAATGCTGCCTTTCTTCTTATGCATCATCACGTTTGGTATTAAAACCCTTTATAATGATTCGTTCTCTTGAACTCTGCATTATAGGATTCTCTTTTAAAGTGTTAAATTTATCTTCTAAATATTGATGTGTCCAAAAGAAATTGTCCAAATTACTTCGTAGATATTCTTGAATTGAAGGTATTTTATGTGCAAATGGTAGATAATGCTTACAATATACAGTTATAGCATTCTCTTCATTACTAACAAAATATGCTAAAGTAATACGTCCGTCCATATTAGTTTGATTTATAGCATCTTTCAGAATATTTATATCAGGGTCATTTAAAGAAAGACTTCCAAAGTTAGACCAGATTATGATAAAAGCGGTTCGATTATTTGCGTCAATAAAAAAGTCTTCATTTTGATATTTAAAACAGATGTCCTTATCATCATCAACTTCTGGTTGACAACCAATTTCTTTTAAAGTATTGATAACCAAATCTCTCGTTCTGTTATTTGATGTGTTCATAACCGTATCTACAATCTCACTTATTTCAGAATGATTAGACTGTTTTTGGTTTTTTCCAGTGACGAATTCAATATTCTTTGTTTCATGATGTTTTATCTTTCTATTCCAAAATTTCTCCTTAACCAATCGCAATATACTATCAAAGTGCGCAATCACTAAATAGATAGAAACCCCAAAACTTAGATAAAGAATAATAAATATATAATCCCAAAAAGTTACTGCTCCAATAAAAGAAAGAAGTATAAAGACCATAACAATTAGCGCGATATATCGATATAAAGCTTTTTTAACTTCATATTTAATAGTACCTTGTTCCGTACTTGAAGTATCAAATATATAATTAGGACAAGGACTATCATCGGTTGGTCGATAATGTTCACAATGAACTCCATCTCCAATACATGTACTACATTGAGACATTTTTGTCATTTCAATTCTGTTTTAAATTTACTATTATTTTCTTAAATACATCACCTGCCATCAGTCCACCACTTATTAAGAGGCTATTCTCTACTAATATCAGATATAATAATATCTTCTATTTAACTTTCAGTGCTCTTTCGCTTTTTCAGTTCTTGAATATACTCCAGTTCGCTTTTGGCATATTCTTTATTGGCATCCTCATTCAACATTTCTTTAAATGCTTCCTCCGCATCATCCAACCGTCCCATGTCAACAAAGGTATATGCCCTACGTCTTCGTAAAAAATTATGGTAATATATAATATCATCCGTTATTTCACTTTCCTTTAACTGTGCCAGCTGATTAAGTTCTTTATGGATAGTATAAATGGTTCTGAAATCCCTGCTGTTTGCCAAGCAATTTATGTACTCTATGTTATAGGTAATATTATTTAAAGGACGAACTATTTCCAAATAGAATAGAGCCTTTTCCCACAATGCCATTTCTGCATAACAATATCCTATTACGTAACATGTTTGATAAAACATTCTCTTATCTTCATCTGTAACATCACCCCTTAGCCAACTTTCCTTCAAAGCATGATATACATTCTCCAAATATACAATTGCATCCCAATATCTATTTTCCTTTAAAACCTCATTACCCCAATAAAAGTCCTGCCCAATAGCAGGTATCATTTGGGATGCAATACAATATTCGTTGAAATTCAATTCCTTCCCATTGTTCAGCTTTTCAATCGTCCTATCATAGACTGCCTTATATTCTGCAATCCTTTGTTCTGGGGTGGTATTATCATAAGCGAATAAAACACTTAACGTTTGCGGTTGGTTTCCCGTTCTAGTATAAGTTTTATCTCCTTCATGGCTGAATGTTGGCAACATAATAGATGCACGAATAAACCAAGTATCTTTACTTCCACCACATCCTCTCAAATGTACAATGATGTTGTCATTTACTCTTCCAATAGATTTGTCATTATCTTCTTTTGAGGCATATCCTTTCCTATAAGATATTGACAGAGTGACATTTTCGCTATATTTATAACCTATATCTCCATTGTCATGCTTGACAAGGACGGCGTTACATAAATCAAAGTTCCAGATTTTATCTTTCTCTGTGATTAGCGTACCAGTCTTCTCTTGTATGTTGTCTGTGATTACATATAAATCAGAAACTTCTTCTTCCCTAATATCAAAAGTTCTATTAAGCAGTACCCCTAAAGTCACTTTCTCATTAGGAGCAGCACGTAATTGGCACTTTTCAATTTGATGCTGAAACCTAAATTCATTTGGTAGATACGTTTCATTTTCCAATCTGTCAATAAAATCATCTTTCTCCTCCTCTTTATCTTTAGAAATGGTTTCTGGTTTGGAAGAGTTACCAAATATTGAACCAAAAAGTTTTTTCATAATATGTTATTAATTAAATCCTTTGACAACCACTCTTCTATGCTCATGTTTCTCCTGCTTAAAATCAAGACGTATGAACCGTTCTCTTAATAGGTCATGAGCCTTAAAACAATCATTCAGTATCACCTTTAAATAATTCTCCTTGTTCACTATCGAAGGAGTAAGCATAAATATAGCCTTACAATGTACTCCCATCTGTTTGCTATCTTCATCTATAGTATAAAAAGTGGAGACTATGGTATTTATATTGTTTGAGTTTATTGCCTTCTTTAAATGCTCAACATTTGCATTGTCACAATCTATACATAACCACCAAGCATCCCAAAGAGTGACAAACTGATAATTATTATCTGCATCAATAAAAAAAATCTCACCTTGATATTTAAAACGAATTCTGTCCTTATCATCAACTTCTGGTTGACAACCAATTTCTTTTAAGGTCTTAACTACCAGATTCCTTGTTTTATTATCTTCTGCATCAATAGCCACATCTACAGCCTCATTCATTTTAGTATAGTCAGAGTGTTCTTGGTCTTCGTCATTAAATGAATACCCAATCCTGCCAAAGAAATAAGCAGCAACTATAAGTATTATGCCCAAAACTATCCAACCTTCCATATTATATCTTGTTATTATTCAAATACCACACTGTTAACTATCTTCTTAAACACGTCACCTGCCATCAACCCACCACTAGCAGGCAAACCTGTCTTATTAATGGAAACAATAATACTATACTTGGGATTGTCAATAGGAAAGTAGCCGCAGAACTCCACTGCATACATCGTATTGCCATTATCTGTAGAGACTATGATAGTGCCTTGTTTTCCTGCTACGGTAGTCTTATCTGACTTGGCAGGTTGCCCCAGTCCGTCTGTTACATTATATGCCAGTGCCAGTTTCAAGCTGTCGATATTAGCCTTATCTGCTATCTGGGGATTGATAACCACTACACTGTCCTTGTATAGTTGAGGCTGCACCATTTTCCCATTGTTGGCGATAGCATTGTAGAATGTAAGGACTTGAATAGGAGAAACAGACAGTCCATATCCTATGCAGTTCCAAGTGATATTTTTTTCTGTAATCCTATAAGGTTGCAGAATGCCATTGATACTGTCTGGCTTGCCATAGCTCATTTTTGACAATACATCAAAGTATGCTTGTGCATTGTTACCAAAAGCATTCTCCATAGTCTTGACTGTAGCGATGTTTGAACCGCTAGCCAGTCCTTGCTTTACTGTAATTTCACCATATCCGCCTCTATGCCAGTTATGGTCGAAAACTGTATCTCCCTTACAGACATAAATGCCATTGCCAGCATTCACCTTATCACTCATTTTCACCTTTCCAGTTTCCAGTGCAGCCAATAGTGAAACACCCTGCATCAAGCCAGTAGGCTGCTGTACAGAGAAGTTCTCGCATGGTTGGTAGTCTGCACTGTCTTTCCTTTCAAGTCCAACCAGAGCCTTTATTTGCCCAGTCTGGACTTCCATAACAATTACCTGCCCAGATTGGGCATTAAGTTCAGACAACTTGCTTTCCAGTATGGCAGTAGCACTGGTCTGTAATGTACTGTCAATGGCATTATCTCTAGTTTCGTTTTCTTTATTTACACAAGCATAAAACCCAGAAGCCAATACCATCAATACTATTAATATTCTAAATATTTTCATTCTCCATTTATTAAAATGATTTTATAGACGGGTATGTTATTCCAAACAAGTCTTAAAGTGATTCTAATTGTTGATTTCACCTCATTTAACTCAATCTCTTTACTGCCCCAAAGAGTTAAATGTTCATATAGAAGAACATCACTTCCATTATTAATTATCAATGTAACCTCTTTGTATATTTTATTGGGACACGTCCAATTTATTTTAAGTGTATGTTTACAAAGTGCTATTTTAGCATATTCCACGTTCAATGATATTTGTCTTGCCAATTCAATAGAACTTTGATTGTTATTCAATTTGTTTTCTATTTTTAGTGCTTCTGCTTGTAATCTTTTCTTATTCACTTCTCTCTTTATTGCTTCCAACTCTTTCTTCTCCCTCATTTGATTCTCCGCTTCTAACCTTTGTTCATGTTTCTTTAATAAATATTGCTTTAGTAGTTCTCTTAATGGTTTATATATAATATAATAACTAGCTATGGCAGGTAAGGGGAATAAAGGAAATGCCATTAAACCCAAAGGGAGCCACACTATTAACACAGAGGCAGCTATAAGCATAATTCCAACAATTTTATAAATTAAGAATATCTTATATTGTTTCAGTATATGGTTCTCTCTTGCAATATTAGAAAGCCGTTGCTGTTCTTCTCTTGCCATTTGAGCTTGAGCTTCCAGTTCCCACTCTCGGGCTATACGCTGCCGTTCTCGCTCCTTTTCTATTCGCTGCTGTTCAGATTTTTGTTGAGCCAATAAAGCCTCTTCCCTACGTCGTTCCGCTTCAACTCGTTCATACTCTATACGTTGAAAATAAGAATTTAATTCTGATAGAGATTTGAGGTGAAAGGATTTACTTTGTTGTTCGTCAATCATAAAAACATATCTATCTGTTCCATCTTGCTGTAAAGCAAATATGGTGTTGTCAAAGAACGCAGGATGAAGCATGTAGGATTGTTCCTTGAAAGAGGCAATAAGGGATTTATTGGCAGGTATATATTGCCATTTTGCATTGGTAACATTACCATTTACTGATGCAATGAGAGAACCGTCTTCTTGAAAAATATATAATTCCTTGTCCCCACAATCATTGAATATCAGCCAAGGCTTATTACACAATATAGTCCTAACATCCAATTCCTCACTAAATCTTTTATATCTGTTAAAGCTGTCCAGTAAGAATGTTTTCATACCATCTTTATTACTTATTCTCTAAAACAAATGTTAACACACAAGAAGCGTTAAAAATAAAAGGTTACAATTTAATGGTTCTTATTGTAAAAATATATTAATTGCAATATTAGTTCTTAATTCTTTCCTATACAATAATGATTTTTATACTAAACCCACTTCTGCTTGTCCCTTTGAATCATTATCAGTAATCTTAAAATAGCTACGCAGCAGTAGTTTTTTCTGTAACCAATATTATCCAAATAAGAATCTAAACAGCCATAGCATTATCATTATACCAACCCCAAAAAGAAATATCTGGAATAATACATATCCGCACCCCATACCACTTGTAATCGCGCCAGCGAAAGCCCCAGCCCCCTTTTCTCCATCCTTAGAGTTTGAAGCCCCCCATATTGCACCAATAATAATGGCAATAATAATAATCCAAATCCACATAAGTTTACTATTTAATATTCTTATTTGTAACTACTGATAGAATGATAGCAGCTATATTCACGATATTATATAAAACAATAAGCCCTACCGATAAAGGCATCTCTTTTATTAATATCGTTACTATCATTATAGCAAAAAACCAAATAAGTCCTTTAGGGTTGTCATTATCACCTATGTCAGGAATATTTGTAGCTACTAAAGAAAAAATAGCTGCTATAGCAGAATAAGTTAGACATTCATAAAACGTTATATCTCCTAAAATCGTGTCTCCTATTATAGACAATACAATATCTTTGGCAATCCATCCACCGCCCAAATAAGCGACAAGTCCTATGAATATCCAAATTAACTTTCCCATGTTATTGTTTTTTAAAGACTACACTTCCCAATGCACTATTTTCTATCAACAATCCGTTACTTAATTCTAATGTTGATTCCTCTCCATTCAGATTAACTGTAACAGTAGAAGAGTTTGTGATTTCCCAAGTAAAGCTGACTTTCTGTGTATTAGTTATTCCTTTAACTATAAATAGTCCACTTCCATCACTATTAAATTTCCAAGAGGATAATCCATAGTCATCATTCGTATCGGCTCTGTACTCCTTCCAAATACCAACTATGGAATCTGAATTTTGTGATTTATTACTACAAGAACCCAACCAAATACTTAATGCAGCTACCAATGAAGTAGCTAATAATCTAAATGCTTTCATAATATCTAACAATTTGTATTAAATTTTTAAGTACATCTGCTTTCATGACAAATTTAATTATTAATTCGTTTATAAATAAGCATAACAGTTTGGTTATTGACTGTTGCACCTATTGTTATTCTACCCAACACCCCATTAACTTTATTGGCAACTACTATAACTCCATTTTTCCCATATCCTTTGTATTCATAACCATTTTGCGAAGTCAAAGTAATAGTTTCATTCTGATAAGCAACCGGTGCTTTAGTAGTACTGATAATATTGGCTACAATATTGGGAGCATTGACTGTAGTCACCTTCTCATTACCAATTACAGCATAATCAAACTTATAATTGTCAGCAAAAGCATTTGTACTAAATATAGCCAACAAGCATATAAAAAATATCTTTCTTAATTTCATTTTATATAAAATTATTTATGTTTTTCTCTCCAACGTACCACTATAGCATACAATATAAACCCCACGTTACTACAGCGAGGAATAATGCAGCACCAAAATCGGAAGTATCTGAATAGTCAGACATTTTACCTCTATCCAATAATATTATTAATGCCTCCATATCTTTATAATGTTTACCTATTAGTGAAATTAATCCCAATTATCATGATTATTAACCCTCTATATGTAAATAAAATAATTTACATTTAAGGAAAAGCACCTTTTCGTTCTACATATTCTGTTATCTTAGTTATTAACTGATTTTTTAGTTCTTGATACATCTTTTGATTGCTCAATTTATATGCTTCTTCATAGTCTAAAAGAGCCTTAGATACCAAATCACCTGCATTAGCACCTAGTTCTTGAAAGGCACGTCTTTCATTAGCGGTTGCCCTAATGCCCAAAATATCTGCTTTTTCTTTAGGGTCAAGAACGAGGGATAATGCTCTTTCCAAATCCGCCATCCCCTCATAACTTCCCGTATCAAATATTTTTACATCTCCTCTTATAAAATAGCCACGATAGTAGTCTGGAGCTAATTCAATAGCCCTATCACAATCTAAAATAGCACCACCATAGTCTCGAACCATTTTCTTTACATTAGCCCGTGCTGCATATGCCTCCGCAGTTGGATATACTTCAATCGAATAGTCCAAAGCTTCTTGGGCTTTAGAATACAATTGTTTATTGTCATCAGAATATGGGTTTTCTGTACTTTTTATTGCATATTGGTAAAACAATATACCTATTTGATAAAAAAGTTCTGCATCCTCTGATGTGAGTTTCAATCCTTTAGAATATGCATCAAGAGCGGACTGACAATATGATGTATCATAGGTATAAATATATACTTGAAAATAACACTTTCCCAACTGCTTATAATAAAATGGAATATCCTTTCCAACTTCACATGCTTTAATCAAGTCAGCAAATGCGGACTCCACATCTTGTATATTAAATTTTATCATACCTCTCATATAGAGAGCCAAATGGTTTGAAGAATTCGTTTTCAACTCATTGTTTAGCAACGTCAGTGCCTTATTTGTATTTCCCATTAAATAAGCCTCGTTTGCAGATTTTATATTTGAGGTTTCTAATGGATTTGTATTCATTTGAGAAACTGTGATATTTCGTCTATGAGTTAATTTTGATATTTGAGTAGCATTTACTGCAAAATTCAAACTTTGCCCACCTTCTCTACAAAAGGTGGCAATTCCGACTACATATCCTTTCATATTCATAACTGGTGACCCGCTACTTCCATGAGAAATTGGTGCAGTAATCTGTAGAATAGAACCATGCATTTCATCCGCACGAATTGATGATATTATTCCAGTTGAAACTGTTTGTTCAAGCCCCAAGGGAGAGCTAATATTTATTATTTGTTCTCCTTTTACCAATGTTCTATATGAAATCGGAAGATAGTTAAAAACCTTCAAACTAGAATTCTCCACTTGAAATTTAACAAGGTCAGTATTAGGGTTATAATCTAAAACATATTTAATTTTATATTTCTCCCCATTTTTACTTTTAATATAGGCTCCATGTGCTTCCTCTAAAACATGATAGTTAGTAATACCTATACCATTTGCAGATATGAAAAAACCACTTCCTTGCGAATAGGTATTTCCTTGTTCGTCTGTAGCAAAGACTGTAAATATAGCATTCTCAACCTTTGTTATAAGCTGTTTTGTTGTCAAATCCTGAGCAAAAAGTGTTGTGCCCATTAAACAATACAATAATACTAATAATTGATTTCTCATCTAATAACCTCCTTCGATTTTCAAATTGATATTTTAATGATTATCCAATTTTAAATTATACTTAATGAACACTGTAGTCATTCCTGCCAACTTAATTTTAGCCATTGCAGTTTTCATATTCTCTATGGTAGAGAACACGTCTGTAATAGTTTGTCCCATACCAGTTAAATAGCAGAACAGTACATTTGCCATATCCTTTTTTGTTTCTTGACCTAAACCCAAAAGGATTTGATTCATATTGTTACATGTAGCTTGGGACATAGGAAGTTTATAACCAAATGCCATCAGCAATGATTGTAATCTTTCCCTATCTTCCTGCTTGGTGGCAAACTGCTGCAAGAAAGCTGAAATTGCAGTAATATCTGTCTCCTTTATCATATCTTATTAAAAATTATGTTGCTATTAAATGAACAGTCTTTCTGCTTTATGGTAGCAGTCCCATTTACAGATTAGTTAAATAACCTCTTCCCTCTAAATGTAAATTTCTACTTCCTTGTCCCCTTTCAGAAGTTGTTTCACATAGTATTCAAGACACTGGAGGACTGAAATAGCCTCTATGAAAAAGGCTAATGCAATGCCTTCTTATTTGCTTCCAAAGATATTAATTAATTTACATTCCTACACAAAGATTTTTAGATAAAAATGCCTAATCTATGAATTTGCAAAGGATTTAACATTTTACCTGCCATGCAAAGCACAAACAAGGTTGGGGACAACTGTATGGATATGTGTTTCATAATTCTTGCATTTAATTGTACATCCAGTTCCCAAAGATGTAATTTCTACATACAAGAAAGGTGTGGGAACTTACTGTTTTATCCTAAAGTCTGGTCTTCGCATTACCAATAGCATGGATAAAACAATAGCCCACACCAGTTTGATAATATCTAAAGACCTTACATGACATATAAGGCAGGTATATATCAAATGATGTGGTGCTATTGCCATCATCTTCATGCTATTTATCAAAGTTGCGAAGTTTGACTTTAGAAGATAATTTCAATAACACCTTTCGTTAACTATGTCCTTCCAACTTCCCAACGCATTAGGCTGTTAGAATTGCCACAAAGATAACGAAAGGTATTGTATTTACAACAAAAATAATGTGTTAAAAACTAAGACAGTCATAGGTATTTAGTAGTTCTTCCTGCCTCAAACCTAAGTATCTTTTAGTAATGGTTACAGAACTATGATTGAACAGTTCCATGAGTTTTACTAGGGCAAGCTCTGAATTATCACTGTTCATATTATAAACTTGCCTGCCAAAAGTCTTTCTAAGTGAATGACAACTAAAGTTCTTAACCTTTAATTTATACTTCTTTTTCACCTCTTTCAGTATCACATTGATTCTTTGAATAGTGAAAACAGTCCCTTTCTGGCTCACTAAAATAGGTGCGTTAATCCCTATAGGCTTTATCTGTTCATAGCACTCTTTAATGTGCTGCCCAAGTTGGGCGTTTATCCTAATAGTTCTTACCTTATCTGTCTTTTTCTCTATCACTGTAAATTCACTGGTATTTAGTATCTGCTTCCAGTGTAAAGCCAGAATGTCAGATATTCTTAAGCCAGTAAAACAGCCCAGAGCTACAAGAAGGGAAATTCTGTAATTTCCATCTTTAGCCAGTTTTCTTATCAAGTTCATTGCCTCGCTCCATTGCAGATAATCTGCTGTAGTGCTTGAATATTTTAAACTCATAATGTTCAGTTTTGTATGTAAATGAATAAAAGTGAATGTCATTTTTAAGTTGGAATATCCAACTTGTTGATAATCAAAGAAACATTCACTTTGTAAAGAAGTGAATATAATAAAAAAGGACACCAAGTTAATGATGTCCTTTGTTACGTTCAAGCCTATATGAACGGCAAATAGGCTTCATCCAATGCACCGCTCTCAATAATCTTTTTACAAAGTTCATGTGAGGCTTGATTTCTAAGGTCTGTACCATAGCTTTCATCACCAACCATTTGAATGATTGCCACAATGGTTCTCATAAGCTCCTGCTGTAGTGTACGGTGATAATACCTCGTACTCTCTGCAAACCTTTTAGGATTCCAACTATAATCGTTCAAGGCTCTTTCAAGTTCTTGCGCTGCCTTGTATTCGCGACTGTCTTCTATTACCATATCATTTAATATTTAAGAGGTTTATAAATAAAAAGGACACCTATACCTTATTATATAGATGTCCTCCATACTAAGCTATCCTTTGATAATGGCATAGCCCAGCAGCAGGATATATCCCACCGCTATAAATGGAAACAATGCCATTGCAATGAAGAATACCAAAGTAGCCAGTAACACATAGAATAAATTCCGTAGCATAATCTCCAGTTTTGAGAAACCAGTAATAGGATATAATTCCAGATACAGCTAAGAAAGAAACCAGCTGTATTTTTCATCACCATGCAGAGCGGATGCAATGCCCGTTGCCAGTTCTGTAGCATTAACAGCCCGTTGCAGATAAGCGTCCACATAACTCATTTTGTTTGCTTGTGTCAAAAGGTTATGGAAATCGAACATTGATATAGCATTATCCTTCACTCCAAACACTTCATTCGTGTAATACTCGCGACAAACACTGTTTATCTGGCTGTCAGTGATTAAAAGTCTTGGTATTGCTTTCTGTCTCGCTGGTGAAAGCGCTTGGTACATTCGCATTCTGCCTATCACTTGTGCAAATTGTGTTTCAGACAGATAAATATCTGATAATGTCTGCATCAAATGTATTTCTTTGGCAGCATTGAAGCTGTTAAACAATTCCAGTACATTTCTGTAAAGCTCACTGATATTGGTTACTTCCATGTTGAACCTCACACCTTCACCAGTAAGAATCTGATTGGAACAGATTTTCATTCTCCAGCCAATAAAGACAGAGAACTTTTCCAAGCCTTTGGAAGAACGGTACAAATTCAAATCACTGTAATTCCTTACCCCACCTATACACAGTTCAAGCCTTTGCCCTCTTATCGTTTCAAAAATGGTTGGAACGGTAAAGGCAAAAGCAAGTCTTTGATAGAATTGTGTCTTTTCACATTCTAACAGTTCACTTGCTTTCTTGCCTAGTGCGGACGGTATTCTGCCACGTACTATATGTGAAACTCTTATTTCTGGAAAGTTCACCTTTTCACCTGCATAGAATGAGCTTGCAGCCTCATGCACACAAGAAACAAAGTCTTGGTGTGCAACGGTTAATTCCTGGTTTGCCCAAGTAGGCACAACACATTTGTTTGCAAGTTCTTCCAGTGTAATAGAATCTGTATTGGCTTCCAAGAAAGTAATACTTGGTTTTGCTGTTTCTTCCACAACTACCGTTGCATCCTCTGCAAATTCTCCTAAATTGCTGTTACTTCTCTGTGCCATGGCTGGCATAATCTGTAATGCTTCCATAATCTGTAAATTATTAAGTTGATAATTAGAAATTTCTCCATCTGAATGCCATATAAATGATAATGTACAGCACTATGGCAAACATTACCTTTGGGGCTGCAATGAACGGTACAACGAGTATTGCACCAACCGTCAGAATTGCCTTTAAATCTTCCATAAGCGATAATTTATGATTAGTAATGAGTGAATTAAAAGGGAATGATAACCAGAAACAAAAAGCCTTCCAGCCTTGTACGCATGTGTATTTCTGTAATAAATCTGTATCTGCCCGTAATGGCTGTTACAGAATTTCAAGCGTTTGGGGTTGGAAGGTGATTTCGCATCTGGTGTTCATTTCCCCTAAAGATACGGTGAGGGTAGTTAGGAGTAACAGTAAAGAAGCGCTTGAGACATACACCAGATACGGATATACATGCCAGCCATTTTTCTACTGCCAGTAATTCCACCCTATATAGCTCTGTACCTTATATGGAAACACTTCCCAGAACTAAAGGGGGAGGGGTGTGATTTTAAGTACCTATATTTTTGAGTTGGGCATTTGGCTTGCCAATTCCAGATGAATTGACTACATTTGCATAAACTCATGATTATGCGGTTATGGACTATATCAATGAATTTCACAAGCAATGGATAGAGCGAACACGCCAATCAATAGCCTCTTGGAGCAGGCAGCCTGCATCATTGGAAGATGTAAGGAGGCAGCAGGAGAAACTGAACCAACAGAGGGCTATAAGGGAAGGCAAACGGAAGAACTGATAAAATTTGCCAATGACAACGGTCTATGGATTGACTTGTCACACCTTGTCCGTCAGATAACTAGATAAGGGTAAATATATAAGAATATTAATTTCACATGTACTAAAAATGATGGTAGCACTGATGCTCTTTATAAACGCCCTTTTGAACGAGGAATGAATTAGATTCCTACATTTTATGCAAAAATGCAGCTGATGTCATTAAAATAATTCAACATCATAAACAGCTATGAATGACAAACATCGCCAATATCATGTAGGTTTTGTTTATTTTGTAAACAAACATTTATTAACAATATAATAATTTTACCTATGTATTCATTAATACACGGACTATTGAACATTTTATCTGTTCTATTTTGTTATTACATTATAGGAGGAATCAATGGTTTAATCTTTTATCTTGTCTTTAATGTATTTCACATTCTATACCTCACTATGAGATTAGATGATGAGTAAAAGAACTATAAAAAGCTCAATAAATTCCCAATACATTGAGAGTGCTAGTTTCTTATATAACTGTAAGACTTATGAAAGAAATCGTAGTTCCTATATGGATGAAAAAACATGATGTATAGAGTTAATAACTCAGCGTTACGACGACAGCTGTTTGTTAAAAAGTTAAAACATACAAACGAATAACAAACAATTATATGAATAGAGACATAAAATCAGATATACTTTCAGCAGTAATCACAATAGCTATATTATATATCTATTAAAGATAGAAAAGGAAACCACGAAAGATTGAGATAGCTGAATGTATGCAGGCATTGGGATTTGAGATGGACTATTACGACGAGTACCATAACGCACTCTATGAAGTGTTTGATGCAGTCCCAAACAATGTGCTCTATGGCATTGACGGGAACTTGTACTTTATTGACACCCAAATAAGGTTAAGGGAATGACACAAAAAAAGCCCCAGACCTTATCTGCCAGTCTGGAGCTTTCCCCTATAATATGATTTCAAATTTTTCTGGTTGGGGATATGGTTTAATCTCCTTCTTATATAGACCTAGTGCAGTTAATAAATACTGATAATTCCCTTGCTCTATATGCTTGCATTTCTTAATTAGTGTCTGTTTGAAGTCTTGACGGTTGCTTTTGCCAACAGTAGTGTATTTAGTAAGAATAAGATTTATTTTCTTTCTGTCATAGGCTGGTGGTATAACTCCGTGTCCTATACAGAAGTCCTCTATTATCTGGTAGATATTGGCTCTTTCCAAGTCTCTGGATAATGGCATGTCTTTGCATCTGGCAATATAATATCCATTAATAAGAACTATATACCCTTTATTGATGAGGCTGTCAATTACAGTGCTGTTTTTACCTACTCCTATTTTATCTTTAATGTCTTGTTTGCTTGCTTTTAAGTAATGTGTGTTATTAGTACAAATATCCATGAACTTTAGCAAGAAGTCTTTTTCTTTAGGGGTTAGATTCTTATCCAGAATAAAGTCATTCCTCAATATGAAATAGTACTCTGGCTTGGTATTCATTTTATAACTGATATGGGTTTTACTGTTAACATAGAAATATTCCCAGCCTAGAAATAGTGGATTGTCCTTAAAAACAAACTTCCCCTTCTCATCTTTCTCACTTAGATGTGCCTTTATAATGCCCTCTGATATATCTGACAGTCCAGCTATTTTAGGATAGGTGATTTCTGACATCCCGTTATAATAATTGCTGTTCATTTTTATAATGGAGTAGATATAAGCGTTCAGTGTCTTCTTGAAACTGATAATATCCTTACTTATCAATGTCTGTCTGATTGCCCCCATCAGTAGCTATGGATTTGTGGTCGTCTATAAATATTATATCTTTCTTCTCCCGTTCAATCTTGTAATATTTATTAGTTCCAAAATACTTCTTGGCTTCCTTCCTGTTCTTAAAAATAATGTTGTCTGGTTTATACCATATCATACTGCTTTAGCGTTAGAATTGATTGGTTGTCATTCATCTGATTAGTGGAATTATCTGTAACTCCCGTTCCAGAAAATTGTAGTTCCGTAGGAACTTCATTTTTCATATATAAGGTATGTTATATAATAGGTATGTTACTAGGGTATCATTTTAGGGAGTGTACCGGTATTAAAATCGGGAATACTTATTGGAGTCTCAAAATAGGGAATAGGTAAATTCCAGACTAGATGTACATCTGTATTTATCACTTCTGTTCTTGGCTCGCATGGCGGCAGGGTATTGGACTTGGTTACATATACAGTTGGGGATATATGTCTGGTGGGTATGAACACGAAAAGGGAGAACCGTTTGCACAGTCCTCCCTTATACATTTTATTGTCATCTCTTATACAATACCTTATCCATACATTCGTCGAAAGCGTTTGAGTCAACTACATATCCCTCGTTGGGACTATCCTTTATCAATTTTGGTAACGCATTCAAAATGTCATACTGTCTGAGTTCGTTCAGTTCGTGACAGATGTCCTGCAATTTGTTTAAAATAAAAGATTCATCTCCACATTCTGCATAGCGTGAATTTTCGTTGATATAGAAGTACATTGTGTTTAGGTTTCCATAAACTTTATTATTTGAGACATAAAACATGTCCTCGTTCAATCCTTCATGAATGAAGAATCTGAAATCTGTATTTCGCATGCACAGTTTAATGCGATTGAAATGCACCTTTAATTGGCTAGCCTCTTTCTTGTAGCTCTCAACATCCAGACCGTCTGGTCGTGCAGAAAGTTCATTCAAGATTCTTTCTGATATGATACTGAAATATTTGTTACACATGGCTTCAGAATCATTCCTTAACTCTTTAAGCAGTTTAATTGTTACAGAAATTCCCCACTTGGGAAATATACTAAAGAAGTCGTTCAGTTTGTCTAGATTTGCCTTAAATTCAATCATTGATTTGTTAACGCCTCTAACGTCAATGTACTTGATTAATTGTGGTAGTCTATGCGTTCTCATAGTTGTTAGTTTTATTGGATTTATCATTGCTCATCTTGATGTAAACGGTGTAAACCTTGTTATCTTTCTGCTTGCGTCTCTTGGAATAGCCGTTCAGCTTAGCCCATATTCCAATAACAGTCTTGCTGTCCTTTACCTGGTGGGCTAGTGCAAGCTCACGTAGTTGCTTGAATGTAAGTTCTGTTTCTCCATTCATTCTTAGTCCCATAAATAATTATTAAATAGATAATCTGGCAAGATAAGGTGGATTGAAATGGCAGGTAAATTCAGACAATTCAATTTCAGATGTGCCTCAAGTCGGTAATTCAGTGGTTTCAGTGATACCGCCCTTATCTCATGTTGATGTTGCAAAGATACTGCACTTTGGTGAGGTGCCAAAACACTTTGACAACTTTCTTAAAACTTCGTGTAGGGAGCTTCATGGAGTGAGGGTATGTCCTCTTCTGATAGCTTGGAAGTAAGTTTGGAACTTGAAAACTATTCCTGCTCCGGTTTGTGATACGGCAGGTAAACCATGTACATCTTGCCTTGAATCATTTTTCGTTTCTTGATGTATCGGTCAGAAGCCCAAAGCCCAATGTGCAGCCTTGTGTCCTTGATACCGTGCTCCAGGGCCATTTTACGAATGTCAGCGTAGGTCAGTTCTTTCATTTGAAGTGGATTTAGGTTTGTAGTGGAGAATCTGGGAGACGAGGAACTCGGTCATTTCTGACTTTCAATCACAGTGCAAAGGTATAAAGTCCCGACTACATCACCAAACGACAAGTAGAAATTGTGGAATATTTGAGTTGAGGGGGCAATAAAGCAAAAATTCTCCCCATAACCGTAGCTGTTCGGGGAGAATATGCTGTTCAGCCTTACCAGAAACCCTAATTTCCTAAAAAACTTGTCAGTCTTGATTTCTTTTATCCAATAAGGCTGTAGTGATTTCTTTTATATTGGTGAATCTTGCATTATCCAACAAGCCTATTTCCAAAGCCTTATTGATAAACTGCATAATTGCATCCTTACTGATACCAATCTTAACGCACTTGATAATCATTTCCCTAAAACAGTCATACAAGTCTGACAGCTTCCCAACAGATAACTGTTTCACATATTGCTTTGCCACATCAGAATCTGAAGTGGAAGATTGGGAGAACTTTTCTATCTCGCTTATAAGGGACGCAATTTCATTGTCATAGCTACATAGTTTCCCATCTTTCAAGTGACCTACTTGTGATTGTAGTTCAACAGCCTTATTGATTTTGGATGCAAAAAATTGAGTGTCTAACAAGGTTTCAAAGGTTATATTGTCAGCCACGCTCGCCCTTGAAATTGGCTTCTTGACCGTTTCTTGTTTATTCATTGTAGCATCTACCATATTATCAGTCCCTTCAACCTTGAATAATCTACTGTTTTTGATTTTCTTTAAAGAATTAATAAGCCTTGTTCCTTTATCGTTTACAGTTTCATGCAAATAAACATCGTCTATCATTGTGGTGTCTGTATGCGCAGTTGCTATTATTACATCTTCTTTAGGAATCCCAGAACGGCACATCAAAGTAATAAATGTATGCCTAGCAATATGAGTATGAATTAACTCATATAATTTCTTTTTTTTATTAATAACCTCCTCACCTATTTGTTCTGTATAAATTACATCACTATCTAGTCCAACCTTCTTGCATACATTTTTAATTACTCTATTTAATTTAGCCTCATTATTTCTTACAACGTTAGCATCTTCTCCCAATAAATTGATATGCTCGAACCCCTTTTCTTTATATTTATTCAAAATCTCTTTTACCAAGGGAAATAAATACACTGTAGCTTGTTCTCCAGTCTTTTGAACAACAAAAGAAATAACCTCAACATTACCTTCTAACTTCGTAACAGTATATTCACCTTTAAAAATCTTAGGCAAATCAGATATGCGTTGTCCTAGTAAGCACTGGGAGATAAACAAATCTCTAGCCTCTTCTTCTTTTGGTTTAAGATTTGAGTAACCATAAATAGCTAAAAGTTGTTTTTCTGTTAATGGAATTTGCTTACTCTTTTTTTGTTCTTTAGTTCGCCTATCCTTAATAGGAGTGAAAGATGTTATGTCTATACCAGCTTTTATTTCCTTGTCTTTGTTAGCATGATTAATCAATGTTTTAATTCCATTGAGTTTATTTAAAATCGTTGCAATCTTAGAATTAAGCGACAATAAATACTGCTGATAATCTTCCATAGTATCTCCATTAATATAAGATACACTATTAAGAATATCTCTAGTTTTCAAAAAGTTCTCAAAAGACCTAACATATCCCATATATATGTTCTTACTATTTTCTCCATCGATATACTTCTCTACCATCTGCCTTAAAATAAAAGTTGCAGATAATTTTTCTTTTTCTCCCATAGCATTACGTTGCTTCAAATTAGGATTAATAATTTGCTTCATTTCTTCAAAAAGGAAGTTGATTCTTTCCATATCTTCACAAAGATAATTCTTATTCTCTTCAAAAGAAGCAAGTATAGACCTTATTCTTTTATTAACAATTTCATTATTCCTATTATCCAATCTAGTTTGCCCATTACTAATAGTAGCAATTTGTTTCCGCTTATTCCATTGCGAAGGATAAACTTTCACTCCAATATTTACCTTATACTGCTTTCCCCTAAATGAAAATAGAGCATAAATAATAGTCGGTTTATTCAACCTAGTCTGCCTTAGATTGAAATTTAGAGTAAATTCAAGAAACACTTGTTCATTCATCACTGTTTATTGCCAAACGTTATTAAAATCGGTTATTACATTTGGTTATTAATGAGACTATTTGCATAGGTATTTCCACATTATCACCCCTTCCAGAATATATTGAAATAAAGCTTTGCTATATCATAAAAACAAGCTATCTTTGCACAGTTTTTTCAAGAATATTAAGACTAAGTAGCAAGTAGTTAGTAGTAAGAAACGGACAAAAAACGACAGAAGAAGATAAATCAAACTAGAATCAGATAAATCAATAGAGAGTATGTTGACTGCAAACGAAATCAGAGACTCTTTCAAGAGTTTCTTCGAAAGTAAAGGTCACCAGATAGTGCCTTCGGCCCCGATGGTGATTAAGGATGACCCCACGTTGATGTTCACCAATGCGGGAATGAACCAGTTTAAAGATATCATTTTGGGCAACCACCCGGCGAAATACAAAAGAGTTGCTGACTCGCAGAAATGCCTTCGCGTAAGCGGAAAACACAACGACCTGGAGGAAGTAGGTCACGATACCTACCACCACACCATGTTCGAGATGCTGGGCAACTGGTCGTTCGGCGACTACTTCAAGAAAGAAGCCATCTCCTGGGCATGGGAGTATCTGGTGGATGTATTGAAACTCGACCCCAAAGACCTCTACGCCACCGTATTCGAAGGTAGCGCCGAAGAAGGACTGGAACGCGACAACGAAGCTGCTTCTTACTGGGAGCAGTTCTTGCCGAAAGACCACATTCTGAATGGCAACAAACACGATAACTTCTGGGAAATGGGCGATACGGGACCGTGCGGTCCGTGTTCGGAAATCCATGTGGACTCCCGTTCGGAAGAAGAGAAGGCCAAAGTACCCGGCAGCCAGCTGGTGAACAAAGACCACCCGCAGGTGATTGAAATCTGGAACCTCGTGTTCATGCAGTTCAACCGCAAGGCAGACGGCAGCCTGGAAGGACTTCCCGCCAAGGTTATCGACACCGGCATGGGCTTCGAGCGACTGGTGCGCACACTGCAAGGAAAGACCTCCAACTACGACACCGACGTGTTCCAACCGATACTGAAAGCCATCGGAGACATAGCAGGCAAGAAGTACGGCGACGATGAGAAGTCGGACATCGCCATGCGTGTGATTGCCGACCACATCCGTACCATCGCCTTCTCTATTACCGACGGACAGCTTCCAAGTAATGCCAAAGCAGGTTATGTCATCCGCCGTATTCTCCGCCGTGCCGTTCGCTACGGCTACACGTTCCTCGGACAGAAGCAGGCATTCATGTACAAGCTCCTCCCCGTACTCATCGAGAACATGGGTGCCGCTTATCCCGAACTGAATGCACAGAAGGAACTGATTGCCAAAGTTATCAAGGAAGAAGAAGATTCCTTCCTCCGCACTTTGGAGACGGGTATCCGCCTGCTGGAAAAGACCATGGCAGACGCCAAAGCCGCCGGCAAGAACAAAATCAGCGGAAAGGACGCCTTCACTTTATATGACACCTTCGGTTTCCCGCTTGACTTGACGGAGCTGATTCTCCGCGAAAACGGCATGACTGCCGACATCAAGGAGTTTGACGCCGAAATGCAACAGCAAAAACAACGTGCCCGCAATGCCGCTGCCATAGAGACCGGTGACTGGATTACGCTGAAAGAAGGTACCACTGAATTCGTGGGATATGACTATACGGAATACGAGACATCCATTCTGCGCTACCGCCAAGTGAAGCAGAAGAACCAGACCTTATATCAGATTGTACTGGACAAGACTCCATTCTACGCCGAAAGCGGCGGTCAGGTAGGCGATACCGGTGTATTGGTAAACGAGTTCGAAACCATCGAAGTAGTAGACACCAAGAAGGAAAACAACTTGCCCATCCACATCACCAAGAAGCTGCCCCAACATTTGGAAGCTCCGATGATGGCATGCGTAGATACCGACAAACGTGCTGCTTGTGCTGCCAACCACTCTGCCACCCACTTGCTGGATGCCGCACTGCGCGAAGTATTGGGCGAACATGTAGAGCAGAAGGGCTCTTTGGTTACACCAGACTCCCTGCGTTTCGACTTCTCACACTTCCAAAAGGTGACGGACGAGGAAATCCGCAAGGTGGAACACATCGTTAATGCAAAGATTCGCGCCAACATACCTTTGAAGGAATACCGCAACATTCCTATCGAAGAAGCCAAAGAACTGGGCGCCATCGCTCTGTTCGGCGAAAAGTACGGCGACCATGTACGCGTTATCCAGTTCGGTTCTTCCGTAGAGTTCTGTGGTGGTACACATGTGGCTGCAACCGGAAACATCGGTATGGTGAAGATTATCTCCGAAAGCTCCGTGGCTGCCGGTGTGCGCCGTATCGAAGCCTACACGGGTGCACGCGTGGAGGAATTGATGAACACCATCGAGGACACGCTGCACGACCTGAAGGCGCTCTTCAACAACGCACCCGACCTTGCCGGAACCATCCGCAAGTATATCGACGAGAACGCCGGACTGAAGAAGCAGGTAGAGGACTTCATGAAAGAGAAAGAAGCACAGCTGAAAGAAAGACTGCTGAAGAACGTGCAGGAAGTCAATGGCGTTAAAGTCATCAAGTTCTGTGCCCCGCTGCCGGCAGAAACAGTGAAGAACATCGCCTTCCAGCTGCGTGGCCAGATTACGGAAAACTTGTTCTTCGTGGCCGGAACAGAAGCCGAAGGCAAGCCGATGCTGACCGTCATGCTGAGCGACAACCTTGTGGCAGGTGGACTGAAAGCCGGTAACCTGGTGAAAGAAGCCGCCAAACTTATCCAAGGCGGTGGCGGTGGCCAGCCCCACTTTGCAACTGCCGGCGGTAAGAATGTTGATGGACTGAACGCTGCCATTGACAAAGTATTGGAATTGGCAGGATTATAATCGAAAATAATTGGCAAAACACTTGACATCGCCTCTGCGATGTTGTATATTTGTAACGTCATTTTTTAGATATTTAAAAATTAAACTACCGGGAAAGGAGGAGCATTGCTTCTCCTTTTCTTTTTACCCTCCACAGTATTCCATTTGAAATGCCACATGCCGGCTCCCCAAACTCCACACCTTACCATCCTAAATGCCACACCTTAGCAAGTGAAATGGCTGGCATTTACCCTCCAAAGCCCTGGGGTTTCCGTGAAAAGCCCTGAGGTTTGGGACAGTGAAGTGGAGGGAACGGATGATTAGTCCAGAACAAACAGACAATACATTCGAAGCAAACGAATGATGCATACAGAACAGACAGATGATGCACAACAGAAACAAAAACGGGAAGCCTAAGCCTCCCGTCTGTTAATCTTTCGTAAATCTACTCTTGACAAGATTTTCACTAAAACCTCATTCCGTCCGAAGTAGAAACATCTCGCGATAAACCACCAGTGCACCTTCGGGCAACAAACCGGAAGGACAGAAAGGAGTTACATTTTCCGCAAGTACACATTTACCATTTCCCGAGACCGTCCGCGTAAAGAGCCTCTTCTCTCCATTATAAGTAAACTGCCACAGTGCATATGTATCTCCGTTCTCATCTTCCACTGGAACTGTCTCGTATATTCCCATTAGCGGTTCCTCCTCTTTCCCCGTCGGATAGATTTCCAATACACCTTTCCACATACTATTGGAGAAATCTTCGGGTACCAGCACATAATACCCGCCATCCTTCACCCAAGGACGCTCGGCAAGCGCCTTAGAGACATCACTCAGCAGTTCCGTCAGTGCACCATTACTGATACCATACTCGGAGCCCATCTTCGTCAACGTATATTGCCTGCGACCTTTCACCGTGATGCGCAGTTGGGTCTCCTCACCGGAACCATCCATCACCTTCACAATCGTCTCTCCCTCTGCCAACGGATGAATTTTGATACGCTGATAACCGTTGACCTCATCGGTAAAAGTCACGGAAGCCACCGACTCATGTTCGTTAATCACATTATAGGAACCGTCACCACCGTCAATGCCCAGCACTGTATCTTCGTTTGTTTCAGAAAGATAATAAGAAAGATTAGACACCAGATTATCACATGTCCCAATCTGATAAATAGGCTCCACGCCTTCGAAAAGTACCATGCTCCGGTAATCGTCCTCGCAACCGGAAGCGGTAAACAGCAGTGCTATCAAGGCAAAGAGAGAATATAGCTTCTTCATACTTGTTCTGTTATAGTTGTTCTATCTACAAAAATACAAAAAATACCGGAATACTGCATCGGTACCCCTCTCTTTTTCAAACGATTTGTTCTTTCGGATAGTTCACCAAGTAGAGCGTTCCCGTGGCACGGGTAAAAGCCGTATAGAGCCAACGAAAGTAATCGGGTGTCAAATATTCGTCCGTCATATAGCCCTGGTCCAGAAATACATTCCTCCACTGCCCGCCCTGCGCCTTGTGGCAAGTCACGGCGTAGGCATACTTCACCTGCAAAGCATTGTAATACGGGTCTGCCTTCATCTTCTTCATCCGCTCACGCTTCACGGTGATGTCGGCATAGTCTTCGAGGACGGAATAGAAAAGCCGGTCGTTCTCTGCCTTAGGCAGCGCAGGCGAGTCGGTATGCAGCGTATCGAGCAGCATGTTCACTTCCAGTTCAAAGTCGTTATAGTCAGGAAAGACCAGCGTCACGTCCGCAAAGCGGAAACCATACAGCTCCCGCGTACGGCGCACGCGGCGCACTACGGCAGTCTCACCGTTGGCAATGAAGTCCATCTCCTTCTCTTTTTCCGTCCAGAAGTAGTTATTTTTCGCCACCATCAACAAATCACCGGTGTTCAATTCATCCTCACGCCAGAGAATCTGCGCACGGATGCCCTTGTTGTAGATGTTCGCCCGCTTATTGGAACGGCACACCACGATGGTTTCATCCAGCCCGTCGCGGTCGTAGCAAGAGCTCAGCGTCTCTATCAGCTCATTACCGGGCAGAACTTTAATATCGGCAAACCCCGAAACCTTTATCTTTGGCAGGCTGTAACAATCGTCTTCCGCTATCAACTGCCTCAGGCGGGTGGCATTCCACAAGATACCCGACTGCTGCTCCTGACGCACTACCTGCGTCAAGTCCACCTCCACCACTTCCAGCCCGTAGCCTTTCAAGGCATCGGCAAAGAGGGCAGGACTCTGCTCCTCCCCCACTGGCGGCAGCTGTGCCGTATCGCCCATCAGCAGCAAACGGCATCCCTGGCCGGAATAGACAAACTGCACCAGGTCGTCCAGCAACCTGCCCGTGCCGAACATGGAACCGGACAGTCCCTCATTGGAAATCATCGAGGCCTCATCCACTATATAGAGAGTGTGAGTTGTCAAATTATCGTTCACAGAAAAATTGCTCAGCTCGTTGGAGAAAGATTGCTGTCTATAGATTTTTTTATGAATTGTAAACGCCGGATGCCCCGCATACGATGAAAAAACTTTTGCCGCCCGCCCGGTTGGTGCCAGCAATACCGACTTCTGTTGCAGCTTATCCAACGTCCGCACCAAGGCACCGACCAACGATGTTTTACCCGTCCCCGCATAACCACGAAGCATAAAAACCACCTCGCTACAAGGTGATAGAAGGAACTCCGATAAAGATTTTACAGCAATTTCTTGCTCAGGAGTTGGTTGGTAAGGAAAATTTTCCTTAATTTGCCTTTCTAAATAGTTATTTATCATTTTTGTAACAGAAAAAAGTAAAGGGAACTATCGTTTTTAAATTAATTTCTTTTATTTTTGCGGTGCGAATATAACAACTAAAAAACATATTTATCATGAAAACAGTATTTAATGTCATTTTAGGCTTATGTGCTTTGGTGCTAATTTATATTTGTTACGCCAGCATTATGGGTCCTATCAACTTTGAAAAAGCAAAGAAGCACAGAGATGCAGCTGTCATTGCACGTCTGATTGACATCCGTAAAGCACAATTGGAATATCGTACTTTACATGACCAGCAATATACTGCAAGCTTCGACTCTCTGATTGACTTTGTTAAAAACCAGAAACTTCCGTTCATCTTCAAGCAAGGAGAACTGAACGATAAGCAGCTGGAAGACGGTCTGACTGAAAAGAAAGCCATCAACATCATCAATAAAGCCAAGAAGACCGGCAAATATGATGAAGTAAAGAAATGGGGATTGGAAAACTTCAAACGTGATACCTTGTGGGTAGCCGTATTGGACACTATCTTCCCGAAAGGTTTCAACCCCGATTCAATGAGATATGTTCCCTTCGGAAACGGTGCACAATTCGAAATGGCCATCAAGAACGATACAGCCAAATCCGGTGCTCCTTTCTGTTTGCTCGAAGTGAAGACTCCGTATGAAGTTTACTTGAACGGTCTGGATAAGCAGGAAATTGCTAACATCAAGGACGTACAAACCAAACTTGGCAAGTACTGCGGTCTGATGATTGGTAGCTTGGAAACAGCTAACAACAACGCCGGTAACTGGGAATAATCTCACCCCGACAAACGTATGATAGAAACGACTGATTTTAATAAATCGGAACAGTATACATTATCCATCCGTCTCAGCACGGATGGATTTTCTTTTTCTGTGTTCAATCCTCTGGGCGACGGTGAGTTTTCTTACTACGACCGTGAAGTGGATGAGTCCCTCTCCCTCACTGCCAATCTGAAACAGACTTTCCGCGAGCTGGAGTGGCTGAAACGCCCCTTCCGCCGTGTCAATGTGCTCATGGCAGACAAACGCTTCACGTTCATTCCCCTGGAGTTCTTCGAAGACGAACAAACGGAAATCATCTTCTATCACAACCACCCTAAACGGGAAAATGAAACCGTACAATACAACATACTGCATAAGAACAACACTGTCGTACTGTTCGGCATGGATAAGAGTGCCTGTTCCTTCCTTCGCGAACAGTATCCCGGTGTCAAGTTCTATTCCCAAGCCAGCCCCTTCATTGAGTTCTTCTCTTCAAAGAGCCGCTTGGGCAACAGCCGGAAAATGTATGCACACTTGCGAAAAGATGCCGTAGACGTATACGGCTACGAGCGCGGACGCCTGCTTCTAGCCAATTCCTTTGAGTGCAGAAGCACACCCGACCGTGTCTACTACCTATTATATATATGGAAACAACTCGGCTTCGAGCAGGAGCGCGATGAGCTGCACCTAACCGGTGACCTGAACGACAAAGAGCTGCTACTGCCCGAACTGCGAAAATTCATCCGGCAGGTATTCATCATGAACCCCGCCACTAATCTTGACCTGCAAGCCATAACCCTATGCGAGTAATCAGTGGAATATACAAAAGACGACGTTTCGACGTGCCCCACTCCTTCAAGGCACGCCCCACCACAGACTTTGCCAAAGAGAATCTGTTCAATGTACTCTCCAACTACATGGACTTTGAGGACGGCATCCGTGCCCTCGACCTATTTGCCGGTACGGGCAGCATCAGCATCGAGCTTGTGTCCAGAGGCTGCGACCAAGTAATCAGCGTGGAAAAAGACCGCGACCACTATGCCTTCATCTGCAAGATTATGCAGGAATTAAAGACGGACAAGTGCCTGCCCATACGCGGTGACGTATTCAAATACCTCAAAAGCGGACGGGAGCAATTCGACTTTATCTTTGCCGATCCTCCCTACGAACTTGCCGGGCTGGAAACTTTGCCCGACCTTATCTTCGAAAACAACCTGCTGAAAGAAGACGGCCTCTTCGTTCTGGAACACGGGAAGAAAAACAGTTTCGAAGGACATCCGCACTTTGTGGAGAGAAGGGTGTACGGTAGCGTGAACTTCACGTTCTTTAATTGATAATTATCACAATTACAAAAGCGGCGCCATCAGCCGCACCACACTCTCTGCAGCCTTACGATACCAAGGGCGCTTCACCCAGTTCTTCAGGAATACCTGTACGCAGTCGCGCTGATCTTGGAGGAAGATTTCGCGCATCTGAAGCGCTGTTTCTGTGTCATAGATGAAGGCATTCACCTCAAAGTTATGTTCAAAACTGCGAAAATCCACATTCGTGGAGCCTACCGTGGACAACTCATCATCCGAAACCATCAGTTTGGAGTGTAGGAAGCCCTTCTTATAGAAATAGACCTTGACTCCCGAATAGAGCACATCTGCCAGATAAGAGCAGGAGCCCAGATGTGTCAAGCGATTATCAGCACGCATGGGCAGCATCAGACGCACATCCACACCTGATAAGGCAGCTGTCTGCATGGCAACAAGTACGGCTTCGGTTGGCAGGAAGTAGGGAGTCTGGATATAGAAGTATTTCTTCGCGCTGGAAATAGATATGGCAAGGCCCTGCATAATGTCTTTCCATGGGCCCACGGGCTCACTCGTTACAATCTGTGCCAAGGAAGTACCGTAGTTTTCTATTTTCGGGAAATAGCGGGTAGACGTAATCAGTGTACGGTCCACAAAGTACCAATCGAGCAGGAAGGCGGTCTGCAATCCGTGAACAGCCTTGCCCTCCAGCAGCAGATGTGTGTCCCGCCAGATGCCCCATGAGAATCCGCGCATATAGCGTTCGGCAAGATTCATCCCCCCCACAAAGCCGATGTGCCCGTCAATGACAACTATTTTCCGATGATTACGATAATTCACCTTGCTGGTAAAAAGCGGAAAACGTACCTTCAGGAAGCTGCGTACCTCGATACCGGCCTCGCGCATCTCTTCAAAAAAACGGTTGGGAACATGCCAGCAACCCACATCATCATAAATCACACGTACCTCTACCCCGGCACGCGCCTTTTCCATCAGGACATCACGCACCAAGCGCCCGATGGCATCGTCCTCAAAGATATAGAATTCCATGTGGATATGCTTCGTTGCTTTCCCCAATTCGCGCAGCAGGGATTGCAGCATGGAGAGCCCCAGGGTATAGACTTCCACCCGGTTTCCATCGAAGGGGAAAGCCTGGTTGGTATTACGGAACAAAGATATGAGACGGCTGTAATTGATGGGAAGCGTACATGAATCCTGCGCCAGATATTCCGCCATAGGTTTCTTCAACAAGCGGCTGTAACTCTTCTTCCCTATCATGCGCACACGGCGCTGACTACGCCCGAAGAAGAAGTAAAACACCAGCCCCACGATAGGAAGGAACATCAATACCAGTATCCATGCCATGGTTTTCACCGGATTGCGGTTGTCGAGGATAATGACGACAATCGTTCCGATGATGGCACCGAAATAAACAATGTCGAAGGCTATCGTAGCAATCTGGCTGGCAATGAAGTTCCAATCAAGCATGTTCACAGACAATTAAGTGTGAAACAAATGTAGGAAAAAGAAATGAAGTACAAAAAATGAAATGAAAGAAAAAGAAAAGGAAAATCACAAAGACACAGAGATACAGAGAGCTTATATAATATAAAGAATAAGCTCTGTGCCTCTGTGTCTTTTACAAACCTTATACAGAAAAGGATTTTAGAACGGCCTATGCCCTCCGAAACGGCCAGGACCATGCCCCGGACCAAAGCCCGGACCACCGAAGCCACGTCGACCCTGCATCTTGTCGCGTGCGGCCTTGCTGCCGAAAATATTCAGACGATAGATGAAGTGAAGCATGCAATAGCTGTTCACGCCGTTATATTCGTACACCGAGCGACCGCTTGCAGTCAGCGAACGACTGATGTTGCTCTGCCTCTTCAGAATGTCGTACATCTCGAAGCTGACAGTGGCATTTCCTTTCAGAAAAGTCTGCGACAACTGCGCATTCCAGATAAGCTCATTACGGTTCATACTACTGTCCGTATATCCGCGACGGCTCTGATTGGCAATGTTGGTAGAGAGCGTCATGTTCCACGGCATGGAAATCTGCGTATTGGCACCGTAGGAGAAGGTATAGGGCTCCTGGTTATTGTCAGGCGTCAGTTTATCCTTCTCTATTGAATAGGAAATGCTTCCGTTCAAGCCGAATTCAAACCAGTCGTTACGATAGGCGGCATTCAGACGTTCGCCCAGCGTCAGGTTGGTGGTCGTATTCTTCCGTTCCACGGCATCTGCTCCCTTACCGGACGTCAGATAAGCCACATTGTTCTGATATCTGGCATTGGAGAAAGAACTGATGGTGTACTTCTTATTGGGCAGCGCTGTATTGAAGCCGAACAAGCCGAACGCATTCCAATTACCGTTGATATTCTTCGGAGTTGTAGTCCATCCACCGGTTTCCGAATTGTACACACGGCTGTTGCTGATGCTATTCTGCGTTGCCGAGAAATTGACGTGCGACATAATACCGCGTTGCTTTTCGGCATTATACGTATTATAGAAAAATCTCATGCTGTGCGTGAAGGAAGGCTTCAAGCCCGGATTACCGATACGCACATTCTGCGGATTGGAGTTGTCCACAATCGGCAACAGATTCTCCATACTCGGTTGGCTGCTACGCCCGCGGTATGTTATACGCAGCTGGCTCACTTTGGAGAAACGGAGGCGCAAGTCCAGGTTCGGAGCGAAGTTGAACACATTGCGGGTGGTATCAATCATATAGTCGCCACGTTTATAGGACAACACAGAATGTTGCGGCTGAAACGACATACCTGCGCTCAGCTGATACTTCTCGCGGATAAAGCGTAAGGACACGGATGCATCGTGGTTGTAGTAGCGATATTCCGCATACTTACCCAGACTGTCCACCGCATGCTCTTCATATCCCGTGGGAAGCTGGGTTGACAATCCCCAATCCGGAAAGCCCTGCAAATCGTACGTCGTCTTGTCACTCTCACTGTACTTGTACTGGAACTGATAGCTGAATTGCAGGAAAGTGGCACGGGCTATCGGTTCGCTGTAAGTCAGCTGTGCACTGTAATTGTAGTTCTTGGTAGGAGTAGTGATGTACTGGTTACGTACCAAGATGGAGTCTCCTCCCAAAGCATTCAACAACTGGAAGTAGTGCGTTTCCGACTCCGTATACTGGTTGTTGTCAGTATTGGTATAACCGAACCTTCCACGGAACGTGACATTGCGTCCTTTGTCATTCAGCTTTCTGTTCAACTGCAAGGTTGCATCCGTAGACACACTCTTATTGTCACTCAGCGAACCGCTATTGATGGCATTTATACGGATACTTCTCAACGGGTCATCGTCCGGATTGAGAATCTTCTCCAGATTCAGCCAGTTATTGGGGTCGCTCACCAGACTGTAAGGGTCGGAATTGAACGTACCGTTCTCAGAATTGGAGAGATTGTCCGTTTTACCATACGAGAAGTTGGGGCGGAAAATAATATTCGTCATCGAATCCGGCTTCCACTCCATACGGAAATCGGCATTGAAATTCTTGGCTTTGTTACGTTGCTTGCTGTTCGAGTTGGAGTAAGAGTTGCCGTCCGGCAGAAAGTCCTCGGTAGAGCCAATGCTTGCAATGTCCCCATCCTGATAGTTGTAGCGTGCACTACCACCCAGTTCCAGTTTATCGGTCTGGGTAGCGAAGTTTACACCCAGCATTTTCGTTGCAGTAAGTCCGTTGTTCCTGCGCCAGCGCGGAGGACCGCCACCGCCTGAAAAGCCTTGGTCGTTCACGTTATTGGCAGAGCCAATAAGAGTAACTTGAGTATTTTCAACAAGACGGTTCAGCATAACACGTCCCATGTAGCGGTCTTCCGTACCTCCGGCCACATCGGCATTACCGAACCACCCCTGGTTCATGCCTTTCTTTACGGTCAGGTCGAGCACCGTCTCCTCCTCACCGTCGTCAATACCGGTGATACGTGCCAAATCGGACTTCTTGTCGTAGGTTTTCAGCTTCTCTATCATATCTACCGGCAGATTCTTCAAACCGGTCTTTACGTCTCCACCAAAGAACTCCTTCCCGTCGACCATAATCTTCGACAAGTCCTTACCGTTGATTTTCACATTCCCCTCGTCATCAATCTCCGCACCGGGCAACTTCTTCACCAGCTCTTCGAGCATGGCTCCCTCGGGGGTACGATAAGCAGAGGAATTATAGACCAATGTATCTTCCACCACCTGCACTTGCGGCGCTTCTGCCGTAACCACAGCCTCGGCCAGCATCACCGCATCCGTTTCCAGTGTCAGGGTACCCACGTTCTTGGCGGTTGTCGTGGCATAAAGATGTAAAGGGATGTACCGGCTCTTGAACCCGATATAAGAAACCTTTAGCACGTATTTACCCGCACTGACTTTGGGAAGAGTGAAATAACCTTGTGCCGTAGTAGCCGTACCCGATGCCTGGACACTGTCTGGCAACAAAAGCAACTGCACGGTAGCTTGTATCGCGGGCTCCTTGGTGTCCTCCACGACACGGCCCGATACCGTAATGTTTTTGGTCTGTGAGAATGCAGACAGCGTTGTTACCAACAGCAACGCCATCCCCGTGATAATTTTCTTCATGTGTCTATTCTTTGTCTATTCTTAAATGAACAATGCCTTTTATTCACTGTTTCATTTGACAGACTTCCGGGCAAAAGGTTTAATGCCCCACATGACGATTTGCTCCGTTTATCGACTATTCCGCTTAAATAATCTATCAACTGTCGCTTTCTTTATACCAAATTCCAAGCAAAGCACATTCAATATAAGAAATATGAGAAAAGAAGAAGAATCGACCGAAAGGAGGTCACCCTGCGCCACCCGGTAGAGCATACCGCCGAAGATAAAAAGAACGGTCAGAAAGATGGCATTGCGCGTGGCCTTGTTGCGCACCTGCTCTATCTCCTTATTCTCGTTCTTCGTCAAGGCAAAGATTATCATCAGTGCCCCCATCATCATCAGGAGTTTGGAGCATTCCTTGTAAAACAGCAAGTTGGCATCTGTCACTTTTCCCCACAATAGGAATATGAAAGGGAGGAACAACGCCAAAGCTATGATGAAATAACCCAGCGGACGGCAATAAACGGGAAGTAATGCTCTCATTTCTATCAATCAATTACAAATTACTAATTACAAATAGTGGGAGGCAGATGACGGAAACGCCTTGCCACCCATAGAATTTCACGGGACAAAGATAACGTTTTATTGCCAAAAGAGCTATCTTTGTGCCACAATATAATGAAGAAGGCCCCCTTTCCTTCATAATCCGTAACATCAGTAATTGGTAATTCGTAATTTGTAATTAACAAGATGAGTAAACAAGAAGTAATCCTTTGCGAAGGACTGGCAAACAGCCTGACGCATGCCATAGCGAAGTGTCCCCATGACAAGCTTTTCATCCTTACCGACGAGCATACCCACCGCCTCTGCCGCCCGCATCTGGACGGTATCCCCGCCTTGGAAGAAGCGGAAGAAATTATTATCGGTGCAGAAGACGTACACAAGAATCTGGAAACGCTGGCTGCCGTATGGCAAGCCCTGAGTGAGAAAGGGGCCAGCCGCCACTCCCTGCTCATCAACCTGGGCGGTGGCATGGTGACCGACCTTGGCGGTTTTGCCGCTTCCACCTTCAAGCGGGGCATCGCCTACATCAACGTTCCCACTACGCTGCTCGCCATGGTCGACGCTTCCGTGGGAGGCAAGACGGGCATCAACTTCAACGGTCTGAAGAATGAAATCGGCGTCTTTGCTCCTGCCGCCTGCGTGCTGCTGGAAACCGAGTTCCTGCGCAGCCTCGATGCCCATAACTTCTTCTCCGGCTATGCGGAGATGCTGAAGCACGGCCTCATCAGTACCCCGGAACATCTGGCGGAACTGCTGGCCTTCGATACGGAGAAGATAGATTATGCCTTGCTGAAGTCCATGGTAGGACGTTCCGTGCAGGTAAAGGAACACATCGTAGAAGAAGACCCGCAGGAACATGGCATCCGCAAAGCCCTGAACCTGGGGCACACCGTGGGACACGCCTTCGAAAGCCTCGCCCTTGCCGAAAACCGTCCGGTGCTGCACGGCTATGCAGTGGCATGGGGGCTGGTCTGCGAACTATACCTTTCTTATATAAAGACCGGATTCCCGAAGGACAAGATGCGCCAGACCATCCAATTCGTCAAAGAGAATTATGGCAGCTTCTCCTTCAACTGCAAACAGTACGACCAGCTGTACGAACTGATGAAGCATGACAAGAAGAATACCGCCGGAGTCATCAACTTCACCCTATTGAAAGAAGTGGGTAACATCTGTCTCAACCAGACGGCAGACAAGGATACTATCTTCGAGATGTTCGACTTTTATAGGGAGTGCATGGGAGCATAGCACTCCCGGCAAGGAGAGACAGTATTCTCTGAATTCTTCCACATTCATCGCTCACTCCTCCCCCGAAAAGTCCTCCGTATCATTTTCCATCCCAACCGGGTCTTCATCCGGAATTCCCGTCTTTCCCTCGGCCCGCTCCTTTCGCAGCGTTTCCGGCCGCAACATATCGTGAGGGAAATATCGGCTAAGCGGATAACGGTAGAAATCCATCCCGCTGTTCAGCCTCGCCACCAGCGACTTATCCGGACGAAAATAGACACGAGATAAGCGCACCTTGCCCGGCATCACATCGTCGGGATGCTCAAACCCGTCACTCGTCACCGCCACATGGAAGGAACCCAGCCCCTTAATGGTCACCGACTCTCCCTCCATCAGCGCTTCCTCTATAAACTTCGGCAAATCTATCAATACACTCTGCACGTCTCCCGAACTCATCCCTTTTCTGGATGCCATACGCTGCGCCAGCAGCTCTGCCGTCACACCTCCACGCCGCTGTAACACACGCTGCACAGCATAATAGAGTTGCTTCACCCCTTCCGCCGTGCGGAAAACCTTCTTTCGAACCAAATAGACTATACTCATACTCTTTTCACAATGAACATAATGTTTCTTACTGCAACCAGACTGCCGACACCCCACCCGAAGTTTACTTCCCCTCAACAGAAAGCCAGTTTCCATACGGCCGGACAGCTATTCCCCAACATGCACGAGATGCACATCTCATGCAGTTCGAGACATACATCTCAACACACGCGAGATGTGCATCTCATACAGCAAAGGTAATCATATTCCACCTGATATACAAATATCTTTCATGTATCGGGGAATAATATTCCGCACCAGCTTACTCCGGCTCTTATCATTAATTAACAATGCTGCATGCAGGGTTTTCGCAAATATGCTATTTCTATAAAAGCAAGACCTATTCCAAATGTTTAATTTAAAAGAGTACACTATGAAAATGAAGTCAATCTTTAACAAGAAAATTTTAATCGCTATTGCAACCATCAGCTCCTTAAGCCTCCAATCGTGCCTGGACGACGATGATAATTATGCCATGAGATTCCCCAATGCCCTGGTAACGGTAAAGACCGATGCAGACCAGACAGTCTTTCTGCAATTGGATGACAAGACCACTCTGCTGCCTACCAACATGACGAAATCTCCCTACGGCGAGAAGGAAGTCCGCGCTTTGGTAAACTACAAGGAAGTGGACGAGCCCAGCGATATCTACACCCAAGCTGTACATATAAACTGGATAGACAGTATCCTTACCAAACCCATCGCCCCGGATTTGGGTGAAGAGAACGATACCGTATACGGCACCGACCCGGTGGAAATAGTGAACGATTGGGTAACCATCGCAGAAGACGGTTATCTGACCCTTCGCTTTAGAACTCAGCAAGGAGACTATCAAACAAAGCACTTTGTCAATCTGCTGCTGAGCGAGAATCCGGAAAACCCGTATGAAGTAGAATTCCGCCACAATGCCAAGGGCGACATTTACGGCAGGTATGCGGACGGACTGGTTGCTTTCAAGTTGGATGCCCTGCCTGATACAGAAGGCAAGACCGTTAAATTGAAACTGAAGTGGAAATCATTTAGCGGCGAAAAATCTGCGGAATTCGATTATTGTACCCGGAAATCCGTAACGCCCGAAAGTCCGGCTATCACTTCCGTAAGAAACAGCCTAAACCTGCAATAACTTCATTCAAAGTATGCCTGCCCGCTCAAAGCCATTGCCTTGCGAAGCAGGCATACAAGTAAAAAGAGAGCAGGGCACGTTGGCCGAAAGCCTTGAAACTGCAAATTATAAGTTCATTCAATAAAAAAAGCACTATAAATATTTGCTATTTTAAAATAAAGCCGTACATTTGCATCCGCAATTCGGGATGTAGCTCAGCCCGGTAGAGTACGCGTCTGGGGGGCGTGTGGTCGCAAGTTCGAATCTTGTCATCCCGACTGTTGAGCATTAAGGAGTTAAGTCTAAGACTTAACTCCTTAATTTTTATAGTATTTCTTAATGACAGACTTGCTGCCATAAATATGCTGAATATGTACAAAAAGAAGACGGTGCCTATTCGCTTCAGCGGGAATAGCTCATCAAATTACTGGAATTCTCGTAAGAAATCTCTATTTTTGCACTTTAAACAAGAAAAATTATGGGAGCAGCTAAATGGATAGGCGGCATCATCGGCTTCATGGCCGGAGGACCGCTGGGAGCCTTGGCAGGTTTTGTATTCGGTTCACTGTTCGACACCGATTCAAGTGACGCAGGCAGTTATTATGGAGAAGAACCAACGCACGGCACTACCTATACCGGGCAACGGAACAGTTTCCTCTTCTCCATGCTCGTGATGGCTTCGTACATTATCCGTGCAGACGGGCGCATCATGCATAGTGAAATGGAATTCGTCCGCCGCTTTCTGAGAAGCACATTCGGTGAGGCTGCCGTGGGCGAGGGAGAACGGATATTACTCAACCTCTTCGAACAGCGCAAGCAGATGGACAGACAAAACCCACTGGCATTTAAAAACACCATCCGTGACTGCGGAACGCAGATTGCCGCCAACCTGACATACGAGGAACGCTTGCAACTGCTGGTATTCTTGGTAGAAATTGCCAAAAGCGACGGACACGTCTGCAACGAGGAGATAGAAGCCTTGAAAGAAGTGGCCATGTACATGGGACTATCCGTCAAGGAAGTGGAATCCATGCTTAACCTAGGCGGTAGCTCACTGAACGAGGCCTACAAAGTACTTGAAATTGAACCCACTGCCACCAATGACGAAGTGCGTGCCGCTTACCGCCGCCTAGCCTTGAAACACCATCCCGACCGGGTGGCAACGCTGGGCGAAGACATCAAGAAAGCCGCAGAAGAGAAGTTCCAAAGCATCAACAATGCCAAAGAACAGATATACAAGGCACGAGGTATGAAATGACGTACCTCGCTCCTTGCCTTGTGGACAGCATCATGACGTTTATAAACATTCTATATTAACATCAACCCACACACTTATGAAGAAAACCCTTGCAATCCTTGCACTAGGCCTTACTGCCATTGCCGGACATGCCGCCACGCCGCTCTGGATGCGCGATGTGCAAATCTCTCCCGACGGTACGGAAATCGCATTCTGCTACAAAGGAGACATCTACAAGGTGCCGGCCAAAGGTGGAACCGCCACACAGCTTACTACCCAAGAGAGCTACGAATGTACCCCCATATGGTCGCCGGACGGCAAACAAATAGCCTTTGCCAGCGACAGATACGGCAACTTCGACGTATTCGTGATGCCGGCAGACGGCGGAACCGCCCAACGGCTCACTACCCACTCCACCGGTGAGATACCCTCCACATTCACTCCGGACGGAAAGTATATCTTGTTTTCCGCCTCCATCCAGGACCCGGCAAGCAGCGCTCTTTTCCCCACTTCGGCCATGACCGAGCTTTACAAAGTACCTGCAACGGGAGGGCGTACGGAGCAAGTGCTGGGCACCCCTGCCGAAGCGGTCTGCTTCGACAAGGCGGGCCATCAGTTCCTCTACCAAGACCGCAAGGGATTTGAAGATGAATGGAGAAAGCATCACATCTCCTCCATCACCCGCGACATCTGGCTGTATGATGCAAAGACGGGTACCCATACCAACCTCACCGACCACGCGGGCGAAGACCGCAACCCGGTGTTGTCACCCGATGGAAGAACGGTTTACTTTCTGAGTGAGAGAAACGGCGGCTCATTCAACGTGTATGCCTTCCCGCTGGCACAGCCCCGAGAGGTGAAGCCCATCACCAGCTTCAAGACACATCCCGTGCGCTTCCTCTCCATGAGTGACGGCGGGACGTTGTGCTACAGTTACGACGGCGAAATCTATACCCAGCAGCCGGATGCCACCCCGAAGAAAGTCGCCATAGAACTGGTGCGCGATGACCGGCCGCAATTCGCCAACCTGCAGTCTTCCGACGGAGCCACTTCTGCCGTTGTGTCCCCGGACGGAAAGCAGATTGCCTTCACTCTGCGCGGCGAAGTCTTTGTCACTTCGGCAGACTATGCCACTACCAAGCAGGTGACGCACACACCGGCACGCGAAGCGGGCCTCTCCTTTGCGCCAGACAACCGCACCCTGGCCTACGCCAGCGAGCGAGGCGGCAACTGGCAGCTCTACCTTGCCAAGATAGCCCGCAAGGAAGACCCTAACTTCCCGAACGCCACGCTGATTGAAGAAGAAGTGCTGCTGCCCTCCACCACCGTGGAACGTGCCCATCCGCAATTCTCGCCCGACGGTAAGGAACTCGCCTTTATCGAAGACCGCATCCGGCTGATGGTGCTCAATCTGGAAACGAAGAAGGTGCGCCAGATTACGGACGGCTCCACCTGGTACAGCACCGGCGGAGGATTTGACTACGCATGGTCGCCGGACGGCAAGTGGTTTACACTTGAGTTCACCGGCAACAAGCACGACCCCTACTCCGACATCGGCCTGGTCAGCGCAGAGGGAGGCAAAGACATCATCAACCTCACCAATAGCGGCTACATGAGCGGCTATCCCCGCTTTGCGCTGGACGGCAACGCCATCCTCTTCACCACCGAACGCTACGGCATGCGTGCCCACGCCTCATGGGGCTCGCTGAACGACGCCATGCTCGTCTTCCTCAACCAAGACGCCTACGACAAATACTGCCTGAGCAAGGAAGACTACGAACTGCGCAAGGAGCTGGAGAAGGAACAGAAGAAGTCTGCCGGGAAGGACACCCCCCAAGGCAAAAACAAGGATAAAAAGAAGAAAGACGACAAGAAAGACAGCAATGCTGACGAAAAAGATGACCAGCCGAAAGACATCGTCGTAGAGCTGAAAGGCATCGAAGACCGTGTGGTGCGCCTCACCCCGAACTCTTCCGACATGGGCAGCACCATCATCTCCAAGGATGGCGAGACACTCTACTACCTGGCAGCCTTCGAAGGTGGCTACGACCTCTGGAAGATGAACCTCCGCAAGAAGGAAACCAAACTGCTGCACAAGATGGATGCCGGATGGGCAGACATGCAGCTGGACAAGGACGGTAAAAACCTCTTCCTGCTGGGCAGCCGTAAGATGCAGAAAATGGACACTTCATCCGATGCGCTGACCCCCATCACCTTCCAGGTAGATGCCAAGATGGATTTGGCTGCGGAGCGCGAATACATGTTCGACCACGTGTACCGCCAGCAGCAGAAGCGATTCTACAATACCAATATGCACGGAGTGGACTGGGAGAAGATGACCGCCGCCTATCGCCGCTTCCTGCCCCATATCGACAACAATTATGACTTTGCCGAACTGCTGAGCGAATGGCTGGGCGAGCTGAACGTATCTCACACCGGCGGCCGTTTCTATCCCAAAGGGCAGTCCGAGCCTACTGCCAGTCTGGGACTGTTCTTCGACTGGAACTACACGGGCCGGGGCATGCTCATTGCCGAAGTAGTAGAGAAAGGCCCCTTCGACACAGCCAACACCCGGGTGAAAGCCGGCACAGTCATCGAAAAGATAGACGGCGTGGAAATCACCCCCGATGCGGACTATTACACGCTGCTCAACAACAAGGCACGGAAGAAAACACTTGTTTCTCTCTTCGACCCGCAGACCAAGGAGCACTGGGAAGAGGTCATTATCCCCATTACGAACGGTGCGTTCAGCGATTTACTCTACAGCCGCTGGGTGAAACAGCGCGCGGCAGACGTTGACCGATGGTCGGGTGGCCGATTGGGTTACGTGCACATTGAGTCTATGGGAGACGACAGTTTCCGTTCTGTCTACTCGGACATCCTGGGCAAGTACAACAACCGCGAAGGCATCGTCATCGACACCCGTTTCAATGGCGGCGGACGCTTGCACGAGGATATAGAAATACTTTTCAGCGGACAGAAATACTTCACCCAGGTGGTGCGCGGCCGCGAGGCGTGCGACATGCCCAGCCGCCGCTGGAACAAACCCTCCATCATGGTGATGTGCGAGGCCAACTACTCCAATGCGCACGGCACGCCGTGGGTATACAGCCACCGCGGCATCGGCAAGCTGGTAGGTATGCCCGTGCCGGGAACCATGACCAGCGTGTCGTGGGAGCGCCTGCAAGACCCGTCATTGGTATTCGGCATCCCCGTCGTAGGCTACCGCCTACCAGACGGCAGCTATCTGGAGAACTCGCAGCTGGAGCCGGACATCAAGGTAGCCAATTCACCCGAGACCATCGTGAAGGGAGAAGACACACAACTGAAAGCTGCCGTAGAGGAACTGCTGAAGGAACTCGAAAAATAAGTACCGCCCTGCCCCACGCAGGAATACCGGCCATATAGGCCAATATATATTAAGGAGTTAAACCGTGGTTTAACTCCTTAATATATACCACAAGAAAACAATGCCTTTTTCTATCTCACTTTTTTGCACTATCTTTGTGGCATAAACTCCTAACTCTTTAACTGATTATGTTTGCTGACTTGTTAAACTCCTCCTATTTCGCGCTCTTTCTTATTGTGGCTTTAGGCTTCATGTTGGGAAGAATCAAGATTAAAGGGCTTTCACTCGACGTCTCCGCTGTCATCTTCATTGCCCTGCTGTTCGGACACTTCGGCGTCATCATCCCCAAAGAGTTAGGCAACTTCGGACTGGTGCTGTTTATCTTCACCATCGGTATCCAGGCCGGTCCCGGATTCTTCGACTCCTTCCGGAGCAAGGGCAAGACACTTATCGTCATCACCCTGCTCATCATCTGTTCTGCCGCCCTCACAGCCGTAGGATTGAAGTACGCTTTCGATATAGACACACCCAGCGTGGTCGGTCTCATAGCCGGCGCGCTGACCAGTACGCCGGGACTCGCCGTAGCCATCGACAGCACCCACTCTCCGCTAGCCTCCATCGCCTACGGTATCGCCTATCCCTTCGGTGTCATCGGCGTCATCCTCTTCGTCAAGCTGCTGCCCCGCATTATGCGCATCGACCTCGACAAGGAGGCGCGCCGACTGGAGAAGGAACGCCGCAGCCAGTTCCCGGAACTGACAACCTGCCTGTTCCGTGTAACCAACCCCGCCGTCTTCGACCGGAGCCTGATGCAAATCAATGCGCGCGCCATGACCGGAGCTGTCATCTCACGCCATAAGCACAATGAGCAGATAGCCATCCCCACCGCCCAGACCATACTTCACGAGGGAGACTACATACAAGCCGTGGGCAGCGAAGAGGCCTTGAACCAGCTCGCCGTCCTCGTGGGCCAGCGCGAAGAAGGCGAACTGCCACTCGTAGACATGCAGGAGATTGAATCTCTACTGCTCACCAAGAAGGACATGATAAACAAACAACTGGGCGACCTCAACCTGATGAAGAACTTCGGCTGTACCGTCACCCGCGTCCGCCGAAGCGGTATCGACCTCTCCCCCTCGCCAGATCTGGCACTGAAGTTCGGCGACAAGCTGATGGTGGTAGGCGAGAAAGACGGTATTAAAGGCGTGGCACGCCTGCTGGGCAACGACAACAAGCAACTGTCCGACACCGACTTCTTTCCCATCGCCCTGGGTATCGTGCTGGGCGTGCTCTTCGGCAAGCTGAACATCTCCTTCTCGGACAGTCTGTCGTTCTCACCGGGACTGACGGGAGGCATCCTCATGGTGGCCCTCTTCCTCAGTGCCATCGGAAAGACCGGTCCCATTCTGTGGTCTATGTCCGGCCCAGCCAACCAACTGCTGCGCCAGCTGGGACTGCTGCTCTTCCTGGCCGAAGTGGGAACCTCGGCAGGACGGAACCTGGTAGCCACATTCCAGGAAAGCGGCTGGCTCTTGTTCGGCGTAGGTGCCGCCATCACGCTGGTACCCATGCTGGTGGCCGTCATCGTCGGACTGTTCGTATTCAAGATAAACATTCTCGACCTGCTGGGCACCATCACCGGTGGCATGACCAGCACGCCCGGCCTTGCCGCCGCCGACTCCATGACGGACAGCAACATACCGAGCGTAGCCTATGCCACGGTATATCCCATTGCAATGGTATTCCTCATTCTGATAATCCAGGTGATATCCTCTGCAGTCTACTGATATATGAAAACTTACAACCGAACAGAAGCTATCGCCCGCATGAACGCACTGGCCGGGGACAATGTGCCCTTCCTCTTCATCGTAGACTACGCACAAGAGCAGTCGCACGTAGAGCCCCTCGACCAGATAAATCCCGCCACTTGCCTTTTCCAATTCCCGAAGGCAGGCAACGTGGGGGTAGCTGCAACAGCCGCCCGATACGCCGGTCTTATTCAGTGGGACATCACTCCCCCTTCCCCCGCCGCATACAAACACTCGTTTGACCTCGTGAAGCAAAATCTACTGGCGGGCAACAGCTACTTGACAAACCTCACCTGCCGGGTGCCCGTCAGCACCAATCTGACAATGGACGAAATATTCCTCCACTCCGAAGCCTTGTACAAGCTGTGGCTGAAAGACCGATTCGTCTGCTTCTCCCCCGAAATCTTTGTCCGCATAGAGAAGGGCAAGATAAAGTCCTTCCCCATGAAAGGCACCATCGACGCTACCCTGCCTGATGCGGAACAGCTTTTGATGCAGGATGCCAAAGAGGCCGCCGAGCACGCCACCATCGTCGACCTGATACGCAACGACCTAAGTATGGTATCAGAGCACGTAGAGGTAACCTCCTACCGATACATAGACCGCCTGCAAACCAACAAAGGCCCCATCCTCCAGACCAGCTCCGAAATATGCGGGACCCTCCCCGAAGATTATACCGCACACATCGGCGACATCCTCTTCCGCCTGCTTCCCGCCGGTTCCATCACCGGTGCCCCCAAGCCCAAAACCGTGGAAATCATTGCCGAAGCCGAAGATTACGAACGGGGCTTCTACACCGGCATCATGGGGCATTATGCCGATGGACAGCTAGACAGCGCAGTCATGATACGCTTCATCGAGCAGGAAAACGGCCGGCTCCACTTCAAGGCAGGAGGCGGCATCACCGCCAAAAGCCGGTGGGAAAGCGAATACAACGAAGTAATACAGAAAATATATGTGCCTATTTATTGAAACCATACGCATCGACCACGGAAAAGCCTGCAACCTTTCCCGCCACAATCGGAGGCTGAACGATACCCGCGCCCACTTCTGGCCGGAAAGTACACCGCTACAACTGCGTGACCATCTGTCGTCTCTCGGCTGCGAGGCAGGTATCGTCAAGGCACGCGTAGTGTATGGTGAGAAAGGTATTGAAGATGTCAGCTACTCCCCCTACACCATGCGGCACGTGCATTCGCTGGCACTGATACAGGCAGACCACATCGACTACACCTACAAAAGCACCGGACGCGAACCGCTGAACCGCCTCTTTGCCCTGCGCGGCGCATGCGACGACATTCTGATTGTGAAACAAGGCCTGCTGACAGACACCTCCATCGCCAACATCGCCCTTTCCGACGGCACCCACTGGTACACGCCGGCACATCCCCTGCTGAAAGGAACCAAACGGGCAGCCTTGCTGGAAGAAGGAATCTTGCAGGAAAAAGACATCAGACCGGAAGACTTGCCTTCATTCTCTACCGTCAGACTATTCAATGCCATGATTGACTGGGGAGAACTGGAGCTCCCCGTACGGAACATCATCCCATAGAGCCGCTACTCGTGCATATCGTTGAGATGTATCTCCAAAGACTTCACCGATATATATATTTCGTACACTGATATGGCCAGCGAAACAATCAGCAATATCAGCGCTAAACCGAAGATATAGGCCGAAAGCAGATGGAGACGGATATAGACAAAGAACATGCTGACCACGCACAGCAGCAGGCTTCCGATACCCGCCACCTGCATGGCACGCGTCAGGTAGAGCCGCTTCCTCAGGTTGGCAATCTGCGCCGCCTTCACCGAAGACGGGTTCTCCATGTACTGTTCCTTCAAGGTGCGCACCAGTTGGGCATAGGACAAGAAACGGTTAGTATAGGCCAGCATAATCAGCGATATGGCCGAAAACAGCAAAGCGGGGGTGGTTAAATCTATTTCCATAAGAATGATGCTTAATTATATCTATCCGTCCCGATAGCAGGACTTACTTCCGCAAAGATAAACGAAAGATTGAAACCACAGAAACAAGTTTCCTTTTTTCCATTTCCCAAAGATTTATCCTACTTTTGCAGTGACAATAAAAAACGCCTTACCACCGTAACTTAACAAATACGACCATGCGATATACCGTTTCCGCTCCTGCCTCACTGCACGCAGCCATACAGCTCCCGGCATCCAAAAGCATCAGTAACCGGGCACTCATCCTCCACTCCCTTGCCCACGGCAATATCCTGCCCTGCAATCTGAGCGATTGTGACGACACCATAGTGATGACTCGCGCCCTCGACGGAAATCCCGGACATATAGATATCCTTGCCGCCGGCACCGCCATGCGTTTCCTCACCGCCTACCTCAGCGTAACTCCTGGCACCCGAATCATCACCGGTACGCAACGCATGCAGCAACGCCCCATCCGCATACTGGTAGACGCCCTGCGAGAGCTCGGCGCCCGCATAGAATACGTCGGAAACGAAGGGTTCCCTCCCTTGCGCATCACCGGAACAGAACTGACCGGCAGCGAAATATCCCTCGCCGGCAATGTCAGCTCACAATACATATCCGCCCTGCTGATGATTGGTGCCGTCCTTCCCAAAGGCCTGCGCCTGCACTTGACGGGTGACATCATCTCCCGCCCCTACATCAACCTGACCCTGCAACTGATGCGCGACTTCGGCGCCCAAGCCGACTGGGTCTCCGAAGATTGCATCACCGTCAGCCCCGGCGGATACACGGATACCCCTTTCACCGTAGAAAGCGATTGGAGCGCCGCCTCTTACTGGTATCAGATGATGGCAATAGAAGGAATTAAAAATGAAAAAATAAAAGGGGGAGACAGAAGTAGCGCAAAAGAAAGTGAAGACAGCACGAAGGAAGAAGCGCACACGGCAGAAATCGAACTACTCGGTCTCTTCGCCCACAGCTATCAAGGCGACAGCCGCGGCGCGGAAGTCTTTGCCCGCCTCGGCGTCCATACCGAATATACAGACCGGGGAGTAAAACTGACCCGTAAGGGTACTCCCGCCACCCGTCTCGACGAAGACATGGTGGACATCCCGGACCTGGCGCAGACCTTTGTCGTCACCTGCTGCCTGATGGACATCCCTTTCCGCTTCACCGGACTGCAAAGCCTCAAAATAAAGGAGACCGACCGTATCACCGCCCTCATTAGGGAACTGCGTAAACTGGGTTACGTCGTGCGCTCCGAGCAAGACAGCATCTTGTTGTGGGATGGCGAACGCTGCCCGGCAGACGCTAACCCCGTCATCGCCACCTACGAAGACCACCGTATGGCAATGGCATTTGCCCCCGCCTGCCTTGTACTGCCCCAAATACGGATAAATGAACCACAGGTCGTTACCAAATCTTACCCTGCTTACTGGGAAGACTTGCAAAAGGCGGGATTTAAAGTCCGCCAAGATGCAATGCAATCTTAGAATAAAGCTTTTATTCTTAGAAATACAGCCTTTATTCTTAAGAATATAACCTTTATTCTTAGGAATAAAGGATACATTCTAAGATTAGGATGCATCCAAAGTAGTTTTATACTACGTTCCAAGCAAGTAATGCCTGCGTCGGGCGAAAGTAATCTGCCTACCTGCAATCTGACTCATTATTTTGTCGTGTACAAAACAATGTGTATCTTTGTCCGTTCTATTAATGGAACATGTTTTTCAAGAAAAGGAGGCCTATGTGGATATTGATTATTAGCCTGATTGCCCTTGCCCTCGTGGCAGCCACAGCCGGAATTATACGCAACCGGAAACTGCAGAAGAAGATAGACCGCGGCGAACTGGACGCCATGCCCGAAGTGCAGGAAGTGGATTCCGAATGCTGCGGACAGCATGAAATCTGCGAACGTGACAGCTTACTGGCAGCCGTCAGCAAACAAATTGAATATTACGATGACGAGGAACTGGACAAATACATCGGCACCGCTCCCGATGCCTATACTCCCGAGCAGGAAGACGAGTTCCGCGACGTGTTCTACACCATGCAAGACACGGACGTAGCCGGATGGGTGCGCAGCCTGCAATTACGCGGCATAGCCCTGCCGGAAAATATCAAGGATGAAGTATTCCTCATTATCGGCGAACGTCGTCTCCCCCCCCATTCCTAACACTCCACATCCAACTTTTAATTTGTAATTCTTAATTTTTAATTGAATAAATGGAGCTACTGCAATACACCTTTTTCCAACATGCCCTCATCGGCAGTCTGCTGGCAAGCATTGCTTGCGGGCTGATAGGCACATACATCGTCACCCGGAGACTGGTGTTCATCAGCGGCGGATTGACGCATGCCTCCTTCGGCGGTATCGGTCTGGGATTGTATACCGGCATTTCTCCCATTCTGTCGGCAGCCTTGTTTGCAGTCTTGTCCGCTTTCGGTGTAGAGTGGCTCAGCAAACGAAAGGATATGCGGGAAGACTCCGCTATTGCCGTATTCTGGACATTGGGCATGGCATTGGGCATTATGTTCACTTTCCTTTCGCCGGGATTCGCACCCGACTTGTCCGCCTATCTCTTCGGTAACATTCTCACGATTACCTGGAGCGACATCGCTCTATTGGGTGGGCTTGCCCTGCTGCTGATACTGTTTTTTGCACTGTATCTCCATCCTATCATCTACGTGGCTTTCGACCGGGAGTTTGCCCGCTCGCAAGGCATTCCGGTGCAGGTATTCGAATATGCACTGATGATGTTCATTGCGCTTACCATCGTGGCATGCCTGCGCATGGTGGGCATCGTGCTGGTCATTTCGCTGCTCACCGTTCCGCAGATGACCGCCAACTTGTTCTCGCATCGGTTCCACCGCATCATCTGGCTTTCCATCGGCATCGGTTACCTCAGTTGCCTGGGCGGGCTGATGATTTCTTTCTACTTGAATGTCCCCTCGGGTGCATCCATCATATTCTTTTCCATCATTATCTATGCCATTTGCAAGACGGGAAAAAGTTTTTGGCTATATTTGCAACGCTAAAGAAATCTATAAACACAATGGAAATCAAAATTCAGTCATTAGACCAGATTCATGAAGCCGCCCGCCAGTTCATCGCTGAAATGGGCGACAATACCGTCTTCGCCCTCTATGGAAAAATGGGGGCGGGCAAGACGACTTTCATCAAAGCCGTTTGCGAGGAGTTGGGCGTTTCCGACGTCATCACCTCCCCTACTTTCGCCATTGTCAACGAATACCGTTCCGACACTGCCGGCGAACTGATTTACCATTTTGACTTCTACCGCATCAAGAAACTGGAAGAAGTGTATGACATGGGGTACGAAGATTACTTCTACAGCGGCGCCCTCTGCTTCATAGAATGGCCGGAGCTGGTAGAGGAGCTCTTGCCGGGTAATACCATCAAGGTCACCATCGAAGAAGTGGAGAACGGAGAGCGGAAAGTCACGTTAGAGAACTTTGAATAAGGCATGCTTTTCCCCCACTTTAATTTTTAATTCTTAATTTTTATTTCTGATGAGCCAATACTTCGTTCAAGGAATTTTTGCCGTCGCGGGCATCACCGCCTTGCTGGCAGCCATATTGGACTGGAACTGGTTCTTTACTGCCCGAAACACCCAGTTTATCGTACAAAATGTAGGGCGGCGACAAGCCCGCCTGTTCTACGGCGTATTGGGTGTCATCCTCATCGGCACGTCCATCTTCTTTTTTCTGAATACGCCACCGGCTACATAAAAACAAAAAATCGCGGATGAAGCCATGCTCATCCGCGATTTTCCTATACTTTTGATACAGACTATTCTTCGTCCAAAGATTCCGTATATTCCATCTCACCTTGTACGATGAAAAGGATTTCTTCCGGATCATAGTCACCCATCTCATCCTTATGGGCTTCCTTGACAATATAGTCCACGATTTTCCCCAAATCAATCTCGATGTACCCATCCGCATCCGGCTGCGCATCAAGGATGCCGCTCTCGGAATAGTACTCGTCAATCAAATCGAGAAAATAATAGAACTCGTCGTCAGAGAACTTCTCTTTCAACTCCTGCGGCAAATAATTCTTGATGTACTCGATGGTCTTTTCATCATCGACATCATTCTGCAAAAAATCGTCTTCCATTCCCATACTTACTATTGCTTAAAGGGTTAATGTTATTGACTATTTGACGATTTACGATTTACTATTTGGCTGCGCTATGATACCGAAAGGGTAAATCGTAAATAGTAAATCGTCAAATAGTACCTTATAATATCGCTTCTATCTTGGCCACGTAAGCAGATTTCGGAGCAGAACCTACTTGCTTGTCCACCAGCTCTCCATTCTTGAAGAACAAGACTGTAGGGATGTTGCGTATACCATATTCGGCAGCCACGTCGCCGTTCTCATCCACGTCACATTTGCCAATGATTACCTTTCCTTCATATTCAGTAGCCAATTCATCGATGATTGGTCCCACCATCTTACAAGGGCCGCACCAAGGTGCCCAGAAATCCATAACGACCGGCTTTCCCTCTGCCAGGATTTCTTGAAAATTGCTGTCTGTAATTTCTAAAGCCATTTCTTTTAATATTAAATGTCAACTATAATTATTAATTTACTGTCAATTGCGTTTTATCAACCTTCGCTTTCGAAGCAAAGATAGTGCAAACCGAATGCAAAACAAAATGAACTAGTTCATTTTTTATGCTGAGATGCAGCCTATCTTCGTTTTCCAACAAAGATAACTAATTAATCCTGAACTCAAGATCCGGACGCTCTTTTAAATAAGTAATCAGTTCACGCCCCACGGAAAGCTTCACGGGACGGGAAATCAAATCGACCGTCATCTTGCTATCCTCATCTCTGACTTTGAAATAAAGCTCCGTACTGCCCGGACGTTCCTTGGTCAGTTCCGCCAGTTCAGTTATCAAAGCCTTGTTCAGCACACTCAGCGGAATGAGAATGGTTATCTTCTCAATCAGTTTCTCCTTGACGTCAGGCAACAGTTCCATGGAGGTTATCTTCAGCTCCAACTCATCCTGCCGCCATTGCTTGGGCTGGCAACGGGCTTTGATGAACAAGAAGGTACGCTCACCCAAATACCCCTGATAGGTCACCCAATCATTTCCGAAGAAAGGAAGCTCTGCCGAACCGGAATAGTCTTCAATCTTGGCTATGCCGTAAGGATTTCCATTTTTGCTGATACCGCGACGCACGGCGGTCACGATGCCACCCATTGTTATTTCGCGTCCCACAAGTGCCGTCTTATCTTCCAGCTCTGCCATGTGAGTGTTGCAAACATGCTCCAGAACTACGGAATACTCATCCAACGGGTGTGCGGACAGATAGATACCTACCAAATCGCGCTCCCGGTTCAAACGGTCGAGGTCGCTCCAACGTTCCGCTACCGGTATTTCCGGAGTGGCGATATCCACCACATTCTCACCACCGAACAGGGAGTTTGCAGCCGCAGCCTGATCGGCCTGATAACGGTTACCATAACGCACCAAGGTTTCGAGGAAGACCTCGTTCTTGGAGTTTACGGCAAAATACTGCTCTCGCTTCAGCTCCGGGAAGCTGTCGAACCCGCCTGCCAAAGCAAGACATTCCAGGTTCTTCTTGTTGCAGGCTGTCAGATTGACACGCTGCACAAAATCAAATATACCTTTGAAAGGACCATTCTTCTCGCGTTCCTCCACGATGCTCTGCACAGCACCCTCGCCTACCCCTTTCACCGCACCAAGGCCAAAACGGATATTGCCTTCCTTGTTCACGGTGAACTTCAGGTTACTTTCATTTACATCCGGTCCCAATGTATTGATACCCATTACCTTGCATTCATCCATCAGTTTGGTTATATCGGTAATATTCGCCAAACTTCGGCTCATGACCGCCGCCATGTATTCGGCCGGATAATTGGCCTTGAGGAAAGCCGTCTGATAGGCCACCCACGAATAGCAAGTGGCATGTGACTTATTGAAGGCATAGGATGCAAACTTTTCCCAGTCGGCCCAGATTTTCTCGAGCACCTTCGGGTCGTGGCCGTTCTTTTGTCCACCCGAAATGAATTTCGGCTTCATGTGGTCCAGCTTGTCACGCAGTTTCTTACCCATCGCCTTACGCAAGGCATCGGACTCACCACGGGTGAAGTCTGCCAGCAAACGCGACAGAAGCATGACCTGCTCCTGGTAGACCGTAATGCCGTAGGTATCCTTCAGATACTTCTCCATGATGGGGATGTCATACTCGATGGGCTTGCGTCCCCACTTACGGTCGATGAAGTCGGGGATATAATCCATAGGACCCGGACGGTAGAGGGCATTCATGGCAATCAAATCCTCGAAAGTGCTAGGTTGCAACTCGCGCAGATACTTCTGCATACCGGCCGATTCAAACTGGAACGTACCGATGGTGCGGCCGTCGCAATAGAGTTTATAGGTAGCAGGGTCAGAAATGGATATCTTGTCGATGTCGAGTTCCAAGCCGCGGTGCAGACGTACATTGGCAACGGCTTCCTTAATGATGGACAAGGTTTTCAGTCCGAGGAAGTCCATCTTGATAAGTCCCGTATCTTCGATGACGGAACCTTCGTATTGGGTAACGAGCATCTTCTCGCCCGTCTCCTTATCATCCGCCGTGCTGACGGGTACCCAATCCGTGATGTCGTCACGACAAATAATAGTACCGCAGGCATGCACACCCGTACCGCGCACATTACCTTCCAGCATCTTGGCGTATTTCATCGTATCGCGCACCAGGGGATCGGGTGAAGCTTCCGCAGCCTGCAATTCGGGTACGTACGCGATAGCATTCGGCAGGTTGAGTTTCTTGTCGGGAATCTTATCCGGCACGAGCTTGCACAGACGGTCCGATTCGCTCAAAGGCAGTTTCTGTACGCGCGCCACGTCCTTGATGGCCATCTTGGTCGCCATTGTGCCGTATGTAATGATGTGCGCCACCTTCTCTTGCCCGTATTTCTCCGTCACCCAGCGGAGCACTTCTCCACGTCCGTCATCATCGAAGTCCACATCGATATCAGGCAAAGAGATACGGTCGGGATTCAGGAAACGCTCGAACAGAAGGTCGTATTGAATCGGGTCTATTTTCGTGATGCCCAAGCAATAGGCCACCGCCGAGCCGGCAGCCGAACCACGTCCCGGTCCTACCGAAACGCCCAGCTGTGTGCGGGCGGCATTGATAAAGTCCTGCACAATCAAGAAGTATCCCGGGAAACCCATCGTCTTCATGATGTACAGCTCAAAGACCAGACGTTCCTTCACCTCGTCGGACAAGGGATCACCGTACAGTTTCTTGGCACCGTCGAATGCCAATTTTGCCAGATAGTCGGCTTCCAGCTTGATACGGTACAGCTTGTCGTAGCCCCCCAGACGCTTTATCTTGGCATTGGCGGCATCCTCATCCAGCACCACCTTGCCGTTTTCATCCTGGGTAAACTCATCAAATAAGTCCTTTTCGGTATATTTCTGCCGATAGCCCTCTTCCGTTCCAAAATCTTCCGGAATAGCAAACGTAGGCATAATAGGAGCATGGTCGATGGAATAATATTCCACCTTGTCCAAAATCTCCAAGGTATTGGACAAGGCTTCGGGAATATCCTCAAACAAGGCGCTCATCTCAGCCTTTGTCTTCATCCATTCCTGCTTGGTATAGAGCATTCGGGTAGGGTCATCCAGGTCTTTACCCGTGCTCAGACAAATCAGGCGGTCGTGCGCTTCCGCATTCTCTTCATCCACAAAGTGGACGTCATTAGAGCAGATAACCTTAATGTCATATTTCCGGGCAAGCTCCAGCAACTTGGCATTCGCCTTCTGCTGAAGCGGATAGGCTTCGTGATTGGCACGGGGAACAGTGGCTTTATGGCGCTGAAGCTCCAGGTAGTAATCATCGCCAAACAAATTCTTATACCAGCGTACAGCTTCTTCCGCCTCTTCCAGCTGGTCATTGATAATCTTCTTAGGGACCTCGCCACCGATACAAGCCGAGCAGACAATCAGCCCCTCATGATACTTTTCCAGTTCACTGCGGTCTGTACGCGGACGCATATAGTATCCCCTTGTCCAGGCATGCGATACAAGTTTTATCAGATTGTGATACCCCTTCTCATTCTTCGCCAGCACAATCAGGTGATAGCCACTCTGGTCCGGCTTCCCCTCCTTCTTATCCATGGTTCGGCGAGCCACATACATTTCACAGCCTACAATCGGCTTGAACAACTTGCTTTCCGCTTCTGCCATCTTGGCACGGCAACCGGCAATCTCCGCTTCCTTGTCTTCACACTCTATCTCACCGCTTTCAATACCGGCAATCCTTTTCTTGAGGTCCTTTATCTCCCCCTTCGGCCCGCTGTTCTTCTTGTTGACATAGTTGGTGAACTCCTTGATACCGAACATATTTCCATGGTCGGTCACGGCAATGCCTTTCATACCATCCTTCATGGCCTTGTCAACCAACCTGCTGACACTTGCCTGGCCATCCAGAAGAGAGTATTGGGTATGGACATGTAAATGAACAAAATCTTGCATATATATCCTTTCTATTCAGAGCCTAAAATTACAACCTCTATCACAGCTAACAAAAATATTTCCCAAAAAGTTATCAACATACACATTTCTCTCTCCAAATCCTTGTTAGATTTTCAAAATAAGCCTATTTTTGCAGATAATTTCTATCTAAATTAGCAAATACGATATACATGAGTCGATTAAAAAGATTAAAAAAGATACGCATACACCGTGAAGGAACACATACATTGGCAGGCAGCCTGGCCTTGATTCTGGCTGTCAACACTGCCCTTTACTTCGGATTGGAATGCAAAGTTCCTTTTTACGTAGTAGCGGTCATCAGCCTCATAGTATATGGCATACTCGTGAACTTCTTCCGCTGCCCCATCCGTTTGTTCGAACAAGAAACGGAGAAAGTCGTGGTAGCTCCTGCCGACGGTAAAATCGTAGTGGTGGAAGAAGTGGAGAAAAACGAATACTTCCACGACCGCCGTATCATGGTATCTATATTCATGAGTCTGGTTAATGTACACGCCAACTGGTATCCGGTAGACGGTACGGTAAAGAAGGTGTGGCACCAAAACGGAAAGTTCATGAAAGCCTGGCTGCCCAAAGCCAGCACCGACAACGAGCGTTCCACCGTAGTAATAGAAACCCCGGAAGGCGTGGAGATTATGGCACGACAGATAGCCGGAGCCATGGCGCGCCGCATCGTGACCTATGCCGAACCAGGCGAGGAATGCTATATTGACGAACATATGGGTTTCATCAAATTCGGCTCTCGCGTGGATGTCTTTCTGCCGTTGGGCACCGAAGTATTCGTTAAACTAGGACAACTGACTACTGGCAATCAGACAGTGATAGCCAAACTTAAATAATAAAAGAACAACAATGGCAAACTGCATTACCCGCCATATTCCAAATACTCTGACCTGCCTGAACCTATTCTCCGGGTGTATTGCTTGTGTCATGGCATTCGAAGCCAGATATGAATGGGCACTCGCTTTCATTATTTTCAGTGCCGTATTCGATTTCTTCGACGGCATGATGGCACGTGCACTGGACGCACACTCCATTATCGGCAAGGATTTGGATTCTCTGGCAGATGATGTCAGTTTCGGAGTGGCCCCTTCCCTGATTGTATTTTCCTTGTTCAAGGAAATGGACTATTCGGGCGCAATGGAAAGCTTGGCCGGTGTTTTCCCCTATCTCGCATTTCTTTTGTCCGTATTCTCTGCACTGCGGCTTGCCAAGTTCAACAACGATACCCGCCAGACGAGCTCTTTCGTAGGACTTCCCGTCCCGGCAAACGCCTTGTTCTGGGCTTCATTGGTGACGGGCGCTCACGACTGGCTGGTGAGCGGCAGCTTCCATCCGGTTTATCTGTTGCTGCTGGTCTGCCTTTTCTCATGGCTACTTGTATCGGAGATTCCAATGTTCTCACTCAAATTCAAGAATCTGTCATGGAAAGACAATAAAACAAGCTTCATTTTCCTGCTTGTCTGCATTCCGTTCCTCATCTTCTTGGGAATCTGCAGCTTTGCTGCAATTATCGTGTGGTATATACTACTTTCGCTTATTACAAGGAAAAGTAAATAAACAAATCTTTGGCACGGTTGTTGTATTGAAGTTCGCAGAAAACGAACACATAAAAAGACATTAGCCCATGTTTCATATTTTAGGATTTTTATTCATCATCATAATTGCCATTCTGCTCATTGGCCTCAGCATTATCGGTACTGTCATCCGGAACATATTCGGATTGGGCGGACGCCGTACTTCCTCCAACTCCGGTCCCTACCAAAAAGGAAATGGTAACTACCAGCCGGGAGGGTACTCCTACAATGATAATAGACAATCGTCTGAAGAGGTACAAGCTGAAGAAGGTGAAATACGCCCCCGCCACAAGAAACTGTTCTCCAAAGACGAGGGAGAGTATGTGGATTTTGAAGAAATCAAAGAGTAGGGATTAGGGATAAAGGATTAGAGATTATTTGCGCTTGGCGGCAAAGAACTCTTTCATCAGGGCGGCACATTCATCTGCCAGAATTCCTTTTACCACTTGTGTTTTGGGATGCAATGCCTGCGAGGCATAGCGCTGATACCCTCTTTTCTCATCTTCAGCACCAAAGACCAGACGTCCCATCTGCGCCCAGGCAATGGCACCGGCACACATCACGCAGGGTTCCACTGTGACATAGAGAGTACATTCATTCAGATATTTGCCGCCAAGGGATGCAGCGGCAGCGGTAATGGCTTGCATCTCGGCATGGGCGGTGACATCTGTCAAGGTCTCCGTCAGATTATGGGCACGAGCTATGATACGGTCCTTGCAAACCACAACCGCACCTACAGGAACTTCTCCCCGTTCACCTGCCTTCTGCGCTTCCTGAAGTGCCTGCTTCATATAATAGCTATCGTCCAACGCCATCCCCTTTTAATTGTTAATTTCTAATTTTTAATGCTCATCTCCTCATGTCGTGCTCACCGAACAAAGTAGGATAATCCTCTTCCATATTCTTATGGATAAACATGAGAATAGTCTCCCGCAGCCAACGCGACTTGTTCGTTATCTTGTATTTCTCCAGATAACGATCCACAATCCGCTGCTCTTCCTCGCTCATCAGGCATACCATGCGCTGCTCGCGCTTCGGTTCTTCGGGCGTTGCTTTCGCACACGTTTTATCTCTCTTTCTCATATTTCCTGCAAAATTACTTTTACTTCTGTAAAAACAAAACGAACCTACGTAATTTTTATATCAGAAACGCTTAAATGGCACTGAAATATTTTTTTGACCGATAAACTTAAAGAATTTCTTAAAAACATTTTAATTTAATAATTAAAAACGTATTTTTGGAGAGTTCTAAATTTAAAAGGTATGAAACATGTAAATTATCTCAGCTTCTTTCTACTCGCGTTGTTCAGTATAAGTTTTATCTCATGTAGTGACGATGACGATAATAAGCTTAATACCGGCATAACCAATCAAAGTTGGACAGAGGGAAAATCCCTGGAGATCAGCCAGGATAATGACTTGTCTGTAAGCTTCAATGCTGCAGCTAAATGGGTAGCTTCCGTCACCTCTGGAGCGGATTGGTGCAAACTGAATACGACCTCGGGCACAAAAGGACAAAGTACCTTGAAATTATCTGTAAGTACAAGTTCCACCACCGACCGGACAGCCAGAATCTCCATTAATATAGACGGCTATTCTCCTGCAAGTTTTGAAGTTACACAAAAAGGGACCAGTGCTCCCCAAACCACTGAAGATATGGAGATTAACGCAAAAGTTGATGAATATCTGAGAGAAATGTATCTCTGGAACGATGAATACAAAACATTGAATCTTGACCATAACAAAGGCTATGAAGACTTCTTCTATGATGCATTGGGAAGTATGACTACTAATACTTTGGATAAAAAGGCCACTGCGGATGGAAAATATACTCTCTTTTCATACATACAGAAAAAAAATCCCATCGGTTCAACCCGTTCCACTCAATGGGTAAAAAAAGAACAAACTTACAGTTTCGGCATTACCGGAGCAGACGTTCGAGCAATTGGAAGCGAAGATAATTACACTATCTACTTCTTTGTACAAGGTGTTTACCCCAATTCACCGGCAGCACGGGCAGGTATTAAACGAGGTTCCTCAATCATGCAAATAAACGGAGAGAAGTTAACCATGAGTAATTATTGGCAACATTACCTAGATTTACTGATACCAGCTTCGGCTTTCAGCCTGAAAATTACAGAGGAAAAGACAGAGGGAGGAACCCAAGAAAAAGACATATCTTCCGAAGCCATGTACTGCAATCCTATTCTTTTCAGTAAAGTGACAACAGAAGAAGAAACCCCAGGGCACAGAATTGGCTATCTTGTTTATTCTGGATTTGAGGCCGGATTTGACCAAGAATTATTCGATGTATTCAAAGAATTCAAAAGTCAGAATATCACGGACCTAATTTTGGATTTACGTTACAATGGAGGTGGCCACGTTATATCAGCCAACCTAATAGCAACTTGTATAGCCGGCGCAAAATCTGAAGGCAAAGTGTTCACAAGCCTGAGATATAATAAAGAAAGAATGAAAAAACGCAATGATAAACGTGAGGAAGAATTGTTTGCATATTCCAACTATGAGAATCTGGCTACGTCTCTATCAGCAGGTGCCTTAAACCTTCAGCACGTCTATTGTATCGTAGGTAACGGAACAGCATCAGCCAGTGAACTTGTCATCAATTCTCTAAAGGGAATAGATGTAGAAGTAACACTTATAGGTAAAAGAACTACCGGTAAAAATGTAGGTATGGAACCAGTAGAATATACCATAAGAAATAACGTCTACGAAGTGGTTCCCATCACCTTCCAAAGCTATAATGCCAAAGGAGTTGGAGATTATGAAAATGGGTTCACACCTGACATCGAAATAGATGAAAACGACCCTTACGGCAGAGGAGACGGATATTACATATAGAGGAGTTCTATAAATTAAAATATTGTAGTACAGTTGTTTATATGGTTCCAAGAGCGTAAATTTGCAGAAAATAAGAATTTTATAATGAACAAGTTATCCCGATACCGTAAGCTTCGTTATAATCAACTATTTGAGTCAGAGAATCGTGAATTGCGTTTGAATGAAATGGGCAATCCTCTTGAAGTGTTGTCTCAGTATGTTGATTTTGAGATCTTTCGTCCTACTCTTGAATCAGCCCTTTTTACCGGAGAGCGCAAAAGTAATGCCGGTCGTCCGCCGATAGACTGTGTGCTGATGTTCAAGGTCTTGTTTCTTCAGCGTTATTATGGTTTGAGTGACCATCAGATAGAGTATCAGATAGTTGACCGTACGAGTTTCCGCAAGTTTCTTGGTATTGAATGTGTTGACGATGTTCCTGACGAGAAGACGGTGTGGAAGTATCGCGAACTCCTGACAAATACAGGCGTTTATGACAAGCTTTTTTCGGAATTTCATAGTTTCATGGAAAGTAAGGGTCTGCAATTCAATGAGGGTCGCATCATTGATGCCAGTTTTGTTATTGCCCCTCGCCAACGTAACACCCGTGATGAAAATGAGCAGATAAAACAGGGAGCGGGTAATAAGTTGTGGAATGACAATCCCCACAAGAAGTGCCACAAGGATGTAGATGCCCGCTGGACAAAGAAGCGTGATGAGACTTTTTACGGCTACAAGCAGCATACTAAAGTTGAGAAACGCAATAAGATCATACTTTCTTATGATACCACGTCGGCAGAAGTGCATGATTCCAAAGGCTTTGAAGGACTGCTGGATGAAAAAGACGAAGGCAAGGACTTGTATTTGGACGCCGGTTATGTCGGACAAGAGGAGATTGTAAAACAGCATAAGATGAATCCGATAATTTGCGAAAAGGGCTACCGTAACCGTCCGCTTACCAAGGAGCAGAAATCAGACAATAGGAAAAAATCCAAGACACGTTGCCTTGTCGAGCATGTATTCGGGTTTGAGGAACAAACCATGCGTGGACTTGTGGTGCGTACAGTAGGGCTTATTCGTGCTAAAGCCAATGTAGCACTCACCAGTCTTGTGTATAACATCAGTCGTTACACGCAAATAATCAGGCTGAAACCTGAGTTGTTGGGGTGAATTATGCCTGCACATCCAATTTTTACAACAAACACAAGTTAATTATTGTAAAAATTGGGGGGGGTAGAAAATATTCGCTAAATTTGAAAGACTAAAGCTCACAAATTGGGCAGTTAAAGAGTTCTGCTGTCTGATACAAGAGGATAAATTGAATTGATAGAACTCACCTATACAGAGACTATGGTTCGGATAAAGAGTTCCTATATGCCCGTGCCATCCAGGAAATCACCGGTCAGGCTCCGGCACCCACAACACGCAGTGCAGAACCCCTGATGAGAGGCAAAGCCTTGAAGGTCCCTGCCATCTACCGACGAGGACATGAAGGCATGATTAAGTTGCCGGAATAATGGCAATACACAATATTCTTGGAAAAGCCGGTGAAGACGCCGCTGCCAAATATTTGGAACAGAACGGTTACACCATACGTGACCGTAACTGGCGGAAGAATCACCTTGAGCTGGATATTGTAGCCGACAAAGATAAGGAACTGATTATTGTGGAAGTGAAAACCCGTAGCAATACGGACTACATCGAGCCGCAGAATGCCGTGAACTGGCAGAAAATACGACGTATTGTCGTAGCGGCCGATGCCTATATCAAGCACTTCTGTTTGGATGCACCCGTCCGCTTCGACATCATAACTGCTGTAGGCGAACCGGGAGCATTCAGGATAGAGCACATGAAGGATGCCTTCTATCCACCCATATTTTGATAATTGACAATTGATAAGTGAGAGTTATTTCAATCGTAAATCGTAGATTATAAATTGTAAACCGTAAATACCATCATGGACATAGAAACCGCCCGCGAATATTGCCTCAGCAAAAAGGCCGTCACGGAATGCCTTCCGTTCGACGAATACTCGCTCGTGATGAAAGTCATGGATAAAATGTTTGCACTTATCGACCTGGAAAGCGCCAACAAGATTTGTCTGAAATGCGACCCCGAATATGCACTCGAACTGCGGGAGCACTATGCTGCCATCGAAGGTGCCTATCACTTCAACAAAAAGTACTGGAACCAGGTGTTCCTTGACGGTGACGTCGACGACAAACTGTTGAAGCAACTGATAGACCACTCTATGGAAGAAGTATTGAAGAAGTTCACCAAAAAAATGCGTACCGAATATGAAGCCCTGCCCTGACACATTCCCGTTCCCGCTGGTAGCATTGGACGAAACGGCATCGACCAACCAATACCTCAGCCAGCTTTGCAACCAGTTGCAAGAATCCGTTGCCGAACTAACAACCGTGACTGCCGAGTTCCAAACCGCCGGTAAAGGCCAGCGCGGCAACACCTGGGAAGCTGAAGAAGGCAAGAACCTGCTTTTCAGCTTTGTACTCTACCCTTCTTTTCTGGAAGCCCGCCGACAGTTCATCCTTTCACAAATCGTTTCCCTCGCCATTAAGGAAGAACTGAGCAGATGGTCTGATGAAATCACCATCAAATGGCCGAACGACATTTATTGGAAAGACAAGAAAATCTGCGGTATACTGATAGAGAACGACCTTTCCGGACATCATATCAGGCGCAGCATTGCCGGAATCGGCATCAACATCAACCAGGAAGTCTTCAACAGTGATGCTCCCAACCCCGTCTCACTGAAACAAATCACCGGAAAGGAGCACGACCGTTATGAAATCCTTGCCCATATCCTGAGACGTGTACAAATCTACTACAACAGCCTCCAAATGGAGGACTTCGCCGTCTACTCCGACGAGATATCCACACGGTATGCCCGCTCCCTTTTCCGTCGCCGGGGATTGCACCCTTATGAAGATGCCAACGGCAAGTTCCTTGCCCGGTTGCTGCGTGTAGAGCAAGACGGACGGTTCGTGCTGGAGGATGAAGGAGGAAGTGAACGGGAATATCTGTTCAAGGAAGTGCAATACATTCTGTAAAGGAGATTCATCCCTATCACAAAGTTTATTTTGAAATTCATCTGTCACGCTATCACGTCACAAGGGAGGAACCATCTATGCCAAACAAGTTGCCTATCGCAAACTTTTGGAACTCACCATCGAACAAGCGACACAGACGGAAACCATCCACCGGATGCACTTCCCTCTACAACTATCAACTGCGTGAAAAAGAGAACAACCGGCTGAAAGCGACAACTTAGAGTTGCTCAACCACATCTTGCAACAAAAAGCGATAGAAAACGAGCAAGAGCAGGAGGGCCAAGAGTATCTGCTTGGTTCCAATATATAGCAGAAACTATAAGAACGGGCAAACTTCGCTCGTGGCGAGGCATACATCACCCCTGAAGAATGGGAAATACTGAAAGAACTGATGTCTCCTGTCTGCCCCAACTTCTTTGAAAAGCTGCATTCACTGCACAATCCCAACGAAAACGAACTGCACGTATGTATGCTTATCAAGCTCCAATTCCGCCAAACAGACATCGCACGGTTGATGCACCCAAGCCGGAAAGCATTTCTTCCATCCGAAGACGACTTTATCAGAAAGTGACCGGAGAAAAAGGGACACCGGAAATGTGAGAATGAAAATTATGAAATTTCTTTAGCTCTACTTTCTTTTGTTTTGATTACAAAAGTAACAAAATATGCTGGCAAAAAGTGAATTTGTTCTTTTTGCCAGCATCACTTAATTGGTATCTAAAATTCTTAAACGATAGAACCTTCTATGTATAACAACCATTAACTAAAGAGTGAAAAGGCTCCAATAGACCCAACGACGAACACAGCGACAATCACCCATATAAATGAGATAATGAAACCTGCAATGGCGCAGCCGCGCGGACTTTTGAATAAGCCGATGAAACTAAAAAGCGCACCGAGGAACCAGATAATCCACCCAAGAATAGGTATCCACCCAAGAAAGATTCCAAGAATGGCGAATACCAGCCCAGTAGTGCCGATACCATTGGATTGCTTACCTGGAACATTTACGTAAACCGACTGTTGCGTAGCATTTGTGTTCTGCTGGAACGGCTGCTGGGCTGTTTGAGGTTGAACCTGAGGTTGTCCTGCTTGCAGGACTGCATTACAATGAGGGCAGGTGGTAGCTTTGTCCGAAACCTGCTTTCCACAATGGGAACAAAAAATGAGTGCCATAATACAAAATATATTAGCGTTAATAAATAAAAAACTATTCTAGGTGAGTATGTTGTTTGGAAACATACAGCACAAGTCCCTTATAATCAACCTTATAAAAGTCTCCTACTTCTCCTAAATAAGGAAACCGTTCACCTTTCTCCGGGTGACGGTTGGTTCCGTCAGCCCACTTGTATGTTTCTGCATCCGACGATGGTGCATACCGTAAACGTAGGTTGACACCATCAATCACTACTTGCCGCGAAGTACCTACGACAGATTCCAATGTGTTGGTCTTATCCTTAAAATAATCGGTCGTATAATAAAATATACCGAAACTTACTAACAGCACCAATACAATACCACCAATAAACCAATATAAAGCCCTACTCCTTGGGGGAAGGGAAAGTTCCTGCTCTTCAACCTCTATAGGAGATGCTGTCTGTGTAATGGATACCGGAGGGATAGATGAAGCGGCAATCGGCGTAGCTGGTACAACGGGACATCCGCATTGCGGACAAACGTATACGGAATCAGCCAGCTCAGCACCACATTCATGGCAATGGCGATTTTTCGTGGCAGATATGGGGCACCCGCATGTGGGGCACGATGTTACACCGTTAGGGATTTCAGTTCCACATTCACTACAAACAATAAACTGTTCCTCTTCTGCACAACGTTCACTGATGTTACCACACTTCGGACAGAAACATTCCTTTTGATAAGCATCATGTTCAAATATGTGTTGGCATGAAGTACACTTGAATTTCATTTTCGTACTCATAAATAGTTATTTTTAGTTGTTGAAATACTCAAGGGATTGTGTCTCGATACGTTCCGGTTCTGTTTTGGTAGAGAATGACTCACCATTCTCCTTATACTCTTTCACCTGATTGGTGCGGGTAACTTTTCGCTTTAACCAATTCCCATGCTCGTCCACTTCCAGATACTCATATCTATCTGTGGTAAGGTAATCTCCGGTTTCATCGTAATCGTGTACACTTTTACTATCAGGAAGAAGGTTCACACCGGTGTAAGTGAATGTTTCTGTGAGGTAAATCATTCTTACCTGACTTTTACGTTCTATGATTCTGTCCTGCTCGTCAAAAAGATATTCTACAGAACCTTCCATATCGGATTCATTCTTACTCATATCGCTCCGCTTATGGTCGCTGTATGTGATGGTGTAAGAGCCCCAATCGCTTCGGCTGTATTCTGTACGGTTGTCATTGTACTTATAAATCAGGGAATATTCTTCCCCTTTACTGATTTCCAGTATATTCCCAACCTTGTCAAACCGAGTGGTTTCCCCTTCACTATTGGTCAGACTTTCTACGCTCCCATATAGGCCGAGACCTTTACGTGCCGACAAAGGATGAGGAGTTTCAGTTTCTTTATTAACGGGAGCCGCATTCAAAATGCCATCAACATCTGAAGTCTTAAATAGTGCCCCTTCAAAGATGAATCCTCCCTCAACGGGCGAATAATATGCGGTATAAGGCTTTACTTCCTCCATCTCCTCCGGAGTAACGTCTTCCAGCAGTCCCCTAAAGGATTCCAAGTGACGTGTGAAGACCAGCCGATTTCCTTCTATCTTTCCATAATAGACCGTTGCCCCTTGGTAGACCGAATTCCAAAGATTTCCATCCTCTGGCACAGAATTATAACCCCTCGCCATAAATACGTTGTTTCCATCCAGTCTGAAAGATAGGGCACCGTATTGTACTCTCTGCTCTGCCAAAGGACAATACGCTTCAAAAGCCTTCTTCGGAATAGAATCATGGGATAGCACTTTGGAAAATTCGCTGTTGACATAGCCCTCTTCACCTGTACGTAACCGAACTTTATACCATCCGTTGACCGAATCTACCAGTTCGCACATTTCTCCACGTTCAACAACCCCTACCTGTTTGCCTTCCACCGATTCCTTTTTGACGCTAATGTCCGACTTTATTGCAATTACATACGTGTGGTTTGGATTCTTTGAGGCAGAAAGAGACTTTTGCTTGGGAGAGTCTTTGCAGGCCATGAATAACAAAAACGTACCGCATAAAATGAATAGGTGACGTGCATTCATAATATTTAAGGTGAGTTCTATCAATTCAATTTATCCTCTTGTATCAGACAGCAGAACTCTTTAACTGCCCAATTTGTGAGCTTTAGTCTTTCAAATTTAGCGAATATTTTCTACCCCCCCCAATTTTTACAATAATTAACTTGTGTTTGTTGTAAAAATTGGATGTGCAGGCATAATTCACCCCAACAACTCAGGTTTCAGCCTGATTATTTGCGTGTAACGACTGATGTTATACACAAGACTGGTGAGTGCTACATTGGCTTTAGCACGAATAAGCCCTACTGTACGCACCACAAGTCCACGCATGGTTTGTTCCTCAAACCCGAATACATGCTCGACAAGGCAACGTGTCTTGGATTTTTTCCTATTGTCTGATTTCTGCTCCTTGGTAAGCGGACGGTTACGGTAGCCCTTTTCGCAAATTATCGGATTCATCTTATGCTGTTTTACAATCTCCTCTTGTCCGACATAACCGGCGTCCAAATACAAGTCCTTGCCTTCGTCTTTTTCATCCAGCAGTCCTTCAAAGCCTTTGGAATCATGCACTTCTGCCGACGTGGTATCATAAGAAAGTATGATCTTATTGCGTTTCTCAACTTTAGTATGCTGCTTGTAGCCGTAAAAAGTCTCATCACGCTTCTTTGTCCAGCGGGCATCTACATCCTTGTGGCACTTCTTGTGGGGATTGTCATTCCACAACTTATCACCCGCTCCCTGTTTTATCTGCTCATTTTCATCACGGGTGTTACGTTGGCGAGGGGCAATAACAAAACTGGCATCAATGATGCGACCCTCATTGAATTGCAGACCCTTACTTTCCATGAAACTATGAAATTCCGAAAAAAGCTTGTCATAAACGCCTGTATTTGTCAGGAGTTCGCGATACTTCCACACCGTCTTCTCGTCAGGAACATCGTCAACACATTCAATACCAAGAAACTTGCGGAAACTCGTACGGTCAACTATCTGATACTCTATCTGATGGTCACTCAAACCATAATAACGCTGAAGAAACAAGACCTTGAACATCAGCACACAGTCTATCGGCGGACGACCGGCATTACTTTTGCGCTCTCCGGTAAAAAGGGCTGATTCAAGAGTAGGACGAAAGATCTCAAAATCAACATACTGAGACAACACTTCAAGAGGATTGCCCATTTCATTCAAACGCAATTCACGATTCTCTGACTCAAATAGTTGATTATAACGAAGCTTACGGTATCGGGATAACTTGTTCATTATAAAATTCTTATTTTCTGCAAATTTACGCTCTTGGAACCATATAAACAACTGTACTACAATATTTTAATTTATAGAACTCCTCTTAAATAATTAATCTCCCTCAGTCTCTCCCGGGAACCATTCAACATAAAAGCGTGAGACTGCAATGCCACGTTCTGGTTGGAGGTCCTAGGAAAACCTTGTACACGGATATGGTTATAGCAGCCCACGCTATATGCGTGAGAACCACTATGCTATCCTTGTGTACAATTGCGAATTTCCTAGGTTCCCAACCACAAGATAAGCATAACGCTTCTTCAAATTCTAAAATGTCTTGGAGAGAACTCCTCTCTCCAAATGCAAAAATATGAAAAATGTAGGAAGCGCAATAACATTTCCTGCATTTTTTATGTTGGCGCATAAATATCTCAAAGACGGATATGCAACGGTGCTCAATATAAAACTCAAAAAAAGGAGCTAGACTTACCAGCTGCTAAATCTGAACAATGACGTCCATCCGGGAATGTTGACAAATTCTCATAGTGGAAGTTTTGAAACCGGGAACGATAAATTCTCTTTCTACACCATCTTTTCCTGGGCGGGAAACAACCGTGAAAAAGGAACTGAATACGGAGAACAGCACTACTCCGGAACAGAAAAATACTACAATACAGAAACCTGAAACTATTTGCGCAATGCCGCCTTTTACATGGGAGGAGACTTTGTGCCTAACCTTAAGAACAACAACAAAACCTACCAGTTCATCACCGCCATGCAGGAGATAAAGCTGCAAGACTGCGAGCAACGCCGCCGCTGGGAGTGGGAAGACGTGCAGGCCGAACTTTTCGAAGCCAACATGAAGAACCTGAAACTGCAACAGACACAAGAAGCAGGCAGCATCTTCATCAACGAAATAAAGAACAGGAAGCGGAAAGACGACCATCATCAAATTGCTGTTGGGCTACTACAAGGCATTGGGCGGAGAAATCTCCATCGGCGACACAGATCTCAACCAGTTCAACCTAAAATAGACAAGGAACGGCTGGCAGAGGCTGCCCGGATTGCCAATATAAACGACTACATCATGCGCCTCCCCCTGAAATACAACACTCTGATAGGGCAAGACGGTGTGGGTCTGAGTCAAGGGCAGAAACAACGGATACTGATTGCCCGAGCCGTCTACAAGAATCCGCAGTACATCTTTCTGGACGAAGCCACCAATGCGCTGGATGCCAACAACGAGCGGATAATTGTAGAGAACCTGACGGAGTTCTACAAAGGGAAAACGGTGATCGTGGTGGCCCATCGCCTAAGCACTGTAAAGAACGCCGACCGGATAGTAGTGATAGACAAAGGGAAAATCATAGAAGCCGGAAAGCATCAGGAACTGATAGCCAGCCGGGGAGCTTATTATAATCTTGTGAAGAATCAATTGGAATTGGGCAGTTAGCATATGGAAAGCAAGGATATAGAACTCAGAAGCAAACAGGTACGGAAAATCATCGGGCAGATTCCTCCGCTGCTGGTACGTAGCGGAATCGGCATCATCGGAATAATTATAGCTTTGCTGCTGGCTGTAGCCGCATTTGTCCCCTATCCCGAAACAACGGAATGCAACATCACCCTGACGGACATTCAGCAAGGAGAAGTGTCAGCTACCGGAGAACTGCCGTATGCCTGCATCACACAAGTAAGTACCGGCATGAAAGCAGAAATTGAACTGGAAGGATATACAAGCAAGGAATACGGCTATCTGCAAGGAACTGTCACAACCGTTTCTACACGGATAATCAGCCGCAACGGGCACAACTATTTCTGTTTTATACTGTCACTGAAAGAAGTCCCTTTCATGCAGAAAGGCATGAAAGGAAAGGCATCCATCATCTTGTCGGAGAAGACGCTGCTCGGAAGAATATGGGAGTGAACAGCTATGCCTCGCCAAACAAGTCTTCCCGCACAACACCTCGCTTCGCACCCGCGATGAATAAGCGTTAGAAATCTATTACTTGCGCAATCCGTATCTCAAAAAGGAGATTGAGCTACTATTAACGCATCTCCGCCTCCATCTTCTTTATTCTTTCCAGCGTATTGCCTGCCTCCATGGAAGGAAATACCTGGAGCACCCGTTGCAGATAGGTCTTTGCCTTGCTATAGCTATTGGTAAGCACGTCCGACAAACCGTTACGATAACGGGCATATTGCATCCGCGTAGGGGAAGTTATCTTCTTAAAGTCATCATCGAGCTTCTTCCTTTCCTTTTCTGCCTGAAGATAGAAATAATTCCCCAAGAAGATATTTGCCTGCAGGTTATCACCGTCGAGCATCAGCACCTTCTCGTAGGTTTTCAGAGCATCCTTCTCTTTTCCCCGCATCATTTCCATCTCGGCACAAGAAACAAGGGCAGGCACATCTTCGGGATGGCGTTGCAAGAACTCCTTATAGAAGAGATAGGCCTTGTCGTAATTCCGCATTTCCTTGTAATGGGCAGCCAGCTCATTGGCCAAACGGGAAGCTACCACAGTGTTCTTGTCAACATTGGCCCAATAGAACATTTCCGCCTGGTCCACACCGGCATCTGCCGACTGACGAAACAGACTTACGGCATAATCGTCCTTGCCTTCGGACAACGCTTCGGAAACTTTCTGTAACAATTCACCCGCCGACTGAGCGAAAACTGACAGAGGCAACATCAGAAACAAAGAGAAAAATAAAGTTAAGGATTTCATTTTTAAAGTATATAATAGTTTAACAGCCTGAATCATCTCCATAGAAATTCACCTACAAATTTACACACTTTCACTGCAAACATCAACAAAATATAGTTAATCTTTCCCACTATTTTCCCCTTTTCTGCGTAACTTTGCCAATCTTATGAAATAAGCGTTACCAATGAAGCTCAGAGACAAGCAAATCTTGCAAATAGCACTGCCTTCCATCGTATCAAACATCACCGTTCCTTTGCTCGGACTGATTGATGTAGCCATTGTCGGACACTTAGGCTCACCGGCCTATATCGGAGCCATTGCCGTAGGCGGGATGCTGTTCAACATCATCTACTGGATTTTCGGTTTCCTGCGCATGGGGACCAGCGGAATGACTTCACAAGCATACGGAAAACGGGATTTGCCGGAAGTTGTACGCCTATTAGTGCGCTCCGTCGGCATAGGGCTGGCTGTCGCGTCCTGCCTCATAGCATTGCAAGTCCCCATCAGACAAGGCGCATTCCTGCTGATTCATCCTACAGACGAGGTCAAAGAGATGGCAACGCTTTATTTCCACATCTGCATCTGGGGTGCACCCGCCATGCTGGGACTATACGGGCTCACGGGATGGTTCATCGGCATGCAGAATTCACGCATTCCCATGTATATAGCCATCACACAGAATATAGTCAATATCATTGCCAGCCTCTGCCTGGTCTATCTATGCGAAATGAAAGTCGAAGGAGTTGCCCTGGGGACGCTGATAGCCCAGTACGCCGGTTTCCTGATAGGGCTGATGCTCTGGATACGCAATTATGGAAAGTTGCAGAGATACTGGGAAATTAAAAATTATAAATTGGAAATTAAAGGGGAAGAAAGAAAAGGTATCTGGGAGAAGGAGACAATGCTAAAATTCTTCCAAGTGAACAGGGACATTTTTCTGCGCACCCTTTGCCTGGTGGTGGTTACTCTGTTCTTTACTTCAGCAGGAGCCTCGCAGGGCGAAATCATTTTGGCTGTCAACACGCTGCTGATGCAGCTCTTCACTTTGTTCTCGTATGTAATGGATGGTTTTGCCTACGCAGGCGAGGCCCTGAGCGGCAGATACATAGGCGCACACAACCGGGAAGCCTTTACAGACACCGTCCGACATCTCTTTGGATGGGGAGCGGTAATGGCAGTTCTCTTTACGTTGACCTATGCACTGGGAGGTAATGCCTTCCTCGGGCTATTGACGGATGACAAAGAAGTGATAGCGGTTGCCGACACCTATTTCTACTGGGCGCTTGCCGTTCCTGCCGTTGGTATAGCCGCCTTCATTTGGGACGGCATTTTTATAGGTGCCACAGCCACGCGCGGCATGCTGCTGTCCATGACTGCAGCAGCCGTCAGCTTCTTTGTCTTGTATTATGGCCTACATCCCGTCCTGGCAAACCATGCTTTATGGCTTGCCTTCCTCACCTACCTCCTGATGCGGGGAGCGGTGCAGACGGGATTGAGTCGGGGAGTCATTAAAAAAGCATTCCCCAGTGAGAAGTAGCCTATTTATTGCGATTTTAAGCGATGAACATTTCAAGGGGAAAAAGCATTATCTTTGTATCGCTATGACTTATACATAACTCAAGTTTCGCAAGTTCAAGAACTTACGAAACTTAAATACATAATTGTTATGACAGACAAGAATATTGTTCAAGAGACATTTCCCGTATTGGGAATGAGCTGTGCATCATGTGCCGCACGGATAGAAAAGACGCTGAACCGGCAGTCCGGTGTCAAGATAGCAGCCGTAAACTACGCTTCGGCAACGGCAACCGTAGAATATGATCCCAAGAACTGTTCTTCCGAGGCATTGCAGCAAGCCGTGCAGGCCGCTGGATATGACTTGCTGATAAATCGGGACGGCAATACGCTCGAAGAAGCGGAAGAGGCCCACAACAAAAAATTCACTACACTGAAACTCCGCACTGTCTGGGCCGTTATTCTATCCTTACCTGTTATCATAATAGGTATGTTTTTCATGGATATGCCCTATGCCAATCCTATCATGTGGACACTATCCACTCCTATTGTATTTTGGCTGGGACGGGGATTCTTCAGCAGTGCCTGGAAACAGTTGAGACATGGCAGCGCCAATATGGATACACTGGTAGCCATCAGCACCGGAACAGCCTATCTGTTCAGTCTGTTCAACATGTTATTTCCGGACTTCTGGCTGTCCAGGGGCATCCACCCGCATGTGTATTTTGAAGCGGCAAGTGTCATCATAGCTTTTATCCTGCTGGGGCGCCTGCTGGAAGAAAAGGCGAAAGGAAACACTTCAACAGCCATCAAGAAGCTGATGGGACTCCAACCCAAGACCGTGACCGTCGTTGGGAATGAGGAACGCATTGTCCCTATTGAGCAGATTCGCCCCGGCGACATCATACTGGTGAAGCCCGGCGAACGGATTGCAGTGGACGGCATCGTGACGGAAGGTTCTTCGTACGTAGACGAAAGTATGCTGAGCGGCGAACCGGTAGCAGTGTCCAAGCAAAAAGATGCCAAAGTCTTCGCAGGTACCATCAACCAGAAGGGGAGTTTCCGCTTCCGGGCAGAGAAAGTCGGCACAGATACACTGCTGGCAAAGATTATACACATGGTGCAAGACGCACAAGGGAGCAAAGCACCGGTACAGCAACTGGTCGACAAGATAGCAGGGATATTCGTGCCTACCATTATCGGCATTGCAGTGCTCGCCTTCATCGTATGGATGATGCTGGACGGAACCGACGGATTCACCCACGGATTATTGGCATTTGTCACAGTGATTATCATCGCCTGCCCGTGTGCGCTGGGGCTAGCCACTCCTACAGCCATCATGGTAGGCATCGGCAAGGGAGCCGAAAGGGGTATCCTGATAAAAGATGCCGAGAGTCTGGAGATTGCCAAAAAGGTAAATACCGTAGTACTCGACAAAACCGGAACCGTAACCGAAGGAAAACCGGTAGTCAGTAAGCTGGTATGGAATACGCCGACAACTACTCCCAATCCAAGCATTTCCTCAAAAGATGTCTTGCCGGACATTTTCTACAGTCTGGAAAAGTTATCGGAACATCCATTGGCAGACGCCGTAGTGAATCACCTCAAGGAATCGGCTTCCATAGACGACATCCAAGATTTCGAAACCATCACCGGAAAAGGTGTAAAAGGGCGGACACAAGGCCGGATTTACTTTGCCGGAAACCTGAAACTACTGGAAGAGAACCGGATTGCCATCAGCCGGTCTCTTCGGGAAGAAGCCACCCGACTGACAGCGAAAGCACAAACCGTCATCTGGTTTGCCGACGAAGAAAACGCACTGGCAATAGCCGGAATCACGGACCGGATAAAGGAAACTTCCATTCGTGCCGTCGACGAGCTGCGTGCCACCGGTATCGAAGTCCACATGCTGACCGGAGACAATGAAACCACCGCCCGCGAAATTGCCCGCAAAGCAGGTATTGCGCATTATCAAGCGAGCGTACTGCCGCAGGACAAGGCAGCCTTTATCAGCCGGTTACAAGCAGAAGGACGGAAAGTGGCGATGGTGGGCGATGGCATCAACGACAGCGCCGCCCTTGCCCAAGCCGACTTGAGTATCGCTATGGGCGGAGGTAGTGACATCGCCATGGACGTAGCCAAAATGACCATCATCTCCTCCGATTTGACAAAAATTCCGGAAGCCCTCCGGCTGTCCCGTCTGACAGTCCGGACCATCCGGCAGAATCTGTTCTGGGCGTTTATATACAATATAGTAGGTGTGCCCATTGCAGCCGGAATACTCTATCCCATCAACGGCTTCCTGTTGAATCCGATGATAGCCGGCGCAGCCATGGCATTCAGCAGTGTCAGTGTGGTGAGCAACAGCTTGCTGCTAAAACGGAAAAAGATACATGAAGGAGAAGAAAACAAAAAAGTTGAACCATCAACAGAAACAATCATGAAAAAAGAATTCAAGGTAGAAGGTATGATGTGCAACCATTGCCGCATGCACGTAGAGAAAGCATTAAATAGTATGGAGGGCGTACATGCCACCGTAACTCTGAACCCTCCGGTGGCCATCGTAGAGTTTTCAGACGGAGAAAAGACACTCGAAGAATTGCAGAAGGCAGTGACAGAAGAAGCCGGTGACTACACACTGAAGGTATAAGGGTAAAATTCATACGGTTTTCATACAGAAAAGAAAGAGGAAATCAAAGTAAATATCTACCTTTGCACGCTAATCTACATATAAAGATATGAATGCAAAAGCTAAAGGATATATTTTGGGTTCTATCGCCGCAGCCTCCTACGGTATGAATCCATTGTTTGCCCTCCCGTTGTACAAAGCCGGCATGGATCCGGACTCCGTACTCTTTTTCAGATACCTTTTTGCCATCCCATTGCTGGGCATTATGATAAAAGCGAGAGGGCGGACATTCAAGATACAACGGAAAGAAACATTTCCGCTCATCATCATGGGATTACTCGTAGCCCTCTCCTCACTGACGCTTTTTCTGAGTTATAATTATATGGCCGCCGGCATAGCGTCGACACTGCTGTTCGTCTACCCCATCATGGTGGCTCTTATTATGGCTATGGTCTTCAAAGAGAAGCTGGCACTGCAAACCATCGTCTGCATGCTACTTGCACTGGGAGGCATCGGGCTGCTCTATAAAAGTGAGGACGGCAGTACGCTGAGCCTGATAGGGACATTGCTGGTTTTCGCTTCCTCCCTTTCCTATGCCATATACATTGTGGGCATCAACCAGACGTCATTGAAAAATGTAGCTACACTCAAAGTCACCTTCTATGTCCTTCTCTTCGGCTTATCGCTCTTCGTAGCACGCCTACTCTATTCCGGAGTACTGAACACACCGGACCAGTGGTATCTGTGGGGCAATTTGCTTGCACTGGCTGTCTTTCCCACCGCCATATCCTTCCTCTGCACTACTGGAGCCATCCAATACATCGGCTCCACCCCGACCGCTATTCTCGGTGCATTGGAACCCGTGACAGCCATCTTCTTCGGAATAGCTGTCTTTGGAGAAAGCTTGACTGTCAGAGAAAGCATCGGACTGGTGATGATTATTGTAGCCGTAACGCTCGTCATCGCAGGGGGAAACATTACAGGCCAACTGGTTCGTTTCAGGAAACTGTTTCCAAGACTCCCGATAAAGAGCAAGAAAAACAACTAATTCTATAAACCATCATCAACCATGAAAAAAAATCTCTACCTGCTTTTAGTTCTGTTATTCCCTATCGGCCTACAAGCTCAGTCCGAGGTGATCGTACTCCGTCCGGATGAAGACAAAGCCGAAGTGAACGAAGCTGAATATACCAAAATTTTCCTGGCTGGAACCATTGACATGGGCAAGAGCATAGACTGGCAAAAGGCAACCTGCGACTGGTTCCGAGCACGTCCCGAAGGCAAATATCTCCTATACAACCCCCGAAGGGACAAGGGGTTGAGCGGTGAAATGTCCGACTTTGAACATCAAGTGAACTGGGAACTGGAACATCTGGAAAAAGCCGACCTGATAATCATGAATATCCTGGCAAGCAGTAAGTCTCCCATCACTCTGCTGGAGATGGGGCTGCACATGCGTTCCGGCAAACTGCACGTCATCTGCGAGCCCGGCTTCTACCGCTACGACAATGTGCGAATTACTTGTAACCATTATGGTATTCCGTTATATCACAGCATGGACGAGTTCCTAAAGACAATACGTTAGGCAACTATCCTCCCTCATTCTGCAGCACTTTTCAGTTTTATTCTTTATCTTTGCTGCAAAGAAATATAACAAACTATATATTATGACAACCTATAAAAGAATCTTATTGAAGCTCAGCGGCGAGAGCCTGATGGGTGAAAAGCAATACGGCATTGACGAAAAACGCCTTGCCGAGTACGCAGCTCAAATCAAAGAAATCCACGAATTGGGAGTACAAATAGGCATCGTGATAGGCGGTGGAAACATTTTTCGCGGATTGAACGGTACCCACAAAGGATTCGACCGCGTGAAAGGCGACCAGATGGGAATGCTAGCAACCGTCATCAACAGCCTTGCCCTCAGTTCAGCTCTGGCAGCTACCGGCGTGAAGGTCCGCGTGCTGACTGCCGTACGTATGGAACCCATCGGTGAATTCTACAATAAATGGCGTGCCATCGAATGTATGGAAGCAGGCGAAGTAGTCATCATGCCCGCCGTTACAGGCAATCCGTTCTTCACTACCGATCCCGGTTCCAGTCTGCGCGGCATCGAGATTGAGGCAGATGTCATGTTGAAAGGTCCCCGTGTGGATGGCATCTATACCGCCGATCCGGAGAAGGACCCGACAGCCACGAAATTCCACGACATCACTTACGACGAAGTACTGAAGCGCGGTCTGAAAGTGATGGACCTCACCGCCACCTGCATGTGCAAGGAGAACAACCTACCCATCATCGTTTTTGACATGGATACAGTGGGGAATCTGAAAAGAGTGATGCAAGGAGAAGAAATCGGTACACTGGTACATAATTGAATTAAAAACGGAAAACGAAGAATTGAGAATAAAAAAATGAATGTTATTTAATTCTTAATTCTCAATTCCCGATTTAATAATTATATTTGCAAAGTTTCAAATTAAAGCTATTCCAAAAACGAAAATAATATGAGAGACGTAAAAGACATCTTAGACGAAGCGCAAGAAAGTATGGACATGGCCATCATGTATCTGGACGAGGCATTGGCTCATATCCGCGCCGGAAAAGCTGATATCCGTTTGCTGGATGGTATCCGTGTGGATTCTTACGGAAGTATGGTTCCTATCAACAATGTGGCAGCCGTAACCACTCCGGACGCACGCAGCATTGCCATCAAGCCATGGGATAAGAGCATGTTCCGCGTCATTGAAAAGGCCATCATTGACTCCAGTCTCGGCATCATGCCCGAAAACAACGGTGAAATTATCCGTATCGGCATCCCACCGCTGACGGAAGAACGCCGGAAGCAGCTTGCCAAACAATGCAAGGGAGAAGGAGAAACAGCCAAAGTAAGTGTACGTAATGCACGCCGTGATGCCATCGACGCCTTGAAGAAATCCGTAAAGGACGGACTGGCAGAAGACGCCCAGAAAGGCGGTGAAGAAAAGCTGCAGAAGATTCACGACAAGTTCATCAAGCGGATTGATGACATGCTGGCTGCAAAGGATAAAGAAATCATGACCGTTTAATGAATTGATAATTGATGATTGACAGTTGATAATTACCATGTGTAATAATACCTGTAGTTAATTATCCAGCAATCAATTATCAATTATCAATTATCAATTATCAAATATTTTGAGGGGACTCGTTATAAAAAACACCGGAAGCTGGTACTTGGTACGGACTGACGACGGAAGAGAGATTGAATGTAAAATCAAAGGGAACTTCCGGTTGAAAGGCATACGAAGCACCAATCCCGTGGCTGTAGGCGATTACGTGAACATCATACTGAACCAGGAAGGTACGGCCTTTATCAGTGAGATAGAGGACCGGAAGAATTACATCATCCGCCGTGCCTCCAACCTTTCCAAGCAATCACATATTCTTGCCGCCAACCTCGACCAGTGCATGCTCATAGTGACGGTGAACTATCCCGAAACCTCCACCACATTTATAGACCGTTTTCTCGCCTCTGCCGAGGCATACCGTGTTCCCGTCAAGATTATATTCAACAAAGTGGATGCCTACAACGAAGAGGAACTGCACTATCTGAACAGTCTCATCAACCTTTATACCACCATCGGTTATCCATGTTTCAAGGTTTCTGCCAAAAAAGGGGAAGGCATCGATATTATCGAGGAAGAGCTCAAAGGACGTATAACCCTCTTTTCCGGACATTCCGGAGTAGGGAAATCGACACTCATCAAGGCAATACTGCCCGATATAGAGATTAAAACCGGAGAGATATCCACCTATCATAATAAAGGTATGCACACCACTACCTTCTCAGAAATGTTCCCGGTTCCCGGTGACGGATATATCATTGACACCCCGGGCATCAAAGGTTTTGGAACATTCGATATGGAAGAAGAAGAAATAGGCCACTATTTCCCGGAAATATTCAAAGTATCTGCCGACTGCCGTTACGGCAACTGTACCCACCGCCACGAACCCGGATGCGCTGTACGCGAGGCGGTTGAGAAGCACTATATCAGTGAGTCACGATACGCTTCTTATCTGAACATGCTGGAAGACAAGGAGGAGGGGAAATACCGGGCTGCTTACTGATTTGTCATTTTATCATCTTTCCATCTCATATTCTTACACTTTTTAACTCTTTATATTTTAAACCTTTCCTTTTTCCTGCTGTCTAATCTAAGGCTGATTTTATTACTACTAATACTACAACATGAATAAGAGAGTTAAATGGGGCATCATTATCGTGATTGGTGCCGGACTGATTGGAGGAGGAATCTACTCCCAATTACCTAAAGAGAATGAAGAATTAGCCGCTGCAGACAAGGTGATGACCGGTCAACGTAGCGGTAAGAAAATTCTAAACGTAAACGCAAAAATAATCAAACCGCAATTGCTGAAGGATGAAATACAAATCAGCGGCAGCCTGCTGCCTGATGAGGAAGTGGACCTTTCTTTCGAGACATCCGGCAAAATCATAGAGATAAATTTTGAAGAAGGCAGTTTCGTCAAGAAAGGACAATTACTTGCCAAAGTTAATGACCGGCCGCTGCAAGCACAATTGCAACGCCTCGTCTCCCAATTAAAGTTGGCAGAAGACCGCGTGTTTCGCCAGAACGCCCTGTTGGAAAGGGATGCGGTCAGTAAAGAAGCCTACGAACAAGTAAAGACCGAGCTGGCCACCCTGAATGCCGACATTGACTTGATAGAATCGAACATCGCACAAACCGAGCTGCGTGCCCCTTTCGACGGTGTCATCGGTCTGCGCCAAGTCAGTGTGGGTACTTACGCTTCCCCTACAACCATTGTAGCCAAGCTCACCAAGATTTCACCGTTGAAGGTGGAATTTGCCGTACCCGAGCGGTATGCCAATGACGTAAAGACCGGCGCCGGACTGGACTTCACTCTCGAAGGAAAACTAAACACCTTCCACGCCACGGTTTATGCACGCGAATCAAAGATAGACCCTACTACCCATACCTTGACAATCCGTGCACTTTATCCCAATGCCAACGGAGCCGTGCTTCCGGGCCGCTATGCCAGCATCAAGCTGAACAAGGACGAAATTCAGAACGCCCTCGCCGTACCGTCCGAAGCCATTGTACCGGAAATGGGAAAAGACAAAATATTCCTCTATAAGTCGGGAAAAGCCCAGCCGGTAGAGATTACTACGGGAATCCGTACGGAAGCGGAAGTACAAGTATTGCAAGGCTTGCAGGCAGGAGATACCATCATCACCTCGGGAACCCTGCAACTCCGTACCGGACTGCCGGTAACACTGGACAATATCAATTGACAACTGTCAATTATCAACCATTAATTATCAATTGTAAAGAATGAATATATCCGAATTAAGTATACGGCGACCGGTACTCTCGACAGTACTTACCCTGATAATCCTGCTGTTTGGCTTCATCGGCTACAATTATCTGGGTGTACGCGAATACCCGTCTGTAGATAATCCCATCATATCAGTATCCTGCTCCTATCCGGGTGCCAACGCCGATGTCATCGAGAACCAGATAACGGAGCCTCTGGAGCAGAACATCAACGGTATTCCCGGCATACGCTCCCTCTCCAGTGTCAGCCAGCAAGGTTCATCACGCATTACAGTAGAGTTTGAGCTTTCCGTTGACTTGGAAACCGCCGCCAACGACGTACGTGATAAAGTGTCGCGTGCACAGCGCTATCTGCCTCGTGACTGTGATCCGCCTACCGTATCAAAAGCCGATGCGGACGCCACCCCTATCCTGATGGTTGCCCTCCAAAGTGACAAACGTTCCCTACTGGAGCTCAGTGAAATAGCCGACCTAACTGTCAAGGAGCAGCTTCAGACTATTTCAGATGTAAGTAGTGTAAGTATCTGGGGAGAAAAGCGCTATTCCATGCGGCTTTGGCTGGACCCCATCAAGATGTCCGGCTATGGAATCACTCCCCTGGATGTAAAGAATGCGGTGGACAACGAAAACGTAGAGCTCCCTTCCGGAAGTATCGAAGGAAACACTACCGAGCTCACCATCCGCACGTTGGGGCTGATGCATACAGCCGAAGAGTTCAACAATCTTATCCTGAAGGAAGACGGTAACCGCATTGTCCGCTTCAGCGACATTGGACGTGCCGAACTGGGACCAGCCGACATCAAAAGTTATATGAAGATGAACGGTGTGCCCATGGTAGGTGTCGTAGTAATTCCGCAGCCGGGTGCCAACCACATTGAAATAGCCAACGCCGTATATGACCGCATGGAGAAGATGAAGAAAGACCTTCCCGAAGACGTTCATTACAACTACGGTTTTGACAATACCAAGTTTATCCGTGCCTCTATCGACGAGGTGAAGCAGACGGTGTATGAGGCCTTTGTACTGGTTATCATCATCATTTTCCTCTTCTTGCGCGACTGGCGTGTGACGCTTGTGCCATGTATTGTAATCCCCGTTTCGCTGATTGGAGCTTTCTTCGTCATGTATCTGGCCGGTTTCTCCATCAATGTGCTCTCCATGCTTGCCGTGGTGCTTGCCGTGGGCTTGGTGGTGGACGACGCCATCGTGATGACGGAGAACATTTATGTCCGCATCGAGAAAGGGATGCCACCGAAAGAAGCCGGCATAGAAGGAGCCAAGGAGATTTTCTTTGCCGTCATTTCCACTACCATTACGCTGGTGGCGGTATTCTTCCCTATTGTATTCATGGACGGGACGACGGGACGACTGTTCCGCGAATTCAGTATCGTGGTCTCCGGTTCGGTGATTATCTCCTCCTTCGCCGCATTGACTTTTACGCCGATGCTTGCCACCAAACTTTTAATCAAAAGGGAACAGCAGAGCTGGTTCTATCGCAAGACCGAACCTTTCTTCGAAGGGATGAACCGGGTATACAGCCAGTCACTGGCCGCCTTCCTGAAACGGCGCTGGATTGCCTTGCCCTTCACCATCGTCACCATTCTGCTTATCGGAGTCCTTTGGAATACTATCCCGGCTGAAATGGCGCCATTGGAGGACCGTTCGCAAATCAGTATCAATACAATGGGTGCCGAAGGAGTGACTTACGAATATATCCGCGACTATACCGAAGACATCAATCATCTGGTGGACTCCATTATCCCGGATGCAGAAGCGGTAACAGCGCGTGTGTCCAGTGGTAGCGGTAACGTACGTATCACACTGAAAGACATGAAAGACCGTGACTATACCCAAATGGAAGTTGCTGAAAAGTTGTCGAAGGCAGTGCAGAAAAAGACAATGGCACGCTCTTTCGTACAGCAGTCCTCCTCATTCGGAGGACGGCGCGGCGGTATGCCCGTGCAGTATGTATTGCAGGCAACCAATATCGAGAAATTGCAGGAGGTGCTCCCCAAGTTCATGACGAAGGTCTACGAAAATCCGGTATTCCAGATGGCAGACGTAAACCTGAAGTTCAGCAAGCCCGAAGCGCGCATCAACATCAACCGTGACAAGGCGAGCATCATGGGCGTAAGCACCAAGAACATTGCCCAAACCCTGCAATACGGCTTGAGCGGACAGCGCATGGGCTACTTCTACATGAACGGAAAGCAATACGAGATATTGGGCGAAATCAACCGCCAGCAACGCAACAAGCCTGCCGACCTGAAAGGCATCTATATCCGTAGCGACAATGGAACCATGGTGCAGCTGGACAACCTGATTGAACTGACCGGCGGTATCGCCCCTCCGAAGTTGTACCGTTACAACCGTTTCGTTTCCGCCACCATCTCCGCGGGACTGGCGGACGGCAAGACCATCGGACAAGGTCTGGATGAAATGGACAAGATTGCCAAAGAGACACTGGACGAGACCTTCCGCACCGCACTGACCGGAGACTCCAAAGAGTATCGGGAAAGTTCCTCCAGTCTGATGTTCGCCTTCATCCTGGCCATTGTGCTGATTTACCTGATTCTTGCCGCCCAGTTCGAAAGTTTCAAGGACCCGCTGGTTATCATGCTGACGGTGCCTCTCGCCATTGCCGGTGCACTGGTATTCATGTATTTCGGGGGAATTACAATGAATATATTCAGCCAGATTGGTATTATCATGCTGATTGGTCTGGTGGCAAAGAACGGTATCCTGATTGTGGAATTTGCCAATCAGAAGCAGGAAGCGGGTGAAGACAAGATGCGAGCCATCAAGGACGCCTCCCTGCAACGTCTGCGCCCCATCCTGATGACGAGTGCCTCCACCATCCTGGGACTGATACCGCTTGCCTACGCCACCGGCGAAGGTTGCAACCAACGCATCGCCATGGGTACTGCCGTCGTAGGCGGCATGCTCATCTCCACACTACTGACGATGTACATCGTGCCTGCCATATATAGTTATGTATCAACGAACCGAAGTAAACTGAAGACCGAATGAAACGCATTGTTTTAATTTTCATAGCCACTGCCTGCACAGCGCTGGGCCTTTACGCACAGCCTGCGCCTACCTACACCTTGAAGTCCTGCCTGGAGCAGGGATTGCTGAACAACTACTCCCTGCGCATTGTCCGCAATGAAGAGCAGGTCAGCAAGAACAACGCCACACTGGGCAATGCGGGCTACCTGCCCACACTGGACCTCTCCGCCGGCTACAAGGGAACCATAGACAATATCGAAACCAAAGCCCGAGCCACCGGAGAGACAACCAAGGACAACGGAGTGTTTGACCAAACTCTCGATGCAGGCATCAACCTGAACTGGACCATCTTCGACGGTTTCAACATTACCGCCAACTACCAACGGCTCAAGGAGCTGGAACGCCAAGGCGAGACCAATACGCGCATCGCCATCGAGGACCTGATAGCCAACATAGCCGCTGAATACTATAACTATGTGCAGCAAAAAATCCGCTTGAAGAACTTCCGTTATGCCGTATCGCTATCCAAAGAGCGCCTGCGCATTGTGGAAGAGCGTTACCACATCGGTAACTTCTCGCGCCTGGACTACCAGCAGGCCAAAGTGGACTTCAATGCCGACAGTGCCCAATACATGAAACAGCAGGAACTGCTGCACACCTCACGTATCCAGCTGAACGAACTCATGGCAAACAAAGATGTAGACCAGCCGTTTATCATACAAGACAGCCTCATCAACGTGACCGCCTCCCTGAACTTCGAGGAGCTGTGGAACGCCACCCTCACCATCAACGCCTCACTGCTACGTGCCGAACAGAACAATACCCTGGCCCGTCTGGACTACAAGAAAGTCTGCTCGCGCGACTACCCATACGTGAAGATGAACGGCGGATACGGCTACACCCTCAACAAGTATGACATCTCTGCCAACAGCCGCCGCAGCAACCTCGGTCTGAACTTCGGCGTCACGGTCGGCTTCAATCTGTTCGACGGCAACCGGCGCCGCGAACGCAAGAATGCCCGCATTGCCGTGCAGAACGCTCGCCTGGAACGGGAGCAACTGGAGCAAGCCCTGCGCGCCGACCTCAGCAACCTATGGCAGGCCTACCAAAACAACCTGCAAATGCTGAACCTGGAACGCCAGAACCTTGTGGCTGCCAAGGAGAACCACGAGATTGCCATGGAACGATATATGCTGGGCAACCTCTCGGGAATCGAGATGCGCGAAGCCCAAAAGAGTCTGCTGGATGCAGAAGAACGTATTCTCTCCGCGGAATATGATACCAAATTATGTGAAATCTCCCTACTGCAAATCAGTGGAAAAGTAGCGCGCTATATGGAATAAGCAATATAATCCGTACCTTTGCGCCCGGTTTATCAGAATTGAAGCACAATGGGATTATTCATCAGAAAGCCATTCGAGGCACTGCAAGCGGAGGCTAATGCCTCCGGAAAGAAAACATTGAAACGTGTACTTGGTCCGTGGAGCCTTGTTGCCCTGGGCGTGGGAGTCATCATCGGAGCGGGTCTATTCTCCATCACCGGAACGGTGGCGGCAGGCTATACGGGACCGGCCATCACACTGTCCTTTGCCATTGCCGCACTGGGATGCTGCTTCGCCGGACTATGTTATGCGGAATTTGCATCCATGATACCCGTAGCCGGCAGCGCATACACCTACTCGTATGCCACGATGGGCGAACTCATCGCCTGGATTATCGGGTGGGACCTGGTATTGGAATACACCGTAGCCGCAACCACGGTAAGCATCAGTTGGAGCCGCTATCTGGTCGTCTTTCTCGAGGGACTGGACATACATCTACCGCAAGTCCTCACCGCCTGTCCCTGGGATGGTGGAGTCGTAAATATCCCCGCCTTCCTTATCGTCGTGCTGATGAGCCTCTTCCTGATACGGGGTACGGAAGGCAGCTCCATCTTCAACGGCTTCATTGTATTCCTGAAGGTTTCCGTCATACTGATTTTTGTCATACTCGGCTGGAAATACATCAATACCGACAACTATACACCTTACATCCCTGCCAATACGGGCGTGCTGGGCGAATATGGCTTCTCCGGCATCCTGCGAGGGGCGGCCATCGTATTCTTCGCCTTCCTCGGGTTCGACGCTGTGAGCACAGCCGCCCAAGAGACGAAGAACCCGAAGCGGAACATGCCTATCGGCATTCTGGTCTCCTTGCTGGTATGCACCGTGCTCTATATGGTTTTTGCCCACGTCATGACGGGAGTGGCACACTACACCGCCTTCAGCGGACAGCAAGGCATTGCTCCCGTTGCCATAGCCATAGAGCACATGGGGCAGGCTGATGCTGCAGGTATCATCCAGCCGGACTATCCCTGGCTGAACCGTGCCATCGTGCTGTCCATTCTGTTCGGATATTGCTCCGTCATCATGGTGACACTGCTGGGACAGAGCCGCGTATTCCTAAGCATGAGCCATGACGGGCTGCTGCCTCCTTTCTTCTCGCATATCAACGAAAAGTTCCGTACTCCGGCACGCAGCAACCTGCTCTTCATGGTACTTGTGGGCCTGCTGGCAGCTTTTGTACCCGCACGGCTGGCCGGAGAGATGACAAGCATCGGCACGCTGATGGCCTTCACGCTGGTCTGTGCCGCTGTACTGGTAGTACGCAGAACCATGCCTGACGTGCCCCGTTCCTTTAAAACCCCACTTGTTCCACTTATCCCCATACTGGGTATTCTTACTTGCCTTTGCATGATGTTGTTCCTTCCTGCCGATACATGGATACGCCTGGTGCTGTGGATGCTCATCGGTCTGGACATCTACGTGGGCTACGGCATGAAGCACAGTAAGCTGGAGCATGGAGGCGACACCCGCCACGGGCAGGTGACCTTGAACATGATTGGACTTATCCTTGCCGTTCTTTGTGTCATCACCGGACTGTGGCACCAACAGACTGTGGGATGGGGAGAAAGCAAAGTGCTGCTGATTATCTCGTTTGTTTTCGCATTCACGCACTGCGCTTACTATATGTGGAGAATCTGGAGGAGATAATAAGCCCTAAATCTCCTCCTTTAAAGATAAACAATCTTTCATCCAAACTACCCCAGCACCCACTTGGTCCGCTTCCCGAAACAACGGTATGCCATTGCCACCAGAAACCAGGAAGTACAGAAAGCGACGACTGCGGCACAAGGTATCTGAAGATAGATAGGAACATGGATAGCACGCATCAGGACTACGCTCGGTCCGGTAAAGAAATAGTGTATCATATAGACTCCAAAACCACAGAGCGTCAAATTTGCCAAAGCTTTCTTGATGCGCTCCGAACGGAAATTGGCCCGCTTGCAAAGCATACACACGGGGATGGTCATCATTACTACATTCAGCGAACAGTAGGTGAAGAAGAGTTCGAGCATCTCATCCGTAAAATCCGGCAAGGAGGTCATACGACGGAAACCAAGGAATGTTACGGCATAGCCAATGGCAAACATGGGAATGCCGATGCCACAGAGTTGCCGGCCCGTCCAGTTATGGTTCCTCAGATAATGGCCCAACAATAGGTAGCCGTTAAAACCGGCAAAGTAATACAGCATACCGAACGAGTTCCACGAGCAAGTCCCCCAAAGGTACGGAGCGGCAAACTCGGTATAATAAGGCAGCAGCAGTGTCACTCCCCATGCTGCAAGAAACCATAGTTTGGCACGTTCCGAGGCCTTCTCCACCCATGCCGAGAATATCGGAAGATAGAGATAAAGCCCTATCAGCAGATAGATATACCACATGTGTACATCCAATAGAGAGAAATTAAAAGGCATTTCTGCAATATATCCCAGGCTCACTGCCAGAGACTGGCGCATCACTTCCTCACCCGAATAAGGGAAGAAATCCAGAATCACTTTCGGCTCCACTCCCAGCAGTCCCGTTATCCAGGGGAACAGATTGTAAATCACAGACCAGATGAGGAAAGGAAAGAATACGCGGGGGATACGTTTCTTGTAGAATGCCGAGGCGTCACCCCGTACCGGCAACAGCAATGCACCGGTAATCATTACAAAAAGCGGTACGCAAGGACGGAGCGCCGCACCGTAGACAGCTCCCCAGAACTTGATGTCAACAATGTCGGGCGATGTGCCCGGATAGAAGTTAAAAGGGTCTGTGCAATGGCAGCAAACTACTGTAAACATTGCAACAAGGCGTACCACATCCAGCCATACGATGTGTTGTGCCGGAGTTTGTCGTGTAAGAGTCAGTTCCATGTTTTATTAAATTGGTTGTTTGGAGGGCTAAAGATAAAGAAGTTAACTGAGAAATGAAAAGGAGAATGTAACAAAAATACGACAACAAACGAGTTTCAGTTTTATTCTCCTATAGAGAACAATCTGTTTTATCAAGGCAGAACAGAGTGTTCCAATAGGGAAGAACACTTTGTTCCAACATGAAAGAACAGTTTGTTTCAATAGGAAGAAACAATTTGTTTCAACATAAAGGAACAGTTTGTTTTGCTTGATGAAACAGAGTGTTCTATGCCGCGAAACACTTTGTTTTCCTCTACAAAACAAAAAAGCCGTAACAAGATTTTCTCCGTTACGGCTTTCCTTATATTATGCCTTTCTAAAAGGCTTCTGTTTTACTTGCTGCAATTCCAGGGCTTCAGTTGCTTGAAGAAGTCGTTGCCCTTATCGTCCACCAAGATGAATGCAGGGAAGTTCTCCACCTCAATCTTCCAGATAGCTTCCATACCGAGTTCGGGATATTCCACGCACTCAATGCTCTTGATGTTGTTCTGTGCCAAGATAGCGGCAGGACCACCGATAGAGCCCAAGTAGAAACCGCCATACTTTTGGCAGGCATCTGTCACTTGCTGGCTGCGGTTACCTTTGGCAAGCATAATCATGCTGCCGCCGTGGCTTTGGAAGAGGTCTACATACGGGTCCATACGTCCGGCAGTAGTCGGGCCCATGGAGCCGCAAGCCATGCCTTGAGGGGTCTTGGCAGGACCGGCGTAGTAGATGGGATGGTCTTTGATGTACTGCGGCAGGTCTTCGCCACGGTCCAGACGTTCTTTCAGCTTGGCGTGTGCGATGTCACGGCCTACGATAATGGTTCCATTCAGAGACAAACGGGTGGAAACCGGATACTTGGTCAGTTCCTTCAGAATATCGGCCATCGGCTGGTTCAAGTCAATCTTCACCACGTCGCCTTCACCGGCCTTACGGAGTTCTTCGGGAATCAGTTCACCCGGATTGCTGTCGAGCTTTTCAATCCAGATACCTTCTTTATTGATTTTACACTTGATGTTACGGTCGGCAGAGCAGGAAACACCCAGACCCACGGGGCAGGACGCACCGTGACGCGGCAGGCGGATGATGCGGATGTCGTGAGCCAGATACTTGCCGCCGAACTGGGCACCGAGGCCAATCTTATGAGCTTCTTCCAGTACCAGCTTCTCCAGTTCCACATCGCGGAAAGCGCGGCCGAACTCATTGCCGGTAGTGGGTAGGTTATCGTAGAAGTGGGTGGAAGCCAGTTTCACTGTCAGCAAGTTCTTTTCGGCAGAGGTACCGCCGATAACGAATGCGATGTGATAGGGAGGACAAGCTGCCGTACCCAAAGTCTTGATTTTTGAGATAAGGAAGGGAACCAATGTTTCGGGGTTGAGGATAGCCTTTGTCTCCTGGTAGAGATAAGTCTTGTTGGCAGAGCCACCACCCTTGGTTACGCAGAGGAACTCGTACTCCATACCTTCCGTAGCTTCGATGTCAATCTGTGCGGGAAGGTTGCACTTCGTATTCACCTCATCGTACATGGTGAGAGGAGCATTCTGCGAATAGCGCAGGTTCTCTTCGGTATAAGTCTTGTAAACACCCAGTGAGAGAGCTTCTTCATCACAGTAGCCGGTCCATACTTGTTGTCCCTTTTCGCCGTGGATGATTGCCGTACCCGTATCCTGGCAGAAAGGAAGTACCCCCTTGGATGCTACCTCTGCATTGCGCAGGAAGGTGAGTGCCACGTATTTATCGTTATCGCTTGCTTCGGGGTCACTCAGAATCTTAGCAACCTGCTCGTTGTGCGAACGACGCAACATGAACGATACATCACGGAAAGCCGCATTGGCCATTGCCGTCAAACCTTCTTTTTCAATCTTCAGGATAGGTTTTCCTTCAAACTCGCTTACTGACACGTAATCTTTTGTAAGCAGATAATACTCAGTAGTATCTTTCCCCTTCTCGAACATGGGCTGATACTTGAACGGAGGTGTTGTTGCCATAATTACTCGTATATTTAATGTTTAAAAGTGATTCGGGTAGCAAAGGCAGCACAAAACCGCCTTTACCGAGCAAAGGTAAAAACTATTATTGAAATAATTCTTTAATTAGAGTAAAAAGGCGGCAAATCATAATTAATTTTCTGACACCCGCTGCATCCGCCCTATCAGTTCATCGCCCAGCGCCGTCTTCACCTCAATGTGTTTCAACACAGCCATTACAAACGGATTGCTTTCAAAGTCGCCGCGTACCTGCTCAAAGTCGAGTTCCTTTTCCAAGCGTGAGCCATCGGCTCCAAAGCCCGTCATGGAAGCCAGTGAAAATTCTTTCTTGGCATCCTCATAAACCATGCGGTCGAGGCCAACTACTGCTTCTTTCCATTTTTCGACAATATGTATGACGTCTTCTGCCGTCATACCTTCCGGCTTGATACCATAGAACTCTTCCAACTTCTCATACGCCCAGGTCCATTCGTAGGTATAGTAGTTGCTGTGCATCTTCTCAAACTCGGCATTGATAGACTTCAAGCGATTGACTTTACCGGACTCAATACCGTCTATCAGCGCATCTATCTCACTCTTCGGGGCTATCAATCCGGAAATATCCACCCATTCGCCGCTGCCAATGGCAGTATCGGGCTTCAAACGGGCACGTATTTCTTCATTGCTCCGGAAGTCAATGCCTTCCAAGCGCTTGATGACAGAGTTTCCGAGGAACTTATGAATGGCTATTTCATAGAAGCGGATACCTTTCACCAAAGCCGAGTTACGTATCTTCGCACTATGGAAAGAATAGATATCCGAAAGCTCGCCACTGGCATGACGCAGATTCTGCAACGTCTCCCGTCCCTTGAACATTTTCTGCACCGTGTAGGGGCTGAGAAGATTATAGTTGATGTAATCCAGTTTGTTCGGGTCGGTACGCCCGTCACGTTTCGGCCACTTCTGGGCATCACGGATGGTACCCACACTACGCAGGTTGACACCGGGTACAAGGTAGGTGGTATTATTCTGCTCTATCAAGTAAGAGAACGGCAGGTTCGAAGTATCAGAATGGTTGACATGGCGCCCCATTACCAAGGAGAACGCTCCCACCCTTGCAGGCCACAAGATGTACGAATCGGAAGTCGTCTTGGCACCACGCTCCAAAGTGCCTTGATGGATAGGTCCTAACTTATACATATGGTTGCTCTGATTGGACCCCGAACCGGCATTCATAAAGGAAAACATACCGGCAATCAGCAACGTGGATTTATGGTGTGTCACCGTATAAGGTCCGGCAAAAATAGCGCACGCCTCCCCGTTCTCTCCCTGGCAGTTGCTGAAAAACAAAGAATCCGAAGCAGAGTAGTTGTGTCCCAACTTGCATGCCTGCCCCACGAAGCAGCGGCTCAGCATAGCTCCGTCATCTACATGAGACCCGGTAGAGATGATAAAATCATCGCAAATCACCCCATGCCCAATGTGTACCGGCGCCACCTCGTTGCTGTTGATGCTTCCGTTATACAGACGGCATGTACCACAGATGCGGCAATAATCACCGATGCGCACATTCTTTATGGAACCGGTGTTCAATATCATTACATGGTTCCCGATGCTTCCTACAGCAGAAGCATGTTTGTTGGAATAAAAATCCGTGATTTCCTTCATCCGTGTAATCAGTTCCGGACGATGGCGGTAAAGCGCCAGAATATAGGCTTGGTGTGCGGAGAGTTTATCATTAATCAGCACCTCACGGCCTCCCGTCTCATTCAGGACAGACACTTCTACCCCGTTACCGAACTTCGACACACCGTCTACCAGAATAATATCCACATTCTCAATAAAAGTATCATGCCCTATTTCATAATTGGCAATATAGTTCTGGATATTCTCAATGCAACAGTTATCTCCCACCGTTACATTATGCAGCGTCACATGCCGCAAACCGGAATGCTTCCTGATTCCTCCCGGCAACATAAATTCTGAATGGAACACTCCCAAACGCACCTCACCCGAAAAACGGGTATGATGCACAAATTCCGTTGAGAACTCTTCTGCAACAGCTACTTTTCCCCAATCATCAGCCAGACATGACTGGCTCTTCAACCGGAGAATTTCATCTTCGGTCAGTCTTCTGTAATTCATCCTTATAACGAGTTATGAATTATGAGTTATAAGTTATTGCCTTTGCCGGCACTACCGATTCAAACCGCTGCCAGCAAATAACTCATAACTTATCACTCATAACTAAAATTAAACTTCTTCTTCGTAGGTCTGATAAAGAAAGTCATTATAGGGGTACTTCTGCACGTGCAATTCCTTCACACGCTGATAAACCACACTCTTCAGTTCCTCCATATTGATTTTTTCGCGGGCAGAAATAAAGAGGCAGTTATCCTCCATCTTAGCCATCCACGTCTTCATCAGTTCTTCGAGTGTCAAGTTTTCCTTGGTTCTGGGGGTAAGGTCGTCAGCCGCTTTCTCTATATAGGTATAAGCGTCTATCTTATTGAATACAAGAATCATAGGCTTACCGGCGGCACCGATATCTGCCAACGTCTTGTTCACAACTTCTATCTGTTCTTCAAAATCCGGATGAGAGATGTCTACGATATGCAACAGCAAGTCTGCCTCGCGTACCTCGTCCAGAGTAGACTTGAAGGAGTCTACCAAATCCGTCGGCAATTTACGGATAAAGCCCACTGTATCAGAAAGCAGGAACGGCAGGTTCTCAATAATCACCTTACGCACCGTAGTATCCAACGTGGCAAACAACTTGTTCTCGGCAAAGACTTCACTTTTCGAAAGCAAAGTCATCAATGTGGATTTTCCTACATTGGTATATCCCACCAATGCCACACGAATCAAGCGTCCGCGGTTCTTCCGCTGGGTAGACTTCTGCTTGTCAATCTCAGCCAAGCGTTCCTTCAATAATGACATACGGTTCAAAATGATACGGCGGTCCATTTCCAGCTGCGTTTCACCCGGACCGCGAAGTCCCACGGAACCTTTACCTCCACCGGCACCGGAGCCACCACCCTGGCGTTCCAAGTGGGTCCACAAACGTTGCAGACGAGGAAGCATATACTTGTATTGAGCCAGCTCCACCTGCGTTTTTGCATTGGCAGTCTGGGCACGCATGGCAAAAATATCGAGAATGAGCGAAGTACGGTCCAATATCTTAATCTTCAGCTCCGCTTCAATGTTACGTATCTGTTTGGCAGAAAGTTCATCGTCAAAAATCACCATGCCGACTTCACGTTCGGCTTCTTCTTCATTCCGGATATACTCTCTGATTTCTTCCAGCTTGCCCTTGCCGACGTAGGTCACGGAATGCGCCTGGTCCAGCTTTTGGGTAAACCGCTTTACTACTTCCGCCCCGGCTGTCTCAGCCAAGAATGCAAGCTCGTCTAGGTATTCGTTGGTCTTACGCTCATCCTGAGTCTTCGTGACAAGACCTACCAATACCGCTGTTTCTGCCCGCACTTCGGAGATTACAAATTCTTTCATAGTTTCTATACCTTATTATATATATTGTTGGTTCGGGCAGCAAATATATATAATTTTAGCGGAAGCTCCTTAGAAAGGGAGATAAAATAAAGGGAGGATGAATTCTATTATAATTCACCCTCCACATTCATAAGTTCCGTATCACACGGAATACAAACAAAAATCAGTTGTTCAAATACAGCAAAGTTGTACCCTTAAGAGGATAATTTAATTCAGAGCCACTGTCATCTATACAAAAGAAGAGAGCTCCCAAATCAAATACCTTCTCAGCATCGTTGTAGCTTCCCAATGGATAAGTACCAAGGTCTTCGGAAAGATTTCCATAAACAGAACCGAAAGTTCCCCAATCGCTATTGGCCTCAGGACCTACACCATTTACCATTTTCCATCCCAATTTTGTAACAGTGATATAATATCCACCCGGATAAGTATTACCGTCCAACTCAATATAAGGAAGTTTAAAATCATCAGGAAGAAGAGTTCCTATGCCAAACAAAGAGTTAAAATAAGAATTGTCATAAGGACTCTTAAAACGATATTTGTTAAGTTCGGGATGCTTTTCCACCGTAATACCGGTCAGTTTAACACCGGTAGCACCAAATGCCTCAAACATATTGTCTATCAATGTGGCATTAGTACTTACCACTTCCCAAACTAATGGACAAATGGCACTGATCGTCAAGTCAGTAATGCCATACGGAGTGCCGTCCACTGCAGAGAGGGTCAAAGTATAGGGGACATCACGCTTCATATTCTGGTAAGTCACCGTTATTTTTGCCTCTGTCACACCATCAGCAAAGCTTACTTCGGTAGGAACTGTAAAAATGCCAGCAGCATTCTCACCGGGAGTAACAGTTATTTGTGTGGTGGAGGCTCCTGAACTTACTGTACGAAATACACTTACCTCGAAAGAACCAGACGTCTCGGTCAGCGTTATACTGCTTGATTGACTCGAAGGGAAGAAGACCCCTTGTCCATCGGCAGCAGCACCGGGATTCCAGTCAATATCGTCTGAACAAGCCGTCATTGTCAAGCCGCATACAGCCATGACCCAAAACAGTTTATTAAATATCTTATTCATATACAAATTCAATTATAAAGTTAGTTCATTTAATTTAATTGTTACCAGGCGCAAACTCTCCTATCGGAGTAGGACGCTTAGGAATAGCACCGGTCGGGTCCGGATTGTTCATTCCTTGAAGCGCGATATTTGAATCCACCTCGGTCTTGGGGATCATCAGCGTCCAGTTAGGCTTCACACCTTTACAGTTGATCTTGAAGTTATCTTCTTTAAAATTGGTACCCTCATAGTGCTGAATAACATCCGGTTTCAAACGCTTGGCAGTAGGGAATGCAACCCCCTCTCCCCAAAACTCGATACGCATCTGCTTCAAGACCTCAAGTTGGAAACTGCGCAAATCGCCTGCGTTAAAACTGTAATCAGACTGACGATTTTGCTTCATAAAGTTATTCAACAGTTGTACACCTGCTGCCACACTCTGGCTGGCACCTACAGCTTCAGCCTCTATGAGATACATCTCTTCCACACGCATCACGGGAATATCAGCAGCCGCACCCACAGAATAAGTGCTATAGTCACCGCCCACGGGACGGAACTTCAATGACATATAATCCGGCTGTTCGTCCAACCACTCATTGCCTCTCACAGACTGGTAAGCGTAAACAGATCTGTCCGGGTCAAGGTAAGAATATTTGCGGAAATCGGTAGTAGGAATCGCGTCATAAAGTGAACGTGCCATTTGGAGTTTAGACAAAGAAGCATATCCCCAATCCGCTTCATTGGAAATGTGACCGATGAAATTAGCAAGGTTACCCATGTTGGAAGCTGTGGGGTGAAGATACCACATCCATGCAGAAGTAGCCGTATTGAAACCTGTAGTGGGGTTATGCCACTGTGCTTCGTTCATAGGAGTTGCACCCGACTTATCAATAGCCTTGCGGGCATACTCGGCAGCTTTATCAAATTGGCCATCCCACATATATACCTTAGCCTTCAGACCATATACTACAGCCAAGTCGGGAAAATTCTTGCTAGTAGGTATATAAGACTCCAAACCTATCTCTGCTTTGTCAAGGTCAGAAAGGATAAAGTTCACCATTTCTTCGTGAGTCGCACGCGGATTGCTCTTCGCAATGTCATTAGTTGTTTCCTCAGTTACAATGGGCACTGTCAGTCCCAACACCTTGCTACAATCAGTATAGATATTCTCTACTGGCTCGAAAAGCACCATCAGCGTATAATAGCTAAACGCACGGAAAGCATGGGATATACTGCCGAGTCCACGTATCTCATCGGTAATCGTGGGATCGGTAACGTCAACAACTGAAATCACGTCATTGGCCGATTTAACAAACTTATATAGAGTAAAGTAAGGCAAATATGAGTAATAACCATTGTCATACATCTGCAAGCTTGCATTGAAGGGCCACCACCAGTCATACCCATAGTCTGTGTCCACTACATCGCCCAACAATTCAGACTGTGCCAACATCAGCGAAGGATAGCCAAGGTCGGTTTCATGGGTTTGGCTACCATATACCAGATAGCCTTGTACCATTTGTGACGGCATGCCACTGACTGCAGCCTCAAGCGCCGTAGCTGACGCACCGATTTGCTCGGAGGTCGCAGTAGAATCTTCGGGAAAAACCTCTTCTATACAGCCGGTTAGTACTGTAGCCGATACCACCATGGCTGAAAACAACTTGAATATATTTTTCTTCATAATCATTGTTATCTATAATATTTAGTTTTAGAACTCGAATGACACACCACCGGAGATGGTACGCATCGGTGAATAGAAAGTAGCGTTGGTCGTCTCGTCATATGATTGACGCGGGTCGAACCCTTTACGTTTAGACCAGTAGAAAACATTTTCTGCCGACATGTACACGCGCAAAGAGCTTATAGCCAGTTTCTTTGTCCACTTGGAAGGCAATGTATAGCCCACATTTATGTTCTGGATATTCAAGAAACTTGCATCGGTCAAGAAACGTGTAGATGATGAAGCCGGATATGAAGGGTCATTCATCATGAAACGCGGAATATCAGTGTTGGTGTTCTCGGGAGTCCATGACTTTAGGATATCCTTGTGATAGTTGTAACCTGCCGTGCCTTTGGGTGATGACATAAAGTATGCATACGTGCCATCATACTGCTTGCCGCCAATCTGGTAAGTGAAGTTAATACCGAAATCTACACCATATACTTTCAGTTTGGTACCGAAACCACCGTATACCTTGGGCATCGTGCTTTCTTCTGTGATGTAATAGTCAGCTTCAGCATGGTTCCAAGTCGTTTCGCGTCCGGTGATGTTGCCGGCCTCATCCTTAACATTCTTATAATACAAGGCTCTTCCCTCTTCGTCCACTCCGGCATATTCCTTCATACGCCATGTAAACATAGACAAATCTTCACCAATGAAGAAGCTTCCGTTAGAATAACCCTTATATCCCTTTCCGTCAGCTGTATACTCAGTAGTAATCAACTTGTCAGGATCAAGCATCGTAATACGGTTCTTCAAAGTTGAGATGTTCAAATTTACGTCCCACGTAAAGTTACGTGTATCGAAGATATTCACATTGAAATCCATTTCTACACCACTATTGACCATGTTACCAACATTGTCCAGATAAGAAGAATAACCCAATGAAGGAGCCACGGAGAATGAGAATAACATATCTGAAGTCTTGCGTCTGTAGTACTCTATGCTACCGGTAACGCGGTCCCACAATTGGAATTCCGCACCGATATTGAAATTGGTATTGGTTTCCCAAGTGATGTCCTTAGTACCTTTAGAGTAGAACGAAGTGCCGAGACTATTATTGGAATTAATAATATTAAATCTATCCGTATAGCGGAAATCACCGATATTATCGTTACCTTGTGAACCGATTGAAGCCTTCAACTTCAGTTCCTGCACCCAAGAAGCATCAAACCAGCTTTCTTTGTTGATGAGCCATGCACCACCTGCCGACCAGAATGTACCCCAGCGGTGGTCTGGATGGAAACGGCTGGAAGCATCACGACGCAAGGAAGCTGAGCCGAAGATTCGTTCGTCATAGTTGTATTGCAAACGTCCGAAGAAGCCTTCGTTGTTACGACGACTCTTATATGAAGAAGCACTCTGTCCATCTATAATGGCACCATCCAATTCCTGATTGTCCTGAGAGAACATCTGTGACTTACTGGCTCCCAAATAAGAAAGGCGGTAGTCATAATATTCATGTCCTAACAAAATATCGAAATTATTGCTTCCGAATGATTTGGCATATGAGACAAGTTGTTGCAAGTTGTAGTCGTAAGTTCTCTGATGGCTCTTGCTTACTGTACCACCGGTAGAATCGAACTGTCCATAATAAGGATTATAAACATATGTAAAGCGTGTCTCATCCAAGTTGAAAGTACCATTGAATGTCACCTTTAACCCTTCTATAGGAGTTATGTCTACAAAAGCATTACCACTGATAGCATTTCCTTCAGCATTATGGGTGTTAAGTTTGTTGTCCAGAATAGGATTGGCATCAGGAATGAAAGGACGTTGCATACCTGCATTGATACCGCTACCGTAGTCCATCATTCCAATACCATTCTTATCAACCATGATACTGCCATCAGCATTACGTACGTAAGCAGGATAGATGGGAGCCATTTGGGTAATAAATGCCCATACATTACCTTGAGAACTACTGGAACCATTATTACTCAATGAATTGGAATCAAATCGCGCATATGCCATATTACCACCGATCTTCAACCACTTCTTGGCTTGATAGTCGGCTTTTAAACGGCCAGTCAAACGTTTCAGGTCAGAACCTTCAGTGATACCCTCATTTCCAAGATAGCCTAAAGAAACATAGAAAGAAGATTTTTCATTAGCTGCGCTCACTGAGAAGTTATATTCCTGACGTAAACCGGTACGCATACCTACATCGTCCCAATCATCCGGAGTAAGCAGATAGTCGCGTCCTTTATAATTCACAACTCTACCCAATGTGGCATTGGGATTAAGCTTGCCATTCTGACCGATAAGGTATTGTCCTTCGGGAACCGTATAGACATTGTAACCCAAGCCACCGTTAGAGCCAAACAAATTGTTATTTGCCTCAAGCCATGCAGCCTGATCACTCATTCCCCCCTCATATTTATAGTAGTTTTTCATTGCCTCATAGTGCGTCTCATAGTACATGCCAGGATTGTCAATCACGTCATATTTCTGCAACGCACGGGTATTTGCTCCCCACTTGGCATCGAAAGTTACTTTGGCCTCACCCGACATATTGGCTTTCTTGGTAGTGATGATAATTACACCGTTAGCACCACGCGCACCGTAAAGAGCATTGGAAGCCGCATCCTTCAATACCGTCATTGATTCAACGTCGTTGGGATTGATATTATTGATATCACCGCTATAAGGAGCACCATCCACAATAATCAGAGGGTCGTTTCCTGCATTGAGTGAACTGAAACCACGGATCTTGATGGATGACTTTGAACTAGGAGCACCGTCATTGGATGTCAATGTCACACCCGGCACAGCACCAGCCAAAGCATCGGTAACGTTTGTCACCTGCGACTGCTCCAGCTTTTCCGTACCTATCACCTTAGCCGAACCCGTAAATGCAGACTTCTTTGCTGTACCGAAAGCAACTACCATTACCTCATCAAGCATCTCTGTATCAGACTTCATCACCACTTTTACGCTAGGTTTTATTGTCACCTCCTGGGTTTGCATACCAATATACGAAATTACCAGAGTTTTCGCGGAACTTGGTACGTTTGGTAATGTAAAATCACCATCTACACCGGTAATAGCACCAACTTGTGTACCTTTTACCAATACAGAGGCTCCAATAACTGGCTGCCCGTCTTCTTCAGAAATTACAACACCTGTAACCTTCTGGGTTTGGGCAGTTACTAGGCCTATTCCAACAAAAAGACAGGCCAATAACAGCATTAATTTTCTTTTCATAAATTCTCTCTTAAAGTTTAACTTTACATTAATTGTTTCTTTACTCTAACAAAGTGCAAATATATTAATAAAACTGAAACGAACAACTATTTTATTGAAAAAACCTTGTAAATCTATCAATCTGTTAATTAAATACGCTACTTTATGCTTAATAACAGATTTTTCATACTTAAAAAACCTAAACCGGCTTATGTTTACTATCACTATGATTCCCTCTTTCAAGGTGATTTTTCCAAGAAATACACATATTTTAAAACAAAATGGTTAATAAACAAGCCGCTAAAACAAAAAACATACCTGATTTTGAAACAAAATGAGAATTTCCGGAGATTAAATACCAATTAATAGCTAAACACAAAAAGACACTTTTTAGAGATATTAATTCTTATTCTATTCTCACCGAGCACAGAATATCGTCTTATTTGTTATTAGTATTAATTAAAACCAAACAAAATGAGTAAAATTATTTACAATCTAGTGTACAACAGAAAAAGAAGCCTGAATAAAAAAGGAATGGCGTTAGTGCAAGTAGAAGCCTATTTGGATAGAAAAAAAAAGTATTTCTCCACCAAAGTTTATCTAAAGCCAGAACAATGGGACAATAAAAAGCTTATCGTGAAGAATCATCCTAATGCGGATGCACTGAATAGATTGATATATGAATTTATGGCTATGATAGAAAAAAAAGAGTTGGAATTGTGGCAGCAAGGAAGGCGTATTTCATTAGAATTACTAAAGGACGTTTTGAGCACAAGCGAAAACAAAACCTCTTTTATTTCTTTTTGTAGACAAGAGATAGCAAACTCTGCTCTGAAAGAAAGTACAAAACGAAATCACCTCTCCACTCTTTCATTATTACAACAGTTCAAAAAGGATGTAACCTTTTCTGATTTAACATTCGAATTCATATCCTCCTTTGAATATTTCTTGCAATCAAGAGGCTATCACACAAATACGATAGCCAAACATATGAAGCATCTGAAGCGGCATATAAATGTTGCCATCAACAAGGATTATATAGAGATACAAAAATACGCTTTTCGAAAGTACAAGATTAAAACTATAGAAAACAAGCATACGCACTTATCCCCTGAAGAGCTGGAGAAGTTGGAGAAATTAAGCTTGGCTGGCAGATATACTAAATTGCAGAAGACTTTAGATGCATTCTTGTTTTGTTGCTATGCAGGAATGAGATATTCTGATTTTATCAGTTTATCACCCGATAACATCGTGGAGATCCGTCAAGAAACCTGGCTAATTTATAAATCCATAAAGACGAGTACAGAAGTCAGATTGCCTCTTTATCTCTTATTCGAAGGAAAAGGGCTTGTTATTCTGGACAAATATCGGGATGACTTACAAAGCTTCTTTCATTTAAGGGATAACTCTAATGTGAACAAAAATTTAATTGTGATTTCCCGCCTAGCCGGTTTATCAAAAAAGATTTCATTTCACACCGCTCGCCATACTAATGCAACTCTATTGATTTATAATGGAGTAAACATTACAACGGTGCAAAAATTGTTGGGGCATAAAAGTGTTAAAACCACACAAGTGTATACGAATGTAATGGATATGACTATAGTACATGATTTAGAAAAGAGCCATGCACTCATGCCTTTGCCTAAAAAAACACGAACTTAGCATAGTCAATACTGCACTTTCATATCATTAGTCATATACTTCTCCTTTAAAGTCTATTCACTCACTATTCTGTTTCAACCTGCTCGCTGCAAACTCACTGCATACGTTTTGCAGTATTACTGCATATTGTTTGCAGTACCACTGCATATTGCTTGCAGTACCACTGCAACAGCTTTGCAGTATCACTGCAATAGGTTTGCAAAATCTTGCAGCAAGAAACTATTTATAGGTGAGTTCTATCAATTCAATTTATCCTCTTGTATCAGACAGCAGAACTCTTTAACTGCCCAATTTGTGAGCTTTAGTCTTTCAAATTTAGCGAATATTTTCTACCCCCCCCAATTTTTACAATAATTAACTTGTGTTTGTTGTAAAAATTGGATGTGCAGGCATAATTCACCCCAACAACTCAGGTTTCAGCCTGATTATTTGCGTGTAACGACTGATGTTATACACAAGACTGGTGAGTGCTACATTGGCTTTAGCACGAATAAGCCCTACTGTACGCACCACAAGTCCACGCATGGTTTGTTCCTCAAACCCGAATACATGCTCGACAAGGCAACGTGTCTTGGATTTTTTCCTATTGTCTGATTTCTGCTCCTTGGTAAGCGGACGGTTACGGTAGCCCTTTTCGCAAATTATCGGATTCATCTTATGCTGTTTTACAATCTCCTCTTGTCCGACATAACCGGCGTCCAAATACAAGTCCTTGCCTTCGTCTTTTTCATCCAGCAGTCCTTCAAAGCCTTTGGAATCATGCACTTCTGCCGACGTGGTATCATAAGAAAGTATGATCTTATTGCGTTTCTCAACTTTAGTATGCTGCTTGTAGCCGTAAAAAGTCTCATCACGCTTCTTTGTCCAGCGGGCATCTACATCCTTGTGGCACTTCTTGTGGGGATTGTCATTCCACAACTTATTACCCTCTCCCTGTTTTATCTGCTCATTGTCATCACGGGTGTTACGTTGGCATGGGACAATAACAAAACTGGCATCAATGATGCGACCCTCATTGAATTGCAGACCCTTACTTTCCATGAAACTATGAAATTCCGAAAAAAGCTTGTCATAAACGCCTGTATTTGTCAGGAGTTCGCGATACTTCCACACCGTCTTCTCGTCAGGAACATCGTCAACACATTCAATACCAAGAAACTTGCGGAAACTCGTACGGTCAACTATCTGATACTCTATCTGATGGTCACTCAAACCATAATAACGCTGAAGAAACAAGACCTTGAACATCAGCACACAGTCTATCGGCGGACGACCGGCATTACTTTTGCGCTCTCCGGTAAAAAGGGCTGATTCAAGAGTAGGACGAAAGATCTCAAAATCAACATACTGAGACAACACTTCAAGAGGATTGCCCATTTCATTCAAACGCAATTCACGATTCTCTGACTCAAATAGTTGATTATAACGAAGCTTACGGTATCGGGATAACTTGTTCATTATAAAATTCTTATTTTCTGCAAATTTACGCTCTTGGAACCATATAAACAACTGTACTACAATATTTTAATTTATAGAACTCCTCTATAATCAATTAGATACAGCATAGTGTGAATAGAAGATTAACATTGGTGTTTTATCAATATTTAAACTGATTGGAGGTGTGGAAGCTAAATTTGCTTCCACACTTTTGCATTGCTTCCACAGCATCTGTGATGCCGATGAATAGAGGGATATAAGGAACGGGTGGAAGCGTGGAAGCAAAAATGATGAAAACTGTTATGAGGAAACAATTGTTGTCTTGATTGTTTAGCCAATCAGAAAGTTTTGAATTTGCTGTTTTCTGAAGCTATTGAAATATTCTTTTACATAGACTTTAGTAGTTTCGCTAATAAAGTGACAATGTAGAATAAATACTTCATTGAAAGCAGCTAAGATGATAGATATTGACAAAAGACATGCTTCATATAAGAGGAAGAATCATTTAAAATCTTTAAGCAGTGTATTAACTTTATGGTATACATCTGATAACTTGGTTGTTAATCCAACAAATAGTATCACAGCAGTAAGGTTTTATGCGTTGCCCCCCATACACATACCTTGTAAGAAAGAAAATTTCGCTATAGTTATTTCTATCACACAGTATAATTACCTGATTATTAGCGAAATAAATAACAATATAGTTCCGCGAAAACTTTGGTGATTTCGTACATTGGCATGCAGACTCAAGAGGTTGAGATTAAGCCGAATATAAAAGTATTCATGCGTTCCGATTCTGAGATGCTTGATGAGGTAATGGTGGTAGCTTACGGAACAGCAAAGAAGTCCGCTTTTACTGGTTCAGCCTCTGTGATCAAGTCTGAGACATTGGAGAAGCGTCAAGTCTCCAACTTATCGAACGCACTTTCCGGTACTGTATCTGGTGTGCAGACACAAAGTACAAATGGCCAGCCGGGTACGAGTGCGACAGTTCGTATTCGCGGTATTGGTTCTATGTATGCCAGCAACAATCCTTTGTATGTAGTGGATGGCATTCCTTATGAAGGAGATATCTCCGCTGTCAATTCACAAGATATTGAATCGATGACCGTATTGAAAGATGCTGCAGCTGCTGCTCTGTATGGCGCACGTGGTGCAAACGGTGTTATTTTGGTTACTACAAAAAAAGGTAAGAGCGGTGATACGCAGATTTCTTTAGACGCCCGTTGGGGAGTCAACTCCCGCTTAGTAAAAAACTATGATGTATTGCAGAATGCAAATACCTATATGGAGACTGCATATTCTGCTTTGTACAACGGATACCTATATAATAGCGGATATACAGCAGAACAGGCTTATCAATTGGCCAATGCAGACTTGTTTCCCAAGCTGGGCTATCAAGTTTATACCATACCTGATGGACAATATCTTATTGGTCGGAACGGCAAGTTAAACCCTCATGCAGCTTTGGGATATAGTGACGGTGACTATTATTATACACCGGACAACTGGTCTGATGAGATGTTCCAAAGTAATTTGCGCCAAGAGTATAATCTTAGTGTTTCTGGTGGTTCGGACAAATTAAGTTACTATCTGTCTGCCAGTTATTTGAATGATGAAGGTATTATTGAAAATTCAGGTTTCGAACGTATCTCCACTCGTATGAACGTGGATTATCAGGCTAAAAAGTGGTTGAAACTTGGAGTGAATCTTAGCTATTCGAATGTAACAAGCCGTTCACCGGGCGATCAGGATACCGATGCCGCTACTTCTTCCGGCAATGCGTTCTTTGTTGGTAACTTTATTGCACCAATCTATCCGATGTATGTACGGAATGCAGACGGCAGCTTCCAATATAATGCCAATACCGGCTATCATGTATACGACTATGGTGATGGTTCAAGTACAAACTTCACCCGTAATTTTATGAGTATGTCCAATCCTATGAGCGGTTTCCTTTATGATACTGAAAAATATCTGATGGATATCCTGAATGGGAAATGGTATTCAAAGATTGATATCATTGACGGTTTGTCATTGACAGCTTCTTTGGGCTTGCATATTGACAACACACGCCAGCATAGTGTGGGTAACAAGTATTATGGTCAGTCGGCTTCCTATGGCGGTTCTGTTATGCAATACTCCTCACGCGTTTATTCGCTTGACCAACAATATCTGTTGAATTACAAAAAGACATTCGGCAACCATAACTTGGATATTCTTGCCGGCTATGAAAGTATGGACTTCAACACGGAAAGTCACTATATTTTAGGATATAACATGTATAGTGACAAGAACTGGACTGCATCTAATGTTATCGACCGCAAGAATGGTTCTGGCAGTTACAATGAATATGCCACAATCGGTATCATTACACGTGCCAGCTACGATTTCAATGAAAAATATTATGGCAGTGTTTCTTATCGTCGTGATGCTTCTTCACGCTTCCATCCGGATAACCGTTGGGGTAACTTCTGGAGTGTGAGTGCAGCATGGGATATGGCAAAAGAAGACTTTATCAGTCAATACGATTGGATCAACATGCTGAAGCTGAAGGCTTCTTTCGGTCAGCAGGGTAATGACAACCTCTATTATAAAGGATATACAAACTACTATCCGTATCTGGATCAGTTCACGGTTAGCGGGTCTGACGGTGTATTCTCTGATGGTGTGCTCTACTACAAGGGAAGCAAAGATATCACTTGGGAAACATCCAATTCATTCAATGTAGGTGTGGATTTCGCTCTTTTGGGAGGACGTATTGACGGTACAATCGAATACTTCAACCGCCAGACTAAGGATATGTTGTATTATAAACCGGTAGCGATGTCTAACGGTTATACCCAACTTCCTATGAATATCGGTTCGGTACGCAACTCCGGTGTGGAAATTGAATTGAACTATACTCCTATTGAAACTAATGATTTAAAGTGGGTGATCAATTGGAATGGAACATTGATGAAAAATAAGATTCTTGAGCTGCATCCGGATTTGAAAGGAGAGATGATTGATGGTTCCTATATTTATCGTGAAGGTGAATCTTTGTACCAGATGTATTTGACAAAATATGCAGGGGTAGATCCTGATTCCGGCGAAGCTCTGTATTGGGCAAAGGACGAAAACGGTGTAGAGTATAAGGATAAAGATTGGTCTGCTGCCTACAATTCCAATAGACAAGCTTCCGGTGACCTGTTGCCTACTATCTATGGCGGTGTCGGTACAACATTGGAGTTCCGTGGCTTTGATTTCTCCATCCAGTGTGCTTATCAGTTGGGTGGTACGATTTATGATAGTGGCTATCAAGCTTTCATGCATGGCGGTGACTCCCACTACATGGGATATAACTGGCACAAGGATATCTTGAATGCATGGACACCGGAGAATAGAAATACCAATATTCCGCGTGTAGATGCCATTGATAAATACACCAACTCTTCATCAGACCGTTGGTTGACAAGTTCTGATTATTTCTCTATCAACAACATCACCCTGGGCTATACTTTACCTAAGAGATGGTTGAGAAGTCTGGGTATCGGAAGCTTGCGTATTTACGGTGCGGCTGACAATGTGGCTCTTTTCTCTGCCCGTAAAGGGCTTGATCCACGTATGAGCTACACAACAGCTTCTACAGATAGATATACGCCTATACGTACTATTTCCGGCGGTTTGAAAGTAACATTCTGATAATAGTTCAATAATAAAATACAGAAAAAATATGAAGAAATTATATAAGATAACACCGTATGTTATGCTCGGTTTGATGGTAGCTGGATGTACAGATCTGGATACAGAACCGCTGAGTTCGACTATTACATCTGACCAAAAGGAAGAAGTTGTTGAATCTGATCCTTCCAGATTGGAAGCCAGCGTAGCAGCCGTGGCTGCAAATTTCACCCAATATGCCAAAATCTACACAGAAGATGACAATGTGCATAGTGATATAGGTTATCCGACCATTATGCTGGCCACGGAATCAAGAGGTACGGACATGGTGGCAGATATTACTGGTTATAACTGGTATTCCAATTCAGCCGATTACAGTGACTGCTTGAATACAAGTACAGCTACCATTGAATTCTGGGGTACATTGTACAATCAGATTTTTACAGCCAATAACGTAATCGGTACTGTAGATAACGAAACTGAAGATCCTACGTTACAATATTATCTGGCGCAGGCATTAGCTGTCCGTGCTTTTGACTATTTTACGTTGATACAGTTGTATCAGTTCAATTACAAAGGACATGAGAGTGCCATGGGTATGCCTTTGATTACAGAGCAGAATGCAACAGAAGTTGCAGCCAATGGTTGCGCCCGTTCTACGGTGCAGGAAACTTATGATTTTATCTTGGCAGACCTGAATAAAGCTATTGAGTTGCTGACAGCCACTACAAAAGAACGTGCTGACAAGCGCTATGTCAGCTTGGATGTCGCTTACGGTATCCGTGCGCGTGTCTACTTGGCAATGCACAACTATGCAGAAGCTTTAAAGGATGCGGAAGCCGCACTGGCCAAAACTACTGCCACTCCATACTCCCGTGCTGATGTAAGCAAGCCTTCATTCATTAATATCGAAGACAATTCATGGATGTGGGGTATCTTGATTACAGAACAGGACCGTGTAAGTACAACCGGTATTTGTAACTTCCCGTCACACATGGGATCTTTGAATTATGGTTATGCTTCTGTAGGCGGATGGCGTAGAATCAGTCCGAAACTCTATAATGAGATTCCTGCCAGTGATGTCCGCAAGGGATGGTTCCTGAACGGTGAAGGTATATCCGCCAATTTGCCTGCTGCAGCCCAGGCATATATTACTGGGAAAAAGGCACCTGCCTATACACAAGTGAAGTATGGGGTGCTGAATGACCAATGGGGAACTGACAACAATGCTACGGATATAATATTGATGCGTGTTGAGGAAATGTATCTTATCAAGGCTGAGGCACAAGCTATGAGTGGTAATGTCAGTGGCGGTGTATCTACCCTTAACTCGTTTGTTACTGCATATCGTGACCCGTCTTATCAGTGTACAGCCACTACACCGGAAGCTGTGCAGGAAGCTGTTTGGCAACAACGTCGTCTTGAATTCTGGGGAGAAGGTATGGCATATTTTGATATTATGCGTCTGAACAAGGGAGTCAACCGTTTAGGCTGCGGCTTCCCGACTACTGCCGTATTTAATATTACAGCAGGTGATCCGGTTCAAATTTACAGTATTCCTAATAAGGAAGTACAATATAACCCATTATTGGAGAACAATCCGCTGGTTTCGGCACCTACACCAATACCTGATGTAGAATAATGTATATGTTAACTATTAAAAATATGGAATATGAAATATATAAATAAGATACTTAGTCTGTTTGTCATCGCACTGATAGCTACCTCTTGCGATCCTGATGCAGAAAGTTATACTCCGGGTGAACAGGAAGACGGTAATCAAGGCATCTGCTTTGTGGGCAATTACACCCAAACAGTGGAAGTTGAGCCGGGAATAACCTCTTTTGATTTAACCTTGACACGCGCCTTGACAGATGCTGTCGGTACGGTTGATGTTACTGTGATAAATAATGAAGAGAATATATTTATATGCCCTTCTACTGTATCATTCGCTGCTGGAGAGAAAACAGCCAAGTTGACAGTTGAAGCACCATCAGCTGCTGAGGGTATCACTTATAATCTACAGCTGGCTTTGAGCGGCAATGATGTCAGTAACTATTCCTCCGGATACCATGAAATATCAGTGAATTTTGCTATTTTGAAGTGGGAATCTATCGGTACCGGATACTACTTGGATGGTACAGTTTCCAATTTCTTTAAAGTAGATCCGTCTGTTCCGATGGCTGTGGAAATTGAAAAGACTACAACTGCTACCAGTACACGTTTCCGTTTCGACAGCCCGTTTGCCAAAGTTGCGACCGCACAAGATGAGGTTGGTGGTTTCAACGGTTATCCCTTTAATGAAGAGGCTGATATAGTTCCAGGTGAATATACTTTCGTAATTGATGTGACTAAAGAAGGCGCTTCTTTGAAACCAATTCAATATGGTATGGATTGGGGATATGGTATGTTCAGCGGTGGTTCTGTATATGGCAACTTATCTACTAATATAAATTCTTATCCTTTGGGAGTTTATAATGAAAAGGCCGGTAGTATTACCTTCCCAGCCAATTCGTTGTACGTAAGTATGGCTGACTATCAAGACGGTGGTGCATATCCTTGTACCAACCCGTCTTATCTCTACTTGAGTGCGGAAGCATACCTTAACTCTTTGGAGACAGAGTAATTTGAAAATTAAAAAAATTACATAAGAAAAGCCGGTTCACACAAGGGGCCGGCTTTTTACTTTAAATTCTTATCTAATTGATGGATTGATTTGAAAGACAAACGCTTATGAAAGTTTTGAAAAGTCTAAGGTAACGATTTGGAGATTGTGCTAATTTCAGTATTTTACAACCTCATACTTATGAGGAACTCTTCTATGGACAAAGATAGACATTTTTTAGATTAGGGAAAAAATTTGAAGGAAAAAATAAAAAAAAAGTTTGGGAAAGGATTGGAAAAATTCAAGAGAGAGGTTGAGGAATTAAGTGTATGTGTATGGGGGGGGGATTGTATAATCAATTTGCAGTTACCGAAAAAGGCATATTCAGAATTCCTGTATATTGCTTCTACTAGTGATTGCAGAACCGACAATTATATTTAAAATTACCCAAATCAAGTATTCCGAGTGGGGCATAAAGATTATTTAAATTGTAACCATACCCTATATATTCAAACTGGCTTCATTCAAAGGAAAGTCAAAAGATGTTCATAATAATGCTCCTTACATTATTATGACAGACAAGAGTCATGACATTGGTAATAACCATCTTTTGTAAATCGTCATTTATATGCAGTGACAATTTCATTTCCATGTCTACGAAATTTGGTAATAACATCTTTTAAAAGTGTCTAGAATTCCTATCAGTTATGTACATATCTGAATTCTGATTTTATGCGTATTTATTCATAAAATTAGACTCTATATCTGCTTACACAGGTTATCACTATACTATTTCCTGCAAATAACATTTGGGAATATATTTCGTAACCCAATGGTTTCAAAGATGTTTCCTGTCAGCTCAGAGGGAAACCGATCCGCTCCAATTGTACTATTCGCTCATCTGACATGTTTCCCTTGCGGTAATCCCGTCTTTGGATGGTACACCAACGTCCCAATGCTCCTTCACGGCAACCTGGCCATCGCCCTTGGCGGTTATGGAACAGGCGCAACTGCTCAAAGTTGCCTTGCCAGACTTGTTCCGCTGACCAAACAAATCCTATTTTATCCAACAGAAGCCAGCGATCATGGGATAATTTCCCCAGTTTGTGCATTTTTCGTTGTGTATGACACCATCCACCCAGATTCCCCTCCGTCGATTTAGGGAAACGCTGATATTTTCCGACAAAAGACTTCAACTCCTCGTAATTCTTCATCCATTCCCTTTGAAGGTCTTGATTCCAAACAAAGCCGATCTCATCCAAAGCCCGGATGCGCTCTTTGCTCAAGCGTCCATTCTTCCGCCTTTCCCGTTGGGTATAACACCAAGTTGCAAGCGGGCCGTCTTCACGTTTGGGCCAGCGTCCGCAGGTATCAAAGAAGACTTTCAACGCACGGTATTCTTTCATCCATTTGGAGTCGAGCTGGTTCCATTCGAAGCCGATCAATTCTAGCTGACGGCGGCGTTCCTCCTGCAATTTTCCCCGTTTATAGGCAATGCGTTGGGTGTTGCACCACAAACCGAGTTTCCCTTCCGTAATTGATGGCCAGTCGTTTTCTTCCCGACGGAATTCAATCAGCCTCTCATACATAATCTGCCAGGGCTCCAGTTCTGCCAATATCTCTTCTATGCGCAGCCGTATGTCTGATAGGAAACCCGTCGTCAAAAAAGAGGTGTTTCCTTCGAATCCTTTGGGTGACGGAAGGAGAGATAGACGCTCCAAGTGGGGAGCCATCACATCATAAACCGATTTTCCTGAAAGATTGTTGACAAAATCCAAGACGACCGGCCGTTTTCCAGCCTCGGCATTTAGACAACGGCCCAATTGCTGCAAGGTAACGATATATGATTCTGTCCGTCTAAGGAATAAGACAGCATCCACACCTTCCACATGCAGTCCTTCTATCAGCATGTTGACGGAAAACAATACGTGCAGCCGGTCTGATTCTTCTCGGAAAGCATCCAGTATCCGGCCGTTCTGCCGTTCACCTTGGGCATGATGGATCTCGAACGGAGTAATGGCACGTCCCGCTCGCGTGAGCCATCCGCATACTTCCGGCACCATCTGCTTCAAATCGGTGAGATCGCGACAGAATACCAGCAGCTTGCGTACGCTTGTCGGCAGGAACTTCCGGATGACTTCCGGTGCCCCTAAAGCCTCTTTGAAATCCACACGTGCCAGATCCAGTTTCTTCTGTACCTTTTCTTTTCGTCCTTTTGAACAACCGCTGCGTTCCAACTTTCTTTGCAGCCGGTCCAGTTCGTTGTCCAGCCCGTAAGCACTCTGTACCAGAACCGGAACCGGCAAGATATTGTAATACCAAGCCTGCGGCAAGGTAAGCTCATAAAACAAATTTCCTTCGAAATAAAGATCCACCGTATCGATCATTCCCTCCGGACGGATCGGCGTTGCCGACGTTCCCAGGACATAGGCACAGGGATTATTTTCTATCACATCCTGCAAGGCACTTCCCCAAATTTCCGCCCCGAAATGGTGGAATTCATCAATAAGAATATGATCTGCCCGTAACAACCCATTGTCCTCCCGGTTACGGATCAGTGACTGGAATGTCCGGTACGTCACTTGCGGAATAGAGAATCCGACGGCTTTCCGGATCTCATCCAGAATCGTGATGTTCGGAGCAAAGACCAATATCTTTTCCTTTGCATGATCTGCGATATAGCGTGCCAGCAAATAGGATTTCCCTGTTCCGGTAGCCTGCACGACCGCACCGATACGGTGTTGTTTGAATCCCCGCATGATCGCCCTGTAAGCCGCTTCGTTATGCGGATAAAGCTCCACATGTCTTCCGGACAAGAGGCTTTCAATATAGCTTTCATCCGAAACGGTCAGCCCATGCAGTTCAAAGTCCAATGCTTCCGGCAGGAATCCGCCGTGTGCCACGATCCTGAAATATAGATTTCGATGCCCTTTACTTAGTGTAGAGAACTTCTCGTAGAACAATTCAGCATCCGAGCGAGTCAAAGGACGTTCGTTTCGGACCTCCTTCACGATGGCATGTACCATTCCCGGCTTGAAGCCTATCCGTAGTCCCTCTTCGGATTCTGTTACCTGGAAGCCTAGACGGAGATAGCAATCTGTTAAAGACGATACCATCCTATTTACTTACAAGTCAAAAAGTTCATTTGATTATTGTCCTTTGCTGTTTAAAGAGGGCTATCATATTACCCATTGTCAGTCGACCGGTAATATCTTCTGTTATAATCCGGTTCAAAAGCCGAAGATCCGCCTCAATTTGGACACGGAAACGACAGGACTCAGGATAATCATCCCGGATTGTCCTTGCTGTTTCATCCCAGGAAGAAGCTGACAAGTGAAGACGGGAAGAAAACTCCATACGCCGGTTGTGCCCTTTGTAGATACGGTAATAAATTGTACCACGCTCGGGATTTTTCTTATTAGGTTCAAAACGGACAACAACAGTAGGCATCCTTGTTACTTTTACAGCTGATTTATATAGAGGAGTTTCCCTTATAATCAAAATTTGGGTAGGGTGATTTTTTCTTAAAAACGCTCACCAATCTGAGTATTTTCCCTGCATTATTTATATCCGCACTGGAAATATGGATAAATTCACTCATACTAGTATATGCTACCCAGAAATAGGAGAAAGTCCAAACAATAAAAGTTCCCAAAAGGAACACCCATACGCAGGAATTTTTTCATTTACCATTCCCCTTTTCTTCACACTAAAATCCAGAATCATATTGCAGACGGTTGCGGTCAAAATGCCTCTCATGCCCGTTCTCTTCCGAAGTTAGTGGTGACAACATATAGTAATCCTTGAATGTTATACACCCGTTTGAAATTAGAAACCGGACGAATCTGCATCTTCCTCGTTTTCCGCTTATAAAGCAGAATCATCATCACCTTAAAAAATATTAATAGTCTGATTTTCAGGTTTAATCTCACATCTTTTTATATTCTGTACAGCAATGCGTTCACAATACGTCCACAAGCAAGCCCGTCTCCATAAGGGTTCACTGCCTTGCTCATTTTTTCATAGGCGACTTTATCGTCAATCAAAACAGATACTTCATTTACTATTCTGTTATAATCCGTACCTACCAGTTTTACCGTTCCTGCATCCAATGCTTCCGGACGTTCCGTTGTGTCGCGCATCACCAATACCGGCTTACCCAGTCCTGGAGCTTCCTCTTGTATGCCACCGCTATCGGTTAATACTATAGTGGATTTTTCCATTAAATAGACAAAACTCAGATATTCTAAAGGTTCAATGAAGAACATGTTCCCAAAATCGGATAATTCCTCTCCAAATACGTCATGTATCGGTTTGCGCACATTTGGATTCAAGTGCATCGGATAAACGAAGTCCACCTCCGGGTATTTTTTTGTCAAGTCTTTGATAGCAGTACACATATGGATGAATCCGTCACCGAAGTTTTCACGACGATGTCCCGTAATCAGCACCAGCTTCTTACCACCATTCAAACGGCTCACGTCATATCCGGCTTTTGCCAGTATCCCTACCAATTCACAATCCAACGCCTTGTCGCTCTTAATTTTATCCACTACCCAATAAAGCGCATCAATTACCGTATTCCCGGTCACGATGACATTCCGATCGTCAATACCTTCCCGCATCAGATTGCTACGACTCAGTGGCGTAGGCGAGAAATGGTAGGTCGCCAGTCGTCCGGTCAAAAGTCGATTCATCTCCTCCGGCCATGGGCTATAGATGTTATGTGTACGTAATCCTGCCTCTATGTGTGCTACCGGAATCTGTTGGTAGAAGGCCGACAGAGCAGCGGCAGTAGAAGTGGTCGTGTCACCGTGCACCAGCACTACATCCGGCCTTGCCTCTTTCAGTACATCACGCATACCTGTCAATACACGGGACGTCACGTCATATAAGTCTTGTCCCTGCTTCATAATGTTCAAGTCATAATCTGGACAAATATCGAATATATCCAATACCTGGTCCAGCATTTCCCGGTGTTGTCCGGTAACACATACTACAGTTTCCACCCGTTCTGGCTGTTTCTGGAATTCTTTCACCAGCGGAGCCATCTTGATTGCCTCCGGACGGGTGCCGAAGACCAACATTACTTTCTTCATTGAATTATATTTTTACATCAGATTGATTTTATAAAATCGTAACAGCGATATATCTGTTTGTTAAAATCGAATTCATTTTTTGCCATATCCAGGCAGTTCTTCGATATTGTGCTGTATTCTTCGTCAGGAAGGTTAATCAACTCAATAATATTATTGTGTAATTGTTTGAAATCATGTGGCTTTGAAACCATTCCAAAATAATATTTCGATACGATCTCAGCCCCTTCTCCACCTCCACAAAACAGTATAGGTATGCCAATAGGTATGAGATCATATATTTTGGATGGCACTGCTCCTTTGATTGCTACGGTAAGTGGAACAATTGACGCATCGTATCTTGACAACTCTTCGGCGATTTGTTTTTTCTTTACATATCCATGATAATACACGAAACAACCGGGATGTTTATTTATATATTCTTTTATCTTTTCTGTCTGATTTCCACCACCATACAAGTGGAACTCAGCGCCAATAGACTGAAACGGAATATTCTCGATAATTGAATATATATCTTGTGCCACACCTAATAGTCCGGCATATACAATGCGAAAGGGCGTGTGCTTCCTTTTGGGTTGAGCAGCAACCGCATATTGCTGCAAATTACGGTATACAAACTTGTTTTTTGTCGAAGGAAATTGATTCACATGCCGGATTATCTCTTCAGACTGACCGAAAATACCGTCTGCATTGCGATAAATATAACGTTCAATCCACGCGAAAATATCATATATCTTCCCACCTTCACGCATTGCTCCAAGCTCAACAGCAGAAAGTGGCCATAAATCGGATATGTTCACAAGAGTCTTGCGCCCGAATATTTTTTTGAAAAGCGTGATGGCCGAACCAGCCACTGGTAGTGGAGGGCTTTGGATGATCACCCTATCGTAACCCTGGATCTTCTTTATCTTAAAAGCAAACAACCATAACATGGTCGCAAATGACATCATACTTACCGCTCGCTTAAAAGGATTCTTGGACACGGTTGCATAAGTCCAATATCTATACACGTTTATGCCATTAATCTTTTCTTTTTTTGACAAACGGCCTCTATAACCCTCGAATATTTGTCCTTGAGGGTAATTCGGCAAACAAGTTAACACATCCACTTCCGCTCCCTGACTTTTCAGCCCTTCAGCCATATTGGTTATACGGGAAGGAGCAGCCCCAAGCTCGGGAGAATAGTAGAACGACACAATTAAAATCTTCATATTTTATGCCTGAAATATTTGATACGTTAAATTTCTGCAAAATACTATTTTTATCGTCTTAGAAGGTTCTAGTCGATTGTATTCTACTGATACAAAATCATTTATAATTTCTATGGAATTTGCACCAGATACAGCGATATTAGCCCTGTTGGTTCTTATTTCAGTTGACGATATGGCAAGGACCTCAATATCGGGTGCGAAATGAATATAGCTGATACATTCTGTCATATTATTGCCGACAATCTTATCATTTATTGTAAACACATCATCGTTAATAGTGAATTTCCGTTGATGTATACATCCTTTAAAACCATCGTGCTCTGCCATAATTTCATTTTCGGTATCGGATAGTACTCTTACTTTAGCTCTTTTACCCATACGGAAACCTCCCCACACCTCGCTAGAATCCTTGTTGCCGACAGTTACGGTGTTATGAGCTGACGTACTTCGTTCGTACTGCCTTCTTGCAGTCTTGTTGTAGGTAGAAATACCTGTATCAACAACAAACGGTCTGCAATCAATTCGCAATTCATAATTAAACGTATCGGCATGACTATGCCCCGGCTGATAGGTCGCAGTAATATTACCCACATCCACAACTGCCTCCAAATGTGTTGAACAAAGCTTCCTATAGCCACATTCTTTCATAGGCAAAGGGGTCCATTCCAACTTCAATCTTTTGGCGTATGCTCTCAATTCGGAAACTGTCGGTGCTATCCCATATGCCGAATCATTAAGTAAGGGAATCGTATCGTCTTTCCACACGATGCTCTCCAAATGCCCCAACATCCTTACCACATACAGTTTCAAAAGCTCACACATTTTCTCATGACCTCTATTAATCGAGGCATTATAGCAATCCAATAACCTATCGAGCAAAATGCAGTGATACATCGGTGATTGCTCGTAATGTGAGCCATCAGGCAAAATCTGTTCATCAAGCTCTTTATACAACAGACAGGATGCCTTGTCATACATTTTTTTATCGGAAAAATAAATTGAAGCGATAAACAAAGCGTAAGCATCTTCTAAAAGATGGTTGCCAAGCAGTTGGTATTCCAGTTTCCGTTCGAGCAATTTACATTGCGCATAAAGGGAATCGTTCCACCGTTGCAACCGATTGCTCTCCACTTTTTTATGATGCCTGCCGATAAACTTGATCCAGTTGATGCTTCGCAGTGCGATAGGATAAGGATCAAGACCGATCCTGTTTGTTGGCAAATCAGTTATAAACCGTTCAACCCATTCTGAACCTTGTTCAAAAGTCATGTCAGGTTGCAACAACCAATCCATATAATTCAGATTGTATGCCCAAAGCATCCCATGACTAACATCATTCCATGACTTAAAATCCCCTATAAGATTTAGGAATGTAAATGTCTTGGGTACATTGTAACAATACCACTTTGCGATAACTGAGACCATCCGCAATGAAGATTGCCGGGGAACATTATATTCCATCAACTTATGAGAAAATAGTCTATAATATAATTGATAATAGATTTGTTTTAACCGAAGATGTTTAATTGTATTGACAATAAGAATATTATTAGCCATTTGATTTAGTGCATTATAATTTCAAGTATGCGTTTATTCGTCTTATCAGATTCAAACTCTTCTTCAAATTTCTTCAAGGCATTCCCTGAATATTGAGAATAGTTTGTTGCGTTAATCGATAAGATAGCTTGTTTTATCGCATCTACATCACCGGGAATTACTAAACGACCATTGTAACCGTCTTCTACGATTTCAGGTATTCCACCTGCATAGGTTGATACGCAAGGAATGCCTACAGACATAGCTTCGATGATAATGCCCGGGTAGCCCTCGCGATAAGAAGGTAATAGCAGTAAATCATATTCTACTAAAGTTTTTAAAACCTGTTCGGAAGAGACAACCCCATGGTATGTTATTCCGCTTTCGTTGAAGTTGATATTGCGATATTTATCCTCTTTTATCTCACCATATATATCAAGGGTATAATTCGAAGGTAACAGTTTGGATACCGCTATAAGATCTTCTATCCCTTTTTCTTTGTTGATATGCGACATGAAAACACATCTGCCATGAAAGTCTGAGGGGTTCTTTCGTATTGTTGAAGCTTTACGCACATTAGGGAACCAATGTATATTGTCACTCTTTCCTATTAACTGTTGTAGGTGTGTAATACCCTGTTGGGTTTCAAAGAATATCAAGTCTGTTTGTCTGATAGCATCAAGTGCCCGTTGTAATTGGGTTTGACCAATTTTCTTTATGTAGAACTCAAATGAACCTCCGAATTTACGTAGTACGACTTTTTTGTGTGCCAAACGAGCTATTTTGCTCAATAATGGGAAATAATAAATTGTACCATGATCAGAAAAATTGAACATTACAATATCGCACCCAAACAGTCTCCACAAAAATGCCGGGAAAAAGTATGAATAATTGCGCCACATACTACGCTGGCGAGTGCGAAGATTTGAATACCGGTTGTTTTGTACAAACCTATATTCATATTCAGACTGAGAGGCTAGATAGTCAAGATAGTTTTTCATCAACACCGTCGCACCTCCATAATTCAATAAGTTGCTCTCATCGGGAATTGAGCCTACAACGAGTAATTTTTTCCGTTTCATTTCTTTATTCCTTTCTCGAAAAGTCTTACGTAGTTGCGAGCACATTCGTACATACTGAATGGACCATAAGTGGCAAGAGCTTTTTGCTTCATGTCTTTAAGCTGTACATCAGTGAGGAATAGAAATCTCTTTACCGTTTTGTAATAAGATTCTTCACCGATACCGTCACTCAGAAAACCGTTTTCACCGTTGTGTACCACATCTACTATACCGCCCACAGGTGTGCATACCGGTATACAGCCAACACCAATAGCCTCTATCAACGAAATAGGCATCCCCTCATACGAGGAACAAAGTGCATAAGCATCTCCCATTTTAAGGTATTCAAGCGGATTGTGCAGTTCTCCAAGTAATTGTATTGCTTCATCGTTGTACGAACGCAATTCCGCGGTCATCTGTGCATCACGTTCACCTCCGATAAACAATACAGTGAGGTCGTATCCTTCCCGTTTTAACCGCATTACCACACGTGCCAAGAGAGTTTGCCGTTTCACAGGGTCAATACGTGCGAGACTTATCAGTACTCGCGTCTTATTTGTATGTCTATACTGTTTAAATTGTTCCTTGACCTCGTCTGAAACAAGCATACCAGCATCCACATTGCGCCCATTGAAAATCATAGGAGCATCCATTCCATAATATTTTCGGAAGCTATGTAGTGATTCGGCGGAAATGGTAATGGGTGTAATCCACCCATGATGAAAACAGAACTTCCGCATTCCGCTGCTGATAAAGGAGCCTCCGGCTTCTTTATCAGCAGCGGAATGCACTGTATGACAGTGCATAACGCCATTCTTTCGCATGATTGCGAAAGCAATATACATAATAGCACGCAAATGCGTGTGCACCACATCAGGCTTTTCTCTACGGATATATCTATATACTCTAAATAACAAACCGATGTCAAGTCCCATCCGTTTGTTCATCGATACCACCCTTACATTATTCGATACCTCTTTCAAATAGAAATCCACCTTGTCAAGTGAGTGCAAAACCATCAATGTCACATCATGTTCTTTCGACAACTCATTGCACAAGTCAACCACAAACCGCTCTCCGCCGCCACTGCTAAGTTGAGGAATTATTTCTAAGATTTTCATTCAGATTGTTTTTTAATTTTTTTATTGTGATCCTAATACGTGTAAACTAACGAAACATGTCAGAAAAAGACGTACCCTTCCCATACCAACCTCTTATAGAAGGCATAGAAAAGTTTATAACAGATAGGAAGGATTGCCAAAAGCATCAAGATTCTTTTCTCGCGTGTCATCTTGAAATTAGAATAATAATAACCCACAACAATACAAAGAGGAAAATAGCTCATCATTATGAAACGTATAAAGAGCCATACCGAAGTTTCTTGGAAGAAAAACAGACTGGCAATATAAGTTATTGCATACCAATAGATGAACAATGCCTTTATATACCGTGGAACATCAATTTCTTCAAAAACTATCTTCTTAGTCATAAGAGCCAAAGATGCGTATACCGGCATATAGGTTATCATTTGGTTCAGTTTACCAAAAATATTCGACTGCCGCATTGTGCCGCTCGCATATCCCGTCATCGAGCTCCCTATATTCATGTCTGCTATATCAAAACCGATGAGTCCGTTCATAATAATATAATCCAGCAGTAAAGTAGTCACAACGGTCAGGAAAGGGAATATGACAAGACTGATTTTTACCGTTTTCCTATTCAGATAAAAAGGTGTTACCGAAAGTGCAGCAATCGAAAACAACATACTTTTGTGAAAGAAGAATGAACAGAAAATCAACAAACAACCGAATAGGAATGACAATAACCTATTATGAGAGGGCCTGATAATGAATGAAAAGCCAAAAAACAGTATGGCAATTCCCAAATTTCCGCGCATTACTGAAATAATGTTGATATAAAACAGCACAAATATCAGCAATCCTATCCTCACATCAAGTTTGAGCCGTTTTATTGTCCATAACGACAAAATCACCGTTCCGCTCCACACTATAAACCGCCATACCAGATAGTTTGAAGTGACATTCCGTATCAACCAATAGTAAACGGGTTCAAGATGCACGTTTAATCCGGTTGAACAGATACGTTTGAAAAGCCCCTCGTAGTGATAGAAATCGTTGTCCGCATAGCCGAAAGTGCAAAACAGTATCAGCAGGACACCGTATACTGCATAATCCAAGATGTCTGTATATCGTTTTCTAAATTCACAGCCATATCTATACACATTCGGAAACGGATACAGCATAAGAAAAAACAGAAGTATATTGAACAGTACCGGAACTGCCTCGTAATGATATTTCATCGTTGTAATTTATTAGGTAAATAAAATAGGACACATTCATACTAACACAGAAATTTGGTGTATTTGCATCCGGCTATAATCACACTTGATACATAGCAGACGATGAAAGTGCCCACGAAGGCGACCAACGGAGTTAACTCTTTGGTATACAAAAATACCCCCCCCCCCATTCTATAATAGATAAGTCTCAGAACTATTTCTTGCATCACATATATTCCCATCGAATTCATTGCGATACTTCGGCATACAGTGTATAGTTTTCCATTGCATCTGTCTTCCAGTTTTATAAATACAGCGACATAGATAATTGTGACTAATCCATAGCTTACCATTTTAAGAGTATGGTGGACAAACAGGATTAAAACTTTTACTTTCAAGTCCGATGCCAGTTCCGGACGCATCCCGTCCATTCCCAAAACCAATGTTACCGCAATGAATAACCCCATATAAACAGCCGATAAAATGCATATTGTTGACCAATTGACAGTTCTCAGCCGCTCACGATTTCTAAAGAAAATTCCACCAAGATGGAAAAAAAGCAGATAATAAAGCGATTGATTAAAACGGAACGGAATTCCCGGCCAAGGCAGAATAGCAATAATCATGAGTACTAACATCAAGTTACGTCCCTTGAGACAGTGCTGTATGCCATATTCCATTAAAAAGCACCAAAAGAGCATCGGAAGAAACCAAAGATGTCCGTATCCCCCAATAATTTTCCAAAAATGTTCCAGATTAAGAAGTTTTGACGGACCAAAGAATATCAATGTCATGATAATGCCCCAACACATACACGGTACAAACAGCCGTTTCAGCTTACCGGCTAGTAATAATCGGAAAGAAATGACTTTCTTTTGGAGCGAAAAGGCAAATACATACCCGGAAATCAGGACAAAAGTTTCCAGCATCCCACTGTATGCCAGTTTTCCTCCCCAATAAAATCCTTCATTGGGTTGGGCGTAGGAAGGCATATCCCAACCACCGCAATAGGGCGCAAGAGCATGATAGAGCACGAGCAGAATGATTACGAACGTCCTGATAATATCTATTTCCTTAAGTCTTTCCATATATTTTTAAGGTATTTGAATATGGGATATACACCAAGCAAAGAACCGAAATACTCGATTTTACTGAGAGTACGCATCTTGCTGTGACGAATGACTGTAATACTGTTGATTTCCGGATATGTATTGTGCCAAATCCGACGGATTCGCGGCATCAGCATATATCTATCAAGATACATTCTTGAACCAACTTTCAGCGCATTTATCTCGTCTGTATACTTTTCATAAATACCTTTGGAGCGAAGAAAGGTGAAAATCAGATCAAGATTCTCCTTACGCTGATTGAGTTTATTAATCTGGATCTCAGCACTGCCATAACTTGTAATTGACGCAGGATTAAAAAAATAGTAATAAAATGGTTTCATCAAGTATCCTACATTCCGGCTATTCCAAACCAATTGGATTATCGTCGCCAGATCCTCGTTCATATTTTGCCTTGGAAATGTTATCCCATCGTAAAGACTACGTTTGATCAAAGCGCCGCACAAGCTCCCCATCAACCGCCCGCAAAGCAATGATGACATCAGGAAGTCTTTATTATTGGTAGAAACCTTGCGCGGGGCGGAAGCATATGTAGAAACACCATCACTACGATAGAAATTATAAAAGACCATATCGTAATGGCCGGATAGGGCAAAAGTATATAGTTCCTTTATGGCATGCACATCCATCCAGTCATCGCTATCGCAATGAACCGTGTAATCACCAGAGGCCAATTGAATCCCTTGTCGTCGAACAGCGGGCAGGCCGCTGTTCGACGACAACCTCTCAATTCGTGTCAGCCTCTTTCGATGCGGATATTTTTCCAGAGTTCTCTGCAAGATCTCCACCGACTTGTCTGGAGAACAATCATCCACAAAGATGTATTCAATGTCATCAAACGTTTGGGCGAACAACGATTCAGCGCACCGCTCAATATATTCCTCTACTCTATAAATCGGTACAATGATTGATACTTTCGGATTATCCATGATTTTTAGCTGTCAGTTTTTTTAATTGTTCTATTCCAAGGGCAATTAAATAACTCAATGTTATGAAGATAACAAAAGTGATTAAGTTTGAAATTACCCCCCCCCAGTTTTGTGTTATAAAAGCTACTGTTTGTTCTGATAAAATCCCTGAACAACCACAGAAAAGGAGCGTGTATAGCCATTATCGTGAGTGAATTAGCTCCCAAAGATGCCAATATTCTGTTTGTAGTTGTTATCTTGTTGAAAGGCTTGAAATTCAACAAAAGATATATGGCACAGAAAGCTCCGGCATAGAATATAAACGGGAAACTGGAAAATTTCAGTTGCGAAATATCAAATTGATAATGTGCCAAACGGCAGAACGCTATGATATATCCGGCTATAGCAATAACGGTTGCTTTTTTAATTGCCCCCTCTGCTTGTGTCAGCCCTTTGTCGTTCATCCATTTGCCGACAGCATAGAATGGCAAAGAGAACAGCCCCTGCCCGATATAAAACGGCAAATTGATCTTGGAATATGCGACAGCCAGCCCAATTACAAAAGAAACGATAAAAATAACGTTTTTTCCTTAACGGTTTTGTCCCAAAAATAATATATGACACATATATAAAAAAGAGCGACCAAGAACCACAACGGACCATCAAATGCGGCGATATGATGGATGCTCAGTTTATCAAGCGGTATTCCCTGCAACCCCATGCTAAAATAAAATACAGCGAATATCAGAGAATATTCCCCAAAGGGAATAAGCAACCGTTTTGCTCTTGATTGAATAAATCCTTGTTTGGGATGATAAAACATACCGGCCAAAAAGAAAAACAAAGGCATATGGAAAATACAAATTTCCTTTATAAGGATTGCGGTGGCATGTCCCCAAACGACAAGGATTATGCCGATGCCTTTAAGTATGTCTATACGAATGTCCCTTTCCATTATTTCAAAAGTTTAAGTTCCTCTTCCTTTCTTCTGCAAGAAATACATCCGCAGCACTATAATCTGCCCAAAGAACTTCTTTGTATTTTTCCTCTTTATCTGTTTCACTGATAGTACGTTTCTGCAAACCGATATTATCGAGAAAAGTAATCATGCAGTTGTCCTTATCTCTATTGACAGCAAAGAACGGCATATGAAAAAACGAGCGCATGAAACGAACCGCCGGTAACAAACATTGTAATTTGACCAAATTAAGGAATTCCAAAAGCCCCGTAACAAGCTGCTGTTTAAAAGGATACAAACCGCAACGGAGTGTATTGTATACTGTTGCCACCACCTTTATTCCCTACATTTTATTGTTTTTTTAAGAACATGAATTTATTTGTTACCGTACTGATTACGAACCCTCTTTCTTTAGCATCAAGTCCGAATTTATAGATAACAAGTCCGGAAATGATAAGACTGGTCAATACGACAAGTATATGGCTACCCCAGCTTGAGGTTAGAAATTTATGCAAAAAGAATGGGACCGGAATGATGCAGACCGACACCCAAAGACACCTAAACATCACTTCCACGACATACCTCCTAACCGGGAAATTCACTTTGTGTTTGAGATAGAATATTCTGTAACAGTGAGTAATGAAATTGATGGCAATTCTGACAATCACCGCATAGACGGGACTGCAACCGAACTTGAACAATATATATATAATCGGAATATTCATAATTATCATCGAAGAAACGGTAAACTGATACTTGGCTATATTGCCTATTGTTTCAGATGACACCCAAAGACTTCCGGATAATGCATCAATAAGCAGGAAGATGAGATAAAGCTGAATGAACTGTACTGTATATTGAGGGACACAGACAAGCCATAACTCGACGACAGGCCGACAAATCAAAATCAACGGATAAGCGACGAAAAAGAGCAGGAAATACGAGAATTTTGACGAGCGGAAAACAAGTTCCAGAAATCTGGATTTATCCCCTGAAAAATAGGACTGGACAATCTGTGGCTGCACCGCTTTCTGAAAGTTTGTAACCAAAGTATTGACAGCACTGAACACTTGCGAGGCTACCCCCATTGCCGCATTGACAGCAACCGTGAAAAAAATATTCAAAAGTATTGATATGCCTTGTATGGATGCGACATGGGCTATACCGCCGAAAAGGCTCCATGAAGAAAAGAAAAGCATTTCTTTCAGCAGCTTTCTGTCAAAATAGAACCGGAATCTGCAAGTCATGAAATTACGCTTGCAATAAATGGCATAAATGATATTCAACAATATCCCAACGGTCATAAGGGCAACGGCGTACAACACCAGACGATTGTCTTCAGCCCAGAAAAGGAGAAATACTGTTCCCAATTTTGCCATTACCTCAATGATGCTGACATAAGCGAAAAAAGACATCCTCTCATATGCAATAATGCTCGACTCATCAGGAATCCTGATAAAATGAAGACAAGCGGTCACTACAGAAATATGGTACACAACCCGTGCTGCATCTTGTGTTTCCGGAGGAATATTCAATTTTGTTTCAAAGAAATAGAGCCCCACAGTTTCCAATACGAAGCCGATAAATACCGCTATTGCAAAATGTATCAGAAGACTCATGGAATAAACCCTCGAGACTCTGTCATGATTGCCTTTTCCCAATTCCACGTTCAGAAAACGTTGGGTGGCTTTTGTCATTGCGGAATTAATAAAAGACAGAAGTGCGATAAAGCCGCCAACAACATTGTATACTCCAAAATCGTTCTCTCCCAACACTTCCAATATAATCCTGGAAGTATATAGAGATACGGGCATCATTACGAATGTCCGTATATAAAGCATTAACGTGTTGCGTGCTATGCGTTTGTTTGATGACTGCATTTATAACTATCCTACATTTTTTAATCTCAATTGCAACCTGAATGACAATAGAGTGTCAGGGGCAAATCAATTGGTCTGATGGTATATAGAAGCTAACTTTTCCACACCGTCTGCAAGCGTGAACCGACTGGATATTACTTTTGATTTTCTACCCATCATTTCTCGGACTTCACGATTATTGACAAGTATCTCAATCCTGTCAGCAAGCTCTTCAACATTCTCTTTTTCAAAAAGATATCCGTTTTCTCCCTCATGTACGATTTCAGGAATGCCCCCAACTCGTGTACCAATAACAGGCAACGAATAGTTTAGGGCCTCCATAATACTAAGAGAAAGTCCTTCTGTACGGGAAGGCTGCAAGTAAATATCAGAAATATTCAAAATATCATTAATGTCATTTCGTATTCCCAAAGACATAATCTTTCTATTCAATCCGGCCTCGGCAATCAATTGCCTCAAGCTATTACTGTCTTCAGAATTTTCGCTAATTCCGATGACAAGCACTATTATATCGTTTTTAAGTCTGTTGGAGTCCATCAGACTCTGAATACTTTTGACAAGTATATCGAATCCCTTGATACGAATATTGAATCCGATTGTAGTCAACACGACTACCCCCTTTGGTATGTCCAATGTTTTTTTCAGATTTGGGTTGACAATCTTTTTTTTCCGGACTCCCAAGTATAGGACTTCACTCTTTGAAGAAAAACCTACGCCTTCAATCATTTCTTTCTTTACGCCACAACTGACACAAAGGAATCTTTCAAAAGGAAAAAAACAGAACTTCAGATATAATTTTTTAAGTTTGTTGGAAACAAAGATTTCACTATGACGGGTTGAAATAATCCGAATCCGGGGAAACAGAATTCGCAAGAATGGTGCAATAAGATAACTTCCAAAATGAAAATGAACAATGTCTATTTTCTCACGTTTGATGACACCTATCACAAATTTGAAATATTGAAATGTGGAAATGCTTTGTTTACAAAGTATTACCCCCCCCCACACTTATTGATGTCATTTACATAGTTTTCACTGATTGGCATCGACTCGTATACAAAAATAAATTTATCAACACGGCATATCTTGACCAATTCAGCGAAGTAGGATTCTACTCCGCCGTATTTAGTCGATTTCATACCTGTCAGTTCTAAAATATTCATATATTCACTATTTTTTAAATATTCCACAAAAGTCCAATATCACCTTATCCTCTCGCCATTCTAATTCTTTGAACGGAGTGTGTGCTGTAAGGAATACCACGATGTCCGCCTTGTCGTAGGCTTCTTTGTAATCTGTTAACTTGAACACATGGTGCTCCTTTACATTGGGTTCCACAACCAGGATATTGGCATTATTGCAACTCTGCATCACTTTCGTGGTAATATATTTTGCAGGACTCTCGCGCAAATCGTCGATATTCGGTTTGAAAGCCAACCCCATCATGGCAACGCACGGTTTCCGATGATGTTTCAGTTCAAATTCCAGCATGGCATTTTTCACTTTTTCTGCGCACCAAAAACTTTTGTAGTTGTTAATTTCACGGGCATCGGCAATCAATTTACTCTCTGCTGGAAAATCAGCAGTGATAAAATAAGGGTCAATAGCTATACAATGACCTCCCACGCCACAACCAGGCTGCAAGATGCTAACCCGCGGATGTTTGTTGGCAAGATTGATAAGTTCCCACACATTGATACCGGCCTTGTCACAAATCAAGGAAAGTTCATTCGCAAAGGCTATTTGTACATCCCGACTGGAATTCTCCGTCAGTTTGCACATTTCAGCAGTACGACAGTTGGTTCTATGAAGTGTTCCCTGCACGAATTGAGAATAAAATCCAATGGCCTTATCGGTAGATTCAGGATTTAAACCGCCTATGACCCGGTCGTTATGTATCAGTTCGTAAATCACATTGCCCGGCAATACACGTTCGGGACAATAAGCCACATAAATCCTATCTTCCAATTCAGGACGTTCGCTGAAAATGAGGCGGGCCATCGCTTCGGTGGTGCCTACGGGTGAAGTGGACTCGATGACATAAAGGTCGCCTTCCTTTAATAATGGCAATACGGCACGTGTAGCGGCTTCCACATAACTAACGTCCGGTTCATGATTTCCTTTGAACGGGGTGGGAACTACCATAAAATAAGCATCGCTCACCTCCGGCTTTATGGAAGCTTTCAACGAGCCGGCATTCACCACCTCCTGCAACATCTCCTCCATACCCGGCTCAATGATATGCAGATGTCCTGCATTCGTCATATCCACTACCTGGGGGTTAATATCAACTCCTGTAATCTGAATGCCGTGCTTGGCGGCGATAATGGCTGTGGGCAATCCGATATACCCCAAGCCCATAAAACAAGCTTTCATTATCAATCTGTTATATAAGTTATTAATCTTTTAAAATTTCTTTCCGAGTACAATTGAACAGAATGTGTTCAACAGAATTTTAAAGTCGAACCACCATGAGCGATGTCCTAAATAATAAAGGTCATATTCCAAACGTCGGAGCATCTTCTCCATCGTATCCGTATAGCCGTTATATAGTGTGGCATATGATGTTACGCCCGGACGGATTTGGTAAAGATAAGTATATCGCTTGTCGTGTTCAAGTATCTGGTCGATATAAAACTTACGCTCCGGACGTGGACCGATGAATGCCATATCGCCACGCAGAACATTGTAGAGTTGGGGTAATTCATCCAAATGGTGCGCCCGGATGAAACGACCGGTCTTAGTCAATCGGGAATCATTTTCACCCCCGGTATGACTAAGCTGCGGTCCGAACTTCTCGGCATCCAGACGCATGGAGCGGAATTTGTATATGTAGAACGGGCGCCCGAATCTGCCGATACGTTCTTGCTTGAAGATGACACTTCCTCCATCTTCCCTGCGAATGGCAATGTAGCAAAACAGGAATAGCGGAGAAAAAATGATCAATGCAATCAATGACAGGATAAAATCACCGATACGCTTTACATTGCGCGCAAATGCGGACATTCCATCGGGAATGAAACTGTCCCGTGGCACATATTGGCTGACATGTGTGGTGACAATTATTGCATCATCATTCGGGTCATCCTTTTTCAGCTTATGCAACCACTTCTGATAAGCATTAAAATTTATTGTATCTGCCATTTTTAACTTTATATAGGTCTCAGTTTGTGAACCTACCTCAACAGAACCTTGCAACAATGAAACAAGGGATTCTCCGGATGTAACCGTACACGGCATCTGAAGACAGTCTGAGTAACTACGAAAATTCATGTAGCCTTGTTGTTTATCAAAAAGACGTAAACCGTATGCGGAATAACCGTATGCACACCATGCACCGATCTGTTTATTCCGATACAAGTGGATATAAGAACCATCATTTTGATTTTCGTTTTCCCTTATAAGATGAACATTCATAAAAGTATATTGTTTATAATTTATCGTAAGCACAAAGCACTATACATTTGACTAATAATCAAGAGGTTTCCTGATCGCATCTATTCTATTTCACCTAAGACATACTTGTGGGGGCATGACGAAGAAGTTCCATTCCTCACACGAAGGACAACAGAATCTTTGATAGAGGAACAATCGTGATTATCGTCAATGTTGTTAATGCAGCTTCGTATCCGACCACTGTCTGGACCAAAGCCATAGCTGTTATGGCATGAGCCGTAGTGAAACCATGCATAACAACATTGGATATAAAAATATCAGTGTCTTTTATTCTAAGATTAAAGATTATACCAAATCCTGTTGATTGTACAAGTCTTGTTGCAATTTAGTCAACGGACGTAGATGAATGTCCGTTTCATTCTCCAGAAAACCAAAAATGATACGTTTCTGAAGGGAAGGAGTTATGGTCATCCCATCGTATTGATTTTCCATCATCTTCATATAGCTCTTATCCCATGCCTTACGTTTCCAGATAATTTCTTCCGCCACTTCCATTCTTGCCGACAATGGCACTTATTGTCACCCCCGCAGCAAAGAAATTCCTTTCAAGCGACCTGCACTCATCACCATAGCCATTGAACTGATATTGTTCACCTTGTTTCAAGATGCGCAGTACGTTCCTGTTCCAGCGGTCATCCTTTCGGATTACAAGGCTCGTCAATGCAAAATTTGCAATCATTGATCACTTTGTTTCTGTAAGGTTCCAATGACTTCCGATTTTACTGCCGAAGCGACCAATGTCTTGTAACAGCCTATGGCATGGATGTCACAACCGGTACGGTCGTACATTCCGGCTTTCAGCAGGGCTTCGGCCTTTTCCTGTACATGTTTTCCGTACATTCCGGCCAACGAGGGCAAATTGAGTTGGAAGGAGACATGCTCTTCCTTCAAGGCCTGATAATCCCTCTTCTGCATATATTCATACCGTTCCGAATGTGCAAGCAACGGGTAATAACCTTTCTTTTGGATGCGTTGCAGGACAGAGAGCAGTTCCATTGGTGGATTGAAATAGGAGGTTTCCACCAACAGGTAACGTTTCCCCTCCTCTAGGGGCAGCAGGTCATCTTTTTCCAGCCGTTCCTCAAAGAGATTGTCCATCATGTATTCCGCAGCCAAGGCAAGTTCCAGTGTGCCGTTATAACTCCGTTTCAATTCTTGGAACTTTTCCTGCAAGGTCACAGTTTCATTAGGGATGTCCTCCATGATGTGCGGCGTGAGCCATACCTTTCTGACTCCATGCTTTTCCATCATATCTAGAATTCGGAGTGATTCATCCAATGTTCCCACTCCGTCATCCACTCCCGGAAGGAGATGGCTGTGACAGTCGGTCATTCCTTTCAGGATACCGCTCCGGGCGAAGGTTATTGTCTTACGAAAGGGCCACATGATAGTTGAGTTAAAATTAAAAGTTCTTACGAGAACGATAACATGCAAAATCAATCACTTGATGACCATCCATTTACCCCCCCCCATTTTTCCTTTATTTCCATAATAGGAAGAGTAGCCGTTGCGATAGCCATATCTATAGCCATAGCGGCCTCCGGCACTTTCTGTACCGTTCAGTATCACGCTGAGGTTCTTGAAACGTTTCTCCTGGTAAATATTTTCTAGTTCGGGCAGCATGCTACGGTCCAATAAACCGCTGCGGACTACAAAGACGGTGCGGTCAGCCAGTTTCTCGATGATCTGCGCATCGGCCACGATATCGATAGGCGGACAGTCAATAAAGATATAGTCATACTCGCTGCGAAGCACCTCTATCAAAGTGGCCAGTTTGCCGTCCTCCAACAGTTCCGTCGGGTTTGGGGGAACAGTACCGATAGGAATGATATGCAGGTTGTCGTATTTTTCATCCTTCACGATAATCTCCTTCCAGTCACTGACACGGTTGCCCAGATAATCACTTAAACCAGTCTTCGGGGAATCCACGTAGGAGGAGGTGGAGCCGTGACGCAGGTCACCGTCTATCACCAATATTCTCTTTTTCTTGATGGCAAAGCTCATGGCAATGTTCATGGCAAGGAACGACTTGCCGCTGCCAGGATTAAACGAGGTAAGCATGAACACGTTCTGACCGCTGTCCTTGCCTGCCATAAAGTCAATATTGGAACGTAACACGCGGAACGCTTCATTGATAATGTTACGGTTGCCTTCCTTCACCACGATGGCTTTCATGACAGACTGTGTGTGTTTATCGAATCCCAATTTCTTCTTAGCACTGAGATATTGGGGGATCTCACCGATGAACGGAATGCTTAGGTTTTCCAGATCCTTTCGCCCGCGCACCTTGGTATTCATGTTTTCCTTCATGAAAATAATCACCGCCGGAACAAGCAGACCGATGGCGAATGCCACCAAAAGGATATTCATCTTTCGGGGGGCTGTGGGAAGCATGCTGCCTCTCGGAGCGGTAATCACACGTGTATTGTAGGCGGTGAAAGCCTGTGAAAGCTCGTTCTCCTCACGTTTCTGGAGCAGATAAAGATACAGTTCCTCCTTCACCTTCTGCTGGCGTTCCACAGAAAGCAGATATTTCGCCTGGTTCGGGTTGGAAGCCAGTTGGCTGGTGGTCGTGGCTTCCTGTTGGCGGATGTTGCGTATTTGGGTATTGAGCGAAACAATCAGGTTGTCCACCGACTGAATGATGGTACGCTGCATGCTTTGCAGTGAGTTAGCCATGTCTTTTGCCAGAGGGTTCTTCTCGCTACTGTTGGCGATCAGGCGGTTACGTTCGAGCACGATCGTGTTATATTCACCGATCTGGCTCTCGATATTGACATTAGCGATACCGGAGTTGGTGGGTAACAGCTGGCTGAGTTTCTTGTTGTTCAACTCTTTCCGGATATACTGTGCGGTGGAAAGCTGGCTGTTGAGTGCCAGCAACTCCTTCTTGTTCTCGGCGGACTGGGACAGGTAGAGGCTGGATGCCGCCTGCACATCCGGCAGCAGGTGCTCACTCTTGTAACCGGCGATGTTCTCATCTACATTGCCCAGCTCGTTTTCGATCACGCTCAGACGGTCACCGATGAACTGCGAAGTACTGACGGCGATCTGGTTCTTGTCCTGAATCCATTTCTCGTTGTACATTTCAATCAGGGTGTTCAGAATGTCTTCAGCCTTCTGAATGGAGGCATCGTTGATACTCAGATTGATAATGGTGGCATCCTCGTTTCCCAATTCCGCATGCAAAGCGGCTGTATAATAATCGGTGACGGCACACACATTACCTTTTCTATAACGTATGGAAGTGCCCACGAATGAATCGTTCCAATATTTTGTGAAATTGATGACAAGTGTGCCTATTTCAGTACGGATGGAATCGCCCATCTTTCCGGAGAAATCTTCCCCAAACGCTTTCCCGTTTACTTCCATGTCGGATATGACAAACGTTTCTTTGGATGAAATATCTATTGTAAAACCGACAGGAGTTTCATCCAAGTGGCGATAGGTGACTGCTAAAGGCGAACTTTTGTATAATTCCACATCTTTCAGTCCTTTGCGGACAGTATAGGTCTCGTTTAATCCCAACCGCTGTACCACCTCGGTCATCAGCGTGGGCGATTTCAGGGTGAGCAACTCATTGTTGATATTGGTATTCGACTTGAAGATACCCAAGTCAGAAAATTCACTGACCACATTGGTGGATGTTCCTCCCTTGGAATCATCTTTCACCAAAATGGCAGCGGTACGGGTGTAAATGTTCGGGGTGCCCAGCAGGTACAAGGCGGCTGTCGCCAGGGTTACGAACAGGGAGAGGGCAAACCAGTGCCACCGGGGCATGAAAATCCCCCACAGGTCTTGTATGCGTATGAAGTCGTCAGCAGGCTTGCTGGCGGTTGTTTTCTTTTCTGTCATATTATAAAAATATAAAGTGATTCCTTTTCTGAAGGTTACTTGAATATTAGCACACCCAACGAAGTGAGGAATGAAGCGACGCTGATCCATAGCGATACGGACTTCACGTTATTCTCGTTGATGGTGCTCTGACCGGCACGCATCTTATTGGGCTGCACATAAATCACATCGTTTTGCTTCAAATAGTAGACCGGAGATTTAAAAATGTCCTTACTACGAAGATCTACCCAGTGGGTGACACGCTCACCGTTTTCCTCGCGGATGACAAAGATAGCATCACGTTTACCGGTAATGGTCAAGTCGCCCGCCATGCTGATGGCTTCAAGCAAAGTGATCTGGTCTTTGGTTATGTTGTACTTGCCGGGGGTTTTTACCTCACCTAACACGGAGAAATAGAGATTCATGAACTCTACGGTCACTACCGGATCTTTCACCAAGTCCTCTTCCATCAGCCGTTTCTTGATAAGGGCGGCAATCTGGCTTTTGGTCATACCGGCAATATGAAGCGTACCAATGACCGGAAAGTCTATGTTTCCCTTGTCATCGAGCGTGTAACCGGATATTTCACCATTATTGTTGCTACTACGTAAATCGGCAGTTCCTGCCCGATACTGGACACGTGTCAGGTTGAACAACGCTGCCAACTGCGGGTCTTTACTGGATACCATGATGGAAATTTGGTCCTTGGGCTGCACGGTGATGTCTCTTGCACCCACAATCGCTTCAGGCTGATTCACAGCAATGTCTTGAAAGTAAAGAATCTCCTTCGAAGTGTGACAGGATGTAAACAACACTATCGCAAAGAGATAAATCAAAAATCGATTCTTCATATTTATATCTGTACAGTTTATATTATTTCTAATTTGTAATTTCAATTAATTTTTATCGTGATTTTTGCGAAGTCCCGTAAAAGCCAGCGGTTTTAGGAAAGAACTTCAATCAGATCGGGGTGCACCTCAGCGGAAACGGCCATGACACCCTCCAATAGGACAACCACCCTACGGTTTCTCTTGCCCTGCACCCGCACAAACATGCCCTTCACGTTATCGAACTTGCCACCGTGGATACATACACGCATTCCTCTTTTCAAGTCTATTTCTTCGGGCCTATAATAAACAGTGTCCTCCTCATAATGAGAAGCTATCTTGATGAAGCTGTCCATCTGGTCATCCGGTACGGTAATATATTCCACCCCCGTGCTCTTTTCCCACATGGCGAATTGCAAGAAATTGTATCGTTTCTTGAATTCAGTGATCTGCGAATGGCTGGCGTGGACGAAAAGCAGACTCGGTATAACCGGCACCAACTTTTTTGACTTCACTCCATGATAAGTTCTTACGGCATAATGTTTCGGGATAAAATATTCCAAACCATATTCCTTGTCTTTCAGCCTGTCCTCTGCCATTTTCTCATTCTTGTAGGCGCGCATGACGAACCATCGGACCTGCCTTTTTTCCTCCGCTGTAAAAAGACTCGTACTCATATTCCGAAACATTTTATAGGTGTGGATATAAACCTAGTTCATGCCAACCTACATATTGGCATGTATTACAATGGATTACGTTCCCTTTTCCCATAATATCCATTGTTAGTTCCATACTTTTGACAAAGTGTACAGACCTCATTTCCGGGGCTTCCGTCACTACTTCTCTTGGCAAGAGAAATATTAGAGGACCATATTTTATGTAATTAATTGATAGACAAGTAGAAAAGCGAAGTGGCATTGTGGCGTTTATCCAATATATGTTAAGCAAATACACTCTGTATGAATGTTTTGGTTATATTTTATCACCTGTTTTCTATCGTTTCTTCAATATTTTACATAACTTTGCACATTGTAATATTTCTCTTGCCAAGAAAATGAGCCGTATGCTCAACAATTTTTATTATATTACAAAATGCTTTCAAAAACCTTTCAAACGCATCTGGTTTTAAATTGTCAATAAGAACATTTCCAACAGTATTCTGCCACTGTATTCATAGATCTTTTCCGGTACTTTTCTTTTTAAGAGAAATACCGGAAAGGGATAGTTCTGATAATCAGATGCTATATATGGAACCTGACAAGGATTTGTTTGACAATTAAACCGGAATTTGAAACATTTTCTTTCGAAGAAAACTGTTTTTTATCATACAGGTGGATATTTTCCTATATTTTACCTATCTTTGCAATGTCTAATATTTCTCTTAAAAAGAGAAGCAGGATCGGTATAGCCTTTTATTCAGTATTCTGCGTGTCGCATTTGTTCCCGTTATAAAGATTTAAGTATGATGTCATTTGCTTTGTCTACCTGTGAGGTGTCCAGTGAGGCGAGGTAGATTTTGGTCGTGTTCTCCGAATCATGTCCCATCGCCTCGCTGATGGTTGCCAGCGGGACATTTTTGCTTCTGGCAATACTCGCCCAGGCATGGCGCGCTACATACATCGTGAGCGGCATGCCGAGCCCGAGCCGTTTCCCAAGTTCTTTGAGTTTCCCGTTGATGAAATGCGCTGTGCTCCTGTACTGCCGCACGGCATCCTTAGCCGTATCTTTGATGACCGGAAAAAGGTAGGGGCTGTCATTGTGGCCATACCTGTCCAGTATCTCCTGCATGGGTTTCTCCCATTTAATGGACAGACGCCGTCCGGTTTTCTGCCTGCGGTAGGTTAGCACACCGCTCTTCAGATCAGCTTTTTTCAGGTAGGCAATGTCAACGAACGACATGCCACGGGTATAAAAGCTCAGCATGAACATGTCCCTGGCGTATTCCATGCCCGGGGAAATGCGAAGGTCCAGATCGCGTATCATGCGGATCACTTTCAACGGAACAGCACGTTTTACGGTCTTGTCTATCCCGGTGTAGACATGTTTGAAAGGGCTGCGCTGTATCGTCAGTTCCTTGTCCACCGCACGGTTGTAGACGGCACGCAGGTTCCGCATATAATAGGAGGTGCTGTTCGGACATATCCCCTTGTCCTTCAGCCATGCCTCGTATTCCAGCATGAGGGTGGAGCCGATATCCTCCAGCGGGATGTCGCCGTCCCTGCCCCGAAAGCGCGTGAAGCTGTTCAGTACGGTGGTGTACCTCTCGGCGGTGCGCTTCTTGCCGACACGCTCCAGTTCCTCCACGAGCCTCTTTCCGAAGGCCATGAAATTATGGCTGTCCTCAGGGGGCGGGTTGTGAAAAAGTTCGACAACCCTGCCGGCGGGATAGGTACCGCCGGAACGTTCCAGTCCGGCAATGATACTTTCCAGACGGCGGATGTCTTTTTCCATCCGCTCCTTTAACGCAAGCAGAAGGCTTCTTCTGGCATCACCGGATACCGGCAGTATGATTTCCGACATGCGTCCGTCCCATTCCGAAGGGAACAGCCTGTAGCCGGTGTTTATCTGGCGCGCCACCCTTCCGTGGATGATCTGGAAATAGAGCGTTCCCTCCCTGCCTTCCACGGACGAGGACCTGAATTTGGTTTTGATTGTTGCCATAGTGCAGTCATTTTGAATTAGGATTGTCCACTTGCTTCCTGATTTCCTGTGCCTCCCTGAACAGCCGGTGCGCCAGACTGTCCTTGTAGGCCGCCATTTCATGATTACGGATGCGGTTCCTGACCGAGTCCTCAAAAGCGGTCACCAGCCTTTCCACACGCCGGATCTTTTCCTCGTCCCGCTCGATGGTGAAATGCTTCTCCAGGAAGGCGATGTCGGGATCATCCCCCGGCAGGCAGATCCTGATGGCACGGTATTTCAAATCGGCATCCTTCAAAAGCCGGTTCGTGCGGTACTGGTTACAGTTGGTCCAGACGGAAACGACCAGTGCCAGGATCAGTGCTGAAGCTGTCGTTACCACCGCCTTGGATGCGCTTTCCAGACGGTAGGTCACCAGTTTGTGTACCGGTTCCTTTTTCAACAGGACCATTCTCTCATCCAGCCGTCTTACCGTTTCCTTTACCGCCTGGCTGTCCTGCCGCAGGCTGTCCCTTGTCTTTTCCATTTCTCCGGCAAACGTTTCGGCAGACAACGGCCTGCCTTCCGACAACCGGGCGGTATGGCTACGTACCGCTGCTATTTCCGAACTGTTTTTCTCCACTGCGGATTGCAGGCGTTCCAGACGGATTTTCAGTTCCGCAATCCCTTCAGGGGAATTGGTCCGGTTTTCAACTGCGGGGCTTGTGCCTTCCACAGGCAGCGTCTCCACTTTCTTCTCGATCCTTTCAAGGCATCCGTAGATGCCTTCCAGATAATTTTCCTGTTTCATCTTTCAAAGTTTTTTCGTTATACATATGGTTCACAAACTCCTTCCTTTCCTGCGCTTCTTCTTTCTCCGCAGGCGTTCCGCCTCTTTCTCGTCCTCCGTCGGTACCACCGACGGCATGAACACGCCACCCGTACCGGTGACTTCGACCAGGTTATCAATAACAGAACCATGACTTTGTTCATGGTACGGTTGCTTTTGGGAAACGTCATTTTCCAGGGACGTGACATGGTTATGGTCCAATGCCGCATCCAGCCTTGACCAACTGAAACTGCGGTCAATCCCACTTCCCTTGAATGACAGACCGTTCTTTATAAAGCGGATGCCCTGCACTTCATTAGTGTTTTCCTTGTACTTGAATTCCATTTCCACGCCCATTTTTAAGAGCTTATTTTGAAATTCTTTCCATGTATCTGCACTCCTCAAAGCTTCCTTGACCGCACGGTATATTTCGTATTTCACCTTTTCGGAAGCATGCAGCTTTTCCGTTTTAACGGACTGTTTGCCTTCGGAATAGGTGAGCGAATACTTGTCCTTAAGCATTTTTGTCACTTTCTCGTTGCGCTTGAAATCGTTGCTGTCGGAAATCACCTTCCCGTCGAAGTTCACCCGGTTGAAGACGATGTGGCAGTGCGGGTTGTCCGTCCCGTGATGCCTCACCACGATGAACTGCGTGTTCCGTATCCCCATCAGCTCCAGGTATTCCTCCGCCAGCCTTGCCATGAACGCGTCGGTCAGCCTCGGTGCGTCCTCCGGCTTGAAGCTGAGCGCAATGTGCCCCACCGGTTTCGCCACGTCCGGATTCAGCAGGCATTGCCACCGGAAACTGCGTGCCGTCTCCTCCACCGTTCCCAGCAGCACGCCTTCCGAGGCGATGATTTTTGCGTCGTCCTTCTGCGTCACGTAGCGTATGCAGCCGCTGAACGAGCGGCCTTTCCTGATCTTCCCTATCATGAGGCTATCCTCCTTTCGGCCTGTAATCATCCATGATCCGCTTCAGCTTTCCCAGCAGCCCCTCTATCAGCAGCCTTGTCCTGTAAAAGCCGGTCTGGTGCGAGAGCTTTGTCAGCTGGTTCAGGTTGTTCGCCATTCCCGCCAGGCTGCGCAACAGTGCGTTCTCCTCCGGTGTATGCCTTGCCGTAACGGTGGCCGCCAGTGCTGCCTCCCTGATATAGACCGCCAGACTCCGGCCGGACTTCCCTGCCCTGAACCTGAGAGCCTCGTAGCTGACGGGGGAGAACTTCACCGTCACGCCTCTGGTCAATTTACGCGTCCTGCCCAGTGCCGGACAGCCACATTTTTTCTTCATCCCATTCACATCGTTTGTCATATGTTTTTTCTTTTTCGTCCGTACTTCTTTCATTCCAAAATCTGCGACCGGCGGGAGCGGATTTGCCCTCCCAGCAACCGCCGGGCGCGGGGAGCAAGGGTTTTCGGGAATCCGGAAACATACCCTTGCTCCCCCCACAGAAAAATCCCCCCGCATTTTCCACATTGAAGCGGGTACACAGGGGACTGTGCATACATCGGGTATACTCCACGCCCGGTAACAGGCTGTCAGATTTTTCTCCACTGCTCGATGTCCTCACGGTAGGCGGCAAGATGCTCCCTGGCAAGGTTCTCCAGCAGTCCGGAAACGCTCATGCCACGCCCACCGAGCCTGCGGACGATGGCGTCCAGTTCGTCCCTCACATCCTCACTGACGAACACCGTCTTGCGCTTCCTAATCTTCGGGACGGTGAGGTATGTTTCTCGGTACTCCTCCAGCGAGGCCCTACGCTGCCTGCCGCTCGTCCTTCTTCTCACGGGGTCTTCCGGTTCCGGCGGGGTGTCCTTTCTTCCCGCTTCCCCGGACACCTCTTCCGCAACGGCCCCGGATGGAATCACCGGTTCCGCATCCGTACCGGCGGATTCTCCCGAACCGGGTTCCATCATGAGTCTTTCCCACCACTCGTCGTGGCCGGCTCCGGGACTACGGCCGTTCTTTCTGTCTGCGGTTTCGGATACCGCCATTTTCTTCCCTTTCGTTTTTTCAGTCGGTTCACTTTTCATTGTACATGGATTTTAGATGGTTGATACTGTGGGCACAGTCTACCCGTTTGCCCGATTGTCGGAAGCAAATAAAACGATAATAACAAGTGCTGTGAAACGGACGGGTCCGATTGGCGGGGTTTGCCGTGTTATTCATATTGTTGGATCAGTCTGACGGTGATGACTTCACAAATATACGCACCGGAAATTTCCCACTCTTCGGGAACGGATCTGAACGTCTGTTTACTAAAAGCAAATGAATATTAAAATCCGATTTCCATGACATCTGATGACATATAATGACATCTGATGAAGGGGCGGAACCATATCCGGGAACAATCATTTACTTTGCAGATGAAACAAGTACGCATATGGTGTCAAAGGTAGTCATCCTGTCTTGAAATTCAGGACGTTCCGCCGGGATTCACTAAATTGCGGAACGGAATCCGGATCCGAAAAGAGAATGAAACAGATGTCAAACCTGAAATTACAGTGATTATGGAAATAGTGAACATTGAGGCAAGGACCTTCGAGGCGATGCTCCCGGCCGTCCGGACGTTTGCGGACCGGCTGGACCCCCTCGGCCGGCTGTACGGCGACGTGGAGGAGAAGAAAGGGCTGGACAACCAGGAGGTGTGCCTGCTGCTGAAGGTCAGCCCGAGAACCCTGCAGACCCTCCGTGACAACGGCACGCTGGCATACACACAGATCTGCCACAAGACATATTACAAGCCCGGGGACGTGGAAAGTATCATCCGGATAGTGGAGGAGCGCCGCAAGCGTGCTGAAAGTATGGGAAGGTCGATCTGAAAGGCCATGAAAAACGAATGTCGAACAAAAAAAAGATCAAGTCATGATGAATACCGATAACCGTCTGCTCACCCGTGAGAGCAGCGAGCATATAAGAGAGTTCTTCTCCACCGTCGAACGTCTCTCCGTTTCCATGGAGCGTCTCTTTGCCGGCAGGTCACCGGCGATGGCGGGCGAGAACTTCTATACGGACCGCGAACTGGCTGAAAAGCTGAAAGTGAGCCGCCGCAGCCTGCAACAGTACCGTGACAGCGGTCTGCTTGCCTTCACCCGGCTGGGCGGCAAGATACTGTACCGTTCTTCCGACATCGAGAAGCTGCTTGACGGCTGCTACCGGGAGGCGAGAACCAGGCCGGAGGAACTTTAGAAAAGTTCCGTACGGGATCGTGAATGAAGGGGCGGTCGGTTGTCATACCGGTCGCTCCTTCATTTTCTTTCCACCGGATGAACGACTTTAATTTGCTCGTAAAATACTTATACACAGAGTGTTTTTTTCTTTATGAATTATGATCCGGTGACAACATTGGCATAACATGGCGGGACATGGAAACATTTTTCCGATATGGCAATAAGATACGGGGATTCCATTATAAAAAAAGACTCTTATTTTATTATGTCATTATGTTATTCTGAAATTGGGGCGGGCCGTTCGTGTACCGGTGGGACGATCCGTTTCCGTAATGGCGGCACATTCCGTACTGGTATCATTATCCTCCGGCAATGCCGTTTCCCGGTCTTTTCGGAGTGACCTTATGCCGGCCGGTGACAACCGCATGTCCGTGTGTAAACATGGTGGCGCATAAAAACAGGCACATCCTCCGGGCTCCTGTCCCGTCGGATGCACCTGTCTCCGTCATGTCATATACAGCCGGACTCCTCCGGCCCATGCCTCTATCTGAGTATCGGATTCGAGAGCAGTATCTTGTAATAGGCCACTCCGCCAATCTCTACCGGCATCCTCGCCATCATGAACTGCACGCTCTTCCTCTCCACCTTCGCCTGCCGCATGAGTCTCTGCACGATAAACCCCGCCGAGAACCTTGCGCATCTTTTATCCTTCCAGACAATGAACCCCTCGCTGTCATCGGCCCGGCAGATGTACCAGTCATCCGTCTCGTCGTCGTGGGCGAAGTTCACCCGTCCGCCACCGAGGATTCCCAATTCGATTGACATCGTCTTTGACAGATAGACGGTCCCCCTGCTGTCAAGGTTGATGGTCCGCTTTCCCTTGTATGTGACTTCCTGCGGACGGGAGTTTTCCCTGTTGTATACTATCAGTGCCATAACTTTCTTACTTTTCCGTTAAACAATTTTTTCAATACATGAAGCTTTCCACCGCCAGCATCTGACTTCTCCATGCGAAACCGCTGTGGGTACGTACCGCGTCCACTATCCTGCATACTTTCTGCGATATGGCCGATGCCGAGATACCCATGCATTCCGCCAGTGCCTTGAACGAGAACTGCGCCTCATAGAACCTGAGCATGAACATCCGGTACTCCTCGTAGGAGAACTTCTGCCTTACGAAACGCAGTATGTCTCTTACCAGCCGCTCGCACCCGTTCAGGTCGTCCTCGGAAAGGAATTTTGCCTCTTCGCCACATCGGAGGAAGAAATCATCTTCAGGGTGTGCATACCGATTCTCCCTTTTAATCTTTACCAGGGCCGCCTTTTTGTAGCATCCGATGAAATACGCGTCATAGTCCGTTATGTCCTTTCCGGGAACCAGCACCTGCCTTCTTACAAAAAGGTAGGTGTCATGGAAATTGTCCTCGTCCAGCATTCCGTACCGGCGTAACGTCCCTCTCAACCTGTCATAGGATGCAGTGAACCACTCGTTGAACAGTCTTTCCTTTTCTGCGCTCTTGTCTGCCATAGCTTTATATTTTTTTGAGTTATACATGGCCTACACGGGTAGGCATTCTTATTTCTTGTGCTTCCTCCAGTTTGTTTTTCGGCGGTCTCCGGCAAGGCTTGCCGTGAAAAAATACGCTCACGCGAAGCGTGAGGAAGATTTTTTCACGTGCAACCAGCCCGAAGGGCCGCCTTGCGGGACCGGCCTGAAAAACAACTATTTTTGCCGCAAGAAATGAGGATGATGGATTCCTTCCTTCTATCTATTGTCTGTCCGGTGAGAATTTAGATTCCATGCAGCTTTTCTGTCTTTGGTATGTTTGGAGAAATATTCAAGGATATGAAATGAGAACGGCAATACGTGATGTTGCGGAAGGAGCAGATATGGGATTGGAAACAGGAAGCGTGCCCGGGCTTTCATGCAGTTTATACGGCGGTGTTGATTTTGGGGAGGATTACAGGGAAGTGACAGGAAAGTCGGCCGTTCCGGAGAAATTGTATGTGTACGTTGTTCCTTCCGAAATACGGAGTCTTTTAAAATCATGGAAGACCTCATTCGGGAGTGTGTCTCGATATTTGCCTGAGACAAAATTATAAGTCGCCTATTCATGGATAAGTATTTGGAATATATCAACGACATGCTACGATGCAATAAAGAGAATCGGAACGGCAGACTGAAACTCGCAATCTGCTGATAATGCGGACTATTCTAAAACAAGTGTGGAAAACTTGAAGACATCCGACGGAAAACCTTGGAAAAAGAAGAACCGGACAAAGTCTCCGCCTTCAAAATAATGCTCTATTATGCCACAGGTGCGGCATTACTTGTCATTCCGGATTGGCTTCCCATGAAATCCACCGCCCGCCATCAAGAAAACGGCCGGTGCCATATGGCAGGTAATCGTAGCGACAGCCTGTCTTTGGAACCCGTTGTCACCCTAAAGGATTTTACTGATATATTATTATGTCAGTCCTTTTTCAAATCAAAATACAGCAAACGGGTTTTCAAAGGTTCATCTTGCGGAATATCATAATATTGCTTTTCTATCACGTCTGTTTTATAGAGTGGAACGAAACCGTTTCTTTCATAATACCTGAGAATCTTTTCCTCATTGTATGCATCCACCACGATAAAACGGCATCCTGTCTTGTTGTCCTCATGACGGAACCAGTCTTTTATGAAAGCCATCAGTTGCCGTCCTACGTGGCTTGATGTACCCTGATATTCCAGGTTGACCCCCAGTCTTCCTATCAGCACGGCCGGATAGCTGCGTCCACGTTTAGGATTTACAATATTGCGTTGCAGCCTGTTTTTATCATTGGGGGATATTAATCTGGTCTTGATACTGTCATTGGACAAGGTAAACAAGGCCACAATACGATGCGGGATTTCAGTCGTCACCCAACAATATGTTTTCCCAAGGAGTTCATCCGCATACAGATCGGCATCATTGAGAAAAAAATCATCAAGGTCATTCTCGCCACAAGTGAAAGGAAGGCAATTCCTCCGTACTTCCTTGTTATAGGCAAGCATGACACAATCATCATATAAAGAAATACCGTCCATTGCTGTTAATTGAACCGGAATGAACGGGATTTCTCCAATACTTTTCGCAACCGTTTCTTTGCCTCCACTGATAACCGGGGTGTTACCTTTGCGGCGTTCTTGTCTGCACTGCGTACGAAATCTTCCGCCGTAACGCCCTCCAAAACCGGAATGTTCTTGATAGTTATAGCCATAATATTATTTTTTGCAAAAATACAACTTTGTTGTTATACAGCCAAATAATAGCCCGTCTTCCACTCTTTTTTCCGGAATGTTCCTCCATATCCGGAAAAGTCTGTGTCACGCCACCCGTTGCGGTAAGCCGTTTTTCTCAAGGAAAGGGCAGGCAATACCGGCGGACGTGGATATGGGCAAAACAACCCGCATATGCAATGCAGAGGGAGCAGGAGAGCCTTCACCACAGCCGGAGAGAAAAGTGGTTTCATGCCGGGGTACGGCATGAAAAGGGGCTCCCGGACAGTTCTTTTCCTTGTCGCACATGCACTACGTCGGTCGCAGTTTTCGCCTTCTGAATCCCTCTTACGTCCGTCCCTGCGCTTTCGGAGCGTTTTTCCGGCAGAAAATTTCGCCGTACGGAAATTTTCTGCCGGAAACCGAAGGGAAAACGCGGAGTCCCGCAGGGACGGACGAACTTTGATGAGGAAGGGGAAAATCATCCGTTTCATAAATACCATTTCCTCAGATGGCATCGCATATTTCCTTCTCCATCTTTTCCAGCTTATGGGACAGGATTTCCATGTCGCTGCTGATCTTCTGGTTGGTTATCCGGGCATATATCTGGGTGGTTTTCAAATCCGTATGCCCCAAAAGACGGCTTACGGTCTCGATGGGTACACCGTGCGAGAGCAGCACGGTGGTGGCGTTCGTATGCCGGGCCACATGATAGGTCAGCCGTATCTTGAAACCGCACTGCCTGCCAAGTTCCTTCAATATGGTGTTGCATCTGCCGTTGCTCGGTACCGGAAATACATGACCGTCCTTGGACAGTCCCTTATACTTCTCTATGATGCGCTTGGGCACGTCCAGCAGGCGGATGTTGGACTCGGTGTTTGTCTTGCGACGGCGGGTGATGATCCAGAGGTTGCCGTCGAAGAAGGTCTGGAGCCGGTCGGTCGTCAGTGCCTTCACGTCCGCGTATGCCAGTCCGGTGAACACAGAGAAGATGAAGAGGTCGCGTACCAGTTCGCAGGTCCCGCTTTTCACCGGGGTCTCCATCAACGTCTGTATCTCACACTCCGTCAGGTAGCCTCGGTCAACGCTCTCGGGGGAATTGATGTACCCGGCGAAGGGGTTGAAGGGAAGCGCACCGCTGTTGCGGGCGATGGAGATGACGTGCTTGAGCCCGATCATGTAACCCCATACGGTATTGGTGCGGCATTTCTTCTCCGTACGCAGGAAATACTCGAAGTTGTTGATGAAGGTCAGGTTGAGTTCCTTCAGGGGGATGTCGTCACGGCGGTATACTTTCGGGACGAACTCGCAAAGGTGCCTGTATATGGTACGGTAGCGGTTGTATGTTCCCTGCACGCGGCTGTGTCCCACTTTCTTGATGAACTCCTCGTTGTGCTGCTCGAAGAGCTTCAGCAGCGTCTCGCGTTTCACGCCCAGCCCGAGGCAGGCGTCCCTCAGCCTGGCGGCGGTGACATAGCCGTCGGACTGCATCAGTTCCTGGTAACGGCGGTTCACGTCCACGCGTATCCGGTCAACCGCCGCATTGATTTTCTGCGCCTCGGCGCTCTTGCCCGTGGCACGTGCCGTTTTCACGTCCCAAAGTTTCGGGGGCACGTCCAGCTTGCAGCTGAACTGCTTGATTTCGCCGTCTACCGTAAGACGGCACATCAGGGGGAGATAGCCGTTGGCTCTCTCGCTGCCCTTCTTCACGTAGAAGAGGATTTTGAAGGTCGATCTGCTCATACTCGTTTTCATACTTTTTTGATCGTTACAAAGTTAATATCAAGCGAGTTGTCCTCAGGTATGAAAAACTGTGCAAATTACTGAAATAGAATCTGTTGTGCCATTTCTTGTTCCTGTTATATCAGTAACGATATGGGAACTGAAGTCTTTCGCAGCTTTTATCGGACCTCCTTTTTCAGCTTATGCAGTATTATGAGTTAAACACCTAACCACTTAATAGACTGCATTTTTGCTGTATTATCATCAACCTTGCTTTTTCTTTCTGCGTTTACTTTAAATATCGATTCGCAGAGATTGAATCGTTAATTTACAGTTTTTCCTTATCCTCTGCCAACAAAAAGTTTCGCAGTGAAATCTGTTTAATTCCTTTGTAATTTCCCCCGCTTTGCATTTCATCCATTGTTACCACATATTTGGGGTAATTGTCTGCTATTTCCAAAAGATTGCCAAATTCTCGCCTAACAGTTGCATCATCGGGAAGCATATATGCTACTTGAATATAGATTTTATGGTCGTCTTTGGAAGCAATGAAATCAATTTCCTTATTACCACTCTTTCCAACATATACTTCATATCCATATCTTAACAAATCAATGCATACTACATTTTCCATTAACTTGTTGATGTCTTTTCGAAAATCGAAATGCTGTATGGAATTATGTAATCCCAAATCTTCAAAATAATATTTCTCACCAATCTCAAAGATTTTCATCCCTTGGATTTCAGCTCGTTGAATTTTGTAAATAAAGAAACTATTGCACAGTGCCTTTAGATAGTTCAGAATTGTCTGCGTAGGAATGTTGACGTGTTGCGACTTTAAATATTTACTAATATTCTGGGCAGAAAAAAGAGAACCGGTATTATCTATCAGATAAGCTACGAGATTTTCCAAAAAAGATACATTCCGGATTGATTCACGTGCAACCACATCTTTTAGTAGGATAGTGGAATAAACGTTTCTCAAATACTCAAATATGACATTCTTGTCCATTGTTAGATTATGAATGTAGGGCATACCTCCGAATGTAAGATAGAGTTTTAAACTTTCGGTGGAATCTTGACATTGATTGAAAGTTAAGAATTCCCCGTAGCTAAGTGAATGAATGGGAAATTCTATATATCTTCCTGCCAACTGAGTAGCAAGTTCACTGGATAGCATTTTAGCATTACTTCCGGTGCAATAGATATCGCATCTATTTTCATTCAATAAACTCCGCAGACACAATTGGAATTCTTCAATCTCTTGGATTTCATCTACAAAGAGATAGTTATGATTATGCCCAATAACCTTCTTTAAAACATATTGATAAAGATCCATGTAGTTCCTAATTTCCGTGAAGGCAAGTTGCTCTTTATCTACAAAAATGATATTGGCTTCCGGTATGTTTTTCTTTATGATATCTGATATCTGCAAAAGAATGTAGCTTTTACCTATCCTACGTTGGCCGGTTATTACTTTTATTATACTTTTATCAATAAACGGTTCAATTCTCCTTATGTATAAAGGGCGGGAGATATAATTTTTCATATTCAAACACGATTTAGTTTATGCACAAAGATATAAAATCATTCAATTATAATTGAATCTTTCCATACATATTATATATTCATCGATTATAAATAACATATGTAAACCAAATATTTCTCAACAAAAAATATTTTGGAACTTTCATGGATAAAATCTATCTTTCAAGATATATTCCTCTATATAATCTATCGTTATTCTTGAATAAAAAACATTTATTGGGTTAATTAGTACATCACCAATTAAAAGAGTAGAATGAAATGTTACAATAACGTGCTCATTATCAGCTTTTAATTATTCAAAACGGTATGAAATGGGTACTTTGAGATACTTACTTCCCTTTGCCATATACCTTTATAGATAATATACAATAGAATAAACCCTGTTCTACGACAAACATAAACAGTTGTTTTTCAACAATATACAATTATTATAGTTCCGCGAAAACTCTGGTAATTTCGTACATTGGCATGCAGACTCAAGAGGTCTCGATAAAACCTAATTTAAAAGTGATTTTGAAAAATAATGCAGAACTCCTTGATGAAGTGATAGTAACAGCTTATGGTACTGCTAAGAAGTCGGCATTCACAGGTTCAGCGAGCGTAGTATCATCTGAAGATATTGGCAAAATTCAAAGTAGTAATGTGGCCAATGCTTTGAGTGGAAAAGTGTCTGGTGTTCAACTCAACAACAACTCTGGTCAACCTGGTTCCACAAAGCCGACTATCCGTATCCGAGGTATCAGTTCTATCAATGCAGGGAATGACCCACTTATTATTCTTGATGGTGTTCCTTACGATGGTGACATGAATAATATATCTTCTCAAGATATTGAGTCCATGACCGTGTTGAAAGATGCTGCATCCAACGCATTATATGGCGCTCGTGGTGCTAATGGAGTGATTATTATCACTACTAAAAAAGGAAATTCAGGGCAAGCGCGGGTGACGGTAGATGCCAAATGGGGCTCCAACTCACGTGGTACACAAGACTATAAAACAGTATCCAACCCTGCACAATATTATGAGATGTATTATGGTGCATTAAAAAACTATTTAATAAACTCGAAAGGTTACACTCCTAATGATGCACATATCTTTGCAGCAACAAATATGGCTGCACATGATGCCAACAATGACTACTCATTGGGGTACAACGCTTATAATGTTCCTCAAGGTCAATACCTCATCGGAAGCAATGGCAAATTGAATCCCAATGCAGTACTGGGCAATATTGTTGAATATGGAGGTCAACAATACCTAATTCGTCCAGACAAGTGGCTGGATGAAGTTTACAGCCATGGCTTGCGCCAGGAATATAACGTCAATGTATCTGCTGGAACGGATAAGTCCTCATTTTATACTTCTGTTAGTTACCTAAACAATGAAGGTATTACCGTTAATTCTAACTATGAGCGCCTGACCGGTCGTTTGAAAGCTGACTACCAAGTAAAAGATTGGCTGAAAGTAGGTGCAAATATGGCCTATACTTATTTTAATGCAAATTCTTTGAGTGAAGACGGTTCATCAGCTTCTTCTGGTAATGTGTTTGCCATTTCTACCCGTATTGCTCCTATTTATCCTATGTATATTCGTGATGGAGAAGGCAATATTATGATTGATAAAAATGGCTATAAAATGTATGATTATGGTGATGGTGAGAATGGCGGTCTGGGACGTCCATTCATGTCAGGTTCCAATGCTTATTCTGCCACTATGCTGAATGAAAACAATGCTGAAGGTAATGCAATTAATGCTATGGGATTCGCAGAACTTCGTTTCCTTAAAGATTTCAAATTCACTTGGACCAGTAGTGTAAATGTGGATGAAACTCGCTCTACAGCTTTTACCAACCCTTATTATGGGCAATATGCCAGTCAGAACGGCATGCTCTATAAATACCATACCCGAAATCTGGCCTATAATCATCAACAATTACTGAACTGGAAACGTAGCTTTGGTTCGCATAATCTGGATGTGATGTTGGGACATGAATCTTACCGCTACAAATACTATTATTTATATGCCAGCAAGTCCAACATGTTCGACCCGACTAATCATGAATTAGCTGGTGCCATCACTGAGAACGGTAATAACTCATACACTACGGATTATAATACGGAAGGCTATTTCGGTCGTGTACAATATGACTATAACGAAAAATATTTTCTTTCTGGCTCTTATCGCCGTGATGCTTCTTCACGCTTCCATCCAGATCATCGTTGGGGTAATTTCTGGTCCGCCGGTGCTGCATGGATTATTTCCAAAGAGGACTTCTTCGATGTGCCCTGGATTAACCTATTGAAACTTAAAGCCTCTTATGGTTCACAAGGAAACGACAATATAGGTAACTATCGTTATGTAAATACTTACATTATTGAAAATTCAGCTGGTACTCCTGCTGCCACCCCTGATGCTATGGGAAATAAGGAGATTACTTGGGAAACCAATGGCAACTTTAATGCCGGTATAGAATTCGAATTGTTTAGCCAGCGTCTTACCGGTAATGTGGAATATTTTGTTCGCAAAACAACGGATATGCTGTTTACTTTCCCGCTGGCTCCGTCTTTTGGTTACAGTTACTATTATGCCAATGTAGGTGACATGCGCAATATGGGTGTGGAAATGGAGTTAACAGGTACCCCCATTAAGACTAATGATCTGGAATGGAATCTACGGTTAAACTTGACGCATTATAAAAACAAAATCACTTATCTTCCCGAAAAGCGTAAGACTCTAGATTTGGGAGGACATGGAGGATATAGCAGTGGCAGTTACTTCTATGGCGAAGGATTGCCCCTTTACACTTACCGTCTCCAGAAATATGCAGGTGTCAATGAAAATGGTGAAGCACTCTATTATGTAGATGTAAAGGACCAGAACGGTAAGGTGACGGGACGTACAACCACCACCAACTATTCAAGTGCTACTTATTATGACTGTGGTACAGCCTTACCCGACGTTTATGGTGGTTTTGGTACAACATTGACTTATAAAGGATTTGATTTGACTGTAGACTTCAACTATCAAATTGGCGGACAAGTATATGATGGTGACTATGCCAGCATGATGGGCTCACCCAGCAGCAGTAGCAAAGGAAGCGCTTTCCACGCTGACTTATTGAATGCTTGGACACCGGAACACCATACTAACATTCCTCGTCTACAGTTTGGTGACAACTATACAGCAGCTTCATCAGACCGATTCTTAACTGACGCTTCTTACTTAAACCTGCAAAGTGTAAACTTCGGCTATACACTACCATCAACATTAAGTCGTCGGGCAGGTATTGAAAAAATACGTCTCTACTTCTCTGGTGAAAACTTATGGTTATGGTCTAAGCGTCAAGGACTTGATCCGCGTCAAAGTATCACTGGTGCTGTAACCTCCGCATATTATGCACCGATGCGTACTATTTCAGGCGGTGTTACTTTGACATTCTAATTGTAAAATTAACTTGTAAATGAAATGAATATGAAAAGAAATATATCTAAATTGCTAATTGGAGTTTGTCTCTCTTCGTCCATGCTGATAAACACTGGCTGTATTGAAGAAACATTTCCCACCAATGCTGCGACCGAAGACCAAGTAACCTCCTCTGAGGAAGCTGCTGGAGCTATGCTGTGGTCTATGCATGCTATGCTTAATACCTATGCGATAGATGTTGACCGTAGTAGACATTTTGACTGGGGGTACGGTTCTATCATGCACATTCGTGATGTACAAACTGGCGACATGCCCATTTCTTCTTCAGGTTATGACCACTATTGGCCATGGGAAGAAAACATATATCAAGGTGAAAGCTATATTTATAATCAATTCGTATGGAACTTCTATTGGAGAAATGTACTAGCGGCAAATAAGTTGCTGGCAGCCTTCCCACTGGAAACATCTTCGAATGTAGAAAAAGGTTACGTAGGTGCTGCCCATGCTTTTCGCGCTCTGATGTATTTAGACATGGCACGTATGTATGAATATCTGCCTACAGACGGAACTTCCATGCCAAACGACGCTGGTAATGATGTGACCAATCTTACTGTACCCATTGTTACGGAAAAGACCACCGAAGAAGAATCATACAACAATCCTCGCGTTACCCGCGAAAAAATGGCAGAATTTATTCTCTCTGATTTGCAAGCAGCCGAAAAAAACATTGTTTATCTTACCGAAAGTTCTCGTGCGCTGCCCCATCTGGATGCCGTGTATGGTCTGATGGCTCGCTACTATATGTGGTTGGAAGACTATCCTAATGCTAAAACTTATGCTCGTAAAGCCATCGATGAATCGAAATTGAAGCCTATGACACAAGAAGATTGCCTTAGCACTTCCAAAGGATTCAACACATTAAGCTGTTGGATTTGGGGTTCACAGTTGGTAAAAGAAAATGATGTGGTACAAACCGGTATCGTAAACTGGACTTCATGGATGTCTAATGAGACTTCTTTCGGATATGCAGCACAACGTGTTGGCGGTCCGTACACAATGATAGACGCCAATATGTATAGCCGTATAAACGACAATGATTTTCGTAAGCGCATGTGGAAGGCTCCTCAAGGCACAGCCTTGGATGGTAAGACAAACTTTCTGACTTCTGCCAATCCGAAATATGGAAACTTTGGCACTTGGTTGCCTTCTTACGCTTCTGTCAAGTTCCGTCCTGGTGAAGGTAACCCTGATGATGTAAATTTGGCAGCAGCTATAGCTTACCCATTGATGCGTGTGGAAGAGATGTACTTCATTGAGGCTGAAGCCGCTGAGCATGTGGCTGCAGGTACTGGTAAAGTACTTTTGGAAAATTTCATGAATACATACCGTTTGGCTAATGATGCTCCGGAAGGTACTAAATATGTTTGCTCCGCTACCGATGTTGTAGACGAAATTATTTTCCAAAAACGTGTCGAATTGTGGGGTGAAGGACAGACTTTCTTTGATATTAAACGCTTGGATATGCCTATAGATCGTACTTACAAAGGTAGTAACTTTTATTCCAATACACAATTCAAAACCACACGCCGCCCCGCTTGGATGAACTTCTGCATTGTACAAACTGAGAAAAACAGTAATGCTGCGTTGAGAGGCTATGAAAACCCCGATCCAAGTCAAGTCTATTAATCTAAAGTTCTATTTTTAAAGAAATCAAAATATGAATAAATCAATTAAATATAGTTTTATGGCTTTATCAACGGTATTTGTACTTGGGTTCAGCGCATGTACCGAAGAATGCGACTACGTTCCGGCTCAACAAGTGAACGCTGACTGCATCAAAGCATCATTTGTAAGCGATGGAGAACAAAACATTATAGATGCCAATTCTGAGAAGAAAGTAACCATTACCGTAAATCGCCAAAAAACAGATAGCGAACACACCACGCGATTAAAAGCATTATCTACTAATGATAGTCATTTTATCATACCCGAAAGTGTAACTTTTGCCGCAGGTGCAAACACTGCCACGTTTGATATCATATTCTCTGATGTTGAAGCCGAGGAATATTACACTTACAGCGTAGCATTAGACGAAGCGGACATAGATAGCTATTCGGAAAGTACAATTGCCAATACTACCGGCAGCGTGTTGCAACAAGCTTACTGGGATACGCCAATAGGTGTAGGTGAATTTACACTCTCGGGATTAGGCGCTGTACTTCCTTGTGAAGTACTTCAGACCAGCGAAGCTTCAACCTGGTTCAAAGCAGTAGCTCCTGCTGCTGAAGGAAATGATATTATATTCAAAGTTAATGCTGACAATTCTGTACGAATGAGGGAGACGCCAGTTTGCCTAGTAAACGTAGGATTGCCGGAACCGCAAATGCTTTATATCAATATCAATCCCACTTACGGTGGTTCCTATAATCCTGACACACGCACTATTACTGTGGTTTTAGATTACACATGTTCAGCAGGTCCACTGGGAACTTTCCAAGACACTTTTACGCTTCCTGCAAGTAAATAAGTCATAGAGAAATTAAATAATAAATATTTAAGGGTAGAAAAAGATGGTTTAAAGAATCTTTCTCTACCCTTTTTTTAAATCTGTAGAATGTGCAAATAAAAGCGATAATCAACTTAAAAAAACAATAACTATCAATAACCCATAATCTTATAAAAATATCGTATGTCTGCAATTAGATAAATACATGAATATGAACTCTAAAAAAATAGCTCTATATCATTAGTGAATGTTATGATACTGGTAAGACTACAGTATCATAATGCTATTGGATCGCACAATGAATACATTATACAAGGTTTATCCAATGGAGAATCTAAAAGTGTACTTACATGTATCGTGCTTCGTAGACTTTCAAGAAAAGAATTGCGACAATAGGAATATCCTCTCTCCAATAAACAACAAGCCTGAATAGCCCTACACGATACGGAAGTCGGTGCAGATCACAAAAACAGATTCTTCACCCCGGTGACATAATTCTATGTAAACTACATTTTCTTATAATAACTCTTCCTCACCAAAAAATGTAAATCTGAGGGAAAAATCGTAATATTGTCTATTTATTTAAAATAGGGGAAATTGCATAGTACCCTATGAATAAGATAGGTAGGACAGTATCTACATAACCTTTATAATTTTGAATAGTATTTTACATAAGACTTTATATTCTTATGGATGGTACGAACAACACTAGTAAATAATTGATAAAAAACAACCAAATGATGAATATTGACAAAAGTGTTCCTATTTTTAATAAGGAGAAATCCTGACTTTATAGCTATAACATATTAGCATAGAATCAATATATTATAAATCAGGATATTACCATTACAAATAGTATCATATAAGTAGATTGCCATTTACAGTGGATATGTATAGAGTATCTTCTCTAGAGGATTACTTTATTTCAGGAACTCTTTTTATTTATTTTATATTGCTTATTATCAACAATATAGACTTATTGTAGTTCCGCGAAAACTTTGGTGATTTCGTACATCGGTATGAAGACTCAAGAAGTAATAATCAAACCGAGCGTAAAAGTGGTTATGACGCCTGATACAGAGATACTTGATGAAGTAACAGTAGTGGCTTATGGCACTAAACGCAAACAAGATTTGGTGGGCTCTATCAGCAGTGTAAAGAATGAGATTATCAGTAATTCACAAGCTACATCCGTGTCCAATGCACTAGAAGGAGCTGTGGCCGGTTTGCAGGTTGTAAGCTCTTCCGGCCAGCCGGGACAAGATGCCAATATCGTATTGCGCGGTATCGGTTCTATTTCGGCCAGCAACAATGCGCTGATTGTAGTAGATGGTGTGCCCTTCAACGGTAAGTTGTCGGACATCAACCCTACGGACATTGCTTCAGTGAACGTGTCGAAAGATGCTGTATCCAACTCTTTGTATGGTTCTCGTGCAGCTGGTGGTGTGGTCATGATTACTACCAAGACCGGACGCAAAGACAAGGTGGCCATCAACTTTAACGGTACCTGGGGTGTGGCACAGCGTGCGTACAAAGATTATGATATGGCTACTGATCCGGAAGAGTTCTACCGTTTGTCTTGGTATGGTCTTCGTAATACTTATTGGGCGGCTGGAAAATCCATTGAAGACTCTAATTTAGCAGCCAGTCAGGATTTACTGGGCGAACTAGGTAATTACAATGCTTATATCATCCCGCAAGGAGAATATTTAGTAACACCTGATGGAAAACTTAATCCCAATGCACGTTTGCGTTATAATGATTCGTTTGCCGATGCCTTGTTCGACAATGCCTTCCGCCAAGAATACAATGTATCTGCATCGGGTGGTAATGACCGTACAGATTTTTATGTATCTATGGGCTTTTTGGATAATGACTCTTATGTGTTAGGTTCTTCTTATGAGCGTTTTACAGCTCGTGCCAACGTTAACTCTCAGTTGAAATCCTGGTTGAAGGTAGGTACCAATGTAGGATATTCCAAAGCAACTCAGAATGGTGTACAAGAGAATGCCGGAGCTGCCTCCAATCCTTTCGAAGTAGCACGATCTTGGGCTCCTATCTTTCCGGTTCATGCCTATGATGCAGAAGGTAACATGAAATATTATGAGGATGGAAGCCCCATGTATGATGCCGGAAATGGTGAAACAGACGGTACATCTAAACGTCCTACGGCTACTAACCAGAATGTGATAGCCAACATGAAAGAAGACATCCGTGAAACTGTGTATAACAACCTGACTTCACGCTCGTATCTGGAAATCTCGTTTTTGAAGCATTTCAAGTTTACAGCAAACTATAGTTATGATTTCACGAACAGTAGCCAGACAGTATTCTACACTCCGCTTATCGGTGACGGACAGTCTTTCGGTGGTCGTGGTACAAAAGGAAGCTACAACACTACGACTACCAACTTCAACCAGATTCTGGCTTACAGCAATGTATTTGGCGATAACCACCACTTGTCGGCCAAGATAGGTCACGAGTACTACAAGTATGAATATCAGTATTTGGCAGGACAGAAGACCAACTTCTTTAATCCGAACAATCCGGAACTAGACAACGGTGGACAAATGCAATACATCAATAGCTACACGGCAAACCATAACATCGAGGGGTATTTCGGTATGGCAGACTACGACTATAGCAATAAATATTACGTTTCTGCCGCTTTCCGCCGCGACGGTACTTCCCGCTTTTTGGACCGTTGGGGTAATTTCTGGTCGGTAGGTGCTGCTTGGCGTATTTCCAACGAAGCATTCATGGAAGGTACAAATTCTTGGTTGAACGACTTGAAACTGCGTGCATCTTATGGTACCCAGGGGAATGAAAGCATCCTTTCAGAGTATGACTATGCCTATGTATACACGCCTTACCAAGACCAATACACAGTTACTTGGAATGGTTCAGAGTTGGGTTATTCACCGGAGTTCTACGGTAATCCGGACCTGACCTGGGAAAAGCAGAAGACTTTTGACGTGGGGGTCGATTTCCGTCTCTTCGATAGAGTATACGGTTCATTCGAATATTTTTATCGTCGTACGGATGATATGCTTTTCAAGCGTCCCGTAGCTTTCTCTACAGCCGGACGGCCGTATAACTGGGAAAATCTGGGTGCGATGAAGAACACTGGTATAGAGTTTGAAGTGAATGTGGATATCTTCAATCAGCCTGACCTGAAGTGGACGGTATCGCTCGTAGGCTCCCACTACAAGAACCGTATTGTGACATTACCCGAAGAAAACCGTAAAGATGGCATCACTTCCGGGCCGTTCAATCTGCGCGAAGGTAAGAGCCGTTTTGAGTACTATACTTATATGTATGCAGGCATAGACGAAAAAGGAAATGCCATGTGGTACATGGATGAGACAAACGAGAAAGGGGAAGTGACAGGCCGTACTACCACCACCACTTATGCAGACGCAACCCGCTACTTCATTGGAAAATCTGCACTGCCCGATTTCAACGGCGGTTTGAGCACTACTTTTTCTTACAAGGGAATTGACCTTTCTATAGCAACGGCTTTCCAAATTGGTGGCTATGCTTATGACTACTCTTATCTGTCCGGCATGAGTTCTTCATTCTACGTAGGTCATAATAAGGATATGTGGAAAACATTCAACCCTGAGACCGGTCAAGGTTCACTTCCTATTTGGAATGCTGACAATGCTTCCAACTCTTTCACTCAGCAGTCAGACCTCAATCTGATAAAGGCCAGCTACTTCAGCATACGTAACATCACTTTGGGCTACACATTGCCGAAGAACCTGATGCAGAAATTGGGTGTTGAGAAACTGCGTATCTATGCTACGGCAGATAATCTCGGCTTGTGGTCCAAACGTCAAGGATTTGACCCTCGTGTGGCAATGGCTGGTTCTGATGATGAATATGGAGGCTATTCTCCGATGCGTGTAATTTCCGGAGGTATCAACCTTACATTCTAAACTAAAAAATAAAATTGTATATGAAGATAATGAAATATATGATGCAGGTGCTCCTTGTCGGGGGCCTGCTTACATCTTGCATTGAAGATGCTGATGTTACCGCTTATTTGACTGAAGACCAACTGGGCAATGTGGCTCAGGAAGATCCTGATAAGGCTTTTTCAGCTGCTGTGGCAGGTATGTATACTGATATGCAACAGTATGTTGACGTCAATATGAGTCACAACTATTTCGGCCAAAAGAGTTTTGATTACTTAACATCGCTGATGGGCAATGATATGATTATGACCGGACGTTTCGCCATGAGTATGTATCATTATTTGCTGGACTATTGGCAACAGAGTTATACTCCAACCAACAACCGTTGGAAAGAGTACTATCGTGTCATAGCCAATGCCAACGATATCCTCAAGCTTATTGACCCCAGCAGTGAAGATCCCGCCAATTTGAAATATCGTGCCATCGCCCTTGGTTTCCGTGGCTACGCCTACTTGCAACTGACTTACTTATATCAGTATTCTTACTATACCGGTGCGGATGGAACAAAATGGGGTCGTGGAGAGAAATATGACTTCTCCCAGTCACCGTGCGTACCGCTTATTACAGAGGATACGGAAGGTGACCAGCCACGTGCTACTGTAGCTCAAATCTATGAACAAATCAAGAGTGACCTTACTACTGCTTTCGACTTGTTCAAGGATTTGGATATGACGCGTACTTCCTCACCCACTGATATGGATGGCTGCGTAGTAGCTATGCATTTGGCTCGTGCGAACATGGTTATCCATGAATGGGATGAGGCGATAAAGTATGCGCAAGTGGTGATTGATAATTTCCCTATATTGCAGAGTGAAGACCAGATACTCCAGGGATTCAGTAATATCAGCTTACCGGATGTAGTATTCGGATGTGATATTACAGCAGATAATAGTACGACTTATATGTCTTTCTTCTCGCAGATGGATGCTTATGGTGATGGGTATGCCGGCATCGGTGTATGGCGTGCTGCATTTAAGCCATTAGTAGACCGTATCGCGGATACTGATATCCGTCTGCAATGGTTCTGCTGCGACCGTTCTACAGGTGTAACAGATGATTCCGGTAATCGTACAACATTGATTCGTGACACTCAGTCTCCAGTTGCCGTGGAATACCAAGCTGTAAAATTTATCGGTACAGGTCGTGATAATATCAAGGCCGGTGTGTTCAGTGGATGGGAACTGGGAGATTATATTTACCTGCGCTCAGAAGAAGCTTACATGATAAAAATGGAAGCTTTGGCTCACAAGGGTTCTGCAGAAGCAGTGACTGAACTGAATAGCTTTATGAAGACTCGCCAGCCCGATTATAATTACACTTTCACGAACAAGGCTGACCTGATAGAGGAAATCATTTATCAGAAACGTGTAGAGTTCTGGGGTGAAGGTTTGGAATATATTGATAATCGTCGTTTGAATATTCCTGTAGATCGTACAGATGAAACTTGGGGCGCAGAAAATAATAATCACTTCTCTGCCGGTAAGTTCCGTTATAACCAAGAAGACAGGCCGTTCCTTTACCAGTTACCTCTCTCTGAAATAGAGAATAATTCTCAGCTTTCTCCGAGCGACCAGAATTAATACTTCAAAGGACATGTTATACGGAAAAATGACACAGAAGCGCTATCTGTGCAGACTAATCAAGCTGCATTACCCCAACAATAATAATGCGGCAATTATGATGATTCATCCGGTTGAACATACCGGAATTTCATAATAAAGTGTTTTTGAGAAGCCACTCATTGCGAAATGGGTGGCTTTCTTCTCTTAATCCAACAAAAGACTTCAGGGGGAAGTGTTATTTCAAGATTACATATCTTCCAAAGAAAGCCCTTTATAAGAAACAGAGCAGTTTTTCCATTCTTTGTTGATTGTGACTTTTTTCTTCAATATCCCCCAACCTATCCGTTCAGGATTGTGTTTAATTTCGACCAATTCATAAAATGAAAAAATACGATGTCGGTCTTTCATCCGTTGATTTCAATAAAAGTGAGGTCTTACCGATGCGCCTTCTTCCTACTAAAACCGGCATTTGCGATTCTTCTTGAAACTGTTCTGCTATATTCTTTAAAACAGCCAACTCTTTTTTGACCATAGAATTTCATAATACACCTATTATTTTACATCAAGTCCACTATTATCCGTAGTGTACATTACGATAATACTAATTAAAGACGATATTTGTATAAAATGAATTTATTTTTGAACTTTTACACAAAAAACTATAAAGTAATTTATTTAAGATCCTTTAGAAATAACCTCATAAGTTCATTAGTTTTTTATCCGACAAACACAGACTTTCTCTATTTGAAATAGGAATAGTTATTCTGTAATTTAAAATAGTATTTACATGAAATGCAATATTCTTATGGATGAAATAAATAATACAAGTAAATATTCAACGAAAAATAAACAAATGATAGATATTGACATAATCACCCATTCTTTTAAAAAGAGGAATGCTAATTTTACAACTGCAGTACATTAATTAACACTCAAATAACTATTAATCAAAATATTACATTTGTTAATGGTATCACATAAGTAAGGTTTTGTTTATTGTAGACCCATATAGGACAGCTTTGAAAAGAGTATTCCTTGTTTTAGCCAATTCTTTGACTTATTGTATATTCTTTATTATCAACAGAATACAGATAGTGTAGTTCCGCGAAAACTCTGGTGATTTCGTTTGTTGGTATGCAAACCCAAGAAGTAACGATTAAACCTCATGTAAAGGTAATTTTGAAATCCGATTCTGAGCTGCTTGAAGAGGTTGTGGTTACCGGTTACGGTACATTTAAAAAAGCATCATTTACCGGAGCTGCTTCTACTGTAAACACTTCCACCTTGGAAGATGTACCTGTTCTTTCTGTTGCCGACAAGCTTTCTGGTAATGTCGCTGGTGTTACTTTTGGTTCAAGTTCAAGTAATCCAGGTTCTGTAAGCAGTATTCGTGTACGTGGTATGGGTTCCATCAATGCCGGAAACAATCCGCTTTATGTCATTGACGGAACACCGGTAACAAGTGGAGACTTATCCGAGTTCACTTATAGTGATGCAGGAACTGATATTCTGTCTTCACTCAATACCAATGACATCGAGTCTATCACAGTTATCAAAGATGCGGCGGCTGCCTCTCTTTACGGCTCGCGTGCTGCTAACGGTGTTGTGGTCATTACGACGAAAAGCGGAAAACAAGGTAAAACAAATGTAAGTTTCCGCTCTGACTGGGGTTTTTCAAACATGGCAATAGATTATCGTCCTATGCTCGACGGTGACTCACGCCGCGAACTCTTATGGACCGGTCTCAAGAATTATGGATTATACAGCGGAAACATGTCCGATGCAGATGCCGCAACTTTTGCAGACCAGAACATCGAGGACTTCGCTTCAAAACCCTCAACCGGATGGACGGATTGGAAAGACCTGCTTTTCCGTAACGGTTCTCATCAGAACTACCAGCTGAGCGTATCTGGCGGCAACGACCGTACCAAATTCTACACCTCAGCCGCTTATACCAATCAGGAAGGCATCATTTACAAACAAGGTCTGGAACGTTTCACTGGTAATGCAAACCTCACTCATAAGTTTGGAGACTTTAAAGTTCAGGTTACAAGCCAATTTTCAAAAGTAAGACAAAACAAAACCAATGAAGCTACCTCCTATGATGGGCCTGTAGCCAATTATGCATTCTTCCAAAGCCCCTCATCAACTCCCTATAATGAAGACGGCACATTAAACAATGGTTGCGGCATATTTGGAGTCAATCCTTTGTATGAAAGAGAGCACAGCTCTGACGTTTATACCCTGATGAAGGCATTTAATACAATCAAGTTGACCTATAATATTTGGGACAAGTTAAATTTAAGTGAAAAGATTGCTTATGATTACGCACAAGGTACCAATGATGTTCTTTGGGACAGACACTCAAACAATGGCGCTCCAGGTGGTGTCATGCAGCGCATTGTCAATCGTAATGACCAGCTGAATACACAAACCCAGCTCTCTTACATCAACTCTTTCGGCCTGCACAATATTGATGCCCTGCTTGGTTTTGAAACACAAGATACGGAATATGCTTTCAACTATATGGCAGGCCAAGACTATCCGGGTGATTTGTACGAATTGACAAATGCCGGTTCAACAAGTGCCGAAACCAACAGACAGAGCTATCGCATGACTTCGTTCCTCGGACGTGCCAATTATAACTACGCAGACAGATATTATCTCGGTCTCAGCTATCGTACCGACGGAAGTTCACGTCTGGCAAGAGAAAACCGTTGGGGAAGTTTCTGGTCGGTTTCCGGAGCATGGAGATTCATAGACGAAAGTTTTCTGAATCCCGTCAAGAGTGTATTGACAGATGGAAAGCTCCGTGTGTCATATGGTGTAAACGGAACGCAACCATCAGACTATTACGCTTATATGAATCTTTATAAATATGGAGTCATATACAATGGACAGTCAGGAATGTCAATCGTCGGAATTGCAAACCCGGACCTGAAATGGGAAAAGAACAAAACATGGAATATTGGTCTCGACTTTTCATTCATTGACCGTATCTCCGTAACATTCGACTACTATCAGCGTAAAACCAGTGACCTTATATACGACCTCCCCGTATCACAAGTCGGAGGATATTATGATGGCGATTACGGATATACCACTCCGCAGAACATCGGTTCACTGAAGAACTCCGGTTTTGAGTTGACCATTACATCAACCAATTTCAGAAACAAGGATTTCACATGGACCACTTCTCTGAACATGGCACATAACAGCAACAAACTGACCAAACTGGATGGCCAGCAGAATGAAATCGTATCAGGACCACTGATTCACCGTGTAGGCGAACCTTACTATTCATACTATGTTTATGAATACGCCGGAGTCGACGCTGAGACTGGTAAAGAAATGTTCTACCTGAATGACGGAACAGAGAATGCCCGCAAGACAACAACCAATATCTCTGAAGCCAACAAAACTATTGTAGGCAAGCATCAAGCTAGTATAGAAGGCGGTCTTACCAACAATCTCAAATGGAAGTTTATTGACTTGGGCTTCACTTTCACTTATTCATTGGGTGGTGATGCTTTTGACTACTCCACTTGGCAGCACTCCAATGGCGGTTCACATCTATACGGTGGTGCCGTACCGACATACTACGACATCTCAAAGATGTGGACCGGTCCGGGCGACACGAATGCCACATTGCCTAAATTTGAATATGGAAGCGTAGCTTCACTGTCTTCACGCTGGCTGATGCCTACTGATTATCTACGTCTGAAGAACCTCACATTAGGTGTAAGCATTCCGCAAAACTATATCAGCAAGCTTGGGCTCAGCAAAGCCAGAATCTACTTCTCTGGTTCCAACCTGCTTACATGGAAGTCTAAAGACTTATTTGTAGATCCGGAAATGCGTGTAGACGGACTATGCACATTTGAGACTCCGGCATTGAGAACATATACATTCGGAATAGAATTGAATTTCTAACTAATAAAGATACGAAAATGAAAATATTAAAGACATTATACACAGCAACGCTTTGCGCAGCTATGGCAGTCAGCACTTCATCATGCCTCAACAGTTGGCTGGATCAGTCACCCGCAGACGGAATAGATGCTGAAACCGCAATCAAGAACAGCGATGATTTGGCCAATGTGCGGACGGGACTTTATGCTGCCGTTAAAGGTAACAGTAGCCTGATTAATTATTATGGACGCCTCATGTTCGTATACGGTGACATGAGAGGGGAAGATATCCAATATGAATATAACGGTGGAAGTGGAAGAGCAAACTTCTACTACTATATGGAATATACAACTGCCGACAATTTCACCACCTCAACAGCCGTATGGCAGATGCCTTATGTAGTCATAGCACGCGCCAACCGTCTGATTCAGGCAGCAGAAAGTGGCAACCTGACCGACGCGGCAGAGGCAAAAGCCACTATTGACCAATATGATGCAGAAGCAAAAGTTCTGCGTGCCATGGCACTGTTTGACCTTACACGTATCTACGGTAAACCTTATACGGTAGATCAAGGCAGCTCACTCGGTGTGCCCATCGCTACCTCCCCGCTGGAATCGACAGAAAAGCCAAGCCGCAGCACGGTAGCCCAATGTTATGAGGCTATTGAAAAGGATTTGACAGATGCAATCAATTCAAATGCACTGCCCAAAACCAATGAAATGGGCTATGTCAACCTTTGGGCTGCCAAATCCTTGCAGGTACGTGTATATATGACAAAAGGCGAATGGAGCAAGGCTTTATCCGTAGCTGAAGACATCATATCAAACTCGTCTTACAAACTTTGGGAACCGTCAGAATATGTTGCTGCATGGAGCAAAAGTGATGCCAATCATTCAAAAGAAATCATGTTCGAGATTTCCATCAACAACAATACTGACTGGACAGACCGTGAAGGTATTGCCTACTTATATGCAGACAAGGCTGGCGCTTCTCCCGGATATGGAGATGTAATTGTCACAAAAGACTTCTCTGACATGCTTACATCCGACCCGGCAGACATCCGTAACGACATATTATTGGCAGCGGCAGCAGGAGGATTTGACAAACGTAAAGTTTACATCAACAAAATGCCTGCTGTAAACGGAGATGTACGTTACTCCAATGTCCCATTGCTGCGCTTGTCAGAAGTTTACTTGTCAGCAGCAGAAGCAGCTTTCCAAGCCGGAGACAAGAACAAGGCTGCCAACTTGCTGAACGATATCATCTCCAACCGCACAACGGATGAAAGCAAACAAGTAACCAGCGGAAACATCACATTAGACCGCATCTACATCGAACGCCGCAAGGAACTTGTAGGTGAAGGACAGCGCTACTTCGATGTTATGCGCCGAGGTGAAACCGTTACACGCTACACGGACGTTAATGACAGAGGATGGCACGACGTATTGAGCGAAGAAGCGCGTACATTCAACCGCGACTCCAAGAAAGCGCTCCCGTTGATTCCCGTCGGTGAAATCAATGCCAATCCGAACATAGAACAAAATCCAGGCTATTAATCAATAGTAGCCTAAAGAAACTTGGGAATTTTCCCAATGTGTTTTTATAAATAAAGTGTTTAGAGGAGGTGTGCCAGTGATGGTATGCCTCCTTCTTTCAATATATCCACCAATATAGGTTTCACTCCGCTGACAAAACACTCAACGGCAATAACCATCAGGATAAGTCCCATTAGGCGCATCATCACATTGTTTCCCGTCTCACCCAAAATTTTGACCAATCGCGTGGAAGCACGCAATATGAAAAAGGTAATCAGATAAATAAAGGCAATCATTCCTATAAGAACTCCTTTCATCTGAATGGTGTGGGCATCCTGCATCAGCACAATGGCATTGGCTATGGCACCGGGACCACAAAGCATCGGAATTCCAAGAGGAGTAATGGAAATATCATCGGCATAAGTCTTGATTTCCTCGTCTTTCAGCTTCATTGGAGTATAACGGGCTTGCAGCATATCGAAGCCAATCTTAAAGATAATAACTCCACCGGCAATACGGAAACCATTGGTAGAGATACCGAAGAACTTAAAGAGGAACTGTCCCGCAAACGTAAAGACCATAATCGTAATAAAGGCAACCAAAGTGGCGCGCGATACTACCGACTGCCGTTCACGGTCCGTCATTCCATGCGTCATGGTCAAAAACACCGGCATGGTGCCGAGAGGGTTTGTCAACGTAAAGAAGGAGGTAAAACAAAGTAGAGCGAAAGGTAAGATTGTGTCCATAGCTGTATAATATACGTTTCTGCAGACAAAAGTACAATTAAAAATTTCAATGTCACAAAATCTGCATCAATTCTTTCAGATTACTGATATGATAAGTCGGTTGAAAAGGCAGTTCTTCCTTCCCGGTTACATTATAAAACACTTGGTGCATACCCACTCCTTTGGCTCCTATCACATCATTTTCCCAACTATCGCCTATCATCAAAGAATCATGCACCTCGGATTGTGTGGCAGAAAGTGCAAAATGAAAGATTTCGGGCCAGGGCTTCAAGATACCGATGTCATCAGAGAGAACAATCTTCTTAAAAAAGCGGTCGATACCTGCCGAACGCATCTTATGACATTGCAGTTCTTGGAAACCATTGGAAAGGATATAGAGGTTATATTTCCCCGCCAAATATTCCAGCACCTCATAAGCATGCGGCATCAGCCGATTTTTTGTGGGAATGACCGAAAAGAAATCATCAGAAAAAGCCTCAGCCAAAGCAACATCCCTCGCCCCTACTGCCTCCAGAGGATATAGGAAACGCTGGCGGTTCAACTCTTCCTTACTGACCTGCCCTCTACCGTATTCTTCCCACAGTTCTGTATTACGATGCTGATAAAGAGTATAGAAATGCAGGAAAGAGCGAAAGAAACGACCATAGTCATACTTGTGATACATTTCTTCGAATGTATCACGTGCATTAAGGGAAAATGCCCAAAGCGTATCGTCCAGATCAAAAAAGAGGTTTTTATATTGAGATGCCATAACTTAAAGGAAAGGTATATATAAAAATAGACGCAGATTATCAATTCCAATAACCTGCGTCCGTTCTGTATCAATCTTATAACAGTGTTATTTTACTTGGATTACCAAATACTTGGACACACTCCAGAAGTCTTTCGGATTTGTAATCTTCAAAGTCAGCTGTCCTTTATCATCTTTCTCCAACGCATAAGAGCCAGCAGGATGAGTGGTCAAGATATCAGCATCTTTGGAGTATAGTTTAATCTCTTTTGTCGTACGGATATCCACTTGTGTAAAGTAGTCCTTGTTGATATCAGAATCTTTCAGCACCTGGCCTTTTTTGAAAAGCCCGGTATTTGTCAATATCTTCTGGTCTTTCAGCTCCTTCTTTGTGCCAAACACAAACCAAGCTGTGTTAAGTGCCTTATCTTGCTCGGCAACGGTTTTGGCCTTCGCCTCATTTTCGGCAGTCAATTCCTCCTTCTCACTAGACAAGCCGGTCACGGCAGCATCCAGTTCCTGGATACGGATATTCTTGGAAGCCAGCTCAGCCTGCAATTCTTCAATACGCTGGGTCTTTGCCACCAACTCCTGAGTCAAAGATTCTACAGCTCTCTTCAACTGAACAGAGTTGTTTTTGCTGTTCTTCAACATAGATTGCAGTTTGGCAATCTGCTCCTTGTTCTCTTCCATCTGTTTACGGATAAATTCAATGTCCGACGCAATCTGCTGCTTGGCATTCAAAGAGCCTTCTGCCACAGCGCCACGTTGCAAATCCACACGGCTCTCCGCCGCATTAATCTGGCGGAATCCCTCTGAAATATCATTGAAAGTACCCATCATCTCGTCTAATTCAGCATTACGCTGAGTCAGTTCCATCAATAAAGAATCATTTTCAGCCTTCAGCTGGTTCTTACTGCCACCAGAGAAACTGTCACACGAAGCCATTACAGCCGCGCATACAATTAAAACTGCTAACTTTTTCATACGCTTTCGTTTTACGTTTGGTTAATGAAGTTATTTAATCGTCTATTCCTGCTACTACAATCACAATTTCACCGCGCGGTTCGTTCGCCGTGAAATGTTCTATTAATTCTGTAAGCGTTCCACGCACCGTTTCTTCGTGCACCTTTGAAATTTCCCGCGAAACAGATGCCTGACGTCCGGCACCGAAATGTTCGGTAAACTGCGCCAAAGCTTTTACCAATCTGTGGGGAGACTCATAGAACACCATGGTACGACGCTCCCCGGCCAATGCCTTCAGGCGAGTCATCCTTCCTTTCTTCTGTGGAAGAAAACCTTCAAAACAGAACTTCTCATTCGGCAATCCGGAAGCCACTAATGCCGGCACAAAAGCTGTCGCTCCCGGCAGGCATTGCACTTCGATGCCGTTGCGCACACACTCTCTGACCACCAGAAAGCCCGGGTCGGATATACCCGGTGTACCTGCATCCGAAATCAAAGCTACAGTTTCTCCCCCCTTTATTCTATTAACAACACTTTCAACCGTTTTATGTTCATTAAATTTATGGTGAGATTGCATCACATTCTTTATTTCGAAGTGTTTCAGCAATATGCCGGAAGTACGTGTATCCTCAGCCAATATTAAATCCACTTCTTTCAGAATCCGGATAGCACGGAATGTCATATCTTCCAAATTCCCTACCGGGGTAGGCACTACATAAAGTTTTCCCATACTTATCGGTTGTTTAGCTGAAATATTTTTTGAGGAGTTCCATAAAATCGACAGCGGCTTCATTCTCTTCATCCGGCTGCACTTCCGAAACGAAAATATCCATAGCCTTGTCCAAAGAAGGGGCCTCACCCAAACGTCGTACCACTTCATTCATCCGTGCAGCATCGCCTGCGAACAGCTCGCGGACAAAACGGAATGAATCGTTCAGACTGATGGCATGTCTCAAATCCTTGGCAGGCTTGATACGTTCTGCCAAAATAGGAGATGCCGAAGTTACAACAGTCTGGAGCGCTTCAGCCGTATGAACTGTTTCCGGTTCCTCACATACCATCTTCATTGTATCAGGGACGACCGGTACAACCGGAGAAACCGGTCCAGCCAAAGGAGTAGTAGCAGTAGGGATTTCCTTCAGGGGCGGCACAACAGCCGTTGGCGCCTCCTCAAGCAGTTCTTGCAACGCCTCCAAGCGTACCTTCATCTGCTGGATATTCCGTTTTGCCACAATCCTCAATGTCGGATTGGTATCACTTGAAATGGCTTGCATCAAACATTTCAATTCCTGAATATCTAATTCTATGTCATTTAATAAGGTTTGCATATCCTTTACACAGTCCGTGTTAACGCTACAAATGTAGAAATAAATAATGAAAAAATATCGGAAAGCAAACAAAAGTGTTACTTTTGCGCTTAAATATAACACTCGAAAGCATGGTATTATTCTCAGAAGATCATATACAGGAAACCAAACGCAGGGGAAGAATTGAGGTCATTTGCGGTTCTATGTTTTCCGGCAAAACCGAAGAGCTGATAAGGAGACTGAAACGGGCAAAATTTGCCAAACAACGCGTAGAGATATTCAAGCCCGCCATAGACACCCGTTATTCCGAAGCCGATGTAGTATCGCATGACAGTCATTCCATAGCCTCCACTCCCATCGACTCGTCTGCCAGCATTCTGCTCTTCACTTCAGAGATAGATGTAGTGGGCATTGACGAAGCCCAGTTCTTTGATAGCGGCCTGATTGATGTATGCAACCAGCTTGCCAACAATGGTATACGCGTCATTGTTGCCGGACTGGACATGGACTTCCGGGGTATTCCATTCGGTCCTATGCCGGGACTGTGTGCCATTGCAGACGAAGTTTCCAAAGTACATGCCATCTGTGTGAAATGCGGCCAACTCGCCTCGTTCTCCCACCGTACCGTCAAGAACGACAAACAAGTACTGCTGGGGGAAACCGAAGAGTACGAACCTCTATGCCGGGAGTGCTATCAGCAAGCCATCCAAGCCGACCAAAAGGAAAGCGGTCATTAACGAATACAAAAAACAGAGCATTATGGAACGCAAAAAGATTACATTCGACAGTTTTATCCGCGGTGTCATACTCGGTGTCATTATTATCGGCATCCTTATGCTCTTCAAGCGTCTAAGCGGCGTATTGCTGCCATTCTTCATCGCATGGCTCATTGCCTATCTGATATACCCCCTGGTCACCTTTTTCCAGTACAGATTAAGGCTCAAGAACCGGGTCATATCCATCTTCTGCGCCTTATTCAGTATTCTGATTGTAGGAGGAACCGCATTTTATCTGCTTGTGCCTCCCATGATGGACGAATTCGTCAGGGTGAAAGATTTGGTAATAGACTACTTTTCCAACGGAACCCACGACGGCAATGTGCCCAAAACACTCTCTGAATTCCTTCGTGAGAACATAGACACCCAGTTTGTCACCCAATTGTTCAAGGAAGAGAATATGCTGAACGCCATCAAGGAAACCGTTCCCCGGCTCTGGTCCTTGCTGTCAGAATCCGTCAATCTACTGTTCAGCTTCTTCACTTTCTTTCTCATTCTTCTCTATATAATCTTCATATTGCTGGACTATGAAAGCATTTCCGAAGGGTGGCCCCACCTGGTACCACAGAAATACCGGCCCTTCGTAATCAATGTAATGAACGATGTGAAAGACGGCATGAACAGATACTTCCGCGGACAAGCATTCGTGGCATTGTGTGTCGGTATTCTGTTCAGTATAGGCTTTCTGATTATTGATTTCCCACTGGCCATTGGGCTCGGCTTGTTCATCGGTGCTTTAAACCTAGTGCCCTATTTACAGATTATCGGCTTTATACCTACCATCGTGCTGGCCATACTGAAAGCAGCGGATACGGGAGGAAACTTCTGGATTATCATTGCATCGGCCCTTGCGGTATTCATCATAGTACAAGCCATTCAAGACGGATTCATCGTACCGCGTGTCATGGGGAAAATTACGGGCCTGAACCCTGCCATCATCCTACTGTCTTTATCAATTTGGGGCTCATTGATGGGTATGCTGGGTATGATTATAGCACTTCCGCTTACCACCCTTATGCTCTCCTACTATCAACGTTTCATCATAAACAGAGAAAAAATTCACAAGTTTGAACAGACTGATAATCAACAAGAAGAGTAAAAGCAGAAGTCGTTATCAAAACTTTTTCCCTTAATCCATTTGTTTTTTAAACAAAAGTATCTATCTTTGCACCCGCTTAACAGCAATAAGGTCTGAATCGCTAGCTCAGCAGGTAGAGCACAACACTTTTAATGTTGGGGTCTTGGGTTCGAGCCCCAAGCGGTTCACCAAAGAAAAGCAGTTATCTGAAATAGATAATTGCTTTTTTCTTTTAAAGGCATCTGCTACGTAATGAGTTGGTTGGAAAGTTTATAATCATACCGATACTTCAGAACACAAAACAGAAGCACAATGAAAATGATTGGTTTTACCCAGTCATCTTATCCGGTATTTTTACGCCCCTCCGATGAGGATTACAAAACTCTTTTGGTTTTCTAATTCGCGTGCAAAAGAGGAACTTATTTTTCAAGTATCCCAATATTCATGATTTCTTTCACTGAAAAACTGTAAGACATGAACATTATCCACTGCCATATCACTCTTTTGAAGGTACATACACAGCCAATGAAAGACTATTTATCAGTTTTTCATCACTCAAATATAGGTTTTTAGTCCACTGAGTAAATGACAGTTAGATATGCGCACTATTGTGGTACTGCTTCTCCACAAGCATGAAGAAGCCGTACCACAATAGTGAAGAAGTTGCATCACAACCGTGCACAATAGTCATTAATAAGCTTTTAGTAGGAGAAAGAGCTGTTCTTTGCGGAAAGAAGACCAGCCATTTGCACAAGAAAAAACAGCATGCAAGCAAAGTTTGCCTACATACTTGCATAGCGTCTGCTTACATACCGTAAAACGCGGTATAACAAACAATTAGAAAGCGCCATGCAAGCATGTAAGCAAAATGTGTGGTAAACCTATTGTATATCTTTTCATTTTGCGACGACTCCATAGTAAACCATGTTATCAATACGCTTCTGATAAATCTGGTTATTCTGCAGCAGATACCCCAAGGCCAAACACAAATCCACATCCCTGAACTTCGTCAGTTTCTGTAATTCAAAGATTGTACACTTCTTAAGATTGCACAGAATGGAATATACCATTTTCATATTATTGGTCGCCTTCTCAATATTCTTCATATTATTATCTTATTATTAGTTCCTTTCTTAAAATGATATCCTATATTATCTACTCAAATATAAGATAAAGACAGAGCAATGACAAACATTGCCCATTCTTTTCATTTCAGATAACATTCTTTGAACTACATATACCTAAAATCTGCAAAAAATATAGAACTTTATAAATATCAGCACTTTATAGAAAGGTATATTCACATTATACTATATCCGGAAACGATTATGCTGGTATAATCAAGGTACTATTATATGCTTGCCTTCGGGAGTGACTACTACCGAGCCCATTTTGATGTAATGTTTCCCTTCCGGCGAAACTATTACCTTTGTTTCGCTACTCTTGTCGGAAGATTCTTTTTTCTCGTCCATGAAACTCTTGTCCCGCGAAGTGGTAACCGGATAAGTATCATCCAGATAGCTCTTCATTTCGTCCACTTTTCCGTCTTTGAACCACACCTTGACAGCCGACCACCCCGCAGGAGTATAAGCACGGAATGTCCAAGCCTCTCCCTCCTTATTCAAATCTCTAAATGCAGGCTCTCCTAAAATGGTACACACCTCTTTAAAGCTCATACCACGTTCAATGCTGCTCAACTGCTTATAATCAAACCCGTAGCTCTCATAAATGCCACAGCCCGTCACCAAGACAGCGAGTAACAAGCCTAAAACAACTGACATCTTTTTCATAATAGAAAGTTTTAGTATTTATCCATACAGCAAATGTAGTATGATAAAAACCTCCTTTTCCGTGATTCTCTCTATTTATACATAGGGATTTCCCTATCTTCGAAGTTTATTCCTATCTTTACAACCTATGTACAAAGAATATCATCCCAGCCCCCTGCTCTCCCCCTATATTGACAAATATTGGGAGTTTAAAGGACAACCCGGATACGGCATGCATATCAACATCCTGCCTGACGGATGCACTGACTTTATATTCACGTTGGGTGAAGCCCCTAAGGCCGTACACGACAGCCTCGTTATGCAGCCCTACCATACCTACTTCATTGGAGCCATGACCAAATATTCCGAATTAGTGACCCATACGGTAACAGTCCATATGCTGGGAATCCGTTTTCTGCCTTGCGGAATACTTCGCTTCATGGACCTCCCTTTGCAGGAGCTCACCAACTTACGGTTAAACGCCGATGAGCTTACAAGCCTCTTTACCCACTCTTTTGCAGAGAGACTGGGCGAACTGGGAACCATTCAAGAGCACCTGGTCTTTATTGAAAACTTCCTGTTTCAAGCCTTATGCCGATACAGTCCAAAAGCAGAACGGAGCATGCTGTTCGCCATACAACAAATCAACCGATGCAAGGGTGACTTGTCACTCCTCCGGTTAGCGGAGGAGACTTGCCTATGCCAACGCCATTTCGAACGGAAATTCAAGCAGCACACCGGACTTACACCCAAAGAGTACAGTCGGATTATGAAGTTCAAACATGTTGTAGACTTGTTGCGGAGTACCTCTTTCGACAATCTGCTGTCCGTTGCCATCAAAGCAGGATATTATGATGTCTCCCATCTCTCAAAAGAAATCAAGAAGATGTCCGGCAACACGCCAAGCCAGCTTCTCACTTCCGCTCCATTGGAAGAAGGGACTTTGAGTTATGTGAAAACATAAAAGTCGATTTTTTACAATAGCTCTTCCTATTACCATGCCTATATTTGCAGCAATCAAATCAATAAAAACATCCAATATGGCAACATTAATCGAGAAAGCAGCAGAAATCTTGGCAAGATGCGAAACCGTCGTCATCACTTCCATCAACCAAGAGGGATATCCCCGCCCCGTTCCAATGAGCAACATCAAGTCGGAAGGGGCCACCACCGTATGGTTGGCAACCGGCAAAGACAGTCTTAAAACAAAGGAGTTTGCAGCCAATCCGAAAGCAGGTTTGTGCTTTCAGGAAAAAGGAAACAGCATAGTGCTCACCGGTGAGGTGGAGATTATAGAAGACGAAGCCACCAAGCAGGAAATGTGGCAAGAGTGGTTCAGCGCACACTTCAGCAAAGGCCCGACAGATCCCAATTATGTATTACTGAAATTCAAAGGACACCATGCCACCATTTGGATTGACGGACATTTTGTACGCAGAAATCTTTAAGAAGAGCATTCAGTTCCTCATCTGATGTCTTGCATGGGGGGATGAAAACTATAGCCCCTTCGTTATCACCGGCAATCCGAAACCTCCTTTCTGCAAAGTCAGAACTTTCGGTTTGCCTTTTCGTGCTTTGTTGTATGTGGCTGTGGAAACATGCAAGGTCTCTATCGCTCCATCCTCGAAAGCCACCTTTAAGTAATACTCCTTACGTACTCCGTCCGACACATAACGATGCTTGCCTACTTTACGTCTCTTTTCATGTTCTTTTATCAGCTTCTCAAGTACGGTGACCGTCACCTCCTTTGTCGAAGCAGGAGCCGCCATCTGATAATTCCCTACCAGAAAAAGCGAACAACTGATGACACCCACGCACACCACATGACACAATATATTCACTGCCTTTTGCTCCATCGTTGTCAGCCATATCCATTTTTTATATAGAGGAAGTGTAACGACTGCCACCACAAGTCCCACCCCTACGGGTATCCACACAGCAGCCAACGTATCTTCATAGATGTTATATCCGATGCAGCCCAAAGCTACGACCAGTACAAACATCAGAAAACGGAGTATTTTTATAAACAGTTCTTTCATTGCCGCGCTTATATTTTTGGCAAATATAAAAAGAAATATCGTTCGGTCGACTGTCAAGTCTGTTCAATCTACATGAACTAACTTGCTTGATAGAATGTTATAACTACAATAACTAAAACAGAAAATATCATGGAAAAGAGCTTAATTCATAGTAATGAACTGCATTTTATCAGTAAGAAACGCATTCATCAAGCAGTAGAGAAAATGGTTGAGTCATTGGATTTGGCTGCGGGTTCCACAACCGGCTTCAACATCTATGCAGTAGTGGAGAGCTATTTCACGGATTTGGAAAAACGAAAAGAAATCAATCAGCTGCTCAACCTGGAACAAGATGTCTGCGAAGAAATAGAGGCAGAATTAAGTTATAAATAAACTACGGAGTTACCGACTACTATTAAGTTACGGGCTACAAGTTGTCCTGCATTATCATACTGCAGGACAACTTGTAGCCCGTAACTTATAGTGGCTGATAGCTAATAAATTGAAACTTGTAGCCCACTCAGTCTTTCGCCTGATGCACCGTCAACTGCGGGAATGGGAAGTCGATACCTTCCTCGTTGAATACGGAGTAAATCTTCTTGTTCATATCAAAATAAACACCCCAGTAGTCTCCGCTCTTCACCCAAACACGAATCACCACATTCACACTGCTGGCATCCAGGGCATGAAGAGCCACAAACGGCTCGGGAGTATTCAAGATACGGCTGTCTTCGGAGATGATACGACGCACGGTGCTCTCTACCTTGTCATAATTCTCACCATATTCTACACCGATCACCCAATCTACACGACGCGTATCCTCACGGCTGTAATTAGTCACTGTACCACTGCTCAACGCACCGTTAGGTATATAGATTACCTTATTGTCGGTTGTGGTCAGAATCGTATGGAAGATTTGAATCTCACGTACCGTTCCGGACACTCCCTGGCTTTCAATCCAGTCGCCTACCTTGAAAGGACGGAACAACAGTACAATCAATCCACCCGCAAAGTTCTGCAAGTTTCCGGAAAGTGCCATACCGATAGCCACACCGGCAGATGCCAACAAAGCTGCAAATGAAGTAGTTTCCACTCCCAATTTGCCGATAACGGCAATAATCAGCAGAATGGTCAGCAAGATATTGACTAAACTTTTCACAAAGCTCTGGATACTGGCATCCACATGTCTTTTTGCCAATAACCTCGCCAGCATTTTCCTAAGAAAGGAAATCAAGAACCGTCCTACCACAAAGATGATGACAGCTCCAATAATACGTCCACCGGCACTTACGCCCCAATCTATCAATTGCTGAAGGAATATCTGCAGTTTGCTGAAACCATCGTCAGCAACTTGGGCAGCAAAGGCTGCCATGAATAAAGATGATAACATAACTATATTCTTTTTTTAAAATTAATGCTACAAAATTAACAAATAACTCTGAGTTTCGTTCACTTAACTTGCCACTTTCGACGAAAACTCCTACCTTTGCCCCGATTTCAACTAAGGGGTGCCCTAATACGACGGGCTGAGATCATACCCATTAACCTGATCCGGGTAATGCCGGCGGAGGGAAAAGAAGAAAAGTTCCCCTTTTCTGTATTCATCTAAACGAAACAATTGCAAATGAAGAGACATGCAATGGCGGTCTGCCTCCTGACGGCAGCACTGGGTGTCTGTGCGCAGGCACAAGAACAAGACAGCCTGCGGGTGATAAACCTGCAGGAAGTGGAAGTCATCTCCACACGTGCCACAAACAGCACACCGGTGGCATTCACCAATATAGGCAAAGAACAACTGAAAAAACAGAATTTCGGACAAGACCTGCCGTATCTGTTGAGTATGACACCCTCCGCCATTACTACCAGCGATGCCGGTGCCGGGGTGGGTTACACCACGCTGAGAGTCCGCGGAACAGACGGCACACGCATCAACGTCACCGCCAACGGTATTCCCATCAACGACGCGGAGAGTCACACGGTATTCTGGGTCAACCTGCCGGACTTCGCCTCCTCCGTCAAGGACATGCAGGTGCAACGCGGAGCTGGTACCTCAACGAACGGTGCAGGAGCTTTCGGTGCCAGCATCAACATGCAGACGGGTGATTTCTCCATGAAACCCTATGCAGAATTCAACGGTTCCTACGGCTCCTTCCATACGCACAAGGAGACGGTGAAAGTGGGAACGGGACTCATCAACAATCATTGGTCGTTCGATGCGCGGCTCTCCAACATCAGTACGGACGGGTATATAGACCGGGCATCTGTGGGACTGAACTCCTATTATCTGCAAGGAGGATACTACAATGACAATACCTCCGTCAAACTGATAACCTTTGCCGGCAAAGAGCGCACTTACCACGCATGGAACTATGCCAGCAAGGAGGAGATGGAACGTTACGGACGGCGTTACAATTCCTGCGGATTCATGTACGCCACCGACCGGGACGGCCATGTATACAGCAAAGAATATTATAAAGACGACAACGGCGAGAAGCATTACCTCACGGACGAAGGAGGTGCACTGCATTTCTATGACGACCAGACCGACAACTATACGCAGAAGAATTACCAGTTGCTGTTCAACCACAATTTCACCTCGCAATGGAATCTGAATATCGGCCTGCATTACACCAAAGGCGACGGGTACTACCAGGAATATAAAGGCGAACGCTCGTTGACAGAGTACGGCATGTCGCCTTTCGAATACAATGGCGGCAAGGTAGAAGTAAGCGACCTTATCCGCAAGAAGGCAATGGACAACTGGTTTGGCGGTGGAATCTTCTCCGTAAGCTACAAAGCCGACCGTCTGCATGCCTCGCTAGGCGGTGCACTGAATAGCTATGACGGCGACCACTTTGGAAAAGTGCTTTGGGTAAAGAACTATATCGGCGAACTGAACCCCGACCACGACTACTACCGCAACAACGCCACAAAGAATGACGGCAATATTTATCTGAAAGCCAATTATGAACTGGTAAGCGGCCTCAGCGCCTACCTCGACCTGCAATACCGCCACATCGACTACAAGATAAACGGACTGAACGACAAGTACAACTGGACTGCCACCACTCCGGGAATGCAGAAGCTGGACATCGACGAAGACTTCGACTTCTTCAACCCGAAAGCCGGACTGTCCTGGCAAATCGACCGCAACCACCGCCTATACGGTTCGTTCAGCGTAGCCCATAAAGAGCCTACGCGCAACAACTACACCGACGGCTACTTCACCGAACATCCCAAGGCTGAGCGCTTGTTCGACTACGAACTGGGATATACCTTCGCCAACTCATGGCTCCATGCAGGTGCCAACTTCTACTATATGGACTATAAAGACCAGCTGGTACTGACGGGAGAGCTGAACGAGATAGGCGAAGCCATGGCCAGCAACGTGCCCGACAGCTACCGTACGGGTATTGAACTGATGGCTGGCATCAAACTGGACTGCGGCTTGCAATGGGACATCAATGCCACACTCAGCAAGAACCGTGTGCAGAACTTTACCGAGACACTTTTTGAAAACGAAGAGGCAGGGTCGGAAGCATGGGTCATCGAACACGGAGATACCCCCATCGCATTCTCTCCCGACTTCATACTGAACAACCGCTTCGGCTATACGTTCAAAGGATTCGAAGCCTCGTTACAGTCACAATATATCAGCAAGCAATACATGAGTAACGCCAAGCAAGAGGAGTGCACGCTGGATGCTTATTTCGTAAGCAACCTGAATCTGTCCTATACCTTCAAGTTGCCTAAAGTAAAGTCGGTAACCATAGGGTGCACCATCTATAATCTGTTCAATGAAGAATACGAGAATAACGGATACGCAGGCAGCGGATACTATCTCGACGATAACGGAGGAAAAGTCCGTTACAACTATGCCGGCTACGCTGCCCAGGCGGGAACGAATGTATTGGGACATATAGCAATCAATTTCTGATGGAACATATTCTTGAGATTACAGGCACTGTGACCGGGATCCTCTACCTCTGGTTGGAGTACCGGGCAAGCATTTATCTTTGGATAGCGGGCATCATTATGCCTGCCGTCTATATTTTTGTCTACTATGATGCGGGGTTGTATGCAGATTTCGGCATCAACATCTATTATCTGGGTGCTGCCATCTACGGCTGGATGATGTGGAAGTACAGAGCTGTACTACGACGTACTATCTTGAAACGGAAAGATGCCCCACAAAGGGGAGAGAACAACAGAACAGAAGAACAAAAGCAGGAGCTTTCCATTACCTATATGCCGACGCGCTACTTGCTGCCGCTTACTGCCGTATTCACCGCCGCCTTCCTCGGCATTGCCTGGATATTGATAAACTTCACGGACAGCAATGTGCCCTGGCTGGACTCCTTCACCACCGCACTGAGCATCGTCGGCATGTGGATGCTGGCACGGAAATATGTAGAACAATGGTGGGCATGGATTGCGGTAGATGCCGTCAGCGCCGGACTGTACATCTACAAAGGACTTGATTTTACAGCCGGACTATATGCCCTTTATACAATTATAGCTATCTTTGGCTACTTCAAATGGAGAAAGATGATGAGCAAAGACGAAGGATTAGAGATTAGGGATTAAGAAAGATATGAAAAACGAACTATCAACGAGCAACGAGCAATTATCAACTATTGATGCCGTAGTTTTAGCGAATGGGGAATATCCTGCCGGTCCCCTGCCTTTGAAGATATTGGCGGAAGCGCCATACGTGGTTTGCTGCGACGGCGGAGCGAACGAATACATCCGCCGGGGTCATACTCCCGACATAATCATCGGCGACGGCGACTCCCTCAGTGATGAAAACCGCCGGAAGTTCGGACATATCCTGCACCGTATCAGCGACCAGGAAACCAACGACCAGACCAAAGCCGTCAACTTCCTGCTGGCGCAAGGCAAACGCCGCATCGCCATCATCGGTGCCACGGGCAAACGTGAAGACCATACACTGGGAAATATCAGCCTGCTCATCGACTATCTCCGTGCCGGAGCCGATGTACGTACCTATACCGATTACGGCATCTTCATCCCCTGCCGGGGTACCCGCACCTTCCCAAGCCATCCCGGACAGCAAGTATCCATCATCAATTTCACTGCACACGGTCTGCATGGCAAAGGACTGGTCTATCCTCTCAGCGACTTCACCAACTGGTGGCAAGGCACACTCAACGAATGCACCGGTACGGAATTCACCATCGAGGCGGAAGGGGAATACCTGGTATTCGTCACTACTTCTTCGCTTCCGCCACTTCAACAAAGTACACGCTGATACAAATCATGGCAATGGCAGCGGCTTGCGTCCAACTGAAACGGTCTTGCCCCAAGGTGAGGGAAACAACGGTAGTCACCACCAATATCAGATAGCTGTACATGGATACAACCGTCGTCTTGAGATACTTCAAGCCCACCGGAACCAGAAAGTAACTGAGGTAAGTAGGGAAAACCAGCACAAACGCCAACACCGCCCACGGCACCCAGTGCCACTTCCCATGCAAGGCATCCGTAAGCAAGGGTGCATCCCAGCCTATAATGGACGACACAATCAATCCCGTTACTGCCGCACCGCCAAAGATGTACTTCATCATCGTCACTACCCCGACCTCTTCCAGCAGTTTCTTGCTCACAATCAGGTAAACGGCAAAGACCAGCGAGCTCACCATGCAGAGCATGTTGCCCGTAAACGCATCGTGCGCCAGGTCATCACTGCCTTGCGTAAGGATGCACAGCAACGCACCGCCAAAACCCAGCGCTATGCCGATTATCTTCATCAGCGTAGCCTTTTCGTGCAGGAAAAAGACAGATATCAGAAAGACCCAAATGGGCTGCATGGAGTTGAAGATGGCACTGGAAACCGGAGTCGTCTTACTGATGCCCAGCAGATAGCAGAACATGAACCCGTAGAGTCCGAAAGCCCCCAGGCAGAACAGCCCTATCCGCTGCCGCCTTGTGGCCGGTGCCTCCTTTACAAACCAGCCTGTTATCCAAAATGCCACGGCAGCAAAGACACAACGCACCGTGACACCCGTCAATGCACCCAGCCACAAAGGGAGCAGAAATTTCAATCCATTCATATTCAACCCCGCCATGACGCGCGATGCAACCATACTGAGATTGGCTTCCAGTTTCTTATCTTTCATCAGCTTCGTATTTTTCCCCTCAAACAATTCATTACTTTGAAATGTTTTAGGAGAAAAAGGAGATAACACTATGGCAAAAGTTAAAGAAGAACAATCGTCTCAGCAAACAAAGCAAGTCCTCGCATTCTCCACCCGGCTACGCCATGACCTTAAGAAAGCCTGCCGGCAACTGGATGAGGGAGAAGGACAAGAGGACGTCACAATCAGTAAGGAGGTGAAGGCATGGCTAAACAAATAATATGGTCGCCCCTCGCCAAAGAGGCGCTGAAGGGCCTGCTGATTTCCTCGCAAGAAAGAGATGGCAACAAACGGTGTGGCGGGGTTCTGTACTCCTTATTCCAAAATGCATTGTACCGCATCACGCTGAATCCGTTTATCGGACAGCCCACCGAAGCAGAGAACATACGGTACATCATCCCGCATCCCGACTATACGCTTCTTTACCGGCACAGTCTCCGGAAGATAGAAGTGCTTGTGCTATGGAACAACCATCATAAGTTGGGCAGCATGATAGACCTCATCCGGGAAGAACCCGATACAGAATAAAGCAGCCAATCTTGTCAAGAGCAGATTTATGGAAGATTAACGGAACAGACGCATTATCGTCCGTTCATATAGCCGGAACAAACCATGTATCCGTCCCGAACATATCATCTGTTTATCCTCGACACACCATCTGTCGGCGCTGAACATATCATCCGAAACATCCGAGCTTTTCGTCAAAACCACTGGGATTTTCCAAGCAAATGCCCGCTATTCCGCTTGCTGAAGTGGAGGATTAAATCTGTAAAGCACTGGTTCAGGAGAGTAAACCCTAAGGTTTAGCAAATGAAGTGACGGAAGAACACAACAAAAAAGGAGAAGCGACGCCTCTCCTTTTATGCTAATTTAAAATTGAATCTGAACTAAGATTGTCGATACAAAGGTAGCAATAATCGGTGAGATATGGAAAAGTAGAGCAAAGTTATTGAGAAATAGGCTTTTTGAGAAAATAGCTTCTGTAACCGGATGACGGGAAAAGCCAAGTCTGAACCAAGTTAGGACTTCGCTACGTTACCGATTCGTTACCCTGCATAATTGGTGGTATCGGAGCTTAGGAAAAACAGCGAAATACACTATTATATAGTGAGTTACTGACAACTCACGCAACAATTCCGGTAACGGATAATAATTGCGCCGTTCCTCTGCTATTTGCGTATCGACGAAGGACTCTTCACCAAGTAATTTTGAAACCAAAAAAGTTCAGAAAGATGAAGAGTACATTTTCAGTTATCTTCTACCTCAAACGGCAGGTAGTGAAAAAAGACGGTACAGTGCCCGTCATGGGACGTATCACGGTGGACGGAAGCCAGACACAATTCAGTTGCAAGTTGTCTGTCGATCCGAAGTTGTGGGACACCAAAGGCGGGCGTATCATGGGCAGAAGCACGGCGGCACTCGAAACGAACCGCCTGCTTGACAAGATGCGCGTGCGCATCAACAAACACTATCAGGAAATCATGGAGCGTGACAACTACGTCACGGCGGAAAAGGTCAAGAACGCCTTTCTCGGACTTGAACACCGCTACCATACCTTGATGCAGGTATTCAACCGGCATAATGAGGACTACGAGAAGCAGGTGGAGGCGGGCATGAAAGCCAAAGCCACGCTTTCCAAGTACAAGACAGTGTACAAGCACCTGCAAGAGTTCCTCAACATCCGCTACCATGTGAAGGACATCGCCTTGAAGGAGCTTACCCCTGCATTCATCTCCGACTTCGAGATGTTCCTCCGCACGGACAAGCATTGCTGTACCAATACCGTATGGCTGTACGTGTGTCCACTGCGGACGATGGTGTTCATCGCCATCAACAACGAGTGGCTCACGCGCGACCCGTTCCGGGAATACGAAATCAAGAAGGAGGAAACGACCCGCAGCTTCCTGACGAAAGACGAAATACGGCAGTTGATGGAAGGGAAACTGAAGAACGCCAAGCAGGAACTTTACCGCGACCTATACCTGTTTTGCGCATTCACGGGCTTGTCCTTCGCCGATATGCGCAATCTCACAGAGGAAAATATCCGAACCTACTTCGACGACCATGAGTGGATCAACATCAACCGTCAGAAAACGGGCGTGGTTTCCAATATCCGCTTGCTTGACATCGCCAAGCGGATTATCGACAAATACCGGGGATTGTGTGAGGACGGCAGGATATTTCCCGTTCCCCACTACATGACCTGTCTATACGGGATACGTGCCGTTGCCAAACGTTGCGGCATTACGAAGCATATCACGTGGCATCAGAGCCGCCATACGGCAGCCACGACGGTGTTCCTCTCCAACGGCGTGCCCATTGAAACGGTGAGTTCCATGCTGGGGCACAAAAGTATAAATATTTAACATTAGCAGGTACTATCAAATATGGAAATAGATGTAACAGTTTAAACATCAGTTTACTATAAGCCTTATTGGAATAAAAAAACAGCATAAGAGTTCCCTCAAATGCTGCTCACTTTTAGTATGAATAAGTTTTATTCCACTCTTTGATAAGAGTACTTATGACCTGTGAGTGTTACTCCATCAGCTTCTAACTCTTGTACTGATAAGGTCATAGAATTAAGTAATAGAATGTCATTAATAGTCCAATCTTCTTCATCACTAAACATTTCATAGAGCTTATTACCGTCTATCTTGTACTTTCCTACTTCTTTATAAGAATTATCTTCTGTGCTTGTGTATTCAAATGTACCATCATTCTTATAAGTAACATGAGTGGCATTGGCATTACCACTTGTCATCTTCCATTTACCTACAATGAGGGAAGCATAATTATCTTCTCCTTTGATTGTACCGTTGTCAATATCTACTTCAAATGTTACATTCTTCTTAGTTCCATCATAATGTATAATATTGACATTGTACTTCCAAACTCTCTTGGAATTATCTTCTACACTAACCTCAATCTTAGCATCAGCAGGTTCATCATTTAGCTGTGGTACTTGGATATGCCATAAATCTTCTCCCAATTTGAAATTCCGTCTTCCTACGAAGAAGCCTTTATTATCTCTATCTCTATGGGTGTATATTGCTTCTTCGTGAGATATAAATTCAGAAGTATAGAGAGTTCCTACATTGGAATATTCAAAGCCTTTCTCTGCTATATAGAGCGTATCGCCAAACAATGAGTAACAACAATCATCGTTTATTATAGAATATTGAAATCCTGCAAATATTCCACCATTCTTAACTTGGACTTCTTTTGTTTGCGCATCTTGTCTAAACAGTAAGGCATAGTAACTATAATCAGTGCCAAAACTGTATCTTAATGATACCACAAATTCACTTGGATTAAAGTACATGGACTGCAACATGATTATCTGTTGGATTGTAACATCTTCATATTCTCCATAGCCTTTATAAATTCTACGATTTCTATTAAATGGTAACTCGTCAGTCCAATTAATGATGGGTGATTTATCCTCTACATTGAATGCTGCAAGCCATAATTTACTATCTCTTAGTCCAGAGAAGTTTGCTTGTACTGAACCATTCTTATAATAATAAAATAATTCAATATCTTCATAATCACTAATGCCATATTCTTTACAAACTATATCTAAAGGTTCATCACCTTCAGGATAAGATACCATAGGTTGGTTGTCTAATTCTTCACTGCAAGAACTAACTCCCATGCTTAATGCAACCAATAATGAGGTTGCTAATAATCTAAATGCTTTCATTATTCTGTATGTTTAAGTTCTTAAAATTCATCATTATTAGTAGTTACAGTTCTATATGTTACTGTTAATTGACCTCCAAAGTGTACTCCCATCCCGTCTTGTGAATTATTAAAATTGAGATTTAGGGTTATAGAGTTAGAATTTATATCCCTCCATATTGCATTACCTTCGGAAGAGACGGTTGGATTACCATATTTAGAACATAATGCATTCCCTAAACCGTTGAATGCCTGTGTAAACCTATTCATAATTTGATTCTGCTTGGATTTAGCTTCATTCAGAATGGTAGCCCTGTCTTTAAAAGGGTTATCCATTACAGATGTATTATCAAATAATGTAAATGTAGCATCAACAAGCTTTTCGTTCTTATAGGTGATAACTAAGTTGTCAAATTTGGTATCAATGAATGTAACATTTTTCAAATGGATGCAAGGATGTTTCCATTCTACATTAGGGTATCTTTTCTTTAGTTTGTCTATGGCTACATAAGGCTTATCTTCCAACTTGATTCCTAAGAACCCTGTAATTTCACTTTGAGCATTGATATAAGTGCTTATAAACAGCATAGATAAGAACAGCAACAATCTGTACTTCATAATTAAAATATTATGCTCCCTGTTCCCTATGGATAAGTTGTTAATAAATCAAGCATTGAGGAACATATAATCCAGTTTGATTACCAATGCTATAACGGATGCAAATATAATAATATTATTATAAATAAAAGAAATATAAAAGGAATAAAACTATATAAAGGTTTTATATTTAGTCACTTGGATAAGTAATAAAATATTTCACCTTATAAACAGCCCAAATTATTATCATTTGTTTTGATTTATGGACTTTATGTCAGTATATTGTTGGATATTCAAAAGGTGCTACCTGTGGCTTAACTAATAAGAGCTGAGATAGTTATAAACTCTGTAAACTTATGGAATTGACTTACTTCTATAAGGTTGAAATGCCAAACTGCCAAGATTGGACTTTAGATGTATCTAAGCTCAATATTTCATTGATTTGGGACAGAACCATTCAGACCACTATAAAGATGTATCTTAATAATTCTGTCCCAATTCATTAGAAGCTCAAACAGTCATAAGTCTGTAAGATTTCTTCCTGCCTTAATCCCAAGTATCTTTTAGTAATGGCAACAGAACTATGATTGAACAGTTCCATCAGCTTTACTAATGCCAACTCTGCGTTATCGCTGTTCATGTTATAGACCTGCCTGCCAAAAGTCTTTCTAAGAGAATGGCAACTAAAGTTCTTAATCTTTAACCTGTACTTCTTCTTCACCTCTTTAAGAATGATATTGATTCTCTGAACTGTGAAGATAGTGCCTTTCTGACTTATAAGAATTGGCGCATTGATTCCAACAGGATTTATATGCTCGTAGCACTCTTTAATATGCTGCTGTAATTGGGGGTTCAGTCTGATAGTTCTTACTTTGCCTGTCTTCTTCTCAATTACTGTAAACTCGTCAGCATCTAATATCTGCTTCCATCTTAGAGATAGAATATCAGATATTCTTAATCCTGTGAAGCATCCCAAACTAATAAGGAGTGAGATTTTATAATTCTCGTCTTTGGCTAACTTCCTTATGAGGTTCATTGCATCAGACCAAACAAGATAGTCTGCCGTTGTGCTTGAATATTTAAGTGACATAATATTCTGTTTTATAATGAAACGAATAGAAGTGAATATTAATTCTGAGTTGGATTTACTAACTCACTGATTACTAAAGGAACATTCACTAATTATCAAAGTGAATTTAATAGAGGTGGGAACATCTTATTAAGACATTCCACACCTTATTATATATAGTATTCCTTAAAATGGTCTGTTCCCATATTTATAGTCCAAGATGGAGTTGCACACCCTATCATAAAAGGAGAATCCACAACCTGTATAGAAGTAGCTTAGATATATTGCTTGATATTCCTTTTGTAATGTGGTATTATCTTTCAGCATATTATCCAACTTCTCTAAAGAATGTTTCAATGCCTGTACCACCTTTATATATCTAAGGTTGTTATCCACCTCTCCCAAATGGGCTTCCAATTCTCTGATATGTTCTATAAGTCTGTCTATCTGTTTATCCATGATTATAAATTTTAGTAAGTTGGTAGAAATAAAGAAAGGACAACTAACTGAATAGCTGCCCTTTCCTCTCTCAATCAATAAAGCTCATTTAATCAATGAACCATTTGTAACGCTCATCCCCATGTAAAGCCGCATTGATTCCAACTGCCATTTCAGTGGCATTTAAAGAACGGTCTAAGAATGAATCAATATAGCTTGACTTGTTAGCTCCTGTAAGCAAGTTATAGAACTTCCACATATTAAGCTCACTTCCAAAGCTGCCAAAATTATCATCGTGAATGTATGCTTTGGCTACGCTGTTAATCTGTGTATCAGTAAGCAACATTCTTGGCAGTGCCTTTTGATAGCCTGTTGGCAAGCATTGGTAAAGTCGCATCTTGCCTATAATCTGTGCGAATTGGTGTTCACTCATGGAAGTGTTGCCCAACTGTTGCATCAGATAAAGATGCTTGGCAGGATTGTAGTTATTGAACAGTTCCAATGCTGCACGATAGAGTTCACTTGTACTGCTCACTCTTAAATCGTCCTTGTAACCATTGGTAAAGATGCACATATTGCAACAGATTTGGTTCTTGAAGCCAATAGCCAATCTGAACAGCTCTGGAACTTTCTTGCTGTACAGGTTCATCTGATTATAAGCCCTCACACCTACGATTGAAAGATTGAGCTTATTTCCCCCAACCGTTTCATAAATGGTAGGAACATCAATGCTGAATGCTGCCCTCTCGTAGTAGATAGTCTTGTCAGATTCCAATAGTTGGTTGGCTGGCTTATGGATAGCTTCTGGGATTCTGCCTTTGATAATGTGGCTTACTCTTATATCTGCCTGTTCCACTCTCTCACCACTAAAGAATGATTGGGCTGCATCCTGTATGGTTTCTACAAATGCGGCATGGTTAATGGTAAGTTCATTGTCTTTGGAGAACACAGGAGTAATGCACTCATGCTTTAGATGCTGCAAGGTTGCTTCCTGTGTGTTGGCTTCAATGAAATGTTTGGCAGGTCTTACAGGTTCGTCCACAATAATTGTAGCTTCTTCTGCGTATTCACCCAAATTCATTCTCTCACGGTTCTGTGCCATAGCTGGCATGATAACTAAATTTCTCATAATGATAAACTGTTTAAATGATTATTGATTGATTTAATTCTGGAATTGGCAAAGTCCATATCGTCTTGGATTACTCCATAACGATTTGAACTTTACTACAATTCGCTGAATTACTTTTAAGTGATATTACAATTAGACTATATTACCATTATGTCTGTATTGTGTATCTCTTTAAGAAGTCCATGAATGATGTGAGGTGAATAGTAAAATTTATAATGGTTGAGGGGGTGGGCAGGTGTCTGACCAATTCCGTTTTTATTCTGCTTGGTGAGAGGGGGTATAAATTAGGGGTATGGTATCGCGTGCAACATTTTGGAGATTGGGGTTATAAAGTCCATTCTTCCTCTTAAATGTTGCATCCAGTCTTAAAAATCAGAATTTAGATGCTTCTAAAGTCATAATAAGGAGACTTGGGATTATTCGTACTATCTCTTAATGTATTAATGGACAGTATAAACAATCCCAACTGCCTGTTATTGAAACACTATTCTGTATAATTGTGAATCTTTCTCTCTGCTATATCTTCATCAGTAAGGATACTGGGATAGACATTCTTTACAAATGCAAATGTTGATTCAGAGGTAATGATGAATATCTTTCTGTCTTTAAGATGTATTCCTTTATCATTCCTTTTTATATATCCGCAATCTTCTGCCTGCTTTAAATATCTTGAAACGGAACTTGGGCTTATGTTCAGTTCTTTGGCTAATTCACTTTGGGTATATTGACAGGTATTTGTAGCGTTCAGACACTTGCACTTTAACAAGACAAGAAATCCTTTTAATTGGCGGGATATGGGTTCACTGTACAACTTCTTGCTTATAAGGACATAATGCTCAGTATTCAATGTATATTTGCATCTGTCAAAACTTCCATATTTACCTTTAATTGGATGCTTGTCTATCTGAATCAAATTCAAGCTCTCAAACTTGTGTAGCCATTGCCTTATCTGTTCTTCTTTCTTTATTCCATAGAACTCTGTCAATGCCTCTTGCTTGACATCTGAAACCATTGTGTAACAGTCGGAGCATAGAGCCAAACAATAGAACAGGTATGCTTCCAGCAAGTCCAATTTGCCTGCAATAGTTTCAGTTATTCTTCTGTATGATAATTCTGTTCCTGTCATTAGCAACTGGTTTATTATAGTTAGTAAAATAAATCTTGTTCTCTTTTACCAATTTCCTGTACCTGTGATTGCCAAAATAAGACTTGGCATCTTTCTGAGTGATAAATTCCAGCCCTGTGGGTAAATGAATAATCATAATGAATAGATTGAGTTTATAAATTATCATCTTCTTAATAAATTGGTATTCATGCGACTTGCGTAGCAAGGCGAATGACAGGTAGAGTATTTATGGGCAATAGGTGTTTATATATAGGTATTTATAAGTAGCCTACCTGTATGAAAATTCCACCCTACCTATTTGAAAGAGCCGCCCTACCTGTTTGAAATCTCAATATTTCAAACTTTAGATATGTGTCAGCTTAAATATTACTGAGTTAATAAGCCAACTTCTGCAATGAGATATAATAAGTAGAAACCTTTCCATTCTTCTTTCTCCTTGTCTTTAGATAATTATTAAGATTAGCCCACAATCCAATGTGAACCCTGTTATCTTTTACTCCTTGTTTAAGAGCCTTAGCCCTTATCTGTTCATAGGTAAATTCTTCCATTTTAGATATTCTGAATAGTTTGTAGTCCGCTTATCTGTGTGGTGGGATTATCTGTCTATGGTACTGTAAAGGTAATAATTCCACGAGTGGGGAACTAATGATAAGACCACACATTTAAGAATCAAACTTTAGACTATTCAGAATGTCTAAGAACTATATTGGAGAATGGGGTTACTTCTTTCTTAGCAACCCAAAAGGCGTTCCAATTATATCTTCTGCTTCTTCAACTTCTGCATAAGGTATATCTTCAGTAGCTTCATCTGTCATTTCTTCTTTGGTACTTGACGGCTGCATAACAATAGTGGTCTTATTTACCTGTTTAGCGTTATGTCTTTCTTTAATCTCCTTAAATTGTGATATAACCAGATTTTCGTCCAAATTACTATTAGAATTGAACATGGCAGTTTTATCATTAGCAGTTATTGATTGGAATATCTTGTATGCTTCATCAACGCTGGAAGTTGTAATTTTAATGTTATTGAACTCAGTAATTAAGAGGAGTTCTATAAATTAAAATATTGTAGTACAGTTGTTTATATGGTTCCAAGAGCGTAAATTTGCAGAAAATAAGAATTTTATAATGAACAAGTTATCCCGATACCGTAAGCTTCGTTATAATCAACTATTTGAGTCAGAGAATCGTGAATTGCGTTTGAATGAAATGGGCAATCCTCTTGAAGTGTTGTCTCAGTATGTTGATTTTGAGATCTTTCGTCCTACTCTTGAATCAGCCCTTTTTACCGGAGAGCGCAAAAGTAATGCCGGTCGTCCGCCGATAGACTGTGTGCTGATGTTCAAGGTCTTGTTTCTTCAGCGTTATTATGGTTTGAGTGACCATCAGATAGAGTATCAGATAGTTGACCGTACGAGTTTCCGCAAGTTTCTTGGTATTGAATGTGTTGACGATGTTCCTGACGAGAAGACGGTGTGGAAGTATCGCGAACTCCTGACAAATACAGGCGTTTATGACAAGCTTTTTTCGGAATTTCATAGTTTCATGGAAAGTAAGGGTCTGCAATTCAATGAGGGTCGCATCATTGATGCCAGTTTTGTTATTGCCCCTCGCCAACGTAACACCCGTGATGAAAATGAGCAGATAAAACAGGGAGCGGGTAATAAGTTGTGGAATGACAATCCCCACAAGAAGTGCCACAAGGATGTAGATGCCCGCTGGACAAAGAAGCGTGATGAGACTTTTTACGGCTACAAGCAGCATACTAAAGTTGAGAAACGCAATAAGATCATACTTTCTTATGATACCACGTCGGCAGAAGTGCATGATTCCAAAGGCTTTGAAGGACTGCTGGATGAAAAAGACGAAGGCAAGGACTTGTATTTGGACGCCGGTTATGTCGGACAAGAGGAGATTGTAAAACAGCATAAGATGAATCCGATAATTTGCGAAAAGGGCTACCGTAACCGTCCGCTTACCAAGGAGCAGAAATCAGACAATAGGAAAAAATCCAAGACACGTTGCCTTGTCGAGCATGTATTCGGGTTTGAGGAACAAACCATGCGTGGACTTGTGGTGCGTACAGTAGGGCTTATTCGTGCTAAAGCCAATGTAGCACTCACCAGTCTTGTGTATAACATCAGTCGTTACACGCAAATAATCAGGCTGAAACCTGAGTTGTTGGGGTGAATTATGCCTGCACATCCAATTTTTACAACAAACACAAGTTAATTATTGTAAAAATTGGGGGGGGTAGAAAATATTCGCTAAATTTGAAAGACTAAAGCTCACAAATTGGGCAGTTAAAGAGTTCTGCTGTCTGATACAAGAGGATAAATTGAATTGATAGAACTCACCTTAAGTAAGAAAATGATTGAGGAAGCCCAAAAGCGCAATTCAGGAAATCAAATTGAATATCGTATTAGCGGATTAGAGGAATATGACTATCCAGAAAATGAATGGGATTGTGTTATATCTAATTTAGCTCTGCACTATATAGAGGACATAGTGGAAATATTTCAAAAAGTGTATAGGACATTAAAACCAGGTGGAATTTTTCTTTTTAATATCGAACACCCTGTTTTTACCGCAGGAGTTGGGCAGGATTGGATTTATACAGATGATGGGAAACCGCAATATTGGGCGATTGATAATTACTTTATAACAGGAGAACGAAATACACATTTTTTAGGATGTGATGTAGTAAAACAACATCACACACTTACACAGATTATAATGGGATTGCTGAACAATGGGTTTGAGCTTAAAGTTGTAGAGGAAGCAGAACCGCCTAAAGAGATGATGGATATTCCGGGTATGGAAGATGAACTTCGCCGCCCGATGATGTTACTTGTAAAGGCGATAGCGAAAAAATAATATCTCTATTAGGAAAACTGATATACCCCAATTTAGAGAATGGCATAGTAATTCCTAGTGATAAAGAGAAAATGATTGCACTGGCAAATAAATACATTGAAAAAGAAAATGTAGATGCACTCATTCTCGCCTGTACGGAGCTGCCACTTGCCATAAAGCCCGAAGATGTTAATGTGCCAATCGTGAATACAACCCAAGTACATATCAATGCAATTTACCAATATGCAATTCGATAAAAATAGCAAAGCCAGCCGAGCCAGTCAACGGTCAAGATGAACGGCGCATTTCATGCGCCGCCGTTGACAGCCCCGCCCGTCTTTGCTAAAGGGTAATCAAGGCGGGAAAGCCCTAAAATGGCTTCACACCTATTTCAATAATTGGAGGAGATAAAAATGAGATCAGAAAAGGAAGTTTATGATATTGTTTTGAATTTTGCAAAAACAGACAAACGCATTCGCATGGTTACTTTGGAAGGATCTAGAACAAATACAAATATTCCGCCTGATGATTTTCAGGATTTTGATATTACTTTTTTTGTTACGGATATGGACAGCTTCACAAGTGATGATAAATGGCTAGATATATTTGGTGAAAGGTTGATTCTGCAAAAGCCGGAAGATATGGAATTATTTCCAGCTGTAGAAAAGGGATTTTCATATTTAATGCTGTTTACTGATGATGTTAAGATAGATTTAACTTTGCTGCCGCTGGAACTGATAGACGAGTATTTTACATGGGATAAACTGGTAAAGTTACTGTTGGATAAAGACAACCGTATCGTAAAGCCGCCAATACCAACGGATATAGACTACCACTTGCAGAAGCCTACTCAAAGAATGTTTGACGATTGCTGTAATGAATTTTGGAATACTACAACATATGTAGTAAAGGGCTTATGCCGCAAAGAAATTCTTTTTGCTATTGACCATATGAATGATATAGTACGAAAAGAATTGCTTCGCATGATTTCCTGGCTGATTGGTATCAAACAGGGATTTCATTTCAGTTTGGGAAAAAACTATAAATTTATGAAGCAATATGTCCCAGAGGAATTGTGGGAACGACTTATGTCCACTTATAATATGGATTCCTATCCCCATATGTGGGAATCCTTTGAACAATGTATGGCATTGTTCCGGGAGGTTTCGTCAGAAGTGGCATGCCAGTTGGATTACCAGTATCCACTATATGATGAAAAAATCAGTAATTATGTGATTCGGCAAAAGAAAAAATATGGCATTGAAGATGATAACAAATAAAATTTTTTCAATCGAAAAAATTTATTTTGATTATTCAATTTTGAAAAACTGAATACCTCAAAATCAGAAAGAGCGCGGACAAGCACTTTGAGGGATTGGCCGCCTTGTCCACCCATCCAGCGGGGCGGCGGGCGGCGGTCAAGGCCGGGTGTAACCCCGTTCATTTCAGCCTTGACGGTTGCCCGCTGTCCTGCTACTTTTCCGGGAGTGTGGCCACAACTTCGGGACACTTTGTCCACAAGTCGGAGCGTAGGACGAGGGACGGGGGCTTTCATATACCTGCCGCCGTTCTCTGAAAACAGGCCGATTTTTTGCTCATTCCCATTCGCAAAAATTCAGCCTGTTTTCCTGCCGGAGCAAACGGGGCGCAAGAAGCACCGCACCCCGTTTCCCCCGTCAGCCACGCCAGCAGGTATAACACACTACACTTTGCAAGCAAAGTCGTGTGCCAAAGGGGGCACCCCTTTGGAAACCCCGGACAACAAAACAGGCGGTATGCTGCCCTCTCCGGGAGCATACCGCCGTTTGTTGTCAGCAGCCCGTTTCACGGTCTGCGTGTAGTTCCTTGTAAACTGACCTAACCTCTGTTCAACATATCATTTTGATAAAAACGTTGTTCAGGCATACGGAGAATACGACCTACAGTCTGAGCTGAAAAAGTAAAGCTTTCTATCTTCCTGAATATCAATAATACGGCTGCTCGTGGACAATCCCAACCTAAAGCAATGGCCTGTTTGAACAACAAAACTTCTGTTATATCATCAGGATTGGCTATTGTTTGCAGATTGTCAGTCTTCTCGTTACTCAACCATATTGCGAGCTTTCCGTTTGCCACATTGATTCCTTTGATGCTGTCAAGATAGGTCAGAACTTCCTCTTTGACCGAATTATCATCCCCAGTCATTGCCTCCCCATCATTTGGCAATTGTATCAGGAGCAAAGGATTGATGTCCACACCTTCTTTCCGATAGGCATCCGCCAGTTCTTCGCGCTTTTTCAAAGCAAGATTGATAAGTTGCTGGTTCAATGTACCAAGCATCGGATTGAACTCCAGTGCCGGATTCAGAATGACACTTTCCTTGATCATCTGTTCTGCAATAACACGTTCTCGTGGAACCGTAACCTGTTCTTCCGCCTTTGCGGTTGATTCCGGTAGAGGTGTGGCTGAAATACGGATTTCCACTTTCGGACAGATGTTGCTCAGCACTTTTTCCGATTTTCTCGCATTGCGACTTCCGAACATGTGCTCCTCGTCTATGATTACTATTATCGGAATACCATTATCTTCCTGTGTACGGCGGGTAATATCGTATAGTGAAGCCGAAAGTTCTGTTTCACGTACTATCACAGCATTGTCTTTATTGATGCTTTCCCAGTTTACGAACAGAATTTCTCCGGGATGTATGTATCCTTCTATTGAATGATCCAGTTCATCATAAATCATGGGACGCAGAATTTTCGTTTCCGTAAAATAGTTTTTCATCTTGAAATAACTCTGCTCATGAAGTTTGTTTGGTGCAATCCAAATATATGCCACTTCAGTGAACGGTGCATCTGGACGTTCAGTCAATTCATCGTTCAATCGCATAAGCATATCAGAAGCCATAACTGTCTTTCCGCTGCCAGTTGGTGCTTTGAACACGAGCGTATGGCGATTTCCGCTAAGAGAAAGTAACCCGATGGTCTTTTCCACCAGTTCACTTACAGCCTTCTGTTGATATTGTATATTTTTCATTTTTCTTTCCTTTTTATCAATCCTTTCCTTATGCTTCTCTCATAAACAATCCGGTTTCAGAATCATTACTTTGCTCTGCTTCTTCCATTGCTTCCGGCAGGAATTTTGGGCGACGTTTAGGCAGGACTTTCTGATAAGCCTGGTAAATAGCGTCCGGCAATGCACAAAGCTGTACTTTGTCCGCGACCTCCTCAAATTCGTCATCGTAAGCATAACTACTCGGAGAAAATACATATACTTTGATTTTCTCTTTTCCGGATTCAACCATTTCAAGGATTTCTGCAATGGCGGATATAGCTCGTTCATCATAAATTATAAGCATACGGCTGTCGCCTTCTTCAAAATAGCGAGCAATCTTCGAATTGATGTTCCGTCCTGCAAGTTTGGCCTCCTTGTAAATATCATTCTTTATACAAAGCAAGTCGGTAGAGGCTGCAACCAATGCTCGCATGTTCCGAGGTGTTTGATCTCTCGATATAAAGTCTGTCTTATAATAACGCAACGTATTACCTGTAAGTCCAGGGATTTCTTCTCCCTTAGGAGTCGTATATCCTTGAATAACTCGTTTGTTACGAATATAAGTTACATTTTCACAGATATTGTTTTCATTGTTGGTTACAAGGATACACTTACGATGTCCTCCATCTTCTGCATTAAGTTGCATGGTAGCATGGAGGGTTGTACCACTGCCAGCGAAAAAATCGAGTATAGTAGAATCACGATTGTTATGCGAAATCAAATCTTTTACAAGATTTAATGGTTTAGGATTACCAAAAATATCTTTTTGCGAAAAAATATCAGTTAGCAATTTGGTCCCCTCGCCAGTTTCGCCAATATTATAGTAAATGCTACGCGATTTATTTACTTTTCTTTTATCACAATAGTTCGTTAAATTTTGGATAATCACGCAGCGTCCGAGACGCCATAATATAAGAGTTCTTTGAAATCGTTGGTATTTAATAGCCTGTGTGGGTGCTTTCCAGACATACGAATAAATCTCTGTATCATATCCGCATTATGAATCAGCGTCTTTACATTGGAGACAGAAAGATGCACGCCGCAACTCCGGGCAAAAGCCCTTGCCACGTTGACAGAGGAGAGCGACATGTTGAACGCAAAGTCCAGTGATTCCCTCTTCCGTGACTGGCAGTGGGCGAGTCCGGTAAACTGCTTTGCATCGCGGTAAAGGTACTCAATCTGGAATCGGGTTCGGTAGATGTCCATGATGTCTCTGGCAGACATCGAGGTGTCTGTAGAGAAGAACACCTTCCTCTCCTGAGTCTTCCTGCCTGGCTCGAGGCAGTCAACAATGACCACCTTGACCTTGCGCTTGAGACCTGCCGACCAGACAACCGCAGAATAGAGTGTTACCACCTTGTCATCCGAGGTGATGTCTTCACTCACAAACGCATTCATGTCGAGATTCCTGATGTCCACCCTGTCACCATAGACCTTAGGTCTTCCACGCTTGCCGGTCTTGGGACCATCATAAAGATAACGCAGTCTTACATCGCTCCTGAATCTGCTTATAAGGTTGAATCCCAAAGCAATGAGACCATCCACAAAAGGTTTCTTCGAGAAATAGGCATCAGCAACTACCGTCTTGCAGACTTTCCAAAGTGCATCTTTCTGAGAGGCAATGACCTTAAGATACCATGCCAGCAGTGAATTTGGATCATCCATTCCCGCAAGGTACTTGGGAGGACGGCCTCTGGACACGATGTCCACCGTCTGCACAGCCCTGAGATGTACGGCATCACGCTCATCGGCATCAACAAGCGCTATGCCCAGAATCTCAAGCCCCCATTTCGCGGCAGATGCGCATCCACTCCAGAAGTATCCCGTGCCGGGAGTGTGCTTTCCCGACTTGGGAATGTAGCTCGGGTCGATGGCGATGGCAATCCTGTGCTGGAGTTTCTCCCTGCAGTACGCAAGGTTATATCCCACCCAGTCAAACTTCTTCCGGAAGTTCTGTCTGAAACGGCTCTCGCAGCAGTCGCTGGACAGCGCCATTTGGGTGAAGTTCTTACGTTTCGTCATGCTTAGGAAAAGAATTGAAGTAATGACGAAGAAAGTTTTAAAACTTTTGCGTAACTTTGCAGTGCCATCAAGGGCATCATTGATGATCTTGGTGAGCTGGTCAAGTGGCTGAATTTCCATTAGCAAATTGGTTTGTCTGGCAACTGCTAATTTACTAATTTTTAGCGACTTGGCCAATTTTTTTAGACGCTTATTTTCAGTCTTTCAGGCTATTATTCCCATCTATTTTAAGATTCGTTGTTTATGGTTGTCTGACAGGTGTACAAGTTCCTGTCAGAGGTGCTGTATATATGACGTAATATATTATAAATGAGTCTCTAAACTAAAAATTAACTAAGTATTGTTAAAAAAGTTCTTTGTGCTTTTGTCAGGGAACTTTTTTTTCGTAAATTTGCGTTCAATTATGCGGCAGTAATAATATACATATTAATACGAGTTAAGAATCCTGTAGTTTTCTACATGCTACGAGGAGGTATTAAAAGGTGCGTTTCGGCAATGCATCTATTGTAGTATATTATTGCTTAATCAAATGAACATTATAAATTTAGGAATTCTTGCTCACATTGATGCAGGAAAAACTTCCGTAACCGAAAATCTGCTATTTGCCTGCGGAGCAACGGAAAAGCGCGGCAGTGTTGATAAAGGTGACACCATAACAGACTCTATGGATATAGAAAAACGTAGAGGAATTACTATTCGGGCTTCTACGACATCTATTGTTTGGAATGGTGTGAAATGCAATATCATTGACACTCCGGGACACATGGATTTTATTGCAGAGGTGGAGCGGACATTCAAAATGCTTGATGGTGCAGTCCTCATATTATCGGCAAAGGAAGGCATACAAGCACAAACAAAGTTGCTGTTCAAGACTTTGCAAAAACTGCAAATCCCGACAATTATATTTATCAATAAGATTGATCGTGCCGGCGTAAATCTTGAGCGTTTATATCTGGACATAAAAACAAATCTGTCGCAAGATGTCCTGTTTATGCAAACTGTTGTCGATGGATCGGTTTATCCGGTTTGCTCCCAAACATATATAAAGGAAGAATACAAAGAATTTGTATGCAACCATGACGACGATATATTAGAACGATATTTGGCGGATAGCGAAATTTCACCGGCTGATTATTGGAATACGATAATCGCTCTTGTGGCAAAAGCCAAAGTCTATCCGGTGCTACATGGATCAGCAATGTTCAATATCGGTATCAATGAGTTGTTGGACGCCATTTCTTCTTTTATACTTCCTCCGGCATCAGTCTCAAACAGACTTTCAGCTTATCTCTATAAGATAGAGCATGACCCCAAAGGGCATAAAAGAAGTTTTCTTAAAATAATTGACGGAAGTCTGAGACTTCGAGACGTTGTAAGAATCAACGATTCGGAAAAATTCATCAAGATTAAAAATCTAAAGACTATTTATCAGGGCAGAGAGATAAATGTTGATGAAGTGGGTGCCAATGATATCGCGATTGTAGAAGATATAGAAGATTTTCGAATCGGAGATTATTTAGGTGCTAAACCTTGTTTGATTCAAGGATTATCTCATCAGCATCCCGCTCTCAAATCCTCCGTCCGGCCAAATAAGCCCGAAGAGAGAAGCAAGGTGATATCCGCTCTGAATACATTGTGGATTGAAGACCCGTCTTTGTCCTTTTCCATAAACTCATATAGTGATGAATTGGAAATCTCGTTATATGGTTTGACCCAAAAGGAAATCATACAGACATTGCTGGAAGAACGATTTTCCGTAAAGGTCCATTTTGATGAGATCAAGACTATCTACAAAGAACGACCTATAAAAAAGGTCAATAAGATTATTCAGATCGAAGTACCACCCAACCCTTACTGGGCCACAATAGGGCTGACTCTTGAACCCTTACCGTTAGGGGCAGGGTTGCAAATCGAAAGTGACATCTCCTATGGTTATCTGAACCATTCTTTTCAAAATGCCGTTTTTGAAGGGATTCGTATGTCTTGCCAATCTGGTTTACATGGATGGGAAGTGACAGATCTGAAAGTAACTTTTACTCAAGCCGAGTATTATAGCCCGGTAAGTACACCTGCTGATTTCAGACAGCTGACCCCTTATGTCTTCAGGCTGGCTTTGCAACAGTCAGGTGTGGACATTCTCGAACCGATGCTCTGTTTTGAGTTGCAGATACCACAAGTAGCAAGTTCCAAAGCTATTACAGATCTGCAAAAAATGATGTCTGAGATTAAAGGTATCAGTTGTAATAATGAGTGGTGTCTTATTGAAGGGAAAGTTCCATTAAATACAAGTAAAGACTATGCCTCAGAAGTAAGTTCATACACTAAAGGCTTAGGCACTTTTATGGTTAAGCCGTGTGGGTATCAAATAACAAAAGGCGGTTATTCTGATAATACCCGTATGGAAGAAAAGGATAAACTTTTATTCATGTTTGAAAAATCAGTATCATCAAAATAATGGAACGATCCAGGAATTTCTATAAGACAATACGGTTGGGGTATATACTTATCTCCGTTCTTATCGGATGTATAGCATATAATAGCTTCTATGAATGGCAGGAGATAGAAGCATTAGAACTTGACAATAAAAAAATAGACGAGTTCCGAAAAGAGATAAACAATATCAATATTCAAATGATAAAATTCTCTCTATTTGGTGAAACAATACTGGAATGGAACGATAAAGATATCGAACATTACCATGCACAGCGTATGGCAATGGACAGTATGCTCTGCCGTTTCAAAGCTACCTATCCGGCAGAGCGTATAGACAGCGTACGCCATCTTCTCGAAGATAAGGAACGGCAGATGTGCCAAATCGTGCAGATACTTGAACAGCAACAAGCCATCAACGATAAGATACCCCGTCAAGTACCCGTAATCGCGCAGAAAAGTGTGCAAGAACAACCCAAGAAACCTAAACGAAAAGGATTCTTGGGCATCTTCGGCAAAAAGGAAGAAGCGAAACCAACTGTGACTACCACGATGCACCGTTCCTTTAACCGGAATATGAGAACCGAACAACAGGCGCAAAGCCGTCGCTTATCGGTTCATGCCGATAGCCTTGCCGCACGAAATGCGGAACTTAACAGGCAACTGCAAGGACTGGTTGTTCAAATAGACGGGAAAGTACAAACTGACCTACAAAAGCGGGAAGCCGAGATAACAGCCATGCGGGAACGGTCGTTCATTCAGATTGGGGGCTTGACAGGGTTCGTTATACTGCTACTGGTCATATCATATATCATCATACACCGAAATGCCAACCGCATCAAGCGATATAAACAGGAAACCGCAGATTTAATTGAGCGACTGCAACAAATGGCAAAGCGAAACGAGGCACTGATAGCCTCTCGCAAGAAAGCCGTTCATACCATTACCCATGAATTACGTACACCACTGACGGCAATAACGGGTTATGCCGGACTGATGTTCTATGGAACTATAAAAGAAAAAGATTACCGATAATTTACCGGTAATCTATAATAGGGAGATGTCTTCTTGAAGAAGATGACATATATAAGAGGTTGTCCGTCTTTAGTAGGATAGTGAGAGATCTTTAAGCATGACAAACTCCTCTTCAGTCTCATGGATGATCTTAAATCCAAGTTTTAGATACATTCGGACGGCATAGTTCGCCTTTTGTACGGACAGAGAGACGCGACTATATCCTTTGCTCTCAAGTAATCGAAACATTTCACGCATAAGATGGCTTCCTATGCCTTTACTCCTGTATTCCTTATATAGGGATATGGAGAGCGATGGGGTCCTGTCATCCACATGTCCGTAATCATTCATAATACGTACCCACACAGCACCAACCACTTTGCCTTCACTGTCTGCGACCAGACAAAAGTCATCTTTTTTATTTCCGAAGTCCTCAATATACAGTTTCAGTTCAGGTAAATCCACCACGTCCTTTGAGGGCGGTTTGACTCCTTCAGGAATATAAATCGCTTCGTAAAGAAATTCTCTTAGCAAATGGTTCTCACTACCTTGCAAATGGCGTATTATATACTTGGCCGATCCGTTCATTCTTGTTCACATTTTCTTTTCAGGTCAGCTATATACCGTTTCTGCTGTAATTTCAAATACAACAATGCAAAAGGATATAACCACCATTTCTTTAGGTTAATTGACTCTGTAAAAATCACTTCCGTTCCATTTTCAGCCTGTCTGAAATGTCCCGTCCACTCCCCGGAAAAGTTCACATTATCCATAAGAAATGAATATTTTAGAAAAGGCTCTATAACAGTAACAGTAAAACAGGTGACATAGCCTTCATTACTTATCTCCCTGAAATGGCGCTCGTCGGAAACTTCTATGTCCTTTATGTCACTTCGCCATGAATAGTCGTAAAGTGAAGTGACAGAATGCCAGACAGATTCCAAATCAGCCTGTATAAATGATTTTATCGTAGTTCTTATCATGGGACATTTTTATATTTCTCTTACCGTTTTTTCCAGTCCTCTCTGGTAAGCAAAGTAAAATGTTCTGTACGGATATCTCCTAACGGAGAAGTCTTTCCTTCTTCTGTGTGATGGTACTTGAATCCACATTTTTCCATTACCCTGCGGGATTTGATGTTTCCGTCATAATGTCCACACCAGACCCGTTTCACATCAAGTTCGACGAAGCAACGCTTCAACAAACGTTGTACGGCTTCCGGTATAAGTCCCTGTCCCCAATAAGGAACACCTATCCAATATCCTATTTCTGCATCTCCATCCTGCATCTCCGCACTGTGTACGCCATCAGCGAACATAATTCCGACACTGCCTATCGGTTCATTGGTTTCTTTCAATACTACAGCGTATGTCTCGGGTGCAGAAAGGATATCGCGTATTATTTCTCTGCTGTTTTCCACAGATGTATGAGGAGGCCATCCGGCAATGGGGCCGATAGCAGGATCTTTGGCATAATTATAAAGAGACTCTGCATCGTTTTCTGTCCAGGGACGAAGTATCAATCTTTGTGTTTCCATATTCATCGCTATACAAGTAATTTATTGATTTCCTGCTGCAAGCGATCCAGGAACTTTGCAGCATGTGCCCCATCCATTTGAGTGTGATGGAATTGGAATGAAACCGTCAGTGTCGTCCTGAAGAACCCCTTACGGTACTTGCCCCATATCATAAACGGATTGTTGAAGATACCGCTGTACATACCTACCGCACCGTCAATTTCATATTGGGCCAGTGCGGAAGTTCCTATTACCATGCTTTCAGTCAAGTCGTGGTTCTCACAGCTTTGTGCTACATCCGTTGTCAATTTCAGATAATCTTCATTGAATAGCTGCAAATCATCAGAAAAGGGCACATCGCATGAACTGACCTCATTGTCCTTGTTCATAACAATGGTATTAACCGCAATGGCATCATATTGCATCAATTTGTCTCCGACAGGCAGCATATAAAATTCCTTGATACCGCTTGCCGCCTTGCCGATGCACCAGCACATCAGCATATTGAATTTCATACCTGACTTTTTGCTGATTTTGACCAGACGACTGACATCCAAAGTCTTGAAAAATGTAACCATCGGCATCGGGGCTTTCATCCAAAGCTCAAATGCGTATGCACGGGTGGTTTCTTTGGGATTTATTTCTCTCATAGTGCGTCTTTCAAATTTTCAATCATTTTTCATGCTTCTCCAGATATTCTCTCATGGCCTCGTTGACGATGTCACGGAGAGACATGTTCTTTTCGATGGCCAGGTATTTCATCCTGGTATGAATGCTCTTGTTAATGACGAAGTTGCAATGCACCGCCGGTTCCTTTTCCGCCTTGGCCGGAGCCGTTTCTTTTTTCTGCGGGGATTTTTTGGTTGATGAAAGCAGCCCGTCAAGGCCGCTTTTCATACCGTCTTTCAATAAATCGCTTTTGCCCATATTGTTTTTACTTTAGTTTCAGTACCTCCAGCGCCAAGTCCATATAATCCTTGGCCCCGTTGCTGTTTTTGTTATACTCGAAAATGTTCAGACCCTTGATAGGAGCTTCCGCCAGAGCCACGTTGTCCCGGATGACGGTCTTGAACACCTTGTCGCAGAAAGAATCGTTGATGAGCTCGGACACGCTTTTGTTAAGCGTCTTGCGCTTGTCGAACTGGGTGATCACGATACCTCCGATGCTCAGTCCCGGATTCAGGCGTTCCCTGACGATTTTAACCACATTCGTAATCTTTGCCATACCGCGCATGGCGAGGAACTGTGCCTGTACCGGGATAATCAAGAAGTCCGATGCGGTAAGCGCATTGAGCGTGAGCAGTCCCAGCGATGGCGGACAGTCAATCAGTATATAGTCGAATTTCCGGCTGTCAAGCAGCTTCGCAATCAGCCCTTTCAGTATCAGTTCCCGGCCAGGTTCGTTGATAAGTTCCGATTCGGCAGCCGACAGGTCAAGGCACGAGGGAACGATGGCAAGGCCGTTGTTCAGTTCGACCAGCGGCAAAGGGTATTCGCCCTTCATCGCCCCGTACACGGTCTGTTCTTCCTCGATGGACAGGCCGCAGGATTCCGTGAGGTTTGCCTGACCGTCCATGTCGATCAGGAGCACACGTTTTTTCTTCAGCTGCAGTGCGGCAGCGAGATTTATGGTAGTGGTTGTCTTTCCGACCCCACCTTTATGATTCAGAGCTGCTATAATTTTTGTCATGATTCAGAGTCTTAATGTTCTGGTACAAAGATAATACTATTTTTAGTCTTCACTACAATTAGTATTTACTATTTTACTACTATAACATATTTTAGTATCGTAGTATTTACTACTCTACTAAAAGACTTAGCCACTAAATGTAGTATCTACTATTTTTCGTAACCCGGGATTTACTAATCTCCTAAATTACTACAATTAGTAAATACTACATCCGTGACCGTTTTCCGGAAGATGTCAGAACGGAAGGTCTTCCTCCCCGTCCTGTGGCATGTCCGCCGGAGGAACTGGTGCGTTATCGGCAGCTGCGGCTTGGCCGTCGGCTTCGGAGGTTGTACCTTCCCGTTTACCGGTATTGATGAACTCCAGGGCATCCGCCGTGATGGAGAGCTGGATCTGGCTGTCGCCGTTTTTGTCCTTCCACAGTGAAGTTGACAATGTTCCCCCGACAAGGACCATGCGCCCTTTGGTGAGGTATTCGGAGAGGCGGATATGGTTTTCCTTGTTGCTGCGTACCCTTACCCATGTGGTAACGGCGTTTCCGTGCGAGAAGTCATCTACTGCCATGTCAAAAGCAATAAACGAACCGTGTGTACCCTCGATAACCTGACAATCCTTTCCGATGCGACCGATAGTGTGAATGTATAGCATAATTTGAAAATGTTTTGCGGCAAGGTGGTTAGTCCTGCCATTACCTGTGACTTTGTTTTTTTCTTCCCTCTGGTCGGATCCTTTCTGCCGGACCGCCTTGGGGTTTTATGGTGCATGACAAGGATGTCGGTACAGCCCATTCGACGTTTTTTTGAAGCAAAATACTCTTGCCCGGCAAGGAAGATTTTCCTTCAAAATGCACTTCAAAACGGAAGAATCAGGCGCGACAGCCTACATTCGCACCTGATAAAACCTACGCGGCGGCAGGCAAGGTATGACGAGAGAAGGTAATCCCGATACAGATATAAAAGGCAGAATTGTCCCGTATATATAAGGGGATGTTTATAAAAGTGATGAATGACGGCTTGGGCGGGTAAAAGAAACGGTCTGCCGGGCAAACAAAATGGGGACTCTATCTGCCTGTGACATGCCGGAGGCACGACGGACGGCACAAGCAGAATGTGTCACCGTTTGCCCACGACGCCGTCGGCCCGGAAAGAAAAGCTACGGACAGAAGGCGGAATGTGCCGGAGCAACAACCAGGCAGGATGCCCATATAGCGGAATACCGGTTGTTTCGACAGGTCGAAGCTCCGGCATGAAGCGGTATGATGCAGACTGCCGTTGATCGGGCACAGCCTTCCGTACCTTGGAGTGGAGGGCGGACCGCGGCACAGACATCATACCTTAATTTTCGGGTGGGGAAAGCCGGATAGAAAAGGATTCAATTTTGAAAGATGTAGATCTTGATGTAATAACACATGTATTTACAATTGTTTTATCATATTTGAAATAGCTGTTGCACCGAGCGATAATACATTATTTGAAACCGACTGGGAATTTGATTTATCTTCATTTAAGCCGAAATACTCAAAAGCCCTTTTTTTGTCTTTATCTAATTTCTTACTATTTCGATGAAGCATATAGGAACGTAAGGATTGAAGATTCCTGAGAAATACAATAAAATTGTAGCCTTCAATATTGAGTGTTTCTAAAATTCTATCAAGATGTGATAAGGGTTTTTCTTTAGTTGATTCCTTAGTTTTTTCACCATTTACTACTTTTTCTTTGATTTCAGTTTTAGCAGGAATAATCATTTCCATCATTTCCAAATCAAGGCTTTCTTGTAGCAATAGTGATAAATATTTTACAAGGTCAGTAAGAGCTTCATAATCATCTCTATTTAGAATACAAATTTGATTGAAATATTCTGCCTGGATTCCATTTAATGACTTAAACAGTTTCCAACCATACTTCTCCTCCCATTTAGCGACAAAGGTTTTATACAAATCTCGAAAGACAAAGTCTATAGACTGTGCAACACCATTCCATTTGCCTTCAATTATCGTTTTTTGAAAAAGTTTGCTAAATGTTCTGCCGTCAGGAGTAATATTAAAACCTTTCCATATACATTGTTCGCGATAAGGAAGGTCTTGAATATCACGTAAAAACACCACCACATAATCATTATGGTCATTATCGCACCTTAAGGTGAAGTTAGGACTTATGATACGTAATTCTTCTATACGGCATCCTTGATAATTATAATACGCTTGTACTTTTTTATCAAAAAAAACAGGAGTATAAGGATCTGTTGCAACCGTAGAAGCTATCGGAGCACCATTAACATCTGTTCCTATAATATAGTTGACACTTGTCTTCATCCGTTCAATAATACTTTTCAATGATTCATGGTTAAATATGATCTTACCATTAAACCAGCTTTGAATTTTAGCAAAGTGTGGTGATATACAGATTTGATAGTTAGATTTAGCATTTGGGCTGATATCCTTAAATTTACCATTTGTACATTCTATTTCGAATGGCAAATCAATAGCTCCTAAATCAAATTCAATTTCTGACTGGCAACAACATATCAAATCCATTCTTTTAGCGGCCATAAATTCTACAAGATATTGATTCAATATTTTTACAGAATCTTTGTTAATAAGGCATACAAGTTTTTTTGTATCGTTTTCAATTTTGTAATAGCAGGTATCACCATTTTCTTCTTTACTCTCAAAAAGGTTAAAATAGTAAATCAATTCTTCAGCGATTCTAATATCCTTATAATAAGTTCTTGATACTTTGAAATCTCGTACTGTTACAAGATTTTCGAATCCTGGTTTTGCAAAGGGCCTATATGTATAATCACCCATTAAAGCTACTCTTACATCATCTTGTATGTCAGTATTCGGAGTTTTCAATGAAAACGCTGCACTTATAGGGGTCGCCAAATAAGAAACGTACTTATGATATCTTTCCACACCATCACTGCTTTCATAGTATTTCTTATATAGCCAAACCCAATCATTCTCTAAAAAATGATTAGATAGTATCTCTATATGTGATTTATGATAAAATTCTGTTTCTGTCAAGTGTTTATTCATAATGACTATTCGTTTGTGCAAAGTTACTCATTTTTATTGTCGATAAAGAGTAAAAAGGTCAATATCTCACATAAATATTGATGTAATTCGCAATGTTTATAGCTTATTACCTTATTTGAATAATGCTTAATTGAGACTAATTCATTACATTTGCAATATATTGAGATAATCATCACCAAAATGGAAACGATGAAAGATATAAATCGAATTAAAGTGGTACTCGTTGAAAAGAAACGAACCAACAAATGGTTGGCAGAGCAACTTGGCAAGGATCCGGCCACGGTATCAAAATGGTGTACGAATACTTCACAGCCGGGGTTGGAAACTTTGCTTGAGATTGCCAGAGTTCTGGAAGTCGATGTAAAAGAATTGCTGAACTCTTCATTAGAAGGCGGTATTCAGATGGTAAGACTTGTCAAATAACAGAAAAATGAATTTACTTATGGATAAGAATGAACTGGTAAATAAGATACGCGGAATAGAGGGGCTGACAAATGACGAAAAATCGGCATTGATAGAGATGCTTCGCAAGCAAAAGAAATACGGACTTGTATGGGAAGACAAACCAGAAGATGTGGAGGAACGTCTTCGCGAGGAGTTGCCGATGCTGATCGAAGATACAGACAAAGCTATCATCAGTACAGATACCGATGCCCCCAATCATATCCTTATTGAGGGAGATAACCTTGAAGCTTTGACAGCTCTTGCTTATACTCATGAGGGGAATATTGATGTTATCTATATAGATCCTCCATATAATACAGGGAATAAAGACTTTGTTTACAATGATAAGTTTGTGGATAGTGAAGATTCATACCGTCATTCTAAATGGTTGTCATTTATGAATAAAAGACTTCGTATTGCTAAACAACTTTTGTCGGATAAAGGAGTCATCTTTATATCCATAGACGATAATGAACATGCACAGTTGAAATTACTTTGTGATGAGGTTTTTGGTTTGAATAATCTATGTGGAAACATAATTTGGCGGAAAAAATCAGGTGGTGGTCAAACAGATGCTTTTTTTGTTACTGAGCATGAATACATATTAGTTTATCGCAAGACTGACCAATTTATTTGGCAAGATGAAACAGTTGCTATTTCTGAAGATACTTTCAAATATATGGACGAGAGAGGTCGATATAAAATTACTCCATTAGAAAAATGGGGAAGTTCGGCTCACCGAGAAGATAGGCCAAGTATGTATTTTGCTATAAAAAGTCCAGATGGTAAGGATTATTTCCCAGTTGCACCTGATGGTTTACCAGGACGGTGGAGAGTGGGGCTTGAAAGGATGAATCGTTTAATCATGAATGATGAAATAGATTGGAGAAATGGTAAGCCACAGGAAAAAACGTATTTTACATCAATTTCTGATAACAATACTTAGTTAATTTTTAGTTTAGAGACTCATTTATAATATATTACGTCATATATACAGCACCTCTGACAGGAACTTGTACACCTGTCAGACAACCATAAACAACGAATCTTAAAATAGATGGGAATAATAGCCTGAAAGACTGAAAATAAGCGTCTAAAAAAATTGGCCAAGTCGCTAAAAATTAGTAAATTAGCAGTTGCCAGACAAACCAATTTGCTAATGGAAATTCAGCCACTTGACCAGCTCACCAAGATCATCAATGATGCCCTTGATGGCACTGCAAAGTTACGCAAAAGTTTTAAAACTTTCTTCGTCATTACTTCAATTCTTTTCCTAAGCATGACGAAACGTAAGAACTTCACCCAAATGGCGCTGTCCAGCGACTGCTGCGAGAGCCGTTTCAGACAGAACTTCCGGAAGAAGTTTGACTGGTTGGGATATAACCGTGCGTACTGCAGGGAGAAACTCCAGCACAGGATTGCCATGCCCATCGACCCGAGCTACATTCCCAAGACGGGAAAGCACACACCCGGTACGTGATACTTCTGGAGTGGATGCGCATCTGCCGCGAAATGGGGGCTTGAGATTCTGGGCATAGCGCTTGTTGATGCCGATGAGCGTGATGCCGTACATCTCAGGGCTGTGCAGACGGTGGACATCGTGTCCAGAGGCCGTCCTCCCAAGTACCTTGCGGGAATGGATGATCCAAATTCACTGCTGGCATGGTATCTTAAGGTCATTGCCTCTCAGAAAGATGCACTTTGGAAAGTCTGCAAGACGGTAGTTGCTGATGCCTATTTCTCGAAGAAACCTTTTGTGGATGGTCTCATTGCTTTGGGATTCAACCTTATAAGCAGATTCAGGAGCGATGTAAGACTGCGTTATCTTTATGATGGTCCCAAGACCGGCAAGCGTGGAAGACCTAAGGTCTATGGTGACAGGGTGGACATCAGGAATCTCGACATGAATGCGTTTGTGAGTGAAGACATCACCTCGGATGACAAGGTGGTAACACTCTATTCTGCGGTTGTCTGGTCGGCAGGTCTCAAGCGCAAGGTCAAGGTGGTCATTGTTGACTGCCTCGAGCCAGGCAGGAAGACTCAGGAGAGGAAGGTGTTCTTCTCTACAGACACCTCGATGTCTGCCAGAGACATCATGGACATCTACCGAACCCGATTCCAGATTGAGTACCTTTACCGCGATGCAAAGCAGTTTACCGGACTCGCCCACTGCCAGTCACGGAAGAGGGAATCACTGGACTTTGCGTTCAACATGTCGCTCTCCTCTGTCAACGTGGCAAGGGCTTTTGCCCGGAGTTGCGGCGTGCATCTTTCTGTCTCCAATGTAAAGACGCTGATTCATAATGCGGATATGATACAGAGATTTATTCGTATGTCTGGAAAGCACCCACACAGGCTATTAAATACCAACGATTTCAAAGAACTCTTATATTATGGCGTCTCGGACGCTGCGTGATTATCCAAAATTTAACGAACTATTGATAGAACATTTCTTTTATAATTCATCTTTTACCGCTTTCCGGCTTCATTCCCGCCGCACCGGCCTTGGTTTTATCAGATGCAAAGGTCTGCTGTCGCGCTTGATCCTCCGGCTTGAAGTGCATTTCCTGCAAATTCTTCCTTTCTGTGAAAGAGTAATTGGCAGGAAAAGCCGTCGTATGAAGCTGTACCGACAGCTGTAAACCGCATCCATAAAACCCCAAGGCGGTTCAAACGGGAAAAGAACCGACCAGAGGGAAATAAAAAACAATTCAAAATTGACATCGACATGGATAAAATAAGATTGGTAGTTTACAACGAATATGCACTGGGCTATATCATGCCCCAACAACCCGACAAGGTTTGCACATTGGCAGACAGGACTACGCTCGGCGCACCGTTTCGGACAATGCTTGAACCCTATTTCATTGGAAAGAACGATACCGTAAGGCTGGCTGGCAGGAAAGACTTCGACACGTTCCGGCTATCGTTCGAGGGATACGACAATACGCAGATGTACGAATATGACACCAACCAACAGGAATAGCAGTAATCAGACAATCAATGTATAACAAATCAAAATTTATGAATTATGGAAACAATGAACATTCAATCAGTAGCAGAGAAGAACATCGTATCAGTAGTTTTGGCAGATATTCAGCCGAGTAACTATAACCCACGCAAGAATTTTGATGTAGCAAGCCTTGCGGAATTGGCGGAAAGCATCCGTCAGCAGGGCGTCCTTCAGCCTATCGGGGTGCGCCCCATTGCGGAGAACCGCTTTGAAATCATATTCGGGGAACGCAGGTATCGTGCCTCGCTCATGGCAGGACTGGAAGAAATTCCGGCAATCGTTCTGAATGTTTCGGACGAGACCGCCGAAGAAATGGCGGTGACGGAAAACCTGCAACGCAAGGATGTAACCCCTATCGAGGAAGCAAACTCCTATCAGAGGCTGATAGAAAGCGGACGGCACGACATTCAGTCTTTGGCCATGCAGTTCGGCAAGAACGAGACCTATATCCGCACCCGACTGAAGTTCGTCTCCCTTATCCCCGAAATCGCAGAATTGTTGGAAAAGGACGAAATCACTATCAGCGTGGCAAGCGAAATTTGCCGATATGGCGAGGACATCCAGAGAGAGGTTTTCGACAAGCACTTGAAAGAGGGTATCATGTTTGGCAGTTGGCGAGGCATGAAAGCGACCGAGGTGGCAAAGAACATCGAGCGCCACTTCACGACAGACCTTGAACGTTACAACTTTGACAAGACCCTTTGCCTGTCATGCCCCCATAATACCAACAACATGACATTGTTCTGTGAGGGAACATGCGGAAAATGCGCCAACAAAGGCTGTCTTGATGAAATGAATGCCGCATTTTTGACGGAAAAGGCAATAGAGACCATTAAGACTTATCCTGCACTATCTCTAAGCCATGACGCATATTGCTATAATGCGGATGCGGTTAATCGCCTCAAGGAAATGGGCTATGAGGTTGTGGCACTGCAATGCAGATACAAAGACTACCCGACACTTCCCGAAGAGCCTGAAGCCGGAGAATATGAGACGGAAGACGAATATAAGGAAGCCAAGGTTGAATATGAGCAGGATATGAACGATTATATGGAAGAGGGCAAGGAACTTGTACGCAGGGCAGAAGCAGGCGAAATATCGCTCTTCGCACGGATTGGGAACGAAGACATTGTCAATTGTTATGTGGAGAATTCCATGATGAATGCCGTCAGTGGACAACAGGCAGGACAGGAACAGCTTTCCCCGATTGAAAAACTGGACAAGCAGGACAAGCGAAACAAGGAGATTGCCAGGGAAAAGACCGTGGAAGATACCAAAAAACAGATTTTGGAAGTGGATATGACCGAAACCAAGTTCGGGGCTGACGAAGAAAAGATGATTTATTTCTTCCTGCTTTCATCGTTGAGAAAGGAACACTTTGTCGCCGTTGGCATAGAGGGAGAACATTCGCCCTATCTGTCCAACGAGGACAAGACAAATATTGTGGCCAATCTTACACCAAAGGCAAAAGCCGTCATCCGCAGGGATTTCCTGATTGAGAATTTCAAGAACGCATACGGAAGCAACGCCATAGCCGACATGTTGCTTGAATTTGCAGGAAAACACATGCCGGAAAGACTTGCCGACATCGAGAACGGACATAATGAAGTTTACGAAAAAAGACATCAGCGCATCGAAGAAAAGAAAGCCGTCCTTTTGGTGCAGGAACAGGCCAAACAGGAAGCAGAGCAGACTGAAACCGATGCGGACAACGAAAAACAACCTCAATCCCAAGAGGTTGCTGCTTGACCATAATTCATAGTTGATTTCAGATGCAGGGCGGAGAAATCCGTCCTGCTTTTCTGTTGAGTGCCGGAGGCAGACCGGCGCCGCCTGACCTTTTTTATACACCTCACTGTCTTTCGGCAGTCTCCGTCTGCTGAAACAGTACGGACCGGGTTCTGGCTGATTCCTACAGGCCGCACGGGCGGTCTTCCGTCATCGGCCGGCCCGGATAACCTTTATAGCCGGACCTCTTATAATACCCCGGTAGTCTCAACATTTGTTTTCAGCGAAGTTACAGCATCTTTCCGGACAAACGCAAGATCCGGGTGAATTTGGGAAACAATCTCCAATCCTGCGGATAGTATTCTTTCCCAAAATCTTGCACGAAGTCCAGACAGAGCTGTGCACGGGCGAAAAAAATTGTTTCACCTTAAATCTTCGTTATTATGAATACATTTTCTTTCCCTCAGATTTCAGTAAATTACAAGGATGCCGATGCTGCAAAACGTATCATGGTAAACTCCTCCAGAGTGAGCTACGACATCTTCAAGGAGGCATACGATGAATGTATGCAGCATCATGAGGAATGCTGGGTGATGTTCCTCAATCAAGCCAACAGGCTTCTCGGACTCTCCTGCATATCAAAATGCGGCATCAGCCAGACCGTTGTGGATGTCCGTATCATCCTGCAGACGGCTCTTCTGGCCCATGCCTCGGGCATAATCCTCAGCCACAACCACCCGTCAGGCAACATGGTGGCCAGCTCCAGTGACAATGCCATCACAAGCAAACTCAAGAAAGCCTGCGAAATCCTTGACATCACTCTCCTTGACCATATCATCCTCTCGGATACAGGCTATCTGAGCTACGCGGACGAAGGGATGCTTTGACAGCATCTCTTTTCACGGCAAATCCCGTTATACTGCCGCCCTCATGTGCACCAGGCGGAGACTGTTATAAAACCTTCATGCACGACGGCAGCCCTGGGCTGCTGTAAGCACTCCGGTCCGGATCTGTGGCTGATGACGGAATCCGGCACGGGCCGTATTCTGCCATCGGCCGCTCCGGGAACCTTTATAGCTGCACCTGTTTTAACGCCGTCCGTCATAAGCCCCCGCCACCACCCTTATCCCTTTCTATTTCCCCTCTTGTATTGGCATGAGAGTCATTTCTTCTTTCGTCGTCCTTCTCGTCGCCGCGTGGACTTTACTGGTGCGAATGTAGGCGGTCGAGCCTGTTCCCTCCGTTTTGAAGTGCATTTCCTGCAAATTCTTCCTTTCTCTGAAAGAGTAATTGGCAGGAAAAAACATCGGGAGAGGCTTTGACGACCGTCTCTCGATGCACCGTAAATCCCGAAGCGGCTCCTCCGAAAAGGAGGCCGAACAGAGGGAAGAAAAACAAAATCGTTAAATATCAGAATTATGGACAAGGACATCAAAGAAAGCAGAGAGTACCGTCTCGCTAAAGACTGGGAAATGGCAGTCAACAATTACAGTTTCAATCCGGCTCGATTTGCAGCAGCAATACCGACCATGCACCCGACACTGCAGCAAAGCCTGTACAGGTTGATTAAAGAGTGTATCAAGGTTATGGCGGATGACAGCCGCAGGTACGACGAACGCAATATGGCTTCACACGAGGAAGCGAAATGTATCATGGAGTACCTGAAAGAACACGGGAGAAACATACCATTAAAGTGATAGACCGATGAAAAAGAAAGAGGTGGAATTTGCCGGCAGAACTTATTCTTGCCGTGTGGTGAAATCAAATGAAGGTGAAGAACTCCTTATCGGCTCAACAGGTTTGCTTGACGCACTCCAGCCCGGTAGTTTCGACAGCGAGAACGAGGGCTTTGCGAGTAAGGAGGCTGAGAAATTATACGATGAGATTTTCTTCTTCACCGATGCCGGAAGTCTCGAGCTGCCGGATGACGAGCTGGTTGAGATGCTGAAAGAAGACAACCCGGAATGGTTTGAATAAAATGAATATATAAATCTATTAAAAATCAAGATTATGGATAAAGAGTATGTAATGAGAGTGGCTGCGACAATTCGCGAACAGCTGGTAACGATGACCGACACGCCGGTCCTTATGTCATGGGGCATCGGGGAGTTTATGGCAACAGTATTCAATGACCTGCCGGGACTGAAATTCCATGTAAACGGAAGACTCTTCCAAGGGGAAGTGCTGATCTGTCTGAACGGCTCGGACTATTATGAAGTATATCTCCGGAACGGGACAGACATAGAGTGCCTCAGTGACGAAGTCTGCTTCGATGAACTGGGAGAACTGATAGACCGCCATATTGAAAGCGGAACTGACAAAGAGGAATATGCACGCTTCTGTGGACAGGCAGCCATGTCATTCGGATTTGGCAATTGATGAAGTGCTGTACTTATAGGCTAACCCCGAAGGCTCGCGTCTGAACCTCCGGGGTTATTGCTGTGTTATGGATGTGTTTTGTCCTTGTCTGTATCTTGATTCTCACACCGGTTCCCTTGTTTGTCAATGTAGTACCAGTCATCACTTTCCCAATACCAGTGCTCGCTGCCGGAGCCTGCCACCTCTTTCCGTTCCCCCGAATCGGTGACTTTCGCCTTGCCACCCTCGAATGGATAGCCGAAGGCAAAACGAGGACGGATGACGGTCTTGCCTGTCTCGTCTGCGTAACCGATACGCCCTTTCCGGTCCACTATGCGGTACAGTCCTTCACTTACATAGTCGTCTCCGTTGTCATATTGAAACGCTGCATAATGTCTTGCACTGCCGCAACTGCACAGCAGCAATACGGCACTCAGATAAATGATAATCTTGTTCATGATGCGGGTTGTTTTCATTTGATAATCTGTATTTGTTAATGTCAAGGCAGCAGGAACTGCATGTTGAAACGGCAGAACAGCATCCTTCTTTCCCTGATTATATTCATGTCTTCTTTTCTCCATATTCCATTCAATGATACCAAGTAAAAAGCCAGAAGATTAAACATAAATCAATCAGCCACAGACCAAGCGGCAATAGTAACTGAAGCCAGAAATATTTTTTATCCTTTTTTTCAGGATATCGGCGGTAATAGGCTTGTTCTCTCGCTTTTGTGAAATATTTCTTTTCTATCCTGGAAAATTGACGGAAATACACCGAAAGATTCTCCCTTCTTTTTTACTCTTCAAAAAGCAGCAGATATTCCACCTTCCTTCTCCGCTCGATGCTCGGAACTACCTTGCCTTTATAGCAGCGGAAGGAAATGTACTCCTTGTAAATATCCCTGTTTCCGGCTTCCAGTTTTTGTATCAGCTTGCTTTTGGGAAAGTCTTTGCTACCTAAAAGCCGGTACGGGCCTACCTGGTAGGCAAGACACGAGAGCAACGTAGAATCACGCCCGAATCTGCTGAACAGACGGCAAAGTTTCATCATGTCCGCTCGCAGGATGGAGTCTCCCTGAGCTTTTGTGATGTCGTTGGTAAAACTCTCTCCGGGAAGAACCTTATGACCCCATCCCACATAGGGCCAATGTTTTTTCTCACCATGCCAACCCTCATAGTATTTCGTGCATCTGATTGCCCTCTCCAGCGGTGGCAGCTTGTATATGGACAGTTGGGCAGTTCCCGTTTCTGTCCCATGCCTTTCCTTCCCATAGACTGTTGCCACTGCAGATACCAGCAGTATGATGACAAACATCCTTACGTGCTTCATTTCGCACCCCGTTTGTTCAACACATCCTTGATCATCTCCTTCACGTCCTGACCCACCTGCACGAAGTTCTTGTACAGGATGCGTTCCCGTTCCTCCCTCGATTTGAAGGTGTAGAATCTCGGCAGCGGCACATACGCGGCTTCCTCTTTCTTTATCTCTCCCATATCGAAGTCCGTCTTGCAGAAAAACTTTGTGGTCTTGAACTCTTCCGACTCCTGAATGTTCATCGAGCCGCCTACGCCGGTCTTGGTTTTCACGAAGTCCCTCGCTGTCTGCCCGCATATCCATCCCGTTGCCATATCGGAAATCTTTGATGCCGGCACCAGACTGTCCATGTTCTCGTTCAGGTTAATGCTGGTCTTGTCACGGTCAATGGTCACGCCCTTCTTCACTTGCACGACCTTACCGAAAATGTCATTCGACAGCCATTCCAGTGTCTCTTTCGAGCGGGCCGAACCGCTGACCACGTTACCCACGGTCGTGATGATCTTCTGCATACCTACCTTGCCGTAGTCGGCCTCCAGCTGCGGCAGCTCCTGGAATCCCAAGGTCACGCTCACCTTGTTGCTTCGGGCAGTTCCTATCAGTCGGTCTATCTTGTGGAAATACAGCGTCGGCAGCTCGTCCACGATGATGCTCACCGGGATGTTCTTCCCTTGGCCTGTATTCACTCGGGTGACAAGACGGTTCAGGATAAGGGCGTTCAGCGCACCGATAATGCTCTCCATCTCCGGGTCGTTGGCGATGAGCAGGTAGCTCGGGTTCTTCGGATCGCTCACCTTCAGGTCAAAGTCATCCCCGTCACGGTGGAATATCCAGTACGATTCCTTGGTCGCCAGACGGGACGTATAGACACGCAGCGTACCGATCATACCTTCCAACTGCTCCATGGCCTTGTTCCTGAAGGCAGTCTGGAACGGCCCGAGCAGCGGTGCCACCTCGTTGTCAGTCTCCAGTACCTCAAAGATGGTCTGATAACTTTCGTTCAGGAACGATAATATGTGCGGCATGTCCGAATACTTTCCCAGCCAGTAGGCCGGCTCCACGATGTTGCCGCCCTCTTTGTCACGCACGACTCCGGTCGGCTTCCAGAATTTGGTTTCCGGGTCCTGACGTTTCTCCGCATACAGCATGTTTCCGTCCTTGTCATACGGCTCCCGTTCGTAATTGACAAAGAAATAGATGCAGGCAGCAAGGAAGTTCACAGCGGATGTCTGGAAAAACTGGTCGCTTCCGCCGCCACCTTCCTTCTTGCCCTTCTGCAATGACTCGAGCAGGGTTTCCGCCGTCTCACTGGCTGCCGCCAGGTTGTTGATGTATTTTGCCTGAATAGGATTGACACGACGGCTGTATTCCACGTCCACGAAGTTGATCATGTTGAACTTGCACCCCTTGGGAACTCTTCCAAGCTTCTCGTTCAGCTTGTAATGGTAGTAAAGTTTCGTGGCAAGTGTCGGGAATTTATAGTCATATACAACCATGGCAAACCCCTTGGCACTGTGCTGACGGATGAACGGTTCAATGATACTGAATGTTTTACCCGAGCCGGGAGTTCCCACGACCCACGTCCCGCGGAAAGGGTTGCTGATACTGACCCATCCCTTGCGGAACTTCCCCTTGTAATAGTAGCGCATCGGGATATTCACGCTGTATTTGTTCTCCTGAATCTCTTCGCCCTGCTCGAAACTCTCGTTCTCGAAGTTGAAGCGGTCCTTCATCAGGCCCTCCTTGATGAACTTGGAGATATTGTCCAGGGCTATATGTACCAGTATCACTCCCACGAGCGAAGCCGCCATGTATAGGATACGGTTCAGCGGCAGCGTATAGAGCCGCATTTCCATCGGATGTCCGAACAGCCATACGGACAGGACAAGCAGAAGCAGTCCGCCGGTCAGGGGAAAAATCACCTGCTTGCGGGCGTTGAACTCCAGATGCTTCTTGTTCCTCGTACCGATACAGGTGATGCAGATCAGCAGTATCGTGGCTATCTTGCTGTACACGAGATGGCCGTCCTGATAGATCGTCCATCGCTTGATACGTCCGTGGATGTCAGTCAGTATGCCGCCCCACTGGTCGAATACTGCCGGGTCAATGGCATACTCGAAGAACTCCAGCAGAACCGACACATAGACGACTGCACGGAATATCTTGTAGAATCCTTGTAACTCTTTGCTTTCTTCCATTTTTTATAGCTTTTTTATTGGGTTGTGGTTCTGATCGCCTCGGATATTGTTGGACTTGATTATTTTGATTCAGACGAAAATAAATGTCATGTTTTTGCAGTAAAAAACAAGACTTTTCTTATATTTGCATCCGGAACAAAACGATTCGATTATGGTGATTACTAAACAGGTACAGGAAATACTGGACGCCACGCCTCCGGGCAAGGTGCTTACCATTGCCGATTTCAATGTGCTGCCGGAGTACCAGCCTGCGTTGGTCAAGGCACTCAGCCGTCTGGTGGCAGAAGGCTCTATCTGCAAGATTGCCAAAGGACGGTACTACAAGCCTAAACAGACGGTGTTCGGCACATTGAAGCCTCCGGTGGCAGAGGTGGTCAAGGACCTTCTGGAACGTAACGGCAAGCCAATCGGCTATATGACCGGTACGGCAGCATTTGCGCAGTTGGGGTTGACGACACAGATCACATCGGCCATTACGATAGGCACGAACAAATACCGCCGGCCTATGAAACGGGGCGAATACAGCGTGTCCTTCCTTGTACAGCCTAATGCAATCACACGGGAGAACATTCCTCTGCTGCTGATCCTTGACGCGCTCAAATTGCTCCGTGAGATTCCGGCAACATCACCTGACGATTGTGTGCGGGGCGTTGCTCGGCTGATAGCCGCTCTGTCCGAAGGCGATCTGGAGAAACTGGCGGACCTGGCCGAAAATTACCAGCCGTATGTCCGGGCATTGCTGGGTGCCATTCTGGACAGTCTTGGAGCTGACACCCGACAATTGCGTGCGACACTCAATGGGGTCACGACCTACAAACTTCCTGTCACCGCACAGGCTTTACCCACCAAATTAAAATGGAACATCGTATGAGACTACACGAGAATCAGCAACTGTTTGCCGATGCCATAGAAGCGGCTGCACGTCCGGTACAGGACGGCGGACTCGGCATCAAGAGTATCTTTATCGAGAAAGACTATTGGATCTGTCGTTCGCTGTCGCTTATGGCTGCCGGAGACAAGGATAATCGTGCCATTTTCAAGGGCGGAACTTCCCTGACCAAGGCCTACGGCATCGGGGCACGTTTCTCCGAGGACATTGACGTGGCCATCGCCGAAGCATGGACACTGAGCGGAAACCAGCTAAAGAACCTCATACGCCGTACATCGAAGAATATGACAGCCGGACTGGAGGAACTGGTCATCCCCGGCATGACAAGCAAGGGATCGCATTACCACAAGGCGTTTTACACCTATCCACGGGCCATAGATACGGAACAGGTCGGAGCAATCCGGGCTGGGCAACTCCTGGTAGAAATCAACAGTTTTGCCAATCCATATCCCTTCGAGCGGCGTTCTCTCTGCAGTTTCCTGACAGAGTTCCTGCAGGCTACCGGCAACAACCGTATGATAGAGGAATACGGGATGCAGCCGTTCGAGGTAAATGTGCTTGACCGTCGCCGCACGCTGACCGAGAAATTGGTGTCACTCATCCGATGCTCGCTGGCCAATCTATATATGCCGCAGTTGACGGCCAAAATCCGTCATTTCTACGATCTGCATCATCTGCTGAAAGATGAAGAGTGCCTCACGTATCTTCATAGCGATGCTTTCCCCGAAGATTTCAGGTCACTGCTCGAACACGACCGGCAGAGCTTTGACAAGCCCGAAGGCTGGCGTGACCGGCGACTGGAGGAGTCCCCGTTGATGACAGATCTGCCGCAGGTTTGGGGCAACTTGCAGACAGTTTACATGGGTGAACTCCCGGATTTGGCATATCGTGCCATTCCGGCCCCCTCGGATGTCGAGGAAAGCATACGTCGCTTGATGGCATTACTGCGTGAATTCGGCTCTGGTTTGTAATCGTATGTTGTCCAACAATGTCAAAGAACGCAATCGTATATCTCTGGTTTACCGGTTGATGGTTATAATCGGGCGTACCTTGTGCGCCTGTGTCTTGGGTGTTTCCTGTATGGCTCCGCTGCCCATCGAGTAAAGCCAGGCTTTTGCCGTTTCCTGTTCTGCCACTTCCGTGGATGTCCAGTACCAGCAGTCGCCGTCGGTCAGGGGCAACGGATCGCCCCCGCACTGTTCGATGACAGGATTTACCGTTTCCCGGATAGTATATAGCAGACGCATCTGTGCCACCGACGGAACGTATGCGCTCTGCCCGTAACACCAGAGGTCAAAGACCGCTTCCGCCATCGGCGAAGCCGTTTCCTTCGTTTCATATAGAGCAAATGTATTGGCATTGCCGTCATGTGCCGCGAGGTCCGCAGATGTGCCTTGGGCAATACCGAGGCTGTCGGCAAATGCCTGCGGGGTGATGTCCCACAGGTAAACCGCGTAGCCGTTTCCTTCCGCACCCTCATGCTGCCGGGTGTCGAACACGACGGCCACAGCCTTTTTCCCGGATTGCTGGTATTCCGTGTAGGACAAGGCCGTTCCGTCCTCGCACAGGACATGTCCCGGGCGGACAGCCGTGTCCGGTACGTCTATATGCGCGTCACAACCTGTCACGGCGACTGCTGCGACAAGTACCGGTACGAACCGGCTCACCTTTCTGAAAATGTTCTGTTTCATCTTTTCCCTTATTTTATCGGTAGTTTCACACCAAGGGCTACACCTACCCGAAGCAGATCCGCGCCCTTTATCATCAAATCACTCTTCGCCTGCCAGTACAGCGTCCATCCGGACCGCAGCACATAATTGTGCTCGTAACCGAAATGCAGGCCGCCCAGGAACTTCTTCGTGTCGCTTCCTGCCGAAGCTCCTATACGCAGGTTGCCGTAATGATTGCGGCCCCGTACCACGCAAGGCTTGTATGCCACGCCAAAGCCATAGGTGCGGTAGTTGCGCCAGAAGGATTCCGGACAGATATGGCCGCACGGGCCGCATTCGGCCCACTGCAGGTAGCCGTTGGCAAAGAACTCCCACGCGTGCCGGTAGTTCATTTCATGTTCGTATGAAAACGTCACGTCCATACCGTTCCTGTAAAGCAGCCCGACCCCCAGTGAAAGACGGCCGCTGTTGCGTTGTGCGTTCGCGCTGAAGGCAAGGCACATGCAGGCAAACATCAGAATCAGAGTCTTTCTCATAATCATTCCTCCTCCAGCAGGTCAGCGTTAAACGAATCGGCAGACAACACATCCTCATAATCGATGTTCAGGCTGATATTGCGGCCGCTGATTTGCTTTTCCGTCATTTCGACAGTCAGCAGCTTGTCGTTCGGGAAGGTCATCTTCTTGATGACAAGCACATTCCTGTAGCCATGTCGGAATGTCTTTCCCGGTTCCAGTATCATCGCCGGAGTAAGCTCGATAGTCTGGGCGTTGGTGGCCTTGGCGAGTTTCTTGTCAACGAGCTTTACCCTGATCTCATCGATGTCGAAACGGATGTTCGTCTTGTTCTCTATGGAAAAGTCTATGAAGAAGTAGTCCCCGACAGAGTATATGTTGTTCAGGCGCATCACCATACGGTGTGCCTTGGTGGCCACATTCCTGATTCTCGCCGGAGAGTTCCAGATCCGTCTGGCAAAGCGCGTCATCTCGGCGGTTGACATCGATACTGCCGGATTGTTGTAGGCGTTGCGCTCGTGAGGGAGTATCTCCTTGTCCGTTACGGCTTCCTTAAGCCGTGTGGTGTAAACCAGCGCGTATTGCGTGCGGTAGCGTTCCGTGATGACGGTCACGATGGCAATCACCTCGCCGTCCTCGTGCCCGGCTTCTTTGGGTTTCAGCCGTACAATGTTGTCCAAAGGCTGGTCGCCAACCACCTTGTCGGTGGAAATGTCCACCATGCGTACCGGCTCCGATGCCGTGATGACGGTCGTCACCTGTTCGTTGACCGTCAGTTGTTCCATTTCCTCGTAGGTCGTCTGCGCCTGTGCATTCCGCGTTCCCAGCAGTCCGGCTGTCAGAAGAAATACCGTTCCGATTTTCTTGAGATTCATATTCATGTCGTTGATTGTTTATATTCCATTTGTTTTTCTTTTACCCTTATGTCGTCGTATGTATTCGCTCCAGTTCTTCCCGGATACGGAGTTCGGCGATGTCGCAGTACTCCTTCACGGTCTCGAATCCGATATAGTGCCGTCCCGAACGGATTGCGGCAATGGCAGTCGTTCCGGACCCGATGCAGTTGTCCAGCACGGTGTCCCCCTCGTCGGTGTAGGTGCGTATCAGGTACTCGACCAGTGCCACAGGCTTCTGGGTCGGATGATAGAATGCCCCTGTCTTGTGTTCTTTCGGGATGAAAATGACCGATGTCGGATATTTGTTGTCCGCCATGCGTACCGGTACCAGCTTCATCTCCCCGTAGCACCGGTTCGTGAAACTGCCTTCCGTCATGCTGCGTCCATGGTTTCTCCTTTCGGGAGGGCACGGTGTCATCTGCGGATGATACACGGGCTGCTTCATGTAGAACACCAGAATGTCCTCATGCTGGCGCAACGGCATCCGGTTGGCATTGAGATGGCCCGTAACACGGTCCTTCTGCCATACGAGGTTATAACGCCAGATTCCCGGTTGGGAAAGCATGAGATGCGCGGAGAATATTCCCTGGGCGAACAGGATGATCGGACTGTCCGGCTTGATAATCCTACGGTACTGCTCCCACAGCGGACCGAGGGGTATCTGCCTGTCCCAACATGCTGACCGGTTGCCGCGGTTCAATACACCGTAAGGCAGGTCGGCGATGATGGCATCGACGCTTCCCTCCGGCATACGGCTCATGCCTTCCAGGCAGTCCATGTTGTATATCTTGTCCGTCTCTATCATATCGCGTTGTTTTTCGGCCCTCCAAGCTGCAGGGCACTCGCCCAAGTACAACGTCCCTTCCGGTTTTCCCGGACCTCACACTCCCAGAAGGTATTCATCTCCGCGTGCTTGAAATTGACCGCCCCGTCTCCCGGCCCGTAAAAGCCAGTGTATTTCTGGAAGGCGAACAAGGCGATTCTCCGCCCGTCCTCTGCCAGAAAGTTGCATATCAGGGCGAAGCGTCCACCTTTCTGCCACCATTGGGTACTCACGAGTTGCCCGACGAATGTTTCGGCCTTGTCGGGAGCGAGGAAGTCATCGTAGTAAAAGCCGTCCGTTCCCTCATGTAGTTTTGAAATATCTGTTTCCATTGTCTCGAACCTTTTTATTTCCTTTTTTCCTGACCATTGACCAGATAGACGAAAGTCCCGTATTTCAGCTTGACCTTGTTTTTCTTGATGGCCTTGCTGATGGCGTTGCTCGTCTTCTGGTAAGCGTTGTTCACCGCCTGCATTCCCCATTGGGCGAGGCTGTTTCCTGTAGTTCCGGTACTCATGCTCATGTTGCCCGACATGGCACTGCTGGCCACATCCTTGCTCGTTTCCCGGAACTGGCTGTTCGGTACATACAGACCCTCCATACCGTCCGTGTCATAAAGCGCGAGACTGACCTTCACAAGCTCGTCGTCCACAAGGATGCTGTTGATGTTTCCCTTGACACGTCCGGACGAGAAGCCGCTTACCGTGGCGTACAGGTACGTACCCCGTTTCACCACGCACTCGTCTATTTCCACGTCATCCAGCAGGCGCAGCCTGATGCGTGAACCGTCCACAGCCTTGATGTCCTCGTCTATGATGGCCTGGATCAGCTTCGGTTCACGGGCATCCTTCGCCAGCGTGTTGAAATAGTCCGAGGTGGTCTTCACCTTGCGGACTACCGCGCTGGGCGGTTCGTCTGCCGACGGTGCTTGCACCGGACGTTTCTCCTCGTCGATGGTGCCGGCCTCCAGTACATTCTGCGGCGGAACGGTGTCCGTGGTATCCGCCTCTTCAGGGGGCATCACCATGTTCTGTCCTTTCAGCCGTGCTTCGGCAAGGGCCTTTTCCAACTCCGCGAGTGCTTCCTGTTCACGCTCTTTGGCGGCGGCAATTTCCGCTGCCGCTGCTTTTTCCTGCTGTTGCTCATCGAGCAGGGCGATGTCATCCTGCGTGTATTGTGATTCATATTCTTCCTTGTTTTCATCAGGTTCGTCTCTTTCTATGTTGCCGACCGCCGAGTAGTCCTGTATCTTGCCCCACGATTTCTCCATGTTCTCGTATTTGCTGCCAATGCCGTCATCCTTGATCTGCGCTTCCGGCAGTTCCGGATTCAGGAATTCTGTTGTCTGCAGCGTCTTGTCCGGTATATCCGCCGTTTCGGTATGAAACAGGTCGAATATGAAGTAGGACGCACCGAGCAGAGGGATATAAAGAATGGCAGGGAGCATGTACTTCGGCTGTCTGAAATTGATTTTCTCAAATATCTTTTTCATGGCAAGTCTGTTTTGCTACGGTTTGTATTTCCTGTCCCGGTTTCCCTCAGTTCCTCTTCCTGCAACATCCTGTGTCGCTCCCTCAATACCGAATCCTGCATCTCTGTCGCTGTCCTCTCCGCAGGCTGGTGACGATATACCACTGTTATACGGTAGATGTTCCATGCCAGCCCGCCCAGCACGAAAGCGAACACGATGACCAGAAAAAGAGTACGGTGCACGTTGGCAAAGCCCTGTACCTTGGCTGCCGCCTTGTCTATACGGGTCGCCTTGGCAAACTTGCGTCCGGCTTCCACATCACGCTCATAGCGTTCCTTGTACTTCGGATCATTCCTGTCAGGCATCTTTTCGCCCAGCAGCATCCGTCTGAATCCCTTGATGTTCATATCCTTGATTGTTTAATAGTTGCTCTTGCTTTTCTGTTCTATATCCTTGTTAAGGAGAGTGCGCCAGTTCACTATCAGCAGACCGTGAGGGTTGTTCTCCGTTCTCGGTACACGCTTGAGCTGACCGGCAGTCACCAGCTCACGCATCAGGATGTTGCTTCTGCGTTCGATTCGCTGGCGGCCGTAGTAGGTGAACTCCATGGTGCTCTTGTCAAAGCGGATGCTGTCACAATAAATCGAGAACACGGCACTCGTGCCGAGGATGTTGGAATAAAAACCTTTCTCCTTAAGAGTGTTATATTGCGCCAGACCTGTTTCGTCCACCAGGTACATCGCCTTTTCCATCGTGTATTTGATGTATTTGTCATCAGGCGGCAAGGTGAAGAAATAGTGGTGGAACATCTCCACATGGCTTTTGGCTTCCACGTCAAGCGTTTCATCCATCGTGGTACGGTTGACAAGAATGGGCACGTTGCCGTCCAGCACGTACACCTTTTTCTGTGCATCCGACACCATTGTCCTGGCTGTCCAGATGCTCGATACGCTGATGATGACACATCCCACGAGAAAGGCCGTGCAGATAATGCCCACCAGCCGTATCTTGTTTTCCAGATGCTTGATAATCATATCGGTTTATTGTCTTTTCCCGTTCAACATCATTACATATTCATCGTGCAGCATCGGCATGACTGTTTCCTGCAGTTCCGCAGCGAGAGCCCCGAACTCATCGGAAAAGACATGCACGTAATGGCCCAGCGTCATGACCTGCACGAATACCCACCAGATACCGCGTTTGCGCACTTTCGCCTTTTTCTGCAACTTGGCCATTTGCAGACGGTAGGTCAGGTAAGCGGCCAGCGGCGCTGCATAATGGTCGTCATACTCGAAGCCTTCGTCAAGGGCTTCATACTCCGGGGTAACTACATGGTTTTCCGGAACTTCGGTAATCTCTTTTCTCATGCGTTCATTCGCGTAGCGCAGGAAGCGTCCGTCCTTGCACCATTCTTTGATTTGTTCTTGTACGTTCATACTTTTTTATTTTTAAGGATTGTTGTTTATATGTTTTTTATCTTATCTCATGATTGCCCCGATACCGCCTGTCGCTGTCATCTTGGCCTGCTGTGCCACGCCTTCTCCAAAATTTCTCGTACTGAAGGCCGTGTCGCCCTCCGGTATCATCCACGCCGCAAGGTCAGGTACAAGGTTCAGACATTTCAAGGCTACAATGCTTGCCGCCATCAGATAACCGGCGGAGAAGAAACTGTTCTGCAGGTAGGCCGCCATTGTCTGCTCGCTGGCCGTGATTGCGGTCAGGTTTTCCACCTGGATGCACAGCACGATGTCGAAAAGGAGCAATACATAGAAGCCCACGAAGTAGAGCATGGCCCCGTAGAAATGTACCGTCAGGTAACGCGTCAGCCATTTTGCCCAGGAACCTTCCCATTTCGGCAGCAGAGAGAACGCCCATTGCAACGGGCCGAATATCGTCAGCATACCGAGCAATATCTGCTGGCAGTAGATCGTTGCCCACCAGCCTATGCGGAACACGACAAGGGCAATCAGCATGATGATTTTGTCTATTCCCACGACGACACCGGCCGTCAAGGAGGTGAACCACAGTTCCGCGGCATCCTTTTCCATGCTGGTCACTTCATCCACACCGGTCTGCTCCATGGTCGCCTCGATAAGGTTGGGGTCTGATGTTCCCGTGTGGGCGACATCCGCCTGTGCCTGCAGGCTGTGGTACATCGTGTCCCTTACGTGGATGAGCTGCTGCACTTCCTCGAACTTGTCCGCTATCTGTGTGGCTTCCGCCTCGTACAGGTCATGCGTGTACGAACCGATGCAGTTCGGGATGTAGGAAAGGAAGTCCAGAAAACACCAGTCGCTTCCGCTGCCGGCCATACCCGTGTCTGCAGGCGGATACCACCAGCAGAGAACGATGGAAACAGCCAGCGGCCTGAACAGCTTCATCACATCCAGCGGCTCATGCTTCACCATCATCTTGTAGGCCATGCCTGCCGCCATGACAAGCGAGAACAAGGCGGCCAGAGCCATGCACATCTGCAGTATCCACCAGAACGGCCCCTGCGAACCCGTAAACGTCGCGTCCGTGAGGAACTCGTTCGTTTGAAAAATCACATCGTCAATCTCCTCCTCAAGAAGATTGATACCGAAATCAGTGAGTATATTTCCGTCTGCCATTTGCCGTCTGTCTTTTTAGTTTCACCTGTTTACACTCTCTTCACCGTCACCCCCGGAACTGCCGCCCGACTGTGAGCCACGCACCGCGAGACGCGATTCGTTCCAGCGGCTCATGGCTTCCCTGATGACGCTGCCTTTGTCCAAGGTACGGTCCGAGGTCGCGTTCAGCAGGTTGCTCGTCAGGGTGGCATTCTGCCGTTTGGCGAGATAGCTGACAAGAATCTCATTCTGCTGCACCACGTCGTCGTAGATTCGCAGATACTCTTTCTTCCGCTGCGCATTGGGCATATAGGCATCCCTGGTAGCATCAATGGCGCACTGGAAAACATGGTAGTATTCCGTCCAGCGTTCCCTGTCCTCCGGGGTGCCCCCGGCAGGAAGGATACGGTCGATGTTACGCTTCATCCTTTCCATCTGGCCGTTGATCTTGTCACCTTCGGCAAGCCAGGCGATATCAGCCTGTCGGTCCGCCACGTTCAGGGCCTCTATTTTCGCGCGGCTCACCAATGCCGAATCGATGGATTCGGCTTCGTCCGTCTGGTTATAGAGGTTGATGCCGGCTGTTGTGCGGAACCCCAGTTTGTTCTTTGCCGCTGCCGATTTCTTGTATTTGTTGTGTAATGCCCAGTAGTACAGTTCCGGCGTGAGGGAGCCCGCACCGGTTTCCATGACCGTAATCTGGTTCTGCTTCGGCGAGTCGTGGTTATAGGTCACATACTGCGCCTGTGCCGTTGCTGTTGCAATGATCGCAACCGTCATGAGCATGAGTTTTCTGTTCATCTTTTTTCCCTTTTATCGTTAGTAATCAAGCCTTCCGGAGTTGCGCCAACGTCCGAAGGCTCCTTCAATTATCTCCTGTTTGGTATGTTCACGGTATATCTTCGACTTCCAGTAGCCGATTCTTACCTGTATGTATCGCCAGGTCTCCATATAGGCCCGGTTCAGATGCCGTTCGATGTCGTCCAGAGACCTGTTCACGGCCTCCAGCACCATCAGCAGATCCGAAGTGGAGCAGGCCGCCGCTCCCGTGGCATACAGCGCCAGGTCGCTGACCGACTTGTAGAGTTGCTCCCCGTCATGGGCTATATCCCGTATAGCTTTCTCGTTGATGGTGATGAGCAGGGCGTCGGAGGGTTCGATGCGTCCGCGTTTCAGCTCCTTCTCGTGAAATGCCTCCAGCATGGACTTGTAGTCCGCTATCCGGTCACTTACCGTATTGTAGGTGTTCTTTGCGTTCAATACCGTGCGTAACGACTGGTACATCACATCAATGACATCAAAGGCACGGGTGTACCGGTCAAGGTCGATATTCAGCTCCTTGTATTCGCCGACCTCCTTGCGGCTGTATTCGTGCAGCAGCTGGTTGCTGTACTCAAGGGTACTTCGGGCCAGCAACAAGCTACGCTGCTTCTTATGGTCATTGATATAGGCTTCAACGGACACCACGTCGAATGTCCATTGTGCTTTGACGACATCAGGCAGGAGTGCAAGCAGCACTATGGTTATCAGCAAGGCCCGTTTCATGGTCTTTCCTCCTTTCTCCCGCTTCGCAGGCTACGGGCGTTTTCCACCCAACGGTCATGGCATTCTTCCACGAGAGTGAGGCGTCGCCCTTCGTCCATATTCAGATCCGGAAGGACATCCTTCAGCACGTCGATGATGCTGCGCTTGTAATGCATCATCTTTTCCAGGGATACCAGGTCGGCGTATATCTGCGTAATCCGGGAATCCACTTCACGCGCGATTTCAAGACGGTCACTTGACCACAGCAGGTGGTACACCTCTCCGGTAGAGGTATCTTCCATCGGAGTGGTACGGGCATATTCCGTCGTGATCTTGCATGACGGATGCTCCCGGGCGATTTCCGCGATACGTTCATTCACGATCCGCTCTTTTTCTTCTTCCGGAAGGTCCGGGTCGAATGTCAGCACGTCGGCCACATACGTGTCGGTGTATTGCGAGGTCAGTTCCCAGCTGATCTGTACAATGGCACGGTGAATCTTGATGCCGAGGAAGTATTTCGGCTTGCGTGCTATGCTGATGGTTGCCTTGAAAGTTATCTCGCCGTCTATATTCGGCATGGTCGCCTTGCGGACGAACGTGTATCCATTCCACGAACCGCCGTCCTGCCACGACAGACTGTAGGCCGTCTTGCAGTCCTGCATGATGGCCGGGATACGGTAGTAGTCGTCCGTCGGCACGTCATTGTCGTTTGCCGCTTCCTGCTTCGCATCAGCGTATTCCTTCTGTTTCTTCTGCCACTCGGCCAGTTCTGCCTTCAACTCTCCGATACGCGTCAGGTTGGCGTTGTACTGCTGCCTGTAAACGGCAGCATCCTCTACACTGGCCTCGGATATTTTCTTCAGCAGCTCCTTGTTCTCATCCTCCAGTGCCTTGATCTGTGATTGAAGCATGGCTACCTGGTTGTCTGCCTCCCGTATCAGCTCATCCAATTCCGAAAAGTCAAGTTCATTTTCCGTCACGGAGGTCTGCATGGAGCAATCCTTGGTATGGGCATTGGGTGAACCGCCGCATTTCCTGCATTTGTACTGGGTCGAACCTTGGCCCAGGGTGGCCCCGTCCGAGCAGGTGACGCTGATGGTCACGCTCTCGCATCCTTTAAGTTTGGCGGCATCCGTTGCCTGATAGTAGTTCCGCGCGTCGGAAGCTATGTAATAGACATAGCCGTCCTCGTTCTCGTTGAATTCCGACAGACGGGCATTGAGCTGCGCCTTGAAGGTCTCCAGATCCATAGTGTAGGAATCGAATATCTCTTCATACACGATTTCCTCATGGTTCCAGCTTTTCTTGACATGTATCTCGTAGGCGTAAGCCTTCTTTGTCTGCTTGCCGCCGCGGCTGATGATGTAGGCGTTCTGCCAGTAGTTGATGCTGTAAGTGTTGCCGTCATTCTGGTTGTTGAGCTGCTGTACACGGTTTCTCGACCATCCGGCATATCGTTCCGAGTTGGAGAGAGCCTGTTCCCGCTGCGAGGCATTGGGATAAAAACCGGGGTCGCTCGTTTCGAAACGGGTCCACTCACCGCCGTTCAGGATGCTGTTGTCGTCCGTGGGCGGGTAATAGTCACACAATGACACGCTGCCTTGGTCACGTCTGGCGATGTACCAGCGCTGCGTGTAATAAGTCCCGGCTTCGTCGTCTATATAGTCACTGGTCCAGCCGGCAAGGTCGTAATCCCCGAACTCGAACAGGCCGGCCACGTTGTCAGGACCGCCGATCTTGTCCAGCAGCAGGTTCCCGATACCTTGTTCCGCTTCCTCGAACAGACCGGAGTAATGGTCGTACAGGTTGGCAATCTCGCTGACCTTGCCCGAAAGCAGGTTATGGAACATACTTTCAGGCAGCAGGGCATCGCCGAGATTACTCGCACCGGCCGTTGCCAGACCGACACCCAGATTGTAGAGATTGTCAAGGTCGCTTTGCAGGTTCTCCCGTGTAAAGCGGTCAGGAATCCGGGAAAAATCGTCCAGCATCCGCTGCCAGTCTATACCGCCCAGTTCCGAAAGTTTCAGCAGAGGCACGACCTCGCTGTTGATCTCCAGAAAAGCGATGTCCGAGAACGAAAGTGTACTGTTTGTCACAACGCTTTCGAACTGCATACACAGGCTCTTCGTCTCATCGCACACCTTCATCAGGTAGCTGCCCCAGTGGATCGCTGTCTGTGGGGAGTGAAGCATCTGCTTTGCCACCACCCAGATTTTCGGTATGATCTTGTCGGCCACCATGTGGTAGATACGGCGGTAATAGTAGTTTTCCGTGCTGCTACACCAGATACCGAGGTCCGAGAGTGCTTTGTGTTCCAGAAATTTGGAAGAGAAGATTCCGGCTGCCGCCACCTCCGCCGCCGTATAGTGCTTCAGGATGTCATCGACCTGCTCACGGTAGTAGCTTTCAGCCACGACCTCCGTACCGAACGCGGCTGCCATTGCCGCCACGGTACGTGCGTCATAGTTCACGCTGTAATACTGGGCGTGGACATGCTGCGTGAAGGCAAGCAGCAGAACTGCAAAGACAAGTGACAGTCGCTTCATGTTCATTCTGTTCAACGGTTGAAAATATTACCTCTCCGCTTGCTGCGGTTGTTCTTCTCAGGTACTCCCTGCAGGGCCAGTATCAGCTTCTCTGCTTCCTCCATAGCCTCGTATGGGGACAGACCCCTGTATCTGACATACAGGTCTCTGGCTACTTCATACCGGCGCTGGTCCCACTTGACCGCCTCCGATTCCTCGAAACGCATGATAGCCGCGACGGCTTTGTCCTCGTCTGACTCAAGTCCCATATATACGTCCAGTTCCTTTTCAGTCATGCCCAGACGCAATCCGAAATTGCCCAGCATTTCTTCCATGTGCGCGATGCTCCTTTCCCCCAAATGGCGGAAATGAATCAAGTCCCAGTTGCTGTGCAGGCACAGTTCCCGGATGGTGGCAATATCGTGGCTGTTGCACACGTTGCGGATGCGGAGAGCGTAAGGCTCAACTCTGAACAGTTCCGCTATAGGTCGGTCTATATCAAATTTTCCCATTGTATCTGATTTTATTGTTTTGCTTTCAGGTTCAGTACCCGTCCGGCCTCGTTGACCTTCTGGGCGAATGTCAGGGACTTGCTGATGCCGCTGGCATCCCAGTCCCGGCAATAGGCTTCGATGGCTTCCTGATGGCTGCACCGGAGCTCCCTCTTGTAGAGTTTCAGGGCTTCCTTCTCAGCACGTTCGGTCGTGTAGGTCATGTAGCATTCATGCGGCTCTTCCACGCCATACACGCCGCTTGTCGTTCCCCTTCGTATGAATACCTCCCGGAAGAACGAACGGCCGTCCTTGTTGTCCAGCCGGTTGATCGTGAATATCTTCTTGCAGTCAACATCGGTGAGTCCGAGAATGGCCTTGATGGTGTCGAAACGCTCCTTGAACTTGCTCTGGTCAAGCAGCATCACCACATCGCTGTTGTTGATGATGGCCTCTTTCACGATTTCACTGCCGATGATGTCCTGTATCTCCTGTGTCACAACGCCCACGCTGGCCCAGAACTTACGGGCCGTCTTGTACATGAACTTGATGTACTCGGCCATCAGCGGACTGGCAATGGCTTTCCAGGCTTCCTCGATGACAAGCACCTTGCGGTTCTTCTTGATTCGCATCTTCTGCAGGAACACGTCCATGATTATCAGCGTGACAAGCGGGAACAGCAGCGGATCATCCTTTATACTGTCAATCTCGAACACCACGAAGGTCTCGTCGAACAGCGAACTGTCCATGTTCTCGTTCAGGGTCTTTTCATGGTTGCCGCCCCTGTAGAAGTCCTTCATCATGTAGCGGTAAGTTGAGAGGTCTATGCCCGAAATGTGGTTCTCGTGACAGATGTCCGGAATACGCTGGACGGAGTATTCGTAAAATGAATTGAACGAGAGTTCTTCCACCTTCAACTCCTTGCGCCTGCGTTCCATTTCGTCTATCATGCACTCGATACGGCTGTTCCGTTCCTGCTCGCTTTCCTCACGGTTCCCGTCACGGTTGCGTTCGTCTATGGCGAGGCTTTTTCTCAGGTCTTCCCGCTGCATGGGCGTGAAGCCGTCGAAGCCGTTGAAATACGCGTCGTAATAATCGGTGATTACATTTTCCACCAGACGGTCTTCCGTCTTCGTGACTGTTCCCTGCGTGCCCTTCCAGATCAGCAGGACAAGATTCTTCAGGAAGCCGGTCTTTTCCACGTTCATCTCTTCCTTGTGGATACGGAACGGGTTCATCGTGATGGGGCGTTCCTCCGTGTAGCTGATGTACTTGCCTCCCAGATACTCGCACAATCCCTCGTAGGAGTTTCCGGTATCGACCATTACGATGTCTGTACCCTGTTCGTGCAGCTGGCGCACGACAGAGTTCATGTGGAAGGATTTCCCGGAACCGCTCGGCCCGAGGGCAAAAAAGTTCGAGTTGTCCGTCAGTTTCTGTCTGCCTTCCTTGCCGGTGATGTCGATGGCGACAGGCACTCCCTGGCGGTCAGTGTAATAGACTTTCACCGGGGTGTCTTCGCTGTGCTGCACACGTTCCTTGTACATCAGGCACATCGCCGCGTCCGATAGGGTCAGGAACCGGTCATACTCTTCATTCAGGCTGTAGCAGTTGCCTGGGAACGAGCCGACGAACAGCTCCAGCTGGTTGTAGGCTCGTTTGGAGATATGGATTCCCATTCTACCGAAAGCATTCTCCAGATGATTCGTACACTTCTGCAGGTCCGTATCGCCGGACACGGCCACTATAAGGTTGAAATGGCTGTACACGAGCTGCTTGCTCTCGCGGGCAATCACCTCCTGTACACGTTTTATGTCTTCGACCGCTGCCTGGTTGCTCGGGTTGGGAATGCTCGCGTGCCGGTTCTTCTTCTTGTCCAGCAGCGATAGTTCACGCTTCTGGTTGGGAAGGAAGATGACCTGGTTATAGACCACTGTATCGGCATTCGGAATGCTGTCAATGGCCGAGACAAGATCCACGGGCATTTCCGTGTTGTTCACTTCTATATTGGTATAGGGTCTGATCATCGAAGGCAGCGAGATGCAGTCCACGTCCACGAGACTGTACACCTTGCAGCGCTTGTCACCCATCGAGACGCTCTCGTCGTCCGTCTTGAAGTTCGTCATCGAGATGATACGGTCCTTGAAGTTCATGGCGAAATACCGGTCCACGTAATCGCTTGCCTCGGATTTGTTCAGGAAACGCGCCTGCACGCCGCTGTCCCGTAACTGGTCCTGTACCTTGCGGATCTTGACAAGGAAATCACGCCATTTCTTGTTGTCGAACGAGAAAAGGCGGCTTTTCCTGGCTTCCTGCGTGATGGTCAGGTAACACATGCTGTCCGTGTACGCCCTTCCCTTGAAATACCGGAAATACGATTCAGAAAGGAACTCCTGCTTCCCGGTATCCTCGTTGACAAAACGCTTCCTCACGAAGATGTCCTGCTTGTGAATGGCATAACCTTCTCCCAAGGTCAGGGCAAGGGCGGAGAACAGATGCGTGAAATCGTAGTAGCTGTCTATGTTCGCCGAATACTTCTGTACCGGATTCTCGATCTTCAGCACGGCGGAGTATTCGCCCGTCTTGGTGTACAGGACACCCACGCCTTCCGTGTCTTCCACCGAGAAATAGATGTCCTGGAAGATACGCTTGCGCTTGCCTCCGGTACCGAACGCATGGACGGATATGGCCATACCCGCGCATAAGGCAACGAAAATCAGGATAATGTATAGGGTCATTTCAATATACGTTCAATTAAATAGGGGTAGGCCCGTATCTCATACGAACCTACCCGCGTTCAACATTCAATATAGCCACACATTGCTGTGATGGTTTAATTTTGTCAGACCTTACGCGAGTAGGCATAGACGAACACGCCTCGGTCCGTTCTCTTGCTGTGCAGACCTTTCCGCTGCTTGAAGATGATTAGCACGATGCCCACCGACAGAATGACTGTCAGCGCGGCCAGTCCGGCCACGAATCCGGCAAGGCAGTAAGCGGCTATGAAGCCCGCGATGGCTCCGCCTGCCGTTCCTGCCGCCCAATAGATGTAGCGGCCCTGCAATCCCATCACTTCAAGAGGACGTTGCAGCCCCTTGAACAGCGGATAGTCCGGATAACGTGTTTCCTTGCTTTTCATCCCTCGGTACTTTTATGCGTCAATGCCGAAAAACAAAGGAAGAGCCTGTGCTGCTGCAATCAGGAAAAGACATGCACCAACCACCATCATGATCTTCTTTTTGACATCCTGCTCTTCGTTGTTCATGGCGATGTAAACGGAGATGGCGCCGATAATGGCGACTACACCGGCGATGGCATAGCAGAGTTTGACCATGACTGGTACATACTTGACAATTTCCTCCGCCACGGTAGAAAGTGCGGTAGTACCGGCTGAATAGTCGCCGGCCGTACTCTGGGCCATTGCTGTGGTACCAGAGAACAAAGTGAGTGCAAGCATCTTCACTTTGGTGGAAACACCTTGGATGAATCCTTTTGCCTTTCGGCACATTTGTTTTACTTTCTGAAACATACTTGATCGTTTTTGAGTTAATATTTATGTATTGGATTGTTAAACAGCCTTATATGCGATAACCGAAAAATGCCGGAAGCACGATGGAGGCCCCGATGATGAACAGGCACGCGCCAAGCAGCGATAAAAAGGATTTGACGATGCCGTCCTCTCCAGTGTTCATCTTGATGTAGATCTGGAAGGCGGACACGATGACCAGAACGGATGCGATGGAGTAGCATATATACAGGACATACAGCATCATCGTGACCACGAAGTCGTGCATCGTGGCCAGCGCATCCGCTCCCCAGCTGTAGTTCACGCTGCCGCTCTTGGCGAAAGCCGCATAGGGTACAAGAATTAACAGGCATACTATCTTTTGCTTAATCGACATGCTACAATTTGTCTTTAATTGGTTTCCAGGCCATCTCCGGACGATTTTCCAGTTTGCCCCTGGAAAGCATCGCCTTGTACATTTCATCTGCACTGAAGCCATCAGACAGGTAGGGCGTGGTTTCCTCCATCTTTTCCTCCGCCTTGGCTTTGAGACGCTCCAGTCTTTCTTCCGGGGTCTCCTTTGTCTCCGGCTTTTTGTCCGCCGGCTTCTGGTCGGTGGCAGAATCGCCGCCTGATGTTGTTTCAGTATCGTATTGCTCGTTACCGACACGGAACCCGGTTTCACTCTCGCTCACGGCAACACTCTCTTCGTCCTCAAGTGTGCCGAGGTCGAAAACTTCCTCCTCTGTCTTGCCGGTTCTCCTTTTTCCATAGAGATCCTGCATAATGATGACCGCGTAATAAATGAGGTACGCGACCGTCAGAACAATGGCAAAAATGAAATATGATCTCATATCTTTTAGTATGGATATTGAATTTTGTATTAGTTTGATTTCACAAATAAAAAAGGAGAATTCTGAACTACGAAATAATTGTGTATTAAACGGATGTTTTCTTTGCAAGATTTATATCGATTTTGAAAATCGTACTATAAAATCGTACTATATCGCCTTAATGAACGGGAAAAATGAAGAAGTCAGGGCATAAAAAAAGCCCTCCGTTCAGGAGGGCTTCCATTGGCAGATTCGCTTTTTTTAGGTCAGCGTTTCTTGCCTCGCAAGCAATCATTCAGATCCTTGTATTCGCTATATCGGACAGCTTCGTTGCTGACCCGTTCGCCGTATAGTCCGGCTATGGTTTCCACGGTCTTTTGCCCGGCAAGGTCGTTGTCGAGATAACAATGTATATGCAGGTATCTCTGCAGGTACATCAATGCCTTTTTTAGGTTGTTTACGGAGTTCATGACAAGGTAGTCGCAAGGCTGGTCTATACAAATGGTCCAGTTGCATGACTGCTTCAATGTCAGGTAAGACAGAAAGTCCATGAACCCCTCGAACACGCAGACCCGTTCCTGTATCTCTCCGCACTGATGTCCGATCAGGGAGATGTCCTTGTTTTTGATACATCCTTTATAATAGGCGTTGCGCATTTCATATCCGCCCGAAACATTACCGAACGCGAGGGCAAAATAATGCCGGTCACGCAATTCATAATGGATTTCCTTGCAGAACATACGTCCTATGTCAGCATCTATTTTCCGGGACTGAAGGTAAGAGTATAACGCGTGATGCCGTAACGGGACGACAATCAGATTTTTCATATCCGATTCCACGGGACGGGGCGGAAGAGCCTGGAAACGGACTTTCGGCAAAGGCATATCGCTGGAATGCCGCCCGATGTATGCCAGTACCTCGCTTACACTTTCAGTCTGGTAAAGGTATTTACCCAATTCCACGAGGTCGCCTCCGGTGGCCGCCCCAAAATCATACCATTCGTTCAACCGGTCATTGACCTTGAACGACGGCGACTGTTCATCCCTTAACGGCGAGAGATACCAGTACTGATCCGATTTAATGTATTGCGCATGGTGGCCGAGCTGCGCCAGAAAGTCCACTATGCGTACCTGTTTTGCTTCTTCTATAGTCATGGCTGTTTTCTTTCACTTGTTCACACGGGAATGGTTTAGTTTAGTTTTATTCCCTATATATATACATACTAAAGTAAACTGAAATATATATGCCCGCGCCCGGCTTCATTCTTCATCAAAAAGCCTTGCTTCCGCGGGGGTCATGTCATAGTAGAACAGCTTGTCCTGCTTGACAACAAGTTTCAGGTTGTCCGTCAGGTACTGCAGCAGTTTTATCATGACACTGCGGCCACGTTTGAAGCCTATGTTTTCATAAGAGGCGATCAGACGTTGCAGTACATTCTCAAAGCCCCTGATGGGTTTGCCGTCAAAGGCAGCGGAAAGGGCTTCCCGGTGCTGCTCGATGCTCAGCTCCGTAAAGCTTGTCCGTTGCCTGGGCTTCGGGGTGTCACCGAACGTGTGCCCTTCGGCGATGACCGGGAGCCCGTTGTCGTCCACGGTGAACGCGAAGGGTTTGAACTCCTTTTCCCGGATATGCAGGGCATGGACTTCACTGACAGACGGATTCTCGTTGCATTTGCTGATGACCAGTACTGTTTCCGCCTTGTTGCTCATCTCCGTACCGATATGGCCTCGTACATTGTTGTCCCCTTTGTTCAGGTGCAGCACGCAATGGATATGCAGGTCGTAACGAGAGGACCATTCCATCATTTTGTTGATTACCTCCACCGATTCGCTGGTGCTGTTGATGTCCAGCATAAGATCGCGGATACCGTCAATGATAACCAGCCCGTAACCTTTACCCTGACGCAGGGCATAGTCTATCACACTTATACGGACTGTCGGAGAATACTCCCGCAGGCAGATGAAATCAAGGTTCTCGCTGTCTGCTGTGGTAGGAAGCCCGGCCAACCGCAGAATACGTTCCAGCACCGTGTGACAATGATAGCGGCTCTGCTCGGTATCGACATACAGGATCCGGCGTTTGCCTTCCGGCAGATGCGCCCGGTAGTTCAGCACCTGCTTTCCTGCCAGGGAAGCGGCGACAAGGGCGGAGACATTGAATGTCTTCTTGGATTTTGCCTTGCCGGTCGATGCACTGAAATTGCCGAGAGTCGCTATGGTCGAATTGTCAATCCAGATAATTTGCGGCGGGGTCTCGTATGTATCCGTCGCCTTGATTTGGGAAGCTGAAAGAATATCTGACAGACGGGTCTCTTCCAATCCCATTCCCGTCTTCTGGTCAGTTCTTCTTTCGTTTTCCATGGCGTTTCTCGTTTAAGAAGGGTTGTACTGCTGCCGCCTCGTGTGCCATCCGCGTGGCATCATCGACGGCAAGTTCATGATTCTGCAGGAGCCATTCGTCCAGTTCCTCCTTGGCAAAGTAGATCATCTTGCCGCGAGGCTTGTAGTGAGGAATCTCCTTGTTGGCCGTAAGTTTATACAGCATACTTTCTGATACCCCGATGTACATGCAGGCTTCCGAAAAAGTAAAGACCTTTTTGGTCGCGTAAATGTTCTTTTCCAGCAATTCCACCCGTTCCAGAAAGCTCTCGACCGGCTCCAGTTTCCGGATAATCGCTTCAAGGGCCGTGAGCCGTTCGCTCAACCTTTCCATGAATGTCAATCTGTTGGACATATTATTCGTGATTAAATTAGACAATAAGAGATGCACCTCTGTTTGTAACGCGTTGTATACAGAGGCAAAGGTAGAGTGTGAATATCTAAAAGCATTGGATGACAGTATGATACCGGTTTGGTAGCATATCAGTTATCATACTTTTGCTTTTCACATGGTTGACTTCTTAGCACTTCCTTTCATTCCTTCAGCTGGCTTACAAACTTTCTGATATTGTAAGCGGTTGAAGTCATTTTGTTCCTGACCAACGAAAGCGTGGTGGATATGCTCGTTGCGGATATGAAGTGCGAGCCGTCCTTGGATTGCAGGAAACGCCCTCTTTCGAGGACTGATTGCCAGTAAGGCTGAATGAATGAATTCTCAAGAAGGGCATCGAACAGGATAGCCACACGGCGCACGCTGTTCACCCGAAGACAGAAACCTATCTTGCAGGAGAAGAGAGATTCCATGTCGTCAATAGTTACGGGAGAACAGAACAGATGATAAGTATTGGCGCAAGAAACGATACCGGCCAGTTGTTTGCGCGAAAGACTGCAGTCAAAAGAAAGAAATGAAAACTTTGCCGGATTACAATCGGAAGATGCCAGTTCCGATGTGTCATACTTCCGCTTTAGTTCTATGCACTCCTCGAAAGAGAGGCTCGGGGCGGAAAAAAGCGGTTGGATAAGGTAGGGGCAGTCGGTCAGCAGTCCCTTGACGATGTGGATGTTCATTTCGTGGCAGTTCCGGCAGACCGCGTTATCGCAGTCAATATACCGGTGACTGTTCACAAAATCCTCCACATAACGGCGATACTGTTTGCCGTGGATTTTGACCTCCTGGAGATAAACTGTTTTTGCTTCGGTAAGCAGGGCGAAAAGTTCTTCCGCCACGTCCTGTGCCGATTCAATGTGATGCGGGTGTTTGCTCCCCTCAAAAAGAGAGAAGGCCTTTGTCAGCTCTTGTCATGTCGATTTACATTTTATTGGTTTATAATAATATATCATCATAAAGGTATCGTTTTTCGATTGTATCTGCAATCGATGACGCCCTTAAAATATCTACTTGTAAATTTGACATGATATGGTATATCATTGGTCACTCAAACAATCCGTTGACCAGGTTGACCGCATCATCCTTTTTCTGGTTGATGATTTTGGCGTACACCTGTGTCATTTTCACGTCAGCATGGCCGAGCAGCTTGGATGTCGTATATAAGTCTGCTCCGAGTGTCAGCATCATCGTCGCGAACGTGTGCCGCGCCGTATGGAATGTAAAACGCTTGTTTATTCCCGCCGCTTTTGCCCATGGTTTGATAAGAATATTGACCATTGCTGGGGACGGCAGGTCAAACACATGGTCATCAGGAGTTTTGTCTCCACGCGCAGGCATCCACTTCAACGCTTCCGGGGAAAGCGGGAGATAAATCGGTTCTTTGGTTTTCTGCATGGAAACCGACAGACGGTATTGTCCACGGTCAACGAATACATCTTTCCATTGCAACTTGATTATATCACTGATTCGCAGACCGCAGAAACAAGAGAACAGATAGGCACCTTTCACGGATTCATTTTTCATCGGGGTTGCGATCAATGCACGCACCTCTTCAATGGTCATGTATGACCGTTTGCTTTCAGGCAGACGGATCTTTTCCGACTTGCTGATTTTCGTGAAAGGATTGGACTTGATGATCTCGGCCCTGACAGCCGCATTCAAGGCTCCGTTCAATACCCGGTAATAAGTATGCAGTGTGTAATTCGACACTCGTTTACCTCTGGAACGGTATTCGGACTGAAGGTAGTCAAGATAATTCTGGCAGAATGTCTTGTCTATTTGATCCATCAACATACGTTCTCCCGCGTAATCCTTTAAGATGCGTATAGTGATGTCAATTTGATAACCGTCCTTTTTGCCACGCTTGGCCTGGTTCTCCTTGTAGGTATTCATCCAGTCAAGCAGGTAAACTCTCTCTTTGGTTTCTATACCGGCCTCGCCGTTGGTCAGCTCGATAATACGTTTGGACTTGATGGCATTGGCGGCATTCATAGTCGCCTGATTCTGCCGACGGGCATTGTTATCCGTTTCCGGAATGAGATACAACTTAAGATATTCGTATGTTCGTTTTCCGAAACGGTATATATCAAGATACAGACTTTGGCTTCCATCTGCCAGCTTCTTTGTCCGAAGGCGGACAGGCTCTTTTACTTTTGTAGGCTTCTTTACTCGTGGCATATCGATCCCTTCATAATTTTGTTTCTGTTGCAAAGATATGAATAAAGGTCGATATTGAGAAACAAACGAGAAACAAAATTGTACCGAAAAAGAACCAATCAACTGAAAAGAAAGAAAACAACTGAAAACATCAAGTATACTATAATCAATTGTAAATAAGCTGTTTTATTTGCACTTGTTTAGCTCTTGTTTTCATTTTAGGGCTTTACTTTATAAATCTGGTAAATTTACACTACGGAGACGATTGCGTGAAGCTTATGCTATGCCTACGCATAGCGTGCATTCACGAACTCTCCGTAAAGGCTTTACCAGAGCCTCCATTAGAAGTAGTGTGTTTGCACGCTGCTTTTTTATCCTTGCCGAACGAAACGAAAGGGAACGATTATGGGAAAAGTTCAGGTTCTTGCCGTCCTCTCGATGGACGGGTGTCTTGCTTCCGAGTTGCATGGCAAATCGTATAAGGAACTGTGCCTTGACTGTTGCGGCATCAATGAGATAAAGGAGAACGCCCTTTATCATATCACACCGGATTATTCCATCTCCATGCTGGATGAATGGAGAAGACATGAAACGGATACCTGCTATCTGGCGGAAGCCTCTCCCGAAAAGACAGATTATATCAACGGACTGCTGCGTATGCAGGTGGTGGATGAAATCATCCTCTATACCGTTCCTTTCTTAGCCGGGACAGGAAAGTATTTTTTCCGGTCCGCCCTGCCACTGGTCAAATGGACGCTTGTATCACAAAAGAAATTTCCCAATGGCGTGACCTGCCATATCTATAATCGTATGACTTCCGAAAGAACAGCCTGAAAAAACGACTTGCTATCCTATTATTAAAGTACCGAAAAAGTACAAATGTTCGGAAAGTGAACACTTTTGTTTGATTACAAATCCTGTCGGAATACAAATATTTATTTTAATATCACTGATAGCCAGCATTATAAGTATATCACCGGAAAATCTGTCTGTTTTGACGCACTTTTTGCCGTTCATATTCATGTGCGCACCCTAACAGCAAAGTGTTGAATTTCAAAATTGACAGGATATGAACTATTTCTTACTGGCGGATACCGAGTTCTTCCGCCGCATCAATGAAGCCGGAGACTGCAACATGGAAACGGCATATATGGCTTTTGCCAACCAAGTAATCGAACTGTGCGGCAGCATTCATGCGAGCCATACCGCCATCGCACTGGCTTATATTGAAATCGAGTTGCAACACCACCCCGTGCGTCTGTTATCCGAAGAACGTAAGGAAGCCGCCGCCTATATCGGAAAGGCACTCTCTTTCGTGAGGAAGATGCAGAAGTTCCTTACCACTCCCCAAGTGCCGCCACTATCCAATCTCCCTTCTTCAGCCGAAACGCCATCCGAGAATCCCGCTCCGCCGCTTCAATGGACGGGCAACGCCATCGACCTTGTGGAACTTATCTACGGCATCTATGAGATGGGCTGCATCAACAACGGTGAGATGCCGCTCAAACAGCTTGCCCCGCTGCTGTACCGGATTTTCGGTGTCGAAGCCAAAGACTGCTACCGCTTCTACATCGACATCAAACGCAGGAAAACAATCAGCCACACGCATTTTCTCGAACAAATGCAGGAGAAGCTGAACGAGCGGATAAGAAGGGATGAGGAAGCTGAATTGAAAAGAAGATAGCTGTTCTTGAAGAATTTGCGTCCATTATCTTGAATAAAAAGCAACTTATTTCTTGTGCGTTACGCAAAAAAGGCTTACCTTTGCAAATGAATTGAGAAGATATGCGGCTCAGACCGTGTTCAACGATAACAGTACCCGTTTGGCATACCGTAAGATCTGCCGGCGGGTCATTCTTTTTTATAACGGTATGGCAAACAAGAAATCACGTTCCATTGAAGAACAAATAGAACTGCTCAAACAAAGGGGGATGATTGTCGGGGATGAAATTTTTGCCGCCCGGCATCTGGCCCATATCAGCTACTATCGTCTGAAAGGCTATTGGTGGGATATGCAGTATGACAAGACCCGTCATCTGTTCCAGCCTGATTCCGATCTGCAAGATGTCGTCACACGCTATTATTTTGATAAAGAACTGCGCCTTATCTTATTCGATGCCATCGAAACAATAGAGATCACCCTGCGTACAAAGATGATTTATCATCTGTCACAGTCTTACGGAGGACTTTGGTATCGTGACCCGGAACTGTTTGCGGATGCCGCTTTCCATGCCCAGCACCTCAAAGAACTGATGGAAGAGTTCTTGCGGAGCAACGAGATATTCGTGAAGGACTACAAGCGCAAGCATTTCATTACGAATACAGACGGAGAAAGGATACTTGACGAATACCCGGATGCGTGGATTATATTTGAGGTGGCCACATTCGGCACACTTTCCAAGATATACAAGAACCTCAACCACCAGTTGCCCGAAAAATCGGCAATAGCCAATGATATGGGGTTAAATTTACACAGTGAACTGTCGGGATGGCTGGAAGCCATTTCATACATGCGCAACATCATCGCGCACCATTCCAGAGTATGGAGCCGGAATATGGTCAAACGCCCTTGTGAAATCCGCAATCCGCGAATGGCATGGCTTTCCCGCCCGTTGACCGAGGTACAGCAGAAAAAACCGTTCTATGTGATTACAGCCATGCTATACCTCTGCAATGCCATAGACGAGGGACACACGTTCAAGGAGAAGTTACTGGCATTGTTTAAGGAATATGCGGATGTGCCCATCTACAAAATAGGTTTCTTCAACCGTTGGGAAGAGGAACCGATCTGGAAAAAGATGTCAGAATAGAATCATATGGCGAAGAAGAAGAAAAAACAGCAGGGACACTATTGCCGTATCTGTGGCGACTACAAGGCGAACGAGAAATTCAGCGGAAAGGGACACGCCCGACATATCTGCAAGAGTTGTATGTCAGCCATGCGTAGCGGCAAGAATCCGGAGGATATTTTTCCGGAGCCGTTACCCGTGAACCGTGAAACTATACGTTTCAAAAAACTGGGCAAAGAAGAAAAAGCCGTGTTGAAAGCGTTTATCACCGAAGTCACAACCGAATACTGGCAGGAAAACAGACAGATACCGTTTGCGGACAGTTTCTCCGAACTAAAAAAGTACATCATAGGAACTTATGATGAAGAATGCGGCATACTTCTGAAAGATGATGCCGAGCTGAAAAACTACTTTCAGACCCATACGATAACGACCATAAAAAAATTGCTCAAAGAGGAATTTTCTGAAAATCAGGATTAAAACAAAGGGCGGTGCAAGTTTGATTACCTTGTTCCGCCCTTTGTTTTATGGCAGTCGGTTATTTCTGCTGCAACAGATGTTTCAGGTTCTCGTCACCCGCGATTCGTTCCAGCTCGTCTTTCACGATTTGTTTCACTTCCTCCTTGATGCGCCTGTAATTCGCCTGCACCGTTTCCTTCATGCAGTCATTGCCGTCCTCATCCGTAAAGTCGGTAATGACGGGTATCGGCTTGTAGGCTTTCTCCTCACGCTTCACCTTCTCGGCATCCACGACAATCTCGCAATGGAAAATCTTCTGCTCAATGCGTTCGTTGAAGTTGTCGGACACCGAACCGACAAACATTCCCTGCGTCAAGCCGGAAATCTTGCTCGGCGGGATAAGCGCGTCCATCTGCGTGTTAATGGAAGTGGAAACATCCTGCCGGTTGATGGAAATGGACTGCCGTTTCTGCAACACCTTTCCGAAGCGTTCCGAAAGCGTCTTGGCCGTGTCACCCACCACCTGCCCGGAGAAGATGTTACCGACGGTATTCATCACCACGGCGGCCTCCTTGTCGCCGTAGTCACGCTTCAACTGCGAGAAGTCCTGAAAGCCTAAGCACACGGCAACCTTGTTGCTTCGTGCGGTGGCGATAAGGTTGTCCAGCCCCTTGAAGTATATCGTGGGCAGCTCGTCAATGATGACCGACGACTTCAACATTCCCTTCTTGTTGATGAGCTTCACGATGCGGGAGTTATACAGACCGAGAGCCGCCCCGTAAATGTTCTGACGGTCGGGATTGTTGCCGACACAGAGTATTTTCGGTTCTTTAGGATTGTTGATGTCCAGCGTAAACTCGCTGTCCGACATCACCCAATAGAGCTGCGGGGAAATCATCCTCGACAGCGGAATTTTCGCCGAAGCGATCTGCCCCATCAACTGCTCAGCCGCTCCACCGAGCCACGCATCCATAAACGGTGAGAGGTAGTTTTCCAGTTCCGGGTAAGAGGTCAATATCGGAAAAATATCCTCATAACGGCGGTTCAGGAACTCAATGGCATGAGGGAACGTACAGTATTTGCCGTTCTGATAGATTTTCAAATACCATATAATACTGGCAAACAGAATGATAGGTGATTCCACAAAGAAGTCGCCCTGCTTTTGCACCCAACTCTTATTGAGGTTGAGCATGATGGTGTACGCACTCTCGTAAGCGTCCGTAATATCCTCCATGAAATCCGGGTGTATGGGATTGCAGCGGTGGCTGCGTCGCGGGTCGTCGAAGTTTATCACATAGAACTTCGGCTTCACCTTGTATCCCTCCGGGTGGTTGAGCAGATGGTTGTAGGCAATGGTCGATAAGTCACTGAATTTGAAATCATAGACATACATCGAGAAGCCCTTCTCAATCTGCTGCTTGATGAAAGAGTTTACCACCGCATAGGATTTTCCGCTGCCCGGCGTGCCCAATACGATGGAGGCACGGAACGGGTTCACCACGTTTATCCAGCCGTTGTTCCAACGCTTCTTGTAGTAGAAGCGAGTGGGCAGATTGACTGAATACTCGCTTCCGATAAACCGTGTTTCCTGTATGAAGCTCTCGTTCTCGTTATTGAACATGTCATCCATCAGGTTGTGTTTCAGCAGGCGGCTCATCCACAGACCGCCCATCATCAGGCAGACATAGCCTGTGCCGATAGTAAGGATATACAGAGCTGCGACCGCTTCCACCGGGAGCGGCAAAGCCAGTATCCACCAGTTCAGGAAAAAGAGTACGAACCCGGCGGCAAGCACCGCCCATATCTTTTGCCAAGTGATTTTCTCTCCCTTGACCCCCTTCGTGCCCATGCAGGACAGGGCAAGCAGAAGCAGGGCGAACAGCTTCGTGTAAAGGACTGATTGGAACAACCCCGCCGTGCGGTTGAAGTTCATCAGGATTTTGTCCACCACGCCGATGTCCAATCCCCACAGACTTATGGCTTCATAGCAGAACCAATACACGTTCATGACCACTAAAATAATACTCACGGCACGCAGGAAATCCATGATTTTCGCCAGTGCCCTCAAATCGTCTTCTTGTTGTGACATACGTTGAAAATTTTTAATTGTTGATACTTCTGTTACATTCCCAAGCCCTTGCGCTTCTTCTTTTTCTTTTTGCGCCGCATCGCCCGGATGAAGGCTTCCTCCTCGGCATCCACCGCCGGACCTTCGGGAGAGAGCAAGCCCATACCGCCATCCGTGTCATCATGCCCGGAAACGACCGGTCCGCACATATCTTCCCCGTTTTCCACCGGAATGGAAAGCGTGAGCGGCGGCTGTCCGGCATAAGGCAGCGAGAAGTGTTCCTGCAAGGCATTGGCGGAAAGTTCCTTGCCCATGCGTGAGCCGTTCAGCACGCATCCCGTGCGGTGGTCAATGAAAGTGACCCCATAGATGCGCCCTCCCTCCGTATGGCGCAACACCGTATCAATCCCTTTCTCCTTGAGCCGGGAAACGAATGTTTCCTTGTCATACGTATCGGCGAGAACGGAAAGGACGGTGCGTTTCGTCATTTCGGCGAGTTTCCTGTCTTTAATCTCCTGTTTGGAACGGGCAAACTTCCTCTCTACGGCTTCATAGCCGACAGCCTTTCCGAAGAGCGAGGACTTGAAAGGGTTGCCCACCTTGTCGCCGGCATCGTCTGTGGCAGAATAAACCAGCCCATGATACTCCCTTCCGCGCACATTGCCCTGCACTTCCTCCACCGTCACATTATACAAGGACAGGAGGGCACGGTATTCACCCATCGACTGGAAACGGTACTGCGCGTTCAACGCCTTGACCGTGTTCCCTACCTGCTTCTTCACATCGCCTGCCGAAGCGTCCACCTTGTGCAGCGGTGTATCAAGACGGCGATTCCAGCGTTCCGCATCGTGAAGCCCGTACTTCTGTTCCAGTTCACGTGTAATCTGCTTGCTGCGGTAGAAATTGTTTCGGGTGTCGATGCTCCTGCCGTTTTCGTCCACCCTGACCGTCACGATATGCAGGTGGTGGCGGTCGATGTCCTCGTGTTTGAACACAAGATACGGCTGGTTGCCGTAGCCCATCTTTTCCAGATACTCGCGTGCGATGTCCTGAAGCTCCGTATCGGTCAGCACATCCTCCGGGTGCGGGTTGAGAGATATATGCACCACTGGTTTCTCCACCCTCGACTGCGCGGGCATGAAGGATAGAAAATCCTCCATAGCCCTATGGATGTCCACCGTTCCCGAACCGTCATTGTAGATGCGGTTGGCGGTGAGCAGCCGCCCTTTCGCCTCGTTAATCTTCTCCCCGTTGTAGGCGAGTGCGCCGTACAACGAATTTCCTACACTGATTTTTGCGACCATTTCGCCTGCATCTCCCTTGAAAGTTCCACAATCCGACGGCTCAGTTTCACGAGTTCTACGGTCTGCTGCTCCAGCTTGTAGAGCAACGCCATCGCCTTTTTCTCGGAGAAATGGCAACGCAATTCCTTCACGACTTGGTTGTAGTTCGTGCCGACAGCGCGGAACTGCGCATGAAAATCAGACAGCTTGGTGTAGTAGTCCACCAGCGTCTTGTCCACTTTCAGCACCTTGAAAGGCTGCCCGAAGAAGTGCGCCTTGATGAAAACCGACTTGGCGTAAACACCCGATTTCTCGAACATGGAGAGGAAACGGTTGTGTTCCTCCTCGTTGAAACGGACGGTGTAGCGGAACACCGCCGGATCAATTTTGGGATTTCTCCCAGCCTTACTTTTTTTTTCACTCATATAAAATTGGATTTAGCGGTTTGACGGCATAAGCCGCTGCTTCGGGGCACAGATACCGCAGGTTTGAAAGGCTTCCCGACTTCGGAGGGGAAGCCCGCCCCCTGCAAGGGCAAGGCGTTTTCCGGGATGCTCAAAATGTTTTGAGCGGCTGAAAACATACCTTGCTATGTTCAGGTGAACATAAAAATCCGCCTTCGGACGGATTGGGGGAATGCCTTTCAAACTCCGGGCTGCGCCACCGGCTGCGTACCCTGCCGTTCGGGTGCAAAGTTAGGGTGATAAATCCGTGTCTGACAGAGGCGTAAGTGTGCCGAATGGTGCCAATCGGCGCAACATGCTGCCACTTGCCGGAGAAGTGATACAAGTACTGAAAATTCATTGTTTATTTGCAGCGTGATTCGGATGTGGGACTGAAAATACACTCCTTCCGCCAGATGTTCGGACATCAATCCAAACGGATGAAAACGGGTGTACATATTCAGCCGGTTTTCCAAGCACACGTCCATGCGGACGGATAAAGGCGTGGGTGATTGGACAGACCGATGAATGCCCGCAGGCACAGCCGGATTAAAGAGTGAATAAATAAATGGAAGTGCGTGCGTATGTATGAATGGCAATACGCTACCGCTACCGGACAGATGTATAACCAAATAAATTATCAGACAAATGAAAGAAGCAACTTATGTGGCAATCTCCACGCAGAAAGGTGGAGCGGGTAAGACAACCCTGACAGTGCTTGTGGCAAGCTACCTGCACTATGTGAAAGGCTATAACGTAGCCGTAGTGGACTGCGATTTTCCGCAGTACAGCATCCATGATATGCGCAAGCGTGACATGAAAGCCGTCATGGAGGATGAGCATTACAAGGTGCTGGCGTATGAGCAGCTCAAGCGGCTGAAGAAAAATCCGTACCCAATCAGATGCAGCCGTGCGGAAGACGCGATAAGCACCGCCGAAAATCTGGTAGAAGCGCAGCCCGACCTCGATTTCGTGTTCTTCGACCTGCCGGGAACCATCAACAACGCCGACGTGGTACAGACCATTTCCAAAATGGACTATATCTTCACGCCCATCATCGCCGACCGTGTGGTGATGGAGAGTTCCATCAAGTTCGCCACTGTCATCAACGAACAGATGATAAGTACGGGCAAGTCCGGCATCAAAGGGATTTATCTCGTGTGGAACATGGTGGACGGACGCGAAAAGACAGAACTGTATAAGGCATACGACAAGGTCTGTGCCGAGTTCGCCCTGCCTATTTTGGAAACATACCTGCCTGATAGCAAGCGTTTTCGCAAGGAAACGGCGGCAGAACGCAAGGCGGTATTCCGATCCACAGCCTTCCCTGCGGACAAGACGCTGATACGCGGCAGTAACCTTGACAAACTTGCGGATGAGATTCTCGGTATCATTAAAAGCTGAATATCATGGCAAAGAAAACAAGAATCGAGGACATCGACAGCGAAGCCGTAATCAACTCGTTCCGGCTGGATGATACAAGCATTCCACCGGAAGCGAGAAGTGCGGGTGGAAACGCACCTTCTCCACCTCCGAAAGAAGCGACACAAGAAGCAGCCGTTTCCTTGCCTGTCCCGCACTACAAAGAGGAACCGGAACGCAGGCGCAGGAACGGCAAGCTGGAAAAACCGGATTATGATACGGTATTCATGTGCGGGTCCAATGTAACGGCAAGGCTCGGCAAGCAAGTATATATCCGCAAGGAATACCACGACCGCATACAGAAAATGCTTCATGTAATCGGAGGCAACGAGGTGACTATCGCGGCTTTTCTTGACAACGTGCTGACACACCATTTCACGCTGTTCCAAGACGAGATAGCCGAATCGTTCAAACGGCATATGGAATCCTATAACCTATAAACACCCAATAAACAACAAAAAAAGTATGAAAAGAACAAAGAAGGACCGTCAGGCAGACTGCCTGCAAACAGAAAAGAGAGAGAGAACCGCTGCCCGTGCAGCAAAGTGTACAACCGACTACAATCAGGAAAATACCGGCGGTGACTTCCGCAAGGATAAAAGCAGAGACAAACCGCTCTCGACTTTCCTGCAAGCATCGGAAATCAAAACGCGGCAATGTATATACATCAGCCGCGAGATCCATGAGAAAGTCGCCATCGTTGCCAGTCGAATGGGAAACGGCTTAAGCATCGGCAAGTTCGTGGACAACATCCTCCGAGACCATTTCCGACAATACGGGACACAGTACACGGAGCAGATTGAAAACGCCAAAAAAGTGAAACTATGACAAAGGTGTTTTTAATCGTATCGGTTGCCTGCAACGTGTGGTTTCTGTCCCTGTTGCTCTACGACCGCATCATGGAAACGAAACTTATCCGTTTCTTCAGACACATTGCCGGTCTGTGGCGGTCATTGGACAGTACGGTGGCAGAGCAGGGAAAGGATAAGGAAACGCCTCCCACAGATACCTCGGACATCATCGGCAAGAGCCGTTTCAAGATGGCTCCAACCCGGACAAAGACTGCCATACCGACGCAGGAAGCTGCCACTTCAGAAAAAGGCATTGAGCTGTCGGAGGAAGAGGCTACTTTTGACGACGGAAACACGGAAACCGCTTCCCGTCCGCGACAAATACCCGAAGACAAGCTCGATGAGACCTTCATGAGCATTTCACCTTCGGAACTGGAGTACGGAGAGGATGATCCGGAGGACGAAGAACCGGACAAAAAGCAGGCTTCGGGAAGCAGTTTCGAGGATATTGACATAGCAGTACGCGCCATACGGAAAGATTCACCATCCGATGAGGAAATGCGACACGCCGGGAAGGTCATGACGGAACTGGACGGAACAGAGCTTTTCACAAGGATAACGGAACGCCTGACCGATGAAGCGATGAGCGAGAGGCTTGCAAAGGCGATGTCTGTTTTCGTGGACACGGTGAACATGACAGTGACACGCCAAAAGGAAAAGGTGTTCGTGATTCCCGACAATATCGAGGAGTTCGATTTCCGAAACTATGTATAACGACTAAAAAGAATGGAAATGAAAACGTAAGACTGTATCACACCATGCGCACGGCAGTACAAGGTACAGCCAATCCGCAACGGACACACCCAAGTCCGTAGAAACAAACGGGCTACCACTAAACCAAAGTAAAGTAATCAAGTATCAACCGCCCGAAAAAGGACCATCCACCCTTTCGACGGCACAAAACAAGAACAGTTTATGAACAAGAACATCAGACAAAAGTTTATCATCTCTGCGGCACTTATGATCGCCGCCACCGCTACCGCTTCCGCTCAGGGAAACGGTCTTGCAGGCATCACGGAAGCCACCTCGATGGTGAGTTCGTATTTTGAACCCGCCACGAAACTCATCTACGCCATCGGCGCGGTGATCGGTCTTATCGGGGGCGTGAAAGTCTATTCAAAATTCTCGTCAGGAGACCCCGACACCTCCAAGACCGCCGCAAGCTGGTTCGGTGCGTGCATCTTCCTGATTGTAGCCGCCACCATCCTGCGCTCATTCTTCCTTTAATATGATAATGTATGGCTGAATACCCGATAAACAAGGGTATCGGCCGTCCGGTCGAGCTCAAGGGACTGAAAGCCCAGTACCTCTTCATCTTCTGCGGAGGACTGCTGGCTCTCTTCGTCCTGTTCGTCATCCTCTACATGGTCGGCATCGGCCAGTGGATATGTATCGGCTTCGGTGCGGTATCGTCCTCCATCCTCGTATGGCAGACCTTCGCACTGAATGCCCGGTACGGCGAACACGGGCTGATGAAGTTGGGAGCGGCACGGAGCCATCCCCGATACCTTATCAACCGGCGGCGGATCACCCGATTATTCACACGTAAACGAAAGGAAGAAACTGCATGAGAAATACATCGAAAATGACTACATTGGAAAACAGGTTCCCGCTGCTGGCAGTGGAACACGGCTGCATCATCTCCAAGGATGCCGACATCACGGTGGCTTTCGAGGTGGAACTGCCGGAGCTTTATACCGTGACAAGCGCGGAGTACGAGGCGATACACGGCTGCTGGTGCAAGGCGATCAAGGTCTTGCCGGATTTCTCCGTCGTCCACAAGCAGGACTGGTTCATCAAGGAACGGTATAAGCCGGAACTGGAGAAGAACGACATGAGCTTCCTCTCGCGGAGCTTCGAGCGTCACTTCAACGAGCGTCCGTACCTGAAGCACACGTGCTACCTCTACCTGACCAAGACGACAAGGGAGCGCAACCGTATGCAGAGCAATTTCAGCACACTGTGCCGGGGGCATATCATCCCGAAGGAGCTGGACAGGGAAACCGCCGCGAAGTTCATGGAGGCGACGGAACAGTTCGAGCGCATCATGAACGACAGCGGTTTTGTCAGGCTGCGCCGCCTCTCCACCGACGAGATAGTGGGGACGGACGGCAAAGCCGGGCTGCTGGAGCGGTACTTCTCGTTCCTGCCCGAAGATAACGCCACGTTGCAGGACATCGAGCTTTCCGCAAGGGAGATGCGCATCGGCGACAACCGGCTGTGCCTGCACACCCTTTCCGACGCGGAAGACCTGCCCGGCACGGTGGCGACAGACACCCGTTACGAGCGGCTGTCCACCGACCGCTCGGACTGCCGCCTCTCCTTCGCCTCCCCCGTGGGGCTGCTGCTGCCGTGCAACCACATTTACAACCAGTATGTGATTATCGACAACAGCGAGGAGAACCTGCAGAGGTTCGAGAAGTCCGCCCGCAACATGCAGTCGCTCTCCCGCTATTCAAGGAGCAACAGCATCAACCGCGAGTGGATAGACCAGTACCTGAACGAAGCCCATTCCTACGGTCTGACCTCTGTACGGGCGCACTTCAACGTCATGGCGTGGAGCGACGACGCGGAGGAGCTGAAGCATATCAGGAACGATGTGGGAAGCCTGCTGGCAAGCATGGAGTGCGTGCCGCGCCATAACACCATCGACTGCCCGACACTCTACTGGGCGGCCATGCCCGGCAATGCGGCGGACTTCCCTGCGGAGGAGAGTTTCCACACCTTCATCGAGCAGGCGGTGTGCCTCTTCACGGAGGAAACGAACTACCGCAGCTCGCCCTCGCCCTTCGGCATCAAGATGGTGGACAGGCTCACGGGAAAACCGCTGCACCTCGATATTTCCGACCTGCCGATGAAAAAAGGCATCACGACCAACAGAAACAAATTCGTGCTGGGTCCCAGCGGAAGCGGCAAGTCCTTCTTCATGAACCACCTCGTGAGGCAGTATTGGGAGCAGGGCACGCACGTGGTACTGGTGGACACGGGAAACTCCTATCAGGGACTGTGCGAGATGATACGGCGCAAGACGGGCGGCGCTGACGGCGTGTATTTCACCTACACGGAGGAGAAGCCCATCAGCTTCAATCCGTTCTACACTGATGACTGCGTGTTCGACGTGGAGAAGAAAGACAGCATCAAGACGCTGCTGCTGACGCTCTGGAAGTCGGAGGACGACAAGGTGACGAAAACGGAGAGCGGTGAACTGGGCAGTGCGGTGAACGCCTACATCGAACGTATCAAGGCGGACAGGAGCATCGTGCCCTCATTCAACACCTTCTACGAGTACATGCGTGACGACTACCGCAGGGAACTGGCGGAGCGTGAGATAAAGGTGGAGAAGGAGGACTTCAACATCGACAACATGCTGACCACCATGCGGCAGTATTACCGGGGCGGACGATACGACTTCCTGCTCAACTCCACGGAGAACATCGACCTGCTGGGCAAGCGGTTCATCGTCTTCGAGATTGACAGTATAAAGGAAAACCGTGAACTGTTCCCGGTAGTTACCATCATCATCATGGAGGCTTTCATCAACAAGATGCGACGGCTGAAAGGGGTGCGGAAACAACTGATAGTGGAAGAGGCTTGGAAGGCTCTTTCTTCGGCGAACATGGCTGAATATTTGCGCTATATGTACAAGACGGTCAGAAAATATTACGGTGAGGCAATCGTGGTGACGCAGGAGGTGGACGACATCATTTCCTCCCCCGTTGTCAAAGAGAGCATCATCAACAACTCGGACTGCAAGATACTTCTCGACCAAAGAAAGTACATGAACAAGTTCGACCAGATTCAGGCATTGCTCGGACTGACGGAAAAGGAGAAGTCGCAGATACTCTCCATCAACATGGCGAACAACCCTTCACGGCTCTACAAGGAAGTATGGATAGGCTTGGGCGGCACGCAGTCGGCAGTCTATGCCACCGAGGTGAGCGCGGAAGAGTATCTGGCATACACCACCGAGGAAACGGAGAAGGTGGAGGTGTACCGTCTGGCGGAGCAGCTGGGCGGCGACATCGAAGCCGCCATCCGGCAGCTTGCCGAAAGGCGGAGAAACAGACAATAAGCAATCAATAAAACAGATTTATCAACGAAAAAAGAAAAGCGTATGAGTATTTCAAGAATGAAGATGCTGAAAATCAGCGAGTGTTTAATAGGATTGGCAGTCGTGATGCTGCAATCTTGCGATATGGCGGATAACCGCCGCGACCAACTGTGCGGAAACTGGACAAGCATGGAGGGAAAGCCCGACGTGCTCATCTACAAGGAGGGCGAAGCCTACAAGGTGACGGTGTTCAAGCGGAGCGGCATCCGCCGCAGGCTGAAACCGGAAACCTACCTCCTGCAGGAGGAGAACGGCAACCTGTTCATGAACACGGGATTCCGCATCGACGTGTCCTATAACGAGGCTACCGACGTACTGACCTTCTCTCCGAACGGGGACTATGTGCGTGCAAGCCACGAACCGGAGAACCCGGCAGAAGAATAAGAATGTACAACCGCTAAATCCAAAGAATATGAGTATGAAAACAAGAATGGCAATCGCCGTATGCCTGTGCCTGCTTTTCGCAGGCAGGGCTTCCGCCCAATGGGTGGTGAGCGACCCCGGCAATCTGGCGCAGGGCATCATCAACGCCTCGAAGAACATCGTCCACACCTCGAAGACCGCCACCAACATGGTGAACAACTTTCAGGAAACGGTGAAAATCTACCAGCAGGGCAAGAAATATTACGATGCGCTCAAATCGGTGAACAACCTCGTCAAGGATGCCCGCAAGGTACAGCAGACCATCCTGATGGTGGGCGACATCACGGACATCTACGTGAACAACTTCCAGAAGATGCTCCATGACGGGAACTTCACCCCCGAAGAGCTGTCGGCAATCGCCTTCGGCTACACGAAGCTGTTGGAAGAGAGCAACGACGTGCTGACAGATTTAAAGAACGTGGTGAACATCACCACGCTCTCCATGACCGACAAGGACCGCATGGACGTGGTGGAGCGGTGCTATTCCAAGATGAAGCGTTACCGTAACCTTGTGGGTTACTATACCAACAAGAACATCAGCGTGAGTTACCTGCGTGCGAAGAAGAAGAATGACCTCGACCGCATCATGGGACTGTACGGGAACATGGACGAAAGATACTGGTAGCCTATGGAATTTGACAACCTTCATCAGATTTTGCGCTCGCTTTACGAGCAGATGATGCCGCTGTGCGGGGACATGGCGGACGTGGCGAGAGGCATCGCCGGACTGGGCGCATTGTTCTACGTTGCCTGCCGGGTATGGCAGTCGCTGGCGAGAGCCGAAGCGATAGACGTGTTCCCCATGCTCCGCCCGTTCGCCGTCGGTCTGTGCATCATGTTCTTTCCGAAAGTGGTACTCGGTACGGTGAACAGCATTCTGTCGCCCGTCGTGCAAGGCACAGCGAAACTGCTTGAAACACAGACGCTGGACATGAACGAATACCGCAGGCAGAAAGACAAGCTGGAATACGAGGCAAAAGTGCGCAATCCGGAAACCGCCTACCTTGTGTCCAACGAGGAGTTTGACAAGCAACTGGAGGAACTGGGCTGGTCTCCCTCCGACATGGTGACGATGGCGGGAATGTATATAGACCGGGGGATGTACAACATGAAGAAGAACATCCGTGACTTCTTCCGGGAGATACTGGAACTGATGTTCCAAGCCGCCGCCCTCGTGATAGACACCATCCGCACGTTCTTCCTCGTGGTGCTGGCGATACTCGGCCCGATAGCCTTCGCCATATCCGTGTGGGACGGCTTCCAGAGTACGCTCACGCAATGGTTCTGCCGCTATATACAGGTCTATCTGTGGCTTCCGGTGTCGGACATATTCAGCACCATACTGGCGAAGATACAGGTGCTGATGCTGCAAAGCGACATCGAGCGTATGCAGGCTGACCCGAACTTCTCGCTGGATTCGAGCGACGGGGTCTATATCGTCTTCATGATTATCGGCATCATCGGCTACTTCACGATACCCACTGTTGCGGGCTGGATCATCCAAGCCGGTGGCATGGGCAGTTACGGGCGCGGTGTGACGCAGCTTGCCGGACGCGGAGCGGCCCTTGCAGGGGGTGTCGCCGGTGCTGCGGCAGGAAACGCAGCCGGGCGTGTCGGACGTGCCGGGGTAAATATGGGCAAGGCGGCATGGAACCATACCGCCGGACGCCTTCTCAAACGGAAATAACCTATAAAATCAGACAGAAATGGAATTCAAGTCACTCAAGAACATCGAAACATCGTTCAGGCAGATACGCCTGTTCGGTATCGTCTTCCTCGCCCTTTGTACCGTGATAACGGTCTGGAGCGTGTGGAGTTCCTACCGCTTTGCGGAGCGGCAGAGGGAAAAAATCTATGTACTGGACAACGGCAAGTCGCTGATGCTGGCACTCTCGCAGGACCTTTCGCAGAACCGTCCGGCAGAAGCACGGGAACACGTGCGCCGCTTCCACGAGCTTTTCTTCACGCTCTCGCCGGAAAAGAGCGCGATTGAGCACAACGTGAAACGTGCCCTGCTGCTGGCGGACAAGAGCGTGTACCACTACTATTCGGACTTTGCCGAGAAGGGGTACTACAACCGCATCATCGCCGGGAACATCAACCAGGTGCTGAAGGTGGACAGCGTGGTGTGCGACTTCGACAGCTATCCCTACCGTGCCGTGACCTATGCCACGCAGAAGATCATCCGGCAGAGCAACGTCACCGAGCGCAGCCTCGTGACCACGTGCCGGCTGCTCAACTCGTCCCGTTCGGACGACAATCCGAATGGGTTCACCATCGAGGGGTTCACCATTATCGAAAACAAGGATTTACAAACCATCAAAAGGTAATAAGACATGAAAGGAACCGGAAAATCACAGTGGGGCGCATACCGGAAACTCCACAACAAGAAGAAAATGTGGGTGGCAAGGCTCAAAGGCTATCTGGACGGCTTGCCACCGAAGACACGCAGACGCATCGTGCTGGTCATGTTTGCCATTTTCGCCACGCTTGCCCTCCACACCTTCGGCAAAGCCGTCCATGACATCGGCAGGAATGACGGCGGACGGATGAGGATAGACCATGCCGGGCAGGTGGAGCTGTCCGTGAAGCCTGACAAGAACAATAGTTTTACACCTTGTTATAATATGTATGGAACAGACAAAGAACGAAACAAGGATTGAGGGCAATACCGGAAACACGGCTATGCCCGATAACAAGGGAAAACCGAAAAAGGAGCGTAAACCGCTGACCGAAGCACAGAGGCTGCAACGTCAGAAAATGATCGTGCTGCCCGTCATGGTGCTGGTGTTCATCGGGGTGATGTGGCTGATATTCGCCCCGTCCTCCGAAACGGAGCAGAAACCGGGAACGGTAGGTTACAACACCGAGATGCCGGATGCGGACAAGGCAGACCGCCAGATAATCGGCGACAAACTGAAAGCCTACGAGCAGGCGGCGATGGAGGAACGGCTGGAGGAAAGGGACCATGCCGTGCGGCAGCTGGGCGACATGTTCGACCGTGAAACGGGAGATACAGGGAATGGCGGCGGCTTCGACCTCTCCACTCCCGAAGGAAAGGAAGACGGGTCTGCCACACAGACCATCCGGTCTTCCGCAGCCGCCTACCGCAACCTGAATGCCACACTCGGCAACTTCTATGAAGAACCCGCACGGAACGATGCGGAGATGGAGAAACTGATGGAGCGTATATCCCTGCTGGAGTCGGAACTGGAAAGTGAAAAGGAAAAAGCTTCCACAATGGACGAGCAGGTGGCACTGATGGAGAAGTCCTATGAACTGGCAGCGAAATACATGGGCGGACAAAACGGCACACAGACGGCAAAGCCCTCTTCCGTTCAGAAAGCAGGGAAGAACAAGGCGGAACCCGTCAGGCAGGTGGAACGTCAGGTGGTATCCTCGCTCGCACAGCCTGCGGGCAATGCGGAGGTTGCCGCTACCTGCCCGCAGGAGCGTAACCGGGGCTTTAATACAGCGGTGGGCGGAACAGCCATATCGGACAAGAACACCTTGTCGGCTTGCGTCTATGGGGCGCAGAGCGTGACGGACGGGCAGGCTGTCAGATTGCGGCTGCTGGAGCCGATGGCGATAGCGGATAAAATCATTCCCCGTAATGCGGTGGTGGTCGGCACTGCCAAGATACAGGGGGAACGGCTCGAAATCGGAATCAGTTCGCTGGAACATGACGGCAGCATCATCCCGATAGAGCTGGCAGTCTATGACACGGACGGACAGCCCGGCATCTTCATCCCGAACTCGCTGGAACTGAACGCTGTCAAAGAGGTCGCCGCCAATATGGGCAGTTCGCTCGGCAGCAGCATCAACATCTCCACCAATGCCGGGGCGCAGCTTGCCTCTGATTTGGGCAAGGGGCTGATACAGGGCACAAGCCAATACATATCCAAGAAGATGCGTACCGTGAAAGTGCATCTGAAATCCGGGTACAGGGTCATGCTCTATCAGGAAACGAATTAAAAAACAACAATAAATCCTATTTTATTTACCACTAAATCCAAAGTAATATGAGAAAAACAATCATGATGTTTGCCCTCGCTATGGGCATCGTAACTGCCCATGCGCAGGAAAATGCAACCGTTGCTGAAGAGAACAACGGAAGTAAGCAACAGACGGACGCACAGCCGGTATTGACCAAGGAGGTCTATCCGCAGAAGGAGGCGGACGGCGACCTGTATCACGGTCTGACGAAGAAACTGACTTTTGACCGCATGATACCCCCTCACGGTCTGGAAGTGACCTACGACAAGACCGTGCATATCATCTTTCCGGCAGAGGTGCGCTATGTGGATTTGGGCTCGCCCGACCTGATAGCCGGAAAAGCGGACGGAGCGGAGAACGTGATCCGTGTGAAGGCTACCGTGAGAAACTTCCCGAACGAGACCAACATGTCAGTAATCACGGAGGACGGAAGTTTCTACACGTTCAACGTGAAGTACGCCGCCGAACCGCTGCTGCTCAACGTGGAGATGTGCGACTTCATCCACGACGGGGAATCGGTGAACCGTCCGAACAACGCGCAGGAAATCTACCTGAAGGAGCTGGGCAGCGAAAGCCCGATGCTGGTGCGCCTTATCATGAAGTCCATACACAAGCAGAACAAGCGTGAGGTGAAGCACATCGGCAGCAAGCGTTTCGGCATCCAGTACCTGCTGAAAGGCATCTACACGCACAACGGTCTTCTCTATTTCCACACGGAAATCAAAAACCAAAGCAACGTGCCTTTCGATGTGGACTACATCACGTGGAAAATCGTGGACAAGAAGGTGGCGAAGCGTACCGCCGTGCAGGAGCAGATAATCCTGCCGCTCCGTGCGCAGAACTACGCCACCTGTGTGCCGGGCAAAAAAAGCGAGCGTACGGTCTTCACAATGGCGAAGTTCACCATTCCCGATGACAAGTGCCTCGTGGTGGAACTGAGCGAGAAGAACGGCGGTCGCCACCAGTCCTTCGTGATTGAGAACGAGGATCTGGTGCGTGCCAACACGATTGACGAACTTCAAGTGCGCTGACCATGAGAAAGTACATCGCAATCATCATCGCGTCGCTTGCCCTTTTCACGGGGCAGGCGCACGCCCAACGATGCCTGCCGAAAATGCAGGGTATCGAAGTCAGGGCGAACATGACGGACGGCTTCAAGCCCGGCGGCAATGACGGAGGGTACAGTTTCGGGGCGGCTTTATCCACCTATACGAAAAGAGGAAACAAGTGGGTGTTCGGCGGCGAATATCTCTTGAAGAACACCCCGTACAAGGACACCGCCATACCTGTGGCGCAGTTCACGGCAGAGGGCGGCTACTTCTTCAAACTGCTGACGGATGCCCGAAAAATCATTTTTGTCTATGGGGGTATTTCGGCTCTCGCCGGATATGAGTCGGTGAATTGGGGGAAGAAGATGCTGTATGACGGAGCCACACTGCACGACCGGGACGCTTTCATCTACGGGAGTGCGCTGACGCTTGATGTGGAGTTTTATGTGGCAGATCGTATCGCCCTGCTCGCCAATCTCAGGGAACGCCTGCTGTGGGGTGGCGACACGAAGAAGCTGCACTGCCAATGGGGTGTGGGCATAAAGTTCATCATCAACTGAAAGGCGTGTATGGAACGGACGGACATTGAAAACATGAAGCGGATACCCCTTGCGGACTTCCTCGCACGGTTGGGGCATGAGCCTGTCCGAAGAAGCGGAAACGAGCTGTGGTATCGTGCGCCGTACCGCAACGAGCGCACAGCCTCGTTCCGTGTGAACGTGGCGAAACAGCTCTGGTACGACTTCGGCTTGGGCAAGGGCGGCGACATATTCACGCTTGCCGGGGAGTTTGTCCGAAGCGGTGATTTCATGGTGCAGGCGAGGTTCATATCGGAAGCCGCCCATATGCCGCTAACGGCATTGCCGGCTTTTGAACCGAAGCCCCCGGAGCCGGTCTTTGAGGAAGTGGAAGCCGCCCGGCTTCTCCTCTCTCCGCTGACGGAATATCTGAAAGAGAGGGGTATCCCTTACGCTGTCGCATCGCGTCACTGCTGCCGCCTGAACTATGGTGTGCACGGGAAAAGGTATTTTGCAGTCGGTTTCCCCAATGTGGCGGGCGGTTATGAAATCCGCAGCCGCCATTTCAAGGGTTGCGTGCCGCCGAAGGATGTGTCGCTGATAAGGACGGAAGCCGCCGGCACTGACGCCTGCTGCGTGTACGAGGGATTTATGGACTTCCTTTCCGCTGTCACGCTCGGCATAGGCGAAAGGTGCGACCACCTTGTACTGAACTCGGTCGCCAACGTGAAGAAGGCGCTGAGGTATCTGGACGGTTACGGGCGCATCGGCTGTTTCCTTGACCGTGACGATGCGGGACGAAGGACGCTTGAAACCCTGAAAGAACGGTATGGCGGGCGTGTCGCAGACCGCTCCGCTCTCTATGACGGTTGCAAGGACTTGAACGAGCACCTGCAACGGACAACGAAAAAACAGAATATCAAACATCTAAAAATCAAATGACAATGAATATACCGAACAACAAGAACAAGAGAACATCATTTTTCAAGACGTTGGCACTTTGCCTGTTCGCCGCCATGTCATTCACATTCGTATCGTGCGATGATGACATGGACATCCAGCAATCCTATCCCTTCACGGTGGAGACGATGCCCGTACCTAAAAAGGTTACAAAGGGACAAACGGTGGAAATCCGCTGTGAACTGAAAAAGACGGGCGATTTTGCGAATACACTCTACACCATCCGCTATTTCCAGTTTGAGGGGGAAGGCTCCCTGAAAATGGATAACGGCATCGCATTCCTGCCCAATGACCGTTACCTGCTCGAAAACGATAAATTCCGCCTATACTATACGGCTGCGGGCGAAGAGGCGCACAATTTTATCGTGGTGGTGGAAGATAATTTCGGAAACACCTTTGAGCTGGAATTTGATTTTAACAACCGGAATGTGGAAGACGGCATCCAGACCGTTGTTTCTGCCGGCAAATATAAGCCCTTGTCAAGATGATGAGAATATTCATGGTTTTCTTCTGTTCGCTTTGGGTGGTCTGTTCTGTGCCTGCCCAGATCAACCGCACAAAGGGAACGGACAGACAGGCGGCTATCTACCGCCTTCTGCCTTTTGAGCGGGCGGTACGCTGCACGAAATATTTTGAGGGCTGGCATTCAGAAAAGCATTACCCGTATGTGGGTTATGGACACAAGCTCCTGCCAGGTGAAAAGTTGTCGGCACGCACAATGACCAAACGGGAAGCAGAGGTGTTGCTCCGAAAAGACTTGCGGAAGTTCTGCTCAATGTTCCGTCAGTTCGGAAAGGACAGCCTGCTCCTTGCCACACTTGCCTACAATGTCGGTCCGTACCGTCTGTTGGGAAACCGCAACATACCCAAAAGCACACTGGTTAGGAAGTTGGAAGCTGGCGACAGGAACATCTACCGCGAGTATATCGCTTTCTGCAACTACAAGGGGAAACGCCACACCCTGCTGCTCAAACGGAGGAAGGCGGAGTTTACGTTGCTGCATGTTCCATAAATATCAGTATATGTCAGACATCTGACCAAAAAAAATCCGATGAAGTTGATGGCTTCATCGGATTTTTCTCCTTGTAAAAATACCGTTCCTGCAAGATTGTTTTTTCGCATAATATAAGAATGAACTCCTAACATTACAGCATTCACGCTGACAAGCAAATCTTTTTGAGATTTTTGTTATCTATTGCATAAACGCGTTGTCAGTTTTCGGTAAGAAGCCGATAGTGTGTTTTTTAATTTTACTTTTAATTTCAATATTTAACATCTAATACTATTTTTCTTTATAGCATACTTACGTGATAAGAGCGAACCTACAGCACAAATTACAAATAGAATTCCAGTAGAATAACAAGTGTTTCCTATTCCTGTTAATGGTGAAACTAAACCGCCTAATGCAAAAGAAACAGCTCCAAGCAATGCAGAGGCACTACCTGAATGTTGGCGACCAAATTCCATAGATAAGGCTGTTGAACAAGTGAAACATAGGCCTAAAGACAACAGAATGCCTATAAGTAGAAGTTCATATATCCAAAAATTACATCCGTAGATTAGAGCAATTGCTTCTGAAACTGCAAATAACAACAATCCATAACAACCCCACATTGTTCCTTTCTCTATTTGCTTGAATTTTGCACCAACAGATGCTGACACAACAATTGCAACTGCATTCATTCCGAAACAGAGGCTGAATTGTTCAGGGGGGAAACCGAAATATTGCTGCATTATAAAAGGGGCTGAAGCTATATTAGTAAAGATTGCAGCTTGGGCAAACCCAAGCTGCAACATATAGCCCATGTAAGAACGATTCTTCAGTAAAGGTTTATAGTCAGAAATAGTATGAAGGAAAGTAGACTGAAGACGCCTTTCCACGGGCAATGATTCTCGGAAAAAACATACAGCGATTAATAGAACTACACCTATGCCAAGCAATACAGCAAATATGCCTTCCCAACCCGTTGTCTTCACCATCATACCACCAATAACAGGTGCCAGTACAGGTGCAAAACCGTTAATAGAACCCACAACAGCCAGCATCTTCGCCAGTTGATGTCCATCGTAGAGATCGGTAGCGATTGAACGTGCAATGACAATGCTTCCCGAAGCCGCCATACCCTGAAACAATCTGCATAATACGAATAAGCAAATTGTATCGGAATACAAACAGAATAAGGTAGATAGAATATAAAATAGTATCGTACCTACTAATAAAGGTTTACGCCCATAACGATCACTTAACGGACCGAATGCCAGTTGTCCTAATCCTAATCCGACCATACAACATGTCAAACTGAGCTGTACCATGGAGGCTGACGTATCAAATGATTCCATCATGGCAGGCAGAGCAGACAAATACATATCTGTTACAAAGGGGCCAAAAGCTGTTAGCATTCCTAATAAAAACGTAACAAATAAGGTGTTCTTAAAATTCCGCACACCTATGCTATGATTTACCAGATTCATAAAGTACCTCCTCCTAAAGCATGATAAAGAGTTATGACAGATTGTAACTGAGTAAACTTATCCGTAGCCATGCTTAAACGGGCAGTCAACAGAGACTGCCGGGCAGTCAGCAATTCCAGATAAGTAGCATTTCCTGTCTGATACAACGATTCGGATGTCTCCACAGAACGCTCCAGTTCCTTGCATTGCTGACTATGGAATTTCCACATACGACCGGCTGACTCTACCGCATAGAGCGCATTGTTCACTTCCTCTCCTGCATCCAATAAAGTTTGCTTATAAGACAATAAAGCTATCTGTTCTTCTGATTTGGAAACCCGTAAGTTGGAAACTAACTTACCCCGATTGAAAAGAGGCTGGGTTAAACTACCCAATGCTGATAGAATCCAGCCACTCGGATTTGCGATAACCTGTCCCAACGAATTGGTCCACCCGGCTTCACCACTCAATGTCAGATTGGGATAAAATGCCGATCGTGCCTGATTGGTATTGTAATAAGCACTGGCTAAAACCATTTCAGCCTGTACTACATCAGGACGTTTCGAAAGCAGCCGCAAGGGAATACCTATATTATAATGTTGCGGAAACTCTTGGGCTGATAAACTTGAACGCTTGATGGTTTGGGATGTCTTTCCCAAAAGCGTACATAGGCTGTTTTCTGCCTCTCGCTGCTGACGCAACAAATCATTATGTGTAGCTTCCAATTCATATAAACTGGCACGAGCTTGTGTTACGGCATTTTCCGTTTCCTCACCTATTTTCCATTTCGCTTCCATCAGTCTCACTTGTTCTTTCCAAACTTCTAAAGTTTTCTGACTTAAAGTTATTTGCTCATCCAATAGCAATAAAGTGTAATACCCATTGGCTATGTTAGCTATCAACTCAGAACGAACTGCCTGCTGGTAAGCTTGCTGTTGCAGCAAAGAGGTATGGCTGCCCTTCTTGGCATTTCTCAGATTTCCAAACAAATCAATTTCCCAACTTGCCTGAACTGGCAATTCATACGATTTTACAGTTTTTCCTCCATCAGTGCTGGTCAGTGTCCCTTGAGGAGATAAGGACAATGACGGAAGAAATGCAAGACGAGCCGACATAAGCTGTGCTTTGGCCTGTTCCGTGCGAAGCATAGCTATTTGTATGTCTGTATTGTGTTGTAAACCATATTCTATCCACAACTGCAACTGCTCATCCTGAAATAAATCTTGCCAGGATATATCACCCAACGTAACTGAATCATTGGATGTTATTTCTATTGAGTCACGATAAAGGCTGTCAACAGGCAATCCTTCCGGACGTTTATAATTCTGATAAATGTGACAACTGCTCAATAAAGTCACACATGCCAAACAATATCCTATTCTTTTCATAAAATTTTATCTTCTTTTCGTTTACCCATTACCCGCTCTTCCAAATACTGAAATGTGATGAAAAATACAGGCGTAACAAATAATAAAGCGATAGTGCCTATCAGCATTCCACCAACTGTTCCTACACCTAATGACGTGTTTCCATTGGCACCAACTCCAGATGCAAACATCAGTGGAAGCAGACCGAATATCATGGTAAGCGCTGTCATCAGAATGGGTCGGAGGCGCACTCCAGCAGCTGATACCGCAGCTTGTGTAAGTGACATGCCTTCTTTTCTTCGTTCGGATGCATATTCTGTCAGAAGAATGGCTGTTTTAGAAAGCAATCCAATCAGCATAATCAAACCGGTTTGTAGGTAGATATTATTTTCGACACCCCATAATCGGGCAAATAGGAAACTTCCCATCAAGCCAAATGGTACTGAAAGAATTACAGCCATCGGGATAAAAAGACTCTCATAAAGAGCACAAAGAATCAAATAAATGAACAATATACAGACTCCATAGATAATAACGGTGTCATGCGAATCACTCATCTGTTTTTCTTCGCGTGTCATACCCGAAAACTCATAGCCGTAGCCTGTAGGCAAGGTTTGAGCCGCCACTTCATTAACAGCCCGGATTACATCACCCGAACTGTAACCGGTTGCAGGCATTCCTTGTATATTGATGGAAGAAAACATGTTGAAACGTGTCAGTGATTCAGAACCGTAAGTTTTTGTCAATGTAACAAACTGGCTGACTGGTGCCATGCCCCCTGAAGTCTTGACATAAATATTATCCAAAGACTGGATACTATTCCGGCTGTCTGAAGGAGCCTGCAAGATAACTCTATACAATTTGGTAAAACGGTTGAAGTTGGAGGCATACACGCTTCCCATATAGCCAGACAATACAGACAGTACTTCTTCGGTAGTTGTACCGGCACGTTGACACTGCGCCTCGTCTACATCCACTCGGTACTGGGGGAAATCAGCACTGAAGGAAGTGTAGGCCATTTGCACTTCAGGACGCTGGTTCAAGACTTCTAAAAATCGATTGGCCACTTCACTTAAAGCCTCAATACCTTTTCCGGAACGGTCTTGCAGATATAATTCAAAACTGTTTCCTGTACCATATCCGGAAATCATAGGCGGAGAAAATATAAAAATCTTCGCATTCTTTACGTGAGCTGTACGGCGATAGATTTCGGCAGAAATGGCATCCACACTCCCTGCTTCCGTCTTCCGCTCATCCCAATGTTTTAATTTTATAATGAACATGCCATGAGAGGCTCCACTGCCTGAACCCATACCAAAACCTGCCACTTTATTGAAGCTGTCGATGTGAGGTATTTCTTTCAATTCTTCTTCTATTTCATTCATAATGCTCAGTGTTTCCGAAAGTGAACTGCCAGCCGGAGCATCCATGCTAATGAAAATAGAACCTGTATCTTCAGATGGAACCAGACCGGTTTTAGTGGTTCCCATCAAATAAACCAGCAAAAGTACTGAAGCAACCAAAACTCCCCATGCCTGCCATTTACGTTTAATGAAATATTTAGCTCCAATTTTATATTTTAATACGATGCGACGGAAGGCACTGTCAAAAGCCAGCCGGAAACGAGTGGAAAACTCTGGTTTACGTCCTTCTATAAGCATTTCATTGGGTCGTAGGATTAAGGCGCAAAGGGCAGGGGAAAGGGTCAGGGCATTGACGGCGGAAATACCCACTGCAACAGCCATCGTGATACCAAATTGGGTATAAAATATTCCCGAAGTACCGCCCATAAATGAGACAGGGACAAACACAGCCATAAATACCAGGGTGGAGGTAACAATAGCCGATGAAATACCTCCCATAGCATTGACAGTGGCCTGATAAGGTGAACGGTATCCTTCGTCAAAGCGAACCTGAACCGCTTCCACTACAATGATAGCATCATCCACAATGGTACCAATAGCCAACACCAAGGCAAAGAGAGTCAGCAAGTTAATACTGAAACCAGCCACATACAATACAGCAAATGTACCAATCAATGATACAAAAATGCTGATGGTAGGAATCAGGGTGGAACGAGGGTTCTGCAAGAATATATACACCACCAACACTACCAAAATAATGGCCTCAATCAGCGTTTTGATAACTTCATGAATAGAAGCATCCAAAAAGTTTTTAGTACTCATGAGTTCCACAACTTCCACATCTTCAGGCAGTGATTCTTTCAACTCCTCCAAGTAACGGTCAATTTCTGTAATGATCTCATTGGCGTTGGTTCCTGCCATCTGATTAATCATACAGGTACTTCCCGGACACCCATTGACTGTTCCCGAATAGGAGTAACTTTGCGCACCCAGTTCTACAGTAGCTATATCCTTCAATTTCAGTACCCGCCCGTCTGCATAAGCTTTTATGACAATTTCTTCAAACTCCTTTTCCGTTTCCAGGCGTCCCCGGTATTTTAATGTATATTGGTAGACATTTTGGGAATCTTCACCAATAGCTCCTGCGGCAGCCTCTATGTTTTGACTGGCTAAAGCCGATTCAACATCACTGGGAACCAACTCATATCTGGCCATTATATCGGGTTTTAACCAAATACGCATGGCATAAGCTCCTCCCATTACATTTACTTCACCTACCCCCGAAATGCGTTGAATCTGTGGCTTTACGTTTATGTTCAGATAGTTTGTCAGAAAATTTTCATCATACGTCCCTTTCGGACTGTATAAGCCAAATATTTTCAACATACTACTTTGCCGCTTCATGGTGGTTACTCCTACTTTGGTAACTTCAGCCGGTAGTAGTGAAGTAGCTGATGATACTTTATTTTGTACGTTGACAGCAGCCATGTCAGGGTCAGTTCCCTGCTTAAAATAAACTGTTATTTCCGCACTGCCCGTATTGCTGGCTGTAGAAGTCATGTAGGTCATATTTTCGACTCCATTTATAGCTTCTTCCAAGGGTACAATTACGCTTTTCTGTACCGCTTCGGCATTGGCACCACTATAGGTGGTAGAAACCCGGATGGTAGGCGGTGCAATATCTGGATACTGTTCAACAGACAAAGCATATAGACCGATTAATCCCGCCACAAAAATGACTACAGAAATCACCATGGACAAAATGGGACGGTCAATAAAATGTTGCAGTTTCATAAGCTTTCCTCCTTCTTTTCCGACTCATCAGCCACTGGTGATTGTACCAATGTGCCTTCTTTTAACAAACCTGCTCCTTCTGCTACAATCACATCTCCGATCTTCAAACCTTCTTCCACGATATATTCGGATCCGTTATTTAATTCATATACTTGAATAGGAGTGGAAACAGCTTTGCCATCCACAACTTTATAAGCAAAAATACGGTTTTGAATATCGTAAGTACCTTCTTGAGGTACAACCACGCATTGCTTACGCTCATAGGGTATGACCACATTGGCAGATCCTCCACTTAAAATACGCCTGTCCGGATTATCAAACACAGCCCGTAAGCTGACTGTTCCTGTGACCTTGTCAATGATACCACTCACGACATCCACTTTCCCCTGTAGCGGATAAATGGAATGGTCGTTCAATTCCAGTGACACCGGAGGGAATGTAGCTAACAGACTATCCAATGTGCTGTATTGAGACATCATAGACAACACTTGCTTTTCAGATAATGAAAAATAAGCATACATCTGAGAATTATCAGAGACTCGAATAAGCGGTTCTGTCATAGAAGCACTGACCAAAGCCCCTATACGGAAAGAAGTCATCCCGGCATATCCGTCCACCGGGCTTTTTACTTCGGTATAGGAAAGATTATTGGCAGCATCCTTCAACTCAGCCTGAGCCTGCATCAGGGTAGCTTTTGCACTTTTATAATTGTTCCGGGCCGTGTGAAGCTCATATTCGGAAATCACGCGGTCACGGTACAAAAGTTCTTTGCCTTCCAGCGTCTGTTTGGCTGTGGCTTCATTGGCTTCAGCCGTAGCCACAGCTGCTTCTGCTTTTAACAAAGCTGCTTGATAAGGGACTTGATCTATTACAAAAAGTACTTGTCCTTTTCGAACCTTAGCCCCTTCTTCCACGCAAACTTGTGTAATCGTACCCGACACCTGGGGACGAACTTCAACATCTTGTTTGCCTTCTACAACAGCTGAATACTTTACCGAGAAAGTTCTGGTTTCCGGTTTCAAGGTCAGCAAGGGATAATTCACCTGATTCCCACGTACCTGCTCCTTTTGATGGCAACTTTGCAACCAGCAGGCACACAATCCTAATACTAAAAATCTACTTACCTTCATATAATACTATTATTAAATTTTGCGTCAAAATTAGGAATGATTAAAAACAGAGCTGTTATTCAAATAACGCCAGCATTTGTCCATTTGAGACATAATCAACTAAAATTAGCAATTGAATGATTTTATAACATTATCCAGCTTTTAAAACGATTGAAAAACACTAAATTTGCATTTATAAAGTTCCCGATGTATGAATCTACAAGAATTATTTCCCAGATTTTCTCCTAGTCGGATGTTATCCAACCAGGTACTATTAATTGTTGGTCAAGAATTAAAACAATTGATAAGCCAAAGCATTGAAGGCTGTCGAGTATTTATATTGGTATGTAGTGGCAAAATAAACCTCTCTATTGATAGTCGTTCTTATAATATGGAGGAAAATGATTTTATGGATGTGCTCGAAGGTGTTCCCATCCACTTTAAATCTTGCAGTGACGATCTGCATGCTTATTGTCTTTTTCCCAATTATAAGTTTGCGCGTAACTCTCTAAAACTCTTTCGACCAGGACCGGAAAATTATTTTCTAGAACGAACAAAGTTTCCTATCTTACATCTTACTGAGGAAGAAGCACATCGTATTCAACAGCAAATGGTCTTGTTAAAAGAAAGTTTGGAATCATTACAACATTACTATCGAAATGATTTAGTACAGACTTACTTCCGTAGTTTCATGTTGGAAGAAGGAAATCTCATGTTTTCACGTGCTAATGCAATGACTGCCGGAAACACGCTGATTATTAACAAAAAAGACATCTTGTTAATGAATTTCATGAAATTGATTTGGGAAAATGCCATTACAGAACATGGTGTCGCATTCTATGCTGATAACTTGTGTGTTTCAACCAAGCACCTGACTCGATTGACGAAAGAAGCGTTTAAACAGACACCCCACGAAATGATATGCAAAGAAATCATTCATCATGCTTTGGACATGTTGGATAATCATGAGATAAGTATCCAGCAAATATCCGAAGAACTAAATTTTGCAGATATGGCATCTTTCAGCAAATTCTTTAAAAAGCATATGCAGGTATCACCTGTCGCTTATCGTCAACTTCATTTGTCTTAGACAGTTATCATATGTTTCCTGCCATGAAGTTTTCATTTGTGAGGTTATTGGAAATCATGTTTGTGCTTATGCCACCGCTCCTTTGCAAGATGATTTTTTGGTTTTACCAAATTGCTTCCATAAAACTTGCTTTTAAGACTGACATCGTAGATTGGGACAAAGGTTTCTTTGCTACTTTCTTTTCCGCCCTATGCTCATGAAAGAAAGTAGGCGGCTTTCGCCGCCCACCACTCAAAAATGCGTGTAAAGTCCTGTCACCATAGTGAATACCTCTTCCAGCATATCACAATATACGCCTTCGTGCGTGGCTATGTCCGTTTTCCTGCACTCAAAGGTCTTTTTGCTGAAGGTCTTGCGGTAGAAACGCATATTATATAAATCTGCTCCCGCATCGTAGATAATGTCAAGGCGGTTGGCACTCGTCTTGTTACGTGCAAGGCTCATGCGCAAGCCGTTACCCATATCAATGAAATCCTTGCTTCCCGTCATAGTGGCAAAGCGTCTGCCACCAATCTGCTTCCAAATGGTCTTAGCTATCATGTTTTCAAGTCTTTATGGTTGGCGGTGTGAACACCGCCAACTTGTTCAACATTCGGTTATCTCGGAAATGGGTGTATGTCGTTTCAACCATTCCAACAGACACTCCATATTGTACTCGCTTGTTATGACTGCCGTGTAGGTGTCAATGGCGGTAAACCTGCTGCTCTCATAGTTGTCTATCCATCCCTTTAGGCTGTCCGTTCCCCACGCTTTGGCATCCTCGAAAATACTGTCCAATACCTTGATAGGCTCGCCAAACTTGACAATCGTAGTCTGATAGATTACGCTCATTTCTTGTCCTCCTTTCTGCTTTTAGCCATAAGCCACTTGTCCCTTTCTGCTCGGCACTCGCCCAATGTGGGCTTCACACAAGAGAAAAGTTCTCCGTCCGTGTGATGACGGTAGTCGTACTGCACAAGGGTGCGTCTTTTCCTGCTGTAACCTAATTGGAAACTTTCATACTTTTCCGTACCTGCCGTTTGGCAGGTACTCACTCCATTGATGGTCATTCGTGTACTCATATCATTTACTTTTGAATAAATCTTTCCAAATACTTCTCTTGTATGCCGAGTGCTTCGGCATAGATACTTAATTGGACTGCATAACGGGTATTGTAATAACTCCTTTCCATTTCGTTTGTGGATAATCCGATATGTTCCCTTATATCGTTCAAATGTCTTTTGACAATATGCTTGTAGTAGCGGTTTCTTTTTTCTCTTTCGTTGGTCATAATTCCATTCTGTTTATAGGTTAAAAATGTACTGACAGCACTCTGTTCTGCATCACCATTTCGGGGTCGCTCGTGTAGCGTTGGTGCATATAGAAATGGTGTGAGCCGAAGCCGTAAAGGAAGAACTTGTCAAGTTCGTGCTTCTCGGCAAAGTCCTTTACGCTTCGCCTTAACTGCTCCTCACTCGTTGCAAGAGTGAGAAGGTTTACAAATTCAAGGAACATCTTTGGGATTGTATCATCCCAAAGACAAACCATACTTTCAATTCTTATTTCCATATTGTTCAATATTATAGGTTGATATTATGCCGCTTTCATCCGTTCACGGATAAGGTTGGCGTTCTTGTTCACAAGGTCTATGATACGCTCGTGATATTCGGTGTCTTGGTTGTACTTGCCGTGACACTGCACAACTTTGAAGGTGCGCAAGTCCACCTCAATGGTTTCAATTATCTCACCGCCAATCCTTGCCGAGAGTATGAGGGTGTCGACTTTCTTATAGTATTCACTGCCGAACACGCAGATGTTCTGCGTCTTGCCCTCGTTGTAATACTCGTCTATGCTTTCAAGCACCTTGACGATTATTTCCTCGTCAGTGATTACCAATCCGAAGAATTTGGATTTGTTGGCGATGAAATCCTCCGCATCTTTCTTTTGTTGGAGTTGTCGCTGCTGCTCACGTTCACGCTTTTCAATCTCCCACCTGCGCTGTCGCTCAATCCGTTCCTTCTCATGTATGGCTTCAATCTTTTGGGTTGCCTTGTCGTGTGCCACCATGAAATCTTCGGGACAAATGTTCTTCGGGTTACGGAGGTCTTGACCGAGTTTTTTGAGCATACGTAGATAGTCGCACCACATGGAGAGGTTGTGTATCTGATATTTATGACGTTTGGCAATCAGATATGACACCCAACATTCATCGGCTATCATTGGATTGAAAAGAAAGTATTTCATATCCTCAATCTCACCGCCTTTCATAAGGGTTTCAATTCTTGGGTCTGAAAGCAAAGCCTTGAAAAGACGCACGGGGGAAATTCCGTGAAAATCGCCCTTGAAACCATTGCGTCTGAGTTGGGGCAATATCTTCATATTGGGGTACACATTCCCCCATGCCACCACATCATCATAAAGGCTGTTGTGTGGTCTGACCTCCATATTACTATCCAAAGCCCATACATCGCAATAGCAGAAAGCGAAGCCACGAAGCAGAGCCATGTCAGTGATGATGCCTTTGGGTGAAATCCAACGCTGCACAACCTCGTGGCAGTAGAATTTCATCGGCTCGCCTTTCCTGCTCTCGCATCTGACCTGTGCCACACGGATTAACTGATAGCCTTTGCAGGTGGTTATCACGCTGAAATACTGCGTTTCCTTGTGAGTGCGCTTTCGGGTGTCTCGCACTTTGAGTTCTGCACGGCATTGGGGGCAGGTACAACCATCAAGGCTGTCGCATAGTCCGCTGTTGCTGTGCCACTCGTGACCGCAGTCAGAACAGGTGATGTTCCCTTTCTTGGTGCGGTAGCCGATATGTTCAACACAATGGCGGTATGCCCAATCAATTTGTGTCGCGGATATGGGGCGAAGGTTGGTGGAAAGTCTTGCCACCTCTTTTTGTATGCGTGTCTTGGGTTTCATAATCAAAAGTCAAATAGGGAGGGTTGTACAATAGTTTCTTTTTTCGCTGCCGGTCTGTTGCGGTTCTGCAACTTGCGGACTTCCTCTTCTTGATATTTTTGGATAGCCTTCTGCCGTGCTTCTGCCTTTTCCTCTGCCGTGAGTTCCACAATATGGTTCACCGCCACTTGGCAGTTCATTGGTTTGCCCACCTCTATCTCGTTTTCTTCATAGTAGTGGATGGCTTGCCCGAATATCTCTCCGTCCGTGAAGCCGTTGCAACCGCTGTTCTTTACATAGTTCAGAATGTAGGTCACGCAGTCGTCTATGTTCTTGGCAGGGTTGCTGAAACTTTTGGCAAAGAGTTGGTCTTCCTCTGCACGTTGCTCCAAGTACATCAGTATCGTTTTCTTAAAATGGTCAGTTCCTTTCATATCGCTGTCGTTTTAGATTGTTTCTTTCAGTATCTCTCTCCAATAGGTCGGCTCCACTTCGCTCAATAGGAAGTCGGTAAAATCCTTTCGGGTGTCCTTGTTCAGTTCGTGGTAGAGTTCACGGAACACGGATATATTGCCGTTGATGTATGTTTCCACCATATACTCGAAGATGTTGTCCACCTCATAGTATCTGCACTGCTGTGCTGCTGTCTTGCTGTTTCTCTTTGCCATATCGGTAAGTATTAAAGGGTGAATAACCAAAGGATAAGACCGAAGAAGGCAATGGTGGAAAGGATAGCCACGATTATGCCTATTGCCACTCGGAACAATCCGTTTACAATCTCTGAAATGATGCCCAAGAGGATGCCGAACATCCCGAAGGCGGTGCGCACGATTAAACCGCATACTGCAAGTCCTATGTTCTGCGCCACTTGTCTGAAATTTGCCGTTGCTGTCATATCTACGTTGTTTTTGATTTTTTTTGTTTTTAATGCGGATTCAAGAGCTGAGGGAGTTGAGTTTCAAACTATCTTATCTGCCTCTCGTTTATCCGACATTTTTTTTAATGCGTCTTTCTGTCGCATCGGTCGTTTTCGTTTCGGGTGCTCAAAAAGGTAGGGATTAGGGGATGCAAGGTTTTTCGGAAAAATACTACCCGCAGGGCTGGAGATTTTTCCAGAAAACAGGAGGCTTGACCTTGCATTCCCGTAAAATCCCGGAATTACCTTTGCGCCCAGAACGAAAATGACTGACTGATGCGGCTACTGAAAGGCGTAAAAATGGAGGTAAACGGAAGTAGAGGCAGATTCGAGAGAAAACTTCAGGGAAAAATCCACAAAAAGAAGAAAAGACAAAGAGAAAGGAAATACTGCCGGAAGCGTGAAACCGGGCAAACCACTTGCAAGGAAGTGTGGTTTATCCGTCTGGCCAAACCCGTTTGGTCGGGCAAATAAACCATTCTTCCCGGTTTGCCTGCTGTGGGTGACGGCTTGTCCCATTTATGGGCGGGCGGTCACATGCAGCTTTCCGCTACCGGCTCAAAAAAACAGCAAAAAGAAAAAAATCTCAGAAAATCCGTAAAAGCACCTTTGTAGCATAAGCCCAAAAGAAATGGGCCTTGCTTCATCAGTCTAAACTTGTTGTTTAGGCATGAGGCAAAGCCCTTTTCTTCGCTTATGCGGATAGTCGGGACATGGTTGTCAAAACTTGTTTTGGCGATGGTGTGCCGACGAAATAAAATCGCTTTTGCGGAAAAGCCAAATTAGAGTGAAAAAAAGTAGGGAGATTCTGTCGTAATCTCCCGTTTTATTTGTACTTTTGTACTTGAAGAGTTCTTTGAAGGTTACGCAACGCGCAGAAGTATATTTAAGGAGATAACTCTCTTATTCGTAACCTATTACCATAATGAGCGAATAACCTATGCTCATTTTCAATATCTTAGACCTTTTTCATAACTTCCAGTTACAAAGATACAACATCCGAAAGGCAATGTCAAGCAATCCGGTGTTTTTCTTTACTGACGTCCCATTCTTTATACATGCATCAGATATTGCTTGAAGTCCGCGAAATCCTTCGACATCGGCAGGCTCTTCTTCTCACCGCGCATAAAGGCCTGAAGCTTGGCTGGTATTTCTACGGCTTCACCGATAATCTTCTCGACTGTATCCTTGAACTTCGCCGGATGAGCCGTTTCAAGGAACACGCCCGTTTCACCGAGTTTCAGTCCTTCGACCAAAGCGCGGAAGCCGCAGGCTCCGTGCGGGTCGAGCAGGTAATGGTCCTTCTTCCACACTTCCCGCATAGTTTCGGCAATCTGCTCATCGGTATAAGTGGCACCGCTGATTTCGGCAGAGATGGCGGCATGGCTGCCTCCGTAAAGGTCGAGTATGCGAGCAAAGTTGCTCGGGTCGCCCACATCCATCGCGTTAGCAATGGTAGCGATACTGGGACGCGGTGTATAAATGCCCGTCTGCAAATATTGGAAGAAGATATCATTGCGGTTGTTGGAAGCGATAAAGCGTTCCACGGGTAGTCCCATACGCTTGCCGAAAAGGCCGGCAGTGATATTGCCGAAGTTACCACTGGGTACACAAATGACGGCATTGTCTCCCTTACCGGCACGCTTCAGTTGAGCATAGGCATAAAAGTAATAGAATGCCTGCGGCAAGAAACGCGCCACGTTGATGGAATTGGCGCTGGTCAGTTGCAGGTGCTCGTTTAGTTCCCCGTCCATAAAAGCGGATTTAACCAGAGCCTGGCAATCGTCGAACGTACCGTCAACCTCAATGGCCGTGATATTCTGCCCTAAGGTAGTGAACTGTTTCTCCTGGATTTCACTGACTTTTCCCTTCGGGTAGAGCACATAGACGTGTATGCCTTCCACACCGAGGAAACCATTGGCAACGGCACTCCCCGTATCACCGGAAGTAGCCACAAGCACATTGACTTGCTTCTTGCCCTCTTTCTTGATAAAGTACCCCAGCAAACGCGCCATGAAGCGACCGCCTACATCCTTAAAGGCAAGTGTCGGACCATGGAACAGCTCAAGCGAATAAATATTCTCCGTCACCCGGACCAGAGGGACATCGAAACTGAGTGTGTCATAAACAATCTGTTTCAGCGTATCGGCAGGAACATCCTCACCAAAGAAAGCATCTGCCACGCGATAGGCTATCTCCTGAAAGCTGAGTGTATCGATGCTATCGTAAAACTCTTGTGGCAGAGTTTTGATTGTAAATGGCATGAAAAGCCCCTTGTCTGCGGCAAGCCCCTTTACCACGGCCTCTTCAAGAGTGACTTCGGAAGCTTGTTTGTTGGTGCTATAATATTTCATATTAAATTAAAAATTAAAGAATTCATTGATAAACTCGTCTTCTTTCATCAGTCCGTAACTGCCTTCACAGGCTGCCACTTCATCAAATGTCCGTACTTTGTCAGCCTCGATACCCGGATGCCAGATGAGGAATGGAACAGGTTCGGCCGTATGCGTACGGAGCTCGCAGGGAGTGGGATGGTCGGGCAATACGGAGATGGCAACGGGTTCCTCCCAATCCTTCACAGCCTCGTAGATAGGACCTACAGCACGGCTGTCCAGATTCTCAATCGTCATAATCTTCAAGGGGACGTTTCCTTCATGACCGGCCTCATCACTGGCTTCGATATGCAGGTAGACAAAATCATCCGTCCGCAATGCATCGAGAGCGGCAGCCACCTTATTCTCATAGTTGGTATCATAAAGCCCCGTCGCACCTTCTACGGTAATACGCCGCAGCCCCGCATAGTAGCCGATGCCGTTAATCAAATCCACGGCAGAAATCACGGCGCCGCGCCTCACCTGCGGAAACTTGTCTGAAAGGCGCTCCATCTGCGGACGATAACCGGGACTCCACGGCCAGATGCTATTGGCAGGGTCCTTACCCTCGGACTTCCGCTTCATGTTGACCGGATGGTTTTCCAGCAACACTTGCGAACGGATAATCAAATCGTTAATCAAATCGGCAGTCTGCTTCGGAGTAAGCTCTGCACCGCCTTCGGGGACCGAAATATTCTCCGTCCCCTCCATCGGCTTCACCATCAACGGACGGAAAGGCCTCAAAGGGACATCGTGGGGCGGCGTACAGTCAATGCGCTTGTCCCCTCCTTTTATTACCAGCAGATGGCGGTATTGCACGCCCGTATGGAAACGCACGCGGTCGTCGCCCAGATGCTCTTGAAGGTATTTCACCAACACATCCGCTTCCTCTGTAGTGATGTGCCCGGCAGAATGATTCTTGATATTGTCTCCCTCGATGCAGATAATATTGCAGCGCATCGCCATCTCACCTGGCTGCAAGTCCACACCGATGCTCGCCGCCTCCAACGGACCGCGGCCTTCGTACACCTTCGGCAGGTTATAGCCCAGAACGGACATATTCGCCACCTCACTGCCGGGATGAAATCCCTCGGCCACCGTCACCAGCCTTCCCACACGTCCCATGCGTGCCAGCTTGTCCATATAGGGAGTTGCAGCCGCCTGCAGCAAGGTTTTGCCTCCCAGAGCCTTCACGGGCCAGTCGGCCATACCATCACCCAGGATGATGATGTGCTTCAAGCCTCTCCCCCTAACCCCCTCCCCCGTAGGGAGGGGGAATGAGTTACTATTGTTTTGTACTTCCATATTCTTCTCTGCTATATAATTTATGAATGCCAATCTATCCGCTCCCCCTCCCTACGGGGGAGGGAGAAGGGGGGGAGAGGCTTTAAACATTCGCAATACTCATAATATCCGCAAATACCCCCGCAGCCGTTACACCCGCACCGGCTCCGTATCCTTGTATCATCATCGGATATTCCTTATAACGTGCCGTGGTCAGCAGGATGATGTTATTGCTGCCTTCCAGACCGTAAAACGGATGGTTAGCGCCGACTTCCTGCAAGCCGACAGATGCTTTGCCGTTTTCCAGCTTGGCTACGAAACGCCAATGCTTGTTCTCGGCTTCCAACACCTTGCGACGGGCCTCGAAATCGGCATCGAGGCTCGGCACTTTCTTCCAGAAGTCATCCAGGGAGCCTTCAAAGAAGTCATCGGGCACAAAGAGGTTCTTCTCAACATCGCTCTGTTCCAAACAGTAACCGGCCTCGCGTGCCAGAATCACCAGTTTGCGGATAACATCCTTTCCGCTGAGGTCGATACGCGGATCGGGTTCGGAGTAACGTTCCTCCTGTGCCATCTTAATGGTCTTGCTGAAAGGAATGTCGGCACTGATTTTATTGAAGATATAGTTCAACGTACCGCTCAGCACGGCTTCAATCTTCAATATCTTATCACCGCTATGAATAAGGTCGTTAATGGTATTGATGATGGGGAGTCCGGCACCTACATTTGTTTCAAACAAGTACTTCACACCGCGTTGGCGGGCAATCTGTTTCAGTTCACGATAGTTCTCGTATTCGGAAGAAGCGGCAATCTTGTTGGCAGCCACTACCGAAACATTGTGCAGCAGCAAGTCCTTGTAAAGGGAAGCCACGCCTGCACTTGCCGTACAGTCCACAAAGACAGAGTTAAAGATGTTCATACCGATAATCTCATTACGCAGCGTTTCCAGAGAGCTGTCCTTTCCCTTCTCCTGCAGTTCTTCACGGAAACGTCCCAAATCGAAACCTTCGCGGCTGAACATGGCTTTGTTTGCATCGGCAATACCCACTACATTCAGCTGCAGGCCGTTCTCCTGCATCAGCTTCTGGCGCTGGCTGTGGATTTGCTCTATCAGGCTACCGCCTACGGTTCCTATGCCACAGATAAAGAGATTCAGTACCTGATATTCCGACAAGAAGAAAGAATCATGGATGACATTCAGCGATTTGCGCAATGATTTGCTGTCCACTACAAACGAGATGTTGGTTTCCGAAGCACCCTGAGCACAAGCAATCACATTGATACCGTTACGCCCCAACGTACCGAACAGCTTTCCGGCAATACCCGGCGTATGCTTCATGTTCTCGCCTACGATGGCCACGGTAGCCAAGTTCTTTTCTGCCTGAATAGGAGAAATCTCTCCCATCTCTATCTCTTTGGCAAACTCCTCGTTCAGCACCTCGCAAGCCAGGTCAGCATCCGCATTGCGCACACCGATAGACGTTGAATTCTCCGAAGAAGCCTGGGACACAAGGAACACACTGATGCCATTCTTTGCCAGCGCCTTGAAGATACGGTAGTTCACACCGATAACACCTACCATACCAAGGCCTTGCACTGTAATCAGGCTCGTATCATTGATGGATGAAATACCCTTGATGGCCTTGCTTTGCGGGTCGGAAACCTCTCGCTTGATGACAGTTCCCACACCCTCCGGATTGAAGGTATTCTTCACCAGAATGGGGATATTCTTGTGGCAAACCGGATAGATTGTAGGCGGATAGACCACTTTCGCACCGAAGTTACAAAGCTCCGTAGCTTCCACATAGCTCAATTCATTGATAGTGTATGCCCTGGAAATCACACGCGGGTCAGCTGTCATGAACCCGTCTACATCCGTCCAAATTTCCAGACTGTCGGCATCCAGTGCGGCAGCAATGATTGCCGCTGTATAGTCGGAACCACCTCTACCCAGGTTCGTTACCTCTCCCGTCATTTTGTCTGTGGAGATAAACCCCGGAACCAATACGCGTTTGGGCAGGCTGCTGAATGTTTCGCGCACCAACGAATTTGTCAGCTCCGTATCCAGCACATGCTTGGAATGTTTCTTCTCCGTCTTGATAAACTTACGCGAATCAAACCATTCAGCTCCCGTCAGTTGTGCCACGATGATAGATGAAAGCCGTTCGCCATAGCTCACAATCGTATCGGACGTCTTCTGCGAAAGGTCCTTTATCAGATAAATACCCTGAAAAATATCTTTCAGCTCATTAAGCAGTTCGCCAATCTGACGTTGCAAGGCAACCTGCTCCTCGCCTGCCGGAATCACTTCCTTAATCATTTCCACATGACGGTAGACAATCTCCCGGAACTCATTCTCGTAAGAAGCATCACCGGCTGCCGCCATTCTGGAGGTGTTAATCAACTTGTCCGTGATGCCACCCAATGCGGACACTACCACGATAACCGGTTCATCGACTGCTTCTACAATTCTCTTGACGCTCAAAATACTGTTCACGGAACCTACGGACGTTCCGCCGAATTTCATTACTTTCATTTCTCTTTATATTGTTGAGATGGTTGATACAATGTGTCGGAAACAAGCTGATACGGCTTGCATTGACTTTTATTAAATGGAAAAACTGCTTGAAAATGGTGTAACACGTAGAAACACAAAATACTATCCCTAACCCCTAAGGGTCATGGTCCACATGGATGTGACTGTATGCTGATAGTACTTGTTCATTGTCTCTTGTTTCTATCGTTTATGATAAGTGTTGCAAAAGTAACAATAAAAACATTCAATCTATCACTTTTTACGACTTTTTTGCGATAAAAATACAGAAAGCCTTTAAAAAGGCAAGAAATATGCGCAACTTACGGCTTACACTTTCACACTTTCCATACCTTTTTTCTGTATATCCGTTTATTCTTTTCTAACATTTTGCTATCATTCTCAATAGATATCATTATATTTGCATGGAAAACATGAAAGAAAAGTGCGCATGAACCCAGAAAACACTTCCGTTTTGCTAATATACACCGGTGGAACTATCGGAATGATAGAGAATGCAGAAACCGGCGCCCTGGAAAGCTTCAACTTCGAGCAGTTGCAGAAACATGTTCCCGAGCTTCAGAGATTTGCGTTCCGTATCGACACTTATCAATTCGACCCGCCCATGGACTCTTCGGACATGGACCCCGATGCCTGGCGCAAACTGGTACGTATCATCAGCGACAACTACGACCAATACACTGGCTTCGTCATTCTGCATGGCACAGACACCATGGCCTACACAGCTTCCGCACTCAGCTTCATGCTTGAAGGTCTGAACAAGCCCGTCATCCTAACCGGCTCGCAACTGCCCATTGGCGTGCTCCGCACAGACGGCAAGGAAAACCTGCTGACCAGCATCGAAATAGCCACCGACCGCCACTCCAACGGACAGCCCATCGTACCCGAAGTCTGCATCTTCTTCGAAAATCACCTGATGCGCGGCAACCGTACCACCAAAATGAACGCGGAGAACTTCAATGCTTTCCGCTCCTTCAATTATCCGGTACTCGCTTCTGCCGGTATACATATTAAATATAATAATGTGCAGATTCATACACACGGCACTCCCCGCGAACTGGAGCCTCATTATCTGCTCGATACCAACATCGCCATACTGAAGCTTTTTCCAGGTATTCAGGAAAATGTCGTGGCAGCCATACTTGCCACTAAAGGACTGAAGGCCGTAGTCCTCGAAACCTACGGTTCCGGCAACGCTCCCCGAAAGGAATGGTTTCTACGCCGCCTGCATGATGCCTGCGAACAAGGCATCATCATTGTCAACGTCACCCAATGCAGTGCCGGCACCGTTGAAATGGAGCGCTATGAAACCGGTTACCACCTGATGCAGGCAGGAGTTGTCTGCGGATATGACAGCACAACGGAATCTGCCGTAACCAAGCTGATGTTCCTTCTGGGGCACGATTATCCACCTGCCGAAATACGCGAACTGATGGGACGACCGCTGGCAGGGGAAATTACCGTGTGAAGCACAACTATCACTGCACCGGGGTCAATTCTCCCGTCACAGAATCTATTATGAAACCGCTGACATTGACATCATCCGGTATCAGCGGATGGTTGACAATGGCTTCCACCGTACCTTTTACCGATTTCTCCGTATCTTCGAACCCATATAGCCAGGACTCGAAATCCACTCCGCAGAAACGAATCATATCAATCGTCTCCTGCTTGATACCCCGGGTCTTCATATGCTCTATCATCTGGGCACTGCTCATATGGCACGCACCACAATCGGAGTGGGCAATAACCATAACTTCCGTCACTCCCAACTCATAGATGGCCACCATCAGACTACGGATGACGCTACCGAACGGATGTGAAATGATTCCACCCGCATTTTTTATCATCTTCACATCACCGTTCTTGATACCTAAGGCCGCCGGCAGTAAAGCGGTCAAACGGGTATCCATACAAGAGAGGATGGCAATCTTCTTATCCGGGTATTTATTCGTGATGTATTTCTCATATCCCTTCTCGGCAACAAAACGCTTGTTGTATGCAAGAATATCTTCTATCATGGCTTTTATAACATGTTATTGTTTTCTACTCACAAAAATAAAAAAACTCTATGGGAGTCTGCAAGCCCTGCATTGAAAAATTGTACCTTTGGGCAATCATTTTAGAAGGAATGCGCAACTATGGCTAAAGAAAAGACGGTTTATGTATGCAGCAACTGCGGACAAGACTCTCCCAAATGGGTAGGCAAGTGTCCGTCGTGCGGAATGTGGAACACGTATGTGGAAGAGGTGGTACGGAAAGAAGTGGTGAACAAGCGTCCCGTATCGGGCATAGAAACCGCCAAAGCCAAACCCGTAACCCTCCATGAGATTGTAGCCGATGACGAACCGCGCATCGACCTCCATGATGCCGAGCTGAACCGGGTACTGGGTGGTGGTCTTGTACAAGGTTCTCTTGTTTTGATTGGCGGCGAACCGGGTATTGGGAAATCCACCCTGGTGCTACAGACCGTACTCCGCATACCGGAAAAACGTATTCTCTATGTATCCGGCGAAGAAAGCACCCGCCAATTGAAACTGCGTGCCGACCGCTTGACAAGCACCTCCAGTGACTGCCTCATCGTGTGCGAAACTTCCCTGGAACAGATTTACGTCCACATCAAAAATATTCGCCCGGATATAGTCATCATCGACTCCATACAGACAATTTCTACCGAAACCCTTGAATCGTCGCCTGGGAGCATCGCCCAGGTACGGGAATGTTCCGCCTCCATCCTGCGCTTTGCCAAGGAAACGCATACGGCGGTCATCCTCATCGGGCATATCAATAAGGAAGGAAGCATAGCCGGCCCCAAGGTACTGGAACATATCGTGGATACCGTACTCCAGTTCGAGGGCGACCAACACTACATGTACCGTATCCTGCGCAGCATCAAGAACCGTTTCGGAAGTACTGCCGAACTGGGGATTTACGAAATGCGGCAAGATGGATTGCGCCAGGTGAGCAACCCATCCGAACTGCTGCTGAACCAGGACCATGAAGGTATGAGCGGCATAGCCATCGCCTCCGCGATAGAAGGCATCAGACCGTTCCTCATCGAAACGCAGGCATTGGTCAGCAGTGCCGTATATGGTAACCCGCAACGCTCTGCCACAGGGTTCGACATCCGCCGCATGAATATGCTGCTGGCCGTATTGGAAAAGCGTGTAGGCTTCAAGCTGGCACAGAAAGACGTCTTTCTCAACATTGCCGGCGGATTGAAAGTGAACGACCCGGCAATAGACCTTGCCGTCATCAGTTCTATCCTCTCCAGCAACATGGACACGGCCATAGAGCCGGAGGTGTGCATGGCGGGAGAAATAGGTCTGTCAGGTGAAATCCGCCCAGTGAACCGCATAGAGCAACGTATCGGAGAAGCAGAGAAACTTGGATTCAAGCGATTCATACTTCCCAAGTATAATATGCAAGGACTGAACACGAAGAAGATTAAAATGGAATTGATACCGGTACGGAAGGTGGAAGAAGCATTCCGTGCCCTATTCGGATAATCATTATGATACAAGAATACCAACTGCGCGTATTGCCCGAAGTAGCGGCAAACGAGCAACGCCTGAAAGAGTACTTAATACATGAGAAAGGACTGAATGCGCGGGAGATAACAGCAACGCGCATCTTGAAGCGCAGTATCGATGCCCGCCAACGGACCATCTATATCAACCTCAACGTACGGGCATATCTGAACGAAATGCCGAAAGAGGACGAATATCAACATACCTTATATAATAATGTAGAAGGAAAACCCCAAGTAGTAGTGGTAGGCGCCGGTCCCGGAGGACTCTTCGCCGCTCTGCGCCTGATAGAACTCGGTCTACGCCCCGTCATTGTGGAACGTGGAAAGGACGTACGGGAACGCAAGAAAGACTTGGCGCAAATCAGCCGCCAGCAACTCGTCAACCCGGAGTCCAATTACAGCTTCGGAGAGGGAGGTGCCGGAGCTTACTCGGATGGCAAGCTGTACACACGCAGCAAGAAGCGCGGCAATGTAGACAAGATTCTGAACGTCTTCTGCCAACATGGAGCCTCCACTTCCATTCTGGTAGATGCACATCCGCACATAGGTACGGACAAACTGCCGCGTGTCATCGAAAACATGCGGAACACTATCATCCAGTGCGGTGGCGAAGTCCACTTTGAAACACGCATGGACGCCCTGCTCATAGAGAAGGATGAAGTCAAAGGCATTGAAACAAATACCGGCAAGACTTTCCTTGGCCCGGTGATACTTGCCACCGGTCACTCTGCCCGGGATGTATACCGCTGGCTTGCCGCCAACAATGTAGAGATTGAAGCTAAAGGCATTGCGGTAGGCGTACGACTGGAACATCCCGCCACCTTAATAGACCAAATACAATATCACAACCGGAACGGACGGGGAAAATATCTGCCTGCCGCCGAATATAGCTTTGTAAACCAGGTAGACGGACGAGGAGTATATAGCTTCTGCATGTGTCCCGGTGGTTTTGTTGTGCCCGCCGCCAGCGGTCCCGAGCAGATTGTAGTCAACGGGATGAGTCCCAGCAACCGCGGTTCCCGTTGGAGCAATTCGGGAATGGTGGTAGAGCTACGCCCGGAAGACATAGAGCAATTTACTATTGACAATCTACAATTTACAATTTCTATGCAGCACGACAGCGCGGCTAATTGTCAATTGCCAACCGTCAATTCCCCATTAAGCATGATGTACTTTCAAGAATATCTGGAGCGCCTCTGCTGGCAACAAGGCAATATGAAGCAGACAGCACCGGCACAGAGAATGGCAGACTTCACTAAGAAAAAACTAAGTTACGACCTGCCGGAAACTTCGTATGCACCGGGATTGGTCTCCTCGCCTCTCCACTTCTGGATGCCTTCTTTCATTGCAGAACGCCTGAGCAAAGGTTTTCAGTTATTCGGGAAATACAGCCGGGGGTTCTTGACGAATGAGGCGGTCATGATTGGAGTGGAAACCCGTACATCGGCTCCGGTACGCATAACAAGGGATAAGGAGACACTACAACATGTACGCGTAAAAGGACTATTCCCCTGCGGAGAAGGCGCTGGATACGCTGGCGGCATTGTTTCTGCCGGAATTGACGGCGAACGATGTGCGGAAGCGGCAAAGGCATTCTTTAATTAAGCTATAATATTTACATTCAAATTTTTATTTTATCGTTTAATTTGTAAACAATTATCACATATACATTGTTTTATTGTATTTATAGAAATATTTATATGAGATTCATCAGAAACATTGTATGCTTTCTATTTTTCTTACCTTTCATTGCCACAGCGCAAACCTATAAATACATCGGAGTGGAAAACGGATTAAGTAACCGCAGAATCTTCGACATTCAAAAGGATTCAATAGGTTACATGTGGTTCCTCACCAACGAAGGCATAGACCGGTACAATGGAAAAGACATCAAACATTACAAATTAATTGAAGAAGATAAAAAGTCAAACTCCCCCATCCATCTTGGCTGGCTATATTTTGAAGACCAAGGGAAATTATGGGTAATAGGCAAATCCGGATGCATTTTTCAATATAACCAAGAACGCGATTCGTTCAACAGGATATATAAACTGCCCAAAGCATCGGTCAATATCAGCTGCAGCTATATGGATCACAATAATAGAATTTGGCTATGTAGCAAATACAGTATCATTCTCTATGACACAAAGACCGGAGAAACCCATCAAATGCCCAATGAATTAAAAAGGAGCATTACAAGTATCGAACAAATAGACAATAACCACTTCTTCATGGGCACCAGCAAGGGAGCGCGATACGTCAAACTCGAAAACAAAACATTGCAGATTGTCCCTCTTGAACCTCTTGACAAAATCCGGGCCCAAATCAGTGCACTCTATTTCCACCAAGAGTCACAAAGACTTTTCATCGGTACTTTTGAAAAAGGAGTCTTTGCCTACGACATACGGCAACAACGAATTATACACTCCAATACAGATTTGAGCGATGTAAACATCGCCCGAATCAGACCTCTGAACCGGACAGAACTATTGATAGCGACAGAAGGTATGGGCATACACAAAATCAATGTGAACTCGTGCATCTCGGAACCGTACATCACCTCCAACTACAAAAGTTACAATGAGATGAACAGCAATAACATCAATGACATTTATATTGATGAAGAAAAGCGGATATGGATAGCCAACTACCCGGAAGGGATTACCATTATAGACAACCGGTACAAAAACTACAACTGGATAAAGCATTCCATCGGAAACAGACAATCGCTGGTCAACGACCAGGTGCACTCTGTCATTGAAGACAGTGACGGAGACCTATGGTTCGGAACAAGCAACGGAATCAGCCTTTATCAATCAAAAACCGGGCAGTGGCATTCATTCCTGAGCTCTTTCGACCATCAACTGAAAGACAAGAACCACATCTTCATTACGCTATGCGAGGTATCACCCGGCATTATTTGGGCAGGAGGATATACTTCGGGAGTATACAAAATAAATAAAAGGACACTCTCGGTAGAATATTTCTCCCCTTACCTGCTCAATCCGGACAACATTCGTCCTGACAAGTATATCCGCGACATTGTAAAAGACTCCAAAGGATATATCTGGTCCGGAGGGTTCTACAATCTGAAGTGCTTCGATTTGTCCCTGAATTCTGTCCGTCTGTATCCCGGAATAAATTCCATCACCGCCATTACAGAAAAGGACGACGGACACATGTGGATTGGGACAAGTACCGGACTATATCTGTTGGACAGAGAGTCAGGCAGATTCCAATATATCGCCTTGCAGGAAGAGGCGACCTATATCAACACACTTTACCAAGCGGAAGACCTCTCTCTATATATAGGAACAAACGGCTCCGGAGTGGTTGTATACAACGCAAAGGACAGTACGTTCAAGCATTATCATAAGGACAATTGTGCCTTGATTTCAAACAACATCTACACCATACTCCCCGAGTCGGACGGGCATATCCTGATGAGCACTGAAAACGGGATCAGCTGTTTCCACCCTGCGGAGAAGATATTCCACAACTGGACCAAAGAGCAAGGGCTGATGTCCTCCTGCTTCAGCGCCTCTTCCGGAACGCTACGCAAGAACAAGGGTTTTGTCTTTGGCAGCACAGACGGAGCCATCGAATTCCCCGAAGGAACCCGTCTTCCCAAGTACATCTACTCCCCCATGATACTCAGCGATTTTCAGATATTCTATCAGACAGTCTTTCCCGGCAGTATGAATTCCCCCTTGAAGGAAAACATCAACCAGACAGACCGGTTAAAGCTGAAATATAACCAGAACACTTTCTCTCTCAACATTTCATCCATTAATTATGACGCACCGGACAATGTCACTTTCTACTGGAAATTGGAAGGATTTTACGATGACTGGAACCGACTGAGTGAAGAAGGGCATCTCCGCTTCACCAATCTTGCCTCGGGCGATTACAAGCTTTGCATACGGGCGGTATCCAAGGAAGAGCCGTATCTCTATTTTGAAGAGCGAAGTATCGACATCAGCATTGCGCGTCCCGTCTGGTTCAGTTTTTGGGCTATAGCTTGCTATGTTTTATTGGCGGCATTGATGTTCATTACCGGTTTTCGTATCATAGCACTGAGAAAACAAAAAAAGATATCCGATGAGAAAACCCGCTTCTTTGTCAATACCGCACATGATATCCGCACGCCATTGACACTGATAAAGGCACCTCTGGAAGAAATGCTTGAAAACAAGACATTGAACGAAGCCGAGACCAACAATATGCACATGGCACTGAGAAATGTCAATTCACTCCTGCACATGACCACCAATCTGATAAACTTCGAACGGGCAGAAGTATATTCCTCCCATCTGTACATAGCAGAATATGAACTGAATACTTATATAAAGGAGATATACAATATTTTCCGTACATACGCTGCCATAAAGCACATTTCTTTCAGATATGAAAGTAACTTCAGTTACATGAATGTGTGGTTCGATAAAGAGAAAATGGACTCCATCCTGAAGAACGTCATATCCAATGCCTTGAAATATACTCCTGAAAAAGGTGACATACTCATTTCCGTATATGACATTGGAAATACGTGGAGACTGGAGATCAAAGACAATGGCATAGGGATTCCAGCCAAAGAACAAAGGAAATTATTCAAGATGCACTTCCGTGGTACAAACGCCATTAACTCCAAGACCACGGGGAGTGGCATCGGTTTAATGCTGGTACGGAAACTGGTAAACCTGCACAATGGCAAAATACACATTGAAAGTACCGAACATCAAGGCACTACTATCAGAATCACCCTGCCCAAAGATAAAGAACAGTTCAAGCACTTCACATTGGCAATCAAAGAGAAGAAGTCTGCCTATGAACTGGACGTTCCCATTACTCCTTCGGAACGTACCGACTCTTTCCTGACCGAAGACAAGGACAAACTGCAACGTATCTTGATTGTAGAGGACAATGACGAGCTACGAAACTATCTGCTCCAGTCATTCTCCCCCAATTACAACGTGCAAGTATGCGGTAACGGCAAAGAAGCGCTTGCTATTGTAAAACAATTCTGGCCAGAACTGATTCTTTCCGACATCATGATGCCGGAAATGCGAGGAGACGAATTATGTACAGCCATCAAGAGCGACATCGAAACTTCCCATATCCCGATACTACTGCTGACGGCACTGGGAGATGAAAAAAACATTCTTGAAGGTCTCCAGATCGGTGCTGACGAATATATTGTAAAACCCTTCAGCATAAACATACTGAAAGCCAGTATAGCCAATCTGCTTGCCAACCGTGCATTGCTACGTAAGAAGTATGCAGATTTGGAAATCAATGCAGCAGAAGAGGAACCTCCTACAGCTACTTGTTCCAATAGCCTTGATTGGATATTCATGTCCAATGTAAAGAAGAACATCGAAGATAACATAGATAATCCCGATTTCACAGTAGACACCTTATGTTCTCTCCTGAACATGAGTCGCACCAGTTTCTACAACAAGCTGAAAGCGCTAACCGCCCAGGCCCCGGCAGATTTCGTACGGAATATTCGTTTGAAACACGCTGCCAATTTACTAAAAGAGGGAAAATATTCTATTACCGAAGTCGCAGAAAGAACCGGTTTCTGCGATGGGAAATACTTCCGGGAAGTCTTTAAGAAGTATTTCAATGTCAGCCCCAGCCAATATGCGAAAGGAGACACTCCCCGCTCCCCCAAAGGAGAGGGAGAATAGTTCTGCATAGGAGAATTTTTCATTTTGCAGCCCCACACAGCCAAACCCTAAAAAATTATCCGTATTTTTGCAGAAACAAAAAACGAGAATGACTCCTGAAATAGCAATCGTCGACTCCAACACCCTCTCCTGCCTGGGACTGCAGAACTTGCTGGAGGAAATCATCCCGACAGCCGTCATCCGCTCTTTCCGTTCCTTTGGTGAGCTGATGGATGATACGCCTGACATGTATGTGCATTACTTCATCTCCTCGCAGATTTACTTCGAGCATACCGCTTTCTTTCTGGAGCGCAAACCCAAAACCATTGTGCTGGTCAACGGTGAAACCGTTCCCCAATTGTCGAGCGTGCCGACGTTGAACATCTATCAGGACGAACAGAACCTGGCAAAGAACATTCTGCAGCTGCGTCAATACGGAGACCAATACCACCTGCACCAAGGCAGACCGGAGTCTGCCGGACACGCAAACATGGCACCAGACACCACCAGCCACGACCTTTCCGCCCGAGAAATAGAAGTGCTGGTGCTGATTACCAAAGGCCTCATCAACAAGGAGATTGCCGACAAACTGAACATCAGCCTGACCACCGTCATCTCACACCGCAAGAATATCACCGAGAAGCTGGGCATCAAGTCCGTATCCGGGCTGACTATCTATGCAGTCATGCACGGATATGTGGAAGCCGACAGAATATAATCCTGCAACCGGAACACATCAGAAGCGGAGTTTTTCAGAAAGGCTCCGCCCTAATCAGTGTACTTGTATGCCAAAGTTTACTCCACGATGGAACGATATTTTCCACATGATAGAACGATTTAAGATTAGCACTCCAAGAACGAAATCCTAATAAATGAGGATTGCCCCTTCCGCAAGAATCCCCTTACTTTGCAGGTACAAAAAAACAGTTTATGAACAGATATAGAATTTTAGCCGGCATCTTCTGCCTTTTGGCAACCGGCAATGTACTTGCCGAAGAGGCAGACACTTTGAAAGTGGTAGACGTAGAGGAAATAACCGTCATTGCTACCCCAAAAGAAAACCGGAAACTGCGCGAGCAGCCCACTGCCGTCACCCTGCTTTCGCAACAGGACATGCAGAACGCACAAGTAAACTCCATCAAGAATCTGACATCCGTAGTGCCCAATATATTTATCCCCGACTACGGATCTCGACTGACTTCGGCTGTCTATATCCGCGGCATAGGTTCACGCATCAACACTCCCTCCGTAGGACTTTATGTAGACAATATACCTTATATAGACAAGTCAGCCTTCGACTTCAGCTATGCCGACGTAGAGCGCATCGACGTGCTACGCGGTCCGCAAGGCACGCTCTACGGGCGCAATGCTATGGGCGGATTGATTAAGGTACACACCAAATCTCCCTTCTCCTACCAGGGAACGGACTTCCGCATGGGGGCAGGTACGCACAATGCCTATAATACCTCGCTGACCCACTATCATCGGCTTTCGGAACGGTTCGCCTTTTCCACCGGAGGGTTTTACGATTATCAAGGAGGATTCTTCCGCAACACGGTGAGGGACGAGAAAGCGGACAAGGGGCAATCGGCAGGCGGACGCATCCGCGCCATTTACCTCCCTTCGGACAACTGGAAGGTGGACCTGAACATCAACTACGAATACAGCGACCAGAGAGGATACCCGTATTTCTATCAAGGTAGCCTGGCCCCCGAAGCACAGAGCGAGGCGATGAAACCCTACATTGGAAAGGTCTCCAACAATGCCCGAAGCAACTATTACCGCAACCTGCTGAACACCGGTCTGAACCTGGAATACCAGGCACAGCACTTCACGTTGAGCATGGTCACCGGCTACCAGTTTCTAAAGGACTGCATGGACATAGACCAAGACTTCACCGCCAACGACATCTATACCTTGCAACAGAAACAATGCTCCCACGCACTGAGCGAGGAAATCATCTTGAAGAGTAAAAGCGGCAACCGCTGGCAATGGACCACCGGTGCCTTCGGCTTCTACCAATGGCTGAATACGGAAGCTCCCGTAACCTTCAAAGAAGCCGGAATGGGGATGCTGAACCAGATGTTGGGTAGTGTCATTCCATCACAAATACAAGTAGAGATGGGTCCGTCCATGAGCATGAATATCCTGCCCTCACTGGGCATCATCAGCCGGGCTATGCCCATCGGAGGCAGTTTCGACACTCCGCTGCTGAATGGGGCGCTCTTTCATCAATCCACCTTCAGAGATTTATTCGGGCTGAAAGGAGTGTCCTTCACCGCCGGGCTACGTTTGGATTATGAACGTATGAACATGGATTACAACTCCGGCACCAGCCTGGAGTACAAGGTGGGCATCAAGGGAGAAATGAAGCGAGGCGATGTCGTCATCCGCGAAATAGAGATGATGCCGGAGACAGCGCTGACCGTAGAGTCTCGCTACCTGGGAAGTATCGACAAAGATTATCTTCAGCTGTTGCCCAAGTTTGCTTTGCAGTATGACTTTGCGCGAAACAGAGGAAACATTTACGCTACGGTCAGCAAAGGTTACCGTTCGGGAGGCTACAACGTGCAGATGTTCTCCGACTTGCTGCAATCCAGTTTGAAAAACGACATGATGCGGCAAAGCAAAGAGGCGATTATGTCCAACGTACCGGATGCCTACAAAGAGTTGGTAAGCAAATACTTCCCCGATGCAGGAGAGAATCCGGATGCAAAATCTGCCACTGTCTATAAACCCGAACAAACCTGGAACTACGAAATAGGAACTCACCTGAATCTGTTTGACGGACGTCTGCATGCCGACGCCTCCATCTTCTGGCTGGAAACCCGCGACCAACAGATTTCACGTTTCGCCCCAAGTGGACTGGGACGTGAAACGGCAAATGCCGGTAAAAGCCGCAGCCAAGGGGCAGAGATTGCCTTGACAGCTGCCGTTACTACGGATTTCACGCTGAATGCAAGTTATGGCTATACTCGTGCCATCTTTAAGGACTACATCACCAACGAAAAAGTAAATGGTGAGCTTCAGGAAATCAGCTACAATGGCAAGTATGTCCCTTTTGTTCCCAAGCATACCATGAACGTGGGCGGTCAGTACATCTTCCGCATCCGTCCGGGGTACTGGCTGGACCGCATCCAGCTGAATGCTAACTACACCGGTGCCGGGCGCATCTACTGGACCGAGAAAAATACCGTGAGCCAAGCCTTCTACGGCACGCTGAACGGACGCATCAGCTTCCAGAAAGGACATGGACAAATTGACTTCTGGGTGCGCAATGCCCTCAACAAGGATTACGCCTCCTTCTACTTCAAGAGTATGGGAAACGGATTTATGCAGAAAGGACGTCCCGTGCAAGCAGGGATAGAACTACGATGCAGATTCTGATTTCCTTATTCATTGATAGCTCCGCAATGCGGGCAGACTCCCTTCTCCCTTAATTTCTGCCCGCATCTGCCGCAACGATAGCGTGAAGCCAGCAGCGAAATACGAAGCCTTTTGAGGAATACCCATACAAAAGCAGCCAAAAACAAGTATCCGACGTAGATAGATGTAGTAAGGATAAAGAAGAAATAACAGAAGATGCAGCAGGAGGCCAGCCCCAACAGATAGAATACGGCCGCCGCCGGACTTAACTGGCGGAACAAATCGTCGAGTACCGCCAGCAACACCACGATAAACAGCCAGAATCCCATCAGAAAAGCAGAAAGCACAAACGGTACCTTGAACGGCGACAAGGTAGGATTAAAATAGAAGTGTTGCCACGTCTCCGGCGCAAACACTTGTATAGATTCGTAAATAGTGGCACAGAACGCCATCAACAGACATAGCAACAACGGATAGAGACTGTCTATATCATTAAAGTACACCATCCTTAGCTGCTTGCGCCGAAAAGCCCGGAACAGCCAGACTGTCACAAACAAGGCAAAAATAATGATAAAATAAGAGGCATGGGTATCACTGAACAAGTAGATGGCCTGCGAAATGCTGTCTGTAGGAACAAAGGCATGCATCATTTCGGACTCCCGCAACCAGCCCTGCACTTCCTGCGAATGGGCAAGCTTCACCCATACACTATCCACACTGTCGGCAGGATGGATGGCGAACTCGGCAACCACCACGCGGTCTCCCCGATAAAGCATATTATAACAGTCCTTCACGGGCAGACAAGCCAAATTCACAGAATCTGCCAGCACTTCCAGATTGGTATTCCAAGTATAATGCCGTTCAAAAAGATAGGTCAGCGAATCACGCGTCTCCTTAGACAGATGTTCATCTTCAAGATTAGGACGGGAATAATGACAGGAAACTAAAGCAATGAAGCATAAAAAATAAAGAATGCAGAATAGGAGGGAACGCAGTGAACGCAAAGGATGTTTGTCCCTGCCCGCTTCCCGGTACCGGTCATTTGCCAGCCTTTCATTATGTGCCCGTTCCTCACTCCTCATTTTCAAGTCTTTATTAGTAATTCCTCATTCTTCGTCCTTCATTAAAGCGGCTCTTCATGAGCAATGACTTTCATCTGGCAATTCTTACAATCAAACGACAAGCGGAAACGCTTGCCGTCCGTCCCAACCAAATAATAAGGTTCCCTATAGGGAGAATGTCCTTTCTGATAGGTGGGACACCATCCCATACTGAAACGCAGGCAATGTTTGCAGAACATGAGCACAGCCTCTGGAACCGCTTGTGCCTCATAGGCAGGCGCTATAGACGAGAGTCCATGCTCACGGTAAAAACTCCGGGCAGCACTGTTCATCACATTGCCCAGATAGGTCAGCGAAGTAGCTGGGAAAGCATGGCTGGTCGGTTTCCAAACAGCCAGCTCACGACGATAAGTAACACGCCGAGCCTCAATCAGCTTATCTATCACCTGCCGGCGCCAGTCTGCCACCACAGAAGCAGGAATGAACCAATTCGCAGAAAGATTGAGCCTGATACCCGACGCCTCTTCTGATAAATGCCCGGCTACCTCGAAAGGTGTATTTCCCAACTTAGCCAGTTGGCTGCGCAGGTTATCCGCCTGCGGTGTACGTGCCAACTCCTTCGGATAAGGGAAAGAAAGTGTCACGCGGTTATCATCTTCGTCCGCAGCCGTCAGGCTAAATCCGAAAGAATTATCTGCCAACTCCCAACAAACACCGATTTTGCGTTCGGAGGATTTACGGGTAAGGATACGTTCAAATTCCTGGTCGAAGTTACGATAAAGCCGGGTACGTGGTTTAATACGGGGCACTTCCCCTGCCGGATAGAGCTTGTTGCCATCCACCCGGTTGATACGGAAACCTTGCAAACGTCCTTGCTCATCCAAGAAGCAGACACCGTCTCCGTTGTGGAAAGGCTTTATGCCTGCCACCGTGAGATAGCCCCCGCGCTGTTCCTTCAAAGTGCCCATCTCCTCTCCCAAAGATTTGGGCGTATCGAACGAAGTGATCTCCCCTCCCCTTCCTTGCAGGAAGTAATGAGTGAAACCACGACTGAAACTCTTGTCCAACTGTGGCTGAAAATCGAAACGGCAAGTGCCCGAAGAGGCACGGGCATATTCCTTGCGACGGGCAAAAATGGCATCGAGTCGCCTACGGTAAGCCGCCGTCACATTCTTCACGTACGTCACATCCTTCAAGCGGCCTTCTATCTTCAAGGAAGTGGCTCCGGCATCCAGCAGTTCTTCCAACACCTCACTTTGGTTGAGGTCTTTCAAAGAAAGCAAATGCTTATTACGCACAATGGTCTTGCCATCGGCATCTACCAGACTGAAGGGTAAACGGCAGAATTGCGCACATTCCCCCCGGTTGGCACTCCGTCCGAAACAAGCCTGGCTGACATAGCACTGCCCGCTATAACTGACGCAAAGAGCCCCGTGTACAAAGACTTCGAGCGGCACGTCGGGACACGCCTCATGGATACCGCGTATCTCCTGCAAAGAAAGTTCGCGTGCCAACACCACCTGACGGAAACCGGCATCGGCAAGGAAACGTACTTTCTCCGGCGTACGGTTATCCATCTGTGTACTGCCATGCAACGGGATGGGCGGCAAATTCAGCCGCGTAATCCCCATGTCCTGTACAATCAGCGCATCCACACCGATACGGTACAATTCCCAAATCATCCTCTCTGTCTCTTTCAGCTCTTCTTCTTTCAGAATGGTATTGACCGTCACATAGATACGGGCATTATACAGATGGGCATGCTCCACCAAAGCGGCAATATCCTCCAAAGAGTTGACAGCAGCAGCACGCGCACCGAACTTGGGTGCACCGATGTAGACCGCATCCGCTCCATGATTCACAGCTTCTATGCCACACTCCAAATTCTTGGCAGGAGCCAGCAGCTCTATTTTACGTTGTTTTATCATTGTTCAATTACGAGTGACAAGTGACACGCTACTCACTCTATATCATTAATATTATACGGTGTCTCCTGATATACAAAATAATTCAGCCAATTGGAGAACAACAGATTGGCATGGGCACGCCAACGCACCAACACTCCTTTGTCCGGGTCATCGTCCACATAGTAGTTACGGGGTATCTCGATGGGCAGGCCCTTATTCAAGTCACGGCGATACTCTGTGTCCAGCGTCAACGGAGAGTATTCCGAATGGCCGGTCACGAAGAACTCACGCCCTCCACGGGCCACCGCCATATATACACCGGCATCCTCCGACTCGGAAAGCAGCGTCAATTCCGGAACCTTCTGTATATCTTCCCGGCGCACTTCCGTGTGGCGGCTATGCGGCACATAGAATATATCATCAAATCCACGGAAAATGGGATGCAACGGTTGCAAGGTACGATGTTCAAAGATACCGAACATCTTCTTATCCAGTGCATACTTCGGCACTCCATAATGATGATAGAGCCCTGCCTGCGCCGCCCAGCAGATGTAGAGCGTAGAGGTGACATGCGTACGCGCCCAGTCGAAGATTTCAATAATCTCATCCCAATAAGTCACCTCCTCAAAATCCATCTGCTCTACCGGAGCACCGGTGATAATCATGCCATCGTACTTTTCACCGCGCATCTTGTCGAAATCCGTATAGAATGTTTTCATGTGTTCTATCGGAGTGTTCTTGGAAGTATGGCTTTTTATCTTCATGAACGAGATTTCCACCTGAAGCGGAGTATTGGAAAGCAGACGCACCAAGTCCGTTTCCGTTGTAATCTTTAGCGGCATCAAGTTCAGAATCACGATACGCAGCGGACGGATATCCTGCTGGGTTGCCCGGGAATTATCAATGACAAAAATATTCTCCTCTTTCAGCAACTCGATAGCGGGTAGTTTATCGGGTAAATTTAAAGGCATGAGTTTATATCTATGGTTTAACTTATTACTGTCTACTATTTTAGCGTGTAAAGTTAGGCAAAAAATCAGAGTGTGATAAATAAATTATAAAAGTTTTATCGATTTATCCCTTTTCATTTAACACGTTTAATTACATTTGTACCCGAAACCTATTAAAAGTTATTAAAAAATAAGGTTAAAAAGCACTGCGGCATCAAGCGTGATACTGATAATTAGCATCCAAAAGCGTAAAAGACTTTTCCATACCGGTTATAGCTCTGCTAAATCCACATTTTTAAGACAAGGTTCATTGAGTATAACTGGGAAAGCGGAAAAACCGTTGCCCCGCAATAATAATATAATGAAAAAACTTATTCTTGCAAGAGGAGTCTTAGCTGCCTCTTTATTCTGCTGCGTGTCCTTAGGGAATACAGCTTGTGTGAACCGGATTGACGAAGAATCAGAAGCGGAAATCGAGGAAGGGACGACGCCTATCACGTTCTCTATCAAAATAGAAAAGGCCAGTACCAAGGTCACAAACACCGCCTTTGAAAAAGGAGACAAAATGGGCTTGTTTGCAACCACTTCCTCCGGCTCTATCAAGGGGAAACGGTATATTGACAATCTGGCTCTGGAATATACGGAAGGCTCTACACTGATTCCCCAAAAGACAGTATTCTATCCGGAAGGAGATGTGCCACTGGACTTTATCAGTTACCACCCTTACCAAACCGAAGGGGTAGTTGCCGGTACACCCGTTCTTCCCGTATCTGTACAGATAGACCAAAGCAATGAGAAAAACCGCGCACAAAGTGACTTCTTGGTAGCTAAAGCGCAAGGAATCACCAATAAAACCAAATCTGTAACCCTGGAGTTCCAACACAAGCTGTCCAAACTGGCAATCTCTCTGACACCCGACACAAGCAACTCTGCCAATGATTTGCTGAAAGCCAATCCGCGTATCATCGCAACCGGGCTCAAGACCTCGGCCGATTATAATCTGGAAGACGGGACTTTCAGTAATCTTACGGGGACACAAGACATCATAGCCTCCGGTGAATGGAGTGTCAAAGACAACAAACTTACCGGCAAGGAATTCATTATCATACCCCAAACGATAAATGATGGCAAGCAATCCTTCATTATGGAGTGGAGCGGACGTATATACAGTTGTGCAATACCCGAAGTGGAAATGAGTAGCAGCACGCAATGTATCATCAACATATCAGCCATGCAGAGCAACAGCAACGTCCTGAGTAGCTTTGCCGGCAAAATCAAGGAATGGAGCAGCCTCCCTCCCATCGACACCGACAATATGGAAGATTACACTGCCATACATATTTCCGCTCTCTCCTTTTCTCTTTCAAATGTGTACAGAATTTATCACGAAGGGATACCCATTGCAGAAGTCTGCAAGGAATATCTCAAATCAGCGTCATTGACTTCCAGAGCCGTTATAGCCTATCCCATAGGTAAAAATGAAAAGGCCGACCTGAGCAATGGCGTCATCCTACAGCTTGCGGACCGTAAAGACACCATCTGCGGAGGAAGAATAAGCTGGAATACAGACGACTATGGATTTACCTACACTAAAGGGGAATATACCGGCATAGACAAGCTCTATATAGACAACAGCCATAAACTACTTCTGGAAAAGCCGGAAAACGCCATCAAGGTGAATGTGGCATGCTACACCCTTCGAGACATCAGAAAAGGAGTGTCTACCGAATACCCCATTGTCAAGATTGGAGCCCAATACTGGATGGGTAAAGAACTCCATGCCACCACCTACCGTGACGGAACTCCCTTGAAAAAACAGATTGATTTGGGAACAGACAAAGCCGGATATTACAAGCCGGATAAGTATGATATTTATTTTTACAATGGAGAAGCCATACTGGCAGGAGAGCTGGTACCCGAAGGCTGGAAAATACCATCGGATGCAGACTGGGAACAGCTGAAAAGCTATACCGGCAACGACAGCTCCATACTAAAAGCCGGAGAATGGCAGACAATGGTATCCGGTGAAGTAGCCCCCGTCAACAACTATACCCGGTTCAATGCTTTTCCCGTAGGAATGTGGTACAACAAGGGGCACAACAGTCCAAACAAAATGACCGCCTTCTGGAGTTGGGATCATACAAAGCATACCCTTTCGGAAAGCACCATTTATTTTCTCGGCGAAAGCGACGAGTTTGTCTCAAGCGCCGCCCATGTCACCGGCAAGCCCTACTATAAAGCTCTTTCCATCCGCTGTATAAAAGAATAGCCGGCAATTTCGACATTTCTCATTTCTTTTTTGTATTTTTGTTCCCAATGTGCAAGATTTTTGCCAATCGGACAAAGATAACGAAAGAGAAATGAGAGTAATCGACCTGATAAACAGTAACGAAAAAACAGCTTTTTCCTTTGAAATATTGCCACCACTGAAAGGTACGGGCATCGAAAAGCTGTATCAGACCATAGATACGTTACGGGAATTCGACCCCAAATACATCAACATCACCACGCACCGCAGCGAGTACGTGTACAAAGACCTCGGCAACGGATTGTTCCAGCGAAACCGCCTGCGCCGCCGCCCCGGCACCGTAGCCGTAGCTGCTGCCATCCAGAACAAGTACAACATCACCATGGTGCCGCACATCCTTTGCAGCGGCTTCACCCGCGAGGAGACGGAGTACGTGCTGCTCGACCTGCAATTCCTCGGCATCACCGACCTGCTGGTGCTTCGTGGCGACAAGGCAAAGCACGAATCTTCGTTTATCCCCGTAGGCAACGGTTACCACCACGCCGTCGAACTACAAGAACAAATCAACAACTTCAATAAAGGCATCTTTGTGGACGGCTCCGAGATGAAAGTTACCAATACCCCATTTTCGTACGGCGTAGCCTGCTATCCGGAAAAGCATGAAGAAGCCCCCAACATGGATACAGACATCTACTGGCTGAAGAAGAAAATGGAAATGGGTGCAGAGTATGCCGTGACCCAGCTCTTCTACGACAACCGGAAATATTTCGACTTCGTGGAACGCGCCCGCCAAGCCGGTGTCACCATCCCGATTATCCCGGGCATCAAGCCCTTCAAGAAGCTGTCACAACTCAGCATGATACCCAAGACGTTCAAAGTAGATTTGCCCAAGGAACTGACCCAAGAGGTTCTGAAGTGCAACACCGACGCAGAAGCCCAGCAAGTAGGCATCGAATGGTGCGTGCAGCAGTGCAAAGAGCTGATAGCCCATGGCGTCCCAAGCCTCCACTTCTACTCGGTAGGAGCTACAGACAGCATCAAGGAAGTAGCCAAACAAATATACTGAACAATTGATAATTGACAAATGATAGTATCACAAGTAATAACTCATAACTTATAACTTATAACTCATTACCCCGTGTTCAGTTTCAAGGACATAATAGGCCAAGAGCCAGCCAAGCAAAGGCTGATACAAGAAGTGCAGGAAGGACGTATCCCCCACGCACAACTCTTCTGTGGCCCTGCCGGAGTAGGAAAACTCCCATTGGCACTTGCCTATGCCCGCTACATCTGCTGTCCCAACCGGACGGAAACCGATGCCTGCGGTACTTGTCCCTCCTGCGTGAAATGGAACAAGCTGGTGCACCCGGACGTACACTTCGTATACCCTATCGTCAAGAGTGCCAAAGGGAAAAAGGAAGTCTGCGACGACTATATCACCAACTGGCGGCACCTGCTGCTGAACAGCCCCTACTTCGGACTGAATCATTGGCTGAACGAGATGGATGCCGAAAACGGGCAAGCCATCATTTATGCCAAAGAAAGCGACGAGATAACCCGCAAGCTCAGTCTGAAATCCAGCGAAGGAGGTTACAAAGTCACCATCGTATGGCTGCCCGAAAAAATGCACGAAGTCTGCGCCAACAAGCTGCTGAAGCTGCTGGAAGAGCCGCCCGAGAAAACGATATTCCTCCTCATTTCCGAAGCTCCGGAAATGATACTGCCCACCATCCTCAGCCGCACGCAACGCTTCAACATCCCCAAGATTGAAGAAGTTGACATAGCAGGAGCCTTACAGCAGAAGTACGGAGTGCAGCCCCGCGACAGCGAGACCATAGCCCACCTGGCAAACGGAGACTTTATCAAAGCATTGGAGACCATCCATCTGAACGAGGAGAACGAACTGTTCTTCAATCTCTTTGTCAGCCTGATGCGACTCTCCTACCAGCGCAAGATACGGGAAATGAAACAATGGAGCGAGCAGCTTGCCGCCATGGGACGCGAACGGCAGAAGAACTTCCTGGACTACTGCCAGCGTATGACCCGCGAGAACTTCATCTACAACCTGCACCGCAAGGAGATGAACTACATGACGTTGCCCGAACAGAACTTCGCCACCCGCTTCGCCCCCTTTGTCAACGAGCGTAACGTCGTGGGCATCATGGACGAACTGAGTGAAGCGCAGCGCCACATCGAGCAGAACGTGAACGCCCGCATGGTGTTCTTCGACTTCTCCCTCAAAATGATTGTTTTATTGAAACAATGAAAAGTGGCAAGATAATGAAATGCAAAGTATCAAATCGTAAATAGTAAATAGTCAAATAGTAAATAAACAGATGATGGAATTTAAACTACATAACGGAAGCGGAGGTCTCTGCTGCAAGAGTTGCGGCAGGCAGGACAAGCAACTGAACACCTACGACTGGCTGGCAGACATTCCGGGCAATGCCGATGAGAGCGAGCTGGTAGAGGTTCAGTTCAAGAATACCCGCAAGGGATATTTCCGCAACAGCAACAAGATACCCCTGGAGAAAGGCGACATCGTAGCCGTAGAAGCCACCCCCGGACATGACATCGGCGTGGTGACCCTGACCGGACGCCTCGTGCCGCTGCAAATGAAGAAAGCCAATATCAAGTCCGAGGCAGACATCAAACGCATCTACCGCAAGGCGAAGCCCGTAGATATGGAGAAGTACAACGAAGCAAAAGCCCGCGAGCACGCCACCATGATACGCTCGCGCCAGATTGCCCTGGACCTCAACCTCAACATGAAGATTGGTGACGTGGAATACCAGGGAGACGGCAACAAAGCCATCTTCTACTACATCGCCGACGAGCGTGTGGACTTCCGCCAGCTCATCAAGGTCCTTGCCGACGCCTTCCGCGTGCGCATCGAGATGAAACAGATTGGCGCCCGCCAGGAAGCCGGACGCATCGGTGGCATCGGTCCCTGCGGACGCGAACTCTGCTGCGCTACCTGGATGACCTCCTTCGTGTCGGTATCTACCAGCGCTGCACGCTTCCAGGACATATCACTGAATCCGCAGAAACTTGCCGGACAATGCGCCAAGCTGAAGTGCTGCCTCAACTACGAAGTGGACTGCTACGTGGAAGCACAGAAACGCCTGCCCTCGCGCGAGATTACCCTGGAAACCAAAGACGGCGAGTTCTTCTTCTTCAAAGCCGACATTCTGAGCAACCAGATAACCTACTCAAGCGACAAGAACATCCCTGCCAACCTGGTGACCATCAGCGGCAGACGCGCCTTCGAGATTATCGGTTTGAACAAACGTGGCATCAAGCCCGACAGCTTGATAGAAGAAGCCCATCGCTCCGAACCCAAAAAACCGGTGGACTTGCTGGAACAAGAGAGCCTCACACGCTTTGACCGCAGCCGGAAAGGCAAGAGTGGCGGTGACGGCAACGGTAGCGAGAACAGCAACAACAGCCGTAACAAGAGAAAGAAAAAGAGTGGGAACGGTCGTCCGCAAGGAGGTGAGCAGGGTGCTCCCCAATCCAACAACCAGAGAGAACAATCCAGGCAAGACCGGCAACCGAGACAGAAACAAGACCGGCAAGTACCCAAACAAGGTGAACAGCAACAAGGCGAACGTCAACAACGGAACAATAACAACCGTCGTCCGCCCCGTAACAATAAGCCCAAACCTCAAGGTGAAAGACCTGCCCAAAATGACAAACCGGCTCAAGAATAGGAATCTCTGCCTGAAAGGTATCATACTACTGTTTGTCGCAAGCCTGCTGAGCGCTTGCGACAAACAGACCGTATACCATTCCTTCCAATCCCTCCCCACCGAAGGTTGGCCGCGCGAAGACACGCTCTCTTTCGACGTGAAGGTCACCGACTCACTGACCTACTACAAACTGTCTCTGGAAGTTCGTAACCGAAGCAACTACCCCTATCAGAATCTACCTCTATCCATCTGCTACACCACCGCAGATTCCATTCCGTCACCCACGGACACCATACAGATAATCCTCGCGGACAAAGAAGGAATCTGGAAAGGTGACGGCTGGGGAGGTCTCTATCAGACTGCCGTCTCCGCAGGAAGCGTTCGAATCGGCAAACCCGGCACCTACCTCTTTAAAGTGGCCTATACGCTACCGGACGAAAGGCTGCAAGGAATCAATGACATCGGCATCAAACTGAAGAGATAGGAACTCCCTATTGTTCTTTATCACCTTCTTCTAACAACCACCTCAGTCTCCCACTCACGTCTCCTTGAAGCGGAAACGGGCGGGGTATCATAACTTGCCCTCTTACCTCATAGCGTTACGTCTTTTACGCCAGGATGTAACGACGACCGTTACACCAGCATGTAAAGGGCGTTACAATATAGCGTAAAAGTCGTTACGATACAGCGTAAAGGACGTTACAATGCGGTGTAACGGACGTTACATTACGATGTAAACAATGTGTAAATGCAATGTAATGATAATCAAGTCCATTCGTATGTCCCACAAGGAAACGGTCATAACTAAATTCGGCGATTACGTCCCGCATCAATCCGTAGAAAGATAAACAGCAGGATTGTGAATCCCCAGAGAGAAGAACCTCCGTAACTGAAGAAAGGCAACGGGATACCGATGACGGGGGTCAGTCCCAGCACCATGCCTATATTGATGAATAGATGGAACAAGAATATACTAAGCACAGAGTAACCATACACCCGGCCAAAGGGGGATTGCTGCCGCTCGGCCACGGCAATCAGCCGTAAAATAAGAATAAGGAACAGTAACAGGACAGTCGTGGACCCTACGAATCCTTCCTCCTCACCCACGGTGCAAAAAATGAAGTCCGTATCTTGCTCCGGCACATACTTCAGCTTTGTCTGCGTACCGTTCAAGAAACCTTTGCCGGTCAGCCCCCCGGAGCCGATGGCTATCTTCGACTGGTTCACGTTATAGCCGGCACCAGCAAGGTCCTCCTCCATACCGAGCACCACCTTGATACGTATCTGCTGATGGGGTTCCAGCACTTTATTGAAGAAGTAGTCGCTGGAGTAGAGGAAACCTATCGAACCCAAAGCAAACAGCCCAATCAGAAAATAAGATAAATGGCGCTCGCTTAAAGAAAGAAAGACAAGATACCCGACAACAAGTGCACAAAGCCCCCACTGCACCCACACCAAGTTGAAGGGTACCACGTATTCCGAAATCAGATAAGCCACGAGCAGCACTCCCAGCGAACCGCCGATAATATTCCGCGTGGGTTCCCAACGCTTTTTATAAACCCATACCATGCCTCCGGCAAAAAGCAGTACCATCAGCAGCACGGCAAATTCTCCGATAGGCGTCGGCGTATCGGCAATCATCACCGCATCAAAACGGATACCCACCACGAAGTAGACCACTGCACATATACCCGAGAACAGCACCACGCCCGGCATTCCCTCCCGATAAAGCATCAGGAAAAATGCAGAGTACACCAATGCCGAACCCGTCTCCCGCTGCAGGATAATCAGCAACATGGGGAAGAGAATCAGGAAAGCCAGCATAAGGGAGCTTTTCCAGTTCTTCATCGTAAACGAGTAGGCGCTCATATACTTGGCAAGCGCCAGCGCCGTGGCAAACTTGGCAAACTCCGCCGGCTGCAAACTGACCGGCCCCAGGATGAGCCACGACCGCGACCCTTTCGTGTCAGGCGCAATGAATATCGTGACAATCAGCAACAGCATCAGCCCTATATATATAAGGTAGGAGAACATGTCATAGAGGGAATCGTCCAGCATCAGCAGCACAAACCCCAACCCGAAGGAACATATAATCCAGACAAACTGCTTGCCGGCACGCGTAGAGAAGTCCAGAAAGTCACGGTCACCATAATCATAACTTGCTCCACAGACACTGAACCAGCCGAATACAATCAGCAGCAGGTAAACGACAATCGTCACCCAGTCCAATGATTTCCATATGCTATCTCTCCTCGTCACCAATTTATTTACAATTTTACGATTTACTATTTACTATTGAAGCCACCCACAGTTCATCCCTAACCCCTAATCATCATCTCTCCTCATCTCCGTAAAGTATCACCCGGTTACTGAATTCTTCCGCCCGTATCTCATTCTCGGGCGACAGCTTTCCATGCAGATACTGGTCCATCATCATGGCACCGATAGGTACGCCATACGTGGCACCGAAACCACCGTTCTCCACATAGACGGCAATGGCTATCTTAGGGTTGTCCATCGGGGCAAAGCCCATAAAGACAGAATGGTCCTTGCCGCGGTTCTGTGCCGTACCCGTCTTTCCGCAGACCTCCACACCCGGCAGGATGGCTCCCGCCATGCGGCAAGTGGCGCTACCCGTACTTCCGTCTACAGCGGCACGCATACCTTTCACCACCATTTCATAATATTCGCGGTCGATGGTGGGATAACGGGGATTGCGATAGATGCTGTCCAGTTCATTGTCTTCTATCTCCTTCACGATGTGCGGAGTAATGAAATGCCCCCGGTTGGCAATGGTGGCACCCAGATTGGCTATCTGCAAGGGTGTAGCAAGAATCTCTCCCTGCCCGATAGCGATACTGATAACCGTCAGACCGTTCCACGAGCCCCGATAGGGCTTGTCGTAGAACTTGGCATTCGGTATGAGGCCACGCTGCTCGCCAGGTAGGTCGGTACCGAGCCGATAGCCGAAGCCCTGCGACACCATGTGGTCTTTCCATACGGTAATGGCATTCTGCGGCGAACCGTATTTTTTATCACCGAACATGCGGTACAATCCCCAACAGAAATAGGAATTACAAGAGGTAGCTATGGCAGGAATCAGAGACAGAGGCGAACCATGTCCGTGACATCCCACATGAAGGCCTTTATGATTGAAACCATGCGCACAAGGGAAAGTCGGATAATCTTCGTGGATAATCTCTTCCTGAAGGAAAGTCAGTGCCTGTGCCGTCTTGAAGGTGGAGCCCGGCGGATAAGCTCCCATGATGGCACGGTTCAACAAAGGCTTCCGCTTGTCCATCTGCAGCAGGCGGTGGTTCTTTCCCCGCTGGCGCCCTATCATCAGATGAGGGTCAAAGGTAGGCGAGGAAACCATGCATAGTATCTCACCCGTAGCCGGTTCGATGGCCACAATGGCACCGATTTTGTGTTGAAGCAGTCGTTCTCCCAACATCTGAAGATCAATGTCGATGCCCAACGTCAGGTTCTTGCCGGGTACGGAGGAACGGTCCAACTGTCCGTCCATGTAGTGTCCCTGGATGCGCCCGTGAGCGTCACGAAGCAGAATCTCCACCCCCTTCTCTCCACGCAGATACTTTTCATAGGATTTCTCGATGCCTTGCTTGCCTATATAGTCTCCGCGAATATAATAGTCATCGTTCTCAATGTCTTTCTTGGACACTTCGCCGATGTCCCCCAGCAAATGGCCGGCAGAGTTATAGGTATATTGGCGGATAGTACGCCGCTGAATATAGAAACCTGGAAATTTGAACAGCTTCTCCTGAAACACACCGCACTCTTCGGCAGAAAGCTGCGTCATGAACACCTGATGGGTGTATTTGGAATAACCGGGGTTCATCCAGCGGTTCTTGACGTCCTTCATCCGTTTGTCAAACTGTTCACGGGTAATGTTCAAGGCACTGCAAAGGTCGAGTGTATCCAGCTGCGTCACCTCCCGAGGCACAAACGTAATATCATAGGCAGGCTGATTAAACACGAGCAACTTACCGTTACGGTCGTAGATAGCCCCCCGTGATGGATATTGTATCTTGTTCAGAAAAGCGTTGCTGTCCGCGTTCTTCTTGTAGTCATCAGTCATGATTTGCAGGTCGAACAGCCGGAACACGTAAATAAGAACGATGACAATAGCCGCCGCTCCAATTACATATTTCCGCTTTTCCAGTGTATAGTCTTTCATCAATTCCTAATCCTTAATCCCTTTATCCTTTCTTTCTTATTCCCTCAACAGCCATAATACAAGTCACAGTAAGCAGGGTACTTGCCGCAATTCTCAACAACAGCGTACCGATATGGGCAAAAGAGAAGAATTCGAGGGTAAGCAACAAACCGTGATGTATCAGCACACTCACAACCAGATATTTCAGGAAAGGAAGAATCCCCATTGTACGGATGGCCGGAACCAGTGTATCCAGCGTGTCACGAGGCACGAACAGCCGCAAGAAAGTGGGGCGCAAGAAAGCCAGCAACACCGTAGCGGCAGCGTTCATCCCCGGTGTGTCGGAAAAGACGTCGACAGCCAGCCCTAAAAAGAATGCCCACAACATCAACGCATTGCGGGGAGTGTCCGACTCAAACTTCAGTATCAAGTAGATATACAGAAATGGAGTGGCATATCCTGCAATATGCACATTGTTCAATATCAGCACCTGTAACAGTACCAAGCCTATGAACCATCCTATTTTATGCAGATAATTAATTAACAACGCTAATGAGTTATAAGTTACGAGTTACAAGTTATTGAGTGTATAGTTATAAGATATAAAGATGATTAATCCTTAACCCCTAATCCCTAATTTCTTAGTCACTTCTCGTCCGCCCTCGACTCCAATGTCTTTTGTTCATCCTGCCCGTTGCGGGAAATGACGCGCACATTACTCACCTTTCCAAAGTCTGTAGCCAGCTTTATCTTCAACAGATACGAAAGCCCGTCGTGCGAGTCGGACATGTCATCCACCGTCCCCACCATGACACCTTCTGGAAACACGGTGGAATAGCCGCTGGTCACTACTGTATCTCCCAGATTGAATTCGGCATGCCGGGGCAAATCCTTCAGATAGGCAAAACGGGAATCACCTCCCTCCCACTTCAAATAACCGAAATAATCACTACCCACAATCTTACAGCTGATGCTCGACTTGCTGTTCAGCAACGGAATGACCAACGAATAATGGGGAGAGGTCTTATACACAATACCCACCACGCCATTGGCATCTACAACTCCCATCTCAGGACGGATACCTTCTGTTGTTCCACGGTCTAAAGTGATATAATTGTCAGCCTTGTTCAAGCTGTTCTTTATGACATTCGCCTTGAATATCTGATACTCCGTAGGAGCAAGCCGTTCCATGCTGTACAACCTGGCGGAGTCCAATCCTTTCTCCTTCAAAACATTTTCCAGAAACGAAAGCCGCTGCTCCAGCCACATGTTGCGGTCGAGCAGGTCTTCGTTGGCCGTCTTCAAGTGGAAATAAGAAGTGATGCCACCCGATATTTCATAAACCTTCCCTGCCACGCCATTGGCAGAGGTGAAATACACACTCTGCTGGTAATGGTTGAAGCGAAATAATAAAATAAAACTGGCAACCTCTAACAGTAGAAAGAGGAACCAGTAATTATATTTAATGAGAAAGTTTAATAAATTCCGCATTACCGCATCAAGAATGAGAAGCGGTCAACGTTCTTCAATGCCACGCCCGTACCTTTGGCAACGGCATGCAAGGGGTCTTCCGCAATGTGGAACGGTATGTTTATTTTATCAGTCAAACGCTTATCCAGTCCACGAAGCAATGCACCGCCACCGGCAAGGTAGATGCCGTTGTGAACAATGTCGGCATACAATTCGGGAGGCGTATTTTCCAATGCACTCAAGATGGCTGTCTCAATCTTAGAGATAGACTTCTCCAGGCAGTGCGCCACTTCCTGATAGCATACCGGCACTTCCATGGGCAATGCCGTGATGCGGTTCGGACCATGAACGATATAGTCTTCAGGAGCATCCTCACCGAGTTCCGTCAAGGCAGCACCCACATTAATCTTAATACGCTCAGCCATACGCTCGCTGACCTTCACGTTGTGCTGGCGGCTCATGTATTCCTGAATATCGGCAGTCAAGTCGTCACCGGCAATGCGGATGGAGTTGTTACTTACGATACCTCCCAAAGAGATTACGGCAATTTCCGTAGAACCACCACCTATGTCAACAATCATGTTGCCTTCGGGAGCCTCTACATCGATACCGATACCGATGGCAGCAGCCATCGGCTCGAAAATCAAATAAACGTCGCGCCCGCCGGCATGCTCGGCAGAGTCGCGCACGGCACGCAGCTCCACTTCGGTACTGCCCGAAGGAACACCAATCACCATGCGGAGTGACGGAGAGAAAAGACGGTTACGGTTGTTCACCATCTTGATAAGTCCGCGTATCATCTGCTCGCAAGCATAGAAGTCAGCAATCACACCGTCGCGCAACGGACGGATGGTACGTATGTTTTCGTGGGTCTTTTCGTGCATCATCTTTGCCTTGTCACCCACGGCAATCATCTTATCGGTACGACGATCCAAAGCCACCACCGAAGGCTCATCCACCACAATCTTACCATTCGTGGTGATGATGGTATTGGCTGTGCCAAGGTCCATCGCTATTTCTTGTGTAAAAGAGAATAATCCCATCTATTGATTTACTATTAAATGATTTACTATTTACTATTTGGCAGATCTGCTATCTGACGACCTCCACCTACAATGACACCTCCCGGCAAATAGTAAATAGTAAATCGTCAAATAGTAAATGACCTTAATGTTTAAAGTGACGGAACCCAGTAGTTACCATGGCAATGCCATGCTCGTTGCAATATTCAAACGAGAGTTCATCCTTGATGCTCCCACCCGGCTGGATGACGGCTGTTACACCTTCATTGCCGGCAATTTCCACGCAGTCGGGGAAGGGGAAGAATGCGTCACTTGCCATTACAGCGCCATTCAAGTCGAAACCGAAGTTTTTGGCTTTCTCGATAGCCTGCTTCAAAGCATCCACACGGCTGGTCTGGCCTACACCACTTGCCAACAACTGCTTTCCTTTTGCCAACACAATGGCATTCGACTTACTGTTCTTCACAATCTTGTTTGCAAAGAGCATATCCTCAATTTCCTGTGCAGTGGGAGCCTTCGTAGTTACAGTCTTCAATTCTTCAGGAATTTCCACCTTAAGGTCGCGGTCCTGAACCAATACGCCATTCAGCAAAGAACGGAACTGCTTCTTAGGCAGAGCTGCCGGCTTGCGAACCAGGATAATACGGTTCTTCTTCTGACCGAGGATTTCCAACGCATCCACATCGTAATCGGGAGCGATAATTACCTCAAAGAAAATTTTATTGATTTCTTCGGCAGCAGCCTTGTCAATCACGGCATTTGTAATGAGCACACCACCAAAAGCGGATACCGGGTCACCGGCAAGCGCATCGTTCCATGCTTCGAGCACAGTGGGACGTGAAGCCAGTCCACAAGCATTATTATGTTTCAGGATAGCGAAAGTAGTATCCTTGAATTCGTCAATCAAATCAACGGCAGCATTGATGTCGAGCAGGTTGTTATAAGAGATTTCCTTACCGTGAATCTGGTCGAACATAGCATCCAGATTGCCATAGAAATAACCTTTCTGGTGCGGATTCTCGCCATAGCGTAAAGTCTTCTGGCTATTGGCAGAGCAACGGAAAGCGGAACCTTCCTCACCGTCAAAATAGTTGAAGATGGCAGAATCATAGTGTGAAGACACTCCGAACGCCTCTTTGGCAAACCAACGGCGTTCTTCGATGGTAGTAGTGGCTCCGTGTTCCATCAGCATGTCACGGAACGGCTGGTATTGTGCTTGCGAAGCGATGATAACCACGTCGTTGTAATTCTTGGCAGCGGCACGAATCAGGGAGATACCGCCTATGTCAATCTTTTCGATGATGGCAGGTTCTTCGGCACCACTGGCAACTGTAGCCTCAAACGGATAGAGGTCAACGATGACGAGGTCTATTTCGGGAATTTCATATTTTTCAATCTGTTGCATGTCTTGCTCCAATCCGCGGCGGCAAAGGATACCTCCAAAAACCTTCGGATGCAAAGTCTTTACGCGTCCGCCCAGGATGGAAGGGTATGTAGTGAGGTCTTCCACTGCCTTGCAGGGATAGCCCAGAGATTCTATAAACTGACGTGTTCCACCGGTTGAGAGGAACTCTACACCTTCTTCATGCAGTTTGGTAATGATTTCGTCCAAACCTTCCTTATGGTAAACAGATACCAGAGCTGTTTTGATTCTTTTTGTTTCAGACATGGATTTGCGTATTAAAGTATGCGTATATTAGTATTTGATGCGCAAAGTTACAAATTTTGTTTATTCATACATACATTCATACACAATAAATTAGGTATAATTAAAAAAGGCGGCATCTGTTTCCAGTCTGCCGCCTTTTTTTAAGGGTTATTTTGTTGGTTTACCAAATAGATACACGTTTTTCTACCGGCAAGAACATCGGGTCTTTTTCTGTCACGTTAAATGCCTCATACCAAGCACCGATTTGCGGCAATGCACCGTTTACACGCCATTCGCCCAATGAATGCACATCGCTCTTCGTGCGGTTCAGCACTTCTTCGGGACGAATATCATTGGCCCATACACCTGCGTATGCCAGGAAGAAACGTTGTTCGGGAGTAAGACCATCCAACACCGGCAACGGATTGGCAGCCGTAGCTTTCTTGAATGCCTGATAAGAAACCTGCAGACCACCGTGGTCGGCAATATTCTCACCCAATGTCATGCGTCCGTTGGCATATACGCCCGGAGCAACCTCGATGCTATCGAAGAAGTTCACCATCACCTGGGCACGCTCGTCAAAGTTCTTGGCATCTTCAGCAGTCCACCAGTCTTTCAGGTTACCGTCCTTGTCGTACTGGCGACCCTGGTCGTCGAATCCGTGAGTCATTTCATGACCGATTACCACACCGATGGCACCGTAGTTGAAGGCGTCATCCGCATTCATATCGAAGAAAGGATATTGCAGGATACCGGCGGGGAAACAGATTTCGTTCGTAGTCGGGTTATAGTATGCGTTGACGGTCTGCGGAGTCATCAGCCATTCATCCTTATCCACCGGCTTGCCGGCTTTGGCTATCATTTCGGCATGGCTCCACTCGTTGGCACGTTCCATGTTTGCCCAGTAAGAGTCGTTTTTGATTTCCAGTGTGGAGTAGTCTTTCCAAGTGTCGGGATAACCAATCTTCACATGGAAGGTAGCCAGTTTCTCCAGAGCTTTCACCTTAGTGGAATCACCCATCCAGGCAAGATTCTTGATACGTTCGCCCAGGCTTTCCTGCAAGTTCTTCACCAAAGTAACCATACGCTCCTTGGCAGCAGCAGGGAAATATTTCTCCACGTACATCTGACCTACAGCTTCGCCCAGCGCGCTGCTTACAGTGCTTACCGCTCTCTTCCAGCGGGGCTGCATCTCTTGTGTACCGCTCATAGTGCGGCTGTAGAAGTCGAAGTTCTGTTCTGCCATAGCATCGTTCAGCAAGCTTGCGGCAGAATCAATCAATTTCCATTGCAAATAAAGGCTCTGCTGTTCAATGGGCAGCGTATCCAGGATATCGGCAGCGGCTTTCAGTGAAGCGGGCTGGCCTACGATGATTTCCTTCACATCCTTCAAGTCCATGGCAGACAAATAAGCATCCCAATCGAAAGTAGGATAATTCTTCTTCAACTCTTCCATGCTCATCTTGTTATAATTGGCATGTGGGTCACGCAACTCCGTACGAGAGCGGAAAGCCTTGGCAAGACGTGTTTCCACATCCATCACCACCTCCATACCTTTCTTGGCAGTAGCCTCGTCGAAACCAGCCAACTGGTACATCTTCTGTACATGTGTACGGAAAGCATCACGAATTTTGGCAGTAGCCTCATCATTCTCCAGATAGTATTCACGTTCGCCCATGCTCAGCCCGGTCTGATAGGTCTGTACGGCATTCATGCTACTGTTCATTTCGTCAGCGCCAACATACAGCACGTTGTAGACGATGATACCTTTCTTCTGCATATCGCCCAGCAAGGCATAAAGCTCTTTCTTGTCCTTCAAAGCAGCCAGCTGGTCGAGTTCAGCCTTGATGGGGGCCACACCGTCCTTGTTCAGCTTCACGCTGTCCATTACGATTTTGTACAAGTCACCGATTTTTTGTGCCACGCTGCCGGCTTCGTGCTGGGTGGCGGCAAGTTCTTCAATCAGTCCTTGAATCTGCTTGCGGTTGTTTTCTGCAAGGATAGTGAAAGAACCGTACTGTGAGTATTCAGCAGGAATTGGATTGTTCTTCATCCAACCGCCACATGCGTATTGGTAAAAGTCAGTTCCGGGTAGAGCCGTTGTGTCAAGATTGGCGAGCTGGATGCCTGCTGTAAGTTCAGCCTGCTGCTTGCCGGTGTTGCAGGATGCCGTCATCAGACAGAATGCTGCAATGGGTAACAAATGATTTGCTTTCATAAATATATAAAATATAATAGTTAGTGATTCTCCAACTCTACAGTAGCCGCGTCCCACTCTTCCATCACACGGTCAAGCTGCTCTTTCAGTTTTTGGTGCTGCTCATAAAGCGACATGTCCGAAGCACCCTCCGGTGTAGCCATCCTAGCCTCAAGAATGGCAATGGCAGCCTCCGTCTGCTCTATCTCCGCTTCACAATCGGCAACGCGGCGTTCCAGCTTCTTAAGTTTCTTGTTAAGCTCCTTCTGCTCCTCATAGGAGAGCTTGGCAGCCGAGGGCTGAACCGGTTCTGCACCAGCATTTCCTGATGCCGCCTTACCGGCAGTGGGCGAAGCGGAAAGTGAAGGAGATTTCTGTAACTCATTCAGGCTCTCTATCTGCTTCTTTTGCAGGAAATCATAAATTCCTCCCAAATGTTCCTTCACCAGTCCGCCACCAAACTCGTATACTTTAGTCGCAAGTCCGTCCAGAAAATCACGGTCATGACTGACTATTATCACCGTCCCGTCAAAATCGCGGATAGCTTCCTTCAGTACATCTTTGGAACGCATGTCAAGATGATTCGTAGGTTCGTCGAGAATCAGAAAATTCACCGGCTCCAACAACAGTTTTATCATGGCAAGCCGGGTACGCTCTCCACCGCTGAGCACCTTCACCCTTTTATCCGAAGCCTCACCGCCGAACATGAAAGCACCCAGAATATCACGAATTTTGAGGCGGATATCCCCTACGGCCACGTGGTCAATCGTATCGAATACAGTTAGGTTCTCATCCAAAAGTTGTGCCTGGTTCTGGGCAAAATATCCAATCTGCACATTATGTCCCAGTGTAAGTTTTCCGGTATAATCCGTAATCTCACCCATAATACACTTTACAAGCGTAGACTTTCCTTCGCCGTTCTTACCGACAAAAGCAACCTTCTCTCCTCGGTTGATGGTCAAATTCACATCATGGAAAACAATGTGCTCACCGTAGGATTTCTCCATATCCTCGCAGATGACGGGATAATTACCGCTACGGCTGCTGCAAACAAACTTCAGGCGCAAAGAGGAGTTGTCTTCCTCATCCACCTCGATACGTTCTATCTTTTCAAGTTGCTTGATGCGACTTTGCACCTGCACAGCCTTGGTAGCTTTGTACCGGAAACGCTCGATAAAGTCTTCCGTATCTTGTATCTGCTTCTGCTGATTCTCGTAAGCACGCAGTTGCTGCTCCCGGCGCTCCTTGCGAAGCACCACGAACTCATCGTATTTCACTTTATAGTCGTAAACGCGTCCACAAGTTATTTCGATGGTACGCGTAGTGACATTGTTCAAAAAGGCGCGGTCGTGGCTGACAAGCACCACCGCATTGGCACGGGTGGAAAGGAAGTTCTCCAACCACTGGATACTCTCGATGTCAAGGTGGTTGGTAGGCTCGTCGAGCAGCAACACATCCGGACGACGAAGCAACAGCTTGGCAAGCTCTATACGCATACGCCAACCACCGGAAAACTCGCTTGTAGAGCGGTCAAAGTCCTCGCGGCTAAAGCCCAGCCCTTGGAGCGTGCGCTCTATTTCGGCACGGTAGTTGGTGCCTCCCATCATAAGGAAACGTTCGTTTTCGTGGGTGAAGCGGTCAATCATTTTCTGGTAATCCTCACTATCGTAGTCGGTACGTTCGGCAAGTTGCTGATTCATGCGTTCGATGCCCGCCTGCATCTCAAAAATATGCTCGAAGGCAAGTTCAGCCTCCTGCATCACGGTGCGCTTGTCACTGAGTATCATCACTTGGGGCAAATACCCGATAGTACATTCGCGAGGAACGGCAACAATGCCGGCAGTGGGCTGCTGAATGCCAGCCAATATCTTGAGCATGGTGGACTTACCGGCACCATTCTTGCCGACAAGAGCTATACGGTCTTTCTTATTGATAACATAAGAGACGTCTTCGAACAGAGGAGTGGCATTAAATTCTACCTTCAGTCCTTCTACAGATATCATAGTGTCAATGAATTTATCGTTCAAGACTGCAAAGGTAGCGATTTTCAACGTTATACAATATCATACGCTCACATAATTACATCAAATATCCAAGAAAGAAAACACTACTCCCGCATTTCCTGCGGAAGGACAATTGCAAAGCGGCTCCCCTTGCCAAGAGTTGAGGCCACTTCTATTTTTCCATGAAACCTTTCAACGATAGTCCTGCAAATGGCCAATCCCAATCCCGTGCCCTGCACAAAAGCATCTCCCTTATAGAAACGTTCAAAAATGTGCGCCAGAACTTCTTCCGACATGCCAGTTCCCGTATCTTCCACAAAGACTTCCAATGTAGCAAAGTCCTTCAGCCTATACCCTATGGTTATGCGTCCTTCAGCAGTGAACTTCACCGCATTATTGATAAGATTGTTGACAACTTGCCCCAAACGCGTAGGATCTGTATAGATAACTGCCGCCCGGTCCGGAAGGTCTAGCAGTAACTCCACTCCTTTCCGAAGATTCATCTTCTGCGCACTGTAAATGCTTTCCAATATGCCATTTAAAGAAACCTTCTCAAAATGGAACTCCATTGTGTTCGATTCTATCTTGGACAAATCCAGAATATCTGAAATCAACACCATTAACAACTGGCTGTTCTTTTCAATCAAAGACGTGAATTCCATAATCTCCTGCCGTGACAAGTCGGCATCCCCACAAGCCAGTAGTGTAGAGAAGCCCACAATGGCATTTAGCGGCGTACGTATCTCGTGGCTCATATTAGCAAGAAATACGCTCTTCAACTCATCGCTACGTTGCGCTTTCTGCAAAGCCTCGTTCAATTTATTCTCCGTATCCTTGTATTTCTGCGTACTCATGCAAATACCGATGATACGGAACGGCAAATCCGTCAATTGCCCCACATAGGTAGATTGCGCCTCAAACCACTCCCACTTGCCGTCTCCCCGCCGTAAACGGTATTCCACTGGGCATTCGTACAAATTACCATGCAACTGTAAAGCCAAAGCATCAAACACTCCCTTCCGGTCGTCCGGATGAATCAGAAATGCGAATTCCTCAGGCGTCAGCGTATAGTCACGCGTAGGAATCCCCAAATATTCAAAATAACGCGGTTCTATAATCATCAGATTATGTTCCATGTCGAAAGACCATTGAAATATCTGGGTACGACTCAGCGCAATATTCAGCAAATGCTTCTGTGTCCGTTCTTCCAACACATTCCTGAAATAGAGTACAATCCTCACCAATTGTCCATCTTCATGAATTCCCACCATAGCACCTTGTATCAGAAAACTTATACCACTCTTCAATTCACGTATAAAGCAATTGGTATCTAAGGGAATAATCCGCACATCCCTCTCCCGAAGTTGCAGCAAAAGGTCTTCTAACACATTCTTTTTATCACATACCACCTCCAATAAGTCAGTGATACGCCGCCCTATCACATACTCATTCAATTGGAGTTCATTCATCACCTGCTGATTCAGACGCCAGATACAATCTTCCAAATCAATCATAATAATGCTGACGGGCCATGAGTTGAACAACTGCTCGGAGATGGCATTTATTATACGTACTTCTTGAGGAACATTCGGATTCATCAGAATTGGTTTATCATACAAGAAGCAAAGTTCGGGTTAAAATGCTTATACCACAAACAAACCCTTATAAATCAATATTCCATTTTAATATGTATATATTCTATTATTCACAACTTTACCTTATTTAACAGAGATAAGTTGAGCGTAATATTGATTTTAACTGTTACCTCTGTCATTTATACATTATTATCCCCCATTTTTGCGTCTTAAAATCTCCAACATGAATATATCCGAATTCAATATAAATGACGAGTTCATTGCCTGCAATCATATCACAACCAGTGAACTGAATCCGCTAGTGAAAAAGCCATACCACACCAAGGCCAGTATCTTCGTTTTGTGTATCAAAGGAGTTCTGAAAACCATCATAAACCATACCCAATTCAAGGTTGAAGCTAACGTTCTCCTAGCTATTCCTCCTGAGACCTTCGTACAATTACTACACACGTCAGACGATACTGAAATATATGTCGTCATATTTTCCAAACAACTTATCCAAAGTGCAGGAGTCGGTAAGGTCATGATGGATAAGTTTCACATTATAGGTAAACACTATATTTTTCCTCTATCGAAAAAGAACTTCCAGCTTTATGCTGAGTTCATGACCTATTTGTCACACCTCTATCAAAGAACAGAAAGCCCCTCAAGTCTAGTTTCATTGCAAACTCTACTGGCATATCTGTTACAAGGCATATCCGAACTCTGTCCGGAACACCCTAGGATAAAAGAGACTCCGGGCAGCAGGCATTTCAACCAATACCGCATTTTTATCCGATTGGTACACACAGACTATGTCCGGGAGCATCAAGTGTCCTATTATGCATTGAAAATGAATATGAGGCCGGCAGCTCTTTGCCGCCTTGTCAAAAAGGAATCAGGACATACAGCCATGGAAATCATCAACAATACTATCATCATGGATGCCAAAGCACAGCTTTGTACCGCCAACACTCCGATAAAGGATATAGCCGTGAGTCTAGGTTTTAATAATGCGGCCTTCTTCAACAAATTCTTTAAACGTCATACGGGAATACCTCCTCAGAAGTTCCGTACATCCTCAAAACAATAAAATCTACTCAAAACCCAAAATGCGGATATTCTGTCCTGAGAATACCCGCATTCCTCAATAAGAGAAGTCCGTCATCAGCCTACCTTCTTGGCAATAAAGAACACATAACCGTAAAATTCCTTATACTTGCCGTACAGTTCATCCTCAATCATTTGGAGTAAGCTGAACTCTTCGGCAATTTTATTACCGGCATATTTCTTACGGAAAATCTCCTGAGCCGCAACCTTTGAAGCAAAGTAATGCTCTGTCCAGCAATTCTCCGGCAAAATGAATGTAGCAACGGGAAGATAACCTGCCTTGTACAACTTGGTCACCTGATTGGGAAGTGTATCCATTTCAGAGTAAGCGTCCATCCAGAAGTCATTGATTTCCGCAGGGCGTTCGTCCGTAAACCATGAACTCTCGGAGACGGCAATATACCCTCCCGGTTTCAGATACTTACGCCACTCCTTCAAGCCACGTTCAAAGCCAATGTTATAGATAGCACCTTCACACCAAATCATATCCAGCTCCTCCTCACCGAAAGGAAGGGCATCCATTGAACCGACAATTCCTTTTACTCTGTTCTGCAAGCCTAACTGCCTTGCATTACGGTTGAAGATATCAATAAAGCCGGGAAAAAGGTCAATTCCTGTAATCCGCCCCGGCACATGGCCAGCTACTACCATTGTCTGGCCACCCGTTCCACAGCCGATATCGGCAATAAAGGATTCATCGGTAAGACCGTCTACAAAGCTCAATGCCTTCAACGTCGCTTCAGGACTGCCAGGGCCTTGTCGTTCCATATTGGAGAAAAAGTCACAGATTAAATTAAGTTCGAAATCGTGGATAGTTTTATTTTCGTTACTCATTTTCTTACTATATTTTGCATATACGGAAAGTATCACAATACCTTCAGCATAATATGCGGATTAAACTTGAATTATAACAATAGGAAAACACTCTCGAAAGAAGTTATCCGAGAGTAAACGAAGGGGGGACAATCTGTGCAGGGAACACAGATTGTTTACAAAACCAAATCCGATTTAAATGTCTTTGTCATACTGCAAAGATAAGCAATATTTTATTTAATCAAAGATTTTACGGTTAATAAAGATTTTCCCTTGCACCGGGCGCATGCTGAAGAACCGCACCTACCACCTGGCAAGTATCCAGTTCCTTACAGTCGCCGCAAGTATTGAAACCTTTTTCGTACACACATTTGCGGATAGCACAATAATCGCTGCAATAGGCAAACTTCACCCCGTCTGCACGGCACCCCATACAATGGATGGTTTCCGGCGTAATTTCCGGCGTATTGTTCAGCACACTCCACTCTTTGGCAGTTTTCTCTCTCAGCTCATCGTCATTATTGACAGTGGCTATACGGGCGGCACAATTTTCGCAATCCAACCCGCAACATGCAATTAATTGTTTCATCACTTGGTTATAACGATTTATGTTTGAGGATATAATGCCCCTTTTCCCGCACATCGATTCAGTAAGCCCAAAACTCACCCCATACCTTGGAACAGACACTCATTTACCGACAGTCCTCAGCGCTTTCTTAACGATATACTTGGTCTCTTTCGTTTCACTTTCCTAACGCCTGCAAAGCTTCCTTACAAATCCGGATTGCGTCTTACTTGCATCATTTAACCAATTCCCTACGCTGTTCCGGACATACTTGGAGTAATCTGATTTCAAAGGTTCCAATATCGGTAAGCCCAATGCAGGGTTCTGTTCCAACATTTCAGTATGCTTGCACCAGACACCTCGTGAACAGAAAACAGAAGAACAAATATAGCTCTGGCAAACGTCTTCCCCATATTTGTCCTTTTGTTCTTTTACCCAATAAATTAATGCGAATCAAGTTATCCTTCCGTCTTACTTTAGAACAGCTTCGCAGGATACTCACCCGCATCCACCAAAGCCTGAATCTTGTCGACTACACTCTGACGGTCTTCGGGATAAGTCACACCGAACCACTTGCTGGTTGTATCGAGCACTTCGCAGGTAGCAGTGCCATTGTTAATCAGCTTATCCACCATCAGCGGGATGAAGAATTCGCTTTTCAGATTCTCCATATTCTTCGGGTCGCTCAGGAAGCTCTTGAAAAACTCTGCACTGTAAGCAAAGTAATCGGGAGTAAAGCCCCAGAAGTTCATGCTGACCGGAGTCGTCTCGGGAGTGGCAGTCCATTCACCGTTATCATCGATGTACTTCACCTCGCCGTCCATACGCTGAATCTGGGTACGCTCTACTACAGAAGTCAACAAGTTGTTTGCATCCGTTCCGCACAAACCACGGGATACGGTACCGCTTTCGCTCAATGTATTACCGATGCGGAAGCCTACCATGGAATATACATTTTTGGAACCTTCGGGAAGGGCTGCAAGAAATTTGCCCATTACCTGGAAGGAATCACGACCGTAGAAATCGTCGCAGTTGATAACAGCAAACGGTTCCTTTATTACATCGGCACCCATCATTACAGCATGGTTGGTTCCCCAAGGTTTGGTACGGCCTTCGGGGCAGGTGAAGCCTTCGGGAAGGTCATCGATGGACTGGAATACCAGTTCGCAGGGGATATGGCCTTCGTATTTGGAAATAATCTTGTCGCGGAAATCCTGCTCAAAATCTTTACGGATTACGAAAACGAGCTTTCCAAAACCGGCATTGATGGCATCGTAAATAGAATAATCCATGATAGTTTCGCCATTCGGGCCCAGTCCGTCCAATTGTTTCAAGCCACCATAACGACTGCCCATGCCGGCTGCCAATAAGAATAAAGTTGGTTTCATATTTAGTTATTATTTAAAAAGGTTAGTATATCACAGTTGATAACGGCTGCAAATGTACAAAAATTTATGGCTGACAGAAGGGAGTTTTAGTTCATTCTTTACCACTATCCGTTCAAAAAGGTACATTTAGAACGGATAACCGATGGCAAAATGCAACGCCATGCTGTCCTTGAACTTGGGAATATTATAATACCCCGACTTCCCGGTATCATACGGATCATGCAGCCCGATACCCAAGTCCAGACGAAAAACAAGAAAGTCCAAATCGTAACGCAAGCCAAATCCCGTGCCCAAAGCAATCTGTTTCGGGAAATTCTTCAACGTAAATTCACCATTCGGGCGGTTTTCATCTTTACGCATCAGCCATACATTGCCGGCATCCAAGAATACGGCTCCATGCAAGTCGGCAATCATACGGAAGCGATACTCGATATTGGCTTCCATGCGAATATCACCCACGTGGTTGATATAGGTATATTTCCTATCCGTCTCGGGAGGATAACCGCCCGGACCTATACTGCGTGCAGAAAAGGCGCGCACACTGTTGGCACCACCGATATAGAACTGTTCCGTATAAGGTGCGGTCGTAGCGTTGCCATACGACCATATCACCCCTCCCGCAATACGCGAAGCAATCATCTGGTTCTTGTCTATCCGGTAATGGTACCTGAATTCCGAATTCAACTTCAGGAACTGTGCAAAAGGTACCCCGAAAAGCTTCTTTCCTTCCTCACTGAACGGCTTGCCGAAAATACGGTAGACGGCAGAAGTCAGGTTACCGGCCGACGCAACGGTGGTCTGCCACCAGATGGGGTTACGCTTGCCGCGCACGGAAGCGTTGTCATAAGTATAGGTGTACTCCATGGCAGGAATGAACTGGTCGCGCAAACTAACGTAGAGTGCTGGATTCTCGGCACGCAACGTATCGAAAGCGGCAGTAGGATTGCGCAGTACATTGAATGTCAACCGGAAAGGAGTTATACTGTGCCTGGAAGTCGATTTGGGCTGGAAGTCATAAGTGACATTACCGCCAAAAGCCAACAGCTTATAATACTTGGCACGGTTCATCTGGTCGGCATATAAACGGAAAGTCGTTGTAGCCGGGAAGTCATACTCACGGTCGCCCATCCTGGGAAACACCACGCGCGGAAAGATAAGCGAAGTGGAGATACCCAGTTCATAGCTGTTCATTAGGGAAGAACTTGCCTTGCCCGTCTGCCATTCGTACGAACCGTTCAACTTCACATTCCAGCTTTCACCACCACCGAAGACATTATTCTTCGTCACCGTAAAAGCGGCACCCGGTCCCGTCTGGTTATTACTCTTCATGGTGACATTAAAATCCAATTCCGCATCGTAGGGTTTATCGAGCGCGGCAATGACCTTCACATCCAATGTATCAGACACAAACGCCGTATCACGTGGTATATACTGCATCTCCGCATAACGGAAAATACCGACGCTTGCCAGACGCTCCTGAATACGAGTCTGACGGTACAAACTATACAAACTCTGCATAGAACGCTGGCGGGCAATACCTGCGCTGTCCTGTATCTGGCGCTTCCGCCGATAACCTTGATAGTTCAACCAACGGTAAAGCATATTGGGACGTACCGGAGGTTTGTTGTAGTAATGTATGGTCAAGCCTTTGTAATCCATGCTGTCATTGGGTTCCTGCCCCTGCTTTCCAAGAAGATATACGGATTTACGCCCCACACGGAACTGCTTCTCGGCTACCTTTGGCATACCGGGAACGGGAATCAAGCGCATCTGGACATGCCCATTAGGAACCATCATGGTATCGGCTTGATAGGTCAGGTAGTCGGGACGGAAATAATAACAACCCACATTACGCAGCAGGGTACTGATACGGGTACGCTCCCCATCCAGATCAGCCACATTGAATTGTTCTCCCGGACTGATAAGGGAACGTCGGCGCCCCAGCTCCATAATGCGAGTGGTACGTTGGTTGAAACCACGATAGTACACCGTATCTATAAAGTAGGGATTACGCATGTTCACCGTATATTGCAACTTTGCCTTCAGCGAGTCCTTCGGGTCGACAAATGTCTTGTAGCTGACGCTTCCGTTGAAATAGCCGTAATCGCGCAGCAAGTTAACCGCCGCCTTCTGACGTATATCGGGATTCACCGTAGACAGAAGCACCGGAGTGGCGGCAAATTTATTGAATATCCACTTTCCGAGTCCCTTCTCATACTTCTGGAAACCATTGTAAATCCACAGTCCGAAAGGAAAGGGATAGCGGATAGTAGAGCTCCCCAGCAACGAATTGTTCGGTGCCGTAGCAAGGGCGGCTTCCACCTCTTCCATGGCAATCTCGCCAACAGACGTTTCACTGCGGTTCAATACAATCATCGGCTTTTGTCCGGTATAGAGTATCTCCCCCTCGGGCAAGTGCTTCGTGGTGGAGCAACCTGCCAGAAATATCAATCCTGCAATATATAATATCAGTCGTTTCATATCACATTCCTACTTTTTCATATCGCTGTTTTCAGCCTCCGGTTTTATCTTTTTCTTCCTGAAGATGAAGAGTTCACCCAACCGGTCCATCTTCCGGCGCAGCACAAGGCCAACACCCGTTTCGGTTATCTCACCGTCGAGTATGCTTTCGTAGTTCTTATTATGGAATACACGGACATATCGGGTACCCGACGCATCAAGACGGTATTCCAGCGATATATTGTCAATGAATGATTCCGCATCGTTCGTCGCATTGGCCCCGGTGGATACTTTTCCACCGATGACTATCTGTACGCGATCGTTGAAGAAACGCTGGGAATAACGGAAACTGAAGTCTTTCTGCGTGTCGCCCGTTTCAGTAGAGGTACGGTCTTCCACACCTACACTGATATTGGCACCTTTTATACCTCCCGCCAAGGAGTTTATCTGGCTCTGAAGCACTGAGTTCAAGGCGGCTCCCATTGACAAACCTCCTCCTTTGGCGCCGCTATTCAAGTAAATACCCGTAGCAAGCATCGCAATAGCCTGCTTACTACGCTCTTCTGCCCCCATTGCCTGCAGCTCATTCTCTACTGTGCCATCTTCGGGCGCCGAAATATCGAATATAAGATCGGGAGCGTCAAGCCTGTTCTTGATGGAAATGGAAACATCGAAGTTCACCATGCGCGAACCGTCCCCGTCACCGTCGGCCACAGAAGCACGCATACGTTCCGTAGCCTTTAGGCTTAGCGTAGGATTCATAATATTCCCTCGCCAATCCACATAACTGCCGGGATTGAACTGAAACTCCTTCAAGGGGATGATAGGCAGCGAATATTTCATGACGCCACCCGAAAGGGTATAGCGTCCGGTAAGGCTCATATCCCCTTGGGGAGTATACTGCATATTCAAATCACCGCCACCTTCCAGTTCGATGTATTTGCTGCGGTCGGGACTCAAGTCGGCACGAAGACGGACAGCATCGTCAATATGGACGGACATATACATTTCCAATCCTCCCAACGACATGGCAGGAACTTCATCCGCCTTTACCGACGTCGTATCGGTGAATGAGGTAAAGGTAACCAGCCCACTGAGACGGTCTTCCACCGTTAAAGGGGAATCGGTCAACACGTAGGTTACGTTGGTATTGCCCAGCAGATTCATGTTTCCACGCATCGTGAGCCCGTCAAGCGGTCCCTTCACCGTGGCATGCAAGTCAACGAACACCTTTCCATATACCAGACTTTCGCGGGTACGCGGTGCATCCAGCAACGTATAGTTCTCTGCCAGCAGATTGAGGTTGGCAGTAGGACGCTCCATATTCCGGAAATCAACCTTACCGTCAATCGTAAACGGATTCTTGCTGGTGGTATAAATGGCAAACTTATCGAATATCAACTGATTGTCCTTTATCTGTACCGGACGGTTGTCGAACCAGTAACGTGCTCCCGCCTGGCGTGCATAGACAGACACACTGTCCAAAACAATATCACCATGCATTTGAGGCTTGTCCAGCGAACCGTAAATATAAAGCCCTCCATCAATATCTCCGGTAAAGGCCACCATTTGGTCAGGGATGAATGCATTGGCCATCTTCAATGGGAAATGCTCGAAACGAGTGGACACTTCCAGAGTATCCTTTCCGTTTTTCTGCGTCAAGATACCGTCGGCGGTCATCACTTCTTCGTTATCATGTGTAAAATAGGTATTCAAATAGTGCGTATTCTTGTCGCCCGGCAACCAGGTAGCCCCCAGACCTATATCTCCAACCGGTTGGCGTTCGTAGGTCAGTTTCTCTACATTGGCTTCGGCGGACACCTGCAGGGAAGTGGCAGTCTGTATATAATTTGCTTCGGCGGAGAACAATCCCGTAAGCCGAGGCATATAAGGAAGTACCTCCGTAAGTTCATCCAGGCGCAATCGGCTCAGTTCTACGTTTATATTCTGCAAGGAAAGGGTATCATTCTTGTCGGATTGCATACGGAAACACAGACCATCGTCGCTGTCCATATCAATATTGGCATAGACGCGCATATTCTTATGCAGATAAATCCAGTTACTATTGTCCGCAAAGTGGAATTTACGGAAAGCGATAATCGGCTCGGCAGGAATAAGGTTCAGCAGCACACCATCACCGCGACCATGTCCTTCGGTCAACGGACGGGCGTTAATACCGAACAGCACACCGGTCTGCCCTTTTCCATCCACATAATCCACAGTCAGCTCCGCATCTTCATTACGGACTTCACCCGTCAGTGTACTGCGGAACACAAACTGCGGGTTCTTGGGGCCGTTTATGACACCACCTTGCAACTTCATGCGGGCAGTATCCTGCTTTACTGTAAAAAATATTGTATCGAGCTGCAAGGAGTCCATGCGCAATCCGTGAACAGCTGTACGCCCATTGATGCCGACTTGCGGAGTAAATCCGAAGCTCAGTTTGAAATCATTATAGGAAATACCCTTTGCAGCCAGGAAATAGCTGACGGGATTCTGGTTACCGGCTTCCAGATGCATGCCGGCTGAAGGAAGGACTTGTCGCAAAGCGGCATGGTCCAAACGCCGTTCATCAATCTGCTTTGTCAGGATAGAGACAAATTTATCCGACTGTTCCATCAACTTCTTCAACGTGCTATGAGCGCGGAAACGCAGATTCAAGTCACCGGCATCAAGCCTCAACTCGAGAGAATCATGACGTGCCTCCGCTCCCATTGTAAAGGCAAATGGGTGTTTCAACGGTCGGGACACCAACCCCAGCTTGTGCAGATTCACCTCTTCCACATTCAAATCCAAAGCGCCATCCAGATAGCTGCGGTCAAGACGCATATCTGCATTTCCCTGCATCTTGAGAAGAACATTATCGCTGGCAAGACGGACAGTAGCAACGGATGACTTGAGTCCGGCATGCACATCCACACCGGAAATGTCCCAATGGCCATACTGTAGTTTTTCCAAGGAGGCATTCAAAGCAGCCACAGTCTTTCGTGATGCTACATCCACCCCTTGTCCCTTAGCGGACATCTTTACCGTAAGAGTATAAATAGAGTCCTTGGGCAGGAAGTGATGCACCTGCAAGTTGTTGATGGCAAGGTCGGCATGGTAGGCTTCCGTAGCAAGATTATAGGCGGCATCCAGATTCAAGGCGCCTTCCTTCTCCTGCAGTTTCAGGGCGGCAGTGCACTGCGCCCCCTCCATACCGACACGTGCCGCAAGGTGCATACTGTCCGGCACGATGACGGAGCCATCGGGAGCAATGTCAGCTAGTCCGGTCAGGAAGTTCAAGTTCTGCGTATGCATCTCGAAGTCCATGTTTCCATTGCGTTTCACACTGTCGGCCAGGTTCCAGAATTCTCCTCCCCCACTCAACGAAAAGGCTCCGGGCAGCTCAGCCGTAAAACGGGAAATCTGCATCTGCTTCAGGTTTCCTTCCGTACCGGCATGAATCACCAACGGACGGAACGGATAGGCTTCCTTGAAAGTTTCCGGCAGGCCACCGGCAAAAAGCAGTACATCCTGTTTGCCGATACGGGCATTGAAACGGGCTGTCAAACGGCCGGTGGTAGGTATATTTATCAGTTCCCAGTAAGTCTGTGCCGTAAGATTCATCTCACTATGAGGTGTCAGCAACTTCAAAGAAGGGATACGGATAACGGTAGAGTCGGCAAACAACCGCCCGGTCAGGGAAGTTACACTCAAACCGGAACGCTCATACATGGAAAATTCCCGGATAACGGCATTCATATCTCTACCGTAGTACATCACAGAATCAATGCCCATACGAATGTCGTGAAGAGCAATGTGCGAGGGGTCGAAACCTATCGCACCCCCCGGGCCGCCGGTATCATAATTGACAGAAGTTCCAGTCAGCAGGAATTTTCTCCAGCCATAGAACTGGTGTTTCAGGTCGGCAGCAGCGTCCGCAATCTCAGCATTTCCGATATGGGCTTTCAGCCCCATGGAGTCCAATGGCATCTGTAAATCGACCGAGACGTTCTTCAACTTCAGGGTATGGAGTGTGACTTTCCAGTTTAACGCAGTGTCAGTAGTGTCCTTGGGAGTCTCAGTGGTATCTGCAAGCATTACCTGCACATGGGTATCGCTCAATTCTATATTATTGAGAATAGCATCTTCTTTTGTAAGGTCTATGCCATGGCTTTCGAAAAAGAAATGCCCCAGTACCCCTTTGATGCACATACCTTCCATTAAATTGGAAGAGTTAACAGCAACTTGTTTCAGGGTAATGTCATCCACCTCCACTTTCCCTTTGAGTAAAGGCCATGCCTGCACCCGCACGTTCAAACTTCCAAGATTCAGCAAAGTATCGGGATGCTGCACCTCAACAGCACTGTCGGCAGGCTGTACCACCAATACACCGCGAACCAACAAATTCAAAGGAAAGCGAAGGTCAATCCGCTCCACAGATATGTCCATACCCGTAGCATCTGATGCAATTGCTGTAGCCTGCTTCCGTATCAAATTCTGTACGGGAGGCACATAGAGCAGTATCATCAATATTATAAACAGTATAATAGGAGTAAGCAGCACCCACAGTGCTATTCTCAACCATTTTCTTCTCATCGGAACGTCAATCTTTCATCGTATTTAAAAGTCCTACAAAGTAAACAATTTCTTTCGACATTTGGTTCCCGATAGAGAAAAATCATGTATTCTTCTCTGTTCCCCCATTACGGAAAAGCTGTTGCCTGAGTAATGACATCCTCTATCAAAACGAGGGCGGCAAGGACGTGCTCTTTCAACTCTCCGGTAAAAGGCACTCCATGCGAAGTTTCCAACAGTTTCAGCAATGCAACCAGTTCCGTAGCTCCAATCAACGTAAAGAGGGGAATCATTTTGTGGGAGACAGCAGCCATCTCGTCCACATCCTCATTCTCCACAGCCTTCTGCAAACGCTCCGCATTGAGACGAGTTTCAGCCACAAAACTTTCCAGAATGGACTTTGCGGCCTCGGGGTCATCGACCGAAAAAACGGTGAGCGAAGAGAATTTATACCCCGGGCAAGCCGAAGTTTCCGAAACTTCTGTAACCTCCTTCCCTTTGTCCTCCACATTCAATTCATGCAGCAATTCACTGACGGTAAACGGCTTATGCAGGCATCCGGCAAAGCCATGCGCCGTAAATTCCTCACGCTGCATGTCACTGCGAGCAGTGACAGCAATCACCGGAACAGACTGTGCCTGCGGTATGTTCGAAGCACGCAGCAGTTTCAGTAAATCAAAACCATTAATAGCAGGCATCTGCACATCAGTAAGCAGAACATCAAAGGTTGCAGTGCGCAAGGCATCCAGCAATTCATCCAGTTGTAAACAAGAAACAGAATTTATACCACTCTGCTGAAGCATGGCGGCAGTAAGGGTAAGTTGAATACGGTCATCATCGATAAGGAGGACATTCTTCAATGAAGAACAAGGAACGGAGAATGAAGAATTGCCCTCCGGCGTGACAACACAGCCCAATTCTTCATCCTTCATTCTACGCCTTTCGCTCCTTACGGGATAGATAGGAATATATATCGTGAAAGTGCTTCCCTTACCTGGTACACTGTCTACATCAATCGTACCTTCAAGTAACTGTACCAACATACGGACGATGGAAAGTCCGAGTCCGAACCCTTCTTTACCCTGAGCACCCGGTAATCGGGTGAATTCCTGGAAGATACGCTCACGGTCAGCAGGCTCCATACCTCTACCCGTATCAGCAATGGCAACTACCAGTCGACGGTCCTCGTAACGGGCAGTCATGGTAATACCGCCTTGGTCCGTAAACTTCACGGCATTGGACAGCAAATTGTTGATAATCTGACGCAGACGCAAGGGGTCACAAATATAGGTACCGTCCAGCTCCGGGGCAATGTCGCAATGAAGCTCCAGCCCTTTGGCAGCCGTAAGCGGTTCAAAACTTACGTGTATCTCTTCAAGCAGGCGGGAAGGATGAAAAGTGACCCGGTTGACTTCAGCCTTGTTCAAATCAAGACGATGGAAGTCGAGCAAATCAACGACCAGCTTCAGCAAATGCTCCGATGAGGTTTTCATGTTGTCCAGATAGAACCGCTGGCGCTCATCCACCGTCAGACGGGAAAGCAAATCGGCATAGCCCATGATAGAACCGAGCGGGGCTTTGAAATCATGGGTAATGGCAAGCATCAGTTTTTCACGGACAGCAAGTAAATCTTCGGCACGACGGCGGGCCTCTTCCAACTCACGGCGGTAATGGTTGCTTCGAGTTATGTCGCGACCGATGATAATAAGGAAAAAAACGGAAAGCAATACCGCACCTACGGCAATGCCACTGATAATCTTGGCCGAACGGCGTCGGACCGCCTGTTGATACTCGGCTTCCGTCCGTGCACGCAGCAGAGTTTCCGTCTCATAATCTTTCAGCAAACTGTCAATACGAGCGGTCAGCATATGGTCCAAGCGTTGCAGATAGCGTTTACGTCGTTGTATAACAGTGTTTACAGCTTTTTTCTGCTGGGCCACAGCACGCAGTTTCTCATGCAAAGAATCGGCCGGATTATAAGGTTCAATCACCGTATCCGTCGCAAATTCGAGGGAGGTCTTCACCTGGATAGCCGTATCTTTCTTTGGGGGAACAAACACTTCACCCAAACGACGGAAAAAACCCTTCTTCCGAGGGCGTGTCACGACGGTATCCCGATGTGTAATGATACGGTGCTGCACACGTTGCTGGGTCACTACTGAGTCCTGCTGGGCAATTATCTGCTCAATGTCACTGGTGGATACCATGCTGTCATTCGCCTCACTCAGCGTACGCAGCATTCTTATCGTATTGGTATCCTTCTCGCGTATCAAAGCTAGTACGCTGTCTGTCCATTGTACATCGCGGTCATCGGTAAGAATAAGGTTCTCCATCTCCCGGTGTACGAAGAACAAGGAAAAAAACAATACCGCCAGCAACAAAGTGTAGCCTACGGCAATCTTTACTTTGGAGACACTGTTCATATTATCAAATCCTTTCCCTGGTCTGTCTACGGAATCTCAGCCACAGCATCACCCCTGCACTGGTCAGTCCAAACGGGAAAGCCATCCAGACCCCCGTCAGTCCCCAGCCGAAGATGAAACCGCAGAGGTACCCTACGGGCAAAGATATAACAAAATAGGATATAAATGCAATAATCATCATCGGTTTCACATCCGAGATACCACGCAGGGCATTGGCAAAATTAATCTGCAATCCGTCACCGAACTGGTAAATCAGGAACGGAAAGAAGAGAGCGGCTACCATACCGGACACTTCCATATTATCTGTAAACCATCCTCCGACCTGACCGCGAAGTGCAAAGACAATACTCAACAGCACCACTTCCATGCATAAGATGACGTGAAGGCCAGCATACGCCGAACGGCGCACATTCTGCCCGTCGCCCTGCCCCTTAAAGTTACTGACACGCACAGCAACTGCAGCACCCATGCCATAATACATCATGAAGGTGAACTGAGAGACAGTGAGCATTATCTGATGTGATGCCAGAGCAAGTGTCCCCAGCCACCCCACCATGACAACACTGAGGCTGAAGGAAGCGGTCTCCATTCCCATCTGCATACCGACAGGCCAGCCCAGAGCATTGAGTTTCCTAAACATCGGTGTCGACCATCCCAGCCTCATGAATCCGAGTCTATAACGGATAAAACGGCGACTACGAAGCACAATCACCGCAAAGACCACGACCATCACAATGCGAGAGAACAAGGTACTTACACCCGCGCCAAGCAATCCCATCTCCGGGAAACCCAATTTTCCATTGATCAGAATATAGTTTCCTACGATGTTAAGCGCATTCCCTCCAAGCAGAATCCACATGGCCGTCTTGGTGTCGGTGATGCCATCCGTAAACTGTTTAAAGCCGTTGAACAACATGACAAAAACCAGTGAAGCAAGCAGCACTAGATAATAAGGCTTAATCAGAGGCAGTAATTCTTCGGGCTGCCCCAGCCGTTCCACATTGAAATACAGAACAGCCATGACAAGAGTCAGCAATAAAGCTACCAGCACATTGGCCACCAGACTGCACCGTAACGCTTGTCCGGCTTCGGCAAAACGGCGGTTACCGTAGAAGCCTCCCACAACCGGGGTCAGCCCGTAGCTGAACCCCGTACTGAAAATAATACAGAGAGTAAACAGATTGTTTACGAAAGAAGCGGCACCCAGCTCTTCCGTGCTATGATGCCCAATCATCAGCGTATCGGCAAACCCCAGCACAATGACTCCCAACTGCCCCACCACAATGGGTAGTCCCAGGAGAAGCAATGCTTTGTAGTGTTGCTTATACGTATCAAATAAATTTCTCATACTAAAGGTTTTCTTTTTGGTAATAAAGCACAATCCCATTTTCATCGCGGAAGGTCTGTTGGGCTACCCTATGAAGCTGTTCTGCCGTCACAGAGCGGTAATTGTCCACTTCACGGTCTATGTCTTCCGCCTGCCCGGTCAGTTCAAACCAGGCAAGGTTCGTGGCAACATTCAGATAATTGATGTTGCCGAATATCTGTGTAGACTCAAACTTGTTCTTTACTTTCTCCAATTCCTGCTCTCCAACAAACCCGGATTTCAACTCTTCCAACTCTTTCCGGACAGCAGCCTCGGCTTGCTCCAAAGATACGCCAGCAGATGGCTTTCCACTGATATGCAGCAGTCCGGCATCCCGTGTACCGGAGATATAGGCATCGAGACTGGAAAAGAGCTTTTGCTCCTGCACCAGCCTGCGGGTCAAGCGACTGGAACGTCCATTGCTCAGAATATCCGACAGAATATCGAAGGCATAATAATCGGCATCTTCACGACTGCACATGTGATAAGCCATGAACAAAGCATCCAGAGGAACATTCCGTTCCACCGTCTGCCGGCGTTCCGCCGTCTGTACAACTTCTTGCGGTAATTGTCTTACAGGCACATTCCTACGGGGAATAGGAGCAAACCATTTTTCAGTCAGCCTAATCGTTTCTTCCCACGAAATATTTCCGGTAACGGCCAGAACTGCATTATTAGGTGCATAAAAACGGAAAAAGAATTCCTTTACCTCATCCAGCGTGGCATTGGCAATGTGAGAGAGGTCTTTCCCGATAGTAGGCCAGCGATAAGGATGCGTTTGATAAGCCAAAGGACGAAGCAGATGCCCCACATCACCATACGGCTGGTTCAGACAACGTTGCTTGAACTCCTCCATCACCACTGCACGCTGCACCTCAAGACTTTGCTCACTGAATGCCAGTTCCAGCATACGGTCGGACTCCAGCCAGAAGCCGATTTCCACATTCGATTTTGGAACCGTCAGGTAGTAATTGGTAATATCATTATTGGTCCATGCATTATTCTCCCCACCTGCCAGTTGCAAAGGAGCGTCATAATCAGGAATATGCACCGAACCTCCAAACATCAGATGCTCAAACAAATGGGCAAAGCCCGTATGCTCGGGATGCTCGTCACGGGCACCTACGTCATAAACAATATTCAAGGCAACCATCTGCGTGCTGGTATCTTCATTGTGCACCAACCGCAGACCGTTGTCAAATATCTTTTTGTTTATCTTCATAAAATAGAATGACAGAATCTATCATCAATCTATCACTGTCACTTTTTTAATAACCACATCCTCTTCAGGACGGTCGTTACGATCAGTCTTGACCTTCTGTATTTTATCAACTATATCCATACCTTCCAGCACTTCACCGAATACGGTATATGCACCGTCCAAATGCGGAGTACCACCCATGGTAGTATAAGCCTTCACCTGCTCGGGAGTAAACTTGAACTCCGGTTCCTTGGCAACCTGAGCCTCTGCCTGCGCAATCAAAGAATCTTGCAAATCCATCAGACCGTCCTGGTCATTATTCTTACGCATCTTGTAGATTTCCTTCATATGCTTCTGGGCCAATGCATTGAAAGCATTGTTCAGGCGCATCTGATTCATCTGCTGTTCCATCCCCAGCAAGGTAGAGTCATTATACACTTTTCCAGTCACAATGTAGAACTGGCAGCCGGATGATGCCTTGTCGGGATTCACCTCATCACCCTGGCGTGCAGCCGACAAAGCACCTTTTTTGTGAAAATACTTCGGATAAACAAATTCGGCAGGAACAGTATAACCTACGTCGCCTGCCCCCAGCATCTTGCCTTTTGGAGCCTTTTTCGATTCCGGGTCACCTGCTTGTATCATAAAGTCCTTGATGACACGGTGGAACAGCGTACCTTCATACGTGCCGTCTTTCACCAGCTTAATAAAGTTATCACGATGTTTCGGGGTTTCATTATACAGTTTCACGGTGATGTCACCCGCACTTGTTTCAATCTTCAGCTTCGTTTCTTTTTCCATATTTTCCTCTTTCTTTTGTCCCGGCTTGCAAGCAGTCAAACCGCAAACCAGTATAGTTAATAATACAATTAGATTCCTTTTCATTTTGTTTTTTATTTAATTTAAGTTTGCAAATATACTAAAATCAGACAAAAGCACTTACCTTTGCCTACATAAAAGAGATAAAAGGCAAAAGCAATGACATCCATATTAATTGTAGAAGATGATATTACTTACGGCATGATGCTAAAAACATGGCTCGGCAAAAAAGGTTTCCAAGTAACCTCCACCAGCAGCATTGCCCGTGCTCAAAAACATATTGAGTCGGAAACCGTGGACTTGATTTTGTCTGACCTACGCCTGCCCGACAAGGATGGCATTGACTTATTGAAATGGCTGGGCGAACACGGCCTGCAAATACCGCTTATCATCATGACGGGATACGCTGACATACAGTCGGCCGTCCAAGCCATGAAACTGGGAGCCTGCGATTACATTGCCAAGCCTGTGAATCCGGACGAATTACTGAAAAAAATAGGCGAAGCCTTGAATGCATCATCCTCCGCTTTGAAACAGATGATGCATCCGTCCCGAACAGATGACGCGTTTACCCCAAACAGACCATCCGTCTCGCCCAAACAGACGATACATTCCGACAAGATGAAAAATCAGTCTCAGAAGAGTGCAGAAGGCTCATTGTCTTCCTCCGACTTTCTCGAAGGAGAGAGCGACGCAGCCAAACAACTCTACAATTATGTGAAACTGGTTTCACCTACCAATATGTCCGTACTCATCAATGGTGCCAGCGGAACGGGCAAAGAATACGTAGCCCATCGCATCCACCAGCTCAGCAAGCGTGCCGACCGGCCGTTTGTAGCCATCGATTGCGGTTCTATCCCCAAAGAATTGGCCGCTTCGGAATTCTTCGGGCATATAAAGGGCGCCTTTACCGGCGCACTGACCGACAAAACGGGCGCTTTCGTCGAAGCCAACGGCGGTACCATCTTCCTGGATGAGATAGGCAATCTGAGCTATGAAGTGCAAATACAACTGCTGCGTGCTTTGCAAGAACGCAAGATACGTCCGGTTGGTTCAAACAAAGAGATAAGCGTGGACATACGTCTGGTATCCGCCACCAACGAAAATCTGGAGCAAGCCATCGAAAAAGGAACGTTCCGTGAGGATTTATATCACCGTATCAATGAATTCACCCTGCGCATGCCGCAACTCAAAGACCGCCGTGAAGACATCTTGCTCTTTGCCAATTTCTTTCTGGACCAGGCCAACCGCGAAATGGACAAGCAACTGACCGGCTTTGATGACAAAGCATCCCGCGCCTTATTGGAATACCCCTGGCCTGGCAATCTGCGACAAATGAAGAATATGGTACGTCGTGCAACCCTGCTGGCACAAGGCAAATTCATTACTATCAACGAACTAAGTGAACTGAAAGAACCTGCATCGGCCATCATCGGCATCCCTCTCCGCAATGAGGAGGCAGAGAAACGTCAAATCATCGAAGCCCTACGGCAGACGGGAAACAACAAGAGCCGCGCTGCACAACTGTTGGGCATTGACCGCAAAACGCTGTACAACAAGTTGAAGCTTTATAACATATCCGACTAAAAGATGTGGAATAATTCCACACTCCTCTCCACACATTCCCCACTTTTCCACATTATACTACACTTTGCATAAAAACATATACATCTAGTTATCAAAGCATTACCCAACAAATAATTCTTTTGGCACACCATTTGACTTGTATTAAGTACAAGCAACAAGCGCTACAACAAACAAGCACTTAGACTTAACAATAAGATATAGCAACCTAAAAGCAAATGAATTATGAAAAAATTAGTATTAGTAGCAGCCCTGTTTATGTTTGTTTGTGGCGGAACGTTCTTGGCTCAAGCTAAGGCTCCGGTAGAACAGCCGAGTAAGACAACAACCTTGTCTAACGACACTGTGGTAACGGATACTTTGCAGAAAGCCGAGAACGTCCAAGACACAGCAAAAGTGGCCCAATAACAGTAAGCACACTACAACAAAAAGCCGTTTCCTCCTTGTCTATTCTGGGAAACGGCTTTTTTAATTGATAGTTGATAGTTGTCAACTAAGAAATCACCAATGTCTTTCCGGATAAAGGTCATTCCACCATGCCGGACTATCCTGCAACCAGCGGGCAAACCAAGCCATAATTGAATTGTGCCACAATTCACGTTTTGCATAATCAAGTACAAAATGGTTTTCACCATCCACGGTAATAAATTCCACCGGCTTGCCCAATATCTTCAACGCATTATACAACTGGATACTTTCACCGATAGGCACGTTCGTATCTACCGTGCCATGCAGCAACAACAGAGGGGTATTAATCTTGTCCGCATTGAACAATGCTCCATGCTTCGTAAACAAATCGGGATTATTCCAAGGATAGCTATCGGCTGCCGCAACAGAGTTATAGGAATATCCCCAATAACCCTCGCCCCAATAGCTCGTTACATTGCTGATGCCAGCATGCGAGGCAGCGGCAGCGAACATGTCCGTCTTAGTCTGCAGATACATCGTCATGAATCCTCCATAAGAGGCACCCAGACATCCGATACGTTTATCGTTGACAAACGGATGGGCTGCACAGAATTTCTTCGTACCTTCAATAATCTCATCGGCCGTACGCTCACCCCATGCATTGACATGGCGTGCAGAGAACTCCTGGCCGTACCCGATGGCACCACTGGGCTGGATAACATAAACCACATAGTCACGTGACGCAAACAACTGTGCACAGTACGGGGAAGTTATACCGCGGGTTGTAGGAGTCGTTCCTCCATAATAGTATACGATAAGCGGATACTTCTTGTTCGGGTCAAAAGACGGCGGCAGACAAACCATTCCCTTTATCTCCGTACCGTCCGAAGCTGTAAAGTTCCACTCTTCCATCTGTCCCAGCTCAATCTTATCGAGGATGGGCTTCATGGGGTTGGCAAGCAGGGTAGAAACTTTTTTCTTCGTGTCGTATGTATAGGCTACGCCCGTACTGGTGTTTCCTCCGCCCACATAGGCAGCCACAACCGGATTGTCATTGGCCAGCGTGAAGGAAGTAATCACATCTTCTTCAAGCGGAAGCATTTCAAAGCCGCCCGTCTTCGGAACATAACGGTAGATATGCCTGCAATCCCCATCAGTCGTATCGAAATAGATACATCCGTCCACACGGTTCCACTGCACGAGAGACACCGTAGGATTGAAATCGCGCGTGATAGCCTGCACTTTTTTTGTAGCCAAATCCATAATGAATGCTTGGGTATCAAAGTCATTGGCTATGGGATGTTCACCGCAATTCTTGCCAATACCTCCGAAAGCAGACGGACTACCCGTCACCAGAAGCTGTTTCCCATCCGGAGAGTAAGAAGCACTTCCCAGATAAGCATCCCAGGCGACCAGCGTATCTGCCTGCAAGGTGGCCAAATCAATCTCGAAAAGAGAAGAGAGGGAGAAAGGGCATTGAGTAATGTCCGGCTTGGAAGTGCTGCACAACAGTTTCTTGCCATCCGGGGAAATATCATTCAGATAGACGTTGTGACTACCGTATGTCAGGCGCTCGGAAAGTCCCGTCGCCACATCGTATTTCATGAGATAATAGCGGTCACGAGAATTGGGGATACGGTCGTCCGGATGCAAGAGACGTTTCAACGGGCCACTCACCTTTTCGCCCTCGTCCGTGAGCATATAGATAAGATAGTCTTCTGTAGGAGACCAGCTGAAATATCCTTCGGGAACATTCTTCAGCAGCACTTCCTCACGCATCGTGGCGGGATCGAACACAACCAGGTCATTCTGCTCCTCGCCCATAACCGTATAATAGAGCTTGTTGCTGTTGGGCATCCAGTTCATCTTTTCATTGGCATTGGGCAATATCACCCGGCCAGTCTTTACCTCGGTCAGCTCACAACGGGTCCTGGAACGCTTCACGTCGTAATTGTCCGAATAGCGGGTCAGCAGATACTTGCCGTTGGGCGAAAGAGAAACCCTGCTCGCTCGGGAGCCGAAATTGGTGTTGAACAAAGAGAAACGTCTCTTCATGTCCGGTGCCATCCGGCAGGCTACATCGGCAAAGTCCTTTTCCTTTTCAAATTCGCATTTCAGCATCGGCTGCATCTTGTCGTCCGCGCTTGAAAGCAACTTGATGACAATCTCATAATCTGCTTCGGGGTCCATACGCAGACTGACAGCCGTAGGACGGACCTGCGACAAGCTGTCCTCCGCTGTCTCCTTGACTTGCTTGGACTCACCGTTTACAAACACCTCAAAACGGGCAGGGGAATATACATTCAGCTTGCCCTTCATGAAACGCTCCGCACGCAGATTGGTAGCAAACAGATAGAACAGATTGTCCTTGTCTGCCTTTGCCACAGCTACATATCCAGCCGTATCAGCAGCCATGCGTTCGTACGAACCCTCGTCGAAGTTAAGACTGACCTTCGTCTTCAGAAGATTGCCGATAGTAAACTTATCTCCCTTGAAGTTGACGCTATCACCCTGAAGGGGAGTACGCACCGTAACGGCCGGACGCACGTTATACTCAGCAACTCTTTCCTGAGCTTGGGCAGCCAATCCCGCAAGGAGCAGCAAACCCGACAAAACTGTGATTTTCTTCATTACTGTAAGATTAAATCGTTTCAAAACCATTCCATAAATTTCCGGGAGGGACGGGAGCCTCCACTTCTATCAGTTCTTTGGACACCGGATGCACAAAACGGATATACCGCGCATGCAGACAAATGCTGCCGTCGGGATTGGAGCGGGGCGAACCATACTTCAAATCTCCCTTGATGGGACAGCCCATCTTTGCCAACTGACAGCGTATCTGGTGATGGCGTCCGGTTTTCAAATCTATTTCCAACAGATAATAGTTCTGCGACCGCCCGATGAGCCGATAATGCAAAATCGCTTTCTTGCTGCCCGGCACCTCCTTGTCGTATGCATAACTCTTGTTCTGTTTCTCATTTCGCACCAGATAGTTCACCAATTCCCCCTCTTCCTCACGGGGCAGGTTCTTCACCACTGCCCAGTAAGTCTTCTTCACCTCGCTATTCTTGAACATCTCGTTCAGACGCGACAGTGCCTTACTGGTCTTGGCAAAAACAACAAGACCGCTCACGGGGCGGTCCAGCCGGTGGGTGACACCGATAAAGACATTTCCAGGCTTGCTGTACTTCTCTTTCAGATACTGCTTTACAGTTTCCGAAAGCGGTGTATCACCCGTTTTGTCTCCCTGAACTATCTCGGAAGCGGTCTTGTTGACTATAATGATATGATTGTCTTCGTATACGACAGTCATCGATTGTTAATGTTTAATGATTAGTGATTAATGATTAATGACTAACACCCAACTTCTCATTAAACATTAATCACTAATCATTAATCATTAAATTACATATTCATCCCACCATCTACCTGAATAACCTGACCGGATACATAAGAAGACATATCAGAAGCCAGGAAAGTAGCGATATTTGCCACGTCTTCGGGTGTGCCGCCACGGCGCAAAGGAATCTTCTTGCACCATTCAGCCTTCACCTCTTCAGACAAGGCGTCGGTCATGGCTGTCATGATGAACCCCGGAGCAATGGCATTGGCACGGATGCCGCGAGAGCCCAGCTCCTGAGCGATAGACTTGGCCAAAGCAATCATACCGGCTTTGGAAGCAGAATAGTTGGCCTGGCCGGCATTGCCGTGAACACCTACCACAGATGCCATATTGATAATGCTACCCGCCTTCTGGCGCATCATGATGGGTGTGCAGGCATGGATAAAGTTAAATGCCGATTTCAGGTTGACATTGATAACCATATCCCATTGCTGTTCGCTCATACGCATCATCAGACCGTCACGTGTGATACCGGCATTGTTTACCAGAATATCAATACGTCCAAAGTCCTTATGGATTTCTGCCACTACCTTGGCAGTGTCTTCAAAGTTTGCTGCATTGGAGGCATAAGCCTTTGCCTTTACTCCCAAAGCTTCCAATTCTTTTGCTGTAGCCTCGGCATTTTCATCAATCACCAAGTCAGTGAATGCGATGTTTGCTCCTTCTTGAGCGAACTTCAAAGCGATAGCCTTGCCGATGCCTCGTGCAGCACCTGTCACAATGGCTGTTTTTCCATCTAATAATCCCATATTATTTTAAAATTATTTATAAAATGTATTCTTACTTCTTTCCCAATGCACCAAGTACCAGACGGGTCACGTAAGTATCGCGTACCGCATCGTCCAGATTGGCTCCTATATGGCCGCGGATATAAGGTGTTTCAATACCTTTGACACTGTAATGCACAATCTCAGCAGTCATATCCAAGTCATCTATCTGGAAAACACCCTTCTCCATGCCTTCACGCAGAACCTCCTTGAAAAGCTGGGTCTCTGTAGCATCGAAACGTTTGCGCACTTTCTCCACTCTCCAAATATCCCGAAAGAAATTGGCACGAAGAGTACCATTCCGAAAGACAACCTCTTTTACCGCATCCAGATGGGTGTAAATCATTTCCATCAGTTTCTCGTCCGGCTGAATATCTTTCTCTACCACGTGCTTCATCATATCCGAAAGAATATCCAGCTCCGACTCGACAACAGCCAAGTAGATATCTTCCTTGCTCTTAAAATAGGTATAGAGCGTTCTCCTACCTTTCTTCGAAGCGAGGGCAATATCATTCATCGTGGTATTCTCAACGCCCATCTTTGCAAACAGCTGACGGGCAACGTCCACTAATTTAGCTTTTGTCTTCGATACGGTCATAGATTAATTGCACATTGCTTTATTATTTGAGCAAAAGTAAGACATTTCCGCATATCTTACAAGAAAACATTCATTTTATTAATGAACAGCCCTAAAAAGGAAGAAAAAAAGTAGGCTTATTATCGTTCTATTTATCAACATATTACTCATTAAAATCCACTTAACCTCAAAAATATCATGCATTTTATTTGCATATTAAATAAAAAGCCGTACCTTTGCACCCACAAAACAATAACATCGCGGAGTGGAGCAGTTGGTAGCTCGTTGGGCTCATAACCCAAAGGTCATTCGTTCGAGTCGGATCTCCGCAACTACAATGAGGATAAAAGGTTTAAAGGCCGTTTATCCTCATTTTTTTTAATTCCCATCAAGGACAGAAAAAAAATGTTTGCGCAAATAATGTTTGTGCAAATTGCTTCCACACTTCCACCTCCTCTCCACATCCCTTTATTCATCGGCATTACAGATGCGGTGGAAGCAACTCAAAAGTGTGGAAGCAAAATTTGCTTCCACACCGTTTCACAAACAGAAATACTGACACACAAGAAGCTAACATGAAGTAACACAAGTTATTAATTTCTTGTATCACATCTTATTTATATCGTACCTGCACGAAATCAATATCCTGCAAACACGGTATTAATTCCATCTCCTCCCCCTTCAAATGCAATCAGAACGAATGCGTACAGCCACACAAAGCCAAGACTTCAATGCTGTTTTCCTCTGTGCTTTATTCAAAGAATGAAAGTATTTATTACACCGGACATAAGGAACCAACAGCATGCAACGGCCATGATGCAATCGCCTAACGGCCATCAACAACTCGCTTAACAGCCGTCAGCAGATCGCCGCACGACCGTTAGACGCTGATAAGGCAATGAGTAAAAGGGAGCACTCCCCTATACACAAGCAAACAAAGCCCTATATACAACGGATTGAAAGCAGCGGTTTCCCTTATAATATCCTGATGAAAAGCAGCCCCAGCCCGATGGCAACGCCAGTTGAAACAAGTCCGGGAAGCATGAACGAGTGGTTCAGCACATACTTGCCGATACGGGTAGTCCCGGTACGGTCGAAATTGATGGCTGCCACTACGGTGGGATAATTAGGAATAAAGAAGTAACCGTTTACAGCGGGGAACAGAGCAACCAGTATCATAGGCGAAATGCCCAAAGCGATGCCCAAAGGCATCAGTGCGCGCACAGTGGCGGCCTGGCTATAAAGCAGAATCGACATGGCAAACAAGGCTATCCCGAACAGCCACGGCATTTGCCTCACCACTCCCTCGATGGACTGGGTCAGCTGAAGCATGTTTCCCTGAAGAAAAGTATCTCCCATCCAGGCAATGCCGAATATGGCAATCACCGCCTGCATGCCTGCCGGGAAGACGGAACCTTGCGTTGCCTTCATGCCGTCGGTGCGAGTCAGCAGCAAGATGAGGGCGGCGGCAGAGAGCATCACGATTTCGATAATGGCGGACATGCCGAGTCTCACCGTCTCGCCGTCTATCACGAAGGCAGGACGCAAACTGTCGAACGAACCAAAGAACACGATAAAAACAGTGGCAAGGATAAAGATAAGCACAGACAAGACGGCATGCCGTTTATTGTGTATATCCTTTATCTCCACCTTCTTGACATCAAGATAGCCTTCGGTCAACCTCTTTCTGTACTCCGGGTCGTCTGCCAACTCCTTGCCCACCTTCATGGAGAACAAGGCGCCCACAAGTACCCCGATAATGGTAGCAGGAATCGTTATTTTCAGAATATCAAACAAGGTGACATCAAATCCCGCCAGCAACCCAAGCAGTGCGACGGTGGCAGCCGAAATGGGACTTGCCGTAATAGCCTGCTGCGAAGCAATCACCGCAATGCCCAGTGGCCTCTCGGGACGAATCTTGGTCTCCGTGGCAACCTCGGCAATCACGGGAAGCACCGAATATGCCACATGTCCCGTACCGGCAACAAAAGTAAACAAATAGGTCACAATAGGGCTCAAGATGGTGACCTGCGAAGGATTCTTCCGCAACAACCGTTCTGCCAGCTTTACCATATAATCCAGTCCGCCAGCCGCCTGCATGCAGGATGCGGCAGAAATGACGGCGGCTATCATCAACATAACGTCAATGGGAGGTGATGTAGGCTGCAATCCGAAACCAAACGTCAGAATTGCCAGATCTATCCCTCCCATTACACCTAGTCCAATGCCGCCCAAGCGGGCGCCTATAATGATAGCTACCAATACGAATGCCAATTGCAAGGCCATATACTCTACACTTTTTGATTCATGTGCAAAGATAAGTCATTTCGTATTATGGCTACTCACCTACTTCTATTTTAACTGCTTGTTTTAACTCCACACTCAAAGAGGCATCATCCTTTAACGGTGTCCAGAACACCCGGCGGCATTCATTCTTCTGCAAAAGACAACGATGATAGCGACTGCCGGACAGATGCTCCGTATCGATATGGAAGGAACCGGTATTGACATCCCAGTCGGCTATCTCGTCCAGATTCAGATAAAGGTTGCGCACTGTGCCGCTGTTGAAATGCAAGCTCTGCGCCTGCGCCGCAAGCGCAGTGACATGGCAATCTTCCAGCCGGGCAAGGTATCGCGTGCGGAAAGAGAGCGTATCGCAACGGAGTCCGTAGAAATTGGTTTCCATATCCTCCACATCTACCACAACCGCTTGTACCTCCGCAGGCAACCGCAATTCCATCCCTTCCGAACGAACCCTTATCCAAATGTCATTCTGAAGATGCTGTTCCAGCTTATCCTCCGGAAAGTCAAAGATGACGAGCAGGGTATCGCCAACGGAAGTCATCGACATAAAAGCCTCCATATCCCCTGCATAGGAGAAACTGCCCTGCTGCAAAGAGTCTCCGGCAGTTACCTCCAACGGCACTTCCCCGAACGAGAATATACGCTCCGCCTCCACAATACCTTCTTTTTTCTGTTTCCACACCACCGGAGGCTGTGTCAGCTTCAACACCCTGCACGAGGGCAGCTGCACCGTTTTCCGTTCTCCGCCGATTTCCATAAAATTATCTTTCTGAGTGACATTGCGGTCCACCACATAGAACATGAGTCCGCATACCATTGCCACACCGGTAACCAGCATTCCTATCATTATATAAGTCGTTCGTTTCATAACTGTCTTCTTTTATTTTTGTTTCTTGATAAACTCCTGATACATCCCGGACAACTCCTCGGCAGAGATGCCCAGCGTGAAAATCTGCTTGAAGAAATAATCCACTTCCTCCTTCAGAAAATACTCTTTCCTCAACGAGAGAATCAGCTTGCGTGCACCTACCGACACAAAATAGCCGATACCCCGCTTGTTATAAATCACTCCTTGCGTCTGCAAGTAGTCGTACGAACGCATCACCGTATTGGCGTTGACCTCTACCACAGCCGCATATTCCCGTACCGAAGGAATACGTTCTTCCTCCTGATATTGCCCGAGAAGTACCTCGTCGCAAATGCGGTCTGCTATTTGCAGGTAGATGGCCTTACTTTCCTTAAAGTTCATAGTTACCAGCGATTAATGATTTCGGACTCCTTGAAACGGAAATAGGCAAGCACCCAGTTGAAAAGGGAGAAAAACAAAGTTATAAAAATCAGCCAGTCACTCGATGCTTCCCTGTTGATATAAGGCTCGGTCATAAAAAAATTATTGGGTAGAATGGTTTCCAGACACAATACAGCTATCAAGATATATGAAACGAAGATGCAGACACCGGCCGCAAAAGTCTTGATAAGTGCATTTTGGGGCCAGATCGTACTGCCCAGCAGGAAGAAAGACTGTAGGAAAAAGTAGCAGCTCAGGAATATCCCCACCACAGCCGGTCCGCTTCCTATCGTCTCATAGAAACGGTTCGTGTTACAGCAGAATTCCCACAACGGAAAGGAGTGAACGACATGCAGCTCCGGGTAGGCCAGAAGATAGAAGATGACTCTTGTCAAGTCCGCCAGCTTGAAAGCTATCAGAAAGACCAAGATAAAGCCGCAGGTAGCCACCAGCCAGCGGGCAAAGAATTTCTCGAACATGGTGGCAGGTGTCATGAGCACAACGGTACGACTCGTCTTGCTTTTCATCCTTTCCATGGCAAACGAGGCGCTAATGCATCCCCAAATGACAAGTCCCCAAAGAAAGAATCTGGACTCAAACTCCCAGATAGGGTCCATGCCCACAGCTCCCGCTTCCAGATTGTGATACTGATAGTATCCATTCCAGACAAAGACTATGGCCAACATTCCGTAGACCATCACCGAGCGGAGTATATAGGTCTTCCAATTCTCCACCATCTCTTTGCGGCATACGTTCACAAAGCGATGCAAACTAAAAAAGGTATCGCGTATCATTATTCATTTGTTTTAGTGTGAAACATTTCCGCTATCTTCCCAGGCTCTGCAAGCACGGCGCCAAACAGCAGTTCAAGATTAATCTCCGATTCCTCACCTTCCGTATTGGGCAGCATCAAGAAATTGCCTTGTACGGAGGGAAGCGTGTACAAGGCAGTCGCAGCCAACTCCCGGTCGTCACTCTCCAAGAAGAACAGTTTACTGCAAACGCTGGCAGTGGATTCGTCCAGCAATACGCGGCTGTTGTCCATAATCAGAACATGGTCCAGCACTTTGTCAATGTCACGCACCTGATGGGTGGAGATGACAATCGTCTTGTCGTCCGACATACCCGAAGCCAGAAATTTGCGGAACTGGCTCTTTCCCGGAATATCCAGTCCATTGGTAGGCTCATCCATCAGCAGCAGGGAAGTATTGGTGGCCAGCGCAAAGCTCATGAAGATTTTCTTTTTCTGCCCCATGGACAAGGCTCCCAAATCAGCATCCATATCCATCTCGAAGAAATGCAGGTACTTCACCATGTCTTCCTTGCTGAAACGGGGATAGAACTTACTGTTCAGTTCAATATAGCTGACCAGGGAAATAGGAGGCAGCTCGAACTCCTCGGGTACCAGAAACATGTCCTGCAACGTGACGGGCAGCCGACGGCGCATGTCGGTATCATGATACATCACTCTCCCACGTTTGGGAGCCAACAAACCGCTCATCAGATAGAGCAGCGTAGACTTGCCGGCTCCGTTCTTACCCAACAGACCGTAAACCCGGCCGGATTCCAGCGAAAGTGAAAAATCACTCAGGACTTCTTTCCGCCCCTTGCGATAACTAAATGAAATGTTTTCTACTTGTAACATACGCTTGGATGAATTAAAGATTTCACTATTTATGTATATTAGTACAATAGTACACTACAAACATAGGCATTTTTTTTAGAATAACAAGAGATTTGAGAAAAAAGAAAATACGTACGAAGGTTCAAAAAAAAGGAGGAGCTAAGAATCACTCTCCACTCCTCCCGACACGACAAACAACTAAAATTATTGCTATTTGATGCCGTCCAATGCCTTGTTTGCTGTGGCATTGGTGGGGTCGATAGCCAGAATTTTATTCCAGTACTCTTTCGAAGTAGCATAGTCACTCTTCAACAGATAGTAGTAGCCCAGATAACTGTAACACTCTATCAATGCAGAGTTGTACCTCGGTTCGTTTTTGGCAAGCAGTACCTCCACCACCTTCTCGTAATAAGGTTTCGCCAATCCCTCTGTAGTTTCGGGGTCCATGGCAGAGTGTGTGCGAGCGCGCCACATATCTCCCAAATAACTGTCGGGAGCTTGTTCGGCAACAAGTGCGAACACAGAGTCGGCAGCCTGCAATGCCGCCATGCGGTCGGCAGGCTGAACGGCGAGAGTGTCGTCCGAGGACGTACCCTCTCCGTAGTACAGACGCCCTAACTGGAATAAGTTTTCGGACATCTTTTTATCTTGTGCCAGCGAGTCATAGTACTTTTTATAAGCAGCAATGGCTTGGGTATAGTCGTTTTTCAGTTCATAAGCATCGGCAATCTCACGCCACAAGTCCACCTGGCTCTCATCCTTCTCCAATGCCTTGCCATATTCCTCAATAGCCTGGTCATATTTCTTCAGAGCACTCAACAGAGCACCGTGATAGCGGTAATCCAAGTATGAATAATCGGCATTATCCGAAGCATTGAAGAAAGCATCGGCAGCCTTCTCTGCCTCGTCATAACGCTTGAGGTCGACATTGTTGTACATCACAAGCCGGTTGAATGCGGCATGGCGGGCATTCTTCTGCAAACCTTTCTGCGCCACCGCCAAGGATTTCTCGAAGTCGTGGTTCAGGAATAGTGCAAAAGCATATTTAAGGATGTCATCTTCCGTAGCCACGGGAGTATCGATGAACTTGGCATAGGTGTCGGCAGCCTTGCCAAAACGGTTGGTGGCGTAATACACTTCCGCCAGCTCCTTGTCTGCTTCCAGGCAATCCGGAGCTATGGCCTTCAGCTGGTTCAGCTTCTCTATGGCCTGCGAAGGACTGGCAGACTTGTATGCCTGCGCATATTTCAGATACGCATCCTTATAATTCGAATCAAAATAGATGGCTTGCTCATAAAGCTGGCATGCCTTTCCGATATCTTTCCGGGCAAAAGCGATGTCACCCTCGAGTACAGAAACTGCCGGAGCCTTGTTGTCGGCCTTTCTTGCCATCTCCAGATAGGTTTCCGCCTCTTTCAGCTGTCCTACATCCAGATAGGCACGGGCCACGGAAGTCACAAGCTCCACATTTTTCTTGTTCTTGCCCTTCAGCAGTTCTCCGGCTGCGTCGGAAGCCTGCTCCGGATTCGTCTTTATCAGACTTTTTACTTTATCCACCCCCGCCTGCCATTCGGGCACCGGCGTTTGTGCGGCGAGCGTACCTGCAAACAGCATCGCTCCCAAACAAAATACAAATCTACGTTTCATGTTAGCATTCATTTTAGTTATTCATCCTTGACGTTCACCACGCGCACCGGTTGGGTGGCGGGGACCAATCCCGACTTCAATATAATCCGCTGTCCCCGGTCGGAAGCGAGGAAAGAGGCAAATCCCCACGGAAGTGCGCTCCGCGGATCATTCAACAAGGCATAGATGCTGCGTGCCAACGGATAATCACCGTAATACAAATACGCCTGATAGGGTTTGTAACTGTTGTCCGGCATGGCCTTGTCAGCAGCACTGACGGACATCAGCCGCACCTCTTTACTGAAAGAGAGCCCCGTACTGTCATTCCGGTCGCTCAGCCAGTTCACGCCGATAATACCGATGGCATCAGGCGTGCGGGCCACGTAGTCAATCACCTCCCTATTGGTTTTCAACGCTTTCAACTGACTGGAAAGCGGTACACCCTTACAGATGGAATCGACAGCAAAACGTACGGTACTGGAGTTCTTGTTGTCAAACACAAGACTGATATCCCCCAGACGGGAAGCCGGATAGATATCTTTCCACTGCTTCGCATCACCCGTCAGGATGCGGCGGATGTCCTTCACACTAATCAATGAATCCGGATTGCCAAGATGGGTTATCAATGCCAGCCCGTCCGTAGCAATCTTTATCTCCTGCGGAAAAAACTTCCGGCTATTGAAGGAATTCATCTCTTCGGGAGTCAGTCTGCGACTGGTTATTGCCAACCGCAGACTGTCCTTGAGCAAGAGGTTGACGGCATCGACTTCCGTCACATAACGGGGCACAATTCCTGCCAAGGGGAACAGTCCTTCGAACACGTCAATTTCTTCCTGCACAATAGGCTGGAAACTTTCGTCCGCAGCAATTGCAATCACACCGGAGGTATACGTATCCGTTTGTCCGTCCTTGGGCTTGCTTTGGCAGGCAGACAGCAGAGTCAGCAGCACCAGCAAGCCTGAAAGCTGAAGTTGTTTCACCGTTTTCATAACACACACACTTATTGTAATCTAAACATCACCGGTATCGTATATTTCACCGATACGGCCTTACCATTCTGCTTGCCGGGAATCCATTTGGGCATGGACATAATCACACGGACAGCTTCTTTATCCAGATAGGGGTCTACACCTCTCAGCACTTTCACATCACGCACCTTGCCGTCGGCACCTACCACAAACTGGCAGGTTACACGCCCTTGCGTACCGTTTTCCTGGGCAATGGTCGGATACTTCATATTCTTGCTGATGAACTGCATCATCTCGGCTTGACCACCGGGGAACTGGGGCATCTGCTCTACCATATCGAAAACCTTTTCAGGTTCCGGTTCGGCCTGCGTCACCACTTGTTTCAAGTCGGCGATGTCCTTGCCGTGTTCCTCGTCATTACCTTTCACGTCGGCAATGGAGATGGCAACTTTCGTTTCCGTCAGTTCTGTCTGGCTTTTTATTTCATCCTCGTCCCTCACTTCCTCATCCTTTTTGATGACGGGAGCGGTAAACTTAATGGAGCTTTTCAATGCAGGCGGCGGTGGGGCCACGGGCTCTATCCGCTTCATCTCTTCCTGCTTCACTTCCGGTTCTTCCAGCTGCGAAAGGGTAGTCACTTCGGTCATCACCTCTTTCTGTTTGGGGGTAGCCATCTTTATCAGCGTAGGGATACTGAAACCTATCAATGCAATTACAATTACCAGTATCACGGCAATGTTGTGCCGTCTGGGAGAGGTCTCACGCATCTTATAGGCTCCATATGCTTTGTTCTTACCACTGAACACGAGGTCACACCATGCCTGGGAGCTTAAATCTACTTTAGCCATATTCTTTCCTTTCTTTGGGTGTTACACATCATTCAGCAATGTTCTGGGACAATTCGCCCTTGCTTTCGTAGTTCTTCATCAAGAACTCGTCGGCTTCGGCAATATCCGTTATCACATACTTACCTATATTACATATCTGCATTTCATCGAGAGCATCAATCAGATTCTTGTACGAAGACTTATCGGTAGCCTTGATGATGACTGTCGGCGTATCCTTTCCGCTTTTTATCTCGGAAAGCTGTTTCCGGTAGTCATCCTCTGATATCTTAAGATCCAGTTTCTGCTGCTTCAGTCTGTTCACCTCGTTCACAGCAACTCTATTACGTTGCAGAAGCATTGCCCGCAGACCATCCGCCTGATAGGTAGTTTCCTTCAGTGAAGTATAGTCCTTGTAGTTAGGTTCCCCTTCGTAATAATACAACTTGTTGTCATCCCCCAGCAACAGCGTGATGGCTTGGGAAGCCTTGACTTTGGTCTGCTGCTCCTCGGTGATGGTCTTGTCATTGCTCGGCATGCTTATCTCCATGGTCTGAGGTTTGCTCAGTGAGGTACAAAGCATAAAGAAGGTAATCAGCAACATGTTCATGTCCACCATAGGTGTAAAGTCCACCCTGACAGTCATTTTCTTCTGCTTGCTTTTTCCACCTTTCTTGTTGCCGCTTTCTTGTATTTCAGCCATAATGTTTCCTTTCTTGTTCTACTTGTAACTCGTAGCTTGTCACTCCTCACTTGTGGTCTTCAGAGAAGTAATCAGGTTGTACCGGTTCTCTCTGAGGTCCTGAAGTGAGTTCATCACATTTTTTATTACGGAATAAGGAGTATTGGCATCTGCCTTGATGGCAATGCGCAAATCACTGTTCACTGCACGGGCGTTGCGTACCCAGGCCTTGAACTGATTGTCAATACTGTCTGTCGGTATCCCCTCATTCTTCAATACAGCATCTTGCTGGTCTTGCGGCAAGTCGAGGTATTTCTTCATACTCTTCATCGGCACACCAAAGGTAGACGCCAGCATGAATTTTTTAGTTTCCTCCGGAGTGAAAGTCACTCCATACTCCTGCCCCATAGCTTCCAGCACTTCGCGCAAGTCGGACTGCTTGTCCAGACTCATAAATACTTTTCCGCTCGGATCGACCAATATCTGGAGTACATTTGTCTCCGGAATCTTAATCTCGGATACAGAGGCGGGAGTCGTTACTTGTACCGGCTCTTTCTTCACGAACGTAGAAGTCAGCATGAAGAAGGTCAGCAGCAGTACAGTTACGTCACTCATCGCCGTCATATCGATGAACGTACTTTTCTTTTTTATTTTCGCTCTGCCCATAATCGTTTCATTGAAAATTAAAATTGAGAATTCATTCGTTGAATAGATAATAGAAGCCTACGTCACAGCGCAGCTCCAACTATCAGCAGTCAACTATTTATGGGTAGCTGCAAAAGTCTGCACGATGGAGAAACCAACCTCATCGAGGCTGTAAGTCAACTTGTCAATCTTGTTTGTATAATAGTTGTAGGAGATAACGGCCAATGCACCGGTCAAGATACCGAAGGCAGTATTAATCAAAGCCTCAGAAATACCTTGCGACAGAGCCATGGAGTCGGCTGAACCTCCGGCTGCAAGGGCGGCAAATGAACGGATCATACCGATAACTGTACCGAGCAATCCCATCAATGTACCTAAAGTCGTGATGGTACCAATAATAGGAAGATTCTGCTCCATCATCGGCAGTTCCAGCGCAGTGGCTTCTTCCAATTCCTTCTGGATGGCAAGCAGTTTCTGGTCTTTGGACAGCTCTGTGTCATTCTCCATCTCGGCATACTTCTTCAAAGTGGCATTTACCACATTGGCTACAGAACCACGTTGTGAATCGCAGATTTGTTGTGCCTTCTTCATATCACCTTCAGCCAAGGCTGCTTTGATGTTAGCTACGAATTTCACCAATGACCCCTTACCAAAGGCAGCGCCAATGGCAATATAACGTTCAATACTCAGTGCGATGACAGTCAGCAAAAGCGTTTGAATTACAGGAACAATGAATCCACCTTTATAGATGGTACCGAGGAAGTTACCCGGCAACGGATGGTTGTTCGGGTCGTTGTTCATGAAGTTGGAGGGATTTCCCAACACAAAGTGAAAAATAAGCACGGCGATGATAAAACAGATTACGATTACCCAACCGGCGGATCTGATGCCTTTAAAAGAGGCTGCTTTTTTTTGAGTAGTTTCCATGATGAAAAGTTTAATTGTTGGTATTTAAATAGAGTTTTGAAAATAAAGCATAGGGATACGACTTCCCGCTTACGAACCGATAGGGCGTAATCATCCTTGCAACCTTAGCTAGCATATATGTACACTAAAGGTCACCTGCTTTCAGTCTCTTCAAGACAAGAAGGGAAAAAAGGGGGAAATCAATAAGAAGAAAAGTTGGCTAAATCAAAATCCGCCGAAGCGTATAGATATAGTAATCACTGCCCGTCAATGCATAGTACGGGGCTTTATCTGAGTAGTATAATTTAGAACGACCTTGAACGAGTAGATTCTCGTGGTTGGATAATATCAGAAGAATGTTTCTGAGGAAAAGATTGTCTTCAATCACCCTGCGCAAACGCTGTTGATGAGAAGAGTAAGTTTCGGAAACTGGTTTGTTTCCCAGTTCGACATCCGTAGTCCATGCGAACTTGGTATTCGTGAACAATGAATTCTTCTTGTCAATACTATTGTCGGAAGTAGAAGAACATGAAGATAAAGAAGCGGAAACTTCAGCAGTTCCAGCCATTCTGTCATCCATCTGCACCAGGTCAATGGCTTTACCGCTAATGCTGCAAGTCAACATCAGTAGCATGCATATCCAGAATGTCTTTACAGTTGTTTTCATGTCGTCTAATGATTCTACAATAAATAACAGATGTCTCTCTTATTTGTTTTACAACTATATTACTTTCTTTTGTAAAAAGATTAAATTGTTCACTGATTAAAGAATTTACTATACCTTTTAATACACTGTAAAGGTACGAAGAATATATGAAATACGAAAGTGAAAATAGAATATAAAACACTGATTTTAAGCGTTTTTAATCATTCATTTAGCACCTTAATTCGGGAATTAATCTGATGAACATGCGATGAATAATTATATATAATAAGGTATAGTGATTAGCGGTAGAAACGAATGTTAGAGGAGATATATGTAAACGAACGAAGCCTCCGTATCCTTATCAGACACGGAGGCTTCTTCTGAAAAACGGCGACTACCTACTCTCCCACTGTTACGCAGTACCATCGGCGTGACCGGGCTTAACTTCTCTGTTCGGAATGGGAAGAGGTGGAACCCCGGTGCTGTAGTCACCTGAATAAGGTAGACATGATGCGAAAAAAGCAAAGCATTCATTTATGGCTGAACGTATATACCTCCATACAAGGCAAGGCAAAAAGTGAACGGGCAATTAGTAACGCTCGGCTATGACATCGCTGCCTGTACACCTGCGTCCTATCAACGTTGTAGTCTACAACGACCCTGAGAAATCTAATCTTGTGGCTGGCTTCGTACTTAGATGCTTTCAGCACTTATCCAATCCCGACTTAGATACCCGGCAATGCACCTGGCGGCACAACCGGTAAACCAGAGGTCAGTCCAACACGGTCCTCTCGTACTAGTGTCAGAGCCACGCAAATTTCATGCGCCCACGATAGATAGAGACCGAACTGTCTCACGACGTTCTGAACCCAGCTCGCGTGCCACTTTAATGGGCGAACAGCCCAACCCTTGGGACCTTCTCCAGCCCCAGGATGTGACGAGCCGACATCGAGGTGCCAAACCCCTCCGTCGATATGAGCTCTTGGGAGGGATCAGCCTGTTATCCCCGGAGTACCTTTTATCCTTTGAGCGATGTCCTTTCCATACAGAAACACCGGATCACTATGCTCTAGTTTCCTACCTGATCGACTTGTGAGTCTCCCAGTCAAGCGCCCTTATGCCATTACACTCTGCCGACGGTTACCAATCGTCGTGAGGGCACCTTTAGAAGCCTCCGTTACGCTTTTGGAGGCGACCACCCCAGTCAAACTACCCACCAAACAGTGTCCCCGCAACAGCGGGTTAGAACTCAAATAATCAAAGGGCCGTATTTCAACAGCGGCTCCACGAACACTGGCGTGCCCGCTTCAAAGCCTCCGGCCTATCCTACACATCAATTACCCAAATTCAATGTTAAGCTATAGTAAAGGTTCACGGGGTCTTTTCGTCCCATCGCGGGTAATCGGCATCTTCACCGATACTACAATTTCACTGAGCTCACGGTTGAGACAGCGTCCAGATCATTACACCATTCGTGCAGGTCGGAACTTACCCGACAAGGAATTTCGCTACCTTAGGACCGTTATAGTTACGGCCGCCGTTTACTGGGGCTTCAATTCAACGCTTCTCTTGCGATGACGTCTCCTCTTAACCTTCCAGCACCGGGCAGGTGTCAGGCTGTATACTTCATCTTTCAATTTTGCACAGCCCTGTGTTTTTGTTAAACAGTTGCCTGGACCTATTCTCTGCGCCTCAATTGCTTGAGGACCCTTTATCCCGAAGTTACAGGGTCAGTTTGCCTAGTTCCTTAACCGTGAATCACTCAAGCGCCTTAGTATATTCAACCCGACTACGTGTGTCCGTTTGCGGTACGGGTACCGTAAGGATTAAGTTTAGCGGATTTTCTTGGAAGTATGATTACACGCACTATTGGATTGTCCAGAAGGACGCTCCATACTGTCAGGTTCGACTCTCGTTCCGGATTTGCCTGGAACAATCAACATCTACACCCTTCAACGGACTATTCCGTCAGTCCGCGGCGCTGTCACGACTCCGTCTCCACGTCACTCCTTAAGGTAGTACCGGAATATTAACCGGTTCTGCCATCGGCCTCGCCGTTCGGCTGAGCCTTAGGACCCGACTTACCCTGATCCGATTAGCGTTGATCAGGAAACCTTAGTCTTTCGGCGAGGGGGTTTCTCACCCCCTTTATCGTTACTTATACCTACATTTGCTTTTCCACACGCTCCAGCAAGGCTCACGCCTTACCTTCGACGCAGAGTGGAATGCTCCCCTACCGATGATTTCTCATCCCAAAGCTTCGGTAGAATACTTATGCCCGATTATTATCCACGCCAAACTCCTCGACTAGTGAGCTGTTACGCACTCTTTAAATGAATGGCTGCTTCCAAGCCAACATCCTAGCTGTCTTAGCAATCTGACTTCGTTAGTTCAACTTAGTATTCATTTCGGGACCTTAGCTGTTGGTCCGGATTGTTCTCCTTTAGGACATGGACCTTAGCACCCATGCCCTCACTCCTGACATAGAACTGACACGCATTCGGAGTTTGTCAAGACTTGATAGGCGGTGAAGCCCTCGCATCTTATCAGTCGCTCTACCTCATGTCAGTATAAGTCAAGGCTGCACCTAAATGCATTTCGGGGAGTACGAGCTATCTCCAAGTTTGATTAGCCTTTCACCCCCACCCTCAGGTCATCCAGAAGCTTTTCAACGCTTATTGGTTCGGTCCTCCAGATGGTGTTACCCATCCTTCAACCTGCCCAAGGGTAGATCACTTGGTTTCGCGTCTACTCCTTCCGACTATACGCCCTGTTCAGACTCGCTTTCGCTTCGGCTGCGGATCTGAGATCCTTAACCTCGCCGGAAAAAGTAACTCGTAGGTTCATTATGCAAAAGGCACGCCGTCACACTAAAAGTGCTCCGACCGCTTGTAGGCACATGGTTTCAGGAACTATTTCACTCTTCTGTTCGAAGTGCTTTTCACCTTTCCTTCACAGTACTGGTTCACTATCGGTCTCTCGGGAGTATTTAGCCTTACCGGATGGTCCCGGCAGATTCACGCAGAATTCCTCGTGCTCCGCGCTACTCAGGATACCACTAGGCTTCGGTTGGCTTCGCATACGCAGCTATCATGCTCTATGGCTGTACTTTCCAGAACATTCTGCTCACCAACTTTCTTGCCACAACGTGGTCCTACAACCCCACACATGCCGTAACATGGATGGTTTGGGCTGTTCCCCGTTCGCTCGCCACTACTGGGGGAATCATTATTTATTTTCTTTTCCTGCAGGTACTAAGATGTTTCAGTTCCCTGCGTTAGCCTCCCGCATTGCGGGATGATATCCCTTCAGGATATCGGGTTGTCCCATTCGGAAATCCGCGGATCAAAGGTCATTTGCACCTACCCGCGGCTTATCGCAGCTTATCACGTCCTTCATCGCCTCCGAGAGCCAAGGCATCCGCCATGTGCCCTTACTTACTTTTTGTCTTACCGATCACGTATGGTCGATATATACTTTCAGCTTTCAACTTTACTTTTTTTGGTCACATCATGTCAAAGATCGTTGTCAAGGATTAAGGATTAAAGATAATTCCTAATCTTGAGAAGTGGAGAATAACGGATTCGAACCGTTGACCCCCTGCGTGCAAAGCAGGTGCTCTAGCCAGCTGAGCTAATCCCCCTTCACCATTGATGAAAGACCCGCTAAATCGTAACCGGTCGGTCACCAACTGAGAAGTAGTCCCAGGCAGAGTTGAACTGCCGACCTCTACATTATCAGTGTAGCGCTCTAACCAACTGAGCTATAGGACTGTCAGTCAAACCCTCGCCTTACGGCTCGGCTTCTACTTTTCTCGTATATTTTAATAAACAAGTACGCGCAGTACAAGAGGTTCCTATGGAAGCATAACTTCAAGAACCAACGATCGAGTCGAGACGTCACTCCAGAAAGGAGGTGTTCCAGCCGCACCTTCCGGTACGGCTACCTTGTTACGACTTAGCCCCAATCACCAGTTTTACCCTAGGGCGCTCCTCGCGGTTACGCACTTCAGGTACCCCCGGCTTTCATGGCTTGACGGGCGGTGTGTACAAGGCCCGGGAACGTATTCACCGCGCCGTGGCTGATGCGCGATTACTAGCGAATCCAGCTTCATGGAGTCGGGTTGCAGACTCCAATCCGAACTGAGAGAGGTTTTAGGGATTAGCATCACGTCACCGTGTAGCTGCCTTCTGTACCCCCCATTGTAACACGTGTGTAGCCCCGGACGTAAGGGCCGTGCTGATTTGACGTCATCCCCACCTTCCTCACATCTTACGACGGCAGTCTCGACAGAGTCCCCAGCATAACCTGATGGTAACTATCGATAAGGGTTGCGCTCGTTATGGCACTTAAGCCGACACCTCACGGCACGAGCTGACGACAACCATGCAGCACCTTCACAAATGCCTTGCGGCTGATCTGTTTCCAGAACATTCATTTGCAATTTAAGCCCGGGTAAGGTTCCTCGCGTATCATCGAATTAAACCACATGTTCCTCCGCTTGTGCGGGCCCCCGTCAATTCCTTTGAGTTTCACCGTTGCCGGCGTACTCCCCAGGTGGAATACTTAACGCTTTCGCTTGGCCGCTTACTGTATATCGCAAACAGCGAGTATTCATCGTTTACTGTGTGGACTACCAGGGTATCTAATCCTGTTTGATACCCACACTTTCGAGCATCAGCGTCAGTTACAGTCCAGCAAGCTGCCTTCGCAATCGGAGTTCTTCGTGATATCTAAGCATTTCACCGCTACACCACGAATTCCGCCTGCCTCTACTGTACTCAAGACACCCAGTATCAACTGCAATTTTACGGTTGAGCCGCAAACTTTCACAACTGACTTAAGCATCCGCCTACGCTCCCTTTAAACCCAATAAATCCGGATAACGCTCGGATCCTCCGTATTACCGCGGCTGCTGGCACGGAGTTAGCCGATCCTTATTCATACGGTACATACAAAAAGGCACACGTGCCCAACTTTATTCCCGTATAAAAGAAGTTTACAACCCATAGGGCAGTCATCCTTCACGCTACTTGGCTGGTTCAGACTCTCGTCCATTGACCAATATTCCTCACTGCTGCCTCCCGTAGGAGTTTGGACCGTGTCTCAGTTCCAATGTGGGGGACCTTCCTCTCAGAACCCCTATCCATCGATGGCTTGGTGGGCCGTTACCCCGCCAACAACCTAATGGAACGCATCCCCATCAATGACCGAAATTCTTTAATAGCTGAAAGATGCCTTTCAGATATACCATCGGGTATTAATCTTTCTTTCGAAAGGCTATCCCCGAGTCATCGGCAGGTTGGATACGTGTTACTCACCCGTGCGCCGGTCGCCAGCAAAGAAAGCAAGCTTTCTTCCTGATGCCCCTCGACTTGCATGTGTTAAGCCTGTAGCTAGCGTTCATCCTGAGCCAGGATCAAACTCTTCATTGTAAAAGTATCGTGACTGCGCAAATTAAAAAAAATTAATGTGCGACAGCTTATTATCTGTTCAGGACGCTCGAATTCAAAAGTTTATCTTTACCTATATAAAATAAGTATTGACGGTTCTCTTGTTTTACCCAAGGCAATTCCCCATTGATAAGGAAAAGCCTTGCTCTTGTACTACTTGTATTGTTTATGTAAATCTGTTCAAAGATCGCTCGTTTCACGATTGCTGTTCTTTTCAGAAAGCGGATGCAAAGGTAAGAACTTTTAAGTATATCCTCCAAATATTTTCGGAAGTTTTTTTTCTTTTTTCTTCTCTCTTTTCTCTTTCCTCGTCGTCTCTCTTGTCGAAAGGGAGGCAAAAAGAAAAAGGAAGAAGAACCAGGCACCGTTTCTTTTAAAAGAATGTCAACTCGCGCTGCTTTCATTTTCAAAAGCGGGTGCAAAGGTAAGAACTTTAAAGCATAACTTCCAAATATTTTCGGAAGTTTTTTTTCATTTTTCTTTTCCAAGACCGAAGTTCCGGAAGAAACCGATGGCAAAGAAGAGAAAAATGGAAGCTTACCGCTCCGTTTTACTGTCAGAATGTCAAAACATCGCCGCCTTCGTTCCCGAAAGCGGATGCAAAAGTAGGCCTTTTATGGACATCTGCAAAATTTATACACGGTTTTTTTGAGAGATTCCATGAACTTTTTCATAACTCACTGATTGATAGATATGTTTTAAAGCATGTTTTTTAAAGGAAACTGGGATAAGGAAAGGAAGGGACACATTATATATATACGCGCGCGCAATACAAGCTCCAATTCACACCTTGACATAGACCACAGAACGACAGGCACCGCGCTTGCGAATCACGCCGGAATCGATAAATGTCTGCAAATCCCTCGAAGCCCGGCGGGCGGTGACGTGGACAAGGCGGGAATATTCTGCACGAGTGATACAGATATTAGCCTCCAGAAAGTCCATCATGCTTTTTTCACGGGCAGCCATGTCGCCCATTGCTTTCGGTTTATCCGGAAAGAAGCGTTTATCCGCACGTTCCAACTCCATCTTACCTGCCACATAACGTTTGAATTCGATGCTGGGACGGAATTTCACCGTGGACATCTTGACCGACTCCGCACGTACTTCTTTCTTATTCATCACCGGATGGGTACACTTCAGCGTGGTGCTGAAGAAGCCAAGTCCCTCTATCTCCACCGTATAGCCCTTTGCCAGCCAGTCTCCAAGCGTAGTGGTGATGGCTTGCACAATACCCACAACCATGGCGTGGGGCATATGTTCTTCACGAAAAACCCGTTCCATGAACTCTTTACCGGAAATGGTTCCCTTGGAACAGACACGGGCATGTAGCGACTTCGGTTCCTCGCCTTCGGGGACGGGCGTTTCATAAAGGTCATAATAAGCACTCATAAAATAATTTAAATTAATGGTTTATAGAGAATTGAGGAAAACTTGCAGCAAACTTGGGGAAGAAATGTTCTCGAAATCGGCAGAAGCTGGCAGTAAAGGTACTAATTATTTTTCTTGCCACAAGGATTTTACTTTCTTTCCACTGCCGTATTCTTTTCTTTCCACAGCTGTGGAAAGAAAAGAATACGGCAGTGGAAAGATTAGCATCTAGGATAGAAAAGGATAACTCCCAATGAGTCTGTCCTTAGTTCTTGGCAGGCAAAGAAACAGAAGCCTCCAATATCGGGGAGACAGACTCCCAAACCTGAGCATCAATACTCTGCATTCCTTGCACAGAAGGATGCCCCCATTGTTTATCAATGTCGTGCAAACGAATATTCTCGATGCCATAGTACCGGCAAATTTCATCCATGGAATCAGTTACCTCTTCGGATAATTCAGAATTGGTAATATTATAAATCCTGGCCGCAGGATAGAGCTGCTTGAGAGATGCAAGCAGATAGCAAAAGGCAGGACGGAAGCTATACAAATCGGCTTTCGTCCAGCCATCATATTGGTATGCGCCAATGGGGGCACCTGCCCAGCTGTCATTGGTACCGCCAAAAACAAGGATTATGTCGGGGGTGCCGAGGTTGTGAATACGAGTGATAAAAGAACGGTCGGAGTAATCGGCTTTCTCGTAACCGGTATGACAGACGGTGGAGCCGGAATAGGAATTGTTGCGTTCCAACTGAAAGCCGTGCTCATGGATGAAACGGTACCACCAGGTTTCCTCCACCTTTGTCACATCATTCTCTTTCTTTTCGCCGGGAACTCCATACCAGCAGAGATTGGCGGCAGGAGAGACATGACCGTAAAAAGTGGAATAGGAATCGCCAAGAATAGAAACTTTCTTTTGAGCAAACACCCCTGATATAAGGGGCAGGGAAAAAATAGCCAGAAAAAACAAGGATTTGCAGTTCATAATCAATAGATTTTTATGTCGTATGCCGCAAAGTTATAAAGTTTGTCCCGGTTTGACGGCAGGAGACCGTAGTTTTTTTTGCCATAGCCCGCTTATATGAAAGTTCCTCTACCGCCGGATTTCCACAAAAAAGGAAATGCCGGATTGATAGAGGAGCAAGAGAATGAAGATGAGAAAGAGTATATTTTACTCCCGTCCTCCACCGAGGACTTGATAAAAATTGATGATACCTTGTATTTCATCAAAGCGGTGGGCTACCTGTGTCAGTTGGGCAGAGAGTAGCCCCTGCTGGGCAGTGAGCACTTCCAGATAGGTGGAGGTGCCGTGCCGCATCAGTAACCGGGTGCTGCGGACGGTAGTTTCCAGTGAAGTTATCTGCCTTGTGCAGAGCTCCGTCTTTCCACGGGTTACCTGCACTTGGGTCAGAGCATTGTTCACTTCGCTGCCGACATTAAGCAAAACTTGCTGAAAAGCGAGCCTGGCTTCTTCCTGCTGTGCTTTGGCATCTTGAGCTGTGCCACGTTCAGCCCTTTGTTGAACAAGGGTTGTGTCAGCGAGTCGATGGCAGACAGAAGAAGTTTTCCGGGATTGACAATCATGCTTCCTGCCGAGTTGGTCCAGCCAGCTGTACCGCTCAGGGTGATGGAGGGGTAGAAAGCAGAACGGGCGGCATTTCCCTTACCTGCTGCCGGAGGTCGAGCAGCGAAGCTTCCACCTGGGCGACAGTTGGCTTCGGATTGCGAAACACTCGCCTCGTTCGTCATGCCTGCAGCCATCATGGCTCGCATGGTGCGTGCACTTTCGCGCCAACTGGCGGCTGTTTCTTCGGAAATGCGGTATTGCTCGTCAAGTATCAGCAAGGTAAAGGTTGGCCACATAGCTATCAGCGAAGTGCTGACGGCTTGTTCGTACTCCAAACTTTGAAGGTAGAGCGCTTTGGAGCAGCGCATGGCACTGGTCAAATTAGCCCAAATATCGACTCTCCAACTTGCCGAGGCAATACCGGAATAGGTCCACGAACCTTTGGAATTGTCGAAACTGCTGACGCCACACTGCGGAGTGAGCATAAACGAAGACAGGTACGAAAGTTTGGCCGACATCAGCGTGGCTTCTGCCTCCCTGATGCATTGCTGGGCGGAAAGCAAGTCGGTGTTGCCTTGCAAGATTTGCTCGATGAGCGACTATAATTGCGTGTCCGTAAAAAGCTCGAGCCAGGAAAGGGAGGCGATGGAGACAGTGTCCGATGCCGCAAACAGACTCAGGCTATCCAAACTTTGCCCGTCCAAATCGTGTTCATAAAGTCCATCGGTTGTGATGTCCTCCGGGCGCTGGTATTTGGTATAGATGCCGCAACTGGTCAGTACCAAGCCGGCGACAGCTAATACTGAAAGAGATTGCCGAAAAATACCGTTTTCCCGACCAGTTTTTTTCGGACGATATTTCAAGAAACACACGGGAATGTCACTCAAGGAGTATAGAGCAAAGAGAACTGAAGCATAAGCATACATAAATCCCCCTTATCCTCTACCTCTTTAGTATTTTTTGCGTATATTTGTCAGACACTAATTTAATCAATTCAATGCCATGAGAAAACTTACACACATGCTCCTTGCAGGTACCCTCGTCCTGGCCTGCTCTTCATGCGGGGTAGAAACAACAGCCAACTATCAAGTCATCCCCCTGCCCCAGGAAGTTGCCTTGAGTCAGGAATCTCCCTTCAACCTGAATGCCGGTACCATCATCGCCTACCCCGAAAACAATGAACTTTTGAAACGCAATGCTGAGTTTCTGGCTGAATACATCAGCCAGTCCACCGGCCACACCCTCCAGACAGAAGCCCTTGCCCCGGGGAGCGAAGCGCCCAAAGACGCCATCACATTAGGACTGGATCCGGCTATCCGCAACCGGGAAGGCTATGTGCTGACCGTCAAAGCCGACCGGGTGACCCTAAACGGCCAGACCGAGAACGGAGTGTTCTACGGTATACAAACCCTGCGTAAATCAATCCCTGCCGAAACCAAAGCCACCTCTATCCTATTGCCTGCCGGCAGCATCCAGGATGAACCCCGCTTCAGCTACCGAGGCATACACCTCGATGTGGGCCGCCACTTCTTCCCCATTGAGTTCATCAAGAAATACATAGATTTACTGGCACTTCACAATATGAATACCTTTCACTGGCACCTCACCGAAGACCAAGGCTGGAGAATAGAAATAAAGAAATATCCCAAGCTGACGGAAATTGGCGCCTGGCGCGACCGTACCGTCATCGGCCGGAATACCGAAGAGTATGACAATACCCGATATGGCGGTTTCTATACGCAGGAACAAGCCAAGGAAATCGTAAAATATGCCGAGGAGCGCTATATCACGGTCATCCCCGAAGTAGACCTGCCCGGACACATGCTTGCCGCACTGGCCGCCTATCCCGAAATGGGATGCACCGGTGGACCGTATGAAGTGTGTCCACGTTGGGGAGTATTCGAAGATGTGCTGTGCATCGGCAACGAAAAGTCCATGCAGTTCCTCGAAGATGTCATGGCCGAAATCATTGATATATTCCCTTCCAAATACATCCACATCGGCGGTGACGAAGCTCCCCGCACCCGTTGGGAAAAGTGTCCCAAATGCCAGGCGCGTATCAGAACCGAAAAATTGAAATCCGACAAGAACCATACAGCCGAAGACCGTCTGCAGAGTTATTGCATGACACGTATCGAAAAGTTCCTCAATAGTAAAGGACGCCGGATTATCGGCTGGGATGAGATTCTGGAAGGCGACGTCGCTCCTAACGCAACTGTTATGTCATGGCGTGGCTCGGCAGGAGGAATCAAAGCGGCCCAACTGGGACACGACGTGATAATGACACCCAACGACTATTGCTACTTTGATTATTACCAAAGTGAGGATACCCGGCACGAACCATTTGCCATCGGAGGCTTTGTCCCATTGGAAAAAGTATACAGTCTGAATCCTACCGCCTCACTGACCGAAGAACAAGCCAAGCACATACTCGGCGCACAAGCCAACCTTTGGACAGAATACATCCCGACCAGCGAGCAGGTAGAGTATATGGTTCTCCCCCGTATGGCCGCCCTTGCCGAAGTACAATGGACACAACAGGAAAAGAAAGATTATACAAACTTCACTACCCGACTGGCCGGACTCATCAGCCTCTACCGGAGAGACGGGCTCAACTACCGGGAACCCTTCCGACAGCAGGCAGACTCCACTGCTACCGAGAAGAAGTAATCAGAACTGGAAATAAATAAACGGCTGTATCTCCGAACTTTTCATCTGAATGACCAGATAGATTACAGCAAGCACCAGTACCGCCTTTCCCAACAAGGGAAGGCGGATTACTGTTTTTGTGCAGGCACGTTCCCAACTGTCGGGCACAAAATGCAGGAAATATCCCAATGCCATCAATGCGAACACTTCCCAATAGCCTGCCACCAACTGCGGGAAGAGTTGCGGACGGAAAGTAGTGAATATCTGCCTCAGCATATCCATTGATGTGGAAAACTCCGCATTACGGAAGAATATCCAGCAGAAACAAACAAAATGGAAAGTAATAAGCACCCCGAAGAACCGGCGAATGCCACGGCTTTCCGCACCTTTCTTATGTCCGGTGAGCGTCATCCAGCACTTGTGGGCTGCAAGCGCAACACCGTGCATCATCCCCCAAAGGACAAAATTCCACGAAGCTCCATGCCACAAGCCACCCAGGAACATGGTAATGATGAGATTGGCGTACTGGCGGATTTTCCCCTTCCGATTGCCTCCCAAAGAGATATAAAGATAGTCGCGCAACCAACTGGAAAGCGAGATGTGCCACCGCCTCCAGAACTCCGTAATGGAAGCGGACTTATAGGGAGAATCGAAGTTGATATTGAAATGGAAACCCAGCAACAAGGCAATGCCAATAGCCATATCACTGTAACCGGAGAAGTCGCAATAAATCTGCAAGGCATAGCCATAGACACCCATCAGATTCTCCACCCCCGAATAAAGAGTAGGATTATCAAAGATACGCTCTACGAAGTTGACACTGATATAGTCCGATATGACCGCTTTCTTGAAGAGTCCACTCACGATGAGGAAGATTCCACGCCCGAACATCTCCCTGGAGACAAACAGTGGACGGCGGATTTGCGGAATGAAATCACGGGCACGTACAATAGGCCCCGCCACCAACTGGGGAAAGAAGGAAACATAAAAAGCATAATCCAATAAACTGCCCAGAGGCGTTATCTGGCGACGATACACATCTATCGTATAGCTCAACGACTGAAAAGTGAAAAAAGAGATGCCCACCGGAAGGAAAATATCCATTGCCGTGAACGTTCCTCCCGTCAGCGAGGCAAAAGTTTCGCCCAGGAAATTGGTGTACTTGAAGTAACACAACAATCCCAAATTGATGAACAGACTCAACACAACCCATGCCTTACGTAGCCAGGGAATAGCCTCGCGTGCCATCAAACGTGCAATGAAAAAGTCACAGACCGTCACCAGTCCAAGCAGGAAAAAATAAGTGCCACTACTTTTATAATAGAAGTAATAGGAAAACAAGGTGACAAACAGCAAACGCGCCGTCGTCCGGCGTTGCAACAACAGATAAACCAATATAAAAGCGACAAACAGCCAGAGGAAAATACCACTGCTGAATATCATCGGGGCTTGCGGGTCATAAGTGAAGACATCGCGCAAACGGTCCAAGTCTATATTCAATCCGGATAAAAATTCTTCAATATTCCACATAATCGTTATAAGCTTTTAACAAGGCCTGGCAGAACAGCTCGCCTTGCAGGCGGTAACCGTCCGGCAAATAATGTACATGGTCCGGACGCATCAATCCGGCTTCCTGCCAGTTGAGGCAGGCACGGTGGGTACCGCCAAGTATTTCGTACATGTCCCATACCGCCAATCCGTTTTCATCGGCATAGCGGCGGATGGTCTGCACGGCAACGGCAGTACGCGGATTAATCTTATAGGTCCGACGACGGCGACGCTGCCGGAAACTCTCGTAAGAGCCCGGAGGAGTGGTCATCAACATCGGTACATTCGGCAGTTTCTCGCGAAGCATGCGTACAAGGTCATCCATCTGGCGATAGTGCAGCATTGTATTGTAACGGCGGTTATGGCTTTCGTTCGTCCCGAAGGAAAGAATAAGCAGATCGGGATGCAGAGCCGCAATATCAGCAATACGGTCCGGACGGGTGAAAGTAGTACAAAATGCACCGTTGATACCTACATCGGTATAAGAGACTGCCCCGAAAGTGTCCTGCATCAACGCACCGGTGGTACGGGGGAAGATATGGCCGCGTATATGGCTGTCGCCCACATGTACGATGCGAAGCGTATCAGCGGAAGCACCCAGCCGGGACAGACGCAACTTCTCCCAGAAAGGATTAAGAATACCCAGACTGTCGGTAAGTACATTCTCCTTCATTTGCCGGAATGCGGCGGGAAAAGTTATCAAAGGGACAGACACCGTATCCGTACGTTGGGAATAGAGGCAGAGAGTATCACAATCCGCTCCACCGGTATGACACGAAAGGCTGCCTGGCAGTATGTCTTGTGCATGGAGCGGCCGTATCGCCGCAATCAGTACCAGCACCGCGCAGCAAATCATACATCGTAAATCGTACAATCGTAAATCCTCCTTATGGCTCCTCTTCATAGTAGGCCCTCCTTCTGTCATACTGTTCCTTGCCATAAATCAAAGACTCATAAAGTAATCCCGCAAGATGCTTTCCACCACGGAAGTTGATGTGCGTATAATCATAATTGGCCAGTGACGGCTTGGCATGCACCATGTCTGCCATGCTGCCTTCCCCACCCATGGCCTCGAACATGTTCCAGAAAGCGACAGCCTCATCCGCTGCCAGATTCTGCTGATAACGAACCAGATTCTTGATGCCAGGCATGGTACGCAGCTCCCCTTCTTCGGTCTTATAGTCCCTATCGCCCACGCTGACTATGAGGATGGCTGCTTGCGGAAAGGCCTCCTTGAGATGCTGCACCGTTGTCTGCATGCCGGCAATGTACTTGTCGTAATTCCGTCCGCGCTCTGTAGCCACATTCAGTCCGTACTGCAGGATTATCAAATCGTAAGGACGCTGTTCGTTGAACTCGCGCATCATCCACACGGGAACAGAACGGAGGGAGAGGCCGGAGCTGCCACGCAGTGAGAAGTTATCCAGCACAATGCCGGAAGTACCGTCCATGGCAAGGCCATAAAACAAGGTGGAGTCCGCACTTTCCACCGTCCAACGGACAGAACCGATATTTCCCTCTACCGTCATCTCCTGCAAATCATCAATCGGCTCAAAAGTCTCAGTAGTTGCTTCGCCACGATTGACGCGGACAGAAAGGGTGGTTGTGCCACGGTTATAGAAAAAAATACTGGCACGCTGGCAGGTGTCCAGACGGGAGGCATAGTTCTTCTGCCCCCGCAGTTCCACATAAGCACCGGTATTCGGAATAAAGTAATGTCCGGAGACTCCCAGCTTGCTACGGTCAAAGAACACGGAGTCCATGACAGAATGACTCTCCCATCCGCTGAAGGAATGACGCACTGTAGGGCGGAAGCCACTGGTCATGGACGTAATGGTGACAAAACCTACTCCGCAACCGCCATATTTCTGCTGAAGCATCTCGCGTAAATCAGCCGTCAGAATATCCGCTTCGATAAAGGAGTCGCCGAAGTAGGCGATACGAACCGGACGGGGTGCTTTGGCAAGCTCGTCGAGTGCCTGATAGAACCGCGTCATGCCACGCATGGTAGAATCACTATAATCTTCAATGCACGTCATGCCCGCACGGCAGGTGTCCACAAAGGCGGGCTTCACCTTCGGGGGCGGAGGCAGCAGGCTGTCCGGCTCACTCACCGGCTTGGAAGGACGACGCACGTCCCCCAAGATATCCACACGCCTCAGCACACGGCTACCCATCGTAATACTTGGCAACAGATGCATCAGCAACAATGCACCCCATACGATAAACGCCAACAGACCCGTATATTTCAATGAATTCTTTTCCATACCTAATGTGGACGCAAAGATATAGATATAGGTTGAAAAATCTCTCCGGACAAAAAAGAATTATCCCCGAAGAAACAAGATTTTTTCTCTGGGGATAATGGTTATAGACAGAGCAGACCCGATTAAATGGTCTGTTCGATATTCCAAACAAAAGCACGGAGTCCGAGTTGCTCGGTCTCCTTGTCCATCCGATGGAGCGCTTCGAGCAACGGAGCCACCTTAGCCTCATCTATGATAGTGATGATGGCGGAACACATACTGGGCCAGGCATGGCTGCCATAGTGCGGTTCTCCCGTCTTACTGCCACGCCCCTGTACTTGCTGCCAATAGCTGAAGCCGCGGCAGTTGTGGCGATCAAGCAATGCCATGATACGTTCAAAGAACGCTTGGTCGAATGTTATAAATACTGATTTCACGCTATATAATGTTTAGTGATTAATGTTTAATGATTAACGGATAATGATTAATCATTGTTTACGTGGTTTCGTCATCTTCTCCTTATGCAACTGGTAATAATCATTCAGCTCACGGTCTTTCTTAATCTTCTTACGTGTGCGCCGAATACCAACACCTGCAAACGAGCAATAGAGTACAGGGACAAGAATCAATGTCAGAATGGTAGATACCGTCAGACCGCCAATTACGGCAACCCCCAACGGACGCCACATCTCGGCACCTTCACCCTGCCCTACAGCCATCGGCACCATACCGAGGATAGTGGTCAGTGTAGTCATTAATACCGGACGCAAACGGCTGCGACCTGCCGTGACTACAGAGTGAAGCACCGCTTGACCACGTTCGCGGCAAAGCGTGATGTAGTCGATGAGTACGATACCGTTCTTCACCACAATACCAATCAACATGATTCCACCCAAAAGCGACATCACATTCAAATTGGTTCCCGTAAAGAATAATGCCATCAACACACCGCTGAATGCAAATGGAATGGAAAACATGATGATGAACGGATAACTCAAAGACTCAAACTGAGCTGCCATCACAATGAATACGAGAATAACAATCAATACAGCCAGCGTTCCCAAGTCGGAGAATGAATCCTGTTGGTCCTCATACGAACCCGAAATCTGGATAGAAACACCACTTGGTAGGTCCATCTTATCAATTATAGCATTACCATTGGCCACCACATCGCCCAAAGGTGCTCCCGAAATAACCGCAGATACAGTAACAATACGCTCACGGTCTTTACGTTCGATGGTAGGAGGAGCAGAACGCTCGACTACTTTGCCGAGGTCTTTCACGCGGATACCCTCACCGGAAGGCGTATAAATAAGGATGTTCTCCAAATCTTCAATCTTTGTACGGAATTCGGGAGCGTAACGCACACGGATGTCGTACTCGTCACCATCTTCGCGATAATAAGATGCCAAAGCACCATTTACACGATTACGCAGATAGTTGGAGGCAGTAGAAAGATTCAAGCCATGCAATGCCAGCTTCTCACGGTCAAAGTCCACCTGATATTCGGGCTGATAATCCTGACGGCTGATATTCACTTCACTCACACCTTTCACCTGCAACAATTTCTCTTTCAGTTCGGCTGACACTTTGTCCGTCGCGGTGAAGTCGTAACCATAAACCTCAAAGTCGGCACTTGCCTGGGCGCTCATGCCGCCTGTGCTACCGCCCAGAATAACCTGCGCCTTGTCCAATTCGGGATACCCCTTCAAGTCCTCACGCATTTCGTCGCAAACGGTTTCCAGTGTCACGTCACGGTCTCCCGGACTCACCAGACTGATATTGAAACTAATGATATGACTACCGTTGTCCTGCATGGAAGCAAACGTATTGTCAGAGTCCGCCTGCCCCACAGTGTAGTTGCAAACTTTCATCATATCTCCGTAGCGCGTCATCCACTTGTTTGTCAGTTCCGAAGCCAACGCTTCCGCACGTTCCACACGGGCCCCGATGGGCAACTGAAGGTTGATACCGATGCGGCTATTGTCTGCTGCCGGGAAGAACTCGGTACCTATGTACTTGGCACAGAACAGACTTGCCACAAAAAATGCGGCACAGCCTGCCATAACCGTCAGACGATGGCGCACAGCCCAGTTCAACCGGTTCTGGTACCACACGTCAAGACCGTCCAACGCACGCTGAATCGGCGTATAGAGCGTAAGGAACATCTTACTCTGCTTTTTCTGCAAACGCAGAAGCTGCGCACACATCATCGGAGTGAATGACAAGGCTGAAACTGTGGAAACCGTCATAATCACACACATCATCCATCCCAACTGACGGAATAGCACACCGGACATGCCACTTACCATCGTCAATGGGAAGAATACCGCAATCATAGTCAGCGTAGATGCAATTACGGAGATGGCCACCTCGTTCGTGGCATGTATCGCTGCCTGCTTCGGTTCGGAACCCCGTTCAATATGGGTCGTTACATTCTCGAGTACCACAATGGCGTCGTCCACCACGTTACCAATAGCAATGGAGAGACAAGAGAGCGAGATGATATTCAGTGAACCGCCGTCGATGATACCCAGATAGATGAACGAGGCAACCAATGACATCGGTATGGTGATACAAATAATGACCGTGGCACGCCAACGCCCCAAAAAAACGAACACCACCAAGATAACGAACAGCATAGCGTACATAATGGTTTCCTCCAAGCTGTCTATCGTATTCAGAATGTTTTCGGAAGTATTGACAATGATCCCCAGCTTCACATCGCTCGGCAGTGACTTCTGCAACTGCGGCAACATATCAATTATCTTCTGCGAAATGGCTACAGAATTGGCACCCGATTGTTTCTGCACCACAATCATGGCGCCCTGCACACCGTTGCTATACGTCTTCTGTGCACGTTCCTCCACAGAGTCCACAACTTTTGCCACATCGCGCAGATAGACGGAAGCACCGTTATGCGTACCTACCACGATGTTCTCCATCTCTTTGGGATCCTTGAACTCACCTTCCACACGCAGCGAATAGGTATTGTTACCCACATCGAACGTACCGCCCGGCGTATTCCGGTTTTCGGCACTGATAATAGAGCTGATAGTTTCTACTGAGAGGCTGTAGGCATCCAATTTATTGGGGTCGCAATATACATTGACCTCACGTTTGGGGGCACCCGAAATAGACACCGTACCCACACCTGGCACACGCGCCAAGGGATTCGCCACGTTGTCATCCAATATTTTATAAAGAGCCGGCTGGCTCTCCTCTGCCTGCACGGAGAGCAGCAGGATAGGAATCATATCCGTACTGAACTTGAAGATGATGGGAGTTTCGACCTCATCGGGCAGCATGGAGCTCACCATGTCCAGTTTATCACGCACGTCGTTCGTCAGCACGTCTATGTCATATCCATACTCAAACTCCAGCGTAATCACGGAAATATTCTCCGACGAACGGGAAGTGATATGCTTCAGATTACTGACCGAGTTCAGCACGTTTTCCAACGGACGAGTCACGTTGTTCTCAATGTCCGAGGCACTGGCACCCTGATAGGTAGTCATCACCATAATGGTGTTGGTCTCGATATCCGGATAAAGGTCTACCGGCAATTTCGACAGAGAGAACAGACCAAATATAGCCACTGCCAGGAAGCAGAGCGAGGTCATAATCGGTTTCTTAACCGCTCCTTCGTATAAACTCATAAGATTAATTCTTTAATTTGCCAATGTGCTAATATGCTAATTGGCTGCGCAATGTAGCTACATCGGCACATTAGCATATTATCACATTACCATATTATTTTTCTACCTCAACTTCCACACCATCGGCTAATTTAGACTGCCCGGCAATAACAACTTGAGAGTTATTGTCTACACCGGAAATCAACTCATACTCCGTATCCATACGACGGCCAAGTTCTACCTTATTATAAGACACCTTGCCGTCCTTGTAGACATAGACATAGCGGTCGCCTGAACCGGCACGCTTCACAATGGCCAGGTCGGGAACGACCACGTGGTCCCGTATTCCGAAATTCAGCGTGGCACGGGCAAACATTCCCGGACGTACACGCTGGTCACGGTTAACAAGCTGTATCTCTACCGGGAAAGTACGGGTAGCCGGGTTGATGGTAGGATAAACAAGGCTGATTTTGCCTTCGAACTCCTCGTCACCATAGACATCCACTTTCACAGATACGGGAGCGCCCTTCTTCACTTTGGTAAAGTAGCCTTCGGATACGTTGATGTATAGTTTTACCGGAGTGATTTGCTCCACTACCAGTACCGGCTCTCCACCGCCATACATATCTCCGTTATCGTAATTACGTGCCGTCACCACTCCATTAATGGGACTGAGCAACGAGGTGTTCTCCAAGAGATTCTTATAGGAAGTCTCACGGATGTCGAGATTCATCTTGGCGGCATCCCACTCCGATTTGGAGGCACCGCCTACCTTATACAACTCGTCAATACGCTTGAACTCTATCTGCTGGTTGTCCAGCTGATATTTTATCTGCTTCAGATTGGCAGCATCCATGCTGACCAGCTTCTGGCCTTTCGACACGCGGTCGCCCACCTCCACAAAGATGCGGTCTATACGCACCGGAGAAGAGGGAGCAATATTGTTTTTTACTTCGGCTTCCACCGTAGCGGTGTATTCCTGAATCTGTTCCACGGGACGGGACGACACCTCGGCCAGTTTCACCCTCGGCTTTTCGTCCACCTTCTCAGCAGCAGCTTTATCACTACCTCCGCTACATGCCCCCAGCATGGCAACCACCAGCAGGACCATCCATTGAAAACCTTTTTTCATATCGTTGTTTTTATTTCTATTCTTCATTCTTAGTTCTTCATTCTTCGTTCCCTGCAATATAATCCTTTCCCAGTACTTGGTCAAGGTCAGCCTTCGCAACCAGATAATCATAGATGGACTGATTGTAAGTCAGTTCAGCCTCCGTAAGCTGCACTTGCGAAGTGTTCAGCTCCAACACTGTACCTTTACCTACCTCATAGCGTTTACCGGCAATCTGCACAGCTTTCTGTGCCTGCATCACATTCTCGCGGTTGCTGACAACCTGCTCGGAACTGGCAGCCATATTGTTCTGATAGCTGGTAATCTGCATGTTCAGCTTGCGCTCTGTGTCCAGACGGTTCTGCTCCAACTGACGTATCTGAATACGGTTGGACTTGAGCTTGGTGAAATTGCTTGCCTTATACAAAGGAATGCTCAGCGTAAACATCAGTGCGGAACTTCCGCTCCAATTATAATCGAGGATGTTCCAGTCCTCGTTGTAGAGTGACTGGTATTGGTAAGAATAATTCATACCCAAAGTAGGCATGAAGTTGGTACGGAGTGACTTGATGTTCTGATTGAGCATCTTCCGGTTCAAGTCCAACTGCTTCATCGTCGTATTATTGTTCAGATTGGCAGCGGGCTGATTCAGTTCATTGGCAAACAGCTCCGTCTCATAGTTGCCGAGATTGTCGGCAATCTCTATATCCACATCGGCCGTTACTCCCATCAGTACCTTCAACTGCAACTTGGACAACGTCACGGCATTACCCGCCGAAATCACATTCGGCTTAATGCTGCGCATCTGCACCTCGGCACTGATTTTATCGAACTCACTGACGGCACCCTGCTGATACTTGGCATTGACAATGTTGTAGTTGTCTTCTGCCAGCTTATAGCTCTTCTGCAACACATCGTAGGAGTCTTGCGTCAGCATCAGCTGATAGTAACCCTTAGTTACCTGGTTCACCAAGTCCAGCTTAGAAGCCCGTGACTTTTCCACAGCCAGTTCAATGTCTGTCTTCGTCATCGACATGGCCTTATATACGCTAGGGGCGAATATGGGCAAACTGATATTCAGCACCCCGCTTACCGTATTCGAATTGTCCATACCCATCTTGAACGACTGTCCGCCAAGATTCATCTGTGCCGCACTGATGGTATGATTCCACGTACCGTCAATGCTTGCCTGCGGAAGCAAGTTCTGCCAGGTTTCCTTGTGAGTCACTTTCTTCAAAGCAATTTCTTCCTCCGCCACCTTTATGGTAGGATTGTCGCTTAAAGCAATCTCTAAGGCACGGTCAAGGGTCAGGGTCAGGGTATCCTTTGTCTCTTGTGCGCGCACATAGCCGCCGGCATACAGCACAGCAACTGCCAACAGTAGTGCTCTGCCTACCCAAAATCTCTGCATCTTCATAAATCAAAAATAGATTATTTATTAAAACTACTCCTTCGTTTCATCCGGCTTTACCTGATTCTTGCGATATTCGCAGATAAAGTCCTCCAGGACACGGGCACCCTTCTCCGTAGAGATACCGCGCAAGAAAGTGAACATGATAGATTCGTACACTTCAAGGAAAGAATACTCATTGCAGATGTCCGAATTCATCAGCAAATCGAGCTGGTCGCGCACAAGCAGATTGATAATAGCAAAATTCACATCATCACGGAAAATGCCTTGCTTCACGCCCTCTTTGAAAAAGTTCACGGTATCTTCCGAGCTCCGGTTCCGGTTGTTCTTCATCAACTGATAAGCCTTGGGATATTTCTTGATATCCTCAAAAAACTTCTTGTTCGTGGCATGAAAACGCTCTATGCTCCACTGATAACATCTCAACAAAACTTCCAATACGTTGTTGGAAGTCTCTATGACTTCTTTCACAAAAATATCACCATCCTTCTGGGACTTCAGGATACATTCTTCCAGCAAGGTTTCCTTATCCGGAAAAACTTCGTAAAGAGTGCGCTTAGAGATACCCAAAGATGCTGCAATCTCATCCATCGTGATACTTTTTATTCCATTTGTTGTAAATAATTCTACAGCTGCCAGAATGATACGTTCCCTTAGTTCCACCCGTGATGTTGAATGCTTCGTGTGTTCGCCCATTTTTCTTCCCTTTCTAAACTAAAACTATTTTTATTCATTATCGGAATAAAACGAGACAAATATAGAAAGAAAACTCAATTCGCCAATTAAGTTTCCTTTCTTATTGTTAACAGATTAATAATTATTATGTTTCTGGCAGATTTATTGGGAAGTTCCTAATAATCAAACTTTGTCCGGTTGAGGAAAGCGACTGTCTTATGGATTTCCTTATACATCACGATGTCCTCCTTCACAAAGGGAACTTCCTTGCGGTATTCGTGCAGGAAACGCTCCAAAACGGGAGAAGTCTTTGCCGGACGGCGGAAGTCAATGCCCTGAGCGGCATTCATCAGTTCGATGGCAAGGATATGCTCCAGATTATCCATAATGCGATAAAGCTTAGTAGCTGCATTGGCACCCATGCTGACGTGGTCTTCCTGCCCGTTGGAGGAAACGATGGAGTCGCTGCTGGCGGCATAGCAGTACATTTTGTTCTGGCTCACCATAGATGCGGCGGCATATTGCGGAATCATGAAACCGGAGTTCAGACCTGGATTGGCAACAAGGAATTCCGGAAGTCCGCGCAACCCCATGATAAGCTGGGCGATGCGCCGCTCGGATATATTGCCCAGTTCTGCCAGGGCGATGCCGAGAAAGTCGTAGGAGATGGCAAGCGGCTGGCCGTGGAAGTTACCGCCCGAAATGATACGGTCCTCATCGGGGAAGATAGTGGGATTGTCAGTCACGGAATTGATTTCCGTCAGCAGAACGGAAGACACGTAACGGATGGCGTCTTTCGTTGCCCCATGCACCTGAGGGATGCAACGGAACGAATAAGGGTCTTGCACATGCTGCTTGGGACGAGCTACCAGCTCGCTGCCTTCCAATAGCTTGCGGAAGTTGGCACCCGTTTCTATCTGTCCCTTGTGTGGACGAATCTGCTGGATACAGTCCATGAAGGGATCGATACGTCCGTCGAAAGCTTCCAGGGAAAGGGCGGCAATCAAGTCGGCTTTCTTGGAGAGACGAAAGGCTTTGAGAATGGCAAAGACACCGTTGGCACTCATAAACTGGGTACCGTTGAGTAATGCCAATCCCTCTTTACTCATCAGCTTCACCGGTTCCCAGCCGAACTCGTCGAGCACGCTGATAGCCTCGCGCTTCTTTCCTTTATAATAAACATCGCCCACACCGATAAGCGGCAGGAAGAGGTTGGCCAGAGGAGCCAGGTCGCCGGAGGCGCCCAGTGAACCACGGTCATACACAATAGGCATCACGTCGTTATTGAAAAAGTCGAGGATACGCTGCACGGTAATAACCTGCACACCGCTATGCCCCAAAGAGAGGGCATGTGCCTTGAGCAACATCATCAGCTTGATGATGACGGGACGTATCTCCTCGCCCACACTGCAAGCATGGCTCTTGATGAGATTCTCCTGCAAGGTACCCAGCTCGTCCGACGAAATGCTCTTGCTGCACAACGAGCCGAAACCGGTGGTAATGCCATACAAGGGTTCTTCCGACTCCGCAATCTTCTTGTCCAGATAATCGCGGCACTTCTGTATCCGCAGCTTGGCTTCCGGAGCCAGCTCCAGTTTCAAGTTTTCATTAATGATGCGTTCGATGAGGTCGAAGGTCAGCTCACCGGAACCTACGTAATAGACATTGTTCATACTTTCAGCTCTTGATTGATTTCGTCCAACAATTCCTTTTCTTTCGCACAAGCCAAGTGTTCCAATTCATCGGCTTCACTTTGGAGCTTGGACACAAACTCCTTGTCCTTCAACGAACCCAGGTTGATGCGTACATTCATCAGTGCGCCCAGCACAGCCGAACGGGCAGACATCATGGCTACACAAGCATCCGTAACGGCATTGCGATTGCCCATGCGGGCTATATCCATGATGACTGTCATCAACTCATACGCATTGCGTGCCACCTGCATGGGAACAAGGGCAGCAAACTTGGTAGCCTCCTGAATGGCAGCACTGCGCGCCGCTTTTTCCTCATCCGTAGCTTTCGGCATCTTGAAGCAGGCAAACACCTTGTTGTAGGCCTCAGAGTCGCGGTCTATATCTTCCACAAAAGCTCCCTTCTGCTGCAAGGCAACTCCGGAGACATGGCGCATCAGCTCTTCGTGAAGTTCATAACCTTTCTTGCCGATGGTGAGGTTGGCAACCATAGCGGCAAGAGCAGAAGCAATGGCACCGTTCAAAGCGGCAATACTACCGCCACCGGGGACGGGATCACTACCCGCCACTTTATTCAAAAATTCCTTTACTGTCAAATCAACTAACATGATAATAAATTATTAAGGATTAAATATTAATGTTCAAGGAGCTCTAAAGTCCCGGATAAAGAACTCCGTTCTTCACGGTGGTATTGACACAATTCATCCCGACGTAATAGGGCAAAAAATGATAATTGTCCGTATCGAGGACTACAAAATCCCCTTTTTTGCCCACCTCGATACTACCAATGCTGTCCGCACGGTTCAAGGCGGCTGCACCGTTCAAGGTCAGGGCAGTGATGGCCTCTTCAACACTCATTTTCATATAAATGCACGCCAAGGCAAATGTCAGGGGGATGGAACCGGAGAAACAACTGCCCGGATTGAGGTCGGTGGCAAGAGCCACGGCACAACCGGCATCAATCATTTCGCGTCCACGGGCATAGGGTTCCTTCAAAGCAAAGGCTGTCAGCGGAAGAAGGGTCGCCACAACTTCTTTATTGGCCATGGCGCGGATGTCCGCATCCGAAGCATGCAGCAGATGGTCGGCAGAGACGGCAGAAAGTTCAGCAGCCAGCCCAGCACCACCTAATGGTACAATTTCATCGGCATGGAGTTTCAAGGCAAGTCCCATTTCCTTGGCTGCTAGCAAAAGGCGACGAGACTGTTCGATGGAGAAAACACCCTGCTCACAGAAGACATCGCAGAACTCTGCCAAATTATTATGAACCACTACGGGCATCACTTCGCGGATAATGTAGTCCACGTATTCGTCCGTCCGCCCGTTGTATTCTGCAGGCACAGCATGTGCGCCGAGAAAAGTGGAGACAACGTCTACACGCTTGTGCTCGTCATTATTAAGGCTACGCATCACCCGAAGCTGCAGGAGCTCGGTTTCCTTGTCCAGACCGTAGCCGCTCTTCCCCTCTACGGTAGTCACTCCCATAGCACTCATCTGCTTCAGAAAGGCCTCCGCCTTGCTGCGCAGCTGGATGAAATTGCATGCACGGGTAGCCTTCACCGTACTCACGATGCCTCCTCCACGTTCCATGATGGACATGTAACTCTCTCCCTTCAAACGCCAGGAGAACTCCTCGGCACGCTCGCCACCAAACACAAAATGTGTGTGCGAGTCCACAAAGCCGGGTAGCAGACACTTGCCGCGGGCATTGTAATGCCAGTAGTGCTGATAATAGCCGTCACGCTCCTCTCCACGGTTGGGACCGACGTAGGTGATGACACCGTCGGTCACTTCCACCGTAGCATTGTCGATGATGCTCAGTTGCTCCATCTCGCTGCCGCGACGGGCGGAAAAACCGAGGGGGGTCACGACACGGGCATTGAATATAATAAGGTTCTCTGTCATAAAGCCTCTCCCCTAACCCCTCCCCCGTAGGGAGGGGAATTAAGTTAGTACTATTTAATTCGGTTACATTCGTGCTTCTAAAACTTGCTCCATGGAGAAGTTCTCCAATCCCAGATAGTAGGACGCTGTATCTATCAAGGCCTCCATCGGCACCAGACCGATAATCTCACTGCCCACAATGCTGACACCGTAGCGGCGGGCTTCCACACGCACCAGTTCGAAAGCACGGTAGAGGGCGGTGCGGGTATAGTCCGTCATGTTGATGGATACCTGCGTGATGCCGCGGTCTTTCAACTCCACTCCCATTGCCTTGCAATAACGCAGTCCGCCGCCGATGAAACGGATTTTCTTAGCAATGTCATGGGCTATCTCCAGACTGGGAGTATTGAGGTTGATGTTATAGGCCACCAAAGGCATGCGGGCACCGATAGCTACTGTGCCTGCAGTGGGATGACGTTCAGCCGGTCCAAAGTCGGGATGCCATTCCGGTTGCTTTATCTTCTCGGCCATACCTTCGAACTCCCCTTTACGGACAGCAGCCAGATTCTCCCGATGAGGGGCAGAAGCAGACTTTTCATATAAGAAGACAGGAAGATTGTAACGTTTTGCAACCTCCTCGCCCACCTCTTTGGAGAGGGCAACAGCTTCTTCCATCGTCACATTCCGGATGGGGATAAAAGGTACTACATCTACAGCACCCATACGAGGGTGCTGTCCCTGATGGTGATTGAGATCTATCAGCTCTACCGCTACGCCGATAGCTTCGAGCACAGCATCACGAAGCGGTTCAGGCTCGCCCACTACGGTCACCACGAGGCGGTTATGGTCTTCATCGTTGCTGTAATCCAACAGTTTCACACCTTGTTTGCTCCGAAAAGAAGCCACTATCTTATCTATCTTTTGCAAATCGCGCCCTTCACTGAAATTAGGGACGCATTCCATAATTCTGTCCATAATATGCTAATGTGAGTAATATGCTAATATACTAATGAGAGAATATACACATGCTTCTAATCAAATCCTCATCCGCCACATACGGCATCGTGATATGATAGCCATCTGCATGCGTACGGTTAAACTCTTCACTCGTCTCCATGGCATGAGGGTTACGCGCCCACGAACGGCGTGCCACACCACCCATCACATCCCACAGCATGGCGGAACGCAAGATTTCGTCTACCCGCTCACTACCGTCGCACACCATGCCGAAACCGCCGTTGATGGCTTTTCCGATACCTACGCCACCTCCATTGTGCAAGGCCACCAAGCTCATGCCACGCGCACAGTTTCCGGCAAAACACTGTACCGCCATATCTGCCATGACATTACTGCCGTCCTTGATATTGGATGTTTCACGGAATGGAGAGTCTGTACCGCTGACATCGTGATGGTCGCGTCCCAACATGATGGGGCCGACCTCTCCCTTACGCACCATTTCATTGAAGCGCAAAGCTATATTCATGCGTCCCACGGCATCCTGATAGAGAATACGAGCCTGCGTGCCGACTACCAGATTGTTCTTCTCCGCATCACGAATCCAATTGTAGTTATCCAAATCTTGCCCGCGACGTGTAGGGTCGATACATTCCATCGCCGCACGGTCGGTCTTCACCAAGTCTTCATGTTTTCCACTGAGACACACCCAGCGGAACGGACCATAACCATAATCAAACAATTCCGGTCCCATAATGTCTTCCACATAGCTGGGGAAAATGAAGCCGTTCTTATCGTCCCCGTCTCGCGCAATTTCGCTCACACCGGCATCGTAGACGGCTTTCATGAAGGAGTTCCCATAATCGAAGAAGTATGTACCGTGTTCCACCAGCCTCTTTATAGCCTTGAAATGACGCTCCAAGGAAACATTCACCAGGCACCGGAACTCCGACGGATTTTCATGTAGCATACGGGTACGCTGCTCAAACGTCAGTCCGACGGGACAGTAACCGCCCTCGTAGGTGGCATGGCAGGAAGTCTGGTCAGAAAGTAAATCTATGTGCAACTGCTTCTGCACCGCATATTCCAGCAAATCGACGACATTGCCGTGATAGGCCACAGAAACCGGGCGGCACTCATCCATCGCTTTTTGAGCCAGCGAGAAGGCTTCTTCCAGAGAATCCGTAACGTGTCCCACCCAACCCTGGGTATGGCGGGTTTCGATGCGGGAAGCATCCACCTCGGCAATGATTGCCGCCGCCCCTGCCATCTCGGCAGCTTTGGGCTGCGCACCGCTCATGCCTCCCAGACCGGAAGAAACAAACAAGCGTCCGCGCAAATCACCATCCTGCGGAATGCCCAGCTTCAGACGGCCCGCATTCAGCAGCGTATTAAAGGTGCCGTGCACAATGCCCTGCGGACCGATGTACATCCAGCCTCCGGCAGTCATCTGGCCGTAGTTGGCAACGCCCATCTGCATAGCGGTGTGCCAGTCCTTCTGATTATCATAGAGCCCCACCATCAGCGCATTGGTAATGATGACACGGGGCGCTTCGGGCTTGGATTTGAACAGTCCCAACGGATGCCCGCTTTCGATAACCAGTGTCTGCTCGCGCGTCAACACTTCGAGGTACTGCTTGATGAGCCGGTATTGCATCCAGTTCTGACAGACCTGTCCCGTCTCACCATAGGTAACTAATTCATACGGATAAAGGGCGATGTCGAAACAAAGATTATTGTCAATCATCACCTGGAAGGCCTTGCCTTCAATACAGTTCCCTTTGTACTCATCGATGGATTTCGCTTTGAGGTCGCCCTGCGGGCGGTAGCGGTAGCCATAGATACGTCCACGTGTACGCAGTTCTTCCATGAACTCCGGAGCGAGGGTTTCGTGCAGCTCTTTGGGGATGTAGCGCAAAGCGTTCTTCAATGCCGTAGCCGTCTGCGCAGGGGTAAGGGTGTAGCCACGGTCGGGTGCCCGCCGGATACCCTCGACAAAGGAAGGATAGGAAGGCAATGTTTTACTTAAGGTTATCTCCATGTCCTATAAAGATTAAGGATTTACAAAATGTCAGCCCACGAGGGCTATATTTGCCGCAATATAGAAATAAATCCCGACATTCGCAATGGAATGCCGGGATTATTTATCTTTTAGTCAGAAACCAACAAAGAGGATTTCTATTTTAAAGCCATTTTATTGATTTTCATTATCTGATAGACACCCTCATAATCGGCGGCAAATCCGTCATCGGCTTTGCCCATATCGATTACTTCCAACTCTACGTATACCGGTTTTCCGTTTTTAACTCCTTTCGTCATATCATCATATTTTTGCATGAGTTCTCCGGTCTCATCCACAATCCAATAATCGGCAGAATCTCCTTCGGCTTTGAAGGAACGCACCTCATGGCCGATGACCAGCTCGCCTCTTACCGACAGAAGTTTCTTGGCAGGGGTAAGCACCGCAGCAGGTATTGTTTTTTGATTCAGAGCTTCATTGTTCCTGGCATATTTCAAGAGCAACTCTCCTCTTTTGAGAATCAGGCTGTCCTGCGTCAGTTTTTCTATTGTCAGCGTATCCGTGAAAGAAATATTCTGGTGATTGCCGATGCTGGTACCTGAAAGTAACAACCGGTTTCCTACTTTTTTCCATGCCTCATATTTCAAGGTGGCCATGTTAATGGAAGAGGCGCTTCCGTCCCTATCAAGAACGAAACCTTGTTGCATGCCGGGCATTCCCGGAACCGGCTCCACCCAGGAGCCTTCAATGGAGGCATTGTTGCAAGCAGCCAAAGCAACCATGCCAAGAACAGCAGTTAAATCTCTCAATCTTTTCATATCTCTTCTCTTTTTAAAACTATATTTCTAAACAAAGGAGCTCTTGTTTTTCCTCTATTCTCTTGCAAAAATAATGTTTTTACGGGAACTTCCACGCATCAAAGAATCTTTTCACGAAACAAATTATGAATATTTATTTGGAAATTATTCAAACTAGCATTACCTTTGCACCGAAATTCAAAAACGATATGAACCAGTACTTAACTACAAGATACAATACGCGCAATGCTGCATGGGGCAACAAGACCTTATGCGGCCACTTCATAGTGCACGTACATTGGTTCAGCGGATTCATTTAACTATCCTGCAATTTGCATCTTACTATTTTGCACTTCCCTTACCGAGAAAAGGAGGGAGAGATGCCGTGTATGGAGTTTCCGTTCGGAAAAACCGGACTAACCTATGTATTCACCCAAAAAAGAAAAAAACTTATGTTTACAATTATATCCATCATGTTTATAGGAATCGGTATCGGATACCTAATGCGTAATGTACAGATGTTGCAAAAAGTGGAGAAAAGCGCCTCGCTCACCATCTTACTGCTGCTCTTTGTACTCGGTGTATCCATCGGTTCCAACCGTCTGATTGTTGACAATCTGGGAAGATTCGGGTGGCAGGCCGCCGTACTGGCCTCACTGAGCATTACAGGCAGCATGCTAGCCTCACTGATGGTGTTTCACCTATTTTTTAAGAAAGGAGAGAAGAGATGAAGGGAAGTTTGATGGTTGTTGCATTTTTCTGTGCCGGCTGCCTGATGGGAGTAGCCAATGATTTTCAGTTCGACTTGCACGACTTATCCATGTATGTGCTCTATGCATTGATGTTCCAGGTGGGCATCGGCATCGGGAGCAACAAGCAATTGAAGGAGCTGGTCAAGAGTCTGCGGCCCAAAATGCTTTTGGTGCCGATGGCCACCATTGTGGGAACACTGTTGTTCTCCGCCTTCGCCAGTCTGCTGTTGAGCCAATGGAGTGTGTTCGACTGCATGGCGGTGGGTAGCGGATTTGCTTATTATTCGCTTTCCTCCATTCTGATTACGCAATTCAAGGAACCTTCCATAGGTCTGCAACTCGCCACGGAACTGGGCACCATCGCCCTGCTTGCCAATATCTTCCGTGAAATGATGGCTTTGCTGGGTGCACCGCTCATCCGGAAATATTTCGGCAAACTGGCACCTATATCGGCGGCAGGGGTCAATTCGATGGATGTACTTCTACCCTCCATCACCCAATATTCCGGAAAGGATGTGATTCCTATCGCTATATTCCACGGAATATTAATTGATATGAGTGTACCGGTATTCGTATCCTTCTTCTGCAATCTGTAAACAGCGGGCCGAAAAAGGAGGATAAGGCCTCATTGTATTCATACTTTAACAACGTGAACAACAGCGACTTCTCACTGCAAAGTGAGTGCATGCTTTTTGCAGTGATACTGCAACTGCTTTGCAGCGCGACTGCAACGGGTTTGCAGTGACGCTGCAAAAGGCGTGCAATGACTTTGCAGCCGGTCACCAAGCTACCGCATACTCGTAGCGGTCGAACTTAGGCTTGGTGCTTATGCCTACCGCCTTGAATACCCGGGCTATCCTGTTCTTCGGGAGAGATAGGCCGCTCGCCCTTGCGGCAATGATAGTAATAGCGTTCGCAAGAGAAGCATCCCATCACGCGATGGCGCACGGTGAAAAGCAGCTTGGTGGGTACTTCGTCGAAAAGATGCGTCATACCGCGGGCATAGTGCAGCTGCTCGCTGGAGCGGTAACGGGCACAGGTGGAGGACCCGGACAAGCTGCTGACATAAAAAGGATTCACCGCACGAACGGACTGTGGTTGGGGGGCTTCACTCTCGGACAACAGTTGTGCCGCTATCGCCCGCAGGCAGGAAGAGGCTTTGGGGCACTTTCCGTTACCCGCAAAGCAGTATTCGTACCCATCGGGCACGTCTTGCAATAATATCATCTTATTAATGATTAATGATTAGTGATTAATGGACGGAGTGCACGCAGATACTTGCCGATGACCTCTGCCGACTCGCTTGTTTCTTTCTCGAATTCGGCGTGCAGTGTCGGGTATCCGGCAAGCAATTGCATCATTCGCTCACGTCCCACGAACTCGGACTTTCCGGTTTCGGGATTCAGTTCGTAATAGACGCGGGCATGCACCAGTCCCGAAGCATTGATGGCGTCTCCCACTTCACCGCCCAATCGTGTGGCATCATCGGGAGTCATGGTACTGGTGGCTGCTTGTCCCACAGGCTGTGCACAGAAGTAAACCTTTCCACCGAGCCACATGGCAGGTGCATACCACTGCCCGAAGCGATAACGCTTATAGCGCATCTTACGGCAATTGACATAAAGCGAGGTATCTACCCGTACAGCATAACAACGGGACTTCAAATAACGGCAAAGACCGAGATTGTCGTCTACCGTAATACGATAATCGGCACCGCCCATGAGGTAAATCTGGTTCTTTGTACGCTTCTCAATCTTCAGTGTGGTAACCGTATCGCCACGGTTCTCCACCAACTCTCTCAGATTGGAATACATTACCTGTTGCGCCCCCACCGGCAAAACCGCCAGCAACATCAGAACGCCTAACAACCAACTCTTCTTCATATCCCAACCTCCTCTTTTCTGAAACTTTGTTTTAGTGAGCGAAAGGTACATTTTTTATCGGAAGTAGACAAAAAATCGCGGAAAAAACAATTGGAAATGTATATCTTTGCCTTAAACTTAACATGTATGGAGCAAATAAATACGATAGATAAAATCAGCGCCGTCTACCGCAACACGGCAGAAGAGGCAAGACAAGAACTGAATAAAGTACAACAGAAGATTTACCGCATCGGCAGCCTGCGCCTGCTGCTGTTTGTGGCAGGAGTAGTAGGAATTATCTATTTCTGGAGCGAGAGCTGGGGTATACTGGCCTGCATTGCCCTCATCACCCTACTGCCGTTCCTATTTTTAATGAAATACCACAACCGGCTGTTCCATCGCAAGGACTATCTGGAAAAGAAGATGGAAATCAACGAGCAGGAACTCGCCGCTCTGGATTACGATACGTCTTCTTTCGATGACGGCGAAGCATACATCGACCCCACCCATCTCTACACCTATGATTTGGATGTTTTCGGTCCGCATTCCCTTTTCCAGTACATCAACCGTACCTGCACACAGCCCGGGAAACACCGCCTCGCCCACTGGCTGGGGAAACATCTCGAGAGAAAGGAAGAAATCATCCGCCGACAAGAAGCCGTCAGTGAACTGGCTCCGGAACTGAAATTCCGTCAGCGCTTCCGTATCCTCGGCCTGCTGTACAAAGGAAAAGCCGCCGATGAAACAGAACTGTGCCAATGGGCGGAAAGTCCGAGCATCTTCCGGAGCCGGAAATTACTGCGCCTCCTGCCGATACTGGTGACGGGAGCCAACCTCATCTGCCTCGCACTCGTCATGGCAGGAATTCTGTCCGCAAGTATCTACGGCATCATCTGGACCTGCTTCGTCATCGCCGGCTTCGGCTTCACTGGCAAAGTCACCAAGATGCAGGCCATCTATGGCAAAAAACTGCAAATTCTCTCCACCTACGCCGCCCTGCTCCACCTCATGGAAAAGCAGCCTGCACAAGCCACCCTGCTCAAAGAGATAAAACAACAGATTGACGGAGAAAAACGGAAAGCCTCCCACTCCATCAGCAGGCTGAACAAGCTCATGGATGAACTCGACCAACGCAACAATGTCTTTATGTACGTCATTCTGAACGGCCTCTTCTTCTGGGAACTGCGTCAAATCATGCGCATTGAAGCCTGGAAAGAGCAATATGCCGCTGAACTGCCCGGGTGGCTCGATGCCATCGGACAAATGGATGCGCTCAACTCACTGGCAACATTTGCCTATAATCATCCGGACTATATTTACCCAAAGATAGTTCAAGCGGAAAGAAAGGGAAAAGGAAACCTAAATAAAGAAGAAGAAAGCAATTCTGAAACGGAAGCACCCATCAATGCCCCTTCCTCCTTCCGTCTCCGTGCCGAAGCCCTGGGCCATCCGCTGATGAACCGTGACCGCTGTGTCCGCAATGACATCGACATGGTGAAACGACCGTTTTTCATCATCGTCACCGGCGCCAACATGGCAGGGAAAAGCACCTATCTGCGTACGGTGGGCATCAATTACCTCCTTGCCTGCATCGGCGCCCCCGTCTGTGCCCGCCAAATGGAAATATGCCCGGCCCGGCTCATCACTAGCCTGCGTACCTCGGATTCACTGAACGACAACGAGTCCTACTTCTTTGCCGAACTCAAACGTCTGAAACTCATCATAGACAAGCTGCAGGCAGGTGAGGAACTGTTCATCATCCTCGACGAAATTCTGAAAGGTACCAACTCCATGGACAAGCAGAAAGGCTCCTTTTCCCTTATCAAGCAATTCATGACTTTGCAGGCCAATGGCATCATTGCCACCCACGACCTGCTGCTGGGAACACTCATCGACCTCTTCCCCGATGACATCCGCAACTATCGCTTCGAAGCAGACATTACAGACAATGAACTGACCTTCTCCTACCGCTTGCGCCCAGGCATCGCCCAGAATATGAACGCCTGCTTCCTGATGAAAAAAATGGGGATTGCCGTTGCCGACTAATCCCCACCACAGTTAAAGTCAAGTCTAACGCTTTGACTTATTATGCAGTTTTACATTTCTCCAGGAAAGTAGACGCTGCAACCGCATCGCTACCCGTATAGTAGCGTACGGAAGTTACCGGAGTATACGTGTAAGGCACAAACTGATACAACTGTACAGCCGCAAATTTATTGTCCTGAGAAATCATGACATCCATGCGCACATTTCCACTGCCGCTACTTTTTATTTCAGTCTCGCCATTCAGCTGTTCATTCTCAATCATATCTGTAAGTTTGCCCAAATATTTCAAATCGAAGAAAACACTGCGTTCCTTGGTCACACTGCCCGTCGGCAAATAGACCACTTCCTTCGATTTCCAAAACAGACGGAACACGCCAAGCAAGACGAATGCCGTACCCAGCACCATCAAAGCCATGCTGAGAGTGGAAGATTTATCACTCATCTCAAAAATGGATGCAAAAATAAAAACACCGACCAGCAGCATAGCTACTGAAAAGATAAGTCCTGAAACACTGGTACGCTTTACAATATCGGGATGTGAAGACGCAAAAAGAGTTGCGTCAATAGTTTGAGTTGCCATAATTATAATATGTTTTAATGAATTTATTAGAAATAGAAAATACAGTATTCCCCTGCAAAAACACATAGTCTGACCATACACAAGGGAAAAAGGAAGATTCAATAAAACACTAAATGAGAATACGCCTTAGTGTGAAAATGTAATATTCGCACACCGGCTGGCAACGATAATAGGCAGTGGCATCATAGAGTTTCTCACGATGCAGAGACAAAACAGCCGCTCGCTGGGCCAGTTTGTCAATCCAGTCCTTTAAAGAAAATATATATTCCGTGGTAGAAATACGCTGTATACGGGAGTACGTCAGCAAATGTAATTGTCCACCCATGCCCGCCAGCTCTGCATCCGGCAGATAAGGTAATTGAGGCATCGCAATATAGGCATCAGTCTGCTCATGTACGGCAATAGTATTCTCACTCACAACATTCCCCCCACTTGCCGCTTTATTTGCAAATGCATCGCTTGCAGTCTGCCATAAAGCCAATGCAAGCACCATGAATCCTATGAATCTTAAGAATTTAGCCATATCTATGTGCAAATATAACAGTTTCTACCAGGAATTTGTTTTGTGCACACATCTTTTAATGTTTCTTGGATGATTTATAGGAAAAAAAAGCCGTTCCAAACAAATTGGAACGGCTTCTATATATAAAAAGAATAGTTGAATTATTCAGCTTTAGCTTCCTCAGCAGCAGGAGCTTCGGCAACCGGTGCAGATGTTTCTGCAGCAGGAGCAGCTTCAGTAGCAGCGGCTTTCTTTGAACGGCGGGTACGAGTAGCCTTCTTGGCAACCTTTTCCTTAGCCATATTTTCGTTGTAGTCAACGAGTTCAATGAAGCACATTTCTGCGTTGTCACCCAAACGGTTACCAGTCTTGATAATACGAGTGTAACCACCCGGACGATCAGCAATCTTCACAGAGATTTCTTTAAACAGTTCAGTTACAGCATACTTGTCTTGCAAATTGCTAAATACAACACGACGGGAATTAGTCGTATCGTCTTTAGCCTTTGTAATCAAAGGCTCAACAAACTTCTTCAGAGCTTTAGCCTTTGCAACGGTCGTAGTGATTCTTTTGTGCTTAATCAAAGAACACGCCATATTAGCCAACATAGCGTTTCTATGAGAGGCAGTACGACCCAAATGGTTGAATTTCTTATTATGTCTCATTTTTTATTCTTTATCTAATTTATATTTAGAAATATCAGTTCCAAACGACAGATTCAGACTTTCCAGCAAATCATCAAGCTCGGTAAGCGATTTCTTTCCGAAGTTTCTGAATTTCAGCAAATCCGTCTTGTTGAATTGTACCAAGTCACCAAGAGTCTCTACATCTGCAGCCTTCAGACAGTTGAGGGCACGTACAGAGAGATCCATATCAACGAGCTTGGTCTTCAGCAACTGACGCATGTGCAATACTTCTTCATCAAACTCTTCATTGCCGTCAGCATCATTTGTTTCCAGCGTAATCTTCTCGTCAGAGAAAAGCATGAAGTGATAAATCAGAATCTTTGCTGCTTCTTTCAGGGCTTCTTTCGGATGAATGGAACCGTCGGTAGTAATCTCAAGTACCAGTTTCTCGTAGTCGGTCTTCTGCTCTACACGGAAGTTCTCTACCTGATACTTCACATTACGTATCGGAGTATAAATAGAATCGATAGGAATTACGTTCACATCGGTGCAATATTCGCGGTTTTCGTCAGCAGGAACATAACCACGACCTTTGTTGATCGTAATATCTATCTGCATAGTTGACTTTGAATCTAAATGACAAATAACTAATTCAGGATTTAACACTTCAAATCCAGTCAAATACTTACCTATGTCACCTGCTTTAAATTCACTTGAATTCTCGACCGTAATACTTACTTTCTCACTCTCGAATTCTTCAACTACTTGCTTGAATCTCACTTGTTTCAGATTCAAGATAATGTTAGTAACATCCTCTTTTGCCCCCGGAACACTGGAAAATTCATGCTCAACACCGTCTATCTTGATAGTAGTGATAGCAAAACCTTCCAATGAAGAAAGCAGGATGCGGCGCAGTGCATTACCCACGGTAATACCGAAACCGGGCTCCAACGGACGAAATTCGAATTTTCCGAATCTAGAGTCCGCTTCCAACATTAATACTTTATCAGGTTTTTGAAATGCTAATATCGCCATGAAATTAATTATTATTTAGAATACAATTCTACGATCAAATGCTCTTTAATGTTTTCAGGAATGTCTGCTCTTTCAGGTACATGCAGCAATTTGCCAACCTTAGAGTTATCATCCCATTCCAACCAAGGATATTTGCTATGGTTAAAACCAGCCAGTGAGTTAGCGATAACTTCCAATGATTTGGATCTTTCACGAACACCGATCACCTGACCCGGTTTTACTGCATAAGAAGGAATATTCACAACCTCACCGTCTACAGTAATGTGCTTGTGGCTCACCAACTGACGAGCAGCTGCGCGAGTAGGAGCAATACCCAAACGGAATACGATATTGTCAAGGCGACCTTCCAACAATTGGAGAAGGATTTCACCAGTAATACCTTTAGCAGTCTCAGCCTTCTCAAACAAGTTGCGGAATTGTTTTTCCAAAACGCCATAAGTATATTTAGCCTTCTGTTTCTCACGAAGTTGAACACCGTATTCAGAAGTCTTTCTCTTTCTGGAATTACCGTGCTGTCCGGGAGGATAGTTTTTCTTTGACAATACTTTATCTGCTCCAAAGATACCTTCACCGAATTTACGGGCTATTCTTGATTTTGGTCCAGTATATCTAGCCATTTCTTTTAAATATTTAATTGTTTATTCATGAACTTGGGTTTGTTGCAGCCGCGATTGCAGAGAGAAAGTTTACAATCCAATAACAAAATCAAGTCTCACTTCTATTAAAGGTAAATTTTAAACTCTACGTCTTTTCGGAGGACGACAACCATTGTGCGGAAGCGGAGTTACGTCAATGATTTCAGTAACCTCGATACCTGCACCGTGGATAGTTCTAATAGCAGACTCACGTCCGTTACCCGGGCCCTTCACATATGCTTTTACCTTTCTCAAGCCAAGATCGTATGCTATCTTAGCACAATCTTGAGCAGCCATCTGTGCTGCGTAGGGAGTGTTCTTCTTTGAACCTCTAAAACCCATCTTTCCGGCAGAAGACCAAGAAATGATCTGACCTTCGCTGTTTGCCAGAGAAACAATAATGTTGTTAAAAGATGAATGAACATGCAACTGTCCATTAGCATCAACCTTCACATTTCTCTTTTTTGCTGCAACTGTTTTTTTTGCCATATCAACAATTATTATTTAGTAGCTTTTTTCTTATTAGCAACGGTTTTCTTTCTACCCTTACGAGTACGGGCATTGTTCTTTGTGCTCTGACCTCTTACTGGAAGACCAATACGATGACGAACACCACGATAGCAACCGATATCCATTAAACGCTTAATGTTCAATTGAACTTCAGAACGAAGATCACCTTCAACCTTATACTCTGCACCAATGATCTCACGAATCTTGGCAGCCTGATCATCCGTCCAGTCTTTTACTTTCAGGTCTCTGTCAACACCTGCTTTATCCAAAATTTTTGCTGAACTACTACGACCTATACCATATACATAGGTCAACGCAATTTCACCTCTCTTGTTTTGAGGCAAATCGACACCAACTATTCTTATAGCCATATACTAAATTATTTTTTTTGCAAAAATAATAATATTATCCTTGACGTTGTTTATACTTAGGATTTTTCTTGTTAATAACATACAAACGGCCATTACGTCTAACGATCTTACACTCTGGCGTACGTTTCTTTAAGGATGCTCTTACTTTCATATCTTAATTTTATTTATATCTAAATACAATTCTTCCTTTCGATAAATCGTAAGGAGACATTTCGACTCTTACTTTATCCCCTGGCAGGATTTTGATGTAATGCATCCGCATCTTACCGGAAATATGTGCAGTAATCTCATGTCCGTTTTCTAATTCAACACGAAACATTGCATTAGACAATGCTTCAACTATAACTCCATCTTGTTCTATTGCAGATTGCTTTGCCATATTAATTTCTTAAATTGCTTTATCTCCTAATATTTCTTCAATGAACTCGAATGATGACAATATATCAGCTTCACCAGCACCGACTGCTATCGTATGTTCAAAATGAGCTGCACACTTGCGGTCTTTTGTCCTCACCGTCCAGCCATCACGCTCCATGAGTATTTGTCGGTTACCTAAAGTTATCATCGGTTCAATGGCAATGCACAAGCCTTTCTTCAGCATTGTCCCATAACCACGTTTTCCGTAATTGGGGACCTGAGGATCTTCATGCATTTCCTTGCCTATTCCGTGACCCACAAACTCACGCACCACACCATAAGAATTAGATTCGCAGTGCTGCTGTATCGCATAGCCGATATCACCCAACCGCTTGCCGTGAACGGCATTCTGTATCCCTATGTACAATGCTTCTTTAGTAACCTTCAGTAATTTGCGGACCTCTTCGTCAACTTCACCTACACAAAACGTATAAGCTGAGTCGCCACAAAAGCCATTCATGTAAGTACCACAATCAACAGACACGATATCACCGTCTTTCAATACCACATTATCTCCCGGAATACCATGTACCACTTGGTCATTTACAGATGTGCAAATAGAAGCTGGAAACGGATCACCATATTGATTAGGAAAACCTTTAAAGGTTGGAACAGCACCATTGTCTCTGATGAACTCTTCCGCTACCCTATCCAGTTCTTTTGTTGTCACTCCGGGCCTTATAACCTTAGCTATCTCAGCCAACGTCTTTCCAACAAGCAAATTACTCCTGCGGAGCAGCTCTATTTCATCTTCTGTTTTAAGAAATATCATTCTTCAAAAAAGATTAATATGCAGCTACATTACCACTGCGGCCTTTAATACGTCCGGATTTCAGCAAACCGTCATAGTGTCTCATTAACAAATGACTTTCTACCTGCTGGAGAGTATCAAGCACCACACCCACAAGGATTAACAAAGATGTACCGCCAAAGAATTGAGCAAACTCAGCTTTCACACCGAATATGCCGGCAAACGCAGGCATAATGGCAACCAAGGCCAAGAAGAAAGAACCAGGCAAAGTAATACGTGACATAATCACGTCAATATACTCGGCAGTTTGCTTTCCTGGCTTGATACCCGGAATAAAACCATTGTTTCTCTTCATATCTTCAGCCATCTGAGTCGGATTAATAGTAATTGCAGTATAGAAATACGTAAACAATATAATCAACACTGCAAAAATCAAATTATACCAAAAGCTTGTATGATCAGTCAATGCACGTACGAAACCGCTTGCATCATTCACATTCGAGAACCCAACAAGAGTGATAGGAATAAACATGATAGCCTGAGCAAAAATGATAGGCATCACGTTAGCAGCATTCACCTTCAAAGGAATATACTGTCTAGCACCGCCATATTGCTTGTTACCCACAATCTTCTTCGCATATTGAACAGGAATCTTTCTAGTTCCCTGAACCAAAAGAATAGCGAATGCAATAACAACCAGCAACACAACAAGCTCAATCAGGAACATTACCAGACCACCAGTCTTGTCCGTCATACGGGAAATCAATTCCTGGAATAAGGACTGCGGCAGACGGGCGATGATACCAATCATGATAATCAGCGAAATACCATTACCGATACCCTTATCCGTAATTCTCTCACCAAGCCACAAAATAAACATACTTCCAGCCGCTAAAATAATGGTAGAAGTAAACATAAACAGAGTCCAATCTAATGAAGCATTTAAAGAAGGACCAGCCTGCATCTTAAGATTGAGCAAATAAGAAGGAGCCTGAACCAAAAGAATAAGAATCGTCAGATAACGAGTATATTGATTCATTTTTCTTCTACCACTCTCACCTTCGCGCTGCAATTTTTGGAAATACGGAACCGCAATACCCAGCAGCTGAATCACAATGGAGGCAGAGATGTACGGCATGATACCCAATGCAAAAATAGAAGCATTGGAAAATGCTCCTCCGGAAAACATGTTTAACAAGGCTAAAAGACCTTCGCTTGTCTGTTGATGCAATTGTGTCAGCATTGACGGATTGATCCCCGGCAAAACGACATACGAACCAAAACGGTAGATTGCCACAAACAATATGGTAATGAGGATCCGTTGTCTCAGATCCTCAATTTTCCATATATTCTTTAATGTTTCAATAGCTTTTCTCATTGAATTAGAGTTTTACTACTTGTCCACCAGCAGCTTCGATGGCAGCAACAGCAGTCTTAGAAAATGCATGTGCCTGTACATCCAACTTAGCAGTCAAAGTTCCGTTACCTAATACTTTTACCAACTGGCTTGCAGAAATGAAACCAGCAGCAATGAAGTCACTGATACCTACAGTCTGCAAGTTCTTTGCTTCAGCCAATTTCTGAATTGTATCCAAGTTGATAGCCTTATACTCTACACGATTGATATTTTTAAAGCCAAACTTAGGAACACGACGTTGAAGAGGCATCTGACCACCTTCAAAACCGATTTTCTTAGAGTATCCAGATCTTGATTTAGCTCCTTTATGACCTCTAGTAGAAGTACCTCCCAAGCCAGAACCCGGACCACGTCCAATTCTCTTTCTTGTTTTAGTAGATCCCTCTGCAGGTTTTAAATTACTTAAGTTCATATTGTAATTCGTTTTATATTCAACAAATAATTACTTAACAATGGTAACCAAGTGTTTAACCTTATCCACCATTCCAAGAATTGAAGGAGTACATTCGTGTTCAACCACACGATTCAACTTATGAAGCCCTAGTGCATCGAGAGTTCTCTTCTGATCAGCAGGAGCACCAATTCTACTTTTAACTTGTTTAATCTTTATAGTCGACATATTCTTCCTCCTTATCCTCTAAATACTTTTTCCATACTAACTCCTCTGTTCTGGGCAACCATACGAGCATCGCGCATTTCACTCAATGCCAAGATAGTAGCCTTTACCAAATTGTGCGGGTTGGAAGAACCTTTTGACTTAGCCAAAACGTCTGTTACACCAACACTTTCCAATACGGCACGCATTGCACCGCCAGCAACAACACCGGTACCGTGAGAAGCCGGTTTAATAAATACTTCAGCGCCACCGAACTTTGCAGACTGTTCGTGAGGAACTGTACCTTTCAGTACAGGCACTCTTGTCAGGTTTTTCTTTGCAGATTCAACACCTTTGGCAATAGCAGCGGTTACTTCACCAGCTTTACCAAGGCCCCAACCGATGATGCCTTCTTCATTTCCTACTACCACAATAGCAGAGAAACTAAAAGTTCTACCACCTTTGGTTACTTTGGTTACACGATTAATAGCAACCAATCTGTCTTTCAGCTCTATATCGTTTGTAATCTTAACTCTATTATTAAGTCCTGCCATAATGATTAAAATTTAAGTCCACCGTTACGGGCAGCATCAGCCACCTCTTTTACTCTCCCATGATACAAGTAACCATTACGGTCGAAAACAACAGTAGTAATACCTGCTTCCTGAGCTTTTTTCGCAATCAGTTCACCTACTTTAGCAGCTTGTTCCTTCTTAGGCATTTTTTCAGTCATACCCAAAGAAGAAGCGGCAGCCAATGTCTTACCGGACAAGTCGTCGATAATCTGAACATAGATTTGCTTGTTACTTCTAAATACACTCATACGCGGGCATTCAGTAGTACCTGAAATTTTGTTGCGTACTCTATATTTGATCTTAATTCGTCTTTCTATTTTTGTTGTCATAATAATATCAATTTAAATGATTATTTAGCACCAGCTGATTTACCAGACTTTCTACGAATTTCTTCGCCAACAAACTTAATACCCTTACCCTTATACGGTTCAGGCTTACGGAAAGAACGTATTTTAGAGCAAACTTGACCAAGTAACTGCTTGTCGCAAGATTCCAATATAATCAAAGGATTCTTGTTTCTTTCAGACTTAGTCTCAACTTTAACTTCAGGAGGCAACTGTATAAAGATACTGTGAGTATAACCTAAAGCCAGTTCAATGATATTTCCCTGGTTAGAGGCACGGTAACCTACACCGACAAGTTCCAATTCTTTCTTATATCCTTCTGATACACCAACAACCATGTTGTGTACCAATGAACGGTATAATCCATGGAATGCATGCTTTTGCTTAGGATTATCCAGCATTGCATTTTCATTCTCAGCCAAAACAACATGACCGTCTTCGATGGTAACATTGATAGCAGGATTTACATATTGGCTCATTTCGCCTTTGGGTCCCTTAACGGTAACCACGTCATCTTTCAGAGTAACTGTTACTCCAGCGGGAATACTAATGGGTAATTTTCCTATTCTTGACATTGCTAATTCCTCCTATTAATATACATAACACAAAACTTCACCACCAATCTTTAGTTCAGCGGCTTCTTTGTTGGTCATTACACCCTTGGAAGTAGATATTATAGCAATACCCAAACCATTAATAACACGCGGCATGTCTTTATAACCGGTATATTGACGCAAACCCGGAGAAGAGATTCTCTCCAGCTTCTTGATAGCGTTAACCTTGTTTACCGGATCATACTTCAAGGCAACTTTAATTGTACCTTGAGGACCATCTTCTACAAACTTATAATTAAGAATGTAGCCCTTTTCAAAAAGAATCTTAGTGATTTCTTTTTTCAAATTTGAAGCCGGAACTTCCACAACTCTGTGCTTCGCTTGAATAGCGTTCCGCAACCTCGTCAAATAATCTGCTATTGGATCAGTCATATAAAAAATAAATTAAATTAATCAGGCCTACCCTGACAATATTTAAAAAACAAAATTACCAGCTTGCTTTCTTTACACCGGGAATAAGACCGTTAGAAGCCATCTCACGGAACTGGATTCTGGAGATACCAAACTGACGGATATATCCTTTAGGACGACCAGTCAGCTTGCAACGGTTGTGCATACGAATCGGATTAGAATTCTTAGGCAGGTCCTGCAATTTCTGTGCAGCTTCAAAAGCTTCAGCAGGATCACCAGTTCTAACGATTTGCTTCAACGCAGCTCTCTTCTCGGCATATCTGGCTACTAATTTAGCACGCTTTACTTCACGTGCCTTCATTGATTCCTTTGCCATATTATCAATCTTTTTTAGCGTTTTTAAACGGTAAACCGAATTCCTTCAACAAGGCATACCCTTCTTCATCTGTTTGCGCAGAGGTTACAAAGGTAATATTCATTCCGAGAATTCTAGTAATACTATCGATATTAATTTCAGGGAAAATGATTTGTTCCTGAATACCAAGGGTATAGTTACCCTTACCATCGAACTTACTTTCAATACCCTTGAAGTCGCGAATACGAGGCAGAGCTACACGAACCAACTTTTCAAGGAATTCGTACATTCTCTCACGACGCAGAGTTACCATAACACCAATCGGCATTTTCTTACGCAACTTAAAGTTTGCAATATCCTTACGAGAAATGGTTGCCACGGCTTTCTGACCAGTGATAGCAGTCATTTCATTAATTGCCACTTCAATAATCTTCTTGTCAGCAACAGCCATACCCAAACCTTGATTGATAACAATCTTCTTAAGTACGGGTATCTGCATAGAAGAAGAATACTGGAACTGTGATTTCAATGCAGGCGCAATACGGTCTGCATATTCTTTCTTAAGGCTAGCAGTATTACTCATTACTTAATCTCCTCTCCTGATTTTTTAGAATAACGCACTAAAGTGCCTTCAGCACTTACTTTTCTACCAACACGCGTTGCTTTACCAGTCTTTGGATCAACGGGGTTCAAGTTTGACAAGTGGACAGAAGCTTCCTGCTTCACAATGCCACCTTGTGGGTTTTTAGCATTCGGTTTTGTGCTCTTAGACACCATGTTGATACCTTCAACGATTGCGCGGTTTTTATCAACAAGAACCTTCAATACACGACCAGTCTTACCCTTGTCTTCACCGGAGTTTACATAAACTGTATCGCCTTTTTTAATATGTAATTTACTCATTACTCAAATCTTTTACAATATTAAAGTACTTCAGGAGCGAGTGACACAACTTTCATGTTAGTAGCACGAAGTTCACGAGCTACCGGACCGAAAATACGACTACCTCTAATTTCACCTGCATTGTTCAACAACACGCAAGCATTATCATCAAAACGTATGTAAGAGCCATCAGCACGACGGATTTCTTTCTTAGTACGTACGATCAAAGCTTTAGACACTGCACCTTTTTTAATATCACTTGAAGGGATAACGCTCTTAACAGAAACGACAATCACGTCCCCTACTGAAGCATAGCGACGACCTGTACCACCCAAAACACGGATACAGAGAGCCTCTTTTGCCCCACTATTATCACATACTGTAAGTCTGGATTCTACTTGTATCATAATTACTTAGCTCTTTCAATTATTTCTACCAATCTCCATCTCTTAGTCTTGCTCAAAGGACGAGTTTCCATGATGTGTACAGTATCGCCGATATTGCACTCATTCTTTTCATCATGAGCATGGTACTTCTTCGTCTTGCTAACGAACTTACCATATATGGGGTGTTTCTCCTTAAACTTAGCTGCTACTGTAATGGTCTTATCCATCTTGTTGCTCAGCACAACCCCAGTTCTTTCTTTTCTTAAATTTCTTGCTTCCATCAAGCTCATCATTTATTGTTAAGTTCTCTTTGGCGTAATTCAGTCTTCATACGCGCAATAGTCCTGCGTAATTGTTTGATCTGAGCAGGATTATCCAAAGGAGAAATAGAATGATTTAAAATCATTTGGTTGTAATTAGCTACTTCTGCTTCAACTCTTTCTACCAAGTCGTTGGTAGGCATCTCTTTAATTTCTGCTATTTTCATACTCCTTACGCATTTTGATTTTGAATATCATAATCACGTCTAACCACAAACTTGGTTGTGATAGGAAGCTTCTGTGCAGCTAAGCGCAAAGCCTCTTTAGCGATTTCATAAGATACTCCTTCGGCTTCGATAATAATTCTACCCGGTGTAACTGGGGCAACGAATCCCTCCGGTGCACCCTTACCTTTACCCATACGCACATCAGCTGGCTTTCTGGTAATAGGCTTGTCGGGGAAAATACGAATCCAAATCTGTCCTTGACGTTGCATATATCTTGTCACTGCAATACGCGCAGCTTCAATCTGACGGCCTGTAATCCATTTCGTTTCCAAGGCCTTAATACCAAAAGATCCGAAAGCCAACTGGTTTCCTCTTTGGGCATTACCCTTTTGACGGCCTTTTTGTTGTCTTCTGAATTTTGTTTTTTTCGGTTGTAACATAATTCCTAAAAATCAAATTCGTTAGCGATTATTTTTCTTTCTTTTGAAGTTCTTTCCGCCATTGTTTCCGCTATTGCTTCCACGACCACTTTCCTTGCTTTGCGTAAAGTTCGGAGCCAACTCCTTCTTACCATAAACTTCACCTCTACAAATCCAAACTTTAATACCGAGAAGACCAACCTTAGTCAATGCTTCTGCATGACAATAGTCGATATCTGCTCTGAAAGTGTGCAACGGAGTTCTTCCTTCCTTATACATTTCAGAACGAGCCATTTCTGCACCATTCAAACGTCCTGAAATCTGAATCTTGATACCTTCCGCACCCATACGCATTGTATTGGCAATGGCCATCTTAATGGCACGACGGTAGGCAATTTTGCCTTCAACCTGACGGGCAATGTTGTTAGCCACGATAACAGCATCCAACTCAGGTCTTTTAACTTCGAAGATATTAATCTGAATATCCTTATCCGTAACCTTCTTCAACTCCTCCTTCAACTTGTCAACTTCTTGGCCACCTTTACCGATAATGATACCCGGACGTGCAGTACAAACGGTAATAGTCACGAGTTTCAGTGTACGTTCAATTACAATTCTTGACACACTAGCCTTTGCCAGACGAGCGTTCAAATATTTACGAATCTTGCTATCTTCCAGCAGAGAGTCGCCGTAATTCTTTCCACCATACCAATTGGAATCCCATCCTCTGATAATTCCTAAACGGTTGCTTATTGGATTAACTTTTTGTCCCATTTACCTTAATTTTGATCTTCGTTATTACTTTTAGAACCAACGAACAACGTTACGTGGTTTGAACGTTTACGAATTCTGTAACCTCTACCCTGCGGAGCCGGTCTCATTCTTTTGAGTGTGGCACCACCATCAACAAAAATCTTGGTTACGAACAGCTCGCCACTTTCAGCTTTACGTTCGTTTTTCTGCTCCCAGTTAGCAATTGCAGAGCGCAGCAACTTTTCCACTCTTGCGGCAGCCTCTTTTGAAGAGAACTTCAAAACGCCGAGTGCTCTGTTCACCTCCATCCCACGAATCATGTCAGCCACGAGACGCATTTTACGGGGGGAAGTAGGAACATTTTGCAATTTCGCAAAATACATGGTCTTAAGGGCTTCTTTTCTTTTTTCAGCCGATATTTTTTTTCTTGCTCCCATTATATTATTACTTTATTATTTCAGATAAATCCTGTTTTATTTTTTCTTGTTACCAGCGTGTCCTCTGAAAGTACGAGTTGGAGCAAATTCTCCCAACTTGTGTCCTACCATATTTTCGGTAACATAAACAGGAATAAATTTATTTCCGTTGTGAACTGCAACAGTATGGCCTACGAAATCAGGCGAAATCATTGAAGCTCTGGCCCAGGTCTTAACTACCACTTTCTTGCCCGATTCATTCATGGCAAGCACTTTCTTCTCAAGCTTAACGTTAATATACGGACCTTTTTTTAATGAACGACTCATAATTTACTCAATTAATCAGATTACTTCTTTCTTCTCTCAATAATATACTTAGACGATTGTTTCTTCGGAGCTCTTGTCTTAAGACCCTTAGCATACAATCCCTTACGAGATCTCGGGTGTCCTCCTGAAGCACGTCCTTCACCACCACCCATCGGGTGATCAACCGGGTTCATAACAACACCACGGTTACGCGGACGACGTCCTAACCAGCGAGAACGTCCAGCTTTACCCGAACTTTCCAATCCATGATCTGAGTTACCTACACTACCGATAGTAGCCTTACAAGTACTGAGGATCTGACGAACCTCCCCTGAAGGCAACTTGATAACGCAGTACTTACCTTCTCTGGAAGTCAACTGAGCGAAGTTACCGGCCGAGCGAACCAAGGCAGCGCCTTGTCCCGGACGTAATTCGATGTTGTGAATTACAGTACCGACCGGAATATTCTGAAGTGGAAGTGCGTTTCCGATTTCCGGAGCAGCAGCCTCACCTGACATCAAAGTCATACCAACTTGCAATCCGTTGGGAGCAATAATATATCTTTTTTCTCCATCTGCATAAAACAACAAAGCAATACGAGCCGAACGATTCGGATCATATTCAATTGTTTTAACCACTGCAGGCACACCGTCTTTATTTCTCTTGAAATCTACGATACGAATAATCTTCTTACTACCGCCACCGATGTAGCGCATAGTCATCTTACCTTCATTGTTACGACCACCTGAAGATTTCTTACCAAATACAAGAGACTTTTCTGGTACCCGTGCAGTAATCTCTTCGTAAGTACCAATAATTTTATGTCTTTGCCCCGGTGTTGTGGGCTTAAATTTACGTACTGCCATTTTTATTAAATATTGCTATAAAAATCAATAGTATCTCCTTCTTTCAACGTAACGATAGCTTTCTTGAACGCATTCGTACGTCCGTTGATGATACCGGCACGAGTATAGCGGCTCTTATTTTTGCCGGCATACTTCATCGTATTCACATCAACTACTGTAACGTTGTAAAGGGCTTCAACTTCCTTCTTAATTTCCAGTTTATTAGCTTCAGGACGCACGATAAAGCCGAAACGATTGTTCGTTTTATCAGTAATTGCAGTCATCTTCTCTGTCACTAACGGTTTAATAATAATTCCCATTATTTAAGCCTCCTTTTTACATTAAGATATTGTCGATAGCAGAAAGTGCACTTTCAGCAAACACAACAACCCCAGCGTCCAATACTCTATAAGTATTTAACCCTGAGATAGTCTGCACATTAGCACCCTTTACATTACGAGCCGACAAATATACGTTTTTATTTGCTTCTGGTAAAATCACAAGCAGCTTTTTGTCAGAAACTTTAAGATTTTTTGTCATTGCAACGAAATCTTTAGTCTTCGGAGCTTCAAAAGAGAAGTCTTCTACCACTACAACCGCGTTGTTCTGAGCCTTGTATGACAAAGCTGACTTACGAGCCAGAGCCTTTACTTTCTTGTTTAATTTGAAGTAGTAATCTCTCGGTTTCGGACCGAATACGCGTCCACCACCAACAAGTACCGGTGAGTTCATGTCACCACGACGTGCACCACCGCCACCTTTCTGGCGACCGATTTTACGAGTAGAACCACTGATTTCGCTTCTTTCCTTTGACTTGTGTGTACCCTGACGCTGGTTAGCCATAAACTGTTTAACATCCAAGTAGATAGCGTGGTCGTTGGGCTCAATTCCGAAGATAGACTCGTTTAACGTAATCTTTCTCCCAGTGTCTTCACCTTTAATGTTATATACGTTAACTTCCATTATTTCTCAATTATTACGATTGAACCTTTGCAACCAGGAACAGACCCCTTAATCAAAAGAAGATTATGCTCCGCGATTACCTTTAATACCTGCAGGTTTTGAACAGTTACTCTGTCGCCACCAAGCTGTCCACCCATGCGCATTCCCTTGAATACTTTTGCGGGGTAAGAACAAGCACCAATAGAACCCGGCTTACGAGCGCGGTTGTGCTGACCGTGAGTAGTCTGGCCTACACCACCGAAACCGTGGCGCTTTACCACGCCCTGAAACCCCTTACCCTTAGAGGTACCTACAACGTCAACAAAAGTTGTGTCATTGAACAGTTCTACAGTAACAGTGTCACCCAGATTCAACTCTGTTTCAAATTCTTTGAACTCAGCCAAGTGTTTCTTGGGAGTTACTCCAGCTTTTTTAAAGTGCCCCATCAAAGGCTTTGTAGTGTGCTTCTCCTTCTTATCTTGGAAGCCCAGCTGAACAGCTTCATAACCGTCCTTTTCTACAGTTTTCACTTGAGTAACAACACAAGGACCTGCTTCGATAACAGTGCATGGTACATTCTTACCCTCGGCACTGAAAACGGATGTCATTCCGATTTTTTTTCCTAATAATCCTGGCATTTCACTTAATTTTTAATACTTACACTTTAATTTCTACTTCCACACCACTCGGCAACTCCAACTTCATCAGAGCGTCTACTGTCTTAGCTGTTGAGCTATAGATGTCAATCAGTCTCTTGTAAGAAGAGAGTTCGAATTGTTCACGCGACTTCTTGTTAACGAAAGTCGAACGGTTCACGGTAAAGATACGTTTGTGCGTAGGAAGAGGAATCGGACCGCTAACGATAGCGCCCGTTGTCTTCACCGTTCTTACAATTTTCTCAGCTGACTTGTCAACCAAGTTGTGGTCGTAAGATTTCAGTTTGATTCTAATTTTTTGACTCATTACTGTTTTTAGTTATTAAATAGTTATATAAGATGAAGTTCCGCAGGCTAAGAGTCATTCGCTAGCCTACGGGACTTCAAGTTTTTTAGATTAAGTCAGCACGGCCTTTCACTTCCTCCAATACTGCCTTGGCAATAGAGTTGGAAACCTGGGCATGGTGAGAATATACCATTGAAGAGGTTGCACGACCAGAAGTGATAGTACGCAATGCTGTTACGTAACCAAACATTTCTGCCAGCGGAACCATTGCCTTCACGATACGTGCACCGGAACGGCTAGATTCCATACCTTCCACCTGGCCACGACGCTTGTTCAAGTCACCGATAACATCACCCATGTTTTCTTCCGGAGTAACAACTTCCAGCTTCATGATAGGCTCCATCAATACCGGACCCGCCTTAGCACAAGCGTTCTTATATGCCTGGATAGCACAGATTTCGAAAGACAACTGGTCAGAGTCAACCGGGTGGAAAGAACCGTCAATCAAAGTTACTTTCAGTGAATCCAGCGGATAACCAGCCAACACACCGTTCTTCATAGCAGTAGTGAAGCCCTTCTGTACAGACGGAATAAATTCCTTAGGGATGTTACCACCCTTCACTTCGTCAACGAATTGCAATCCACCTTCCTTGAAGTCTTCATCAACCGGGCCGATATTCACGATAATATCAGCGAATTTACCACGACCACCAGACTGCTTCTTGTAAACTTCACGCAAATTAACTGTCTTAGTGATAGCCTCCTTGTAGTTAACCTGAGGCTTACCTTGGTTACATTCAACCTTGAACTCACGTTTCAGACGGTCGATAATAATATCCAAGTGGAGCTCACCCATACCAGAGATAACTGTCTGACCAGTCTGTTCGTCAGTCTTAACTGTGAACGTCGGGTCTTCTTCAGCCAACTTAGCCAAACCATTTGACAGCTTATCCATATCTTTCTGAGTCTTAGGCTCAACAGCGATACCAATTACCGGTTCCGGGAAGTCCATAGATTCCAATACAATCGGTGCAGTTTCGTCACACAATGTATCACCAGTATGTATATCCTTGAAACCTACGCCAGCACCAATATCACCAGCACCGATAACTTCTACCGGATTCTGCTTGTTTGAGTGCATCTGGAACAAACGGGATACGCGTTCTTTCTTACCAGAACGAGAGTTATAGATATAAGAACCAGCCTCTATCTTACCGGAATAAACGCGGAAGAAAGTCAAACGACCTACATACGGGTCAGTTGCAATCTTAAATGCCAAAGCAGAAGTCTTTTCGTCTTCGCTCGGTTTACGATCTTCTTCAGCACCAGTTTCGGGATTTGTACCGACAACATTCTCTGTATCCAGCGGAGAAGGCAAGAATGCACAAACGTAATCAAGCAATGTCTGTACACCTTTGTTCTTGAATGAAGAACCGCAAAGCATCGGAACGACAGCCATTTGCACTGTTGCGTTACGGAGAGCTCTCAAAACCTCTTCTTCTGTAATGGTAGAAGGATCATCGAAATATTTCTCCATCAAAGCATCATCAAACTCAGCCACTTTTTCGAGCATCTTATCTCTCCATTCGTTAGCTTCGTCTACCAGATTTGCAGGGATTTCCTCTACTGTATAGTCAGCGCCCATTGTTTCATCATGCCAATAGATAGCTTTCATTTTGATAAGGTCTACCAGGCCTTTGAAAGATTCCTCAGCACCGATAGGAACGACGATAGGACACGGATTAGCACCCAAAACATCCTTCATTTGGCGAACTACTTCAAAAAAGTCAGCGCCCGAACGGTCCATCTTATTAACGTAAGCGATACGCGGTACGTTATATTTGTCAGCTTGGCGCCAAACTGTCTCAGATTGCGGTTCAACACCACCTACTGCACAGTAAGCAGCAACAGCGCCATCAAGAATACGCAAAGAACGCTCTACCTCAGCGGTAAAGTCAACGTGTCCCGGAGTGTCAATCAAGTTAATTTTATAAGTATCACCGGCATATTTCCAACGAGTGGTAGTAGCAGCAGAAGTGATAGTAATACCACGTTCCTGTTCTTGCTCCATCCAGTCCATTGTAGCGGCACCATCGTGCACCTCACCGATTTTGTGGGTTAAACCCGTGTAAAACAAAATACGTTCAGAGGTCGTTGTCTTTCCGGCATCGATGTGGGCCATGATACCGATATTACGTGTCAAATGTAAATCATGCTTTGCCATTTTCTAATTCCCTTACTTTAAGTTTTTAATCTTCTAATTGGTTAGTCTCTTATAGTATTAGAATCTGAAATGAGCAAACGCACGGTTAGCTTCTGCCATTCTGTGCATGTCTTCTTTACGTTTGTAAGCACCACCCTGTTCGTTGAAAGCATCCATGATTTCAGCGGCTAACTTGTCAGCCATTGACTTGCCACCACGCTTACGTGCAAAGATAATCAAGTTCTTCATTGAAATTGACTCCTTACGGTCAGCACGGATTTCTGTAGGAACCTGGAAAGTAGCACCACCCACACGGCGAGACTTCACTTCCACCTGAGGAGTCACATTATCCAGAGCTTTTTTCCAAATTTCAAGAGCGGATTTCTCTTCGTTCTGCATTTTATTCTTCACTGTTTCCAACGCAGCATAGAAGATTTCATAAGAAGTATTCTTCTTTCCATCGTACATCAAATGATTCACGAACTTGGAAACTTTTACATCATTGAACACGGGATCCGGAAGGATAACGCGTTTTTTCGGTTTTGCTTTTCTCATTTGTCTGAAAGAATAATGTTTTTCGTTCTTGGTTGTTCACTTCTGTCTTCTTCAACTCTCCCTCCGGAGAATTTACTCAACCTTTAGCATTTCCAACAAACTAAAACGTAAGTTATTACTTTTAATTTTTCTGTTTTTGGGTATCAGGCCACCAGATTATTTCTTCTTAGCAGGAGCTGCTTGACCCGGTTTCGGACGTTTTGCGCCGTATTTGGAACGTCTTTGTGTACGACCTGCAACACCTGCTGTATCCAAAGTACCACGTACGATATGATAACGCACACCCGGAAGGTCTTTTACACGACCACCACGTACCAATACAATAGAGTGTTCTTGCAAATTGTGACCTTCTCCCGGAATATAAGAGTTCACCTCTTTACCATTGGTCAAACGTACACGAGCTACTTTACGCATAGCTGAATTCGGTTTTTTCGGAGTGGTTGTATACACTCTCACGCAAACGCCACGTCTTTGAGGACAAGAGTCCAAGGCTGGAGACTTTGATTTCTCCACCAGCACTTCGCGTCCTTTTCTTACTAATTGCTGAATTGTAGGCATTTTAATTGTTTTTAGTTATATATTATTGTTTATATTAATTCAGAACTATACACTTTTGGGCTGCAAAGATACTAATAAGTTTTGAATAATCAATGCACTACAAGTTTTTTTTTAATTTTACGCTTCACCCTTGATGTTGGGAAGAGGCGGAAATGTTTGTTCGTCCGGCATGTGAATCGGTCCGAAAGAGCGTTCGTATTTCCCAATATTCTCTTCGAGTGCACGCAGCAAACGCTTGGCATGTTCGGGTGCCAAAACTATGCGCGATTGCACACCAGCCTTTGGCATTCCAGGCATCACGCGAATAAAGTCGAGAATAAATTCCGAACTGGAATGAGTTATAATAGCCAAATTGGCATATGTACCTTGCGCCACTTCTTCCTTCAATTCTATCTGAAGTTGACCGTTGTTGTTTTCTTGATTTTCCATGTTGCACAATTATTTTTAAAATGTTCTTAAAAGATAGACCAAAAGTACTCTTTTTTTTCGGACGATATACATTTAAGTCCCCAAAAGACACATAATAATCCGTCCAGAAAAAGAAGCAAGCCACTACAATCGTTTTGCAGTAGCACTATAACAAACATGCAGAAGCGTTGCAATACAGAAGGAAGAGGCAAAGATAAAACAGAGAGGGAATACTCCTTCTTATAGGATATTCCCTCTCTCTATTTAATAGAATTATATTGACGTTGTAAGGTTATCCCTCTACTTTCTCGTCTACAGCATAATCAAGTACCGTCTTCTTGTTAGCAAGCATACGGTCGTACTCTTCTTTGGAGCCAACAATAATCTTCTCGAACTCGCGCTGTCCGGTACCGGCAGGAATCAGGTGACCGCAGATTACGTTCTCCTTCATACCTTCCAGACGGTCCACCTTTCCGTTGATGGCAGCCTCGTTCAGCACCTTCGTCGTTTCTTGGAAGGAAGCAGCCGACATGAAGCTTGAAGTCTGCAATGCAGCACGGGTGATACCTTGAAGAATCTGAGTAGAAGTCGCAGGTACAGCGTCGCGCACTTCCACGGGTTTCAAGTCGCGGCGTTTCAACATGGAGTTCTCGTCACGCAGCTTGCGGGCCGTCACGATCTGACCAGCCTGCAAACTCTGGGAATCTCCAGCATCCACTACCACCTTCTTTCCCCAGATACGGTCGTTCTCTTCCATGAATTCCATCTTGTCAACAACTTGCTGTTCCAGGAAGCGGGTATCACCCGGCTCGTCAATTTCCACCTTGCGCATCATCTGACGTACGATGATTTCAAAGTGCTTATCGTTAATCTTCACACCCTGCAGACGGTAAACGTCCTGAACCTCGTTCACGATATATTCCTGCACGGCTGTAGGACCTTTGATGGCCAGGATGTCCGCAGGTGTGATAGCACCGTCTGATAACGGAGTACCGGCACGTACATAGTCGTTCTCCTGAACCAAAATCTGCTTGGACAACGGTACGAGGTACTTCTTCACTTCGCCGGTCTTGGAAGTAACGATGATTTCGCGGTTACCACGTTTCACTTTACCCATGGTAACCTCACCGTCGATTTCTGAAACCACAGCAGGATTAGACGGGTTACGTGCCTCAAACAGCTCAGTGACACGGGGAAGACCACCCGTGATATCACCCGCTTTACCTACGGCACGCGGAATCTTCACGATAACTTCACCGGCCTTTACCTTTTGACCGTCCTCAACCACCACGTGGCCACCTACCGGCAAGTTGTATGTACGGATCAGTTCGCCGTCTTCTGTCATGATGTGTGCGGTAGGCACCTTCGTCTTATCCTTAGACTCAATGATGATGATTTCGCGCAAACCGGTAGATTCATCAGACTCTACCTTATAAGTCACGTTTTCAATAACGCCTTCAAATTCAATCTTACCGGTAGCTTCGGTAATGATAACTGCGTTGAACGGATCCCAACGGGCAATCATCTTGCCCTTCTCTACCATTTCACCGTCAGCAGCATAGAGCGTAGAACCGTAAGGTACGTTGTGGGTAGAAAGAACAATACCCGTGTTGACATCCACGAAACGCACTTCAGCCAGACGGCCTACCACTACCTTTGCAGGTTCGCCTGCTTCGTCAATAACGTCTACCGTACGGAGTTCTTCGAATTCCAAACGGGCAGGGTTCTTAGCCACGATACTTGCGTTGGCAGCGATATTGGCTGCCGTACCACCGGCATGGAATGTACGCAGTGTCAACTGTGTACCCGGCTCACCGATAGACTGTGCAGCAATTACGCCGACTGCCTCACCTTTCTGAACCATGCGGCTGGAAGCCAGATTACGTCCGTAACACTTGGCACAAACACCCTTCTTGGATTCGCAGGTCAATACGGAACGGATTTCAACACTCTCAATCGGGGAATCTTCAATCTTCTGCGCAATGTCTTCGGTAATTTCCTCACCGCCAGCCACAATCAGTTCGCCAGTTGTAGGATGAACAATATCATGTACGGATACACGACCGAGGATGCGTTCATACAGAGTGGCGATGGTTTCGTCATTGTTTTTCAATGCTGTACAAACCAATCCGCGGAGCGTGCCGCAGTCTTCTTCATTAATAATCACATCGTGCGATACGTCAACCAGACGACGGGTCAGGTATCCGGCGTCAGCCGTCTTCAAAGCGGTATCGGCAAGACCCTTACGGGCACCGTGAGTAGAGATAAAGTATTCCAACACGGACAGACCTTCCTTAAAGTTAGAAAGAATCGGATTTTCAATAATCTGACCGCCTTCGGCACCTGCTTTCTGGGGCTTTGCCATCAAACCACGCATACCGGAGAGCTGACGGATCTGTTCCTTAGAACCACGGGCACCGGAATCCAGCATCATGTATACAGAGTTGAAACCCTGGTCGTCGCTTGAAATGGTTTTCATCAAGATGTTGGACAACTCTGAGTTCACGTGTGTCCAGATATCGATTACCTGATTGTAACGCTCGTTGTTGGTGATGAAACCCATGTTATAGTTATTGATTACCTGCTCTACTTCATCATAACCTTTCTGTACTAATGCTTCCTTCTCTTCCGGGATGATGATATCCCCCAAGTTGAACGACAGACCACCCTTGAAGGCCATGTAGTAACCGAGGTTCTTGATCCCGTCGAGGAAGTCGGCTGCCTTGGCAACACCACACACCTTGATTACGTGACTGATGATATCGCGGAGTGACTTCTTGGAGATAATCGTATTGATATATCCTGCTTCTGCCGGAACAATTTCGTTGACAATGACACGGCCCACGGAGGTATCGTGCATCATCTTGTCCACAATGTTGCCATTCTCATCAACGTCTTTCACTATGACGCTTACCGGAGCGTGAATGTCGCACTTACCTTCATTATAGGCAATCAGTGCTTCTTCTGGACCGTAGAATGTCAACCCCTCACCTTTGGCACCTTTGCGCAACTTAGTGATGTAGTACAAACCGAGTACCATATCTTGGGCGGGCACAGTGATAGGAGCACCGTTAGCAGGGTTCAATATATTGTGTGACTGGAGCATCAGCATTTGTGCTTCCAGAATCGCTTCGTTGCTCAGCGGCAAGTGAACGGCCATCTGGTCACCGTCGAAGTCGGCATTAAACGCCGTACATGCCAACGGGTGCAGCTGGATTGCCTTACCTTCGATCATCTTGGGCTGGAATGCCTGAATACCGAGACGGTGAAGTGTCGGAGCACGGTTCAACAGCACCGGATGACCCTTCATCACGTGTTCCAGAATATCCCAGATAACAGGTTCCTTGCGATCTACAATCTTCTTGGCACTCTTTACTGTCTTCACGATACCGCGCTCAATGAGCTTACGGATGATGAACGGCTTATAAAGCTCAGCTGCCATCAGTTTTGGAATACCGCATTCACCCATTTTCAACTCTGGACCTACAACGATTACAGAACGTGCGGAATAGTCGACACGCTTACCCAACAAATTCTGACGGAAACGTCCTTGCTTGCCCTTCAAACTGTCAGAAAGTGACTTCAACGGACGGTTAGCGTCAGTCTTCACAGCACTCGATTTACGAGAGTTGTCGAACAGAGAGTCGACAGCTTCCTGCAACATACGTTTTTCATTACGTAAAATCACCTCAGGAGCCTTGATTTCAATCAATCTCTTCAGACGATTGTTACGGATGATGACACGACGGTAAAGATCGTTCAAGTCAGAAGTTGCGAAACGCCCTCCATCCAACGGAACCAACGGACGAAGTTCGGGTGGAATAACCGGCACAATGCGTACAATCATCCACTCAGGCTTGTTGCGTCCACGTGATGCACGGAACGACTCAACTACCTGAAGACGTTTCAGGGCTTCGGTCTTGCGTTGTTGTGAAGCATCGCTTCCGGCACGATTACGCAGTTCGTAAGACAAAGAGTCAAGATCGAGGTGTGACAGCAAATCGTAGATAGCTTCCGCGCCCATCTTGGCAATGAACTTATTGGGGTCTGAATCTTCGAGGAATTGGTTGTCTTTCGGCAACTTTTCCAGTAAGTCCAGGTATTCTCCTTCTTCCAGCAAGTCGTACTGTGCCACTTCGTCGGACAGTACACCTGGCTGAATGACAACATAACGCTCGTAATAGATAATGGCATCCAGTTTCTTGGTGGGCAGGCCCAACAAGTAACCGATTTTGTTGGGAAGTGAACGGAAATACCAAATGTGAGCCACGGGCACAACGAGCTGGATATGTCCCATACGCTCACGGCGCACTTTCTTTTCAGTCACTTCCACACCACAACGGTCGCAGACGATGCCTTTGTAACGGATACGCTTGTACTTACCGCAATGGCACTCGTAATCCTTGATAGGACCAAAGATGCGCTCGCAGAACAATCCGTCGCGTTCGGGCTTATACGTACGATAGTTGATGGTTTCAGGCTTTAATACTTCACCACTCGAATTCTCAAGGATTTCCTCAGGAGAAGCCAAACCGATAGAGATTTTCGAGAAATTACTCTTTATCTTGTTATCTTTTCTAAAAGCCATAAATTTATTTAATTGATAATTGACAATGGAAAATTGAAATTGAAAAACTGAAAACCGATAATTGAGAATGGTAACTTGCATTATCCATTCTCAATTATCAATTATCCATTATTCTAAGTTGATGCTCAAGCCCAAACCTCTCAACTCGTGCAGCAATACGTTCAGTGACTCGGGGATACCCGGAGCAGGCATCGGCTCACCCTTCACGATTGCTTCATAAGCCTTGGAACGTCCTACAACGTCATCAGACTTGATAGTCAGGATTTCCTGCAGAATGTGTGCGGCACCGAATGCTTCGAGAGCCCAAACTTCCATTTCTCCAAAACGCTGACCACCGAACTGTGCCTTACCACCCAACGGCTGTTGCGTAATGAGTGAGTACGGACCGATGGAACGTGCGTGCATCTTGTCTTCAACCATGTGACCGAGCTTCAGCATGTAGGTCACACCTACCGTAGCCTGCTGCTCGAATGCTTCACCGGTACCACCATCATACAGCGTTGTCTTGCCGTAACGGGGCAAGCCGGCCTTATCGGTCCATTCGTTCAAATCGTCCAAAGATGCACCGTCAAAGATAGGAGTGGCAAACTTCACGCCCAAGTTCTTTCCGGCACGACCGAGAACGGCCTCGAATATCTGACCGATGTTCATACGTGAAGGCACACCCAACGGATTCAGCACGATGTCTACCGGAGTACCGTCAGCAAGGAACGGCATGTCTTCCTGGCGTACCACGCGGGAAACAATGCCCTTGTTACCATGACGACCAGCCATCTTGTCACCGACACCAATCTTACGTTTCTTGGCAATGTATACCTTGGCCATCTGAATGATACCTGCGGGCAACTCGTCACCGATAGTAATGGCAAACTTCTTGCGCTTCAACTCGGCATCGAGTTCCTTATACTTCTTGATGAAGTTCATCACCAACGCACGAATCAGTCCGTTGGTATGTTCATCCTTCGTCCAGTTGCTCAACTGAACAGCAGTGAAGTCCAAATCACTGAAGTCGGAAGCAGAGAATCTGGCGCCTTTGGAAATTATGTCGGCACCCATGTAATCCTTCACACCTTCCGATGTATAGTTTTCTGTAAGCTTCAACAGTTTGTTTATCAATACTTTCTTGAGATCACCTATCTTGGCATCGAATTCGTCGTCAATCTTCGGCAGCAGAGCCTTGTCGGCCAGCTTGGAGCTGCGAGTCTTAATAACACGAGAGAACAGACGCTTACCGATAACAACACCTTTCAAAGAAGGAGAAGCTTTCAAAGAAGCGTCCTTCACATCACCGGCCTTATCACCGAAGATGGCACGGAGCAGTTTCTCTTCCGGAGAAGGATCTGATTCACCCTTCGGAGTAATCTTACCGATAAGGATATCCCCCGGCTCGATGCGGGCACCCACACGAACAATACCGTTTTCGTCAAGGTCTTTAGTCGCTTCCTCACTTACATTGGGAATGTCAGAAGTCAACTCTTCCATACCACGCTTCGTTTCACGAACTTCCAAAGAATATTCTTCCACGTGTACAGAAGTCAAAAGGTCCTCACGAACCACGCGTTCGTTCAGTACAATAGCATCCTCATAGTTATAGCCCTTCCACGGCATGTAAGCAACCAGCAAGTTCTTACCCAATGCAAGCTCTCCGTCTTCGGTTGAATAACCTTCTGTCAAAATTTGACCTGCAGTAACGCGCTGGCCCTTCTCGCAAATCGGACGGAGGTCAATCGTCATGTTCTGGTTGGTACGGCGCCATTTCGGGATATTATATTCTTTCAATGCAGGCTCGAAGCTTACGAATTCCTCCTCTTCCGTACGGTCGTACAGAATACGGATAGTCGTTGCATCCACGAATTCAACCACACCGTCACCCTCGGCAGTAATCTGCGTACGGGAATCGCGTGCCAGCTGACGTTCGATACCAGTACCTACAATCGGAGCTTCGCTCTTCAACAAAGGAACAGCTTGACGCATCATGTTTGATCCCATCAATGCACGGTTGGCGTCATCATGCTCCAGGAACGGAATCAAAGAAGCTGCAATAGAAGCAATCTGCTGGGGAGATACGTCCATCAATTCCACCTCGGAAGGAGGAACCACCGGATAGTCGGCATCCTGACGGGATTTTACTTTATCACGTACAAAAGTACCGTCATCGTTCAAAGGAGCATTACCCTGCGCAATAATCTTGGCTTCCTCTTCTTCTGCGGTGAGGTAAACCAAACCTTCGTCAGAAAGGTCAACCTTACCATCTGCCACCTTACGGTACGGAGTTTCAATGAAGCCGAGCTCGTTGATTTTCGCAAATACGCAGAGTGAAGAAATCAAACCGATGTTCGGACCTTCAGGAGTCTCGATAGGACAAAGACGCCCGTAGTGAGTATAGTGTACGTCACGAACCTCGAAGCCTGCACGTTCGCGTGACAAACCGCCAGGACCCAGGGCAGACATACGGCGCTTGTGAGTAATCTCGGCCAGCGGGTTGGTCTGGTCCATGAACTGTGACAAAGCATTCGTTCCAAAGAATGAATTGATAACGGAAGAGATTGTCTTGGCGTTAATCAGGTCAATAGGAGTAAAGACTTCATTGTCACGGACGTTCATACGTTCGCGGATAGTACGCGACATACGTGCCAGACCGATGGCAAACTGATTGGACAACTGTTCGCCCACTGTACGCACACGACGGTTGCTCAAGTGGTCGATATCATCCACATCCGCTTTCGAGTTAATCAACTCGATGAGATATTTGATAATTTCGATAATATCTTCCTTGGTAAGGACACGCACGTCCATATCGGTCGTCAAGTTCAACTTTCTGTTGATACGATAACGGCCTACATCACCCAGGTCATATCTCTTTTCTGAGAAGAACAAGTTATTGATAACTTCGCGTGCACTGGCATCATCGGCTGGGTCTGCATTACGCAGCTGGCGGTAGATGTAGAGTACAGCTTCTTTTTCCGAGTTACTCGGGTCCTTCTGCAGAGTATTATATATAATAGAATAGTCAGACTGGTTCGGTTCTTCCTTGTGTACGAGGATATTCTGAACACCCGACTCTAATATAATATCAACATGTTCCGGCTCGATTACAGTTTCACGATCGATAACGACTTCGTTACGCTCGATGGAAACAACTTCACCGGTATCTTCGTCTACAAAATCCTCAATCCATGTTTTCAACACACGTGCGGCCAACTTACGTCCCACCATCTTCTTGAGATTCGTCTTGTTTACCTTCACGTCTTCCGCCAAATTAAAGATCTCGAGAATGTCCTTGTCATTCTCAAAACCGATGGCTCTCAGCAAAGTAGTAACCGGCAATTTCTTCTTACGGTCAATGTAAGCATACATGACGTTGTTGATGTCGGTGGCAAACTCAATCCACGAACCCTTGAACGGGATGATACGGGCTGAGTACAACTTGGTACCGTTGGCATGTACGCTCTGTCCGAAAAATACGCCCGGTGAACGGTGAAGTTGGGATACAACCACACGTTCCGCACCGTTGATGACGAATGTCGCCTTATCCGTCATGTAAGGAATGGGACCTAGGAACACGTCCTGAATGACCGTGTCAAAATCTTCGTGGTCGGGGTCGGTACAATATAATTTCAATTTTGCCTTCAAAGGCACGCTATATGTAAGCCCTCGCTCTATACATTCATCAATGGTATAGCGCGGCGGATCAATATAGTAGTCCAAAAACTCAAGAACAAAATTATTTCTTGTATCGGCAATGGGGAAGTTTTCAGCAAATACTTTATACAGTCCCTCGTTCTTACGCTTCTCGGGTGGGGTGTCCAGTTGTAGAAAGTCTTTGAATGACTTCAATTGTACTTCCAGAAAATCCGGATATTCAAGCGGATTCTTAGTCGAAGCAAAATTAACTCTTTGATTTACAGTATTTGAAGACATCTGTTAATGGATTTGTAGAACTTAATTTTAAATATATACACAAAAAGGTTAAGAACCCTTTTCACGAAGGGTTCCTAACCGAATTACCTGATTTACAGGCTAATGTTATTTAAGTTCAACTTCAGCTCCAGCTTCTTCCAATGTTTTCTTCAATGATTCTGCTTCGTCTTTAGCCAAACCTTCTTTTACTACGCTAGGAGCACCGTCTACCATGTCCTTAGCTTCCTTCAAGCCAAGACCGCAAGCTTCCTTAACGGCTTTAACTACCTGAAGTTTAGCTGAGCCAGCGCTCTTCAATACTACGTCGAAAGAAGTCTTTTCTTCTGCGGCAGCAGCACCACCAGCTGCAGGACCAGCAGCAACAGCTACAGCTGCAGCAGCAGGTTCAATACCATATTCTTCTTTCAGGATTGTTGCAAGTTCATTAACTTCTTTTACTGTCAAGTTAACTAATTGTTCTGCAAAAGCTTTCAAATCTGCCATTTTTGTATGATTTTTAATTGTTTAAATACTAAATAAATTGATATAATTCTTTTTCCGAAATTTACGCTTCGGGACGTTCACCAAGAGTCTTGAGAACTCCGTGGAGGGTGTTACCACCTGATTGCAGAGCAGAAATAACATTCTTGGCCGGTGACTGCAGCAATGCAACGATATCGGCAATAACTTCATTCTTACTCTTGATACTTACGAGAGCATCCAACTGGTCAGCACCAACATAGAAGCTTTCTTCTGCATATGCAGCCTTCAGTCCGGGAATACCATTCTTAGCCTTATCTTTGATCAACTTGGCCGGTGCGTTAGCAACGTTGCTGAACATTACGGCAGTTGTACCTTTCAGAGAACCATAAAGCGGAGAAAAGTCTTCTTCCAGGCTTTCCAATGCCTTGTGAAGCAATGTATTCTTAACTACCATCAATTTGATGTCAGCTTTGAAACATTCTCTTCTCAACATGCTGGTTGTAGCAGCATTCATGGCAGTGGTATCCACCAAATAGAAGTGACCGTATTCCTTCACTGTAGCAGCAATCTGCTCAATAATCGTACTTTTATCTTCCTTTCTCATTATTACTCCGTTTTATTAGATTTCTTCTACTGTTTTCGGGTCAATCTTGATGCCCGCACTCATCGTGCTAGAAAGATAAATACTCTTAATATATGTACCCTTGGCTGCAGTCGGTTTCAATTTATTCAAAGTAGAGATGAATTCTTTCGCATTGTCGCGAATTTGCTCAGCGCTAAATGAAACTTTACCGATAGAAGTATGAACAATACCGCTCTTGTCAACCTTGAAGTCGATTTTACCTTGTTTTACTTCTCTTACAGCTTTAGCAACATCCATAGTTACAGTGCCACTCTTGGGGTTAGGCATCAATCCACGAGGACCGAGCACACGACCGAGTGCACCAATCTTACCCATGATGGACGGCATAGTGATAATCACATCAATATCAGTCCATCCACCTTTGATCTTTTCAATATATTCGTCAAGACCAACATAGTCAGCTCCGGCTTCTTTTGCAGCAGCTTCAGCATCTGGTGTACAAAGCACCAAAACGCGTACAACCTTACCAGTACCGTGAGGAAGTGATACAACACCTCTCACCATCTGGTTGGCCTTACGCGGGTCAACGCCCAAACGTACGTCGATATCCAGAGAAGCGTCAAACTTGGTATAAGTGATTTCTTTTACCAACTGAGCAGCTTCCTTGAGAGAGTATGCTTTCCCTGCTTCAATTTTTTCTGCAGCCAACTTTTGATTTTTTGTCAGTTTACCCATTCTAATTGAAGTTTATTAATTATTAACCGGGAACTCCCCTTTTACAGCGATACCCATACTTCTAGCTGTACCGGCAACCATTTTCATGGCAGCTTCTACAGTGAAACAGTTCAAGTCAACCATTTTGTCCTGAGCAATCGTACGAACTTGTTCCCAAGTAATCTCGGCAACCTTCTTACGGTTAGGCTCAGCAGAACCACTCTTTTGCTTCGTCACTTCCAACAACTGGATAGCCACGGGAGGAGTCTTGATTACAAAATCGAAAGACTTGTCTGCGTAGTAAGTGATAATCACAGGAAGAATCTTTCCTGCTTTGTCTTGGGTTCTGGCGTTGAATTGCTTGCAAAACTCCATGATATTGATACCCTTGGAACCCAAAGCAGGTCCTACTGGGGGAGATGGATTTGCCGCGCCTCCTTTAATCTGTAATTTGATTAGTCCAGCAACTTCTTTAGCCATTTTCTAATTGATTTATATATAAACATTAATGAAGAATACTACAGCGTAACACCTGCACTATTCTTTTTCAACTTGCATAAAGCCCAATTCGAGCGGAGTCTTCCGTCCGAATATCTTGACCATGACCTTCAGTTTCTTCTTCTCGGTATTCACTTCTTCAATGATTCCACTGAATCCACTGAACGGACCGTAATTCACCTTTACAGTCTCGCCGACTACATACGGGATACTCAAGTCTTCACCTGATTCCTGCAATTCGTCAACCGTACCAAGTATACGATTCACTTCCGACTGTCTCAGAGGTACGGGTTTTTCCGAACCACCCAAGAACCCTATCACATTAGGAGTATTTCTCAGATGATGAGCAACCTCACCCACCAGAGCAGCCTCCACCAAAACGTAACCAGGGAGATAACTTCTCTCTTTCACAATTTTCTTACCATTGCGAACCTGATATACCTTTTCGGTAGGAATCAATACCTGAGATACGTAATCACCAAGGTCGCTGTTTTTAATATCAGCTTCAAGGTATTCCTTTACCTTAGCTTCTTTTCCGCTAATAGCACGCAAAACGTACCATTTCTTTTCAATCTCAGACATTTCTTCTTACTTTTAATGTGGATAAACAAATTCCATCAGATGCTGGAAACAGAAGTCCATCGCAAATACTACCACTGCAATTAGTAGGGAAGCATATAAAACAACTACTGCACTGTTAGTAAGTTCAGAATACGTAGGCCACGACACTTTATGAACAAGTTCGTCGTAAGTTTCTTTAAAATAAGCTACAATCTTCTTCATTTCAAAAATATTAGCACGGGAGGAGAGGCTCGAACTCCCGACACCCGGTTTTGGAGACCGGTGCTCTACCAACTGAGCTACTCCCGTTTGTACATAATCAGTTCCCGATGTATACCGGGAACTGATTAAGATTATATTGGTTATTAGTCAAGAATTTCAGTAATCTGACCAGAACCTACCGTACGACCACCTTCACGGATAGCGAAACGCAAACCTACGTTCAATGCTACCGGGTAGATCAGTTCTACAGTGATTTCTACGTTATCACCAGGCATTACCATTTCAGTTCCTTCCGGAAGAGTGATTTCACCTGTACAGTCCATAGTACGCAGATAGAACTGAGGACGGTATTTATTGTGGAACGGAGTGTGACGACCACCTTCTTCTTTCTTCAAAACGTAGATAGAAGCTTTGAACTTAGAGTGAGGTTTAATCTGACCGGGCTTACAAAGAACCATACCACGTTTGATTTCGTTCTTGTCGATACCGCGGAGCAACAGACCTACGTTGTCACCAGCTTCACCCTGATCCAGCAACTTGCGGAACATTTCAACACCAGTTACAACTGACTTCTTGTCTTCACCCAAACCAAGGATTTCAACTTCGTCACCTACATGGATAACACCAGCTTCGATACGACCAGTAGCTACAGTACCACGACCAGTGATTGAGAATACGTCTTCAACCGGCATCAAGAACGGTTTATCAACATCACGCGGAGGCAGAGGAATCCAAGTATCACAAGCTTCCATCAGCTCCATAACCTTCTCTTCCCACTTTTCAACGCCATTCAACGCACCAAGAGCAGAGCCCTGGATAAACGGAGTGTTGTCGCCATCGAATTCGTAAGCTGAAAGCAGTTCACGCATTTCCATTTCAACGAGCTCCAACATTTCAGCGTCGTCTACCATATCACACTTGTTCATGAATACAACCAATCTCGGTACGTTTACCTGACGAGCCAACAAGATATGCTCACGAGTCTGAGGCATCGGACCATCAGTAGCAGCAACTACGATGATAGCACCGTCCATCTGAGCAGCACCAGTTACCATGTTCTTTACGTAGTCAGCGTGACCCGGGCAGTCTACGTGAGCGTAGTGACGGTTAGCTGTTTCATACTCTACGTGAGAAGTATTGATAGTGATACCTCTTTCTTTTTCTTCAGGAGCGTTATCGATAGAATCGAAAGAACGCAGTTCAGAAAGACCTTTCTTTGCCAACACTGTAGTGATAGCAGCTGTCAACGTGGTTTTACCGTGGTCAACGTGACCAATTGTACCAATGTTTACGTGCGGTTTGGTACGTTCGAATTTCTCTTTAGCCATAGCTTTACTTGTTATTTATTTGATTAATAATCAGCTTTTACATTTTTGTGAGCTGTTACCGGGACTTGAACCCGGGACCTCTTCCTTACCAAGGAAGTGCTCTACCGCTGAGCTATAACAGCAAGGAGAATAAGAGTTGTGGGCAAAGATGGATTCGAACCACCGAAGGCGTAAGCCAGCAGATTTACAGTCTGCCCCATTTGGCCACTCTGGTATTTGCCCCTACATTATAAAAAGAACTCTTTTCCTTACTAAATCATCGCAGAGTAAACTTTACCCGAACGATTTCCGTTTTCATATCACCTCCACCTCGTGAAGAAAGACTTATTCCACTCATCCTTGAGCGAGCCTCTTGTCGGATTCGAACCAACGACCCCGAGATTACAAATCACGTGCTCTGGCCAACTGAGCTAAAGAGGCAAGCTAAAAAATGCAACCGTAACGTTCATAGCGTGAGCGAAACGGCTGCAAATTTAGACATTTATTTTTTACCCGCAAAATTTTAGCGGAAAATTATTTGCTCCGTTGCTTTTCCTTGTACTTAACCAGCTGTTTTCCCAAAGCTTCCAGACATAAATCTACCGCTTCTTCAAACGTATCACAAACCTTGTTTGCATAAAACTCACCATTGGGAACCAACACTTTCACTCCGGCTTCTTTATTTTCGGCTGTTTCTGGTTTTACTACCTTTAATGACACCTCTACTTTCTTTATATCGTCGTAAAATTTCTCCAACTTAGCAACTTTCTTTTGAACGAAAGACTGCAATTGCTCTGACGCATCAAAGTGAATCGATTGAATTCTTACTTCCATACTTACCTCCTTTTTACTTTAGGCTCGGGGATGAGCCTGATTATACACTTTTTTAAGCTCTTCAAAAGTAGTATGCGTATAAATTTCCGTTGTCGCCAGACTCTCGTGCCCGAGGAGTTCTTTTATCGAACCTAAATCAGCACCATTGTTCAGCATAGCCGTTGCAAAGGTGTGCCTCAGCACGTGGGGACTTCTTTTTTTTACAGTCACTACCTTCGAAAGGTTTCGTTTCACAAGGCATGCTACGATACCGCGGTAAAGCCTCTTTCCATTCTTCCGGATAAAAAAAGCATCCGAGCGAACCGGAACAGCCTCATTCCGCACATTGACATATTCCCTCATCGAGCGCCCCAGCTCCTCATCAAAAGGTATAAGACGTTGCTTATTCCGCTTTCCTGTCACTTTAACGAGAGAAGCCGAAAAATCAATATCTTTGTCATCCAACCCTATCAATTCTGAAAGTCGCATGCCGGTAGCATAGAACATTTCAACAATCATATGGTCGCGACACCCTTCAAAACCTTCACCAAAATCCATATCATCCAACAACCTATCCATCTCACCTTCTCTCAGAAATACTGGAAGCGGTTTTTTCTTTTTGGGCCCCGTAACTTTTCGTAACGGATCTACCGCAACCTCACCTCTCCTCAAAAGGAATTTATAATATGTCCGGATAGAGCTCAGCTTTCGGTTTATCGTATTAGAAGCAAGTCCTTTGTCCATCAAGGAAGCAATCCATTCACGAACAAGTTCTGCATCTACATCCGATGGAGTCAAGTCCCCCCACATTTCTTCTCCAAACCTCTGCAGTTCAAGAATATCTGTCCGATAGTACTCAATCGTACCTTTGGAATAGTTCCGCTCGTACAGAAGATAGTCAAGAAAAGAATCTGTCAACAACATATCGCTACATATCTAAAATCATGCAACGAATGTATGAAAAAGAATTCAATAATTCAAAGGAATTTACGAATTATTAATCTTCTACTTGCTGAAGTTGTTGAACGTAAACAGCACGTTCTTTCTTAAGTCTTTTAGTCACAGACGGTTTATCGAACTGTTGTCTGCGTCTCAATTCCTTAACTGTGCCAGTTTTTTCAAACTTTCTTTTGAATTTCTTCAGCGCTTTTTCAATGTTTTCGCCTTCTTTTACAGGTACTACAATCATTTTCTTTTAATTAAATGTTAATGGTTTAAAAATCTCACGATCAAATTGAGCGGCAAAATTACACATACTTTCTTTATTCACAAAACTTTCTGCAAAAAAATTACCCATAATTCCTAATTATCAAACGAATGAGCAGAGGGAAAGATGTTTTTATTGAGCCAATCCGCTAAAATCCGTGAAGCATGGCAATTTTTTAAAAGAGAATGTGTAACTTTGAAAGCAGAGAATGGAGAGATTATAAACTCATTTACACGCCTACTTAATTACATTTATAAAAATATGGCTCAGACAATCAATCAACGTATAGATGCTTTACGGGCATTGTTAAAAAGAGAAGGCATAGACGCTTTCATTATCCCCAGTACCGACCCGCACCTAAGCGAGTACGTAGCACCGTACTGGAAATCAAGAGAATGGATATCAGGTTTTACCGGTTCGGCAGGCACGGTAGTGATTACCACCGACAAGGCGGGGCTGTGGACAGATTCCCGCTATTTTCTCCAAGCCGAGCAACAGCTGGAAGGCAGCGGCATCGACTTATACAAGGAAATGTTGCCCGAAACGCCCAGCATCCTCGATTTCCTGCGGGAGAACCTTACAGCGAATTCAGTTGTAGGTATAGACGGAAAGGTATTTTCCACCACACAAGCCATAGCCCTGCAAGAGGATTTGGCAAAAAACGACATCACCATAAAGAGCATTGCCGACCCGATGAATGAGATATGGACAGACCGCCCTCCCATGCCCGAAGCACCCGCCTTTATCCACGAGGTGAAATACGCCGGGAAAAGCTGCCCGGACAAACTGGCTGATATCCGCCGGGAAATGAAGAAAAGCGAAGCAGACGTATTATTGGTGTCGGCATTGGACGAGATAGCATGGGCACTCAACATACGCGGCAACGATGTGCATTGCAACCCCGTAGTAGTGAGCTATCTGATAATCAACGAACAAGAAACACACTTTTTCATCCAGCCCGAGAAAGTAACGGAAGAGCTTTCAGCCTATCTGGAAGAAGCCGGCGTCACCATCCACGCTTATGAGGACACCGAATCCTTTGTGACAAAAATACCGGACGGCAGCATCATGCTCGACATGGGAAGGACGAATTATGCCGTTTATTCTGCCCTCCCCCCTTCCTGCCGGGTACTTGACGAGCGCTCACCGATAGCCTTGCTGAAAGCAGTCCGCAATGACCGGGAAATAGCCGGCATCCACGCAGCCATGCAACGCGACGGAGTGGCACTGGTGAAATTCCTGAAATGGCTGGAGGAGGCCGTTCCCGCAGGCAACGAGACAGAAATCAGCGTAGACAAGAAACTACACGAATTCCGTGCCGCACAGCCACTCTACATAGGGGAAAGCTTCGACACCATTGCCGGGTACAAGGAGCATGGAGCCATTGTACACTACGAAGCCACTCCGGAAACGGACGTGCCACTGAAACCCGAGGGATTCCTGCTCCTGGACTCGGGTGCGCAATACCTGGACGGCACTACCGACATCACCCGCACCATCGCACTGGGGGAACTGACCGAAGAAGAGAAGACGGACTACACCCTGATACTGAAAGGACATATCAACCTTGCCATGGCTGTCTTCCCGGAAGGTACGCGAGGAGCGCAACTGGATGTACTGGCCCGCATGCCGATATGGCAGCACCACATGAACTTCCTGCATGGTACCGGACACGGCGTAGGTCATTTCCTCAATGTGCACGAAGGTCCGCAAAGCATCCGTATGAACGAGAATCCGGTAACCCTCCGGCCGGGAATGGTCACTTCCAACGAACCGGGCGTCTATAAAGCCGGAAGTCATGGAATACGCACAGAAAACCTGATGCTGACCGTGAAGGACCGTGAAGGCATGTTCGGAAATTACCTGAAATTCGAAACCATTACCCTCTGCCCCATCTGCAAGAAAGGTATCATCAAAGAGATGCTGACGGCAGAGGAAACGGCATGGCTGGACAACTATCACCAGCATGTATACGAGAAACTTTCGCCAAGCCTGAACGAAGAAGAACGGGAATGGCTGAAGGAAGCATGCAGTAACCTAACTACTAATCACTAAAAAATGGCATTAATAAAATCAGTAAGAGGATTCACTCCCGAAATCGGGGAGAATTGTTTTTTGGCGGACAATGCGGTTATCATTGGTGACGTCAAGATGGGACGGGATTGCAGCATCTGGTTCAGCACCGTGCTGCGAGGTGACGTAAATTCAATCCGCATAGGAAACGGAGTAAATATCCAGGATGGAAGCGTACTCCATACCTTGTACGAGAAATCGACCATAGAGATAGGAGACCACGTATCCGTGGGGCACAACGTGACCATCCACGGAGCTGCCATCAAGGACTATGCTTTGGTAGGGATGGGTTCCACCATCCTTGACCACGCAGTAGTGGGCGAAGGGGCCATTGTCGCCGCCGGTTCCCTGGTATTGAGTAATACGGTCATCGAGCCGGGAAGCATTTGGGGAGGAGTCCCCGCCAAGTTCATCAAGAAAGTGGACCCGAAGCAGGCCAAGGAGCTGAACCAGAAGATTGCACACAACTATCTGATGTATTCCGACTGGTACAAATAAAGGGAGGCAAGGCCCCCCCTAAAAAACAGGGCGATAAAGGGATGCCATTCCATCACCTTTTATCGCCCTATCGTTATCACTCTTTACTCTTCTAAAAGTTTATCATACTCATTATCTTATCCGTCGCACCGGCATTGCTGGTCACATAATTGCTTGCATTCATGCCTGATTCGCGCAAAAAGACTTCATCTGTCAGCATACGGTCGAGCAAAGTTTTCAGCTCCTCATAATCCTTCACCGAGAAAGCGCCTTTTGTCTCCAGCAACTGGATGGCCTCCTGAAATTTCTGATACTTCGGTCCGAAAATCACCGGAATGCCATAAACTGCAGCCTCAAGGGTATTGTGGATTCCCACTCCGAAACCACCTCCGATATAGGCAATCTCGCCATAGCGGTAAATGGAAGAGAGCAGCCCGAAGCAATCAATAATCAGGCAATCGGCCTTACGGACATTCTTCTCGTTGGCACGGGTATAGCGCACATAAGGGCGTTTCAGTTTACGGATAATCTCTACCAGATGGTTCTCGTCGATGACATGCGGAGCGATAATCAACTTCACCTCCGGATGCTGGTTGAAGTATTCAATAAATAAATCCTCGTCCGGCTGCCAAGAGCTTCCTGCCACAAAAGTCATCGTATTGTTCTTGAAAAGCTCCACCAAAGGCAGACGCTTAGCTTCCTCACAAATCTGCAGCACACGGTCAAAACGGGTATCCCCCACCACCGTGACACGGCTGATGCCTATCTTCGCCAGATAGCGTTTGGAGCGTTCATTCTGCACAAACAAATGGTCGAAGTCGCGCAGCACATGTCTGTACGTACCGCCATACCACTTGAAAAATACTTGCCCGCGACGGAAAATGGAGGAAATGCTGTACACCGGAATACGACGCTTATGCAGTTCGTCCAGATAGTTCTTCCAGAACTCGTACTTGATGAAGAATGCCATGCAGGGATTCACGATATCCAGGAACTTCTTCACATTTCGAGGCTTGTCGAAAGGCAGGTAGCAGACAACATCTGCCCCCCTATAATTCTTGCGGACCTCATAGCCCGACGGCGAGAAGAAAGTCAGCAGAATACCGTAATCCGGATATTTGGCACGAATTTTCTCAATCAACGGCCGTCCCTGCTCGAACTCCCCCAAAGAAGCGGCATGGAACCATATATAGCGCACGTCCTTCTCCAACTGCTGCCGGAGAAGTTCATAAACCACCCAGTGTCCCTTCATCATCTTTCGGGGCTTACGGCTAAATGGAGCAGCCAGATGCACCAGAATATCGTAGATGGCTATTGCCAAGTCATATAGCATACTATATGGATTAAGGATGAAGAAGATTTATTCACTTTAAAGCATCAACAGCACGCTGTATACGGACCAACGTCTCTTCCTTGCCAATCAGCTCGGTAATGTCGAACATGTGCGGACCTTTACACTCGCCCACCACTGACAAGCGGAAGGCATTCATCACATTTCCCATGTGATAGCCACGCTCGGTAATCCAGCCAATCACAATATCTTCGGAAGGCTTGGAGGAGAAATCCCCGATACCGCGCAGCACATCCATCAATTCAGCCATGATGCGGGGAGTATCTTCCGACCAACGTTTCTTCACATCCTTTGCCGCATATTCCGTGGGAGCTACGAAGAAGAAACGGGTCTGGTCCCACAGTTCCTTTACGAAGTTGACGCGTCCCTTCACCAGTGAAATCACTTTCGTAAGGAACTCGTCGCTATAGTTGGAGGCGTCTATGCCGTTAGACTCCAGCACCGGCCTGAAAAGACAAGCTATCTCCGCATCCGGTTTCATCATGATGTACTCATGGTTGAACCAGATACCTTTCTTATAGTCGAATTTGGCACCCGACTTGCTACAATGGCTCAAATCAAACAATTTCACCAATTCATCCATAGACATCAGTTCCTGGTCATTGCCCGGATTCCAGCCCAGCAGAGCCAGGAAATTAATGACCGCTTCGGGCAGATAACCAGATTCGCGGTAACCTGAAGAGACATCTCCCGACTTGGGGTCATGCCACTCCAACGGGAAAACCGGGAAGCCCAGACGGTCGCCGTCACGCTTACTCAATTTGCCGTTACCCTCGGGCTTCAGCAACAAGGGCAAATGCGCAAAGGCAGGCATGGTATCCTCCCACCCAAAGGCACGGTAGAGCAATACATGCAACGGTGCGGAAGGCAACCATTCCTCACCACGTATCACATGGGACACTTCCATCAAATGGTCGTCCACAATATTGGCCAGATGGTAAGTAGGTAGTTCATCTGCCGATTTATAAAGAACCTTGTCATCAAGAATGGAAGAGTTTATCACCACTTCCCCACGAATCAAGTCGTTCACATGCACATCTTCGTTCGGCTCTATCTTGAAACGCACCACGTACTGCTTACCGGCAGCAATCAGCGCGTCTACCTCTTCTTTAGGAAGGGTCAGTGAATTGCGCATCTGCATGCGGGTAGAAGCATCGTACTGGAAATTCGCAATCTCCGCACGCTTTACTTCCAGCTCCTCAGGAGTATCGAAAGCGATGTAGGCTTTTCCGTCCTCCAGCAGAATCTGAACATACTTCTTGTATATTTCCCGACGTTCCGACTGACGGTACGGGCCATGGTCTCCACCGAAACTCACGCCCTCGTCAAACGGGATGCCCAACCACTTGAAAGACTCCAGGATATATTCTTCCGCACCCGGTACAAACCGGTTGGAATCAGTATCTTCAATACGAAATATCAAATCTCCTCCATGCTGACGCGCAAAGAGATAATTGTATAAAGCTGTACGCACACCGCCGATGTGCAACGCCCCCGTAGGACTCGGGGCAAAACGGACTCTGACCTTTCTTTCTGTCATAATCTACCTTACTTATGAATATTTTAGACGGCAAAATTAAACCTTTTTTTCCACACTAATGTTTTTTTTTGTACTTTTCGCAAAAATTTCAGCCGATATGAGTTATTTCAATACCCAAAAAGAGTTCTCACTCAGAGATTTGCTATACAGAGCACTGATATTCATCGGCACTGTGGGGATTATTGTCTATTTTCTGCCACGTGACGGTAAATTCAACTACCAGTTCGACATTGACAAGCCCTGGAAGTACGGACAGCTCATGGCCACCTTCGACTTCCCCATCTATAAGGCCGACGAAGTGGTGAAACGCGAGCAGGACAGTATCCTCGCCGCCTTCCAGCCGTATTTCCAGCTGGACAAAAGCATTGAGAAAAGTGTGCTCGCCAAGTTGAAGGCAGACTATCAGACCCACCTGCGCGGCCTGCTTCCCTCCACCGACTACGTCCGCTTTCTGGAAAGGAAACTCTCTGAAGTATATCGCGCCGGCATCGTTTCCACCGAAGAGTTGAACCAACTGCATAAGGACAGCACAACCGCCATCATGGTCATTAACGACAAACTGGCCAACCAGCAGGACATCAACAAGGTATATTCGGTGAAGGATGCCTATAACTATATACTCACGGCCGATACCGCCCACTACCGCCCGGACATTCTACGGCAATGCTCGCTGAACGAATATCTGTTTCCTAATCTAACCTATGACGAGCAGCGGACAGAGACCGCCAAGAAGGAGATGCTCGACAACTATTCATGGGCCAACGGCATCGTACTGAGCGGACAGAAAATCATCGACCGCGGCGAGATTGTCAGCCAGGAGACATACAACATCCTTGAAAGTCTACGGAAAGAATCCATCAAACGCAGTGAGTCCATCGGGCAAAAACGGTTGATGCTGGCGGGGCAGGTACTGTTTGCCAGTATCTTCATGCTGTGTTTCATGCTCTACCTCGACTTGTTCCGTAAAGATTACTACAAGCGCAAGGGCAGCCTCTCCCTGCTCTTCGCCCTCATCATGTTCTATTGCGTGGTGACGGCCATCATGGTTGCCAACAACATATTCAATGTCTATATCATCCCGTATGCCATGCTGCCGGTCATCATCCGGGTGTTCCTCGACTCACGCACGGCCTTCATCGCACAAGTCACCACCATACTGATATGCTCCATCTGCCTGCGCTATCCGCATGAATTCATTCTTCTGCAACTCTCGGCGGGACTGGTTGCCATCTTCAGTCTGAGGGAGCTTTCACAACGGTCGCAACTGTTCCGAACAGCCTTCCTCGTCATATTGACCTACGCTGCCGTCTACTTTGCTTTTGAGCTGATTACAGAAAACGACTTGACAAAAATCAACGGAAGCATGTACACCTATTTCGTCATCAACGGAGTGTTGCTGCTGTTCACCTATCCCCTGCTCTTCCTGGTGGAAAAGACGTTCGGCTTTACCTCCAATGTCACCCTGGTCGAATTGTCCAACATCAATAACAGCCTGCTGCGCCGCATGTCCGAGACAGTTCCCGGCACCTTCCAGCATTCCATGCAGGTTGCCAACCTTGCGGCAGAAGCGGCCAACCGCATCGGAGCCAAAAGCCAGCTGGTACGTACCGGAGCGCTGTATCATGACATCGGCAAGATGGAGAATCCGGTGTTCTTCACCGAGAATCAGTCGGGCGGAGTCAATCCGCACAAGAATCTGGGCTATGAGCAAAGTGCCCAAGTCGTCATCAGCCATGTGACGGACGGGCTGAAGCTGGCCGAGAAGAACAATCTCCCCAAAGTAATCAAGGATTTCATCACCACTCACCATGGTCGTGGAAAAACGAAGTATTTCTATATCTCCTGGAAAAACGAACACCCCGGTGAAGCCCCCAACGAGGAGGCATTCACTTACCCCGGTCCCAACCCGTTCACCAAAGAGCAGGCTATCCTGATGATGGCCGATTCGGTGGAAGCCGCTTCACGCAGTCTGCCCGAATATACGGAAGAGAGCATCAGCAACCTGGTAGACAAGATTATCGATTCGCAAGTGGCAGAAGGCTATTTCAAGGAATGCCCCATCACCTTCAAGGATATCGCCACCGTGAAGAACGTATTCAAGGAGAAGCTGAAGACTATATACCATACCCGCATCAGTTATCCCGAACTTAAAAAATAAGAACTATGGAAGTGACCAGTAAAGAACAGAAAAGAGCCGAACAACTGCTGCAAAGCCAGCACATCGGACTGCACCAAATCAAGAGTTTCAGTTTCATGAAGCGTTACCACCAGGTTCCCCGCAAAAGCAACCTGGCTGCAAAAGACAAATACGGTCCGGGCATACTGACTTTACATCTAAAGGAAGGGAAAGAAAAAGCAATCTATCTGCCTCCTTTCCGTCACCCTTCCTCGGTCATCCGCTACCTGGTCTCCCAAGAAATCCCCTTCGACAACTACGCACCGAGGGAACGGACAGCCGCAAAGATTCCCACAGAAACATACCAGCGCCCGTCACTCTATATGTTCTGGTTCTTTGTCTTATTCCTAGTGTCCCTTATCTTGGGATATTATTCCGTCAGTGGCAACGTATGGTGGGGCTTCATCCCGGCTATCATTTCGTTTGCATTAAGTCTTTTTTTCATCAGCATGCTGATGACCCGCTTCTGTTACCTGACGCTGGACAATGACGGCCTCATCATACACAGCGTAGGCAGGAACATCCGCTATCCGTACCAAAACCTAAGAAAAGTAAACTTCGACTTTGCCCGCGAACAGAATTTCACGCACGTCATGGAATTGTTGGACAACGATTACCGCTATCGTCTGTTTTATATCGGAAGGGTTTCGAGGAAAAAGCTGAATGAGATTACCGAACGCCTGCAACAAGCCGGAGTGGATGCCACTTGCAGCCTAAACTACAACAAACGGTTCTTCCAGGATACGTATATCAGCCACTAAACAGACGTTAGCCAACAAATAAGCTGCCGGATACGGCATCATTCCCGTTTCGCAGATTTCAGAATGATGCCTTTGCACTTGCTCTCAATTTATTTATAATTGCAGGATAAACCTTTTTATAAATAATTTGAAAATGAGCAGAAATGAAATTACCTTACAAGAGATGTTCTCCTCAGTCATCGGGGAACTCCGGGAAAGCGGCAGGTGGGGAACAGCACACATCTACCAGTCAACGGTGAATGCATTCTCGGTATTCGCCAAATGGCAATCGGTGCCCATGCGCAAGCTGAGCCCGACCGTACTGAAGAGATTCGAAAACTTCCTCAGGCAGAGGAATTGTAGTTGGAATACGGTGTCCACCTATATTAAAGCAATACGCTCGGTTTACAACCGGACAGTGGACAGAAAGCTGGTGCGATATGTACCCAGACTGTTTGAACATGTGTATACCGGTACACGGACAGATAGGAAGAAAGCGCTCGAAGCTTCCGACATAGGCTCTTTGGTGCGAGAGACAGAGATGAACCTGCAGGCCGGTAATTCTCCCAACACCCGACAGAAAACAAAAATTTTCTTTGTATTGATGTTTATGCTAAGAGGGATTCCTTTTGTAGACCTAGCGTATCTGCACAAAAGGGACTTACAAGGAAACACCTTGTCTTATAGGCGCAGGAAGACGGGACGGGCACTAACCGTGTCACTCACACCCGAAGCCATGCAGATGGTGAGAATAATAGCAAACAAGGACAAGGACTCTCCTTATTTATTCCCCATATTACAAAGTGAGGAAGGCACAGAAGCGGCATACCGGGAATACCAGTCGGCACTCAGGGCATTCAACCAACGTTTGGCAGTGCTCAGGCAGTGTCTGGGAATGCAGTCGGCACTCAGTAGTTATGCCGCGAGACATACTTGGGCCACCATGGCTTACCACTGCGAGATACATCCCGGAATCATATCAGAAGCCATGGGGCACTCCTCCATCACAGTGACGGAAACCTATCTGAAGCCTTTCAGCAACAGAAAGATTGACGAAGCCAATCAGAAGGTAATTTCTTTTGTAAAAAACGAAGGATATCCAGTATAAAAGAGATTACTTCTTTTGAGGAAGTAGAGCAAACTTGTTGTTTCTTTTTTATAATCTTCAAACAAAGTTTTGAGGAACGGATTGATATCGACTTTACAAAAAAATTCCCAACGTAAGCAATAAACTGAAAGATAGAAGCTTTGATTGAAAATTAGGCACTTTTTCACTTCATAATTTCTATTGTAGCTTTTCTATGATGTTGGGGATTAAGACTATATATTATCTTTCCAATATCCTAACGGACTGATTTTTACTATTCTGAACAAAATCAGCCTATTCCCTCCTTATTCCCTGATTATTAACGAAATTAACAAGATTTCATTACCTGCGAAGTAACGGAAAATCATATAACAAAACGGATATAGGAATGGAATATAAAATGAGAGATTATTCACTTTTTTATTTTTTAAATTTATAAATTTAAAGTTTTCAATTATGAACAAGAAGTTTCTAAGTGTGATCCTGTTCAGTGCCTTAATGGTTGGTACTGCAGGAACGTTTACGTCTTGTAAGGACTACGATGATGACATCAACAACTTGCAGGAACAAATCGACGGTCAAAATGGTCTGAGTGCCAAGATTACTGCTGTAGAGAGCTCAATCAGCAATTTGCAGTCTGCACAAAGTGGTTTGCAGAGTGAAATCGCTGCTGCAAAAGACGAGGCTTCAAAGGCTGCCCTTGCAGCACAAGAAGCTGCTATTGCTGCAGCAAAGGCTGAATTGGAAAAAGTCAAAGCCGAGTTGCAAGAGGCCGACAAAGCCGGTATAGCAGCAATAGAAGAAAAACTGGCTGAAATTTCAGGTAGAATCCAGACTTTGGAACAGTTCAAAACTACTACTGAAGCAACATTGGAAAAATTGGCAGCAGCAGATGTAGCTTTGCAGAGCAGCATCACTACCTTGAAAGCTGATGTCGCTGCCAATGCAGAACAGATTGGTAAGAACAAAGCTGCCATTGAAGCACAAATTGCCGCTTTGGATGAATATAAAGGAACCAACGATGCTGCCATTGCTGCTTTAAAAGCTGATTTGGAAAAATTGCAAGCTGGCGAGCTGACAGAAGAAATGGCTGCAAAAATTGCAGCACAAGTAACAGAAGTTGTAGGCGCTAAATTAGACTTGATTTCTGCTGCATTCAGTAAAGCTGTTACTCATGTAGAATTGTTGAATTATTCATTCGGCAGCAAAACTGACAATATTATTGAAGGTGAGCCTTCTATAATGGATTTGCGTACTGCTGAAGCTGTAGAAGACCGTGTGTTTGGTAAAGGCAGCTCCGACGAAGTAGAGGCAAATTCTTATGAAATCATTAATCAAAAGGAGTTCAAAAAAGGTGAAAGAGCATTCATCAGCGACTCTGTATTGATTCGTGTGTCACCGGCTAATGCCACCTTGACCGAAGGACAGATTTCATTTGTCAATTCTGCACTGGGCAATCTAGATGAACTGGTGACTGTTGAGAAAGTGGAGCAGTTTAAAGGCACAGTAACCACCAGAGGTGTATCTTCTAATGGTCTGTGGAAAGTCGTATTCAAGTTGAACAAGGATAACTATACAGAAGAGAATTTGCTGAAAGCTGCAAAGTTTGACTATAAGAGCGGCAACGCTGAAGACGAACCGGTGAAGAAACTGAAGGATATTCTCTACGCAGTAGCAGTAACAGACAAACCGGGCGACGTGGAACGTAGTGTGACAACCGGTTATGAATTGACACTGGGTTCTGTATATACACCGCAGTATGAACTGAATTTCAAGGTCAACGACAAGGATGTGAATGATCTGCGTAACCGTTTCCAGTATGCTGAAGATGGAACTTTAACTGCTGATGCAAGCAAAAAGCTGTTCTATGACTATAAATGGAATGTTGATGGAAACGGAAACCGTATAGAGGAAAACGGCTCTTATGTATCTATTGATGCTACTACTAAATATGGCACATGGAGAGACCAAGACCTTTGGAAGGGTGGCGATAACCGTGACAAAGAAGGTTCTAGCAAATCTTTCTTCTCTACAAAAGTAGGTGAAAAGTTTACCGTAGAATTGAGTTATAGTGATGAGGAAATCAGTGGTATCTATGGTTTCTATGTAGTGCTCGACGCGCAACGTGCCGTAGAAAGTGCTCCGTCTGAAATCACGGCATGGAACTCTTATGAGGCAGATATCGAAGGACTGAATACAATTACGACAAACCGTAAGATTGAAATGTCTATCAATGCAGAGAAGGCTGATGGTGACATTATCGGTTTCCGCGTATATGCAGTAAATAATAACGGTTCTTTGGTTGACCCGGACGGTAAGGCATTCTATGTAGCAGTAGGCGACATCGATGCTATGACTACTACGTTGAAGGCTGATTACGTACCGGTATGGAATGCTCCTGATGGTGATTACGAACGTGATGTTGAGATTGATTTGGACGAAGAACTTCTGAAACTGTTTGAAGATAAATATAATGAATATGAGGTAGGTAATTTGATATTTGACATAGAGAATAATCCGAATGACAATGAAAATTTCGTCAAATACTTCGACAGCCAGGAAGGCAAGTTAGTTATTTCATTGAAGGGTAATTTGAATAAGTTCAAGGATAATGGTACTTATAAGATGTATTTCAACTTTACCGATAGTAAGAAGAATGTAATAGTTAAGAAAGTTGCCATTGAAATAACCAAGAAGATGCCAGAATTCCCTGCTGCATTCTCTGCTAAGGCCAACCAACTTGACAAAGAAGGCGCAAAGGTTGTTGAAGTAACAGAAGCTAACTGGAATACTACTATCCATAATCTGGGTACAGCATTCAATGGCGTTTCTGATCCTACCAACGCAATCATCGACTTCAACTATACATTCACTTGCGCAGAAAAGCAGATTGTATTCTACTCTGATAAGGCAAGTGTTGCTAGATATGGATTCTGTCTCGATGTAAACAATGACAAGGATAAAGCAGCAGCTCTGTTTGCAGATAAACCAGAAGGAAAGATGTACGATGTAACCGTATCCTATAAGTACAGCAATGTTTCATCAGAAACGGCAGACTACTCTTACACTGTAAAAGCCCCGGCTGCCCAGAACTTCAAACTGAGACTTGTATGTGGTGAAGGTTTCACTTCTGAATGGAAGAACTTTGATGACAAGAAGAATCCAATTAAGGAATCCTTAATCTATAACGTTTCTGAAACAAGAATTGCTCTTGCTAATATTCTGAAGTTCAAGAAAGGTGATATAGATTACACGCCTACTTTTGTTGCTGCAAATATCAAAGAATGCCACTTGGCTTCTAACAATGTGGATGACGAATACTTTACTGTAACATTTGATGCGGTTACTCAAGAATTTGTATTTGTTTCAAGATTGGGACAAAATCCACCGACTTCTGATGTTATTGCAACCTTGAAGTTCACAATGGTAGACTTCTTCGGACACGAAAATCCTGAGGAATATCCATACTTCGTTATTAAGAAATAATTTTTTCATTCTTAGTAATTGATGAAAGAGAAGCCTAACTGAAAAAATAAGCTTCCGTACTTTATGAGGGTAGGAGAAAACAAAATTGTTTTCTCCTACTTTTTTCTCCCTACTTTGCTTCCACACTTCCACCCACCTCCTGCATCCCCCTGTCCATCGGCATTTACCCCGCTGTGGAAGTAACTCCCAAAAGTGGAAGCAAAATTTGCTTCCACCTATTCAAGACGCCATAGTTTTACCATAACTAACTCATTCTTATTTTAATACATCGAACAAAGTTTATAAAACACTTGCACCAGTTTCCCCATACTTCTACACCCATCCTACCCATAAAATCTGCAATACCCATATCCCCCCTTATCTTCATCCCAAATCCACAACAGCCTCCTCCCCCTCCTCAGCATAAAAAATGCCCCCGTTCATTTCATTCTCCCTCCACTTTCCACTATCTTTGTCCCCGCGATGAAAAAGTTTGCCGACGTCATATTGCCTTTGCCTTTGCACAGCTGCTTCACCTACTCCCTGCCCGACGAGTGGGCGGATGAAGTGCAGACCGGTTGCCGGGTGGTAGTGCCATTCGGACGGAAGAAATACTATACAGCCATCGTGCGCAACGTGCACTATTGTGCCCCCACCGAATACGAAGTAAAGGAAGTGTCCGCCTTGCTGGATGCCCGCCCCATACTGCTCCCGCGGCAGTTCAAGTTCTGGGAATGGCTCTCCGACTACTACCTCTGCACACAAGGAGACGTCTACAAAGCCGCCCTACCCTCCGGCCTGAAGCTGGAAAGCGAAACAATCGTAGAGTACAACCCCGATTTCGAGTCCGACGTCCGCCTGCCGGAGAAGGAACAGAAGATACTGGATATGCTCTCTGCCGACCCGGAGCAATGCGTGACGAAACTGGAGAAAGAGACCGGCATCAAGAACATACTTTCTGTCATCAAGTCACTGCTCGACAAAGAGGCCATCTTCGTAAAGGAAGAATTGCGCCGTACCTATAAGCCTAAGACCGAAAACCGAGTGCGCCTTACCACTGCCGCCCGCAACGAACACCGCCTGCACATCTTCTTCGACGAGTTGCAGCGCCGTGCCCCCAAGCAACTGGACCTGCTGATGAAGTACCTGGAACTCTCCGGCTACCTCAGCGGACGAGATATAAAAGAAGTCTCCAAAGCCGAACTGCTGCAACGCACCTCCGCCACCCCTGCCGTATTCAACGGTCTTGTGGACCGTGGTGTATTCGAAGTCTACCAGCAGGAAATAGGCCGCATAGACAAAACACTCCTCAAAGAAGTCATCCCCGTCAACCCGCTGAACGAGCACCAGCAACGCGCTTATCACTCCATCTTAGAGAATTTTCAAAGCAAGAACGTCTGCCTGCTGCATGGCGTCACGGCAAGCGGCAAGACCGAAGTCTATATTCATCTGATAGAAGAAACCATCCGGCAAGGAAAGCAAGTGCTCTATCTCCTGCCCGAAATAGCTCTCACTGCACAAATCACAGAGCGCCTGCAACGCGTATTCGGCTCCCGACTGGGCATCTATCACTCCAAGTTCCCCGATGCCGAACGGGTGGAAATCTGGCAGAAGCAGCTGTCGGAAGCAGACTATGACATTATTCTCGGCGTCCGCTCCTCCGTCTTCCTTCCTTTCCGCAACCTCGGTCTCGTGATTGTGGACGAGGAGCACGAAAACACCTACAAGCAGCAAGACCCCGCCCCTCGCTATCATGCTCGCAATGCAGCCATTGTACTCGCCTCCATGTACGGCGCCAAAACTCTGTTGGGTACGGCAACCCCTTCTGTAGAGACTTGGCACAATGCCACATCCGGTAAGTATGGCCTCGTGGAACTGAAAGAACGCTATAAAGAGATACAACTGCCGGAGATTATCCCCGTAGACATTAAGGAACTGCACCGCAAGAAGATGATGAAAGGTCCGTTCTCTCCACTGCTCCTGCAATACATCCGCGAAGCGCTGGAACAGAAAAAACAAGTCATCCTCTTTCAGAACCGCCGCGGCTTCGCCCCCATGATAGAGTGCAACACCTGCGGCTGGGTACCCAAGTGCAAGAACTGCGACGTCAGCCTCACCTACCACAAGGGGCTGAACCAACTGACCTGCCACTACTGTGGCTACACCTACCAACTGCCCCGCATCTGCCCCGCCTGCGAGGGCACTGACCTGCGCAACCGCGGCTTCGGCACGGAGAAAATAGAAGATGACATCAAAGCCCTTTTCCCCGACGCTCGAGTAGCCCGTATGGACTTGGACACCACCCGCACCCGTACCGCTTACGAGCGCATCATCTCCGATTTCCAGCAAGGCAAGACGGACATCCTGATAGGCACACAAATGGTGTCCAAGGGTCTGGACTTCGACCACGTCAGCATTGTGGGCATACTCAATGCCGACACTATGCTGAACTATCCCGACTTCCGCGCCTACGAGCGCGCCTTCCAGCTCATGGCGCAGGTTGCCGGACGCGCCGGACGGAAGAACAAGCGCGGCAGGGTGGTGCTACAAACCAAAAGCATCGACCATCCCATCATCCCGCAAGTCATTGCCAACGACTACGAAGCCATGGTAGGCGGGCAGCTTGCCGAACGCCAGATGTTCCACTACCCGCCCTACTACCGCCTGGTGTATGTCTACCTGAAGAACCGGAACGAGACCCTGCTCGACCTCATGGCACAGACTATGGCCGCCAAGCTCCGCACCGTCTTTGGCAACCGGGTACTGGGACCGGACAAGCCGCCCGTAGCACGCGTACAGACCCTGTTCATCCGAAAGATTGTCTTGAAGATAGAAACCAATGCCCCGATGGCCCGTGCCCGCGAACTGCTCGTCCAGGTGCAAAAGGAGATGGTAGCGGAAGACCGCTTCAAGTCGCTGATAGTGTATTATGATGTAGACCCGATGTAAATAACTCGTAACTATAGAAATATGAAGAAGATACTTTTCGTTTGCCTTGGCAACATTTGCCGTTCCTCCTCGGCAGAGGGAGTCATGAAGCATCTGGTAGAAGAAGCCGGACGTGCGGATGAGTTTTTAATCGATTCTGCAGGCATTCTGTCTTATCACCAGGGCGAACTGCCGGACAGCCGGATGCGTGCCCATGCTGCCCGCCGTGGATACAATCTGACGCATCTTTCGCGCCCCGTACGTACCGAGGATTTTTACAACTTCGACCTGATTATCGGTATGGACGACCGCAACATCGACGACCTGAAAGACCGCGCCCCTTCAACCGCCGAATGGAGCAAGATACACCGCATGACGGAATACTGTACAAAGTTTACCCATGCCGACCATGTACCGGACCCCTACTACGGCGGTTCCGAAGGTTTTGAGTATGTGCTGGACATTCTGGAGGATGCTTGTGCCGGGTTACTGCAGAGCATTTAATCCAGCGGCATTACATGATACAGTGTCCCCTGCCGTGACTTCTTGTTCGGTATTTCAAGCTTCTTGAGCGTCCGCCCGAATACGGCAACCTTGTTGATTGCCAGACGGTCCCGCGTCTTTGTCTGCAAGGCGGAAAGAATCTGCATGGGCATCATCCATTGCCCCTCCTCATCCTCTTCTGCCGCGCGGAAATGGCTGTGGAAGAGTTGTTCCAGTGGGGTGAGCTGTTCAAATTCCCGGTTCGTCCGCTTCAAGATGGCTTCATCGGCATCATCCAGCCAGTAGCGCTCACCTTTGGCTACGGCATTCAGAGCTTGTGCATAGAGCTGGCGGTAGTTGATGGTGACATTCGTATCAATGGGGCCGGTGACCTCAATGCAGATGAAACGGCGGCTGCCACTGGGGTCTGACAACAAGTCCTTCTGGTTGCTGGTGCCGATGAAGGAGGCATACCGCCGCATCTCCCGGATGGTGCTGCCGTAGGGTTTGCGCAGGTTGGCAACCGGTTTCTGCAGCAGATGCTTCAGAAAGCCCTGCTGGTTGATGTTGATTTGGTCGAACTCGTCGATGTTGACGAGCAGAAAGCGTCCCAGGCTGCGTTCCGCTTCCTGCCTGCTCTTGAAGTCAATGCTGTCCGTATAGCCGAAACGCAGCTCCGGTGGCAGCAAAATGCGGCAAAAGGTGGATTTCCGGAACCCTTGGGAACCGACAAGCAGAGGAGAAGTATTGTTTCCGTGTTGTCGGTCCATTCCACGCCAGTGTGCCACCATGCCTAGGAACCAGCGGTAGAACAACTCCCGCCAATGAGGATTGTGGCACGGGACGAGGTCGGCCAACGCCCGGATGCGGTCTTTCCCGTCCCAGCGGCCGGTATCGTAAAGGTATTCTTCGACGGGATTATAGAGTGGCACATGGTCTGAAGTAAGGAAACGGTTGATGTCGCGGTCCCATACGCGGATACCCTCCTTCAGGGCATTCATGGAGACCGTACTGCGGGCACGCTGGTCAGCAGGCTTGAAATAGAAATGGACGGAGTCGCGCTGACGGTATTCCAAATCATCCAGAACGGTGTTGTAGCGGAACTCATACCGGCGGCCCATAAACTCTTCCAGCCGGAAAACGCTCTCCTGCTCTTGCGTCAGACTGCTCTTTTTCCCGAAGCCTTTAAGCTCTTGATATAGGTTATGAATCGTTTGACGAACAATGAATTCATCCGCTTCCCGGTAATAGTGCATCAATGTCTGGCGGACTACTTCCTCTTCGGGGATGCCTGCCTTGAAACAATGTTCGGCCAGAGGCACCAGCAGTATCCGTAAATCCTCGTCCCGTTTCCAGCCGTCCAATTCGCGAAATGCACGGTCAAGGGCCGATTCGAAGAGTATGGCGAAGGTGTCCGAGGCTTTACTGTCCGGATGCAGCCGCAACAGCGGGTTCTTTTCTGCGAGTTTTCGTTGCCGGAAGTTCTCTTCCTCGGGCATGCCGAGGGGTTGTTCCAAGCAGAAAGGCACAGCGGCAGGATTGTAGTAAGGATATCCATCCAGAGTCATGCGGCAACTCTGTGTAAGGGAAGGTTCTTTCAATGTAATGGCAAACGGCAGTAAGGGCTGGTAGCACTTCACCGCCATACGGTAGGCGTGGGCATGAAACAAGGCGGCATCGCTCTCCCGCTTCGGCGTTGTGCCGTCGGGCAGGGCAAACAATACCCATATCTTGGCACTCCGTCCGCTGGAACCGCAGAAAGCGGCAAAGGTCTGTGGCAGCAGGGCGGCTTGTCGCTTTACATATTCCGCTTCGGCAATGCCCGACAGACGGTTTACTTCCAGTTGTACGAGTCCGTTATAGTTCTTCATCTGCCGTTCTCCCTCTTGCGTACGGCTATATTCCACGGCAGGGTAGATGCGTGGCAGTTTGTCTATATGTTCGTATTGGGCGCAAGTACCCTCCAGTTGAGGAAGGATGGCCCGGAGGGTCGATACATGTCCGGCTTTGGTTTCGGTTTTCAGTTTTTTAATCAGTGCATCCGCTTCCAGGGTGCTGAGGGCTTCCTTTCCGCTCTCTTTTTCTGCTCTAATCAAGGTAATTTTCATTCTGTTTGTCAGCTTGTTTAAGTAAATATAATTCTCGTAAAGATACGATATCAGAAGGCGGAAAACAAGTATTCAGTAGAATAATTATTAAATAAATCCCTGCTTCCACAAACTATACAGCGTGGTATCGGAAACCTTTGGATTTCTTTTTTAAAACATAGGCATTCCTTTGTTTTTCTCCCTTTGTTTGTCTACTTTTGTATAGGGAATAGATGACGCCTAACGACCATGAACAGCTCTGCTTACGGCCATGAAGCAATCGCTTGACGACCGTAAGCAGAGCTGTTCATGGTCGTTAGGCGTTTCTATCCCCAAAGCTTTTACGGATGAAGTACGTAACCCGCACCTATCCCGCATAGGGCGCGAACGTATTGTACAACAACTTAAAAGACATTGAACTATGGCAATTTTATTCGATTGGTATGAGCTCCCGGAACCTAAAGACAAACAGCGGGAAGAAAAGATACTTCATCCGCGCATCCGCTTGAACGGCTCTACCAGTACTGCCGAACTGAGACGTCGGATTCAGGAACGCTGTTCGTTGACGAAGACTGATGTTTCGGCGGTGCTGGATGCCTTGTCGCACGTCATGGGGGAAGACCTTGCCGAGGGGCGGCAGGTGCATCTGGACGGTATCGGCTATTTCCATCCCGTACTGACTAGCACGGAGCCGGTGACCGCTGCGACCAAACGTAAAACCACCAAGATTAAGCTGAAGGGCATCAAGTTTCGTGCCGACCAGGTACTGAAGAATGAGATAGGCGCTATCAAAGCTAAACCACTGGGGCTGAATGAGCATTCCCAAAAACTGAGTGACAAGGAGATTGACAGGCGGCTGACGAGCTACTTCTCTACGCATCAGTTCCTTACGCGCAGTGATTTTCAGAGCCTCTGCGGAATGATGCGCTCTACGGCACAGCTTCATATTCGCCTGCTTCGCAGCGAAGGCAAACTCGAGAATGCAGGAAAACTGAACCAACCGATTTATGTACCTTGCACGGGGTATTATGGTAGAGACGAGTAGGTTACGGTAAAACTATAGCGTTTTGAGTAGGTGGAAGCAAAATTTGCTTCCACCTTTTTTTGTTGCTTCCACAGCAGCTCAAATGCCGATGGATAGGGGGATGCAGGAGGTGGGTGGAAGTGTGGAAGCAAAGTGATGGAAAATAAATTTCAGAGTGGATTTGTTAAAATCAAAATAGGAGGAAAACGTTTTATTGTTTTCCTCCTATTCATATTGTATCAAGGACTTCTCAGATTAAGAGAAGTAACTTGTTTCGGCTTATTTCAGTACTACAGGTACATTGACAGTCTTAGTCTTACCCCATTCATCAACAACACTTACTACGATGTTGCAAGTCAGTGTAGTAGCAGGAGCAGTAACATCGGCAATCGGAGTGAGTGTAATCTCATTTGTGAAATTAGCTGCACTTATGTTCAAATACTTCTTAGCTGTGTCATCCAAAGCTATAGAAACATTATCTACACCAGCTTTAGTAAATTTGTCAGCTTCGCTATTTCCGAAATATTCTACATTAGTCTTAGTAACACCACGGATTTCATCTCCCTTCAAAGTTATTTTTGCTTCTTCGTCAGCAACTGAAATTTCTTTAGGAGTACCTGCCACATACTTCTTGGCTTTTGTATCATACTTCACATAATCAAGTGTACCTTCGAATACAGCAGACTTGATGGTCAAGGTAAATTCATATTTTACAGTTGTCAAGTAAGTATTACCATACGGAGTGTAAATAGCCTTCAATGAACGAGGTTCGTAAGCACCACCGAAGTTACCAGTCTTATCGTCGGTTTTAGCAGCCACCTTATCTACAATGATGTCACCGGAGTTGGCAGCTTCAGCATCAACAATCCACTTATTAGCAGTCCATTTAACACCGTCTTTTTCATACTCTGCAGGAACTGTTTCTGAGAATGTAACATTTGTCCAGTCTTCTACACCAAACAGCCCCTTCAAGTTGTAATTGATCTTATCATCAACAGGAGTACCATAAGCTACAGCAGCGTTACCATTGAAGTACAGAGGCAGCGGTTTGAAATCATAAGAAGTAGCATCTTCTTTTACAATCAAAGTCAGCTTAACTGTATTCTTCGGGCTTGAACCATAAGTTACTTCGGCTTCGTAGGTTCCAGGGACCACCTTTGTATTATCTACTGAGTAAGTCAAAGTGTGCTTGTAATAACCGTTTGGTTTTTCCGTAGCATTGCCAGATACAATTTTGCCCGTTGTTGTTATAGCTTCCGCTTCAGTACCCTTTGCAAATACCACTGTGCCATTAGCATCCTTGACATCTACAGTAAATTTGGCATTACCAACCTCAATCTTATAAGAGCTAAGATCAGTAGTAGTATTATCAAACAAGCTAGTTAAATCGAATACCAATACATTCTTACTATTATCGGCTTTCAATACCAATTCTTGAGTAAAGGCATTTTCAATAGCAGGATTGATAAACTTAACGGAAATCTTCTTAGTAGCAGTAGGGTCAACTTTACCTGTAGCAGTCAAATACTTAACACTCACTACAACTGTCTTACCAGCAACTTCGCCCTTAATATTAGTTCCTGTAATCTTAGCCTTAGCAGCATCAGCAGCAGCTGTCTGGTCTGTATCGATGAAATATTTCACATCAATGACATTCTCCATATCAACGCAGGCACTCAAGTCAAAATCTTGATTGATTTCTGCTTCTACTGTTGCTTTTTTAACTGTCAAACTAGAGGCACCAGCCTTTGTTGCAGTAGCCGTTACATCATAAGCAGACAGTACTTCGTTGTCATAAGCATCTTTTGTTGCAATAGCAAAAGCTTGCCCCTTAACCTTATCAATTTGCTCAGTAGTAACACCAGCTGCAAAAGAAATAGCCATATTATAGATACCCTTATTGGCTGTAGCAGCTCTTGACAAAGGTTTTTCTGTCATATTGGGAACAGCTGCGTTCAAATTAAAGATAGAGAATCCTTTAGAGTCAACCAATTGGAATTTATAAACCGTTGCATCTGCAATTGTTGGATTTACTTGAGCGTTAAGTACGCCATTAGCTTCTTTAGTAGGCAACAAGATGTCACCTTTAGCAAACGGAGTACCATCAAAGTATTCACCTTTATCTGCAGCTACACCGTATACCAAATTAACAGTTGCACCTTCAGCAATTGTAGCATTATCATCTGCTTCTGTTACAGTAACAGCTTTAATGCTGGAAATAGCAGCAGCTCTCGGCAATACGATATCTTCGTAAACACCTTCTTTATTCGGGATATGGATAGTCAACTTAGCACCATCTTCTACATAGTAGATACCACCTGTAGAAACACCCAAGTCTTGCTTCTCGCCATCCTTGCCATATTGTACATAGATGTGGCCGTCTTCTCCTACAGAGAAAATCGGAGTCTCAGCAGCATCACCTGCTTCACCCTTCAAGTCTTCCAGTGAAATAAGGTCAATCCAAGTAGTGCCATTGTCATAGCTTACTTGGATTTTGTCATTGTTCACTGCAATTTTCGGAGTCACACCGTCTTTACCTGCTTCACCATTGGTAATAGTGTAGCTGGTTCCATTACCCAAAGTAACAACAATACCATTGTCAGTAGATGTCACGCCGGACACCCATTCGCCGCTTTTGATTTGACTCTCTAAAGCAGCAATAGCATCTTTGTTAGAGGTAATCTGTTCTTGTAAGTTGTCGATGTCATCATCATAGTCCTTACAAGACGTGAAAGTTCCTGCAGTACCAACCATTAAGGCACTGAACAGGATCACACTTAGAAACTTCTTGTTCATAATTGAAAACTTTAAATTTATAAATTTAAAAAATAAAAAAGTGAATAATCTCTCATTTTCATTCCCTTTCACATAGCTGTTGATTACATGATTTTTTCCGTTACTTCGCAGGTAATGAAATCTTGTTAATTTCGTTAATAATCAGGGAATAAGGAGAAAATAGGTGGGGCTTGTCCAGAATAGTAAAAATCTGTTCGTTGGGATATTGGAAAGAGGATTGGAAGTCCAGAAAAGTGACAATGGGAAAGTAATGAAATGAGGTCTTCAAAAAATGGAAGTGTGTATTTTTTAGCTCAAAAGGTTGAATAACAATATATTGATAGAACCGATGTGAGCTCCATAAAGGCAACACCATTCCGTTCCTCAAAACTCTGTTTGAAGATTCCGGAAAATGTGCGACAAATCTATTCTATCCTATCAAAAGCAGTAACGTCTTTTACACCATACACGCTCCACTTCTTACAAAAGAAATTACCCTCTGATTTGCCTCGTCAATCTTTCTGTTGCTGAAAGGCTTCAGATAGGTTTCCGTCACCGTGATGGAGGAGTGCCCCATGGCTTCCGATATGATTCCGGGGTGTATCTCGCAATGGTAAGCCATTGTGGCCCAGGTATGTCTCGCCGCATAGGTGCTGAGTGCCGACTGCATTCCCAGACACTGTCTGAGTACTGCCAAACGCTGGTTGAATGCCCTGAGTGCCGACTGGTATTCCCGGTATGCGGCTTCCGTGCCTTCCTCGCTCTGCAGGATGGGAAACAGATAGGGGGAGTCGGGGTTCCTGTCCGCCACCATCCTGACCATCTGCATGGCTTCGGGTGTGAGTGACACGGTCAGTGCCCGTCCCGTCTTCCGCCTTCTGTAAGACAGTACATTCCCTTGCAGGTCCCTTTTGTGCAGGTACGCCAGGTCCACAAAGGGTATGCCCCTGAGCATGAACATGAGTACGAAGAAAATCCTTGTTCTCTGCTGTGCGTTTGGGAGCGTCCCTCCTTGCAGGCTCCTTTCCGTCTCCCTTACCAGGCTGCTGATGTCGGATGCCTTGAGCGCCTTCTTCTTGTCTACCCGTGTGCCGGTATACACATGCTCGAACAGTCTGGGTACATACCGTATGTACTTTCTGTCCACCGCCCGATGATACACCGAGCGTACCGTCTTGATGTAGGTGGACACGGTGTTCCAACTGCAGTTCCTCTGCCTGAGGTAGTTTTCGAACCTCTTCAGTACGGTCGGGCTCAGCTTGCGCATGGGCATTGGTTGCCATTTGGTGAATCCCGAGAATGCATTCATCGCTGATTGGTAGATGTGTGCTGTCCCCCATCTGCCGCCTTCCCGGAGTTCCCCGATGACTGAGGAGAACATCTCTTGTAAGGTAATTTCATTTCTGCTCATTTCCAATTTATTTATAAAGAGTTTATCTTACAAGTATATACAATAAAATGAAGAAAAACAGAAGCTTATAATGTATTTTTCATTTTAGCCAGTCTTTCAGAATGCCCCCAAATATATTCACTATATTTGCGAAAAAAGTCGCATTGAAAAAAAATCGCAATATGAATAATCCATTTAAATTCAGTACCATTGTAGACGGTGAATACTTTACGGATAGGGTAGCGGAATAGGGAAGAGTAAGAGAGATACTTGCAAGTGAAAATCGCCTGATATTTATTAGTCCACGACGTTTCAGCAAGACCAGCCTCGTCCAAAAAGTAACGAAAGGATTGTCACGTCCCGTTTTTCAGTTGAACCTGCAGTTGGTAACAGGCACTGCCGACTTTGCCGCACGATTATTGTGGATTATGCTTCAGCAATATCCTATGGAACGCCTGGAGTATCTCATCACTCACTTTCATTTTATTCCCACCATTTCAACCAATCCATGACAGATGGCATAGAAGTTTCATTTCAGCCGTCAATGGATGAAACAGACAAGAAGGTATTGATAGGCTTAGCTGTAGAGATGAGGGTTCCAGTCTTCCTTTTCTACAAGGTGTCGGCATTGATTCTCCAAGTACTGCCTTTGGCAGTTTAAAGCTGCTTGGGCAACAAGATATGTGATACGCAACGAAGAGTATGAACTGGATGCTCCTTTCTTTCTTGTCGATATATACAAAGATGGCTATTTCCGTTTTCCTAAGAAGGAAAATGGAAATAGCCGTTTCTAGTATGGAATATCTAGCTTATATCATTTTGGGTAATTGATTCTTCTGCCCAATACGTCATTGCGCATTTCCCGTTCACTACGATAGAGCTTTCCGTCTTTCAGGAAATAGTAAGCAGGATATCCGGCAAACTCAATTGTAGCATATTCCAAATTATCTGCACTTTTACAGACTTGCCAAGTACCTTCATAAGTCAGCGAGTCGTTAAACTGGATAAGTGTGGTTGAATCCGCTTTAAGTTCAAAGCGTACTCCTTCTTCCGTAAAAAAAGTGCCGCCAAAGGGATGGCTACTGCTTTTTCCGGTACAGGCTACTAACACACAGATACCCATCAAGAGCATTGAAGAATAAATAAATCTTTTCATCTTCATCTGTTTTTATTTAATCAATAAAGGGTATCCCATTAAGGAATACCCTTTAATATATCAGTATCTAACGATCTTTACTTATCGTGTACCAGGAGTTCCAGAGTTAGGAGCTACAGTAATCTCATAAACATTGATGAGAGTTTTCCACTTATAACCGTATTCAACCGGGATAAACAGCTTATAAGCTTTGTTAACCGGAGTACCGCTATAGTTGTAATAAGTCAAGACTTTTTCTTTGTCACCGTCACCATCGATATCTTTTTCTTCATATCTGATTTCAATGTTTGCAGGCAACTTACCATTTGTATAACCTTCTTCTGGTTCCAAGTTACCGTCAGTCAGTTTCAAGTTAGTCTTGATCTTAGTAACATCCAGAATATTGTCAGAACCAGCCTTCAACGGCCAAACAGCTTCTCTTACTTGATAGAAGTCATACAATGCTTTTGGCAGACCAGTTGTGTTTTCCACAATCTGCTTGTTGTCATTCCAAGAGTAGTAAGTGAATGCACCAGTTACATCAATTGAGCTACCTTCGTTCTTGGCGTCAACGAAGTTGTCGATTTCGCCCTTCTTAACTTGCAACGGCTCAATAATATTTGCTTCGTATTGCTTAACAATGCCTACATTCTTTGCATTATTGCAGAGATCAGCAACCAAGTTGATGGGAACCATCTTACCAACCAATGCCTTAGCAGCTTCTGTCGGTTGATTAGTGAAATCTGTAACAGCATGATCAGGAACAGCTTCTTGCAACTTGATGTTGTACGTCAGCTCGTCTGCGTTCAAAAGGTTAGCCTTGTGATTTACGATTGTTGCTGCTAATTCTCCCTTAATCCACAATTCTGTATCATTGTTTCTCAACTCAGCCTTCACTTCAGTACCATCGTTCCAAATATAAGTATAGTTGGCGATTCTTGCCTTATCGAATACGAATCTTACGCCTTCTTCTGCATAGTAAATGCCGTTAGCATTTTCAGGCATAGTGTGGTCAGGTTGCATCGGACCAAAAGCAGGATAATAGAACTTCGTATTAGCTACATTCTTATCTGTATAATAGATAGCGCCAGCAGCACCTTCAGTAGGTTTCACACCTCTGTCATCCAAGAAACCGTTCAACAAGTCAGTATAGATGTTACATGTCGGGTTAGTACCGTCAACAACATTCCATGCCGGATTAGATTCTTTGGTTCCATAAACGATCGGGTTGATGTTGAATATCTTATATTCCTTTTCACCTTTCCAGTATGTACCCATGTGGCCCCATACATTCAAAGCAGGCATATAGACAGTTCTTGTCATTACAACGGTAATATCAGCATTGATACCCTTAGGATCTTTGTAGATAACAGTCTTCGTGAACGTCTTCTCTTGCTGACCAGGCCAGAACACACCAAGATCTTCTTCGTTTAATGTCCACAAAATATTGTGAGACTCAACGCCTTCTTCCGGATCTTTCAAATCTTCAGCTGTACCAGCTCCCTCACCTACAATGAATTCAGTATAGATAGCATGGAATTCGTTCTTTGTCATACCACCTTCTTTAGCCTTGTCGTAAATCATGGTATTCATCATTTCTGTATCGACAAGGTTCTTAACTGTACAAGAGAACAATACCGGGTTGAACGGAACTGCCAGTTCTTTTCCTTCCATTGTCCATTTAACCTTCAAGTAACGTTGAGCAACCAATGCATTGCCATTTACAGAGTCGATCAATTCTACGCAAACAATAGGCTCACGACCTACGGCTGTTGCAGATCCAGGGATGTCATATACTTTAGCAGACATTTTACCATTCATCGGAGAATCGATTTCTGCAAATTTTTGTTGGTCAGTCTTGTTGTCATTGTCGTTTTCAGGAATATAAGCGGCTTCTGCCAGACGGAAACGGAATGTCAGACCATAGTCCTTGTAGTCTACCAAATCCTCATGTGCGGCATGATCATTGGCTTTGTCACTAACACAAACTTTTACCAATTTCTTTAAATCAAGAGGTTGGTCATAAGCTTGGTAATAGTCAACTAAAGCATTTGCATTTGATTCATACAGACATACTGAGTCATGATAGTGAACATAGAAATCACCGTTTCCATCATTCTGTATTTCGTCTGCGAATTCACCTGTTATGGTTTTTCCAAAATCAGTTCTGCTGTTAGCCAAATACGGCAATTTGATAAGCTCTTCAATACGAGCATATTCAGAGTTTACATAAACGCCATCAATAGTACCAGCTTCAACATCCTTAGCTTCGTCTTCTGTATAGTTTTCTGCAGAAATAGGAGCTTTCAAAGAAGCCATATAGAATTTCTCCTTATTGCCTTCCTTAGTGGTAGAGAGCTGTTGACCTAAGAAATCAGAATGTTTTTTGAATGTAACTTCCAGTACACCTTCCTTGTCAATATTGTGACCTGTAACTTCGATCGGGCTATTGTTTGTAATTGTTGTACCGTCAGCATTCTTTGTCATTATATTTTCAGACTTGATGCAGTCAAATGACGGAGTCAGGATATCTTGAGTACGAACACCTACACTCGGGCTTACATGGAAATAAGCCTTATTCTTCTCAGTAGCGATGTAACGGGCTGTACCGGCATCTTTGTGGTCTAACACAGGACGGTTAGTGTGGCCCGAAGGATCAGACGTATGTGTAGGCATTGCCTCATACTTCTGAGGAGTATACTGCAAAGTGGTAAAAGTCATAGCAGCAATACCGTTGATATGCTGAGTCGGGATCAGAGCTAGACTAGTCAGACGGTGTCCAATCAATTTAACCACCTCAGCGGTCAGGGCATCAACCTTTGCAGCCAAAGCTTGTAATTTTTCGTCTGTAACGAAGCCTCCTTCAAGCTCTTTCTTTAAATCTGCAATTTTCTTGTCCACAGTCTCCAATGAGGCCATTTTGTCAATTTGCTTCTGCAAGTCTGCCTGCGCTTTCTCCAGAGCGGCTTTTAAGGCTGCAATTTCTTCAGAAGAAGATCCACCTTGTCCTGCTTTGTCCAATGCTTCTTTAGCTTTGTCCAGTGCTTCTTGTGCTGCTGTTTTAGCATTAGAAGCTTCAGTTTTGGCTTCAGCGATAGAAGTCTCCAAAGCACTTACTTTAGAGTTCAATTCATCAAGTGAAGCTTTCTTGTCCAGTTGTCCCTGCAAGTCCTTGATGTCATCATCATAGTCCTTACAAGACGTGAACGTTCCTGCAGTACCAGCCATTAAGGCACTGAACAGGATCACACTTAGAAACTTTTTGTTCATAATTGAAAACTTTAAATTTATAAATTTAAAAAAATAAAAAGTGAATAATCTCGCATATTTGGTATTACTTTCTCTTATTTTTTTGTTAAAATTTTCCGTTACTTCGCAGGTAACGGAGGAATTTTCCGTGCAAACATAATCGTTTTTCTATAAATGAGCAAATAATAATGCTGTTTTTTTATAATTAATCGAAAAATCTGCATTTAAGCGCACTTTTTTGTTAATGGAATTGTTGTTGCCCCAGCTATTAGCGTATTTGTACGTGTGTTCTGTATTACAGAGGAGTTACCCTTATACATATTATAAATAAGAAATGTATAATTAAAATTGAAGATGAAAGAGATTACCTTACAAGAAATGCTGTCAACTATTATTGGAGAGCTTCGGAAAAATGGAAGATGGGGAACAGCCCATATTTACCAATCCACATTGAATGTGTTTTCCGTATTCAACAACTATCAGAATTTGCATCTGCGCAAACTGAATTCAGTGGTTTTAAAACGTTTTGAAATGTACCTGCGCCAACGGGATTGTAGTTGGAATACCGTTTCCACCTATATGAAAGTCATCCGTTCGGCTTATAACCGAGCTGTAGATTTACGATATGTCCGTTATATTCCCAGGTTGTTTGAACATGTGTATACGGGAACTAAAGCGGACAAGAAAAGAGCATTGGAAGCTTCGGATATAGGAGCTTTAGTTTGCGAGACAGAGATGGATTTGTCCAAAAGGATTCCCTCCTCGAGACTTCAAAAAGCAAAAATGCTATTCGTGTTTATGTTTATGATGCGTGGTCTTCCGTTTGTCGATTTGGCTTTTTTGCGTAAGAAAGACTTGCAAGGTAACGTATTATCCTATCGTAGAAGAAAAACTGGTCACACCTTGCGGGTACTTCTGTCCCCTGAAGCCTTGCAGTTGGTACGCATGGTGTCCAATAAGGACGAAAACTCACCTTATTTATTTCCAATATTACATAGCAAGGAGGGTACCGAAGCGGCTTATAAAGAGTATCAATCAGCTCTGAGACGTTTTAACTATCAGTTATCAACTTTAAAAACACATTTAAACATGAGTTCACATCTTAGCTCGTATTCGGCAAGACACACATGGGCTACAATGGCATATTATTGCGAGATTCACCCTGGAATTATTTCCGAAGCGATGGGACACTCATCGATAAATGTTACTGAAACCTATCTCAAACCCTTCAACGACAAGAAGATTGATGAGGCAAATGAGAAGGTAATTTCTTTTGTGAAAAGCAATGGAATTTCGGCATAGTTTTTTTGCTTTTTATTGATAGAATAGTCTAAATATGTACTTATTTATTCCTCCCGCAAGAGACTTCTCTTGAAGGGAAGGATCGCCTTGTTTGTTTCTCAACCACCTTTTCTTATGTCAAAGTACTACAAAATAAGACTTTATATTTTCCCCTGTCTTGCAAACCTTTTGAGTCTCTTTCACCTCAATCTTATTTCTTAGTCCTATTATAAGAATTCCACCTATAAGCCCCTCCTTATCTTTATTCATTTAAAATATTATAAACAATTATAGATGTATCGAAACTGTATTAAACATATTTTTATACAATTGATTAAATATAGATTCCCGTTACCTGCGAAGTAACGGAAAAAATCATATATAAAAATGTGAGGAAAAATACTGTAATCGTAGATTTTATTATTTTTCATTTTTTAAATTTATAAATTTAAAGTTTTCATTATGAACAAAAAGTTTTTAAGTGTAATCTTGTTTGGGGCCTTGATGACGGCTACTACAAGTACGTTCACGTCTTGCAAGGACTATGATGATGACATCGATAATTTGCAGGAGCAATTGGACAAAAAAGCTACAGCTGAAGACTTGAATAGCAAAGTAAGCGCATTGGAAAGTGAAATTGCTGCTGCTAAGTCAAGTGCAGAAGATGCAGCGAAAAAAGCTCAAGAAGCTTTAGATAAAGCTACAGGAGCTGGTACTGTTACAGATGCTGACTTGGAAGCTCTAAAAACTGATTTAGAAGCTAAAATAGCTAAGTTAGCAGCTTTAAAAGATGTTGAGGAACAAATTGCCAACCTTAAATCTGAACTGACCAATGCTATTGCAGGTAAAGCAAGTCAAGAAGAATTGAAGGCTCTTGCAGAAAAGGTGGCTAAATTACAAAATGAGGCATTAAATCTGATCGGCCGTCAATTGACTAGTTTAGTGTTTAAGCCTGATTTCTACTATCAAGGTATTGAAGCTATGTCTGCGTCTACATTTGCATATAATGCTTTGACATTGAAAGTTGTTAATGCTGATGCGGATTTTTCTAAAGATGCGGCAACAATTGCAGCTACGCTGTCTTATTTGACTCCAGGATTGACTGCAGATTATCACATGAATCCGTCTACTGTAGATATAAATAATATCGCAGAACTGACATTTATCTCCGATGATAAGAAATACACTAAAGCTGCAGGTGCAGTAGTGAAAGCTGAAGTTATTGGTAAAAGCTTAGCTCCAAACCAACCAGGTGTTTTGAGAGTAAAAGCAAAATTGACTGACGGTAGCATTAAAGACATTGACAAAGATGGACTCGTAACAGTATTGGCTTTGCAAGCTCATTATAAAGATGCCAAAGTAGATACTATAATTACTTCTGATTACGCTGCTGTAAAAGCGCAAGAAATCAAAGATTTAGTATTGGCAAACGCAAAAGTACAACCTAATCATGCTGACGGAGAAGGTCACTTGTATACGACTGCTGCTGAAGCTATTCAGAATGAACCTCAAATTCAAGTTGCATGGAACAGCGAAGGTGTAGATGTTGCTGAATATATTCAAACACACTATACAACAACTACCAATAAAGATATCGCTTGGGATAAAAATGCAAATGAAGGTCTTGTTGAGAAAGATGGTTTCAAGTATATTTATGAATTGGTAGGTTATTTTGCCGGACAAAATGAGACTTCAGAAAGTGCCCATGCAAATTGGAAGGGTGCTATATTGAGACCTCAAATAACCAAAGGTGGTAAGCAACAGGCATTTGGTGCTGAACAAAGCAAAGCAACCATAGGTCGTATGCCGTTGATTCGTGTCATCTTGAAAGATACTGTACAGAACCAAAATGTAGCCGTTGGTTATATTAAAGCTGAAATTACAACAACTCCGGAAGAGAATGAAATTACTGTTATTGATCCGTTCAACTTTACTGAAGGATATACCGTTAATTGCTCTGAAGATAATTTGATTAAGAAATTAACTTGGGATCAAGTGGAAGAACAAATTTTAGCTAAACTTGATATTTCTAAGGAAGAGTTTGAAAATACTTACAAACTTGACGCTACGGATAGCGATGCAAAGCAATTCACTGGGGCAAGTGCAGATGCAGTAGAAGTTGCGAAGAAGATTGGGGTAGTTTCTAAAACAACTGCTGATACGGAAGGCCATATGACAGAAGTATTGCAGTGGACAATAGGAGCTAATGACGCTTATGAACTTTTCACAGAAAAAGCAAGTATAAATGCTGTCGTTCGTTTTGTTAAGGAGAATAGCAATAAAACTGCACACTATGTGTATGTAACATTCAACTGGACACCGAGTCCACGCAATGTTACTCCAGCTGGTACTATTGCCAATACTACAAAACTTGACTATGCTTGGTTTGCAAGTGGTAGTACAGAAGCTAAGAGCGGTTATGATGAAATCCATCAGAACGTAAAAGTACCCAATAAGGGTGAAGGCGCAGATAAGTGTACTTATGTAAATGACCTTTTGAATGTATTTGAAGGCAATAAGGTTACTATCAGTGGAGTAGATGCAGTTTATGCAGATTTCCAAGATAATAAATTAACTAAAACATTCCAGTTCGTTACTCCGCGCATAAAGGATGTTTATGGCGTTTCTAAACATAACAAGTACAGATTATCTGTTTCTACGGATGGATTAACTTTATCTGCAACTAAGTTGGAGAACAATCAACCAACCGGAGCTTCTCAAAAGATAGCAGTAATTAGCAATACTGCTGTGACATATCAAGAAACTGATTACGCAAAAGATATCTTGAACTATGCTGGTCGCACTGAAATGAAAGATGGTGAAACTCTTTGCGGTCGTGTTAAAGTTGTTGCAACAAACGAATGCAAAAAGGACTTGAAATTGAGCAATTATGAATTTGATGTGAAATTTATACGCCCTATTAATGTAACTTCTAAGGATAATGAAGGCTTGAAAGATGCTATTAATGACGGTGACAAGCTTGACTTCAGCAAGGTATTAGCATTTACGGACTGGCGTAATAACAAGGAACAAAATGAGTTCAGTCCGGAAGGATATAACTACTATATTTACTATGGAGTTGAGAAGATTGAAGTAGATGAAGCTAATATCACAACTAATTTGAATGGTGGAACATTGGGTGAAACGTTATTGAGCTCTAAGAGTAATAAGATTAAAATAACATATACTCCGTCTACAGAGTCTATTGATGGTACACATATGGGTATCCTGAACTATAAGAACAATGGTAATGAAGTTGGTAGCTACCAAATTCAAGTTCCTGTAAAAGTAACTTATAAATGGGGTGTTATTGAAGTTAATATTGTTATTGATGTTCACGGAACTGTCTAATCATTAGATTAAATAGAAATCTCCAATAGAAAGAGTGCCTTCAAAAGAGGGCACTCTTTTTAATCTATAAAGACGTCTACATATTGAAATTATGTGGTCAGTTCACTTGGAGTGAAGTGAAGAAGCTATTTCTCTTTCATTTTTTCGCTATATATTTTAATATAGCTCCAGCCTATTGATACCAATCATAATAATATGCCTCCAAAATCACCTAACAAAAGTAGATAAAAGAATGAAAACGATAAAGTCTTTAAGTATACTGTTGTATGTACTTGTTTTGATGACAGCTTGTAAACAAGAAAAGAAAAGAGTAGGAAGTATTGCCCCCAAAACATCCTCTATCATGGTACTCTCACAGCGAGATACAACAACTGTGACTGAGCTTGTAAACCGATTCATGACTTTAGCCCAAAATAAAGAGTATGCCGAAGCTGTAGCCATGCTATACAAAATGGATGCTAAAATTCCTAATCAAGCACCAGAACCTTTAGATAATGAAGACATGCAACATATTAAAACATTATTTGAACTCTTTCCTATCTATAGATATAAAATTGATAATATACAATTTAAAGAAGCTGAAGATAATGAAGTAAGATGCACCGTTTACTTTACCGAAACTAGAAAGACCAATTGGTACTTTAAACCAGTACGCTATCTAGGGAATTGGAAATTATGCATGAAAGATTCAGGAATGGGTGATAAAGCCATCTGATAAACTTTTCAATTCCCATCAAAGACGGCAGACAGCCTAGTCGCGAAGCCGCTACCCCACTCCACAATGATGCACCTGCCCCAGTAGATGTAATTGTAGAAAAGTAATCAAAAACGCAAGAAAGGCCCTCCTTTTGTAGGAGAGCCTTTCTTATATTATATTCCACAAATCGTTTTACTACATTTAGAAAAGATACGCCGCAGACACCTGCCAAGTCTTATTCTTGGCACCGATGGCATCACCCGCATTCTTCCACGTAAATGAGTCGCCCATCGGGAGCTGATAGGTCACTCCAACCTGGAGATGCTTCAGCAGCTTCACACCGGCACCCAAATTAAGTGCCACTTGAGCCTTCTTACGGTCTACGTAGTCTTTCTTCTTAAAATCGAAGAAGAAATCGGGACCGGCTGCCACATAAATACCCAACAAACTACCCAAGCCAATGGTATATTTCAGATTTACGGGTACTTCCAGTCCTGTCTGCTTCACCTCGTCCTTGCCGCGCTGAGAGAACAGCAAAGCCCCATCGATACCCAAACCTACAATGGGAATGGTAAACTCAGCCATCGGACCAATAAAGAAACCGGTAGAATTATCCTTGTTTCCCTTATATCCGCCATCCCAATCTATTTTCGTCATATTCACACCACCCTTAACACCCCACTTCAATAGTTGGGCCTGAACAGGCATAGCCATAAGCATACAGCATACAGCTATCATGAAAGCACTAAAAATCTTTTTCATAATCAATTGTATTTAATATTACGGGACAAATATATGCAAATTCTTCCTAAAGAAACAACATATGTCAGCATTTGTTCATTTACGAGAACAATGAATCACAAAACACATTACCTTTGCAACATAAATCAAGGAAAATGTCACGCTGACAAAATAAAAACTATGATAGAAATCAGAAAGACACTACCCACAGAACTGGAAGTCCTTATGGACATCTTTGAGCAGGCCAAGCGCATCATGCGGAAAGATGGCAACATGCACCAATGGACGGGCAACTATCCCTCCCGCGAACTCGTCATGGCAGACATCGAACAAGGCAACAGTTACGTATGCACCGACGATACCGGAGAAATCATCGGGACTTTCGCCTTTATCCGTGGAAACGACCCTACATATGCACATATCCACGAAGGAGAATGGCTGGAAAACACACAGCCTTACGGAGTCATCCACCGGCTGGCAAGCACAGAGCACAGCAAAGGAGTGGCCAATGCCTGCCTGCAATGGTGCTACGAACAAATCCCCAACCTACGTGCAGATACCCACCGAGACAACCGCATCCTGCAATACATACTGAAGAAACATGGTTTCCAGTATTGCGGCATCATTTTTCTGGCCAATGGGGACGAACGGCTGGCATTCCAGAAAACAGAACGATAGCTTACGCAAACTTCACCTTCAAGTCGTCCACTCCCATTCCCGTAAAATAATCCTCGATAAAGTCCCAACGCTGTTCATCCGTCAGTTTATCCGTTCCAAAGAAGAAGGAGAATAAATCTATCTGTTCCTGGAATACCTGCTCGTTGGTGTCCAGAATCAGATTGCGGTAATCATCGCCAAGCGCAAGTTCCTGCAGAGTTTCGGGGTCATTGAAACGGACAAATACGCAAGGCGTACCGCCCCCCTCCACACTGAACGAAAGGCAGTCGAGCATAGAAAGCAGATTAAGCAGCATATTCAAGTCCGAGAAAGGAGTGCAATAAAACAGCAGGCGGTCTCCCTTACTGCCCACTATACGTTGGCTAAACATTTTTTGATAGCGCGACAAAAGCAAATCAAAGCCTTTGGTCACCGTAAAAGAGAGTTCATTGGAATCCTTCTTTTTCACGCTGCTGATATAGCTTACACTGCGGCCTTCCTCCGTGCGACTCTCCAGCAGAGAACCGATAAAGCGTTTGGCAGAGCGCACGTCCATGCCATGCTCGGCAAAGACAGCCCGCAGTTCTTCTTCATCAAAACGTCCTTTCGACTTTATCAATGCCGTTTTCAGCATCGTTGTCAAGCTCTTGAACAAGGCATCCATCCGTTCACGGATGACGGAGGCATCTTCCTTCAACAGCACCTCATGCTTGCCTACAGACACGGCACGGGCTCCCTCCCACAACGTTCCATTATTCAGTTTCTGTTTGAACTCCTTGTAGCCAAGCTCCGGGAAACGCTCTTCCCAAAGCGCTTCCAGACGTGCGACGTAAACCCCGTCCTCCCCTTCTACCTTTGTCAGATAGCTCTGGAATTCACGGGCAAAGACATCACCCGTCTTGTCCTGGACATATCCTTCTGTCAACAGATTCTTGGGGCTGATTTCAAGCAGATGCCTTCCATAACGCTGCATCAAATCGTCTTCCAGCCAAAGCAAGGCGGTCTTGATGAGCTGTCCCAACTCTGCTTCATACTCCAACTTGTTCTTTGTACGCGGCAGTTTCACCACAAACTCGAAATCAGACAAAGACACCATGATTTCCGGTTTTTCCCCTTTCATGCGGTACACTTCCATGAGCTTTCTCAGAATAAGCACCAGCTGTTCCTGGGCAATGTTCCCCGTCTGATGCAGACGCTTCATATAATAGAAGTCACGCTCATGGTAGTCGGTAGCGGCAATACCCTGTATCTCCGTATCACGCGCGGCACGCCCTATCTCCTGAATATAGTCGACAAACGTACTGGATGGCGCCACATGATATACACGGTCTATATCACTGATATCTACTCCCATACCAAAGGCTTTCGTAGCCACAATCAGTTTCTTGGTTCCTTCCTTGAACTCCTGCACAATGGCAGCTTTCTGTTCCTTGTCCTTCTTGCCATAATAGGAGGCGACCAGACGCCAGTCTGCCGGCTTCACCCACGTCTTCAAGCGCATGTCGATGCCACCCGCAAAAGGATAATAGAGCAGTGTCTTGTGACCGTCCAGGAAGTTTTCGACCCGCGCAGCAACTACGCGCTGCTTTGCCTTGTCATATGTCTCCCCGTCCTCCATCTCCATCTGATGGATGTCAAAGCCAATATTCCGGCGCTTCACCGTACCTACATAAAGCACACAAGGCTCCATCTGCAAAGAACGGATAGTCTCGAATATCATGTCATTACCCCCTTTCGGGTTCCAGACAGCCGTAGCAGTCAATGCAAACAACGGGAAACTATAACCGAGAGTCTGTTTCAGCGTATTCAAGTAACGTCCCAAGAACCAATAGTCCACACGGAACTCCTTGCCCCATGTCGTTACCGTATGTGCCTCATCGACCACTACCAGACCGATGCGGCGTTCGCCTACAAAATGCTTGATGTCGTAAGAGAGAAGCAATTCCGGCGAGAGATAGAACAAATCAATCTCCCCCTCACGCACCTGCCGATAAACCTCCATCTTCTGTTCCGGCGATAAATCGGACGAGGCATATGCCACACGCATATACCCCAGTTCTTGCAGACTTTCCACCTGGTCTACAATCAACGCCTTCAAAGGGGAGACCACGATGGTAAGCAGATTATATTCTTTCCCCAGATAGATAGCAGGAAGCTGGAACAACATGGATTTTCCGGAACCGGTAGGGGCAGTCAACAATATATTGTCTATCTTCGTTTCACCTTTCCAAGCCTCTTCAGCCTCCAGTATAACGTTCTCTATCAGCTGTCCCTGCGAAATGCAAAGCTTTTCCTTTCCCTTGAACAAATCATCGTAAATCTCAAGATTACGAAACTGTTCGTAGCCGTAAGTCTCCTTTAAAATCGTGTTCACGGCTTCGCGGCAGTTTTCAGGCAGATGCCTTTCCTTCAAATCCGGCAACCGACGTGTTGTTGCTTCTTGTACATCCATTATTATTGTAGGGGGGTATTAAAAGAAAAGAAGTAATTCTTCAACCATAGTTATCGGTCTTGGAATTACTTCTCCCTATGTTTCAAAATATTACCAGACATACCGGTAAGTTTTTTCTTTTAAAGCGTATCAATATTCCTCCTCGTTGAAGAAAAAGTCCTCTTTACTGGGATAATCGGGCCAAATATCTTCTATGCTTTCATAAATCTCGCCTTCATCTTCCATTTCCTGCAGATTCTCAATCACTTCAAGCGGAGCACCCGAACGCATGGCATAATCTATCAATTCATCCTTAGTTGCCGGCCAAGGAGCATCTTCCAGTTTAGATGCTAATTCCAATGTCCAATACATAGTCTCTAGTATTAAAATTGTGAATATTAAGTCCTATTTCTATTTTTCGGCAAAAGTATAACAATTTATTTCACTTGCAACTATTATTCCAAAATATTTCACCTTTTTTGTCGTCTTGATTCATTTTACGGGAAAGGACGAACAAATAATCAGACAAGCGGTTCACGTAAGCCAGTAATTCCGAAGCGATTTCCACCTGCTCGGCCAAAGCAAGAATCCGACGCTCTGCACGGCGGCAAACCGTACGACAAACGTGACAAACTGCCGCACCGCGACTTCCACCGGGAAGAATAAAAGCCGAAAGAGGGGGCAAAAGAGTATCCAAACGGTCTATCTCCCGCTCCACCATTTCCACTTGCTCCGGGCCGATGATACTGGCTTCTTTCAGCTCCATTTTCTCCCGGTCTGTGGCCAGATGAGAGCCTACGGCAAAAAGTCTGTCTTGTACTTGCTGCAGAAAATCCTTATCCTTCCCGTCAGGCAGGTACGTGATGAGAAGACCCAGATTGGAATTCAGTTCATCCACCGTACCATACGCCTCAAGGCGGATATGGGTTTTGGGTACACGGGTTCCACCTACAAGAGAGGTGGTTCCTTTATCTCCGGTTTTAGTGTATATCTTCATAAGGAATTAATGTTTAGGGGTTAGGGATTAATGTTTAGCAGCCAGTAAGTGGAGCTAAGCACTAATCACTAACCGCTAATCACTATTGAAACGCCTAAAGATAATCAAAAGTTGACAATATAGTCTTGTTTTATCTTTGTTTTATCGAAGAATAGGATACCAAGGTCATAAAGGTCGAACGTAATACCCGCCCGCCCGTCCTGCTTCATACGTTTCCAGAGGGCAGACATCTGCGGAGTGTAACGGATACCCTCAATCACAAAAACAGACTTTCCCCTGGTACGGGCGGAACAGATGCGGAAGACCTCCTCTACAAAACCGGGACGACGATAATCGTGCAAATAAAGAAAATCAACGGGAACGCCACTCTCCAGAAAGAGCTCGGAAAGGTCGGAAGCCGAGGTATAATCCGCCCCCTCCTTCCCCGCTTTCAGATAGAGGGCAGAAGCGGCAAGCGTACCGGCATCTACAATGGTCTCCGGCTGGGTATAGTTTACCAGACGGAACAGAAGACGTTTTACTTTCTTCGATTCGTACTTCCAACGTCTATCTTTCTCCAGCTCCAGTTGCTTCTGTGCCTTGGCCAGCTCTTCATATTTATAATAAGCCGTACTTTCATAAATGACATGCGTAATCAGGTTAAAGGCAAAAGGAGAATGTACACCGTAGCCGCAACGGTGCCGAAAACGGTACAGCCAGATAAAAGGCCGTTTTAGAGTAAGCAAAATACGATTCATTATTTTAATGTGCTAATGTACCTTCGAAAGTCACCCCTTCACCCGAAGAATAATTCTCCGTAACAGTCAAGAGTACCTTGTTATCCTCAAAGCGGAGTGTAAGCCCAAGAGCGCTTATCCAGTTAACATAATGTACTTTCAGCTGCAAAGCATCTGGTGACGACCACGCATAACTGCCTGCCACCTGGAAAGGGCCTTCTATACCCTTAAAACGCCCCTTTGCAGCAACCGAATACGGAGGATAGCCATCAATTGCCGCTTTCGACCATTGCTTATAGCCAAACGGAAGACTGTATGTCTTTCCGTCTTTCTCCACCACAGTCATCACTACTTCTTGCTGCTTGAATTGCAGCTCGATGGATTGCCATCCGTATTTGTTCTCTCCGAGCAGGATGCGCTTGCCTGCGTATTTCTGTGAAAGGGAGGAAGCAGCCTTTCCTTGCACCAACGGCAGCTGATAAGAACGCTGTTTCTTCTGCAGGCGCTTGTAGTCCTTACCGGGCGCTAATACCTGGTCACCGACCTCCGGCAACAAGCGGTTCCAGACCAAACGACGCTGCCGACGACCGTCTATCAATGTACATTCGGTAATGACCACTACCATATCCTTATCCGGAACAATCAGAATGTATTGTCCCAAAGCCCCGTCAGCACGTACAGCACCCGGATATTCGCAAAGCCACATCTGATAGCCATAATCTCCTATCTGTCTGGTCATCATCTGCTCCACCCAGGAAGCCGGAAGCAACTGCCTGCCTTCCCAAACACCCCGGTTCAGCAGCAGCAATCCGAATTTTGCCAATGACTCGCTCTGGATATGCAGCCCCCAGCCACCGGTATTGATGCCTTCGGGGCTTAGTTCCCACGCAACGTCCGTGATATGCATTGGGATGAAAAGCTTCTGCTTCAGATAATCCAGCAAGGTCATGCCCGTCACCTTCTGCACAATGGCAGAAAGCATATAGGTACTAATCGAATCATATTCAAACTTCTTGCCCGGAGTTTTCACCGGTTTGGCAAGGAAGGTACGTATCCAGTCGGGAGTGAGATTGCGCATATTCCAGTCGGGAGTGACACCCGATGTCATGGTAAGCAGGTCGCGGACAGTCATGTCTGCCAGATTAGCGGAAACCGAATCCGGAAGAAGCTCCGGGAAGAAAGCACCGACACGGTCTGTCAAGCGCAAGCGGTTGTCTGCAATGGCCAGCCCTACGGCAGCCCCGACAAAGGTCTTGGAGCAGGAATACATGGTATGGCGATATTCCGGTGCGAACGGAGCCGGATAGATTTCTCCGATGACCTTGCCGTGACGCACCACCACCACGCTGTGGATGTCTGTTTTCGGCAATGCCATCAGTGAATCAAACAAGGCAGTGACAGCCTTGGAAGGGACTCCTTCTGCCTCGGGTGTGGAACGTGGCAACTCATTGATTTGTGCATGAACTGCCAACGCTCCCAGCAAGCCGAGAAACAAGAAGAAAAAACGTACTCTATTTTTCATAATTATCTAAGATATTTGTTCTACATGCACTGCAAATGTACAGTATTCGGACGCGAAAGACAAATAACTTGATAATTTTGTCGGAGGGGAACGTTCCTATAAGAAATGTATGGTCACCGCCTCTCCCTTGTTCAAATCCAACGGAAATACCGGTTCTTTGTAAGTATGCGTACGTCCTCCTATCTTCACTTGGGCACGGACGGCGCCTGTGGGCATCTTTAGGATGAATTTACCCGGAACAAGAGCGGTAACAACAGCCCTCGTTGCCCGTCCATCCTTCCAGTCCAGGTCTATGGAAGCACCGCCACGTACGCGCATTCCACGGAAGTTGCCGGTAGTCCAGCTATCCGGCAGGGCAGGAAGCAGATGGATAAAGCCTTCATGACTTTGCAGCAGCATTTCGCCGACTCCCGCCGCGCCACCGTAGTTGCCATCAATCTGAAAAGGAGGATGCGAACAGAACAAATTAGGGAAAGTGCCGCTACCATGACCTCCCGTCGCAGTATCGACAGCAGGATGCAGCAAACTCTTGAAGAGTTTCCAAGCACGGTTTCCGTCGCCCAAACGAGCCCAGAAGTTTATCTTCCAAGCACGGCTCCAACCGGTACCCTCATCTCCACGACGGTTCAAGGTCATCCGGCAGGCTTCGGCAAGCTCAGGGGTGGACTCCGGCGAAATCAGGTTTCCCGGATGCAAGCCGTAGAGATGGGAAACGTGGCGGTGTTGCACATCCACTTCCTTATAGTCTTCCAGCCATTCCTGCAAGTATCCTTCCTTACTGATTTGCATGGGCGGAAACTTCTTCAGGTCTGCCTCAAGCTTCGCCACATAGTCCGCATCACAATCCAGCAGGCGGGCGGCGGTAATGACATTGGTATAAAGCTCGGTAAGCAGTTGCACATCCATAGTGGGACCCATACAAATGCTGACGGGAGTCACGCTGTCACCCGGCACATAGAAGCTGTTTTCCGGAGAAGAAGTGGGAGCAGTTACCAGCCAGCCATGCGAAGGCTCCTGCACGGTGGTGGAACTAAAGAACCGGGCGGCACCTTTCAAGACGGGATAGATACGACGCAGATAATTCTTGTCCTGCGTATACAGATAGTGTTCCCACAAATGGGCACACAACCAAGCGCCACCGGTATTGGTAGCTCCCCAGGAGGGGTGTTCACCGGGAGCGGTATAATTCCATACGTTGGTCATCATGTGGAGTACCCAGCCATCTGCCTCATCGCCATAGAAAGTATGCGCACTTGCTTCTCCCGAAGGGACAAGGCGCTCCATCAACGTTGTCAACGGTTGATAGAGTTCGGAAAGACCGGCTTGTTCCAAAGGCCAGTGGTTCATCTGGATATTGATGTTCGTATGATAGTCCCCGTTCCAAGGAGTCGATACTCCATTTGCCCAGAGTCCTTGCAGATTGGGCGGCAGACTGCCGGGGCGTGTACTGCTGATGAGCAGATAGCGTCCGTAGTTATAGTACAAAGCAGCCAATGCCGGCGACTCCTGCTGTGTGAAGCGGAGGATGCGCTCGTTCGTCGGGAGCGTATCATCCGGCGTGGCAGGAAGCGTCAAGGAAACACGGTCGTAGAGGAAACGGTGGGCAGTGACATGGTTGGATAATGAAGAATGGAAAATGGAACATGGAGAATTAACGGGGGTGGTGAAAGGACGGAGCAAGCTGTCGCAGACTTCCGCATAGCGTTCGCCCGGGAAGTCTGTACCGGCAGCGGCATAGGAGGTAGTGGCAGAAAGTATCAACCAGGCTTCCTGCCCGTTCTTCAAGCAGATACCATTTCCCGGGCTGACAAATGATTCACCACCGTTCTGCACGAGTTGCATCGCCACACGGTATTTCATACCGTCCAAACCGGGTTTACCGCTTTCCAACATGCCGTCCATCAAAAGGGTGTTCCCTTGGACAGTCACCAGGCTATGTTCTGCACGGCTCAAACGGGCAGAGAAGTTCAGAGTCCCTTCATGTCCGGCAACCAGATGAATCAGCATGACATCACGGTCACGGGAAACAAAATACTCACGGCGGTAATCGACATCTTCCAGCCTGAAAGCCGTGTATGCCACCGCATCGCGTAAGTTGAGCCAACGGCGATAGTTGTTTAATGGAGAATTGAGAATGGATAATGAAGAATTGTAGGTAAAATCTATATCCAAATCACCCAATACCTGATAGGTTCCATATCTCCCGTCAGTCTCCTGCTTCTTCGGAACAAAACTGCTGTACATCAGTTCCTGTGCCTCTCGGTTCTTTCCCTCAAACAACAGTTGCCGAATGGCAGGCAGACTCTTCGAGGCATCCGGATTGCTATAATCCGCCTCCATTCCGCTCCATAATGAAATTTCATTCAGCACAATGTGCTCACGGAGAATGCCTCCGTCGGGCATCATGCCCAAGCGTCCGTTACCCAAAGGAAGAGTCTCCTCCCAGATAGCGGCGGGCGATGTATAGTATAGCTGATGATTACAACTGTCGGCAGGCGCATCGGCTGCACGAAGCAGCAACGAGGCTGCAAGCAGAAATAGAGTGGCAAGTGTCTTCATATTGTTTTTTGATTCTGATTTCAGGCTGCAAACTTACCGCATACATTTTGCAGCATTACTGCATACACTTTGCAGCATTGCTGCATACCTTTTGCAGTGACGCTGCAAAGCAATTGCAGTAGCGCTGCAAAAGGTATGCAGTACCACTGCAAAATAGTTGCACTGATTTTGCAGTGGTTACGCACTGATTATAAGTTTATTGCATTTCGAACGAAACTACACCACGGACGTCGGCAGACGAAGCGCAAACGTATGCCTTGAACTTACCCGATTCGTACTTCCAAGCTGCGGAAGCCTCATCGTAGAACTTCAAATCATCCGGAGTAAGGGTGAAAGTCACACTCTTCTCCTCGCCCGGTGCCAGAGCGACTTTTGCAAAATGTTTCAGCTCCTTTACAGGACGAAGCACACTGCATTTATCATCGCCTACATAAAGCTGTACAATCTCTTTTCCGGCAATGCTACCCGTATTCTTCACGGCAACTGTCACCGTCAGCGTACCGTCGGCAGCCATGGTCTTGGCAGAAGCCACCGGTTTGCCATATGTAAAAGTAGTATAGCTCAAGCCATGACCGAAGGGGAAGAGTGCCGGAATCTTCTTGGTGTCATGCCAACGATAGCCCACCAGAATATCTTCCTTGTACTCCTGCTTAATGCTGTCGCCCGGATAACTGAGTTCATCGAAAGCATGTGCACCGCAATCCGTCAACTTGGCAGGGAAAGAGAAGGGCAACTTTCCGCTTGGATTTACCGCACCACTCAAGATGTCAGCCAGAGACTTGCCACCCATGGAGCCTAAATACCAACCTTGCACAATGGCAGGGACCCGGGATACCCACGGCATTTCCACCGCATTGCCGCTGAGAAGTACCAAAACGAGATTCTTGTTTACACCCAGCAAAGCTTCAATCAGTTCATCCTGCCCGAAAGGCAAGCCGTATTCCAGACGGTCGCCGCCTTCACAATCCTGGAAGTGGTTCTTGTTCAATCCGCCTACCAATACCACCAAGTCTGCCTTTTTCGCCATTTCCACAGCTTCTGCACGGAGTGAGTCTACCACATTCTGCGGAATTTCATCTGCACGGCCGTACATCGGACGACCGGCGGCATAGCCTTTCGCATAGGCTACCTTATCGCCATAAGCGGCACGCAAGCCATCCAGCGGAGATACCATATCCTTCACTTTCAGTTCGGAAGAGCCTCCTCCCTGATTCAGCAAGCGTACGGCATTATCGCCCACCACCAGGATATTCTGATACTTGGCTGCATCAATCGGCAGCAACGGAGCACCTTTCTTTACCACCGGAACATTCTTCAAGAGCACAATGCCCTCATTGCCTATCTCGCGGGCAGCGGCATAATGCTCTTCCGTAGCTACCGAACCATAGGGTTTCTGACGGTTCATCGCCGTACGGAATATCAGACGAAGAATACGGGAAGCCTTGTCGTCTATTGTAGACATCGGCACTTTGCCATCTTTCAACATCTGGAGGTAAGGGTTGGCAAGGTAATAATCGTTATAGGTAAATACACTCTCGGACGTCAGACCGTTGGTGTAAGAACCCATTTCAATATCCAGACCGTTGACGGCAGCTTCATAGGTGTCGTGGGCACCGCCCCAGTCGGTAATGACACAGCCATCGAACTTCCAGTCATCTTTCAGAATCTTGTTCAGTGTGAAATCGTTATGGCAGGCGTGCTGGCCGCGAATCTTATTGTAAGCGCCCATAATGCTCCAGGCACCTCCTTCTTCTACCGCAGCCTTGAATGCAGGCAGATAGATTTCATGCAAAGCACGGTCGCTAAGATTCACATCAATATGTCCGCGCCACAGTTCCTGGTTGTTCAGCGCATAGTGCTTGACACAAGCTGCCACTCCGTTCTTCTGCAACTCCTGGATGTAAGGTACGCATATCACACTGGCCAGATAAGGGTCCTCGCCCATATATTCAAAATTACGCCCGTTCATCGGAGTGCGGTAGATGTTGACGCCGGGGCCCAGCAACACATCCTTTTCACGATAGCGCGCTTCCTCACCGATGGCCTTGCCATACTTGGCAGACATGTCCGGATTCCAGGTAGCGGCCAGACAAGTCAAGGCCGGGAAAGCGGTAATGCTGTCATTGGTCCAGTTGGCATATCCCCAGTCATTCCAGTTGATTTCGGCACGGACACCGTGAGGGCCGTCGCTCATCCAAAGCTCGGGAATGCCGAGTCGCGGAACACCCGCACTGCTGAATTTACTCTGCGCATGGCAAAGGGCTACCTTCTCTTCCAGCGTCATCCGACTAAGGGCATCCTTTACACGTGCTTCAATAGGTTGTGCATCGTCCATATAGACCGGTGTCTGTGCAGACACGGTACTGATGGAGCATGTCAATAATAGGGTTGCTAAAAATTTATTCTTCATATCTTAATTGGCACATTAAATTATCATTTAATTTTAATCGTTGTCGTCGCCTTCTCCAGTCCATCAGCCGTAGCCGTCACCTTGACACCACCCGGTTCACCGTTGTTCTGCAGTACCACCAGGCACTTCCCGTAGAAAGCCTTGCGGTGGTTGTCCTTGAACTTCTCCATAGAAATAGGGCTTCCGTTGTCCACTCCGGCTATGAAGCCGGCACCTTCTACGGCAAAGGTCACATCGTTTTCGGCATTCGGACACAAATTTCCATCTTTGTCCAGAATCTCAACCGTAATGAAACTCAAGTCTTTGCCATCTGCCTGAATGGTACTGCGGTCAGGGCTGAGACGAATCTGTGCAGGTTCACCCGCTGTCCGGATTTCCTGCTCGGCCACAGTCTTTCCTTCCTTGCGGGAAACAGCCTTTACCGTACCCGGCTCATACTTCACGCGCCACATGACGTGGAAATCGTCTTTTCCCTTGTTGCGCACACCCTGCGACTTTCCATTCACGAAAAGCTCCACTTCGTCGGCATTGTTATAATATGCCCACAAATCTATGTCTTGTCCCTCCGTCCAATTCCAATGTGGGAAAAGATGCAACACCGCCTTGTCCGGACGCCACTCGGACTGATACATATAGTAGACGTCCTTCGGGAAGCCAGCCAAGTCGATAATGCCAAAGTAAGAGCTACGTGCCGGCCAACCGTAAGGAGTAGGCTCACCGATATAATCGAAGCCCGTCCAGACGTATTGTCCACTGATAAAGTCGTTGTTCTTTACATGGCGCATAGTACCTTCGTGACGGTTGCCCCAAGGAACATGACAGTTGTCGTAGGAGGAGCAAGAGAACGAGGCATCATAGAAAGGCTTGTCCCAACGTTCGGGCCAGATGAACATCGAATCACTCGGCATCCGGTAGTAACCGCGTGTCATCAGGCCGGAAACACTTTCCGTTACGATGAACGGCTTACCGGGGAAGTTCTCGGGAACACCTGCAAACCAGTCGTCATGGTAATTGAAGCCGATAATATCAAGCGCACCGGAACGGAACAAATGATTGTTCGGATTCGGCTCGTTGCAGCCTGCCGTCACGGGGCGCGTGGCATCGAGCTTTCTCACCATATCCGCCAGTTTCTTTGTCAGCAGTGAGTTGACGGACATTTCTCCGTCCTTTGCCAGCATATCCGCACTATGGCCGAAGTTCAAGACCAGGTTGGCCTCTGCCAGACTCAAGGTGTCGGCTTTGGCATCCGTCCACTGCTCCAGCACTTCGTTGCCGATACTCCACATGAAGATGGAAGGATGATTGCGGTCACGCAGGATAAGGTCAGTCAAATCACGTTCGTGCCATTCGTTGAAATAGCGTGAATAGTCGTGGCGGGGCTTTTTCTTGCGCCACATGTCGAAAGTCTCGTCCATCACGATGAAGCCCATACGGTCGCAAAAGTCGAGCAGCTCCGGTGCAGGAGGGTTATGAGAACAACGGATTCCGTTGCAACCCATTTCTTTCAGAATCTCCAACTGGCGTTCGATGGCGCGCGTATTCACCGCAGCTCCCAGGCAACCCAGGTCATGATGCATGCAGACACCGTTTATCTTCACTTGTTCACCATTCAGGATAAATCCTTTTTGTGCATCGAAGCGGAAAGTACGGATGCCGGTAGGAGTATAATAACGGTCGAGTACCTCGCCGGTCTCTTTATTCTTGAGGATGCTTTCTACCTTATACATATAAGGTGCATCAATACTCCAGAGATTAGGATTCTTCAATTCTATTTCCTGCTCCATTTCTGCCGGAGCGACAGGCATCAGCTGAGCTTCCGACACAGCCTCACCTACCACATGACCGTCGGCATCCACTAACCGGGTTTGCAGGACGACATCAATCAGAGGAATAATTTCCGAATCGAACACAACATATGTACCGTCGGCCTGCTGCACGGAATCTTCCGTCTGCGTCTCTACATCGTACTGTAAACTGGTACGTATCTTCAACCGGGCACTGTTCTTCGACACTTCTTCTGCCGTCACGTAGGTACCCCACTGTGCCACATGCACCGGATTCAGTTTCGTCAACCACACATTACGGTAGATACCGCAACCGGAATACCAACGTGAATTGGGTTGTTCGGCATTGTCCACTCTTACAGCAATCACATTCTTCTCCCCCCATTTAATATAAGGAGTCAAATCATAACTAAACGAGATGTATCCATAGGGGCGTGTTCCCAGTTCATGCCCATTAATATAAACGGTGGAGTTCATATAGACACCATCGAAATCTATGCGATAGCGCTTGCCCTCATCGACCTTATCGGCAATAAAAGTCTTACGATACCAACCTATACCACCAGGCAGAGCACCTCCCCCTGTTCCTGACGGATTGTCCCGACTGAACTCTCCTTCAACAGCCCAATCGTGGGGCAAGTTCAGTTTCCGCCAGTCTGCGTCATTATAATCTGAACGGGATGCCGCTGTATCGTCTCCCAAGCGAAAGGCCCAGTCGGCAGTAAAATCCAAGCTACGGTCATCGCCAGCTACCTCTTTAGGAGCATTGCAACCAACCAGCAGGGACAGCCCGATGGCCAAAGACAATATGATTTTATTCATGGTAATAAATATCTAAAAGATTATCGAGTGCCTATTCCTCTCTTACAGCTATTCAGAAGCAGGGAAGTTTCTGGCACCGGGGAACAACGAGACCGGCACCCGGAAGATTTCTCTCCCTGGCACCGTCGTCTATCATTCTGATTATAATTTTATAGTTTGCGCTTTTCCGGCATACTTCACTGTTGTGCCTTTCGCCTTTAAATCGAACGGTTGCGGCTGATCTTTGCTTACCTTCACTACATTGAAAGTACGTTCCTTCAGCATACCAGGGAAGTCACCCGTACGGTCACCGATAACCAGTGTACCTTCAGCATCGTTATAAGCAAAGGGTATAGTGGCATATTGTCCCTTCTCGTAATTATAGTTCACACCTTCATCTTCATAGAGTGTAAATGCACCGTCCTTACCCGTATAGACATAGAGTGTGATTTCCGAAGCCGGTTTTTCATCACTGTATTGCATATCCGGACCATAAGGTACAATGGCACCTTCGCAAACGTAGAGCGGAATACGTTCATAAGGAGCATCCACTGTCAGCTTCTGGCCACCGTCCACATACTTGCCGGAGTAGAAGTCATACCAACCGCAGCTTGCCGGGAAATAAACCTCGCGGTTGCGTGCACCGTATTCGTAAACCGGAGCCACCATCAGGGCAGAACCGAACATGAACTGGTCACCTATATTGTTGACGTTTGCATCAGCTGTGAAGTCCATTACGAGCGGACGCATGATGGTATAATCATTGAAATAAGTCATACCTGCCAAAGAATAGATATACGGCATCATGTTGTAACGCAACTTCGTATAATAAACGATGGAGTTGTAGCACGGATGTCCTGCCGGAGCGATATTCCAAACCTCACGGTACGGATACTGGCCGTGTGCACGGAACAACGGGCAGAAAGCGCCGAACTGATACCAACGGGTATTCAACTCTCTCCATTCCTTATAATCAGCATTTTCACGTCCAGTCTTGTTGAATTCCATCTGACCAGCCACATAACGGTTCTCTACACAGAATCCGCCGATGTCCATAGTCCAATAAGGGATACCGCTGACAGCAAAGTTCAGGCCGGCAGAGATTTGTGCTTTCATATCTTCCCAACGGGTAGCGATGTCACCACTCCAGGTGGCAGTAGAATAGCGTTGCAATCCTGCAAAGCCGGAACGTGTTAACAAGAAGACGCGTTTATCCGGTTCCACGCCGCGCTGTCCGTCATAGATAGCTTCGGCATTCATCAGCGCGTATGCATTGAAGAACTTGGCAGAGGGGCCGAGTGCTGTCGGACCGCAAAGGTCCTTGCGGTATTGCAAATCCGTACAGTCGCGTATGTTCGGTTCGCTGGCATCCATCCACCAGGCATCTATGCCGAGAGGATAGTAATGGTCTTGCATCTGCTTCCAGAAGAGCTTGCGTGCATCGGCATCGTATGCGTCATAGAAAGAGCCCAGATAGCCGGGACCTACCCAGTCTTTAATACTGTCTTTAATAGCCTGCTGGTATATCCAGCCTTTTTCGTCAAATTCCTTGAAGTGTTCGGTCGTAGCATAGAACTTGGGCCATACGGAAATCATCAAACGTCCATTCATGGCGTGGATGGAGTCGACCATTCCTTTCGGATCGGGGAAACGTTCGGGGTCGAACTCATGGCTTCCCCAAGAATCCTGCTTCCAATGCAGCCAGTCGATTACGATATTGTCGATAGGAATCTGACGTTCACGGAATTCCTTCAAGGTGGAGAGAACCTCCTCACGCGTATTGTACTTCTCACGGCTCTGCCAGTAACCCATCGCCCATTTCGGCATAATCTGGGATTTACCTGTCAATGTACGGTAGCCGCTAATCACATCGTCCATATCATCACCATAAACGAAATAGTAGTCTATTTCATTCTGCATTTCACCCCACCAGGAGAGTTTGTTCTGTTCTTCATCAGCCACCGGACTCAATGCCCGCAGACCGCAGTAAGAAATTCCGGCGTCAGGCTTCCATTCTATCTTCAACGGAACGCGCTTGCCCGCTTCCAGATTGACAGCAAACTTATAGCTATTAGGATTCCAAGCCGTACGCCAACGTTCGGGAACCACCAACTCATTATCAATATATACTTTCATGTAGCCTGCATAGTAAAGGATGAAGCGGAACAAGCCGCTTTCTGCCGGTTCTATTTCTCCCTCATAAACTACGTCGGACCCTCCGAACGGGAACTCCTCAGGCAAATTAATCACCTTACTCAGATGTGCGGCACGGTCCAGATGTTCAAAATAAAGAGAATCCTCACGACGTACAAGGGTTTCCACGTCTTTCTTGCCCGGAATATATGTACCGGTCAAAGCACCTTCCTTGCCCTCTTTATCATAAAGTTTGAAGACATCACCCAGCTGTGAGTAATCGCGCGGGTCACCGAAACGGCAGAGCGAATAGCTGTCCCAAAGCACACCGTAGTTCTTATTAGACACAATGAAGGGTACAGACACCTTTGTATTATACTGGAACAGTTCCTCATTCTTACCTTTATAGTTGAACTCATCCGCCTGGTGCTGGCCCAAGCCATAGAAAGCCTCATCATTGCCTGCCGACTGGAATACTTGACGTACTGTATATCCTTTCGTACCTTCCACTTCCACCGGAGTAAAGGTCCGCCCGTCAGAGTCTTCAGCCAGAATCTGCTTGCCGTCAGCATCCGTGAAACGTACCTCACCCGTTGTCTTGGACACAATGGCACATAATTCCGATGTCTTGACAGTCACTTCATCGCCCTGCTCTTCGACCTTAAAGTCGGTCTTATTCTGTTGAGGGATCACAATGAGACTCTGCTCCTTTGAAAATTCCTTCTCAGGAGTAGCCGATACATGAATGAGCTTCTCGCCCATTACTTCTAATCTTACTTTACGCACATCCGTCGGTTGCTGCTGCTTGACTTCCACAACAACACCGTTCTCGGTCTTTTGGAATCCGCCTCCGGAACATGCGGCGAGCATCCATCCGGCAAGCAAATAAACTGAAGTGTTTTTCAATTTCATATTACTGTTTTTAAAGTGAATTTTCTCCGATGTAAAAATAGAAAGTTTCCTTCAAAAACGGGTCCCCCCGATGTTGAAACACAAGGGCGCTTTTGATTACCCTAAAAGACAATATGTTTCCGTAAGGGGTATCTTTTGTTATTTACCCTCTCTTTCCTGATAAACAGAGGGCAAAACACCGAATTCATCCTTGAAATATTTGCTGAAATACTTGGGGTTGTTAAAGCCCAACTGATACGCTATCTCCGATACATTTTGCTGACTCTCGCGCAGCATCTGCGCCGCTCTTTTCAGACGGATGACACGGATAAATTCAATGGGTGTCTTACCGGTTATCTGCAAGAGTTTCTTGTAAAGATGTACCCGGCTCATACCCAACTCATGGCTCAGCTCCTCTACGGACAAATCACTACGTGCAATATTCGCTTCCACATATTTGATAGCATTTTCCACCAGCTTTTCATCCAACGAAGTAATGGCTATTTCACTTGGTTCGGGGTCAATCTTTGTACGCAGCCTATTCTTACCGCTAAGGTCTATCAGCTTTCGCATACGCAATATCAGCACTTCCATATTAAACGGCTTCGTCACATAATCATCCGCACCGATAGTCAAGCCCTCTACTTTATTCTCTACCGACTGTTTGGCAGTCAGCAACACAAAAGGTATATTCTCCGTATGCTTGTCCGTCTTTACCCTGCGGCAAAGTTCGTTGCCATCCATTACGGGCATCATCAAGTCACTGACAATAAGGTCGGGCTTCAGCTCCGGGATGACATTCCATGCTTCTTGTCCGTTGGCAGCTACTTGAATGGAGAAATAAAGACTCAAGCTGTCTTTCATGAAGGCAACAAAATCTTCGTTATCATCCACAATAAGCACCAAGGGCTTCTTCTTTTCTCCGGCCGATTCTTCCTTTTCCCGATTTGTCCCCCCAATCACTTCCAGCGCAACCGCATCTTCTTCGGCCGCTTCTTCCGACAAAGGCGTAGCAACATTCACCACCGAATGCTTGATAGGAATATCCACTACAAATACGCTGCCCGAACCCACATTGTCGAACACACGCACAGCACCACCATGGAGCGTCACAAAGTCACGCACCAAGCTTAGCCCGATACCGCTTCCGGTGGAATGATTATCCTCCCCTTCGTGCTCCGCTTGATAGAACCGTTCGAATATCCTTTCCTTGTCTTCATCCTTGACTCCTATCCCCGTATCGGATACTTTGATTTCCAGAGTTTCCGGAGAGCCCTTCAGCACTTCCAACGAAACATCCACCCTCCCGCCATTAGGAGTAAACTTAAAGGCATTGGACAGAAGGTTCATCACAATCTTGCCCACCTTGTCTTCGTCAAAGGACATATTCAGCCATTCCACCGCCGAAAAGAAAGTAAGGTGCACATGTTTTTTTTCCGAAAGCATCAGAAAAGAGCTACAGATATTACGTACATACGCCACAATGTCTCCTTCGGAAAGAGTAAGGTGCAAACCCGCCATCTCATTCTTACGGAAATCAAGCAGCTGGTTCACCAAATTCAGCAGACGCAATGCATTGCGGTGAATCATACCCAGTTTGTCTTGCCATTTTTCATCTGCCGTCTCCTTCATCATACTCTCCAACGGCGAGATAATCAGCGTCAACGGAGTGCGCAATTCATGGCTGACATTCGTGAAGAAACGGAATTTCATCTGGTTAACTTCCTCGTTCTTTTTGGCATCCCGCTCCATCTGGCGTATCTTGAATTTGTTACGCTCCCTACGCTGCACCGTATAGAAAGCCAGAAACAAACTACCGAGCAATAACAGCACATAACAAGTGTATGCCCATGGAGTCATCCAAAAAGGCGGAAGAATCACTATCTTCAAGCAAGCCTCTTCAGTACCTGCATATCCGTCGCTATTCGTAGCCTTTACTTTCAGCTCATACGTACCGGGAGCCAGATTCGTATAGGTCACACGGTGCATATCGGACATGCTCGTCAACCAGTCCTCATTGAATCCCTCCAACTTATAAAGATACCTCGTCTTTTCCGGTAACACATAATTGTCCGAAGCGAAAAACACCGTAAATACGTTCTGCTTATAAGTCAGCACCACTTCCTTCGTTTCATTCAGCGCCTCCTTCAATATCACATGGCCTGCATACTCTTCGTTCACCTTTACATCCTCATTGAACAGTTGAAATCCGGTAAACATTACTTTAGGTAGTGTACGGTTGTACTTTATGTTATCAGGTCTGAAACGGTTCAGTCCATACAGTCCTCCTACTACGATTTCACCCGTATGCAGGCGTTTAAGAGAACGCTGATTAAAATCACAAGTCTGCAACCCGTCCTTATCGTTATAAGTATAACAACGAAAAGAAATCTGTCCCGTCTTATTGTCCGACAGCAGAACCACATTTATCAGCTCCCCTCCCGTACTGACCCACATTCCTTTATTATCATCTTCCGTGATACCTAATATCAGTAGTTTCGAGAAATCGGATTTTATGGGGACTTCATGTATTTCATCCCGTTGCGGATCGTATACATTAAGTCCCTCGCGTGTAGCCAGCCAAAGCAGTCCTCTACTGTCTTCATACACCTGATTGATGACCAAATTTGAGAGAGTGGTCTTACCGGACTTTGTACCGGTAAAGTTCGCAATTTTCCTGGTGGACAAATCCATGACAGCTATGCCTGCTGCAGTTCCAATATATAATGTATTGTTGCGCCCTACACAAAGGGATGAGATATAATCCGACACCAGATTGGAATTCCCAGTAGAATAGGTTGTAAAAATTCCCGTTTTAGGGTCCAGGCATTGCAATCCCTGCCCCAAAGTCCCCACCCAGATATTCCGGTCAGCGTCTTCGGCCAGTGCCCATACATTGTCATAAGCCAGTGAGTTCTTGTCATCCTTGTTGGCACGGTAATGGATAAAGCGATTACCGTCATAACAATTCAGTCCGCCCCAAAAAGTTCCTGCCCACAACCGGCCGTCACGACCCTGAAGAAGACAGACAATCACATCGCTTGAAATGGAACGGGGATCTGCCGTATGCGAAAAGGTTTTCCGTTCATCCGTCACCATATTCCAGCGCACCAGTCCACGGTCATTGGTCCCCAACCACACAATATCCCCTTGTCCGTCCTCCACACAATTAATGTCACCCAAATCGACAATGCCAAACTTGAAGCTACTTTCATTGTAAAATGAAACACCTTTCTTATAAGTGCCCACCCACATGGTACCAACATTATCTTCATAGAGAACAGTCACCGTATTGTTGGAAATCGTACGCTCATTATTAGGGTCATTCATCAATCGCACGCTCTCTCCATCCAGACCTATCACTTCAATTCCATCCTGGTCTCTACCAATCCAAATGTTTCCATACTTATCCTGCGAAATGGCCCGTACCATGTTAGAGCGATCGCTCCTGACAGAACGCACCTCCCAGCTTTTCTTCGGCAGATGGTAAACCCACATTCCTTCAACGCTATACATCCAGACACGTTCATGACTGTCAACGAACAAAGTGAAAGTTTCTGATTGATTTTTCCCCCATTGACTGGCAATACCGTCGAAAGTCCATTTTACATTCAACTTCTCCCTATCCAGACAAGCCAGAACTCCATTGCCGAAAGCCAACAAGATTCCCTCACTACATTCCGTCATGTCTGTTATGTTCATCTCTGTCAACAAGGTATCAGTACCAGCCACCATCACCGCATTCTCTTGTCCCGGCTTATAACAGTAAATACCTTTACCCGCCACATAAATCCAGAAAATCTTTTCGCTATCAATATACACAGTGGAAGGATTCCCACTTATCCCAATATGCCACATCCAGCCCTCCACATTGCGGTCGAAAATATCGGATACAGAGTTATAAATGGCATATCCCGCTCCTGTACGTACCCACAAATTTCCAGTAGCATCTTCCTGAATGTCCTCAATATAACTATCCGGCAGCGAATTGCCGTCATCCTTCAGGCTGCGGTATATCCTGGTATCATAGCCGTCATAACGGTTCAGCCCGGAAGCTGTGCCAAACCACATGAATCCATGTGAATCTTTATAAATGGCATTAACCTGGTTATTGGAAAGCCCGTCTTTTACTTCCAAATGTTTAAACATGTAGTTGTGCGAAGCGGCAGTGAAGCAAGCTACCCAAACCCATAAGACAAGTAATAGCAATCTTTTCATTCTATCGGAGATAAGGAACACATATTTTATTGCAAATGAAGCAAAAAGCCGATAAAAAAACAAGAAAAGCCCGTCTTTTTTTATCATTTTATCCCCCTCATTTGTTTCATGGGCAGAAAAAAGAAGGAGAAGTACATTCCTCACGGACAGACTTCTCCATAACCAATCAAAAAAAAACTATATTAACAATTTTGTAACCTAATAAAAACTATCTATATGAAACTTAGAAAACTGTTCTATATTCTATCAAAATGGATACTTACCCTCTTTAGCACCTCTCATAATGCCATCATAGGTATATTTATCACCTATCGTTCCATCAGCACGCTTAATCATAGCGAACGTACCACCATCCCAAAAAAACGGAACCATACCATGATTTTTCGCTTCACGAGTTACTACCTCATTAAATTGTTCGCGAGATTTATTATGAGCCTCTTGATTTTCTCCAAGTCCAGTACGCACCATTGCACCATACTCGCCAAGGATAACGGGAATTCCTTTGTCCACAAACTGAGATTTCATTTTAGCAAATAATCCACTCATCTCAGTCATATCACCAAAAGTAGCATTACGGTTGGAACCTTCGACTTTATAGTCTCCCCAAAAGTAGGCCATCCTCCCCCAATCTTCATCCTTCTCCAAACCACAGAATGTCCAAGGGGTATAGTAATGTACCTCGACCATTAGACGGTCCTTCACCACATCAGTAGGCATGTCGCCAAAGAGATTGTCGGTCTTGCCGATATCTGTAGACGGTCCTTGTACAATAAGATTGCGCACAGCATTGTTACCTCCCGTAGCACGCACAGCATCAATAAAAGTCTGCTCATAAGATTTCAATACAGCCATTTGGGCAGTATTTTCCACATTGGGTTCGTTACATCCGGCAAAAAGCAAATGCTCATCATAAACATTTAATTTATTCGCTATCTGAGTCCATAAAGCTTTTTGCTTCTTGTTATTAGCTTCCTGCTTGTCGGCAGTACAATTGTTTTCAAGCCAACCGCCATCCCAGTGGATATTTACAATGGCATACATATCATTGGATACACAATAGCCTACCACTTCATAAACACGGTTCAGCCATTCATCTTTTACCTTGTATGTCCCTCCGTCTTCTATATACTGATCCCAGGAACAAGGTATGCGTACCGCATTGAAACCAAGCTCTTTCACACTCTTGATAAGTTCCGCCGTAACCTTCGGGTTTCCCCATGCAGTTTCACCTCCAATAGCTTCCAGCGTATTTCCGAGATTCCAGCCTGCATACATCTTTGCCGCCAATGTCATTGCATCACTTTCCATACCCTCATCAGGCAGTTGACCGGCCATTTGACTGACAACAACCGTCTCTGTCAAAGTTCCTAAAGTCAAAGTGATAAGTCCCGAACGAGCAGTTCCATAATTAACTGAAACGATAAAACTCTTAACAGCTTCTGACATTGCAGCACGTGTACTGACCTCTTTTATCCAATCACTATCGACCGCCACTTGTACATCACCGTTTGTTATCAGTGTCACAATATAATTGCCTCCTTCAGCCGGTACCTTTTCCGGGAAAGTAGTCGACTCAACTACCAGTCCATCCGCAGCCGTCTGTTTCACAATAAAATGGCCAACCTCACTATCTCCGGACTTCACCATCACATTTGCTTCCCGGTCACTTGGTTCCGTATTGGCTTCAGTTGTAACCGCATATTTAAGGATAGTGCTCGATGTGGAGTTCTCGGCAGTGACTTTACACCAATCCGGCGCACTGCTGGTTACTTCCAGCGCAACATTCGATTTGATGTTCAATGTACTTGTTCCTCCGACCTTGGAGAAAGTCATTCCATTCATCAGAATTTTTTCAGGAATAGTAATTTCCGGAGTCACTGTTTCGTCATCACTGGAGCACGCACTCACAAAAGAAGAGAGGAAAAGTGCCAATAGCACCAAGCTAATCTGGAATCTTTTAATAATATTCTTCATGTTGTTTTTAGGTATTAAATAATGGTTAAAAGTAATAGCAAAAGTAGCGGAAAAAGTGAGAAATAGCCAAACAGCATGTTATGCCAAACAGTATGATTTGTTACCGAATAGGGTCAGAAAGTAATCAATAGCTGACATCAGGCTTAGCCTGTTTGTCCATCCTGGAATTCACAAGACAAGCAGGGATATCAAAATCCGGTTATTCCGGGCTACCATCCCGACTCAAGCGTTTGCCGCGTAGGCGATGACTTCTACTTGGTCAACAGTAGGGAGGTATCTATGCGCCAACCATCCGCTACAACAACGGAACATTCTACATGATTACCACCAATGTATCGGACAAAGGCAACTTCATCGTCCATACCACCGCCCCGCTTGGTGAATGGTCTGATCCTATCTGGCTGAAACAAGGTGGCATTGACCCCTCCCTCTATTTCGAAGACGGTAAATGTTATCTGGTCAACAACCCCGACATAGGTATCTTTCTATGCGAAATCAACCCGATGACCGGCGAACAGCTCAGTAAATCCAAGCACATCTGGAACGGTACGGGAGGACGCCGTCCGGAGGGTCCGCATATCTATAAGAAAGACGGCTGGTACTATCTGCTGATTTCTGAAGGCGGTACGGAATATGGACATAAGGTGACGATTGCCCGCAGCCGCACGATAGACGGCCCATACGAAAGCACCCCCACCAACCCGATTCTGACACACATTAACAAAAACGCCCAGAACAGCCCCATTCAAGGCACCGGGCATGCTGACCTTGTTCAGGCTCCCGACGGAAGCTGGTGGATGGTCTACTTGGCATTCCGCCCGCAAACGGGTTCCCACCATCTATTAGGACGCAAAACCTTCCTCGCTCCCGTGCGCTGGGCCACCAACGCCTGGCCTGAAGTGAATGGAGACGGGACCATTGCCCTGCAAATGGATGTTCCCACCCTGCCGCAACAAACGTTTGCAGAAAAACCTACCCGCACAGAATTCAAAGATGGTAAATTAGGAGCCGAATGGGTGCACATCCGGAACACTACACTTTCTCATCCGGCAAGTTACGGCTGAAAGCGACTCCCGTCAATTTGGATAACAGCAAGGAAAGCCCCATCTTCGTCGGCCGCCGACAAGAACATATCGATTTTACCGCTACTACTTCCATGCGGCTACAGAAAGCCTCTGCAGGAGATGAAACCGGATTGACGGTCTATATGTTTAAACCTGCACACTATGACCTTTTCGTCAAACAGCAGGAAGACGGGAAACAAGCTGTAGTATTACGCTACCGTCTCGGAGCAATGACCCATATAGAAAAGGAGGTGATTTTGCCTCAAGGTAAAGTGCAACTCCGTGTAAAAGGCGACAAAGACATATATTCCTTTGAATATGCTACGGACGGAAAGAATTTCAAGGAGATGGGACGCATGAATGCCTGCTATATCAGTACCGAAACCCCAGGTGACTTTACGGGAATCACGCTGGGCCTATATGCAGCTTCCGGCTCGACTGGATCAGAGGCGTACGCAGATTTTGAATATTTCGACTACGAGAAATAAGCATATACCCGTTTTTCAGAAATTGAACTGATCAATAATCCTCCATTTAAAAGGAAAGGCTACCCTTCACGGGTAGCCTTTCCTTTTATACCTATTACAACAGACGCCACGAAAGCATCGTCCACCATAGGAGATTACAAAATCTCCAAGTTATCTATTGTTATCTTTACAGCATCCGGTTCGGCAATATCACTGAAGATATCAAAGATATCAATCACAAATACGATTGCACCATTAATGGCTGCTTCCGGCTTATAAGTAATAGTATAAGTACCATCTCCTTTAATTTTAACATCGGACTCACCACTGTAAGAAGGCCACCATCCAGGAGCAGTGTACATCAACCCTGCATTATACTCTTTTGTCAGTGCATCTCCACTCAATCCGCTGATACTGAAAGTCAGCTTCATAGAATAATCAAACGTCAGAGCAGAAAGGTCTACCGGACTATCATTTTTAGTACTACCAAAATCATTGTAGATTTCAATACGGAAGTTATTCTTCTCTCCTTCGAGATGTCCGAACACCAGCTTACTGTTATCTACTACCACCACCTTGGGTTCGGGAGTAGAAGAGCCTCCTGTTGTATTGGGAATAAAATGATAGGCAACATATTCCTCCTTATCACCATTACGTACTCCCAACCACATACTTGTCACATTTCCTGCCATAGTCTCCAGGCGAAGAATACGGAGCTGGTTATCAGAATTGGCAAAGAACATGATGTCTCCACCACCGATATGATAAGAAGGCACACCGCTTTCAAAAGAATAAATACCTTTTTCATCCAGTGTATATGTACCACTTACAGTTGTTCCGTCGGGCATGGAGAATTCATAGGTCATAGCCTTTGAATCCATAGTCAGAGAGAGTTTATCAAGGTCTGCTACTGGAGTTGCCCAGTCAGGATAATTGCCTGCTGTAAAGTTATTCATCAAACTACCATCCAGATTTGCCCAGTCAAAAGGAACATCAGCAGACATATTCCACTGAATAGTGGTACTTACTGTTTGAGATACAGCATCTTTCCATCCGTCGGGCAATGTGGGCTCCGGATCAGGCTGATCCTCGGGTACATAGTTGTCAGCAAACTCTTTAGAGACAAAGTTCCATATCAACCACCAAGCACCCTCACTATTATCACGCATGACAGCCACACGCAGATGGTTTTCATCCAGTTCCAGTATCTTCAGGTCTTTTCTCCAGTTTGTACTTCTATCAGTCCAGCCAGGAGTGTGTAGTAAATCACAATCTGTGAAAGTGATGGTATGGTTCTCTGTGTTCAGCATAAAGGTTCCTTTACTGTCCGTAGTACCTGAAACCGACTCGGAATGTACATTTACATTAGCTCCACCTTTCAAGTCAAAGGTCATTGTACTTGCCCAAATAGCATCATCACCAGTATGTCCCTTGCCCGGATCCCAGTTAGCTTCCCAATTATTCCATTCAGTAGTTTTTGAAGGGTCAGCATAAGTCATCTCACCTGCCGCATAGCCATAGGAACCATCGTCAAATATCCAAACTTTCTCACTGTCTACACCTCCGGTAAGGAATGACCACAATTCATCGTTTACAAAGTCCGCACAAAAAGTACTGATATCAAAAGTTGTAGGTTCACCGTAAATAACACCACCCCGTGTCTCTACACCAAATTTCACAGTATAAGTACCTTCAAAAGGCATCTTTAGTGTCACTTTCTGTTCTTGGCTGCGTCCTTGGGGATGCTCCCACAAAGCAGTGTAATTGGCACCTAACTTACTTTCCAAATAAACAATGTTCGGATTCTTCGAGTCATGAGTAATCGTATAGGCAATACCCTCCACAAGATCATCAGATGTCACTCCTTTGTCACCCAGATCATATTCATCGGGGGAACAAGCGCTGAATATTAGCATCACACTTGCTATAAGCGAATAGATATAATAGTTTAATTTCATACCTTAGATTTTTTTATTTGTTATACATCCATTTACCAACCGGCATTCTGTTTCAGCACACCGTTTGAAAGGTTTATCTGGTTATAAGGTATTTGGCACAAACCTCTTGTTGATACAACCTTACTACTCTGTATAGTCACTACGTCTTCCACGCCACCACTGAGCACAGTACGAGTTTCGGCAATTTCGGAAGCAGCAACTTCCACACCCTGACGAAGCAGATCCCAGTAACGCAACCCTTCAAAAGCAAACTCGTACATGCGTTCTTTCAGGATGTTCTCCTTTGTTGCTGTCACGCGCTTGCTGGTATCACCACCAAAAGCGCGATCACGCACTGCATCCAAATAACTCTGGGCATTAGGACTACCGAGCTCTGCAGCCATCAGTAATACATCCGAATAACGAACTACAATGAAATCCTGATATGGACTAAGTTGATACTCGCCTGCACCTATGTCCTTTCCCATTACTTCATTTATTTCACTCCAAGTACCATCTTCAGCTTGTTGCCAAATAGCAAGTGGCGAATACTTTTTGATAGCATAACCCGTATACTCACGTTGGTCATTATAGAGCAACGAGAAATTATCGTGATCTACAAGGCCCTCAGCCTCGCAGTCAATAATGGACGCCGTACTGCGAGTGTCACCAGATTGAAAACTATTCACCAATTTCGGATTGACTGTACAGCCTCCCCAGCCTTGTCCATAAGGCACCGCAATCAAATTACGGAGTGCAATCATCACCTGCCAAGCATTACCATCAGCATTACCATTATAGTCTGATGTATAGTTGAATTTTTGAGCCAGTACTGTCTCTACATTGCCACGCCCTGCATACGTATTTGTCTTGGTATGGCTACCATCATTATTAGTTGTCCAAGTCACGGAAGCAGCAGGCCAAAGATTCTTGAACTCATCTATCAAACCAAATTCCCCGGAAGCAATCACATCTTCCACTCCTGCTAAAGCTTCAGCTCTAGTAAGCCCAGCAGGTTCTTTACCATAATAACCGGAATAGAACAGATAAACACGTGCCAGAAGAGCCTCAGCAGCATACTTCGTAATATGTCCGTCGTTAGATGCAGCTTGTGCTTTCGGATAGGCATTGGCCGGAATATTCTCGGCAGCATATTTCAAATCACTGATAATGAGCTGGTAAACATCATCCGGATTTGCTTGCAAAATATTATCAGTAGTAGGAATATCCAACAAAGGGATATTTTCCCATAGACGAACCATATCAAAATAACAAAGTGCACGGATAGCACGTGCCTCTCCTATATAAGTGCCTCTTGTTGCTTCACTCGTCCAGTTAATGTCATCTGCACGGGAAATCAACTCGTTACAACGATAAACAGCGGCATAATAATTTTTCCAATCTGTTTCGTATATGTTCAAATCAGATGTAGACTGTGCCTGATCAAAACGATCGATTACTTGATAATTACGTCCATCAGCAACACCGGTAGCACCAAAACACTCATCCGACATCATCTCTGAAGCCAGATAAAAACCTACTCCCTTATTAGATGTAGTACATTGCCATCCGTCATAACAGCCTACCAAAGCGCGATAAGCGTCACTTTCTGTCTTGTAATAGTTTCCGGTGGAAGATTCCGTCTTCGATTCCACATCCAAGAAGCTGTTTGTGCAGGATGCCAGCCCAAAGCCGAACAATGCCAAAGCCAGTATATTTAATTTGAATTTCATCATTTCTTTCTTGTTTTTGGGTTTATGAGTCATAAGAACTCTTTTCTATTAAAACTTAAGATTAACGCCGAAAAGCACAGTACGCGGACGAGGATAATAACCGTAGTCAATACCCGATACCCAACTCTTTTTATTGCTGTCTTCCGGACCAAAACCTATTTCAGGATCCATACCATCATATTTGGTGAAAGTAAGTGCATTCTGTACTTGTATATAGGCACGACACTGCGAAATAGCTTTGCCCTTCCAAAGACGGGAGAAATCATAACCCAGCGTAATGGCACTAATACGCAGGAAGTCACCATCCTGAATATAAAGGTCAGAGAATTGCCAGTTGACGTTAGTATCAGTCACACGCGGTATACGGTTACTTGTACCTTCTCCGGTCCAACGGTTGAGGATAGCAGTTGTATAATTTGATTTCTTATTAGTGTGGTTACGATAGCTCTGCACAATCTTATTACCTACAGAACCATTAGCATTCAGCGAGAAGTCAAAACCTTTATAGTCGAAGCCCAAATTGAAACCATAAGTAAAGTCCGGCATACCATTACCTAAGTCCACCTTGTCGTTGTCATCGATAATTCCGTTATGGTCTACATCTACAAACTTCACATCACCCGGCTTCACATCACTTTGCAACACACCGTTCTTGGCAGCAATCCAGTCGTCAATCTCTTGCTGGTTCTGGAAGATACCGGCAGTTTTATACCCCCAAAAGTAACCGATGGCATGGCCGTTGGAAGCGCGATAGAACTCAGGAGAGTTGTCATACAGCTGGTTTGTATTACCATGAATAATGCCATCTTCAGTAGGAATATTTCCTACCTTATTTTTATTGTAAGTACCATTGACACCAATGTTGTAGTGGAAATCCTTACCTATTTCATCATTCCAAGTCAGCGCCAGTTCAATACCGGTATTCTTTACATCACCACCGTTGATGTAAGGAGCACCTGTACCGGCAGTGGCAAGGATAGGAGCCTGTACCAGCCAATCTTTGGTTGTCTTTATATAAAAATCTGCATTCATACCCAAGCATCCATTGAGGAAACGGGCATCGATACCGATATTATATTGCTCGGAAGTTTCCCATTTCACATTCTCGTTGGCTAGACGGCTAGGATAAGCACCCCAGACATGATTGGCAGAGCCAAGGCCCGTACCAAACAAGTAATTGGTAGTAGAGCTCTTGATAGGAGCTGTATATTGGTAGTTATCAATATTCTGATTACCTACTTGTCCCCAGCTGACACGGAGTTTCAGGAAGTCGAGCCACTCGCGGGTACTTTCCATAAATGCCTCGTTCGTCAGTGTCCAACCTGCCGATACAGAAGGGAAGTAGCCAAAGCGATGACCACTGGCAAATTTGGAAGAACCATCGGCACGCACAGTAGCATTAATCATATAAGTCTCTTTCCAATTCCATCCCAAACGGGCAAAGTAGGAAACGGTACGTGTTTCATCATTCGGTTTACCATCTGCACCCAATCCCTGCTCGGGAGTAGTGGCTGACCCGTTGCTGACAAAAGCGTGGTCCCAATCATCAAATCCTTCTTTCAGGATACCATTTCTCGCCCCTACATAAGTGCCTTCATAGCGGCTGGATTCCATACCAATCAAGGCATTGAAGGAATGTTCACCCAAGGTCCAATCATACTGTGCAGTATTTGTCCAAACCATCGTCAAACCATGAGTCATGTTCTGGTTTACTTTTGTATTCTCCGTATTCTTAGTATAGATGTCAAACTGATAAAGGGGAGTATAACTGCGATACTCACTGGAACCATAAGTAGCACCGAATACAGTACGTATCTTCAAATTCTTAATCGGAGTCAACTCCGCATATACATTACCGGCGAAAGTGGCAGCCTTGTTCTCATTATTAGTGTTGGTCATCATGGAACCATAAGGGTTACCATCAGAATTGTGCCAATCGCTACTACTAGTGTCATTGTAAGGACTATCATACAGATTATTATCACTATATATAGGACTCAGCGGGGAAGTGGCAAATGCGCTGCGCAACGTATTGTTATACAAGTCACCTACATTTGTACCATTATTTTTCTTATATACGAAACTCACTTGTTCACCCACCTTCAAAAGGTTTTTGATGACCTGGTGGTCGGAGTTGATACGGAAGTTATAACGTTCGTAATTGGATACGTCAGCACCACCAACAATACCTTCTTGCTGCATATAACCTAAAGAAAGTGCATACGTAGAAGTGGCAGTTCCCCCTGTCACACCTAATGTATAACTTTGCGTCTTGGCATCATCCTTGAGCATAGCATCAATCCAATCCGTGTCATATATGTTACCATTAGCATCGCGAATTGACTTGAAGCTGTTCCAATCATAAGCGGCATTGCCACTATTCAATGCTTGTTCATCCATGATGGCCATATACTGTTCCGCATTCAGCATATTTGCTTTACGTGCCACATTCTGAATACCATAATAAGCATCCAATGAAACTACAGCCTTACCTTCCTTACCCGATTTTGTAGTAATCAACACTACACCATTGGCCGCCTGCGCACCATAAATAGCTGCAGAGGCAGCATCTTTCAGGATGTCAATACTCTCGATATCGGCAGGATTTAGCGTGGAGATATCGCCACCTACACCATCAATCAAATAAAGAGGAGAAGAATTACCTACAGTTCCCAAACCACGAATGGTCACCTTCATATCAGCACCTGGTTGTCCTGAAGTTGAAGTGATATTCACACCCGGAGTTTGTCCCTGCATAGCCTGCAACGGGTTGTTTGTATTTAGTTTGGCGATGTTATCACCTTTTACCTGAACCGTAGCACCAGTTACCAGTTTCTTCTTTTGGACACCGTAACCTACTACTACTACTTCATCTAGCATTTCCGTATCTTCTTTCAGAACCACGTTGATAACGGATGAAGCACCAACCTGAATTTCCTGGGTTTGATAACCGATATACGAAAAAATCAGCGTCTGCCCTTGTTCTGCATTCACAGAGAATTTACCGTCAATATCGGTAATACCACCTGTAGCAGTTTCTTTCACCTGCACACTGACACCGATCAACGGTTCATTGTCCGTAGCCGATGTCACAACTCCTGTAACGGCCTTGTTTTGAGAAGGATTAGCCTGAAGGCTACTGATTGCAGGTACCAATAGCAACAGTACCCATGCAATGCGGCACAAATGCAAATTTATGCACTTTTCCAAGAATGTTTTTCTCATTGTACATTGTTTAATAGTTAATATCAAAGATTTTATAACGCTCTTTGTCAATGCAAAGAACCTGGACACAAAAGTATGGAGGAACAAGGAAAGAGTGTCGAGAAATTGTTACGAAAAGTATATGATTTCGTTAATCAAGGCTTCTAAAATGTTACTAAAAAAGGTATAATTTGTTTTCCATCCCTTCTCTAAACCTTTTAAAGAGGGGGGGGGGGGGGAGATTCTTCCCATCCCCCTCAATGCTGGAATTGATTTCATCTCACTTTTCCATCCCCAATATACTTTCTCCGGAATACAAAGAACCATTTCTTTCTAAAAACGTTCTCAGGAAAGTACAACCTAAAACTTAACAGATAATGAAAAAATTAGTAGTATTTGCAGTACTTGCCGCAATCGTGGCAAGCTGCACCAATGACAATCCGCCCCAGATAGAAAAAAGCAGTGAGTTGGTATCACCACGACTCTTGATGGACGTGTCCACAGAAAGCGGACAAAGCCCGCTGACCGGCATACTGACCATCATGCCCTGTAAAGCGGGCACCTCTATTTATTATGGGAACTATGTAAACCGAAAGCTGACACCTTTTTACGGTTACTACCAAGTTAAAGACGGAACTTTCTATAACGATGGCGTCAATCGGGAATTATCCTTACCCGCAGGTCCCTATAACATGATTTACTGGGGAACCCCTAAATACGAGGAGCCGATTTATGCACATCCTCTTATGAGGGACCCGGCCTACATCTTAGGCGAAGACATGTCCCAGCAACACTTTTCCTTATTCAAAATGGAAGCGGACACAACCTATTATCCGGTATTCGACTTGGTACATACCGTCCAACCTGCCAACGTCGGAAGTGAAAACCTGAAAGCATCCCTTAAACGGGTAGTGACCGGACTGAAGGTAATCATCAAGGACAAGAATAACGGCATCCTCAGTTCGAGCATCGACAGCATGGTGGTGCGTATCACTAATATTGCCGGAGAACTAAATTTCTACACTGCCGTTCCTCAGGGAAGCCCGCGCACAGTAGCCTTCCCTCTAGTCCGTTCCATCGACGGTACGCAAATGAGCAATGCCACCGTCATGCTTTTCCCTTCTTTCGGGAAATCAGAATTCCAGATGAACATCATACTGAAAAACGGAAACGTAAAAAGTTTCAAACAAACATTGAACGAACCTTTGAAAGCAAACTCCAAACTGACTCTGACCCTTACTCTGGGAGACATCTTTTCCGAAGAATCATCCGGAGAATTCACCATTGACAACTGGAACGAGGAAAGCCAGACAATCGATGTCCCTTCATTGGATTGAGCTTACCGCATCAAGGAAAGATAGAACGGTGTGCGCCCATCTTATAAAAAGGCAACGTGAACCAGAAAGTGGAGCCCGTGCCTAACTGCGTCCCCCTATCTCCTCTTTCAGTTCCCTCGCAATGTTTTGCGAAATGGCCACTCCCAGTCCGATACCCTGCTTAAAGGAAGCCAGTTTACAAAGCGATTAAAAATCCCCTGCGCATTATAAGATGATATCCCCGTCCCGGTATCAGTAACATAAAAAAGGATATACCCATTTTCGGGCATCCCGTAAGCAACAGTAATGCTACCGGCAGCAGTAAACTTCAACGCATTGCTGATGAAGTCATTAAATACCTACATAATTCTGCGCAGGTTGGTATACAGCAGCAAACCGGGCAATAGCGTAACCGTGGCCATACGCACGTCTTTATTGGTCAGCCTAATACTTGTGGCCTGCTCTATCTCGAACACCATTTTATTGATATCCACATTGGTATAGAGATATTCCAATGTGCTGGCTTCTATCTTCGACAAATCCAGAATGTCATTGATGAGCTGCAACAGCAGTTCATTATTCCGTTCTATAATATTGAGATACTCCACCCGTTCTTCCTCGGACACTCCCGTGGCCAGAATACTCAAAAAACCGACTATTGCATTAAACGGAGTACGCATCTCATGACTTATATTGGCTAGGAAAGTCGATTTTATCTGGTTGGATTCCTCAGCCTCCTCTTCGGCCAGACACAGCTTGCACTCCATGATTTTCAAATCAGTAATGTCCTAAGCAGTATAAACAATCCACTTGCGACCATCAAAATTATTGTTCTGGAAGGAAAACCACTCCTTGCTCTTCTTGGTAAAAAAACGTCGTATACCCTCTTGCGGAATCCCCGCCTTGACCAGCTGCTCTTCATCCTCTTTCCTAATTAAAGCTACAGCCTCTGGCATTGTTTCAAAATCCGTCTAGTCTATAGCCTCTTTGGCCGAATATTCAAAGAGTTCCTCTGCCTTTTTATTCCCAAAAGTATAGCGCATCTCATCATTTACATTCTTCACTTTTGTTGTAATGAGAAGATTATCAAGAATGCCTTCCAATATTGCGGATACCCCTCTCCCGGTTCCTTTCCCTCATTTTTTTCATCCGCCTCTTTTTACGTTGGTCCCATCTACTGGGATTGAAACCCAAAACAAAAATGTTTCAGCTATGTTTCAGTAGAAAAAGACAAAACCCTTGTAAAATTTTGATTTATAATAGATTTGTCTACATCCTTTCATGCCCAGACCAGGTACAAACCATAGAAATCATAGGAAAACGAAAGAAAATCCGAAATTGGAGCAAAATAAACTTTCGGATGGCAGAATCAGCCTTTAGTTGGAGTATTATTTAGGTAGAGAGGAAAAGCCCGTATTAGATGAAAACGGCAATCAGGTATATTACGAAAGTGGCAAGATGCAAGGAAAGCCAAAGTTCGCAGTCAAGCATCACAGGCGAAAAGAAAACCTTAGCCTGTATCTGATAGACAAGCCACATACTCCAGCTGAATGACAACAGAACAAGGAAACTTTGGAACTCGCTTCAAAAATACGCGCAGAGCGTGAGCAGGAGTTTAAGGAGAGTATGCTTGGCTACCGCTTAAAGAAAGACAGGACGGTTAATTTCTTGGATTATTATCAAGCATACATAAACAGTTATACAAAGAAAGACATTCGCATGGTGCAAATTGCACTTAGCCGTTTCAAAGACTTCTTGAAAGAGAAATACCCCATGAATGAGTGTAGCATTAAACCGGAACTCATCACCAAAGAAATGATGGAACAGTTTGTAGCTTATCTGCAATCCCGAAGCATTGGTGAAGGTGCTAAAAGCATTTACCAGCGTTTCAAGAAAGTTATTCGCTATGCAATAGAGCATGATGTAATGCTGGAAGACCCTTGCAAAGATGTTACCTGCAAAGTGGATAGTCAGATGCTTCGGAAAGATGTGCTTTCGCCCGAAGAAATACAAAAGTTGGTGGCTTTTCATTATAACAACGAAAACCCTACAGCCAGACGAGCGTTTATCTTTTGCCTGTATTGCGGTCTGCGCTTCTGCGATGTAAAAGACCTTACTTTTAAAAATGTGGATTATGCTAACTGATTATTGAAGTTCGAGCAAAGCAAGGCCAAGGGACATTCTGCCAGTAGGTGTGGTTATTTCTTTGAATGACGTTCTATTGTCTATCATTGGTGAAGCTCCGGCAGATAAGAACTGTTTGATATTCGATTTGCTTACATACGAAAGCTGCTGCAAATCGGTTAAGCGTTGGGTAAAAAGAGCCGGAATAGACAAGCATATAAGCTGGCATTGCTTCCGGCATTCTTTTGCCGTGAACATTCTGAACAATGGGGCAAATATCAAGATCTTAGCCAATCTTTTAGGACACAGCGGATTGAAGCATACAGAGAAATACACCCGTGTGGTGGATAAATTGAAAGAGGAAGCAATAAACAGCTTGCCTGAACTAAAGTTTTAACCACAAAAGATTATCTTTGCGACTATGAACTTTGAAGCATTAGTAAAACATATCAGCACGATACAGAACACGTTGCAGGCACAAGCCGCACACGCTGTAAACCTTGCCCTTACTTCCCGTAACTGGTTTATGGGTTGCTATATCGTGGAATTCGAACAGAACGGAGAAGACCGTGCCACATACGGTGAACAACTGTTGAAAAAGCAGGAACAACGGCTGAAAACAAAAGGTCTGAATGAACGTAGATTCCGTGAATTTAGACGGTTATACCTTGTTTATCCACATCTGAAAGAACAAGTATTACACTACATCATGGCAGGAAATGAAATTCGGCACTCGGCAAGTGCCGAATTACAACAATCTGATAAAGAGTATAATAAATGGATAAATCCAGCAACAAAGATATTCAATAAAATACCTTATACCCACTTAAAACATATCGCAAAAATAGACAACCCGGTAAAACGTGCTTTCTATGAAATGGAAACAATTCGTAGCTGCTGGTCTGTCAAAGAATTGGAACAACAAATAGCGTCTTTATACTATGAGCGTAGCGGACTATCCAAAAATAAAGAAGCCCTCTCCGCTTTAGTACAGCAACAAGCGACCTTATTACAGCCTAAAGATGTTATCAACACCCCTGTTACCTTAGAGTTCTTAGAATTGAATGAACGTGCCTTAGTAACAGAAAACGATCTGGAGCAATCTATTCTTGATAACTTACAACACTTCCTGCTGGAAATGGGGCATGGATTCTGCTTTGAAGCCCGACAAAAACGTATCTTGATTGATGAAGATTACTTCTTTGCCGACCTTGTATTCTATCATCGCATCTTGAAATGCCATGTCATTGTGGAATTAAAGATAGACAAGTTCTGCCATGAATACGCTTCACAGCTGAATATGTACCTTAATTATTTCAAGGCAGAGATAATGCAGCCGGACGACAATCCACCTATCGGTATTCTGCTTTGTACGGAAAAGGGAGATACATTAGTAAAATATGCCACTGCCGGATTAGACCCGAATATCTTCGTACAGAAATATATGATAGAATTGCCGAGCGAGGAAGAAATCAAGAGGTTTATATTAGGAGTAAATTTTTAATCTTTCATTGAGGACTCCTATTTGTATTTCAATGTTAATTATGTTAAAACATAAAAATAAAACAAACACAAACATTTTAACCATGTATTATTCATATCCGACAAACTCCTGAAATAAATTAAAGAGGTAAACAAAACATTTATCAACCACATATTCATTAAAAGCTATGAGCCACAATATGATTTTGAACTGCTTTAACATCAACTATTTCTTTTTGGATTTTGGAAATGGATATTGTGTAGAAATGCCTTCAGACAAAAAGGATCTTGATAAATTACTGGATTATCTTTTTTCTCAAAAGGTTGAATGGAAATTTTACGCCACACTTACAGGAAGAAAATGGTTTCATGGAATATATATAACTTTCAAAAATAGAAAACACTTAGAAGTTACTTCTATCATGAAAGACATCTGCATGATATTAAAAATAGACTCTTATTGCTTATGTGAGAATTATACACAATCAATTATAGACATCGAGGGAGATGTAATTGCATTTGCTGATTTTTCAGAGAAGCAAGAATAAGTTATCCTCTTATCAGCCAATTAAGAATGTACAAAAGACAAACATCTGAATTTTATAAGTATAAAACTACAGGAGAAAATGAAGAAATTGATACAACTATTCAATGAAATACATCTAATCATTGAAAAACATGAATATATACGGAAAGAGAAAGGAGACAATTATAATCTTTTCAAAGTAATCAATATGACCAGTGACGAAACAAGAGTACATTCAGCCATGATAGCGGATTTGCTGAATCCGAATGGACAGCACCAAATGAAAGATGTGTTTCTCAAATTATTCATTGAGCGTCTGAATGGGCAAACAGACCATATTGTTTCTTTCACTTGCGATAATGCCAAAGTGGAATGTGAAAAATATATCGGTCCTAAAACAGATACAGATGGAGGAAGACTCGACATTTACCTCACGGACGGGATAAACCATATTGTCATTGAAAACAAGATTTATGCGACTGACCAAGAGAATCAACTTCTTCGGTATCATAATTTTCTGAAACGATGTTCAAAAAATAAGAATGATACACTGTTGCTATACTTGTCTTTAGACGGTGAAGTACACGATATTGATAAAACCACAGGTGGCGAAGAAATAACTTTCTTTACCATATCCTATGCCGATTTTATATTAAACTGGCTGACTGATTGTCGCCACAAAGCAATAGACAAGTCTCTGATACGGGAAGGAATAGCACACTATTTGAACTTAATCAAAATATTGACACACCAAATGGATAAAGAAAAGAATGAATTAATCAATTTGATTAAAAGTAACCCGAAGTATATCAGTTGTATATCTCAATACAAGGATGCCATACGAGAAGTAGAAATTAGTCTGCAAATCGATTTTTGGAGTCAACTGGAAGCGGTCATTGAAGAAAAAGGTTATGAAGTAATTAAAGAATCTTTTAGTGACTACAAATATGCTCTCGACAATCATGAAGACTACATACGCAGATATTATGAAAGTAACAATAAATACCAGTCTCTTGAATTTAAGCTAAAGACAATCGGTGATGATTACCAATTGATGTATGCCGTTCAAGTTGACTGGCGTACATATAGCGGTGTTATACTGAGAGATAAAGAGGGGAAAACAGTCAGACTCTCAATCGCCAAAGAAATACAAAACGAAGAAATACAGAAAGTTATAAATGAAATTAATAAGATTATAGAAGATTTTCATAATGACAACAGATATCATTCGAGTGATTCTTGGCTTTTATGGGAATATACCCATCCGACTATCAATTTCCGAAATCTGAATGACGGAGATAGCCAACGACATTTAAGTAGGATGAAGGAAACGATAGAAAGCATAAGCAAAGATATTATTGAAAATATAAACATGATATTAAAAGAATAGCATGAAAAGATCTTATAAATTTATTGTAGCCAGCGCAGGATGTTTAAGCGCTTTTCTGGTAACTCAAAAACTGGATGGTGCAATACAAAGGGAATGGTGGGAGGTATTTATCCCTATATGGTGTGCAATACCTGCATATTTTATAATTACCAGTCTTTTTATATTTATACGTAATGTATTAACTTCAAGAGATACTTCTGTAGATGAAATATTTGATGGTGAAAGTTATATATCTTCCTTGCCGTATTTTCTTACATTTCCCTTAATGTTTCTACGCTATAACAATCTGATTGTCATGCCGTGGAAGTTTATATTAATCCCTTATTTACCGATGCTTTTAGTTATAATAATCATGGGCATTGCCTTTTTGGTCTATATACCATCTGCAATAAAGAGCTCCTGTAGAGAAAAAGCCCTGAAGCGGTTTCCCCCTGAAGACTTAGAGAAACTGGACTGGGAAAGCATGAAACATTGCCTGCTTGACATAAAATCAGAGCTTCCTCAGTTTGAGTTCAGTGAACCCAATTGGGATTACAGCCGCAAATACACCATTGAAGCCCGAAAGAACGGGTACATCGTAGGAGCTGGGTTCTATTTCCGCAATAATATATATGCTGTTTGTACGTATATATATGGACGCGATGTAAGCCAACTGGATATAGAAGGATTTACGCTCAATCCTAACAATTCGTGGGACTACTTTTCGTGGCTTATCTGGACAGAAGATGAGTACTCCGAATCGCGTTTCAAAAAAGAAATAATTGTACGATTGAAACAGATTAAACCGTTTTTTATATCAAAACAACAAGAAAATGAGAATACGATACCGTCCCTGGAGCAAACTCCAAACAGCTCTATACCGCATAATTGACCCAAATGTAGGATTTCAGATACATTGCATAACATACCCAATGCGTAGCAAGACTGGATATGCTAACGACGACATGCCACGTTATTGGATTACCATAGGAAAAAAAATCATATGGGACTATCCCCAAATATTCACCAAAGAAGAACTGAGAGAACAGTTTTATCCTTGGATGGGAGATACATCCGATATTTCTTGCTTAATTAGAGAATATATTGATTGTCCTGATTGGGAATTACTCACTCATTCATTTGAAGACCGATGGCACTTAGTACCCATACTGATAGCGTGCGATAAACGCATAGGTAAAAGACGCTTGACTTTACTTTTGAAGCAAGACAATTTTGCCCAAGTACATTGGATTATCCGAAAAAGATTGGGCACCTCCCTACTGATTTTGTAATCTATTTTATTTGTCAAACTCCCGGTTCATTCATTTGCATCGGGATATTTTTTTACTAAAACTATCAATTATAGAAGCATTATTTGTATTGGAAATAAACGTGTTCTACAAAAAGCGCAGAAAATCTCGTGAAGATTATCCTGAAATTGAAATCCAAAGAGAAAGATTCTCATATGACCTTTGTCCGGAAGAAGCCCGCCGGTTGATACCTGCAAATATAACTTTGCTTGAAGATTGCGGCATAGAATATGACGGCATTACCTTCTACGCTATTTCCTGTAGGATGATTCAGCAAATGCAATGGTTGGGAGAAGAATGTGGATTGTCTTATAAAACGGATTTTTTGATTACCCACATTCCCCCGAAAGGTATATTGGATGAAGATACGGGTAGCGAGATATTGAAACAAATAATTTTAGAGCGCCAACCGAAATATCATCTTTTCGGCCATGTGCATTATACAGGAGGACTATGGGAAGAAAAGTGGAGCACAAAGTTTGGCAATGTCTCCACCTTTCAGGCACTTTGCAAAACAAATGATTAATCCGAGTTATAGCGTTTCCCGTTTTGGTCTATAATATGTTGACATACCAGATGGGCTTCTACCCAAAAATCATTTAACCGCAATAAGTCCGGAATGGAGTAAGGTTTGTGAGTGCAAATGTCATGTATGGCATGACACACGATAATATGCTTCAGTTCCGGACGGCGTAAATGTCCTTCTGCCCATGTCACTCCATCATCCCATACATCCACACATTGTAACTGCTCATCTGTCATATCCGATGTGTTTTTGGGTGAATAATTACAAGAACATTCTTCGATTTCGGGAAGTCCCCCATTGTATTCTTCAAGTAAACAACAACAAATTAGTTCTATCATGTAAGCAAAATCGGAGCCATAATAGCTGTCTTCCGGCAATTTCAATATAGACTCCACCCCACAGAACACATACCTCAGTGTACCACAAATGACATAATCGTCATCAAAAGATTCATCTTTGGGGCTATTAATCAATGTACGATAGAGATTTGCCATGCGATGATACATCTTCTTGGTCAAACTATTCAGCAATTCGTTTACCGCTTCAAAGCGTTTGATTTCCTGCGAAGTGGCTTGAAACATCTGGTTGAGAAGCAAACTTCTTGTACCTATCAGATCTTGTATCTTTTCTATCTGTACTGCACCAATGTGCCTTAAATCAAGGCTACCCTTTTCCTGTTCGCCCATGAGCTTTTTGATTTCCGCTTCCACTTCCAATAACAATGCCCGTTTCTTGTCCACATCATTTTCTTGATAGATGTAATCCGCCAAATCGTCTGCATATAAATCCATAATCGTCTTATTTATTTAATGATTTAGACTTTGAGGTTGAGTATATCGCATAAAAAAGGCTTTGAGTATTTCCGTATATCATGGGAAATGAGCAAATTAGATGTGATAAAAAACATTACTCAAAGCCATGAGCAAAATTACAAAAATTCCGTTAGAAATCCGCAATTTTTTCAGTGAGAAACGTCGCAGTGCCGTTATGGACTCATTTACACACCTACTTGAAAATGTCAACTTGGACTGTCGTAGTCTTGGTGGAATGAAGCGTGACAACTGTCAGCTCACAAACCACCAGGTGTTCCCAATATTAGTGTTGCTTCCATTCTTTGCAATAAAAGGGCTCTCACATTACGATGGTTCTGTCCTAAGCCGGATGTTTGGTCGAAAAAAGGATGCACTGTATTCCTATTTGTCACAAGACGACATCAACTGGCGAAAGGTGATATACCGCATAACCAATTGGCTTCTAATGAAAGTGACAATGCGGAACGATCACAAGAAAAGCAAATTGCCGACAGTACTGATAGCAGATGACACAGACCTTCCTAAGGCAGGCTTTCACATGGAAGACATTAGAAAAATTTTCTCACATGTACACCATACGAAACAAAGTTCTATTTGAGTATTTAGAAGTCGTGACGGTTGTGGCTGAAATCACTGAGGCTGGGGCTGAATCTGAAGATTTGAATATGCAGGTCATTGAAAACGACAAGAGGTTGGCTGCTCTTAAAGCCTACGCTATGACAGCCTAAGTCTAAATCCGAAACTTGAGTTAAGTTATTATATACACCAATGGATTGCTTGAACAGGAAGTTTCCGAAATAGTACGCATACAGCGCACTTATACCAATATGGGACTGTACAACAACGATAAGATGGGTCAATGTAAAAACCTGAGGGGTAAATTTATAAATTATTATCTTTGTCTCCAAATTCATAGCTTATGGAGTTAAACGGTTATCGCCTTCTTCTTCCTGAAGGCACTTTAGAGTACTTTGATCTTGTTGATGTGAAGGAAAACGTGAATGAAGTTGTGATCTACCTTGAGGAAAAAAATATCGTTCCTGAGAAGTATACAGATCAGGATACTGAGAGTAAAGGCTTTTATGATCCTGTTATTGTTCAGGATTTCCCTCTTCGTGGCAAGAAGGTCTTCCTTAATATTCGTCGTCGTCGCTGGCTCTTAAAGAAGCATAATGAGTATATCTCTCGTAACTGGCGTATGGTGGCTGAAGGTACTCGTATGACGCAAGATTTTGCGTCTTTTTTAAAAGAACTATATTGATAGCTATCCGATCAGTTGCAAGCTCTTAGGTGTTTTATATGGAGTTGACGGAGATTTATTGGAGCGTCAATACCGTAACCATCTAAGTGGTTATCTCCATTGGGACCAACTTGTTCATGCAGAGGATTGGCTACTATCCGAAAAGAATATCGGTGCTTATATCTGTATTGATGGGGTAGCCCTCTCGCGTGGAGAACTCTATACTGTACTGATCAATAAAGAAGCTCACGGTGGTAAAGGTAGTATGATTGCTATCATTAAAGGTACGGACGTTCATACGGTCACTTCTGTCCTGCTTAAGCTATCCCGTCGCCGCCGTTACCAAGTGCGCGAGATTACTTTGGATATGGCTCCTAACATGGAGCAGATTGCCCGCATCTGCTTTCCTGCGGCCAAACGTGTTACCGATCGCTTTCACGTACAGAAGTTAGCTTATGAGCGGTGCAGGAGATGCGTGTAAAAGCTCGCTGGGAGGCTTTGGATGAAGAGTCCACTCAGATTGCTTATGCAAAGGCCTGTGGAAAGATGTATCATGCACCTGTTTTCGTTAATGGAGATACAAGAAAGCAGTTGTTAGCGAGAAGCATTTATCTGCTTTACAAGAAGGAAGCCTTATGGACTCAGTCTCAAAAAATACGAGCTGAAATTCTTTTCAAGGAATATCCCGATATAAAGAAAGGATATTATCTGTCTATGCGGTTAGGCTTAATCTATCATCAGTGTAAGTTTAAGGATATTGCTTTGACAAGGCTGGCAAGGTGGTATGATGAGGTAGATAAATCAGGGTTCCTCACCTTTGGAAGGGTCGCACGTTCTATACAAACACATTATCTGAATATAATCAATTTTTTTGAAAGGAGGGCAACCAATGCTGCAACAGAGTCATTCAATGCTAAAATCAAAGCATTTAGAGCACAGTTCAGAGGAGTAAGAGATAGAGCTTTTTTCTTATATAGACTTGCTAAATTATAGGCTTAAATATAAAATCCCTCAGATTGTTACGTTGACCCTTGCCCCCCATCAGCAAACCAACGAGTTACGAGGAGTAGAAAAGAAAAACGGAGAGAGTTTTTCAACTTTCTCCGCTTCAGTACCCAGACCCGGTACAAGCCATAGAAATCATAGGAAAATAAAAGAATTTATCTTCCTTATTATCAACTATTTGAATATTTCCTATTTTCTCTATTTTTGCCATATTTTGCCCATTTTCCGTTATTCAGTACACTTTTAGTACACTTTGAAATATCATTTTCTTTTGTACCTTTGCAATATTGGAAAACAAAAGAAAATCAACTATTTAGCGTAATCACCCGGTTATGGTACCTAAATCGGGATAAAACCTCTAAACAATGGCAAAGTTAGAAAATAAAACGAAAGAAAACCCCAAGTTAGAGCAAAATAAGCTCTCGGATGGTAGAATCAGCCTTTACTTAGAGTATTATTTAGGTAGAGAGGAAAAGCCCGTATTAGATGAAAACGGCAATCAAGTGTACTATGATAGTGGAAAGATGCAAGGTAAGCCCAAGTTTGCAGTAAAGCATAACAGGCGAAAAGAAAACCTTAGTCTGTATCTGATAGATAAGCCCCGTACCCCTGCGGAACGCCAGCAGAACAAAGAAACATTGGAGCTTGCCACAAAGATACGTGCGGAGCGTGAGCAGGAATTTAAAGAAAGTATGTTGGGCTATCGGTTGAAAAAAGATAGAACGGTCAATTTCTTAGACTATTTCCAAGCCTATATCAACAGTTATACCAAGAAAGATATTCGCATGGTACAAATTGCGCTTAGCCGTTTTAAGGACTTCTTAAAAGAGCAATACCCCATGAATGAGTTTAGTATCAAACCGGAACTTATCACCAAAGAAATGATGGAGCAGTTTGTAGCCTATTTGCAATCCCGAAGTGTGGGTGAAGGTGCTAAAAGCATTTACCAGCGTTTCAAGAAAGTTATTCGATATGCGATTGACCACGATGTAATGTTGAAAGACCCATGTAAAAGTGTTACCTGTAAAGTGGATAGCCAAATGCTTCGAAAAGATGTTCTTTCTCCCGAAGAAATACAAAAGTTGGCGGCTTGCCATTATGACAACGAGAACCCGAATGTCAGACGGGCTTTTATCTTCTGTTTATACAGTGGTTTGCGTTTCTGTGATGTAAAAGACCTTACCTATAAGAATGTGGATTACGCTAATCGGTTATTGAAATTTGAACAAAGCAAGACAAAGGGACATTCTGCCAGTAGTGGTGTGGTTATTCCCCTGAATGATGGTCTATTGTCTATCATTGGTGAAGCCCCGGCAGATAAAAACTGTTTGATATTCGATTTACCTACTTACGAAAGTTGCTGTAAATCAGTAAAGCGTTGGGTAAAGAGAGCCGGGATAGACAAACATATAAGCTGGCATTGTGCCCGGCATTCGTTTGCCGTGAACATTCTGAACAATGGGGCAAATATCAAAACCGTAGCCAGCCTTTTAGGGCATAGCGGATTGAAGCATACGGAGAAGTACACCCGTGCGGTGGATAAATTGAAAGAGGAAGCAATAAACAGCTTGCCCGAACTAAAGTTTTAACCATAAAAGACTTATCTTTGTAACTATGAACTTTGAAGCATTAGTAAAACATATCAGCACGATACAGAACACGTTGCAGGCACAAGCCGCACATGCTGTAAACCTTGCCCTTACTTCCCGTAACTGGCTTATGGGTTGCTATATTGTAGAATTTGAGCAGAACGGAGAAGACCGTGCCGCCTACGGTGAACAACTGTTGAAGAAGCTGGAACAACGACTGAAAACAAAAGGTCTGAATGAACGTAGATTCAGGGAATTTAGACGGTTGTACCTTGTTTATCCACAACTAAAAGAACCTGTTACACAATACATTGCATCACAAATTCAAATTCGGCAGTCATTGACCGCCGAATTCACTGAACCAATTCGGCGGTTGGTGACCGCCGAATCTGAAAATGGAGTTTGGAAACTATCAACAGAATACCCACAAACCGAAACATGGATGATTCCGGCTGATAGATTATTCAATAGATTATCTTCCACCCATTTAAACACTATATCGGGAATTGAGAACCCGGTAAAACGTGCTTTCTATGAAATGGAAACCATTCGTGGCTGCTGGTCTGTAAAGGAGTTGGAGCGACAAATCGCATCTTTATATTACGAACGTAGCGGACTATCCAAAAACAAAGAAGCCCTCTCCGCTTTAGTCCAGCAACAAGCAACCTTATTACAACCTAAAGATGTTATCAACACCCCTGTTACTTTGGAGTTCTTAGAGTTGAATGAACGTGCATTGGTGACAGAAACTGATTTGGAACAAGCCATTCTTGACAACCTGCAACACTTCCTGTTAGAAATGGGACATGGCTTCTGTTTTGAAGCCCGGCAAAAACGTATCTTGATAGACGAGGATTATTTCTTTGCCGACCTTGTGTTCTATCACCGCATTTTGAAATGCCATGTTATTGTAGAATTGAAGATAGATAAGTTCCGCCATGAGTACGCTTCGCAACTAAATATGTATCTGAACTATTTTAAAGCGGAAGTGATGCAGCCGGATGATAACCCACCTATCGGCATTTTGCTCTGCACCGAAAAGGGAGATACCTTGGTTAAGTATGCCACTGCCGGGTTAGACCCAAATATTTTTGTGCAAAAGTATAGGATAGAACTTCCAACAGAAGAAGAAATAAAAGTATTCATTTCTTCCTCAAACTATGAGAGTTACAAACTTTAAAATTGGCGAAAAGAAAAAAGATTGTTTCTTCTTTCGCCAGCACATATATTTTGCAGGCTACAAAAGTTAGTTTGGTACGTTTTGGATATATATACAAAAGCACAAACTAAACTCACAATAAAGTAGATTAAAAAAAAGAGAAGATGTTTTGATAAAGTCAGGAATCTATTTTCCCTTTTTAAGAGAACAACTCACGAGGTTATTCTATATTTTAATTGCAATTAGTTTATAGTATGGAAGATTTTAACTCACAATATGCCAACCATTCGAAATTAGAACAGCTAAAGCAGTTCATTTTGGAACATGGTACTTATATCGAACTCAAAAAGGGTGAACAATTCACTATTCAAGGCAAAGTGAATCATCGGGGAGCTTATATCGAACACGGCTTATTGAGATATACTCGTGTGGATGAAAAAGGGAATATACATATAGTAGGATATACTTTCTCCGGAGAGTTTACAGGAAGTTTATGCACACTTATAGAGCCTAATCAACCGTCATTAGTAACAATTGAAGCCGTTTGCGATACAAAGATTTGTTATATACCCTATTTAAAAGTAGAGGAATTCTTTGCCACAAATGTAGAAACCATGCAAGTAAAATGTACTCTTATTGAACAATCATACTTATTAATGTATCATAGATTAATAGATATGTACTGCAAGACTACGGCAGAACTGTATCTTGACTTATTGAATAGATGCCCCGATATTCAAGAGTACATTACGTTAAAGGAGATTGCCTCTTTCTTGCAAGTCACACCGGAAACAATCAGTCGCATACGCCGTGGACTGAATAAATAGCTTACGACAATGAAAGATTTTAATTCATACCTCGACAATTTAGACTATTCCCTCGTAAAAGATTTATTTCATGAAAAAGGGAAGCAACGTATATACCACAAAAAAGATTTCTTTATTCGTCAGAATGAAATATCACGTTTTGCCGAATGGGTAGAAAACGGTACATTCCAATATACATATATTGATGGAGAGGGTGAAGAACACATTGTTGGATACGCTTTCACCAACGAGTTTGTATGTGACTATTCTTCTTTAATGAGAAGTGGCTTATCGTTAGTAAATATTCAAGCCATAACAGAGTGTTCTGTATATGAAATATCCCGTCATGACATTATTGAATATTGGGAAACGGATATGAAAACTCAACGATTCGGAAGGCATGTGGCAGAGAGTCTATTTGAAATGGTATATGAACGATTACTTGATTCATATTGTACGCCTGAAATACGATACAGGAACTTGATGGAACGTTGTCCTAACTTGAAAGAAGTAGTTCCTTTGAAAAGCATCGCTTCATTCTTAGGGGTTACACCGGAAACCATTAGCCGCATACGCCGCAAGTTAGAGATATAACTCACCTTTTAACAATTGTTATATTGGGGTCTTGATAATTGTCAAGACCTTTTTCCTCCACCTTTCATTACTTTGCACACATTGATTAAAAACTATTAGTATGATACGGAAATTAATGAAAGAAGAATATAAAAATGCTATAAACTTATCCTATCAAGTATGTATAGAGTGTGGCATTAACGATTTTACGGAAGAAGGGATTGAAACCTTTAAAAGTTTCGTGTATGACACATCGTTGATGAATACGCTTGACATATATGGGGCTTTTGACAATCATTTATTGATAGGAATAATCGGTGTACATCGGGAAAGGCAACATATATCCCTCTTCTTTGTCTTGCCACACTATCATCGGCAAGGAATAGGAAAATCGTTATTTGACTATATGATGAGCAATTGTAATTTTACTTATATAACAGTTAATTCTTCAACCTATGCAGAAACTTTTTATACATCTTTAGGCTTCAAAAAAGTGGGTAAAAAAGAGATTAATAAAGGTATTGTTAGTATCCCTATGAAGAGAAATATATAATTATTGTCAATCACTTAAAATAGAGATAAGATGAAAAAGAAAATTACTTTATGTATGGTGCTTTCCACATTCATTATTTGCGCCATGTTATGTCTGACAAATTGTAGTAACGATGATGCCCCTACTTCTGTCTTCACCCCCGAAGCCCTGAAGCAAACTACTTGGCAAGCGCAAATGACCGTGTACAATATCGAAGATGAGATAGACTACACAAAACAATCCATTCTTCAGTTTACTAACGAATCAGAAGGCATTTATACAAGGACGAACGAAGAAGACGGATATATGTGGAACACAGATTTTACTTATCAAGTAAATGGAAAAATCATCACGTTCGACAACATAGCAGGTCCGTGGACAGTGATGGAATACACAGGAACACATCTCGTAATGGAAGCCTATAATCCCAATAAGATGGTGTGGACGTTGGAGAAGATGTATTAACCTAAAAATAGCGGATATGAAGATTTCAACAATTCTCTTTTTCTGCCTACTAATGACAGCTTGTATGCAGACAAAATCCTTTCACCGGACAAACGGCTGGTACTACGTAACATCACAGACTACAGACAGCCTTTCACAAACACCTTTCCTTACTGTTATGGATTTCGATTCTTTACGTTTGGAAACTGATGCTTTTGGACACTCGGTCATTACCGGTGTCTTCCTCCAAGATAAATTGCCTATATGGAGAGAAGCCACAACAAAGAGTGTAGGAAAGTACATCGCTTTCGTTTTCAATGACACGGTGATAACTGCTCCTCAGGTTAATAGCCCCATAGAAAGCGGATGTTTCCAAATTTCCAATCCGCATGGATATGATTTGGAACGTATCTTTAGGGAACTACAAAAAGAAATTGATATATCAAGGTTTGGAAATTAAATGTTAACTGGAAAATGGGAACATTAGGTTGCATAAATGATATGCTACAACGGGACAAAGAGAACCGTGAGCTTCGCAAGTTGAATAGAGACAGGATGAAAGAACATCACAAATATCTTGTAGGCAAAGGTAAAAATGCTGATTTATCCAATGTTTCCATTGAAAAGATAGAAGAAATCCGTAAAAAAACCATAGAAAAGGAGCAATCAGACCAAATATATATGTTTAGGATATATATATTTCTTACAATATGCCTTTTAGTGCTATTTTTATTGGGATTACTTTGCTATAAACTATTTTTCTAAATTCCCCCAAAACAACAACTTGCGGATTACAATATTATGAATTGAAATAAGCCTTTTCCTAAGTCTCGCTAAGGCTTATTTTTTATATGAATACATACATGAATCTAATTTTAGAACAGCGATTTTTCCGCTTATTGTCGGAATATTCACAACGTAAAGTTTCTGCATCGGAGTTTACAGAAGCTATTGAGGAATTGGCTACGCATGTAGCCGATTTTGGTATCAACGAACAGGATTACAGTATTTTACTTCGCTATTTTTCCTTTGGTTTACACCGTCTTAAATCGTATCGTGTACGGTTTGAGCAAGAAAAAAATGCCCTATTTGCATTTAATTGATGAAGCGATAGGACTTTTGAACACTGAAATACGCCTTATTGAATGGCGCATCAAATACCCGGAACAACTACAGCAACGCATCAATAAACAGCCCCTTTCCCCTCTCTACCTCGCCGACAAAACAACCCTTATCAATATCATGGAAGTGGTAAGCGGCTTATTCCTCTCCAAAGACATCGTTTATCAGAACGGTAAACCTGCCTATTTAGTGGACTTATCCAAAGGTTTTGAATGGTTGTTTAACATTAAGATAAGCGACTGCCACCAAAAACATGAGGACGTGATAAAACGGAAGCCGGGCAAACTCACCGAATTTCTTAATGGACTGGCAAACCTAATCAAAAATGAACATGATAAGAAAGGATATAGATAATCAGCAACTTATGATTTATTTATAGGGGACTCCATTAGTTCTCCTGTAATTTCTTTGTATCCGTTTTTAGAACTTTGCTTCATCAATCGATTGACAAACAAAATGTATAATCTGAAAAATGAAGCAATTATGTATATAGACAATGACGAATTTGGTGGATGGATGCAGAAGCTGTATGCCAAACTGGAAGAACTCTGCAAAGATGTACGGGTACTACGCAATGCAGACAGGGTACTGCCCGAAGATGATAACCTATTGGATAATCAAGACTTGTGCCTGCTGTTCAAAGTAAGCATCAAAACCCTGCAACGCTACCGGGCTATCGGTGCGTTGCCATACTTCACTATCAGCGGAAAAGTGTATTACAAGGCTTCCGATGTCCGGGAGTTCATCAAGGAAAGGTTCAGCGTCACCACGCTACGCCAGTTCGAGAAAGAACACTGTACGAAGAAAAAGAAGTGAATCTGAAAAGCCGGAACGGTGAATGTGCTTCATCCATCCCGGCTTTCCCCGTTTATGGCTTACCCAGCTTATCAGCTTCTTTCTTTAGCTGTTCGGCTTGCTCGTTCAACAGCCTTGCACGTTCCAGTGCTTCCGCCTGCTTTTGGATGCGGTATTCAAAATCCATCACTGAATCGGTCAGACTTCGGATAAAGCCGTTATCCCGTTGCCATTTGAACTTGTTTTCCAGTATATCAAAAGTTTCCCCGTCTGCCTGTCCTTGCATCAGCAAATAGCGGTATTTCATATCGTTGTCCTGTAACTGCTGCATACGTTCAGCCAAACGGATATTCAAGAATATGGAAACGGAACAGATAACCAGCACTGCCGAAAAAAGGAACAATCCCGGACGAATCCAAGAAGCGACCTTGTTGCAAATCCGTTGATAGAGCGGTAAGGGTATAGCTTCCTCTTTATCCGTCTTGCAAGAGCCCAAAGCATCAAGCATTACCTTGAAACAACGGTAGGTTTCCAATACTATTTTCTTGGTGTCCTCGATATGTTTCTGCTGACCTTGCATCCTATTCCTTATCTCGTCAAGCTGGCTTCGGATAGCCTGCAAATCCTTTTCGGGAACAGCCGGGTTACTGTGCAATTCCGACAATGCCTGTTCGATTGCGTTCAGTCTTTCAAGAGTTTCCTCCCGACTGGCTGGCGTTACCTGTGCTTCCTGCTTCTCTTTCAATTCAGTAACCATTGAGAGAAGCCCCTCTAAAATCAAATTTTTCTCCATGTGTTTACAAATTAAGTTGTTTTTTCTTTTTCTTCTTCTTTCTTAAATTCAAGTTTGGTTCTTCATCCGCAGGGGGTGATGAAGCGGTGAACAGACCGAGTGAGCCAGTTATCAACGGACTGTCAGTCTTTCCCTGTGTCGGCAATGGCTCCCGAACGGGTGTAAAAGCTGTCTGCCGTTGATTTCCGACCGTATTCAGTCCTGCATCCCCGAAACATTTATCCAGTTTGGAGAAACTAAAATTGCGGTCTATCTCCGAACCCTTGAACGTGTATTCGCCTTTGGAAAAGGAAACGCCCTGTATCTCGCCCGTCTGCCCCTTGTACTTGAACCGGACAGTAATACCCTTTTCCGCTAACCGCTCCTGTAACTGCCGCCAGTTCTTGAACTTCCCGATTTCGTTCTTTACAGCCGTGTAAATCTCGTATTTCGACTTGTCCGGCTCTTTCAAGCGGTGCTGCTTTACCTGTTCTTTTCCACCAGCAAAATAAAGCCCGTGTTTGGTTTTCAGCTTCTTGCATACCTGCTCGTTACGGTACATATCGTTCCTGTCCGAAATGGTCTTGCCGTTGTTGTCTATGCGGTTGAACACGATATGCACATGTGGGTGTTCCCGGTCTTGATGGCGCACGATGATATACTGCGTATCGGTGATTTTCATTTCACGCATATACTCCTGCGCAAGCTGTACCATCTTCTCGTCTGTCAATTTGGGTGCATCCACTGCCGAATAACTTAACGCAATATGTCCGACAGGCTTCTTCAAATCGGGATTCATCCCGGTCTGCATACAGAAGCTGCGGATTATATCGCCCCGGCTTTCAGTCAGAACCCCGTCCGCATGAAGCAAAACCGCCTGCTCCTTACCAAGCACATAGTTCACACAGCCCTTAAACCCGCTTCCCTTTTTTATTTTTCCAATCATCCGACAACTGATTTATAATTTCGACAATCCTGTTTTTGAGTTTCACCAGTTCCACCGCCACCAGTGCGAAACCTCCGGCATTCGCTCGGTGCGCCAGTTGGTTGATGTTGTTGGCTTCCCCTGCCAGCTTGCGGATGGTGTCCGCATCCTGCCTATTCAGCCGGGGTATGACCTCTGCCGAAACAACCGCCTGCCGGACATACTCACTGACACGCAACCCGGCTTCCCCGGCTCGCTTCCTGATGGCATAATACTGCAACTCGGTCAGCTTCGTGCTGACTACCCGTTGCTGCTTCTCTATCCGTTTCTTTGCCGGACGTCCCCCCGGCTTATCCTTTATATTCGTCATAGGTTTTTACATTTAAATGGTATCTTAAAAATTGCGACCAACGGGAGAAATTTTCTTTGCTGTCAAGCAAAGCAAGGTAGTTTCGGTTTACCGAAACATAACCTTGCTCTCCAAATTAAACCGCCTGTCGCTGGTAATCCTGCCGGACTAAATGCCCCTGCCCCTTTTCTGTCTTGGGGCGGCACGTTGTCCGGTTTCCTGCTTTATCTCCTGCGCTTGGCTGGTGCTGTTCTTCTGTTCCTGCTTCCTGCCGCACAGGTAATCGTTCAAGTCCGAATACCCCCTGTAATTGCCCGAGAAGTCACGCACACGGTAGGAGTATTCCAATTCGATAGCCCGTGTCGCTTCATATCCTGCCTTGTCATTGTCAAGCATACAGTGGATGCGTTCATACGGGTACAGCACGTCAATAGCTTTCGGCACATTGACAGTAGAGTTGAGTATGACATAATCCTGCCTGTCAAGGTCGGGCATGGTCGGGCAGTTCTTCATCCGGAGCGTGAGGAAAGAAAGATAGTCCATAAAACCCTCGAATACCAAACACTTCTCTCTCGGCTCTCCCTGCTGCCGTATATGGGTGATGTCTTTCGGGGCGATGCAGCCTTTGAAAAAGGAATTGCGAACCTCGTAACCTCCTGCTATGTTCGGGAAACCGATAGCAAAGAACGGTCTGCCGTTATTGGTAAAATGGAGTTCCTTACATTCTCTTTTTGCCAGTTCGATATTGATACCCCGTCCCTCCAAGTAACGGAGCAATGCCGGATGGGTCAAGTCACGGACTTCCAAATGTTGGAAACTCGGTTCTGTCCTACGCTGGGGAAAAGAAAAACTGACCGGGCGGACGTGCGGTGTCTGTTCCGCTATCCGGTTTAACAGGTATGGCAGGCTGTCGGAGCAATAGAGTTCCTTTGCCAGTGCGATGATGTTGCCGCCCTTGCCTGCGCGTAGGCTCGGTACAGAACGCCTTACTGCCTTTCGGCAGTAGGTTTTCCCGTACCTGCCCCCAAACCGTACTTGCATGTCTCCACGCATACGGCTCTCCGTTGATAACATGACTTTATTTAGCATGGCTGTGTATTTTGGCATAACACTTTTCACAGACAACCAATGTCTTCCTATGCTTTTCAAGCATCAGCCTGTCGCATTCAGTTTTTCCTTTAAGCTGATTTAGCTTTCTGACATGACGCATGACTACAGGTCCGACTTTTCCACATAATTCACATGTTCTCGCATCCAATCGCTCAGTAAGTGTCGGCTGTGGAATTGCGATTGTGTAGGATAAGTCGTTTACCTCCGTATAGTACATTGGTGGTTTACGTTTGAATCCCTCATTATAGAATTTCCTGTACCGTAATTTACCTTTTGCATCCTGATATGGCACTATAATGTCATTCCCAACCTTATATTTGTCAATGACTTTGCTTACAGTGCTATTGGTTTTTCCTGCAATGGTATGGTACATACTGTACTCCATGATGTATCCAAACTTTGAGAGCGCGTATGCCACGTTGTTGGCAATGCAGTAGTAGTTGTAGAACCCTCTGATTTCAGAGTTATATGCCGCCACTATGTCCTCGATTTTCTTCTTCATAAGATTGCCTCTGAACTTTGCAAACCAAACTTGTCGGCCATTTTCTACCTTGTATCTGATGGCGCTGTATTCTTCCAGTTTGTTCCGCACCGTTTCTATGGCGACCTTTAGGACTATCTTACCGTTGTAATAACGGGCTGGCACATTGTTCTTGTCCCGCTTGATAGCATCAGACTTACGGACTGAAACATCGAAGCCAAGAAATTTCGCGGGCTTTTGTGCGTTTGTTATCAATGTCTTTTCCTGTGACAGTTCCAGCTTGAGGTTTTCTTCCATATACTTGGTAATGTCCGACTTGATTTTAACGCACTCTGCCTTGCTTCCGATAACACCAATGAGGAAATCATCTGCGTATCTTACGTATCGAAGCCTTCTGTATGTTTCATCCATACTGTCTCTGCTCTCAATCTTTTGCCTTTCACGTCTCAGTTTCTCATACTCATCCCTAAGCTGTAATCTGACATCTGCATCCTGTATGTTCTTGATGCTTTTAAGGATGCGTTGCATCTTATCGCTAAGTTGCTTGTATTCTTTGGTGATGTGTCTTTCTTTTCCCTTATTGAAGCGTAGGGCGTATTCTTCCATATACTTGTCAAAATTATCAAGATAAATGTTTGCCAGTATAGGACTGATATTACCGCCTTGTGGAGTTCCCTTGTTTGTATTATGAAACTTCCAGTCTTCAATATATCCCGCATTCAACAACTTGCGGATAAGCCTTAGAAATCTATCATCGGCAATCCGTTTCCGCAAAGTTGCAATCAATACATTGTGGTCTATGTTGTCGAAGAATCCTTTAATGTCTCCTTCCACAAACCATTTTGTACCTGTAAATGTCTTTTGGATATGGGTCAATGCGGTATGGCTGCTTCTGTTTGGCCTGAATCCATTCGCCGTGTTTGCAAACACCTCTTCATAGTCGGTTTCGAGAATCCTCCGCACCATCCCCTGACCCAGTTTGTCCTCAAAGGAAGGAATTCCAAGCGGTCTTTTCTTACCGTTTTTCTTGGGTATGTATATCCTTTTTGCCGGATTAGGCTTGTAAGACTCATCTCTCAAAGATGCAATGACTTTGTTTATTCTTTGAAGACTCATCCGATTGATGGTTTTCCCATCCGTACCGGGTGTCATATTGCCTGGTTTGGCGTAAATACGCTGGTAAGCAACATGAAACATCTCCTCATTGAATAAGATACGGTACAGCCTTTCGAACTTGTAATCCGAAACTTTACCATGCTTGTTTAAAGCTTTTAATACTTGCTCAGGACTTCTCATAATGTCTCACACATTTTCCATTATTTGTATTAAGTTATCTAACTGCTTCCCTTCGCCATGTACAAGGCTTTCCCTTGCTCGGACTACTACGGAAGCTCCGTTCCCATGTCAGATATTCAGGGTCCTATGCCCATAGCCTTACGGCATTCTGATTTAGGGAATCCCCATTTGCTTTCACAATAACTGTTTGGCTCGGCAGACTGTCGGATGCGACTTACGTTCCTATTCCACTTATTGTGGTTGCTCTGAAGCCAGCTCCTGCTCCATTGTAATTTCGGTTTACATGGGGTGCTTCAGCCCGACGTGAATCAAATACCTTTCGTCGGGGCTGGTACGTGTGCAGCAGAACTATCGTTCAACCAATCAGGCTTCATCCTTGTGTCTGTCTTTTCCTCTCGCCATGCAGTCGCAGCTTGGTATTTAGCTGACTAATGACTTTACCGACATGCTTTTGTCACCTTTGGATTTCTCCTCCAGCTAAGTCGTTGAGGATAGGTCTGTTGAACTCTAACCTAATCTCTTGCCATAGAGATATTTATTGTGTAGCCTATATGGGCGCATCAAAGTCATACCAAAGGTTGCGGTCAGTGTTCACCTTGAAAGACGGTTCGTGTTCCTCCCTTAACGGTGATTTGTACCATAAGCCGTTACCCTGCTGCTTGACAGGAGAGTAACCTAAACTATGCAGATAGTCTGCGATGGGTATTTGTTTCACATCTTCGATGTTCATAACATTTTCTTTTTTGGGGATTAAAAAATAGTTGAAAAGTGCGCCAGTCCTGTTTAGTCCGTTATATATATACCCGTACCATACTAAACCTGCCTGTTCCGATACAGGGAAATAGTAAGTCCGTTCCTCTTATATATACACCCGGACTAAACCAAACTGACTTTTAATAATGGAAATCGGGATTATAGCGGTAGCCCTTGCCCTCTTTCACAATCATGCGCTTGTTCACAAGGAACTTGTTCAAATCCACATGGATATTGCGTCCACGCTTGTAGCCGATACTTGCATAACCCTGTTTCAAGGTCTTTAGGACATTCTCGTAACCATATATGACCTGTTTGCCAAAACCGTTTTCCAAAGCTGTCCTGTGCTGTTGCTCCGTCAGTTCTGCCAGTGGAAAGCCCCTGTCTTGGCTGGGTTGCTTGAATACATAACCGTCCACGGCTTCGGGCAATGCGCTGTCGTTGATACGGAATGCGAACGGGTCAAACTCCCGGTCACGTATGTGCATCGCCTTTACCTCGCTTATGTTGCCGTCCTGCGTACTTTTGGTAATTTGCAGGACGGTTTCAGCCTTATTGTTCAGTTCCGTACCGATATGCCCCCTTGTGTTGTCATCCCCCTTGTTCAAATGCAGTACGGTATGGATATGCAGGTTATATCCGCTTGACCAGCGCATCAAGAGGTTGATTAGGTCAGTCGATTCGCTGGGGCTGTTGATGTCATACATCAAGTCACGGATTCCGTCAATGATGAGCAACCCCACATCGGGCATATTTTCAAGCATATAACCGATAATCTGTTTCCGCTTATCGGGTGTCTGCTCCCTTAGCACGATGAAAACAAAATCGTCCCTGTCCTTGTCGGTAGGCAGTCCGGCAAGCCGCAAAATACGCTCCATGACCTTGTGGCAATGGTATTTGCTCTGCTCGGTATCTACATAGAGGATTTTCCGTTTGTTCGGTGGCAGGTATGCCGAATACTTCAATACCTCGTCATTCTTCAACGCTGCCGCAACGATAGCGGAAATGTTGAATGTCTTTTTGCTCTTGGCTTTACCCGTGGATGCACTGAAATTACCCAACGTGCCAATGGTAGAGCCGTTCACCCAGAGTATTTCGGGCGGCACTTCGTAAGTGTCCGTCACCTTTAGATGAATGGTTTTCCAAAGGGCTGCGAAATCCTCTTTCTGCATGGTGATGTCCTGCCCGGCTTCTGTCGCTTTTCTATTTTCCATAGCCGTTATTTCTTTAGAGGACGGTTAAGGATATACTTCTGCGCTTCCTGCTCTATCTGCGCCTGCGTCTTGACCGGGTTCTGACGCAACCATGCTTCCAACTCCGCTTTCTCAAAATAAAGCATTTTGCCCTGCGGCTTGTAATGGGGTATCAAGTTACCCGAAGTCAGCTTGTACAGGTAACTTTTAGAAAGGTTCAAGAACTTGCTCGCTTCATCGAAGCTAAGCACGTTCTTTGAAAGGAACAACATCTTTTCGAGTTCGGAAACTCTTAACTCTAAATTTTTTTCCATATTGTTTAGGAATTTAGGTGAAACAATATGAAGGTGCGCACCCTCGTTTTTTTGTTAACGGGGGCAAAGTTAAGAGCTTGAAAATGAAGTCTAATTGACCTTTGTTTGAGCGTTCAATCTATGCTCAACCTTTTTGCAGTTGTTTGATGTATTTGTCTATGATTTCATATCCTTTCGGATAGATGTTTTTCGCTTGGTCTGTCGCACTCGACAGGTCAGTACGTGTAAGCGGTTCACCTTTTATCTTCTTCAATATCAGTTTATTGTTTGCTATGACAGACTGCCATTCATAAACGATGTAATTATAACAGCTAAGTTGCATCATAAGATAGGCTAACAGACGGGTATTATTAACTTTCAATACCCCATTCAGTTTGCAGTTGAAAAAATCGGTAAGTATTTTGGCACTGACGGTAGTAGTAAACATATTCGCTTCATTCACACAGTCGGTCAGAAGTTTGATTTCATTAGCTTTCAACGTGGACTTGAAAGGATTGCTTTTGCCCACAATCTTGGTTGGATTAGTATCTGCACTTTCCTCTTTCTCTTTTGGCAAGGCTTGCTCTTGGATGGCAACCGCATCTGTATGGTAATTGCTTTCCTGTTCTTGCAGATAGCGCAAATATTTGGAAAGCACGACAAGATTAACGATAATGGACAAATAAGGAAGCCGCCCATCATAACAGGACGGTTCATGCAAATATGCATCCATATCAAAATCAGAGCAGCGGAAACCGATATACTTTTTTCTTTCATCAGAATTCAAGTCCTCAAAATAACCACTTTCCCACAAAAAATCGGGAATATCCATGTCCAATACAATGTTACGCACGACACGGTATTTTTGTTGGATGGCTACAATATTTTCAGTCACACGGAAAATTTCTTGTCGCAAATAATCCTTTAGCTGGGCTTGCGTCAAATATTCACGTTTTAAAAATAGTGCATCTACTTTAGTTTTATAGTCATGAGCTATACAACTATCTAATATCTTCTGTATTTCTCTGAAATTGGTTTCTATATGATTTTCCATAATCGTGTGCCTTTAAACGTTCTTACTACAAATATAAGGTAAGAATCTCACTTTTCCCGAAAACATCGGCAATAATAAGGAAGAAAAGATAGGATAAGCGTTAAGAAATTATAAAGATATGGGGAAGAAAACTATTAAAGTACACCTTTTCTTTGTATTCGTCATTCAGTACACATTTAGTACGCCCTATAAAAGCAGAAAACCCTGATAATCAGGTGATTATCAGGGTTTATTCGTACCCAGACCCGGGGTCGAACCGGGATGGAAGTGAATCCACTGGTGTTTGAGACCAGCGCGTCTACCGATTCCGCCATCTGGGCATGTTTGATTTCTCAAATGCGGTGCAAAGATACAGCTTTTTTCTAAACCTGCAATACTTTTCCTAAAAAAAGGCGAAAAAAACGATAAAACCGACTTGAATCATTCCTTGTTTGTAAAATATGCAGTACATTAGCAGAAACTTTTAAAATCAATAGCATGGTAACCAATAAGGATAATTTCTGTGTAATTATGGGCGGAGGAATCGGCAGCCGTTTCTGGCCATTCAGCCGCAAGACACTTCCAAAACAGTTTCTGGATTTCTTTGGTACGGGACGTTCCTTGCTGCAGCAAACCTTCGATCGCTTCAAGCAGGTAATCCCCATGGAAAATATACTTATCGTAACAAATGACTTATATGCCGACCTTGTAAAAGAACAGCTTCCCGAACTTAAACCCGAACAGATTCTACTGGAGCCGACACGCAGGAATACAGCTCCCTGCATCGCGTGGGCTTCCTATCATATCCGCGCCTTGAATCCGGACGCCAATATAGTGGTAGCTCCTTCGGACCACTTAATTCTGAAGGAAGGCGAATTTCTGGCCGCTATCGAAAAAGGACTGGACTTCGTTTCCCAATCCGATAATCTGCTGACACTCGGTATCAAGCCCAACCGTCCAGAAACTGGATATGGTTATATACAAATAGCCGAAACCGCTGGTGATAACTTCTACAAGGTAAAAACCTTCACTGAAAAGCCCGAACTGGAACTGGCAAAAGTATTCGTGGAAAGCGGAGAATTCTATTGGAACTCCGGTCTGTTCATGTGGAACGTAAATACCATCATTAAGGCAAACGAAGCCCTGCTGCCCGAGCTGACATCCAAACTGGCCCCTGGCAAAGATGTGTACGGAACAGCCCAGGAGAAACAATTCATTGATGAGAACTTCCCGGCTTGCCCCAATGTATCTATAGACTTCGGCATCATGGAAAAGGCTGACAATGTATATGTATCATTAGGCGATTTCGGTTGGTCTGATTTAGGAACCTGGGGGTCTTTGTATGATTTGTCTCCTAAAGATGAGGCAGGCAATGTAGCTCTAAAATGTAAATCACTCATCTATAACAGCAAGGACAATATCGTGGTGCTGCCCGACAACAAACTTGCAGTTATCGACGGTTTGGAAGGTTATCTCATAGCCGAGTCGGACAATGTATTACTGATTTGCAAGAAGGATGAAGAACATACCATCCGCAAATATGTGAATGACGCCCAGATAAAATTGGGAGAAAAATACATTTAAATTAAGAATTAAAGGATAGGTGCCGAAGGTAAAAATAGCGGGAGTTGGAACTCATCCAACTCCCGCTTCCGTTTATTTAGGGGAGGAAAATAAACCGGTTAAAGCGCTGCACGGATGGCTTCCGCCACAGCTTTGAATTCTTCGTCCGTCAGTTTCAGTTTGGGATTGGAAAAAAGCATATCTTTTTCGTTCTGCATAGGAATCAGATGTATGTGCGCATGAGGCACTTCCAGCCCCAATACCGCTTCTCCTACCTTTCTACACGGGAAGGCCTTGCCAATGGCAAGCGCCACTCTCTTGGCGAAAACATGCATCGCCGCCAAATCCTCATCATTCAAATCGAAAATATAATCTACTTCCTGCTTGGGAATGACCAATGTATGACCTTTTACCAACGGATTGATGTCAAGGAACGCAAAGAATCTGTCATCCTCCGCCACCTTGTAGCAAGGTATTTCACCTGCGATAATTCTACTGAATATTGTTGCCATAGCTATAAATTATAAAATAAGGCAAGCCCGTATGCGGACCTGCCTTCCTTTAAAATGATATGTTCACTACTTCCAGGTTAATCATGCCCTGCGGAACTTTGATTTCTGCGATGTCACCTACTTTCTTGCCAAGCAGACCTTGTGCAATCGGAGTATTCACGGAAATCTTTCCTTCCTTCAGATTGGCTTCACTTTCGGAAACGATGGTATAAACCATCTTCATGCCATTCTTCACGTTCTTAAGCTCTACTTTATTAAGAATCTGTACAGAATCGGTTTTCAACTTCGACTCATCAATAATCTTGGCGTCGGCAATGGTCAGCTTCAAATTGTTAATTTTCATCTCAAGCATACCTTGAGCTTCCTTGGCAGCGTCATACTCTGCATTTTCCGACAAATCACCTTTGTCACGCGCTTCGGCAATGGCAGCCGATATTTTGGGACGTTCCACCGTCTCCAGGTGTTTCAATTCGGCCATTAATTTCTTGTAGCCGTCTTCTGACATATAAGCCATACTTTTTCCTCCTTAAATGTTATGTTAGTTTTTAATGGTACTATAAACAAAAAAGAATTCCAACATGGTCAGCATGCTGGAACCCTCTTTCCGATTTTCCTTTGCAAAGATAGCCTTTTATGCAATGCGTGTCAAGCATAAAAGGCTGCTTTGTAACATATTTAAACGAAAACTTCTTATTTATAACATGTTACAGCAATGCTTTCACTGCCGCCTCCAAGTCTTTAACACTCTCTCCACGGGCACTCAACTCATTGTTCTTGTTAACCAGGAACACAGAAGGCACATTCTTCACATTATAAGAAGCCGCTATAGACGAATAAATTCCATTGCCGTCGCGCACACAAATCCAAGGTAGATTGTCGGCAGTTGTTTTCCAATAGTGCTCGTCTGCATCCAGAGAAACCTGATAAATTTCCAATCCCTGGGCAGCATACTTGTCGTACAAGTCACGCAACATATAATTATGTGTAGCAGAAACGGCACTCTGATAAACAGTGAAGTCCACAATAACAGCCTTGCCCTTCAATTCGCTCAACTTACGTGTATTGCCCTTCATGTCACGTAGGTTAATGTCGATGATGCCGGTTTCGGAAATTGCCTCTTCAGGGATTTCCACCACCTTCTGTTGCGGAGTACGGGTATTCTTCATTCCCTTTATTACAATGTTGTAGAGGTTCTTGGAACGGTCTGCATCCGGATAATAATTGTTCAGGCTGGTTGCCACGGCTGCAAAACACTTAACGTCTTCCTTATTGTTCAGAGGGTCGAAAATCAAATAATTATTCAACTTCTGAAACAAGGCGAAATAGGCGGCAGCCGTATTGGGAGCGGCAAAAATATAGCTGATTTTCACTTCATCCTTATAGTTCTTCAATAAAGAGGCGAGACTATCCTCAAAAACATCAGCGCCTATCTTATGTGCCTGCACCGACTGCAGCAATGCATTCACATTGTCCTGAAGCTTCATCTGCTTCAACGTCAAGTCCTTTATCTTCGAGCTGTTCGGAGAACCTTCGACCGTATAGGCAGTGGCAAAATCGGTATAAGGTGCCCTTACCAAAACCGTTTCCGTCGAATCTACCGAGAAATTAATAACCTTGTCATCTACCCGCAAACGATAGAATTCCGGAGACACCGGACGTACCTGCTTGAAGTGGAAAGAACCATCCCCTTTCAGTTTTACAGAATCCAAAGGAACAATACCTTCCAATGCCGAGGCTTCCAAATAAAGCATCTTGCCGTCGGCACCAGACACTTCACCCTCTACTTTGAATTTAGGTTCGGAATTACATGCACCCAATGCTATTGCAGCAAGTGCCATAAAAAAGATTTTCTTCATATCGTATCTTCAGTTTTGTTTTGCAAACGTGCCTGCAAATATACTTCTTTTCAAGTTCAGTCAAAGCATTTTCCCACGTTCTTACATATAGAAAACAGCAAAAAACAACTAAATACAAACTTTTTATCTCATTCCCACCATTTTACATGAATAAATTATGTATCTTTGCACGAATTTTGAAAGAAAATTAGATATAAAACATTTTTTATGATTAACCCAATTGTTAAGACGATCGAGCTTCCTGATGGCAGAACCATCACGCTCGAAACGGGAAAGCTGGCAAAACAGGCAGACGGTTCTGTAATGCTTCGTATGGGCAATACCATGCTTTTAGCTACTGTTTGTGCCGCCAAGGACGCAGTTCCCGGAACAGATTTCATGCCATTACAAGTAGAGTACAAAGAAAAATTCTCCGCATTCGGACGTTTCCCCGGCGGTTTCACAAAACGTGAAGGACGCGCTTCTGACTACGAAATCCTCACTTGCCGCCTCGTTGACCGTGCTCTCCGCCCCTTATTCCCTGATAATTTCCATGCAGAGGTATACGTAAACATCATTCTTTTCTCGGCAGACGGCGTAGATATGCCCGATGCTCTGGCCGGACTCGCTGCTTCTGCCGCACTTGCAGTTTCAGATATCCCCTTCAACGGACCTATTTCCGAAGTACGCGTAGCACGCATCAACGGACAATTTGTCATCAACCCTACCTTTGAGCAACTGGAGCAAGCCGATATGGATTTGATGGTGGGCGCCACTTATGAAAACATCATGATGGTGGAAGGCGAAATGGACGAAGTTTCCGAGCAGGACTTGCTGGAAGCTATGAAGGCCGCACACGAAGCCATTAAGATTCAGTGTAAGGCACAGATGGAACTGGCAGAGGAAGTAGGCTCTACCGTGAAACGCGAATATTGCCACGAAGTGAACGACGAAGAACTTCGTAAAGCCGTTCACGACGCTTGCTACGACAAGGCTTATGCCATCGCCGCTTCCGGAAACAAGAACAAGCACGAACGCATGGATGCTTTCGATGCCATCCGCGAAGAATTCAAGGCACAGTTCTCCGAAGAAGAATTGGAAGAAAAGGCAGCCCTCATCGACCGTTACTATCATGATGTGGAAAAAGAGGCGATGCGCCGTTCCATTCTGGACGAAGGCAAGCGCCTTGACGGACGTAAGACCACCGAAATCCGTCCTATCTGGTGTGAGACCAGCTACCTGCCCGGTCCTCACGGCTCCGCTATTTTCACACGTGGCGAGACACAGTCTTTGTCTACAGTGACTTTAGGTACCAAGTTGGACGAGAAGATTATCGACGACGTATTGGAACACGGAAAAGAACGTTTCCTTCTGCACTATAACTTCCCTCCGTTCTCTACAGGCGAAGCTAAGGCACAACGCGGTGTAGGCCGCCGTGAAATCGGTCATGGGCACTTAGCATGGCGTGCCTTGAAGGGGCAGATTCCCGCAGACTATCCGTACGTAGTACGCGTAGTATCCGACATCCTCGAATCAAACGGTTCTTCTTCCATGGCTACCGTATGTGCCGGAACTCTGGCATTGATGGATGCAGGTGTGAAAATCAAGAAACCGGTATCAGGTATCGCCATGGGATTGATTAAGAATGCAGGCGAAGACAAATATGCCGTATTGTCCGATATCCTCGGTGATGAGGACCACTTGGGCGACATGGACTTCAAGGTGACCGGAACAAAAGACGGTATCACCGCCACTCAGATGGACATCAAAGTGGACGGTCTGTCATACGAAATCCTCGAAAAGGCATTGCTGCAGGCTAAAGAAGGCCGCGAATATATCTTGGGCAAAATCACCGAGTGCATTGCCGAGCCTCGCGAAGACCTGAAACCTCACGCTCCGCGTATCGAGACAATGACCATTCCCAAGGAATTCATCGGTGCTGTCATCGGCCCTGGTGGAAAGATTATCCAAGGTATGCAGGAAGAAACCGGTGCTACCATTACTATTGAAGAAGTGGACAACATCGGTAGAATCGAAATCGCCGGTACCAACAAGAAGAGCATCGATGATGCTATGCGTATCATCAAAGGGATTGTAGCTGTCCCCGAAGTAGGCGAAGTCTACAAAGGCAAGGTACGCTCCATTATGCCTTACGGTGCATTCGTTGAATTCCTGCCGGGTAAGGACGGCTTGCTCCATATCTCCGAAATCGACTGGAAACGTCTGGAAACAGTAGAAGAAGCCGGTATCAAGGAAGGTGATGAAATTGACGTAAAACTTCTCGACATCGACCCGAAGACCGGAAAATTTAAGCTGTCACGCAAAGTATTGCTTCCGAGACCGGAAAGACAAGAAAGACCGGAAAAGAAATAAGAAATTTCTTATTCTTTAAGTATATAAAGCCTGGTGGAACCCCATCAGGCTTTCTTTTTGTCAATACTGCCAGAAATGGCTCTGAAAAAACAAGGCATAATGCTTGCATATTCCAAAAAGATTATGTTTTTTTGCTATGTAAAGCCTTATATTCCATAAAGAACCTCAATTAATGTCCGGTTTAAGGAGCCTACATACTATGAATCTTTTCTCACGCTTTTTCCAGGAAAACCAAGAAAAGTTTTTGGCTTTTGCTTATTCTTATCTCAGGGATAAAGCAGAAGCGGAAGACGTTGTGATGGAATCCATGATTGCCTTATGGGAAAACCGAGACCGCTGGGAAGAAAACAGTAACCTGCATGCCCTGCTGCTGACCATCATAAAGAACAAAGCCCTGCACGTACTCGAGCACAAGCAGGTGCGTCTGCGAGCGGAAGAAACCATCAGCAGCCACAACCTGCGCGAACTGGACTTACGCATCTCCACCTTGAAAGCCTGCGAACCGGACCAGATATTCAACACGGAAATACAGCATATCGTAAATAAGACCTTACAGGAAATGCCCGAGCAAAGCCGGAAGATATTCATGTTGAGCCGATACCAGAACCTGGCAAACAAGCAGATTGCCGATAGTCTGGACATATCACTTAAAACCGTAGAGGCACACATCACCAAAGTGCTGCGGATTCTCCGGCTGAGACTGAAAGATTATCTTGTTACCATACTCATAATATTAATATCCTAAAAAATGCTTCTACGGAATAGGGTTACCGCCCACTTTCCGGTTATATATACAAAAGGTAAAAAGAGCACGTTTTAGAAAAGAAATAAATTATTGACAATGAACCAAGAGCTATTATATAAATATTTCAAAGGTATTACTTCCGTTGAAGAAGAAAAGATGATACTCGACTGGATAGACGCCTCGGATGAAAACCGGGACATCTTCCTGAAAGAGCGCATGATATACGACATTTCCTTGTTCTCGGACAAGCAGGAAAACAATGAAAAGAAAACGGTGCACATCATGCCGATGCTCCGCTGGGCGGCCCGTATAGCCGCCGTCACCATTGTCGCCATTGCCGGTTATTTCATCACCTCCGACTTTTTATATAACAAGGAGGTGCAGTTGCAAACAGTCACTGTGCCTGCCGGACAACGGGCCCAAATTATCCTCGCCGATGGAACACGCGTATGGCTGAACTCCAAGTCCACCATGAAATATGCCGCCAACTTCGGACGCAACGAACGAAATGTGGAATTGGACGGAGAGGCCTACTTTGAAGTAGCCAAAAACAAGAATATCCCATTCTATGTACATACAGAAACGAACAAGGTAAAAGTTGTAGGAACGAGTTTCAACGTCTGTGCCTACAGTGGGAGCCATGAGTTCGGAACCACATTGGTGGAAGGTATCGTCGATATCTATCCGGCCAACAGCAGCCAGATAATCACCAGGTTGCAGAAAGACGAGGTATTTCTCAATGAAAACGGAAAATGTAGAAAGGCCGTCCTTCCTTCCTATGAATATCTACGCTGGAAAGAGGGACTATACTGTTTTGACGACGCTCCATTCAGCGGTATCCTCGGTAGACTGGAGAAATACTATAATGTAAAGATAACCGTTGCCAGTCCTCAACTGCTGAACTACGGCAGCTTTACCGGCAAGTTCAGAGAGCAGGACGGCATCGAACATATACTGCGGACCATCTCGAAAGACCATCCTTTCAAGTTCCGCATCAACGAAGAAAAGGATTCAATTGTTATATATGAGTAAGAAAAAAAGATCGGAAAGTACCCCCATACTTTCCGATCCGAAACAGTCAAAAATCGACCTTAATCAATTTATTAACTTAACACAGTGACAAAGATATGAGAAAAATTTTGTTGATGAGGCTTTTTTATCTAAAAAAATTAGATTTTAAGCAATTATTGCAAACCTATGAAAATCACATTATTCCTTCTCCTGCTTGTTATATTTCAGGTGTACAGCGGGAACTGCTACTCTCAGAATGCCAGGGTCAGCATTCAAAATGCCCGGCTGAGGGTAGGGCAAGTTCTCGAGCAAATTGAATCGCAAACAGAATACTTATTTGTATATAACAAACAGAACGTCGATGTACGCCGTACCGTCGACATCAATGCAAGCAACCAAACTGTTTCCGAAGTACTTGACCAAATGTTCAAAGGGACAGACATCAAGTATGTGATGGAAGGCAAAAACATCGTTTTAACCAAAAACAGCAGGAGTGCTGAGGATAAGACAGACACTCTGCAGGAAATGGCTACTGTAAGAGGAAAGGTGACGGACTCCAAAGGCGAACCGATTATCGGTGCCAACATTCTTGAAAAAGGGACCGCCAATGGTGTTATCACCAATACCGAAGGAGAATTTAGTATGAATATCCCTCCTTATGTCACTATTGTCGTATCCTACATCAGTTATGAGCCGCAAACCATTGCCCTGAACGGTAGAAATAATCTCCACATCCGGATGGAAGAAAAGAACCTCGCCCTGGAGCAAGTAGTGGTAACCGCCATGGGTATCCAGAAGAAAATGTCCTCATTGACCTATTCTACCCAACAGATAAGCAGCAATGAGCTGACCCGTGCCAAAGAGCCGAACATGATTAATACACTGGCAGGAAAGACGGCCGGAGTACAAATCAATAAAACCGCCAATTTAGGAGGTTCTGCCAAAGTCGTCATTCGCGGTGCACGCTCTGCATTTGCCAGCGGCAACAACCAGCCCTTGTACGTAATTGACGGTGTTCCTATGCTGAACAGCTCAACAGAATCCACCTCCACCGTAATCGGCGGTAACTACGATGGATTGAACCGTGATGCCGGTGACGGGATTTCCAACTTGAATCCGGACGACATAGAAAGCATCAACATCCTGAAAGGTTCTTCTGCCGCCGCGCTTTATGGTTCGCAGGCAGCTAATGGCGTCATTCTGATCACCACTAAAAAGGGAAAGGCCGGACTGCAGCGCGTTACATTCTCCTCCAACCTGACCGTAAGTCACGCCATCAGTACCCCCGAATTCCAAAATACATACGGCCGGAACGAAGATGGCGGTACGGCAAGCTGGGGTACAAAAGGCAATGTAACGGACTATGACAACATAGGCGAGTTCTTCAGCAATGGCATCACCACTTTCAATTCGCTGGCTATCACTACCGGAAATGAAAAGGTACAAACTTATTTCTCATACGCCAACGCCACGGCTAAAGGAATTGTGGACAATAACAAACTACAGAAGAATAACCTGAACCTACACGAAACGGCCAGCCTCTTCAACAACAAGCTGAAACTGGACGGCATTGCAACACTAATGACCCAAACCGTCAAGAACTCCCCTGCTACCGGCGGCTATTATCTGAATCCGCTGGTCAGCTTGTACAGTTTCCCACGTGGCGTAGATATGAGCACTTACAGAGAAAACTTTGAAACGTGGAATGCCGACCGCAATATGATGACACAAAACTGGATTGAAAAGAATGGAGATGGTACCGTCAGTGAATGGGGACAGAATCCCTACTGGTTGAAAAACCGCGTGCTCAGTAGCAACAAGCGATATCGCGCTATCGCATCGGCCAGCGCCAATCTGCACATTACGGATTATTTCAGCCTGCAGGCACGGGGTAATGTGGATTATATCAGTGATAAATTCGACAATAAGATGTATGCCACTACAGCTCCCAACATCGCCGGCAAATACGAGGACAAGGAAAACGGACGTTACATCTGGTCGGACAGCCAAGAAATCCAAGTCTACGGTGACGTAATGGCCTTGTTCAACAAGGAATTTGATGACTTCTCCCTCAACACGGCACTGGGTGCCAGCATCAACATGAGTAAAGTCAACTCCCTGACAATAGACTCAAGGCTTGCTTCCCTCTACAAACCGAATGTATTTACCGTCCCCAATGTAGTGATGGACTCCAAAGCAGCCGTAAACCAGAGCATCGACAGCAAACGCACGCTCCAATCAGTATTTGCCACCATGCAGTGGGGCTGGAAAGGATTACTATACCTGGACATTACCGCACGTAACGACTGGTCATCCACACTGGCCTACACGGACAGCAAGAATACCGGATTCTTCTATCCCTCCATAGGGGCTACCTGGATTCTTAACAAAGCCTGCTCCCTACCCCAATGGATAAGTTTTGCCAAAGTGCGCGCTTCGTGGGCGGAAGTCGGTAATGACCTTCCGATAGGAATCACCAATCCGGTAGACATCATCATGGTAGGCGGCAGTATCAATGTAAATACCGTAGAACAGCGTGGTGACCTAAAACCGGAAATCAGCAGCTCCATCGAATTCGGTACAGAATGGCGTTTCTTCCACCACCGATTCGGGATGGACTTCACTTGGTATCAGACCAATACCAAGAATCAGTTATTGAGAATGGACAACCCCACGGGCTCCACCTACAAATACCGGTATGTCAATGCCGGAAAAATACGCAACCAAGGCTTTGAGCTGACGGTAGACGCCACTCCGCTACTATACAGAAACTTTTCGTGGAAGAGTCTCATCAACATGTCCGCCAACAAAAACAAAGTAGTGACCCTGCATCCTGACTATCCGGAATTTTCCTACTACGAAGAAGGTTTCAACGCTGGCTATCAGATGCGCGTCAAAGAAGGAGGTAGCCTGGGGGATATTTATGGAAATGCTTTCCGCCGTAATGAGGATGGCAGCATCATGGTTGATGAAACCAGCAAAAGGCCTTTGGGAAATACCGGAAACAAGGATTTGCTTGGGAATGCCAATCCTGACTTCACGATGGGATGGAGCAATACACTTACCTACAAAGACCTGGAGCTCTATTTCCTGATAGATTTCCGCTTCGGCGGCGAAGTCATGTCACTGACACAGTCCGAACTGGATGCCAACGGCGTGACCAAAGTCACCGAAGAGGCCCGAACCCGGGGATATGTAGAATACCAAGGACAGAAGTTCAACGACCCGAGAGCATTCTACAGTGCAGTAGGCGGCAGAAATGCCATCTCCGAATATTATATGTACGACGCAACCTGCATCAGACTCCGTGAAGTATCACTGAGCTATTCTTTCCCGAAAACGATACTGGAAAATAGCAGATTCATAAAGGGAATCGACGTATCATTGGCAGCGCGCAACTTGTGCTTTTTCAAGAAGGAAGCACCGTTCGACCCCGATGCAGTGATGTCCGTAGGCAACAACAATCAAGGAGTAGACGTGTTTGGCATGCCTACTACCCGGAATATCGGCTTTAACCTAAGATTTACCTTTTAAAATGAATACCTTATGAAAAACAAGTGCATCATATTCCTTTTCTGCCATAGCATGCTGCTGCTTACAGCTTGTACCGGTGGTTTTGAGAATGACAACGAAATCAAAGGAGGTTTCTCGGATGACAAAAAGGAAATAGACTTCCAGAACTTGACTGCTCCATTCGAACCCATACAGTCGGGTATCTACTTCAATATAGGTTCTGTAGGCTTGAACTGGGTATGGCAGATGACACAATCCCTAAACCACGACATGTTCTCCGGCTACTTCATGGACCCTATTCCTAAATTCATGAAATCCAACGCCTGCTACAACCTGAACTCCGGCTGGACCAATGCTGCATGGCAATGTACTTACGGATATGTCTACACGGAAGTGCAGAAGGCAGAAAAGAACTTTTATGGCAATGACAACCTGAAAGGCTATCTCGGCATTACTGAAATCTTGAAAGTAGAACTGATGCACCGCATTGCCGATACATATGGTCCGCTGGTCTACCACCAATTGGGTGAGGTACCCCGGGTTTACGGACTGCAGGAAGCCTATACACGTTTCTTTGCAGACCTGGACGAAGGGCAGCAATTGATAAAGGAATACCTGGACGAAGGAGGTGACAACAACAAATTCAAAGAGTATGATATGCTGACCAACGGCAAGACCTTGAAGGACTGGTTGAAGTTTGCCAACTCACTGCGTTTGCGCCTTGCCATGCGCATCTCCAATGTGGATGCAACTCTTGCCAAAGACCAAGCAACCAAAGCACTGAATGACAATCAAGGTGTACTGGAAGGTGCAAGGGAAACCATCGCTGTAATGGGCAAGAACTATATCAATCCTTTGTGTGCCGTTGCCGGTTGGGGTGAAGTCTACATGAATGCCTCGATGGAATCCATTGTCAACGGTTATGAGGACCCGCGTGGCAAGAAATGGTATAACACCGCCCTGCTCGAAGGTTGTAGAGAGCAATTGTTAGGCATTCCCATCGGCTTACCCATGAAAGACGGTGACGCCAACATTTACAGTTCCTGCTCTTCCCTCAGCACAAGCACCATCGGCGAAAAGACCGGAGCCGTATTGATGAGTGCGGCAGAAGTCTGGCTACTCAGGGCCGAAGCAGCCCTCCGCGGCTATACCAAAGAAAATCCCCGCACATGCTATGAATACGGTGTAAGTACTTCATTTACACAATGGGACTGTGCCGGTGCTTCCGAATATCTGGAAAGCGACAAAACCCCTGCCGATTATAAAGATGTAGTCTCAGGCGGCAAGGTGGGCAAGGACATGAAAGCCTTGATTACCATCTCCCCAAAATGGGAAGAAGATGCAGACATAGAGACAAAACTCGAAAAGATTATTACCCAGAAGTGGCTGGCATGCTGGCCCGAAAGTTATGAGGCATGGGCCGAGCAACGCCGTACCGGATACCCAAAACTTTTCAAGGTCCAAAGCAACACCGGAAAAGTGATTGATACGGATATCATGATCCGCCGCCTTCCGTTCTCGACGGACGCCGCCACTGCCGACCCGGCACAATACGCTACCCTCACGGAAAAACTGGGTGGCGCAGACAATGGCGCCACCCGCCTTTGGTGGGATACGGGGAAAAACTCTTTTTAGAACAGACTCCACGCAACCGTAAGCCCTGCCATCACAATGGCTACCATGCTCATCAGCTTGATCAGGATATTCAAACTCGGACCGGATGTGTCCTTGAACGGGTCTCCTACGGTGTCACCCACGACTGTAGCTTTGTGGACTTCACTGCCTTTGCCGCCAAAGTTGCCTTCTTCCACATATTTTTTGGCATTATCCCATGCACCACCGGCATTTGCCATGAAGATAGCAAGCACGAAACCGCTACTCAATCCGCCAATCAGCAGGCCGAGCACACCGGGAACACCGAAAATAAGTCCCGTCGCAATCGGAGTAATGATAGCTATCAGTGACGGAACCACCATCTCGCGTTGCGCCCCTTTCGTCGAGATTGCCACACAACGCTCATAATCAGGCTCCGTCTCTCCCGTAAGGATTCCCTTAATTTCGCGAAACTGGCGGCGCACTTCGTCTACCATATGGGCCGCCGCACGACCTACCGCATTCATCGTCAATCCACAGAAAAGAAATGCCATCATCGAACCCAGGAACATACCGGAAAGAACTTTTGGATTCATCAACGTCACATCATAGTGATGCATAAAGTCGAAGAAAGTGGCATCTTGAAGAGCCACGGCATCGCCATGAGGAAGCGACAATTCGGTAGCCCCGAGGCGGGTCAGCCCAATACGGATTTCCTCGACATAAGAGGCCAGCAAAGCCAATCCCGTCAAAGCGGCGGAACCGATGGCAAAGCCTTTGCCCGTAGCAGCTGTAGTATTACCCAAAGAGTCGAGCGCATCGGTACGCTTACGCACCTCCTCACCCAGACCGGACATTTCCGCATTGCCACCCGCGTTGTCGGCTATCGGTCCGTAAGCATCTGTAGCAAGCGTGATGCCCAATGTAGAAAGCATACCTACCGCAGCAATGCCAATACCATAGAGCCCCAGACCCACATTAGAGAAGTCGAAGCCCGAAGCAAAGAGATAAGAAGCAATAATACCCATCACCACGGCAATCACCGGAATAGCCGTAGATAGCATTCCCAAGCCTATACCGGAAATTATAACTGTTGCCGGACCAGTCTTTCCGCTTTCACTCAGCTTTTGGGTAGGACGGTAGGATTGGGAAGTATAGTATTCCGTAGAACGCCCAATAATAATGCCTACTATCAAACCTACTATCACGGAGCAGGAAATCCACAGCCAATTGTCCAGTTTCAGCAACCATAAGATAAAGAAAGTGGCAATGACTATCAGAATAGAGCTGAGATTAGTACCGAAAGCCAGTGAGTTCAGCAAGTCCTTCATCTTCGCATTCTCTTTGGTACGCACGGAGAAGATACCGATAATGGAAAGCAATATACCAACGGCTGCAATCAGCATCGGAGCGATTACGGCCTTGAACTGCATCAGCGTATCACCCGAGTGGATAAAAGCCGCAGCACCGAGGGCAGCCGTAGCAAGGATAGAACCGCAATAACTTTCGTACAAATCAGCCCCCATACCTGCCACGTCGCCTACATTGTCGCCTACATTATCCGCAATCGTGGCAGGATTACGCGGGTCGTCTTCGGGGATACCGGCTTCCACCTTTCCCACAAGGTCGGCACCTACATCGGCAGCTTTTGTATAGATACCGCCACCTACGCGTGCAAACAATGCCTGCGTGGAAGCGCCCATGCCGAAAGTCAGCATGGTAGTGGTAATGATGCAGAGTTTATGGGTGGGAGTCATTACATCTTCCGGAATTACAGCATTCAGCAACAGATACCAAAAAGATATATCAAGCAAGCCAAGGCCAACCACTACCAGTCCCATCACCGCACCGCTACGGAAAGCCACGCGTAGTCCGGCATTCAGCGATGTGCGTGCCGCATTGGCAGTGCGAGCCGATGCGTAAGTGGCCGTCTTCATACCCAGAAAACCGGAAAGTCCGGAAAAGAATCCTCCGGTAAGGAAAGCAACCGGCACCCAAGAGTTCTGCACTCCGAAACCGTATGCCATAATGGAGAAAAGGATAACCAGCCCCAGAAATACCCAGCCCACAATCTTGTATTGTTGGCGGAGGTAAGACATAGCACCTTTGCGCACAGCAGCGGCAATCTTAATCATCTGAGGGGTACCCTCACTTTCTTTCATCATCTGACAATGGAAATACCAGGCAAAGTAAAGTGCCAGAACGGAAGCGGCTGGAACCAGCCAAAATAGGATTTGGTCCATAGCATTTATTCATATTAAAAGGTTGAACGAAAGCCTAAAATTATTGATTTGAAGCGAAATATGCAAACAATTAGGCTATTTTATGCACTAGTTCCATTTCTATAAATAATAAAGACCTCTATCTATAAAAAAATAGATGATGTATCCCCCTAAAATGTATCGTTCATTCTTGGGAAACACATCATCTGTTCAGGTCAAATACATCATCTGTTCGATTAAAATAGATGATGTATTTTATTATTCCACCGTTACAGCCGTACCGCAGGCTGTAACCATCAGCATGCTGCCACTACCTCCTACCGTTTCATAATCCAGATCTACACCAATCACGGCATTGGCACCCATAGCACGGGCATTTTCCTGCATCTCACGCAAAGCTGTCTCCTTAGCTTCGCGTAGCACTTCTTCATAAGAGCCGCTTCTCCCACCTACCACGTCACGGATGCTGGCAAAAAAATCGCGGAATACATTGGCACCGATAATCGTCTCACCGGAAACGATGCCATAATAGCGGGTGATACGTCCACCCTCAATAGTCGGGGTTGTTGTTACTAACATAATTCATTTTTTTTAGTTGTTGATATATTAGACGCAAGGAATGGAAGAAAGGTTGCAAAGCTTTGCTTGGGTCAGAACATCCGGCTGACACGAACTATACCTGCCACCAGCGCATCTATCTCCTCCCGGGTATTGTAAAGTCCGAAAGATGCACGCACCGTTCCTTCGATACCAAGACGCTGCATCAATGGTTGGGCACAATGATGTCCCGTGCGTACGGCAATGCCAAGACGGTCGAGCAATGTACCCATATCAAAATGATGGATATCACCTACCAGAAACGATATGACACTACCCTTGTCTTCTGCCTCGCCGAAGATACGCATACCGGGAATCTCTTTCAGCCGTTGCATGGCATACTGGGTCAATTCGTGTTCATAGGCGGCAATCTTGTCCATCCCAACCAGCGAAACGTAGTCCAAAGCTTTGGCAAGTCCGGTAGTACCGATATAATCCGGCGTACCGGCTTCAAACTTGAACGGCAATTCATTGAAGGTAGTCTTTTCAAAAGAGACATGCTGAATCATCTCTCCACCACCCTGATAGGGAGGTATCCTATCCAGCCACTCCTCTTTACCATAAAGTACGCCTACTCCCGTAGGACCATACACCTTGTGAGCGGAGAAAACGAAGAAGTCGGCATCCAAGTCCTGCACATCCACCGGCATGTGGGGAATGGACTGGGCACCGTCCACAAGCACCGGAACACCCTGCTCATGGGCAAAAGCAATCATCTCCTTGACGGGATTGACCGTGCCCAGCACATTGGAAACATGTGCCACACTGACAATCCTGGTACGTTCGGAGAACAACTGCCTATATTCGTCCAATAAGAGTTCGCCCTTGTCATTCATCGGAATCACTTTGATGGCTATTCCACGCTTGGCGGCAAGCAGCTGCCAGGGAACAATGTTACTATGGTGCTCCATCACAGAAAGAATCACCTCATCCCCCTCCTGCATAAATTCCTCACCAAAGCTGGAGACAAGCAGGTTGATACTCTCCGTCGTACCACGGGTAAAGACAATCTCATTCGTACTACGGGCATTGATGAAACGTCGCACCGTCTCACGCGAGGCCTCGTGCAGCTCTGTAGCCTGCTGCGAAAGGAAGTGCACCCCGCGATGCACATTGGCATTCACCGAATAGTATTCGTCCGTAATGGCATCTACTACCTGGCGGGGTTTCTGCGTAGTCGCGCCGTTGTCCAGATAGACCAACGGCTTGCCATATACCTCACGGGAAAGGATGGGGAAATCAGCTCGAAGCCTCTCCCCCAGCCCCTCCCCCGTAGGGAGGGGAGCCAAGATACTACTCTTATTTATATCGTTGTTCATAATGAATCGAAATTATAAGCTATCACTTGCAGATGGCACATCCCTGGCATTTGTTCAGTTCTCCCCGGAAACGCTTCTCTACCAGCAGATGCAGACGGTCCTTCAAAGCATCCAAACGGATGGTGTCGATGACTTCGTTGACAAAAGCGAACATCAGCAGCAGGCGCGCCTCACGCACCGGGATACCACGCTGCCGCATATAGAAGAGAGCGCTTTCATCGAGCTGCCCCACCGTAGCACCATGACTGCACTTCACGTCATCTGCATAAATCTCCAGCTGAGGTTGGGTGTACATATGCGCATCGCGGGTAGCACAAAGATTGCGGTTGGTCTGTTGCGAACTGGTGTGCTGTGCGTCAGGGCGCACTAAAACAAGACCGGCAAAGGCACCTACAGCCTGCTCGTCAAGGACATACTTATAAAGCTCATTGCTGGTACAGTTGGGCACAGCATGGTCGATAGTCGTATGATTGTCCACATGTTGGTTCTTGTCTGCAATGGCCATACCGCACAGATTCAGTTCCGCATGTTCACCGGCGAGCGTCACACGGGTTGTATTCCGCGTAGTTCCGTTGTGCAGGGTCATACCATTCAGCAGTACATTGCTATTGGCTTCCTGCCTTACATACATATTGCTGATACGCACCGTACTGGTGTGGGTCTCCTCCAGTTCATAAAAATCGAAAACAGCATTTTCACCGGCAAAAATTTCTATTACCTGCGTTGCCAGGAAGTTCACACTGTCCATTGCATGGTCACATACTAGCAAGCGGGCTTGCGCCCCCTCCTCCAGGATAACCAGCACACGACGATTTATCATAAAATTGACGTCACCACGCAGGATATTCACCAACTGAATAGGTTTCTCTACCACCACATTCTTAGGAACATAAAACAGAACGCCGTCTTGTACAAAAGCAGTGTTGAACGCCGTCACACCATCCTCTGCCGTATCAGCCAGCTTACCGTAGTATTTCCTCACCAATTCAGGATTCTGTTCGGCCACTTCCTTCAGGCTACCGAAGATAACCCCCTCAGGCAGATGGGATTTGGGCAAAGCTCTGCCATAGAAAGCATCGTTCACCACAAAATAAAGAGCAGTGCTCATATTGGGAACATCGCACTTGAACACTTCATAAGGATTCACCGGGATTTCCAACCGGTTCAAGTTCAAGCCATAATCCGGCTCAAAGAACTTACTGATATCCGTATATTTATATTTCTCCTCCTTACGGGTAGGAAAGCCCAAGCGCTCAAAGTCGGCAAAAGCAGCTGCACGCGGCGCATTCAGCACCTCGGCACTATGCCGGCATATCATCGCCTCCGTTTGGGAGAAAAGGTCTATATATTGTTGCTCTACACTCATGTTTTCAGATTATGAGTTTATAATTCACTTGCTTCTTTCTTTATCCAATCGAAGCCACGTGTCTCAATCTCCTTCGCCAATTCCGGTCCACCGGTCTTTACGATACGTCCGCCCAGCAATACATGTACCGTATCGGGTTTGATATAGTCCAACAAGCGCTGGTAGTGGGTAATGACCATAGCACTGGTTTCCGCTGTCTTGAGTTTATTGAAACCATCGGCCACAATGCGCAGGGCATCTACATCCAGACCAGAGTCCGTTTCGTCCAGAATGGCGAAAGTCGGTTCCAGCATAGCCATCTGGAATATCTCGTTGCGCTTCTTTTCACCGCCACTGAAACCTTCGTTCACGCTACGGTTAGCAAGCTTATTGTCCAGTTCCACAATGGCACGTTTCTCGCGCATCAGCTTCAGGAACTCGCTGGCCGACAAAGCAGGCAGATGGCGGTACTTGCGTTGCTCATTCACGGCAGCACGCATGAAGTTTACCATCGAAACACCCGGAATCTCTACCGGAGTCTGGAAAGAAAGGAAAATTCCTTCATGCGCACGGTCTTCAGGGCTCATGGCAAGCAAGTCCTTGCCATTAAAGGTGATGGAGCCGCGTGTCACTTCGTAAGCCGGATGGCCTACCAACACATTACTCAACGTACTTTTACCGGCACCGTTCTGTCCCATTAGTGCATGTACTTCTCCATCACGTATGGTCAAGTTGATGCCTTTCAATATTTCTTTGCCATTGATGCTGGCATGTAGGTCTTTTATCTCTAACATCTTTATATTTACTATTTGACTATTTACAATTTACAATTTAATCACCCCACGCTTCCTTCCAGCGAAATGGCAAGCAATTTCTGCGCTTCTACGGCAAACTCCATCGGCAACTTGTTCAGCACTTCCTTGGCATAACCATTCACAATCAGCCCCACGGCATCTTCTGTAGAGATACCGCGTTGGTTGCAGTAGAATATCTGGTCCTCACTAATCTTGCTGGTGGTGGCTTCATGCTCCACGATGGCCGTTTCGTTTCGGATGTCCATGTAAGGGAAAGTGTGCGCACCGCATTTGTCGCCAAGCAGCAAGGAGTCGCACTGGCTGTAATTACGGGCATTATCCGCTTTCTGTGCCACGCGTACCAGACCACGGTAAGAGTTCTCACTCTTACCGGCAGAGATACCTTTGCTCACAATAGTGCTACGGGTATTCTTGCCCAGATGAATCATCTTTGTTCCCGTGTCTGCCTGCTGATGGTTATTGGTTACTGCCACACTATAGAACTCCGCTGTCGAATTGTCACCGGAAAGGATGCAAGACGGATACTTCCAGGTAATGGCCGAACCTGTTTCCACTTGTGTCCAAGACAGTTTACTGTCCACCCCTTTACAATGGCCACGCTTCGTCACAAAGTTATAGACACCACCCCGGCCCTCGGCATCACCGGGATACCAGTTCTGCACGGTGCTGTATTTCACTTCTGCACGGTCGTGCACCACAATCTCCACAATGGCCGCGTGCAACTGGTTCTCGTCACGCATCGGAGCCGTACACCCTTCCAGATAGGAAACGTACGAATCATCATCCGCCACAATCAAGGTTCTTTCGAACTGCCCCGTATTGCGGGCATTGATGCGGAAATAGGTGGACAACTCCATCGGACAACGTACCCCCTTCGGGATATAGACAAAAGAGCCGTCGGAGAACACCGCCGAGTTCAGTGCCGCAAAGAAGTTGTCGCGATAAGGCACCACCGAACCGAGATATTTCTGTACTAAATCGGGATGCTCGCGTACAGCCTCACTGAATGAGCAGAAGATGATTCCTTTCTCCATCAGCGTCTCCTTGAAGGTAGTCTTTACAGACACCGAGTCCATAACGGCATCCACAGCCATACCGCTCAATGCCATCTGCTCTTCCAGCGGAATGCCCAGTTTATTGAAAGTCTTTATCAACTCAGGGGCCACCTCATCCATGCTCTTCGGGCCCTCCTTCTTCTTCGTAGGGTCAGCATAGTAGGATATGGCCTGATAATCTATTTCGGGAATGCGGAGATGTGCCCATGTAGGCATCTCCAACGTCAGCCAGTGGCGATATGCCTTCAGGCGGAACTCCAGCAACCATTCCGGTTCTCCCTTCTTCTCAGAGATAAGCCGCACAACATCTTCATTCAGCCCACGCTCAATGATGTCCGTATGCACGTCGGTCGTGAAACCATACTTATACTTTTCCTGAGTGAGTTCCTTTACATATTTATTGGGTTCTTCTTGTTGCATCACTTCTATAATTACAAATTATGAATTACAAAATCACGGCTCACGGTATCAGTCAAAGTCTCCGTTTACAATCTGCTCCGTAACCGCCTTTGCCGCGGGAAAGAATATCCCGGCAAACTCTTCCATAGGATAATATAACACTGATTCTTTCTTTTTTGTTTTGCCAATCAGCGTATTGTCTCCGTCTATAAATTCGATGACACCAATCAGCAGGCTCGTCAACAGGAGGTACTTCAAAGCCCCCAGACCGGCTCCCAACCAATGATTGAGCCAGCCCAGCGAGACGGCCTCCATTGCCCGGGTCAGCAGAGAAGCCACCAGGGAGAAGAGCAAGGGAACAGCCAGCCAGATGAGGACAAATGCCAGTACTTGCGCCACTGTCATAGAGTCTGTCAATGTGGGGCACAGCTTCGCTGCCAACGAGGCATACAAAGCCTTTGCTGCCAGCAGACCGACAATCAGCCCCAGCAGAGAGGCCAATTGCTTCACAAAACCTTTCATGAAGCCAATGATTGCGCCCAAGCCAAAAGCTACCAATATGATGATATCTATAATTGCCATAGATTAATGTGATAATGTGGTAATGTGCCAATATGCTAATGAGCAAATGGCTGATATGCAAAATGTGCCAATTGCCCTGCGGCATTTTCTTTACGCGCAGCCAATTGGCACATTAGCATATTTGCACATTATTCAATTATAATGTTTGCTTCACTTCTATTTCTTCGTAAGATTCGATAATATCGCCCACCTTGATGTCGTTGCAATTTGTCAGGCTGATACCGCACTCGAAGTTGGTACCTACCTCCTTCACGTCGTCCTTGAAGCGCTTCAAGGCATTGATGGCACCCGTAAAGATTACGATACCGTCGCGTATCAAGCGGGCCTTGTCGCTGCGTTTCACCTTTCCGGTCTTGACCATGGCACCTGCCACCAGTCCCACCTTCGTGATGTTGAACACCTCGCGCACCTCGATGGTTGCTGTAACCTGCTCCTTCAATGTTGGTGCCAGCATACCTTCCATGGCAGCCTTCACCTCTTCGATGGCATCGTAGATGACGGAGTACTTGCGGATATCCACCCCCTCCTGCTCTGCCATCTTGGCGGCAGCACCCGAAGGACGTACCTGGAAACCGACGATAATCGCATCCGAAGCGGCAGCCAGCGAGACATCCGATTCGGAAATCTGACCGACACCCTTGTGAATTACGTTTACCTGCACCTGCTCCGTAGACAGCTTGATTAAAGAGTCGCTCAACGCTTCCACAGAACCGTCCACGTCACCCTTCACAATCACGTTCAGCTCATGGAAGTCACCCAATGCCAGACGGCGGCCCACTTCGTCGAGCGTCAGCATCTTCTGCGTACGCAGACCTTGTTCACGCTGCAACTGTTCGCGCTTGTTGGCAATCTCGCGTGCTTCCTGCTCCGTCTCGATTACGTGGAACGTGTCGCCAGCAGCAGGCGCACCGTTCAAGCCCAATATCAGGGCAGGTGTAGAAGGACCGGCTTCCTTCATGCGCTGGTTACGCTCGTTGAACATAGCCTTTACCTTACCGTAGTTAGTACCTGCCAGCACGATGTCGCCCATCTTCAAAGTACCGTTGGAAACGAGCACCGTAGCCACATAGCCACGTCCTTTATCCAATGAGGACTCAATGATGGAACCCGTAGCACGGCGGTTCGGGTTTGCTTTCAGCTCCAGCATTTCCGCTTCGAGCAACACTTTCTCCATCAGCTCGGGTACACCGATACCCTTTTTGGCAGAGATATCTTGCGACTGATACTTACCGCCCCACTCTTCCACCAGGAAGTTCATGGCAGCCAGCTCTTCCTTAATCTTGTCGGGATTGGCAGTCGGTTTATCAATCTTATTGATTGCAAATACGATGGGAACACCCGCAGCCATGGCATGGTTGATGGCTTCCTTTGTCTGCGGCATCACGTTGTCGTCAGCAGCCACAATGATAATGGCAATATCCGTAGCTTTGGCACCACGGGCACGCATGGCAGTAAACGCTTCGTGACCCGGAGTATCGAGGAATGTAATCTTACGCCCGTCGTCCAGCGACACGTGGTAGGCACCGATGTGCTGTGTGATACCACCCGCTTCACCGGCAATCACATTCGCCTTACGGATATAGTCGAGCAATGAAGTCTTACCGTGGTCTACGTGCCCCATCACCGTTACAATCGGAGCGCGAGGTTCCAAATCTTCCTCATCATCCTCTTCCTCTACGATGGCCTGCGCCACTTCTGCACTTACATATTCTGTCTTGAAACCGAATTCCTCAGCCACCAGGTTGATGGTCTCGGCATCCAAACGCTGGTTGATGGATACCATCATACCAATGCTCATGCAAGTGGCAATAACCTGAGTAACTGAAACATCCATCATGCTTGCCAACTCATTGGCCGTCACGAATTCCGTAATTTTCAGTACCTTGCTTTCTGCCATCTCCATGTCTTCCAATTCCTGCATACGGCTGGAGGCCATGTCACGTTTCTCCTTACGATACTTGGCACCTTTGTTCTTTCCTTTGGAAGTGAGGCGTGCCAAAGTTTCCTTTACCTGCTTTGCTACATCTTCCTCGCTAACCTCCTGCTTGATGACCGGCTTCTTGAAGCGGTCCTTATTGCGGTTGCGGTTATTATTGGCATTGTTTCCACCAGGCTGGTTTCCACCTTGCGGGCGGCCCCCCTGACCTTGCTGGGCACCTGCGTGTCCACGATCGTTGCCACCACGCTGGAAGTTGGAAGCATTGTTGATGTCCACTTTCTCCTTATTGATACGGACACGTTTCTTTTTGCCATTGGCATCGCCGGCAGCGGTATCCTTCAGCTTGCTATCATCACGGCGGATTTCCTTGATGATAGCTTCCTTCATCTGCTTCTTCTGATCCTGGCGAATCTTTTCCTTCTCTTCACGCTCCTTGCGTTTCTCCTCTTTCGATTTCTTCTTCGGACGTGTGGACTGGTTCAAGGCAGCCAGGTCTATCTGTCCGATGACATTAATCTTCGAAACAAACTCAGGCTGATGTATCTTGAAGATTTCTTCTCCTTCTTCTTTCCCCTCTTTTTCAACCGGTGCTTCTTCAGCCGCCGGTGCGGGAGCAGGCGCTTCTATCATTTCTTCCTTTTTAGATTCTTGTTGAGCCTCTGACACCGGAGCAGGCTCTTCCTTGACAACGGGTTGGGGCTGCGGTTCCGAAACGGACTGCAGTTCGGGTTCAGATGCCGGCTGTATCTCCGGTTGAGGAGCTGGTTCCGGTTTCGGCGTTTCTACAACTGCCGGTTCCTCCACCTTTTTCTCTTCTATTGCTTTTTCCGTTTCTTTCTCTTTTTCTTGAGCAGGAGCAGGTCTACGGTTCAGTTTGTCCAAATCAATCTTGCCTACCGGCTTGAACTTCGGACGTACGTCTTCCGGAACAACCGTCTTAATCTCCTCGGGCTTCGCTTTCTCCTGCGTTTCCTTATAGCCGTCAATAGACACGGACGCCTTGTTGCGGTCCTTGCTCTGACGTTCCTGGCTGAAACGCTCCGACTTTATCTTAAGGTCCTTATCTGTACTAAACTCCTTTTTGAGCAGTTCGAACTGTTCATCCGTAATTTTTGTGTTCGGATTTGCCTCAACGGTAAATCCCTTCTTTTGCAGGAACTCGACAGCCGTCGTAATTCCTACATTTAAATCTCTTGTTACTTTGTTTAACCTTATCGTCATACTAATTTAATGAATTAATGTGCCAATATGCTAATGTGCTAATTGGCTGAGAAAAAAGGAGTGTGCACTTCATCCGATATGCTATCTGCATTGGCACATTAGCATACTACCCACATTACCACATTACTGCTCCTCCTCTTCAAACTCTTGTTTCAAAATGCGCAATACCTCGTCCACCGTCTCTTCTTCGAGGTCCGTCTTCTCAATCAACATCTCACGGGGAGCGTTCAACACAGCCTTTGCCGTATCGATACCGATAGCCTTGATGGCATCGATAACCCAACCGTCTATCTCATCACGGAATTCGTCCAAGTAGATGTCTTCATCCTCTATGGCCTCATCCAACTCACGGAACACGTCGATGGTGTACTCAGTCAACATACTGGCAAGCTTGATATTCAAACCGCCTTTACCGATAGCCAGCGACACCTCTTCGGGTTTCAGGAACACTTCCGCCTTGCGTTCTTCCTCGTTCAAGCGGATAGAAGAAATCTTGGCAGGGCTCAAGGCACGCTGTATAAACAACTGGATATTCGACGTATAGTTGATAACGTCGATATTCTCGTTGCGAAGCTCGCGGACGATACCATGAATACGGCTACCCTTCACGCCCACGCAGGCACCTACCGGGTCGATACGGTCATCGTAGCTCTCAACGGCAATCTTGGCACGCTCGCCAGGGATGCGGGCAATCTTCTTGATGGTAATCAGTCCGTCATTGATTTCGGGTACTTCCATCTCGAACAGACGTTGCAGGAAGACGGGCGACGTACGGCTCAGGATAATCTTCGGATTATTATTCTTGTTGTCCACACGTGCCACTACGGCGCGGGCAGTCTCGCCCTTGCGGTAGAAGTCACTCGGTATCTGTTCGGTCTTGGGCAGCAACAGTTCGTTGCCTTCATCATCGAGCAGCAGCATCTCCTTCTTCCAAATCTGGTAGACTTCCGCATTGATGATGGTACCCACCTTATCAATGTATTTGTTGTAAATACTATCTTTCTCCAGTTCCAATATCTTGGAGGCCAACGTCTGGCGCAAGTTCAAGATGGCACGGCGACCAAAGTTCGCGAAAATAACTTCATCCGTCACTTCCTCGCCCACCTCATAAGAAGCATCAATCTTTTGTGCTTCGGACAATGCAATCTGCAGGTTCGGGTTTTCCAAATCCTCGTCTGCCACTACCTCACGGTTACGCCATATTTCGAAATCACCCTTGTCCGGGTTTACAATTACGTCGTAATTCTCATCGGTACCGAACATTTTCGCAATCACACTACGGAACGACTCCTCGAGTACGCTTACCATCGTGGTTCTGTCGATATTCTTCAGTTCCTTAAATTCCGAAAATGTATCTATCAAGCTGACAGTTTCTACTTTTTTGGCCATAGTCTTATTTAAAACTGATTAAGTATTTAGTGTATTTTATCTCTTCATACGTAAAGGTCAAGTCCTCGTCCACCAGCTTGGGACGCTTGGCACCTTCCTCTTTCACTTTCTTCTGAATGGTCACGACGAAATGCTGTTCGTCGGCTTCCTTCAACACGCCGCTGAGCTTGCGGCCGTCCTTTGTCAGCACTTCCACTTCCTTGCCGATGTGGTTAATGTACTGCTGCAGTACCTTGAAGGGCTGTCCGATGCCGGCCGAACCGACTTCCAACTCATAATCCTCATCCTCACGGTTCAGCTTGGACTCGATGTAGCGGCTCAGCTCTACGCAGTCCTCAATCCAAACACCTTCTTTGTGGTCTATTTCCACCAAAATCTTGTCATCCGGGCTGATTGTCACCTCCACAAGGAAGTAGTCCTTTCCTGCCAGCCACTCGTCAACAATCTGACAAACAGTTTTCTTTTCTATCATAGATTAACCATTAGGAACAAAAAAGAGGAGCTTAATCGCCCCTCCACCTTTCATCCGTTTTCGCTTGCAAAGATATAAATAATCTGTTCGACTACAAAATATTAGAGAAAAAAAGATTGATTTAACGGTTCAAACGGGAATTATATTACAGACACGCCCTTTCAACACTTCAAGATAAGGGGTAAAACATATAATCTTATGAGACAGAAGCTTATACTTTATGAAATGAATTATCACGTTCCATACTGCATGAGATGCACATGTCAAGCACAACGAGATGTGCATCTCGAACAACATGAGATGTACATCTCATGCGTACAATCTCTATTGTTTCAGGAAAAGAAGTAAGGAGGTACAAGCGGAAAAAAGATACTGTTGAAAGACAACGCGGAAAAATAAAAGGCCGATAGCTTGTTTCATGCTATCGGCCCTTTTACTATGGTTCTAAAGGTCTAAAAGACCTTGTCGTATCACTTATTCGGAGTCTCCCACTTCTTGGTATCCGTACAAACCACGTTCACAGTCTGGTCACCCGTCTGGATGCGGAAGTCACCTTTCTCCAGAATCCACTTGCCATCATAGCCTACGAAAGCAAGGTCGGAGCCTTTCAGTTTCAGAGTCACGGTCTTTGTCTCGCCCGGTTTCAGTTCCACTTTCTCGAAAGCGCGAAGACGGCGGGTATCGGGAGTAAGGGAGGCAACGAGGTCACTGCTGAAGAGCAACACGCTCTCCTTGCCGACACGGTCACCAGTATTCTTCACATCTACAGTGAAAGTAAGCACATCATCAGCGGTAAAGTCCGACTTATCCACCTTGAGGTTACTGTATGCAAAAGTAGTATAACTCAATCCATAACCGAACGCCCACTGTACAGATACTTGCGCATCGTAGTTATAAGCGCCTTCCATCTGCTTTCCGATGTGTTCGCACGGTTTGTAGTCGTACGTAATCAGAGAGTTGATTTCCTTCGGATAAGTGAAAGGCATCTTTCCGCTGAAGTTGGCGTCGCCGGCAATGAGGTTTGCCAACGCATCACCGCCGTAATTGCCCGGAAGCATAGTATTGACAACAGCCTTAGCCAAAGGCTCGATGTCAGCAATCAGGCGAGGACGGCCTTCATTCAACACCAGAATGATGGGCTTCCCGGTTTTGGCAAGAGCCTTCACCAAATCGAGCTGGTTCTGGGAGAGGAAGAGGTTCGTCAGGTTACCCGGAGTCTCGCAGTAAGAGTTCTCACCGATGCAGGCAACGATGTAGTCGGCACCGGCAGCGGCTGCTACAGCTTTCTCTATCTCCGGAGTGTTTTCTTCCCACCAGTTGCCACCTTGCTTATAAGTGACACCGGCTTCGTAGATGATATTGTCCGCACCGAATTTATTGGTGAAAGCCTCGAGAATGGTATTATATTGACCTGCATGCTCGTCGGCCTTGTCGCCCTGCCATGAATAAGACCAGCCGCCATTGAGGCAACGCATGGAGTTGGCATTCGGACCGGTAACCAGCAGTTTCTTGCCTTTTGCCAACGGCAATATACCGTCTGTATTCTTCAGGAGTACCAAAGACTCTTCGGCAGCCTGCAATGCAGCAGCGGCATGTTCCGCACTACCGAACAACGGGAAGTCTTTCAAGTCATAATAGGGCTTTTCAAATAGGTTGAGACGGCATTTCAAACGCAGCACACGACGCACAGCATCGTCTATACGGCTCATGGGAACTTCACCTTCTTCCACCAGTTCTTTCAAGAGTGTACAGAACTTCCAGTCGTACGGGTCCATAGACATGTCGATACCGGCATTGATGGCGAGCTTGATGGCTTCCTTCTTGTCCTTGGCAATGTGGTCGCGGCTATAAAGGTTGTTGATGTCCGCCCAGTCGGTCACGATCATACCGTCCCAGTTGAGGTCTTCTTTCAGCCACTTGGTCAGCAGCTCATAGTTGGCATGGAAAGGCAGGCCGTTGTTCATGGCGGAGTTCACCATCACGGAGAGGGCACCTGCCTTCACCATTTCCAGATAAGGAGCAAAATGCTTCTCACGCATATCCTGCTCGGTGATGGAAGACGGCGTACGGTCCTTACCGGAAACGGGGACACCATAACCCATATAATGCTTCATACAAGCGGCAACGTTGTTCCCGCCAATCAGGTTGGGGTTCTCTCCCTGGAAACCGATAATGGCTTCACGTCCCATTTCGGCATTGACGTAGGCGTCTTCACCATAGTTTTCCCACATACGCGGCCAGCGCGGGTCACGTCCGAGGTCGGTCACCGGGGCATACGTCCAGGGGATGCTTCCCGCCTTTGTTTCGTAGGCAGAGATACGTGCACCCTTACGTGTCAGTTCACGATTGAAGGTAGCTCCCATATTGACGCCTTGCGGAAAGAAAGTACCGCCCAGTGTATAGGTAGTTCCGTGTATCTGGTCTACACCGTACACACAAGGAATACCCATCACCTCCATGGATTTCTCCTGAATGCGTTTGATGATTTCCTGCCACTTCTCCACGCTCTGTGCCACACCGTTGGGCACGTTCAAGATGGAGCCTACTTTGTATTTTCCGATGACAGAGTCGAGCATCGCCTCGTCCAACTGGAAACCCTTGGCATTCTCAATGCCTTGGATACGCATATAGAGCTTCATCATCACATCCTGCGAAGGCATCTCCTTGCCCAGCTTGAATTCCTTTTCAAGCTTGTATCTCTTGATGATTTTTTGCAGGTCCTTCACCGTGATGTTCTTCGGGTCGAGACCGGCAAAGGGATTGGCGCGTTTCTGCAGGAGGTCGATAGTGAGTTCGCACATCTGACCGACTTTCTCGTCAAGCGTCATCTTCTTCAGCAAAGTCTCAATCTGCTGTTCTATTTTCTCGTCTCTTGGAATGGCAGGCGCAACAGTGGTCTGCGCCGTAGCAGTAAGTACTAACCCTGATAGGGCTAAAGATAAGATTAACTTTTTACTCATGGTTGTGATATTGGTTTATAATAGTTGCACTATCTGTTTATACGAGGCACAAAGATAAGAACATCCTGCCATACCAAAGGATACAACAGGATGTTTTTTAGGGTATGATTTGTTATCTTTTCAGACAATCCTACTCTCATCTCTTCAAGAGGTTCATCGGTTCCTGAAGTTTCAGGATGTCGTTCGTCTTCTGCGTTGCGGCAGCTACTTCAGCCTCCAGCGTAGCCTTGATGTCGCGTGAGGAAGCCCCGACGAGGAACTTGTAGTTTCCGGGAGTTACCACCCATGCCGATGCAGCCTCATCATAGGAAGCCAGGTCGGCAGCATTCACTTTCAGCGTCACCACAGTAGTTTCGCCCGGTTTCAGTTCCTTAGTCTTGGCAAAAGCTTTCAGTTCCTTTTCGGGTTTGTTGGCGTCTGCAGCATCGGGAGCGGATACATAAAGCTGAACCACTTCCTTACCTGCTACCTTACCGGTGTTCTTCACTTCCACAGATACGGTATAGACGCCGTTGTCTGCCTTAACAGCAGCCTTGTCATAAGCAAAAGTGGTATAGGAAAGACCGTAACCGAAAGGATAGGAAACCTGCTTGCCAAAGGTGTCAAAGTAACGGTAACCTACGTAGATATCCTCCTCATAATTGGTATAATCCACATCCTTCACGTCGTTCTTCTTCCCGCCCTTGTTCACGAGGTCGGTGCTTACGCGCATGTCTATCGGGAAGTTGGCGGAAGAAGCGGCATCTTCAAACTTCACCGGGAAAGTCATTGTCAGCTTGCCCGAAGGAGAAGCCTTGCCACTCAGCACGTCAGCCACACTGTTTCCTCCCTCCTGGCCTGCCTGCCATGCACAAAGGATGGCATCGGGAACAGACTTCCAAGAAGCAGTTTCAATCACACCACCGATATTAAGTACCACCACTACCTTCTTTCCGGCAGCGTGGAAAGCATCGGACACTGCTTTCAACATGCTCTGCTCCTCTTTGGTGAGGTTGAAGTCGGCTACCATACGGTCGAGGAACTCACCAGAGGTACGTCCCAGCGTCACCAGTGCCACATCGGCCTTGGCAACCTGCTCGCGGATAACTTGTGCGGACACAGCCATCTCAGCAGGACGCTCGTCGGGCATAAACCACTCTTTCTTATCTTTGGCCAGACGTTCTTTCTCTGCTTTCAGGTAAGCTTCATAGCTATTCTTCAGCGCTTCATCCACCACATAGCCGGCATTCTTCAAGCCGTCCAATAGCGAAACGGTATAAGCGCGGTTCACGTTGCCCGAGCCCGTACCTCCGGCAATGAAGTCATAGGAAGTACAACCAAAGAGTGCCACGTTCTTCACGTCGGCTGCCAGTGGCAGAGCACCGTTATCGTTCTTCAGCAATACCATACCTTCTGTCGCCGACTGGCGGGTAACGGCAGCATGTGCTTTCAAATCAGGCTTGTTGGAATATTTATATCCCTTGAAATGGGGAGTCTGGAGAATCATTTCCAAAATGCGCTTCACATTCTGATTGAGAATGGCTTCGTCCAACGCTCCGTCCTGCACACCCTTCACGATGGCTTCGTACTGCTTGGGCAGACCGGGCTGCAACATGTCGTTGCCCGCCACCATCTGTGCCACAGCATCTTTACCACCGAACCAGTCGGTCATCACCATACCCTTGAAGCCCCATTCGTCACGCAGCATCGTTGTCTGCAACTCCTTGTTTTCCGAAGTATAGACACCGTTCAGGTAGTTGTATGAGGACATCACGGTCCAAGGAGCGGATTCCTTCACGGCAATCTCGAATCCTTTCAAGTAGATTTCGCGCAAGGCGCGTGGAGATACATGCGCATCCGTAGCCATACGGTTGGTTTCCTGGTTGTTCACAGCAAAGTGCTTGATACTGGTACCCACACCGTTGCTCTGCACACCACGTACGTAGGCGGCGGCAATCTTACCCGACACCAACGGGTCTTCGGAATAATACTCGAAGTTACGTCCGCAAAGCGGGTTACGGTGAATGTTCAGCGCCGGAGCCAACAGCACGTCCGCACCATATTCCAGCACTTCGTTACCGATAGACTGACCTACACTTTCCACCAGTTCCTGGTCCCAGGTAGAGGCGAGCAAAGTTCCGATAGGGAAATGAGTACAATAGTACGTAGCAGAATCTCCCTCACGCTTGGGGTCGATACGCAGTCCAGCGGGACCATCAGCCAGCACCACAGCGGGAATGCCGAGGCGCTCAATCGGATATGTGGTTCCTGCCGCACCCGGCACCAGCTTTCTCGTTGCACCGATTACGGCACTGTCACCCGAGAAACCTGCCATACCGGTACCCACTACCAGATGCGCCTTTTCTTCCAAGGTCATGGCGCCAATCACCTCATCCAGAGAGGACTTTCCAAGCTGCGGCACACCCGGTCCGCAAGCTGACAAAACAGCCATTGCTGCTGCCATGGATATGATATTCTTCTTCATAATCTTATTTAAATATCTTCGGTGCGAATTCAGTCAGGTAAATACGCCAGTTCTTCCAGATATGACCTTCTCCGGTTTCATAATATTCATATTTGTAACCCTTCTCGTCCAACATCTTGCGGTAGTCGTTATTGGCCTGGAACAAGAAGTCTTTATTACCGATAGCGATGTAATAGAGTGCCGGTTTCTTGGCAAACTGGGTTTTCAGTTTGGCTTCAAGGTTGTCATAAATCGGAGACTTCACATCTTTGTTGGGCATGATGGCAGCCGAGAACAGCCCTACATAGTCGAACATGTCCGGATATTGCTTGGAGATGTGCATGGAGTGGAAACCTCCCATAGAGAGACCAGCAATGGCACGCCCCTTCTTGTTGGCCTGTGTACGGTAAGTCTTATCAATGAATTTCACCACGTCGGGGAAAGCCGTTTCGAAAGAACCTTCCATCGTCTTGGGCAGATTCATGCTGGGAGCGGCAAAACCCAGTGACGATTCACCCGGAGCAGCCTCCAACGCAGCGTTACCGTTGGTCATTACTACAATCATCGGCTTGGCCTTGCCTTGGGCGATGAGGTTATCCAGAATCTGTGCCGTACGTCCCAGTTCGCTCCATGCGTTCTCGTCGCCACCCATACCGTGCAGCAGGTAGAAGACAGGATAGCGCTTGCCGCTTGTCTCATATCCGGCAGGCGTATAGACAGTCAGACGGCGGTCCATACCCAGCGTAGGGCTGTTGTACCATACCTTAGACACCGTTCCATGAGGAACTTTATTCACTTTGTAAAGATCGATGCGCTCGTCACCACCGATGATGAATACATTCGTCACGCTTGCCACGTCTCGAATCATATAGACGTTGGCAGGGTCGTTAATCTTCAGTCCGTCTACCAGGAAAGTGTAGCTGTAGAGTTCTGGTTTCAGCGGTTCGGGAGTAGTGAATTCCCACACACCGTCCTTGTTCTCTTTCAAATCTGCCACACCCGGACCATCAAACTCACCAAAAGGAGTCTTGATTTTCTGCGTAGGCAGGAAGTCGCCGGTTACTTGCACCTTTACGGCTTTCGGCGCCTTCAAGCGGAAAGTTACTGTATTGTTGTCGTGTATCTCAGGTGAGACCACAGGAGCGCCTCCCCAGAGAGCTTGTTGCGCGAAAGTCATCGCACACATCAGCAACAGAGCTGACAAAATAGAAATTCTTTTCATGATACGTATGTTATTTTGTTATTCAATTAGTTATACCGAATCCTCTTATTTGAACAACTTCGGCACGAACTCCGTCAGATAGATGCGCCAGTTCCTCCAGATATGGCCCTCGCCCGTTTCAAGATACTCGTACTTATAACCATTGTCATCAAGCAACTTGCGAAAGTCGGCCACACCTTTATAAACAAAGTCCGTCTTGCCGCATGCGATGAAGTAAAGGGCCGGTTTCTTGGCAAACTGAGTCTTCAGCTTACCTTCAAAGTCGGTATAGACCGGACAAGTTGATTTATCGTTTCCGGTACTTGCACCGGAGAAAAGACCTACATAGTCGAACATGTCCGGGTAATACTTGGAAATATTGCAAGAGTGGAAACTACCCATAGAAAGCCCGGCAATGGCACGGTTCTTCTTATTGGCAAGAGTGCGGAAATTCTTCTCTACGAACTTCACGATTTCGGGGAACGAGAGTTCAAAAGCACCTTCTGCCACTTTCGCTCTTTCGTCGGGACGCATGGATGGGGCAACAAACCCCTTGGGAGACTCACCTGCAGCAGCATCTTGCCAAGCATTGCCGTTGGTCATCACTACAATCATAGGTTGAGCCTTGCCCTGTGCGATAAGATTATCCAATATCTGCGAAGTACGGCCAAGAGCAATCCAAGCTTCCTCATCACCACCTGCACCATGAAGCAGATAGAATACCGGATAACGCTTGCCGCTGGTTTCATAACCAGCCGGAGTGTAAATCGTCAGACGGCGGTCCATTCCCAGCGAAGGACTATTGTACCACATGCGACTTACCGTTCCATGAGGTACCTTATTCACTTTATACAAATCGGCACGGTCCCCACCGATGATAAATACATTGGTCACGGTAGCCACATCCCGAATCATGTAAACATTGCTCGGGTCCATCATTCTCAATCCGTCTACAATAAAGGAGTATCCATAAAGTTCCGGCTTCAACGGTTCGGGAGTAGTAAATTCCCAAACGCCGTCCTTCCCCTCTGTCAAATCGGCAATGCCCGGTGCATCATAATCGCCACGAGGGGTCTTAATAGTTTGTGGAGGCAGAAAATCACCGGTAATCTGCACCCTTACAGCCTTAGGAGCTTTCAAGCGAAAAGTAACCGTGTTGTCTTCATGAATATCAGGAGAGACAACTGCCGCACCTCCCCAAAGAGCTTGCTGTGCAAAAAGGGTGACACAGCAGACCAGCAGCATAGCTGCCAAACTTAATAATCTTTTCATAATTTCTTATATTGAATGAATTAGATTTTTATTATTTAGCAAAGTTACGACTTACAAAAGGCAGGCACATATAAAGCGCCGAATGCCAATATTCGCTGGTATGTCCGCCATCCCGCACACGGAACTGGCAAGGGATATCGGCATTACGCATCGCCTGGAAAAACTCGATATTACGATCCAGCAGAAAGTCATCGTCTCCGCAATCCACAAACCACTGTACTGTACGAAGCTGTGCCTTACGCGCATCGTCCGCTTCGGCCACATACCTGATGCAACTATGTTCTTGCACAGAACGCGTCAGCACAGCCATCTTGTTTGTGGGGTCGGGATCTTTTCCCGCCTCCTCACCACTGACGGGGATATTCATCAAAGCACTCATGGCATAGGCGGCACAATACATATCCGGATAGCGCTGTGCATAGCTTGCCGTTCCGCCTCCGCCCATAGAAAGTCCGGCAATGGCACGATGCTGCTTATCACCTTTCACCCGGTAGGTCTTCTCTATATAAGGAAGGAACTCCTTATAGAAGAAATCTTCGTAAGCCCAGCCCGGCATATTGAAGTAGCCGTTCCAGCAAGTAGCTGGATTACCTCCGGCATTAGGGCTGACGATAATCATCTCGCAAGCCTCGCCCGATGCCACCAACTGGTCCATCACGTCCTTCACACGTTGGTCTGTAAACCAACTGGTATTCACCCCCGACATGCCATGTAGTAGATAGAGAATCGGGTATTTTCTCGTAGCATCCACCTCATAACTTTGAGGTAAATAAATTGTAAACTGCCGGTTTGCATCCAATATCTTGCTGTAGATACTGTCCGTCACCACTTTGCTCTGCGGTCCCCAACCGGAGAATTGTGCATATGCCGTCAGCATGGTGAAAATAGCCAGAAAAGTAAATAAGACTTTCTTCATGGTATTTTAGATTTTAATGTTTCTCATATTTATGATACATCAAGGGTAAGGTATCAGAAACGGTTATGCAAAAATAAAAACTTATGATTTCTTTTGTCATGATATATATCAGTTTCTTTTCCTACCAATTTTCATTCTGCACCATATTCGGATTCAGTTCAAGCTCCTTGCGCGGTATAGGCAACAACTTATGCTTCGGTTTGAAGCCATAAGTGGAATTCCGGTACTGGAATTCCGTACCCTTGGAAGAATAGCTCGGTATTTCTTTACCCTGATTGGCCATTACTGTTTCGGCATCGCCCCAACGCACCAAATCCTGAAAGCGTACACTCTCCAGACAAAGTTCCAGACGTTTTTCTTTCTTCACATCATCCAATGTTACAGAAGTCAGACCGTTCAGTTGGGCACGGGAACGTATCTGGTTGACGTATTCCAATGCTTTACCGCTATTGCCATTCTGCACATGTGCTTCAGCAGCCAGCAACAACACTTCAGCATAACGCATCACGCGCAGGTTAATGTACTGCAAGGCTTGAAAGTAGGAAGCATCATATACACAGTCCTCTTTCAGAGCACGATTCTTCCACATAAAATACCCCTCGTGTCCCACCAGGTTCGCTCCTGCCTGCAAAGAAATACCAAGATTCTCCAATTGGGCAGCCGTACGGATGGAGCTGTTCAAACGATAGCCATTTTCACCTTCCATGGCAACAAAAGCTTCATATAAATCCTTTGTCGGATTCATGAAACCATAAGTACCCGTAGCAATGTAGGAAGAGGCCTCGCTACTCAGTGTCAGTTTTTCCGTACGCCACCCCTGCATAATGAAGGTCATTGTCATCTGGTTCCAGGCCTGCTCAGAGTCATTGCGTTTCTGCACTTCCAACATAGACTCGCAACAGCCATTGGCAGCAACGTGCAGCAGTTTATCATAATCACCCGTATAGAGCGCGTATTTACCAGACTCTATGACTTCATCCAGAATACCGGCAGCATCGCCATACTTCCCTTGAAACAAATAAGCTTTACCCAACATGGCCTGCGCCACCTCTTTCGTAATCCGAATACCCGTCTCACTGTCGTTTACATCCGATTTGGAAGGAAGCGCATTAGAATTTATAGCCTCCGTCAAATCGCTCTCTATCAATGCCCACATAACCTCCGGCGTACTGTTGCCGAGGCGATATTCTCCCGGAGTCAACAAATGGTCCACCACCGGAGCCGTACCAAACAGAGTGACCAGTTCAAAATTCGACCATGCACGGAAAAACCTGGCTTCGGCAACAGCACGTTTCTTGACTTCCGTATCCGGCTCCAACAAATCAATAATCAGATTCGACTTATAAATTATGCCGTACATACCCGAATACAGCCCCTGTACCATGCCATGGTCCGTGTCAAATGTATATTCATTCAACTGTTCCATTTGAGAGTTGTCACCCCGCGAGCCACCTCCAGCCCAAACATCATCGGCCAACAGATTCTTTGTGAAAAACCAGTTATAGTAATTGCCTCCCCAACTACTATACAGAGAAGCCAAAGCTTGTATGGCATCGTCATCAGTCTTATAAAAATCTTCCTGACTACCCATATTTCCATGTTTTGCTATATCAAGGCGATCTTCACAACCGGTACTGAATACGGAAAGTAACCCCAGCATCAGTATATAAACATATTTAGTTTTCATTATCAGTATCAATTTGAGGTTTATTAAAATTCAATGTTAAAGCCTAACACCACTTTTTTGGAACAAGGATAAGAGCCTTTGTCGATTCCCATACCTGAAGTAGAATTGGCAGCGGCTTCTGGATCAAAGCCCGGGTACTTGGTGAACGTGAAGAAGTCATCCAAAGAACCATAGATGCGAAGATTACCGACACAAAGTTTTTTCATCCAATTCTTTGGGAATGTGTATCCCAGCTGAATCTGCTTGATTTTGAAGAAAGAACCGTCATAGACCAATGCATCAGAAATCTGATATTTATCCATATTGGTGGCACCGGCACGGGGTACCGACCCATTGGGATTGGAAGCTGTCCAACGATTGTCATAAAACACCTCTTTCATTTTATTGGAAGCGGCAAAGTCAGGCCGGTTGATACAATTAAAAATGTCATTACCTTGCGAGCCCGTTCCGAACACAGTCAAGTCAAAGCCTTTCCATCCGGCTGTCAAAGTAATACCATAAGTAAAGTCAGGAATGGCATCACCGATATATGCCAAGTCACCATCATTCAGGTCACCGCTCTCATCCAAGTCATAGAATGTGGGATCACCGGTTGCCGGGTCAACGCCTTTGAACTTGTATCCACGGAAATAGTATACCGGATATCCCTCCTCAAAATAAGTAATGGTACTGGTGTGGAAATTCACGCCCGAAAGACGGGTGATGGATGGGTCTATATAGGTTACTTTGTTTTTCAGAGTTGCAAGATTAGCACGCACACCATAGTTGAAATTACCGATACGGTCCCTCCATCCCAACTCGAACTCCCAGCCTTTATTGCTTACATTACCGGCATTCATCGGAGAGGTTGAACCACCGATAATCAATGATGGAGTAGTGCCGGACACCAGCAGGTCTTTCGTTTTTTTATCGAAATAATCCATACTGAAGGTCAGACGGTCATTCAAAAAACGTGCATCGATACCCACATTTATTTGTTCGGAGGTTTCCCACTTCAACTCATCGTTGCCCATTGTGGAAGGAGCAGCACTGGTAATGTACGAATTCCCCATTACAAAAGGATAAAGGCCTCCCAATGCCATGTCAGTACTATAAGCATATCCGCTCAATGCAGCCAAACTACCATTCTGTCCCCAACTGGCACGCAGTTTCAGACTGCTGACATGATCCTTCAGAGGTGCAAAGAACTTTTCTTCGGAAACCGTCCACCCTACGGATACTGCGGGGAAATACCCCCAACGGTTCGTGGCAGGAAGCAGAGAAAGGTCGGCTGCGTCTGCACGTAGAGATGCCTGCAACAAATAACGTCCTGCAAACTCATAACCTACACGGCCGAAATAAGAGAGCTTGGCTGAACGCGTCTTCTCACCACCCACCCCTTTAATGGCAGAAGCTGAAGCATAATTCAAATAGTAGAACAACGGATCATTTTTTTTCAGTGCATCCTCTTCATTGGGAGAAAGACTGCCGTTTACGTAGTCATAAGTGGATTCCTGATATGACATACCCACCATGGCCGTCACCGTATGCTGTCCGAAGGTCTTCATATAATTGGCAAAGTTCTCCCACTGATAATAAATAGTAGTTGACGAAGTATTACTTTGACCGACATAGTCACGGCTTTGCGTGGCATTGCCATAGAAAGGAAGGTCTGTTGTAGAGCTACGGGTACCAGACAAGCGGTAACCGAAACGGGAAGTAAAAGTGAATCCCTTGAAAGGCTTGAAGTCCGCATACACAGAACCGTTTACGTTAAAACCACTGTTCTTACCAATGTTATTGTCACGCATAATCATAGGATGATATTGCTCACCTGCAAAAAATTTGGAAACAGCATAATAGTTTCCATTGTCATCCTGCAACAAGTGCTTGCCACTATTCAGGGCGGTCAGCATATGGGTGGGCAGGTTTTCGTATGTATAAGTATCCGGAGTCAGCGGGTCGAGCTGCAATATGGAAGTCAGCAAGCTGCCATACTCATTATTGGTGGAGACACTCCGTACGTTGTATTTTTCTATCTGGTTGGTGGTTCCCACTTTCAGCCATGGCTTGATTTCATATTCAGAGTTGATAGTAGCAGTCAAGCGCTTATAAGTATCGGCATTACCTTTCACGATACCATTATCGTCCAGATAGGTCAGGGAGAGATAATAGTTCCCTCTGTCACTGCCATTAGTAAACGCAATGTTATGCTTCTGCATGCGACTGTTTTCAAAAGCTACATCAGTCCAGGCCGTATTGGTCACACCGTCCCAATTCTGTAACAGATAATCTTCCGTGAAGGTATTCGCCTCTACCATGTAGTCTATGTACTGTTCAGCACTCAGCATCTTGGGTACACGTGCCAGTGACTGGGAGGAGAATTGGAAATCGTACGTAATTTTACCTTGGCCGGACTTACCTTTTTTCGTGGTAATAAGTACCACACCATTGCCGGCCTCAGCACCGTAGATGGCAGCAGAAGCGGCGTCTTTCAGCACTTCCATGGAGGCAATATCATTAGGATCAATGCCACTAATGTCGGATAGGCGGACACCATCCACCACATAAAGCGGATTGGAGGACACATTGGACGAGTAGCCGCGCACACGTACCGTAGGCGAGAAGCCCGGTGCGGCAGAGGTCTGGATAACCTGCACACCAGCAGTCTTGCCCTGCAAGGCAGCAGGCGCATTACTAATGGTACGATTCTGCATATCCTCGGTTTTCACCTGGGAAATGGCACCCGTAACGGAGCTCTTCTTCTGTACACCGTAGCCCACTACCACCACTTCGTCCAATGTCTTGGTATCTTCCTTCAATGTGACATTCATCACTCCAGGCACGGCTTTCTTCTCTTGTGTAACGTAGCCGATATAGGAATAAACGATAACAGCACCCTCCTTGACGGACAGCATATAGTTACCATCCAAGTCGGTAATCACACCGTTCGTTGTACCTTTTTCGAATACACTTACACCAATCATAGACTCCTTCAGGTCATCTGTCACTTTACCCGACACCTTTATCTGGTTCTGTGCCAGCAGGAAAGGCATCCCAGCCAAAAGGAAAAGTGCTGACATCGCCAGCCTTTTCACTGCATTGTTTCTCATAATGCTTTTCATTAGTTGTTAATTAGATTTATTAATAAAAGGGTTATATTCATTCTTCATCGGATACCTGCATCAGAAACCGCGTACCGGAAAGGCCATCACCACCTCAAGCAGTTCCTTGTCATGATTGTACTTCATGCCACAATCATTATCGAAAATCATCGTTGCTCCCTTATCAGCTGTATAAGGTTCCCACTCGGGCAAACCTTCAGTATTGGGATTCCCCGTACGGGCAAAGTTCAGCCACGCACTGCTCATCTTGTCCGCCAGCACTTGTGCCGCCTTTCCGCCTCCGGTCATCGAAGCATGACGCACGACATTGTTGAACACAAAAGGAATCTCCATACAATGCGTGCTGCGGAGTATTCCGTCCATCACGGGCGATTCCCAAGCAAACATATACATATAGACCGGTGCACCTTGCTGTGCCGACTTCAGTTTGGCCTGCTCCACTGCGCCAGGGCGGAAAATGAAGTCCACATCCACCAGGTCCTTGGGCTGATAACCGGGGTAGGCCTGCTCAAAAGCTTTCAGAAAATCATCCGTACGTTCACCATATTTCTTTTTAATCTGCTCCACAACCTGCTCCTTCGTCATGCTCCGCAAAGGCGGGAAGTAAGTGCTTGCGGTAAACTCGTGCAGGGTAGTGCCTATCATCACCGGAATGTCCTTGCTTTGCACCGGAGCCTGAGGGTCGAAAGGCTGTGCTGGCAGCACATCGCCATCTACCGTGGGAGCCCAGCCAAAGATAAAAGAAGCCACTCCTTCTTTATCAGCCTCTACACGCATTTTGGCAACGGCCTTTTCGCCTGCGGCAAGCAATTTGTCGTAAGGTACTTTCTGTAATTCATCTATCTGCGAAGCATTCAGTCCCAGCTCCTCCATAACCGCACTGCCAATGCGACGAGAATACTTTTGCTCCATCGTACGAAGCATAGATCCGCTTTGTACAATGGCTTTATGGAACAAGCCTCTCGCCGACGGTGTGGCAAGCAACGTAGAGACCTTGCCTCCCCCACCGGACTGACCGAAAATGGTAACATTCCGGGCATCTCCGCCAAAAGATTCTATATTCTTATTCACCCATTGCAGTGCCGCCACCAAGTCAAGCAGTCCGGCATTGCCCGATTTTGCATATTTATCACCATAGGCGGAAAGGTCGAGAAAACCCAGGACGTTGAGACGATGATTCAGTGTCACAACCACTGCATCCCCTTTCTTTGCCAGATTTGTTCCGTCATACGAAGGAAGCTCCTGACCACTGCCGGCGGAATAACCTCCACCATGCAGCCACACCATGACGGGGCGTTTCTTCCCGTCTTTCAGTCCCGGTGTCCAGATATTCACCCGCAGACAATTCTCGTCAGGATAACCGTCATCCCAGTTGAAGGCAAACGCCTGTTCGTCGCTGTACCATCCCATGCGCTTGCCTTGCGGACAAGTAGGGCCGTAGGCACGACTGCTGCGGACACCTTCCCATTTGTCAACTGCCACGGGCGGCATAAAACGTTCGGCTTTGGCATACGGAATACCTTTATATATATAGATACCGTTCTCCACATATCCGGCTACTTTGCCCGATTCGGTTTCGGCAACAGCAACCGTAGAGGAAGCCGTTATCTCCCCCTTCTGCCCGCAAGCAGGTACTCTCTCCATTTTAGCTGTCCCTCCGCACGAGGAAAGTAGGATGGCGGAGAATGCTAACACTGACAAGAATTGCTTTTTCATATTATGTATTAGTTTTATGTTTTTATGATTGCAATATTAGCACATTCTCCCCAAAAGGATTTTCTACGTTATCCAAACGGCTTTCCCCGATGTTCAAAACAGCTTTCTCCAATGTTCAAATGTTTGCAGATTTGTTCAAAACATGCTCTCCAGCAGTCTCTCTCTCAATTTTTATGAGTATTTTCGCATCGTAATGCCAAAACAAAAAGATGGCACATGCCAATGCTTTTAGTCTACACTATATATTATGAAATACATTAAATATTTACTTCTATTGTGTTTAATCACCGCATGCAATCCGTCGGACACAAAGCCCACACCGGAAGGCAGCATCGAAAGCCCTGTCATCACCAATGACCTCTCCAACCAGAAGGTCACCGCCTTTGCCGAAGATGCACAAGGACACATTTGGATAGGAACTTCACGAGGGGTAAACAAATATAATGTACACGAATATCATCAGTATTACTGTACGGATGACTCACTGGATATACCCGATAATCAAATCAACGACCTCTTCCGCGATTCACAAGGCCGGTTGTGGGTAGTCACCGTAAATGGGACTAGCCTATACACAGACAAGGATAATTTCCAAAATATGCCACTGGACTTCCCTAATAAAAACGGCATCCAAATATTCGAGAACAAAGACGGAAAGATTTTTCTGAACATGATGCACAGCCTTGCCGTATATAATCCACAAACACACAAATTTGACGTACCCATCAAGATATTTGACCCGAACTATACCTTCAACAACCGCTGTTTCATAGACCAGAGCAACAAACTGTGGGCAGTGACCCCGCTGTCTCTGCGCCGCTACAACTCCTCCACACTGGCGCTGGAAGACTCCATCCCAATGCAGGGCTTTTCTCCCACCTACTTCTTCATGCAGGCTAACGGAATCCTATGGCTGGCAGGAAACCGCCAGATAGCACTGTACGACACACATACGCACAAATTCAAGGAAACACCCCAAGCCCTCCGAAGCCATCCGTTGCTGCTGCATGCCAACGTCAACTACATCCATCCCTACGGCAGCAACAGCCTGCTACTGAATACCGACCAACAAGGAATGTTCCTCTACAACTACGTGGAAGAATACATGATACATCAAAGCGAAAACGGTTTTCCCTTCGAAGTACCTCACTTCAAGATAAGCACCATGTTTACCGACTCACAGAAAAACCTATGGATAGGCTCTGTAGACCAAGGGTATGTCGTGCGCTATAACTACAAAGAACGTTTCAACACCAACAACCATCTCAGCTCATACCTGAACCGGAAGTCAGTGCTGTCCGTGGCAGTGGACAAGGAGCGAAATCTCTGGATGGCCACCATGATAGACGGGCTGTACGTTTACAACATGGACAGCCACGAAGTGAAAGAAGTGGACCAGCCTGGACTTCCGGGGAAAAGCGCTACCGACAAACCGGACATCACACGCGTATTCGTAGATGACGAGGGCTACATCTGGCTGGCGGCCCTCTATGCGAGCAAGGTGATGAAATGCAGCTATAAAAACGGCATACTGAAGACAGAGGCTATTCATGACATCTTCCTACCGCTGTCGTTTGCACAAGATAGCCGTGGAACAATTTGGGTGGGTACATACAGCCCTAAACTTTATGCCAAAAGGCGTGAAGAAAAAGAATTTGTCCAAACACAAGTATTTTCCTGGACAGGAACCTTCATACCCGGACTCCTTCCACTCAACAACGGAAAGATGTGGGCCACTGCCTTCATGAACCCAGTTATGCAAATCAATCCCGACAATTGGGAAAGCGCTGAAGTACCATTCGAGAACACCGACTGGCAAGCTTGTATCCAACGTTCAGTATTCATCCCTACCGACATCTTCGAAGACAGTCGTGGAGATGTGTGGATTGGAACCGTCAGCAACGGACTGCTGCACTATTCTGCCGCCACCGGAAAAATCAAGACCATAGAGGGTACACCCTGCCGGGACATCTCTTGCATTGAGGAAGATGCACAAGGCAATATATGGACAGGCACACAATACGGGCTGGGCAAATATGACCGCACCGTAGGGAAATTTACCAACTACTATGCCGCCGACGGCATAGGCGGCAATCAGTTTTACGACCGTTCTTCATGCCGCTTGCCCGACGGGACACTGGTTTTTGGCGGTACGCACGGGCTGACTTTCTTCAACCCTATGGACGTAAGTACCAAACGGGAAATTCCACTGCTCTTCGAGGATTTGAAGATACACAACCGGTTGGCACGCCCACAAGACAGCAAAAGTGTAGACAAGCACCTCTCCTACCGGCCGGACATCTGCCTGGACCACAATCAGAATGGTTTCAGCATCTCCTTTGCCGCACTGGACTACTGCGAATACGAACGCGTACATTATTATTACAAGATGGATGGTTTCGACAAATATTGGATTGATGCCCGCAACAACCGAGAGGCCTACTATGCCAATCTGCCTGCCGGTACCTACACTTTCAAAGTTAAAATAACCAATAACGACAAGAGCATTGTAGAAAGGGAGAATTCCATACGCGTCATCGTAAAGCCCGCCCCTTGGCAAACATGGTGGGCATGGTGCACCTATCTGCTCATTGCCGCCGCCATCATCGGTATCTTCATCCGTGCCTGGCTACGCATTAAGCAGGAAAAAGAAACCGCCCGACGCGCCAAACTTGAGAAGGAGCAGGAACAACGGGTGAACCGCATGAACATGAGTTTCTTTGCCAACATCTCGCACGAGTTCCGCACCCCACTCACCATGATTTCGGGTCCGGTAACACAACTTTGCGAAAGTCCCCAAATAGAGGGAGAAAACAAACAACTGCTTTACATCGTACAACGCAGTGTGGGGCGCATGCTCCGTCTGGTGAACCAGCTGATGGACTTCAACAAGCTGGAGAATGACACCCTAAAACTGCGGGTGAAACGGACCGACATCATCTCGCAACTGCAACGTTTTGTAGACATTTTCCGCATCAACGCCAACGAGAAAGGCATCGCACTGAACACTTATGGCCTGGAGGATACTTTCCTCATGTGGCTGGACGTGGACAAGCTGGACAAGATTGTAGGAAACCTGCTTTCAAACGCCTTGAAGTTCACTCCGAACGGCGGAAAAGTGGAACTGTGCTTCGACGTCATTACCCGCGAAGAGGCTGCACGCCTCTTTACGCTGACGGACAAAGACATCGACACACAGTACGTCAAAGTTGCCGTGGCAGACAGTGGCCACGGAATCCCCGAGGAACAGTTGGAGAAAGTATTCGAACGCTATTACCAACTGGACAATCAATCCAAAGGTACCTATAACTGGGGAACCGGTATCGGTCTGTACTATGCCCGTAGCCTGGCGCTGCTGCATCATGGCTATCTGAAAGCCGGCAACCGTACCGAAGGAAACGGAGCCGTCTTCACCCTACTGCTACCGGTGAATGACCTCTCTTATACCCCCGAAGAATGCAATCTCCCCGAAGAGGAACAGAACAAGGCATTTCCGATACAAACGGAAGAACAATATCAACTGGAAAATACAGAGAGCATCCGGCAGCAAAAGCAAACTCTTCTGGTAGTAGACGACGATACGGAAGTGGCTCACTACCTGAAAGCCCTGCTTTCTCCCATCTACAAAATCGTCTGCCGCTTCGATGCCGACAGCGCCTTCAAAGCCATGAACGAAGAAGCGCCCGACCTCGTACTGAGTGATGTAGTGATGCCCGGAAGAAACGGTTACGACCTCTGTCGCCAGATAAAAGAGGACTTGCAACTATGCCACATCCCCGTGATACTGGTAACGGCCAAAGCTACTGTAGAGAATCAGGTGGAAGGTCTGAATACCGGTGCAGATGCCTACGTGACGAAACCTTTCGAGCCCAACTACCTGCTGGCGCTTATCAAATCCCAACTGAAAAACCGCGAGAAAGTGCGCAGCCTCCTGAGCCAGTCCACCCAAACGGATAAGATTGAGGGAAATGTGCTTTCGCCGCAGGACAACACTTTCATGACCGAGCTTTACCACCTGATGGAGAACGAACTCTCCAATCCGGAGCTGGACGTGGCGCGCATGACCGAGCTACTGAAAATCTCCCGTACCAAGTTCTATTATAAGGTAAAGGGGCTGACGGGTGAGAACCCCAGCGTATTCTTCAAGACCTACAAGCTGAACCGTGCCGCCGAATTGCTCAAAGAAGGAAAATACACTATTTCAGAGATAGCGGACATGACGGGATTCAGTACGCTGTCCCATTTCTCGACAAGCTTCAAGAAACAGTTCGGTGTGAGTCCGAGCGAATACAGCAAGTAAAAAGCCGGTCGGTTCAAATTTATTCATTACATTTGTACCATTCTTAAAAAACCTTTTTATCCATGGCACACCGACTGAACACCAACAAACAGTTTATGATAGGCAACGGCATCCTTGCCTTTGCCGTGATTTTTGTAGTTGTCATCTTTGTCTACATGAGCATGAGGCTGCAACAACGAAAAGAAGGAGAACGCAACTTCATTGAGACATACACCATCACACTGACGAAAGGATTTGCCGGAGATTCCACTTCCATATTCATCAACGACAGCCTGCTGGTGAACCGTACCATTGCAGAAGAACCTTTCACCATCGAAGTGAAACGCTTTGCCGAGCAAAACGCACTCATGATTGTAAACAATGCAACTGAAAAGCTTTCCTTATTTGAGCTAAGCGAAAAAGGAGGAGAATACCGGTTCGAGAAGGAAGGGGAAGAGGTAAAGCAGTTAGCAAAAAATTAGGGATAAAAAGTTTGAGGCATTTTGCTCTCATATTTCGGAGTCGACAAGCTGTTTCCTGGCTTACCAACAGCCACTGCAAAGACACCACATAACTTTTGCAGTGGCACTGCAAAGACATTACACAACTCCTGCAGTGACACTGCAGCGATACTGCATACCTTTTGCAGCGTTACTGCAAAACAGTTGCAGTGTCACTGCAAAGGTGTTGCAGCAGCACTGCAAAAGGAGTGCAGTGACAGTGCAAAAGGTATGCAGTGGTTTTGCAGTATCACTGTCTGCAAAACAAGGAACTACTTACCGTGATACACCCATACTAATCTCTAATCATTTATTTTCGTTTGATATTTCCGAAGCTCCGCTCTCAATGCTTGTGCCTTTCCATCAGTCATCCGATCGAGCAAATCCCAGAAACGCTCCCCGTGATTCATCTCGCGGGTATGTGCCAGTTCGTGCAGTAGCACGTAGTCTATCAGATGCTTGGGAAGAAGTACCAGATAATAGGAAAGGTTGATATTGCCTTGTGCCGAACAGCTTCCCCAACGCCCACTGCTGGAATTTATCTTCACACTCTTGTAAGAAAGGTTGTGCTGCATGGAAAGCATATACAAACGGGGCGGAAGAACAATTTTCGCATTTCGCCGTAAAGCTTCCTCAACTACCTTGCGTAGCCAGGCCTGCAACTTCTCATCCGAGAAATCGGCATCAGGAGGACAGATTATCTGCATTTCCCCCAATTCCGAACGAGACAAAAACCGTTCCCGTTGTCCGCTGACCAATGTCAGTTTAAAGAACTCCGTATCAATGCGGTAATCCAAATCAATCAGCTTTCTGACCTGCTTCTGTCTGGCAGCCTTCAGACGCGGACGAAGCTGCTCGATGGCATTCTCTATCTCGGCAAGAGAAGTCCGGGGAGGCACAGTCACGTAAATTCCATCTTCCTTTGTACGGAAAGTAAGACGCCGTGCCCGGGCATTGACCCGGACAAACAAAGGGCCAAGCTCTTTATCTTCTATAATGCAGTTTACTGTCATAAATCAAAGCCTCTCCCATAGGAAAGGGGTGGGAAGAGGCTTTGCAAATGAACAAAGAATCATCCAAAAACGCAAGCAAATACCTGACAAAAGCGGACGGAGTGTCCGATAATGAACACTGCACAAAAACGGCTATCCTTTAACAATCACCATTTTACACTTATGGCACAATAATTGATTAAAGTATGCTGAACTGGTTTCTTTTGAAAAAAGCATTTCTACATGCAACTTTTTCAAGGCAGTTCACGTCTAACTGATAAACACTAAATCACAAAAAACAAAAGAATATGAAAGCTCTAACAACATTTATCGCAATCGCCTTATTGGCATTCAGTACAACCGCTTGTTCACAACAACACACATACCGTTCCGGAGGCTTCGGCAGCAAAACAGTCAAGGCAAGCAAGAACTATGTAACCAAAGACATAAAAGTGGACAACTTCACCAAGCTGAGTGTAGCCGGCAGCCCCGACGTGACCTACACACAGAAGTCCGGCAAACCGACAGTGGAAGTATACACCTCGGACAACATTGTAGACTTACTGGATATCCGTGTCAAGGACAATACCCTCTACATCGGCTTCAAGAAGAATGTCAACGTATCCTATAATAAACTGGAAGTACGTGTGTCCACAGAAAAGTTGAACGGCATTGCTGTTGCAGGTTCGGGAGACGTGGAACTGAAAAACGGACTGAAGACAGACAACCTCAAAATCTCTGTGGCAGGTTCGGGTGACATCAATGGGAACAACATCTCTTGCACAGACCTCGATATTTCCATCGCAGGCTCAGGAGACATCAACAGCAGCGACATCACTTGCAATGACCTCCAAGTATCCGTTGCAGGTTCAGGTGACATGAAGCTGAACAACGTAACGGCTAACTTCACCAAAGCATCCGTTGCCGGTTCGGGTACCGCCATCCTGAGCGGCAGCACCCAAGAAGCTGAATACAGCGTGGCAGGTTCGGGTGATTTGTTTGCTTCCGATTTCGTTGCCAAGAAAGCATCCGCCAGTGTTGCTGGTTCAGGCGACATCAAGTGCCATGCCACAGATTTCCTAAAAGTACGCACTAGCGGAAGCGGCAGTGTGGGCTACAAGGGTAATCCGGAACTGGACTATCCGAAAAAAGGACTGTATAAGCTTTAACATTGGAAAATATAGACTTTAAGATTAATGAACCTAAACTAAATTCTCTCTCAAATAATTACCTATAAAGATGACGAAGGACTCCCGCGAGGAAGTTCTTCGTTCTTTGTGCATCCACCCATGCTGGGCGTACAAACAATAAAGGGACGCTGCATCACGCAGCGTCCCTTCTATTTTAGTTAGTTTTTATAAGATTTTGAGAGAATTGAAACTTCACAGCCTCAAGTTGTTTTAATAAAGCACACTAACTATTATGTTTAAAGCAAATGAAAATGTTATTTTAAAAGCAAATGAAAATATCTATTCACTGATTTCCAGACCCTTGTCCACCCGACGCAGGCTATCCATTACCTGCTTTTCATGAGACACGGGCACATCTCCCGAAAGAGCTACCGACGGTGCGGAAATCTGTTTACCGATAGTATCGGCTGCGGCCACCTCCTCTACATCCGAGAAAAATGAATGTTGCATCACATTCCCCATAGAAAGGACCACTGCCACTACTGCAGCGGCTTTGAACAACGGCATGAAACGTGCGGTCAATGTCATGCGCTTTGCCTTGACCACCGGAACTTCTACTTCGGCAAGCACCCGGGCATCAAAATCCTCACCCAAATGCACTTCCTGCTGAAGCTGCTGATATACGAACAAGTCCTTGTAGCGAAGCAAGTGTCCGGGAACATCGTTACCGCTAAAGAAAGCACGCAGGCATGCTTCCTCTTCCAAAGAAGTTTCGCACTGCCAGTAGCGTTCCAAGAGTTGTTCTATATATTTAGAGTCCATAACCTTCTATATCAATAAACGTTTGTTTTACTTTTTGCCGCGCCCTGAAGAGGTTCACTTTTACCTGCTCCTCGGTCAAGTTCAGGACCGCTGCTATTTCTTTATAGCTCTTACCTTCCACATCCCTAAGCTGCATAATCAACCGCTGTTTTTCGGGAAGCTTGCTCATCAACCGATGTATCAACGCCATCCGTTCCTTGTTCACCAGCTTTTCGTAAGGGCTCGATGCATCGGAGACTTGCTCCATTTCGGGGAGTAGCTCCACGGTACGGGAGTCTTTTCGCTCGCTACGGTCTATCGCCAGATTTCTTGCCACAGTCAAGCAATAGGCTTCAATAGAACCAAACTGCGACCACTCGTCACGCTTGTTCCAAACCCTTATCAGCGTTTCCTGCACAACGTCCTCTGCCTCTGCCCTATCAAACGTAATTCTTAAGGCTAACCGAAAAAGCTTATCCTTCAGCGGGAGAATGTCATTGCGAAAGCTGAGTTCTTGCATCTCTAATAAATTGACGGTTAAGTATTCAGAAAGTTACAGCCTATTGCCGTTTTTTTTGAATTATTTTCGGATACGGGTTCCACTGTTCCCGTTGATGGCTGATGCTAAAGTGATTACGACTTCGGACACACCCGCATTCAACGCCTCGAAAGAGTTCTCCAATTTTGGAATCATGCCACCTTGAATCACTCCATCGGCTACATATTGCTTGAATTCCTCCGGTGTTATCTGTGGAATCACGCTATCATCGTCGTTCTCGTCACGCAGCACCCCTTTCTTCTCAAAGCAGAATACCAAAGTAACATCGAACAAGCCCGCCAAAGCCTTGGCAGTCTCTCCGGCAATGGTGTCGGCATTCGTATTCAGCATGTGCCCCTCTCCATCGTGCGTCAGCGGAGCCATCACGGGAACCACACCCTTATGAATGAGGTCTGCCAAAAAAGCAGCATTCACCTGCTTCACATCGCCCACAAACCCATAGTCCACCTCCTTCACGGGACGCTTAACCGAACGGATTACATCCATATCGGCTCCCGTCAAGCCCAGTGCATTGACACCGCGCGCCTGCAAGCCAGCGACGATATTCTTATTCACCAGCCCGCCATACACCATTGTCACCACTTTCAGCGTTTCGGCATCAGTGATACGACGGCCATTCACCATTTTGCTTTCAATCCCCAGTTGGGCGGCGAGCTTCGTAGCTGAGCGTCCGCCTCCATGTACCAAGACCTTGTAGCCTTCGATGGCTGCAAAGTCATCCAATAACTTATAGAGGGTGGCTTCCTCTTCTACAATCTTGCCACCCACCTTTATTACAGTCAGTTTCTCCATTTTATTCCAAATAAGTATATCCGTACAGTCCGGAACGGTAATTAGACAAGAATTCCTTTCCTTCTTCCACAGAGATACGCCCTTCCTTGACGGATTGCGTCACCCAAGTTTCCAGCGTACGTACCAGTTTCTTAGGATTATATTGCACGTAGTCCAGCACCTCTGCCACCGTCTCTCCATCAATCAGTTGGTCAATGGTGTAGCCTTTGGAATTGACAGACACATGCACAGCATTCGTATCACCGAACAGATTGTGCATATCTCCCAGAATCTCCTGATAGGCCCCTACGAGGAAAACCGCCAGATAATAGTGCTCCTTGTCGCGCAACGAGTGCAGCGGCAGGGTCGTCGTATCGGCACGCGAGCTGACGAAATTAGCTATTTTACCGTCAGAGTCGCAAGTCATATCCTGCAAAGTAGCCTCGCGGTCGGGTCTTTCATCCAGCCGCTGTATGGGCATGATGGGGAACATCTGGTCGATGGCCCAGGAATCGGGCAATGACTGGAACAGCGAAAAATTACAGAAATACTTGTCGGCAAGCAGCTTGCTCAACTTGCGGAATTCCTCGGGGCAATGCTTCATGCCGCTGGCAATGGAGTTAATTTCGCGGCAGATACTCCAATAGAGTTTCTCTATCTGCGCGCGCGTATTCAAGTCGACGATGCCATGACTGAAAAGGTCGAGTGCCTCTTCGCGTATCTGCTGTGCATCGTGCCAGGGTTCCAGCATGCTGCGCTGACTCAGGTTGTCCCAGATGTCATACAGTTCCTTCACCAGTTCGTGGGCATCCTCTCCCGGTTCCCAGTCGTCATCCATTTCGGGCAGGGAAGCCGTTTCCAGTACTTCAAAGATAAGCACGGAGTGATGGGCAGTCAAGCTACGTCCCGTTTCGGTAATGATATTGGGATGAGGAAAGCCGTGTTTGTTGGCAGCATCAACAAATGTCGACACCACATCGTTGACATATTCCTGGATGGAATAGTTGACGGAGCTTTCGCTGCTTGAAGAACGTGTACCGTCATAATCAACTCCCATACCGCCACCGGTATCCACGAATTCGATGTTGAATCCCATCTTGTTCAGCTGCACAAAGAATTGCGAAGCTTCACGCAAGGCATTCTTGATGCGGCGTATCTTGGTTATCTGACTGCCGATATGGAAATGTATCAGCTTCAGACAGTCCTTCATGTCCTTTTTCTCCAGGAAGTCCAGCGCTTCAAGCAGTTCACTGGATGTCAGTCCGAACTTGCTGGCATCTCCCCCACTTTCTTCCCATTTGCCACTTCCACTGGAAGCCAATTTTATGCGAATTCCAATGTTGGGTTTCACTTTCAATTGCTTCGCCATCTTGGCAATAAGATTCAACTCATTAAGTTTCTCTACAACAAGAAAAATGCGTTTGCCCATTTTCTGCGCCAACAGTGCCAATTCAATGAAGCTCTCGTCCTTATATCCGTTACAGACCACGAGGGAGTCCGGGTCTGTATTGACCCCTATCACAGCATGCAACTCCGGCTTTGAACCCGCTTCCAGACCTAGATTGAACTTCTTCCCATGGTTAATCATCTCTTCCACCACAGGACGCATCTGATTCACTTTGATGGGATAGATAATAAAGTTCTCTCCTTTATACCCATACTCATCGGCGGCCTGTCTGAAGCAGCAGGACACCTTCTCGATTCGGTTGTCCAGAATATCGGGAAAACGCACCAATACCGGAGCCGCTACATCGCGCAACTGCAACTCGTCCACCAACTCTTTTAAATCGACGGCAACCCCATCCTTACGCGGTGTCACCACAACATGACCTTTGTCATTGATACTAAAGTACGAAGTGCCCCAACCAGTTATGTTGTACAGCTCTTCTGAATCTTCAATACGCCATTTTCTCATCAGTACATTTACTATTAGACTATTTACAATTTACTATTTTCCCACTATAGTGTGTTTTATAAAAGGGGCGACAAAAATACACATAAATCTAATACATCCAGCTCATCGGACTGAAAAATACACATTTACAAGGGATTAAAGTCCTAAAAGTTGGCGTAACCGTTGCACGGATTCGCTAATCTGGCTGCGACTCTCCAGATAACCGGCATCAAAGCGATAACGGGCCTGCGAGTAGAAAGGCGCACGCTTATCCAGCGCCTCCACAATGAAGGTGCGCAAATCTTCGTCCGTCTTGCCTTGCAGGATGGGGCGCTGCTGCTTCGCCACCCGGAGCCGGCGGAACAGAATATCGGGGTGTACATCCAGGAACACCGTCTGCCCGCAACCGTTCATATATTCCATATTGTCAAAAAAACAAGGAGTACCGCCACCGGTAGAAACCACGACATCCTCAAATTCCCCTACTTCATGCAGCATGTTTCGCTCCAATTCACGAAAAGAGGCTTCTCCCCGCTCGGTGAACAATTCACGGATTGATTTGTGAAAACGTTCTTCGATGTACCAGTCCAAATCAATGAACGGCACATTCATTTCGCGGGCAAAAGCCTTTCCTAAAGTAGTTTTACCGGCTCCCATGTAGCCGGTCAAGAAAATACGCATCATATCTGCTACGAGTTACAGGTTTCCTGCAAAGGTAGCAATTCCAAGCTGAAAACGCCTCTGTATCAGAGAAAAATTTTGATACGCTTGCTTAAATCTTCGAATTCCTTTTCTCCCGGTTCACCGGTGGGTGTACCGAAGGGCATCTGTGCAATCATCATCCAGTCGCCGGGCAGGTTCCAGGTGCGGCGTACCTCGTCGTCAATCAAGGGGTTATAGTGTTGCAGGGAGGCGCCCAACCCCATATCTTCCAGCATAGTCCAGATGGCAAACTGGTGCATAGCGGAGGTGTGCTGTGACCAAGTGGGGAAATTATCCTTATAGGAAGGGAATGCTTCCTGCAGCTTCTTGACTACAGAAGTGTCTTCAAAATAGAGCACAGTACCGTGTCCGCTGGCAAAGCAGCCGTCAATCTTGGCTTCCGTCTTGGCAAAAGCCTCGGCAGAGATACGTGCTTTCAGGGTTTCCTTCACAATGTTCCACAATTTCTTATGTTCGTCGCCCAGCAGCAATACAATTCTTGTAGACTGTGAATTGAAAGCTGACGGCACATTCTTTACGGCTTCACGAATAATGTGTACTATTTCTTCATCCAGTACTGGCGAATCGCTGCCGATAGAGTAATAACTACAGCGATGCGCCATGGCCTCTGCAAATGTTCTCTTCATTTTTTGTCCTTTCTTTTTTTATTGAGTCTTCTCTTCTTTATTTTATATCCGCCATACAAAGAAACAAATGAAAGAGTTAAGTTGTTCGGATTTTCTTTTTTACCTTTGTCCGCAGTTATGAAGAAAGAAAAATATTACGTCGTATGGGCGGGAGTCAGCCCGGGTATCTACACTTCCTGGACAGACTGCCAACTGCAGACCAAAGGCTACGAAGGAGCAAAATACAAGTCGTTCGAATCACGCGAGGAAGCGGAAAAAGCCTTTGCCTCTTCGCCGTACGCGTACATCAAGCGGTCGGCCCCTTCTCCTGCCAAGACTATTCCCGGCGCCGACGCTCCCCTTCCTGCCGCCGTCGCAGAAAACAGCCTTGCCGTAGACGCCGCCTGCAGTGGAAATCCCGGTGCCATGGAGTACCGGGGAGTACACGTCGCCAGCCGTCAGGAAATCTTTCACTTCGGGCCGATGTATGGAACCAACAATATCGGCGAATTCCTCGCCATTGTCCACGGACTTGCCTTGTTGAAACAGAAAGGTTTCGACATGTCCATCTACAGTGACAGCGTAAACGCCATCAACTGGATAAAACAGAAAAAATGCAAAACCAAACTGCCGCGTGACGCCAAGACCGAAGAGCTTTTCCACCTAATAGAACGTGCGGAGAAGTGGTTGCGCGAAAACACCTACACCACCCGCATCCTAAAATGGGAGACAAAGCAATGGGGGGAAATTCCGGCCGACTTCGGAAGGAAGTAAAAAAACGCGAGCACCCTGGATTCTTCATCCGGTTGTGCCCGCGTCAAGAAAATGATGCGGCCGAGCTTATGAATGAATAGCCGCCATCATGTTTTATTTGCTATACGATGCCTTCACGAAAGGAGCATCAAGCAAGTAGTCAAGACTCTGCTTCACACTCTCTTCTACGGGGCAGCTGTATTTCTCAATCTCAGCTACGATGTGGCGCACGCCAGCAGTATCCGTATTCTTGAAGATAGCATCATAACCTACCATACCACTCTGCCCAATCTCGCGGTGATCCTTGATATGGAGCATGGTGAAGCGTCCGGGATACTTGTTGAAGTAATCCACCGGGCTGTTCTGGCCGCGCACTACCCAGTAAACGTCCATCTGGAAGAATACATATTCGGGATTGGTGTGTTGCAGCATGTAGTCCAGCATCAGCTCCTTGTCTTCCACTTTCTGGAATTCATGGGCATGATTGTGGTAACCGTATTTCAAACCGGCAGCCTGGCAGCGCTTGCCCACTTCATTGTAATAGTCGCAGTAGGTCTGCAAATCTTTCAATGTCTTGGGAACGGAGAGATACGGAGTCACGATATACTCCATACCGGCCTCCTTATGGGCAGCAATGCACTGATCCCACCATTTCAAGGCTTCCGTAAAGTCGCCCGAAGCCAGTTCCTCGTCCGACAACCCGTGGGTAGTGTGCGAAGAAAGCACGGTCATACCGCTCTTTTCCACCATCTGCTTGAACTCCTGGGGAGTCTTGCCGTAGAACTTACCGTCATTGTAGTTGGCGGCCTCCACACTGGTATAGCCCATATCAGCCAAATCCTTCAGAATCTGGTCGAGGTTACTGCCGTCCTTCACCAAGTCCCTCACAGAGTAGAGCTGTATGGCAACTTCCTTTTTCGTCGTTTCCGGCGTCGTTTCCCTACTCTGGCTGCTACAGCTTGTGGCCATCATGGATAAACACAGTGCTGACAAAATCATCATATGTTTGATTCTCATAGTACTATCTTTTTAGAAGGAATCAGTCGAGAACCTTTACACGGATGTTGCGGTACCAAACATCATCACCATGATCCTGTACACCGATAAAGCCTTCATGGTTTTCGCCACCACAGTTGTTCAACAGTTCAAAAGCCAAAGGCCATTTTTCTTCGCTGAACTTGCTGGCTTGGAGCATATCAGTCCACTGCTTGGTCCACAAGTGATACTCCAGTACATTTTCATCGTTCTGTCCGTGAACTACAGTGCCTTTGTATACCATAATCTTGGCCTTATTCCATTCACCGAAAGGTTTGGCGTTCTGCGGAACAGCAGGAATCATATCATACAAGGAAGCAGCCTGACGGTTGTTGTCCTTACCCAGCTTGGCATCCGGATGATTGGCGTTGTCCAACACCTGGAATTCAGGAGCAGAGATATAGATGGGTTCCAGCACTTCGTTGCCGTCCTTATCCTTTGAAGTAACTTCCTGAGCCAGATAGAAAATACCGGAGTTACCACCTTTCGAAATTTTCCATTCCAGTTCCAACTCAAAATTCTTGAACTTATGGGCGAAAATCAAGTCACCACCTTCACCGGTCTGTCCTTCACCGGTACCGGTTCCACAGAATTTGAGGCAACCATCCTCAATAATCCACCTGGAAGGCACTTTATCCTTACCGTATCCACGCCATCCGTCCAGGCTCTTTCCATCAAAAATAGTAATATAACCGTCCGCATCAATCGGCAGATTCAGACTGTCCGTTTCAGGCGCTTTCAAAGACTTGGAGTAAGACACCGCAGTAGTAGTAGGAGCTGTGGCTTCTTCCGTAGCGTTCGATTTCTTTGCACCGCCACCGCAAGAGGCGAGCATACCTCCGATAAGGCAACAAGCCAAAGGATAATATATTTTCTTCATAATCTGAAAAATTAAATGATTAGTATTCGTTTATGAGCATCAGAAAACAAGTTCTGATGCCCCTTTTAATGTTTATCTAGGCATATCAGGCAATTTCCAGCCTTCGCGGTAGTTATGCTTGATGAGCTCTTCTGCAAAAGCTTTGGCATTTACCGGATCTGTCCATGTCTTGTCGAAGCTTGGATGGCCGTTGTGTATCTTGAAGCCGTCCTTGATGACTGTACGCAATGTCTCGTCGTCGCCAATATTGGTAAAGCGCATGTTGGCTCCGTCCCATTCCAGTGTCTTGTTCAGGCCCTGCAGACGGATGGCCAATACACCCATTGCCACCATTTCGTTCATCGGTCCTGCTTCGGAGAAGTCAGACTTAGGCATTACGCGGCTGGAAGGACTTTCCTTACAAGCACGTACCCAGTCCATCTCATGACCGCCATTCATAGCCTTCGGTACACGGCGGCAAACCTTCGGTGCATTGGGCACGCGGCCAGAAAGTAACCACGGGTTCTGTCCGTAGCAACCGCAAATCAGCGTATCCTTCGTTCCGTGGAAGATAGTCAGACCGCCACCGCTCTGCATCAGTTGCTTTCCTTCGGGGAAGCCTTTCGGACGGTCGGGCATCATGCCACCATCATACCAGTGAACTTCCACTTCGGGCATAGCCACCTTCGGCATATTTTCACGTGCGGGGAAAGTCAGCTTCACGTGCTGTGCTTGCGGAGCGCAGGCATTGAGCAACAATGTAGACGAACCTTCTACCTTGGTAGGATACAACAACTTCAAAGCTCTGAACGGCTGGTGCAGGATGTGACAAGCCATATCGCCCAAAGCACCCGTACCATAATCCCACCATCCGCGCCAGTTCCAGGGATGATAGATTTCGTTATACGGATTCATCTTGGCAGGACCGGTGAACAAATCCCAGTTCAGAGTTTTGGGAATGCGGTCTTCCTTCTCGGGAACATTCAATCCTTGCGGCCAGATGGGCCGGTCGGTAGCACATTCCACCTTTGTCACGTCACCGATTTCGCCGTTCCATATCCACTCGCATACCAAGTCGGTACCTTCGTCCGAAGAACCCTGGTTACCCATCTGAGTAACTACTCCCGTAGAAGCGGCCAGGCGGGTAAGCAGACGGGACTCGTATACAGAGTGCGTCAACGGTTTCTGGCAATATACATGTTTGCCCATCGTCATGGCATCAGCAGTGATGATGGCATGTGTATGGTCGGCCGTAGCGATGATAACGGCATCGATATCCTTGCCCATCTCATCGTACATCTTACGATAATCCCAATACTTCTTCGCATTGGGAAGCTCATCGAACACACCTTTCGCGTAGCGCCAGTCTACGTCACACAGCGCCACGATATTTTCCGTAGCCTTCACATGATTAATGTTAGTGTGTCCCATACCACCGATACCTACGGCAGCAATGTTCAAACGGTCACTGGGAGGTACGTGTCCGTGACTCTTACCCAAAATGCTGCTTGGAGCAATGGTAAGACCCGCCAAAGCTAAACCTCCGGTCTTAAGAAACTCTCTTCTTGTAAATTTCGACATGGTTCTTTAGATTTTAAAATCGGTTAATATAATTAAGTTTTAAAACACTTCTCATTACAATAGGCATCAGACTACCGTCTTCTTCGGACGGAGCAGTCCGTAACCTTCCTTCATATGCCTCCGGCGCTCCCTAATTTCCTCCAGCGTCTGCAAGTCGCCTATGCCAGGCAGGTCGTGGCGGCGCGCATCCTCCAGGAAGGTCCATCCGTATTGGGAAGCAATGGCCGAGTCTCGCATCTGCGGCAATCTCGGATCGCGTTTCCCGCTCTCGATGGAGTCAGCCATAATATTGCATAGCTTATCCAGATTCTTCCCGCCAAACGGCTTCTCCAGACGAAGCGTACGGTTCACGCCATGAAGCTCCACCACGGCAGTCCGGAAATCATGCGTCATGCGCACGATACCTTTTGTACCAATAATGTCCGTATATGCATTATGAGTCTGGTTTCTGGAGAGTTGTCCATAGACGAATCCCTGTGTGACATCGAAGGCGATGCCGTTCTCGAACGTACCGTGGCACTGTACCCACCAAGGGTCCTTGTAGTCCCACATCCGCATGCCTTGCGCATGCCAGGTCTTGTATTCACTGTCGGCATACCAGCGGGCAATGTCTATGTAGTGCATGCCGCAGTCGTGGTAGGCGGGACCCTCATATTCGTGTCCCTCGCCCGGCGCCAATCCCGGAGTCATGTGGCAGATGCGCAAGATGGCCAGTTCGCCAATTTCGCCTTCATCGATAAACTGCTTCATAGCCTGGTGATACCAGGAGTTGCGCAGATAAAGGTTGACAGCAGCAATGCGGTCATACTTTTCAATCAGGTCCACAATTTCCCATTCCTTGTCAATGGTATCGGCAATGGGTTTCTCCGTCAGGATGTGCTTATGGCTTCGGACAGCTTTCTCTATTTGTTCTTTTCTGGAATTTGCCAATGCAAAAAGACCAACAGCTTCTACACTCTGGTCGTCAAAGATTTCTTGTTCATCGGATATGATTCTGGATGAAGGGGAAAAGTTTCTTGCCAATTCTCGGGAGGCCGGATCGGTATCACAGATATATGCGATGTCCCATCGACCGCTTTTCTGCATTTCCTCCCAATACATTTGCCCCATTCTGCCGAACCCTATCAAACCAACTTTTATTTTCATGGTAGGCGAATATTAAATATTTACAGTTATAGTATTATCGGGGTCAATTGAATTACATGATTAAGAGTACTTGGACTAATAGTCATAGTAGCTGTTGTCGTAGACATTGGGTATAATTTTTTCATGATATTTGCAATGTTTATGTATGTGTTCTTTGCAAAAATAGGATAATTAGTGATAGAATGGAAGCAAGCAGATATTAAAAAAGCGTAAAAGGCAAAAGAACGCCCTTTATTCATCATCGCCTAACAGCCGTGAAGCACTCTGCCGGTAGCCATCAACACCCACCTACATCATAAATTCTGCGTAAGAAGTATAGAAGAGAAAGAAGAATTAATATGCTGTTTGCAGGAAATTAACTTCCTATTTACAAAGTATCAACAAGAAGGGACACACGAAATCAATACATTGCCTTACAATGGATTAACTTCCTATTTAGTCATAACAACATAGCACAAGCGGATGGAAGCAAGGTGCGCAGAACTTTATTTCTATGAGAGAGACTGCATATCATTCAGCCTCTTATAATAGCCGTTCTTCTCGAGAAGTTCCTCGTGCTTACCACGTTCCACGATTTCACCTTCATAGAGCACACAAATTTCATCCGCATTCTTGATGGTGGAAAGGCGGTGGGCGATGGCAATCGTGGTACGGGTCTTCATTAGCCGTTCCAGCGCCTCCTGCACCAGGCGTTCGCTTTCGGTGTCGAGTGCGGAAGTAGCCTCATCGAGTATCAGGATGGGTGGATTCTTCAGGATGGCACGGGCAATACTGATGCGCTGGCGCTGTCCGCCGGAAAGCTTGCCACCACGGTCGCCAATGTTGGTCTGATAACCGAGCTCGGTCTCCATGATGAAATCGTGGGCATTGGCAATCTTTGCAGCTTCAACCACCTGCTCAATTGTTGCATTTTCCACACCGAAAGCAATGTTGTTGAAGAAGGTATCATTGAACAGGATGGCCTCCTGGTTCACGTTTCCTATCAACGCACGCAAGTCGTGGATGCGAAAATTCTTAATATTCACACCGTCAATTGTAATCTCACCCAACTGCACATCGTGATAGCGCGGCAGCAAATCCACCAATGTCGACTTGCCGGAGCCGGACTGACCGACAAGTGCAATGGTCTGTCCTTTGGGCACCATCAGATTGACGTGCTTCAACACTTCGCGCTTGCCGTCGTAACTGAAGGAGAGGTCCTTAAATTCAATCCGGTCATTCATCCCGTGCAGCGGCAACGGGTTTACCGGTTCCTTAATGGGGTTCTCGGCTTTCAGTATTTTGTCCACACGTTCCATGGATGCCAGACCCTTTGGAATGTTGTATCCTGCCTTTGCAAAGTCTTTCAACGGATTGATGATACTGTACAGAATCACCATATAGAAAATGAACGTTGAAGCTTCCATGGAAGTACCATCGCCCAAAATAAGCAGACCACCAAACCACAGAACCAATACAATGAGCAACGTACCGAGGAATTCGCTCATAGGATGTGCCAACGACTGACGGATGGCTACCTTGTTGGTGGCATCACGCAGCTCGTTGCTACATTGTTTGAAACGGTCCACCATCTTGTCTTCGGCTATGAAAGCCTTGATGATGCGCAGTCCGCCCAACGTCTCTTCCAGTTGCGACATCGTGTCGCTCCATTTCCCCTGGGCTTCCAGCGACTTGCGTTTCAGCTTCTTGCCGACCTTTCCCATCAGCCAGCCCATACCCGGCAATACCAGGACAGTAAACAAGGTCAGCTGCCAACTGGTTACAATCAAAGTGGAAAAATAAAGCAGAATCAGGATAGGATTCTTGAGCAGCATATCCAGTGAACTGGTAATGGAGTTTTCAATTTCGCCTACGTCACCGCTCATACGTGCAATGATGTCCCCTTTTCTTTCTTCAGAGAAAAAACCAAGTGGCAAGTGCATCACTTTGGAATAGACCATCACACGGATATCGCGTACTACTCCCGTACGCAAAGGAACCATTATAGCAGAAGAACCGAAGTAGCAGGAGGTCTTCAGCATGGTCATGAAAGCAAGGAAGAGCCCCATGAACAGCAGTGTCATCTGCGGCCCGTGTGTCTCAATCATCTGGGTGACGTAGTAGTAGAAGTTGTTCACCGCCACTTCCTTCAGGCTGCCGCTTCCCCACTCCATGAAGTGATATACCTCGGTATTCGCCCCAGTCTTGAAAAGGATGTTAAGGATAGGGATTAACAATGTAAATGAAAAGACGTTGAATATAGCGGACAGCACATTGAGCACGATTGCCCAACCGATATATCTCTTGTAAGGCGACACAAAGCGCCGCATCAGTTGTAGGAATTCCTTCATTGATTGTAGTTAAGTGAATTATAAGGTTGCAAAGGTACAAGAATAAAATGAAAAACATCTAAGTTCGATGCTTATCTCTAAATATAAAACGACAGCGGACTATTAACTAATCCGCTGTCTACATAAAAAATCACTGACCATCAATAGTCATATATTCCTCACAAAATATATTTATGAAAGTGACTGCATATCATTCAGTTTCTTATAATATCCATTAAGAGCTATAAGCTCATCATGCGTTCCACGTTCCACAATTTCACCTTCATAAAGTACGCATATCTCATCTGCATTTTTGATTGTAGACAAACGGTGGGCAATGGCAATGGTAGTACGTGATTTCATCAAACGTTCCAAAGCTTCTTGCACCAAACGTTCACTCTCTGTATCAAGTGCAGAAGTGGCCTCATCCAAAATCAAAATAGGAGGATTCTTCAAAATCGCACGCGCTATACTGACACGTTGTCTTTGCCCACCAGACAAACGCCCACCACGGTCACCAATCATAGTATCATATCCTTTCTCAGTTTCCATAATAAAATCATGTGCATTAGCTATCTTTGCAGCTTCAACAACCTGCTCCATCGTAGCATTCTCGACACCAAATGTAATATTATTAAAAAAAGTATCATTAAACAGAATAGCTTCCTGATTCACATTGCCTATTAATGACCTTAAACTGCTTATGGAAACATCCTTCACATTCTTACCATCTATCAATAAGGCTCCTTCTGTGACATCATGATAACGAGGAACCAAATCTACTAAAGTGGATTTTCCTGATCCTGACTGTCCTACCAGAGCAATAGTCTTACCTTTATGAACCGTCAAATTAATATGTTTCAAAACTGGTCTTCCCTCTATATAACTGAAACTTACATCACGAAATTCCAATTTATTCTCAAAGCCATTTAATGATAAGGGCTGCATAGGATCTTTTATATGGCTCTCAGCCTTTAATATCATGTCAATACGTTCCATACTGCCAAGCCCTAAAGGTATATTATAAAAAGCCTTAGAGAACTCTTTTAAGGGATTAATGATACTATAAAGAATAACTAAATAGAAAATAAAAGTGGCTGCATCCATGGGAGAATAAGTATTACTCAAAATCAATGAACCACCAAACAGCAATACGATAACGATGATACAAGTACCCAAAAATTCACTCATCGGATGAGCTGAACTCTGACGGATTACCATTTCATTCACAGCATTTCTAAATTCATTATTGGTCTTTGCAAAACGCGCAGACATTTTCTTTTCTGCAAGAAAAGCTTTAATCACACGTAATCCTCCCAAGGTTTCGTCCAATTGAGACATTATATCTCCCCATTGGGCTTGTGCCGCTGATGATTGTCTTTTCAATTTACGGCTGATTATTCCCATGAGCCATCCAGCCAATGGAAGAATTATAAGGACAAACAAAGTCATCTCCCAACTTACAGTAAACAAAGTGACAAAGCAAACCAAAAGAGCTATCGGATTACGAATTAACATGTCAATGGAACTGGTTAAAGAATTCTCAACAACAGTAACATCCGCACTCATACGAGCAATAATATCCCCTTTACGCTCCTCAGAAAAGAAACTAAGAGGCAACTCCAATACTTTATTATATACTTGAATACGGATATCACGAACAATACCTGTACGAAGAGGGACCATAATTGCAGAAGAAGCGAAGTAACCTGCAGTCTTCAATAACGTCATAAAAACCAATATACATCCCATCATAACAAGTGTAAGAAAAGCGCCATGTTCCAAAACAAAATTACTGATCCAATAATAAGCATTATTAATAAGAACATCTTTGTCAAAGTTTCCCCAGTCCATGGGCATATATTCATACACTTTAGTGTCAATCTTAAACAATATGTTTAAAATAGGAATAATAGCCATAAAAGAAAAAACGTTCAGCCATTGAGAAAGGAAATTCAGTATCAATGCCCACGTTAAATACTTGCGATACGGCATGATATATCGCTTCATCAAAGAGAAAAACTGTTTTACCATAAGTTTTGATTATAATTAAATTGCTAAATTACACGAAAATACCTAAATACTCAAAATAAAAATTTTAAAAATTCAGAATATGAGAATAAATAGCCATACGCTGTTCTAACATCTTTTTCCAATCATATAAATCTTCTAATTTACGTTTAGCTTGTAAAACAAGTCTACACTGCATGTTACTATCATTAGCCAACCTAATAATCGCATCTGCAAAATCCATAGCTGTATCCGCCTTTAAACACTCTTCATTATCATTAAAACTAATCCCCTCTACTCCTTTAGAAGTAGTAACAAAAGGAATGCCCAAAGATACAGCATCTAATATTTTCATTCTCAACCCACTACCGATGCGTATAGGAACAAGAGCAATACTACCTTTAAGAAAATCACTCAAATCCTCCACATAACCTACAAATTTTATTTCTGGACAAACAGAAGAAAGTCTTACTATATGAGAGCAATCCCACCGTCCTGCAACCCTAAAATCAAAAGAGAATCCTTGCTTATGCAAATAAGGAGCCACCTCTTTGCAAAACCAAGTAATCGCATCTAAGTTCGGATAATGATCTCCACTTCCAACAAACGTTAATCTATGAGTAATTGCCGGAGTAAATTCTTCAATAGAAGTATCTGACATCTGCACCACCGCTGGAGAAGCATAAATACGTTCTTTACGACCAAGAAAATCAATCAGCAGTTGTCTGTCTACTTCAGTCAAAGCAATTACATGCTTATATTTTAGCAAGGCAGCTCGCTCATAGTCCTTTGCCACAGAGAAAAGCATGCGATCTTCATCTATCATCTCTTCAAACAAAGACATTTCATTAGCATTACGGACATATCTTAATTCATGATGCACAAAAATCGTTTGTACATTTTCCGGCAATAAATATCCTACAGAAATCAATTCATAAAATTCAACCTGAATAATATCATATCCTTGCTTTATAACCTGACAAATATATTGAGCATATCCAGATTCAAGGGGCTCAAAAACCGATCTTAAAAGAGCAGAATTCTCGCGAACTGGATCTAAACCTGATTCCATATCTACCCCCATATTCACAATCTGCCTTCTCATTTTGCGCTCCACAGAAGCCTTCACTCTTTTCAAAACATTGTAATATAATGGATTACGGACTTCAATATGTACAGATTTCTTTTTAGGCCATTTATATACAAAAAAATCTACATTTGCCCACAATTTTTTCAGGGCCACTATATTTTTATCATGTTCTTCGGATTTTGAGCAAAGCAAAATTGACACCGACATTCGATTACGGATATAATTAACCATATTAAAAAAGGCCTGATTACCTCCTGAATCTAAAGGATATGGAATATAGGGAATTATAAAAAGTATCTTTTTCATATTTTCTCAAAAACTCATTTTTTCAACAAATGGCGATACGCCACGTGTAAAGCGGCAACATAATCTATTTTACCAAGAGCATAACATAAACGGACAAGATCACACAAACTGAAGTTACCACGAACTGAGCAAGACAAAATCGTATGAGTATAAGCTTCTAAAGCTTTTCTCAATCTAGCATCTCTAAGATTGCAAGGATAATGTCTGTTTATCCAATTAAAAAAAAGGCCTGTTGCTCTAAGCTTTTCCTTATCAAAACCTACAGAATTACTAATATTCTCACCTTCTACATTTCGCCAACACACAGCCCTCCCAGGTAGAGAAATAATTCCTTCTGTTAAATCGGCAAAACTTGCCCAAGTAGCATCATCCGAACACCATGCAAACGGAAACTTCACAAAACCTTTTATTTGTTTCCAAACATCACGGCTAAAAACATACTCACAAGCAGCCGAACTAATCTTTCCTGATAACTTATCCAATAAAAACTCATATCCAGAAATCCGTTCCGTTTCAAAAGGAGGATTCTGATATTTCATGTTACCACAAGCATCTATTACCATTAAAGGGAAACGCATACACACCAGCTTATCTCCATATTTCCCAACAGCCTGCATTACTCTTTTAACCCCATCAAACGGCATTATATCATCATCAGAAAAAAGCCAAACCAACGGCTCATTGGATAAAGCAATACATCTATCCCACTGCCCAGGCAAATCTACGCCTCCAAGATTCGTACTAAACCGATGGTAAACAATATCTAACTTCTCATCATAATCATGGACAAGCCCTTCTATATTCTCCGGACTCGCATCATCACCCACATATACAATAAATTCTGAACTATTCTGCTTAAGTATTGAATCCAGAGTTTCTCTCAAAAAACGAGCTTTATAAGCAGGTATAATTATTGCCAGTTTTTTCTCCATCTTTAGTTATAACAATTAATCATATAAAGCAGTCAAAATGCTTCTATCATAGGCTTACTACTACAACTTCATTCCTTTGGCAAAGTATTCAAGGCTTCATTATACACACCAATATACCGTTCTGCAGTATGAGTAATATTCATTTTTTTAGTAACCTCACTAGTCCGCCTCTTCAACTGCATGTACTTTTCATTATCTGTAGCCAAAAGCAAAATAATCTGCGCCAATTCATCAACTGGTATTTCACCCTCCCTAAGTTTAAATAACATACCAGCCATATTACCAGCTTCATCAGCCAACATATTACGAACTTCTCCTATATCACTCGCCACGACTGGAGAACCACTCATCAAACTTTCTATCACAACTAAAGGGAAACTCTCACCCTTGAACCGAGAAGGTAACAATCCCACATCAGACATAGCAAAATAATTCCTGACATCACTTTTGCGTCCCAGCAAATGAATATAAGAAGGAAGGTTTTTACCTTTTAAAAAGTCATAACATTCTCCTTCCCCAATCAATATCAAATGAATCGGTCGCTCTGACTTCCTCCTTGCTATTTTTACAGCCTCTATCGCTTCTATCCAGCCTTTCTCAAAAATAGCTCTACTAACCAATGTCAAACAAAAAGCATTTTCTTCAATACCCAACTCAAGTCTTTTGTGGGGAACAATAGGTATTTGCGGAAGCCCATTTCCTATTTTCCGAAATTGCAAGTTTTGAAATAGGCCCTTAAACGGAAGCAAGTTTTTATCAGCAATATATACAAAACAAGAACAGCTTGGGATCACAAACTCCAATATTCCATCCAAGTTCTTTTTAGAAATAGCTTCATACATACCATGAAGTGTAATAATATGCTTACAAGCACCTTCCTTATTCCTTATAACGCGAGCTACAAAGTAATCCACAGTCCCTTCATGAGTATGAACGATCTCCGTTCCAAGAGCAGAAATTACACCATTAAAGAATTTAACGTCACTAAGTTCGATTAATGGTATATCTCTATCCAGTTTTTTCCTGATTCCTTCGTCATAATTTGCTCTTCTAAAATCAACAAAAGTTACTGCTATCCCCTGCTTTTTCAATTCATTTGCCAAATAAATGGGAAATACCTCTCCCCCACCTTGAATTAAAGAATAGCCGCAAATAGCAACATTCGGACGCCGACATTTTGCACACTCTTTTATCTGATTAAGATCGTATATTCTCTCAACCTCCTCTACCTTGTTTTCATGTTTTCTATCTATACAATGCCGTACTAAGTTATTCTTAACAGTATCAAAAATCGATAAATCTACTGCATAGTTCTGGGCTACAAAACAAGAAACACGAAAAGTTTCAATATAATAATCCAATGTATCTTGAACTTTCAATGAAGTACTATTCTCATGTATTCTATAATAATTGGTCACTTTATTAGTATAGCTGACAGCTCCTCCTCGAATCAACCATAGATAAAATAACCAATCACCACATAAGGACATATCTTTCCAGATAGCAGTAATCTCATCAGGTATAGTACCCACATTTCTAAAAACCGCACTACTGACATTTGGGACTACATTTTTAATCCCAAAAGCCTTATTCACAAGCATGTGAGCCGACATAACAAAAGGAGCATTCCAAGATATTGACGAATCCTTTAGATATCTCTCTATTGACCATATTTTTTTACCATCTTTCATGAATACACTCCTTGCAAAGGAAAGCATTACCGATTGGTGGCGCAACCCTAAAAGTACTTCTTTTAAAAAACCTTTATCACAATAATCATCACTTTCAGCTATCCATATATACTCTCCTTTGGCCAAACTCAATCCCTTATTCCATTGAGCAAAAACTTTTCCCGAATTCTTCTCATTGACTATTAAACGGGTTTTTTGTGGATATTTCTGAGCATATTCAGTCAATATTTCAACACTATTATCAGAAGATGCATCATCCAATAGAATTACCTCAAACTTTTTATACGTTTGGCTATAAATTGAATCCAAACGTTCTCTTAAATATAGAGCATGATTATAATTTGGAACAATAATACTAACTAAAGGTAAACTATCCTGATCCAAAGGAATATCAAGAACATCAAAACAACGATTATTCACTTTAAACAATAGTTCTTTTTCTGAAACTTTCCTAGTAAAATGAAGGAATTTTAAATATGTAAAATTAACTTCATCATAAGAAATCACCTTTTTAAGCAAAGTTACTTTCAGTATTCTATATTTTTCAATAGTGTATATACCATTTCCACGAATCTTCTTCTCATATATAAATGACAAAAATTTACGTCTCCAAAAGGTAATCTTATTTCCATTCATAACAGTCAAATTTTATATAGTCTATTTATGTCACAATACTTAAATTATACCACAATCGTTTAAAAGATTCAAGCAACTGCCTAAAATCACAAGCGTTCCCTTTGTTCCGTACATAAACAAGGTAAAAAGAAACTTAAATACCTATTAATTCTTTCTATTACATATGCGCCAAACCCACCTCCTAAATCCTCTTTCAATCTATTAAATAAAGAAAGCCTTATCATAGGGTCAACATCAGCTCTCTTTATTTTTTTATAAAAGACACCACGCCTTAGCGTTCTTTTATAAAAAGTTAGTTGAGGTAGATATTTTTCCATTTGTTTTATAATCTCAAAATCCTCTTCCAAAGCAATACCCGCCTTTTTCGCTTTCATCGAAGTAGATTGATGATATCTAAAAAAATTCAACTTTTTATATATCTCAATCACCTTTCCTTGACGCATCATCTCAATCCAAAACAGCCAGTCTCCACTGGATCTCATAGAACAATATTTTGTCTTATCCACCGTCTCCGCAAAATCACGTCTAAAAAGGACCCCACTTGCATTGTATATATAACAGCGCCAATACATATTATACAAGAGATAATCATTTCCATTAAAAACCTTATATCCTTTTTTGCAAGAATACTGTTTTTTTCCCCATCTATCATGATCAATCCCAATTTTATTCCCAAATTCATCCACACAGAAGCTTCCCACAAAACATAAAGCAGCATCTTCATTTTCTTCCATTAAAGGAACTGCCATATCTAAAAAAGAAAGTTCTGAGTAATCATCACTTTCAGCGATCCAAACATACTTACCACGAGCTAAAGCCAATCCGTTAGCCCACTGAATAAAAGGAGTACCGGAATTACAAGTGTTTATCTCTACATGAGAAACACGGGAATTATGTTGATATAACTTTATTATTTCCAAACTTTCATCAGTAGACGCATCATCCAAAAGTATAACCTCAATATTTTTATACGTTTGACATAATAACGTCTCCATACGTTGTTCCAGGAAACGAGCATAATTATAATTAGGTACAATAACGCTTACTAATGGCTTTTTATTCATCACTATTATCAAAATTCATTTCAAAAGCGATGCCGCTTTGATTTAAATACTAACCTGAAAAAATGATATATACCGCGGTATAAAAATAAATGATTACAAATCATCCAACGCTTTATCGCACAAGATATTCCAATATGCCGCCAGCTAAACCTATCGTACTTATGTATTTCAAAAAGCACCTTATTTACAATATCTTCTGCCGCAAAAGAACGTTCCACTAACTGGATATGATCTATTAAATGCAATCCTCTCTGAATAACAAATATAGGGGATCTATCCCAAATTCCCTTTGCAAGGATAAAATCATTCTGCTCACATACAGCCAAAAACAATTGATACTCTTTCTGGGGATTATACTTACCCTGCATAGCACTTCCTTCTCGAATAACATAGTGGTATTTAGGAAGATCTCGCATCACAATATTTTCTGCTTTATAAAATACTTGATAAGAGATAGCTATGTCTTCAAAAATACGATTGAGCGGAAAAGCTATATCAGAGAATAAGCAACGCTTATATAATTTATCCCAAACATAGTTCCTTATATGTTTATCTACTGCCAGTGCACGGATACCCTCGTCACGAGTAAACACAAACTGCTTTCCCGAAGCATACTTCGCCACACTTCTCCCATCCTTGTCCCGGCAATGTGAGCAAATGGATATATCCGCCTCATTTTCCTTCAGCAAGCAGTACAAAAATTCGTACATATCCGGTTCAATCCAGTCGTCGCTATCCACGAAACCAAGGAATTCACCTTGAGCTACCGCCAAACCTCTATTCCTAGCTGCACTCTGACCTGCATTTGCCTGATGGATAACTTTTATCCGCCCATCCCTTTGGGCAAATAAATCACAAAGCTCTCCCGAACCATCGGAAGAGCCATCGTCAATCAATATTATTTCCAGATTCTTATAAGTCTGCCCGCAAATGGACTGCAGGCATTTACTCAGATAATCCTTCACATTATAGACCGGTACAATAATACTTATCAGAGGCAATGATTCAGCGTTCTCCATAAGCCGCAACAATTACCACAACCGCAAAGTGGCCATCAACGGATAGCCCACCCGCCATCGCAATTTAAACTTACGTACCAGATTCCAAGGCTTGGTTCTGGTCTTACCTTGAAAATACCAGATGTAGTTGTTTACGGCATCCAGTACCCGTGAAGAGGACTCACCGTCCAGATGCGCCTCATGCTTGTGCACGTAGGCACGCATCCGCTCCATCAGTTCTGCCGGACGGGAAATGGCCTTTTCTATCGCTCCTTCTACAGCATCCGTCTCAGTGACATTCAGCAAATGATCCCCTGGCATGGTGTTACAATAGGTCACAACCGGTTTGTCCAACATCATCGCCTCAACAATCACAGACGAAGCATCGGACAACAATACATCCGCACTGTTCAGCAGCTTGGCATCAACAAGTCCACTCTCGTGGAAAGTAATATTGGGGCAGGAAGCGGCCAGTTCCTTGTATTTCTTGAGGACTTCCATATCCGAAAATTTCGGATGGAACGAAATAATCCAATCCCAGTTCTTCTCGCGTACCAGTCTCTTGATGGTATCAAACAGATGAGGAGCAGAAGTTATATTTTTGGTAAACGTAGAAGAGTACAAGACTACCGGACGTGCATTATGAGGAGTATGTGCACGTTCCTTCACGAAAGTATCCGCCTTGCACCAGCCAGTTTCATATACCTTAAAGAAGCCGTATTTCCTCTCAAGCTCCTTGAAGGGAAGAGTGCTCGTTTCTCCTTGTGTGCAATAGACATCGAACCATCCGCGAACAGAAAAATGGTCATCCTTTTCATCGCCACGCTTATTGATGGGGTAGCCATGGAAAAGGGAGACTTTCACTCCCGGGAAGAAATCATAAATATAATTGCCCGGTGCAAAAACAGCAATAGGCTGATAATCCATCACTTCCTGGACGGATTGAAGCCACCTCTCATCCTGGGCCAACAGAACCGGGCAGTCTGACTCGATAAACCATGCAACATCATCCCCTCTACGCCTGATTTCGTCCTGAAGCGGGCGAAGTATAGGATAGGAATAGGCTACCGAAACGAAAAATAAATAATGCTTCTTCATACACTCAAAATATCACGGCAACGACACAATCGTCACCTCATTTTACCAATAGAACAATAAAATTCAGCCCTTAGTTTGTAACAGTTTTGCTTTCTTTGCTTTAAACGTCTGCAAAGTAAATACAAGAATTCTGCATATACTGCATCAATCCAGAAAAAAAAATGACTTTTATCAACTTTTCTCCAAAAGTTGCTGTTTATGAAGCTTTTTCTTCTCTAAAATATCTATCTTTGCACCCCACTATTTTAAAAGTACTATTTTATGAGAAGAAATCTTTTTCATTGCTCCAACAGCCAACAAGGAGCAACAGATAAAGTGACTCTTTTATTCGGAATCACCATTTTTTTCAAATTCCTGCTATTCGATTTCATCTGGAGCATACCCACCACATTCGCTTCATTCTCTACCATCGAATTTTATGCGACCAAAATAATAGCCACCCTCGTACTTCTCGTCCCCTATAAGTTCTTCCGGTTCTGGAAAACAGAGATAGTCATCATGCTTTTGCTGGATATACTACTGATTGTCAACCTGATGTATTTCCGCACCTACTATACTGCCATTCCACTTAACAGCTATGGACTTTCTGGAAACCTAGCCGATTTCACCGGAAGCGTTTATGACTCTTTCCGCTGGTACGACATCTTCTTCCCTCTATCTACCATTGCCAGTATCCCCCTTTATTGGCATTACAAAAGAAATACCGCCGGAAGAACATCATACAAGTATTACGGAGGGGCTTTGGGAATCGGTATCCTGCTGTTTGCCATCACCACCCTGGCCAAAGGAGGATTCAAGGAAGCATACAACACCGTCCGCCAGAAAGCCTATCTGTGTGCAAGCACCACTTCCATGTATACCGTCTTCGGAAGCCTATGCTATGACCTCATCAACCAGAAGCAGGAGGCCACCCCACAGATACAGCAAGAGATAAAGGAGTGGCTGAGCCAGAAACCCGGACATCACCCTTTGGCCGGACGTATCGGAATCCGCAACAACTGCATCGTCATCCTGGCAGAATCTCTGGAAAGCTGGGTACTCGAAAGGGAAGTGGAAGGGCAAGAGATTACTCCATATCTCAACAAACTGCTGCAAGACTCCACCACCTTATACGCTCCCCACGTACTAACGCAAGTGAAAGGAGGGCGCTCCATTGATGCACAGCTGTTGCTTTGCGCCGGTATGCTGCCTATCAACAGCGGCACATACAGCAGCCAATATCCTGACCACACCTACGGAACCCTGCAGAAAGCCATGCATCAGCAGAAGAACTCGCGCAACTACCTCCTGACCATTGATAAAGTATCGACCTGGAACCAAGGCGTCATAGCCTACAGTTTCGGGACCGACACCATCATTGCTTATCATGACTTTGAACTGACAGAAGCCTTTGGCACGCACAAACGTACCGGAGACGGCTCCTTCCTGGCGCAATGCCGCCAAAAAATAGAGAAGGGGGAAATCTGGAAGAAGGGGGAGAATGTTTACATGCAGCTGGTGACCTACTCCGGCCATGCTCCCTTCAAATTGCCAGAAGAATTGAAAGAGATTCATTTCTCTCCGGCCATTCCGCAGAAAATGAATGACTACATGACCACCGCACGCTATACGGACAAGGCGATAGGAAAATTCGTGGAGTACCTGAAAACACTACCACAATACGACGAGACCCTTATCGTCATCACCGGTGACCACGAAGGACTGGCTACCTACCGTGAAGAACTGTGCAACGCACCCGGTGGCAAGGGCATCGTATCCGACAAGACATTCACCCCTTTCATCATAGTAAATTCTCCGGTAGGCATGCGTTATGATAAAGTGATGGGACAAATCGACATGTACCCCACCCTGCTGAACCTGCTCCAACTGGATGATTACTACTGGAGCGGATTGGGCCAAAGTATCCTCGACCCATGCAAGAAAGGGTTCGCCATCAGCCCCCAAATGGAGGTGGTAGGTGAAGAGCCCACCCCGGCGGAAGCCGAGTTCGCCAAAAAAGCATACGATATTTCCGACCAGATGATACATTTTGATTATCTTTGCTCAAAAGCGAAGATAGGCGGCACCTCAAAATAAAAAATGAACAAGTTCATTTTGTTCTGCTTTCGGTTTGCACTATCTTTGCACCGTTCAAAAGAAGTAAAATGTAAATAAAAACAATGAAGGTACATATTCATCCGCATTATGCCGCCTACGAGAGTTATATCCGAGCCATCCCATCGGAAGAATATGAACGGGAAGAGGTTTATTGTAACCGAAGAAACACTGTCGAAAGAGTGCGGTTCGGAGACAAGGACTTCGTAATCAAGAAATACAAAAGGCCTGCCCTCATAAACTGCCTCATTTACACTTGGTTTCGCAAAAGCAAAGCGCAGCGCGCCTTTGAATATGCAGAACTTTTTCTGCAACGGGGAATAGAGACCGCCCCTCCGGTAGCTTATATAGAAATCAAAAAGAATGGTTTCTTCCACACCGGATACTTTATTTCCGAATACCTCCCCTACCCGCTTGTAACGGATATGCTCGGTACGGAAATGGAGGAAGAAGAGAAAAAACGGCTAAGACATGACCTCGTAGACTTCACTCTCCAATTACATCTGAACAAGGTCTTGCCTCTGGACTATAATCCCAAGAATATATTTTACCGGAAGACAAACGGCAAATATCACTTCGCCCTCATTGACATCAACCGCCTGAAGCTCGGTAAAGTGCCCGGTATCAGAATGTCCATGAATGCCTTCAGCCAACTGGGTATTCCCGCCGATGACTTCATGAAAATAATACCTCTATATGCCGAGCAAAGAGGATTCGATATTGAAGAATGCATATTCTTCACTCTCTTCAGCAGACTGAAATGGAGAAAGCAAAGACAATTTAAAAATTTCGTCAAAAGCAAGCTTCATTTCTGAAATGTCGTATCTTTGTACCAACGAGATTAGAAAATTATGCAAGATTATATCACCCAGTCCATCCAAGAAGGTATCAGGCTCAAAGAAAATATCCTGAACAACCGGCAAATGCTTGCCGACATTGAAACTGTCGGCAATCTGATAGTACAAGCCCTTCGACAAGGGCACAAAGTCTTGCTTTGCGGTAACGGCGGCAGTGCAGCCGATGCCCAGCATATCGCTGCCGAACTCGTCGGACGTTTCGTGACCGAACGGGAAGGCCTGCCCGCCATCGCCATGACAACCGACACTTCCATCCTGACCGCAGTCAGCAATGATTATGGCTTCGAACGCGTCTTCGAACGGCAGACAGCAGCCTTGGGAACGAAAGGTGATATTCTGATAGGCCTTTCTACCAGCGGCAACTCTCCCAACGTAGAGCATGCCTTGCAGAAGGCACAATCTATGGGCATCACCACCATAGGGCTCCTGGGAAGGGATGGAGGAAGGTGCAAGGAACTTTGCAATTACCCGTTGATTATACAGCACGCCGAATCTGCCAGGATTCAAGAAGTGCACATAACTATCGGACATATCTTGTGCGGTATCGTTGACAAAAAACTGTTCTCCCATGAATAAAGCGATTTTCCTCGATCGGGACGGTACCATCAATGTTGATTTCGGCTACGTTTACAAGACCCAAGAGCTTGAATTATTGCCCGGTGTAGCCGAAGCACTCCGTATTTTTCAGGAATTGGGTTATCTGCTGATTGTCATCACGAACCAATCCGGTATTGGACGTGGCTACTTTACGTTGGAGGACGCCGAACAGTTCAACCGGGCACTCGCCCAAGAGCTGGAGAAACATGGAGTTATACTGAATGATTTCTATACTTGCCCTCACACTCCGGAAGAACATTGCGAATGCCGTAAGCCTTCTCCTTTCATGGTGACGGAATCGATGAAGAAATATGAAATCGACCCATCCCAATCCTATATGTTCGGAGATAAGAAATCGGATACGGAATGCGGCGAAAGAAGTGGTGTCAAGTCCTTCCGGGTCACCTCTGAGCACTCACTTCTATATTGGGCCAACCAATTAAAAAACAACCTATTATGAATACAGAATTGAACAGTATAAAGGGAAAGAAGGTACTCGTTATCGGAGACGTGATGCTGGATACTTACCATATAGGGGACGTGAAAAGGATTTCTCCCGAAGCCCCCGTACCAGTGGTCCGTGTCACCCGCACCTACAATGTATTGGGAGGAGCGGCCAATGTTGCAAGAAATCTGTTGGGATTGGGTTGCTCGCCGTATGTCGTCAGCCTGCTTGGCAACGACCACAACGGAAACACAATGCAGGAGATGTTTGCTGATTTGGGTATCAGAAACGAACTGTTTCATACAGAACACCCAACCATCACCAAAACCCGCGTAATAGGCAACAGCCAGCAAGTAGTACGGCTGGACTTTGAAACAGAAAATGAATGCCTGAACGAAGAGACTGAGCAGAAATTGCTGGATGCCGTGAAGCGTGCACTCCCCGAAGTGGACATTGTCGTGATTTCGGATTATGGCAAGGGAGTATGCAATGATACAGTATGCCAGCAGGTTATATCCGCCTCTGCCGGGCAAGGGAAGAAAGTCATTATAGACCCCAAAGGGACAAATTGGGAGAAATACCGTTCCGCAACCATCATCACCCCCAATCTAAAAGAACTTTCAGCCGTTTCGGGAATGGATGTGAGAAATGAGGATAAAGAAATCCATAGCGCGGCAGACCGGATACTGAAGGAGTATAACCTTACTTCTCTATTAGTGACACGTTCCGAAAAAGGGATGTCATATATAGCTCCGGAAGTCTCACAAGACATTCCTACCGAAGCAAGGGAAGTATATGACGTTTCAGGTGCAGGCGATACTGTCGTGGCAACTTTAGCAGCTGCGCTGGCAGCCGGTATCCCTATTGCAGATGCCATTTATCTTGCCAATAAAGCGGCCGGCATTGTAGTCGGGAAAATAGGCACCAGCCCCATTCTGTTCAAAGAGTTGCAGGACGAGCTACAAATCGGGAAACCGGCCAGCAAACTTATTCCTATTCCCCAACTTGCAGATACTATAAAACAACTGCGTGCGCAGGAGCGCAAAATCGTATTCACAAACGGCTGCTTCGACATTCTGCACAAAGGACACGTGTGCTATCTGGAAAAGGCCAAAAGACTGGGGGACGTACTTATCGTAGGATTGAATTCGGACAGCTCAGTAAAACGTCTGAAAGGGGAATCGCGCCCCATCAATGATGAAAACGCCCGTTCCACAGTCCTGGCAGCCTTGGAAGCAGTGGACTACGTAGTGATTTTTACGGAAGACACCCCTCTGAATCTCATCAAGACAGTTGCACCGGACGTGTTGGTAAAAGGTGGCGACTATGCCATAGAAAACATTGTAGGCAGGGAGTACGCCCAAGAAACAGTAACTATCCCTTTCGTAGACGGTTATTCCACTACAAAGACGATAGGCGCCATCAACCAAGAGAAGCAATAATCTTTTCAGCGACTTGTTGGGGGGTAATATCCACCATACACTTCTGATAAACAGCCAGCTTGCATTTACCCCGTCCGTCTTTGGTGCACGGACGGCAAGGCAGGGCTGTTTCGAGTATTTCCACCGTAGGTCCCGTAGGGAAACCGAAGGCTGTAGGTCCCATCAAGGCAAAAGCAGGAACACGGAACAAATCAGCGGCATGCATAAAACCCGTATCAGCGCTGATTACCAGATTGGAACGCAACACTATGTAAGAAGATTCCATCAATGAGGTTTGTCCCGCAAGGTTAACTACCCGTTCCGGTGCAGCACTTCTGATTTCCTCACAGAAAGTATCCTTCGGACCAGCCAGAATAACAAATCTATACTCAGAAAGAAGGGCAACCAATTCTTTCCAATAGGAAACGGGCCAGCGTTTCATTTCCCAGTTGGCAGACGGCACCAGCGTAACCATATCTTTGGTTACAAAGTTCTCATACTTGCTACGTATTTCATCCGGGAAACACCAGTCGTGATAGTTGTCTGGAAAATGCGTAATTCCCCATTTCTTCAATGGTTTCTGAAAAGACACCATCCCCCTGAAAGGCTTGTCGAAATGATTGATTCCCAGTTTAAACAACAAAAAGCGTTTGCCTCTCTCTTTGCTCCGCAGAGCAACGTAAGGTTTCACAAAAGGCAATGGAGACACTATCAGCTTCAATATGTTGGAACGGATATTACTATGAGCGTCATAAATGTAGTCGAAATGCTCTTTTCTCAAATCAGCCGCCATTTTCAACAATCCGGCAAGTCCGGTCTCCTTGTCAAACGCCCAAATTTTATCAATCCTGCCATCCATCGACAAGGTCCCCACCATATCTTTCCGGGTAATCCAATGAATTTCCACATCTGCAAACCGTTCACGTATTCCACCGATAATTCCCATACACTGGATAATATCCCCTATCGAGCTGAAACGGATAATTAAGAATTTGGTCATAACAAATTTATTAGAATTGCTGATTCGGCACAAAAGTAAGCGTTAACAACGAAAAAACAAACCAGACTGTAAAAAAGATGCCATATAACATTGCCTACTAATGTATATTATCAGTTATATCCCATTTTCTTGCCACTCCTAAATAATATCTTTATCTTTGTAAAATTTTAAAGAGAGGTATTAAAAGCCTAAGAAATAATACAAAAAATAGTATGAAAAACGAATCAAACTTTTTAGATCGTAATGAGTTCAACTTTCAGCCATCCGAGGAAGTGGTAGAAGCTTTAAAAAACTTCGATGTGAAAAAACTTTGCTTTTATACCCGTATCTATGACGAAGGGAAAAAAAGTATACTATCCGTTTTCTTATCAGAACTTTATAATATAGAAGAATCCCAAATCCTACTCGGCTATGGAGGCGAAGACATTCTGAAACAAGCCGTACACTACTTCCTGACCGAAGACAAAACGAACAAAACCATATTAATCCCCAAGTTTTCCTGGTGGTACTATAAATCAATTGCCGATGAAGTAAGTGGGCGCGCTCTGCAATATCCACTTTATGAGGATGGAGATACTTTTAAGTATGATTTTCATACAATAAAAGAGATGGTAGAACACGAAAAGCCTAAAGTCATCTTAATCGCTTCTCCCAATAATCCTACCGGCAATGGACTGACACCCGAAGAACTCGATACATTATTGGCAGACATTCCAGCATATACCACAGTAGTGGTAGACGAAGCATATGCTTCTTTTGTTTCAGCCGATGCCTCTTATATCCGCAAATTAATTAACAAATATCCAAATCTCATTATCTCACGCACCCTTTCCAAATTCTATGGATTGCCGGGATTACGTATGGGCTTCGGCTTCATCAGCAAAGAGTTGGAACGATTCATTAAATACAGCAATAAATATCTCGGCTACAATCGTATATCCGAGGATTTGGCCATTGCCGCTTTAAAATCAGATACACACTATCGTAACATCGCACACATGATGAACGAAGACCGTACACATTACGAAGCCGAAATCGGTTCTCTTCCCGGTTTCAAGGTCTATCGTTCCGTAGCCAATTTTATCCTTATCAAATACCCCATTGAATTGAAAGAGGCTCTACAGAAGGCCTTTGCAGAACAAAGCTACAAAATTAAATTCATGAACGAACCGGACATCAATACACATTTACGTATCACACTGGGACGCCCGGAACAGAACCGTATTGTCATTGATACTATCAAAAAGATTGCCACACGATGAAAGCCATTATCTTAGCCGCAGGAATTGCCTCACGTCTTCGTCCATTGACTGACACCCAACCCAAGTGCCTCCTCAAAATAGGAAAACGTTGTCTTTTAGAACGCACTATGGACGCTCTTATCAGCAACAATATCAAGGAGTTTATCATTGTTACCGGCTATCGCCAGCAGCAGATTATCGACTTCCTTCAGAAGCGCTATCCACTACAAAACATAACGTTCATATACAACGAACGTTATGCATCAACCAACAACATCTACTCTTTATGGCTTACTGCCCCGCAGACAACAAAAGAAGACATCCTACTCTTGGACAGTGATATTCTTTTTGACCCCAAAGTTATCACGGAATTACTCCAATCCGAAAAAGCAGACACACTTGCAGTCAACAAGCATAAACTAGGAGAAGAAGAAATCAAAGTCATAGCAGACGCCGAAGGGAAGATAATTGAAATTAGCAAAACCTGCTCCATTAGTCAAGCAATGGGAGAATCCATAGGCATTGAAAAAATGTCAGCAGCATATACTGATGCCCTTTTTCAAGAACTGGATGTTATGATTCGACAAGAAAAGTTAGATAACATATTCTATGAAGGGGCATTTGAGCGTTTAATCCCACAAGGATACAGCTTTTATACGACGGACACCTCGCAGTTTTTCTCAATTGAGCTGGACACCGTAGAAGACTTTCACCAAGCACAGCAGTTAATACCGTCCCACCTCTACTAATAAAACCCTATGGCAACATACGACATCCGCCCTCTACAACTCCATATCCTGCAAATTTTGCTTGCTATTGATCGAGTATGTAAAGAACAACAATTAAGATACTACATCATGGCAGGCACTTTATTAGGCGCCATACGTCACAAAGGATTTATTCCCTGGGACGATGATTTGGATATAGGTATGCCAAGAGCCGATTACGACAAACTGATAGCGCATGCCTCCGAATGGTTGCCAGTTCCCTACGAATTGGTCTGTGCCGAGAACAATAGCAAATACCCTTTTCCTTTTGCTAAAATCCAAGACGCCAGCACTACACTTATCGAGCGCAAGCACTCTAGGCTAGGAGGTGTTTATCTAGATATCTTCCCGTTGGATGGCGTACCCACCGGAAAACTATCGCAACATTGCCATTTCGCCTACTATAAGCTATATAAACAATTACTCTATCTAATACACCGTGACCCCTACAAACATGGTAAAGGAATCAATTCGTGGGTTCCACTAATATGCCGTAAACTATTCACTTCATCCCAAATCCAGATGAAGATACGAAAGTTAATGACAAAACACGACTTTGACAACAGCCGTTTCGTATGCGACTATGATGATGGGCTAAAGGGAATCATGCCTAAAGAAGTGGTAGGTCGGCCAACTCAGTTTATGTTTGAAGGAAAAGAAGTATGGGGTATAGAAAAATACGACAAGTACCTTACACAAAAATATGGAGATTATATGACCATACCCCGATTAGGCGAACAGCGCCAACATGAGTTTCATTATTTAGACTTAAAACATCCATATAGCGAGTTTATTTAAAAACAAATATCTATATTTACTCCCAAAATACGAACAACTGCTTTCAGCAAGTATTCTTCACTGTTTAAATACAACTTAAGCTATAACAAGAAAAGCAATGAAAAAACATTACCTTTTTTTTGCCTCGTTAACTTATGCTTACAGCATCTTGCGCCCTTTGCAAGAAGAAATACACCGGCGTGGTGACATAGTAGCTTGGTATTTGGAAGATTCTTGCCCGGATTTATTAGAAAAGCATGAAATTCGGCTAAAGACGTTCGATGAAGTGTTCCGCTTTAATCCCATTGCTGTATTTGTTCCTGGTAACTGGGTCTATGATTTCTTTCCCGGAGTAAAAGTAGAAGTTTTTCATGGCTACCCTATGAAGAAACGTATTGAAAAAATTGACGACCATTTTACCTTACGTGGTTGGTTCGATATATATTGTACACAAGGTAAGAGTAGTACACCCTATTTCACCTATTTGGAAAAAAAACACCGCTATTTCAAGATATACGAAACCGGCTGGTGCAAAGTAGACAGTTTTTTCAATCCAAAACTGCCAGCAGAACCCCACCGAGAAAAACCAACTATACTTTATGCCCCTACTTTTACTAAAGGAATATCTTCCGCTTGGGAAATGACTTCCGTCATCGAAAAACTTGCTAAAGAAAAAGAATGGAATTGGATTATCACCTTTCATCCTAAACTGGACGATGCAATTCTTCGACAGCAATACATAAAACTGGCAGAAAAGTATACAAATATAGATTTCCGTTCAGTGAACAAAGGACTGGAAACCTTTAGAGAAAGCGACATCTTATTATGCGATAGTTCTTCACTGATTGTAGAATATATGATGCTGGACAAACCCGTAGTAACTTTCCGCAACACCCATCCCGGACCTTTTCTACTTGATGTGCAAACAAAAGATGAAGTAGGTCCCGCAATAGAAAGGGCATTAACTCATCCGAATGAGCTAATGCAAGAAATTCAAAAATACACTTCCTACCATGAAAGTCACCGCGATGGAAAAAACTCTGCTCGCGTATTAGAGGCAGTGGATGATTTCATTACATATCATCAAGGACACATCAAATCAAAGCCCCTTAATATTTTCCGCAAGTTAAGGTTGAGGTGGCAACTCAAATATTTCAAATGGTAAACAAATCTTCAAGAAATACTGACCAGCCTGAAATTCTCTCCGACTAGTCAGTAGGTTCTATGTACACATTCCCAAATAAGAACAATAAAAGGCTTAAAACAAAAACAACTGACAATAAAAACACAACAGCCTTTTATTACAAAAAAGAATTATTCACAGTACACGATGTACACAAAGTGATATCAATAATAACTTATGCTAAAAGAGCTTGTTAAATCATTAAATCCAAAGCCACTAAAATAATCTCTTTCTGAATATGTTTTCTTCACAGTAACATCATCAAAAGTCAAAGTTTTTCCGGTAAAATTTCCATCATAGAATGTCACTCTAACGCTCTTATATTGACCAGACAGACATCCCATGACATTGGTCATATGAACTTCTCCCCACATTTGACAAGAAGAAATATTATTATTAAACCCTATTCTAGTCATATAGGCTTCATCATATCTTACAGGAGCTGGAGATTGATTTCCTTGTATGCCATTCGAATAAAAATGCGTATATGGACCACCTTTCTTACGCCCTTTAGCACGATCCCAAAGCCGCAATTCAAAATTCCTTATATATGAGCCATCGGGCTCAAACTCCGCTCTCGTAAGAGGATACTGTCTTCTCAATTCATAGGCATAATCTAGTTCTTCTTTAGAATCATAAAATTCAATAGACAAGTCCGGCTTTATTTCTATAGCTACATTAGGAATATTATTTAATTCATCAAAGATACGTTTAATAGTTTCATCCTTTATTTGAAACCCATCACCAAACACACAATCAGAAACATAAGTTTCTCCCTTATAAGTAAACTTAAGTACACCAATAACATTTTCATCTCCTAAATTATCTGATTCAGAAGTTACTTTTCCAGCAATCACATCATAATTAGCCAGCTCAGCAAAGTTGTTTTCTAACAAGTCATTATCTTGATTACAAGAGAACAACCATAGAGGAAGCATTACAAGCACAATAAATTCTTTCCTTTTCATAACATTTGATTTTAAGTTGTTAATAATATTTTGTAAATATAACCAATTTTATAAAACAAGCAAAAGATATCATCCACATTTTTTAATAATGCATCAACAACTATTCCTGAATTTCAATAATCTAAAAATTCATTCACATAATTCCATCTTCAAGGAATTAGTAACCTCTTTCGTAAACTTGTTAACTAAAACCTTGTTAACTGGCAAATTCAACAATGTACGAAACTTGAAATGAGCAATCACTTGCTGTCTGTTACAAAAACCAAGTACGGAATCGGGCACATCCCCATTGTTCAATCCGTACTGGCCCATTGTTTTATCCTTCAAACACCTTATCTCCTTCCCGAAAACTACTTTATTCATCATCGGCCCACTGTTATGAACCAATTCAACCACACTAGTGAGCTGTTTAGTTCACTCAAGTGAACATCACGGCTCACTAACGTGGGCTGCTGAAGAATCCAAAAGTAAAACGAAAGAATGAAAAGGATGCAACAGAAGAAAGAAGGATGCGGAACGGAAGAAAACACGGGTGAGAGCAAAATTTACCCTCACCCTTTTCGATTGCTCTCACCCACCCCTGCAATGCCGATGAATAGGGAAGTTAAAGAAAAGAGTGAGAGCGGTGAGGGCAGAAATGCAAACTTAAAAACGGAAAGAGTCAAATTATTTTCCGGGCATTACTTAGCCACTTTGACGGATTAGTCGTATCTTCGCACGATGGAAAATCGTCGAAAAGAACAGCAGCATTATGAGAGTCATTGTTGACAACAAAATACCTTTCATTAAAGAAGCCATCGAAAAAATAGCCGACAGCGTGATTTATACTCCCGGCAGAGACTTCACTCCGGAGTTGGTAAAAGATGCCGATGCACTGATTATACGTACCCGCACTCGCTGCAACAAGGAACTGCTGGAAGGCAGTAAAGTCCGCTTCATTGCCACCGCTACCATAGGCTTCGACCATATAGATACGGAATATTGCCGTGAAGCAGGCATCGCTTGGACCAATGCCCCCGGATGCAATTCAGCATCCGTAGCTCAATACGTGCAATCAGCCTTACTATTATTGCAACAACTCAAAGGAGTACAACTGTCCGAATTGACATTAGGCATCATCGGCGTAGGCAATGTGGGTAGCAAAATAGCCCAAGTAGGGCAAGAACTAGGCATGCGTGTCCTGAAGAATGACCTGCCCCGGCAAGACAAGGAAGGAGAGAGCGATTTCAGTTCCTTGCAAGCACTCGCAGCAGAATGTGATATCCTCACCTTCCACATACCTTTATATAAGGAAGGGCCATACAAAACATTCCATTTGGCAGACCATACTTTCTTCCGGTCATTAAAACGCTGTCCCGTCATTATCAATACCTCACGTGGAGAGGTGATTGAAACCAATGCGCTCCTGAATGCCTTAGAAGACGGACTGATTTCCGATGCCATCATTGATGTATGGGAGAATGAGCCTGATATCAATCTTACCTTATTAAATAGAGTGTTCCTTGGAACTCCCCATATAGCCGGTTATTCAGCCGACGGAAAAGCCAATGCCACCCGTATGTCCCTGGATGCCCTTTGCCGTTTCTTTCACATCAAAGCCGACTACCGCATCGCTCCCCCCCAACCCCGGAACCCGATTATTACCGCCGGCAACCTGGCAGAAGCATATCTGCAAATGTATGACCCGAGAAGGGACAGCGAAGCACTGAAAACACATCCCGAACAATTTGAAAAATTGCGGGGAGACTACCCGCTACGAAGAGAAAAAGATGCTTACATTTATATCCCAAAGTAGCACATACATTTAGAGATACAGCCCGATAATACAAAAGACGTCACTATATAAGCTCCTCACGCCTTTACTATCAATGCCGAATCAGAGGAAACTATAGGCAAAACATTACAATATCAATGCAAAAAATACAGTTAGAGAAATCACTCAGTGAAGGATTTATTTTTTATGCAATTCAACTCTGACGATTGCCATACAATTTCTATTTTATCTGATTCACAGTCCCCGGCTCGCCATGATGGACGTGGGAGGCTGGATGTTTTATATAACGGCCGCTTGCTCACATGCCGCCTTGTGGGCACTTATTCCTTACATCATATCCTTAATCGTAGCCATTACCGTCCGGCGCCATCAAGCCGCCGCCATCACACACATTATTCTTGTATCATTACTCAATATACTTGCTTACATAGACGGCAGTGTGTACAGTCTTTACAAGTTCCATATCAATGGTTTTGTACTGAATCTCCTGGTTGGAGAGGGCAACAGTGAGATTTTCACATTCAGCTTCTGGCTTTATCTGAAGATTGCAGGAGTATTAGTGGGTATATTTGCCGCCAATACTTTGCTAAGAATACTCGCAGGCCATTGTTATACCCGCTTTCACCGCTGTGGCTTCCGTCCTGTACTTGCCACTCTGATTTTGTTTGCACTATTCTCTAACTTTTATCATGCCTATGCCGCCGTAGCGCAAAAGACTTCAGTGATTCGCAGCGCCCCCTGCCTGCCCTATTACTTCCCGCTTACGGCAACTCGCCTGATGATGAAGTTAGGAGTGGTCTCATCCAAGGATGTCATTAAAATGAACTTCAACAACAAAAAGCAGTCTGCTGACCTCAACTATCCGATAGATTCTTTGAAATACGAAGTCCATTCCAACCCCAAGAATGTAGTGCTGATAGCCATAGACTCATGGAACTACCGCGCCTTTAACCAGGACATTACACCTCATATCAGCCACTTTGCCGACAGTTGCAGCAGATTCACCTCCCATCTAAGCAGCAGCAATGGCACACGTGGAAGTATCTTCGGGCTTTTCTTCAGTCTCTCATCCATCTACTGGACTGATTTTGAGGTATCGGGCATACAGCCCCTGCTCATAGAAGAACTATTGAAGCAGAATTATCAGATAGGTATTTATCCCAGTGCTACAATCGTCAACCCGCCATTTGCCAAAATACTTTTCTCAAAGGTACCCGACTTGCGTACCCATACCGAAGGAAAAACCGTTTATGACCGCGACTGCCGTATTACAGCAGATTATCTGCAAGCACTCGATACGCTGGGCAGCGGTACAAAACCTTTCTTTTCCTTTCTCTTCTATGATTTGGCACACGGATATGAAGTGCCGAAGGACAAGCTTTATCGTTTCCAACCGTCCTGGGAGTTCGCCGACTATATGAAACTGAACAACGACATAGACCCTACTCCTTTCCTGAACCTCTACTACAACTGCGTGGCGGAAGCCGACTCACTGGTGGGATGCGTCCTCCACAAACTTGAGGAAAAGAAACAGCTGGACAATACCCTGGTCATCATTACCGGAGACCATGGACAAGAATTCAATGAGAATCATAAAAATTATTGGGGTCACGGCAGTAATTATTCACCGGTACAAACACATATCCCCTTCCTATTATATGAACCGGGAGAACAGCCACATACTTACCATCACCGTACCACGCACTATGATTTTGCACCAACCTTAATGAATAAAGTGCTGGATGTAACCAATCCGCCTTCCGATTACAGTATGGGGCATTTAATAACCGATACTTGTCCACGGAACTGGCATATCATGGGTGACCATCTCAATTATGCCTTTATCGTAGAAAATCATACTATTCTAGAAAAACACCCTTCCGGATATATAGAGATCAATGACAGTGCATTGAATCCCCTGGAAAACTACAAGATAGACAACCGCAAGCTGAACGAAGCCATCCTCTCCCTTAACCGATTCTATAAATAACTGGGAGAGAGGCCTTCCACCAACTCCTCTATCACCTTCGGATAGTATTCATACTCCAGCCGGTGGATGCGTTGCGCCAGCTCCTCCGGCGTATCGCCCGGCAGTACGGGGCATTTCTGCTGACAGATAATTCCGCCTTCGTCATAATGCTCATTCGTATAATGGATGGTAATACCGCTTTCCTTTTCGCCGGAAGCAATCACTGCCTCGTGCACACGGTCGCCGTACATCCCCTTTCCGCCGAACTTGGGCAGCAACGAAGGATGTATATTTATCATTTTATTGGGATAAGCATGCAGAATATTGTCCGGCACACGTGCCAGGAATCCTGCCAATACCACAAAATCAATATCATACTCTCGAAGCGTCGACAAAATAAGCTCTCCACTTTCCCAATCGCTCTTGGCAAACCAGACACAAGGCACTCCCAGCCCCTTGGCACGCTCTAAAACGAACGCATTCTGCCGGTTAGTCAAAACCAGAGCCACACGTGCCGAACCTTTTTCCCGGAAATAACGGATGATATTCTCGGCATTCGTACCACTTCCCGACGCTAAAACTGCGATATTTTTTCCCATAATCCCTCCAATCACTGCACAAAACCGTGAAAAATGTGCAAAAAGGTGCATTTAATTCATCAAATATTTGCGAGGAATGATAAATATTCATTCCTTTGCACCGCAAATTTAAAGAAATAAAACTAATTATTAATTAAAAACTTAAAGTTATGTCTGAAATTGCATCAAGAGTGAAAGCGATTATCGTCGATAAATTAGGCGTAGAAGAATCAGAAGTTACTAACGAAGCTAGCTTCACTAACGACCTGGGAGCTGATTCTCTTGACACTGTAGAACTTATCATGGAATTCGAAAAGGAATTCGGTATCTCTATTCCCGATGACCAGGCTGAAAAGATTGGTACTGTAGGTGATGCTGTATCTTACATCGAAGAACACGCTAAGTAATCTTATCCATTCGTTTATAACATGGAATTAAAAAGAGTTGTAGTAACAGGTCTCGGCGCCATTACTCCCATTGGCAACAGTGTTCCCGAATTCTGGGAAAATCTTGTGAATGGGGTTAGTGGAGCAGGACCTATTACTCATTTCGATGCATCGCTTTTCAAGACTCAGTTTGCATGCGAAGTAAAAGGCTTCGATGCTACCAAATATATGGACCGCAAAGAGGCCCGCAAGATGGACTTGTACACACAATATGCCATTGCAGTAGCCAAAGAAGCGGTAGGTGACTCTGGGCTTGACGTCGAAAATGAGGATTTAAACAGAATCGGTGTCATCTTCGGCGCCGGTATCGGTGGCATCCGTACATTCGAAGAAGAGGCGGGCAACTATGCCCTGACCGGTAAGGAAAACGGCCCCAAATTCAATCCGTTCTTCATCCCCAAGATGATTTCGGACATTGCTGCCGGACAAATTTCCATCATGTATGGTTTCCATGGTCCTAACTACGCAACTTGTTCTGCATGTGCCACTTCCACAAATGCCATTGCCGATGCGTTTAACCTCATCCGTCTGGGTAAGGCCAATGCTATCGTAACCGGTGGTTCGGAAGCTGCCATCGCCGCTTGCGGTGTAGGCGGTTTCAATGCCATGCATGCATTGTCAACCCGCAATGATTCTCCCGAAACTGCATCCCGTCCGTTCAGCGCAAGCCGTGACGGATTCATCATGGGTGAAGGTGGCGGTTGTCTCGTTCTAGAGGAACTGGAACACGCCAAGGCACGCGGTGCCAAAATCTATGCGGAAGTTGCCGGCGTAGGAATGTCTGCCGACGCTCATCACCTGACAGCCTCTCACCCCGAAGGTTTGGGAGCCAAGTTAGTGATGTTGAATGCGTTGGAAGATGCAGAAATGAAACCCGAAGAAGTAGATTATATCAATGTTCACGGTACATCTACTCCCGTAGGTGATATTTCGGAAGCAAAAGCAATCAAAGAGGTATTCGGACAGCATGCGTATGAGTTGAACATCAGTTCAACAAAATCCATGACCGGTCATTTGCTGGGCGCTGCCGGTGCGGTAGAATCCATTGCAAGCATCCTCGCCATCAAGAATGGCATTGTTCCTCCGACCATCAACCACGAAGAGGGTGATAACGACGAAAACATCGACTATGACCTGAACTTCACGTTCAACAAAGCACAAAAGCGCGAAGTGAACGTAGCTTTGTCTAATACTTTTGGATTCGGTGGTCATAATGCGTGTGTCATTTTCAAGAAATACGCAGAATAATAAGGTCGTGTTACGTAACCAAATAGATAAAATAAGGCTCTTGTTCCGCAAGGATAGAGAGTCTTATTTTTGTTTTTACAGAATTCTCGGCTTCTTTCCACGTGACATCAAGGTCTATCAGCAGGCTTTGCTGCATAAATCCATCTCCATGCGCTCCGAAAAAGGACGTCCCATCAACAACGAACGGCTGGAATTCTTGGGCGATGCTATCCTCGACGCCATTGTAGGAGATATTGTCTACCGCCATTTCGAAGGACGCCGCGAAGGTTTCCTCACCAACACCCGTTCCAAAATTGTACAGCGGGAAACACTCAACAAACTGGCCGTGGAAATCGGACTGGACAAACTGGTGAAATACTCCACCCGCTCCTCGTCCCACAACAGCTATATGTACGGCAATGCATTCGAAGCCTTCATTGGAGCCATTTATCTGGACCAGGGCTACGACCGCTGCAAGCAGTTCATGGAAGAGAAGATTTTCAAAAACTATATCGACCTCGACAAGATGTCTCGCAAAGAGGTCAACTTCAAGTCAAAACTCATCGAATGGAGCCAGAAGAACAAAATGGAAGTGTCATTCGAGCTTATCGAACAGTTTCTCGACGAAGAATACAATCCGATGTTCCACACCGAAGTCCGCATCGAAGGGATATCGGCAGGCACCGGCACCGGTTATTCCAAGAAGGAGTCGCAACAAAATGCGGCACAAATGGCATTGAAAAAAATTAAGGATGCCGCTTTCAAGGAGGAAGTCCAGGCAGCCAAAGAGCGAAACCATTCAACAGAAACCGCCACAGAAGATAATCCCATGGCAGAAGCTGTTGAAAAATCCTCACAAGAAAGATTAGCCGAAACAGATTCCCATCCGACGTCCTTGGACAACTAAGTCATTGTCTTCCGTCACCAGCTTTAACTTACCCGCAATCTCCTCCAGCGGTGCAGAAGCTATTTCATTTCCCTTTAAGGTAATCATCCGCCCGAACTGCCCGTTGGCAATCAATTCCGTGGCATGTCCGCCCATACGTGTGGAAAGATTACGGTCGAAAGGTGTGGGTGAGCCGCCACGCTGGATATATCCCAACACAGTCTCGCGGGTCTCAATACCCGTCTCATACTCTATCTCTTGAGCGATGTACTCGGCGGCACGCTTCCGCCCGTCCGTCTGTATGCCTTCGGCCACCACCACGATGGAGTAAGGCTTTCCTTTCTTCAGCCGATTCAGAATCGTCTCTCCGATACGGTGGATATTATAGGGAATCTCCGGAATCAGAATCACGTCACCACCGCCCGCCATACCGGAGTATAAGGCTATCCAACCTGCCTTGTGCCCCATCACCTCAATCACCATCACCCGTTTGTGCGAGCTGGCCGTGCTGTGCAGCCGGTCGATGGCATCCGTAGCAATACTGACGGCAGAATCGAATCCGAAGGAAAAATCGGTTCCCCAAATGTCATTGTCTATTGTTTTTGGCACGGATACGATGTTCAGCCCCATAGCGGAGAGTTTGGCGGCTGTCTTCTGCGTACCGTTTCCACCGATGCAGACCACACAATCAAGTCCCATCTCTTTGATATTCCGCACTATCAGTGCCGGTTTGTCCACGTCGGACATCACGCCGTTCTTCTTAAAGGGCTTCTCACGCGAAGTACCGAGCATCGTACCTCCCAAGTTCAGCAAACCGGATAAGGACTTTTCGGTAAACGACTCCACATCCTTGGTCAGCAGCCCCTGAAAACCGCTGTGAATGCCAATTACTTCCATTCCATAATGGTTGATAGCTGTTTTGCATACACCGCGAATGGTAGCGTTGATGCCAGGACAGTCGCCCCCTGAAGTCAAAATACCTATTCTCATGATATTTTTGTTTGAATTATTGTTCTATAGGTCCGTAAAGATAGAAAAAAAAGAGAAAAAAGATAGAGATGCCGATAAATAAGATTACTTTTGCGGTTTAAAATAAGATTTCACAAAGAACGATGAATATTACAAAGTTTCTGAATAAGGTATATTTTGCTCCCCGTCTGAAAGAAATCGAACAATACACCAGCCATGCAGGTGAATTGCAACAGCTTGTATTGCAGCGTCTCATCCGGACAGCGGCAAATACGGAATGGGGAAAGAAGTATGACTATGCCTCTATCCGTACTTATGAAGATTTCAAGAAGCGCCTTCCCATACAAACTTACGAAGAAGTAAAGCCTTATGTAACCCGCCTGCGTGCCGGTGAGCAGAATCTGCTTTGGCCTTCGGAAATACGTTGGTTTGCCAAATCATCGGGTACCACCAACGACAAGAGCAAGTTCCTGCCCGTCAGCCGGGAGTCCTTGCACGACACGCATTACAAGGGAGGCCGGGATGCCGTTGCCATCTATCTGGGACAGAATCCCGAAAGTCGTTTCTTTTCCGGTAAAGGGCTTATCCTTGGAGGCAGCCACGCTCCCAACCTGAACACCAACCACAGTCTTGTAGGCGACCTCTCCGCCATCCTCATAGAAAATATCAACCCGCTGGTAAACTTTGTCCGCGTACCCAGCAAGCAGACGGCCCTAATGGAGCACTTCGAGCCCAAAATGGAGGCCATCGCCCGCGAAACCATCCATGCAAACGTCAGCAACCTTTCCGGTGTACCGTCCTGGATGCTTGTACTCATCAAACATATATTGGAAAAGACAGGAAAGCAGAGCCTTGAGGAGATATGGCCCAATCTGGAGGTGTTCTTCCACGGCGGCGTTGCCTTCACTCCTTACCGCGAGCAATACAAAGACGTGATCCGCAGCAGCAAGATGCATTATGTAGAGACTTACAATGCATCCGAAGGCTACTTCGGAACTCAGAACGACCCTACCGATCCTGCCATGTTACTGATGATTGACTACGGTATATTTTACGAGTTCATCCCGCTGGAAGATGCAGGCAAGGAGAATCCGCGTACCTTCTGCCTCGAAGAGGTGGAACTGAACAAGAACTACGCCATGGTAATCTCCACTTCTGCCGGTTTATGGCGATATATGATTGGGGATACAGTGAAGTTTACATCGAAGAATCCCTATAAGTTCGTCATCACCGGACGTACCAAGCACTTTATCAACGCATTCGGCGAGGAGCTGATTGTGGACAATGCGGAAAGAGGACTTGCCAGAGCATGTGCCGAAACCGATGCACGGGTCATAGATTATTCTGCCGCCCCAGTCTTTATGGACCGGAATGCTAAATGCCGCCACCAGTGGCTGATAGAATTTGCACAAATGCCGGACAGCCTGGAGAAGTTCGCCAAAGTATTGGACGACACCCTGAAAGAGGTAAACTCCGACTATGAAGCTAAAAGACAGAATAACCTGGCACTGCAACCACTGGAAATCATCGTCGCCCGTCCCAACCTCTTCCACGATTGGCTGGATAGCAAGGGGAAACTCGGTGGACAACATAAAGTACCCCGACTCAGCAACACAAGGGAATACATAGAAGAAATGCTGAAGCTTAATAAATAACAAAATATAAAAGCAGATTTTATCACAAAATAATTCCACCGCCCAGCAGCAGACCGCTTTCATCATAAAAAGCCGCTGCCTGCCCTGGCGCAATAGATTCGAGCGGCTCTATCAAGCGGACATGCAGTAGTCCCTCCACTGTAAGACTTACCTTGCAGTGGTTTGCCTGCTTACGGTAGCGTATCTTCACAATAACCTCGTCTGCACCCAGCACGCGGCTGTTCTCCACCAGGTTCCACTCTCCCAGCCACATTTCCTGCTTGTAGAGGGAAGATAGTGGAGCAAGAACGACTTCATTGCTTTCCACTCTTGTCTCTTTCACAAAAACAGCCTTGTTCAGATGGATACCTAAGCCCCTACGTTGCCCTACGGTATAAAACGGATAGCCCTCATGCCATCCCAAGAAATCCCCCTTTTCATCGACGAATCTACCTTTACCGGGTAATAGTGTTTCAGGAACCTCACGCTTCAAAAAGGAACGGTAATCCAAAGGGCAAAAGCACACCCCCATACTGTCTTTCTTTGCAGCCACTTGCTCGAAACCACGCTCCGCCGCATACGAGCGCGCCTCATTTTTCGTAATATCTCCCATCGGAAGCAACATACGCTGCAGGATGTCCTGCTTCAATCCCCATAGAAAGAAAGTCTGGTCTTTGTCCTTATCCGCGGCAGGAGCTATATAATACTTTGCTCCGGACAAGACCTTGCGCACATAATGTCCGGTAGAAATCCAATAAATTCCCTTTTCATCGGCTATTTTAGCCAACAGCACCCACTTCAGCTCATTATTGCAGACCGTGCAAGGAACGGGAGTGCGCCCCATTAGATACTCTTCCACAAAATAGCGGATAATACGCGAACGGAAAAGCTCGCGTGCATCATAGGTAATGTGTTTCATCCCCAGCTTCAGGGCCAGAGCCCGTGCATCTTCCAGATACCCGGTCTCCTCTCCTGCCTCATAGAAACGAAAAGTCACGCCAGTCACCTCATAACCGGCTTCCTGCAACCTCATGGCGGCCACGGAACTATCCGTGCCGCCACTCATGCCAAGCAATACACGTTTATCTGACTTCATGGATACAAAAGTAATAAACGAAGGTGAAATCCGTTGCATTTACTCTTATAAAACAGAATATCATTATAGATTTTCACAGATTTATTATACCTTTGTACTCCTAAAAGAACTAATAATCAACTGTTATGGAACATCAACTGACCATTTACAACACTTTAAATAGAAAAAAAGAGCTGTTCGTACCGCTGCATGCACCGCATGTAGGCATGTATGTCTGCGGACCGACCGTGTACGGTGACCCGCACTTGGGACATGCACGCCCTGCCATCACTTTCGACCTGCTGTTCCGCTACCTGACGCACATCGGCTACAAGGTGCGCTATGTCCGCAACATTACCGACGTGGGCCATCTGGAGCACGATGCCGACGAAGGTGAAGACAAGATTGCGAAAAAAGCCCGTCTGGAACAACTGGAACCAATGGAAGTGGCACAGTACTACATCAACCGCTATCATAAGGCGATGGATGCATTGAATGTGCTGTCTCCCAGTATCGAGCCACATGCCAGCGGCCACATCATCGAACAGATAGAACTTGTAAAGGAGATATTGAAGAACGGATATGCCTACGAAAGTGAAGGTTCCGTTTATTTCGATGTAGAAAAATACAATAAGGACCATCACTACGGCAAGCTCTCCGGACGCAACCTGGATGATGTTCTCAACACCACCCGCGAACTGGACGGACAGAGCGAGAAGCACAACCCCGCAGACTTTGCCCTCTGGAAATGTGCGCAACCGGAACACATCATGCGTTGGCCTTCCCCGTGGAGCGACGGCTTCCCCGGCTGGCACGCCGAATGTACAGCCATGGGAAAGAAATACTTGGGCGAGCACTTCGACATTCATGGTGGCGGCATGGACCTTATCTTCCCGCATCACGAATGCGAGATTGCACAATCCGTAGCTTCCCAAGGGGAAGATATGGTACATTATTGGATGCACAACAACATGCTGACCGTGAACGGACAGAAAATGGGTAAGTCTTACGGTAACTTCATCACATTGGAAGAGCTCTTCAAAGGCACACACCCCATGCTGGAGCAAGCCTACAGCCCAATGACCATCCGCTTCTTCACCCTGCAAGCCCACTACCGCAGTACGGTAGACTTCAGCAACGAAGCTCTGCAAGCCGCCGAAAAGGGATTGGCAAGACTGATGGATGCTGTACATGGACTGGACAAGATTACCCCTGCTGCAACCTCCACCATAGACGTGAAATCCCTGCGTGCCAAGTGTTACGAAGCCATGAATGATGACTTGAACTCACCGATTGTCATCGCCCACCTCTTCGACGGCGCCAAGATGGTAAACAATATCCTGGCTGGAAACGATTCCATCACAGCCGAAGACCTGAAAGAATTGAAGGAAACCTTCCACCTCTTCTGCTTCGACATCTTAGGATTACAAGAAGACAACGCCTCCAACGAAGAGCGTGAAGCCGCCTTCGGCAAAGTAGTGGACATGCTATTGGAAGAGCGTTCAAAGGCAAAAGCCAACAAAGATTGGGCCACATCCGACAAAATCCGTAATGAACTCACCGCACTCGGTTTCGAGATTAAAGACGGTAAGGACGGAAGCGAATGGAAGCTGAATAAATAATGAAAGTATCATAACTCACCGCAGAATCATACAGATTGGGGTAAGTTTTAGGCAGAAGAACAAAAGAATATATTTTTCTCTTGTTCTTCTGTTCTTTTGTCTGAAAATAAAATCCATGTAATATTTTGATATATCCCTCGTTAGAATACGAATCCGAACCCAGCATACCACCCTAGTTTCTTCGTCTGATTAGACCAGTTCAACTGTATCTCCACTGGTCCCAGAAAACTCTTGTACATATAGCCGATGCCTACCCCTGCCATATCAGCCGATTCGGAAGAGTCAAGAATCTGATGAAACTTCCCGGAGTTTCGCCCATAACTGCCCATCACTGATATATACTGGTTTTTCAAGATACGCTGTCTGAGGTTCAGCCCTGCAACCAGCAGTGCGGCTTGTGACAGTTCCGCACGGTTGATGCCCGTAAACGGTATCTGCTGTGGCATATAGCGCCCCGGTATGGTTCCCCCCACCATATTAATGATGGCAAAAGGATAATTACCGCTTCCGGACAATACGCGTCCATAAAACGAAGGAGTGACAGTGAACTTACTCGAGGGAGAGAAACATCCCTGCCAACGGGCATCGAAAACAGAAATAGGATTGTTGTCCTTATACTGGAAGAAGTTATCCGTATAGAGATGATAGGATACCGCCCACGACATGCCTTTTGTAGGGGCGCTCCTCTCATTCAAGTTGTTGAACACAAGTCCGGCAAAGTAACTGAATAAGGACGAATTTTCAAACAGTGCCGAAGCCAACGGGTCGAGCGACAGCAAATCATGATAGTGGTAGTAATCAAAGTCAATGCCCAGACTGACCTGGATATTGTTCCAGTCCTTCGCCGCCCCCATACGGACCAGTTGATGTGTAAAAGTCAAATCCAGCGCCCGTTTGCCTTCATTGTAAATATTCATATCTTTATAGTCGAACTGATAGGCAAGTCCCGCCTGCCATCCACCGTCCCACTGGTAACTATATCCGAGTCGTGCCAGTGTACGCTTGCCCAGACGGACAGTAAGGCTGACCAGCGACTCGCGCTGCCGGCCGAAATAGAAGTCCGTATTTGCCTGCAACGCCGCCAGTTCTTCTGTATCAAAGCGAAAACCGACATTCAGCTTGTTCTCCCGCACAGCAGGGACGGCTATTTGGGAATCAACGGGAATCTCCCTATCAACAGCCACGCCGGGCAAGCGGAAAGGTCCCGGACGGCGAGGCTGATAATCGTCTGCAAGTCCCAGCTTCCGTTTCAGGGCAAGCAGTCCGTCCCAACTGTCCATGGCAGCACGTTCTCCCCGCACCATCAAAGTGTCGATGGCCTCTTTGGTGAAACTTGCAGCCGAATAGCCGGTGACATCCACCTTTATCAATACGTCGGTATTACGCAGATTCTCACGGTATTTCTTCTCTCCTTGCAGATTGATGATTTGCCCGAAGATGTCTTTCACCGATTTCAGCTCGGAAGCCTTAAGCAGCAGGCTCTGCACATCCACCCCGATAACGTAGTCGGCCCCCATGGCAAGCGCCACATCTACCGGATAGTTATTCACCATTCCACCGTCCACCAACACCATTCCATCCAGGTCTACCGGAGCAAACACACCGGGAATGGACATGCTGGAACGCATGGCAGTGGCCAGTATTCCCTCACGGAACACGACTTCACTACCATTCACCAGATTTTCCGACACGCAGGCAAACGGAATAGGAAGACGGCTAAAATCCACGGAATCCTGGTAACCTTCTGTCAACGTGGAGAACAAACGTGCCAGGTTCTTCCCTTTTATGATACCCGCATCCGAAACAGCGGCAGATTTCAAAGAAAATGGAATAGAGAGTACATAGCGCTCCGACTTCAACCGGTCGTCCAGCAACACATCCTTAGGATTGGGTGCATCCGAGAGTAGGAATTTCCAGTTCTGGGCATTCACCATACTGTCCAATTGCTGCGGGGTATATCCGATAGAATACAAACCTCCCACAATGGCCCCCATACTGGTACCTACCACATAATCTATAGGGATACCCGCTTCTTCAATTACTTTCAGAGCACCGATATGCGCCGTCCCTTTGGCGCCACCCCCACTGAGTACGACAGCCACTTTCAGACGCCCGGACGCCCAAAGAACCATCGGCAAAAACAACAGACAAGCCCATAGTCTATACTTCATCTCCATCATTTACTTAAATACGTATTGGTAAATTTATTCTATTCTGAATCAAACAACCCGCTCCGACAAATAGTTCACTATCAGTCGAAGCGGGTCGCAAAAAACGTTCAAACAATTTATGGAGGATTATCTATAACCCATTTCCAATCAATAAGGTATCATATCCTTCAAGATGCCTTCCTTATACCAAGGGTCATCAATCTCTTTCAATACTTTGCCCATCTCTGCGCAAAGGTCTTTTACGACTTCTTGGTTTTCTTCCAAAGAAAGGTTATTCATCTGATACGGATCCTTTTCATCGTCAAACAACAAGCTTTTGACCAGCGTATGGTTTTCGCGATCAATGTAGAGCGCCAGCGTATAGCGCGCCGATTTAAAGCCGCGCGATGAAGGGAAATAAGAACGGACCATACCTTCCGCATCCTTCTCACCATCCAAGTTCTGGATGTAAAGAGCACCGGTAGGACGTACAATATCTGCCTTTTCATCGAAGAAAAGCGGTGCATAGTTGCGTCCCTGCACCTCAGCCGGAATAGAGTCGGCAAGGCCGGCAAGGCCCAACAAGGTAGGCATGATGTCCGGCGAGGAAAGCATCAAGTCGTCCACGCGGGGTTTAATCTTATTGGGGAAACGCACCAGGAAAGGAACGTTCATGGACTCGGAGTACGGGGAATTCTTCGGGTCTTCCGTATGCTGGCTACACATGGTCTCTCCATGGTCGGAGGCAAACACGACAATGGTATTCTTGTCCAGCCCGAGTTCCTTCAAGGCATCAAGTATCTGACCGAAAGCACGGTCGACACCCGTCACAGAAGCAAAGTAGTAGCGTGCACTCTCTGCCTTGAGCATCTTGGAGTCGGCATTCGGACGGACGAGCAAGCTGTCCAGAGGCTGGTTTTTATAGAGATTGAAATCTTCCTCCATACAGTCGTCCAAAGAACGGTACGGACTATGGGGAGGATTCATGCCTACCATAATGAAGAAAGGTTTCTTCGGGTCGCGTACATTCCCCTCGTTCTTCAGATAAGACACCACCTTGCCCGATTCGTGTAACGGCGACCACTCGCGCGGGTCGTGGCGACGGCCTTCCGTATCCCAGTAATGCGGATTCTTGTGTTCGTCGAAGGTACCGTAAGAATACCAGTAATTGAACCCATGACGACGTTCTTTCGATGTATAGGCATCCCATGCAGGTACGCGGTCTTCCACATACTGTCCGGGACGTTCGGGGTCGTTGGGGGTAGGAAAGTCGGCATGCAGTTTGCCAAAGTAGGCGCAGTCATATCCGGCATTGCAGAAAACATCACTCACACACACAGCATCCTCACGCAGGGAGCTGATGGGACGGCTCGAATTGCAATTCAATGGAATACCACTCTTATTAGGATACATTCCCGTCAACAGAGAGCCACGGTGGGGACTGCTCAACGGGCAGTTGCTCATGGCAGATGTCAATACCACCGACTCCCGGGCAAAATCATTCAAGCGTGGGGTATGCACCGGGTCATTCCGAAAGTTCACTTTCTCCCGAAAACCTTCCTGGCCCCAGAACTCCATCGCCTGGTTACGGTATTGGTCGGGAAAAACGTAAATGACATTCGGCCGGACGGATTGTTCTGCCTGCGGGGCTTTACAGCCCTGCAAGGCGAACAAACCTAAACCACCTAACAAAATATTTAATTGAGTTTTCATTTTTCCAAGTCTCTTTTACGCATCAATCCTTCCAGGAAGTAATAGTCGGCATAGTTCAACGGTACATCAATCTCCGCACCGTGAGGAATACTGCCCACAGAGTGCATCAGGATGAAGTTGCCGTTGGTACCCACCTTAGCACGATAAGAAGGAGAAGCGAGGCTTTCCATAATCCGGTCAGCGGTTTCCTTGTATCCCTTATCCGGCAGATAAGTGCTCAGCTCGTAAAGGGCGGACGCCGTGCAGGCAGCTGCCGAAGCATCGCGAGGTTCATTCGGGATATTGGGGGCATCGAAATCCCAGTAGGGAACCAAGTCTTCCGGAAGATTCTTGTTGTTGAAGATAAAGTTGTAGACCTTTTCAGCCTGTTCCAGGTATTTGGCATCGTGTGTATAGCGATAGCACATGGTATAGCCATACAAGGCCCACGCTTGTCCACGTGCCCAAGCAGACTCGTCGGCATAGCCTTGTGCAGTCTGTCTCTTACGGACTTCACCGGTTTCGGGGTCATAATCCACCACATGATAGCAGCTGTTGTCCTCACGGAAATGGTTAGCCATAGTCGTATCGGCGTGCTTCCGGGCTATGTTGTAGAAAGTGGAGTCGCCGGACAGCCTGGAAGCTTCGAACAGCAGTTCGAGGTTCATCATATTATCAATGATAACGGGACATTTCCAGCCACGTTCAGCCTGCCATCCCTTATCTGCATCCCATGATTGAAGTACGCCTGCTGCAGGGCGGAAACGGGTAGACAACGATTTGGCCGTCTGTATGATGACCGGCTTGTACTCTTCCTTACCCGCAAAACGGTATCCGTTCAGGTAACTGCAGCCAATCATAAATCCCACATCATGGTGCCAGGTAAGGTATTGTACCGAATCCAAATCCTCGGTATACTTCTCTGCCAGCGGCAGCCACTTCTGGTCACCGGTCAGCTCGTACATATGCCAGATATTACCGGGGAAGAAACCGGAACACCAATCGTCGATAGGTACATAGACAATGTTCCCATCCTTATCAATGGTGCGGGGATTAAGGATTTTACCAGATTTCTCGATAATGTCTGTCTGAATTGTCTCCTGAGCCACAGCATTATCAATGTTTTCTTGGATAAAGTTGCTTTCAGCCTGCTTTTGCCCTGCGCAACCTGCCAATACAAGGAGGGAGATTCCCAATGTAGTGAGGACTGTTTTCATAATAAGGGATTTATTTATTAAGAGTTTATGATTTTTCCTGCTGCAAAAGTAGGGCAAGCGTACAGATTTGACCCGCCTAAATAATTCAATTAATGGCTAAAATCGTTACTTTTGCGTCCGGAAGCACATATTTTCCACCCATTAATCACTAATCACTAAACATTAATCATTACCCCTCATGACCGCACAAGAGTTTTTCAAGAACGACCGCTTCGCCACGAATGCAGGCGTAGAACTGATAGAAATAAAGGAAGGATACAGCAAGGCACGCCTGGTTATCACGGCAGAGCATCTCAATGCGGGAGGCCGTACGCAAGGGGGTGCCATCTTCACCCTTGCCGACCTGGCACTGGCAGCAGCAGCCAACTCCCACGGAACATTGGCCTTCTCTCTTTCGTCCAATATCACCTTCCTGCGCAGCAGCGGACCGGGCGATGTGCTGTATGCCGAAGCGCGCGAACGCTACATCGGCCGCACCACCGGATATTACCAGATCGACGTCACCAACCAGGAGGGAAAACTGATTGCCACTTTCGAATCCAGTGTATTTAGAAAAGGGGATAACATCACTTTTTCCTTACCACAGACGTCATCGGATAGCGGTTGCCCCGGACACTCTTGAAGAATGCCTTGGCCGAACCGAAATTCAAATACATGTCCAGGCGAATGGGAAGGTGGTTCTTATCATCGGATACGAAGAAGGTGATGACCTCCTTCTCCTTACCTTTCTTGTACTCTACAAAAGAGAATACCAAGCAGCGGTAAATGGTGTCGTTATTCGCCTTGACCTCCTCCTTGCCGCGGTAAATCAACGTCTGCTCTTCTACCCTGCGCCCCGTGGCCATGGGAAAGAGTATCTTCTGCCCTACCTTGTAGTCTTTAGGGTCATAGGAGCGTGCCTGCGCCAAAATGCTCAACATATCGAAGATGCAGCGACTATCACTGTATTCCATCTCCTGAGCTTCACGCACGGGATTGTGCCAAGTGCGTCTCTGCTTTACATTCGCCAGTCCGTCCGAGTAGGAGAACCAGGCCTCGTCCACCGTATGGCGGCTTCCCTCCTCTGCCGCTTTGCGGAAATAGAGTGGCTCCAACTTGTCGCTGACATAACAAGTTAGCGTATCGCGCATCTTGAAGAAAAAATCGGTCTTTTTACTGCCTACACAAAGCAAGTTAAAGCGGAATGCAGGCTCGGAATGGTAAGTCGTGGCATTGGTAGTGAGGCTTGCCAGCCCCACCTTCTTCCAAATGAACTTCCAATTGAAATATAAATCGTACATGACGTGCTCGCCCGACTGAAAAGCTTCATTCTTTGCAGCACATTGGGCCTGAACAGACTGGGAGGCTCCCAAACAGACTGCTCCCACCATCAATAGAACGAACAATTGCTTCCGCCTAATAGCTATAGCCCCTACCACTATTGCGGCTGCTATTGCCACTGCGGTTATTTTTGTTCCTGTTTTGCTTTTTCTTGTCTTCATCTGGCTTTTGTTTTTTTAGTTCGTCCGGTTTCTGCCTATCCAGAGACTTGGCCTTAATATTCCATTCCTGCGTCAAATCAAAGTTTGCCTTAAGCTCCAAAACCATCGGATAATAGTAAACCATTTCAGGCTGGCGCTTCTCGGCATAATTCCCTGTGTCCCAGACGCCATTCCCATTCGTATCATTTATCAGCCGCGCTCCATATTTGCCCGGATTGAGAAAATAGAAATCGGCTTTCCCATCCACCACCGGCACCGTGCGCAGCACTTTGTCTTGACCGTCCAGCAGTTCCACAAAAGCCAGAGAGTCTGCTCCATGCACATTAAAGAATATCTGCCCGTACTCTTCCAGCTTCTTGGCCTTGAAGTCCTTCTTTATCTTATCGGAAAACAACCCGTACAACCCACGTATGGCAGCAGAATCCACTTCAAATGTATAGCTTTCACCGGGTACCCATTCGGCAAACAGATTATAACGCTTCAAGTCCAAAGAGTCGCGCATAAAGTCGAACGGGATATCCTGCCACAACGAGTCCACTTTCTGTTTCAGATGGAAAGCGGCGGTATCTATGCTTGCCACCGGTTCCGTAAACGACAGAGTAAGATAATCATATACATCAATTGCAGAAGGGGCATACACATCTACAGCCAGGAATTCCGTCGGCTCGGGCTCTTCCACCTCACCTTCTTTCAACTTCTTCTTTTTCTTCTCACGCTCTTTCTGTTCCTTTTCCTTCGCTTCCTGCTTCTGTTTCTGCTGCTTGTCGTATGTCAACTTCGCCAACACATTCAAAGTATCGGTACGGGGCACCAGTTGTTTCAGGCTATCCGTATACAAATAGGTGATACTCATTTTCAGGGAATCCTGCTTATAGAGCAGGGAATCCTTTATCCAATAATGAATCGTATCGTTCCGGCCGGTAGGCTGTTCTATAACAAACGCATCTTCCTCATTAAAGTTCAATCCTTTCAATAAAGGCAACGTGTCTGCCGGAGCAGTGAAATAGAGCGAAAACTTCTCCGGAGTCAACCGTTCGGCCTTCAAGAAACGCTGCGAGAAGGAAAGCTCCTTGAAAGCACGCAACAGGATATCGTCTGGCAGGTAGTGGGTATATTGACGTTCTACAACCGTATCTACTGTCAGCGAGTCTATCCAGGTCGTATCCTGGCGCATGCGTTCTTCCATGGAAGGAATGATGATGGAATCATTGAAAGCTATCACTTCCGTCGGCTGAGAATAGGTAAAATTCTGGTCGGCATCCTGCAAGGCATAGATGCGATACTTGCCGGGAGCCACTCCACGGATAGAAAAGCGTCCGCGACTGTCCGTGCGCCCCACCCGCTCAAAAGGAAGTTTGGTAAAAGCAGAGTCGGTCAGATTGGCATGCAGGCCGACCAGCATCCCTTTCACCGGTTCAAGATTAGCCGCATTCAGCACTGTGCCGGCCACAGCCATAGAGTCGAGGCGGTCGCCCGTAGAGAAAGAATAGAAAAAATTCTCTAAGGGATTCCCCTCATTATTGTCCTGGATGGCATCACCAAAATCGAATGTATAAGTGGTATTGGGTTTCAATGTATCCTGCAGGGTGATGACCACCTTCTTCCCATTAGACTTAACTTCGGGCTGCTGCACCTGCGGAGGGGATATTACAATCTTCTCATTCGGCTTGTCAAGCTTGATAAATTCATCGAACTCAATGGAAAGTTTATTTTTATTGTGATGGAGTGCACCGGGCGTGGGAGTACCGGAAATAAAACGCGGAGGAGTCTCATCATAAGGTCCTCCTTCAATACGGCCCACACTGGCACAAGAATACAGTGCGGCAGCTATGGCAACACCCCCCAACAACCTGCGGAAAAGCGGCCTCATTTTAGTATGGCGTTTACGTTCTAACATGCTGCAAAAATAAAGGTTATCTGCCAATTAGCGGTATGCTTTACAGTATTTTAATCAAAAAATGTCCTTTTGTTCTCATCTATGTATGAAACATAGTTAAAAAAGGAACTGTTTCACACCTTATATACTAAGAAAAGAATATTTTTGCAGACGAAAAACTGAATAGGAGTATTCAGTTTTCTTTTTCCTGCCTTATTTCTAAATTATGAATTGCACACCAAAACGCCTTTCAAGAATCGAAAAAAGAAGAATATAAAATTATACAGAGAACAAAAAGAGTATGAAGAGTAGATTAGTATTATTGGCATGTTGCCTGGCACTGCTCAGCAGTTGCGGACAAGGCGACAAAGGAACGGGTAAAGCTCCCGAATTTGCAGTGATTGAGGCAAAAACCACCACTGCCAACTTGACAAACAGCTACCCTGCTACTATCAAGGGTAAACAAGATGTAGAAATTCGCCCGATGGTGAGCGGTTTCATCACAAAATTGCACGTCGACGAAGGCGCAACAGTACGCAAAGGACAAGTGTTGTTCAGCATCGACCCCGTACAGTATCAGGCAGCCGTAAATTCGGCCAAAGCTGCTGTTGAAACAGCCAAAGCTGCCGTAAACACACAAGAACTGACTGTAAACAACAAACGTGAACTGAACAAGAAAAACATCATCAGTGACTACGATTTGCAAATGGCCGAAAACCAACTGGCACAGACAAAGGCGCAACTAGCACAAGCCAATGCCCAATTGGTCAATGCCAAGAACAACTTGTCATACACTAGTGTAACCAGCCCCAGTGACGGTGTAGTAGGTAGCATTCCCTACCGCGTAGGTAGCCTAGTTAGTCCTTCCGTAGCCAGCCCGCTGACTACCGTTGCCGACATCTCCGAAATGTACGCCTATTTCTCCATGACCGAACGCCAACTTTTGTCACAAATTCGTGAAGGCGGCAGCATCAAGGAAATTCTGGAAAAGATGCCGGATGTACAGTTGCAGCTCATCGACGGAACCATGTATGCCGACAGTGGCCGCGTGGAGACAATCAGCGGAGTCATTGATCAAACTACCGGTTCGGTAACCATGCGTGCCCTCTTCCCCAACAAGCACAACGTGTTGCGTAGCGGAAGCACCGGCAATGTGGTATTCCCCAACCCTTTGCATGATGTCATCATGATTCCACAGGCCGCCACTACCGAAATCCAGGACAAGCAGTTCGTTTTCGTTCTGCAACCGGACAATACGTTGAAAAATACCGAAGTCAAAGTGTTCAGCTTAGACGATGGCAAGTATTATTACGTGACGGAAGGTTTGAAAGCAGGCGATAAAATCGTTATCGAAGGGGTACAGAACCTGAAGGACGGACAATCCATCACACCTATTACGCCTGCTGAAAAGGAAGCCGAATACCAGAAGGCCTTGAAAGACCAGAAAGAAGGTAACATTCAAACGGCATTCAATTAATGTTTAACGGTTAGTGATTAATGATAAGCGGCTGCGCCATTATATCACACGAGCTTATCACTAATCACTAACCCCTAATCACTAAATAAAATGAAACTAGATAGATTTATTAACCGTCCGGTACTATCAACGGTAATTTCCATCCTGATAGTAATCTTAGGAGTTATTGGTCTGGCGACCTTGCCTATCACCCAATACCCGGACATTGCCCCCCCTACCGTATCGGTAAGTGCAACTTACCAAGGTGCCAATGCCCAAACGGTGCTGAACTCCGTTATCGCTCCGTTGGAGGACCAGATTAACGGTGTGGAAAATATGATGTACATGAGTTCGAGCGCCACCAACAGCGGTTCGGGCGACATCTCCATCTACTTCAAGCAAGGTACCGACCCCGATATGGCAGCGGTGAACGTGCAGAACCGCGTTTCCATGGCACAAGGCTTGCTGCCTGCCGAAGTTACCAAAATCGGTGTAACCACCCGTAAACGCCAGACTTCCATGTTGATGGTATTCTCCATCTATGATGAAAAAGACCAGTACAACATCGAGTTCCTGGAAAACTACGCCAACATCAACCTTATCCCTGAGGTGAAACGTGTCAACGGTGTGGGTGATGCCATGGTATTGGGACAGGACTACTCCATGCGTATCTGGCTGAAACCTGATGTAATGGCCCAATACAAACTTATCCCCAACGATGTGGTTGCCGCCTTGAGCGAACAGAACATCGAAGCGGCTCCCGGCCAGTTGGGTGAGCGCGGTAACCAAACTTACCAATATACCCTGCGCTATAAAGGACGTCTGCAACAGACTACAGAGTTCGAGAACATTGTCATCAAAGCTTTGGAAAACGGTGAAATACTCCGTCTGAAGGATGTAGCAAATGTGGAACTGGGTCGTCTGTCATATGGATTCAACAATATGGTTAACGGACATAAAGCCGTATGTTGCATCATTTTCCAGATGGCAGGCAGTAATGCCACACAAACCATCTCGGATATCGAGGCCCTGCTGGACGACTATTCCAGCAAACTGCCTGCCGGCTTGAAGATAAACATTGCACAGAGTGCCAACGACTTCCTCTTCGCCTCTATCCATGAGGTAATCAAGACATTGATCGAAGCCTTTATCCTGGTGTTCATCGTGGTGTATATCTTCCTGCAGGATATGCGTTCTACGTTGATTCCCGCCATCGCCATTCCCGTGGCATTGATTGCCACCTTCTTCGTATTGAAGCTGATCGGTTTCAGTATCAACTTGCTGACCCTTTCGGCCATGGTACTTGCCATTGCGATTGTGGTCGATGATGCCATCGTCGTCGTCGAGGGCGTCCATGCCAAGCTGGACCAGGGTTACAAATCAGCCCGTACAGCTTCCATTGACGCCATGAGTGAGTTGGGCGGCGCTATCGTCTCCATTACGCTGGTCATGATGTCCGTATTCGTCCCTGTGAGCTTCATGGGAGGTACAGCAGGTACTTTCTACCGTCAGTTCGGTTTGACTATGGCTATTGCTATCGGTTTCTCGGCTTTGAACGCCTTGACCCTGAGTCCTGCTCTGTGTGCTATCTTCTTGAAACCTCATAATGGAGGACACGAAAGTCTGAAAGAGCGTGTAGGCGTTGCCGCCAAGGAAGCGCGCAAGATTATGCTTGCTCGTTATGTCGACTCTCTCGGTCGGTTGATGCGCCCAGGTATCACGTTGCTCTTCGTGACGGTAGCTATTCTGGGCATGATTTTCGGTCTGTTCAGCTTCAGCGAACACCCCATTCTGTGCAGCTTGATGATTATCATCAGTGTGCTGGCGTTGGCAGGCATGACTACCGACAAGTTCAAACACTCCTTCAATGACTCATACAACGGTATCTTGGGCAAGTATAAGAAACAAGTGCTGTTCTTCATCCAAAAACGATGGCTATCGGCAGGATTGGTTATCGGTTCCATCGTATTGCTGGGTGTTTTCATGCAGATTACTCCTACCGGTATGGTGCCCAACGAAGATACCGGTACCATTATGGGTGCCGTTACTTTGCCTCCCGGCACTTCACAAGAACGTGCTCAAGAGGTTCTGAATCGCGTAGACAGTCTGGTTGCTGCCGACCCTGCAGTAGAATCGCGTACCGTCATTTCCGGTTATAGTTTTCTGGGTGGACAAGGTCCTTCCTATGGTTCTATCATCATCAAGCTGAAGAACTGGGAAGAACGCTCCACCATGCAGAACTCTACCATTGTCTATGCCACATTATACATGCGTGCCCAGAAGATTATCAAGGAAGCGCAGGTATTGTTCTTCGCTCCACCTATGATTCCGGGTTACTCGGCTTCAAGTGACATCGAGTTGAACATGCAGGACAAGACGGGTGGTGATTTGAACCACTTCTTCGACGTGGTGAACAACTATACCGCAGCCCTGGAAGCACGCCCTGAAATCAACTCTGCCAAGACATCCTTCAACCCCCACTTCCCGCAATACCAGCTGGACATTGATGCTGCCGCTTGTAAGAAAGCAGGCAGCAGCCCCAATGACATCTTGACTACCTTGCAGGGATATTACGGTGGTTTGTATGCTTCCAACTTCAATAGCTTCGGTAAGATGTACCGCGTAATGGTACAAGCCGAACCTGACGCTACCAAGAATATGGAAACACTACAGAGCATCAAGGTGCGCAACGGCAACGAAATGGCACCTATCACGCAATTCATCTCCATCAAGAAAGTATATGGTCCTGACGTCATCAGCCGTTTCAACCTTTACACCTCCATGAAAGTGATGGTGGCTCCCGCATCAGGCTACACTTCCGGTCAAGCTCTGCAAGCCATTGCCGAAGTGGCGCAGGAAAACCTGCCTGCCGGTTTCGGTTACGAGCTGGGAGGTATGGCGCGTGAAGAGGCCGAAACGAGTGGAAGCACTACGGGACTCATCTTCATATTGTGCTTCGTATTCGTTTATCTGTTGCTGAGTGCCCAGTACGAAAGTTACATCCTACCTTTATCCGTATTGCTGTCCGTGCCGTTCGGTCTGCTGGGTAGCTTCCTTTTTGTAAGCGGTATAGGTACATTGGGCAGTATCCCGGCACTGAAGATGATTCTGGGCACGATGTCCAATGACATCTATATGCAGATTGCCCTCATCATGTTGATGGGTCTGTTGGCCAAGAATGCCATCTTGATTGTAGAGTTTGCCCTTGAACGCCGCAGAATGGGTATGAGTATCACCTGGGCAGCCGTATTGGGTGCTGCAGCCCGTCTGCGTCCTATCTTGATGACGTCATTGGCAATGATTGTCGGCCTGCTTCCGCTGATGTTTGCTTCCGGTGCGGGTGCCAACGGTAACCGTACGCTGGGTACGTCTGCCATCGGCGGTATGTTAATCGGTATGATTCTGCAAATCTTCATAGTGCCCGCACTGTTCGTGGCATTCCAGTACTTGCAGGAGAAATTCAAACCGATGGAATGGGAAGATGTGGACAACTCGGATGCAGAACCTGAGATTGAACAATATACAAAATAGTGATTAACGATTAGCGATTATGAAGAAAATAATATGCCTGATGTGCGCAACTGCTTTATTGAGCAGTTGCCACATCTACAAATCATACGACAGACCCGAAGACATAACAACTGCCGGACTGTATCGCGACACGGCGTCCGTGAACGATACATTAGCCGCAGATACAGCCAACTTCGGTAATCTGCCTTGGAGAGAAGTGTTCACAGACCCGCAGCTGCAGACACTTATCGAGCAAGCACTCACCAACAACGGTGACCTGCGCAGTGCCGCCTTGAACGTGAAACAAGCACAAGCCGCACTGATGTCTGCCCGTCTTGCCTATGCTCCGACGCTTGCCTTGTCTCCGCAAGGAACCGTCAGCAGCTGGGACAAGGGAAAGGCTACACAAATCTACTCCCTGCCCGTTACCGCAAGCTGGCAAATCGACCTCTTCGGTCAATTGCTGAACCCGAAGCGACAAGCAAAGGTTAGCTTGAAGCAGACGCAATTCTACGAACAAGCCGTTCAGACGCAAGTCATCGCCGGTGTAGCCAACATGTACTACACCCTGCTGATGCTGGACCGCCAACTGCAAATCACCGAAGGCACCGTCGAGATTCTGAAAAAGAACTTGGAGACCGTGCAAGCCATGAAAGATGCAGGCATCTACGGAACCACTTCTGCTGCCGTAGAGCAGAGCCGCACCGCCTACGCTCAAGTCATGGCATCACTGCCCGACATACGCCAGAGCATACGCGAAACCGAAAACGCTCTCTGCCTGATGTTGCACCAACCGGCACAGAGCATCGCACGCGGTGTACTGGAAGATCAACAGCTTCCTACGGAATTTTCAGTAGGTATCCCCTTGCAGTTGCTATCCAACCGTCCGGACGTGAAAGCTGCCGAGATGTCACTGGCTGCCAACTACTATAACACCAATAGCGCCCGTGCCGCCTTCTACCCGCAGATTACATTGAGCGGTTCGGGAGGCTGGACCAATAACTCCGGTGCAGGTATCGTCAACCCGGGCAAACTGCTGGCTTCTGCCATCGGTTCGCTGACGCAACCCTTGTTCTATCGCGGTGCCAACATTGCCCGTCTGAAACAAGCCAAGGCACAAGAGGAGCAGGCTAAGATTCAGTTCCAAACCGCCCTGCTGAATGCCGGAAATGAAGTGAGCAACGCCCTGCACCTGTATCAAATGGAGAAGAACAAAGCCGTTTCACGCACTATTCAAGTAAATTCTGCCCGCCAAGCTGCCTCAGATACAAAAGAATTGTTTAACTTAGGCACGTCGACCTATCTGGAAGTCTTGTCTGCCGAGCAGTCTTACCTCAGCGCACAGCTTGCAGAAGTATCCGACACCTTCAGCAGCATGCAGGCAGTCATCAGCCTGTATCAAGCGCTTGGAGGAGGAAGAGAATAAAATGAGCGATAAGTGATTAGTGATTAGCGATTAATGAAATAGTAAATCCTAATCACTGACCATTTATCACTAATCATTAATCATTAATCGCTAATTACTATGATAAGTCCGTTAGCTTATGTAGATTCTGCCGCAAAAATCGGCAAGAATGTAACCATCCAGCCCTTTGCATTTATCGAAGGGAACGTGGAAATCGGTGATGACTGTATTATTATGTCGGGTGCAAAAATTCTGCACGGTACCCGCATGGGAAAAGGGAACAAGGTACATCACAATGCCGTTCTGGGTGCCGAACCGCAAGACTTCCATTATACGGGAGAGAACAGCATGCTGATTATCGGTGATAATAACGACATCCGCGAGAACGTGGTTGTCAGCCGTGCCACCCATGCAGAAAGCGCTACCCGCATCGGCAATGAAAACTACCTGATGGATGGTGTACACCTCTGCCACGACGTGCAGATAGGCAACCATTGTGTACTGGGTATCAAGACTACCGTAGCCGGAGAATGTCAGATAGACGACTGCACCATTCTGAGCAGCAACGTCATTCTGCACCAATACTGCCACATTGGAAGTTGGGTACTGATTCAAGCTGGCTGCCGCATATCAAAGGATGTGCCGCCCTATATCATCATGAACGGTAATCCGGCGGAATACCACGGTATCAACGCTGCTGTGCTTCAACACAAACACCAGGTGAGTGAACGTGTATTGCGCCATATCGTAAATGCCTACCGTCTGGTATACCAGGGAAACTTCAGCGTGCAGGATGCCTTGCAGAAGATTGAAGACCAAGTACCGATGAGTGACGAGATACACAATATCATCAACTTCATCAAGAATTCCAAAGGAATCGTGAAGTAAACACCCTTCTTCGGGCACGAATCACGCAGACAATCATGGATGGACAGATTCTTTTCTGCAAGTCTGCGTAGTTCGTGCCATTTTCTATATACCTCTACAATAGTTCCTGCATAGTCTTTATCCTTTTTTAATGCACACTCATTCCAAGCAGTATGCTAAGTAAAACAAACTGTTTCCTTTAACTAAACATTTTGTTTCCTTATAGAGAACACTTTGTTTCCCTTAACAAAACAGTTCGTTCCATTATATGAAAACAAAGTGTTTTTCTATACTGAAACAAAGTGTTCTCTATGCTGGAACAAAGTGTTCAGTGTTGTGAACTAACGGATTAAGTATATAAAGGGTATTTATTATACTGTTTCTGTAGACAATGGTTTGTCTTGTCCTATAAAAGACGGGGAAAGAAGCAGGAAGCAACCGGGTACGCCCGGAAGGGTGAGGGTAAAATTTGCCCTCACCCTTTTTATTTGCCCTCACTCACCCCTGGAAGGGCGACGAATAGGGAGTTTCAGGAAAACAGTGATAGTGGTGAGGGCAGGTTGAGTAACTTTTTGTTCTACTACTACTCGAAATGCAGGGTGCCGAAAAACTCCGGACAATGGAAGTTCGGCTTCTCCAGACCTATCGGATTCCATGAAAGGAAATGGGGAGTCTGGAGCTTATCGCCGCATTTATAAAAATTGGCACGGAGCGTCTTTCCATCCAACGAAGTGATGTCATGCAGGAAGAAAGCGGAATAAGGGATGACCAGAGCCACTTCCCAGGCACACTCACCTACTCTTTCGTCGAAAGCCTCACGTCCCAAAGAAGCCCAACGCTGTACTTTATCGAGCACCTCTTGCGGGGCATGCTGGCGGTTTCCACGTCCGGCACCTGCCCCGATAAGCAGCGTTCCGGCACAATTACACTCCATATTGTAGTACACTCCGTCACCGGCAGGCACAGAGAAGAACTCTACACACGCATCTTCCCAGACCGGACCGTTATCGTGTCCTGCCACTGCGCGTACACTCGCTTCCCTTACCTTGAAATGCAGCAGAATGGCATCTTCCGTATGCGCTATGCGGAACTCCACACTGGGAGCATAAGGAAAAGCAGCCCAATTCACTGTATTTACGGGCTGAAACGCCACTTTCTCTTCATCCAGAAGAGCCGGAACCGACTCTACCGGTATATTGGCCACACTTACTTTCTTTACATTCAATTCTTTCATTTTACTATTTTGGGGATTAATTGCAGACAACGGCAGCATGCAAAGAGCTGCTGCTATCGTCATCAGATACTTTTTCAGATACATGAGTCAATGAACTTTTTCATCTCCGGTGTATGTTCCTCCACGCTCTGCAACAGTTTGAACTGAGCCTTGGTACGAACAAGATTGTGCTCCGGATACTGGATTTTATAATAAGTATCACCGTTGATATAATCTGCCAGGAAGCGTACGCACTGCATGTATGGGAACAAGGCAGCCGCATAAGGCAGATTCTCAATCTCTATCGGCAACAAGAAGGATTTGCCCGATTCCAGATAACCCTTGGTAAATGCCTGGAATATTTCCATATTGAAGTTCACATTATCCAGATTCTTGTCATCTTCCAACCCCGTGTTGGCACCTGAGCGAAGGAAATCGCCATAATCGGAGAAGATGAAGCTGGGCATCACCGTATCCAGGTCGATGACACAAAGCACCGTACCGTCTTCGTCGAACATCATGTTGTTTACTTTCGTATCACAGTGGCATACCCGTTTGGGCAGTTTGCCTTCACGGTACAAGCGTTCTGCCTTACACATTTCATCAGCACGTTTTTCTATCTCATCCAGAAAATACTGCACATCCTGCACACGTCCCGCCGCATTGGCAGCCACAGCGTCACGGAGTTGCTTCAAGCGGAACTCCATGTTGTGGAAATCGGGAATTGTCTCGCCCAATGTATCTGGAATGTCGGCAAGCATAGCCTGGAAATTACCGAAGGCAGCTCCCGCATAATAGGAATATTCCGGATTTACCGTCTCGTAAGTCTTGGCACGAGGAATAAAAGTCATGATACGCCAGTAGTTCTCACCGTCATACCAATAGGTTTTCCCTTCGGCCGTGGGGATGAAATGAAGTACTTTACGCTCGACATCGGCCTCTCTTTTCTCTTCCAGTTTCTTACGGATATGCCTGGTCACAGCCTCGATATTGGACTGTAACATCTCTACATTCTGAAAAATGGCATGATTGATACGTTGCAGAACATAGTCCGGCGCACCGGCCTCAGCAGTGGTCACTTTGTACGTATCGTTAATCAGGCCTGAGCCTAAAGGCTTGATTTCACGAACTGTACCCTGCATTTGAAAATGAGATACAATAGATAAAAGGTCTTTCATGATAATAAATGAATTAATTTGTTTACAAAGATACGCTGATTGCCTTATACCAAAAGGCAAGTATCGTTCGGCGCGCTTCCAAAATTATACATTTATCCAAACATAACCGCAAAAACCGCCTAATAAATAAGAAGTCTTGTACAAAATATACCTATATTTGTAACTGAAACCTTAAAAACTACCCGAAAAGTGCGAACGTTTATCATCCGGCTGCTTCTTGTTTCAGTAAGCATGATTGCTGCAACTCTGCAGGCGCAGAACATCACCTTCAACCATCTGACGACCGACGACGGTCTGTCACAATTCTCCGTGAACAGTCTTTACATCGATGAAAACGGTGTTTTATGGATTGGAACCCGAGAAGGCTTGAACCGTTATGACGGAGAAGACATACAAACTTACAAGCTGCAGAAGAACAACCCTTACAGCCTTTTCTGCAACACCGTGCTACGCATGGCCGGCAACCGTAACGGAAAAATCTACCTGCTCTGTACGGAAGGAGTAGCCGAGTTCAATTTCGCCACCCAAAGATTCACCACCCTGCTGCAAGGAAATGTGCACAGCATATATTACAAAGAGGCCCTTTTCATCGGAAAACAGAATGAAATCTACCGCTATAACGAGCAGACTGGGAACTTTGACCTCTATTACCAGCTTCCCGGAAAAAGTCTGGAAATCTGCTGTATGCATCTGGACAAAGGACAAATGTGGATTGGAACGACCACCAACGGAGCATACCGCCTGCAACTGGACAAGAACGAGCTGACCCACCCCATCCTGAAAGGCAACATCACCAGCATATACCAAGACAGCGAAGGCGAGTTATGGATTGGCAGCTGGAAAGAAGGGCTGCACCATGTAAAGACCGACGGAACCATCGAAATCTTTGAATACGACGCAAAGAACCCTTACAGCATCTCTTCCAACTTCGTGCGAGCCTGCTGTGAAGACAATCTGGGAAACATCTGGATTGGAACCTTCAACGGTCTGAACCGATATGACAAAAGTACGGGACTCTTCCAGAACCACACTGCCAGTGATGCCCAGAGCGACGGACTGACACACTCTTCCATCTGGTGCATCGTAAAGGACAACCAAGGAACGCTGTGGCTAGGAACCTACTTTGGCGGCGTCAACTATTTCAACCCCGAGTACGAGATATACAGCCGCTATATGTATTCGCCCATCGAAAAGAAAGGACTGAGCAATCCGGTTGTAGGCCGCACCATCGAAGACAAGAACGGCAATCTGTGGATTGGCACCGAAGGGGGCGGACTGAACTATTACAACCGCCGTACCCGTGAATTCAAATGGTTCCGCCCGGGAAGCAGTCCCAACAGCATTTCCCATAACAACATCAAGGCTCTCTATTATGATGCCTCCAAAGACATCATCTGGATAGGAACCCATCTGGGCGGACTGAACAGACTGGACATACACTCAGGCCGATTCACACACTACCGCATGGAAGCAGACAATCCGGAAACCCTGCCTTCCGACATCATCCGCGACATCGTGCCTTATCAGCACCAGCTGGTAGTGGCCACCCAAAACGGAATCTGCCTCTTCGACCCTGCCAACGGGAAATGCCAACAACTGTTCCAGGACAGCAAAGAAGGCAAAAGAATCAAGATGGTGGCAGACATCACTTTCGACAGCAACGGTACGCTCTGGATTGCAGCCACGGGCGAAGGTGTGTTCAGCTACCGTTTCGATACCGGCAAACTGACCAACTACCGCCATGATACTGCCAACCCACACAGCATCAGCAACAACAATGTAAACAACATTACCCAAGACAGCAAAGGCAATCTGTGGTTCGCCACTTCGGGCAGCGGACTGGACTTATACCGCCCTGCCAGCAACGACTTCGAGAACTTTGACCAAGCGAAGAACGGTCTTTCCAGCGACTGCATCTACGAGACGCAGGAATCCCCCACCAGCGGCAAACTGCTGCTCATCACCAACGAAGGCTTCTCCATCTTCGACTACCGGCAGAAGGTATTCCTGAACTACAGTGCCGAAAACGGTTTCCCAATGACTGCCGTCAATGAGAATGCCCTTTGCGTGACCCGTGACGGAGAAATATTCCTGGGAGGCACGCAGGGAATGATTTCCTTCCATGAAATGGAGTTGAACTTCACGCCGAACCCCTACAAAATCATCCTCTCCCGCCTCATTGTGAACGGAACGGAAATACAAGTGGGAGATGAGACCGGTATCCTGCAGCAAGCCTTGTACTGCACCCCCGAGATTACGCTCAACGCTGACCAGTCCATGTTCAGCATAGAGTTCGCCACTTCAAACTATGTAGCCGCCAACAAAGACGACATCATCTATAAACTGGAAGGCTTCTCCAACGATTGGAACAGCACTCGTGGACTACACAACATCACTTATACCAACCTAAACGCAGGAACCTATAACTTGATTATAAAGCCCAACGGAAAAGACGAGAGCCTTTGTCCGCAAGTCCACCTGACCATACACGTGTTGCCTCCCTACTACAAGACTCCCCTTGCCTATCTTATCTACCTGATAGTGACGGGAATCCTGCTCTGGTATCTGGTGCGTACCTACAAGTCGAGAATCAAGTTGCGTGAATCACTGAAGTACGAACAGAAGCACATCCGTGACGTAGAGGCCTTGAACCAGTCAAAGCTACGTTTCTTCACCAACATTTCCCATGAATTCCGCACCCCGCTGACGCTCATCGTGGCACAAGTGGAAACGCTGATGCAACTCCAGAACTTCACGCCTGCCATATATAACAAGGTGTTGGGCATCTACAAGAACAGCATACAGCTACGGGAACTCATCACCGAGCTGCTCGACTTCCGCAAGCAGGAACAAGGGCACATGAAGATAAAGGTAAGCCCACACAACATCGTGAACTTCCTATACGAAAACTATCTGCTTTTCCTGGAATATGCCAGCACCAAACAAATCAGCCTCTACTTCGAAAAGGAAACAGACAGCCTCGAAGTGTGGTATGACCAAAAACAGATGCAGAAAGTGATAAACAACCTGCTGTCCAACGCCGTCAAGCATACCAAGGCGGAAGATAGCATCACCCTCAGCATCAAGACCGAAGGCAGCAATGCCGTCATCCGTGTGACCGATACCGGCAGCGGCATAGATGCCCGGGAAGTGGACAAGATATTCGACCGCTTCTACCAGATAGACCCAATGGACTCTACGGATGCAAGCAAGACGGGTACGGGTATCGGCCTGGCATTGACAAAGGGTATCGTGGAGCTCCATCACGGCACCATCCGTGTGGAAAGCGAACTGGGCAAAGGCAGCAGCTTCATCGTAAACCTGCAATTGGGGAACGCACAGTTTGACGAAGAGCAAATAAATAAGAATGCAGACAGTGTGCAACAAATAGAAATTCCCAAACCGGAAAACGATGCCTTGCTCAAGGCAGAGCTGGAAGAGAATGCTCCCATCAAACGGCTCCCGGATGCAAAAATCCTGATAGTGGAAGACAACGACTCCATCCGCGACATGCTGGCAGGTATCTTCAAGCCGTTCTACGAAGTACTGACTGCGGCCGACGGAGCGGAAGGACTTACACTGGTGCGTAGCGAAATGCCCAATATCGTAGTCAGTGATGTAGTGATGCCCAACATATCGGGAACGGAACTGTGCAAACAGATAAAGAGTGACTTCAACACCTGCCACATTCCCGTGGTACTGCTCACGGCACGTACTGCCATCGAACAGAATATCGAGGGACTGCGCATCGGTGCGGACGACTATATCACCAAGCCATTCAACACCAATCTATTGATTTCTCGTTGCAACAACCTCGTAAACTCGCGCATCCTTCTGCAGGAGAAATTCAGCAAGCAACCGCAAGCCTTTGTACAGATGCTTGCCACCAACCCCATAGACAAAGAGATTCTGGACCGCGCCATGACAGTCATCGAGCAACATCTGGACGATACGGAGTTCAACGTCAACGTCTTTGCCCGTGAAATGGCAATGGCACGCACCAATCTGTTCACCAAGCTGAAGGCTATCACCGGACAGACTCCGAATGACTTTATCCTGACCATCCGCCTGAAGAAAGGCGCTCTGATGCTACGCAACAATCCGGAACTGAATATCACTGAAATTGCGGACCGGATAGGTTTCAGTTCTTCACGCTATTTCTCCAAATGCTTCAAGGACATTTACCATGTCAGCCCGCTGGCCTACCGCAAAGGAGAGAATGGAGGAGAGGAAAGTACGGAAGACAGTGAAGAGACATCTTAATATTGTACATCAAGCCATCGCATGATACGGTTTGTACTTTTTCTCCCTTCCCTTGTACTTCCTCATACACCCGATTCCACAAAACCTCTTACCTTTGACCTCAGAATTACAATCTAAAGTCAAAGAACTATGAAGCATTTTTCCCCCTTGTGGTCTCTGATTCCCGGTGCAGCCCTGATAGCGGGATGCGGAAGCCAACCTAAAGACAAGACTTCGGAGCACTCGCCGCAGAAGCCCAATGTAGTATATCTGATTGCTGATGACCTGGGTATCGGCGACCTGAGCTGCTACGGTGCCACCAAAGTAAGCACTCCCAACATCGACCGCCTTGCCGGACAAGGCATGCAGTTTACCAACGCTTATGCCACTTCTTCCACCAGCACCCCTTCCCGCTTCGGCCTGCTGACAGGCATGTATCCCTGGCGACAGAAGAATACCGGCATTGCTCCGGGCAATTCCGAACTCATCATCGATACCGCCTGCGTCACTATGGCTGATATGTTCAAGGAAGAAGGCTACGCCACTGCAGCAGTGGGCAAGTGGCACCTCGGCCTGGGTCCTAAAGGCGGTACAGACTTCAACCACTCCATCAAACCGAACACCCAAGACATCGGCTTTGACTATGAATACATCATCCCCGCTACCGTCGACCGCGTTCCCTGCGTCTTTGTAGAGAACGGACATGTAGTGGGCCTCGACCCCAACGACCCTATCACAGTGAGCTACGACCACAAGGTCGGTGACTGGCCCACCGGTCTCGAAAACCCCGAACTCGTCAAGATGAAACCCAGCCAAGGGCACAATAACACCATCATCAACGGCATCCCCCGCATCGGCTGGATGACCGGCGGTAAATCCGCCCTTTGGACAGACGAAGACATTGCCGACGTGATTACAGACAAGGCCAAGAACTTCATCACAGCCCATAAAGACGAACCTTTCTTCCTTTATATGGGTACGCAAGATGTACATGTTCCCCGCGTGCCACATCCACGTTTCGCCGGCAAGAGCGGTTTGGGCGTACGTGGCGACGTCATCCTCCAGCTGGACTGGACTGTGGGTGAAATCATGCACACCCTGGACAGCCTCGGCATTGCCGACAACACTATTTTTGTATTCTGCAGTGACAACGGTCCCGTCATAGACGACGGCTATCAGGACCAGGCACACGAACTGCTGAATGGCCATACTCCCATGAAGCACTACCGCGGTGGGAAGTACAGCGCTTTCGATGCCGGTACCCGCATTCCCTTCATTGTACGCTGGCCCAATGGCATCAAGCCCGGCAAACAACAAGCCCTCTTCTCCATGATTGATGTATACGCTTCATTCGCCGCCCTGCTGAACCATCCGCTGGAAGCAGGCATCGCTCCCGACAGCCGCGACCAGCTCAACAACTTCCTGGGAACCGATACTGCCGGATGTGACTATATTGTACAACAGAATCTGGACAATACACTCTCCATTATCCAGGGAGACTGGAAATACATAGAGCCCAGCAACAAACCGGCACTGGAGTACTGGACGAAAACAGAAATGGGAAACGCCCCACAGCCTCAACTGTACAATCTTTCCATCGATCCGTCCGAAAAAGACAATGTGGCAGAAGCTCATCCGGACAAGGTAAAAGCCCTCTCCATCCTACTGAAAGAGGTGAAGGAAGCAAAGAATCAAAGCGAAAGGAGATAAAAGTACAAGAGTGTGGTTGCTCGCAAGTTTTGTACGAATTCGTACTTTTTGCGAACTATTAACTAAGGCATTTGTATATTCCATCTCCTACATTTGCGATGTGATTCAACTCTAAAGTGAGTACAAAACGAAGAAACAGCCTTTATTAATAACTAATTAAATTAATATTTATGAAACAGAAAGTAACCTTTATGCTACTTGCAATGCTCTTTTGCTGTGTACTCGGTATACACGCACAGACTGGAGGCCAAGTAAGCGGTAAAGTTGTTGACGCCATGGGAGAATTACCCGGTGTCAGCGTTGTTGTGAAAGGAACCACCAACGGAACTACTACTGACCTGGAAGGAAAGTTCACATTGGGTAACGTAAAATCCTCCGATATCCTTCAATTTTCTTTTATTGGATACAAGACCCAAGACATCAAAGTAGGTGAGCAGCGGACATTCAATATCACATTGGAAGAAGATGCCCAGGCATTGGATGAGGTGGTTGTTGTGGGATACCAGGAAGTTCGTAAGAAAGACTTGACCGGTTCTGTATCCAAAGTCAACATGAGCGACTTGCTCAAGACTCCTTCTGCGTCTTTCGACCAGACATTGGGCGGCCGTATCGCTGGTGTAAACGTAAGCTCAGGTGAAGGTATGCCTGGCGGTACGATGACCATCACCATCCGCGGTAACAACTCGCTAACACAAGACAATACCCCACTTTATATCATCGATGGTTTCCCAGTGGAAGATGCACGCGTAGCAGCTGCTATCAACCCAAACGACATCGAATCGACTGATGTATTGAAAGATGCATCGGCCACAGCCATCTATGGTGCGCGTGGTGCCAACGGTGTCATTATCATCACCACCAAGCAGGGAAAAGTAGGTAAACCACAACTCAGCTATGACGGCAGCTTCGGTATCTCCACCGTTACTAAAAAGCTGGACATGATGGATGCTTATGATTACGTGAAACTACAACTCGAAGTAGATCCTACCCGTGCCACTGAAAAATACCTTCCGCTATACGAGGGACATCAATGGACGCTGGACGACTACCAAGGCATTGCCCAAAACAACTATCAAGACGAAATTTTCCGCACTGCATGGCAGCAAAACCATAATGTTCGTCTGTCCGGCGGTTCGGAAGGTATACGCTACAATGCATCCCTTTCTTATTACGACCAAGATGGTATCCTGCTCAACTCCAATTACGAGCGTCTGCAAAGCCGTCTGAATACTTTGGTAAAACGCGGTAAGCTGACCATAAACTTCAATTCCAACTTCTCTCGTTCCATCCAGAGTGGCTCATCTCCTTCTTCAAGTTCTTACTCCGGCATGAATAACCTCTTCTATAGTGTATGGGGGTATCGTCCGGTTAACTACCCCGGTAAGTCTCTTGACTCTCTGCTGAATGATCTTGTGGACGATGACATAGATGCATCGAACGACTACCGTTTCAACCCCATCGCCGACCTGAAGAACGCTTACCGCAAGTACTACGTCAACAATCTTCAGCTAAATGGCTACGTAGAATATGAGTTTATCAAGGGGCTGAAACTGAAAGTGTCCGGTGGATGGACTTATGACAACCGCCATTCAGATACCTTCAACAATTCCAAGACCCGTTACGGTGGTCCTACATCTACCGACAAAGTGAATGCAGAAGTAGTGCGCCAGCAACGTTTGACGTGGTTGAATGAAAACATCCTGACCTATCAGACTAACTTCAAAAGCAAGCACTTCCTGAATGCATTGCTCGGTGTGACATTACAGAACTCTGACTATGAATATTACTCATTACGCATGAAGCAGATTCCCAACGAATCACTAGGTATGGCAGGCATGAGCCAAGGTACTTTTGACAAGAGTACTTCCACGTTGTCTTCCTGGTCTATGCTGTCTTATCTGGGACGTGTGAACTACAACTATAAATCCAAATATTATGCCACTGCTTCATTCCGTGCCGACGGTTCCTCTAAATTCAGTAAGAAAAACCGTTACGGCTACTTCCCCTCAGGCTCACTGGCATGGAGCTTCTCCGAAGAAGAATTCATGAAGGACTACAAGAAATGGCTTTCAAGTGGTAAGCTTCGCCTGAGCTGGGGGCTTACGGGTAACAACCGTATCGGTGAATACGACTACCTTGCCTTGCTGGACATGATTAAAAGCCATGCCACTACCAGCATGAATAACACAGTATATCCTTTTGACGGCAATAACGCCAACGTCGGTGTAGCCCCCATCTCTCTACCCAATGAGGACTTAAAATGGGAAACCACCGAACAGTGGAACTTGGGTCTTGACCTGGGATTCTTTGACGAACGTATCAGCTTTACTGCCGACCTCTATCGCAAAACTACGCGCGACTTGTTGCTGGATGCCACTCTTCCTTACTCTTCGGGTTATCTGACAGCCATGAAAAACATCGGTAAGGTGCGCAATGACGGTATTGAATTGACTTTGAACACAGTGAATATAGACAATAAAGACTTCAAATGGAGCAGCAACTTCAATATCTCCTTTAACAAGAACAAAGTGTTGGAACTCGCTGAAAACCAAACCAGTTTATTGAGCACTGCCACTTTTGACCAGAACTTTAACAGCCAGCCCAACTACATTGCCAAGATAGGCCAACCGATGGGTATGATTTACGGCTATATCTACGAAGGCACTTACAAGTACGATGACTTTGACAAAAGCGGTAGCAGTTATACGCTGAAAGGCAACATTCCCCACTACGTGAGCGAAAGCAATACACAGCCCGGTATGCCAAAGTACAAAGACTTGAACGGTGACGGCATCATCGACACTAACGACCGTACCATGATAGGACGCGGTCTGCCCATCCATACCGGAGGTTTCACCAACAACTTCGAATATAAAGGCTTTGACTTAAGTGTATTTTTCCAATGGAGCTATGGCAATGACGTTCTGAATGCCAACCGTCTGTTCTTCGATAGCGGTTTCCAAAAGAAACGTGAGCTGAACCAATATGCCAGCTATACCAACCGCTGGACACCGGAAAACCCGAACAGTGATATTCCGGCAGCCACCAACTCAAGTTCTAACCTCGTGATTTCTTCACGTGTAGTAGAAGATGCCTCATTCCTGCGACTGAAAACTGTAACATTGGGCTATACCGTACCAAAAACTTTCCTGAAGAAGTATAAGATTGATAATGCACGCTTTTATATAGCTGCACAAAATCTTTGGACCATCACCGGATACTCCGGGTACGACCCTGAAGTATCTATCCGTAGCGGAGGTCTGACTCCGGGACTCGACTTCTCGTCTTACCCACGTGCACTCTCCGTAAGTTTCGGTATCAATTTAGGTTTCTAATCCCATTAAAGCACTGAAATATAATATGAAAACAATAAAAACAATAATACTATCTTTGACTTGTCTGGCTATGGTCTCCTGCGATTTTCTGGACAAAGAACCTACTAAGCTGACTCCCGACAATTACTTTAATAATGCGGATGAAGCTCTCTCATTCCTGACCTCTGTATACGCCCCACTGACCTCACAGAACTTCTACGGAAACGAATACATGTTCATGACGGGTGCTGATGACTTGTCCCATTATGGTGGTGGTCGCAATCCGCAAACCAGCGGTGCGATTGCCTGTAACAATGCCAATTCAAGTTCACCGCAATTCAGCAATCTTTGGCAAACACTCTATACGGGTATCGACCGTGCCAATACGTTTCTTGAGAATATTGACAAAAGCAAAGACATATCCGACAAATTGCTCCTGCAGTACACAGCAGAAGCACGTTTCATGCGCGCTTACTACTACTTCACACTGGTACAAGGCTGGGGAGACGTTCCCTTCAAGACAACTTCCACCAGTAGTGTAACGGGACTTGACATTCCCCGTACAGACAAGCAGACTATCTATGATTTCATCACCACCGAAATGTCTGAATGCGCTGAGGGTCTTGCCACAGCCGCAGAACTAGGCTACAAGCCGGGACATGTTTCACGTTCTGCAGCATGGGGTATTCTGGCACGTGTCTATTTATTCCGTGCCGGCGAGCATTTCCGAGACAATGCCAACGGAGACGCTACAGCCATTCAAAATTATTTCAAGCAAGCCAGCACCTATGCACAAAAAGTAATGGGCGAAGGACATGGCTTAGCAGCCAACTACTGGGATGTATTCATCGACCTTTGTTCTAACCAATACAATACTACAGCCAATGAAAGTATCTGGGAGGCAGAGTTTGCCGGAGACTATACTTCCGAAGTCAGAGCAGAAGGACGTATCGGAAACCTGATAGGCATCAAATGTCCTGACGAATCCAACGATCAATCTTTAATAGACGCTAAAGATCCCGGATTTGGCTACGCATACTTCTGGTCAACTCCGAAACTATATGAACTCTACAAGGATAATGGAGACATCAACCGTATGAACTGGAATATTGCGCCATTCGAATACGTGGAGGCCGTAAGCAAGAAAGGCGTTACAGGACGCCAATTCGAGTACGGTAAGCTGGAAGAAGTGAAAAACCAATATTGGGATGTGTCTTACAGCTATGGCGAAGGTGATTCTTCCAAGAAAACGGGAGATTACGAGAAAACCGAAGCCGACTCAGAAAAGAACTACTCACGTGCTTGCGGAAAATACCGCAGAGAATATGAGGCATACGGCACCAAAAAGAACAAGAACTACACTTCACTCAACTTCCCATTGTTACGCTATTCGGACGTATTACTGATGGTGGCCGAAGCAGAGAATGAAATTAGCTCCTCTCCCACTACACTGGCTTACAAATGTTTGAACGACGTGCGTAATCGTGCCGGCATCGCTCCCTATGAAGAAGGAAGCCTCAGCAAAGAAGCCTTCCGTCAGGCAGTGAAAGATGAACGTGCTATGGAACTCTGCTTTGAACATACCCGCCGCTACGACCTTATCCGCTGGGGTGAATATGTGAAAAACATGAATGAATTAGCTCCCCGTGCCCTTCAAGGCGCCAATGCCAACTGGGCTACGGGACCTAGCTACAGCGTCTATACCTTCTTCCAGATAACAGACGCTTACAATTACTTCCCCATACCGGACAGTGAAATGTCAGTAAACAAAGCCATCACCCAGAATAATCCTGGTTGGTAATCGAATGAGTAAAACAAAGATAATCGTTCCAAATAAATGAATCATATCATGAAACTAAATAAACTATTGATAGCTATCAGCATTGCAAGTTTCACTTTTGCCTCCTGCGAAAGCGAATTCACTAAAGATGCAGAACTGGATGTAAATGTGGCAACCGGAAACGGTGTCAGTTTCGACGGTCAGACCATCACCGTAAAAAGCGGAACTCCGGTGGAGTTTCATTTCAAGGGTGACCCGGACTTCCTCACTTTTTACAGCGGTGAAGCCGGAAAAGAATATAAATACAGAGAACGTACTACAGTGGACGAAAGTGAAGTGGAAACTTCAACTTTGAAATTCAAGCTGACCCCACAATATGGAAATCCAGCAAACATACTCACCATGTATGTATCCTCCGACTTTCCCGGCATAGAAAAAGGGAACTTTGAAGCCGACTCCGTACTGGTGGAGCAACACGCTTGGGAAACATTGATCCCGGCTTCCGATTTCCCTACTGCAACCAAAGCACAAGACTTTGCCATAGACATGAAGCCCTATTTGGGCAAACGTATTGCCATAGCCATCTGCTATCGCGGTCAAACCAACAGTGTGGCACAAACGAAATTTACTTTTAGCGACATGCAGATATTGAACCAAATGTCCAAGGGACAAGAGACGACCTTCACCGCCGGATCTTTCGGCTTCACCCCCATCAACATGTTACACCGTCATAACTTGAGCGACCAGAAGAGTATGACTTCCAACCGTGCCTATGGCACAGTCACCAACAACACTTCCGGTATCTGGAACTTCAAGGACATGAACGCTTTCTTCATTCATAGTTCCAACGCCAATACTGAATTAAAATATAGCTGGCTGGTTTCCAATCTGTTTGTTGTCAACGCATGTTCCCCCGACGCAGGCACCGGATTGAAGAACGTTACCCAGAGTCTTGACTCTTATCAATATACCTACAAGACTCCCGGTACCTACACAGCCACCTTTGTAGCCACCAATGGAAACTACAAACAAGAATCTTCCGTGGTACGTGAATATAAAGTGATGGTAACCGAATAATGAAATAAAAACGTTCTATCAACACAAAACTTCTAACCTTAAGTATTTTTATAGACCTTAATCAATTAACTTTGTCAGGGAGGAACCGCGAGGCTCTTCCCTGATTCATAAATCCCCTAATATAACAAAGAATATCAACATGAAAACCCATAACATCAAACTCATTGCAGCAATTGCCTTGTGCATTACATTGACAGGTATTCGTGCCCATGCCTCCGACTTCAAGACCATCTACAACCGGATGTACGAAAAGTACCTCGACCGGAACCCATCGAAAGAAACTATTGGCGGACTGATGAAATCCCTCTCACCAGAAGGAGCATTCGTCACCCTCAACTATCGCGCTACCGATGGTTCCCCACGCAAGCATGTACAAAACCTCATCACCCTGGCCTGCGCCTACCAACATCCAGAGAACACATTCTACCATGACAAAACGCTGAAAGAGTCTTATCTTAAAGCGCTCCGCTTCTGGATAGACACCAACCATCAAGCCAAAAACTGGTGGTATCGTTACATCCCCTATCCCAAAGAACTATCTACCAGCGTAGTGCTGATGAGCCGCGAAATCAATGAAAATCCAGAACTTTTTGACAAGACCATCAAATACCTACGCTGGAGCTACGAGAATGCCGCCCCCTCACACATGACAGGAGCCAACGGCGCCGACATCATCATGGGGTCATTTGCTGCCAGCATCCTGACCGAGAACGAAAGCCAGATGGAAGACTTCAAAGAACGGATGACGCAACTGCTCACCATACAACCCTCCGAAGGCATACAACCTGACTATCTCTTCGGGCAACATTGCGGTCATGGACGGCAACTTTACTTCACCAGCTACGGCAAAGAATTCGTTAACTCCACCCTCGCTTATCTGGAACTCTGCAAGGATACCCGTTTCCAAAGCCCCGGACTGGAATTATTGCAACGCCTCTTCACCGACGGCGTACAATGGATATTCTACAACAAGCAGCATGACCCCAACAATGCAGGACGCTTTATCAGCAGCAACCAATACTCCTCTGCCATAAAAGTTCTGGCCGAAAGAATCTGCAAGTTGAGCAACTCCGATGCACGCAACAACATGAAGCAAGCACTGCAACACATCGGTGGAGACAACAGCCTGACGGGTAACCGCATGTTCTGGCGTTTCGACTACATGGTACACCGCCGCAACAATTATATGACCAGTTCACGCATGACCTCCACCCGTACCGTAGGCAACGAGGCCGGCAACGGTGATGGTGAGTTCAACTATTATGCCTCCAACGGAGTAAATTATCTTTTTGTCACCGGACACGAGTATGACGGCAATTTCTTTAAGATATTCAACAACCGCCAATATCCCGGCATTACTGCCGAACAAGACAATGCCCCCCTTCCCATTCCCGATTGGGGTGAAGGCGGCAATAACGGAAACTGTTTTGCCGGAGGTGTCAGCGACAGTCTTTATGGAACCTGCGGCATGATTTTAGACCGCCGCGGATTACAAGCTCACAAAGCCTGGTTCTATTTCGATGAAGAATTTGTATGCCTTGGGGCAGGCATCTGCAACGCCAAAGGAAAAGCCGAAGTATTCACCACTCTCAACCAATGTAACCGCAACGGGAAGGTACAGTACATGACAAATGGGAAAAAACAGACTCTGAAGAACGGCTCCATACAGACCGTTGCAGACTGGATACTCCACGGACAGACCGCCTACTTCAATCTGCTGCCCCAAACCGAGTACAAAATAACTTGTGATACGGCACTGTTCAGTTTGAACGCCAATCACGGCATCCGCCCGCAGCAAGGGAAATACGCCTACGTGGTACACCCAAGCATCCCTAGCACATCCGCTGCCGCAAAATATGCTGCAAAGTTGCCGATAAAAGTACTTGCCAATACGGAAAAAACACAAGCTGTACGTCATGAAAAATTAAGAATAACAGAAATCATCTTCTATCAACCAGGGGAACTGAAACTTGAAAATGGTGACATCCTTGCGACAGATACCCCTTGTGCCCTTTTGTGGAAGGAAAAAGAAAAAAGAATACATATCGCAAATCCACGTTGTGAATCGGAAAATCCTGAAAAAGCAACAATAACACTGATTCAAAACGGACAAGCCAAACAAATATTGCTTGAAATGCCGCAAAAAGAAGAAGCCGGAAAAAGTAGCACAGCTTCCTACTAGAAAGAAAAATATGTATCTTTGCAGCCATGAACGAGAACATATTACCTATCCACTTCGCCCCGCTACAAGGCTACACCGATGCCGTCTACCGGCGAGCGCATGCACGCATCTTTGGCGGCATAGAGACCTATTACTCTCCTTTCGTACGCATGGAGCACGGAGAAATCCGGCGGAAAGATGCCCGTGACATTGAGCCGGACCACAATCCGGGCCTGCACCTCATCCCCCAGCTCATTGCTCCGGATGCGGACAAGCTGGAGCACATAATGTCCCTTTTCATCGAAAAAGGATACCGGGAAGCGGACATCAATTTGGGTTGTCCTTTTCCGATGCTGGCCCGGCGCCACAATGGCTCCGGCATGCTGCCCTATCCCGAAGAAGTGAAAGCGCTGCTCTCCGAAGCCATCGACCGGCATCCCGACATCCGTTTCTCCGTGAAGCTGCGTCTGGGTTGGGAGCAGGCGGAGGAGTGTCTTGCCCTGCTACCGCTATTCAACGAACTCCCCCTCGCACACATCATCCTGCACCCGCGTCTGGGCAAGCAGCAATACAAAGGAGAGGTAGACCTGAAGGGATTTGAAGCTTTCTACAAAGAGTGCACCCGCCCTCTGTTCTACAACGGCGACCTGCATACCGTGGAAGATATCCGTTCTATCACCACACGGTTCCCCCGATTGGCAGGTATCGTCATCGGCCGCGGGCTGCTAGCCAATCCTGCTCTGGCGCTGGAATACAAGCAAGGAACCCCGATTTCTTCCGATGAAATGGCGAAAAAGGTGGGGCAACTGCACACCGAGGTCTTCAACGCCTATCAAGAGCTACTACAAGGCGGTGAGGCACAGTTATTAATGAAAATGAAAAGTTTCTGGGAGTATCTGTTACCGGACGGAGACCGCAAAGCGAGAAAGACCATTCATAAGACCAGTAAACTGGCAAACTATCAGTCAGCAGTAAGCAATCTGCTCGGAACATATTAAACAACCGTTTCCAGTATCTTTCTCTATAGGAGAGAAAGGCTAAGACTCCTATACCGAATACCCACAACACCCGGATGTATTCACCCAAAACATGGGGATGTATTACCCCAAAACATCCCCATGTTTTATAGTAAAACACCCGGATGTTATGGGGTAAAACATCCGGGTGTTGTGGGTATTCAGTATCAATGTCTAACCTATACTCTCCCTACCTCTTTAACTCTACCTCTAAGCTTGCAGCATCCCGGCAAGTAAAGCGCAACACTGTCTGCTTCTTGTCTGCCGACACCACCTTGCAATAGGGCGTCTCGGTAACCTTCCACTGTCCCTTCAAAGTAACGGTTACGGGAATCTCCTGACTCTCATTGTCAGTCCACGAGCGTGAATAGATACTGCGCTCAATACGTTTTCCGTCTTTGTCGAAAGCCTCGTCACTCGGACCGCGATACAAGGCCAGGTCGGGCTGGGAGACAGTCAGAAGAAGCTTGTCCTTATATTCGCGTATCATGACAAGGCACGATGTATCGGCTTTCTGCAACAATCCACCGTCGGGCAGAGTCTGCGGCGTCTCGAACAAGACGTAAGAAGTAAGACCGTCTGCCGGAGAGCGTACAATATGGGCGTTGCGGTCTTGCCGGAGAATCTTGTAAGTGGGTTTCTTGGCGAATGCCTTCAAAGCGGCAGCATCCGTGTGGGGCAGCACTGCATATTCGTAGGAAGCGCCTTTCGGGGCTTTGCCATGTTGCAATGTCAAGGACACCCAATCACCGGAAGTAGGCTTGGTGCTACGCTCGCCCACGGTCACTTGCGGAAAGTTCTTCTCGTACCGGGCAGCAGGGCGGGAGGCTTTGGAAATGTAATAACCTACGCCGTTAGGGTCTATATAAGTCTGTCCGTCACTCTGATAGGACTCCCAGTATTGACGGGTTTCGGGAGTGGTGGCGGCAAGCTGGAACACGGTAGTTTCCGTAGGATATTCGGTATTCAGGTTTTCGATGTCCGTACCGAGGCATACAATGGTGCCATCGAAGAAGTGGAACGACTTGCGGGCACGGTGAGAACCGTTATACTTATCATGTTCATGCAGCACCATACCGAAGTTACCGTTCAGATGTGCCTGGGACAAACCGCCGGCAAAAGCCTCATCGGAATAGAGCATCTCCTCCATACCGGAGAAGGTATCGACATTCAATACCCGGGCACGCAACTGGTCGAAAGGCAGATGGATGCTCGTGACACCCGGAATACGATTCCAGTCGAAACCGGCTTCCTGCCAGCCACTGGTGGCAAAAGTAACCATTTCATCGGGTTTTCCGGTAAGAATCTGCATGCTGCCATGTGCCAGATAACGGCCATAGAAGTTGGCGGGAAGATAGTGCTCGGCAGCCCAGAGATAACGGGAATGTCCGCGAACTACGGCAGCCCAGTTGTCACGACGCTGTACGGATACACAACCGTAACCCAAAGCCAGATTGCCTTGCGGGTCGGGTTCCGGACGGAAGCCTTGGGCTTCGAGCAACTTCTTCATTTCCAATTCGTGGCGGGTAGAAGCCTTCGGCAGATAGTCGGGCGCATTCTTGTCCGGAGCTTCTGTATAGGCAACCAGGCGCAGATAGGCAGCAGCCATTTCGGGGTCATATTTCTGCTTGCCATCCGGCGTACCGGCAATGGCCATCGTGGCATATTGGATAGGTATCAGGCTTCCTCCCCCGTTGGGATGGCGCCCGGACATGGAGAGAGGCCATTGCTTCAAGTTGCAATAGAAACGCATGGTGAGAAGCACTTTCTTCACCGTCTCGTGTGCCTGCTCGGACAGGCGGAACTCGGTACCACTCAGCAAGTAAATCATATTAGTGGCACCGTCCAGACCGCCCACTGCATAGGCAGGATAATTGTTGCAATGATGGAAGCAGGCACCGTCCTGCTTGAAAGAACCGGCCAGTCCCGGCGCAGGAAGGCAGCCTTTGTCCAGCCAACGGGAGAAGGAACGCAGGTATTGCAGTTTCTCCGGTGTATCTTCCATAATCAAGATGCTGGCTATGCGGCCTTGCAACTTGGTGTTGAACGTATCTATATCAATACCGTTGACGGCAGGTTCGGGATATACCTCATTGGTGATGGCATACCAGTTGAGCGTACGTACCGCCTCTTCCAGCTTACCAGCCTCACGCAACACGTCCTTCATCAAGAAATAAGACACAAACAGACCGCGCATACTATATCCGTAATGGTGAATATTTCCCCAGCAACTGCCGTAGGCAATACCCTGGTCGGTGGCGTTATCGTACATGGCGATGAATTTCTGCTTCAACTCGTGTTTCAGCGCCGCATCCTCCGCATTGTTGTAGGCGATGGCGATGCGTTTCATCAGGTTGAAATAGTCGCTTATCTCTATCCCCAGTCTGGAGAACATATCTTTGTCCCAATCGGGTACCATACGTTCGTATGCCTCGGAGTGACGTACGAAATAGATAGGACGTCCTGCTACCTTGCCGTTCTTGTAGGTAATCCGATAAAAATCATACTTCTTACGGATGGACTGCATCTCCTTCTCCGAAAGTGCGGAAGGCGTGTAGAGCATGTCGCGGAAACGTTTCTCCATAATCCGTATATCCTGCTTCTGCGCCTCGGTCACGTCTGTCAGAGGGATGTCCGGTTTCCACAAGGAGTGTTCGTAGATAATCAGCCAGTGGTTGGTGGTTCCCTTATTTACAAACGGTACCTGTAAGTCGGCAGTCTGCTGGCGGGCATCCACCTTGCTGGCAGTAATCAGATGGTCGAAAAAGAGTTTCCCCTTCACGTCGGGGGCTACAATTCGGATTTCGTCCATCCCTTCTTCCGGGGTACCTTGCATATCGCGTTCATAACATACCCATGCTCCGCGCCAACCGGTGAAGTTGATGCCAAAAGGAAAAGAGGTGCATACCTTGCCATCCTTCAAGAACTCAAACCGAATCTGCTTGTCCTGGGCCTGCTCATTGTACACCCATACGATGAAAGCCGAAAGATAGGTGTCTTTCCCCGTCGGGTCTTTCTTCTCAAACTTCAAGTCTTTCTTGATGGACAGTGCGGCACCCGGCTCGAAAGTCCAGCTCAAACTGTGGTCGCCGTCCCTATAATGTTCGTCGCTAATGCCCAACTGCGAACCGGCTGCCGTAGTGACAAACGCCGGAACCTGTCTCTCCTCAAAAGAAAGCAAACGCTCATTCTTCACGATTTGCGCATGTACACTGCCCGGCAGCAACATGCAAACGAGCGCTGCCGCTCCTATTTTCCATTTACTGAATTGCATCATGGCTGTTTATTTAAGGTTATCGATATTTGCTACTTGGAAATCTGCAAAAGAAGTTGTAACCGCATATTCCAATGCATTAGTACGGCACAAAGAAACCCCTCTTTTTGGAAAAGGGGGGGCATAAATCGTACAGAAGAAGGATAAAATAATGATTGAGGCGGATTTCTGCCCCAGCTTCATCAGGGATGAAGTTCTTCGAAAGCCTTGTTTTCCTCTTGTACCGCCTGAATGGTTTCTTCCAGTTCACTGATAGGGAGGTCGAAGTTGTACCAGTCGTTATAGCAGTCGGTGACATACCACTTGCCATCCGTCAGTTCAAAGACCACACGAAGGGAAGGTTCTGATTCATCATAGCCTGCTTCGAACTCTTTATGGGCAGGTTCATCGACAGTGAAATGAGATATATAGGTGCCTCCCTCCTCTTCGGTAATACGTCCTTCCTTCAGCGTTTCCTCGTCCAGCAATGCCCACTTCTCGCGGGTGAAGGGAAAAGTCTGCTCCGTCTCGCCGTCATCCTTCAAGAGGGCGATGGGAGACTTCAAAGGAAACTTGATTCGGGAATACTGGAATGAGGCACTGGACGTGAATTTCCGGAGGAATGTCTTGAAATCCTCCTCTTCGGCAGCCAGACCATTGAAAGTCGTCAGCATGAGTGCCGCAAACAGACAAAAAACAAAGCGGATAGCCTTCATATACTCGGATTATTTTTCAACGCACAAAGATAATATAAAAGTGATAAAATGCTAAGGCCATGGGGCGATAATTATTATCATCTATGCCTCAGATACTCGTAACCGAACCGGCAGCGCAAGCAGTCTTTCTTGTCGCAATATTCCTTTTGAAGTTGAAGCAGAGCCTGCGAGTCAGCAGCGGTAGATACCGGCAGGCCGGCACCATCCCAAAGTCGGGTTACGTGATTGTTTTCGGCCTTCAAGGATTCAAGGAAACGGGTGGCACGGTCACACAAAACGTCATCAGCCTTGTGCAGGCCGTATGCATAAAGAAACGGGATGACCGTATTGATAGCAATCAGATTCAAGGCACCGTCCCCTACCCGCTTTTCCCTCCGGGGTGAAACTTTTCTGAAATTGAAGTGCTCTTCCCAATACACGGAAGTATTGGCAGCCAGTATCTTCTTCACCGCTTCCAGCGTTTCCGCCTCCATGATACGTGAGAAGAGTGCCTGCTCCTTATAATACAGACTGGCAAGCTGCGCCAGACGTACATGCGGAAAGTTATCGGGACGAAGACGCAGAAATCGCCACTGCTCAACGGACATGGGAGCTGGCAGCTCGAACTTGCGTTGCAGGTAGCGGAATTCTTTCTGAAGTTTCAAATAATAATCATCCGCCTCCGCTGGGACCTCCTCCAGCAGGCCTGCCTGCCCCAGGAAGAAAGCCTCCACTTGAAACAGACTGTCCCGATGCTTGTCTACGGCGCGGAATGGAAGGCGGTTTGCCCATGCCTCGAAAGCATCCCCATTCAGCCCGAAGCCGAAGTTACGAGCAAGAGTAATGAAGAAAACATCCTCCCAATGATGATTGCAGCGTTCGAGCCGCTGGGATATGACATGTGCTTTCTGCTCAAAACGCTCTACCTGCAAAGCGGACAGCCAGGAGTGGACGGTCAGCTTCGGAAGGGAGGCAAGGATGGAATAACAGGGAGGATAAATCTCTGTCTGCCGAAGCTCTTCATAGCGCAAACGGACAGTGTCGGGGCAGGTGAGCACCATCTGGGGAACCAGCTCACCGTTCGTGCGGTACACATCACAATTCGATTCGCCCACTACATGCAGAATGACAGTATCATACGCCTTGTCACAGTCGTGCCTATGGAGCAGCCACTCTGATGCCTGCGTATGCACTTCGACGTTGCCCACCCAAAGCGTACCGTCTATTTTCAGTTTGGCATTAAAGAAATCGGGGCCTGCATTCATGTTCGGCAAACCGGGATCTATCACTTCTACCGGCCGGCCGGAGGTTGTTTGGAGTGCTGACAAAGGAAATATTTTGTGCTTCCAAACATAATGCAGTAGTTGTTCCATGTTAACAAGACGTTAATGTTGAGTACAAATGTAAGAAAAAGATTATCTTTGCGACCTATAGTTTGTTGATAAACTAAATAAAAACAGATAGAAACAATGAAAATCGCATTAATCGGCTACGGAAAAATGGGCAAGGAAATCGAGAAAATAGCCCTTGGCCGCGGACACGAAATTGTAAGCATCATCGATGTCGACAATCAGGAAGACTTTGAATCGGCAGCCTTCAAGAGCGCCGACGTTGCCATAGAGTTCACCAATCCCATGGTTGCATACAATAACTATATGAAGGCATTCCAGGCCGGAGTCAAATTGGTATCCGGCAGTACGGGATGGATGGCGGAACATGGAGACGAAGTGAAGAAGCTTTGCACCGAAGGTGGCAAAACACTGTTCTGGTCGTCCAACTTCAGCTTGGGAGTAAGCATATTCTCTGCTGTCAACAAGTACCTCGCAAAGATAATGAACCAGTTCCCTGCCTATGATGTGACAATGAGCGAAACGCACCACATCCACAAGATGGACGCTCCGAGCGGTACGGCCATCACGCTTGCCGAAGGTATTCTGGAGAATCTCGACCGTAAGGACAAATGGGTAGAAGGAACTTTCCAGGCTCCCGACGGGACTGTCTCGGGCTCTACGGAATGTGCAGCCAATGAGCTGCCCATAAGTTCTATCCGCGAAGGAGAAGTACCGGGCATCCACAGCATCCGCTACGACTCCGAAGCCGACAGCATCACCATCACCCACGATGCCAAGAATCGCAGGGGATTTGCCTTGGGAGCTGTCCTTGCTGCCGAATATACCGCCAAGCACGAAGGTGCTTTGGGAATGAGTGACTTGTTTCCATTTTTAAAAGACTAAGACATCATGAGAAAAGCAACACGCACCCAATGGATTAAATTCAGTATAGTCACCCTGCTCTACCTTGCCTTTCTGGTTTGGGTAAAAAGCTGGCTGGGGCTGATTGTACTACCTTTCATTTTTGACATCTACATCAGTAAGAAGATACCCTGGGGGTTCTGGAAGAAATCGGAGAATCCTGCCGTACGCAGCATCATGAGTTGGGTGGATGCCATCGTATTTGCGCTGGTAGCCGTCTACTTCGTAAATATCTATGTGTTCCAGAATTATCAGATACCGTCTTCCTCATTGGAGAAATCCTTGTTGGTAGGCGATTTCCTTTACGTCAGCAAGATGAGTTATGGCCCGCGCGTACCGAATACGCCGCTTTCCATGCCGCTGGCACAACATACACTGCCGGTATTCAACACCAAATCGTACATCGAATGGCCCCAATGGAAATATAAACGTGTACCGGGCTTCGGCAAAGTGAAACTGAACGACATTGTGGTGTTCAACTTCCCGGCAGGCGACACGGTAGCCACCAACTTCCAGCAGACAGATTTCTATACCCTTGCTTACGAAGAAGGAAAACGCGTGTATCCCAACAAAGTGAATATGGACAGTCTGACACGCAAACAGCAACGTACCGTCTATGATTTGTACTACAATGCCGGACGTAACCTCATCCGTTCCAATCCGAGAATGTACGGTGACATTGTCATACGTCCCGTCGACCGTCGTGAAAACTATGTAAAACGTTGCGTAGGCCTACCCGGCGATACATTGCAAATCAAGAAGGGACAAGTATACATCGACGGCAAAGCTATCGAGAACCCTACAGAAATGCAGTTCAACTACTTTGTACAAACAACGGGGCCCTATATCACCGATGATATGTTCCGTGAACTGGGCATCAGCAAAGAGGACCAGACACTGATGACTGACGGTCTGGGCTGGGAAGAGAATCTGATTGAAATGGGATTGGACCGCCGGGATGCCCAAGGCAGGCTGGCACCGGTCTATCATCTTCCGCTCACTAAAAAGATGTACGAGACCCTTTCGGGCAACAAGAAACTCATCAGTAGTATTATCATCGAACCGGGAGAATTCTCGGGACAGATGTATCCGCTGAACCTTTACACCCAATGGGACCGCAACAACTACGGCCCAATCTGGATTCCTGCCAAAGGCGCCACCATCAAGCTGACCGAGGATAACCTGCCCATCTACGAACGCTGCATCGTTGCCTATGAAGGCAACAAACTGGAAGTCAAGGAAGACGGCATCTACATCAACGGTGAAAAGACCGACTCCTATACTTTCAATATGGACTACTACTGGATGATGGGCGACAACCGCGACAAGTCCGCCGACTCCCGATACTGGGGTTTTGTGCCGGAAGACCATGTCGTAGGAAAGCCTATCGTAGTATGGTTGTCACTGGACAAAGACCGCAGCTGGTTTGATGGCAAGATACGCTGGAACCGGATATTCAAGTGGGTGGACAACATTAAATGAAAAAAGGGTGGAAGATAGCAATTACAATCGTTGGAGTGGCACTCGTCGTAGTGCTGCTTCGGGGTTGTGTGGCAACTTCCTATCTTATCCCTTCTTCCGGTATGGAGAACTCACTGTATCAGGGTGAACGTATTCTTGTAAACAAGTGGAGCTACGGTCTACGACTTCCTTTTATGAAGTTATGGGGATATCATCGCTGGGCGGACAGTCCGGTGCAGAAAGAGGATATTCTTGTATTCAACAATCCTGCCAATCTTTCAGAACCCGTGATCGACCGACGGGAAGTCTTTATCAGCCGTTGCATCGGTACTCCCGGAGATACCTTACTGATAGATTCGCTTTTTTCAGTGATTCCTTCCGAAAAGAATGCACCCGACCAGAAGTTTCTTTATTCTTACCCCAGGCAACGGGAACGACAGTTGGATTCATTGCTTTCCATCCTTTCCATCGCTCCCAACCAACTATTGGGACAGGACTCAATAAAGAATATACGTAGTTTCAGCCGCTATGAACACTACTTGCTGGAACAAGCCATGAACGGGAATTGCTGGATAGAACCGATTGTCAAGGAAGACTCCATGGAGATGTTGAAACCTCTGATAATCCCCGGCAAAGGCAAAACCGTACGCGTATATCCGTGGAACAAGACTTTGCTGCGGAATACCCTGGTACTTCACGAAAAGAAACAGGCCGAAATCAAGAACGACACCCTTTATGTGGAAGGCAAGCCCGTGCAGCACTGCCATTTTACCAAAGACTACTACTGGGTAGGTGCCAACAATGCCATCAATCTTTCGGACTCCCGCCTTTTCGGTTTCGTCCCCGAAGACCACATCATAGGCAAGGCGTCTGTCATCTGGTTCTCCAAAGAAAAGGGAACAGGACCTTTCAGCGGTTACCGATGGGGTAGGATATGGAAAAAAGTGGAATGACAAACAAATGAAAGAATAAAAATGAAAATACAAACAATGAACAGTAACTTCAATCGTAAATCGCAAATCATCTAATCGTAAATATACTGATGAAAACAGTTTTTCTTTCTTCCGCCTATTTGGCTCCCATAGAATATTATACCAAACTACTGGCATACGATAAAGTATTCATCGAACAGCATGACCACTATATGAAGCAGACTTACCGGAACCGTTGTACCATTGCTGCACCGGACGGTGAACTGGCCCTTTCCATCCCCACCGTCAAACCGAGCACCCTGAAATGCCCGATGCGCGATATACGTATTTCAGACCACGGTAACTGGAGGCATCTGCACTGGAATGCCATAGAATCTGCCTATAACCACACTCCCTTCTTCGAATACTACAAGGATGACTTCCGTCCCTTCTATGAACAGAAATATGAATTTTTAGCCGATTTCAACGAAGAACTTTGCCACCTCGTCTGTTCCTTGATAGACTTGCAACCGGATATGACACGTACTACCGGATACCGGACTGAGTTTGCTCCGCATGAGACAGATTTCCGCGAACGCATTCATCCGAAAAAGGATTTTGCCCTGGAAGATACAGAATTCTCACCACAACCTTATTATCAGGTGTTTCAAGAGAGACTCGGGTTTCTGCCCAACTTGAGCATCATAGACCTGCTGTTCAATATGGGACCGGAGAGTTTATTGATATTACAGAAGTCCATCACCTAAACAATAAGCACATATTTTCTGTACGATTGTAAATGCAGTGCAACAGATTATTCCGTATTTTTGCAATGTTAATCAAATAAAACACAACGTAATTTTAAATGAATGAATCATGAAAAACTTATTTGACATCAAAGACAAAGTAGTGGTTATAACCGGTGGAACGGGAGTATTGGGGAAAGCCATCGCCTTTCATCTGGCAGAAGAAGGTGCAAAGGTTGTTGTTTTAGGACGCAAGGCAGAAACAGGGGACGCCATTGCCAGAGAAATCAAGGCAAACGGTGGAGAAGCCATGTTCCTGACAACCGACGTGACGAACCGTGAACTGCTGGAACAGAACCTGGCTGATATTCTGAAAACCTATGGACGCATAGATGCCCTGCTGAATGCAGCCGGTGGAAATATGCCGGGTGCCACCATCGCGCCTACGGGTACATTCTTCGATTTGAAGATAGAAGAATTCCAACGGGTGCTGGAATTAAACCTGACCGGTACCGTACTGCCTACACAAGTCTTCCTCAAACCAATGGTGGAGCAGAAGGCAGGCGCTATTGTCAACTTCTCCAGCATGGCTGCTTTCCGCCCCATGACGCGCGTAGCTGGATATGCTGCCGCAAAAGCCGGTATCTCCAATTTCACAGCTTTCATGGCTACAGAAGTTGCCAAAAAGTTTGGCGAAGGTATTCGTGTAAATGCCATCGCACCCGGATTTTTCCTCACAGAGCAGAACCGTGCCCTGCTGACGAACCCGGATGGAAGCTACACGGAACGTGGGCAAGATGTGATCCGCCAAACTCCCTTCGGACGTATGGGCCGTGCAGAAGAGCTTTGCGGAACCATCCAATACCTCATCAGCGATGCTTCCAGCTTTGTCACCGGTACGGTGGCTGTAGTGGACGGAGGGTTCAACGCATTCGCGATGTAAATAGTAAATTGCAAATCATCAAACAATAAATAACATGATTCTTTGTGAACAAACCTGGCGCTGGTACGGTCCCAACGACCCGGTAAGCCTTTGGGACATCAAACAAGCCGGGGCTACCGGCATTGTAAACGCCTTGCATCATATTCCAAACGGGGAAATATGGACAGTAGAGGAAATCAAGAAACGGAAAGAAATGATTGAAGCCGTCGGTCTGCGCTGGTCTGTAGTAGAAAGTGTACCCGTACACGAACATATCAAGACCCAAACCGGAGACTTCCAGAAGTATATCGACAACTATAAAGAGAGCTTGCGTAACCTGGGCAAATGCGGCATTCACATTGTCACCTACAACTTTATGCCCGTACTGGACTGGACACGTACCGACCTCGCCTACGAACTACCTGACGGCAGTCGTGCCCTCCGCTTTGAACGTGCCGCCTTCATCGCCTTCGACCTCTTCCTGCTACATCGCCCCGGTGCAGAAGCCGAATACACTGACGAGGAAAAGACCAAGGCCCGTACCCGCTTCGAACAGATGACGGAGGCAGACAAACAACTGCTTGTACGCAACATGATTGCCGGACTTCCCGGTTCAGAAGAAAGCTTCACCCTGGAACAGTTCCAGCAGGAACTGGACCGCTACAAAGGCATCACTCCGGAACGCCTGCGTGCCAACCTGATCTATTTCCTGCAAGAAATCACTCCGGTAGCCGACGAAGCAGGTGTCATGCTCGTTATCCATCCAGACGACCCACCGTGCTCCATCCTCGGCCTGCCACGCATCATGAGCTGTGCTGCCGATTTCCAGGCACTGATTGACGCTGTTCCCAACAAGAGCAACGGCCTTTGCCTCTGCACCGGCTCACTCGGTGTAAGCAGTGCCAACGATTGTGCAGTCATCATGCAGCAATTTGCCGACCGCATCAACTTTGTCCATCTGCGCAGTACACAACGCGACGCCGAAGGCAATTTCTACGAAGCCAACCACCTGGAAGGAGACGTGGACATGTATCACGTGATGAAAGCCTTCCTTGAACTGCAACAACGCCGTGGTGTCTCTATCCCGATGCGACCCGACCACGGACACCAGATGGTAGACGACTTGAAGAAGAAAACCAATCCCGGCTATTCCTGTATCGGCCGTCTGCGCGGACTGGCAGAGCTTCGTGGACTGGAAATGGGTATAGCCAAATCGCTGTACGAATAAGGCACAAGATATAGCAAGCATAAGGAAAGAACAGGAAGCCCTCCGTCCGAAACTTCAAAGTTTCGGACGGAGGGCTTCCCTTTATAAGTTTTCTGCCATCAGCCGCCTCTTCTTAAGGCACTGTCTGCCGACATTTATTTACCTTCTTTTGCAGCAAGCACTTTCCATACAACGGCACTCAGCGCAGCACCCACAAACGGAGCTACAATGAACAGCCACAACTGAGAGAGAGCCTCGCCACCCTGGAACAGTGCCGGACCGATGCTACGGGCAGGATTGACAGAAGTTCCCGTAACAGGAATACAAACAATGTGCACTAATACCAACGTAAGACCAATGGCCAATCCTGCAAGATTACCCGCCCCCTTCTCGGAATCAGTAGAACCTAACACAACCAGCACAAAGATAAACGTGAACACAGCCTCTGCAATGAATGCCTGCAACATCATTCCGTCAGCAAACCCATTGGAACCGGTAGCCGTAGGACCACCATGAGCGCCCGTAGACACCAATGCATAAAGAATGGCAGAACCGATAACCGCCCCGATAACCTGAAACACCATATACATGGCTGCATCTTTCCCGCTCATCCTGCCGGACAACAGAACGCCCAGGGTAATGGCAGGATTAATATGACAGCCCGAGATTCCTCCGATAGCGTATGCCATCGCCACAACGGACAAGCCGAAAGCAAAAGCCACTCCCAGCGTTCCGACACCTGCACTAACCGCCCCCGCCGCACTTCCGGCAAAGACAGCACTACCACATCCCATCAGGACAAGAACCATTGTCCCGATCATTTCTGCTAAATACTTCTTCATGATAGTTTTTATTAAACATTGATTTCTGCAAAAATAAATATAAAAGATGAAAATCTGCCCAAACACGGCGGTAAAAACTCACCCATTACTACAAAACATCACTGCTTTGACTCTAACATCCAGCATATCTGCATCTTCCTTAGCCAACCCGAAGAAACTCAGAAATATAAGAAAACATATTGGCTTGTAAAGAGTACAAAGAAAGGGTGCAACCTCACGGCCACACCCTCCATCTACACTATCTTTGATAATAACCTAAAAGGAAACTTTATTTTCCTACATCATTTCAATTCAAAAGGAACCGTTCCCTTCACATCGGCTGCCGAAGCTGCTATGACAGCCTCGAACTTGCCCGGCTCGGCCACCCAAGCGTGCTGGGTGTCATCGAAGAAGCTAAGAGCCTCCTTATCAATGGTAAATGTGACTTCCTTTGTTTCGCCCGGAGCCAGTTTCACCTTTTGGAAACCTTTCAGTTCCTTGACGGGACGAGGCAGAGAGGACTTCTTGTCACTGATGTACAGTTGGACAACTTCCTGCCCTTCGCGCGCTCCGGTATTCTTTACAGAAACCTTCACGGTCAGCGTACCGTCAGCCTGCATGGTCTTGCTGTCGGCCGTCGGCTTGCCATATTCGAAAGTGGTATAGCTCAAACCGTGGCCGAAGGGGAACAACGGTTTCACCTTCTTCTGCTTATCGGCCCAACGGTAACCTACAAAAATACTTTCATTGTATTTGATGTCGATGATGTCCTTGCTCCGCTTGCCGGTATATTCACCCAGGCTGTGGGCCGGGCAATCCTCCAACTTCACGGGGAAGGTAAACGGAAGCTTGCCACTGGGATTCACATCCCCCATAAGGATAGCGGCGAGAGCACTACCGGCTTCGGAACCCAGATACCAGTCCTGAACGATAGCAGGCACTTCGTTCACCCACGGCATGGCAATGGCATTGCCGGAAATGTTGACAACAATCAGATTCTTGTTTGCCTTTGCCAGTGCAGAGATAACAGCATCTTGTCCGTAAGACAAACCCAGACCTTCACGGTCTGAATCCTCACAGTCCTGGCCGTTGCTTTTGTTCAAACCGCCGATGAAGATTACATAATCGGCATCCTGGGCTTCTTTCACGGCTTCGGCTATCAGTTCTTCGGGAGTGCGGTCATCCTTCAGGTTCTGTCCAGTCACCACACCATTATACTCACCGCTTGCATCGCCCACGTAGCCACGAGCATACACCACTTCAGCCTTGCCAGCCACACGTTGCTTGATACCGTCCAACGGAGAAAGCTCACGCTGCACCTTCAGCGAAGAACTGCCACCACCTACAGTCATCATCTTGATAGCATTTTCGCCCACTACCAGAATCTTTTTAGTCTGGTCCAAATCTATCGGGAGCACATTGCCTTTGTTCTGCAACAGTACGATGCCCTCCTCGCCGATGCGGCGGGCAGCCTCGTAATGCTCCGGAGAAAGCATACTTCCCCACGGACGGTCGGGATTCATCACCGTACGGAAGATAAGGCGCAGAATGCGGCGTACCTTGTCGTCCAGCTCCTTAGTACCGACCTTGCCTTCGCGTATGAGGTTCAGGTAGGGATTCGCCAGATAATAATTGTCGTATGCATTGCTGGCACCATTTGAAAGTCCGTTAGTCCAACTGCCGAATTCCATATCCAGCCCATTGGTAATGGCTTGCCGAGTATCGTGCGTGCCGCCCCAGTCGGAAATGACTACGCCGTCGAATCCCCATTCGCCCTTCAATATATCGTTTAATGTGTATTGGTTGTGGCAAAGATGTTGGCCTTTGTAAAGGTTGTAGGCACCCATGATGCTCCACGCTCCACCTTCCTGCACAGCCATCTTGAAGGCAGGCAGATAGATTTCATAAAGGGCGCGGTCGTCCACGATGACATTGGTGGTGTGACGGTTCACTTCGTGGTTGTTCAAGGCAAAGTGTTTCACGCAGGCAGCCACACCATTCTGCTGCACGCCCCGGATATAGGGCACTACCATCTTTCCGGCCAGATAAGGGTCCTCACCCATATACTCAAAGTTGCGTCCGTTGAGCGGTGTACGGTAGATATTGATACCAGGGCCCAGCAAGACCGATTTGTTGCGGTAGCGCGCCTCTTCACCGATACTCTGTCCGTAAAGGAGAGACATTTCGGGGTTCCAGGTTGCTGCCAGACAAGTCAAGGCAGGGAAAGCCACACAGGAGTCATTGGTGCATCCGGCTTGTTCCCACTCGTCCCACAACACATCGGGACGTATACCGTGAGGGCCGTCATCCGTCCATACATCGGGAATGCCCAGACGGGGTACACCCGCACTGCTGAACTTGCTTTGCGCATGAGTCAACTTCACTTTCTCTTCCAGGGTCAGACGGCTCAAAGCGTCTTCCACTCTTTCTTCAATAGGTTTGCTTGCGTCCAGATAGACGGGCTTCTGCTGGGCTGAAAGAGGCAGCGCGACAGCAGCCAGAACCAAACCGAATAATACTTTTTTCATTGTTGTACAATTTAAGTTGTTATATAATTTAAGTAAGTACTCATAATCAGTCCGTACTATTGACAATCCCCAGCAGACAAGGGAATATGACTTATCCCCCCACACATAGGAACTGAAATCCTTACAGTCGTATAGTGAGTATCTATAACATCCGGATGTTGTTGTCCAAAACATCCCCATGTTTTACCCCAAAACACCCGGATGTTTTATCCCAATACATCCCCATGTTTTGCCTTAAAACATCCGGATGTTTTGGGTTCTCAGTCCTATGGTGTGTACAGCTCAGTCCCTACCTCTTTCATGCTAAGTCCCGGCATCTCATCCTCTGGGACTTGATACGTACTGTTTGCAGCGAGGCAGTACCCGCTACTTCATTCCCAATGACCGGATATAACCCTCCTGAACCACACAATTCTTCAGTTTGCATGCCTCGATAAAGTCCATCATCGCCTTGCGGGACATGGCCTGCGCGGGACGTGCCTCACGGATTTCCTTGTACGTGGCACGCGGTGCTTCGGAGAAATACACGATGTTTGCCCAGTTCTCCGGCGGAGTGATGCCGACGAAAGAAGAACCGTCCATCTTCTTGTAGGGCCAGAAGGTATAGCCGATGTTGTTCTCGCGCATCGTCTGGCAGAAAGCGGCCTGCCATTCGTCCGTATTGTGGCCTATCTCACCCATGTACATGGGCAGGTTCACACTGTCGCGGAAGTTGATAATCGTCTGGATGGCAGCTTGGGTAGGTTCGCCTCCGTAACGGTGGCAGGTGTACATTATCTTGTCGTCGAACTTGGAGTCCTTGAAAGGCTTGAAATTACCGTTCCATTGCGAACCGCCCAGCAGGATGATGTGGTTGCTGTCCACCTCGCGGATGGCGGCTACACCTTTCTTATATACATCTTCCAGCTTGCCGTTGAGCTCCTCCATGTTCTCGAAGTAAGGGGCAATGGGCTCGTTGAAGAGTTCGTAACCGAGGATGACCGGTTCGTTCTTGTAGTGGTCGGCTATCCGGCGCCAGATGTCACAGTAAAGTTGCTGGCTGACTTCGCTGTCGAACAGCCAGGGATAGCCGTAGCTGTCGTCGATGTTGTCGCCCGTCTGTCCGCCGGGGGCGTCATGCATGTCGAGGATGAGGTACAAGTCCGATTCGCGGCACCACTCTACCAGGCTATCCACGCGGGCAAAGCCGTCTTGGTCGGCAGTCAGCCCCATATAGTCCTCGTCCGTAAACATTTTGTAATGGAAAGGCAGGCGGATGGTGTTGGCACCCTGCTCCTTGATGAAGCGGATGTCCTCGCGCGTTACATAATTGTCCTTGAATGCTTTCCAGAAGTCGGCCGTAAAGTCCGGTCCCACCAGCTGGCAGAACATCTCATTGATGAAACGAGCGGAATTGGTCTTGTTGAACTTGAACATGTATCCTTCCGGATTCAGCCAGTTACCCAGGTTGGTACCCATGATGAAGAGTTTGGTACCGTCGGGCTTTATCAAGTCCTGACCCTGAATGGTTACGAATGCATCCGAAGTTACTTCTTTTGTCGCTTGTTTCTCACCGCATCCCGCAAGGCCCAAAGACAGCAAGGCGATGGAAATGCTTGTCGCTAATAAATGTTTCATGGCAATAATTTTGGTTATGGTATTAGTTGCGATATTCGCTTTTACTTCCCCAAAGTTAGGAAAGATAAGAACACCTCGTACCGGCGAATCGGGAATAGGTGGAAGAAGTAAAGAAGCACAAACAAACAAACAACTAATAATCAGAAATATAAGTAGAAGAAGAGAAAGGCAGAAAGTGGATTCAAAAAGCCGGTTTGACGTATTGTCAGCGTATCTGCATCAGCCGTATTTCAAAGTCCTCGCGCGAAATGCGGGCCTTGTTCTTCACTTTGGCACGGTAATTATAGATGGTGTTTACGGAATAACGGAGGAATTCTGCAATCTGCGAACTGTCGTCGATGCCCAGACGAATCAAGGCGAAAATGCGGAGTTCCGTATTTAGCAACTCGCCTTTACGGAGCACGATGCGTTCTTCGGGCTGCAGCAAGTCATTGAATTTATCGACAAAATCGGGGAAAAGGTGCAAGAAGGCAGTATCAAAGTTATCATAGAGTTCCTTCAGTCCGGTGTCCAGCACCTCACGGGAACGCACCATCTTCAGCAGCTCTTCCATCTGCCCGGCAGAGATTTTCTTGTTGACCATCCGCCGGTAGGTATCCAGCCGGTTGATATAAACGGAGCAGAGATTCATGAAACGGCCCACATACTCCTCCTTGATGTTGTTTGAGAGTTGCAGTTGCTCGTTGGCATGCTCCAGTTTGTTCCGTGCGGCAGAGAGTCGCTGCATCTGCCGGTAGATAAAGCCCACTGCCACCACCAACAGCACAATCAAAGTGCTGATGAGCCAGAGGTACAGCCGGAGCCGGTCATTCTGCTTCTCGCGCATGGCCTGATAAGTGAGGTCTATCAGTGAAAGGATGCCGGCAGTCTGGAGGCTGCGGCTACGGGCGTTGTATCGGTTGGTTTCGTCCCACGAGAAACGGATGTAACGGTAGGCATGCTCCATATCCCCTTCCTCATAAAGAAGTTCCGCCAGGTTCCAGAGTGAGGCATGGTCTGTGATGCTCAGGCGAATATCGGTCAGTGCCGACAAAGCCAGATAGCGCTTCTCCTCCTCCCGGTTCCCGAGCCGGCGGTAGAGCAATGAGCGCTGATAGGTCACCAGCGCATATTCGGGAGTATTGGGCTTGGCATGTGCCAGACGCGTATCATTGATGCTCAAGGCTTCGTCCGGATGGCCTGCAGCGGCCTCCCGCGCCTCTCTTCGTTCCAGATAGAGGGGGGATGAAGGCAGAAGTACCTGCATCAAAGAATCGTCATAATGGGTAGCCAAAGCCTGATAATGCTTCTTGAAAGAATCGTCCAGCGTATAGAAACTCAGTTCTGTGTAAAGTTTATGACAGGCATTGTAATAGTCCGGCAGCAGATGGGAGGGAAGGGAAGCTTTGTCCGTCTGCCTCAAGAGTTCGGCAGCCTCCTCGTACATACCTGCCGAAGCCATCAGGTGGGCAAGCTCCAGCCTTGTTTCGAGTGCTGCATTCCGTTGGCCATAGCGTTCTGCCCAATCCAGATTGACACGAAGATAATGGATGGCAGAGTCGCAGATATATGCCTTGTACTCCTTATAAATTTCCCCATTCCATCGAAAAAAAGAGAGATTGGCGGTGTCGGCATCCAGCAATTGGCGCTTCAGCCGGGCAATGCGCCCTTCACGCACGGCGACATAGTGCCGATGCGCCTCGATAGCCTCATCCAAAGAAGCCGTCAGTGCAGTGAAAGACGACGTGCCGGCAGCCAAAGCCACACTTTGCCATACCACGACGGCAAGAAAACAAAAAATGAACAATCTCCTTTCCATGACCATAAAGTTCATGCAAATATAGCAAGAAATCCTGCAAAGCAGTAGCATCGGAAAGAATAGTTTCCTATATTTGCGTTCAAAACCCCCAAACAAATTATCTATCATGAAAAGCTTAACACTCCAACGGATTGCCGCGGTAGACGTATTCCGCGCACTCACCATGTTCCTCATGCTCTTTGTCAACGACATTCCCGGACTGAAAAACGTGCCCCACTGGCTGATGCATGCCAGGATGGACGAAGACATGATGGGATTCTCCGACACCATCTTCCCCGCTTTCCTTTTCTGTATGGGCATGTCCGTATCCTTTGCCATACAAAACCGGTACAAAAAAGGAGACAACACCCTGCAAGTCGTGGCCCATATCTTCTGGCGGACAGTGGCGCTGATTGCCATGGGACTGTTTTCACTGAACAGCGGAGGCATCGAAGGCGGTCTATCGCACCAATGGTTCTCCATCCTGATGGTCATCGGTTTCTTCCTCACCTGGGGGGTATATCCCAAAGCGGAAGGAACGAAAAAGACCCTTTTCACCGCAATGAAAACAGCAGGCGTGCTACTGCTTGCCTTCCTCGTCATCTACAAGGACATGAACGGGAAACCGTTCCAGATAAGCTGGTGGGGCATCCTCGGACTTATCGGCTGGACGTATGCGGTATGTGCAGGCATCTATCTATTCACTCGGGAGAACCTGCGGAAGAATGCCATTGCCTGGTTCGTGGTCGTATTGCTTGCCGTAATCAGCCATTCAGACCTGATACCGGGAGAGTACGGCAGCCGGATTATCCTGCTTCCCTTTATCCCGAGTGACTGGACACTGCATGCCTTCGGTATGTCCGGCGTATTGACCTCCCTGCTCATGCAGCGCTATGCCGACCGGGAACGGCCGGGACGATTCATCGGCATGCTTTGTGCCCTCGGCGTAGGAATGCTTGTCCTTGCCCTCGTCTCACACCCGTTCTGGATTATATCCAAAATACAAGCCACGCCGACATGGTTGTTCTACTGCCTCGCCATGTTCTTCCCGCTGTTCGGCTTCTTCTACTGGCTGACGGACGTGAAAGGCAAGACCAACTGGTTCGATATCATCAAACCTGCAGGTACGGCAACGCTGACCTGCTATATTATTCCTTACATCTGGTATGCTGTCCAGCAACTGCTGCATCTGCACTATCCCGAAGCATTGGGAAGCGGCGTGCCGGGACTGATCAAGTCCCTCGTGTTCTCGCTTGTCATTGTCGGGCTGACCGGCTTGCTGGTGAAAGTAAAAATTAAACTGAAAGTATAATGTTGAAAGTCCAAACACCCAACGGTGAAGACAAGGTGCTGCTGCATTCGTGCTGCGCACCTTGCTCCTCTGCCATCATCGAGTGCATGCTGGAAAACGGCATACGCCCCACCGTATTCTACTGCAATCCCAACATCTATCCGCAGGCGGAATATGAGATAAGGAAAGAGGAGGCTATCCGCTTCGTAACCTCCAAAAACCTCGATTTCATCGACGCGGACTACGACTATGCACACTGGCTGCACACTATAAAAGGACTGGAAAACGAGCCGGAACGTGGCAGCCGATGCCTAAAGTGCTTCACACTGCGCCTGACAGAGACAGCCCGCTACGCCTCCGAGCATGGTTTCTCCGTATTCACCACTACCCTCGCCTCTTCGCGCTGGAAAAGCCTGGAGCAAATCAATGAAGCCGGACGCCGTGCCGCCGCGCTCTATCCGGATACCCTCTTCTGGGAACAGAATTGGCGGAAAGGCGGGCTCCAGGAGCGACGCAACCAACTGCTGAAAGAGTATGATTTCTATAACCAGCAGTATTGCGGCTGTGAATTCAGCATGCAACGACTGGAAAAGAATAAATAAAAACTAAAGAAAACATGAAGAAACTGACTTTTACATTACTCATCACTCCGACAGCGGTATACCTCTTTTCTGTTCCCTGCAATGCTAAGTGAAGAGCCAAACACGTAGTTTTCATCGGTCTTGATGGCTGGGGTGCCTACAATGGGGCTCTAAGACTCCCGAGCTTCAGTCACGTGTATTGAACCATCATGGCATATTTCCTACCATCTTCATCGTTACTGCCAACCACGGAGACATTGAAAACGGCCATGGCGACAAGACCATGCAGGAAATGCAGGCTCCGGAAAGAACATTAAGAAAGGAGGCGAATTCCACGAAAGCATGATGCAGTATGACGTTGCCTCCACCATTGTCCACATCCTCGGACTGAAACAGCCACAAGTATGGATAAGACGTCCTATGTTGCAGGTTTTCAAATAAAAAAAGCGATCAGCGATAAATGAGCGTCGAAAGATAGTCCTCGGCAAACATCTCGTTTGCCACCTCCAACAGAGCTTCCGAAGTGAGCTGTTCAATGCGATGGAACACGGCTTCGGAAGTTTCGCATTTATTATAATGCAGGAAAGTCTTGCCCATGCCCAACGCATTGTTCTCATTATTATCCGAAGCTACACCGATTTGTCCGATAAGTTGCTTCTTGGCAGCCGCAAGCTGCGAGGAAGTCATCCGGACATCACGCAAGCGTTTCAATTCCTTATATACCAGGCGGGTGCAGTAGTCCAAATCTGCAGGGTCGCAACCGAAGTAGATGCAGAAAGTTCCCGTATCGGTATAGGAAGTCAAGTTGGATTCTACGTTATAGACCAGCCCACGACGTTCACGGAGAGAAACGTTCAATCGGCTGTTCATGCCCGGGCCACCCAAAATATTGTTCAGCAGATAGAGTGCGGTACGCTTGTCATCATATGCATTATATCCCCGGCTGCCAATCATGACATGTGCCTGATGGGTATCCTTATGCATTACAAGATGCCCGGGTACATAGAGGGGCGGTGGCATACGGCGGTTGTCCACTGCCATGGCAGGTATATCCGCGAGGAGTTTTTCCGCCCAGCGCACCACCTGCCTAAAGTCCAGATTGCCCAGAACAAAAAAGACCATATTGCCGGGATGGTAGAAGCGAGAAGTGAATGCAGCGGCATCCTCACTGCGAAACAGCTTCAGTTGCCCGGGATTGCCCAGAATGTTGCGTCCCAGGGGATGCCCTCTGAATATCAAGTCTTCGAAATCATCGAAGATGAGCTCGGAAGGGTTGTCTTCGTAGGATTGTATCTCGTCGATAATCACCTCCGTCTCCTTCTCGATTTCGCGTTGCGGGAAAGTGGAGTGGAATACAATATCCGTTAACAATTCGAAGGCACGGCCGAAATGCTCGGTCAGGAAAGCAGAGTAAATCACCGTCTCTTCCTTGTTGGTGTAGGCGTTAAGGTCTCCGCCCACATTCTCCATACGGTTCAGGATATGCCATGCCTTACGCTTGGCGGTACCTTTAAATATAAGGTGCTCCACAAAATGCGCCATACCTTGCTCGTTTTCAAGCTCATCGCGCGTACCCGCATCTACAGCAAAACCACAATAAGCCACCTTGGAGACTGAAGGTTCATGAATGATGCGCAAGCCGTTGGACAAGATATGTTGGTTGAAAGCCGACGGTAAATTCTCTTTTAACTTCTTCATTCTGACGTTTCAAACTATTTGAGGCGACAAAAATACAATAAAACTTATTGCCGTTTATAGAAAATTGCAGATATTTGCATATTGCTATAATGTGCTAATGTGATTAATGTGCTAATATGCCAATGACCATGCGGCATCACAGCGCAGCCAATTAGCACATTAGCATATTAGCACATTAAATACATTAAGAGTATGATTGCATCCATTCAAGAGCTTTTGCAGAAAGAGGCACAAGCCGTACTGAACATTCCAGTGACGGACGCTTATGAAAGAGCTGTAGAACTCATCGTAGAACAAGTGCACCGCAAAAAAGGGAAACTGGTAACTTCGGGTATGGGCAAGGCCGGACAAATAGCCATGAACATCGCTACTACCTTCTGCTCCACCGGTATTCCGTCCGTTTTCCTGCACCCCAGCGAAGCACAGCACGGTGACCTCGGCATCCTTCAGGGGAATGATCTGTTGCTACTCATCTCCAATTCGGGCAAAACTCGTGAAATCGTGGAGCTGACACAGTTGGCACATAACCTAAGTCCGGAACTGAAGTTTATCGTCATCACCGGAAACCCTGATAGCCCCCTGGCACACGAATCCGATGTATGCCTCAGCACCGGGAACCCCCAAGAAGTATGCGTATTGGGCATGACGCCCACGACTTCAACCACTGCCATGACCGTCATCGGTGACATTTTGGTTGTACAGACCATGAAAGAAACTGGATTCACCATTGAAGACTACTCCAAGCGCCATCACGGTGGTTACCTCGGAGAAAAATCAAGATCGCTATGCGTAAAGTAATAGGTATCGGAGAAACCATACTAGACATCATATTCCGTGGCGAACAGCCCACAGTAGCTGTCCCAGGCGGTTCAGTATTCAACGGCATCGTCTCGCTGGGACGTATCGGCGTTCCCATTTGCTTTATCAGTGAAACAGGCAATGATCACGTGGGCAATATCATACTCAACTTCATGCGCGAGAACAATATCCCCACAGACCATGTTAATGTCTTCCCTGACGGGAAATCCCCCGTATCACTCGCTTTCCTTAACGACCGGAGTGATGCGGAATACATCTTCTATAAAGATTACCCCAAACAACGATTAGATATAGAGTATCCACAAATTCAAGAGGACGACATCGTTATAATAGGGTCTTATTATGCCTTAAACCCCGTATTGCGCGACAAAGTATTAGAACTGCTGGAACGCGCACACGACATGCATGCCATTATCTATTACGACCCCAATTTCCGTTCGTCCCATAAAGAGGAGGCCATCAAGCTGGCTCCCACCATCATCGAAAATCTAGAATACGCCAACATTGTACGCGGCTCGCAAGAGGATTTCTTCTATATGTGGGGCCTGCAGGAGGCTGACAAGATATACAAAGACAAAGTAAAGTTCTACTGCCGTAACTTCCTCTGTACTGCCGGCGCAGAGCAGGTATCATTGCGCACCGACACGATTTCCAAGGAATATTCCATTCCTCCGTTAGAAGCGGTCAGTACCATCGGTGCAGGAGATAATTTCAACGCAGGCATCATCTTCGGGCTGCTGAAACATAATGTACGCTACAAGGACCTCGATACCATGGACGAAGCTACTTGGGACCAAGTTATCCAATGCGGCATTGAGTTTGCCGCTGAGGTATGCAAAAGTTTCAACAACTCCGTTTCAAAGGAATTTGCAGAGAAGCACAGATAATTTTAAAGTTCAAAAAAGAAATATAAAAGCCTGACATTGACGTTACCCTCTGTGGATAAATTACATATATTTGTGATTAACGACATCAGAGAGGTTACGAATTATGTATAGGAATTTATTGAACTTGCTTGTTTTGGCAGTGCTGCTCCCTTCTTGTAGCGGCACTGCCCCTCACATTTCCGTTGTATGCGAAGAAAACAATGTGGGCAACTGCATTGTGAAATGGGAAATGGCCCCTCTTATCAAAGGGAATGTTAAAGTATATGCCTCGACTAACCCGGAGGACATCCCCGAAGACGTTCCTATTGCCATTGCCAACATCTCCGATCTGAAGATGACCGTCATCACTACCGACCCTACACAGCGATACTACTACATGCTTGTATTCGGTGACAAATACCGGGTAAAGATTGCCACCCGCAACATCAATATCCCCGGCATACAGAACTTCCGCGACTTGGGAGGCTATACGTCCTATCCTACCCAAAAGAAAGTACATTGGGGCATGCTATATCGCTCTGCCGAAATAGACAAATTGGAACCGTGCTCGCGCAAGGAGCTCAAGAATATAGGAATAAGGACTATCATCGACCTGCGCTCATTCGATGAAGCACACAGACAAAGCCCCTTGCAGCAAGAATTCAAAGTGGTGCACATCCCTATTCCTACTGGTGATATGGAGCATATCCTGAAAGGTGTGCAGGAGCGGACAATCAAGAGTGATACCGTCCACCGGATAGTGGAGCGAATGAACCGCGAGCTCATCAGCAACTATACTAAAGAATACCGTCAGATTTTCGATATCCTACTGGATAAGAACAATTATCCCCTCATAATCCATTGCTCTTCAGGCAAAGGGCGCACAGGCATTGTATCGGCGCTTGTGCTTGCCTCCCTTGGAGTGGGCGAAGACATCATCATGGAAGACTACCGCCTCAGCAACGACTACTTCAACATCCCGGCTGCCTCTCGGTACGCTTACCAGCTTCCGGCACGTTCGCAAGAGGCTATCACCACCATATTCTCAGCACGCGCAGATTTCCTAAATGCCGCCATCGAAGAAATGGAACGAAGGTATGGAGATACCGACACCTACCTGCAAAGAGGCATCGGCCTGACGAAAGAAGAAAGAAAGAGACTACAAGACATTCTTTTAGTAGATAATTGACAATGCATAATGGATAATCAGTAGTCAATAAAAAACGATTTTATCATGTAATTACATAATTATCAACCATCAATTATCAAATATCCATTGAAAAGCACTATCTTTGCGTCCGAAATATAAAGATATACAAAAGATTTAATGAAGACATTTGAAGAGCTCGGTGTGTCGCCGGAGATACGCCGCGCCATCGAAGAAATGGGTTACGAGCAGCCCATGCCGGTACAAGAGGAAGTAATTCCATACCTTTTAGGAGAAAACAATGATGTAGTAGCACTGGCACAAACTGGAACAGGAAAAACCGCAGCGTTCGGTCTGCCGCTCATACAGAAGATTAACGTCAACAACCGAATTCCCCAATCACTTATTCCCTGCCCTACCCGTGAACTTTGTTTGCAGATAGCCGGCGATTTGAACGATTACTCCAAATACATTGATGGCTTACGGGTATTGCCCGTATATGGCGGTTCGTCCATTGAAAGCCAGATACGTGCCCTGAAACGGGGTGTACACATCATCGTAGCCACACCAGGACGACTGCTGGATCTGATGGAACGCAAAACCGTGTCCCTCGCCACCATACAGAACGTGGTTATGGACGAAGCGGACGAAATGCTGAACATGGGATTCACGGACAGCATCAACGCTATTCTTGCCGACGTTCCGCAAGAGCGCAATACCTTGCTGTTCTCCGCTACCATGAGCCCGGAAATCGCACGCATTTCCAAGAAGTACCTGCGCGATGCCAAAGAAATCACCATCGGGCGCAAAAATGAAAGCACCAGCAACGTGAAACACGTAGTCTTCTGTGTACATGCCAAAGACAAGTATGCTGCCCTGAAGCGTATTGTGGACTACTATCCGCAGATATACGGCATCATCTTCTGCCGTACCCGCAAAGAAACGCAGGAAATAGCTGACAAGTTGATGCAGGAAGGCTATAATGCCGACTCGCTGCACGGCGAACTGAGTCAAGCGCAGCGTGACGCCGTGATGCAGAAGTTCCGCATCCGCAACCTACAACTGCTGGTTGCCACGGACGTTGCCGCACGCGGCCTCGATGTGGACGACCTAACCCACGTCATCAACTACGGATTGCCCGATGACACCGAAAGTTATACCCACCGCAGCGGCCGTACGGGACGTGCTGGAAAAACCGGGACTTCCATCGCCATTATCAACCTGCGCGAGAAAGGCAAGATGCGCGAGATTGAGCGCATCATCGGCAAGAAATTCATTGCAGGCGAAATGCCTACCGGCAAACAGATATGCGAAAAACAACTGCTCAAAGTGATAGACGACCTTGAAAAAGTGAAAGTAAACGAGGAGGAAATCGCTGACTTTATGACTGATATCTACCGCAAGCTGGACTGGCTAAGTAAGGAAGATTTGATTAAGCGGATGGTTTCGCATGAATTCAACCGTTTTCTAGACTACTACCGCGACCGTGAAGAGATAGAGACAGCAACCGGCAGTGAACGCGGAACAAGAAACGGTGAGCGGAGTGAACACCGAAGCAGTGGCAATCATCAAGCCGAACCGGGCTACAAACGCCTATTCATAAATCTGGGCAAAATGGACAACTTTTTTCCCAGTGAGCTTATCAGCCTGCTGAACAAAAACACCCGTGGACGCATTGAGCTAGGACGCATCGACTTGATGCAGAAATTCTCTTTCTTCGAAGTAGAGGAAAAAGAAGCCAACAATGTAATGAAAGCCTTGAACCGTACCAACTGGAACGGTCGCAAAGTATCTGTAGAGATTGCCGGAGACGAAGGTAAGAATGTCCCGAAAGGCAGACGCACGGGTACAGCCGGAAGCTATGGAAAAAAAGATTCCGACGGCAAGAAGCGCAGCAACAAGGAAGACGGCAAACGGAACGATGCTGCCAGCAGACGTAGAGACAGAGCCGAAAACCCTGCAAACGACAAGAAGAAAGGCAAGCCCAGCCGCGAGGAACGCGGTTATACCAAAGCCCGTGGCAAAAAAGACGATTGGAAACAGTTCTTTCAAGGCAGCAATGACTTCAAGAACCCAGAACCTGACTTCAGTGAAGAAGGCTGGGCAAAACGGACACCGAAAAAGACAATGAGATAGAGGTTGTTATACTTAATTTGCATAAAAGATGAGGAGCGCAGTACATAGCCAATAAAAATTTCATCAATGATAGTATTGCGCGTGTTGTATAAACATTAGGCTGGAACTGCGGAGTAATACGTTACGTGTAGATGGTGGCCGTTACTCCCGGTTACCGTTTACTCAATATGAACCTTATCAATGTAGTTGTCAATGCGAACAAAAAACTCTTTAACAAACTTGATCAAACCCGTGGCGAATGTGTAAGAATCGAAAATCTGGACGTTGAAGAAGATACCCTTCAACCAACAGCAACGAGGTACACACAAAGGAATCATTCTTCTTTGAATAATTAGCTACCGTCTGTTCCAATTCTGATAAACGGTGATTGATAGAATATCCATTCTTTTCAAGCATGAATATCTTATTTCCCATATATCCTACACAAAAAGATAGGGAAATAGAGTGCAAGTCTCCTTATCTTCCAAAATACCTTTCTCTTTTAAAATTTTATACAACTGTCCTACGGATTTGGTTCCCATACCAGGAAGTCTGCACAGCGCATCAAACCCATTATATTTTATAAACCGTAAAAGATCCTCAAGTTGGCAGATATTGTATTTTCTAAGTGCACGTAAAGTCCTGAAATTTATATCCAGATTTCCTAAAGGTGTAGCCAGCAGGTGCACATATTCCGATGGAACATCCTGTTCCCTTACAACTATCACTACATTCTTTAAATTCTGTCCAGCATCCTCTTGGGAATGTGCCAGCAAAGCCTCATAATTCCGGCATCTGATATATAAACGGTCCAATTCCTTTTTCCATTCAGAATAGGGCTTCCATTCCAAGCGAACCTGCCTACCCGCTTTCTTATACATATATGCCAGATTTCTGGGAGAAATATTTGTTCTCCTGGAGACAGCCGATACGTCTCCCCCGATAGAAAGGGAGTAAAAAATATCTCGAATCCGAGCATCCTTTATCACTTCTGCCATTTCCTTAACAATCTCCTTGTAGACAGATATACAGATCTTCGGTAATTCCACATAAGAAAGATCTGTTTGCCCAACGGACAGATCTGCATTCGAATATTCCATAATTCCTCCGTTATAATGCAATTATAAAAATCTGTTTATTCTTTAGGTGAGTTCTATCAATTCAATTTATCCTCTTGTATCAGACAGCAGAACTCTTTAACTGCCCAATTTGTGAGCTTTAGTCTTTCAAATTTAGCGAATATTTTCTACCCCCCCCAATTTTTACAATAATTAACTTGTGTTTGTTGTAAAAATTGGATGTGCAGGCATAATTCACCCCAACAACTCAGGTTTCAGCCTGATTATTTGCGTGTAACGACTGATGTTATACACAAGACTGGTGAGTGCTACATTGGCTTTAGCACGAATAAGCCCTACTGTACGCACCACAAGTCCACGCATGGTTTGTTCCTCAAACCCGAATACATGCTCGACAAGGCAACGTGTCTTGGATTTTTTCCTATTGTCTGATTTCTGCTCCTTGGTAAGCGGACGGTTACGGTAGCCCTTTTCGCAAATTATCGGATTCATCTTATGCTGTTTTACAATCTCCTCTTGTCCGACATAACCGGCGTCCAAATACAAGTCCTTGCCTTCGTCTTTTTCATCCAGCAGTCCTTCAAAGCCTTTGGAATCATGCACTTCTGCCGACGTGGTATCATAAGAAAGTATGATCTTATTGCGTTTCTCAACTTTAGTATGCTGCTTGTAGCCGTAAAAAGTCTCATCACGCTTCTTTGTCCAGCGGGCATCTACATCCTTGTGGCACTTCTTGTGGGGATTGTCATTCCACAACTTATTACCCGCTCCCTGTTTTATCTGCTCATTTTCATCACGGGTGTTACGTTGGCGAGGGGCAATAACAAAACTGGCATCAATGATGCGACCCTCATTGAATTGCAGACCCTTACTTTCCATGAAACTATGAAATTCCGAAAAAAGCTTGTCATAAACGCCTGTATTTGTCAGGAGTTCGCGATACTTCCACACCGTCTTCTCGTCAGGAACATCGTCAACACATTCAATACCAAGAAACTTGCGGAAACTCGTACGGTCAACTATCTGATACTCTATCTGATGGTCACTCAAACCATAATAACGCTGAAGAAACAAGACCTTGAACATCAGCACACAGTCTATCGGCGGACGACCGGCATTACTTTTGCGCTCTCCGGTAAAAAGGGCTGATTCAAGAGTAGGACGAAAGATCTCAAAATCAACATACTGAGACAACACTTCAAGAGGATTGCCCATTTCATTCAAACGCAATTCACGATTCTCTGACTCAAATAGTTGATTATAACGAAGCTTACGGTATCGGGATAACTTGTTCATTATAAAATTCTTATTTTCTGCAAATTTACGCTCTTGGAACCATATAAACAACTGTACTACAATATTTTAATTTATAGAACTCCTCTTTATTTTTTTCTCTCAACTTGGAAGGGGATATCCCGTATATTCTCCGGCAGTATGCCGTAAACTGGGAGGGCGAGCTAAAACCTAACTTATCGGATATTTCCTGAAAGGAAAGTTCCGGATCACTAATCATGTCCAACATCTGTTCTGCCTTTTTCCTCTGCATCCATTTATAGGGACTTTCCCCGAAGCTGGAGTGAAATTTTCTGCTGAAGGAACGCTCGGAAACATAATATAAATCAGCGAATTCCTTGACAGAGTTCACCCTCTTATAGTTCTCCATAACAAATTTCTCAAAATGCCGCCGAATACCAGTCGATGCGGAAAAAAACGCCGATAGTTCTTTCTTTGTATAGAAGCCCTTCAGCACCAAGAGCAGCTCCTGCTGTTTCAGCAAATGCATATGTTTGCAAAGCAGCCTTGCCTCCAGATACGTTCCAACAGAATTCAGTACTTTAACAAGAGGTTTCCTGATGGGAAGAATAAAATTATCAGCCGTTTGCTCCTTACCTCTGACAGACAACGAGCCCAAAAACAATTTGTCGCACACACTCACATTCTTGTCCCAAAATAAAAGCATGCATCTCGAACCGATTATAGACTTCATCCGGGTTCCTATGCTTTGCGGAATAAACACCATCTGGTTTTGTAAAATCCGCAAACCTTTATATTTACCCAAATCAAAAATCACCTCCCCTTCAATCATAAAAAGAGTACATGATGACCTGCTGTTATCAATCCGATATACCTCATTCTCCTCCAGCTGCTGACAAGAAAATCCCACGTCCGAATTCATCTGGTAATTCAGGCAAGATAAATGTTCATTCAGATATAGCAATTTCATGTTTTTTGTTTTTTATTACAACAAAAATTAAAGCACGTCTGTTTTTAACAAAATGGACAATTTATTAATTGAAACAGACAAATTTAACATACAAGATGTATGCTGATTAATCAATCAACCTCTGATTTTGACAATCCCTTAGATATAAAGGTTTACATACAGGTCACTAAAATAGGATTCATCATGATATATATTTGAGTCCCTCCCAATACTATATAAAAGTAATACGAAACAAGACTCTCGCAACTTCCACATCATGAATATGTGGCTTATACAAAAAACACCGGAATGTCTCAAAACAAAAGTATATGAGAAACTTTCTTGTCATTTTTTATGTCCCGTGCAAGTTTTCGTCTGCACGGGATATAACTTATTGGGGTAAATATTTCTCATAATCATCCTTTACATCTGGATCGACGACTGGACGTACGGAATAAGTCATGCAACGCCTGTAAACAGCGCTTGTATTAGAAGTAGGCGCCCAACCGGCAGGACCTCCAGTGGAATTAAGCAGATAACGCCCTGCATGAGTATCGCTTCTGGCTTGTGCCACGGCGAAAATGACTTCATTACCCCCAGACTTGCCATCTGTAAAACTGCCGTCATAAATACTTCCAGGCAGCGGTGTGTTAAGGCCGGAACGACTTGCATAATAATATGCAAACCTCAAAGTTACAGCCTCTTTCTGCGACATAATCCGGAATCCGTAAGGAGAAGGGTCAAATACGGTTTTCCCGCCTACATCCTCCGGATTCCCTGTCTGGGAAGGCTGGTTCCATGGATACAGGAATACCCAGCGGTCTTTGAAATAACTAACAAACCCATGCGGGAAACATTCATACAGCCAGAAACTTTGATGAGAGACGATAGCGTTTGGATGTTCGATGCTCTGTTTCATCGTAAGAGCAGCCCCTCTCGCTTGCTGAGCATCTGTTTTTCCATAATCCACATCATTTCCTCTCTGTTCCCAAAGGAAATCAAATAGCTTGCCACTGCCGTCATAAAAGTTTTTATTGACACGAACATCATGTGCCGGGAACGGGTCTTTCCTGCCCCATTGATATTGCATACCAAATTCCCTATATGCATCTGCACTATACTGTGATTGGACCCTTTCGTATGCTCCCAACAGATGCGACATCAATTGAACCGTTTTCGGACCATCACCTCCCTGACTCGCAACATCCAAGACTGTCGGATACTTGTCAACAATCCAGATATGCCAGGACCAGAGTGTCGGATTCCCCTTGATCTTTCCAGATTTAATTTCTATCAACACATTTCCCGGAGTCTGCCCTGGCTTGACATAAATATATGATCCCGGACCGGAACCTCCCTGTTCGGACAATTCACTGAGTCCCGCTTTTTCTATATCATTATGTCCGCCAGCCTCTTTAATGTCCGTCCACACGATATTGACTCTCCAATCATCATCTGCATCCAACTTATTCAACATGAAATCCTCTTTGCTACCGGGAAGTCCCTGCTTATCACTTAAAACAGCGTCATGATCCAGAAGCTTTTTGTAATACTCATAGGCAGTATTTACCCGGGAAACAGGAATAAAGATCCCTTGCTTTGCTCCCGCTTTAAGCATATATGTATTCGCTTCAGGCTGCACAATTCCGGAAACCAGCTCCAACTCAAATTCTCTTTCCGGAAAAAGACCATCAGGGGAATAAATCTTGAATTTCGCCTTACCGGAGTAAAGACGCGGAGACGCCATATCGTCAACAGCTATGAAAGGCACAGGTTTTCCCGAAAGGGAAGGATCCTTCTCATAGAAAAGCATAAAGTCTTCTATCACATTACCAGCATTGTTGTCAGACAAAGCCGAAACCAACTCAATTTTGTATTCGCTGTTGGCTTTGACATAATATTGTTTCTGTTTGCCATCCATCAGATAGATACTGTTACTAGATACCAGCAATGACTGATGCAGGAATTTGTCAAAGAAGGGGATGGCATTATATTCCTTCTGCAGGAGGCTGAGTTTCCCCGACGCACTTTTGCCGGTTCCCACATGTGTGACGGTCAAAGTATAAGTGGTATTGAAATTATCGAAATACTCCGTATTTCCTGTAATGTCGGGAGCCGTCACCGTGTACTTCCATATTCCCCCGGCAAGTTGACCCGCTTTCTCTATCTTGAACGGATTGGCAGCTTCAGCATGGAAAACGGGTTCCAAATCATGCGGTTCTGTCTTTACATAGAAAGTAACCCTGGCACCTGCCTCTTCTGCCGTAAGCGTCTGCCCGTCTTTCGTTATCACCTTATCTGCCTGCCCATAGCTCTCGCCATACTGATTGACCTCAATAAACTCCAGCGGCCGGCTGCAGGCCTCGTCCGCAAAAATCTGTAAGGTGACATTGATATCCTTAGACTGTTCAAAGCCAAGAAACCATTTCATACGCCCCGCCTTCACATAAGCGGCTTTCAGCGCATCCTGGGCATCTTCCGGCTTTTCCGGCCACATTCGGGATGCATCCACATGTTCTGTGACCGTAAAGGTCACGGTTTTCTCATCGGTCGGTGCGGTCTTATCTGGATCCGAAGGTTTTATAGAATAACCGATCCATGCAGGCAGTCCCTCTATCGTGAACCCCTCCGGCCAAGAAGTCTGCACTTTTGCCGTTAGGCTGCCTCCCTCCCTATAAAAAGTGAAATGGTCAGCGCTGACTCCCAGCATATATTGCCCGTCATACAATACATCAGACATCATGGACTCATTCCATACCACAACATTATACATGATGTTGGCGGCCGGTCCTTTCCTAGCATCCTCTTCCGTATCGAATCCCGGACCACCTACAGCCTTGATATTCACCAGATAACGGTGATTACGCAACAAGGGAAGGTACTCGTATGTCGCATCAGCCTCGGCTCCAGTACGTTTCAGGTAGTCTATCCGGAAGAAAGTTTCCTTGTCAGGACGGCTCTTATCTGCACCGGTCAGTCCGACAACGATATAAGGACGTTTCAAGTAATTTTCCGTATTATTCTCAGGAAGAGTTTCTCCGTTGGCTCCTTGCGTGGCAGCCGTCGGCGCATTGACCGCCTCCGGAACATATACCTCACGTAACAAGATTTTCTCATCCACTATGGAAGATGTTCTATCAATCTTTCCTGTCACAGCCGGAGCCGGATCAGGAATAGAAGGCTGTTTCGCCTTTCTATTGGCCTCATCCCAGTAAATCCCGTTCTCGAACGGGGAGACCCGTCCCGTCGTATTGGTATTATAAAAAAACACTTTAGTCAGCGTTATCCCTTCAATCCCCCCGGCTTTCTCGTCGAATGTAGAGGCCCCTTCCGACATGTTGCTCAAGTTAAGCCCCACGTCCACACGTGCTACGGCACGGACCAGATAGACAGTTCCAAGTTTGGGAACAGCACCGGCACTGTGATCCACCCTGACCGGGTCCGAGACACCCCACATCGGCAACTCCCCGTCTTTCCATACCCCCTTGTCCGGCATGGAGAAAGTGAAAAGTTGCATGACTTCCTCCCGTGTCTTTCCAGCCAGTCCGTCTGCGTCTGTATTAGCTGACCGGGTGACATTGGCCAGCATCACGAATGTACTGGTATCGCCTGAAGGAGTATTTTTCGCCAACAAGGTCATGGTACCCTTGCCTTTCTTGTCAGCCGGATTACCGGAAGGAATATAGGAGGTCACTTTGGCCTCATATGAAAACTTGTTGTCCTTGTCAAACACAAGTACCCTAATCCTCTCCGCTGCCGTGGAATTCTCCCCCTCCGGTGTAAGGGACCGTGTCAGGGGATTTCGAAGACCAAGTCCTTCGACAGACATGCTGACAGACGTCCAGCCGTCCCTGACAGGCATTTCTGTCCCGCCGTTTCCATACTCATCGAAGGGATCACTGCACCCTTGCACGAGAGGGATTCCCATAGATATCGCCAGAAAAGCGACTATCAAAGTGTAATGTTTGATTCTCATATGTATCTATTCTTTAAACTGTTTTTCTTCGTGATGGCATGACTGGTCATACCTTGTTACCAAGGAATAGCCACCTCCGTATCCTTCCATTCGTCCACAACTATGTCATATTCCATGTTTCCGGGTCCTTTCAGTGTGGCGAAGACACGGTAAATCGTATTACGCCGGATATTGTAATAACCCTTGTCATTCTCGGAAAGATCCGGATTATAGAGCTCGATCCTATACTGCTTATCGAGGTTTTCCATCAGATAATCGATAGATAAGACCAAGGCCAGCGCCCCCTCTTTTCCTTTACCATAGACCCCCGGAGCCACATAAATATAATTAGGTGCCTCTCCCGTATATGGAAGCAGTCTCTCTTTACATTTGGCCACAAAAGCGGATTCTCCGGGGCCCTCGTTGGCGCCTTCATGGAAACTGGGCCTTTCCGGTAGCAATAGGGGATCTTCCATATAGTTGACTCCTCTGATATCTGGGTCACCATTCCCAGTGGCGGTGTATTCCCCGACGGAAGGAAGGACGGAATAACCGCTGGTCTCATTGTTCAGAGAGAGTTTCGTCACTCTGGAAAACGGCAATAAAGGAGACAAGTAGTTTCCCCCGTTATCAACCGTAGTAAGAATAAACTCGACACGGGCATGCATACGTTCCAGAAGTATGCAGGGTGAAAGGGTTACTCTATTATTACCGCTCGTATTGTACGGAACGCGGAAGTTGCATTGGCCTACCATGGGAAGGTACTTCCGGTTTTCTCCTTTTAGATCGTCAGATGTGAAAATTTCGGTTTTCTCTGTCAGCCGTTTAGGATCAGGAATTGTATGTTCCTCCCGGATCTTTTTCAATCCAGACTCGCAATTGACCAGTAAAACAAAAGTATAATTACCACCAGTCAGCTCCAGATCCAGGACAATATCGAAATCCCCTGCATTCACCCCACCCATCTCTCTCATCTCAAAACGGTCAATTCCAGTTACATCTGCCAGCGGATTGGCCGTTCCTTGGGGATAATAGAAAAGGACTTTTTCCAAGGAGTTCCCGATGTTCTTGTAAGCAAAAAGGAGGATATGCTTGACAGTTTTCTCGTATTCTTCTGCACCAATATAGTCCTCCTTCCATTCTCCAAATAAATGTGCAGAAGCTTCTGCCGCCCGGGAAGTAACGGCCCCCCTATTCATTTCCGCTACAATCCGGATGGGAACATCTGGAATGGCTTTTTCCATCTCTTCCGCATCAGACGAACATCCGGTCAATTGTACAATCGCTACGCAGACCACCGTCAACAGCCTCATCACAATTCCGTATTTCATTATCTATCGTTTTTTGTTAATAATCTCAAATCCTTTCTGATATCACACGGAGCATTTGTCTTAAACCTATCCTGACATGATATCAGTTTTCCAATTCTATAGGACGGGAAATGACATTCCAATCCAGAACAGTAGCTTGTACCAGCATCCATGTATCCTTCTCATATTTGAGTTTCAGGGTTATGGGAAAATCATGGTCACATTCTAGACTATACGGCGGCTCACCCGCATCTCCCTGGAACATAATGATGTCATCCACCAGATTTGCTGTATAAAGAATCTCCCCGGTTGTCTTATCAATCAGGGATACGAGTGCGTTCCTGCCCTCTTCCAGTTTCATCAGCGTGAAATCCGCTTTCAATGCCCCTCCAGTGTCACGTACGGCTTGGGTTACATACTCAAAGCGTTCGCAAAGAGCGATCTGACCGTTGAAATCATACACACCGTTGTCATCTTCTATCCTGATAACAAATTCCTCGTCCATGAGGAAAGAAGAACCTATAAAGCTGATTGTGAAGTGTATCCGGTATGTCAATTCCCGCATATTGAAAGTCACCCGCTCGTACACACTCCCCATATCCTCTCGGTTCTCCAGCGATACAGAGGCGAGACCGACATACAGCGATCCGGGGACTGAAGTAGTCCGTCTGTCTTTCAGCCGCAGTGCGACCCGCATTTCCCCCTTGGTAGTAACGCCTTCTTGAAAATCTGAAAAATCATAAGACTCTAGGTCACTGCCACCCCATGCGACAAATGTAAGTTTTCCAGTATGCTGTAATGTGGCAGACAAGGAATAATCCGCTGAAAGGAGTACTTTCTTGTCGGAAAATTCGCCTACCAGCACGCCATTGGCATCAAAGGCAAATACCCGGACCTGCCTGATATCTGACGGATAATTGGGAAATTGTTCGCAAGGGGTTTGCCTATAAAAATGAAAACTGACACCTTGCGGACAACTGACCAAGTCATCAAATACGGCAAAATCACATCCTATAAGACAGTAAGCCGATAACAAGATAAATGCGACAGCATGTACGCTTCTAAATCTCATTTGATATAGTTTATGTTGGGATTATTTAATAGTTTGAAGTCAAACTTTTAGGTTATTGGAGAGGGAAGGGAAAAAATCCACATCCCTCTCTAAAATTGTGTAAGAAATTGTTTGCTGAATTTATCAACTGTTTAATAGTAATATTACTCAAGAATAACATCACGTGAGACAAGGTTCCACTGGAGCACTTTAGCCTCGACACGCATGTAGGTCTCTTCTTTCTCGATATCCGGATTTTCCGGATTTGTCGGTTCATCCTTATCATCAGGTTTTGGCAAATACGGATCTTTAGGATCAGAAGGATCCCATGGCATACCCAATCCCTGGAAAGACTTGATTGTCAACAGATAGGTATTATTACGGCGTGTGTCAGCGTTCACAATCGACTTTCCATCAGCGGTAATAGTCTGACGGTTCCATAACGCACGATATGCACATTTTCCACTTGTATAGGTATAAGCTTTTTGGTCCGGGCTCCACTTACTTTTCTTTGCGGCTTCTTTGCTGGCATAGATAAGACCGTCATCTTCTCCCCGATAGAACGTTGTTCCTTTTGCATAATTATCCATTTTAACCAATGTTTTTCCATCATCATCAAGCTTCCATACTTCATTAGGGATATAAGTTACATAAACCTTGGCATAAGGTAGACGATAGTAACCGTAATTTTTATTTTCAGCTGTAAGCGCTTCCTTTTTTACAGAATTTTCCAAAAAATAAATACCTGCTACATTTTTAGCAGTATTAACATTTTCTGCAACGCCTTTAGCTGCATACATACCAAGATCATTCCGCTGTGGATTGTCCTTCGACAGAAGATTCCCCAAACGGATCAAATTTTCTTTAGCTGAACCTTCCGGTTCTTTGGCCGCCTTAAAATCGGTATATCCATCAATGGCTGATGCAAAGCCATCGTAAAGGCCATCGGCATCTCCAATTGTACGCTTTCCCGCATGGTTACGGAAAAGGTATGTCTTTGCGGCACCGTTGATGGCAGTATACTTGATGTCGGCAAGATCAACCGTTCCTTTTTTATCTGCGGTTGCTTCTTCCAAAGCAGCATCCTTCGCGACCAATCCTTGTGCCACGATACGCTCCACATCAAAGGAGAATACATTTTGAGCCTCACTTGTACCCGTTTTGGCAGCATCCTCGGTAATGCCGGGAACAATAGTTTTCTGCTCAGCTCTCGAAGTCATGACAAACTTGTTGTCTGTGGCGAGAGCGGCAATATTGTCTACTGCGGCAGCTGTACTACCATATGTCTGATCCGCGGCTGTTGCAATATCAGCGGAAAGGGCACCCTTGTTAAACAACAACGCCATGGCTTGAGGGCCGGAATTCGTTTTCCATGGAGCGACCTTAAATGTACCGGCTGTTTGCGTTTCCCAAAACTTGCCAGTCTCATCAGCTGTCTCTCCTAACGTCCATGCTTGTGGGCTGACATTTGAGAGAAGCTGTAAATCTGTAAGCTTACTCTCTTCCGTTCTTCCTCCGTAATCTTCCTGATTGTCATTCACTGCTCTGGTTGAGACATCCTTCATGGTGGAAATGTACATTCCCACAAATGTTGTTCCCTCACCCAGATTGTTTACCGGAGGGACATCCTCATTATTACAAGCTGTCATGCCCAGACTTAGGGCTACAACCCCTGCTAAAAATAAATTGTTTACTTTCATAACTTAAACTGTTTAGTAAATAAATAATTTAATTATTAATACATTAAATGCTTTTTTCATTCGTTAACCCCATCATACAAGTAAGGAATTTTCATTCCAAAGGTTCCATATCTTTTTTCAGCAATTCCTCCGCCTTCCGCCAGTCACCTTTCATATTGTGGGCAATTGCCATAGGATAAACAGAACGGCTGTCACTCTTTATTGTGTCCAATATCATCAGAGCCTTGTCCGCATCCTTTTCATACTTTAAAAGCGCATTGGCATAGTTAAGTGTCGCCAACGGATCAGGTGCAAACTGCTCATAAGCCTTCCTATATATATTTACCGGATTTTTTCCTTGTTCAGTATACAGTTGTGCCAGTCTACACATCTCGTACAAGCTCAGGCACCCGGGAACGGTAATAAACATTTCCTCCAGTTCGTCATCCATATAGGGACGTACATCGAAGCTCATGCGGAAGACAGTGCGGCGCAGGACAGGATAAACCGTGGATAGCAAATCAGTATAGACTTTTCCCCCATTCAGAGAACGGATAGCCGTTTCACGGGCCACATCCGTATCATGTCTCCCGATGGCAGACAAAACCTCATTCTTATAGTCCAAAGTAGATGCTTTTATGATATTTCTCAAACCTTCCCAGTCTTCGCCAGCTCCTTCTATTCTATATACGGAAGCACTCTTGAGCTGCGGATACTTGCTCAACACATGAGAGGAAAGTGCATGAGTACGGCATTCCGACAAATGTCTATTATAGCTGGATTCGCCTTCGGGAGAGGCGTACCCGGTGATGTGCACCTCACAGAGGCGAGCCCCTTTTATCCGGAGTTCCCTGGACACAAAGCTGTCCAGACGGGCCAGTTCTTCCCGGTTTTTACCGAAGCCTAGAAGAAGTTCGTGCCGTGCAGATTTAAAAGTGACCTTACAGTCAAACTCTTCCTCGTAACATTTTGTCTCCACCTTTTCAGGAATATAAAAATTATATTCGTAGTCTTCCGGTTCGAAAAGATCTATCCCGGTCACCGACATGTTCGTTTGACTCACACCTCTGCCGCACTCAGCGCATCCGTACATCTCCTCACGGAGAGAGAGATATCCGGATGCCATCCAGCGCTCAAAAGGCAATGCTTCCCGAACAGAAATTCCAGTCCCCTTCAAATCTCCGGCCTTGCGGATATCCTTCACTGGAACTGATGTATCCGGATTACCGCCCAGAGTCTCTCTACGGATAACGGCCTTATATCTTTTCCTTCCAGATATACACAAGGGAAGGAAATCAGTCTTGATTTTGCCGTCAGAGGAGACCAAGGAAGGATAGATATAGACAATCTCCTGGGCACCCAACCGCTTGACAGATCCTGCTATATTGAAAGAGGCAGTAAACACTTTCCCGTCCGTACTACGTCCGACTTTCAGATCTGTATATTCCAGACGGGGATTCCCTCCCCTGACAACTTTATTCCCTGCTTGTCCTGCCAGTGGTAAGCAGTATACATATCCCATAACAGAGAGTATTCCTATATAATAATCTATCGGTCTCATTAAGTATGTTTTTTATGTTTATATACGCGACTCGTCATTCATTTGATCATATAGACTATCGAAACTGCAAGCTTTGTAGGTCCCAGATAATCGGCTTTCCCCTTGCCTATCTTTTTCCCGCAAGAAGTACATCTGAATTTGTCATATTTAACACGTGCATAGCCCACTCCCAAAGATGCCTCCACACTGAATCTGCTGGACAGTATCCAATGATAGCCTGCACTGACACCACCACCGTAAAAATATCCCTCGTAACGGTGCCCTTTCATTTCTCTGGAATGGTTCTGAATGATAAAAGGAATATTTATACCCGCCACATTCATTTGGCCTCCGTGGGTATGAATGCCCCAAAATAAGCCGTTGAATGTTTCACAAGTCCAATATCTTACCTCCGGTTGTACAAGCCAATGACTCCATTTCCTTGTCTTATAACGATTTGCCGTGGCATCATTCTCATAAAAGAAAAAATTCATACCCACCTGAGCGTCCAGAGTCCATTTCTTTCCTAGGGAGAACTCTACTGAAAGATTGGGTGTTAGCAAGGCGTCATAGGCAAGGTTGTTTTTCAACGCAACCTTTTGTGAGAAGGTCTGCAGGCTGGACAGCAGGAAGAAAAAAAAACATACTTGTTTCATATTGTCACTGATAGTTTTACTAGGAAAAACATACTTGTTTTATGATGTTAACTTTGATAATGCAAAATTATGAATATACAACCATGTTTTTGTTATGAATATTAGACATAGAATTACGCAAAACAGTCTTTTAATCCATACAATGTATGCCATTAAGACAATAATAGGGTATATACTCTTTTTCAAAATATTACCAGAAATATGGCGGGACAGTTAGCACCCACCTTACGAAGAAAAAAGGATTGAAAGTCATCCATTCCAGCGTAATGTTCATCGGTTGTATTTCTCCTTGTCCGGAATCCAGCTGTCTATCAAATCCCTATGCTTATCCATCCACTGGCGTACAGCTCTTGTCTCGGTCTCACGGGTTTCCTCTATGGTCCGCATCAAAGAGCTGATCTCGGTATCGGACAGATGGATGTTTCCCAAAAGGGCGGCAACGAACGGATGCTCCTTACTGAATCCTTTCCTGGCAATGGAATGGATTTGCTCGGCCTCCCCATAAACGTTTTTCGAATCTTCCAGCACTCTCAGACAGAAGCGATCAAACATCCAGTGCGGGGTCCATCCGGTCACAACGATCCATTCCTTCTTGTCGATAGCCTTCTTCAGCAAGGCCGTCATGGCGGGACCGCTGGAGATCATGAGCTTGTAGTCCAGACCGTATTCAGGGATGGCTTTCTCCGTGCATTTCATGATACCGGTACCCGCATCAATTCCCACGATCTCTCCGGAAAACCGTCCGGTATGACCGCCCAGCTCCTCTATCATATGGACTGGGACATATTCGGGCACCACAAGACCGATACGGGCACTGTCGTATATCTGCCCGAGGATTTCCAGTTTACCATTGTATTTCCGGAAATAATCGGCATGGGTCACCGGCAGCCAGCTGTCCATGAACACGTCTGTCTTACCTCTTGCCAACGAAGTGAATATGGGAGCTATGTCCGCATTCAAAAGTTCTATTCTGTATCCTTGCTCCGAGAGAATCTCCTTGGCCAGATAGGTGACCGCTATCCCTTCGGCCCAGTTCGCATAGGCTATACGGATTTTCTTGTCAGAAATGTTACCGCATGAGAAGAATATCGTAACAGCCAACAAGACTGTGAAAAATTTCGTTTTGTTTCTCATAATCATTCTGTCTTTCATTATATGTTCTACTCCTTCTATTTTTTTCGTGCTATTCCCTGTGTGATCCGATCAAGCACGATAGCCAGTATTACAACGGCAATCCCTCCTTCGAATCCCATGCCAATCTTCATCTGCGTGATACCTTTCAATACTATTTCCCCCAAACCTCCAGCTGATATCATAGCAGCTACCACTACCATAGAGAGAGACATCATGATGGTCTGGTTGACACCGGCAAGAATAGTCGGCAACGCCAGCGGTAATTGTACCTTGTAGAGCAGCTGCCAAGAAGTGGCTCCAAAAGACCGGGCGGCCTCCACCACATTTTTCGGCACCTGGCAGATACCCAATGCGGTGAGCCTTGCTACCGGAGGCATGGCGAAAATGATCGTGGCAAAGGCTCCCGGCACCGTTCCCAGCCCGAAAAAGAGCACTGCCGGTATCAGATAGACAAAGGCCGGCATAGTCTGCATACAATCAAGTACCGGCTGCAGGACTTTGTTGCAGCGTCCGCTGCTCGCCATCCAGATCCCCAGAGGGATTCCCAGCAGCAATGCCATACCGGTGGAGGAAAGTACCAGAGCCAGGGTCTGCATGGTCTCCTCCCAGAGTCCCATCCCGTAGACGAGTGACAGCCCTAGGAGGGTGAATCCCCCCGTCTCCCTGCCACTCTTGTATAACGCCAGGAAAGTGAGTGTTACGATGGTTATGTAAAAAGGTATCTCGAGCAGGATACACAGTATCCCGTCAATAACGCCTTCCACTCCCAGACTCAGCAGGTCAAAAAATGATGCGCCGTGCTCGGTCAACCATTCCACGGCCATTTCTATATATTCTCCTATCTTTATCATAATTTTATTGCGTTTTGAATGATTTCATTGATTTCTTTCTTGTCTTTTCCCGTCACCTCAATAATGAGTGACGAGAGCGGTACCATCCCTTCAAACTCACGTCGCTCATTAACTACCCAGATGGGCGAGTTGGTCTTCGTCATCAAGGGAAGTATATCCTCCACCACAGTGTCACTTAATACGGAATGTACCTCTTTCTTTATCACAGAGTCTATATTCAGGATATGCTCCTTACGCAACCAGAGAAGATCTTCCAGGCGAACCTCACCTACCAGTATACCATCCGGGTCCACTACAGGCAACACGGTTGTCTTCCGTTCTCTCATCTTTCGAGTCAGAACCTCCGGCCCTTCTTTTCCCAACCTTGCCACCATAGGCTTGTCCACCATAATGGAGGCGGCAGTGACAATCCTACTGCGGTCCACATTCTCTACAAAACACCTCACATACTCATTGGCGGGGGTGGTCAGAATCTCCTCGGAAGTGCCGGTTTGCTGTATCTCCCCATCACGCATGATGGCGATACGGTCACCCAACTTGACAGCCTCCTCCAAGTCGTGTGTGATAAATACGATGGTCTTTTTCATCTTTGACTGCAAGGCCAGCAGCTCGTCCTGCATCTGTACCCGTATCAGCGGGTCCAGCGCTGAGAAGGCCTCGTCCATCAGCAGAACTTCCGGATCGTTGGCCAGAGCACGTGCCAGTCCCACTCGTTGCTGCATGCCTCCAGACAGCTCACTGACCATCAGGTCGGCATATCCGTCTAGCCCGACCAAACGCATGCTTTCTGCTGCCTTTAATTCACGTTCCCTCTTCTCCACCCCTTGCAACTCAAGTCCGAAAGCGATATTTTGCAATACAGTATAATGGGGCAGCAGTCCGAAATGCTGGAATACCATCGCCAATTCCTTCCGGCGCAGGGAACGCAACCGCTCCATCGGTATTCCAGCGATGTCCTCACCGTTGATCAGAATCTCGCCGGAGGTAGGCCTATTCAACCGGTTGATACATTTGAGCAGACTTGACTTTCCGCTTCCCGAAAGTCCCATGATCACAAATATCTCACCCTCCCGGACAGAGAGGCTGGCATTGTTCACGGCAATCGTACATCCAGTCTCCTTCAATATCTCATTTTTACTCTTTCCTTTTTTCAGCATTCTGAAAGCCTTGTTTTTTTCAGAACCGAAAATCAAATACAAATTCCTGATCTCAACTTTGTTCTTATCCATAATTCTTTAAAAATAATATCCTATATTTATATTGAATTTGACACTCCAATTGTCTTCCGTCCCCCGGACAAAAGCTTCATCCTATACATCCCCCAGCCATGCGTGATTCCTTCCCACAGCATAGTCAATGTAGGAGAACACCTTTCCCATCGTCAGCGAACATCCCGTCACGTTCTCCAAGCTGTCATTGAACCCAGCAATGCGTTTGTTCAGCAAGCTAAAATCATTGTACAAGCAGATACTGTCCAAAAACAACTTGTGTATTTTAAGGTTCCACCATTGATAGTCGACGACGTAGTGTAGGGCGAAATCGGAACGGAACCCCGTCTTCCGTGTGTCCATATTATATAGCCCACCCACCAGTACCGAACCTCCGAGTTGCTGTCTTCACAAGTTTCCGAAATGATATACCACCCGGACATTGCCCTGATGCACCTCCTTATCACGTCCAGCGATGCCATAGGCATAACGGCTAGCGGACAGTTCTGTGTCTCCACCAGTTCCGGAAAAGTCAGCATTCTGGAAATAGGCGAGAGACAACTCCCACCGATTCTTGCGGAAAAAGTATTTTATCCCCCATGTCCGCATCGTTCTCGAGACCGGCATAATAGCTCAGATTAAAAAAGTAATTGTTGCCTGTATAAGGCAGGATGCCGAAAGGTACTGTTGTCAACCCCATCTGTAGCTAGTGTGATTTGTTGAAGCTATAACCTATCCAGCCCTCCCTGAGCATCCCGTCTCCCAAAGAGGCGGGATAGAAGCGGTAATCTACGGCTAAATCGAATTTCTTGTAAGAAGCGTTCACATTCAAGCGGAACACGTCGAAATCGAACTCTTCACCATGTTTCCGGTTTTCGGATTTCCAATCCGAGTAATTGCAGTTGAAACGGAGTGTGCCTCCTATCTTTAATATCGTTTTTTCCTGTGCCGCCAAAGGTGAAACGGCTATTATTGCCCCAAAGAATGGCAATAGCAAACTTTCTTTATAATCGCATAAAGTTACGTTTTGACAGGGATATTTGTCCGATACCCCACAATGGTTTATAAAATGATTTCTATAAGCAGGACCTGTGTGATTTTTAAGAAGGGATGAAATTTATCCGATGCGCAAAAAAGAATTTATGTGCTAAAAAACAGTAGATTGGAGCCTGCTATTTTTGCAAATATACGAAAAACAAACGGATATACCAAATTTCATTCAAATTACTGTAAGTTCTCGAACTTAGGGCAAAACGGTCTATCCTGACAAGGTTTGCACCATACCACTTGCATCTATATTCAAGCATCACGAGGAACATCCCGAAAGATGTCCCCCCCGACCGCTTGTGCAAGGCCATGACTACGTTGCTTTCACATTCACGTCCTCCATGCAGACAGTGCGCACTTGGCTATCGTACGTGAGTGCATGGATGATCTTGCGAAGGTTATCTTTGCGGCAGTTGACGATATGCTCCTGCAAACGTGCCACTCTGATAAGGGTCTTATTATGGTTCGCAGAATCTTTGAATCTAAGGTACAGAACGATAGAAATTAATTATACTCTACAAATAAAACCGGCAGCATCCACTACCGGTTTTATCACTCTATTATCTTTTTACGACTTTTTATTTCGTGCAACTTTTCGTGCTGAATGCAACAAGCATCCAGACCATCTTCTCCTGCTCTTTCAAGTAGCTAGTCATCAAATCTGCTGTCACGTCATCGCCAGCTTCATTTGCCAATTCAATCACTTTTCTTTCTTCGCCAATCAGGTAGCCATATGTCCCGAGGATATGATCTACAGCTTCACTGCCACAAGAGATGTCTGACACTTCCTTCACGTTGGCAACCTTCAGGTATTCACTGAACTTATTTTCGGGCACGCCACCCAGCATCAGGATGCGCTCTGCAATTTCGTCAATCTTCTCGGCGGTATCGTCATACATACTCTCGAACTTCTCGTGCAGCACAAAGAAACTGTGTCCCTTGATGTTCCAGTGCATACCGCGCAGATTGGTGTAATGTACCTGGAAATCGGCCAACAATTGGTGCAATGCTGATGCTACACCAGCCACTTTCTTTTCATTCAAATACAAGTAATCTAAAGTTTTCATAATTCTATTGTTTTAAATATTTATACTATTTTTCTTTGGGGTATTACAAAGATAAGGGGTAAATCAAAACTTGTCAAACAGATAATTTCTATCTTTGCATAGACGAATTCTATACATAACCTTCAAATGCCTTGTTCATCATGACTTTACAACAATTGGAATACATCCTTGCCGTCAACCAGTTCCGCCACTTTGCCAAAGCAGCCGAATATTGCCGCGTAACACAGCCCACCCTCAGTGCCATGATTCAGAAACTGGAAGAGGAACTGGATACCCGGATTTTTGACCGCAGCCAGCAACCGGTATGCCCCACTCCCGTCGGTATCCTCATCATAGAACAAGCACAGAAGATATTGGTTCAAGCCAACCGTATAAAGAATATTATAGAAGAAGAAAAACATTCACTGACCGGTACCTTCAAGTTGGGCATACTTCCTACCGTGGCTCCTTACCTCCTGCCTCGCTTCTTTCCTCAACTGATGAAGAAATACCCCGACCTCGACATCCGGGTAATCGAAATGAAAACAAACGACATCAAGAAAGCCCTGCAGACGGGAGAAATAGACGCAGGTATCGTAGCGAGTCTGGCAGGTATGGAAGAGCTGCAGCAGACACCGCTGTTCTATGAACAATTCTTTGTCTACGTGTCGCGCAAAGACATCCTCTTCAACAGCGAGGTAATCCGTACTTCGGACCTGAACGGCGAACAGCTTTGGTTGCTCGACGAGGGTCATTGCTTCCGCGATCAGCTGGTGCGTTTCTGCCAGATGAAGTCGGCACGCGCCAGCCAGCTTGCCTATCACTTGGGCAGCATGGAGACTTTCATGCGCATGGTAGAAAGCGGTAAAGGTGTGACTTTCATCCCCGAACTGGCCGTTCTGCAACTGGGGGATATCCAGAAAGAACTGGTACGCCCCTTCGCCATTCCCTGCCCTACCCGGCAAATCGTGATGCTCACTAACAAGAACTTTATCCGCCATACTCTGCTGGAAGCACTGACTAAAGAGATTAAGTCCTCTATACCTAAGGAAATGCTCTCTCTGAAGGCAACCCAAGCCATTGTATAGATTTTATCTATCGGTCCATAAAACCTTTCAATCAGATTTCTTGTTCTATCGGGAAAAAATGCTATATTTTTGCAACGAGAAAAACAAAGAACTAAACCTATAAAAAAAAGAAAAATTATGGAACCGATTATCAATTCCCAACTTCCTGAATTCAAAGTTCAGGCTTTCCAAAACGGAAATTTCAAAACAGTATCCCACGAAGACGTAAAAGGCAAATGGGCCATTTTCTTCTTCTATCCGGCAGACTTTACCTTCGTATGCCCTACCGAACTGGTGGACATCGCCGAGAAATATGACCAATTCCAGGCAATGGGCGTAGAAGTATATTCTGTAAGTACAGACTCGCACTTCGTGCACAAAGCATGGCACGATGCTTCCGAAAGCATCCGCAAAATCAAGTATCCGATGCTGGCCGACCCGACCGGCGTACTGAGCCGCGCGTTCGGTGTGATGATTGAAGAAGAAGGTATGGCCTATCGCGGTACATTCCTCGTGAATCCCGAAGGTAAAATCAAGATTGCCGAAATACAAGACAACAACATCGGACGCAATGCAGACGAGTTGCTGCGCAAGGTGGAAGCTGCGCAGTTCGTAGCCACACATGACGGTGAAGTCTGCCCGGCCAAGTGGAAAAAGGGAGCCGCAACCTTGAAACCAAGCATTGACCTCGTAGGAAAGATTTAATTCCTAAACGGTGCCAAATGTGTTTCCCACTTTGGCACCGTTAGTTCCAATACGAGAAACCGACGGTACCCTCTCGTCCAACCTTAACAGCCCATATTAATCATGTTAGAAACAAGTATTTTAGATCAAGTGCGGAGCGTATTCCAGCATTTGGAAGCCCGCTATATCTTCCATATCACCTATAATCCGGAACACGAGCAAGCCCAAGAGTTCATCGGGTTCTTGAATAATGTGGCAAGTTGTTCCGAGAAGCTGTCCTGCCTATTGACCGAGACCGACAACCCAGGACTGGAATTCACGTTACTGAAAGAAGGTGTGGAGACCGGCATAAAGTTTCGGGGCATACCCAGTGGACACGAGTTCACCTCTCTCCTGCTTGCCGTACTGAATGCCGATGGAAAGGGGAAAAATCTACCGGACGAAGCCATCAGCCGCCGCATCAAGGCCCTGCAAGGCCCCGTCCGCCTGCAAACGTATGTATCACTGACCTGCACCAACTGCCCGGACGTGGTACAAGCCCTGAACATCATCACACTCCTGAATCCGCAAATCACTCATGAGATGGTGGACGGCGCCCTCTATCAGAAGGAAGTGGATGCACTGAAGATTCAAGGCGTGCCGTCTGTCTACGCCAACGGCAAACTGTTGCACGTGGGTCGGGGTTCGCTCGGCGAATTGCTGCAAAAGCTGGAACAGACCTTCGGTAGCGCTCCGCAAACGGACGAAACACCCATACAAAGAGAATTCGACGTATTGGTGCTCGGAGGCGGTCCTGCCGGAGCTTCCGCTGCCATCTACTCAGCCCGTAAAGGACTGCGGGTTGCCATCGTTGCCGAGCGTATCGGTGGGCAGGTGAAAGAGACTGTGGACATCGAAAACCTTATTTCTGTTCCACAAACTACCGGAACAGAGCTTGCCAATGCACTCCGTACCCATATAGAGCACTACCCGATAGAGATTTTCGAGGAGCGGAAGATAGAGAAGGTGGAATTGCAAGGCCGGGAGAAGAGTATCTCCGTTATAGGCGGCGAAGTGTTCACCGCACCGGCAGTGATCATTTCAACGGGTGCCAGCTGGCGCAAACTGAATGTGGAAGGCGAAGCAGAGTACATCGGACGCGGCGTAGCTTTCTGTCCGCATTGCGACGGACCATTCTATCAAGGCAAGCACGTAGCCGTCATCGGTGGAGGCAACTCAGGTATCGAGGCTGCCATCGACTTGGCAGGCATCTGCAAGAAAGTAACCATATTCGAGTTTGCCGATACGCTGAAAGCCGACCAAGTGTTGCAGGAGAAAGCCCGAAATCTGCCAAATGTGGAAATCTTCACCTCGTCGCAGACCACAAAAGTCGATGGAAACGGGGAAAATGTAACTTCCATCCGCATCAAAGACCGTCTTACCGGCGAGGAACGCGACTATCCCTTGGATGGTATCTTCGTACAAATCGGTCTGGCAGCCAACAGTGCCCCATTCCGCGACAGCTTGGAAACGACTCCGGCAGGGGAAATCAAAATCGATACTTTCTGCCGTACGACACTTCGGGGAGTATATGCCGCAGGAGATGTGTCAAATGTTCCTTATAAGCAGATAGTCATCGCTATGGGCGAAGGGGCTAAAGCGGCGCTTTCAGCATTCGATGACCGTATCCGCGGAGTTATTTAGGAAATATCACCCATAAAGAAGCATAGGCAGGGAAGCACACGTTAAGGATTGGCAATCTTCAGCTCTTGAATCAGATTACCTGCCTTTCCATATTTCTCAATCATGAACAACATGTAACGCACATCCACCCCGATGGTGCGCTGCATCTTCGGTTCATAAAGGATGTCGCTGCTCATAGCTTCCCAGTTACCATCGAAGGCAAGTCCCAGAAGCTCTCCTCTGGCATTGAACATGGCACTGCCGGAATTGCCTCCCGTAATGTCGTTGTTGGAAATGAAGCAAACGCTCATTTCACCCTTTTCATCGGCATATCTGCCAAAGTCACCGGAGGAAAGGAGGGATACCAATTCGGGCTGCACTTCAAAATCCACATCGCCTGCATGGGCTCTGACTTTCTCCAGAATGCCCATCGTGGTGGTATAATAATCATATTTCACTCCGTCGGACGGGGCATAGCCGCACACAGTGCCAAAACTCAAGCGCATGGTGGAGTTGGCATCGGGATAGAAGTTACGGGATGCGTACATCCGCCGCACGGCAGCATTGAACAAGCGCTCATTCCGCTCGATTTCACCGGAGGCCTGCTGGACCTCCATGTTCATCTCGAATAGTTTTGTAATCAGATCGATACCCAGACTGATGGCAGGGTCGTTATATATCTGATAGGTGGTGTCCTGCTCCAAGAAGCGCTTCAATCCACGGGGCGTGGTCAGCTCCGAACGGGCATAAAGGCTGTCTACGTAGGTACGCTCGTTGCCTCCGTATTCTGTTGCAATTGTCTGGTAGAGCTCGGGAAGGTAGGTCGAATCCACTTGGGAACGGTATTCTTTCAGCAGTGCCGCGAACACTTCCTTGTCAATGCCCAAGTCCAGATTGGCATACTTCTCAACGATGGCTTTCAGATTGGCAACCACCGTTTTCTCTTCGCCTTCAAAGTCGAAATTAAGGATGGACAAAGCAAGCTGTATCAGCTCCGGGCCGTTCAGGAAAGACTCGGCAAAGTAAGCCCTGGCGCGATAAGCTTCGCGGCGGCTCTTGTAGTTCAACTCCAAATCAGTGAAAAGGTGCAGCAAGTGTTCCCGTTCCTTTGGGGTCTGCTGTATCCATCGGCGGAGTTCGGTTTCCAAGGCACGCTTCTTATCCAGCACATGCAACTTTTTAATGGTACGGTTCACCCCTATGCTGTTCTTCCAGTAATTGGAGCTTTCGTCATATTTGGAAGCATACTTGATACGGATGCTGTCGCGGCTATCCATTTCACGCTTCCAGATGGCCTGCTTCACACCACGGACATCTATCTGCGCCTGGTTGGTGGTAGTCATCATCTCTTCGATGCCGAAAGAGGAGAGGTAGCGTTCCGTGCTACCCGGATAGCCCAGCGTCATACAGAAGGAACCTTCACGGTAGCCGTCAAGGGAAATCGGGGCTACATATTCGGGACGGTAGGGAACATTGTCGGGAGAATAATCGGCAGGGCGGTTATGCTTATCGGCATAGATACGGAATACGGAGAAATCACCGGTATGGCGCGGCCATTCCCAGTTGTCAGTGTCCCAGCCGAACTTGCCTACCGAGGAAGGCGGTGCAAACACCAGACGCACGTCATTGTAATCGCGATAAACGGAAAGCCAGAACTCGTTGCCTCCATAGTAAGCATCCACAATGCCTACCAACGTGGAGTCCTTGCGGGAAACTTCTTCGCCGATAACCAGCATCACCGAATCGACCGCACTCGTACGCCCCGCCTCATCCATATCCGGCTTTACCGCCCCAAGCACGCGGCGGGTCACGTCTTCCTGACGTAAAAGGAAACGTACATAAAGTTCCGGATTAGGAAGCTCCTCACTAAGATTATGTGCCACAAAACCATCCTTCAGATAGTCGTGCTCCACAGACGAATGCTGCTGTATGCTGCTGAAACCGCAATGATGATTGGTAAACACCAGCCCGTCCCCGGACACCACCACCCCGGAACAAAAGCCTCCGAAGCTGACTACCGCATCCTTCAGCGACGGGCGTTTCGTATTGTATAGCTTATTAACAGGCATCTGCAAACCCAGCTCTTTCATGGTCCGGCGTGTCTGCTTGTTCAGGTTTCCCAGCATCCACATCCCTTCATCCGCTTGTCCCGGCAGAGAGAGGAGGAAGCAGACGGCTATCAGTATAAATCTTAATTTCATGCCAAATAAGTATATTTCTATCCCCTCGGGGGATGTTGTCATTCCGTAATCAACCTCAATTGCTTGGCTCCCGTACGTGCCTTGAGCCATTCGGCAATCTTTTCCTTCTCGTGAGCAGCCGGGTGTTTGCCGAACTTCAATACGGCAAGGGTCACTGTATCCACCCGTACCGAATCTACCGTCAGTTCAATCGCATGAGATATTGAGACTGTCTTCACCGATGGATAGAGCACCTTCAACTCGGGAATAATCTTTTTGCCCAATTCATCGAAGGTTTTATATCTTTCCAGATTCTGTTCAAGAGTTTCAATCTGCTGTTTCTGCTCCACCAAGCGCTGCTCGCTGTTCTTGTAGAAATCTTCCATCACCATGGCACGGATGGAAGAAATATCCACCGCTTCGTTGTTCATGCCCTGAAGCACAATCAGCTTGGTGTTATCGAGCTTATAGTCCTTCATCTTACTGCGGGCAATAGCAATGGAAGCTTCGGGCACCTCCTGCCCTATCAACACTACACGTATTTCATGACCCTTGCCGTCATGGTGAATCTTCTTGTCCAATACCTGCGTATTCTCAAAGGAGAGTTGCTCGTTGACAAAGCGGTTGGCGGCACTTTCAAAGAAGGTATCCTGAATGATTCCTACCGTCAGATACACAGCAGGGCACATGGTCAGCACTGCAATCAGGATGATGTATTTGCGCACTTTCTTCTCCCTATTCTTGTCTACAAACTCCTTACGCTGGAAATGCATCACACGCACCCCTACAAAAGTGGCGAGACTGATAAACACGGAATTGATAAAATAAAGGTAGAATGCGCCGAGGAAGTAAATCAGATTGCCCGTTGCCAGCCCGTAACCTGCCGTACAGAGAGGTGGCATCAGCGCCGTGGCAATGGCAACGCCGGGAATCACATTTCCTTTCTCTTTGGTAGAAAGCGCAGTCACACCTGCCAAGCCGCCCATCAAGGCGATGAATACATCATAAATAGTGGGCGATGTACGTGCCAGTAATTCCGACTGCCCTTCGGCAACGGGGCTGACCAGAAAAAATATGGTAGCTGTAGTCACACTGAACAAAGTGGTTATCAGGAAGCTCTTCAATGAACGTTTCATCAATTCAAAGTCATTCAGTCCCACGGAAAGCCCCACACCCATAATAGGTCCCATCAGCGGTGAGATGAGCATGGCACCGATAATCACAGCGGTGGAGTTCACATTCAGCCCCAACGAAGCCATGAATATGGCAAATATCAGAATCCAAAGATTGGCTCCCTTGAATTCCACTCCCTTACGGATGGAGTCTACAGTTTCCAGTTCATTGTCCTTGTCTTTACGCAAATCAAGATACTCTTTCAGAAAGGTCTTGACGGCAAAGGAGTTTCTTTTATCAGAATCCATAATATTTACGATTTGACGATTTACGATTGAATTTACTGTTTCCTTATCAGTTTGTTGATGACGGGGATACTGCCGAGAGGCATATCACGCCACACGATGTAGACCACAAAGACCAGCAACAATATAGTTCGGTATGCCATACGCAGGTAGATATTATCTATCGGGACATACTCTGCTGCCAGGTAGAGAACTGCCGCAAGTAATACATAGCCACCAATGGCTTTCAGGTCATACTGAATGGGATACTTCTTCTGCCCCACGAAGTAAGACAGCAGCATGGCGATGCCGTAACCGCAGAAGCCTGCCCAGGCACAAGCCATATAGCTGTATCGGGGAATCAGAAGTATGTTCATCACTACCAGTACCGTGCAACCTATCAGGGAGAAATAAGCGCCCCAACGCGTCTCGTCAATCAGCTTGTACCAGAAGGAAAGATTGAAGTAGATACCCATAAAGATTTCGGCAGCCATCACGATGGGCACTACCCGCAACCCCGGCCAGTAGTCGCGACCGATAATATGGCGCAGGATGTCCAGATAGAACATGACAGCGAGGAATGCCAGCAGTGTGAAGATGATGAAGAACTTCATGGCTTGCGCATACATCTGCTTGTTGTCCTTGTCCCGGCTCTTCCCGAAGACAAAAGGCTCGTATGCATAGCGGAAGGCTTGTGTAAGCATCGCCATCACCATGGCAATCTTGCTGGCAGCCCCATAAATGCCCAACTGTACGGAAGCTTCCGCCTCATCCGGATAGACAAAAGGAAAAATAATCTTATCCGCCACCTGATTCAGGATACCTGCCAAGCCGAGTACCAGCAACGGCAGACAATAAGCAAGCATCCGCTTCAGCAGTTTTCTGTCCAGCACGTAGGCAAACCCACGCAACTCCGGAATCATGCAAAGCATGATGGTAGAGGTACATATCAGATTGAAAAGGAAGGCATAGCCCACGTCATCCCCTTTCATCCCTACATAATAGAGCAGATTCAGTGCAATGTTCAGGAAGATGAACAGCAGTTTGAGTGCCGCAAACTTAATGGGACGCTTCTTGTAGCGCAAATAAGCGAAAGGAATGCTTTGAATAGCATCCATCGCCACCACAATCATCATCATGCCCACGTACCAGGGATGGTCACCATACTCCAGCCATCCGGCAATGGGGTTGAGGAACAGCAATCCCAATGCAAGAAAGGTAAGCGCCCCCACACTCACACTGAGCAATGTCGTGGAGTACACCCGCATCGGGTCATCCTCTCCTTTATTGGCAAAGCGGAAGAAACCGGTCTCCATGCCGCACGTCAACAACACCAGCATGAGCGCCACCCATGCATATACATTCGTCACTACGCCATAGCCTCCGCTCTGTGCGGACATCGCCATGGTATATACGGGCACCAGCAGGTAATTGAGGAAACGCCCCACAATGCTGCTCAACCCATAAATGGCAGTTTCTTTTGCCAATGATTTTAATCCGGCCACTTCTTTAATGGTTGTTATGAACACAAAGGCACGGAGGCACAGAGTTTTTTAGGATAAGAGGAAAGAGAGACTTTATGTCTCCGCATCTCTGTATTCGTTTTCTTAAAATGAATCACTCGTCGCCAAACAAGGTACGCTGGCTACTATAGAGGCTTCGCCCCAGATGCTTGTAGGCAAGCTCCGTCACTTCACGCCCACGGGGAGTGCGTTTCAGGAAACCTTCTTTTATCAGGAACGGTTCATAGACTTCCTCTATCGTACCTGCATCTTCGCCCAAAGCAGTGGCGATGGTAGTCAATCCCACCGGACCGCCTTTGAACTTGTCGATGATGGTACAGAGTATCTTATTGTCTATCTCGTCCAGACCATACTTGTCGATATTCAGAGCCTCAAGGGCAAACTGTGCGATTTCCGTGTCAATGCTCCCCGAACCTTTCACCTGGGCAAAATCGCGTACACGCCGCAGCAATGCATTGGCAATACGCGGTGTGCCACGGCTGCGGCTCGCAATCTCGGCGGCAGCCCTTACGGAGCAAGGCACATCGAGAATGCCGGACGAACGACGTATAATGCCGCTCAACACATCATCATCGTAATATTCCAGATGCAGGTTGATGCCGAAACGGGCACGCAACGGAGCTGTCAGCAGACCGCTGCGAGTGGTGGCTCCCACCAGCGTGAAAGGATTCAAGTCAATCTGTATGCTTCGGGCAGAAGGACCTTTGTCTATCATGATATCAATGCGGTAGTCCTCCATGGCCGAGTACAGATACTCCTCCACTACGGGGCTCAACCGGTGTATTTCGTCGATGAAAAGTACATCGTTCGGCTCCAGGCTGGTAAGCACTCCCGCCAAATCTCCCGGCTTGTCGAGTACCGGACCGGAAGTTATCTTGAAACCTACGCCCAGTTCGTTGGCTATGATATTGCTGAGTGTTGTTTTTCCCAATCCGGGAGGGCCGTGAAGCAACACATGGTCCAGCGCCTCGCCACGCAGGCGGGCAGCTTTCACAAATATGCGCAGATTGTCCACCACCTTGTCCTGCCCGCTGAAATCCTCAAAATTCAACGGACGGAGAGCGTTCTCGAAATCACGTTCTCGGCTGGTGACGGGCTGCTGGTTGCGTATATCAAAATCTTCTTGTTCCATTCCAGATTCCTTTGTTTTCTGCAAAATAACTAATTTATTTTGAGATAAGCGATAGAAGGAATGATAAAACACTGCCTCTCGTCCATCAACGCTTCATGAACTCCTTCCGCTCCTCGTCCGAAAACTTCTCTATCGCATAGCGCAACATGGTACGGGGCATCGTCCTGCAATGCTTCTCCAAGAATTGCACCAGCAAGTCCTTGTCCCGCTTACCCATCTCCCGGAGCATCCATCCTACCGCCTTTTGCATCAAGTCATGCTTATGATGGAGCAGCCGTTCCGAAAGGGCTAATATATCGATGAAATCACCATTTTTGATAAGAGTATAGGTAGATACCACAGCAATGCGCTGGTCCCAAAGCAGCGGACTATCCGCCAGCCGGTAGAGGTCTTTACGAAGTTTGTCTTTCAAATATTCGCCCACAATGCCGGGGGCAGACAAATCGACCAAATCCCAATTATTGATACGGCCCGTTTGCGAAAGGTAAAAGTCATAAATCTCCTTTTTCCCCTTTTCATCGCTCTTTTTGAATCGCTCCACCAACATCAGCAAGGCACAAAGGCGACACTCGTGCCATTCACTCTGAAGCAAGGTTGCCATTACCCCAAAAGGTTCGTGCTTGTGCTGCTTTGCCACCTGCCGGGTGTTGGGTACCACCACTCCCAGAAACTTATCCCCCTCGCCATACTGCCCCTTTCCGGTCTTGAAGAAACGGGGAAGATACTCCCTTTTCACCGGGTCGATATACGCCTCCAATTCCTGCTGAATCTGTACCGAGATGCACGCCACTTCTTCTGCCGAAAGCACACGTTCGCACAAGACGGTTTCCACTGCTTCATTCTTCTTTTTCATCCTTCTCTCATTTGATTTACACGGATTTGAATTCATCCACCAATGGACAAAAATATAACATTTATATAGAAACTATGGAAAGTTATCTTTAATTTTGCAACCGGTATGTCCAATCCTTAAAACCGTACGACATGTATAAAGCTGTTTTGGGAGCAATCTGCTGCCTTTCTTTCGCACTATCCTTACATGCACAATCTCCACAAGAAAAGGGGTTGCAAAGCATCAGCCGCACTTCGGCCAAGGCTATTGTCGGCTTTCTGGCCGACGATGAGCTGCAAGGACGCGAAGCAGGCATGCACGGTTCACGACTGGCTGCCCGCTATCTGGCATCCTGCCTGAAAGAAGCCGGCATTGCCCCGCTGGAAAAGGACAATTATTATCAACCCTTCGAGGCATACAACAAGGAGCGCCAGCAACGGGGACGGTGGCAAGTGCATCCCGACTCCATCGCCATCCTCGAACAAGGCGTCCACCGCATCCTGCAGATGAGTAATGTATTGGGAACCATCCCGGGAGAACGACCGGATGAATATGTCATCGTAGGTGCCCACTTCGACCATCTGGGTGTGGACGAGACGCTGGCAAACGACCGGATATACAACGGTGCAGACGACAATGCCTCCGGTGTCTCTGCCGTCCTGCAGATAGCCCGTGCATTTCTTGCCACCGGACAGAAGCCTCTGCGCACGGTCATCTTTGCCTTTTGGGATGGGGAAGAAAAGGGATTGCTCGGCTCCAAATACTTTGTACAAAGCTGTCCTTTCATCAGCCAGGTGAAAGGTTATCTCAATTTCGACATGATAGGCCGTAACAATAAGCCCGAGCAGCCTCAACACGTTGTCTACTTCTACACCGCCGCCCACCCCGTATTCGGCGACTGGCTGAAGCAGGACATTGCACGCTACAGCTTGCGCCTGCAACCGGACTACCGCGCCTGGGACCGCCCCACGGGAGGAAGTGACAATGCTTCTTTTGCCCTGTGCAACATCCCCATCATCTGGTACCACACAGACGGACATCCCGATTATCACCAGCCTTCGGACCACACCGACTGGCTGAACTGGGAGAAAATGATAGAAATAACCAAAGCAGCTTTCCTCAACGCCTGGAATCTTGCTAACGAAAACAAATATTAATCCACTAGAAACAAAGTAACGATACATGGTTTTAAATTACATCTGGGTAGCTTTCTTCGTCATCGCATTCATCGTAGCCCTCTGCAAACTCATCTTTATGGGTGATGTGGAGATATTCACAGAACTCGTCAACTCCACCTTCTCCTCTTCCAAAACAGCTTTTGAAATATCCCTGGGACTGACAGGAATACTCGCCCTCTGGCTCGGCGTGATGAAAATAGGCGAAAACAGCGGCATGATCAATGCCCTCTCCCGTTGGCTGAGTCCGGTATTCTGCCGTCTCTTTCCCGAAATACCGAAAGGACATCCTGCCATGGGCTCCATTTTCATGAATCTCTCTGCCAACATGCTGGGGCTGGACAATGCCGCTACTCCGATGGGACTGAAAGCCATGAAGGAACTCCAGGAACTGAACCCTAAAAAGGACACCGCCACCAATCCGATGGTCATGTTCCTTGTACTCAACACTTCAGGACTGATACTTATCCCCGTCAGCATCATGATGTACCGCTCGCAGATGGGTGCCGCCCAACCCACGGACATCTTTATCCCCACACTGATAACGACCGCCATCTCGACCATTGTCGGTGTCATTGCCGTCAGCATTGCACAACGCATCAACCTGTTGAACAAGCCCATACTTATCCTGATTGGCTGCATCAGCCTTTTCTTTGCCGCGCTCATTTATCTGTTCACACAGATTAGCCGTGATGAAATGGGTGTATATTCCACTTTAATTGCCAACATACTGCTGTTCTCCATCATCCTGCTGTTCATCCTCTGGGGGCTATGGAAAAAAATCAATGTATACGATGCCTTCATCGAAGGGGCCAAAGAAGGCTTCACCACTGCCATACGCATTATCCCTTATCTGGTTGCTTTTCTCGTTGGAATCGCCGTTTTCCGCACTTCCGGCGCCATGGATATACTGGTGAACGGTATCGGTTATGTAGTAGGACTATTCAGTGTAGATACCAGCTTTGTAGGTGCCCTACCCACTGCCCTGATGAAGTCACTGAGCGGCAGCGGTGCCAACGGACTGATGATTGACACCATGAAACAGTATGGCGCCGATTCATTTGTAGGACGCATGAGTTGCGTGGCACGTGGCGCTTCGGACACCACATTCTATATTCTTGCTGTGTATTTCGGCAGCGTAGGTATCACCAAAACGAGGAATGCCGTGACGTGTGGGCTGATTGCCGATTTCTCCGGCATCATTGCAGCGATTATTATCAGTTATATGTTCTTCTTCTAAAGAAACTGTCTTAATCACAGGAATGTAATTTCAATCGTAAATCGTAAAATTGTAAATAAAATGATTAGTTATCAGACAGACGGCGTTGAAATGCCCTCCATCAAGAAACGTGAAACAACGGAATGGATAAAATCCGTAGCCGCCACTTACGGAAAAAGAGTCGGTGAAATAGCCTATATCTTCTGCTCGGACGAGAAGATACTCGAAGTGAACCGCCAATATCTGCAACACGATTATTACACAGATATCATCACTTTCGACTACTGTGAAGGCAACCGCCTTAGCGGTGACCTCTTCATCAGCCTCGATACCGTACGCACCAATGCGGAACAGTTCGCCGATAACAACTACGAACGTGAACTGTACCGGGTCATCATCCACGGCATCCTCCACCTTTGCGGAATCAATGACAAAGGGCCGGGAGAACGGGAGATTATGGAGGAGGCGGAGAATAAGGCGCTGGCGATGCGGTAATTCCAAAGAATAAAAACTCTGTCTTGATAAAGTGCTGATTTTACCAAGACAGAGTATTTAAGAAAAACAAGTTACTTTGCCAACACAACGACAACTAACGGGTGATATTTGTCTGTTCCTGATTCGATGCGGGCATCCACACCATCTATAGTTACTCTAATAAGTTCAACACTGCCATAACCATCATTATACTTCCAATGGGAAATGATGGAATGTTCCTCTCCGTCACCAAAGATATAGGGACAAACAAACGTACGCCTCAATACTTCAGGCTTCTTGTCATATTTATATCCATCCCATAAAGGCAGGCTATGCCTGCCTTATATTTATTTCTTCACCGAGAAGCGATAAATGCAATGGCTGTCATACTTCTCTCTCGGCTTCAGCAATGCAGAAGGCCATTCCGGCTTGTTGGGCGTATCGGGATACTTTTGAGTCTCCAGACAGACAGAAGCACGATGACCGTACACAATACCTTTCTTTCCGGTCAGTGTGCCATCCAGGAAGTTACCGGCATAAATCTGAATGCCCGGTTCGTTGGTATAGACATCAAGCACAATACCCGTTGAGGGAGATTCGAGGGTGGCACACGGGCGGGTGACATCGCCCTTCGTATTGAGTACCCAGTTGTGGTCATAGCCCTTGCCGTTCTTCAACTGCTCAAAGTCATTGTCGATACGGGCGCCAACAGCAGTAGGAGTGCGGAAATCCATATCCGTACCTTCTACGGAAACAATCTCACCGGTAGTCATGAAGGTACTGTCCACGGGGGTATAAGCATCTGCATCAATAGTGAGCAGATAATCCGAATTGGACTTGGAGGGGTCACCGTCCAGGTTAAAGTAAGAATGGTTCGTCATATTGACAACAGTGGTACGGTCCGTTTCGGCACTGTAACGAATGTCGATGGCATCGTCATCTGTCAGCGAGAAAGTGACCTTGCAGGTCAGGTTACCCGGGAAGCCCTCCTCTCCGTCTTTCGACAGATAAGTCAACTCCAGAACCTGACTGCTCAACTGGCGGGCATCGAACACTTGATATTGGTATCCCTTGGGACCTCCATGCAGGCAATGACCGTAATTGTTGCGCGGCAGCTGATACTCTACCCCATCCACTGTAATCTTACCCTGGTTGATACGGTTGGCATAACGTCCGATGGTAGCGCCGAAATCCGAAGGGAACTTGATGTAGTCCTGAATGGAATCGAAGCCCAGCACCACATCACGCATAACGCCATCCTTGTCTGGCACCATCACTGATACAATACGTCCGCCGAAATTCGTAATACAAACTTCCATACCATTCTTATTCTTCAAAACAAACAAGTCTGTCTGCTTGCCATCCACTTCCGTACGGAAGTTGGCAGGTTCCAGTCCCGAAGCAGTCTTTTCGCTCGCCTGTTTGCCCGTGCAAGCCGATGCCAATAGCATCACGCTTGCCAACAAAGTCATCATCTTATTCATAAATACAATATTGGTTACTGTTTAGACTATCATTTTTTCAACAAGAACTGCTCCGCACGTCCCGGAGTGAACAACTCCCACAAAGAAGCAACCGTCCAGCCCGGAGCGAAGATATTGTTGTAATATCCCTTTCCGTTACGTCCGTAATCCCAATTGGTATGCTGCACCACTTCCGGGTAATAGCCTACTTTGGCAATGCCACACATGTGTCCTTCATACGGCAGTAACTGGCGCATGGAAGTGGATATCACCTCGGCAAAGTCAGAGAAGCGCGGCTCGTTGTACTCTTTGGAGAGCCAATGCAGCACATCGGCAAATTCGAAGATAAATACATCGATATGGTTATTCTCTACCGACACATTTCCCCAACCACGGGTTTTCAAGCCGATATCTCCCAGCATCTGACCTTCGGCAAAAGGAACATCCCAAGTATAATACCATGACAAGGCAAAATAAGCGGCTTTCTTTGCCAGACCGGCATAGTGTGCACGCTCTTCTCCTTTGGTAACCAAAGCCAGATAATAAGCAGCCGTAGCAGCATACAAGGAGGCTTCCTTGTCCTCGCAGTTAGCATCCAGCGTAGAAGAGAAATAATCGGCTTTGGATATCAGTTCCTTCTCCAGATAGTCTACCGTACGCTTGGCGCTTGCCAGATAACGCTTGTCTTTGAAATACTTGGACGCCATCACCAAAGGCAATGTTGCCGAAGGCGTGCTACCACCGCTGGCATCCACGATAGAGAAATCATCCTTGAACTTGCGCGGGAAGCTGCCGTCCTCGTTCTGCAACTTGAGGAAGCTGTCCAGCATGCCCTTGATGCGTTTCTCCCATTCGGGGTGTTTACGCTTCTGCTGTTTCTCGTAGTTCAGATAGTTCAGAATGGCATATACGCCTTCGGACTGACGGCGGATGCTATGTCTGGTTTCCTTGAAGCCGCGGTTATAGTGTACCACTTCGTTGAAAAAACCGGCAGGCGAAAAACCGTTCTGGAGATAAGTGTCAAAGATATGGTTGGCATTGTCCACCAGGTCTTGGCGGTTCTGCTGTTTGCCATACTCCAAAGCATTGAAAGCGTTCAGCAACGTACGTCCCACAAAGCCCACTTCGGCAACATCGGTATTGGCACAAGTAGCAGTCTCCAACTCTACACCGGAATAATAATGAGTGGAGGTATTGCTGACATAGCTTTCCACAAAGAAGTTGCTCATCACCTCCTTCATGCGGTCCACCGTGTAAGGTGTGTCAACCGGTTTCGGGCGGTTAGTGTCATAACAATACTCCCAGGTGCGCTGTACGCATTCCGAGAAATCGGCAGCATTCCTTTCGGACACCTCCCAAGTCATGGAGATGCTATCGCCCTTACGCAGCAACTGGAAAGCCTCAACGGCAGGAGCCAGCGTCAATTTGCGGATATATGTCTTCGGTGCTTCCTTATAGGGGAAACCGTATGCCAAGACAGTCACACCATCCACATTGCAGAAACCGGTATATCCGATGGAAGTCTCGCCGGACAAGATTACCTCTCCCTCCTTATGAGTGGTCAAAGCTTCCTTGTCGAACTTGTCAATACGGATAACCGACATGGACGTACCGCTTGCCGGATTGAAAGCTGCCGTCAGCGGAGTGCTCAAACGGTCCTCACGCACCAGCCAACTGTCCGATGTGTGGAAAGAAGGAGCTTCCTTCGGCGAACGCAGGTTGCGGCGATACCAGAAGCCCGGCATGTAGAACTGGCAGTCCGAATGCTTGTAACCGGTCTTTATCTGTTCCCCGTAGTTGAAATACACATTTTCCAGCGCCTTGAGTGTGACGGTAATGCGCTGTTTGCCATCCTTGTCCACCACCTGGCGGATGATGTCCAACGGCAACGTTTCCGAAGCCCGGCAGCTGTACATACCATCCTGCATCTTCTGCAAGGCCAGCGGATATTGCTTGGCATCATTCCCCGGCACTTTCAAGGAAATAGAAGCAGAGATGTCTTCCGGAGCAGCATTTGCCGCTCCGGCACCCGTAATGCCCACCAAAAGCATTACCCCCAAAAACAATCTTTTTAGTCTCATAGTTACATCTGTTTTATTGTTGTTAGAAAAATATCATTCAGACATGAATACATACTTGCCGGAGCCCAATTCGACTACCAGCTTACCGTCAGCCTCCTCCACGGAATGAATCCCCGCCTGACCGGCATCTACCTGTACATGGAAGTCAAGCGGCAGCTTGACCGTAGCGGTTGTATTGGCAGGAATCTCAACGTTCCACTCCAGCTTATTGCCATCACGTTTCCAGGAACTTCCTATTCTGCCATAAGGCGATACATGCGAAGCATTCACATAATTCAGTTTTTCCGGGAATACCGGTTCCATCAGAATCTGCTTGAACCCGACGGAAGCGGGAGTATTCTTTATGCCGGCAAGATCCTCATAGAACCATATCAGCAGATCTCCCAAAAGCATCACATGGTTTCTTGAATTCATCGCCGGATTTGCCGTGTCACCATTCCATAATTCCCAAATGGTGGTTGCACCCTTCTTAATCATGTAGCCCCATGAGGGATAAGTGTCATTGGTCACTATCTTATAGGCAAGTTCCAGTCCACCGTACTCGGTAAGTCCGCGCATCAGATGCTGGATGCCAAGCACACCGGCACTGACATGTCCCTTACAGTCTTTTTCCGTCTTCTCCACGACATTGGCAAATACTTTATCTTCATATCCGTCGGGAACCAGACCCAGTCTGAGGGAAAGCAGGTTCGCCGTCACCGTATTGTTGTCATACTGTGCAGTCCCGGGATTGAAGAATTTCTTGTTATAAGCGTCCTTGATTTTAATAGCAAGTGCGGCATACTCTTCGGCATCTGCCGGAAGTCCGTTCATTTGCGCGAACTTCTCCATCAGTTGCAGAATGCTGTAAAACACCGTTGTACTCAGCACTTCGCCGTTCGTCTTCCGGGCAGGGTCCTCCGAATGAATCAGCTCCGGCGACTCGGGAGGCATGCACCAATCCCCGTATTCATCCTTCACCAGAATATAGTCCTTCATTTTGGTCTCCGTCATGTGGTTTACCCAGCGCTTCATGGACGGATAGCGCTCTTTGATGGAGCTATCATCGCCAAACTGGCGGTAAAGCATGTCGGCTACGTAAAAATAGGCAGCCGGCCAAGTCACGTCATCATGGAAGATGGTCCAGTAACGGGGAGATACCACAGAGATACTTCCATTTTCATTCATGGACTCTTCTATATCCACCAGCCACTTCTTATACATCAAGGCATTGCCGAAAATGAAACTTTCACCATAGGCACCGGTAGTGCGGTCGCCCAGCCATCCAAGACGTTCATCACGCTGGGGGCAGTCGGTAGGCATACCGCGATAGTTTCCACGGATTCCCCAATAGGCATTCTTGTGAAGTCTGTTAATCAACTCCTCGGAAGTCTCGAACGTACCGTTCGTTGCCATTTCATCATACACCACCTTACCGGTGAAATCATCCGCTGCCGGTTCATAGTCCAAACCGGATATTTCCATAAAACGGAAACCATGGTAAACAAACAACGGTTCCCAAACAAACTCACCGTCAGCGGCAGGAGTATAAATATCCGTGACAAGGGCACTGCGCAGGTTGTCAAGATACAGTTCCGTACCATTGTCCTTCAGCACTTCGGCAAAACGCATAGTAATGGGCTTGTCCTTCTTGCCACGCAGTTTCACCTGCTGTATTCCTACCATATTCTGCCCCATATCCACGATATATCTTCCATCACCTACCGATTTAACGGATATTGGCTTTATCTCCTCCATCACCTTCAGACTCGGAGAGAGCTGTGCCACAAGTTTTCCTTTGGGAGCCTCCATCCGTTCGGCCAACTGCCATCCGGAATCATCATAGCCGCTTTCCGTCCATTTACCCAATTCCAAGCGGGCATCGTAATGTTCACCGTCAAATTCGTTGTTCGCAGTTATAGGACCGTGGTTCGTCGCTTTCCAGGAATCATCGCTGACTACCGACACCGTCTCACCATTGTCGTACTCTATATTCAACTGCGCCATGAGACGGGGCAAACCAAAACCTACCATCCCATTGGCGCGCATGGAAAGATAGCGGCCGTTGCCCAGAGCCACGCCTATCGCATTGGTACCGGACTTCAACAAGGGGGTGACATCATAAGTCAGGTAAGATACAGAAGCATCGTACCAGGTAGGCAAAGGACCGAATACATCATTTCCAATCCTCTCGCCATTCATATAGCATACGGAAGAGCCTACTCCCGAAACATAAAGGACTGCACGCTTCGGCTGTGACGGCAAATCAAACTCCTTCCGCAGATAACGTGCCGGAAGGATGGTCCGTTCACCGTCCAGTTTCAAGTTTGTACTGTCGTTCAGTCCAATCCAGCCGGCTTTCCAGTCCGAACTGTCCAGCAAGGACATTGACCAATGCCGGACATTGCTTTGCGCTTTGTCACCGGTATTTGTCCATACCGTGACACGCCAATAATATTTCTGTCCCGACTCCAAAGGCGCCCCTGCATATTTCACCAGCACCGACTGGTCGGACTCCACACGACCACTGTTCCATACCAGCCCGGCCCCGGTCTGCAAACTCTTTTCCGAATCTGCCACTTCAATCTGATAAGCAGTCTGCATCACATCCTGCTTGCCGGTTGCCAACTGCCATGAGAAACAGGGAGCAAACGAAGCTACTCCTTCGGGATTATCCCGCATTTCAACGGTAGGTTCCACTATTTCCAAGGCACCTCCATTCGATGTTTTACAGCCCATCATAAGCAAGGCCAACAAGGATACTAAAATAAAATTCTTCATACTCGTCAGAATTCAGGTTTCTCCGATTCTGTAGATGCAACGGAGCCTTCTACTGTCGGCCATCCGTCTTCCCAGCTAATCTTATCTAGCATCAATACGCGGCCTTCAGGATTCTTCGTGCTCACCGCATGATAGAAGAACCAGTCATTACCGGCATTGTCCGTCACAATCTCGGAGTTATGGCCGGTGCCCACAAAGGTATTGCTTTTCTGAATCAGCACTTCGTGCTTGTTGTCCATCATGCTACCGCCTTTCTTGTCGACGTAGGGGCCGAAAAGATTGTCCGAACGCCCTACAACGGTAGTGTAGGTACTGTTCAACCCCTCACAGCAACTTCCTATGGAAGCAAAGAAATAGTAATGTCCGTCTTTCTTATGGATATAAGTACCCTCGTAAGCGGTTCCCGCCACTTGCTGCGGTGTGGCACCTTCCTTCAAAGACAAGCCGTCATCGGACAGTTCAATCGCATAGATTCCACGGAAGCTGCCCCAGAAAAGATATTTCTTTCCTCCCTCCTCTATGTAGAAAGGGTCGATGGAATTCTGCACATTGATTTCATTGCTGCGGAACATCTTCCCGTGGTCCTTGAAAGGTCCCTCCGGTTTATCAGCAGTGGCACAACCGATGCCGCAATTCCACTCGCCTCCCCAAACGGACATGGAATAGTAGAGTACGTATTTATCACCTATCTTGTTGATGTCCGGTGCCCACAAACCGCCGTTCGGCTCAAAATCAGGTCGGGTACGGTCGGTAAAGGCAGTACCTACATATTCCCAATCCACCAGATTCCTGGAACGGTGAATCGGCAGATTACGTATGTCCTCGGTGGCATACAGATAGTAGTAGCCGTCACCGCCCTTTATCACAGAAGGGTCGGGCAAACTGTAGTTTATCACCGGATTGCGATAGACATTCTTCGGCTGTTCTTCCGGCTCGTTTTCTTTTGTCGCCGACGACGAAGAGCATGCCGTCAGGCAACATAATGCAAACATCAGAATTTGTTTCTTCATATTATCCTTAATTATTGTATTATTAAATAATCCATGCCCAACAATGAATTCGCAGAACGGCTATCAGCTTTTTTTTGTATAATCAGCAGTTCATTAGAGCCGTCTTGCAAAGTAACTGTCCCCAAATCCAATACATTCGTTGCCAGCCCGGTACTATACAGATTCAGGTTTTCTTTCAGTTTATGGTTGTTCAGGTACAAATCTATACAACCATAATCCGGTGCTACCGTAAAAGCTATTTTCAACCGATAATTGCCTCCCTTGTCGACTTTAAAGCCTAAGGAAGCTTTATCGCCTTCCTTTGCTTCAGCCCAAAAGAACTGGGCACCGTTACTCCAGTTCATGGCAGGTATACTTTGCGATCTTTCAATTCCTCCGGTCAGCCGAATATCCAAATATTCGCCTTCCACCTTCCTTCCGGCAACGGCTACATTGCTCACCAGATCATTCTTATGCTTTGCAATATCCGCAGATGCTTTAGCAGCTTCCGCCTTGCGGTTGGATTCTCCACCGGGCAGCATATACCAGAAAGTAGTAGGAGCATAGTTGATGACCGTACTGCCCCAATGCCATATCTCCATGTCAAACGTCAATGACTTGCTGAAAGGAATGGCATCCAAACCACGATAGCGCACATTGGAGACGTGCCCACACTGAGTGGAGCCTGTTCCATCCGGCTCGGCAATAAACGGATGGCTGAAAGCATTGTGCATGCACCAGGCATAACCGTAATAGTCTTCCGTACCGGTGCCGAAGTGCGAAGGAAATTCCTCACCGTTCACATACACTTTTTCATCACCTTCGCCCCACCAGTCGGCCAAGGAGTTGAACAAGGTTACCCCATCGCCCACATATACTCCTCTGCCGGTCAGTTTCACGAAATTTACTTCAAAGTGGTCGTCTGTCGTAGGCTTATCCGGATTTGTACGGGTATGCAGATGAGAGAACTCCGTCCACCCCGCACCGAAGTACATACTTCTTTCATCCCATTTCCAAGCCGAGGTGTATGCAGTCAGAGAAGCCTCAACCTCGTCCGTCCCCACATTCTGCAATGCAATCCTGCAATCTTTCTGATAGGGCATTACCCAAAAGCAAGAAAACAGTGAATCGGATGTTACTTCGGTATAAAAAGTCTGAAACGGAGAAAGACGGTTCCCGCTTCCGAAAAAGTCTCCTACCGGTACCCATACAGTTTCGTTTCCATCAAAAGAAATACGCAGAACCGTAGAACGCAATGCCTGGTCAAAGTCTCCGGCATGCAGCTTTACGTCCAGACGGCGAACAGCACCCGGACCGGAAAGGGTCATATCCTGCTCTTCACCGGCAGCCAGCACACTCCGAAGCATCGGTTCTTTCTGCAATCCTCCTATTTCCCTCCGGGATACAGTCAGTTTTCGTTGTACATCTGCCAGTAATTTCGCATTCTGCTTGATGTCCTCCTTAGAGAAAGTGGCTACAGACGTTCCTTCTGCATAAGTACGGTAATTGATGTTGTAATAGAAGCATTCTTCGGAAAACTCGCCGGGTTCCTTGATGGAAGGACTTTCATAGGTAATCTTGCAATGCTTGGCATAAGGTATGGGCAGATACAGATTATGTCCCCTCTGCTTATAGTCCGTCAGTTCCGATACAGAAGCCGAAAGAGGCGCATCTACCAGAGCATGTCCGCTCAATATGCCCAGAACCTCCCCTTCTATTTCGGGAACCTCCTGATTATCAAGATAAAAACGCAGGGTTCCTTTATCCGAATATGCGGCTACAGTCACCCAAAAGCGAGTGATAGCTCCCGGACCGTCCGTATCAACCAGAACAAACTCTCTCCGTCCGTCAATGGAATCAACGCGCAGAAACTGGCTTCGGTCACAATTGGCATACCAAGAGACACTATCTTTTTTGACAGACGCCCGGTCGTAACTACTGAACTGCCTGGTTTCATAATAAGGTTCAGGATACTTTGCCAATGCTTCACAATCCACCATTTCTTTCAATAAAGAAGCAGTAGAGATTGTTTCTGTCTTCTTTTGACAAGCACAGAGGCATGCTATCAGCATATAATAAAACAGTCCTTTTTTCATTTTGATGTCAGATTATCAGTTAATACCTGCGGACGGATAAGAGGGCCACCGATAGAAACCGTTCTCTGGTCGGAAATGGCAAAATCCTTGATGTACGAAGTACGCGGCTGTACCTTCGTGGAATCCCAGTGTGCATGGAAAATATATTTCCAACTGCCGTCTTTGCAACGGAAGGGCGCTCCGTGTCCGGTACCCATCAAACCGTCGGCACGTTGCAAAATCGGGTTTTCCTCGTATTTCTTCCACGGTCCCATAGGACTGTCTGAAGTTGCGTAGCCCACTCCGTAATTTTTGCTTTCAAAGTGATTGGCTGAATAAATCAGGTAATAAATGCCCTCTTTCTTCAAGACGGAAGGGCCTTCGGCCACCTTGGCAGGCTTGTCCTGCGAAAGTTCCCAAGGCTCTCCCACTTTAATGCACTCCGTCAACGTTTCCTGCTTGATGCCGGTCAAATCATCATTCATTTCTGCCACCCAAATGACATTGCCATCTGTGAAACGCACGAAATAAAGGTAAGGCGTGCCGTCATCGTCGATGAAGAGAGAAGTATCAATGCTCTTCTCATCCCATATAGGCTGCTTCACCTCCTGACGGAACGGGCCTTGGGGAGTATCTGCCGTTGCCACGCAAATATGCTCTTCGGTGGAGTAGAACAAGTAAAACTTTTTCTTCGACTCGATATAGTAGACTTCCGGAGCCCAGAATCCCCACGTACCGTAGGAGTCGGCGGCCGACAACGCCTGGCCTTCACGCGTCCAGTTCTTCAGGTCATCGGAAGAGAAGCAGGCAAAGCCCTCCCCTTCTACCGTACCTCCGGTGCCGTAAGCATAGTACTTGCCTTCGTAAAGCATCACGTAAGGGTCGGCAATCGGCAGATAGTCTGATTCTACAACCGTCTTCTCCTTGCATCCGGCAAAGAAAAAGCAAAACAATAGCAAAAAAATATAGCTCTTTTTCATGGTTACTTCTTTAAAGATTAATATTTATGATAATTCTTTACTTTTGATGGAACAGCCCATCACTTCCGTATACTGAATGCATTTCAGTCGTATACTGAAAGCAATTCAGTCGTATATTGAAATACATTCAGTATACGACTGAAATACCCCGGTGTTAACCACACAGATTATCAAGCAAATAACAATCCACTCTTTTATTTATATTTATCTACACAAATATAAGATGTAAACAACCATATTCCGTATATAATAGCCTTCTCGTGTTTGTGCTTAATACACTTGATAAGGGGTGATGATATTGTCGGTATCCACCGAAATCTTATAGATTCCGTCAGTTCCCTTCTCGCGTACCAGCGGCACTATACGCGCCTGCCGTGCATCCGGGTCATCGCCCTCACCCCACACGTGGTAGATGTAATAAAGCTTGCCATCTTTACCCTCAAAAATATCGCCATGCCCAGCCCCCTTCTCGCCTACAATATCACGGCGAATAATAGGATTGCCCGAGTATTTCGTCCAAGGTCCCATCGGTGAAGAAGCTGTGGCATAGCCGACAGCATAATCGGGGTCTTTATAATGATTTGCCGAATAGAAAAGGTAGTAAACGTTGTCCCATTTTACCACCGTAGGGCCTTCCATTATCCGACTGCTATCGTAGTTGTACATCCTCTCCCACGGTTCGGTTATCTCCATGCACTGATTTAAAGTAGCAGAGTTGATAGTCCCTGTTGTCATATCGAATTCTGCCACCCAGATGAAATTGCCGCCACCAAAACGCACATGATAGAGGTAATACTTACCATTGCTGTCTTTAAACAGAAAAGGGTCAATATTTCCTGCCGATGCATCTATCTCCACTGCTTTATCCTGGGTGAAGATACCCGTCACATCATCCGCCTGCGCTATTGCCACTTTCTCATTGGCTGTATACAAGAAATAATACTTGCCGTTATCCTTATACCATTGCGGTGCCCAGAAGCCCGTAGTACCGAACGTAGTACCCCATTCAGGTCCCAGGATAAAGCGGTAAATATCCTTCGTGCCCGTGGTCCACTCCTTCAAGTCATCGGACATCAGCATGGTGAATCCTCTTGACGACTGGTTACTGACTTGCGATGTACCCGACATGTAGTAAGTTCCATTGTCCAGAAAGATAGTCGGGTCAGCGTAAGCTATCTTCTGTGTCTTTGACGGGATGGTGCCGCCTCCCTCCTCACCTCCAGGCAACAGATTCTCCGTATCGGAACCTCCGCAGGAACAGAATGCAAACACGGCCGACACCAGCCATATATATCTCATTTTCATACCTATTATTGATTGTTTGTTACTGATTAATTGTAGGACAAACCGCTTTAACCGACGCCTGCCCGCCCTCTACATAAGGCCATCCATCTTTATCCCACATCACACGGTCCAGTAATACCACTCTGCCATCTTCGGGACGGTCTGTGCGGAAAGCGTGGTAAAGGGTCCATGTATCTCCTCCATCATCTTCCAGCAAGATGGAGTTATGACCCGGTCCCACGAATGCAGTGCTCTTTGAAATGACCGGTGTATAGGCATTTTCCATCATCGTTCCCCCGTCTTTGGCAAGATAGGGACCAGTCAGGTTCTTCGAGCGGCCTACCACCATAGTATAAGTGCTTTTTACTCCCTCGCAGCAAGAGCCGACGGAAGCGAAAAGATAATAATATCCGTTCTTCTTCCAGAGATTGACGGCTTCGAAGGCACTGCCTGCTATCCGTTGCTTGGTGCCAAGCTTTGGCGTAATCGTAACGTCGTCCGTCACATCCAGCTCCATCAGATAAAGTCCGAAGAAGCTACCCCACAACATATAGTATTTACCATTTTCCTCATACAGATATTGGTCTATGGAATTCTCTACATCCACGTCCTTACTACTGAATACCACACCTCGGGAGGTGAAAGGTCCTTCAGGATTGTCTGCTGTGGCATAGCCGATGGTGCTCACCCAATGCTGGCCCCACTTGGCAAGGGAATAAAGCAATAGGTATTTTCCATTGACGTATCTTATCTCCGGAGCCCAGAGCGAGGCTCCCTTCACATCCTTGGGACGAGTGGTATCCGTAAAAGCCGTCCCCCGTTGCTCCCATGTCACTAGGTCTTTAGAACGATAGATAGGCAGGTTGCGGATGTCCTCCGTACCATAGAGATAGAAATACCCGTCACCAGCACGCAGCACCGTAGGGTCTGGTACAGAGATGGGAATAACGGGATTATTGTACACTGTCACCAGCGTATCTCCTCCCACTTTGTCCTGTTCACCCTTACCTGAGGAACAAGCAGCCAGCAACAAGCAGGCAACAAGAAGTGCGTATTGGATGAATGTATGCCTCATTTTTTTAATTATTAGTATATACGAAATAAGGTTGACTATAATTTTATAACGCAAAAGAGGAGGAAGGTTAAAACCACCTCCCCTCTTGCCTTTCGCGTCAGCGTATAGATTAATTATAACCCGGATTTTGTTTCAAGTGGTCTATCTGCACTGCATTGGCAGGAATAGGCAGTATCCAGTAGTTATCACCACCCCATTTGTAGGAGTAGGTCACCTTACCCCACCATTGGCTCATGCCGTTGACTGCTCCACCATCATCTGTCTTGGCAAACTTCAACTTATCCCACGTTTTCCAACGGAGCTCATCGAAAAAGACCACATCCTCTGCCATCAATTCCCAGTGGCACTCGTTCATGATGCGTTCCTTCAAGTTGTCCTTGCCTGTCACCTGTGTATATGTATTGGAGTTCAGGAGTTGGGCACCTGCACGACTACGCACTTCGTTTACTTTAGCAATAGCCTCATCCATCTTTCCTACTTCATTCAAGGCCTCTGCCCACCAAAGCAATACCTGTCCGTAACGAATCAATGGAAGATCAACAGGCGAATAGTTGACAATGATTTCCATTCCTTCACCTACAAATTTACGGTTGGTATAGTATGCCATTGCAGTGATGTCCGTAGCATAGTCATACGTCGGCGCATTCAAGGTACGGTAAGGGAAACGATAGGTATAGTCCGTAGCCGTTCCGCTGATACCACCCGAATAAACGCTGTAAGGTGTCACAACCGATGCGGCAAGACGCGGGTCACGTTCGGCATAAGCCTTCAGAATTCTAGCTTCATTGCCACTCGACAGATATTTGCTCATATCAGCACCATTATTTTTAGCATTTGTATACTCTGCATCCGTCAATCCGTCACGATAGAAGTACACGGCACGCTCTGCAGGAGTCATGCTGCTGTAACCGGGAATATATTCATCCCAGTTGAACGGACTTCCGTCTGCATTCTCATAAGATTCCACAAAACGGGGATTGACAATGTAGTTTGTCCAGCCAAGACCTACACCCGAACCGTCATCGGGCAGACAGCGACTGCCATAGAAGTGATTCTTTTGGTGAGAACTGCTTCCATTATCAGCATCCGTACACTGGATGGAGAAAATCATCTCGTCACAACGTTCATTCTCCTGCTTGAACAACTGCTTGTACGAGTCTGCGCCACTGCCGGTATAGAGAGCGTAACCGCAATCTTTCACTGCCTGAAAGTCATTAATGGCTTTTTGCCAATCTTCCTTCCACATGTAGATGATGCCACGCAAAGCATAGGCGGCACCCTTGGTGACGTGTCCGTAATTGCTGTCGTTGCTGCCATACTTCTTCGGCAGATTCTCGTCCTCGATGCAAAGTGTAAGGTCGGCAACCAGGTTGTCCCACATCTCCTCCTGCGTACACTGTTTAGCATCCTTTGTATCATCTGTACTGGTAAGCGCCATTGTATAGTAAGGTATATTACCGTAAAGGGCGTTCAAGCGATAATACCACCAAGAGCGCATGAAGCGGGCTTCTGATACCAGGCGTGACCTTTCGCTTTCATCCATGTCTGTCACCTTGGGCATGTTTTCTATCACATCATTGGCACGGAAGATACCGGCATAGTATACCTGCCACCAACGTGTGCTTCCACGATCATTGCTGGAGGTATTGTTGCCCAGCAGTGAGCCAAATCCACCAATCCAGTTGGCATCAAGGTCCATGATGTACGACCAGCAGTCCCACCAGCCAAGCCAGGCATCATTATATCCGTAATACAAGATATTGTAAACACCATTCACTGTTTGTTCTGCCATTGTAGCATCGCCCCATACGGCACCAGAAGCTCCCTGGTCCAAGGGGGTTATGTCCATATCCACACATCCTGCACAGCACAAACCCAGTCCGGCAGTCAGTGCCAATCGTTTATATAATTTTTTAATTGTATTTTTCATTGAATTGTCTCCTCTTTTTTAGAATGTAACATTAATGCCGAAAGCATATTGTCTGATAGGCAAATAACCATTTCCAGCAACCATTTCCGGGTCAAGCCCTTTGAACTTGGTAATAGTCAACAGATTCTCACCCGTAGCGTAGATACGCAGATTCTTCACATACAGTTTTTGCATCCACTTGGTAGGGAACGTGTAACCAATAGTCAGATTCTTCAACTTCAGATAATTGCCGTTGTGCAACCACAACTGACTGGAAGTTTCAGTCTGTGCCGTACCGCCGATTGTCAGACGCGTGTTTTCAGAGTTGATATTGGTACGTGGGTCTGACGGATTCTCCGGGTCGTAGAAGTAATGGTCGGCAGCCACATCTTTACCTATACCGTAGCAACGTGTCAAGCGTGTACTGTTCAAACTCTGTTCCCACCAGGAAATCTTAAAGCCTGCGGCACCTGCCCAACTCATGGAGAAGTCAAATCCCTTCCATGAAGCACTTGCTTGAAGACCATAGTAGTACTTCGGTGTGGAAGAACTGCCTTGGAAATCGCGGTCGTTATCGTCACCGTAAATACCGTCACCATTGAGGTCGGCATAAATAACATCACCATACCAAATTTCACTCTTGCCTATTCCCTTGGCTGGATAGAATTCATAACCAGCAGCCACCATGGCTTTCAGCCAAGCCATATCCTGCTCTGTGCGAATCATACCGTCTTTAGGACCACCATTCAGATTTACCGAACCATCGGCATTGAAATGGCTGCCATTCCCTTTATAGAGGTTCAGCATGTAGTATTCGTTGATGGTGTGTCCTTCGAGTACACGCTGGTCACCACCAGTAGATACGTCACCAATGTTGGTAGAATAAACACCGTCTTTCCAGCCACGTTCCAATGCCCCCTTATACTTTGTCACTTCATTATGATTGAGAGAGAAGTTGGCATTGACGCTGTACTGGAAGTCTCTGACATTGTCCTGCCAGCCTAATGTCAGTTCAAAACCACGGTTGGTCACTTCTGCTATATTCTGGTAAGGAGAACCGAAATAAGCCAGTGTGGTGGACAAAGAAGGCTGATAGAGGATTCCGTCCGTCACCTTGTTATACCACTCTACGGTAGCATTCAAACGATTGCTCAAGGTAGTTACATCCAGACCGATATTAGTTACAGTCGTTGTTTCCCATTTCAAATCGGGATTGGAGAATGAAGACATTCCGAAACCGGAACTTACGTTATTACCAAACACATAGCTATTAACAGAATAGAGAGACTGGTAGGCATAATAACTATTGATAGCACTATTACCCAACTTACCCCAAGAAGCACGCAACTTCAAATTGTCAAAAATATTGAGGTCCTTCATGAAACTTTCCTCCGAAATACGCCAGCCGGCAGAGAATGAAGGGAATGCCCCCCAACGGTTCTCCGGAGCAAAACGGGAGGAACCATCATAGCGTATATTGGCTTCAAAAAGATAACGGGAATCATAAGCATAGTTTACGCGACCAAACCAGGAACGAGTAGCCAGTTCTCTTGTGAAACCGGAGAGGTAACTCGGCTCAGTCATAGCATTGAAGTCCGTCAACGAAGAGTTTACCATACCTTTCTTACAGATGTCTACTTCGCTCTTCCACCAGCGGTATTCTTCGTAACCCGCCATGGCAGATACAGAATGCTTATCATTGAATGTCTGGCTATAATTCAGTACGGCATTGCTTTTCCAGCTCTGCTCATAGTTCCGCCAATCATATACCTGGGCTTCTGCCAACTCTGCTGACGTAGGAGGATGATTGGTTACCGTTCCTGTCAGGAAGTTCATACGTGCTTTATATTCCGAGTCGTACAAAGTATGTTCATTGCGGAAGTTGTCGTAGTAGAAATTATATGTAAAGTTGAAATGTTTCAGGAAATCTACCTTCACATATGGATTCACATAGAATTTAGTCTGCTTCTTTGAACCTGCTTGTGTATCAATGAAGTAAAGTGGATTAGTGGCAGAAGCATCTTCTTCCGTTGATGCTACAGCACCATAGTAGCCATCATAGTAAGGATATGTACCGGGATTGGCCTTTTTCATTTCAGTACCGGTCAGATTGTCTATATTATTGCGTTCTTGGTCTGTGTGGTAGCCCCATGCACGAATTCCGGCTGTGAGGAATGAGCTGATTTTAGACTCTACATTGGAACGCATATAATATTTCTGCATACCAGAGTTGGGTGCTATACCCGGATTGTCCAGGAATGTCGCACTGAAACTGTAATTGGTACGTTTTTCCGAACCTACAACGGAAACAGTATGTTCTTGCATCCATTTGGGATTATACAGTACATCATACCAGTCTGTGTTAGGATATGCCACATAGTTAGGGTAGCCCGAAGCAGAAATGCCATTAGGGTCTTTTTCGGCAGCACGCCATGCATCAATGTTACTTTGGCTATACAATGTAGAAGTGCCGCTACCAGTACATGCTTCATTGAAAAGCTCCATATAGTCAGCATAATTGGACACCTGACGTATTAACTTGGCAGGTGTATTCAAGGAGAACTTGCCGGAGTATGTCACATTGATTTTACCGTCTGTAGCACCTTGCTTGGTAGTCACTAGGATAACGCCGTTGGCGGCACGATTACCATAGATTGCACAGGAAGCAGCATCCTTCAAAATAGAAATACTGGCAATGTCATTCGGATTAATCTGGTTCAATTCCATTTCCATTCCATCCACCAAAATCAACGGGCTGGATGTATTCAACGTACCTGTACCACGAATCGAGATGTTTGCTTTTTCTTCATTGGGCTTTGCTCCCGTAGTCATCACGTTCAAACCGGCAGCCATACCCGAAAGTGCATTTGCCACCGTCGTAACCGGACGTGAAAGTGCCTGGTCTTCAAAATCTACAGTGGACACGGAACCCGTCAGATTGACCTTCTTCTGTGTGCCATAGCCCACTACTACAACTTCATCCAGCATTTTGGAATCATCTTGCATCACCACTTGTAGCGGAGTACCGTTGAAAGTATGCTCTTGAGATGCCATACCGATAAAGGAGAACTGAATGATGTCTCCAACCTTGCCACTCAACGAGAAATTCCCGTTGAGATCTGTCACAACGCCTGTCGAAGTGCCCTTGATCACGACACTCACACCGATCAACGGTTCATCATTTGCGTCTTTCACCATACCGGTGATATTGCTGTTCTGCGCATAGGCAGTAACAGCAAATACTGCAAAAAGTAAGAATAAGATTTTCTTGATCATTTTTATAGAATTAGATTTTAAAACTATGCGGAAACTAACGCCCGCTTTTTAAATACACCGCAGAAAGTGATTAGTCACTTCTGCCAATCATAGAACATTGATTAGGATTTGTTACGTCATAAGCATAGGGGTCATAGTATTATAAATTGTTGGCTTTCGGATGCAAATATATCCGCATAAAGCTAAAATTAATGCAAATATTGCTTCAATCTATGCAATTATAAATCCAAAAAATGCCCCTGAAATATCTCTCAGGGGCATTTGGTTGGATTGTTGTATTTAGCAAGCATTCCATGCTATCATTTCACGAAGTCTTTGGGCAGAATACCGAATTGCTTCTGAAAGCACTTGGTAAAATAGGAAGGAGTATTGAAACCGGTCATGTAGCAAACCTCATTGATTTTACACTCCCCTTCCTTCAAAAGCTGCGCCGCTTTCTTCAGTCGTTCCAAGCGGATGTAGTCATTGGGAGTCATATCCAATATGCCCTTTATCTTCCGATTCAGGCTCGAACGGCTCATGTTCAGCAGGCTTGCCATATCATCCAGACAGAAATCCGGATTCTGCATATTGGCAACCACCACTTCCTTCAATGTTTTAAGGAAAGATTCATCTGCCTTTGTCATTGCCATACTGCCCGTCTGCACAAAAGGAGAATTGACAAAAGAAGCCCGTAGCTTCTCACGATTGTTCAGCAGATTGGCTACACACACTTTCAGATATTCCACAGAGAAAGGTTTCTCTATATATACGTCAGCCCCCAATTTCATTCCCTCTATTTTGGCTTGAAGGGTCGTCTTCGCTGTAAGCAGAATAATCGGTATATGGCTATAGTCAAGCTTGGACTTCAGGTGTTCGCACAATTCTAATCCATCCATCTCGGGCATCATTATGTCTGAAATGACAAGATTTACAGTATGCTCTTTCAGCACTTTCAAAGCCTCCACTCCGTTCACGGCAGTCAGCACACGATATTCCGAAGAGAGCTGTTTCACAATAAATGCCTGCATTTCCGGACTGTCTTCCACCACCAAAAGGGTATACCGGTGCTGTTCCAAGGCAGTACCTGCACCACTTTCCTCGGAGGATTCCCCGACCATTACCGGTTCTTTATGCTCTACGACCACCGTCTGCTCGTGCCTTAGTGGAAGTGACAGCAGGAAACAGTTGTTCTCCATCGAATCTTCCATGCACAGCGTACCCTCATGGAGTTCGGCCAATGAACGGGCAAGCGCAAGCCCGATACCGGTACCGGGCACAGAGCGCAACGCACCGGTTTTATACTGGATGAACGGCTTGAAAATCTCCTCGCGCATCTCTACCGGAATGACAAGGCCGTCATTGCATACAGAAAGCAGCAGTCTTTCACCTTCCGAATATAACCTGATGCGTATATAGGTCTCCGAATACTTTATCGCATTGGTCAGCAGATTGCTGATAATCTTGGTAAGCCCTTCCCTATCAACCGAAGCATACAAGCTTTCGGGAGTCTCTATACTCAATGCCAGCCCCCTTTCACGTGCTAAAGGCTTGAAACGCTTATACGTCTTCTGTAAGAGCTCAGATACGTCACATTCCACAAAATTCAATCGGAAGCCTTGTGTCTCTGTCTTCCGGAAGTCCAGCAACTGGTTTACCAAATCGAGCAGTCGGTTGGTGTTCAGTTCCATGGTCTCCAAATCATCCCTGATGTCATCCGAAACAGATTGGGAAGCCAGTACATTCTCAAGCGGGCTCTTTATCAGTGTAAGTGGTGTACGTATCTCATGCGCCACATTTGTAAAGAAGTCTATCTTTGCAGTATACAACTCACGTTCCTTTTCCCGCTCAAACTTGTCCATAGCCTGCTGATGCTTCTGCCGGGTCCGTTTTCTGAAATAGATGATTACAGCAGCCAGTGAGCATAACGCCAATATCGTATAACCGGCATATGCCCAGGTGGAGAGATAGAAAGGAGGATGAATATGGATGTCGAGCACACGTTCCGTAGCATTCCACTTGCCATCGCTGTTGGAACCTTTTATACGCAATGTATAGCTTCCATAAGGAAGGTTTGAATAGTTGATGATGGAATTCCGCCCTACCGTATACCAGTCGCGGTCAAAACCTTCCAACTTATATTCAAGTCCATTCATTTCGGGTGCTTGATAACTTAAAGCCGCAACCTGGAAAGAGAAGGAGTTTTGGTCGGCATCCAGTTCTATTTCATCCGCATAGGTAATGCTCTTCTCCAAAGGAGAATCCGGACTATCCACCGAAAGCCGTTTATTGAACAGAAAGAAGTCTGTAATCACCACGGGAGGGAGGAAAGTATTCTCCACAAAAGTTTCCGGATCAAAGGCAATGAATCCGTTGATACTTCCTAAATAGATGCGTCCTTTCTTGTCAATGTAACCGGACTGGAAATTAAACTGGTTGCTCAGCAACCCATTAGCCGTGGTATAAACATGCTTGCTCTCCGTATCGGGATTGAAGCAGACCAGACCATAATTAGAAGTAATCCATAAGTTTCCCCGCTTATCCTCGACCATCTTGTAAATGGTATTGCTCGGAAATCCTTTCGACATGTCATAACGGGTAAAATTATCCGTTTCCGGATTGTAGCGGCAGAAGCCCTCACCCAGCGTCATGAACCACAGACGCTTCTTGCTGTCCTCGTAAATACTGATTACTTTATTGTAGGGAAGAGAGGTCGAATCGTTCTCATTAGGCAGATAATTCCTCCACTGCCGGCTTCTTACATTGTAGCAGAACACTCCATTGGAGAAAGTGGCAAACCACAAATTTCCGTTGAAGTCCTCCAGAATGTCATAAGTAAACATATTCTTCAGCTGAGGAATCCGGGTAAAGTCATCCGTGGGACGATTATACTTCAACAGACCGGACGTGGTGCCTATCCACACGTCTCCCGTAGTGGTCCTGCAAATGGTAAAGGCGTCATTGGCGACCATGGAATTCTCACTCTCACCCTTGGCATAATGTTTCACCCGCCTGGTCCGAAGATTCACCCGGTTCAGACCACCGGAAAACGTACCTACCCACAAATCATCCCCATCCAGACAAAGGCCATGAACATTCTGATAAATGGCCGGATGTTCAAAGGGCACTATCTTTCCGTTTTCCGGATTGTAATTGAACAAGCCTTTGTCTTCGGTACCTATCCACAAAGTGCCGTCATTACTTTCACAGATTTCCCGTACACGACGGCCAAAATGCCTGAGATTGTCTCTCGGATAGAACTTCTCGAAATAAGTCCACTGATAAGGATAATAGTTCACTCCACCGAAATAGGAACCTATCCACATGCCGTTCTCCTTGTCACAGCAGAGCGAATAAATGGCTTTGTCCGACAATGCATACGAATCATCCTGGTCGGGAACGGTCAGATGGGTAATCTTGTCATTCGTCAGATTGTAAATATACAAACCAGACTCTGCACCCACCCACAGCTCGTTGTCAGATTTGAACTGCAAGGCCCTCACATAGGTGTTCAGCAGCTTCCGCGTCTTGCCTGTAGTCTGATTTATCTCTGTCAAACCGTTCAGCGAAGCGATATACACGCAGTTATGGGGTCCGTTGACCTGCCAGTTAATAATATCATTTTTGAAAATTTCATTTCCTTCCGCATCCTTGAAAGGCTGCAGAGGAGTTTCAAAGTCAGCTTTCGCATAGTAAAGATTATCCGCATACAAAGCCAGCCAACACGTATTCCCATTCAGCCAGAAGCGGGTGACATTGGGCAGTCCCGAATCGTGCAGATAGTTCAGCAGGCTCCCTTCATCCGGTTTATAACAGAACAACCCCTGGTTTTCTACCGATATCCAGATATTATCGTCCTCGTCACTTCCAATCATAGTGACGAAATCCCTGATGATACTGCCGTTATCACTGGCCTCATCGAAAGCGGTAAAGGAATCCAACACGGGGTCGTAAATAAAGACTCCTCCATCGGTTCCAATCCAGATATTACCCCGGCGGTCTTCATAGAGTGCGGTTATGAAATTCCTGCCTAAACTGGAATTCTCCTTCTTGTAGACACGGAAAGACAATCCGTCATAACGGTTCAGACCGTCCTTGGTTCCGAACCACATAAAGCCTTTCCTATCCTGCAAAATCTGATACACGGTGTTCTGCGAAAGACCGTTCCGGATATCCATCGTTCTGAAATAGTAATGAACAGCATCCTGTGCACAGACCGGCAATACCGCCCATAGGCACAGACTAAGGAAAAGCTTTATAATCAATCGTTTCATAACAACATTTTTATGTACAATTTACCATTTACAAAGTACAATTTAACTATGCAGATAACAGCGCAGCCAAATTGTACTTTGTAAATGGTAAATTGTAAATGCCCTTATTTCTTAAGTGAATTGCAGATACGCGTATTTATCTCCTTCACGCGTTTCTCATCCAGCTTTATCACCTTGCGGTCGTAAGTCATCAGACCGTTCACTTCCACCTCCACATCCGTGGTCTGTGTATAGACGGCCGCCGAGAAACCTCTTTTTATCATCTGATACAGCATATCGGCATATTTCACGTACTCATCAGTCACTTCTTTGGAAGAGTTAAACTGAACATATCCCCAGTTGCGATTCGGTTCCCAAAGATGGTCTTTCAAGACAAGGCCAATGCCGCCATACTCACCCAAAACCGTAGCGCGCTGTGCATCATACAGATACATTTCCGGTTGGGGATAGTTGTGAAGGTCGAGCATGTCACCGCAAGTATAATGGTTACCGCCGCTTGCCGGATTCACCAGGCGGGTCGGGTCATACTGTTTCGTCCATTCGGCTATCTCTACCGTCTTGAACTGCCCCCAAGCTTCGTTGAACGGTACCCATGTACCGATACACGGATAAGAGTAGAGGCAATCCATTATTTCTTTCCATTCCTTTCGATAATAAGCTTCGGATTCGGCAGAACGTTTCATTTCTGTCCCGTCGAAATAGCGACGGTTCTGCCATTCTGGATTACGGTCACCGCTCGGCATATCCTGCCATACGATGATACCCAAACGGTCACAATGTGTGTACCAACGTGCCGGTTCCACCTTGATATGCTTGCGAATCATATTGAAACCGAAATCTTTCGTCTTCTGTACATCGTACAGCAAAGCCTCGTCTGTGGGAGCTGTATACAGTCCGTCGGGCCACCAGCCCTGGTCCAGCGGTCCAAACTGGAACAAAGCTTCGTTATTCAGTTCCAGACGTACGATACCATCCGCGTCACGACGGGTGGAGTACTTACGCATGGCAGCATAGCTGTCCACCTTATCCACTACCTTTCCTCCGCTTTTCAGCGTCACTTTCAGCGTATAAAGGAAGGGGGAATCCGGACTCCACAACTTGGCATTCCGGGGCATGGACACCTCCACCGGCTCTGCATTGATACTTTTGCCGGTAGCTACCAGTTGATTGCCGTCATACACATTCACTTCCACAAAGTCGGAAGGGCATGCACTATTCAATTCAGCCCTCACTGTCAACAGATTACGGTCAATATCGGGAGTGATACGGAGGTTCTCGATATGTTTTCCGGCAACCGGCTCCATCCATACCGTCTGCCAGATACCGCTTACGGGAGTGTACCAGATACCTTCCGGATTGCTGACCTGCTTTCCACGGGGTTGAGGCCCTTTATCCGTTGGGTCCCAAACTTTTACGACCAACTGATTATTGCCTTTGCCAGAAAGGGCGGCAGTAATATCGAAAGAGAACGGAGTAAATCCCCCCGTATGGCTGCCTACTTTCACATCATTCACCCATACATCCGTTTTCCAGTCGACAGCACCAAAGTGCAACAGCACTTGTTTTCCCTTCCAGGCAGAAGGAATTTCAAAACTGCGCTGGTAGACCAGTTCCTGGTTTTCATTGATTCTTTTTCCAACTCCGGACAAGGAGGATTCGATGGCAAAAGGAACAAGTATCTGCCCTTCGAACTCTGCCGGAAGATGCTCACCTTTATTTATAACGGCATAATTCCACAGTCCGTTCAAGTTCTTCCAGTCACTCCGTTCCATGATGGGACGAGGATATTCGGGCAACACATTCGCGGGATTGATCTGGGATGCCCAGTCCGTTTTGATTTTATCACCTGCCGGCTTCCATTGCGCCGAACTTCCGATTGCAAACAACGTCAAGAATGACGATATGAGGAAAAATCTTCTCATAGTATTATAACTTTATTATTGGTTTCTACGAAAGCAAAGATAAGCCGATTCAGAAAAAAAGAATAGAAATTTCGAGCCAATAAATAGTATTTTTGTGGAATATCAAGGTATTACCGTCTCATTTTATCAAAGGAATCCATCAAAGGCATCTTTCTGACAGTTTTGCCAACCTGCTGACAGAAATACCGTACTCAGTACATTCAAGATTGTAAAGTTACCTTCGATATCGGTCACTGCCCCCATAACCAGACAGACAATGATTAACAAGAAGAATTTCTTTCTCATGCTTCTCTTCCTTAAAATTAATCAATCAAAACGCTTTTTAATATTCAATCACTGCAAAGATATGTCTCTTTTTCAAAAAGAAAAGTAATCACACTAAAAAGTTTTATTTTGATTACATTACAGACCAAATACAAGCAATATGTCTCCAGTTAAAGAAATCCAGAAAATAAGTATGATACCGAATGCGGAAATATAAGCAATGCCAAAGAAGATATATCCGGATTTTAAGATATGACACGTCCCGGCATACAACTTTTTTCGTAACTTTGCACAGTTTTAAAATACACTGAACGAATGGAGTTTAAGTATGACGTTATTGTAATAGGTGCCGGACACGCAGGATGCGAGGCCGCTGCCGCTGCCGCAAACCTGGGCTCGAAGACTTGTCTTATCACAATGGATATGAACAAAATCGGACAGATGAGTTGTAACCCGGCAGTGGGAGGCATCGCCAAAGGACAGATAGTACGCGAAATAGACGCCTTGGGAGGATATATGGGATTGGTGACAGACCAGACAGCCATACAGTTCCGTATACTGAACCGTTCCAAAGGTCCCGCTATGTGGAGCCCACGCGCACAGTGCGATCGCAACAAATTCATCTGGGCATGGAGAGAAATCCTGGAAAATATCCCCAACCTGCATATCTGGCAAGATACCGTGCAGGAAATCCTCGTTGAAAACGGTGAGATTACAGGAGTAGTAACACTATGGGGAGTAACGTTCCATGCCAAATGTGTAGTACTCACCGCAGGAACTTTCCTCAACGGACTGATGCACGTGGGACGTACCATGCTTCCGGGTGGACGTATGGCAGAACCTGCATCCTACCAATTAACCGAGTCCATCGCCAAACATGGCATCACATTCGGACGCATGAAGACGGGAACCCCCGTACGCATAGACGGACGCAGCGTGCATTATGAGGATATGGAAATTCAAGACGGAGAATGTGACTTCCACAAGTTCTCGTTCATGGATACTCATGTACGCCATTTGAAACAGCTCCCTTGCTGGACTTGTTTCACCAATGAAGAGGTACACCGGATTCTGCAGGAAGGTCTGCCAGATTCTCCCCTTTTCAACGGACAAATCCAAAGTATTGGCCCACGTTATTGCCCCAGTATAGAGACCAAGATTGTAACTTTCCCCGACAAGCCGCAGCACCAGCTTTTCCTGGAGCCCGAAGGGGAAACAACCCAGGAGCTCTACTTGAATGGATTCTCTTCTTCATTGCCCATGAACATCCAGATTACAGCATTGAAAAAGATACCGGCATTCAGAGATTTGGTCATCTACCGCCCGGGCTATGCCATCGAATACGACTTCTTTGACCCCACCCAACTGAAACATACGCTGGAAACGAAGAATATAAAGAATCTGTTCTTTGCCGGACAAGTAAACGGAACAACCGGTTACGAGGAAGCTGCCGGACAAGGAATCATGGCAGGCATCAACGCCCACATCAATTGCCACGGCGGAGAACCATTCACCCTTGCAAGAGATGAAGCATATATCGGCGTTTTAATCGATGACTTGGTAACAAAAGGTGTGGACGAGCCTTACCGTATGTTTACTTCCCGTGCCGAATATCGCATCCTGCTCCGTATGGATGATGCGGACATGCGACTCACGGAAAAAGCCTGGAAGCTAGGACTCGCCAAGGAAGAGCGGTACAAGCTGCTGACAGAAAAACGTGAAGCCGTGAACCGGATTATAGACTTCACGCGGAATTACTCGATGAAACCGGCATTAATCAATCCGATATTGGAGCAGCTCGGCACTACTCCACTGCGCCAAGGATGCAAATTGATAGATTTGATAAACCGACCGCAAGTAACAATTGAGAACATTGCCGAACATGTCAGCGCCTTTAAACGAGAACTGGATAAAATATCCGATAGAAAAGAAGAAATTGTAGAAGCTGCAGAAATACTCATCAAATACGAAGGATACATCGGACGCGAACGGATTATTGCGGATAAGTTGGCAAGATTGGAAAGCATCAAGATAAAAGGAAAGTTTGACTATAATTCCATCCAATCCCTTTCCACCGAAGCCAGACAGAAGCTGGTAAAGATAGATCCGGAAACAATAGCCCAAGCGAGTCGGATTCCGGGAGTATCTCCGAGCGACATCAACGTACTACTGGTACTTTGCGGACGATAGAGCGCAAAGTTCCACGTGAAACAAAGAATTCAACAAACCTATTAAATAAACTGATTATGAGCAAAGAAACGCTTGCTAAAAGCATTCGGGAAATACCCAACTTCCCCATTCCGGGAATTCTATTCTACGATGTAACTACCTTGTTCAAGGAACCTGCCGCCTTGCAGGAGCTCTCGGACACACTGTACGAGATGTATAAGGACAAAGGAATAACCAAAGTAGTGGGTATAGAATCAAGAGGTTTCATTATGGGCCCCATTCTCGCCACCAGACTGGGAGCAGGCTTCGTACCTATCCGCAAGCCGGGAAAACTTCCTGCAGAAACCATTGAAGAAAGCTATGATAAAGAATATGGCAAAGATACCGTACAGATGCACAAGGATGCCATTAATGAAGACGATGTAGTTTTGCTGCACGACGACTTACTGGCAACCGGTGGAACAATGGAAGCTGCCTGCAAATTGGTGAAGCAGATGAGCCCCAAGAAAGTGTATGTAAACTTCATCATCGAGCTGAAAGAGCTTCATGGCAAGGATGTGTTTGGGGATGATGTAGAAGTGGAATCGGTGCTATCGCTATAAATTTGTCAAACGAAACGACACAGAGGCACAGAGTACTCTTACCTGAGAGTTGATGTTATCCATCATTTTACTCCTCTTATCCTCCACCTTTTCATCATACCATTATGGAAGAACTCAGAACTAACGACTACCTCAAAGGGATTGTATCCAACCTTCCCGAAAGTCCTGGTATTTACCAATATCTGAATACCGAAGGGACCATTATATATGTAGGAAAGGCAAAGAATCTGAAGCGAAGAGTGTCTTCCTACTTCAACCGGGAGCACGAACCGGGAAAGACGAAAGTGCTGGTCAGCAAGATTGCAGATATCCGATATATCGTGGTGAATACGGAAGAAGACGCGCTATTGTTGGAAAACAATCTTATCAAGAAATACAAGCCACGCTACAACGTACTGTTGAAAGACGACAAAACATATCCTAGCATCTGCGTGCAGAACGAATACTTTCCACGCGTATTCAGAACCCGGAAGATAATCCGTAACGGTTCCTCCTATTATGGCCCTTACAGCCATATACCTTCCATGTACGCATTACTCGACCTCATCAAGCATCTGTACCCCTTACGTACATGCCACCTGAACCTCTCTCCAGAGAACATACGTGCCGGAAAGTTCAATGTTTGCCTGGAATATCACATCAAGAACTGTGCAGGGCCTTGCATCGGCAAGCAAAGTCAGGAAGATTACCTGAAAAACATCGCTGAAATCAAGGAAATCCTCAAAGGGAATACCCAAGAGATAGAAAGGATGCTCTTCCAACAAATGCAGGAGTTGGCAGCCGAAATGAAGTTTGAAGAAGCACAGAAGATAAAGGAAAAATACCTGCTGCTGGAAAACTACCGGGCAAAATCGGAAGTGGTAAGCAACGTGCTGCACAATATCGACGTATTCTCCATTGAAGAAGACAGCGATGAAAAGTCCGCTTTCGTCAACTACCTACACATTACGAACGGCGCCATCAACCAGGCTTTCACCTTCGAGTACAAAAAGCGGCTGAACGAAACCAAGGAAGAGCTGCTCTCCCTCGGCATCATCGAAATGCGGGAAAGATACAAAAGTCTTTCACGTGAAATCATCGTACCTTTTGAGCTAGATATGAAGCTGAAAGATGTCGTTTTCACCATCCCGCAACGGGGAGACAAAAAGAAGCTGCTGGAACTCTCCATCCTCAACGTGAAGCAGTACAAAGCCGACCGCCTGAAACAAGCCGAAAAGCTGAATCCGGAGCAACGGACTGTGCGCCTGCTGAAAGAGATACAACAAGAGCTGCACCTGGATCGCCTGCCCATGCAGATAGAATGTTTCGATAACTCCAACATCCAAGGTTCCGACCCCGTGGCCGGGTGCGTAGTCTTCGTCAAGGGGAAACCTTCCAAGAAGGATTACCGCAAGTACAATATCAAGACCGTAGAGGGACCGGATGACTATGCCTCCATGAAAGAAGTCGTAAAACGGCGCTATCAGCGCGCCATGGAAGAGAAAACGCCCTTGCCCGATCTTCTTATCACCGACGGTGGGAAAGGGCAAATGAGCGCCGTAAAAGAGGTGATAGACGAACTTGGCCTGAACATCCCCATCGCCGGGCTTGCCAAGGATGGCAAACACCGCACTTCCGAACTGCTGTACGGTTTCCCTCCCCAGACCATCGGATTGAAACAGAACACCCCCCTCTTCCGATTGCTGACGCAGATTCAAGATGAAGTGCACCGCTTCGCCATTACCTTCCACCGCGACAAGCGCAGCAAACGGCAGATTGCCTCCGCACTGGACGAGATAAAAGGCATCGGTGAAAAGACGAAAAGTGCGTTGCTCAAGGAGTTCAAAAGCGTGAAGCGTATCCGCGAAGCATCTGCCGAGGAGCTTGCCACCGTGGTGGGAGAAGCGAAAGCCAAAATCATCCAGACCTATTTCTCAGAGAAATAATGACTGATAAATCAGCCTGCAAAGCCATGCACACAACGAATTAATTCGTAACTTTGTTCCCTCAAAAAGACAAGAATAACATGAGAGTAGTGATACAACGTGCCGGATACGCTTCCGTCACCATCAACGGAACCTGCAAAGCCTCCATTGGAAAAGGCCTCATGATACTCGTAGGCATCGAAGAATCCGATGGAAAAGAAGATATTGACTGGCTTTGCAAGAAGATAGTCAACCTGCGCATTTTCGACGACGAAAACGGCGTGATGAACAAATCCATTCTTGAGGCAGGCGGCGAAATACTGGTTATCAGCCAGTTCACCCTACATGCCTCCACCAAGAAAGGCAACCGCCCTTCCTACATACGGGCAGCACGACCGGAAATATCCGTCCCGCTGTACGAACAATTCTGCCGGGAAATGAGTTTAGCATTAGGTAAAGAAATAGGTACCGGCGAATTTGGCGCCGATATGAAAGTAGAACTGATGAACGATGGTCCCGTAACCATCTGTATGGATACAAAAAACAAGGAATAATGACGTTAGAAGAAGCACAGAAACAAGTGGATTCCTGGATAAAGGAATACGGAGTACGCTATTTCAGCGAACTCACCAACATGGCCATACTGACCGAAGAAGTGGGCGAAATGGCCCGCGTCATGGCCCGCAAGTACGGAGACCAGTCCTTCAAAGAAGGAGAAAAAGACAACCTCGACGATGAAATGGCAGATATTCTCTGGGTACTTCTCTGTATTGCAAACCAGACCGGAGTGAACCTGACAGAGGCTTTCCGCCGTAACTTCGAGAAGAAAACCAGACGTGACCAGACAAGACATATCAATAATCCTAAATTGAAAGACCATGGAGAAGAATGAGCCTACCCAGAGTAAGTATGACGCCGCCCTGGCAAAGTACAACACCCAACTGGATGATGCAGAAATAGCTGCACAAGTTGCCAGAATCATTGCAGAGAAAGTACCGGCAAACAATACACCGGAGGTAAAGAAATTCCTGTTCAACTGCATTGACCTTACCACCCTGAAGAGTGAAGACAGCGATGAAAGCGTCATGAAATTCACCCAGAAAGTGAATAAATTCGACGAAGAGTTCCCCGACCTGAAGAATGTGGCAGCCATCTGTGTATACCCCAATTTTGCAGAAGTCGTAAAAGATACGCTGGAAGTGGAGGATGTAAAAATAGCTTGTGTATCAGCAGGTTTCCCCTCCTCCCAGACTTTCATTGAAGTGAAAGTGGCAGAAACTGCCATGGCACTGATGGAAGGCGCCGATGAAATAGACATCGTTATTTCGGTGGGCAAGTTCCTGGCTGGAGACTATGAAAGCATGTGCGAGGAGATACAAGAACTCAAAGCAACCTGTAAAGAGCACCACATGAAGGTAATCCTCGAAACCGGAGCTTTGAAGACGGCTTCGAACATCAAAAAAGCATCCATCCTTTCCATGTATTCGGGTGCCGATTTCATCAAGACTTCCACCGGCAAGCAACAGCCTGCCGCCACACCGGAGGCCGCTCTGGTTATGTGCCAGGCCATCAAGGAATATCACGAGCTGACGGGTATCAAGGTAGGCTTTAAGCCCGCAGGAGGAATCAACTGCGTGAACGACGCACTGATTTACTACACCATCGTCAAGGAAGTGCTCGGCGAAGAATGGCTGAACAACGAACTGTTCCGCTTGGGAACCAGCCGTCTTGCTAACCTGCTGCTTTCGGAAATCAAGGGCGAGGAAATGAAATTCTTTTAAGAGGAAGTTGCATTTACCTATAAATAAAGCCTGATGGAATGGATTCCATCAGGCTTTTTCATATTATCAACCGGAAATAGTTCCGTTATTTTTCCCGTTCCACCACATAGTCCAGATACCCGGTAAGCGCTGCTTTTACCTCCGTATCGGGCAAAGAAGCCAGCAAAGAAAGGGCCTTTCTCTTATAATCATGCATCACTTGCGAAGCATACTCTATGCCACCATGCTGCTTGGTAAACTCGATTAAATGGGCTATTTCACTAGGCGTTGCCTCTCCGTTCTTTATCTTCACGGCAATCTCTTCCGCTGTTTTATCCTTCACGGTATTGAGTACATGGAGCACGGGCAGGGTCAACTTCCCTTCCACCATATCATTTCCGGTAGGTTTGCCTATCTCCTTGCTCTCGGAGTAATCGAAAATATCATCCTTTATCTGAAAACAAAGCCCGATATATTCACCGAACAGACGCGCAGATTCCGCCATTTCATCGCTGGCTCCCACCGAGAGCGCGCCCGCCTTCGTACAAGCAGCAAAGAGCACGGCCGTCTTCTTGCGGATGACGTCGAAATACACTTCCTCAGAAAAATGAAGATTACTGACGTTGGAAAGCTGCAGAAGTTCACCATCTGCCAAATCCTGCCCCAGGCAGGAGACAATGTCAATGATGTCATGATTACGGGTCATGCCCACTTGCACCAACGCTGTCGCAAGCAGATAATCGCCTGCCAGCACGGCTACCTTATTATTGAAAATGGCATTAACGGAGAGTTGTCCACGGCGTTCAGTACTTTCATCCACTACATCATCGTGTACAAGGCTTGCATTATGGAGAAGTTCCAGTGCAACCGCAGCATGCAGGGTTGCAGGACATACTTTACCGAAAAGCTTCGCAGCCAGAAGCACCAGAATGGGGCGCATCATCTTCCCGTTCTTCTGCCGGATATGCGCAATCACGCTGTTCAGCAAAAGGTTGGAACTGGAAAGGGTACTTTCAAAAAGTTTCTTGAAGTCCTCCAGTTCCTCAGAAATCGGAGATTTTATCAATGATGAGTTGTCCATGCATCGCTATTTGCCTACAAAAATAGTAATAAAACGGTTAATACGGTATTTTTTTGTACTTTTACCATGAAAAAAAGGATTAAATGTATGAATTCAATCGATAAACTGTTTTTGCTCGATGCCTACGCACTGATATATCGGGCCTATTACGCGTTCATCAAGAACCCGAGAACCAACTCAAAAGGATTCAACACCTCGGCCATTCTGGGCTTTGTAAACACCCTGGAAGAAGTGCTTAAAAAAGAGAATCCCACACACATAGGAGTAGCCTTCGACCCGTCAGGCCCTACCTTCCGCCACGAGGCCTACGAGCAATACAAGGCACAGCGCGAGGAGACACCCGAGACCATCCGCCTTTCCGTACCTATTATAAAGGATATCATCCGCGCCTACCGCATCCCCATCCTTGAGGTGGCCGGCTATGAAGCGGACGACGTGATAGGCACGCTTGCCACCGAAGCAGGGCGGCAGGGCATCACCACCTATATGATGACACCCGACAAGGACTACGGCCAGCTGGTATCGGACCGCATCTTTATGTACCGCCCCAAGCACACCGGCGGATTCGAAGTGATGGGTACCGAAGAAGTAAAAGCCAAATTCAACATACAAACCACCGAGCAAGTCATCGATATGCTGGGACTGATGGGCGATGCTTCCGACAACATCCCCGGCTGTCCAGGTGTGGGCGAGAAAACCGCACAGAAGCTGATTGCCGAATTCGGCAGCATCGAGAACCTGCTGGAACACACCGACCAACTGAAAGGCGCACTGAAAACGAAGGTGGAGACAAACCGGGAGATGATTACCTTCTCCAAATTCCTTGCTACCATCAAAACAGATGTCCCCATCCGGCTCGATATGAATTCGCTCGTCCGGGAAGAACCGAACGAAGAAGAACTCCGCAAGATTTTCGAAGAGTTGGAATTCCGCACACTCATCGACCGGATACTCAAAAAAGGAAACGGCAACTCTTCCTCCCCCACCCCAACCTCTCCGACACCCGACCTCTTTGCCGGCACTCTGTTTGCCCAGCCGCAAACCTCCAATCCCGAAAACAGCGCCCCCGTTCAAGGCGATTTGTTTGCAAATTTTGCGGGCGAGGGGACGGGAGCTTCTGAAAATTCAAATCTGAAGCGGTTAGAAATGCTCGATGTAGACTATCAACTCATTGATACAGAAGAGAAAAGAAAGGGAATTATTCAAAAGTTGCTTACAAGCGAAATTCTCTCAATAGATACAGAGACTACCGGAACCGAGCCAATGGATGCCGAACTCGTGGGAATGAGCTTCAGTGACGCCGAAAATCGGGCATACTACGTACCCGTACCTGCTGAACGAGAGGAAGCCTTAAAAATTGTAAACGAGTTCCGCCCCCTCTTCGAAAACGAGAAATCCATGAAGGTGGGACAAAATATCAAGTACGATATGATTATCCTCCAGAATTACGGAGTCCGGGTGAAAGGCAAGCTTTTCGACACCATGCTCGCCCATTACGTGCTTCAACCCGAACTGCGACACAACATGGACTATCTGGCGGAAATCTACCTGCACTACCAGACCATCCACATCGATGAGCTGATTGGAGCGCGAGGCAAAAACCAAAAGAACATGCGCGACCTTCCACCCGAAGATGTCTACCGTTATGCCTGCGAGGATGCGGACGTCACCCTCAAACTGAAAAACGTGCTGGAAAAGGAACTGAAGGAGCAAGGTGCCGAACATCTGTTCTACGAAATAGAGATGCCGCTCGTCCCCGTACTTGTCAATATAGAGAGCAACGGAGTGCTGCTCGATACGGAAGCATTGAAGCAGTCGTCCCAGCACTTCACTGTCCGCCTGCAGGAGATTGAAAAGGAAATCTACGAGATGGCTGGCGAGACATTCAATATCAGCTCCGCCAAGCAGGTAGGCGAAGTGCTGTTCGACAAGCTGAAAATCGTGGAGAAAGCGAAAAAGACCAAAACCGGACAATACGTCACCTCCGAAGAGGTGCTGCAAAGCTACCGCAGCAAGCACGACATCATCGGGAAGATACTGGAATACCGCGGACTGAAGAAACTGCTGAGCACCTATATAGATGCCCTGCCCCAGCTCATCAACCCACGTACGGGCCGCATACACACCTCCTTCAACCAGGCGGTAACCGCTACCGGACGCCTCAGCTCCAGCAATCCCAACCTGCAGAACATCCCCATCCGCGACGAAGACGGAAAGGAAATCCGCAAGGCGTTCATCCCCGACACCGACTGCGAGTTCTTCTCTGCCGACTACTCGCAGATAGAGCTGCGCATCATGGCACACCTCAGCGAAGATAAGAACATGATAGACGCCTTCCTCAGCGGACACGACATCCACGCCGCTACCGCTGCCAAGATATATAAGATAGATATAAACGACGTAACCGCCGACATGCGCCGCAAGGCAAAAACGGCAAACTTCGGCATCATCTACGGCATCTCCGTCTTCGGGCTTGCCGAACGCATGGGCGTTTCCCGCCAGGAAGCCAAAGAGCTGATAGACGGCTACTTTGAAACCTACCCACAAGTGAAGGAGTATATGGACAAAAGCATCCAAGTGGCACGCGAGAACGGCTATGTGGAAACCATCTTCCACCGCAAGCGCTTCTTGCCGGACATCAACTCAAGAAACGGGGTGGTACGGGGCTATGCCGAACGGAATGCCATCAACGCTCCCATCCAGGGAAGTGCCGCCGACATCATAAAAGTAGCCATGGCACACATCTATCAGCGCTTCCAAGCTTACAATCTGAAAGCAAAGATGATTTTACAGGTCCATGACGAACTAAATTTCAGCGTTCCAGAGGCAGAAAAAGAGCTTGTACAGAAAATCGTAATCGAAGAGATGGAGCAGGCATATCGCATGTACGTACCCCTGAAAGCCGATTGTGGGTGGGGAAACAACTGGTTGCAGGCACACTAAACAGCCCAATAACTTTATTTAACTTACAATCAGAAAGCAACAGAAGCAATCCTTTCCAAATACAGTTTGCTCATCAGAATATCCGGCAACCTCGCTGCCGGATATTTTTTATTCACCAATCTTGCCAAAAGGAAAGCATACCGGAACCCTCACTACTGACATATTGATAAAATTTAATCCGATATTTATATTTATGTCAATTTAATACGTACCTTTGCAGCGAAATCAATGACATATTGATAGAAAATAGAAAGTTAAACTAAAAAAGACATAAAACCATGAAAGCAAAAGTATCTTTAAAAACAGTGATTGTTTCAGCACTTCTCTTAGTTTGCGGATTAAATGCCTCAGCCGACAATAAGAGCAACCTCATTTACAATTCGGAAGAAGTAAATGGCATGAAGGTGGCAGAGACCGTATACAAGATGGACGGAAACACGCTTGCCAACTATATGAAGTACAATTATAAGTACGACGACCAGAACCGCATGACGGAAAGCGAAGCCCTGAAATGGAACAGCACCAAGAATACATGGGGCAAGGACATGTGCATCCGCTATGCATACCAAGGCAAGACGATGACTACCACATACTACAAATGGAACAACAAGAAAGGCGAATACATACTGGTTCCCGAGATGACAGTAATCATGGACAACCCTAACATGTAATTGACAAACTCTCTCTTAAAGTAAGAAATCTTATTCCTAACAACAATAACCGAAACCTTTCATAAAAGAGCCGGAATGATTCGCACATTCCGGCTCTTTTATTATATCTTCGCCTCCTAAAAAGGAATGCCACATGATACCCGAGACCCTCATTACCTATATCGAGACAGCAATCATTCCCCGGTACAAGGAGTTTGATAAGGCACACAACCTCTCACACGTCCGCACCGTCATCGAAGAAAGCCTTGCCCTCGCCCGGCAATATCCCGAAGCGGACGAACGCCTGGCATACGTCATTGCCGCCTACCATGACACGGGACTGTGCCGCGACCGCGCCACCCACCACCTTGTCTCCGGCGAGATACTGATGGCGGACTCCACCCTGCGGCAATGGTTCTCCGACACGGAAATCCTCCTCATGAAAGAAGCCGTAGAGGACCACCGGGCCTCCACAGACCACGAACCTCGTAGCATCTACGGCAAGATTGTTGCCGAAGCGGACCGTATCATCGACCCGGACATCACCCTGCGCCGCACCGTCCAATACGGCTTGAAACAGAATCCTGCCGCCGACAAGGAGTGGCACTACCAGCGATTCCATCAGCATCTCATGGCAAAATATGCACCCGGCGGTTATCTGAAGCTTTGGTTTCCCGAGGGGAAGAATGCGGAACAGCTGAAGAAGCTCCAAGCCATTATCGCAGACGAAGGACGACTGCGGCAAGTTTTCAACCGAATATTCGAGGAGGAAAAGCAATAGCGGTATCAATGAAGCATATACCCCATTTCATTTCCGACTATGGAAACGGTTTGTTTCCTATAATGGAACAGAGTGTTCTCTATAAGGAAACAAAGTGTTTCCTATAACGGAACAAATCGTTTTATCCCGTCGAAACAAGTCGTTTCATACAAGAGAAACAATCTGTTCCGACGGGGTGTAACAAAGTGTTCTGTACTGTGAACTAATACAATAGCTCTATTTAGAAGGTCTCACAAGATAAGTATCCGCCTCCATAAGTATAAAGACTTATGGGCGTGGCAACATGAGGAAATCATAAAACTCACAGATGGACTGGCCTTCGGTCTCTGATTCGAAGACAAAGAAGAGCGGCTGCTTTCCCTTATGCAGCTTTGCCGGAATAGAGAGCGGAGCATAAAACTCCCTGCAAGTGCTGCCAGCCTTCACATCCACAAGTCCTATCTCTACACCACCTTTTGTTGTCCAAGGGCTACCCAGCATGATGCGGATGCGTCCGTCGGTATCTTCAGCCTTCAACCTTAACTGCATCTGCAAAGGCTTATCTTGCGGAACGGCATTCATATTCAAGTATTTATATCCTACAATCGACCCGCTTGTATTATTCACCACCGGAGCGAACGGGATTTTGTGGTTGTTATCGCCGGCATAGGGATTATTATCCCGGTACACAGGCCGGATGTAAGACCCCGTGTAAACATAATGGGGATAAACCTCTTTGATACCTCCGGGATTGGTGTGCCAACAAGCCAGTCCGGCCGAGATGCGTTGCATAGGATTGAGCCCTTCAAGAAGGAAACCCTCAGAGTTGAATTCCCCGCGTGAAATCACAACTTTCCCGCCTTTTCCTTTTTCCACCTTTACATCAATGGCCGACACCATAGCCTGGCGTGCATAGCAATCAGTACCTATCTGGCGATGATAGAACACGTACCATTGCTTGCCTATCTTACAGATACTGCCATGCGTATTTCCACCGGGCATGGCAGAAGCTATCACATTGCCTTTTTCATCATATTCGCGCGCCCGCGCATCGATGATTGTTCCGCCATAGGTCCAGGGGCCCAAAGGATGCTCGCTGTAGGCATAGGCCAACGTATAATTGCTGGCGTTTGGCAAGCCATCTTCACCCTCAGCGGTAGTACGGCTATAGATAAACACATACTTATCCTCAATCTTGCGGATGGAGGATGCCTCAAAGAAGCGGAATATACCTTCCTGCCGATAGCCTGAAATCATGTTCTCCACCACTTCGGTACCCGGCTTTACCGTGCACATGGTAGCAGGGTCCAACTCCGCGCCATGCGAAATGCCAAATCCCCAATAACCATACACACGTCCATCATCATCGACAAACACTGCGGGGTCGAATCCCAAACAACCGAAAGTCTCGCGAGGACGCTCCTTATGCCAGTTGCATACCGTAAACGGGCCATCGGGACGGTCGCTTTTGGCAATCATGGAATTGCGTCCGCCACCTTGATTGTTCGGAAAAAGGTAATAAGTTTTCTTACCATCGGCATCGGTAGTTACTGTCACGTCAGGAGCAAAAAGCACGTCGTCGGTTCCATCAGCATTCAGTTTATACAGTTCGGGCGACTCATTGACTTTAAATATCACGCCGTCATATCTCCAACGGGTCAAGTCTTCTACGGGTGCCGACCACACCACTTGGTCACGTCCGCAATACATCCACTTGAGATTATCGTGCGAACCATAAATATAAAGACGGTACTTGCCGGGACAGTCAGGATCCTCAAACACATAGGGCTCACCATCAGGAATAAATTCCCAAAGCGGCAGATAAGGATTCTGTGCAGATAATGTAAAAGACAGACCGATGAGACAAGAGAAAATCATCAGAATTTTTCTTACTTTGTTTTTCATAATCGCATTGATTTATAGAATGATACTTAAATTTATAATTGCGACAAAACTATCAATTTATCATTTTACTCTCGTGCTTTTAATGCAAATTAACACACCCACTTTCCCCGGTAAGTACTATCTTTGCTTAAAAAAGTGAAGATAGGCCGCACCTCAGCATAAAAAATGAACGCGTTCATTTCATTCTGCCTTCGGTTTGCACTATCTTTGCATCCAATTAACTGAACAATAACTAAAAAACGAGATAACACTATGGCATTAAAAGCTGGTATCGTGGGCCTTCCCAACGTAGGAAAATCCACTCTTTTCAACTGCTTGAGCAGCGCAAAGGCACAAGCGGCAAACTTCCCGTTCTGTACAATCGACGCCCAAATGGGGCAAGTGTCCGTACCCGACGAACGACTGACGAAGCTCGCCGAGCTGGTTCACCCGGGGCGTATCGTACCCGCCGTGTGCGACATCGTAGACATTGCCGGACTGGTGAAGGGCGCCAGCAAAGGTGAAGGACTCGGCAACCAATTCCTGGGCAACATCCGCGAGTGTGACGCCATCATCCACGTGCTGCGCTGCTTCGACAATGGCAACATCGTCCACGTGGACGGCTCGGTGAACCCCGTACGCGACAAGGAAATCATCGACACAGAGCTGCAACTGAAAGACCTCGAAACCGTGGAAAACCGCATCAAGCGCGTAGAGAAAATAGCCAAGGTGGGTGGCGACAAGGCGGCAAAGATAGAGTACGAACTCCTGCTCCGCTACAAGGATGCCTTGGAACAAGGGCAAAGCGCCCGCACCGTCATCCCGCAGAACGACGACGAGGAACAATGTGCCAAGCAGATGTTCCTGCTCACCACCAAACCCGTGCTGTACGTCTGCAACGTGGATGATGTCAGCGCCGCCGGCGGCAATCAGTACGTAGAACAGGTGCGCGAAGCCATCAAGGGCGAGGATGCGGAACTCATCATCATCTCCGCACAGACCGAAGCCGATATTGCCGAACTGGAGACATACGAGGAAAAACAGATGTTCCTCGAAGACCTAGGACTGAAAGAAAGCGGTTGTAACCGCTTGATTAAAGCTATCTACAGCCTGCTGAATCTCGAAACCTTCATCACTGCCGGAGAGATGGAAGTAAAGGCATGGACCTATCGCAAGGGATGGAAAGCGCCGCAATGCGCCGGCGTTATCCATACGGATTTCGAGAAAGGGTTTATCCGGGCAGAGGTCATCAAGTATGAGGATTATATCAAGTATGGCAGCGAAGCAGCCGTGCGCGAAGCCGGAAAGTTGGGTGTGGAAGGCAAGGAGTATGTGGTGCAGGATGGGGACATCATGCACTTCAGGTTCAATGTGTAATGATATTCATTCCAGATGGCAATGTACTTTCTTTGTACATTGCCATTTTCTAATAAACTCCATACAATAACAATACTGTGAAACAGATTATCTTCCTTTTATTCTTATTGTCCTGTACTGCCGTTTATGCACAACAGCAAGACTCAGTAACCATTCACGGACGGGTGACTGATTACAACGGACAGCCGATAGACAGTGCCAGCATCTGGTGGCAAAACCCGCAGTTCAATGACATCATAGAAGCCATAACCGACAAAGACGGGCATTACACGGCCCGTATACCCAAAGGGAAATATCAAAGTGCAGCCTCTATTTATCTGCCCTCCTATGCACACATTGCCATGAAAAGCGGGCTGCCCGAGACTGAACACCGCCTGGAATTCTGGGCCTGGGATTTCATCGCCGACCGCGACACTACACTCGACATACGTTATCATCGTATGGAAGCTTATGGCCTGCGTGCTTTCCGCATCCCCGGAGCCATGCCTACTTATCAGATATACGTCCGTCCCATGAGCTTGACACGTACCTACCAATGGATGAAAGAAACAAAGCCCGAGTCATTGGTACACGGTGAAAACCTGAGTGACATTGAGCAACAAGAACAAAACGAAGAAGCCAAAGAATGCCAGATGGCTCCCCGCCCCGGGCAACTGAAAGTCACCGTCTGGATAGACGGCGAGAAAGTCCCCGTGCTGATGAAGCAGGAAATAAAAGAATATTTCGACAGCAACGAATATGGCAACGCCTATCTATTGACAGTAGACATGCCCAAGCATCCCAGAAAAGACCTTCCCTACCGTATCTTCAAAGTAGAGCTGGAAGACATGGAGAACGGTGACCGGGGCGAAGGGCTTTACTATATGGAAAAGGAAAACTACGTTCAATAAACCATACACAACAAATGGCAAACAGTAATCTGAAATACCTCATAGCAGGTACCGGCGGCGTAGGCGGAAGCATCGCCGCCTTTCTTTCATTATCCGGCAAAGACGTCACTTGCATTGCACGCGGCGAACACCTTGCCGCCATACGCGGGAACGGTCTGCAACTGCACTCCGATTTGAAAGGTGAACATTGTCTGAAAGTGGCGACATTTACCGCAGAAGAATTCCAAGGCAAAGCGGATGTTATCTTCGTCTGCGTCAAAGGTTATTCCGTAGACTCCATTACGGAACTCATCAAACGTGCCTCACACGAGCATACAGTGGTAATCCCCATCCTGAATGTTTACGGAACCGGTCCCCGTATCCAACGGTTGGTCCCCGGCGTCACAGTGCTCGACGGCTGCATCTACATCGTAGGATTCGTATCCGGACGGGGAGAAATCACGCAGATGGGAAAGATTTTCCGGCTCGTCTACGGAGCACACCGCGGCACGATTGTTTCCCGTGAAACATTGGAAGCCGTGCAACGCGATTTGCAGGAAAGCGGCATCAAAGCCGAAATCTCCGACGACATCAACCGGGACACATTCGTCAAGTGGTCCTTCATTTCTGCTATGGCCGTCACCGGAGCCTATTACGACGTACCTATGGGCGAAGTCCAGAAACCGGGCAAAGTGCGCGACACCTTTATCGGACTGTCACAAGAGAGTGCAGCTTTGGGCAGGAAGTTGGGTATAGAATTTAAGGAAGACATCGTGCAGTATAACCTCAAAGTAATAGACAAACTCGCCCCCGAAAGTACCGCCTCCATGCAGAAAGATATGGCCAAAGGGCATCAGAGCGAAGTACAAGGCTTGTTGTTCGACATGATTACGGCTGCAGAGGCACAAGGGATTGAGGTGCCGACGTATAGGATGGTGGCGGAGAAATTCAAATAAACTGCCACAATGAACTGCCAAACGAGATAATTTCATACCTTTGTCCCGAACAACCCCGTAATTCAGTAATTTAATTCTTCATAAATATGCTATCACTACTCACCATCAACTGGAACCCCGACCCCGAACTATTCAACTTCTTCGGCATATCCATCCGCTACTACGGTTTGTTATGGATTATCGGCCTCGCTTTTGCCTACCTTATCGTGCAACACCAGTACCGCGACCGCAAAATAGACGAAAAGAAATTCGAACCTCTTTTCTTCTATTGCTTCTTCGGCATACTGATAGGCGCACGACTGGGCCACTGCATATTTTACGACTGGGCCTACTACCAAGACCACTTCGTTGAAATGATTCTCCCCATCAAGCAGACCGCCGCAGGATGGAAAATGACGGGTTACACCGGCCTTGCCAGCCACGGCGGCACGCTGGGCCTGATTATCGCCCTCTGGATGTACTGACGCAAGACGAAGATGCACTACATGGACGTGCTCGACATGATAGCCGTTGCCACTCCCATCACCGCCTGCTGCATCCGCCTTGCCAACCTGATGAATTCCGAAATCATCGGCAAACCGACCGACGTGCCCTGGGCATTCATCTTCGAACGAGAAGACATGTTGCCCCGCCATCCGGCACAGCTCTACGAAGCCATCGCCTACTTCATTTTCTTCTTGGGAATGGTCTGGCTATACAAACGCGGGCAGAAGAAACAAGAGAGCAAACTTGAAACAGATTTCAGCACCACCAAGCGGAAATCAACCACCTTGCAGGCCGAAGCCTCCCTGCCCTATCACCGCGGTTTCTTCTTCGGACTCTGCCTGACGGAGATTTTCACCTTCCGTTTCTTCATCGAGTTCCTGAAAGAAAACCAGGTGAACTTTGAGGACAACATGACGCTGAACATGGGCCAGTGGCTCAGTATCCCGTTTGTGATTATCGGGGTGTATTTCATGTGTTTCTACGGGAAGAAGAAATGAAACACGGCCCCTTCTTCTATGCGCTCTACACCGGAGTGGCATGCATCATTATCATGGTGCTGCTACAGCCCTTCGGCATAGACCGGGTGGAGCACTACAAGTACCCCATCATCGTGGGCTATGCCGTATTGTCTGCCATCACCTATCTGCTGGCGAGCTTGCTGACAACCTACGCGCTGCGAATGCCGCGACGGGAAGAATGGGACTTCAAACGCAACATTGCCGTCGGACTGCTTATCTGCCCCATTATGGGAGCTTTCATCTGTTGCTATTCTGCATGGGCCTACGCCGGAGACATCCGGCAAGGCTGGTTTTATCCCGACGGACGTTTCACGCTGAAAGCGTTCTGGATAAACAGCGGATATACACTCATCATCTCTTTCTTCCTCACTTTGTTCAGCTACTATATGGAACACAGCCGCCAGCTTGCCAAGCGCCTGCAGGAGGTAATGGAGCTGAACGAGGCACTGGCCAAGGAAAAGAAGAAACAGAACCTGCAGATGCCGGAAGAAGCCTCCTCCGAAGCCTGCAGAATTTCCGGTAACCCCACTGCTTCCGGTTCCGCGGAAAGCGCCGCTTCCCCCGAACACATTAAAACAGCCGACAGCCCTCTGCATTTGGAAGGCAACAGCCGGGAGACAGTGGAACTGAAATCGCCTGCCGAACTACTCTTCGTGGAGCCGGACGGGAACTATGCCCTCGTGCACTATCTATATGAGGGAAAAGAAGTACACAAAGCCTTGCGCTGCACCCTGAAGCAGATGGAAGAACAACTGCAAGGAGTGCAAGGCATCATGCGCTGCCACCGAGCCTACATTGTGAATATAGCCCACGTAGAGCATGTATCGGGTAACGGACAAGGTTATCGGCTGACCCTGAAAGCCACCAAAGAGCAAGTCCCCGTATCGCGCCAATACGCCGCAGCCATCTACCGGAGCATCCGTATTTAAGTCCGTTCATCCCTCCATTCGTCCCAAACAGCCGTCACACATCACTTTCAGCCGTCGTCTGTCCCACATTCTTGCCCCTACCGGGATTCATCCATAGCTTTGCCAACGGATTTCAAAACGAAAAACTAAAAAGCAAAGTTATATGAACAGAAGAATCGTACTTATCCTCCTCGCACTGGCAGCAACCATCGCTGCCGTACACGCACAGAAAATGACAGAAACCTATCATCAGGACAGTCTGCTGATAGACGTAGAAACCCAAGAAGTCGTAGTGCAAGCCTCTCCCTGCCTCCGGCGCGGCGACCGGAACATCTATTTCCCTACCGCACAGCAGAAGCAACTTTCCACCAACGCACTGGGACTGTTGGAGAAAATGCAGCTCAACGGCCTGCAAGTGAACAGTCTATTCAACACCGTAGAAGTATCGGGTGGCGGCACTCCCGTCTTCTGCATCAACGGCCGTCCTGTGGAACTGAAGGACATCCTTGCCCTGAAACCCGATGAAGTGGCGCGTGTGGAGCACAACGACAATCCCGGCGCACGCTTCAAGGATGCAGCCGTCGTCATCAACTACAAGCTGAAACAGAGCGTGCAGGGAGGCGGATTCATGGCAGACCTGATGGAGGCCGTGAACACAGTATATGGCGTGAACCGCGTTTCCGGGAAATACAACCACAAGGCATCGGAGTGGAGCGTGAACTACGACATGCAACATGCCGCTTTCAAAGAGTTCTACAACGAGAACCGCGAAGAATACCTCTTCGACGACAACCGCCACGTGCTGCAGCAAGAAGAAGGAATCCCCGGCCGCCTGCGCTATAACCACCACTGGCTCACCCTGAACTACAATTACCTAAAAGCGGACAACCGGATGCTGAACGTGGCTTTGCGCGGCAAGTACCTCAACACGCCCAAGTCCGAACTGGACAGCCGCCTCTACAACCCCGAACTCTCCACTTCCCCCTTGGAATTGCTCAACCACAGCCGCGACCACTCCGCCACAACCGCCCTCGACCTCTACTATCAACACAACCTGCCCCGCCGACAGACGCTCATCCTCGACTTCACCGGCAGCTACACCGACACCGACAGCCGCCTGGACTATCTGATAAGCCAAGACAATGCCTCTTCTCCCCTGAGTCGCCTCAGCAACAACGTGGACGGCAAGAAGTACGCCCTCATCGCTGAAGCCCTCTACGAGAAGTCCGCCTCCCCCACCGACACGTGGAGCATCGGCCTGAAGCAGACCTACGGCTACGCCAACAACCGCTACTTCGGCACCGAGAACACGGAGAACCGCCTGCACAACTCAGAACTCTACCTCTACACCGAATGGAACCGCAAGATGGAAAAATGGAACCTGTCCGTAGGTATGGGCGGCAGCTACCTCCGGGCAAGCCAAGAAGAGCAGTCTTACCATCGCCTGCTGCTGCGCCCCATCCTCCGTGCCGGATTCACCCCCTCGGACCGCTTCACCATCCGATATCGGGGCAGCGTGGAGAGCATCGCCCCCACCCTGGCCGAGCTGAGCTGCGTGGAGCAGCAACTGGACTACTACCAGCTGCGCCGCGGCAATGCCCTGCTCACCCCTTCCACCGAATACCGCAACCGGCTGACCCTAGACTACCACCGCACCGACTGGAGCACCGCCCTCAACCTCAGCTTCCACTACCGCAACAACCCCATCATGGAGCAGACCCGGCAGGAGCAGAACCTCTTTGTACGCGAGATGGCCAACCAGGACAGCTGGCAGAAATGGAACGCCGAATACGAATTCCGCTACCAGCTGATGCACGGACTGATTTCGCTGCGTGCCGCCCTCGGCATGGACTACTTTGACAGCCGCGCCGCCGACTACCACCACACGCACTGCAACCTCTACGCCGTGGTCAACGCCCAAGCTGCCTACAAGTGCATGGCTCTCACCTTCAACCTGCGCACCCACCGTCCCACCCTCTACGGCGAAACGCTGGCCTTGGGCGAAGACCTGCACGACATCGCTCTGACCTACTTCAAGAAGCGTTTCAGCCTTACCCTTGCCATGAACAATCCCTTCATGGACAACTACCGCATAGGCAGCGAAAACTGGAACCGCCGGGCCGGGAATACCAGCTACCAATACGTCAACGAAACCTCGCGTATGCTGCTGGTGAAAGTGACCTACGGCATGGACTTCGGACGAAAACGCAAGACTGCCGCCAAGCGCATACAGAACGAAGATACGGACACCGGCATCCTTAAAGGAAACAAATAGAAGCAAAATAAACATTTCAGCCCCACATAAGCAACATACCTGCCCCTTTCATCTGTGTGGATTTCTCTACTTTTACGGCATCGAAACAGTAACCGTAAATCATATATTTATCATGAAAGAGAGACAACTGATGAAAGGGGCAGCTTTTATGCTGCTGGCAGCAACTGCCACCCCGCCCGCGCATGCCCAACTGAAAACAAATGCCGGCGTGCAATACCTGCTTTCCCAGTCGAAAGACATGAGCCAGGATTTTCTGGACCTCAGCAACACCTATTTCTTCGCCGACAGTCTGGTATCGTTCGACACCTCCACCGGTAAAGGAACTGTCCAGTGGAAACGCCAGCAACTGATGCCCCGCCAGGCATTCAATGCAAACACTTACCTGCACCAGCCCCTCCAGTCGCTGGACTTCCCGGAGACCGCCTACGACAATAACCCGCAACTGACGTTCACCGTCGAGCCGGTCAGCGAACGTACCCTCCGCATCCGTATGCTCACCTCGCCCATCGTGCCGAAAGAAGATGCTGACGACCCCATGCTCATAGGAAAGCCCGCCGACGGACGCTCCTTCTGGAAAGCCGAGAAGACGGACAAAGGTACGCTGTACACCTCCCGATACGGCAGCCTGCTCATCCAGAACTATCCCTGGCGTCTGGTACTGAAAGACGCCGACGGACGCCTGCTGACACAGACCCGTTGCTGGAGCGACAACGACTCTACGCAGGTCAAGGTACCTCCATTCAGCTTCATCAAGCGCGGCTCGGACAACTCACGCAGCATCAATCCCGTATTCAGCCTCGCGCCGAACGAGAAAATCTACGGTTGCGGCGAGTCCGCCACCGCACTGAACAAGGCCGGGCAGAAGGTCAACCTCTTTGTCACCGACCCGCAGGGCCCCGAAACCCCGGACATGTACAAGCCCATCCCCTTCTTCTTCAGCAACCGTGGCTACGGCATGTTCATGCACACTTCCGCCCCCGTGACCTGCGACTTCGGCTGTTCCTACATCGGAGCCACCAAACTCTTCATGGCAGACGAAGCGATGGACATCTTCATCTTCCTAGGTTCGCCGAAGGAGATGCTGAGCGAATACACCGCACTGGTAGGACGGCCCGAAATGCCCCCCTTGTGGAGCTTCGGCACCTGGATGAGCCGCATCACCTACTTCAGCGAAGCAGAGGGCCGCGACGTAGCCCGGAAACTGCGTGAGAACAAGATACCGAGCGATGTCATCCACTTCGATACCGGCTGGTTCAGCGTGGACTGGCAATGCGACTACGCCTTTGCCGCCGACCGCTTCGACAATCCCCGGCAGATGCTCACCGACCTGAGGTCACAAGGTTTCCGCACCTGCCTCTGGCAACTTCCCTATTTCACTCCGAAAAACAAGTTCTTCCCTGAGTTGGTAGAACGCGGTCTGTACGTGCGCAACGGCAAGGGACAGCTCCCCTACGAGGACGTGGTGCTGGACTTCACCAACCCCGAAACCGTGCAGTGGTATCAAAAGAAGCTCGGCAACCTGATTGAAATGGGTGTAGGCGCCATCAAAGTAGACTTCGGCGAAGGTGCCCCACTGGATGCCATCTATGCCAACGGCCGTAGCGGACTATACGAACACAACCTCTATCCCCTGCGCTACAACAAGACCGTGGCCGAGGTAATCAAGAAGATACACGGCGAAAACATTATCTGGGCACGTTCCGCATGGGCAGGCTCACAACGCTACCCGCTGCACTGGGGCGGTGACGCCGCCACTACCGAAACCGGTTTCGAGGGAACCATCCGCAGCGGCCTCTCCATCGGACTGAGCGGATTCTGCTTCTGGAGCAATGACATAGGCGGCTTCGTGACCCAAAGCCCCGAAAGCCTCTACCGCCGCTGGCTGCCCTTCGGCTTCCTCACCAGCCACAGCCGCGTGCACGGAGCACCTCCCACCGAGCCGTGGTACTACGGGAAAGAGTTCACAGACTATTTCCGCCGTTGTGCCGAACTGAAGTACAAACTGATGCCCTACGTATATGCACAATCCAAAGAGTGCACCGAAAACGGCTGGCCGATGCTCCGCGCCCTGCTGCTGGAGTATCCCGACGACCCGGGTGCATGGCTGGTAGAGGACGAGTACATGTTCGGTTCCAATCTCCTCGTGGCACCCATGCTCGAAGAGGGCAGCGGACGGGATGTCTACCTCCCCGGACGGCAGAAATGGATAGACTACCAGACCGGAAAGGTGTATGCTCCGGGATGGAACCATATCGAGTGCGGCACCCTGCCCATCATCATTCTTGTAAAGGACGGTTCGGCCATCCCCCATATCCCCGTGGCACAATGCACAGACCAAATGAAGTGGGACAAGATTACGTGGAAGAAGTATCTGGCAGACGAAAAGAAAGCCGAAGGGTTGCTCTGTCTGCCGCAGGACGGACGGTTGCAACGAATGTCCATCCCATAATCCCCTATCCTTTCATGTACGAGATGCGCATCTCAAGTTGCATGAGATATACATCTCGTACATCATGAGATGCACATCTCGTGCAGACAAAAGGTATAGATTGAGATAACAACCAAGAATGTTTGCTATGACAACTCACTACATTGAATCCATTAAACCCTAATGAACCATGAGAAACAAGTCACTACTCCTCATTTTCTCTCTGCTGCTTTGCCTGCAGACAAGCGCACAACAAACACAAGCCTTCCAAGATACCACGCTCACCGACGAACAGCGCGTAGACCATCTTCTTTCCATCCTGACATTGGATGAAAAGATAAACCTTCTTTCCACCGACCTCGGTGTCCCCCGCCTCAACATTCCCCGTTGCGGACACTACGAAGGACTGCACGGGCTGACCCTCGGCGGGCCTGCCATGTGGGGCGGACGCCAAAGAACGGAAGATGGGAAAGTAGTCCCCACAGACTGCCCCACCACCATATTCCCCCAATCCTACGGTCTGGGCTCCACATGGGACACCGATTTGGTGCAGAAAGTAGCGGAACAAGCCGCTGAAGAAGCCCGCTACTACATGCAGACCACCGGTAACAAGCGTCATGCCCTCGTGATGCGCGCTCCGAATGCCGACCTTGCCCGCGACCCGCGCTGGGGACGTACCGAGGAGAGTTTCGGAGAAGATGCTTTCCTCACCGCCCAACTCACCATTGCCAGCGTACGCGGCCTGCAAGGCAATCATCCCCGCTACTGGAAAACTGCCTCTCTGATGAAACACTTCCTTGCTAATAGTAACGAGGACGGACGGGACAGCACTTCCTCCGACTTCGACACGCGGCTGTTCCATGAATACTACGCTTATCCTTTCTATAAAGGCATCACCGAGGGAGGCAGCCGCGCCTTCATGGCCGCCTACAACAGTTGGAACGGCATCCCCATGTCCATCCATCCCTGCCTCAAAGAGATTACCCGCAAGCAATGGGGCAACAACGGTATCATCTGTACGGACGGCGGTGCCCTGAAACTGCTGATTGAAGCGCACAAGAGTTTTCCAAGCTTTGCGGAGGGTGCCGCTGCCGTAGTAAAAGCCACCACAGGACAGTTTCTCGACGTATACGTTCCTTACGTCAAGGAAGCGCTGGAAAAGGGATTGCTGACCGAAGCCGACATTGACAAAGCCATCCGCGGGAACATCTTCGTCGCCCTCAAGCTTGGCTTGCTGGACGGGGACCACTCCCGTAACCCTTATCTCTCCATCGGAAAGGACAGTACGCAGGCACCGCCTTTCATGACAGCAGAAGCCCGCAGGCTGGCACGGGAAGTCACCGCCAAGTCCGTGGTATTATTGAAAAACAAGAATCTCCTGCCACTCGATGCCGGAAAGCTGCGTAAAATAGCCGTTATAGGCCCGTATTCGGACAAAATCGTACAAGACTGGTATAGTGGTACCCCGCCTTACGAAACAACGATTCTGAGTGGCATACGCAATGCTGTGAAAGAAGGAACCGAAATCATCCACGCCGAAGACAACCGCATGGGCCAGGCGGAAAAGGCTGCCGCAGCCGCCGACATCGCCATTGTATGTGTAGGAAACCATCCTTACGGCACACGTGCGGACTGGAAGTTCTCTCCCGTCCCCAGTGACGGCCGCGAAGCCGTGGACCGCAAATCGCTGATGCTGCCCGATGAAGACTTGGTGAAGCTGGTGCTCAAAGCCAATCCCAATACCATACTGGTGCTCGTCAGCAGTTTCCCCTACACCATCAACTGGAGCCAGGAGCACGTGCCTGCCATCGTTCACATCACCCACTGCAGCCAGGAGCAGGGCAACGGACTGGCCGACGTACTCTTCGGCAAGGTAAATCCAGCCGGACGTACCGTACAGACGTGGGTGAAAGACATCATCGACCTGCCCGACATGATGGACTACGACATCCGCAACGGACGTACGTATATGTACCACCAAGGCCCTGTGCTCTATCCTTTCGGCTATGGTCTGAGCTATTCCGACTTTACGTACGAGAAGATTGAATCCGTCAAGCAAGACAAGAAGAACATCCGCGTGACGGTATCAGTGAAGAATACCAGCGGACGCGACGGAGAAGAAGTCGTACAGCTCTATGCCAGCTATCCGGACTCCAAAGTGGAACGTCCTTCCAAGCAGTTGCGCGCCTTCAAGCGTATCCCCATCAAGGCCGGCGAAACCCGGGAAGTGACGCTTACCGTTCCCAAAGAGGAGCTCGGCTATTGGAACGAAGGAAAGCAGATGTTCGTTGTAGAACCCGGAACGGTGAAGCTGCTGATAGGGGCTTCGTCGGAAGATATACGGTTGGAGGGAAAGATCAGGCTATAAGAATGAAAAAGCCATCCCTTAACATACCGACTATAAAAATTAGCGAGTTATGCCACAACAACGTGGCAAACCCGCTAATTACATATTTGCAAGCATAAATGAAGTACAAGGTCACTTTACAATAAACTCATATCTTCCTGCCGCCAGTTCCACCACCCGTACATTCTCGGCCTTGTCAGGTAAAGTGAGTGTAGCTGTACTGTTAGCGGGCACTGTAACTTCATAATGCACACATTTCCCTTTCCATTCCCAGCGAGAAACAATTTCACCGTAAGGCGACCGATGACGAGCTTCAAACCGTTTCAATCCCTTTATGAAATGGGGACGGAGCAGAATGTTTTGAAAACCAGGTTGCGCGGGATCAGGGAAAATACCTCCCAGCCCCTTGTAGAACCAAGCACCTATTTCACCGAACATCATATGATTGTCCGAGATGTCACGAGTAGCCTGCAAATCCCAGTTCTCGAGCAGCGTAGTGGCACCGTTCACCATCCACCAACCCCATGAAGGATAAGTGTCCTGTACAGCCACCTTATAAGCTGTTTCAGCATAACCATTTTCGCTGAGTGCATTCAGAATAGCTTTAGCTCCTAATACACCCACATCCAAGTGAAAACCGTCCTCCTCTACCTTATGTGCCAAGTTAGCTGCCACTTTTCCTATCAACTTTTCGGGCACAATCTTCCATTGCAAGGGAACACTCAATTCGGTTTGTGAACCTTCGGCATAGATGCCTGTTTCTCGATTCAGGAACTTATCATTGACAGCTTGCTTTATCTCCTCCGACAAGGCATTATAATATTCGTAATCGGCCTGTTTGCCGAAGAGTTTGGCAGCAGCGGCCAAAATCTTGGTATCTACATAAAAGTAGACCGAGGAAGTCAGCTCTTTATTGGATTTTGACTTCACCGGCACCCAGTCTCCGCGCCCCCACGTAGTGAGATGATTGTTAGAGATACGCTCCACATAATCCACATAACGTTTGATGCTCTCGTAACAATCGCTCAAGGGCTTGCTATCACCGTAGAAGAGGTAGATATTCCAAGGGATGATGGCAATAGTACTAGTCCAGTCCAGCCCGTTGTCTGTACCATATCCCCATCCACCAGTTGGAATAATATCGGGCAGCACTCCGTTGGGCTGCTGTTCGTCACGATGGTCGGCCAACCATTTTTCGTAAACGGTAATTCCATCAAAGTTATAAAATGCTGCCTCAATGGCAAAATGACCGTCACCAGTCCAACCGTTCTTCTCGCGCTGAGGGCAATCGGTGGGGTAGCCCATCAGATTGGAAAGGTAAGAGTGATTGGCAGCATGGAGCAGCTTGCCTATCAGTGGACTCGAAGATTCCAAGCTACCTACTGCCGGCACATCACTGTGCATGAAGTAAGCAATCAAGCTGTTTTGGTCAAGCTCAATAGGCTTATCTGCCACTACCTCCACATAACGAAATCCCTTGTAATTAAATCGGGGCATGAACTCATCCTCTTCTCCACTCAGAATGAGAATGTCCGTCTGAAAAGGGTCTTTCTCCTTATCGCCTCGAAAGTAGACATCAATGTTCGAGAGATCGAGGCGGCCATTTGGATGTAAGCGTTCGCCATGTTTGATTCTGACCTCCGTTCCCCGTTCACCCGAAACATGAATACAAGTCACACCGGACATATTTTGCCCGAAATCATAGATGTATGTTTTCTCGTCCACTTTGCGGAAAGAGACGGCGGGGAAAATCTTTACATTACGGATGGGATGTACTTGCTGGGCAGTGACATTGGAAGAAGGTACACTCCGATAGGCTACTCCGCGCCACTTGGAATCATCGAATTCCGGAGTGCTCCATCCTTTCTGCTCCAGACGTGCATCGTAGTGCTCGCCAGTATAGATACTATTAAAAGTGATTGCACCCGACGCTGTCCGCCAACTGAGATCGGTGGGAATAGTCTCCACGCTTCCATCGGTGTAAGTAATGCGCAAGTCCAGACAGAAAGCGGGACGGTTGCGCCAAGGGGCACGGTCGAAGTCCCACACTGCTTTGGATTGATGGTTATACCAGCCGTTACCCAAAAGTACGCCAATAGCGTTGTCACCATTCTGTAATTGTGAAGTCACATCATAAGCCACATACAAGTTGCGGCGATCAAAGCGGGTATAGAGAGGGGCAAGGCAGTGGTCTCCTACCTTCTCGCCATTGATGTAAAGCTCATATAGTCCAGCAGCGGCAATATAAGCACGCGCTGACTTTACCTTTTTGCCGGTCTTGAACTCTTTTCGGAAGTAAGGGGCAGGCCCATAATGAATATCCTTGCCATCGCCAATCCAAGCACCTTGCCAATGTTGCATCCCCATCATGCCCGTTTCAAAGTAAGAGACAGGAGAAGCTGTCTCCTTATATTCCATGTCGCTGCAGATTACTTTCCAATAATATCTAGTGAAAGGCTGCAGTTTTTTGCCCGCATAGGCCACAAGCTGATTACGGGAATCGTTCTTTCCACTATCCCACATCCTGCCACAGCCATTGACCACATTCAACGAGTCTTCGTCTACCACAATCCGCCAGGAAGTCTGCACAGCTCCCTGCCTACCATCTTCCATCCGCCAAGAAAGGCGTGGAACGGGATTATCCAAACCTATAGGTCTGTCAAGATGTTCGCTCCTCAGATCAACCAAACGAACCGGAGTCTGCCCTTGTACAGTAATGCAAGCAAAGAATGTGAATAGAAGCAGTATATTTCTTTTCATAACTCCATTGTTTATCTATTCCGTAGTAATCACCAGTTCCTTGCCCTCCCTCAGTTGGTCATGGGTGATAAAGTAACCGTCAATCTTTTTACCGTCATAAGTAATGTCAATAATCTTCTTGCCGCTTCCTTTCTTCACAATCGTAAAGGGACGACCATTCAGATTGAACGTCACTTTATCGAACAAGGGAACAGTAACAATATATTCAGGATCGGCAGGCGAATAAGTGTAAAGTCCAATAGCATTGAGCACATACCACGAAGACATCTCGCCGGCATCATCCATCCCTGCATAAGCCAGCTTGTCGGCACCCATGTCATAGTAGTGGTTCATCAGACTGTAAAGAATGCATTGGGCTTTCTCTTGTTTGTCTATGAAATAATAGGTGTAAGGAATGCTGTGTCCCGGCTGGTTTCCGTGGCAATAGTTTCCGATGAATCCGGTCAGGTTGTGGGCCTCGTAACCTCTCCACGGTTCGCTGAATAAGGAATCCAGTTTAGCCTCCACCGCCTCTTTACTGGGATAGAGCTTAATCATGCCTTCGGGGTCGTGGGGGGCGAAGAAGAGGGCGTTCCATGCATTGGCCTCACGGTACATGTACTGGTAATAGGGATAATACGGATCGAAATCCTGAATCCAGCTACCATCGTCAATCTTACCTCTCCAAAAGCCGGTAGAGGGGTCGAATAGCGTCTTGTAGTTGTTGGAGCGTTCCATCATCAGTTTGTAGTTGGCTTCATCTCCCAGCTCCTTGGCTACCAAGGCTACGGCATAGTCATCGTAAGCATATTCCTGGGTCTTGGTCACAGCCCCTTTGTATTCGTCCCATGTGGGTACATTCACTGTGTCTTTTTCAGCAATCCAACCTCGCTCCATATACTCATCCAAATAGCGACGTCCTCCTTTACCGGGCACCGTAGCATTTTTCAGAATCAACTTATAAGCACGCTCCAGATCGAAATCATGCAAACCACGCAACCAAGAACCAGAAATAAAAGTGGAAGCGTGATCACCATGGAAGAAGGTGGGCATGTAGCCGTCACGCTTCTCACCTTTGTCAATAATAGACCTAATGATGTCAGTAGTCACATCGGGAGAAATCATACCTATGAGTACCAGTTTGTTGCGATAATCGTCCCAAAAAGAAGGGTCAGTGTAATAGTGGAAGCCGTTATTCACTACTTCGCCACGGACATCAGTATATTCATGATTCACATCGCTACGCAAAGCCGGCCATTTAAAAGCATGGAAGAAAGTAGAATAAAACAATCTCTTTTCACGTTCCGTGCCACCTGCAACTTGAATCTTGGAGAGGAGTGCTTCCCAAGCCGCATCAGCTTCTTCTGCCACTTGTGCAAAACTTTTGTTCAACATTTCGGCCTTCAAATTCATTTGAGCATTCTCTATACTCACAAACGAGAAACCAGCCTTCACTTCCAAAGGTTCAACACCTTTGCTGTCGATAAAACGCAGCACAGCCACCTCATGTTTGTCGTCTTTTACCATTTCCACTTGGCCTATTTTATAGTTGGTCTTAGCGTAAAAGTAGATTTTACCATCGCCATCTTGATAACCCGTGAACGTATTATCGTCAACCTTCTCAATCTTCCAATCACGGACATCATTATTAGAACGGCGGATGTCTACCAATAATGACTTATCGTCGCCCTTGCCGAAAGTATATTTATGGTAGGCACAACGCAAGGTACTGGTCAACTCGGCGTTCACTTTATAGCGTTCCAGATAAACTTGGTAATACCCCGGATGCGCAGATTCCTTCTCGTGACTAAACCCGGAGCAATAATTACCCGGAGCGATAGTTCCCACCACTGGCAACATGGGGACATGCAACAAGTTCCAATGCCCTTTAGCAGTATGTGAAAAACCATAAATCACAGTGTCCTCATATTGATAGCCCGCACCGCTACGAAACTGTGTAACGGGGCTGAGCTGCACCATTGCGTTGGGCAAGGTAGCACCCGGATAAGTTTCCGCACCCCATGTACGTGACTTTATTTTGCGCGTATACCCTAAGTCCTCAGGCTCCCACAAAGTAGCCGTACCCAAGAAAGGATTGACATATTCGGTTAATTTCTTCTGCGTACCGCCACAGCCCGTCAGAACAATCAGGGCGAACAGTAGAAATAAATATTGATTCTGTTTCATCTTTTGTGTTTATTTTATATAAAAAACTGTTGTCTCTAAAAACATTATTTCCAAAATAACTGCCAATTAAAACTGGCTCTAAAAAAAAATGTGCCGAAACCCAATAACCAGATTGAGTTTCGACACACTTTTAATTGCTAACTTATTTCAGGCTCTTTTCAAAGAGAGCTTTGGCTTCAATCAAAGTACAACCACTTGTCTGCGTAGTCAGATGGTTGTTGCCGCTATTGTTCATTGCCCAGTTAGTATTATACAGCAAATCAAGTTTATTGATTCCCTTTCGCCACAAGATTTCAGCATTATTGTTAAAGAAAGTGATGAATTTCTTCTTATATATGGGGTCCAAATTCGGTTCCATAATCAACTGCACATAATAACGCATGAAAATACCCTTAAACAAACCTCCGTCACCATCGCCTTCATCACGAAGTAAATTATTTCCAGTATCTATCATGCTGCTATTACTGATAGCGAAATTGGCAGCCTTACGAGCATCTTTCAAATAGGACTCTTCTCCTGTGATCTTATACAGTTCGTAAGCAGCACCCAAGAATGTACCTTGGTTATAAGAAAGAGAAAGTGTACTCAACTCACCCGTCTCACCGTTCACATTATCATAGATGGCGCCGGTAGCAGGGTTAAATAAATTTTCACGCTCCCATTTATAAATATTGACAGCCCAATCCAAATCCTCCTGATTCCCGTTAATACGGTAAAGACGAGCAGCAATCAAAGCAGCAGGGCCGTTGGAACAAGCATTTTTGCTCCATAGCTGGTCGTGAGTCCAAGCAATGCCACCACCTGCGTAATCGTTCCAACCGGTCTTGATTTCATTCCACATCTCTTGAGAAGTTTCCAGATACTTGTTTTCATCAGTAACTTCGTACAAGCGAATCATGGTGAGAGCAATCCACTCCATATCATCATAAAAGTTGTTCCAATAACTGCCACCGTTCTTTGCCTTGATACCGACATACCATTTGTCAAACAAGTCGCTGTACTTGCTATCTCCGGTACGATTGTAAGCATCTATCATCACATCCATAGCATGAGCCTGCGGCCAATAATGGAAATCCTTGATTGAACCGTCATTCCCGTAGTTGAAATAATTCTCTTCCGTATTCCAGAAACGATCTATCAGGGTCACAGAACTGCTGTCGGCAGCCGCATCCCAATCTATGGTGTAAAGCCCCTTATCATACATATACTCATCTTCTATCTCGCACGATTGAAGTGCCAAAAGAAGCAGGGGCAGACAAAATAATATTTTTTTCATAATCTCTCCTTAAATTAGTTGGCCAATTCCACTTTATGAGTATAGTTCTCCACATTGAATATCACACTAATCTTGGTGATGGCACCCGGATTGTGGCCATCGGCCGCACCATCGAATTCATTGTTCAGTTTCCACTTCTGATCCCATTGGTTATCAGGAGTCTCCATAATGTAGAAATAAGGATCTTCGGGAGTAGCCGCACCAGGATTAGAGTCTGTAGTATTCTTGGTTCCCCAATACTGTATACTACCATCAGCATAAGTCATCAAGAACTTATAGCGTTGGTCGCGCCCCCATCCTTCTTGCTTGAACTCAATTTTATCCTGACCGCAGAACACACCGTTTCCAACATAAGGCAATTCAAAAGTTGCGGCACCACTCGGGCAGAAGTAGAATTCCATCTTACTTACTTCCCTGACGGTTACAGATGCAATGGAGAAATCCATCTCAATGCGATAAACTCCCGTCTTTTCTACGGTTGTCTCGCCTTCGCCTTCCATAATCTTATTGCCATTGATATAAAACACCTTGGCACCTTCGGCTGCTCTATCTACCAGTTTGTAAGTCTTTCCGCCTTCCAACTTCGTAAAGACTTCGAACTTATCCTTTTCGGGTGAAGCACACGCCACGGCCTTAGAAGCATCCATACCACCTTCAGTAGCACTTCCGGTCAAGTAAAGCTGTGCCGGAATCTCTTCAAATCCCACCAAGCGAGTGATGGTGAGCTTCTTGCTTTCCTTTGCCATTACAGAATTCAAACCTCTGGAAGCCATTACTGTCCAAACAAGTGTACCCGTCTCACCACTGTTCAATCCGGCAGCCGCACCAACCTTGTTCAATGTCTTGTGGCTGATGGTAGCATAGCTCAAAGAACCGCCATTGTCAGAAAGCACTTTGTAAATAGGCTTAGAAAAATCTCCACCTTCTTTATCGAATACCACTTCATAAAGAGGGGCACCGCTATCTTCAGCCTTGGCCGACTCCCATTCAAAGAACAGGCTGGCGCTGGCCGACGATTGCAAGACTACTTCCTTGCCGTCAGTGGGTTCATACAACTGATTTACTGAGGAAACTTTGGAATCCTTGTATTCCATGTCTTCCGTACAAGACGTAGCAAAGAGGACTACCGAAAAAAGAGCTATTGTTGAGAATATTGTTTTCATTGTTCTATTGTTTTTAATGAGTTTAGATACACGTTAATTTCCATATCCCGGATTGTTAGGTGCCAGATTGGGATTCAAATTGATTTCACTGATAGGAACTGCCCAAAGGTAATCTCTTGCCTCTTCGAACTTGCGAGTGTCAAGCTTATTCTCGTCCACGAAGCTTGCACCGCGCACCTTGCCCGACAAGTATTCGTTGCCAGCCTTCCAACGCTTAATATCATACCAGCGCAAACCTTCCATCGCCATTTCTACACGACGTTCGTCGCGAATAATCTGCCTCATCTCTTCCTTGCTCTTTCCGGCAGGAAAGTTCAAGGCTGCATCGGCAGTGAATCCGGCACGTTCGCGGATGGGACGGATGGTCTTGTTCCATACCGCTTCAGTCATACCGCTTGTTTCGTGAACAGCCTCAGCATACATCAGCAAGATGTCAGCATAACGCATAGTGATGATGTTCATACCGGAATTCTGATCACCGGAAGCCTGCGGATTATAATACTTACGAGTGAAATAACCGGTAGAAGTGCCGTTTCCACCACCATCGTAGGCATCGGTTCCCGAACCCGGACGAATGTTGATGACTACGTCTTTACTGCCATCGTCCACATTGCCACTCCAATCATAGCCATCATAAATGATAGTAGCGGTGAGACGTGGGTCACGGTTATCGTAAGGATAAGCAGGGTTATAATCTGTCCCGGCTTCACTGATAGTCTTTCCACTAAGCATCAGATAAGTGTCTACCAACGATTGCTGCGGCACACGGTTCACGGCACGTCCGCCTCTTGACAAAGGAATCATGTCTACCATCTCACCCCAAGTAATCAAATTGGGTACATAAGAACGATCCATGATAATCTCTTCATTATACTCATTGGCTTCATCAAAAAGCCCGGCATAATCAGGAAATAAAGCATAAGTACCATATTCGCCTTGTTTGTTCATCAGATTGTCGCAATAAAGCATCACATTGTTCCAGTCGCTATCCATCAAGTAGACACGAGCCTGCAAAGCACAAACGGCACCTTTAGTAATTTTGCCCTTGTCTTCTTCGGGCAATTGGTCGCGAGTGGGAAGCGCATCCTTGATGTCTTCCAATTCTTGGTGAATGAAGCTGATAATGGTTTCGCGGTCTGTACGACTTACACTCCGCGATTCTTCCAGCGTGATGTCCTCCGTAAAGAAAGGTACTGCACCATAAAGGTTAGTCAGACGGAAGTAGAGGCTTGCACGGATATAGCGTATCTCGGCAATCATACGTGCTTTAACAGATGCGTCCATGTTGGGTACCAGATCCACCTTTTCAAGGAACACGTGGCAGGTCTTTATACCTCCGTAAAGGTCTTTCCATTCATTCTTGAAGATGTCGAGCGAGGGAGTGGCCATACCTTTGCGAATGGCACGTTGGTCGTCCACACTGCGACCGTCGTAAGCATTGTCACTCAAACTTTCATCGCTCCACATACGGCCTGCATTGTACATCTGGCTGTAAGCCATATTCACCACATACTGGGCTTTGGTGGTGGAAGTCCAATAAGAGTTATCCGTAAATTTGTTTGTCGGTGCGTTCTCCATCTCGTTGCAACTGCAAAGCATCAGAACAGCCATTCCGGCAAAAGCTATATATTTTTTTAGTTTCATAGTTATCTGTTGTTTTTAGAATTCAATGTCTATACCGAAACCATAGTAACGGAGCGTCGGATAGTTTCTACCAGAATTGGCGCCACTATTACCCATCTTAGAGTCGAACTCAGAAGATTCAGGGTCAATAAACGAGTTATTACTGAAAGTCAGCAAGTTTTGTCCGTTGACATAGATACGTGCCTTTTCCATGCCCACCTTGCGGCTCCATGTTTTGGGGAATGTGTAACCAATCTGCAAGTTCTTCAGACGCAGGTATTTTCCATCCATCAAGAATAGGTCGGAACCTTGTCCGCTTCCGTAGTTGTTTCTGTTGGAAGTAGAACCCGGGGCAGTAAGTCTCGGCCAACGTGCATCGGTGTTGGTAGGAGTCCAGAAATCCAGTTGATGCTTATAGATATTATAAGAGTAATTGGCGTGGAACGGTTCAATCAATTCACCACGAAGCATCATGTCACGCTTGCCCACACCCTGCCAGAACATACCGAAATCGAATCCTTTCCATTCTACATTGTAGTTGAAACCGAAAGTAAGACGAGGGAAGGCATTACCCAAGATAAACTTATCCTTCGAGTCGATGACACCATCTTCGTTACGGTCTACAAACTTCACGTCACCCGGCTGTACCTTTCCACCTACAGGAATAGCCGATGCCTCAATCTCCTCGTAGCTTTGGAAAAAGCCGTCCATCTTGTAACCGTAGTAAGACTCCAACGGACATCCTTCACGGGTGATACGGCTCAACTCCTCTATTTGTGAGATTCTTTCGTGACCAGGGTACTTCAGCACTTCATTCCAAGAGTCACCAAGATTGAAGTTGAAGTTATGATTTGCGGCTCCCGTTTTCAAACGATAGTTGATAGAGAGGTCCCAACCTTGATTCTGCATCTCACCAATGTTGTCCATCGCCATATCCGTACCAAATACCGAAGGCACAAGGGGCTTCATTAAAATGTCGCTCGTACGCTTGTAGAAATAGTCGAACGTCACATTCAAAGCGTTATTGAAGAACGAAGCGTCTACACCCACGTTGAAGGTTTTGGTCTTTTCCCAAGTCAAATTATCCTTACCTAACTTAAAACCTGCGCCCGATACTGTCTGGTTGTTGTATGCGTAAGAGTTGTTGTACAGTTCGTAAACAGTAAAACGGTCATAAGTACCAATAGACTGGTTACCCAAGATACCAAAAGAAGTACGCAGTTTCAAGTCACCCACACGTTCCTTGTAAGCCTGCATAAAGTTCTCCTCGCTCAAACGCCAGCCTAATGAAACAGAAGGGAAGAAACCCCATCGGTAGTCTTTATGAAACTTGGAAGAAGCGTCATAACGGAAGCTGAATTCTGTATAATATCTGTCAGCGTAAGAATACCCCACACGTCCCAACAGAGAAGTCAGACTGGTACGGTTGGATTCATCTACAAATGTTTTTCCTGTGATGTTTCCCACAGTACTATTGGTAATGTCTGTACCAATACCCAAGTCGGGATCTACCCCCTTCTTCTCAATCTCATTGCTAGACGAAGTAAACGATTCATTGGTTACTCCAAAAAGCCCGCTGACATTGTGTTTACCGAATGTCTTGTTGTAATCCAACAAAAGTTGGCTATTAATAAGGTAAGCCGTATGATTCCAGTTACTGGTCCGATAGTCAGTATCTTTCACTGGACGTGGTTCGGTAGCCTCTTCATTCAAGTAATAGGATACGCCCAAATTGCGGGTAGAACGCATGTCGTTTATCACATCCGCACCCAACACTCCACGCAACTTCAATCCGTCAATAAGCCGGAATTCAGCATTGACATTAGCGTTCAGATAATTGTTACGATACTTGTTACGGCCACCAGCTTCCAATGCTCCCAATGGGTTAAATTCAGTCAATACATCATTTAACAAATATCTTCCATCTTCCGATTTCATTTTGTAATAATAATAAGTAGGTACACGGGCGGCATCCACTTCCAAACTCCCACCGGTGGTACTTACACTATTATTACGTGTATAAGCCAAAATAGCATTCAGTTTCAAACGTCCCACTTCCGTGCTAACATTGGTACGAAAATTATAACGCTGCACGCCAAAATCACTGTTGCCCACATAATTACTTTCCTGGTCATAATAACCCATGGACACCATGTAAGTAGTTTTATCACTACCTCCAGATACGCTTAGATTGTAATTCTGCTGTAAGGCTGTGCGGACTATCTGATCAAAAAACCAGCTTTCTTCATTTTGATGGGCAGCCAGGTCACGGATTTGATCGGGTGTATACAAAGGAGCCTCTCCAGCATTGGTGGCAGCTAAATTGCGCAAAGTAGCGTTCTGATAGCCTTTCACCGGAGAAAACAAGATATCCGGATTCTGCCATCCCATCATACCACTTAACCGAACTGTCGCACGCTGGTTCTTCTTACCTTTCTTAGTAGTAACCAAAACTACACCATTGGAAGAACGTGAACCATAAATAGCAGCTGTACCGGCATCTTTCAAGATGGAAATGTTCTCAATATCATTGGGATTCAATTTATCGAAACTACCGCCATCAGCTACCAATCCGTCTATGACAAAAAGCGGACTATTGTCATTCACAGTGCTGATACCACGAATATTAAAGTTAGTCTTACGATCATTAGGATTGCTACTGCGCTGCTGGATAACCACGTTGGGCGCAGCCCCTTGCAAAGCATCTGTCATGTTAGCCACGGGACGGTCTTCGATCATGGAAGCCTTTACCTGGTCTACAGCACCTACGGCACTCTTGCGGGTAGTAGTACCATAACCGATGACAATAACTTCATCCAGCACCTTGGTATCCTCCTTTAAGACAACATTCAATTGTTTTTGATTTTTCACAGCAATTTCCTGAGTGGCATATCCCACATAGGAAAAGACGAGAACATCTTGGGCACTACAAACAATGGAATAGTTTCCGTCCACATCTGTAATGGTACCCACACCTTCTTTACCCTTAACAGTAACACTCACTCCAATCAGGCTTTCACCTGTGGCATCCTTAACGGAACCTCTCACCGTGGCATTGTTTTGCTGCACCACAGTAATAGTCTCCGCATGTGCATAAACCGCAGGAGCCTGCGCCAGCATAGTCACAGCAGGCAAGGCAATAAGCCAGAACTTATAGTTCCCACCTATCCGAGCCAGCAATGAATTTACTGTGTACACTCGATTCTTTTTCATATTCTTTAAGATTAAACATTATAATAAATCACGATAAAAAAAGGAAAAGAACACAAATAATACCAACGAACAACCAATTCATGCAATTTGTATCCTAATCCTCCTTCCAGCGCACTTTATTGATTTTAAATAATTCCTGTTTTTACAAGCTGTTCAGCAAATCCACTTTACCCTCGTTCACTAATTTCAAAATCAATTCTCCAAACAGCGTATTCTGCCAAGCAAACCATGCACGGGTAAAGTTAGTGGGGTCATCCTTGTGGAAAGACTCGTGCATGAATCCCGTACCGGCATCCGTATCCATCAGCATTTTGATACAAATCTTTATCTCCTCATCATTCTGGCTGGTGAATGCCTTCATCATGATACTCATAGGCCATACCATATCATAACCAATGTGCGGACCTCCGATACCTTCACCGGCTTTACCTTTAAAAAAGTAAGGGTTGCTGCCACTCCACACAAAGCGGCGTGTATTCTGATAGATAGGATCGTTTACGTCCACATCACCCAAATAAGGCATAGCAAGAAGGCTGGGTACATTGGCATCGTCCATTAACAGATGATTGCCGAATCCATCTACTTCAAATGCATAGATTGTCCCAAACTCAGGATGATTGTAAGTGGCATATTTCTTCAGGGCTGCCTCCACTTCGGCTGCCAAATCGGTGCATTCTTTGGCCAAGGATGTTTCCTTGTTTACTTCCGTCAGAATTTCAGCAGCCTTTCTCAGAGAAGAGACAGCGAAAAAGTTGGAAGGGACCAGGTACTGAAGCGTAGTGGCATCGTCCGATGGGCGGAAAGCGGAAACAATCAGTCCCACCGGTTTGACCGGAGCACCCAAGCCGTCGTTATTCAGCGTATCCAGAGCACGTTCCGTCTTACGTTGGAAACGGTAAGGGCCTACACCGTCCTTACGCTGCTGTTCCTTGAAAGTCTTCAGGATAGCAGTAATTGCCTTCATCCATTCACCGTCGAAGATACTGCTGTCACCAGTTACTTTCCAATACTGGTAAGCCAGACGAAGCGGGTAACAAAGAGAGTCTATCTCCCATTTGCGCTCGTGCAGTTCGGGCTTCATATCTGTCAAGTCAGTCATCCAGTTGCCACCCGTAGGTCCGTCGTTGAAAGCATTGGCGTACGGATCAATGTTGATGCAAAGGAACTGACGGCGAATGACACCTTCGAGCATCTCTTTCAATTGCGCATCATTGTTGGCTAACTGCACATATGGCCACACCTGCGCACCGGAGTCACGCAGCCACATAGCATGGATGTCACCGGTATAAACAAAAGTATCGGGTTTACCGTCCAGCATGCGAAAGTGTACAGTAGTGTCAAGCGTATTAGGAAAGCAATTCTCAAACATCCACGCCAACTTAGGATTGGTAAGCAGTTTCTTCACGCGAACAATCTCAGCTTCCACCGCTTTTGAGGTGAAAAGGCGTTTCTTCATTTTTGGACGATTGCTCTTGTAAGCAGCAGTCATCTGAGCATAGTTCTCCACACAAGTGTTGTCACCTTTCAGGATAAAAGTGTCTGCCTTAGCATAGCCTTGCATACAGAGCATGGCAACAGCGCACAAGGTAATGTTTCTCTTTTTCATTTGGTCTGATTCGTTTTAATTATAAAGACTGATTAGCGAACACGGCCAAACGCGCGTACATCTCTACCATGGCGGCTTGTGTCAGCAGCCATTTACGATTGTCGCGGCTCTTGCCGGTGAAATCAGTATTGAAAAGGCCGTTATCTTCACGGGCATGCGTCCAAGCATAGTCCAGACTGCGGGCAAAGGAATCAAGATAAACCTTGTTACCGTCCACCTGATAGAGTTCCATAAAACCACGCAACATAACGGCGGTGAACCACACATCACCCTTCTTCAGCATATGGAACGGTTCTCCCTGTCCGGGGGTGAATTCCATGAAGAAATAATTATGACAAGCAGCAGCAATCGCTTGCGCATCCTTCAGATACTGCCCATTACCGGTAAGCTGATAGAGCAAAGCAGCCGACTGCATCATCTGACCGCTGTTATAGGCAAATTTGGCACGTCCTATCTCACCGTCCAAACGCATGTTGTCGAAGTAAAGGCAGTCTGTTGTGTCCTGCAATGTTGCTTTAGTCCACTCGTACAAACTCTTCCCTTTCTCAAAATAGGAGCTGTCTTGCGTAGCCTTGAAAAGTTTCAGGGCAAAGACGGAACCAGGGGCGTTGGAACAAGTGTTCTTTGATTCCTTCTTCTGTTCGCACCAATAGATACCTCCTCCCAAACAATCGTCCATACCGCTTTCTATAAACTTCCAGATAAGCTTGGCGCTCTGCAGATAGTTCTCTTGGCTAGTCATCAGATAGACGTCTGTGAAGTCAATGCCGAGCCACACGTTGTCATCGTAAAAGCGGTCGGACAACGGAGCGTCCTTGATGTAAGAAGCATACGCTTCGGGCATACGACGAGTATCGAAATATTCAGCAAGTCCCGGAAGCACTTTCTCATCAAGCAACTTCTGATAGTTCCCGAAATCTTTCTTGTTATCTTTAGTGGCCTCCATCAACGCATTCACTGCGGAGAAGGTACCGGAATAAGGCCACAAATAAGAGTAGAGATTGGGACGGTTCTTTTGTTCCTCGGAAGCCAGATAAGTAGCGGTATAGCCTTCCACGTCCGAAGGATAATTCTCACGCAACAGACAAGTGCCCGGTGCGGAATAGTGAGCATATAAGGAATCAAGTGTTTGTGTAGATCTGACCAGCATTGCGTTATCTGCCACAGCCGGTTCTTTCTGTGTCTTGCATCCGGTTACTGCCAAGGCGCATGCCAATAGGCAGAGGAGTGCTTTCTTGGAATTTTTCATCTTTTTTCTACGGCATTAAATTGTTCGACTTGTTTTTCACTCCGTTGCAGGAGTCTTCTTTTATATAATATATAAACCCTATTAAAAACGATTGCAAAAATAGACAGTAAGGTTAAAAGCCAACTATAAATCCGTGACATAACCGTCCACATTCCGGACATGGCAGAATTCTAAAACAAGTTTGTCACAAAACAGACACACCGTTTCCCCCATACTTCGGAAACATCATTTCCCAACAACTGGAAATTCTGAAATACGCAGGGTTGTACAACCGTAGGGTATCAGCGTGATTTCTTGCTCTCCTCCTTCGGCACTGCCACAGAAAGAGAAAGGCTGGGGCCCTGCCATTTCATTATATACTGTCCAAGTAGGGATAAGACGAGCCTTCATCTTTATTTCAACCGGTGCATTTTCCTGATTCCAAGGAAAGTCCAATTGCTGTTTTTGGCTATTGATACTTACTTGGGCCACCTCGTTCATTCTGTTACGGTCAAAATCCACCAATCCGTAGTTCCATGGATCCGAAGAAGTCACCTGATAATAATAAGAACCATACCAACTATCCTTAAACTCTTTCTTTTCCCAATTTTCTTCCATTTTCAGGGCATATACCAACGGACCTCTTTCAATAGATACTGCGTTTTCATACCAAGTGCTAGTAAAGACCTCCATGGGCAGATACAGTTCAATCTTATCATTCCGCTTCCATATACGGTCTACGATAGCTATTTTCCCACCTTTGACAGTTTGCTCCATCTTTCCATTTACCCGTATTTCAGCTTGCTTGCACCACTTCGGAACACGCAGGTGAAATGGAAATTTCACTTGTTTCACCTTATTTCTCACCTCTTTAATGGTAAAAGTTATCTGATGATCCATCGGATAGTAAGTATCTTCACTGATAACCACCGGTACATTATCACCCACATTGGCTGTTACTTCCGACGGAGAATAGACAATGGCTGCAATGCCGTTATCAGGTGTGGCATACCATAGGTGCTGTGTAAATTTTGGCCAACCTTGGTGCATATTCGAAAAACAACATGGGTATCCAGTCAGAGTGCCAAAAGCAAGGTCTGTTCCTTCATGATCCTGGTCGAAGTTGCGACGATGGCGTGTTACCATCACCTGATTCGGTTGCTGGAAATATTGCTTAGTCATAAAGTCATCGGATATTTGGGCTGGTAAAGCATTAAAAGCAATGCGTTCCAAATGGTCGGCAAAGTCTATGTCTCCTGTAATCTCCACCATTTTTTCCAGCGAGTACATCAACTCTACGGCCGAACACAACTCCGAGCCTTGTGTAGGATTGTTTCCATGCAAAGCCTCATCGCCTCCATACATGCCTTGCGGCTGTCCGTGGAACCGGCGAATATCTCGAAAGCCTTCCTTGACAGCATCAATATATTTCCGGTCGGTATCTTGCTGATAATAAATAATCGGTTCTTTGATGCCTTGTGCCAAATTAACACAGTGTATAGTGCAGGGTCTGCGCAAGTCTCCCCTATCTACCATATCTATGAAACTGAAACTCTGCCGGTGCAGCAAATGCCCCAATTCAAGCAAAAAATCCTCCCCCGTAAGATTATAAAGCCAATATACAGCTTGCAAATTGTCACAAGCACGGAATTCTGCCCAACTGCTCCAGTGTCCTAAAGGTTTTTGCGGCAAGGTATTCAGTTGATAACGGAAATATTTTGTCATAAAAGCGACGACTCTCTTATCGTTCGTTGCCGAATAATACTGCTGTAGGATTTTCAGCACGACCATACGCGGCCACCAGTCTTGCGAGTTATCACGTTGCAGTCCAGGCTCTCCCGGATAATCTTTTTCAGGACCGAAGAATCCGTCCTCACGCTGGCTCTGCAAAGCCCATTCTATCCAAGGTTGCACTTTGGCTTTCAAGACATCATCATCCAGTATATACGCCAAAGGAAGTAGACCGTCTATCCAGTATGGACCGCGTTCCCACTGGTCTCCATCACCACCTAACCAACCATTGCGTTTGCCCATAACCGAAGGGTAAAGAACATCCATCTGACCACTGGCGCCATTTTTCTGACGAACCAGCATTTCGTGCAACCAGCCTTTAGGTTTGATACTGCCTAAAGGAAGTTCCATTAAGGGCTTACGGAGTAGAGGATAGCGATTATTCTTGTAGTTTCCTTCTACTACCTGGCTCAAAAGAGCATCCACTTGTTTCTCCGCCTCAGGCGTAAACCACTTTTGAGCAGATATTGTAAAGAGATTAGCAGCTAATAAACATACAACAGCAAATATTTTAATTTTCATTTTTCAAGGTATTTGTTATTTCCAATAAATTTACTTCAATAGAGTTGTTAACTTACTCACATTAAGCACTTACACCTGAGAATCATCAGATCCTTGTGTCTGTGGTGACAGACACAAGGATCTGAAAAATGGGAATATAATAACTGTTTATTCGTATACTTCCATTTCATAAATGCGCACATCTTTACCAGAAGCCGATTGCATGGGCTGTGTCACTAAAAGACGCAGGTAGCGAACACTTTCAGACTTATTTAGCGTGCGATTCAGTACATTCTTACCATTACCAGAAACATAGTCCAGTGTGCGCCATTCACCATTCTTGTCGCTCTTACCTTGCAGAAAGCAGGAGGAAGTGACGTAGGAATGGTTTTCGCCGGCAGCGTTCAGTAACTTCCAGCCATTAATGCTTCTTTCACCGCCCAAATCAAAGTCTACGTAGTGGGGCATTTCAGCAATAGCACACCACTTTGTGTTTTCGTCGCCATCTACCATGAAAGCCGGCTTCTCTTTCTCGTTCACATAGCTTGAATAGCCCATTACCATGTCCTGCTTCAGAATGTTCACTCTCTCTGTGGAGCTTTCCGTCTGATAGCGATTGCACTTGTTTGCCGTACGGAACAGTTCGGAAGCGGGACAAACAGAAGTAGCAGCAACATCAGTCAAAGTGGCGGCAAAAATAACAATATCCTTATTATCGGGCAATACCACCTCAGTAGCCTTTTCTGGCAGGTCTATTGCGAACTTAAACATGTAAGTGAACTCATACGGCTGATCGCCTTCACCGGAATGGCGGTGCGTACCCACATAGGCAACTTCAGCATCTTTCAGATAACCTTCCGTATGTCCGGTGTGCCCCCACTGACCGATGAAGCCAGTATAAGAAGGAACAATGACTTCCTGCACATACTTGCCTACGCGGAATATCCCCTTCACATCTTTATCAGAAGCGGCAGCAGCAAGGATATAGAGTCTGTTATAAGTACAGTCGGCGGGCAGTTTCAGTACATTGCCCTTGCAAGCCATACCATTCAGCTCTTCACGTGTCTCCAATTTGAAAGGCACTCCATGCACATTCATCTCGGCAGGTATCAATTCAGCAGCATAAGAATAACCAGACTCAAAGTTGGCAGCAGCCTTGAACTCGTTCCAACTGAAGCACTTCTTATCATAAACAAGGGGCAATGGTTCGGCCACCGTCTGCACCTTTTTATTGGAAGCAAAACGTACCTTGTAGGTCTTAATGCTGTTTGGATTGACTGACACTTCCAAGCGATTTCCACTGAATGTAGCCTTACCGATGGTCTTTTCCGTACCATCTGCTTCTACAGCAGCCACAAGGTTGTCGGCAAAGACAATCGAGGCTTTCTGCGCCTGCTTGCCTGCGGCTTCATACACGCGTACCACATATTCATCTGAACTTTCGGCTTTCTTTAAGGCTTTAATAAGTACATTCCGGTTATCGGAAAAAGCCAATGAATAGCTCTTACCTAATTCGCCGCGATGCTTTCCAACAACGAACGCCTTGATGCGCTGGTTCAGCAACTCAGCATTCTCGCGGGTTTGAACTACGTCCAAAGCGCCCACATGACCTACCAAGCTGTAAGTAAAGGTATGGTGACCGAAGTCCTGACGATCTTGATAAGCATAGTTCTTTTTTGTCTTCGGAGTGTGCAGCAAAGTGAGACGCAAGGTATTGTTATCAGGCTTGTCCCAGCCATATTTGCTGTCGTTCATGATGGAAACGCCATAAGAGCCGTTAGCGTCCGTCAAATCTGCCCAATATTGAGCGTATACTTCGTAAGCGGTCAAGATGTTGTTTCCTCTCTGCACGCTGCCTACGCCCAAGTCGTAAGTGGCCACCTCATTATTCAAATTGAGGGGAAACTCAGCCTTCAACAGAGCGTTGGTAGACTGCCAGTCCACTTCGTTAGTAAAGTCAATGCGGTGGGCCAATACACCTTCATACAAATGGATGTACTGGCGGAAAAAAGAATCATCGTGACGTTTCTCCACGCAGAGAGTCTTACGTAATGCACCGTTTTCGCAAAGAGTCACTTTCACATCCTCGGTGATGGAAATAGGAGTAGCGTCCACAGTCTCTTTCAATATCTCCCATGCCGGCCATTCGAATGACTTGTTTTCAGTGAAGAGGGCTAAACGAATAGCCTTACCAGCCTTTACCAATTCCTTGTTGTTTCTCTTGTCGAACAGTGAAGTAATGTCACCGTTCTCATTCAATGTCAGTTTGTAGAACGAATTTTCAACACTTGCAGCTTCAACAGCAGACATCTCTTTTCCTTCGCCGGAGAGGCGGACATCGTAAACTGCGTATCCATTGGCGGGTACAGTGGCTTCTACTAACAAGCGGACCTTTCCATCAGTATATGAAACCAACTGAGAAACCACCAACTTGCCTTGTTCGTTATATACAGCCACACTTTTGGGAAAACGGGAAGCCTCCACTTCGATGGTCACCACATCTGCAGCCTTGAAGCCCGAAGCGTTATAGAGCACTACGGGAATCCCCTTGACACGAGTATCAAGCTTGCCTGCCACACTTCCCACAGAATGAGTCAGGATACCGGAGAACTGTTTCAGAGAGAGAAGTTCATCGTTCCAAGAAAATTCATAGGCACGGGGAATGCTGGTACCAGTCAAATCATCGTGGAATTGGTGGAATATGAAGCGCTGCCAAGACTCCGTCAGGCTCTTACCAGGATATTCGGCAACCCCCAAAAGGGCAGCAGCCACAGAAGCACGTTCAGCGGCATCACCCAAAAGTTCATTTTGACGATTATAGAGTTTCATAGCAGCCTGTGAAGTGTAGCAGCCGGTTCCATGAACGTCCATCAGCAATTCACCGTCAAATACGGGGAGCTCGGGATGGCTGCCATAAGGCTGGTAATCCTTGAACAACTGGTCACTGGCTGCACTGATAATCTTCAACGGACCGTCTCCCTTGATACCTTTCTCCACGGAAGCCACAGAAGCGATGGTAGGTGAACCGCCCACATCACCTGTTCCATAGTAGCGGTAAACGGTATTCAGGGGAGTGCATTTGGAGAGTTCCATCAAATATTTATTTTCTGAAAGGTCTTCATTATCCCAACGACGACCGTAATCATATCCGTGAGCCAGCATGACGGACGCTCCATCCACTCCTTTCCACAGTCCGATGGTAAAGGGATGCTTGCTCTTACCGTAGAAAGGATTGTTACGCCAATCCAGCTTCTGTGAAGAGAAACCTATCAGTCCACAATGGGCAGCAACAGTAGGCAATGTCCAACCGAATCCGAAGCAATCGGGAAGGAAGATGTCGGTACTTTCTACCCCCAGCTCCTTACGATAGAACTCCTGCCCCAGCATAATGTTGCGAATAAACGATTCAACAGACGGCACCAAAGTGTCGGTAGCATCCCAACTGGCCCCACTCACATGCCATCGACCTGCCTTTACAAAAGCCTTCATCAGTTCGTATTCACGAGGATAATATTCCTTCATCCAAGCATATTTCACTCCACCTTCAAAATTAAAGATATAGTCGGGGTACTGGTTCAAAAGGAAAAGGTTCTGATTCAAGGTATTCCAAACATAATCCTTAATAGTAGTCTGAATGTCCCAGTTCCACTGCGTGTCCAAGTGGGCATCTGCCACCATGTACGCTTTTGCTTTCTTCGGTGCAACGGTCTGAGCCGATAATTGTCCTCCTGCAACGGCCAACATCACGGCTCCCGCTATCAGATGGGTCTTCCCCATCAGTATTCGTCTCTTTTTCATGGTTTTGTTATTATTGTTTTTTCGTAAAAGATAATGTCAATTCGATATAAACCACCGCATTCTTTGTTATAAATGTGCTGCCTCCTCTAGCCGCAAACCGCTCTTTCACCTTCTCTCTTTAGCCTCCATCCGGCAACAATAGTTTTCTGACATGTGGAATGTTGGTAACAAAAATAGCCCATCCTTCACTCTCATACTGTACAGATTCGCGACATAGATATGTAAAAAGTCGTCTGTGGCATGATTTTATATATTTATGTCATAAATAGCATACATTTCCTACAGAATACAAACTACTTTTGTATATTGTAAAAATCCAAAAGCTAAGAACATGAAAAAACAATTCCTACTCTCGGCAGTTCTCTGCCTCTCACTGACCGCTTTCGGACAGAAAGTACATCAACTGGCCTCACCCAGCGGAAACATCCGCATCTCAGTGGAGCTGACCGATCAAATCCAATATGATGTAACCCAAGGAAATCAAACACTGATGGACAACTGTGTCATTGGTCTGGAAACTGCCAACCACCAGCTGGGCATCCATCCTAAACTAAACAAAGTAGTACGCCAAAATGTAAACGAGGAACTGACTCCCATCGTACCCCTGAAATTCTCTACTATAACCAACCGCTACAACCAATTGCTACTGAAGTTTAAAGGAGGCTATTCAGTAGAGTTCCGTGCCTTTGATGACGGATTCGCCTACCGCTTCCTTACTGACCTGAAAGGCGAGCAAGAAATAATGAATGAAATCCTCCGCCTGAACTTTGTGGATGATTGCCTGCTACATCTTCAGCAACCTGACGGCTTTAAGACTTCCTATGAAGAAGAATATCGCCACCAAACAAGCAGCGAGTGGAAAAACTCCAATCGCATGGCTCTGCTTCCCCTTTTAGCCAGCACACCCAAAGGTGACAAAATCCTCATGAGTGAAACCAATCTGACAGACTATCCCGCCATGTTTCTGAAAAACGATGGACAAGGCGGCATTACCGCCGTCTTCCCCCGTCTGCCTCTTGAATTCGGAGAAGACGGTGACCGCAGTCTCAAGATTCTGAAAGAAGCCAACTGCATAGCCCGTACCGCAGGCAAGCGCAGTTATCCATGGCGTTACTTCGTCATTACCAACGATGACCGCAAACTTATAGAAAACACTCTATCCTATCGCCTCGCTGAAAAGAATGTCATAGAAAACACCTCTTGGATTAAACCAGGACTAGCCAGCTGGGAATGGTGGAACGGAGCCACACCCTACGGCCCCGACGTGGACTTCAAAGCAGGTTGCAACCTTGACACCTACAAATACTTCATCGACTTCGCATCCCACTACGGCGTAGAATATATAGTAATGGACGAAGGCTGGGCCATAAACACCCGCAACCCCTATAAACCCAATCCCTCGGTAGACATACACGAACTCATCCGCTACGGCAAAGAAAAAAACGTAGGCATTGTGTTATGGCTCACTTGGCTTACGGTAGAAAACCACTTTGACCTATTCGAAACTTTCGAAAAGTGGGGTGTGAAAGGCGTAAAGATAGATTTCATGGATCGTAGCGACCAATGGATGGTAAACTTCTATGAACGCGTAGCACATGAAGCCGCCAAACACCATCTCTTCGTTGACTTTCACGGTGCTTTCAAACCTGCCGGATTAGAATACAAATACCCAAACGTACTCTCCTACGAAGGCGTAAGAGGTATGGAGCAAATGGGCGGATGCCGTCCCGACAACAGTGTCTATTTCCCCTTCATACGCAACGCAGTAGGAGCCATGGACTATACTCCCGGCGCCATGCTTAGCATGCAGCCTGAAGTCTACCATTCCGAACGTCCCAATTCTGCCAGCATCGGCACACGTGCCTATCAGATGGCACTCTTTGTTCTTTTTGAAACCGGCCTGCAGATGATGGCAGACAATCCTACCCTCTATTATCGCAACGACGAGTGTACACGTTTCATCACCCAAGTACCCCAAACATGGGACGAAACCATCGCTCTCGAAGCCAAAGCAGGAGAATATGCCATCGTGGCCAAACGCAAAGGAGAACAATGGTATATAGGAGGCATGACCAACAACCGCGAACGTGAACGGGTCTTTAACATCTCCCTTGATTTCCTGCAAGAAGGAAAAAATTATCTCATGACCTCTTTTGAAGACGGCATCAACGCTGACCACCAAGCCATGGACTACCGCAAGCAAGAACAATCCTTGAAGAAAGGCGACCATATCACAGTCCGTTTGGCACGCAACGGTGGATTCGCTGCGGTCATTCGCTAATCATATCCATACCTATCTGCTCCGTACAAATACATTTCTAAGGATACGGAGCAGATACAAAGCAAACTGTAAGCCTACAACTAAAGAAATATATTGCAAATATTGACTGTTTCCACCTTAAAATATATCTTTGCAACTCAAAATCAATACAACAAGCCACATGAAAGACATATACTGGAAAGGCCATACGATTTTATTGCTTATCAGCCTCTTATGCTGTTTTCCGGATTTTGTGTACGCTTACAGCCTACGGCAATTCTCCAATAAAAACGGTCTTTCCAATAGTGCCATCCAATCCCTTTACCAAGATAGCCAAGGTGTACTATGGATAGGAACATGCGACGGACTGAACGTGTTTGACGGCAACAATATCCACCTATATACGCCCGCTGATGTGTCACGCAACCTATTGTCAGGCAACATTATCAGCCAGATCGTAGAATCAGAGCCAGGCATACTGTGGTTACAAACCAACTACGGGTTAGACAGATTGGATACATACCGACAGACCTGCCGGACCTTTACCGAATTCAAGGACAACATCTTCTTGGCACGAAGCAACAACAAGTGCATGTTAGTGCTGAAAGATGACGGAAATCTGTATCACTACCAACAAGAGAACCAGAAATTTCTCCAGTTAAACATCTCTTCCATGGATTTTAATAAAGTACTGTCCATGACCATTGATTCCAACAACCTGCTTTGGATATTCGCAACTGGAAACAACACTCGTTGCTATCGTCTGAACCACACGGGAAAAAGCGTGACACTGATTCCGGAAAAGCCATTTGGACATCACGGCTTGAAGCATGCCTTCATCGGAGAAGATTCAGCCTACTTCATTGATGAAACCTATGCCCTCTACGAATATAGTTTCAGCAACCGACAGTGTTACTACATTGCCGACCTGAAAGACGAAATAGAAAAACGAGGTGAAGTATCTTCCATCATCAAACGAGAAAATGATTTCTGTATCGGTTTCAAAAGCAGCGGCTTGATAGTACTGAAATATGAAGCAAACCAAAAGATTAAATACCGTATAGAATACACTGAAATACAGTCGGGCATCTTCTGTCTGATGAAAGACAAATTTCAAGATATCGTATGGGTAGCTACCGACGGAGAAGGGTTATACATGCTTTACAATGACACATTCACCATGACCAACACCCTGCTCAACACTCCCGCATATCAGGTGAACAACCCGGTACGCAGCCTTTACCTCGACCCACAGCAAACCTTATGGATAGGAACCAAAGGCAGTGGCATATTGCGTATACCGAATTATCTTGTCAACAATACACCCGAAAAACATGATCGTCTCATCACCGGTAACAGCACATTGACTGACAACTCCGTCTACTGTTTTGCACCCGGTGGAAAAGACCGACTTTGGATAGGTACGGAAAACGGAATCAATTATTATTCCTACTCTACCCACCAATTGAAAGAACTGGCGGTACAAGCCAATGGAACCAAAGTGAAATATGTGCACTCCATTGATCAAACCAATGACAGTACACTTTGGATTTCCACCGTGGGCGAAGGAATCGTAAAGGTGACACTAGAAAATCAGAGAAAAGATCCTATTGTGAAGCATGCTACACGGACTTTGGTGAGTAACGGACATATGGCATCAAACTATTTTTTCACCTCCTACCGTGAAAGCAGCTCTACGCTGTGGTTCGGGAACAGAGGGCTCGGAGCCTACCGCATTGATGTACGTACTGGAGAAATGGCACAGTTCCGCTTCAACAACTTGGTAAACAGCCAAACCGCCAACGATGTGTTCGCCATACACAAAAACGAGCAAGGCTACTGGCTGGGCACTGGATCAGGGCTTCTCCGCTTCTACTCAAACGAAGACGGAAACCCAGACAGCATCAGTGCAAAGCTCTACACCAACAGCACCGTACATGGTATCTTGGAGGACAACCGAGGCAATCTCTGGGTGAGTACCAATCAAGGATTAATGAGACTCAATCCCCAAGAACAGACCAAGCAGACCTACAACAACGGAAACGGACTGGCCGTGACCGAATTTAGTGATGGAGCCTTCTACAAAGACAATGCTACGGGAATCCTTTTCTTTGGAGGTGTAAACGGCTTCGTCACCGTGAAGCCCGATTCTTACATCACCACGGACTATATGCCCGAAATCAGCCTGAAAGGACTTTCCATCTTCGGTAAGGAATACAACCTGCATGACTTTTTACATTACAAAGACGGGAAGCCCGTGCTACAACTGGACTACAAACACAACTTCTTCCAGCTCAACTTCCGGATAACAGACTACATTAACGGAAACGACTATTTCTACTCCTATAAACTAAAGGAAGCAAGCGACCAATGGATAGAAAACGGAGTTTCACCCAATGCCATCTTCTCCAACCTTTCCCCCGGAGAATATACTCTGTTTGTGAAATACCGCAACAACATCAACGGTAAAGAAAGCCATCCGCAAGCCTTCACCATTTACATCGCTCCTCCCTGGTATCTCAGTACCTGGGCCTATGTGGGCTACTTTTTGTTAGGGTTACTATTATGTACAGGCATAGTCGCCTATGCATTCTATACCTACCGCCTGAAGCGGCAGCACATGATGAAGAAAATGGAACGACAGAAAAAAGAGGAAGTCTATGAATCAAAACTACGCTTCTTCACCAACATCACCCACGAGTTTTGCACCCCCCTCACCCTGATTCAGGGACCGTGCGAGAAGATACTCACCCACAAGGAGACAGATATCTACACGCACCGCTACGCCAAGATGATTCAGCAAAATGTGGAAAAGCTGAATGGTCTCATTGTGGAATTGCTGGAGTTCAGAAGACTGGAAACGGAAAACAAAATGCTCTCCATACAGCCGCAACCTGTTTCCGAAAAGTTAAGGGACATCGCCGAATCCTTCGGTGACATGGCGGAAAACAGAGAAATGAACTACTGCCTTGACATAGCCCCTGAACTGACATGGAACACCGACCTGAGCTGCTTCAACAAAATAGCCGGAAACCTCATATCCAACGCTTTCAAGTACACACCCGACAAGGGGAACATCAGCGTAACATTGTACACGAAAAACGAACGTCTTATTTTGAAGATAGCCAATACCGGCAAAGGCATCACACCGGAAAATCTCGGAAAGATATTCGACCGCTATAAGATTCTCGACTCCGTGGAGATGAACGGCAAAAACTCAAGAAACGGACTGGGGTTGGCCATCTGCAAAAACATGGTGACACTGTTGGAAGGAGACATAAACATCGAAAGCACACCGGGCGAACTGACCACCTTCACTGTAAGCCTTCCCTCGCTCCCCCCCAACGGACAAGAAGTACCGCAAACAGCATACGAAGCGGCTTCTCCAAGCATTCCCACCGAAGAAGTGCAAGAATTGCCCGAAAAATACACCCAAGAATTCGACGCAAACAAGCAGACGGTCATGGTGATAGATGATGACCCTTCCATGCTGTGGTTCGTATCCGAAATATTCACAGAGAAATACAACGTACTCTCTTTCAATAATGCCCAAAAGGCATTAGACAGCCTGGAGCAACGACAGCCAGATCTCATCATCTCAGACGTGATGATGCCCGATATAGATGGGTTATCCTTCACCTCCACCATCAAGCAACACAAGCTGTGGAGCCATATTCCCCTAATCCTGCTCTCAGCACTGCATCACGAAGACGACCAAGTAAAAGGACTGGAATCGGGGGCGGATGCCTATGTCACCAAGCCTTTCAATGTGAAATATTTGGAAAAGATGGTCTATCATCTCATCCGCCGCGAAGAAAACCTGAAGGAATATTATAGTTCGGCACTCAGCACCTTTACCTGGAAAGAAGGAAGCTGCTTGCACAAAGAAGAACAAGAATTCTTAGAGAAAATGACAGAAGTCATTGAAAAGAACTTAGCCAATCCAGACCTGCAAGTAGAACTTTTGAGTAAGGAAATGGGCTACAGCAGCCGGCAGTTCTACCGCAAACTGAAACCACTTACTGACAAATCGCCTGCCGACATCATCAAAGAATACCGCCTCTCCACGGCGGAACGCTTGTTAGTCTCCAGCAACTTCACCATCGAAGAGCTGATGGACCGCACGGGATTCACCAACCGAAGCACTTTCTATAAAGCTTTTTCACAACGTTACGGAATGCCACCCCGTCAATACTGCGAACAGCAAAAGAAGAACGTGAAGGAAGGACAGGAAATCACTAATACTTAATCATCTTATACCATCTGCATTTATGAAAAGAAGCTCTTTTTTGAGTATCGCATTCACCGGGCTGCTTGCTACCGCAACAGCACAAACTCACGAACAACCCGAATGGAATGACCTGAACATTTCGGGAGTGAACAAAGAAACGGCATGCCAAACCGCTATTCCCTTTGCCGACGAAGGACAAGCCCTACGCTTGAGCATCGAGGAATCCCCCTATTATCAAACTCTGAACGGTACATGGAAATTCCATTGGGTGGCCGACCCCGAAAAACGGCAGAAGGATTTCTTCAAGCCCGACTACGACGTAAGTGGCTGGGATAACATCAAAGTGCCCGCCACATGGCAGATAGAGGCTGTACGCCATAATAAGCCCTGGGACAAGCCTTTGTATTGTAATACCATTTACCCTTTCTGTGATTACAGTAAAGGAGTACAATGGCCCAACGTCATCCAACCTCGCCCGGCAGACTATACTTTTGCCAACATGCCCAATCCCGTAGGCAGTTACCGACGTGAATTCACTTTGCCCACATCTTGGAAGGGCAGAGATGTATTTATTCGCTTCAATGGAGTGGAAGCAGGTTTCTATCTTTGGTTGAACGGTAAAAAAGTGGGCTATTCAGAAGACAGCTACTTACCTGCCGAGTTCAATCTGACTCCCTATTTACAAGAAGGAAAAAACACATTGGCAGTTGAAGTGTACCGTTTCACCGATGGAAGTTTTCTTGAATGTCAAGATTTCTGGCGGTTCAGCGGTATCTTCCGCGATGTATTCCTATGGTCAGCACCACGCACGCAAATTAGGGACTTCTTCTTCCGAACCGACTTGGACGGAGATTATCGTAATGCTACAGTTTTTTTGGACGTGGAAATCACCGGTAAGAAAAGTTCTGCCGAACTCATAGTGAAGCTCTCCGACACAGAAGGAAAGGAAGTGCTATCACGCACTATCCACGCCACAAAAATAGGTAGTACCCATCTGGAATTCGATGTGAAGAACCCACTGAAATGGACAGCCGAAACACCCAGCCTCTACAACCTGACCCTGACCCTAAAACAGAAAGGAAAAGTGACAGACCTACGTAGTGTAAAGGTAGGCTTCCGCGAAATAGAGTTTGCCAAAAACGGACAACTGCTGATTAACGGCAAACCCACTCTTTTCAAAGGTGTCAACCGCCACGATCACAGCCCATTGAATGGCCGTACCGTCTCCAAAGAAGAGATGGAAAAGGACGTACAACTAATGAAAGCGCTGAACGTAAATGCTGTCCGTACCTCCCATTACCCCAACAACCCTTACTTTTACGACCTATGCGACCGCTATGGCATCTATGTATTGGCAGAAGCCAATGTAGAGTGCCACGGCGAAATGCGTCTCTCACACGAGCCACAGTGGGAAAAATCATTCACCGAGCGCAACGAGAACCAAGTGAAACGTTTCCGTAACCACGCTTCCATCGTAATGTGGTCCATGGGCAACGAATCGGGAAACGGAAACAACTTCTCCACTGCTGAAAAGGCCATCAAACGTTTGGATACTACCCGCCCCACCCACTACGAGGGAAACAGTTCCTTCTGCGACGTGACCAGTTGCATGTACCCAAGTGTGGACTGGCTGGAAAACGTAGGCCGTGAACGATTGGAGAAAATACAAAAGGGCGAGATCGTGAAACCTCACGTAGTATGCGAGTATGCCCATGCCATGGGAAATTCCATAGGAAACTTCAAGGAATACTGGGAAACCTACGAACGCTATCCGGCACTCATCGGAGGTTTCATCTGGGATTGGGTGGACCAAAGCCTGCGTATGCCCACTCCCGACGGCAAAGGCTTCTACATGGCCGTAGGCGGTGACTTTGGTGACAAGCCCAACGACGGTAACTTCTGTACCAACGGCGTCATCTTCTCCGACCGTACATTATCTGCCAAATCCTATGAAATGAAGAAGATACATCAACCCATCCGCATAGAAGCATTAGGGAATGGCAAATATAGAATCAGCAACAAACGATTCCATGCCAATATAGAAGACCTCTACGGGAGATACGAAATAACGGAAGATGGAAGGACCGTCTGCTCAGGCAATCTGGAAGATTTGAAGCTGGAAGCACAGGCAAGCAAAGTCATCACCCTGCCAGACATACCCGCAACGAAGGTACCCGGAGCAGAATACTTTATCAATTTCAGTTTCTGCCAAAAAAGAGATACCGAATGGGCAAAAGCCGACTACGAGGTAGCCACCGAACAATTCAAGCTATCAAGCAGCGAGAAACCTATATTCGTACCCGAAAAAGGAAACATCAATCTAAACGAAACTGCCGACGCATTGGTGGTGAAAGGTGAACGTTTTGAAGCTGTCTTCTCCAAGGAAGAAGGAACTTTATCGGCATATACATTGAATAATATCCCCCTGATAAGTAAAGGACTCGAACTGAACCTCTTCCGTGCTCCCACCGACAACGATAAACAGGTAAGTGGCGATTGGCAACGCAAAGGCCTTTACCAGCTGCAAGCGGAAACCGGCAAATGGGAAACCCACCAAGAAGAGGACAGAATAATCCTGCACATCCGGAACTGCCACAAAGGTAAACTCGGTTTTGAGTATCGCACAGAAATAGAATACACCGTAAATGCCGATGGTTCCATCATGGTGAACAGTGTCATCATCCCGGTATCCGACAGCGAAATCATTCCGCGTGTGGGCTATCGAATGGAACTGCCCGAAGGCTTCGAGCGTATGCGTTGGTATGGACGTGGCCCATGGGAAAACTACGTAGACCGCAAGGATGCCACCCCAATAGGCGTATACGAAAGTACAGTATCCGACCAATGGGTGAACTATGTAAAGCCTCAGGAGATGGGTAACCATGAAGAGGTACGCTGGATTTCCATCACCAACGCCGACGGTATGGGCTTCGTTTTCGTGGCAGGCGACCAAATGGCGGCTTCTGCCCTGCATGTCAGAGCACAAGACATGGCAGACCCCGACCATCTGCAAAAACTGATTCACAAATACGACATCCCGATGCGCAAGGAGACAGTTCTTTGTCTTGATGCCCACAATCGTCCTCTGGGCAACGCAAGCTGCGGTCCAGGCCCGATGAAAAAATACGAACTGCAAGCAACTCCCGTAGCATTCAGCTTCATCATGATGCCTTTGGAAAGAAGCTACACGCAAAGTGAGCTTACCAAGAAAGCACGCGTACAGATGCCTGCATGCATGCCCGTAATGGTAGAACGCGATAACAACGGTTACCTGCAAATGAGTACCGGAACTCCGGACGCGACCATCTTCTACAGCCTTAACGGTAACGAATACCGGGAATACACAGCTCCATTCGAGTTCATTGACGGTGGAAAGATACAAACATACGCTGTTTCTGGAAAATTAGGCAAGAGCCTGGTCACTACTATGGAACTACCCATATTCGTAGACCACTCGGCATGGAAGGTGGTCTCCTCCAGCAGCGACAGCCAAGGAGAAGAGGCGCAAAACGCCATCGACGGAGACCCTTCCACGTATTGGCACACCCGTTGGCACGAACCCATTCCAGAGTTTCCACACAGCATTGTGGTAGACATGGCTTCCCTGCTGGTAGTGGACAAATTCATCTACACGGCACGACATTCCAATGATAACGGACACGTCAAAGACTACGAGCTAAGCTTCAGCAAAGACGGAAAAAATTGGGAAAGCACCGTCAAAGGTACATTCTCCAATCTGACGTCTGCCCAAACCATAACATTGGAAACACCCGTCACTGCCCGTTACTTCAAATTCGTTCCCTTGTCCGAAATGCACGGCAGGAAATGGGCTTCGGCAGCCGAACTGAATGTGAGCATCCTGAAAAACATCAGCGGAGCATCCCAGAGACAAATAGTGGTCTCCGTAGACAGCGATGCAGACAACAGCATGAAGCTGGCGGCAGACGGTAACATAAACACCTATTGGCACACGGTACACAACCAATTCTACATAGCTCCCTACCCTCATGAGATACATTTTTCCCTATCCAAAGAGGCCACTATAAAGGGTATCCGCTACACTCCGCGACAAGATAGCGAAGAAGGACGGATAGCTTCCTATGAAGTATATGCAAGCAAAGATGGAAAAAATTGGGGGCAGCCCATTACCTATGGCACCTTCCATATAGGTACAGCAACGCAAACTATAGAATTTACTCCTTGCCGGGCACGCTATGTGAAACTATCGGGATTATCGGCCCATGACAAAGGAAAGAAAGCTGCCATAGCAGAATTAGAGATAATCTTGGAAGAATAATTTTATATGAAAAACTATTAACCATGGAGTTTCAAGACTTGTGCAAAAACTTGTACAAGTCCTGAAATTCCACGTTTTCTCCTATAAGCAAAAATCACTTCCCTTTCACTATCCGCTTAATATCATTCAGCTTGTTCAGCGCCTCCAGCGGCGTCAAGTTATTCACATCCAGATTCAGTATCTCATCGCGTATCTGGCACAGCACCGGGTCGTCGAGCTGAAAGAAGCTGAGCTGCATACCACCGCGTGTCTCTCCCACTTCCACCATCGGTTTGCTGGAAATCCCCTGCTGGCGGTTGTCCGTTTCCAGTTGTTTCAGAATGTCATTGGCACGCTTCACGATGCTTTTGGGCATACCTGCCATTTTGGCTACATGGATACCGAAGGAGTGTTCGCTGCCGCCGCGCTCCAATTTGCGCAGGAAGATGACTTTGTTATCTATCTCCTTCACCGAAACGTTGTAGTTCTTAATACGCTTGAAGCTTTTCTCCATCTCATTCAACTCATGGTAGTGCGTGGCAAACAAGGTGCGTGCCTTCGCCTTTGGATGCTCATGGATATGCTCCACAATCGCCCAGGCGATGGAAATACCGTCGTACGTAGAAGTACCGCGTCCCAGCTCGTCGAACAGCACCAGGCTGCGGGGAGAAAGGTTGTTCAAGATATCCGCCGCCTCGTTCATCTCCACCATAAAGGTAGACTCGCCCACGGAAATATTATCGCTGGCACCCACACGGGTGAATATCTTATCCACCAAACCGATATGGGCACTCTCCGCAGGCACGAAACTGCCGATTTGAGCCAGTAGCGTAATCAGCGCCGTCTGCCTCAGCAAAGCGGACTTACCCGCCATGTTGGGACCCGTAATGATGATAATCTGCTGCGTCTGGCTGTCCAGCATCACATCGTTGGCAATATACTTCTCGCCGATGGGGAGCTGCTTCTCAATGACCGGATGCCGTCCCTGATGGATTTCCAGCACATCGTCGTCGGCAATGACGGGGCGTATATAGTTGTTCTCGCGCGCCGCTGTGGCAAAGGAGAGCAGGCAGTCCAACCGTGCTATCTGGTTCGCATTGATTTGAATGGCAGGAATGAACTCGCTCAAAGATTGTACCAGCTCTGCATAGAGTTGTGTTTCCAGTACCAGTATCTTGTCCTCCGCGCCGAGAATCTTCTCCTCGTATTCCTTCAATTCCTGGGTAATATAGCGCTCGGCATTGGCAAGGGTCTGCTTGCGTATCCACTCTGCCGGCACCTTGTCCTTATGCGTGTTGCGCACCTCGATGTAGTAGCCGAAAACATTGTTGTAGCCTATCTTCAAACTGGGAATCTCTGTCAGTTCGCTCTCGCGCTGCTGTATCTGCAACAGATAATCCTTGCCGGAGTAGGCAATCCGGCGCAACTCGTCCAGCTCGGCACTGACACCGGATTTGATGACACCTCCCTTATTAATCAATAACGGCGGGTCATTGTCTATCTCCCGGTCAATACGGTCGCGGATAGACTGGCAGATATTCAACTGCTCGCCTATATGATTCAAGCTGGCATTATCGGCATCCATGCAAGCTGCCTTGATGGGTTCTATCGCCTGCAAAGCCACCTTCAACGCCACCACCTCACGCGGAGAGACACGCCCTACCGCCACTTTGGAGATGATGCGTTCCAAGTCGCCAATCAAATGCAACTGCTCTTCTATCAACTCTTTGAAATCGGGCTGGCGGAAAAAGTATTCCACCACATTCAGCCGCTCGTTAATCGGCTGCACGTCCTTCAACGGGAATACCAGCCAGCGTTTCAGCAGGCGGGCACCCATCGGGCTGATGGTCTTGTCTATCACATTCAGCAGACTACTGCCACCGTCGTTCATCGACCCCATCAACTCCAGGCTGCGCACCGTGAACTTATCCAGGCGGACATACTTATCCTCCTCGATGCGTGCCAGCGAAGTGACATGCCCTATCTGCGTATGCTGCGTCATGATGAGGTATTGCAGGATGGCTCCCGAAGCGATGATACCGTTCTTGAGATGCTCCACACCGAAGCCTTTCAAGTTCTTCACCTCGAAATGCTTCAGCAGCTTTTCGCGGGCAGATGTCTCGGTAAACACCCAGTCGTCCAACTCGAAGGTGAAGAACTTGCTGCCGAAGTTTCCTTCGAACATCAGCCGCTTGCCACGCTCGAAAAGCACCTCTTTGGGGGCAAAGTTGTTCAGCAGCTTGTCCACATAGTCGAAAGGTCCTTCCGCCGTCAGAAATTCGCCCGTAGATATGTCCAGGAAAGCCACACCGCAGGCACCCTTACCGAAATGCACGGCAGCCAGGAAGTTGTTCTCCCGGTAGTTCAGCACATTGTCGTTGATGGAAACTCCCGGCGTCACCAGCTCCGTGATGCCGCGCTTCACCAGTTTCTTCGTCAGCTTCGGGTCCTCCAACTGGTCGCAGATGGCCACACGCTTGCCGGCACGTATCAGCTTGGGCAGATAGGTGTCGAGCGCATGATGCGGGAAACCCGCCATTTCGATGGTTTTCCCCTTGCCATTGGCACGTTTGGTCAAGGTAATACCGAGGATTTCGGACGCGACGACGGCATCGGTGGAATAGGTTTCATAGAAGTCACCACAACGAAACAGCATGACAGCATCGGGATGCTTTGCCTTCAAGTCGAGGAACTGCTTCATCATCGGGGTAAGGACAATATCTTCGTGCATACAAGTCTTTAATTTTTAATTTCCAAAGCTTTGAGCCAAGAGAGCAGGAAATCGTCAAGTAAGACCCAAAACTTAATGTGACAAAGATAATTCTTTTTTAGAAAACAGCCACGGAGAGGCTTCAAAACCTTAGCAAGCCTTAACAAAGAGACGCATTTTCCTAAAACATGTTATAAAACAGTCTTTTTTATTTGCTTTATTTGGAGATAAGCAAAAAGTTCGTACCTTTGCAATGTGTTTTTCATAGTATTAGATTTAAGGTTAACAAAGGTTGGAGTACAGCGGTACTCCTTTTTTTATGCCCATACCTTTCGTATCTTTCCCCTTTTCCCTTACAAAAGTACATATTCACTCGGCGAAACGCCCTTTATCTTCTTGAAAACCTTGTTCATGCGATCCCAACAAGGATGAGCAACAGTTGTCTCCCATTTACTACATTCCCTATTTAAGCAACAATTCCTGCAATACTGCATTTTAAATTCTTGCTTACTAAAACTTATTCGTCCGACAGCCGTTGAATTATCGTCCGACAATTGTCGGACGATAATTCAACGGCTGTCGGACGATAATTCAACAAGTATCGGACGAATAAATCTTAGCAAATAGAGAGATAGATGGCTTACCGCTTGATTTATTTGTGATTATCCGCGCACATAATCAGTACCTCCCCAAAAGAATCAAGTTGCCAATGGGGTCTCATAGAGATTGTCATTGCAACTTCAGGAATGGCAACGTATTTCCACCGGTAGACAACGGCAATTTCCCGTCCCATTTCTCCACAGCCTTTAGTTGAATCAATTCCGGCGTGATGCTTTGTTGAAGGATACGGTTGGCATCTGCCTTACCCTTGGCGGCAGCTACTACCTTTTCCGCCTCGGCTATAGCGGCTTTCTTTTCATTCTCCACCTTCAAGGCATTCTGCACAGCAGTATTCTTTTCGTCAATGGCAGCTTGCAGCACATCGTTGGGTTTCACGGACGACTGTATGTTGGTAAACGTAAAGCCACGGGTACTGAGACGCTCCTTCAGTAATGCCTCCACCTCCTTCTCGAAAGCCGGACGGTTGTTGATGAGCGAATCCGTCTCATAGAGTCCTGCCACGTCCTTATAAGCGTTCTTCACTTCTGTCAGGATAACACTCTGTTCCAATTCTTCGGTAGTCTTGCGATAGCGTAGAAAAACTACTTTGGCATCCTCCCGCTCAATGAAGTATTCTATAGTAGGGTCTGTCTTGAAGATGGTTCCCTTCTTGTCCTGAATGTCGAAAGGTTCGTAGTCTACAATCTGCGCAAATGCAGGATATTCGAATAGCTGCTTGGCAAAACGGTTGTAAACCACCCATCCGGTTTCCACCTTGGCATCATCTACTCCACGCTCACTACCGGCCAGATTGACGATGATGCCCGTCTGTCCCGAATCAATACGCTCCACGGCAAACATGACCAAGAACAATACTATAATTCCAATGACTGCGACTCCTGCCGCGCCTACTCTCACTGTTGATTTGTTTGTGACTTTCATGGTGTTTTCTGTTAGTTTAATGAGTGAATAATGCTCCAAAGATATTTATAATTGTTTGTTCAAGAAAGGCAATCCGGTTATTTTTGGAAGAGAAGAAGGCCTCCCTCCCGCACACAGTGTAGAAAGGAGGCCCATAGTCTCTATATTTTCAGAATTTACTCAGTCACGATACGACCTGCCAACAGTGATTTCTTCAGATAACTTTCAGCACACTATAGGAATTACCCTCACTCCCACTGGACATGGTGCTGATTTCCTTTGCCACTTCTTTCAGTCTTGCCGGATTGCTGTATTTATATATAATTGTAGGATATACCTTTTTACAGAATTCTGTGCCAAATTACTTAAACGTTCGTGTTTGCGAAATAATATTGCCATAATGTCTTGGTTTTTAAAATAAATAGAATAGAAATCGTGTTTTCTTATTTCTCTGCCAATAACTGCACAGATTCACCCGTCATGTGATGGTGCTGTCAAGCTCCAGACATTGTTCTTTTCGTCCCATTCGTAGCTGAGGTAGCGCAGGACACTGCTGTCGGTCTGCCGATAGACGGCTTTCTGCTTGATGTCGGTGTAGGCATTGCTTTGCTCGTTCCAGAGGGCGTATTCCACAGTGACGTCATCCGTATAGAAGAAGTTAAGACTGTGGTGCTTCTCAAAGCTTTGCGTGGATTCGTTCCATTTCAGCACTTCTTTTTGGGAGATGCGACCGGAGTTGTCGTAAATGTAATTGTACTTCAAGTGGTGGTGCAGGAATTTCTGATTCTCCACTTTGAATACGGTTTGTGTTTCCACACGGCCGTCGTTGGTTTCGGTATTATAGGCAAAGTTGTCTGTACGATTAACGGCTGCTGCGCTTACTACGTTTACTAAAGAGGTCATTGCGATGATTGCTGAAATTACTAAAGTCTTCATAATGGTTCTATTTTTTAAGTTATACATTTTGTTTCAAGTTCTTGTCTTTGGGGGAGTTGTTCCCTTTCGACATTGCAAAGATAGGAGGTGGTAAAAATCTTTTAGGTTATCGTTACGTTAATGTTAGGTTAACGGAGATATTTATTACTTTTGCGCCCAAAACAAGAACAAAATGAAAACACGTTTCCTCTTATATCTTTCCTTTTCCAATCTATCGGAGACGTAACTGGATAGGCATACAGCAGACTGTCACCACATCTACTATTGAGAAGTACCATCTTTCTTCTATGTCGTCCCAAACGGTTCGGACTTTCTTCGCTTCGAAAAGCTTGATGGCATTATGCTGGGTCATGATATTATGTTTTCAATTTTTAGTTTTAAGCTCTTTGATTGGGTCCTCGTTATGTGACAGAAACAATGCTCTTTCTTCAATTTAATCATAATTTCTGTTTTATTGCATCAGTTGACATAGTCTGTTTTCTTAGGTATAGTACAAAATATATGATTATTTTGACTTAAAACAAATCGCAGTCAATAAATCACTGCACATCATATGACAATAGGGAATAGCCTGCACCACAGACCATCCCCTATCACCTTAATTCTACTTGTGTGACTTCCTCTTACTTCACCACACCGTCCGTCATCGTAAAGCCTTCCAGAGAGCCGGCTTTCACCTGAATACAAATCACACTGATGGCGCTGTCTGCCGCAGCCGACAATTGGCGTTCTCCTGCCGGAGCCACGCGAAGCCAGTCACCCGCCTGCAGTTCTACGGTTTCTCCGTCAACCACCATGGTGCCGCGTCCGGAGAGGACGGCATAAATTTCTTCATTTTGCTTGTGCGAATGCACAAAAGGTACTCCTGCACCAGCCGGCAAATTGCTGATAGATACTTCTGCACCAGTCAGATTCAATGAATCGTGCAACTCGACACGTGCCTCGCCTGCAGGCACATTTACTTTCTGATAGTTCTTCATAATCACTTCTCCTTAGTATGTTTTGATTTACGGCTGCAAAGTTAGCCAACTACCAGACATCGTACAAGAAGGCACTTGAAGCTCAGTTAGTTACCTCCATGTTACCATTATTGGCAAATAAGGAGTTAGAAAAATAAGATTAACAAAAATTATTACTATTTTTGCCGAAAAAGCAAATATCGACTAAACTCTATAAAACATGAAGATTCTGAAAAAAATTTCAAAAGTAATAGTCATCGTAATGGCTGTACTGGCAACCATTTGGTGTGGTTTGTATGTTTATGCCAACTATTTCTATAATGACAAGCAGATTGATGTAGAAAACTTCTACATCGCGGAACTACCGTTACCCCCCTCGCAGTTTGAAGAAGATTTCAAAGAAATACACCAGATTGTCATGGAGAATTATTCATTATACCAGGCCAAGCATCTGAATATGGATTCATTGTATCAAGCTTGTGACGCCCGCGTTCGCCAGGCGCAGACCACCACAGACTACGGACTGATAGTGCAGGAATACATCTCTGCCTTACAATGCGCCCACGCCATTACCTGCTACAAGAGGTACACAGCCAATCAGCGCGTAGCCTTTATAGAGGATTCCTTGTTCGTTGACAAACCCAGTGACTATCTGACAGAATACGGCTTCCAGGACAAAGACCGGATTATAGCTATCAACGGACTCCCCTATAAACAATGGATTGAACAGAACGAAAAATATACCGAAGCATCTACCGTCCCCCACAGACGGCTCCGTACAGCCTATGATGCGTTCCGTAGTTATGCAGACACCCTAAGAAACTATACACTGCTGAGAGGGGGCGATACTCTGACCGCCACCCTTCCCTTGAAACAAAGGGACTATTTTCCGGATAACGAAGAACAAACTGTGGAGAGCAGGATATTACAAGACAGCATTGGTTACCTTACCATCAAAACCATGATGAACCCCGTCATGGAAGATTTCAAGGCGGTCTATCCCAAAGTCAAGGATTTACCATACCTCATTATAGACGTACGTAGAAACGGCGGAGGAAACAGCATGAATGGAGTAAACATCTGCAAGTACTTCATCCGCGAAGCACAACCACACTGCGTCAGCAAGAGCTACATCATGCAGCCCGAAGCCGACGCCTATAGAGGTAAAATCTATCTGCTGACCGACACATATACGCTCTCTGCTGCCGAGAGCTTCACACTCGACATGAAGGAAAGCGGAAATGTCACCCTCATCGGCGAAGCTACCGGAGGGGATACCGGCAATGGCCCCCGTCCTTTCTGTACCAAACAGCGGACCTATTTCCGTATCCCTACCCGCCAGCCGGACGTCTCTTCTAAAGGTTTCCCCATGGAAGGTATAGGCATACCGCCCCATCATCAAGTATCCCAAACCGTAGCAGATTTCATGAAGGATGAAGATACAGTGCTGAATTATGCTGTCGGACTGATAACAGAGAAACAATAATACATTTCCTCAACGAAAAAGAGCCAAGTATCAAAGGTGTGTCACCTCACGATACTTGGCTCTTTTGTATTTGATATATTATCCTTTATTTGGTACTTGCCAACATCAAAGCCGCATTGCTGTCATTCAGTTCGTAAACGGTAGTTTGCGTATAGCTGTCGTAACCATTAGTTCTACTGTTCCAACGGGCATAGTTCAACTCAACTTCACTGTCAGTGTATTCAACATCCAGCTTGAAATAAGGCACCCAGGCTTCCTTTACGCTATCCCACTTGAAAGCTTCCTTGCTCGTCACACGGTTCTCACTGTCATAAGTGTAAGTGTAGCGGAGGTGACGGAAAAGGTGTCCGTCCTCATTGCGGAAGATAGTCTTGGCGGTCATCAGTTCTCCGGTCATCTCCTCGTTTTTCACATAATCGGCAGGAGTTGTCGCGCTTGCAGAAAAGTTCATTACACTTGCCATTACCACTGCCATCATTACCACTGCTTTTGAAAATACTGTTGCTTTCATAATCGTTATTTTTTATTGTTATTACTTCTTTCTCTGAGGAGGTTGTTGTTTCATAACCGCCTTCGCCTATATATAGTCAATCTGCGTGCCAAAGAATTAAATCACTGATTATCAAAGAATAACTATTTTATAGTAATGTCCATTTTCGGACAACTGTCCGCACAAAAACGAACAGCAAAACAAAAAATAAACGAAATATCATGAAAGTATTTCTACATTAGCAATAATATTATGTAACAGTAGTAAATTGTTTGATGATTGTCCCTACAAAAAGCTGATTTATACTTATCTTATCTCAATGGCGGCATCTGAAAACGTGGTGGGGCAATAGTCGCTCCGCCACTGCCCCCTCTATTATCAAAGACGGTGTTACGCAGAATCTCATACAAGATTCCACCTACATCCAGACTTAATTTAAACTTGTCGAAATTATAATAGGGAATCACAACGGGAACCGTCTCCCAACGACCGCGATAAGCATCGTAATAACGTTGTACTCCAACTTCCATACCAAAACGTTCGGACATATCCAAAGACATGGTGGCACCGTAGCGGTGGGTATCCATCCCGTAAGTATTTCCTATGGCATACGAACCGAAAACCTTAAAAGCTACACGGTCCGAAGCCTGATACCGCAAAGCTCCCGAAGTACTGAAAGCCTGCCCGGTGGAATGAATCATATTTATCTTCATGGCATCTACGCCAAGCTGGAGCGTCAGCCTTTGGTTAAAGGCATGCTGATATCCCAGGGAAGCATTGTTGAAACGTCCGATACCCGGTACGCTGGTCTGCCCACCGGAACCGAATAACATGCCGTGAGGAAACTGTCTTAATACACCGCTTGTACTGTAATCTCCCCGAAATAGCAGGGAAGGATTGGTCTGATAAGGCAGACGAAGAGACTCTTTCAGTGAAAAATCGGGCAGGGAATAGGAGTGCTCCGGATGAAACATGGAAGAAGGGGCAGAGTTTTCAGAAGGAAGCTCAAAAGGAGAGAATAGAGATTCATTGAATTCCGGCTGTATCTGTATACTGTCACGAATGAAACATACACTGTCTTCCTGCGCAAAAAGCAATTGCGGCACAAAAGCCAACAGCAGGCAGATTCCCAAACGGCCACCAAGACAAGAGATACTGACTTTCCGTTTTATACGCATATACCCTCCTTCTTTATATTCATATAATACTGCTATACAAAAATAACGAAAATAAACCAGAAGAACAGTACATGTACTGCTAAATTATTGCAATATAGAAGGATACATTATTAATTTTCTATCAGTATCAATCCTACTCCTTTCACTGTTTTAATGGTTACCGACTCGTCTTCCGAAAGAAATTTCCGAAGTTTCGTCACAAATACATCCAGGCTGCGGGAAGCAAAGTAATCATCTTCCGTATTCCAGAATTTATCCAAGATAGCTTCCCGGCGGATAACGTCTCCCCGCTTCTCACAAAGCATCTGCAACAAACCTGTCTCGCGCACAGTCAAAGTCTTGTTTACACCCGAAGCATGTTTCAAAGTGGCATGTGTGGCATCCAACACATATTCCTTGCCTATCTTGTAGCATTGACTCGTGTCTTTCGATTTTTCGCCTTTGGAAAGCTTCAATAAGGCGTGGACATGTGCATCCAGTTCTTCGGGAATGAACGGTTTCTTTATATAGTTATTGGCACCGATTTCATAACCTTTTACCACATCTTTAGGAGATATCAGGGCAGAGGAGAACAGAATCGGAGTTTCCCCATCTGTCTCGCGGATACGCTTCACCATCTCGTAACCGTTCATAACGGGCATTTCTATATCAGATACTATCACATCAGGATGTTGTTCTTTCCACTGTTTCAAGCCCTCCTCGCCATTGGCGGCAGCAATCACTTCATAACCGCCTATCATATCTTCCAACCCGCCCTGAACTATATATCTCAAGCTTGCATCGTCTTCTACCAACAATAACTTTATCATAATGCGTTTATTATATATTGCAAAAATAAGGAAAAGAATGAATGCAACAGTCATATTGCTATAAAATAAACGAGGAAAACAACGCCTCTTAACCTAATATTAACGTAGCGATAACTTATGAAGCATGTGCCCCACTCTACCTTTGCAACATCAATACAAAAAATCCACACTATGAAAGCAGATATTTCAATAACAAAAAGCCGAAAAGGGACAGAGATAGTAGTTTCGGGCAAGAGGATTAATAAATACGGCATCATAGCTGCCATAGTATTTGCAGTACCAATGCTGATTCTGTTTCAGTCGATACATGGAGAAACAACCAGCCATCTATCGCTGGTCAGATTCTTCATGTGTATATTGGCAGCTGTCCTGGTAAATCTATTCCTACATAAACTGTTGTTCAGATTGTTTTCGCCGATACGCATGTGGCAATATCGCACCACATGCCTGCTGCCCTTCCTGCTACTGGGTATATTGCCCCTTATATATGGTATGACAAGTGGCAATTATGATGTCACACGATTTGGAATATTACTGGCTGTCATGAGTTTCGACGACCTTTACATCCTCTGGCAATTACGCTCATTCGGCGGAGACTCCTATATTACTGACAAATCAGAAGGATTGAATTTCCACGTGTGGTAAATTTATACAGTCTCAATAGGAAAGTAGAGTGTAAATTCACTGAAGCGCCCCTCTTCACTTTCCACTTCTACCCTGCCGCCATGTGCCAGCATCACCTGCTGTACATAATTCAGGCCCAGACCAAAACCTGCAGCACCGCCCCTTCCACTTCGCCCGACTGCTGCAGAACGTTCAAAACGGTTGAAGATAAGAGACTGGTCTTTTAAGGGAATACCCAATCCGTTGTCACACACCTTTATCTTGCAGAAGCCTTTCTCCGATTCGCAAATAATATCTATCTTTACCTCTTCATGGGAATATTTAATGGCATTGTCCAGCAGATTGCCCAACACTTCACGCAAACAGAAGGCATCGGCATACACCATTTCACAACGATGATAAACGGTCGTAAATTCTACCCTTTTGCTGGTTTTCAGAGAAATTTTGGCAATCATATCATCAAGTAAAGGCCGCAAAGGCACCTCTTCCTGATGGAGTTCCAAATGTCCCTCATCCAGCTTGGTAAGTACCAGTACACGATTGGAAAGGGTAAGCAGATGCTCACACTCTTCCATCATCGCCTGCCGGTATTTCTCTTCTTTTCCGGGCTTACCGGACAATTTGCCGCTATTCAGAATATGAGCTCCCATCAGGATGGAACTCAGAGGAGACTTCATGTCGTGTATCATAGCATAAGTAAAATCCTTCTGGAATTGCTCCAAATGCCGCTGTGTACGCAAAACTTTCACCTGGCCGAGAATACAGTCCAACACCACCAAAAACATCACCCAAAGAGGCAGAAACAGATACCATACGGAACTTATGACGTAGCGATACGGATTCTTCACCACACCTTGTATACAAAGGATGCTGTCCTCCTTCAACGGTATAAACCGGGAAGAAATATCCTGATATTTTGCCGAGGCATATCCTGCTTCCACCACTGTACTATCGGAGGGAGCGTAGTACTGGCGGATACCACTCTTATAGGTCATTCCCAAGGCTTCCAACCTGGAAGCAAAAGCAGAATCGAGGTACTGCACGGAGAGAGGAAGTTCCATTCCGCTTTCATTGATGCTGCGCTGCATAATCAAAGCAGAGCGTAGTCGATAATTCAAATCGACCGGATTGTACATATGTACCACTCCAAAGCGGTTCACCTTATACTTCGACTGCTCTTTCTCCAGAAATTCCCTTTGCTCCTTTGCAAAAGGCGATTCAACACTCTCTTCCCATTCATCCTTTCCATCCCTATCAGTCTGTTCGTAGAGCAAAGAAAGGCGGCGTTTCAAGACCTCGTCATAAAAAGCCGCTTCAAAACAATCATTTACCTGATAGGCAGTTTCTTTGAAAGAAGCACGGTACAGATAGACAAACCAGACTACCATCAGCAGACAGCCGGCAATCAACCCGACAATCGAAAAGACTTTAAAAGAATATTGCTTGCGCACCTGCCGCTGCCGTTCGCTTTGCTTAGCTCCCGTAAGCGTATGTTCTGTCATGTCCAGCAAATGTTGCCCCGAGGCTTCTATATCTGCCCACCGGCTCTCCGATATCTGACTACGTACCTCACCTATCGGCAACCTCATCTTCTCTGCCAGCACATAAAAAGCAGACCGCTGCTTCTCAATATCATTACCTTGTTTAAGTATGGAATCCATTTGCCTGGCCCAACTGTACACCAGAAAAACAACCAAGAGAAGCGTAGGAAGGAACAAAAAGACTATATCCTTGACAAGCGGTATAAAAGGAGAAAACATGACAGCTTCAATGGCCTCTCCTTTCTTCTCATTCAACCAGGCTTTTTCCGAAAGAACAGACTTGAACCGTACATATACCGAACGCTTGCTTCTGTCCGTCGCAGGACGGATATTTACAGTCCGGTCTATATTTTTCCATTTCAGTTTCTTCTCTACCAACCTCGCCATCACATCTAATGGAATGGCGACATGATATACATCTTCGAGAAAGGAAGCTGCCTGCTGATAGTTTAAAAACATCTCATCTTCGAAAGACCTGATACTGTCTTTGGATAGATACGAGTAAAAAGGGATAGTCATGTCAGGAAACGGTAAATTATTAATCTCGTTGTCCACCGTTTCGATAAAAGCCAGACGGAAACATTCGTTCAGTGCGCGTTCCGCCTCTTTCTTGGTATTGTCGTAAGCATACATCATACCACCAATCTGCACCACAATTACCAGTAGCAGCCCTACAATAGAAAGGATATAGAGTGAACGAAGTTTCATCTTACCTATTATTTTGAGGACAAAGATAGCATTTTATCATAGAAAAAGAACTGATACAAAAAAGATAGCCTTGGACTTTTATTTATCCAAAGCTATCCATACAAGTACAATCCCTGCGATAGAGACGTCTACAGAATTATTTGCGAAGAGTCAACTTATCAATCCCAAAGAAACCGGTATCATGTCCCGGAGCCAGTGCAATCGACTCAATCTGCAACTCATTCTTTCCTTTTTTCAAATTGACCCGCCCAAGATTCACCAAAAGCAGAGACACTTCTCCATTGGTCAGACTGACTTCTGGAGTAATCACCTTATCATTTACACGAAGGGCAAATGTACCATAATCAGGCGCCACAGTGAACTGTATTTTCGCATAATAAGTTCCTTCCACTTCACTGTCAAAAACCAATGACAGCTTATCTCCCGGTTTAAACTCTTTCCAGTAGAGCTGCATACCCTCACTCCACAAGGGGTGGAAGTTGGTCTGCAATTCAACGGAACCCATATGCCCCGGACGAGGCTGCATGACTTCGCCCTCCACAACCAGACTCATCCCTGAACCGAAAATATCTGACGGTTGGTTGGCAACCCGTTCGCGTACATCGCTCACAAAGGGTTTTGGCTGTATTTCGCCTCCGGGAAGCATATACCAGAAGGTTATCGGAGCATAATTAAGGTGTATATTCGACCAATCGAATAACTCCATGTCAAAGCGCAGGCTCCGGGTAAACGGAATCGCATCCAAACTACGAACACGGGTATTCTGCGCCAAACCTATGTGAGCATAACAACCATCTCCTATGGGTTGGGCAACAAAAGGATGGTTTATCCACGGTTCATAGCGCCCCCAGGCATAGCCATAATAATCTTCTGTACCCGTTCCAAAGTGTGACGGAAAGGTTTCACCGTCCACATACACCTTTTCATCTCCTTCTCCCCACCAACCCAAGTTGGGGTTATAGACAGTAACCGCATCTCCCACATACACGCCCCTACCTTTAAGATCGGCAAACGTAAGGTCCTGGGCAAACTCATCGCCCCGGGCATGGATATGCGTAAACTGCTGCCATGTGGTACCAAAGTGCATGGAGCGCTCATCCCACTGCCACTTTCCACTAACTGCAGCAGCCTTGGATATCTCCACCGGCTGTTCCCCATAATTGGTCAAGGTAATCGTACAGTTCCGCTCGAAAGGCATCACCCACCATGCACTCATCACATCATCCTGCACGGCCCGCGTATACCACGTACCAGTTGCAACGGGATAATAGCCTACCCCAAAAAACTCACCGACCGGAGCCCAGACAGTTAGTTCCCCATCAAAGGCAATGGACAAGACCGTAGAGCGAAGTGCTTGGCGACGGTCATCGGCATCAATCCGCATCGAAAGACGACGAATGGCACGAGAGCCGTCAATCGTAAAACTACGGCTTTCACCCGGAGCCAGAGAAGCCGCCAGATTGAGCGTACTTTCTCTTCCCGCAAGCGGAGTATCAATACCAGGTGTTCCTTCCGACAGCTTCTTATTGACAGCAGCTATCAGCCGGGCATTCTTCTTCAACTCTTTGGCCGAGAAAGAAATCACCTTGACCGGAGAAGTATAAGTGCGGTAATTGATAGCATAGTATACAATGGTCTTACTCTCAATTTTCCCATCCGGAGTAATCTTCAAGTCCGGCGATTCGATAGTCACCTTGCACCGCTTGGCATAAGGTATGGGCAAATATAAATTATGCCCTCTTTCTTCCATCGGAGCCTCATCGGGTACTGAAGTTGAAAGAGGTTCTCCACAAAGGACTTGCCCGCTCAATATATCACGTACATTGCCTTCAATTACCGGTTTTTCCTCATTGTCTATGTAGATACGCAGAGTCCCTTGTCCCCGATTTATGCCGGAGAAAGTCATCCAGAAACGAACTATGGCACCGGGGCCTTCGGCATCCATCATCACATATTCCGTCCTCCCTCCGTTCTCTTCCTGGCGGATAAACTGTCCTTGGTCGAAATTACCAAACCAGGCACGCTTATCCGTCATGTTATGCGAACTACGGTCGTAGCTGCTGAACTGCTTACACGTATAGGCATTTTCGGGCCAACGCGCCAGCACGGAACGGTCTGTCATCTCATGCAACAATGTCTTAAGAGAGATAACCGGGTCGGCCATAGCCAAACCGCTATAGAGAAATATCAACTGAATTACAAAAACTAGTTTTTTCATCATAACCGATTATTTTAGTAAATCTCCATCTCATTGATGCGTAACACCTTTCCTCCTGCATGCTGCATAGGACGGGTTATCATCAAGCGTACATAGCGTACCTGCGCCGGAGTGTCAATCATACGTGATACGACATTCTGCCGGTTTCCATCTATATTGTCAAGTGTCTTCCATTCTTCAGTCTGGCTGTTTCTGCCTTGCAGGAAGCAAGCGGAAGTAATGTACCCTTTGTCCTCACGGCCTGCATTCACCAGTTTCCAACCGCTCACAATTTTCGCCTCACCCAAATCAAAATCCACATAGTTCAACGCACTTCCCACTTCACACCATTTGGTATCGACATCCCCGTCAACGATGCGTTCGGGCTTCTCATTATCATTAAAATAGCCGGAATAGGCGATAATCTTCGCGTCCTTCAACAGATTTTCTTTTTCCACCTCCACACTGTTCAACTCCATCTCATTGTCACGGATGGCTGTATGGAACAAGCTAGTGGCAACCTGGACGGGTTTCAGAGTTTCCTCCACCAATGTGGCAGCAAAAAGAACAACCTTTTCATTCTTCGGAAGTATAAGGCTGGCAGCACCTGCCGGAATATCAACACCGAACTTGAACATATAGGTAAACTCATAGGCCTCATCGGCTGTAGGAGAGTGGCGGTGAGTTCCCACATAAGCCACTTCGGCATCCTTCAGATAACCTTTGGTATGTCCCGAATGTCCCCACTGTCCGACAAATCCGGTATAGGAAGGTACAATGACCTCACTCTTGTTCCCTCCGCACCGGAAAGTGGCGGCATAGTCCCCGTCCGTAGCGGCAGCCAGAAAATACAGTTTATTATACTTTTTACCTTCCGGTAGAACAATAGTATCACCATTGCACGTCATTCCGTTGGCGGCATCTTTCTCGCCGAGCTGGAAAGGAATCCCGTTTACAGTCAGGGATTCGGGCAACAGTTCTGCCGCAAACGAATAACCCGACTCAAAATCAGCTTCACCGCGGAACTCGTTGAATGAGGAACATTTACAGTTATAGGACAACGGTAAAGAGGCATATTGCAATTGATAAGCGTCCTCGCCCGATGACTTCAAACGTACCTTGAATGTCTTTATAGAATAAGGCTTTATACTTACAGACAGCCCGTTTCCACTGAATTCGGCCGAACCGATACTCTTTTCAGTGCCATCCGCTTCGTAGGCACTGGCAATTTCGCCTGCAAAAGAAAGTACCGCATCCTGCACCTTCTCACCGCCTATCTCATAGACACGCACTACATACTCATCCGAGTTCTCGGCTTTCTTCAATGCCTTGATAATGACATTGCGGTTATTGGAAGAGACGAAAGAGAACTCCTTACCCAATGTACCCCTATGTTTATCGGTACGGAAAGCTTTCAGCTTCTGGTTCAATATCTCCGCCTTCTCTATGGTGACAGCCTTGTCAAGTCCACCGACATGACCCACCAGACTGTATGTAAAGCAATGATGCCCGAAGTCCTGGCGGTTCTGGTAAGCATAATCCTTGTCTGTTTCGGGGGTATGCAGCAGGGTCAGGCGGAGGGTGTTGTCGTCCGGCTTGTCCCAGCCGTATTTGCTGTCATTCAAGACAGATATGCCATAGTTTCCACTACGGTCAGTCAAATCGGCCCAATACTGTGCATAGACTTCGTAGGCAGTCTCCGTATTGTTGCCCCGCCTCACACTTCCAAGTCCCAAATCGTAGGTGGCTTCCGTATTTGCCATGTTCAAAGGAAATTCGGCCTTCAATAAAGCATTGGACAACTGCCAGTCCACCTCATTGTAAAAGTCTATGCGGTCGGCACGGCTACCCTCATACAAACGGATGTACTGCTTGAAGAGTGACTCTCCATAACGTTTCTCGATGCAGAGTGACTTGCGCAGCTCACCATCCTCCACCAGTGTCATCTTCACATCCTCTGTGATGGAAACCGGTTCCCGGTCTATAGTCTCCTTCAAGATCTCCCAAGCAGGCCACATGTAGGACTTGTTCTGCGTGAAGAGTGCCAGACGAATGGATTTACCGGGTTTCACCAGCTCCTTGCCGTTCTTCTTGTCAAACAACGAAACGATATCACCCTTTGTATCCAGCGTTATCTTATAAATGGAATTCTCCAATGCATTGGAATCCACAGATACCCGGGTGTCAGCCGACGGACCAGAAGTACGGACATCATATACCGCATAACCGGTAGCGGGCACAATAGCCTCTATCAAGAGTCTGGCTTTACCGTCAGCATAGGACAGCAATTGGGCGGCCACTTTCCGGCCATTCATATCATATACGGTAATCCCTTTCGGTTTCTTTGGCAAGGCAAGTTCCACCTCTGCCATATCGGAAACCTGGAATCCAAGCGCATTGTAAAGCACCACCGGTATCCCTTTCACCCTGGTATCCATCTTTCTTGCCACAGCGTCAATGGAGGAAGTAAGAATACCGGAGAACTGCTTGAGGGAAATCAACTCGTCATTCCATGAGAATTCATAAGCCCGCGGTATACTTGTTCCCGTAAGGTCATCATGGAACTGATGGAAAATGAAACGCTGCCAGTTCTCAGTCAATGCAGCTCCGGGATAGGAAGCTTGGTTCAGCCATTCGGCTACAACGGAAGAGCGTTCCGCTGCATCCCCCAAAAGCTCATTCTGACGGTTGTACAGCTTCATGGCAGCCTGAGAAGTATAACATCCGGTACCGTGAACATCCATCAACAGTTCACCGTTGAACTTGGGCAGTTCCGGATGGCTTGCGTAAGGCTGGAAGTCTTTATATATCCGGTCACTCGTGGCACTGACAATCTGCAACGGACCATTGCCTTGCAAGCCTTTCTCTACGGCACGTACAGACTCCAATGTAGGTGAACCGCCTATGTCTCCCGTACCGTAATAGCGGTAGACCATGTGAAGCGGAGAGTGGCCGGTCAATTCCAACAAGTCCTTGTTTTCCGACAGGTCCCCGTCCTCAAAACGTTGGTTATAATCATATCCATGAGTCATCATGATGGTAGAGCCGTCTATACCTTGCCATAAGCCGACAGTGAAAGGATATTTGTCGTTACCGTAGAACGGTTTGTTGCGCCACTGCAACTTCTGGGAGGAGAAGCCGATCAGTCCGCAATGGGACGCAATGGCAGGAAGTGTCCAGCCAAAACCGAAACAGTCCGGTAAGAAAATGTCCGTGCTCTCCACACCGAATTCCTTCCGGTAATAATCCTGGCCGAGCATGATGTTACGAATCGCAGACTCTATGGAAGGAACCAGTGTATCAGTGGCATCCCAGCTGGCTCCACTAATATGCCAACGACCGCTCTCTATGAATTTCTTCATCTCTTCGTATTGCGCCGGATAATATTCCTTCATCCAAGCATACTTGACCGCACCTTCAAAATTAAAGATGTATTCCGGATATTGCTTCAGCAGAAACAAATTCTGACTGATCGTGTTCCATACATAATCCTTAATTGTGGTCTGGATATCCCAGTTCCACTGTGTGTCCAAATGTGCATCAGACACCATGTAGGCTTTCGGTTTTTGCGCCTGAGCATCATTCTGAGCATAGGTACCGCCACCCATTAGCAAGGCAGATACCAATACTGCAATCTGTTTTTTCATTTTCTGTTTATCTATTGTTTATTGTGTTTAAATTGTAATTCGCTGATCTCGGCGAAAAGCTCAATCATACAAGCATTCTCCAGTAGACTTTTGAACTGCTCTTCTCTGTGGCCCGACCAATCATTACTAAACAAGCCATTCTCATCACGCGTATAGTTCCAGGCATAATCCGCATTCTCAATCATGGTCTTTATGTACGCCTCATTCCTATCAACCAGATATAGTGCCTTCAAGCCTCTGAACAAGATTACATTAAACCAAGGAGTTCCCGGGAAGAATTTCATCTCTCCTATTGCAATAGGCTGTACCTTCAGAAAGAAACGGCAGGAACCCTCGGCTGTCTGCTGCGCCTCCTTCAGGTAACGCTTTTCTCCAGTTGCCTGATAGAGAAGTACACCGGCCTGAATCATCTGCCCGCTGTTATAAGTATATTTGGCCGGATCCACTTTTCCCTGCAAATTCTTGTTGTCCCAATATACAAAGTCAGAAGGGTCACAAAGATTGTCACGGGTCCATTGATAGGTCTTCTTAGCTTGCTCAAGGTATTTTGCATCCTTAGTCAACTTAAACAGCTTCATACAGAGAACAGTAGCCGGAGCATTCGAACAAGTATTTTTTGATTCTTTCTTCTGTTCGCACCAATAGATTCCTCCCCCCAACTCTTCGGACCATCCGGAATAAATATAGTCATGCAGCTGGATGGCTTTTTCCAGATACTCCTTGTCACCAGTCCGTTCATAGTAATCACAGAAATCAATGGCCACCCAGTCATTGTCATCGTAATAACGATCATTATGACCTGCAAAAGCCGGATACGACTGGTAACAATGGGGAATCCGGGTAGAGTCCCAATAAAGGTCCAGTCCCGGCTTTATCTGCCGGTCCATCAGTTTTCTGTACTTCTTTTGCCCGGAAACCTTATACAAAGAAACACAACCGGATACCAAGGCTGAATAAGGCCACAAAAAAGAGACCTCCTGCTGGTTAACAACAGCGCCGGTATTGGCCATATATGTAATTCTCTGCTCCGGGTTTCTTGGATAAGTTTCCGTCAGCAGGCCATACTTCTCCACTTTATAGAGAGTAAGTATCTGCTGAAGCAAAGAATCGGCTCGTTGCAGATAGATTTGTTTGCTTGTCTATGCAGACAAGCAAACCGGTAACGAGAGAGCTATTAATAAAAATAAATTCCTAAGCTTCATATCCAATTCAAGTCAAGTGATTATTATTCCAGCTTCATATCGGCACACATCAGGAAAGCATTGTACGGCCCCCACATGGACATGATGAACCAAAGCTGGTCATCATTATCTTTCAACGGATGTATGTAAGCGCAATACAAAGCTGGATATCTGTCCGCTTCCGCCAATACTTTCGGCTCGCTCCACTGGACGAGATCCTTCGATGTACAATAAAGAATGGCATGCCTTTTGGTCAAAGGAGTCTCGTCATGATTCGGATCATAATTATAAGTCAGAATCCAACGCTCAAACTTCTTGTGCCATATCAGCGACGCTTCTCCTACGGGACCTCTCAATACCGGAGTAGCGGCAGCCTCATTTCCACGTATCCACTCTTTACTTTCACCGTTCCAGTATTCATAGGCCTTCATATCCAGAAGATCTTTCTCAAGGAAACGCGCCAGATACGCAGCATCACCACGTCCGGCCTGTGTGCCGAGCATATAAATCCATCCGTCACATTTGGCATAAGCCACTTGCGAAAAATGACTGTCGGGAGAAAAAGTCACCTCTTCACGCCGCTCCCATGTCCGACCGTCATCATTGGAAGTATAGACAGAAGAAAAATTGGTAAGCCAGCGTCCATGAGGCGCTCCCCAATCATAGATGTTCATAATATGGACACAATCCGTTTTACCGGCCCGAATAGCACTCGTAGGGATGGAAGTCTGGTATACCTCCGGATTCGTCTTACCGCCCGCACATACCTCAAGCGCCTTACCATCAGCATCAAGCAGCATTGAATCTATTTTAAGACCGTCTGTAAGCTCTGTATCCGATGAAAAAGCCAGTACGTTGGAACGCCAGTTGGAACCATTGCCACCATTTTTATTCACGACAAAACCTTCTCCACTGGTATCTCCGAAAAACATGCCCACACGGTTTCCATCCATATGCCACATTAACCCCAAATCCGTTCCATATACATCAAAGTCAGGTCCGGTATTATTGGGATTCAGCAATGTATCTCCCGGCAAAGGATCACCCGTGACACGGGATATCATGCGTACATTATCAATACACAGCGTTTTTTCACTATCAGCATCCTTACAAGCCATATTGCCCGTCAAACTACAGGTAACAAGCCCGAACAGTAAAATTTGTTTAGTTCTCATTCTTATCAATTCCATATACAAGTACACATTCCCACATCTATTCCTTTATTCTTTCCAGGATAATCAGTCCCAGTTCAAACTGGTCCCCACCGTTATTATTTCTCACATGGAAAGTAACCGAATTGGTTTGTTCCGTCAAATTGATGTCTCCTACATGTACTCTGTCTTTAGACACTTCTTTGTCCTTCTTAGTAGAGATCCATCCGGACAGTTGCTTCTGGCGTTGCCAAACCTGGAAGTCGGCACCATTCGGTTTCTCGAAATAGTTTATCAGCACTTTATATTTTCCTTCGGGTACATCGTTCAGCATGATGCGCACTACTCCTCCATGCTGGGTGGTCATACGGATTCCACGCTCATTTGTTACCTGGACACCTCCACCAAGACTCAGCTGCATCAATTGAGGGAAATAAATATGTTCTGTCGGCTGATATACAGTGCGTAATTCAGCAGTAGGCTCTTCTCTGCCTTGCAATGGCTGAGCTGCATAGAAGAATCCAACAGATGTATAATCTACCGGGAAATTATTTTTTACTTCACCATGTTCCATTCCATGATAGATTTCCTTCTCATAGGACATTTTGTCGGCCAAGAAGAAACGGTATCCACCGGTTCTGGCCATCGGAAGTGAATAATCCAGGCAACCATGGAGAGGGAGGCTGTTTCCTCTGTCCCAACGATCCAATAAAGCATACCAGCCACCGTTGTAATAGTCTTCGGAACCGGTGCCGTGCAGACGCATTTTATTATCTACGTAAGTGCTGTCGTCCCCTTCGAAGAACAAGGTCATGCCTGGACGCAGGCCTTGTGCCTGATGGATGGTTCCTACATAATGTCCTTTCCCTTTTTGTGCAGCAAACTTATGGAAAATACCGAGAGGAGTTTTCTCTCTACGCCATACAGAATAGAACTTGCCCTCTTCCTTCACATTACGCTTATTACTGTTATAGTACACTTTAACGTTTACAGAAATAGGAGATTGCTGAACACCTTCTCTCTTTTTATAAATCATCTTCATAGAAGCTGACTTGTCAAAAGGCATTGGCAGATAGCAGTAGTTGGAAGTACCTTGCTTACCCATTAAGATACTCCGCATTGCTCCTTTTCCATAGGCATATCCAAAAAAATCAGCAACGGGGGCATAAATAGCCTCCACCTTCTCATTATCCCATTTAGCTGAAAGAATCACATCTTTGTATAAACCTTCGAAAGATGTTCCGCCATCAATCGACATACCTACAATACGTCCCGGTTCTACCATCTCAAAGAAAGAAACTTCTTCTCCCGGATTCAGTGTAAATACCTTTTCTTCCGTCTGTACACCAGCAGATTTTCCAAAGGTATAATTCGTTACAGCAGGAGACAAGTCAGCCCATATTCTATTCACCTCAGCCAACAAATCCTTATCCTGCTGTGAGAATTCACCGGTATAGGTTTCCACCTTCTTTCCCGGCAGGTTACGGTATTGTATCTGAATGAATTCCAATTTAGGTCCATCGAAAACAATTTTACAGGACTTTTTATACGTAATGGGCAGATAACAATAAAAACCACCGATTTCATTGCCACAAACGGGCTTTGTAAACGGATAAACCTTACCGGAAAACAAATCCGAGAACTTTATTTTCAAACCAGGTTCCTTTTCTCCGTCAAAGTAAAAATAGAGCATATTATCTGTCGGTGTAGGCGTCCAAATACGATTAATTACTCCAGGGCCCTCCATTTCTGCAATCACCAGTTTATCCCCTTCCTTTCGGAGGAAAGAATAAGTTCCGGCAAAACCATCGTCGTTACCCCATGTTCTGTCATAACTCGAAAACTGCTCCACATAAGAACCGGTACGATACTCGGGCAGTTTATCCACTCTTTTCAACAATTCCAACTCATCTGTCCATCTGTACGGGGTTTGAGCTGTAACATACATCCCTGCCAGCAGAAAAGCGAACAAGAAAATCAAGAAACTTTTTTTGTTGATATTCATTACATTTAATTTATAAATCCATTGATAGAGAAAAGGCAGGAAGGGATATTTTGCTTCCTAGCACCCCTTCTTGCCATTTTCCCTTTCAATGAAAGGATTAATAATAAAAGTTATTCTATACTATCCATGAAAATCCAATCAATTCCCCTCGGGCATTACCACCATAACATTTATACCAAAGAATTTAGCCCATTGGGTGTTGTCAGGACCTGGTTGCAATTCAATATTGACAGTTCCGTCTTCAACCGGTTCAATACCTTTTACAGCTGCTACTCTGTCCGGATTGAAATCGTTCACTAAGCAAGCAGAGCCTTCATTAGCTCCTATAACTCGATATTCAGTCTGTGTATTACTATCGTTTATATGTCCATAAAAAGTAAATGTATATTTTTCCCCCTTAGTCAAACCGGACATCTTGAAACTACTTACAGGAATGGTTATACCATCACTAAAGAACATATCTTCAGAAGCAGTCTTTGGGAAGCCCAATGTATTTTCCAAACCACGTTCCAAAGTACCACTAAAGCCTTTTTCTACCACCAGGCAGAACGGCGTAGTGTTTCCCTTGTCATCTTTCAAGTTTTCCAGTGCAGGATCACCTGGGAACCGATAATTATTAAACGGAGCAGGAGATTCTATAGGACCAAAGTCTATGTAAATACGAGCAGGAGATTCCTTATAGTCCAGCAATTCAGTGATTATTTTACTATTGACAATAGCATTGTGTGCAGCCGCCTTTGACAGTTTCACATCATATCCAATCAAGTTATCGGGACTATAAGAAACTTCATTCTTTCCGAATAATGCTTCAAACCAAGTACATGCTGCAGCAAATTTAGCTGTATTTGCATTCAAATGGAAAGCATCTTGTAACATATCTTCACCGATATAACTTGTACGACCATTCTGAACAGCTGTTCCAACAGGCACAACTAAATCAATCTGTACCGATGATTCCTTGGCTGCCCATACAGCTTCTACAATCGCATTATACATTTTAAACTGATCTCTGTCATAATTGGCAAAACCATCTTCGGCAGCAGACTTTGCATAAGCCCAAGGTTGATGCAGCAAATACTTCACATCAGGATTGGTAGCCAGACTATCCACAAGTTCCATTAGCTGCGGCAAATATGTTTGATATCCATCCTTCAGACCAGCCATAGCCATTGATTCTTCAAATGCAATATAATCCCAGTTTTCACCTTTAATTATACTTTTCAAGGACTGGTTGCTTTGAATACTCGAACTACCATCTACTGCAATACGATTATACTGATATACTGCCTGATTGTCTGTAACATTCTTTACATGGTCTTCCAAAGAAGCGTTTTCAACATACATATTACCTATAACCAAAGAAATACCAGCATCCTTAGCTATATCATACAAATAATTTGCAGTCGCATCATTGGCCAATCCACTACCAATAGTCAAAATTTTGACAGATTTTTCACCTTCGGTAACTGTCAAGTCAGCAAAATACATCAATTTTTTATCTGCAGTTTCCACTTTTATAATCGTTTTTCCTGCAGCAATAGCTGTGATAGCACCTGCATTACCATCTAAACTTTCAGCAGTCGCCACATTGGGATCAAGCACACTCCATAACAGCTTATATGACTCACCTGCTATTTCATCGACAGTTGCAGTGACTTTAATTTTCTCACCAACCGTCAAGTAGACTGACGATTGGTCAATACGTACAAATTTACGGTTAGACAAATCCACATCATTATCATCCGAACAAGATGTCAATGCAAGAAATGTCAACGCCATCATCCAAAAAATGAATTTCATTGATTTCATAGTCATTCTCTATTATTTTATTGATATCCGGGAGCCTGTCTCAATTTAGGATTTATATCCATCTGCTTTTGTGGAACAGGCCATAAATACATTCTTTTGTTGAAGGTACGGCTCTTATAAAAAGTTCTCTTATAGAAAGCTTTTGGATTACTGTCATCATCGCTTCTTTCAGAACCATCATGGTTCATTCCGTACAATTTACCACCCAAATACTTTTCTCCAAGTTTCCAACGACGGATATCATGGAAGCGGACACCTTCACAATTGAATTCTACGCGACGCTCCTGCTGAATTGCAGCACGCATCTCCTCTTTGTTAAGCCCTTCTTTCAATGCCGGAATTCCAGCCCTTTCTCTGATCAAATTCACATATTTATAAACATCATCATTCGGAGACGGCAAATATTCATTCAATGCCTCGGCATATCCCAGATAAGCATCAGCCATCCGATACAAGATACCGGGTTGATAAGTATATTTCTTATCAATAGGAGATACATCCAACGAAATACGCTTTCTTACATTATAACCATTTTGAGGGGAATCAAAGGTCATATCTGTATCCAAACCACCCTGCAAAAAGTTCACATTCCGATTGGCAACCCCTAACCAGGCATTATTATATATCACCGATACATAGAAACGAGGTTCACGATTACAATACATATTGTATGTGCCTTCCATTGTTATAGGATTCATACCAGTTTCTTTATTGCTCAATGCTGTAGGACCACCTCCCGGCCATTGAGTATATCGCAGCTCAGCTTCAGTGGAGAACCCTTTTTCTACATAGCCAGAATTAGGATTGATAATCGGCGATCCGTCTTCATTATAGCCCCAAATAGGAACCTCACCATTCTTCATATAAAAAGCATCTACCAACTCCTGAGTCACTCCCATTGCAGCATTACCTTTGATACCTTTGGGCAAGTGGTGATCTTGCCAGTACTCAAGGTCCTGATTGAAAGGCCTACCAAAAATAATTTCAGTATTTCTATCGGAGAAACGCTTCAATGACATATTGTAATAAGACATAAAGGGGTCAATGCTTCCATCCGGATTCTTTTCATAATATAGTTTATACCCCGCAGCTTCTGCAGCATTAATTAGTTCCAAATGAGCATCAGCAGCTCTTTTCCATTTATTGATATCTTCTGAAGAAGCAAACAAATTTTCCCCCTCGGAATTCTTCCAATCCTTTAAATCAGGATTACCATTGAACAACGGACTTGCAGCATAAAGTAATGTTTTTGCCCTAATGGCCAAAGCCATAATAGAAGTCGCTTTACCCCAATCTGCATTACTAGGATAAACTGCCGGTAAATTTTTTGAAACGTCCAGCAGTTCTTTATCGATCCAATCAACAATCTGGTCATAAGGAACCTGAGGGGTCATTAGCTCTGATTCCGAAGCATCTACCGGATAAATCACTCCAGGAGTAAATGGAATAGGTCCATATAACTCAATCATCAATGAATAATAGTAGGCTATCAGAAAGCGAACTTCATTCTTCATCTGATTTACATAAGCCTCCGTCAAATCTATTTCAGGTATGACTCTTACTTTCTCCAAAAAAATTAACCCCGCACGTATTCTTTTGGGAAGCTCCACCCAATAATTAGGATTCCAGTCGGATATTGGGCTCCAATTACCTGTAGTATAGGCATAGACATTAGCCCAACCGTAAGGACTCCAATCCTGAGGAATAGTTATATCATCTCCCATAATATTATAACCTTGATCCTTAAAATATCCCCACATAGGACTTGGGACTGATGAATACACACCCGCCAGCCAATCTTCTGTTCTAACCTTATCCGAGAAAATCATTTCCATAGTCAACTGATCATCCGGAGCTTTATCAAGAAAATCATTACAGCCAGTCTCCATCACCATAAAAAGTGATAAAAAAGCTGACACTACTATTGATTTATATTTTTTCATGTCTTGTATCTTTTTAATTGTTGAAATTGATGCTTAATCCGATTGATATAGATTTCATTTGCGGATATCTCAATCCATCGTTTGTTTCCAGCTCAGGATCCCAAAGTTTGAATTTGGAAAAAGTAAGCAAATTGGTGCCTCTCAAGAACAGACGGCAGTTTCTAACCCCAATTTTATTCGTCCAAACAGGAGGAAGAGTATAGCCTAACTCTAAATTCTTCAATCGCAAGAAACTCATATCACGCAACCACCAAGTAGAGGGCCGTTCATTATTAGCTACCGCCTTGTCTCCCATACGTGGCCAGAATACATTCTGATTAGGATTTTCGGGAGTCCAGCGATCATCGATATTTGAATAGATATTACCTGCTCCCAAAGAAGAACCTGGCAACCAGGTTTCACCTCCAAGTATTCTGTCTGTGTTACCAGTTCCTTGGAAGAAAATGCCCAAATCAATTGATTTGTACCTTACTGTCGCTCCAAATCCATAAACGATTTCAGGAACAGAAGTACCACCAATAGAAGTCTCATCTACAGCGGTAATCTCACCATCCCCATTCAAGTCTCTATATCTAATATCACCAGGACGCAGATTACTGGCGTCACTAAAATTCTGTTTAGGAATACCTTCTTTCAACCTTCCATTCTCATCAAAATCATCTTCGGTAAACAGCCCTTCAGCAATTAAACCACGTAATTGTCCGACTGGCTTACCTGTAGCAGAACGATAAGTACCGATAATTGATGCAGGTTCATCAATTTCTATCACTTTGTTATGAGCATATGTATAATTTGCCATTACTGAAATCAACCAATCTTTATTAAATTGATGGTTAACATTTAACGACATATCAAAACCTTGATTGTTTACCTTACCAAAATTTGCCCAAATATTTCTGTTAAATCCTGCAGAACCAGGTACATTTGTCCGTTGCATGAAAATATCTTCCCGTTTCTCTTTAAACACGTCCATCACCAAATTTACGCTATTATTCCATAACCCTAAATCCAGACCTACATTCATCTTAGTTACTGTTTCCCAAGTTAAATTGTCAACGCCTATTTCACCCTCTGAACGCCCCAAACGATACACGTTCGCATCCGTACCCCAAGTATAAGATCCCGTATCAACAATAGTAGAAATATAGGCAAATCTACGGTTACCCCCAATATTGCTGTTACCAGCTTTTCCCCAACTGGCTCTTAGCTTCAAATTAGATATAACGTCAGATAAAGGTTGCATAAACTTTTCTTGTGAAGCAATCCAACCCACAGCTACAGCAGGGAAAAAGCCAAAGCGTTTGCCAGGAGCAAAGTTTTCAGAACCATTATATCCAAAATTCAATTCCGCAATATAGCGGCTATCGTATGTATATGAAAATCTTCCGGCTATTCCTTGGCTACGGTAAGGAAGAGTTTCTCCCTTGTCATAATCCTTTTGGTTATACAAAAACATGGCATTTACATCGTGCACCTTGTCAAAAACACGATTATACGAAAGCATACCTTCCAAATAAACACTTTGGTCACCCCATTCCGCACCTTTAGCATATCCTAAGAACTGCTGTCCGTTTTCCTGAATAGTTGTTACTAAATCACCATTCTCATCACGCGATGTAGCCGGATTGTAGTAATCAGGATTCTTTGATCTGCTTACCGAATTTGCAGAAAATTTGTCAAAAGAGAAAGTCACCTTTGCTTTCAGTCCTGGTGTAATAAATTTCAAATCCTGCTCAATAGAAGTCAATGATTCAATCTTATTATGATTCCATTTTTCATATCCCCGTTGAGTAGCCCAAGCCCAAGGATTCTGTTTATTGGCTACACGTGGAATACGACCATCAGAATAAATGGCAGGATGCACATAGGGAGGAACACGCATCGCCTGATAGAAAATACCGGTATTAGTCTCCTCACTTCCCGGAGGAGCATTTCTTGTCTGAAGAAATACACCTAAATTGGCACGGAACAAAGTGGTAGGAGTCAAGTTCACATCCACATTTGAACGAACCGTATAGCGGCTGACTTTGAGAGAAGAATCCCACTCCTGGTTTTTGTCACGTTCAATAATACCACTTTCATTATAATATCCTACCACCAATGAATAACGCAAAATATCAGTACCGCCATTCACACTTACATTGGCTTTGGTATTGTTGGCATGGTCTTTGGATACAAGATCCCACCAATCTATGTCCGGATATAGTTCAGGATCTGTCTGATTCTTATAATTCAGTAAGGTAGCATCGCTGACAAACGGGGCTCTTCCTTGTTCAGCATACATTTCATTAATCAATTCCAAGTACTTCACACTACCGATATAATCAGGAACTTTGATAGGTTGCGTAAAAGAGTGTTCAAAACGCACATCTACCTGAGGCTTTCCAATCTTACCGCGCTTGGTTTCAATCATTACCACCCCATTGGCACCACGCACACCATAAACTGCACTGGCAGCAGCATCCTTCAAAACAGAGAAAGAGGCTATTTCCTCAGGATCAATATCATGCAAAGATCTTTCTATACCATCTACTAAAACCAAAGGATTAGTATTTCCGGTAAAACTACTGATACCACGAATCCAAAAATCCGAATTATTGAACCAAGGATCACCACTTCTTTGAACTGCAATGACACCAGGAAGCATACCTGCCAAATTATTACTTAAGGAGCGGCTGGGAGCCGCAGCAAGTTTAGCCGGTTCTATATTAGTGATAGAACCAACCACAGAAGCTTTTTTCTGTGTTCCAAATCCCACTACCACCACTTCATCAAGGGCAGCAACGTCCTCTTCCATAGATACGTCAATAATACCCTTAGAGCCAATTGGTAACACTTTGTCTTTAAAACCTATATAAGAAAATTTCAAAGAAGGTTTTTCACCACTTAACACAATTGTATAAGTACCATTGATATCAGTAACCACACCATTGGAAGGATTATCAGCTTCTGTAACATTTACTCCAATAAGTAACTCACCTTGTGCATCCATCACACGTCCGGTCACCTTCTTGGGCGACTGAGCAAATATGTAATGCATATTCCCGATAGAGATTAAAAATATCAGGAGATATTTTATTAGTAATTTTTGAAAAATGTTTTTCATATTAAATTTTTATTGACAATTAATTAACTATATAGAAACCATATAATTTACTGCTAATATCATAATCTTGCCACTATAATGGCAAAGTCGTGTCAATGTATTGGCAACATTGTGCCAACACGATGGCAAAGTCTTGCCAACAAAGTGGCAAGACTTAAAAAATAGTAATACTTAAATATGGACCTATACGAAAAGAGGAGAACTATTTATTCATTTCCCCAAAGAGTTGCTTTATTACCCTTAGCTTTACGCCAAGCGTCACGCCAACGATGTATGTCCATGTGATTGATGAAAGGCTTCGGTGCCCTCTGGGCTTTCGTAGGAGCTGCAGGAAGAGATACTGCTGAATCCTGATACCAATAGGCAACGGTTGCCAAATCCAAGGTCAAGTTATTATTAGAACCATGCTCTATCGTGCCTTTAACACTCTTCTCAAAGAAGATGGGATCAGCTATGAAAAAACGGTAAACATGGGTACGTCCCAACCAGCCGATGTCATTATTAACACGCGGATACCCGAAATAAGGATGCGAGAATGCCTCTTTAGGACACCAGGAAGTATTGAAAAAATCTTCCGTACCCGTTCCTATCAATGAAGGTGTTTTTTCTCCGTCAATGAACCACATATCATCCCCTTCACCATACCACATAGTAGTAGGACAGTGCACATAGTAGTTAATACCTACAAAATGGCCTTTTCCTTGTGTCTCTACAAATACGTAATTGTCCTTACCGGTAGTATTCGGTTTCTGCTCTCCGGTAAGTCCCCATTCCGTCTCACCTTCGGGAAGGGCCTCTGTGAGGTTATGGTTGTACCATGCATGGAATCTGCCCATATCTTTGGGAAGTTTGTCCATCTCCAAATAATCTACGTAGAAATAGAAGGCATCAATGTTCCTGTCACTTTGATTTTCGATTTCAATACGTGCGCCTTTCTCAAAAGGCATAGTGAAATAGCATGACATACCAGTACCGTTTTCAGGACCTGATGAAAGAGGCAATGATGCATAATTATATCTTTCGTCCCATCCCTGCCCAAAGAAAGGTCCGATAGGAGACTCTACCGAGGGATAGTCGTTTCCATCCCAATACATACGGATGATGATGTCATTTCTGCTCAACGTGGGAGGAGGAGGCGCAATGGTCACCCAAATATGGTTGATGGCTCCTGCCCCCTTGATGTCCGCAATAATCCGCTTTTCACCTGGCTTGAAAGGTTCCAGATGGTCTCTGTTACCTCCCGTGGGGTCGGTACTGGAGATTCTCTTGTTTTTTACACCCGACTTCAACTTTGCCAAGTCAAACATTTCGTTCGTCATGTTCGACTGTGCAAATACAGCAGGAAAGTACAATCCCAAAACAAGGGAAAGTAACAAACTGAATTTTGTAATTTTTCTCATGATTTTTTGTTTACATTGATTAATTAAATGATTAGTATTCCAATAAATAAGGTTTCTCATTGAATGTTTTCCACAGCAATTCTCCAAACAATGTATTGGCCCATGCAAACCAGCTCCTTGTGAATTTCTTGGGGTCATCCTTATGGAATGACTCATGCATGAATCCGGTACCAGCATGCGTTTTCTGGAGCATCTGAATACACCGCCGTAACTCTTCATCATCTTGAGCGGTCAGGGCTTTCATTATCAGACTCATCGGCCATATCATGTCTGTACCAATATGATGTCCTCCTATCCCTTCAAAATAAGAGCCTTTAAAGAAATAAGGATTGTATTCCGACCACACAAATCTTCTGGTATTGGCATAAATTGCATCATTCCTATCAACACCACCCAGATAGGGTAATGCCAGCAGATTAGGGACGTTGGCATCATCACTAAGATAAGCCGATCCAAAGCCATCTATTTCAAAAGCATAGATTTTACCAAACTTCGGATGATTCACCACGGCATAAGTCTGCAAAGCATTATAAACTTCTTTACTCAACGCCAACAGTTCATCAGCCAGTACATTGTCTTTGGTTATCTTTTGAACCATTTCGGAAGCCTGCCTCAAACTGGCCACCGCAAAGAAATTGGACGGGACGAGAAAAGGAAAGATAGTGGCATCATCACTAGGCCTGAAAGTAGAGCAAATCAATCCGACCGGATTTACTTTATAGCCCACTCCACCCATAGGAACAGCATCTATAGCCCATTCCGAAGTTCTGCGAAAACTATAAGGTCCGTTACCATCTTTTCGCTGTTGTTCCTTGCAGACCCTTAAAATTGTCTCTATCGCCTTCTTCCATTGCACATCGAAAGGAGCAGTATCATTTGTCTTTTTCCAGTATCCATATGCCAGACGAATGGGGTAACAAAGGGAATCCAATTCATACTTACGTTCGTGAATACCCGGTTTCATCTCTGTATGATCGCTGTTCCATCTTGTATACTTCGTATCATCATCATAGAAAGCATTAGCATACGGATCCTTCAATATGAAGGAGGTCTGCTTATTGATAACGCCAATAATCAATTTCTGCAGATTCTTATCTTCAGACATGAAATCCAAATAGGGATATACTTGAGCAGAACTATCCCTCAACCACATAGCATCAATATCACCGGTAATCACATATGTATCCGGCCGGCCATCCTTTTCTGAATAAAAAACAGTTGTGTCCAATGTATTCGGAAAACAATTTCCAAACAACCAGCCCAGTTCTTCATTTTTGACCTTCTGCTTAAAAGTAGCAATGGCCTTTTCAATGGCAACACTCATGAAATTCCTTTCTGATTCAGGCTTTCTTACTGTTGGAAACGATGAAAAAGAGGTAGCTGTCGAAGCTAAACCTGGATTTGCAAACAGCAAGCTTTCATTCAGTGCATATCCCGCTCCCAAAAGGCCCACTCTCTTTATAAAACTTCTTCTGTTCATGTTATAAATCTATTGATTAAAAATATTATCCTGAAGCAACCTTCTTATCCTAACAAACTAACAACTGATTGAAATACAATTTCAACTGATAAACATCACCCTTATAACCTTCTGATATGTAATAGCGCTCCTCCATCCCTTGCCAGATTCAGTTCAATGATATCCTTTCTTGTAACTTTCCGCACCAGTCTGTCCAGATTGTTTGGATTCCGCTCCACATCCTCCGCATCGGTATAGATCGTTGCTTGGTAGCCCCCCTCACTAAGGAAGTCCAATTTCAATTTCAGATTCCTTTCCGTACCGTTGTTTAGCAAGCCTACCCACCAGTCCGAACCGCTCCTGCGGGCCACCGTGACATGCTCATTCATTTTTGCCAGCGGAACTCTTATCTCATCCCACGTTCCCGGCACGGTACGGAGCACCTCGAACCCCGGTTGACCTTCATAAGCCTTTGGCGTATCGCACAACGAGGTGAGATGGTTTTCCAAAACCACATACATGGCCAACATATGGCAGCGTGTGCTCATTACATGAGGATTTACATACTGTATCTTGAACTCCGAGCGTGGCAGTGCCCTGAACCCTCCCAGGTGATAGTCCGTCGCTCCCGCCAGCATCCTGGTGAAGGGTATCGCAATGTCATGGTCCGCATTCACCAGCGTGTCCCACTTGCATACCTCGTAGTTGAGCGTCCCCTCCCTCGTGAACTCATTCGGATAGGTCCTCACCAGCCCTGAGGGCTTGCTCGATCCGTGGAACTGTATGAAGAGCCTGTGCCTTGCCGCACATTCCAGTATCTCCTCCTGGATACGGATCATTTCCTGGTCATTGCGGTCCATGAAGTCCACCATGAGTCCCCTGACCCCCCATTTCTCATACAGCGTGAATGCCTCCTCCAGCTTGTCATAGAGCGGTCTCCAGTGTACCCACAGATGTATGCCCACCCCCTTGCTCCTTGCATATTCCACAATTCTTGGCATGTTCAGGCATGGTATCGGTTTTGTGATGTCCGCATTGGGTCCCGCCCATCCGAAATTGAAGTTGTCATCATAGTACCAAGGAGTTTCCGCATATCCGTAGATTCCATGTACATCCAAGCCATTGCGCGCAGCAAAATCAATGTAGTACTTGTTCGTGTCGAAATTGTTCCCTGGAGAGAACGTGCTGTCCGGCACGACATTCTCGTTCCACCATGTGAACGTGGTCCGGCAAGGCTTAATCCATGAAGTGTCTTCAATCCTGCATGGTTCGTTCAGACTTGTTAGTATGTTCGTCTCCAGTAATCCTCCTACCCGGTCTGCAACGGATATCACGCGCCACGGGGTACGGTGTGGGAAACTGTCTATTTCAACCTTTATTTTTTCCTGCCCGAGTTTTGGCGAGAGCTTTCCCACCAGTCCACTCTTCTCCTTCACCAGGTACATTCCCGCGTAGTCCCTTATTGCCGCCTCTGTTATTGCCAGGGCCACCCCATTGTCGAATTCGAATGTGGCGGGCATCTCTATCAGCCTCTTCCTTGCGACCTTGTCATATCTTACATGACTGTATACCCCTTCGTGTGTATTTACATACCCGGGCAGGTACATGAGCAACGCCATCGGGTTTCCTTGTAAGTTGAACTGTGTCCTTTCATCGTACATCACGTATGAATTCCATGCTTTCTGCTTGGGAAATTCGTATCTGAATGCTATCCCATCATTGAATGCCCTTACAGCCAGGTTCACCGTTCTCTCCTTCCCGTTCTTCTCCACCAGGGGGACTATCATCTCATTGCAGTGGTTTCTTGCCTTACTGACCTTTCCTACTACCAGCTCGTATGTCTCGTCTATCTTCCTCCTTTGTACCTTTCCCGCCTTGAGTCCTGCCCCGAACTCCCCGCTGTCGAACTCGAATCCCAGCCTTGAGTCCTCCAGCAACTGCTGTTTCCCGTATTTCACGCTGTAAGCCACTTTCTCAGGTGCTATGTCCAGCACAAGCTTCAGCTTCCCGTCGGGAGATGCCACAGAGAACTTCTGCTGGGCTGAAGCGGTACCAAGGCAGAATAGAAAGGAGCATATAATAAAAAGTTTATTCCGTATCATTTCTTTTGACTTTTACAGTGTATTCTACCAATGAGAACTCAATCAATAATCTTGCCCGAAACACTATAGCGCTTCACATCAATAGTACCATAGACAACCTCCAAAGAAGGCTTCCCATGTTTCCATTCAATAGTACCAAACCCAGTATCAGTACTGATGAAGCTCTTGAAATCGCCAATCTTCGAATCTATATACATCGTACCATCAACAGCATCATACCTTACTCCCGTAAGCCCCTGCAACATGCCATAACTGGCCATAGCACGCGCATACCAATGACCGCACTCTATCTCATCAAACGGATTTCTCACCCTTCCGTCATACCGCTTCCGGCATTCACGGACAATATCCAAACCCTTCTCCACTTCACCCTTCATCATCAGATGGCTCGCAACCTGATACTCGATACCGGTCCAGACCTCATTACTATATACGAAAGGCAATGACAGCATGCCGCCTTTTGGCCATGTGCAAAGTAAAAGACCGCCATCCTTCCCACAAGCATAAACTGGCCGCTGGGGATTGAAATGGTCCGTCAGATCATGTTTCAGATTATACTTGTGAACAGCTACCAGATGACTCTTTACCTTTGCATTGTCAAGTACCTCATCCAAACCACATACAGAAGCCATCCACATGCCCAAAATACCGTCGGACAAACAACCGGTACCATATTGGTATTTCGGTCCCTCCTTCTTGAGAAGTTCCATGGCTTCCTCCGAATAACCGCCGCCAAAGGACATTACCTCCACCGGATTGGGAGCCTGAAGGCCCTCCCACTGGATTTTCTGTATGAAGTACTCTCCATCAAAAAGAGAAGTCTCCATATACTTCTTGCCCTTAGCCAGTATAGCTGTATACTCCTTAACAGGTTCCTTCAATGTTTTTCCCATCTCAATAAATGCAGTCAAAGCACCCAAATAGAAACTGGTACACATTCCGTCTGGTCCCCAAAACTCAATATCATAAGTATTGTGATGCGGTTCTTCAAGATAGCCCTTACGCAAAGGGTCCCAGGTACGGATACAATAGTCAAGACTCTTCTTCACCAAGGGGAAGAGCTCTTTCATCCACTGGGTATCCCCGCTTATACGCCATTCACGATATACCTTCATGATGCCCCCCAACTGCCCGTCGGCCGCAGCATGGAAGTTATGCGGAGGTGCAGAAATAGGAAGATTGACTCTGAAGTTCTGATGGCCTTCGGAATTCTGTGCAACGTTGAATTCTGTCTCGCGCAAAGTTCTCTCCAAAGATGGGAACAAATGAGGCAAGGCCTGTGCATAGTTCCATACATGCGTACAGCTTCCGTGGCAGGAACCAAAAGAATCTTGGCAACCTTCCCAAGCCCAGAACCGTCCGTCCCACTGACGCAACACGGTAGGAGATTTTAAAATAGTCAGATTGGCGGCAACTGCCTCCACTACTTCTGCCGGCAGAGTGGAGCTGTAAAATGCATCACTGAACAATTCACTGTTTTTCTTCAACATTCCACTATTCACATCCCAATAACCAACAACGTCATGCAGGTTCTTGAAACGTTCCGAATACCAAGGTCTGTACACAGTCTCTGTATTCTCCTCATCCGCCAGAAATTGCTTTTCCTCTTCAGAAGAGTCTATCACCTGCCAATCACCCCAATTGACCCCCTCAAAATCAGCAAGCAATGTTGCTGCGGAAGACAAGCTATAAAGATTCTCGTTCTTATTGTCCGTCAAGACAAATTGGTCAGCAAGAATATGTCCCCAAGGATATACATCCAGGTCAATAACCTTCACAATGGCCTTCTTACCCTGATAGGCCTTCAGATCCCACACCACTTCATTCAGAGTCTCCGTCTGATTACCTACTGCTGTTTCTACAATCTTTCCGTCCACTACAAGATTCACGGAAGTACGGTCTGTCTGGTTACCTCCACCTACCAAAAACTTCAAGTATCTTTTTCCAATATTGAATTCCGAAGACTGAATGATACCCGTCAATCCGTCACCACCTTTATCGAATGAATTCAGCAATTGCCGACCGACAAAACCGCTTACAAGCTGCTGGCCGGAAGCTGTACCCTTGCAAGGACTTCCAACAAATGCCTGCCCCTCCTTTCGCGCAAAACCGATAGATAAATTGGAATCCGGCAGATACCAGCAGAAGTTTACTTTGACTGTCTTTGCCTCACCTGGCTGTAATGCCATCGGAACATAAACAGAAGCTCCTGGAACAGCACCGTCAACCGGTTGATTACTAGCAATTCTTCCATAACGGATGTTGTCCCAAACAACTGTCTGAGGATCAAACCACGCACCACGGAACCAACAATGGTCTACAACCGCATTATCATTATCCACATAGATTGCCAGTCCGGAACCCTCTTGATTGGATTCCAGAATAAATCCATTCCTTATGCCTTGGATAGTTCCCTGCCCATCTATGAAATTCTTCGTATTATAGGAAAATATTGCTTCAATGGCTTCATCCGAAGTATTCGTAAAACGGTATTCCAACACTCCCACCGGTAGACTGGAGTTATCTGCATCTGTTGGGATAAAAGGACTCCAGCCCGTAATCCTGGCTTCCAAAGGCATATCCTTATCTTTCAAATCTATCAAGGCAAAGGGGAAACGTGTCTGGAAAACGGCCTCCTCAAAACGAGGAAGGCCATATGTCTTATCCCCTCTACCCAGACCACTCTGGTCAGGACCGAACAGCTTCCAAGTCGGCACTTGGCCTTCCAACACCTTTGCCCCGTTCTGTACATCCTTCACACAAATAGCAGCAAAAGTATACGGTTCGTTCATCACATCCGGATGGTTTCTGAGCGAAACATGGGAAATGGCCCCCGTACCCTCAAGACAAAACATTCCGGCACCGATACCACCAATAGGGAATGCAATCTTATCCAGGTATGCATGCCCGTATTTATCGTTAAACAGTCTCTCACCACTGTTATGGGCCTGAGTTCTGGCCGGAAACAGCATAGCCACATTCAAAAAGGCTAATAAAGCTAAAGTCCTTTTTACCATAATGACAATTATTAAAAGTTAGTATTATTATTCTATTTTCCCGAATTTATCCAGGATACGATTATAGGCTTCGGCTGCTGCTCCATTTCCCCAATCATAGATTGTAAACTCACCCATACCTTCACCTGCCGGATTTGTACGGCCGCCATGCCCGTAATTTTCCATCATGAATCCATAATCCTCTGAAGCAAAGAACGGATGAACTTTTTCCCATTGCTGTTTGGTTTGAGGATTTTCAGTACAATACATCATTACAAAAGATGCCTTAAGTGCAGCATATCCCCGTTCTATATACTCTGGCTTATCAAGAAGTTTTCCATATTGAATGATGAGTTCGGAAAAAAGACTTTCGCGTGAATCATTCCATTCACCATCGGCATTCAACACACCAAAACCACCCAATACATTTACATACATGTATGGCGGCTGCCACGATGCTTGAGTCATCAGCAATTCATCAAGTGTACGCTGCCCATAATCAAGATATTCTTTATTTGAGGTAAGACGATAGCACTCCAGTAAGGCTTCAGCTGTCCAGAACATTGAAAAATTATTCTGTTTATGCATATTGTTCCGCAAAACCTTTTTACCTACCAAGTTATCCGAACCGTAACGAGAACAAGACCAATAGGTTTCAAAGTCTTCCCACTTCCCAACCGGGATAATTTCATGGATAACTGCATTCATAGCTTTAAATGCTGCCCGTTTATACTCTTCCTTATGTGTAAGCTCATACAGTTTAAGTAAAAAAGTAACTGATAAAGATGTTTCAGGAGAAGCATTCAAATGGTCCATCGGCTGCATTGTCTTTAAGTCAAGCCAGCCAGGGAAAAAACCATTTTCATACTGTATTCCAAGTAAAGCCATCGCATAATCTTCTGCATAAGCCAAAAGACGGGTATCTTTTTCTAATTCATCATACCACCGAAGCATCAGCAATGCTGTCCAACTCATATCAAGAATATGATACGGAGATTCTTTCGGATTCCAGGTATAAGGATTTCTGTTGGAATTTCCCCAATAATAGGTATTCCACCCCTTGCTCCGATTATACTTTTTACCATCAATCTCTACTTCATGCATTTCCGTACCGATAAGTCCATAGAAAAAACCATTCCTCTGCGGAAATGACAGAGCCAGTTCTTTTGTCAAATTTGCTTTTGCAAGAAGCTCCCTATTACCGATTCTTCTTGCATATCGATATAATCCACTTGCAGAACGCAATGAACTGAACCATGCCTGATTCCAGATAGAACGAAATTCACGTTCATTAATCTCTCCCGGATAATTAGGACTTTGTGTAACATTCACAATAAATACGGGAGCACCCACTTTTTTCCCATCTAACTCAAATTGCTGCCACACATTTTCTGACCATAAATTAAAAGCCCAATTATAAGTATGTTGCACATACTTTTCCAGGCTCTCCTTCACCGGATTACCTTTCACATATGCAGTATGCCCCCATCGACTCCACATAAATTCTAACGGCTTCTTGAAAGGATTCCGCAATACTTCCTTGCTATCAGAATACATCAAATAAAAGCCTATTTCAATATCTCCTTTTGGATAAGTAGTTTCTTGATCACGCTCAAACAGAACGTGTTCGGATACATGGTTATTGCACATTCCGAGAATAAGTGTATTAGAGGATGCGTCCATATCCATATACCATCGTACAGGAGTCCCCTTCTGCATAATATCCAAATCGGGGATAAGAATAAGAGTTTGATGATCGTCTGCTACAATAAGGGCAGGAGAACGGAATACATGTTGATCGATGACATTTCTATCAGTAGGAGTAAGATGTGGCGCCCAATGGAATGAAGGTAAAAAATCCGGCTTTACCGCTATACGCCAATCACCTTGTTGAACAGAGTTTTTAAGCGAAAAAGAAAGGTTTATGTACAAAGTGTTGTTATCTATCACTTTCACATGGCTTTTTCCTCTCTCAATTCCTAATAAATCATACTGTATAGCATCAATAGCTTTACTAAAATTCTTCGGAAAAACACCCTTATTCAACTCAATTCTCTCTTGTGCATCCCAATGCTCTTGAGCACAGATGCCTATGTTGGACATTATCATCCAAACAAAAGTTATAATTAATGTGCGTGTGTTCATGATATTATATTTGTCAATATAATTAAAACTCTCCCATATCAGCCAATTCAGCCTTCATTAAAAAAACATTATAAGGCATCCACATTGACATCGTAAAATATAAATTATCACCAGTTACCGAAAACGGATGAATGTAAGAACCATACAATTGGGCATACTCTCTACCATTAGCAAGCTCATAGGGTTCACTCCATGGGCCAGTTATGTCTTCTGCCGTACGCATAGTTATATTATATCTATCTGCATTGAAATAAGCAATTATCCATTTCTTATGTGTTTCATTATATATAAAAGAAAGTTCACCAACCTTATCTTCTATTAATACTGTTGCCTCATTTTCATTGCCTTTTATCCATTGATTAGTAGAAGCATTCCAATATTCATAAGCTGTCTTATTCTCAATATCTGTTTCATGAAATCGTGCTAATTTAGCATTGCTATCCCTCCCCGTTTGAGTACCTATCATATAAACATATCCATCTTTCTTAAAGTACCCTACCTGACCAAAAAAACTATAAGATGAGAAGGTTATATCTTTACATTTAGCCCATGTCAAACCATTATCAGCCGACTTATATATTCCCGAATAATTTGTAACCCATCCTGTCCAATTTCTCATATTAAAATAATGCACATAATCTATTCCATTAGCACGAATAGCAGCTGTTGGGATAGAAGTCCAATCACCATTACCTGACGAATCTTTTCCTCCATATATTATCTCGCGGGCATACCCTTTATCATCAGTAACCATATTGCTGAATGACAATCCATCTTCTAAATCATTATCCTCCGAGAAAGCCAGCACATTACTACGCCAACTCCCTCCGTTAGGTCCAGGATTAGCCGGATTAGGCTTAAAGTCATACCCAAAAGTATCACCAAAGAAAATTCCATATTTTCCGGGCTGCATCTCCCAAATAATGCCAAGATCTGTTCCTCCTACATTCCATTTTGTCGCAGTATTATTAGGACTTGGAAAGTTTTCTCCATTTATTATACTCCCTGTAACACGAGCTATACGAGTAACATTACGAATAAAAAAACCCCAACGGTTATCCACATTCAAAGAGAGCTCTTTCGACATATTACCATCTTTGTAAAAGGCAGCCAATACTAGCCGAAAATTCTGTGGATCTGTTTTTTGAATGGTATAATTGAAAATATAATCAGACGTAAGTTCGCTTTGATTTATCTTAGCTGAATAGCTGTCACCTACACTCTTTCTAACCAGCAAATAATCTATGGCATCAATATCCTTAAAATTCAATGTTGTTGATACAATTTTTGTATCCTTATTTGGAATCAAATAAGTATCCAAAGGTATAATTTCATCAATAGGAATATAAGTTTCAGTTTCTTGTTCAGAAGTACAAGAAACGAATAAAAGTATAAACGAAGAGAATGCTATAAATAATATGTTTTTCATGTCTATTGATTCATTTTTCAATTTATCGTAACCAGATAACCCATTCTTCTTATATCACGAATATTAAAATAGAGAGTGAGCTGACTCAGAAAAATACCAGTAAAAACCCACTCTCTATCATTAACTACAAAATTCTTATCGAAACTATTCGACATTAACTATTACACCCTCAGAAGTAACACTGGAAGTACGCCCAGTTTCTTGAACCTCTTCAGTGAAAGTGCCTACCAATTTGACAATATAACGGTACTCCTTTTCTGGATCAATAATAAAAGAATAAGATGTTTCTTCATTTGATAAAGTTATCTTATCTTTATAAATATCATTTTCCACCACCTGAATCTGTACTGCTATAGGACGTTTAAATTCTTCCGGAATCTCAGTAGGAATATCCCAAGTCAACATAACTGTAGTATTACTCTGAGTATACTTAACATTTTCTGCTTTCGGCATAAAATAATTCAAACCTTTGTCATCAAGTATACTTCTGTCATAGCAACCAGACAATGACAATACAGCCAACACCATTATAAAAACAGTTGTTATCTTCTTCATAATTTTCTTCTTAACGGTTAAACATCAATATCCCGGATTCTGAGTATAGTTACCTTTCGAGTACTCCATCTGAGGCTGGGAAATTGGGAAATATTCATCACGACCAGCAGTAAAGCGGGCACTATTAAACCAAGGAAAACGGGTTCTTTCAATAGCAAAATAAGCATTCATTGTCTCTGCTAAAGTACCCCAACGCTGCAAATCAAAGAACCGATGACCTTCACAAGCAAACTCCAGGCGATTTTCCCACACCAGTGCCTGCCAAGCATAATCTTTTGTCCAATTACAATTTACACCCGGTTGATAGGTAGCAACATGATAATTCATCGTATATTGACCGTCAGCTTGTATCAAACGAATTGTACTATTAGCCGCACGGGTACGAATTTGGTTGATTAACGGTAAAGCTTCCATTTCTCTATCCAACTGAATCAAAATCTCTGCCTTCCACAACAAAACATCATCATAACGAATCATCTTCTTATTCATGGAATTAAATTGCCATCCGTCGTACATCAAACAACCGCAATTGGGATCCGGCAATTCTTTTATCGGTTTTAAGTAGCTATAAGTAACTGGATCACGACTGGCAGAAGAATGGAATATTAAATCCGGATTATATTTCCAAGGCTGACCGGGAGCTACAATCGTATGGCTGAAACGTGGATCCCATGTATACTTATCAAAATAATCTTTGGCACCACTGTTAACTGCATCCAAATTATATGAACCATCAGGATTCTTAACATATTGCCCGTAATCATCATCATTATAATCATCAAAGCGGGGCAAACCGTTTTCATCCGTCTTGAAAGCATTTGCCATGGTATAGCTTGCATGATTAAAATCACAACACTGGAAACCGTAACTACCATCTTCATTTTTAGGCCACATCCAAGGATGATTCAAACCTTCTGCACGATTAATCCGACCACCAGTAGAAAGACCGTCATTAATAGAAAACTGTAATTCCCAAATAGACTCTTTGGTAGCATTGTCATATTGTAACAAAAAGTTATTACCAAAATCTGTTTCCAAACCTACGCGTTCACCTTCTTGAGCTATAATCTTATCAATATACGGCAAAGCATCCGAAAGCATCTGTTTATTGATGTTGACCACTTGATGTTGCTCATTCTGTTCATAAGCCATATTCAACATAGTCCGAGCTATCATAGCGGTAGCAGCATTACGGCTCACACGCCCTTTATCTTCTTGTTCCAAAGGCAATAAACTTTCGGCTCTCTTAAAATCATCAAGAATATATTGCCACAAGTAAAGATCAGTAACCTGACCAGGTTCATGATTAGGAACAGCTTCAAAATCCTCAGATGTACCCACTACATTTTCATCAATATAAGGTATATATTTCCAAAGTTTTTTTAAACGATATAGTGTAAACGAACGAATAAATAGCATTTCACCCATATAACTATTTTTCTCAGGTAATTCCTCCTCTGTAAAGTTCACCATTTTCTGAATGGCTGTGTTGCATCTTTGAATCACCTGATAAGAATTATACCAAGTTCCATCCAACGCTCCTGTATTAGGAGTCACATCCGTAAATAATGACATATTACCAAATGAACCGATAGCATCTGCAACACCACCACCACCTTTATAAGAGTCGTCAGAACGCATGGAACCAGACCACCAATACATATAGGGAGAAGAGTCCCAAGAACCCATTTCACACATACGAGCATAAGCTGCTGTCACAAATCCTTCAATATCACTAGGCTTATTAAGTATGTTTTCATCCAAGACTTGCTTAGGGTTGATATCCAAGTACGAATCACAACTACACACCCCTAGTAGTGAAAGCAAAGCAATAGACAAAGAATATATTTTTCTCATAATCTTCTTTTTTTAATTAGTTAGAAAGAAACATTAATACCAAAGTTAAAAGTGAACGGTGTCAGATAAGCATAAGAGGGATACTCAGGGTCAAAACTTGTATACTTATCAGCTCCCCAAAACTTTTTCAATGTAAACACATTATCAGCGGATACATACAAACGCAAGTTTTTCATGTACATCTTTTCTGTGATATGGGTTGGAAATGTATACCCCAGTTCAATATTCCTCAACTTAAGATATGAACCGTCTTCTACAAAATAAGAGGAAAAACGTTGTTCATTATTGGAAGTATTATTTGTTATGGCCGGAATATCAGAATTGGGATTATCAGGTGACCAAGCATTTAACATACGAGTGGCATGATTCTTCCAAGCAGGATTCGTATAAAGCCAAATATCACTTTCCTTCTTCCAGTCACTATTTACATCATTACCGAACAAACCTTCAAAAAATAGATTCAAGTCAAAACCTTTATAAGCAAAATCAAAATTAAGCCCACCAAAGAAGTCAGGGTCAGTACATCCAATCCAAGTTCTATCATATGTCTCATTAATCACACCATCACCATCCAAATCTTTGTAACGGATACGTCCAATAGCCTTACCCGGTTGGTCTGCATGGGCATCAACCTCTTCTTGAGTACGAAAAATACCATCAGCCACTAATCCATACATAGCATTAGGCGAATGCCCTAAAATTAAATCATTTACACCGTCACCTGCGTATTTATTAATTACATTAGAAGGAAGTTCTGTCAATTTGGTCTTATATGTACCAATATTAGCTGTAATGGCCCATCGGAAATCATTTGTAGGTTCACTCCTGAAAGTCAAGGCAAATTCCACTCCCTGATTATTCATACTGGCCCCATTAATCCAAGGCTCACCACCTTCACCCATTGCAGCAATATACGGAGTTTGTACAAGAATATCCTCTGTTTTTTTATAATAGTAATCAAAAGCTCCTGTTAAACGTTGATTGAAAAATCCAAAATCAACACCAACATTGGTTTGTTTCGTTGTCTCCCACTTTAAATCAGGATTACCTATCCATGTTCTTTTATAACCTGATTGTAAATCACCTGTCTCTTGTCCTTCAATGGGATAAGCAGTAGAAAGATAATCAGTAGTAAACGGAGTCGTTGTATAACCACGTGGTAGTCCCTGTACACTACCATTAGCACCCCAACTAAGACGGAATTTTAAATCAGACAACCAGTCTGCATCTTCCATAAAGGCTTCATCTTTAATTCTCCAACCAGCAGAAAAAGCAGGAAATACACCATAACGATTGTTAACACCAAATAAAGAAGACCCATCACGACGTACTGTTGCAGACAATAAGTACTTACCAGCATAGGAATAGTTAGCTTTAGCAAATAAAGAGAAGTAAGTATATTCATCAGCAGAACTACCTAAAGTAATTTCACTACCAGTAGCAACACCTATATGAGCAAAATCACGATCTTCTAAATAAAGTCCTTCTCTTTTTGCAGAAAAACCTTCTTGTACATAACGAGTAAATTCACTCCCCAATACAGCATCAACATGATGTTTGTCAAAACTCTTATTATAAGACAAAGTATTAGTCCATACATAACTTAATGGATGCGACTGACTACTAGTCACATAATTTTTAGTATTGCTTCTAAACCCAGTTTCTGTAAAAGCACCGTCTATCGCTCTACTATAAGAATTACCATAATCCAGTCCAAATTGAGTTCTGGCTGAAATTCCATTCCAAATATTCACATCCATAAAAATATCACCAACAATTTTTACATAATTATTGATATTATCTTTACCCATTGTCATTAGACGTACCGGATTATTTATATCATCAAGTCCAGCGGGACCTGCCCAATTACCATTTACATCATAAACAGGAACGATAGATGGCATAATCATAGCATTAAATGTTTGGTACTGGTCTTTATATTGCAAATAAGATATAGCCAAATTCTCACCTATTTTCACACGATCCTTAATTAAATCATATTCTGTGTTAACACGTACTGAATATTGCTTGAAAAAAGAATGAATTTGTGTACCTTGATTATTAGTATATCCTAATGAAAATAAACTTTTAGCTTTCTCTGAACCATTAGAAATAGTCAACTGGTGATTTGTAGAAATAGCAGTACGAAATATTTCATCCATCCAGTCTGTATCCGCAGTTTTCACTAAATGATCACTGTCCAGAAAGTCCTTCACTCGCATATTATCCATCACTAACATACCATTCTCACCTCTATGATAGTCATATTCATAACCATTTGGGAACAACAAAGCTGACCCATAGGCCCACTCGTCATAAGCAGCGGCACGGAAAGCAGCAATACCAAACTGTTCGGTATTCATCATTTCGGGTTTATTCAATATAGAACTAACAGAAACACTGCCATTATAATCAATAGTAGTCTTACCTATTTTACCTTTCTTGGTTTGAATCAAAATTACACCACCAGAAGCACGTGCACCATAAATTGAAGCAGAAGCAGCATCTTTCAAAACTTGAATAGACTCAATGTCACCTGAATTTATATCACGAAGATTCAGGTTCTCTGTTGGCATACCATCTAATACTATCAAAGGGGTTACAGCTCCAGATAAAGAAGATAAACCACGAATCTGGATACCTACACTTTCAGCAGGATTGCCACCGCTAGTTGTAATCTTTACACCAGCCATCTTGCCTTGTAAAGATTTCATAGCATTAGCAGAAGTTTTTTTAATATCCTTTGTATCTGCCATAGATACAGAACCCGTAAGATCAGCTTTTCTTTGAGTCATATAACCAGTGTATACAACGACTTCAGACAACATCGTAGCATCACTTTTCATAATAATATCCAAAGATCTCAAACCTTTAACAGAATATTCTTCTGTTTTTTGACCAATATAAGAAAAGACTAATATAGCATTATCAGAAGGTATTCTTATCGAATATTTTCCCTCCACATCAGTAGTTGTACCTATAGTAGTTCCTTTAACGATAACATTCACCCCAATAAGAGGCTCATTAGTCCCTTCTTCCAGAACTGTTCCTTGTATTACTCTCGCTTGTTGAATCTCATTAGAAGTATCTACACCATGCTCAGATACTTGAATAGATCCATTTGTCCCCGATGCAGCAGTTGCAAGAGGCAAATTATCCCCTGCATACACTGCAAATGATAGCATTGATGCCAATGCTATGAAACCATTCCTCTTAAAAGAAATCCTCATAATACTTTGATTTAATAGTTAATAAAAAAACAACGTAATTTTAAATATTGGGTATACCCAATTTTACCATCTTGGAATTTCCAAATCGTCCTTGCTCGGCAAAGCCGGGAATTTGGCATGCGGCTCGGCCTGGTACCAGAAAGTGGTCGACGAGATATCCGACTTCTGGTTGTTGTAGCGTCCGTCATGACGCCATCCCAAATCCTGTATCGTGACTTTCAGGTCCTTGTCGAAGCGTACCGGGTCAAGGATATGCCAGCGGTACAGCCCGAAAGCGGTCACCGCACGGTACAGCCCGTCGGGACGGATTACCTGGTGCATACCGGCATAAGGGGTGGTGAACTCCTGGTACTGGTGCGTCTTCTGGTTCTCGAAATTGTACGAACCGCAGAAGTAGTCCTCAGCCCCGGTTCCGCAGATAGTCGGATATTCCTTGTCACCGTCCATGTAGAACTTGATTTCCCCTTCACCCCACCAGCAGTTGTCGTTTACACGCCACGCCAGGTAGGTACCCACGTACTGTCCCTTGCCCTTCACACCGTCAATCAGCGTGTGCAGTGACCCCTGGGTCGGGTTGGAGCGGCGGAACTGCGCGTGGAAGTAGGCCTCGTCCTCAGGAACTTCTGTCAGGGTGTAGTTGATTTGGTAGTACAGACGCATCTCCTCGGCAGTGTTGATGTTCTCCAGCGTGATACGAGCTTTCTTGCGGAAAGGCATCTTCCAGTAACAGTTGAAGGCGCTGCCCGGATTCACGCAGACGGCCAGTGAGGATAGCTGTGCATATTCATTGTATGCGCTGCAGAAGAAGTCACCCACCGGACATTCGACGGAAGGCTCCTTCTCGTCGTCCCAGTACATTCTCAGGATGGAGAAGCGCCAGTTCCCGGTCGGTGTCATCCAGATCTGCTGGATGGCTCCCGGACCCTCGATTTCCGCAATCGTGATTGTCTCTCCCGGTTTCACGATGATGAAGGGGTTTACCTTCCAACCCTTGCCCAGGTCCTTGGCCGCATGGTGGGCGTTGGCCACATTCCGCTGGTCCTTGTCCCTGACCGGGTCGGCCATGCCGCCCTTGCCCTTCTCGCCCGTGAAGTTCTCGGGGCTAATGGAACGTGTCTTCGCATCGGACAGTCTTGACAGGTTACCCATGTTCATGTCCAGACCGTTGAACGGGTAGTTGCTTTGGGCGTAAACACTCACGGTGACCATGCATAAGGCCGCTAAAATTAATGATTTGATTCTCATGTTTTAAATAGATTAATGGTTTGTATACTTAGTTAATGGTTTCAGCAAGTTTTGCCAGTTCAAGATATTTCTTGTATAGTTTTTCGTAGATGAGGGCTCTTTTTTCATCCGGCCGGTATTCAGCTTCGATGTCCGACCCCATGTGCCTTGTCGCCTCATTGATATCCTTGTACACCCCTGCGGCAACTGCCGCGAACATTGCCGCTCCCAAGGCACAGGTCTGTTCCGAGCGGACCACACGGATAGGCATGTCCAGCACGTCCGCCAGCGTCTGCATCACGAAGGGCGCCTTCTTGCTGATACCTCCGATGGCATTGACCGAATCAATGCGCAGTCCCTGGCCCTTCATATGCTCCACAATACGGCGGGAACCGAAGGCGGTGGCTTCCACCAGCGCACGGAATATTTCCGGGGCGCTGGTACCCAGCGTGAGTCCCGCAACGGCACCCTTCACGTTCTGGTCCGCATCGGGGGTACGGCGGCCGTTCATCCAGTCCAGGGCGACAACACCGTCCTCGGAGGGTTCCATGTCCTGGGCCTCACGGGTGAGTTCCACCAGCATGCCGTCCAGAACTTTCTGCCTGGCCTCTCCTCCGGGGATATCTTTCAGTGTCCATGCCAGCATCTTCCTGAACCAGGCGTAGATGTCTCCGAAAGCCGACTGTCCGGCTTCGAAACCGATGAATCCCGGAAGCACCGAACCGTCCACCTGGCCGCAAATTCCCTTGATACAGCGTCCACCTACCTCGTCTTTGCCGGTAACCATGATGTCGCAGGTGGATGTTCCCATGATACGTGTCAGTATCCCCGGGGCGACGGATGCGCCTACGGCTCCCATATGGGCGTCCAGCGCCCCCACAGCCACGGCGATTCCTTGGGGAAGTCCAAGCCTGTCTGCCCACTCGGGTGTCAGTTCCCCTGCCTTGGTGTCGCTGGTGTGGGTTTCTGTGAACAGATGGGGGAGCATTTCCTTCAAGGCCGGATTAAGTTCTTAAAGGACCACGGCATTGAATATACTGAATTGGTATCTGCTGATGGGAATTCTAAAGTGATGGTTATTCCTGCATGGCAAGGCCGTGTAATGACTACTTCTGCTTCCGGCGATGAAGGTGATAGTTACGGCTGGATTAATTATCGTTTCATAAATGAAGGCAAAGTCAGTTCTCAATTTAATCCGGTAGGAGGTGAGGAACGCTTCTGGCTTGGTCCGGAAGGTGGTCCGTTCTCACTTTATTTTAAGGAAGGACAAGAGCAGGTTTATGATAATTGGATAGTTCCTCCGGTACTTGATACTGAAGCTTTTGACATAAAGTCGCAAGACAACAGTAGTATCCGTTTTGTGAAAGATACTCGTTTGACAAATGCTTCCGGTACTACTTTTGATATGAATATTGACCGTACTGTATCGTTGATGGATGCCGGTGAAGTGGCTGCCGATTTTAATATCCAGCTTACAAATGATATGAAAATTGTAGCTTACAAGAGTGAGAATAAGATTACCAATACAGGTGACAAGGCATGGACAAAAGAGGGTGGTCTTGTATCTGTGTGGATGCTCGGCTGTTTTAATCCTACACCGACCACTACTGTATTCATTCCTTATAAGCAAGATGCGGAAGGAACAATCGTGAATGATGAATATTTCGGTAAGATACCGGCGGATAGGCTGATAAAGGAAAATGGTATTATCTATTTCAAGATTGACGGGCTCTATCGTTCCAAGCTGGGATTGCCGGCTTCACGGGCAACGGATATTTGCGGAAGTTATGATTCATCAAAAGGCGTACTCACAATCCTGTGGTGTAGTCTTCCCGAAACTCCTTCAGTCTACGTAAATGGTCAATGGGGACCTCAGGAAGATCCGTTTGCCGGAGATGTAATCAACTCTTATAATGACGGTCCGGTAGAAGACGGTTCTATAATGGGACCTTTCTATGAAATTGAAACGTCTTCTCCTGGTGCGGAGCTGGCTCCCGGTGCCTCATTGGTCCATACGCAAAAGGTGATTCATATACAGGGTAAGGATGAACAACTGGCTCCTATCGTGCAAGATTTATTTGGAGCAGATTTGAATGTAATAAAAACAAAATTTCAATAGGGTAACTATATAATAGAGAATTCGTATGGAATCAAATAAAATAATACCGAAAGGAATCCTCTTCCCATTCATTCTGCTCACGACTCTTTTCTTTGCTTGGGCTGTGCCGAATAATCTGACAGATACTATGCTTGCAGCTTTCAAGCGCATCATGAGTATGAGTGACTCAAAAACAGCTTGGATACAGGTAGTGTGCTATTTGTTGGGATATGGATGTTGTGCTGTTCCCGGTGCCTTGTTTATCAAGAAATACACTTATAAATCAGGCGTGATGCTGGGACTTGGTCTATATGCATTTGGGGCTTTACTGTTCTATCCTGCCATGCTTAGCTCGGGAGTGAATGTTGATTTCAGCTTCTTTATGTATCTGCTGGCAATCTTTGTTCTCTTTGCCGGACTTTCAGTTCTGGAGACGTCTACTAATTCTTATGTATTGGCAATCGGTCCTGAAAGTACCGCGACACGCCGTTTGAATCTGTCTCAGGCCTTCAATCCGTTCGGAGCGATTACGGGAGTGGTGATCAGTCAGATTTTCATCCTCTCACAACTGAATGGAATGACAGCGACAGAGCGTGCCCAACTTCCGGCTGAGGAGCTGGCCGCCATCCAGGGGCAGGAATTGAATGCTGTTACTACTGCTTATGTGGTACTTGGTCTGGTGATGTTGGTGCTCTTACTTGCTATTCGGCTTACCAAAATGCCTAATCTTAGTGAAAAAGGTGAAAAAATAGAGTTTGGTGCCACTCTTCGTCGTCTTATAAAGAATAAGAATTATGTATGGGGTGTAATAGCACAATTTTTCAATATTGGTGCACAGATAGCCGTATGGTCATTCGTGATCCGTTATGCTATGGTACAGCTGAATTTTGACGGTGTATTGGCTTCTTTAGGAGATTCTGCTTCTGCAGATGCTGTTGTAAATGCATTACGGGGAGTGAAACCGGTAGCTGCCGCATTCTATAATTGTTGTGAATGGCTTGGATTGAATGATTTGCTGCCACGTACAGCAGAACAGGCTGCAGCTACTTACTATATCATGTCACTTATTCTCTTTGTAGTAATGAGATTCGTATGTACTGCCATGATGAAATATGTGAAAGCTTATAAACTCTTGATAGGACTTGCGCTTCTTGCTGTAATGTGTTGTTTGGGTGCCATGTTCGGCAAGGGCAGTTTCGGCGTCTATTGCCTGATGGGCATTTCTGGTTGTATGTCATTGATGTTCCCGACCATTTATGGTTTTGGTCTTACAGGTTTGGGGGATGATACTAAGATTGGAGGTTCATTCATGGTAATGGCTATTGCCGGTGCTGCCGTTCTGACCCAAATTCAGGGTATTGTCTCCGACCAGACGGGTAGTATTATGGCTGCATATGTTGTACCGGCCGTTGCTTTTGCAGTGATTGCCTATTATGGGTTCTTCATTGCAAGAAAACAAGAATTGACAACCAAATAATGCTTTAGACTATGGAATCAAACAAGAAATACGTTATCGGTCTTGATTTTGGTACGGATTCTTGTCGTGCACTGGTAGTGGATACATATACTGGCCGTGAAATGGCTACGGGGGTAAGTTTTTACCCCCGTTGGAAAGCGGGACTTTACTGCGATGCACACAACAATCGTTATCGCCAACATCCATTGGATTATATTGAATCCATGACAGAGGCTGTACATATAGCTTTATCTGATTTGAAGGAAGAAGAAATTACTTCTATTTGCGGATTATGTTTTGACACAACTGGTAGTACTCCTGCTTTAACCGATAAGGCAGGAATGCCATTAGCTTTGCGCCCTGAATTTGCAGAAGAACCGGATGCTATGTTTATTCTTTGGAAAGATCATACAGCTGTTCGAGAAGCTGAGCAAATCAACGCACTGATCAATCAACGCAACCTTGATTATTTGCTTTATGAAGGTGGTACTTATTCATCAGAATGGGTATGGTCAAAGGTTTTACATATTATTAACACAAACGTCGCTATAAAGGATGTTGCTTATGCTTGGGTAGAACATTGTGATTGGATGACCGGATTAGTAACTGGTAATACTATTCCGGAACAGATCTTTCGTAGCCGTTGTGCTGCTGGACATAAAGCAATGTGGCATGCCAGTTGGGGTCTTCCTTCCGGCGAAGTTCTCGAAGAACTTAATCCGGCCCTGAAGGAAATGCTCCCCCATCTGTTCACAGAAACCCACACCAGCGACACCAAGGCAGGGGAACTGACACCCGAGTGGGCAGACAGGCTTGGACTTCCCCAAGGAATCGCCGTGGCTGTGGGGGCGCTGGACGCCCATATGGGAGCCGTAGGCGCATCCGTCGCCCCGGGGATACTGACACGTATCATGGGAACATCCACCTGCGACATCATGGTTGCCGGCAAAGACGAGGTAGGCGGACGCTGTATCAAGGGAATCTGCGGCCAGGTGGACGGTTCGGTGCTTCCGGGATTCATCGGTTTCGAAGCCGGACAGTCGGCTTTCGGAGACATCTACGCCTGGTTCAGGAAGATGCTGGCATGGACACTGAAAGATATCCCCGGAGGAGAGGCCAGGCAGAAAGTTCTGGACGGCATGCTGGTGGAACTCACCCGTGAGGCCCAGGACATGGAACCCTCCGAGGACGGTGTTGTCGCCCTGGACTGGATGAACGGCCGCCGTACCCCCGATGCGGACCAGAACGTGAAGGGTGCCGTTGCGGGACTCACGCTGGGTACCAGCGCCCCGGAAATATTCCGTGCGCTGGTGGAAGCCACCGCCTTCGGTTCCCGCCGTATTGTGGAGCATATGAAGGGCCAGGGACTGCGCATTGATTCGGTCAATGCCATCGGAGGTATCAGCAAGAAGGCGCCCTTCGTGATGCAGACGCTGGCGGACGTGCTGGACATGCCTATCCGTGTGGTCCGCTCGGAACAGACCTGTGCCTTGGGAGCGGCAATGTTCGCGGCAGTTGCCGCAGGGGTGTACAAGGATATCAATGAGGCGACAAGGCATATGGGGTCGGACATCGAGGCTGAATACCGGCCGGATGAGAAAAGAGCCCTCATCTACGAAAAACTATACAAGAAATATCTTGAACTGGCAAAACTTGCTGAAACCATTAACTAAATATACAAACCTATTAATTTATTTAAACCATGAAAATCAAATTTTTTATCTTAGCAGCCTTATGTATGGCAACTATAAGCATTTACGCTCAAAATTTTAATGGACTTGACATGAATATGGGTAATTTATATCGCTTATCCAATGCCAAGACACGTTCCATCAGCCCTGAAAACTTTACAGGTGAGAAAGGTAAAGGTGGTATGGCTGATCCAATTACAGATAAAGAAAAAATAAATCAAGCTAATGCACATCATGCAGCTAAAACTTTAGGGCAAGGCTGGAAAGTCAATCCTTATGTAAACATTGGCCCTAACGAAACTTTTACTTTAGCAGAAATCGAAGGCCCTGGTTCTATACAACAAATTTGGATGACACCAACAGGTGAATGGAGAAAAACAATTATTCGCTTTTATTGGGATGATGAAAAAGAACCTTCTGTAGAGTGCCCTATAGGTGATTTTTTCTGCAGTGGTTGGGGACTATATTCTCCATTAAGTTCATTAGCAGTTTGTGTAAACCCTGGTAGTGCGTTCAATTGTTATTGGCAAATGCCTTTCCGCAAAAAATGTAAAATTACAATGGAAAACATTGACCCCAATAATGAAATGAGAGTTTATTACCAAATAAACTACACTTTAACAGAAGTTCCTGAGGATGCAGCTTATTTTCATGCACAATTCCGTCGCTCAAATCCTAATATAAATTCTGACCATGTATTGGTTGATGGTATTAAAGGTAAAGGACAATACGTTGGTACATATATTGCTTGGCAAGTGAATAATAACGGTTGGTGGGGTGAAGGTGAAATTAAATTCTTCATGGATGGTGATAAGAAATTTCCGACAATCTGCGGTACTGGTACAGAAGATTACTTTTGCGGATCTTACAACTTTGAAAATAAAACGACGCATCAATATGAAGAATTCACTACTCCTTATGCAGGATTACATCAGATTATTCGCCCAGATGGAGTTTATCGTTCACAACAACGTTTTGGCATGTATCGTTGGCACATACTTGATCCAATCCGTTTTGAAAAGGATTTAAAAGTTACAATTCAAGATCTTGGATGGCGTAACGACGGCCGATATCTCGATCAGAAATCAGACATTTCTTCTGTTGTATTTTGGTATCAAACTGAACCACATGCTAAATTTCCAACATTACCTTCAGTAGACGATCTAGAAATTGTACGACCTTTTTAAAATACTCTGAGAAATATATAATTATTTATCTAAACATTTTATCACTTTGAATCTATGCTAAATTTTTATCAAAAAAGGACTTTGTCCAATACAATTCGACTAATGACAATATTATATATGTTATGCATATGTCAATTAGCTATTGCACAAACCAAAAACTTCCAAGGTGTCGTAAAAGATGCAAAAGGCAACACATTACCAGGAGTTACAATATTGGAAACTGGCACCAGTAATGGAGTTTCAACAAATATTGACGGAATATTTGAGATAAAATTAAGACCTGGCAGTACATTAACAGTAAGTTATATTGGATACATTACTCGCACCATTCCAACTAACGATAAAACTACTTTTTTAAACATCATTCTTGAAGAAGATGTATTTCAGCTTGATGATGTGGTAGTGGTAGGTTATGGTTCCATGAAAAAAGGTGAAGTAACCAGTGCTATTACATCAGTAAAAAAAGACGATTTTCTTGCCGGGATGGTAAAAAGTCCCGAACAACTCCTTCAAGGAAAAGTAGCAGGTCTTCAACTTTCAAATTATACTGGTGATCCTGTATTAGGACTCGAAATGACTATTCGAGGTGTTAATTCATTATCTGGTAATACTAGTCCATTGATCGTTATTGACGGAATTCCAGGTGGTAGTTTAACAGCTATTTCAAGTGAAGACATAGAATCTATAGATGTGCTAAAAGATGGTTCTGCAGCTGCTATTTATGGTACTCGTGGTACAAATGGTGTCATTGTAATTACTACCAATCGTGCTAAAGCGACTAAACTTTCCATGGAGTATAATGGATCTATCTCATTTGAAACATTTGCAAAACATGCTGATATGTTAACAGCCAATGATTATCGTAGATTAACAGATGATCCTGATTTTCCAGGTATTCAAGATGAGGGAACTACCACTGATTGGGTGGACGCTATTAGTCGTACAGCTATCAGCCACAATCATTTTCTTTCTTTGAAAGGTGGTAGCGCTGAATCCAATTACGTAGCTTCCATAGATTATCGCAAACGTGAAGGTGTCATTCGTCATACAGATCGTGAATCTATTACAGCTAAAATAGGTCTAAATCATAATATGTTCAATAATAAATTACGCTTTCAATTCAATATAAATGATAGTTATGTCACCCAACAACGTGCATGGTATGCAGCCTATTTAAATGCTTTATTAGAAAATCCTACCCGCCCTATCTATGATGAAAATGGAAATTATACGGAATATAAAGTAAATCTTAAACCTTATAATCCGGTTGCCATGATTAATGAAGAATATGATGTAGAAGGATACAATCAATTAATGATGAGCGGGAAAATAACTTTATCACCAATTGAAGGTCTTAATCTAAGTGTGATGGGAGCTATGCAACGTTTTGATCGCATGGAGAATAAAAGCAATACATTTAAACATATGACTACTGTGGTAAACGGAGATTATGGTAATGTTTGGAATTGGGCTGATAATACAATGCAAAAGAATTTAGAATTGGTAGGTGATTATACCAAATCATTAGGTTTACACAATCTAGGTGCCATGATAGGTTATAGTTACCAAGATGATGATGCTAAAGGTATATATCAATGGGCAAAAGATTTTCCAACAGATATGTTTGGACCTTGGAATATTGGTTCTATGAATGATATGAAGGATAATAAGGCAGCTATGACCAGTTATAGAAATACTCATAAACTAATTTCATTTTTTGGTCGATTGACTTATAATTACAATGAAAAGTATATGTTTATGGCCAGTTTACGCCGTGAAGGTTCATCACGCTTTGGAGATAACCATAAATGGGGTTGGTTTCCTGCTATATCAGCAGGATGGCGCATTAGCAAAGAGAATTTTATGCAAGATATCCAATGGTTAGATGACTTAAAAGTTCGCATAGGTTATGGCGTTACAGGTAATGAAGTCACATCTAATTTACTATCCATGTATTTGTTAAATTATGGTGGATATGCATATATTAATGGAAAATGGACACAAGGTGCAGGTCCATACCAAAATCCTAATCCCGATTTAAAATGGGAAACGAAGAGTGAGTTAAATTTGGGACTTGATTTTTCATTCCTAAAAAATAGACTTTCTGGTTCTATTGATATTTATCACCGTGAAACTTCAGATCTACTTTCTACCTATGAAGTACCAACTCCACCTTACATTGTATCAAGTATGATGGCAAATGTTGGAAAAATTAGAAATCAAGGCATCGAATTGTTATTAAGTGGTACTCCTATTAAAACACGCTATTTACGTTTTGACATTACAGGAACATTTTCCTATAACAAAAATAAAATCATTTCTTTATCAAATGGACTTTATCAAAAAGATTATTGGTATGAAGGAGCTACCGGTTCACCAATTCAAACCCATACTCACATAGTAAGAGAAGGTGATCCCGTTGGTAATTTCCATGGTTTCCAGACTCATAGTCTTACATCTGATGGTTTATGGATGGTATATGGTACTGATGGTCAACCCAAATTATTGACTGATGCTGATGATGGCGACAAAAAAGTTATTGGTAATGGTATTCCAACAACTTATGGAAGTCTAAATTTAGCATTAAGCTATAAAGGTTTCGACGTATCTGTTATGTTCCGCGGTGCATTCAATTTTCAAGTCTTGAACCGCCAACGTATGCATTGGGAAACAACCTCACGTATTGGAGAAGGCAATCTACCTCGCTCAGTATTGGAAAAACCATTTGGTAGTAATTCATATGTAAAAGGTGCTCCTGCTATGCAAAGTTATTATGTAGAAGATGGTGATTATGTAAAATTGGATAATATAAATGTTGGCTATACATTTAATCTTAAAAAACAAAAAGTCATTCAACGTCTTCGTCTATATGTAGCAGGCAATAATTTACTCACAATGACTGGTTATAAAGGACTAGATCCAGAAGTTAGTATTAAAGGACTTGCTCCTGGTGTTGAAGGATCTGGTGCAGGCGAATTATATCCTACTACACGTCAGTTCACTGTTGGCTTAAATCTTTTATTTTAACCTTAAAAAATTACAGCAATGTTCAAAAAACAATATATTACTGGTGCATTTTTAGCTGTTATCTCTTTATTCAGTTCTTGTACCAATTTGGATGAAGAAATTTTTAGTAGCATCCCTGAAAAAGACTTTTATAAAACTGAATCTGAATTCTTGGCAGCCATGGTTCCCATATATTCCAGTATGCGTACCTTAACAGAACATTCAAACTGGTGGGATTTAGAAGAAACTACCGATGTTTGTGTTACTCCAGTTAAAAATCATGGCTTATGGTATGATGGAGGTATTTATATTCGCTTACACCAACATTCTTGGATGGAAGAAGATGCACATCTAAACAATATATGGAATGCATTATATTCAGGTGTCTCAAGTGCTAATAGAGTTCTTTACCAATTTGAAAATTCAACAATAGAAATGAATGGTAAAGAAAATTATATTGCAGAATTAAAAGTAGCTCGCGCATTTTATTATTACTTACTACTAGAAGCTTTTGGTAATGTTCCCATTATTGATCGATTTGATGTTCCTGATGGTTATTTACCAGCAACAGAGCCACGGTCTAAAGTTTTTGAATTCGTTGAGTCGGAATTAAAAAATAATATCAATAACTTAAGTGAAGATGTCTTAAACACCTATGGACGTTTTAATAAATGGAACGCAAAAATGCTTTTGGCACGTCTATATTTGAATGCTGAAGCATGGATAGGAACTCCCATGTATAATGAATGTGAAAATTTATGCAATGAAATTATTGCTACTAATAAATATAGACTAGACGGAGATTATTCACTCCCATTTTCTACAAATAACGAATTGAGTAATGAAACAATGTTTGTAATTCCATTCGATGAAACCAAATCAGGTGGTCAAATTTATATGTGGGCACGCAAAACTTTACACTATTCTCAAATGCAAACTTTCAACCTCCAAGCCACTTGGCTTGATGGTGGGTGCGTCGGAGTTCCTACTTTCTTTGATAACTATATAGAAGGTGATAAGCGTTTAGAAAAAACATGGCGCATGGGACAACAATATGCACTTGATGGTACTCCATTATGGACAAATGGTTGGTGCGGAGACCCACAAATGCTGCTCAGTTATACCAAAGATGTTACTAATATTAGTGGAGATGCTACCATGTATCAAGGGTATCGTTTTGGCAAATATGAAATCAAAATAGGTGCAACAGGTACTCCTGATAATGATTATGTCATTATGAGATATGCCGAAGTATTAATGATGAAAGCTGAATGTATACTCCGTACAGGAGGTAGCTCACAAGAAGCTGCCGAATTAGTAAATGAAGTACGTAGAAGAAACTTCGATACAACCAATGAATTAACCGGTTCAGAATTAGAAGCTACCACAATTTATAATGGAGTTCCAGTAAAATATGGTCGTTTTCTTCAAGAACTTGGTGTAGAATTTGCATTAGAAGGCTTACGTCGAAGTCAACTTATTCGTTTTGATAATAATTTCACAAAAGGTACTTGGTGGGAACACCAGCCTACTAATGATACAAAACGTAATCTCATGCTAATACCATTTGATCAGCTACAACGTAATTCTAATTTAGTACAAAACCCTAAATAATACTATCATATTTCAAGCGGAATTTGAAAAATGTAAATTCCGCTTGTATTTTCTAACTAAATATATTATTATAAAAATGAGAAAACTTTTTATTATATGTGCCCTCCTATTCTGCCTTGGTACCGCTTCAGCCCAGCAGAAGTTCTCTGTGGCATCTCCCGACGGGAAGCTGAAGCTTGTGCTGGACATAGCACCTGAGAAAGTGGCTTACAGCGTGAAATACGGGAAACAGCAGTTGCTGGAGGACTCAAGGCTGGGATTCGAGTTCGACAGCGGGGAGTTCGGGGCAGGACTCAAGGCGGGAAAGGTACAAAGGAGGAAGATAGACGAGACATACGAGCTGGTAGTAGGAAAGGTCAGTAAGGCAAGAAACCACTGCAATGAGATGATAGTCCCCCTGGTGGAGAAGAACGGGAAGGAGAGAACGGTGAACCTGGCTGTAAGGGCATTCAATGATGGGATAGCATTCAGATACGAATTTCCCAAGCAGAAAGCATGGAATTCATACGTGATGTACGATGAAAGGACACAGTTCAACTTACAAGGAAACCCGATGGCGTTGCTCATGTACCTGCCCGGGTATGTAAATACACACGAAGGGGTATACAGTCATGTAAGATATGACAAGGTCGCAAGGAAGAGGCTGATAGAGATGCCCGCCACATTCGAATTCGACAATGGGGTGGCCCTGGCAATAACAGAGGCGGCAATAAGGGACTACGCGGGAATGTACCTGGTGAAGGAGAAGAGTGGACTGGTGGGAAAGCTCTCGCCAAAACTCGGGCAGGAAAAAATAAAGGTTGAAATAGACAGTTTCCCACACCGTACCCCGTGGCGCGTGATATCCGTTGCAGACCGGGTAGGAGGATTACTGGAGACGAACATACTAACAAGTCTGAACGAACCATGCAGGATTGAAGACACTTCATGGATTAAGCCTTGCCGGACCACGTTCACATGGTGGAACGGGAATGTCGTGCCGGACAGCACGTTCTCTCCAGGGAACAATTTCGACACGAACAAGTACTACATTGATTTTGCTGCGCGCAATGGCTTGGATGTACATGGAATCTACGGATATGCGGAAACTCCTTGGTACTATGATGACAACTTCAATTTCGGATGGGCGGGACCCAATGCGGACATCACAAAACCGATACCATGCCTGAACATGCCAAGAATTGGGGAATATGCAAGGAGCAAGGGGGTGGGCATACATCTGAGGGTACACACTGGTGACCGCTCTATGACAAGCTGGAGGAGGCATTCACGCTGTATGAGAAATGGGGGGTCAGGGGACTCATGGTGGACTTCATGGACCGCAATGACCAGGAAATGATCCGTATCCAGGAGGAGATACTGGAATGTGCGGCAAGGCACAGGCTCTTCATACAGTTCCACGGATCGAGCAAGCCCTCAGGGCTGGTGAGGACCTATCCGAATGAGTTCACGAGGGAGGGGACGCTCAACTACGAGGTATGCAAGTGGGACACGCTGGTGAATGCGGACCATGACATTGCGATACCCTTCACCAGGATGCTGGCGGGAGCGACGGACTATCACCTGGGAGGGTTCAGGGCACTGCCACGCTCGGAGTTCAAGATACAGTATGTAAATCCTCATGTAATGAGCACACGCTGCCATATGTTGGCCATGTATGTGGTTTTGGAAAACCATCTCACCTCGTTGTGCGATACGCCAAAGGCTTATGAAGGTCAACCGGGGTTCGAGGTGCTCCGTACCGTGCCGGGAACGTGGGATGAGATAAGAGTTCCGCTGGCAAAAATGAATGAGCATGTCACGGTGGCCCGCAGGAGCGGTTCGGACTGGTGGGTAGGCTCGCTAAACAACGGTACGGAAAAGAATCTGAAATTGAAATTGGACTTCCTTAGTGAGGGGGACTACCAAGCAACGATCTATACCGATGCGGAGGATGTGGACCGGAATCCAAACAATCTGAACAGACTGGTGCGGAAAGTTACAAGGAAGGATATCATTGAACTGAATCTGGCAAGGGATGGAGGAGCGCTATTACATATTACAAAATTATAAAAAATCATGATACGAATACATGTATTATTACTTGCAAGCCTCCTTTCTATATGGGGGCTTACAAGTTGTGAAAATTCGGATACAGATAAAGTAAATAGTTATAATTTAGAAGTTAACCTTTCTCAAAATGAAATTACTGCGATTAATGGTATAATATCTATCAAAGTATCAATAAAAGAATTCGATCAACTAGCTTATTTAGTAATAAATAAAATTAACGATACTAATAACATTTCTGAGAAATATATAAAATCAAATTTATCACCAGAATATATATTTGAATATATTATAAAAAAGGATGATCCTTCTACATTTTATTTTGAATTTATTGCAGTAGATAATAATAATCAGTCATCAGAAATTTCCAAATTGATAGTCAATAAAGGTATCGTCAATTATTCTAGAGAATTAAAATTTTCAAATTTAAAATGTGTATCCCGTATTACTGGTGCTGAAATAAATGGCACAAACGGATTACCTATTGTAGAATTTGAAGTAAATAATCGTACTAATGAATTATACAATGTAGGTGGTACAGATTTAGGTATTGTTTGGGAATTACAACCCGGACATTATGGATTTTTTTTCGGCGATACATTCGGTAGTGACTTTTATCCAAATTTTGTAAATCCAGGACCCAATGGGAGTAACTGGAGAAGTAATGTTTTGCTTTTCTCTGACGATCAAGATCTTTCTGATGGGCTCACCATTAATGGTGCTGCTATGGATGAAAGTGGTAAAAATGCTCGTGAAATATGTTATGGAGGTAAAGATGGAAGTGGTAATGGAGATTGGACTTCTATTCCCACAGCAGCCATTCGTGCCAATGGCATAGATTATGTTCATTACATGAATATTCGTAATTGGGCAGGATGGATAACTAACTTTTCAAGTCTTTACAAATCTTCAGACAATGGAATTACTTGGACACGTTGCCAAAATGTAAAATTTGGTTCAACAAGTAATTTTGGTCAAGTAAGCTATTTCAAAAAAGACGGATATATTTATATGGTGGGTACAATTACTGGACGTGACAATAAGCCTCACCTTGCTCGTTTTTTAGAAGAAAATATTGAAAATCAAACAGAATACGAATTTTGGAATGGAAGTGGATGGATTAAAGGAAATGAAACTGCAGCCACTCCATTATTCAATGATATATCTGGAGAACTTTCCATCGCTTATCATCCAGAATTTAAAAAATGGATATTGCTCTATTTCAATAGTACACGCTATGATATCTCATTCCGAACAGCAGATCATATTATAGGGGAATGGAGTAAACCACAAAAACTAGTCGATGGCTGGCAATATTCACAATTGTATGGTTCTTATATTCACCCCATATCACTCAAAGGAAATATACTTTATTTCATTATGTCTATGTGGCTACCATATAATACTTATTTAATGTCTGCTGAACTCAAATGTAATCTATAAAAAGAATTTTGCTAAATCACATTAATAATGGGGCTGTGTCTTTGCAGACACAACTCCATTTATCTTGTATTTATTTTTTTCCTGCCCAATAAACTCCCCCCAATATCAGTACCGCCCCCATCAAAGCAACTATAGTAAGCTGTTCGCCAAGCAGAAAAGCAGAACCTACCAGAGTGAAGAGAGGATTCAGATAAATATAGTTGGAAGCTCTTATTGTTCCCAGCTGTTTTAAGACTACGTTCCAGACTACAAAACAAATCAAAGAAGCCAATACACCCAGGAAAAGTAAATTGAACAAAATAGCCGGCTCGAGAAGACGGACAATGTCGAAGTTCCAGGGATGAATCAGAAATGCAGGAAGAATAGTCAATACCCCATAAAAAAATATCTTACGGGTAATAAAAATTATACTGTAACGGTTGGACATTTTTCTCATTATTAAACTATAGAATGCCCAGGAAAAAGCTGCAAGTAAAGTAAGGAAATCACCTAAAGGAGAAATCTTTAATACAAAACTACCATTATAAACCACCAATGCCACACCAACCAACGCCAGCAAAGAACCAGCCATCAATCCACGGGTAACCTTTTCCTTTTTATAAATCCACAAAGAAAGAATGGTCGTGAGCAATGGTGCCGTACAGACAATAAATGCCACATTCGTCGCCAATGTAATCTCCAAAGCTGTATTTTCCGTAAAAAAGTAAAATGAACCGCCTGCTATACCTCCTAAAAACAGCCAAGATTCATCTTTCCAATTATCAGCAAACAGTTTTCGGGGAGAAATAAACCAGATGCCCAGATAAGCTATCAGGAAACGAAGCAAGAATATTTCCTGCGGGGAAAGGCTATGCCCAATCAATACTTTCGTTGAAATAAAAGTCAGACCCCAAATACCTACCGTAAGGACGGCGACAATATGATAAATATAATTTTTCATTGCGTTCATACACTTCCGATAAGTTGCGCAAAGATACGACTTTCTTCTTCAACACAATAACGCGAAGGATGAAATCTTCCCAGACTTCATCCTTCGCTATATCCTAAAAATCTTTTAGTAAATATCCTATTGAATTAATTTAGCTATTATTTGTATTACAAACAAAAAATTAGTTTTAAAAGCACATCACAAATGTAAGTAATAAAAAGTGAATTATCAAGCCTTTGCCATTGTTTTTTATGTTACTTAGCTACAAATCTGAAAATAAACCCGTAACTTTGCACCGATATTAACCGGATACTAACCGGTTTTAACCATAGAATAAACAATGTTTTCAACAAAATATTAATAAATACCACTATGGAATACAATTTCAGGGAGATTGAAAAGAAATGGCAGAAAAGGTGGGTGGAAAACAAAACCTACCAAGTAACGGAAGACGAAACGAAAAAGAAATTCTATGTGCTGAACATGTTCCCCTACCCCTCCGGTGCGGGATTGCACGTAGGTCATCCGCTGGGATATATCGCTTCGGATATTTACGCCCGCTACAAACGACTGCAAGGTTTCAATGTACTGAATCCCATGGGATATGACGCTTACGGTCTTCCAGCAGAGCAATATGCCATACAAACGGGACAGCACCCTGCAATTACGACCGTCAACAATATCAACCGATACCGTGAACAGTTAGATAAGATAGGTTTCTCTTTCGATTGGAACCGCGAAATTCGTACCTGCGAACCGGAATATTACCATTGGACCCAATGGGCGTTCCTCAAAATGTTCAACAGTTACTACTGCAACGATAAAAAGCAGGCACGTCCTATCCAGGAACTGATTGAAACATTCAGCCAAACCGGTACTGAAGGAATGAATGTGGCTTGTGGCGAGGAATTGAGTTTTACCGCCGCAGAATGGAATGCCAAGAGTGAAAAGGAACAGCAGGAAATCCTGATGAACTACCGTATTGCCTATCTGGGCGAGACAATGGTTAACTGGTGTCCACAACTCGGTACCGTACTGGCCAATGACGAAGTAATAGACGGTGTCAGTGAACGCGGCGGTTTCCCCGTCATCCAGAAAAAAATGCGCCAATGGTGTCTCCGTGTATCTGCCTATGCACAACGCTTATTGGATGGACTCGATACCATTGATTGGACCGAATCCTTGAAAGAAACCCAAAAAAACTGGATAGGACGCAGTGAAGGTGCGGAGATACAATTCAAAGTAAAAGACAGTGATTTGGAATTCACTATCTTCACTACCCGTGCAGATACCATGTTCGGTGTCACCTTCATGGTATTGGCTCCCGAAAGCGAACTGGTACAGCAACTTACCACCGACACACAGAAAGATGAAGTAAACGCTTATCTGGAACGCACCAAAAAACGTACTGAACGCGAACGTATTGCCGACCGTAGCGTTACCGGTGTATTCTCTGGAAGCTATGCTATCAACCCCTTTACCGGTGAGACAGTACCCATCTGGATAAGTGACTATGTACTTGCCGGATATGGTACGGGTGCCATCATGGCTGTGCCTGCACACGACAGCCGTGACTATGCTTTTGCCAAGCACTTCGGCCTCGAAATCCGCCCGCTGGTAGAAGGTTGCGATGTAAGCGAAGAAAGCTTCGATGCCAAGGAAGGTATTGTATGCAACTCTCCACGAGAAGGTGTTACTCCCTATTGTGACCTTTCATTGAACGGACTGACCATCAAAGAAGCGATTGCTGCTACCAAGAAATATGTGAAAGAGCACAATCTGGGACGTGTAAAGGTGAACTTCCGTCTGCGTGATGCCATTTTCTCACGTCAGCGCTATTGGGGCGAGCCGTTCCCAGTTTACTACAAGGACAACATGCCTTATATGATTGATGAAAGTGCCCTACCCCTGGAATTACCCGAAGTTGCCAAATTCCTGCCTACCGAAACCGGTGAACCTCCATTGGGACATGCCACAAAATGGGCTTGGGATACTGTGAACAAATGTGTTGTGGAAAACGAAAAGATAGACAACACCACCGTCTTCCCGCTGGAACTCAATACTATGCCCGGATTTGCCGGTTCAAGCGCCTATTATCTGCGCTACATGGACCCACACAACAACCAGGCACTTGTAGATAAGAAAGTAGATGAATACTGGCACAATGTAGATCTTTACGTAGGCGGTACCGAACATGCCACCGGTCACTTAATATACTCCCGTTTCTGGAATAAGTTCCTGTACGACCTCGGCATTTCCGTAGCCGAAGAACCGTTCCAAAAGCTGGTGAATCAGGGCATGATTCAAGGACGAAGCAATTTTGTCTATCGCATCAAAGATACCAATACATTCGTGTCCCTAAATCTGAAAGACCAGTACGATACTACCCCACTCCACGTCGATGTGAATATCGTATCCAATGATGTTCTGGACCTTGAAGCTTTCAAAGCATGGCGTCCCGAATACGCAACTGCCGAGTTTATTCTGGAAGACGGCAAGTACATCTGTGGATGGGCTGTGGAAAAGATGAGTAAGTCCATGTTCAACGTTGTCAATCCCGATATGATTGTCGACAAATACGGTGCCGACACTCTCCGCATGTACGAAATGTTCCTCGGCCCGGTAGAACAATCAAAGCCATGGGATACAAACGGAATAGACGGTGTACACCGCTTCATCAAGAAGTTCTGGTCACTGTTCTACGACCGCAACGACAATTATCTGGTAACAGATGAACCTGCCATCAAGGAAGAACTGAAATCCCTCCACAAACTGATTAAGAAAGTGACGGGAGACATTGAGCAATTCTCTTACAACACAAGTATCAGTGCTTTCATGATTTGTGTAAACGAGTTGTTCGGGATGAAATGCAGCAAGAAGGAAATTCTGAACCAGTTCATCATCGTTCTGGCTCCCTTTGCTCCGCATGTATGCGAAGAATTGTGGGAGACTCTGGACAATGCAGGTTCTGTATGCGATGCCAAGTGGCCGGTATGCAACGAAGAATACCTGGTGGAAGATACGGTCAACTACACCATTTCCTTCAATGGAAAGGCACGGTTCAACATGGAATTCCCCGCAGATGCGGCATCGGATGCCATCCAGACTGCTGTATTGGCCGACGAACGCTCTGAAAAATGGATAGAAGGCAAGACCATTGCCAAAGTAATCGTAGTACCAAAGAAGATTGTGAACATCGTTGTTAAATAACAGATATGCAAATTACAAAACCAACCAAAGCGGAAGTGACGAGGGAACTGAAGGATTATATCTTCATCACTTTGGGGCTCATCAGCTATGCATTGGGATGGGCAGCCTTCCTCATCCCTTACCAGATTACGTCCGGAGGTACTACCGGTATTGGTGCCATCATCTATTATGCCACTGGATTTCCCATCCAATGGTCATACTTCATCATCAATGCCGTACTGATGACTTTTGCCATCAAGATACTCGGACCGAAGTTCAGTATCAAGACCACGTTTGCCATCTTCGGACTGACCTTTTTTCTATGGTTTTTCCAACTGTTGGTGAATGGTCCCGATGGTGTCCCTCCCCAACTGCTGGGCGAAGGACAAGACTTCATGGCTTGTCTGATAGGTGCTGCAATGTGCGGTGCCGGCCTGGGCATCGTATTCAACTGTAACGGTAGCACGGGAGGTACGGATATTATTGCAGCCATCATCCACAAATACAAGGATGTCACACTGGGACGCATGATAATGGCCTGTGACTTCATCATCATCAGTTCCTGCTACGTGGTATTTCATGACTGGAGACGTGTGATATTTGGTTTTGTAACTTTGTTTGTCATCGGGTTTGTACTGGATTACATTGTCAACAGCACCCGGCAATCTGTTCAATTCTTTATTTTCTCCAAAGAATATGAAAGGATTGCCGATCGCATCACCAAAGAAACCCATCGCGGTGTAACGGTACTCGACGGTATCGGCTGGTACAGTAAACACAACGTGAAGGTGCTGGTCGTGCTTGCCTACAAACGTCAATCGGTAGAAATATTCCGAATGGTGAAAGATATAGATCCGAACGCTTTCATTTCCCAAAGTTCCGTCATCGGTGTATACGGAGAAGGTTTCGACCGGTTAAAAGTGAAATAGGGACTTGTATAAGCCACAAGTATAAGGAGAACATAATATGAGAAAGAAATTTGTATTTGCCACCAACAATTCACACAAACTGGAAGAAGTGACTGCCATTTTGGGAGAAAAGGTCGAACTTCTCAGCATGAAGGATATCAAATGCGATACTGACATTCCGGAAACTGCAGACACACTTGAAGGAAATGCTTTGCTGAAAGCAAAATATATCTTCGATAACTATCATCTGGACTGTTTTGCCGATGATACCGGTTTGGAAGTGGAGGCCCTTGGTGGGGCACCGGGTGTATATTCCGCCCGTTATGCCGGCGATGCACACAATTCAGAAGCAAACATGAAGAAGTTGCTGAAAGATATGGAGGGCATTGAGAACCGGAAAGCGCAATTTCGTACCGTATTTGTACTTATCATCGACGGAAAGGAACATCTGTTTGAGGGCATCGTGAAAGGAGAAATCACAAAAAACAGAAAAGGTACTTCAGGTTTCGGTTACGATCCCATATTCATTCCCGAAGGATATACGCAGACTTTTGCAGAAATGGGGAATGAACTGAAGAATAAAATCAGTCACCGGGCATTGGCCACTAACAAGTTGTGTAAGTTCTTAATGAGATAATGTTTTTAATGTGCTGATATGCTAATGTGCTAATGACCTTTTGGCGTGACAGCGCAGCCAATTAGCACATTGGCATATTGGCATATCAGCACATTATAACCCCAGTTGAGCCGATATTTCCAACATCCTCTTAATCGGTTTCACTGCTTTTTCTGCAATCTCAGCATCCACCTTTATTTCCGGTGATTCATTTTTCAAACAATCATAAAGCTTTTCCAGTGTATTCAGCCGCATGTAACTGCATTCATTGCAGGCACAAGTGCTGTCGTTGGGAGGAGCCGGAATAAATGTTGTCTGCGGGCATTGTTTCTGCATCTCGTGCAGGATACCGCTTTCGGTAGCTACAATGTAGCTCTTTTCGGGATGTGCCACTGCATACTTCAGCAAAGCTGCCGTAGAGCCTACCACATCGGCCAGTTTCAAGACTGTACTCTTGCATTCGGGATGTGCCAGTACCACCGCATCGGGATGCTGCTGTTTTATTTCAACAATCTTTTCAACCGAGAATTCCTCGTGTACATGGCATGCGCCATCCCATAATAACATATTTCTTCCGGTAATGGAGTTGATATAATTACCCAAGTTCCGGTCCGGACCAAAGATTATTTTCTCATCTTTGGGGAAGCTTTCCACAATCTGCTTTGCATTGGTAGAAGTTACCACCACATCGGTCACCGCCTTTACGGCAGCCGTTGTGTTCACATAGGATATCACCGTATATCCGGGATGCTCTTTGACAAACTGACTGAATTTGTCTGCCGGACAACTGTCTGCCAACGAACAGCCTGCTGCCATATCGGGCACCAGCACCTTCTTGTCGGGACAAAGCACCTTTGCCGTTTCTCCCATGAAGTGCACACCGCACATCACGATGATGTCCGCCTCCGTCCAGGCCGCCCATTGCGCCAAAGCCAGACTGTCGCCCACGTAATCGGCTATATCTTGTATTTCACCTTTCTGGTAGTAGTGTCCCAGAATGATTGCGTTCTTCTCCTTCTTCAGCTGTTTGATAGCTTCTATAAGATTATCCATAATTATATTTTTTAATTTCTCTTTCTTCTTTAAAAATCCTTTGATAGTAATGATAGGCTGTTAACAGTGTGGACAAATAAATACGATTTTTCTTGCCTATGAAGTTATTAGTATCAAGCTGAATTTTACTCTTATGCTTATAAACCGGGGTTTTTAAGTTTATCCGTTGATAATAAGACTTCTGCTAAACAGCATTAACATGTTGTTAATAATATGCAAAGTTAATAACTTTAGAGTTATAAACCGATGAAACCAGGCTGAAAAATATGTTGAATGAAGCCTGGAAAATTCTCCTTAACTTTTTTGGTTTGTTCGTTTCATTGCTGTAATATGCAGACCTTTGAATAATGCAAGGATTATTTTTAAAATTGTTTCCCTATTGTATTGACACCTTTTCAACGGTTATTAACCGGGATATAAACGGAAAAAAGTATCTTTGCAGGGAGATTTAAAAGTATATTGTCATGCGTAAACTGAAGATAACTGAACTGAATCGTATTAGTGTAGAGGAATTTAAGGAAGCCGAAAAACTGCCTTTGGTAGTGGTATTGGATAATATCCGCAGTCTCCATAATATAGGTTCCGTTTTCCGTACTTCGGATGCTTTCCGCATCGAGTGCATTTATCTTTGTGGCATTACAGCTATCCCACCCCATCCGGAGATGCACAAAACAGCTTTGGGAGCGGAATTTACCGTAGATTGGAAATATGTTGATAACTCTGTTGAAGCTGTTGATAACCTAAAATCCGAGGGATACATCGTTTATTCTGTAGAGCAGGCGGAAGGTAGTGTGATGCTGGACGAACTGGTGCTGGACAAGACTAAAAAGTATGCTGTGGTAATGGGAAATGAAGTGAAGGGTGTTCAACAAGAAGTGATTGACCATTCGCACGGTTGCATTGAAATTCCTCAATACGGCACAAAGCATTCGTTGAATGTATCGGTTACGGCGGGTATTGTTATTTGGGATTTATTCAAGAAACTGAGATAATAACAGGGCTGTTAATAAGCTGTCAATATATCGGGTTTGTTGGAGCTATAGATCGAACACGGTGCATCTATAGATCCAGCGTGTTGCATCTATAGATCCAATAAACTAGTTCTATATAGGTATGATGAGAGATTTTATGAACAGTGGTTTATTTTTATAATCAACCACTTTATTCATTGTAAATTAATGCTTTATCTCCTAATTTATCCTTTTTGTTAACCATGTATTCAACACATATCGGTCATATGTGGAAAACTTGCTGTACAGTTGGTGTCTTTTCTTATTTTTTGTATATTTGCTGAATATATATAAATCATATCGATATGAAAAAGATAATATCTTCATGGATAGGCATTTTTGTAGGTTGTACTATTCTGGCAGCAGGTTTTGTTTACTTTATCAATCCTTATAATCTTGTTCCTGGCGGGGTGTATGGAGCCAGTATTGTGCTTCATAATCTGTTCCCTTCTATTCAGGTAGGTACTTTCGGTTATATGTTTGATATTCCTTTGCTTATCATTTCCGTGCTGGTACTGGGAGCAAAATTGGGAGCACGTACTATCGTGGCGGCACTATTCACTCCGCTTGCCATGAATGTGCTGTCTCTCCTCTCCTATCCTTCTGAAGAAGCGCTCCATCAGTTGGACCCTACACAGTTGCTGGGTGGCAGTCTGAATATGTCCGACCATTTGATGCTGACTTCTGTGATTGGTGCGGTGGTTATCGGTATAGGCTGTGGTATTGTAGTGCGTAGCCGGGCTACTACAGGAGGTACGGATATTGTGGCGATGATATTGCAGAAATATTGCCATATACGTTTTTCAAAGGCGATACTGCTGGTAGATGGCATTGTGGTGGGATTCGGCCTATTGGTTATCGGTTTCGGTATCGGAAATCCGGATGATGCTACACAACCTTCGTGGCATTTGTCTTTCTATTCACTGATAGCTATTTTTGTCACTTCAAGGGTATTGGCCTATGTGATAAATGGGGAGAAGAATGACAAGATACTGTTTGTCATCAGTGATATGCGCCTTACCGCTTTGCACGACTATATTCTTAAAGATTTGGACCGTACAGCCACTTGCATCAAAAGTAGTGGTCTTTATACCAATGTAGACAAGGAAATGCTATTTCTTGTGGTGAGTTACAAGGAAGTGGTAGGTATCAAGCAGAAGATAAGGGAAGTAGACCCAAAGGCTTTTGTAGTGGTTACCGATGCTTATGATGCATTTGGTGAAGGTTGGAAAGAGCTTCCGATGGCAGGAGAGGTACAACCCGAATAGGTAGTAATAAACAATTGTTCATTCTGCTATTAACTGAATATATAGCTTAATATCAATTGTTTAATAACTGATTATTTATGTTGCTAACATAGTTTTCAACATGGTGTTAACGATAAGTTTTTTGTTTGAATGAACGGTATTGTTGCGAAGTCGATGATGTGGAACTTATGGCATGGTTGCCATAAATTGAGTGCAGGTTGCAAGCATTGTTATGTTTATCGTGGTGATGCCCGACGAGAGGTGGACAGTTCGGTGGTGGTGCGGACAAAAAACTTTGACCTGCCTTTGCGTAAAAAGCGTAACGGAGAATTCAAGATACCACCTGGAACATTTGTCTACACCTGCTTTACTTCCGATTTCTTTGTGGAAGATGCTGACAAATGGCGGGCCGAAGCATGGGAGATGATTCGTTACCGCAGTGATCTGCATTTTATGATGATTACCAAGCGTATAGACCGTTTTTCTGACTGTCTGCCCGATGATTGGGGAGATGGATATGATAATGTAACCATCTGTTGTACGGTTGAAAACCAGACTTGCGCCGATTATCGCTTGCCCATCTATAGGATGGCTCCCATAAAGCATAAGATAATAATCTGTGAACCGCTGCTGGAAAGGATAGATTTAAGTACTTATGCTGTTGGCGAATGGATTGAACAGATAGTTGCAGGGGGAGAATCCGGTTACGAAGCCCGCCCTTGTGATTTTGAATGGGTGATGGACCTTCGCAGAATTTGTGTGGAAAATAAAGTGGAGTTCTGGTTCAAGCAGACCGGCTCTAAGTTCGTCAAAGACGGAAAGACATATGATGTGAAACGCCAGTTTCAACATTTGCAGGCACGCAAGGCGGGAATAAACATCAGTTTATAATTGTCCGCTTTCCACCATCAATATCACCCGTTCGGTCAATGCATCGTCTCCCATAGGGTCGTATTGCTTCTTTAGACTGGCGCCGAAGAGTGCGGCAAAAGTCTGGTAGAAACCGGCTTTGAAAGGGCCCATAAAGGCTTTTACCAGTTCATATCCGGTGGAGTTGGTCTGTCGGTCTACCAGTTTTATCAACAGTTTGCCTTGGGCAAAGGTAAGTTTCTTCATGCGGGGAGTGTATTGCTCCTTCAAGCTTTTCTCTACTGCTTTCATGTGTTTCTGGCGGGCTTTCTCGGTGGGCAGGGTCATCATGTATTCGTAGGTTTCAATGATGGCACGGTTAATCTCCTTGGAGATGGGAAGTACCTTCTTTACGTCACGAATGAGTTTGTAGTACTTGTTCATGTCGCGCTTGTTCTTGAATTTAAGCGGCTTGAAGATGTAGACAGTGGGGAGCTTGACATAAGGGATGGTATCTCCTTCGTAAACGCACATGGGAGTAAGATAGACACTCTTTTGCGCAGCAGACTGTGGTTGCTGCTGTGCAAAACATTTCAGGCTTCCGAGAGAAAGAAACATGATGAGTATTACTATGTTAAGCCTTGCGTTCATGTTGCAAAAGTACACCATTCTGTGTAATGTTGTTGCATCATGTTGATTTTTCCTTGCTCAATTAACTTATTTAAGGTAACTTCGCTTCCCAAAACATGAAAGTGACCTACTATTAATGGAATTACTCAAGATAGGAGTTTTTGTAAGTATGCTGTCAATGACTCCTATGCTTGAAGCTCAAAATATATCCGGCCTTCAGAAAGAACAGCCTTTACTTCTTTTGGAAGAAAATTTGGAACAACTTTCCATCGGGAATGAGGAAGAATACGGTTGGGAAGATGAATTGGAGGAGTTGTCCCGACGTCTGCAAGAGCCTGTCAACCTCAATGCCGCCACTAAACAGCAATTGGAGCAGTTTCCTTTTCTTACGGATATACAGATAGAGAATCTTCTGGCTTATGTCTATATATACGGACAGATGCAGACCATTTATGAATTGCAACTGGTGGAGGAGATGGATAAACGTACCATCGACCTACTGCTGCCCTTTGTCTGTGTGCGGGCAGTGAAAGCGGGTATGGGGTATCCTGCTTTAAAATCTATACTGAAATACGGGAAACACGAAACATTGGCACGTTTGGATGTACCGTTCTATATCCGTAAAGGATATGAGAAGAATTACCTGGGACCTTCCCTTTACCATTCTTTGCGCTATAATTTTCATTATGGAGATTATCTCCAAATAGGCGTGACGGGAGAGAAGGATGCCGGAGAACCCTTCTTTGCCCTGCACAACAGAAAAGGCTATGATTACTATTCTTTCTATTTTCTGATAAAGAATCTGGGGCGGCTGAAGGCTTTGGCATTGGGCAATTACCGTCTGAGCTTCGGGCAGGGACTGGTACTTAGTACGGATTTTCGTTTAGGAAAAACATTCTCTATGTCTACAACAGAATATCGTACCGGAGGCATCCGTAAGCATAGTTCTACTGATGAGTACAATTATTTCCGGGGAGTGGCGGCAACGGTGGGAGTATTGCCTTACTTGGATATTTCGGCTTTCTATTCGCATCGCTCCATGGACGGTGTGGTGGAGGATGGCGAGATAACTTCCATTTACAAGACAGGGTTGCATCGCACGCAGAAGGAGGCAGATAAAATGAATGCCTTTGCCTTGCAGGTAATAGGTGGAAACATGACCTATGAAAAGAACTCTCTGAAGGTGGGAGTGACGGGGATTTACTATTTTTTCGACCGTCCTTACAAGCCTCGGTTGAACAAGTATGCAAAGTACAATCTTCATGGAAGTAATTTCTATAACGTGGGCATGGATTATAGGTATCGTCTGGGCCGTTTGGTGTGGGTGGGGGAGGCGGCAACCGGCAGTAAAGGCTATGCGTTGCTGAACCGGCTGAAGTATAATCTTTCTTCCGATTATCATCTGCTACTTGTTCACCGGTATTATTCATATGATTATTGGACTTTGTTTGGGCGTTCCTTTGGCGAAAGCAGTATGCCGCAGAATGAGAACGGATGGTATCTGGCAGCAGAGGCCACACCTTTCGCCCGGTGGAAGTTTTTCGCTTCATTGGATATGTTTTCTTTTCCTTGGTGGAAATACCGTATAAGTAAGCCCTCAAAGGGAGTGGATGCCATGTTTCAGGTTACTTATACTCCTCGAAAGAGCCTTTCGATGTATTTTAATTATCGGTACAAACAGAAAGAAAGAGACGTGACGGGTACAAGCGGTGCAGTTATCGAACCTATCTATCACCATAAACTCCGTTATCGGCTGACCTATATGCCGGGAAGATATATCTTTCGTACTACAATAGATTATAACCACTTCCGTCAGCAGGATGGGGAAGGGTATCGCTTTGATAGACGGCAAGGTTATCAGTGTACTCAATTTTGCTCGTACACTTTCCCCTTCCCTCTGTCAGTTTCCGTGCAGGGAACCTGGTTTCATACGGACGATTACGATTCGCGTGTTTACGCCTCCGAGCGTGGATTGTTATATACTTTCTATACCCCTTCCTTCTATGGCAAAGGGTTCCGTTACTCCGCTCATCTGCGATATGATTTGAGTAAGAACTTCATGTTTCTTGCCAAATTCGGACAGACGGTTTATCAGGATAGGGAGACGATTGGTTCGGGCAATGATGAGATACCGGGAAATAGGAAAGCGGACTTGCAGATGCAACTGCGTATCAAGTTTTAGAAACTGTTTTAATTTTATTTCAGTTTTCTTCTGAGGCAACCTGAAAAATAAAATTAAAACAGTTTTTTAGAGTCTTCTCTTTATCTGTCACTTTCTTCCAACATGAAAATTTCATTTACAGTCTTTCCGAATATCTCTGATATTTTCAATGACAGCAAGGTGGAAGGGACATACTTTCCCGATTCTATGGCATTGATGGTTTGCCGGCTCACTCCTATGGCTTCAGCCAATTGCTGTTGGGTCATATGCTTGATGGCTCTTTCTACCCTTAATGTATTAGTCATTGTTGCTCCTCCTAAATTTATAAAGTTCAATGTTGTACTTTATGATGAACAGAAACAATATCATGAACAAGTCTATAAATACAAAATTAAGATATTGCATGTCATAAATCAGCATAGTGCATACTATCAGTAGGGAATACGCTGTTATGGTAGCCCAGATAAGAGAGTTTGAACGAATATTGGCAATGCATTCATCTTCGTCCTTTTCTTTTGAGAAAGCTATGAACAAGAGTGAAACCGTAAGCCCTATCATACTCAACTCGTCGAATAAAGAGTTCTTGATAATACCCCAGGGAATTACTGACAACGCGTTTACCTTCAACCAATCTTCATTGCTGCCGTCGAAAAGGCAGATGAAGGACGTGATGGCGAATGGGACAAATAAACACCAACCTATCTTTCTGAAAGTGGTTGGAAATAAATAGTTCTTTCTCATAATACTATGCATTTAGATGTTATCTGCAAATGTAATGTATACTTTACATATAAACAAGTAAAATAGATAAAATGTAATGTATGATTTACTTTTTTAACATGAGATGTATGCTTTATAAAGGGAATATTTTCTTTTATGGGTAAACTTTTGCAAGCCGAACATTGCCAGATACCATAGTTTTCACTTAACTTTGGAGCGGTAAGATTGTTTAAGCATTAATCAAACCGTAAATCGTCAAATCGTAAATAGTATGACTGTCATTTATCCATCTCCCATATTCGGTCCCGTTCATTCTCGCCGTCTGGGAGTATCTTTGGGAATAAATTTATTGCCGGCAGACGGCAAAGTATGCACTTTCGACTGCATTTACTGTGAATGTGGCTTCAATGCCGACCATCGTCCCAAACAGCCGTTGCCTACGCGCGAAGAAGTCCGTTCGGCCCTTGAAGCCCGTCTGCGGGACATGCAGCAAAACGGACCTACACCGGATGTACTGACTTTTGCCGGTAATGGAGAACCGACGGCACATCCCCGTTTCCCCGAAATCATAGAAGATACACTTGCCTTGCGCGACAAGTATTTTCCGAATGCAAAGGTGAGCGTACTGAGCAATTCTACCTTTATTCATCGTCCTGCCGTATTCGAGGCTTTGGACAAGATTGACAACAACATCCTTAAACTGGATACGGTAGATGAAGAGTATATCCGTGTACTTGACCGTCCTACCGGACATTACTCCATCCGGGAGATTATAGAAGGGATGAAAGCGTTCAAAGGGAACTGCATTATCCAGACCATGTTTCTCAAAGGAAGTTATAAAGGACAAGATATGGATAATACATCCGATAAATTTGTTCTTCCCTGGCTGGAAGCTGTCAAGGAGATTGCTCCCCGCCAAGTGATGATTTATACCATCGACCGCGAAACGCCCGACCATGATTTGCAGAAGGCCACCCGCGAGGAACTGGATCGCATTGCGGAACGGATACGGGAAACGGGTATACCGGTAAGTGTTTCTTATTAATAATATACTTATGAAATCAATAGCAATTAAAGATTTAAGCGAGAACTTCTTCGAAGTGATAGGCAAAGAGTGGATGCTGGTTACGGCAGGCAGTAAAGAACATTTCAACACCATGACTGCCAGTTGGGGAGGTATTGGCTGGCTTTGGAACAAGCCGGTGGTGTTTGTCTTTATTCGTTCCGAGCGCTATACGTATGAGTTTATGGAGGAGAACGAATATTTCACTCTTTCTTTTTTAGGAAAGGAAAATCGGAGCATTTACAACCTTTGTGGCAGTAAATCGGGTAGGGAAGTGGATAAGGTAAAGGAAACTGGTCTGAATCCTATCGTTACCGAGCGGGGAAACATTCTCTTTGAGCAGGACCGCCTGGGATTGGAGTGCCGCAAGCTTTTCATTACCGATATGAAAGAAGAACTCTTTCTCGACCATTCCGTCTACGAGCGTTGGTATGGCGGTGACCACGGTGGATTGCACCGGGTTTATGTAGCCGAGATTGTAGATGCCTGGGTAAAGGAATAGCTCCTTTACCACAGTTTCAAGTCATATTCGGCTTCCACCTTCTCTTCTATTTCATCCGGAAGGGCGGGGAAGAAGTCGATACCTGTAATACGTTCCACTTCGTCCACTGTATTGACGTAGCTGTCCAATGGATGATTGCCTGATGCATTCTTATAAATGAAGCCGATGGCTTTGGGGGGATTGCTGTCTGCACACAGAACGACCTTGAAGAATGCTTCGGGCACTGTAATTTTGTGCTTCTTACCAATGGTACGGTGACGTTGGTCATAGAGAATAGGACCGCATACAATGTATATCTTGCCTTCTTCTTGTGCCCAACGGCGGCATGACTCTTCCAGTTCTTTCCAGTCGCCACGGTTTAGATTGTGGTTCTGCGGGCAAATGTTTGTCATGTAGAAGCTCTCTTGCATGGCTTTCCAGTGCCAGCGGTTGTCACCGGCCGGACACATATGTCCGCGGTCCATGCCGGCTCCTTTGTAGTCATCGGTGGTTACTGCCTCGTGCTCAGGCAGGTCGGGGTCGGGCAAGAACTTGTCTGTACGGCTTTCACGTTCCACCAGTTTTTCGGGAGTGAGTTCCCAGGCTACCCAATTGGGTATCTTTAAATCCTTGTTGTAGGATACTGTGTAGCCTTTCCGCTGGAGAATCTGTTCGGAGACGTTCTTCAGCTTTGCCGGTATTTCAAGGCGTGTGCCTGCCGTGAGTTCTATCTTGGCAGGCGTAGAACTCTTTTGCCTGGCATCCGAAAGTATCTTTGCAACGGGTTCATAGGCAAGGCAGACCGCACATATAAACAATATAAGATAATAGACGCCTTGCGATTGTTTCTTTTTTTTTCGTGCCATGCCGGGATTAGTGTTGGATAATTATTTTGGCCCTTTCCAGTGCCACATTTATGTTCGGACAGATATTTTCTTCGCCCAACAGCTCATAGAAGCCCGATTTTTCCAGTACCTTATGTACCTTTTCATTGACACCGGAGAGCACAATGGTTATTTTTTCCTTTTGGGACATCTCACAAAGGCTTGTCAAGTTGTGGATACCGGTAGAATCGATGAACGGAACTTTACGCATGCGGATGATGCGCACTTTGGGGCGGTCGCCCAGCCGCGCCATGATTTCTTCGAATTTGGTGGCGATGCCGAAGAAGTAAGGACCGTTTATTTCATATACTTCCACATCCTCGGGGATTATTAGGTGCTCGTCATTGCTTGCAATGTCCGATTCTGCATTCGGGTCTATTTCATCTTTGATGACGGATATTTCGGTAGTCTCCATGACGCGGCGCATAAACAGCACGCAGGCAATCACCAGACCTACTTCAATGGCAATAGTCAGGTCGAAGATGACGGTCAGGAAGAAAGTAATCAGCAGTACCGTGACATCCGATTTAGGATTCTTCAATAATGCCTTGAACGTACGCCAACCGCTCATGTTATAGGATACTATGACCAGTACACCCGCCAGGCAGGCCATTGGTATATACTGTGCCAGTGGCATGAGAAACAGTAGGATAAGCAGCAACACCACTGCATGAACCATACCTGCTACGGGAGTTTTTCCTCCGTTGTTGATGTTTGCCATGGTACGCGCGATGGCTCCGGTGGCAGGGATACCGCCAAACAGCGGGGTAGCCATGTTGGCAACACCTTGTGCTATCAGTTCCGTGTTGGAATCGTGTTTGTCGCCTATCACACCATCAGCTACGGTGGCAGACAGCAAAGATTCGATGGCACCCAGTACAGCGATTGTAATGGCTACGGGGAACAAGTTCTTTATCGCTTCCCAATCCAAGGCAGGCATCACGGCATCCGGCAGTTCGGCACGGATGCTGAAACGGTCGCCGATGGTATCGATACAGTCAATGCCTCCATATACTTTCATCAGCCAGACTGCCACTGTCACCACGATGATGGCAATAAGTGACCCCGGTATCTTCTTCGAGAACCGCGGTGTAATGGCAATGATGAAGATACTGACAATACTTACAATCGTGTTCCACCAGTTAACGGTATCGAAATGTCGGAAATAAATCATCCATTTTCCTACAAAGTCTCCCGGAACTTTCTCTCCTCCGAACGTCAACCCGAAAATGTCGGCAATCTGCGTGGTGAAGATGGTGACGGCAATACCGCTTGTAAAACCTACGATGATGGGATAGGGGATAAACTTAATGACAGCTCCCAGCTTGAAAACTCCCAGCAGAATAAGCAGTACGCCTGCCATCAGTGTGGCGACAATCAGCCCCGATTCACCGTATTGCTGGATGATGCCATAGATAATGACGATGAACGCACCGGTCGGTCCTCCAATCTGTACCTTGCTTCCACCCATCAGAGAGATGATGAAACCGGCTATGATAGCCGTAATGATACCTTTCTCCGGTGATACGCCGGAGGCGATACCGAATGCAATGGCAAGCGGGAGGGCAACGATACCTACAATGATACCTGCCATCAGGTCTGCCATGAACAGTTCTTTAGAGTAATTTTTTAAAGCCGTGTATAGCTTTGGTCTGAATCCGAACGCTTTCATTATAATCTACTTTTTTATACGTTTTTTTATACAGAATGTAATGTATATATTGCAAATTGCCTGCAAAAGTAGATAAAATAATGGATATTAGTGAACACAACTGTGATGTATTTTGTTTTCCTTATCAGATATGTGCTATTAATTATGCTAAAATGCCTTTTCGGATTATCGGTGAAGATAGATTCTTTCTATAAGACGATAGATGAATCCGATGGGGCAGAAGTGTGGTTATTTCAAACTAAATTCGTAATTTTGTGTTGTTTACGAACAGTACGAACGACATTTATACGTAATTATATTAACTAATAAAAAAAGAGACTATGGCTAAAAGTGTTAAAGGAACTCAGACTGAGAAGAATCTGCTGACTTCATTCGCTGGTGAATCACAAGCAAGAATGCGTTACACTTATTTTGCAAGTGTAGCCAAGAAAGAAGGTTACGAACAAATCGCCGCTATTTTCACAGAAACGGCTGACCAGGAAAAGGAACACGCTAAACGTATGTTCAAGTGGTTGGAAGGCGGTATGGTAGAAATCACCGCTTCTTATCCTGCAGGTGTTATTGGCACTACCCTGGAAAATCTTCAGGAAGCTGCTGCCGGCGAACACGAAGAGTGGTCATTGGATTATCCTAAGTTTGCTGATATTGCAGACGAAGAAGGTTTCCCCGAAATTGCTCTTATGTACCGTAACATCGCCATTGCCGAAAGGGGACACGAAGAACGTTATCGCGCTTTTATCCAGAATATAGAGACTGCCAGCGTATTTGCCAAGGAAGGTGAAGTGGTATGGCAGTGCCGCAACTGTGGTTTCATCTACACCGGTAAGGAAGCTCCTCAGGTATGTCCGGCTTGCTTGCATCCGCAGGCTTACTTCGAAGTAAAGAAGTCAAACTATTGATAATGTCTCCTGCTTGTGCAGGTATGGATAACGGGAAACGCCCGGATGCTTTCTTCAGAGCATCCGGGCGCTTTGTTTAAATGACCATGTTCGTTTTCCGTGCCAGTATAGTGGCGCGAGTTTTACTTTAGTTACTTCCCGACGTGCGGATAGTCTATCGTGTAGTGCAGTCCGCGGCTTTCCTTGCGTTCCATGGCTTGCTTTGTTATCAGGTATCCTACGTTTATCATGTTGCGCAGTTCGCACAGCTCTCGGGTAGCCTTGCTACGCTTGAAGAGTGCTTCTGTCTCCTCGTAAAGTATGTCCAGTCGGTTCCAGGCACGTGTCAACCGGGTATTGCTGCGGACAATGCCTACGTATGCCTCCATAATCTGGTTCACTTCCTTCATGCTTTGTGTGATGAGGACACGTTCTTCGGTGGAGATGGTACCTTCGTCGTTCCATTCGGGGATGTCTTCGTTGAAGTCATAACGTTCCAGTACGCTCAGCGCGTGTTTGGCTGCCGCGTCGGCATAAACCACGGCTTCAATCAGTGAGTTGCTTGCCAGACGGTTGCCGCCATGCAGTCCGGTGCACGAACATTCGCCGATGGCGTACAGACGGCGGATGCTGCTCTGTCCGTCCAAATCCACCGTGATGCCTCCGCAGAGGTAATGGGCGGCGGGGGCTACCGGTATGTATTCCTTTGTGATGTCGATACCGATGCTGAGGCATTTCTTGTATATGTTCGGGAAGTGCTTCTTGGTTTCTTCGGGGTCTTTGTGGGTGACGTCCAGATACACATGGTCCTCACCGCGCTGTTTCATTTCGTTGTCGATGGCACGTGCCACGATGTCACGCGGGGCCAGCGAGAGTCGCGGGTCGTACTTCTGCATGAATTCTTTTCCGTCTTTGGTGCGCAGCACGCCGCCATAACCACGCATGGCTTCGGTGATGAGGAACGAGGGGCGGTCTCCCGGATGGAAAAGGGCTGTGGGATGGAACTGGATGAATTCCATGTCTTTCACTGCTCCCTTGGCACGGTAGACCATGGCAATGCCGTCTCCCGTGGCTACCAGCGGGTTGGTGGTATGGCGGTAAACGGCTTCGCAACCGCCCGTTGCCATGATGGTGACTTTGGAAAGGAAGGTATCCACCTCGCCCGTCGCTTCGTTCAGCACGTAGGCACCGTAGCACTTGATGCCGGGGGTATGGCGGGTAACGATGATTCCCTGGTGATGCTGGGTAATGATTTCCACAGCATAGTGGTCGGTCAGTACGGTGATGTTGGGGTGTTGCTTCACAGCTTCGATGAGGCTGGTCTGTATCTCTGCACCCGTATTATCCTTATGGTGGAGGATGCGGAATTCGGAGTGGCCGCCTTCTTTGTGCAGGTCAAACTCTCCGTCCTCCTTTTTGTCGAAGTTCACTCCCCATTTAATGAGCTCCTTGATTTGTTCGGGAGCATTGCGCACCACCTTCTCTACGGCTTCGCGGTCGCTTATCCAGTCACCTGCAATCATGGTGTCCTCGATGTGCTTCTCGAAGTTGTCCACAGCCAGATTGGTGACGGAAGCGATACCTCCTTGTGCAAAATAGGTGTTTGCCTCTTCCAGACCTGCCTTGCAGATAAGGGCTACTGTCCCCTTGTGCGCCACTTTCAGCGCAAAACTCATACCGGCAAGCCCGGAGCCGATAACGAGGAAATCGAACTTTCTTACCATAGGATTTAGTGTTTATCGCTGCAAAACTACAAAATAAGTACATTCCTTGTTCATTCCGTAGGGATTTATTCGTAAAAAGACCTACCTTAGCGGCAAAAATCCGATAGAATGAATAGAATCTTTCATGCCCGTATTGCTGTAGGGCAGTTTTTGTTTCTGGCTCTGATAAGTGGTCTTGCCATTTATATGTTGTGGGATAAATACGTGCTGCCTGCGGCGCTTTTCATGCTTTGGCTGATAGTTGTCATCGAGAAGCTGATTCATACTACCTATACGGTGACTCCGGACGGGAAGCTGAAATTGTATTTCGGCCGCTTCTCGCGCAGTAAGGAGATTCTGCTGAAGGATGTCATTTCCGTGGAGCGTGCCTCTTCCATGCAGATAGGACGGTTTGCAGTAATGCGCTACGTACTGGTGAAGTATGGAGCGGGTAAGTGCGAGGTATTGTTTCCGGTCAAAGAGGAGGAGTTCATCCGGTTGATGGAGGAACGGAGAGGATGAGCAATATGGTGTGCCCACGTATGTGATTTCGTTTTAATCTGCCGTTATCGGTTTCATGGTAATGTCTCCTGTGTAGCTTTCCGGAGTTGTTTGTATGAACTTTCCCTTTATCTGTTTTTCCGTTTTTGTATATTCACCTACGAATGTCAGCGTATAGGTAGCTACAAGCTTGCTGTAGTGTAGTGTTCCTTTTATGATGAGCCGACAGTGAGGTGGTATGCTGATGGTGGAAGTACTGCTGTTTGGACCTTTGGCTTTTGTTGTTTCGCTGCCATATTTTATTGTTGTCCCGCTTAACGATAGTTCATCTCCAAACATGTAAGGGGCATTGACGAATATGTCTTCTTCCCCCATCCATGCAAATGCTCCGGGGTCGTTGCTTTGGAAGGTGGTTTCCTGCCATGTGTCTTCAAAGGGGGAGTTTGTGGTGGTAATACTGCTGTTCAAATTGTTTTCCATGATGAAAGGCAGGAGTTCTACATCATAGGTACTGAATCCATCCCCTTCTTCTTCAAAAGAGTATTGAATATCTTTGAACAGATATTTTTCAGCATCTTTAATTTCGTCTTTATCATAACAGCCGGTCGTGCAGACAATCAATATGGCGGACAATACGAGGTGGAATAGTTTCTGTTGTCTCATAGCCTTTACTTTTTTGTGAGGATGTACGTACAAAGATAAGTTTATTTTTTTGAAACTATTCATAGTGAGCACTTTATTTTCCTGATAATTTAGTCTTTCTGTAAATGCAGGTAATCTTTGAATCATAAATAAAGCTTAATTTTAGCTCTTCTGTTTGCAGTTTTTCGGATATGGCAGCGTCCATTATGTAAAAAAGAAACGAACATGAATTTGAATTGTGCCATTTTACATGCAGACCCGGAGATTGCCGGAAGGTTGGAAGAGTATATCGACAAGGTTCCTTTTCTCTCTTTGCACGGAAAGTACGGCAATCCTCTTGAAGCGCTGAAGGATTATTATGAGACAAAAGTGGAAGTTTATTTTGTCGGCATCTATCCGGTGGAAGAAGGTGAAATCAACGGAATGGATTTTTGCAGGCTCTTGTCCTCGTCCACTCGTGTCATTTTCATTACAGATACCGACAAGTATGCTGCCGAGTGTTTCCGCCTGGATGCGTTGGACTATCTGATGGACGGGCTCAATTTCTCCACGTTTTTCCAGTCTGTCAGCAAGGCGGCACGCTGGTTCTCTTTGCAAGATGCAGGTACGTCCGACTCCAAGCACAGGCAAGGTCTGGAAGAGGCTCCGAAGGTGATTTACATGCGGTGTGACAACCGCATCATGCGGCTCGACCTGGAGCGGATAAACTACATAGAGGGTTTGGGGGATTACGTCAAGATTTTCTGCAAGGGTGCCTCCAAACCTGTCTTGAGCCTATGCAGTATGAAGTACATGGAGGAAAAACTTCCGGCGGACGAATTTATCCGCGTGCACCGTTCTTTTATTGTCCGCATGGACTGCATCAGCGCCATCGGGCGCAGCACACTGCTCATCGAGCAGAAGGATGTCCCCATTGGCGATGCTTACCGCGAAAGGGTAAAAGGGTATGTGTCCAGGCTGGCAGTGTTGTAATACCCCGTTTTCAGATACTATATACTTTGTTTGTTGGATCTATAGTTCCAGCGTGCTGCATCTATATATGCAACGCGTTGCATATATAGATCCAACAAATGATAATCATTCGGTGTAAAATCCGTGTAATCTGTGGTGAACCGGAACCTTGTATTACTTTAGTTTTGCTCTCGAAATTCTTTCCCCGAACGTCAAGTTCAGATTCAGACTGAACCGGCTTTCCTGCATCAGATTGCTGCGTGAGTTCAGTTGTTTCCGCCACGTGGCGCCCAGCGAGAGATAGGAGTACCGGATGGGGAAGCTCGTCCCTACGCTGGCTTCCAGATACTGCATCTTCCCGCCTTTCAGATTGATATAGGAGTTGCCGAAACCTATTCCGCCCATCAGCTCGGTGGAACGTGCCAGGCGTGGCTTGGTAATGTAGCTGCTGCCTATGTTCACTTTGTGCTGGTTCTCGTATTTCATGGAGGTATAGGAAGAGGAGTTGCGGCTCCAGTCCAGGTAGTTGTAGTCGGCGGTCAGCACCCAGCGTTCGGTGGCCATGCTGAGGCCGGTGCCGAGGTGCATGGGCAGATATTGTGTACGGCTGTGGTATCCTTTATCGAGGTTCTCGCTGGTAGATGAGTTGCTGTAGGTCAGTGTATTGTCGTGGCTGATGGGAAGGGAGGGAGCAAATACCAGTCCTGCCGCCCACTTCCGTTGTCCGGTCGCACCCCATTCGTAATGTATGCCGAAGTCCGCATAAAAGGCCCGTTTGGAGGATTCGTACTTTACAATGGCGCTTTCCTGCGTTTCGCTCTGTGTCACTGTGCCCACTATCATCCCCAGGTTGATGCCGACCGACAGTTGCCTGCTCAGTGCAAAGGCATTGGTGACGTAGCACCGGTATAGTCCACCCGTACCCTCAAAGAGCGAGTAGGTGTAGTTGCCGGGCATTCCCTCTATCTCTTCTTCGGTCTGGATGACGTAGCCCACACTGCTGTATGGCGCTGCACCTACAAGGGCATACCAGCGCGGCAGGATGCGGAAGCCCATGCTGATGCGGTTGGGATTGCCGGTGAAGTTGGAACTGTGTTCGCTTAGGAAGGAATAACGGGCATACGAGGCCGACGCACCCACATCGAACGTGAAGCAGGCGGTGTCCATGCGGGTGATGGCTGCGGGGTTCAGCGTGTTCAGAAATCCGGTACGGTTCAGGGCGATGCCCGTGTTGCCCATGCCGGCATAACGTCCGCCGTCACCGGCACTCAGTTCGCCCACTCCGTACATGGAGGTGGGCAGGTTGGTGGTGTTTTGTGCCACGGCGGTGAGGCTTGCCGTACACAGACTGCACAGCAGAAGGGGAATCCGGTAATGGCGTTTCATTGCTCGTTGTATATTTTGAATCTTACGTCTAATCTGCATTGGTTTTCTTGTTCGGGGTCGTTGGTGAAGATGACCTGGTTGAAGGTGGTGGTGCTTTCTTCGTCTGTCAGACTCATCAGCAGTTTCTGCCGCTTGATGCCCGAAGTGCCGTAGTTGTTGCGGATGAATTCGGTGAGGTCGAAGGAGTAGTAGGTCTCTTTCCCGTACATCTCGTCGATGGTTAGGTTGCCGGTCTGTACGGTTACGCCGTCGCTGCCGTATACATAGTCCTCCAGCACATTGTTCTCGTCCGTGATATAAAGGCGGATGTCATTGGGAAGCTGGCTTACTTCGTTGTAGCTCCGGGCCAGAGGATAGAGGTAGAGTGTGGCGCTCTCTATGGAGACTATCTGTCCGGCACTTCCGAGGCTGTTGAGGTAGGGGAATTCCAGTTGGTTGTAGTAGCCCGTCAATCCCTGCATATAGGCCAGGCAACCCATGTCGCCGGAGTGGACGAGGTTCTCTATTCCGCTTTTCAGGGAGGCAAGGTGGGTGCCGGTGGGGTCGTGCCGGATACCGGTATAGGCATAGTCGGTGTTTACGCTGAAAGTCAGCACTTGTCCGGTACGTTGGTTGGAGACTTCCTGGTAGTGGAGGTTGATGCTCATGGCAGAGTCGTTCACCATGAATCCGGTGATACACTGCCCGTCGTTTTCGGGCACAAAGACCAGTCCGGGGAATTTTTTCTTGAACTTGTCTTGGGTATCGAAGTAGTCGTCTTGGGCCACGAGGTCATTCAGCAGTTGTTGGCCCCATGAGTCGGGCAGGCGGACGCTTACTTCCTTCTTCCGCCCCGGGCGGGGGGTGAAGGCAAAGCTGAAGAGTGGGGCATCTTCCGTCGGGAGTACGGTGCTGTTGTAAAGGTCCTCGTCGTTGTCCAGCACGATGGGGTTTTTCAGCCGGTAGATGGAGATGCGCTGTTGCGTCAAGGTATCTCCCCAGAAATGGCCCGAAGGTATCATCTGCAGTACGAGGGAGTCGAGGGTATAGGTGTGGTCTGTGTTGGGGGTGAAGTGGGACGTGGAGTATTCGGCATAGTAGGTGGCGGATACTTCTCCCCAAGAGCTGCTCCGGTAATGTCCCAGCTGGCAGATGCTGTCGCCCCGGGTCTCTATGGAGTCCAGCAGTATGGTGCTGATGTCTACCGAGCAGGTGTCTGCGTATACATTATAGAAGGAGCTTTCCACGAGGCTCTTTCCAAGCTGCGAGTTCTCGTCCTGGCAGGCGCAGAGGATAGCGAGGACTGCGAATAAGCTGTACAATGATTTCTTCATTTCTGTTCTTTTAGTTGGCGGCAAAGGAAAGGCAAAACTTTTATATCTTTCTACAAAAATCGGCGTTCGGACGGTTTTTATCGGTAAAGGCGTTTAACGGGAATTTCGGACTGTTCGTCGGTTATTTTTGCCGGTGTGGTTGCGGCGGTTTACTTTTGCGGGCAGAACTTCCGCCCTTCTGAAAGAGGAGGGGAATAGTTTCGGCATCCCGATACTAAAACTATTCTCCTTCCTCTTCAGGGGAACGAGGGGTATGAAAAATTAATCTTTAAAACAATAAACAATGAACAGACTATTGGTAGGAATAATGTTGCTGGCCATCGTGTGCATTGCCGGCAGTTGTACGGACGAGGATGAATACACTCAGGGGCAGTGGATGAAGAAAGCCAGCTATAACGGTGTGTACCGCGCTTATGCCTCCGGCTTCACCATCGGCAATTATGGGTATTTGTGTGGTGGCTTCTACGGAGCGAACAAGGATTACCTGAACGACCTTTGGGAGTATGACATGAGCCGGAACAGCTGGACGCAGTGTGCCGACATGCCCGTTGCCGGGCGCAAGGCTGCCGTGGGCTTTGCCGTGAATGGCAAGGGATACATTACGACCGGTTCCGTGAAGGACGGCTCCTCGTCCTACTGTGTGGCAGATACCTGGGAGTATGACCCTGCCACGGATGCCTGGACACGGAAAGACGACTTCAAAGGCGGGGTGCGCGACGGTGCCCTGGCTTTCAGTATAGGCGGATATGGCTATGTCGGTACGGGCTGCAACAGCGACGCTACCGGCAGCGAGAGTGCCTACAAGATGGACTTTTACCGTTTCAATCCCAATGGAGCCGAAGGTTCGCAATGGGAAGCGGTGAGCGGGTATGGAGGCGAGAAGCGCTACTTCGGTACGGCATTCGTCATCGACGAGGTGGCCTACATCTGTTGCGGGCGAAACAACAGTACCGACCTGGTGGATTTCTGGAAGTTCGACGGAAGCAACTGGACCCAATTGCGTGACATTGCCAATACGGACTCCGACAACGACTATGACGATGACTACGCCATCACACGGTCCGAAGCCGTATCTTTCGTCATTGGGGGCAGAGGGTTTGTGGCTACGGGAATACGTAACAGCACTTCCCTGAGCAGCGACTACTGGCTGTACGACCCTGACAAGGACTTATGGTACGGCGATTCCGATGACGACTTTACCCCCATTACAGATGTACATAATTATCCTTCCGGCGCTTCTTCGCGCAGGGCTGCCGTTGGTTTCTCTACCGGCGAACGTGGTTTTGTGCTGACGGGAACAAGCGGTACCAGCTACTTTGATGATGTGTACGAACTTCTGCCCGATGAGGAAGAGGAAGTCTGATTCGCCCCATAACTGAACGGAACTTATGAAGCTGATGTTTATTATGATAAAGATAGGTGTACCGGCTGTGATGGCGGTATGCCTTTCTTGCTGTTCGGGTCATACTGCCGGCGGTGGCAATGAGTTGAAATGCCGGGTGATGGAGGTGGAAGGCGGTTACGGCTACGTGGTGCTGCATGGAGCCGATACCCTGATATATCAACCTTTTATACCTGCTTTGAGCGGTCGCCTGCCGTTTGCCACAAAGGCGGAAGCGCTGGCGGCCGGCCGGTTGGTATGCCGTAAGCTTGCCGATGGGCGAGCTCCGGCATTGAGCAGGGAGGAGGTGGAGTCTTGTCTGACAGACACCGGACTCTAATCTTCTAAAGAATCCTTTACTTCGTGATGTATTTCCGAGCAGTCATAAGGGTATCTCTGCATGAATTTACCCTTGAGTACCTTCTTTGTATCGCTACCGGGACGTGAAAGAGTGGCGGTGAATGTCACTTGAAGCCGTTTGTAATAGATGGTTGAAGTGTATATGTTCCATTTCATGCCCACTATATCCATTTCAAAATGTTTATATCTCAATTCGTCTTCTTTGTAGTACTTGCCTTGGGCGAGGAAGAATAGCTGTTGTTGCCCCATCACCACCTTTCCGTCTTCTATACGGTCGGGCAGGCAGATGCTGCGTTTCTTCGGGTCTATCCAGTTGAAGACATCGTTGGAGTGGTCGTTGAGCAAGAATGCGTATTCTGTCCATTTGTTGATGAACGGATAATGGTCATGCTTTCCGGTTGTGTTGCCCATAGTTTCATCTTTATAGGTACTCTTGTCGGGTTCCGTCCCGGCTTCTTCCACCCCGTCATTATTTCCCACGCTGTATTCAATGGATTCTATCTGATAGAAATTCTCGCATGGCGCTTGCCGTATGGTGATTTGTTCTTTGTAGAAGCCCGTCTTCATCTCCAGGTTGAGGATAAGCCCGCGTTCTTCTCCGTCGAAATTGTCTTCAGTCTTTAGTGTGAGCCGGGTTTCGTTCTCGCGGGTGAGGTCGAACCATCGGAAGTGGAGGCTTCCCAAACCTTCCAACTGTAAGGGGCGGTTGTTGTTATCTACCATCGTGATTCCGTCGAGGGTGGTGATGGAGGCAATGCGCCAGTTACTGCGTGTCAGGTCTATCTGCAGGGTGGAGGCATCGCCGTCCATGGTAGTTTCCTGCATGGGCGAGAGGCGAAGGTCATCATCGTTGTTGCAAGCAGCCAGGCCGCAAAGAAAAAGAGCGAACAGAAGGATGGGTTGGAATAAGTCAGTCGTTTTCATGTTGGTTATTATTTGATTTATGTCCATTGGACGTGGCATTCTTTGTAAATGCTGCACGACAAAGATAATTATTTCCTCTTTACGCTGTATTCTCCGAAAGAAAGAAGTGTTCTTTTTTGTCGGATAATACGGGTTTTATTAACTTGCGCACAAATTATCGCTAATCATTAACCACTAACCATTAATTCCATGAAATACCAAGTTGCCATTATCGGTGGAGGTCCTGCGGGATATACTGCTGCCGAAGCTGCCGGAAAAGTAGGATTGAGTGTCGTACTATTTGAGAAGCAGAGTCTCGGTGGAGTGTGCCTGAATGAAGGGTGTATCCCTACCAAGACCTTGTTGTATTCGGCCAAGACCTATGACGGAGCCCGCCATGCTTCGAAGTATGCGGTCAGTGTGCCCGAAGTATCGCTTGATTTGCCCAAGATTATTGCCCGCAAGCAGAAGGTAGTACGCAAGCTGGTATTGGGAATCAAAGGAAAGCTGACTGCCCATGGTGTGACGATTGTCAGCGGAGAGGCCACAGTGACGGACAAGAATCATGTGGAGTGCGGCGGAGAAACCTACGAATGCGAGAACCTGCTGCTCTGCACCGGTTCCGAAACCTTTGTCCCTGCCATTCCCGGCATAGACAAGGTGCCTTACTGGACCCATCGTGACGCGCTGGACAACAAGGAACTGCCCGCTTCGCTTGCCATCATCGGCGGCGGTGTCATCGGTATGGAGTTCGCTTCTTTCTTCAACAGCCTGGGAGTGCAAGTAACCGTCGTCGAGATGCTGGACGAGATACTGGGAGGCGGTATGGACCGAGAGCTGGCGGGTATGCTCCGTGCAGAGTACGCCAAGCGGGGAATCAAGTTCATGCTGAGTGCAAAAGTAGTGTCTGTCATGCCGGATACTGCCGAAGCTTCTTCCCTTATCCAGGTGAATTATGAAACAGCCGACGGTCCCGGTTCCGTCGTTGCCGAACGGCTTCTGATGAGTGTCGGGCGCCGTCCGGTAATGAAAGGCTTCGGATTGGAGAATCTGGGCTTGGAAAGAACGGAGCGCGGAAATGTCTTTGTCAACGGACAGATGCAGACTTCAGTTCCCGGAGTATATGCTTGCGGCGACTTGACGGGATATTCCTTGCTGGCGCATACAGCCGTCCGCGAGGCAGAAGTAGCCATACATTCCATCATTGGCAAGAAGGATGCCATGAGCTACCGTGCCATCCCCGGCGTGGTATATACCAATCCCGAAATAGCCGGTGTGGGCGAGACAGAAGAATCCCTGCAGAAGAGAGGCGTTGCCTATCGTGCCGTAAAACTGCCGATGGCCTATAGTGGCCGTTTCGTCGCCGAGAACGAAGGTGTGAACGGTGTCTGCAAGTTACTGTTGGGCAGTGACGATACCGTATTGGGAGCACATGTCTTGGGCAATCCCGCTTCGGAAATCATAACGTTGGCAGGCATGGCCATCGAGCTGAAACTTACTGCCGATGAATGGAAGAAGATTGTCTTTCCGCACCCCACGGTGGGAGAGATATTCAAGGAGGCATTGTAGACCCCATGACTATTGTTTCATATAAACATAAAAGATGAAAACCGTAAAGCTAATCACCTGTGACGATGCCTTCCAGGCACACGTCATTCAGGGTGCCTTGGAGAATGAGGGCATTGCGTCTGTTTTGCATAATGAAAACATGTCTTCCGTGATGCGCGGATATGTCCGTGATGTCACGGGAGTGGATATATTTGTCTATGAGGACGAATATGACAATGCCCTCCGTCTGCTTGAACGGAACCAGATGATTCCGGAACAGTTGAGGTACTGCCCCCATTGCGGTTCGGATGAGATTAAGTTTGTGCTGAAGAAGAGCCATCGGGTGCGTGCTGTGGTGGCTGCTGTTATTGCGGCATTGTCGGCCGCACCTCCGGGCACTGAGCATTGGGAGTATGTATGCAGGAAGTGCGGCACTCATTTTGAGAAGCCGGTGGCGAAAGGAACAGTTGAAGAATAATCAGGTGTTTATTCTTTTAACCGCTTTTCAATCCAGTCCCGGTTTTTACGTCCCAATCGGCTTTCCGCAAAATCCAGGAAAGCCGATGTGTCTGTTATATGGGCTTGGATGACACCTGCCAGAAAGTTGAAGAAAGGTTCTTCACCCACTCGGACAAGCAGGTCGGCGAGTAGTACTGACCCTTTCCTATAGAGGGCAAGATGCGCTTCGCGGTCGTTGCGGTCAATACCCCAGATAGGACGGATATGGCGTGTTTCCTTACGGTAGGCGTCGATGTAAGCGGCATAGGCTTTTTCGCCGCGGGCGTGGCGTATGTATTGCAAAGCACTGAATTCGGCAAAAGATTCGTTCAGCCAGTCGTGCCAAGATTCCACTGGAGCCTTGTTCCACCAGAAGTGGCCGATTTCGTGGGCGGTGTTCTTGAGTACATATTCATTGAATGTTCGGGAACTGAGCATAATGAAATTTTTACGGCTGTACCCTCCTGAGGTGCCGGAAGCTGAAAGCAGGAATTTCATGTAAATATCCTCATCTCCCGCAATTTTATAAAGGCGTCGGAAGAATTTCAAGGCATTGTGGCAACATTGAAGTGCCGAGTCTGCACCGGCATCCGGGAAGTCTGTATAGATAAGTTCAATGGTAGTTCCGTTATCATTGATGCGGCGGCTTTTCAGCATGGGTGAAGCCAGGATAACATTGTCGAAATTCTCCCAAGGTTGCTTCATTTCCCACATCCCTTCTTCTGTATGGGAAATAATACCTGAGCCGCTCACCGTATAACCGTCAGTGATGCCGATTCGTAAGTGCGAATAATCTGCCCGGTTACCGTTGCAGACAGGATACCATCCCGTATAGTAACCAAGTTCAATCCAATGGTCATTGAATGATTTTGCAGGGCCCTGCACTTCCTGCATGTAGAGTGTGTAACGGGTATTTATGCGGCAGCGGTCATCGGCTCCTGCCGGCCGGTAGAGGGTCAAGGTCCGTCCGTCGGGAATGAATTGGGCAGGTGCCGGGGCAAGCGTATCGAAACGGTAGGTTATCTCCCGGCTGCTGTGGCGTAGTGTGTCGATACGGGCATGGCGCCATAGTACCAACGAGATTGAGTCACTGTCCTGGAAATCAACTTCAAACGAACCGCCTACTTCGACCTGTCGGTTCGGTACATCAATCTGTACGGTTAAGTCATAACTGACAATGCGCGGAGATTCTTGTGCCCGAAGCATGGGGAAGAAAAGGAGGCATATTGTAAAGCTGGCAATTGTAAGTTGTAGTTTCATGATATATCAATTTTAGAGTGATAGTAACTGGGAGATTTTGCCTATGTAAAAGTAGTATTTTTAAAGGAATATAAGATGGATGGCTGGATATAATTTATGAAAAGACTACCTCGTTGTTGTTCATTTGTAAGATTGTCGTACTTTTGCCTTTAAAGATAAATATATTTATGAAAAGGATATTGTTGCTGTTAATTTTATCCGTCTGCCTGCTCCCATTATGGCCCCAAGAGACGGTAACTCCGGTGAAGCCGCTCTCTGCGCGGATTGATGCGTTGATAGAACACAAACTTCCCGCAGGCTCTAATGTGGCCATTTCGGTCTATGACCTGACTGTCGGCAAACCCTTGTACGGCTATCAGGCGGACAAGCTTTCCCGTCCCGCTTCCACCATGAAGCTGCTGACTACCATTACCGCCCTTTCCCGTCCCGAAGCCGACGAGCCGTTCCGTACGGAAGTGTGGTATCAGGGAACCATTGAGCGCGATACCTTGCAGGGAGATATGTACGTGATAGGCGGTTACGACCCGGAGTTTGATGAAGAGGCGTTGGATTCCCTGGTGGCTGCCGTGGCCCGTTTCCCCTTCTCCGTCATCAAAGGCAAGGTGTATGGAGATGTCTCCATGAAAGACTCCTTGTACTGGGGCAGCGGTTGGTTGTGGGATGACACCCCTTATTCTTTCCAGCCCTACCTCTCACCGCTGATGCTGAATAAAGGAGTGGTAAAGGTTACCGCTACACCCGGCGAACGGGGCGACAGCGCACGCCTTGAATGCACTCCCGCCTCTTCCTATTATACACTGACGAACAAGACCCGAAGCCGTACCCCTTCTGCCGGACGTTTCCGTGTGTCGCGCGACTGGCTGGTGAACGGGAACAACATCACCGTGACGGGCAACGTCGATGCCCGCCGTGCAGGTACGGTCAATATCTTTTCTTCGCAGGACTTCTTCATGCATACCTTTATGGAACGGTTGCAGGCACGAGGCATCCGGTGCATTCCGGCGGCAGAAGCGGAAGTCTCTTACCTCTTCGGTGAGTTCCGGCAAGACAGCCTTTCCGTGCGGATGGCTTCTTATGAAACTTCCGTGCAGGATGTGGTGAAACAGATAATGAAGGAGAGCGATAATCTCAATGCCGAAGCCATGCTCTGCCGGTTGGGTGTGCAGAGCAGCGGAAAGAAGCGTGTCTCTGCCGAGGACGGGCTTTCCGCTATCCGCATGCTGATAAAAGAGATGGGATATAACCCCGATAGGTATAATCTGGCAGATGGTTGCGGCCTTTCCAATTACAACTACATTTCACCGGAACTCTTGGTTTCTTTCCTGCGATATGCCTACTCGCGTACGGATGTTTTCCAGAAACTTTATAAGGCTTTGCCCATTGGCGGCGTGGACGGTACACTGGAGTTCCGCATGAAGAAAGGCACCCTTTCCCACAGAAATGTACATGCCAAGACGGGTTCCTTTACCGCCATCAACTGCCTGGCCGGCTACCTTAAAGCCCGCAACGGACACGAGATAGCCTTTGCCATCATGAACCAGAATGCACTGTCGGGCAGAGAAGCACGCGCTTTCCAGGATGCAGTGTGTGATGAAGTGATACGTTGAGGTTTAGCCATCGTAAAGTTGACCTTTAGCGTCGTAAAGTTAAGGTTTAGCTTCCTAATGCAGACCTTTACGGAGTGAGCCCCAAGAGTAGGGGAAATCATTCCTCTTTCGTATTGCGGTAGCGTGCCGGAGACATACCCAGATAAGACTTCACATACTTCCCGAAGAAAGACTGGTTGGGGAAATCGAACTCCTCTGCAATCTCTTTGATGGACTTGTCCGAGTGCTTCAGCCGGTACCTGATGTGTTCAATGGCATTCTCGTTTATCAAGTCCAGCGGTGTACGTCCGCACGCCTGCTTGATAACCTTCGAAAAGTGTTTGGGGCTGTAGCAGAGTGCATCGGCGTAATATCCTACAGAACGGTGTATGCCGTTGTCTTTGGACAACATCTCTATAAATTTACACAGGATATAGTCGGACTGTTTGATGCTTTCTTTTGTATCGGCTGTCATTGCTGAAGGGTTCACTTCTTTGTTGAGGTGTCCCAACATTTCACAGAAAATGGCAGAAAACAAGTGTTGCATCACTTCCCTATGATAGGGATGAGGCTCGTCGTTTATCTTTGCCATAAGCAGTTCCCGGTAGAATTTGAAGATTTCCTTGTCTCCTTCCTCCCCGACAGATTTTATGGGATTGTTGTGGATATGCATAACGGTATTCCATGTATCCTTCTCCATCTTGACCACGCGTTGTAGGAACTGTGTGGAGAATGCGGCAAGCCTTATCTTGTGCTTTGGGCTTACCATCGCGTGGCTGATAATGGTATTGGGAAGGCCGAGCAGTAAGTCGCCTGCTTCCAGTTGGTAGGTTTTGTAGTTGACGTCCAACTGGATACAGCCTTCTAGACAGATAGCGATAAGGAAGCATCCTAATCTTATTGTATCTTCATTGTAGGGGCTTCCCTCCAGACTGTTGATTATGACAAAGTCATTGTCTACATAGTCAAGGACATGTTCGCTGTTCTTAAAGTCCGCGATTTCTACGATTTTTATGTTCCCTTTCTCCATATTCTTCCTTTTTCGTTTTGCAAAGTTGGTGAATAATGGGAAATATGGAATGTTCCATTATGCGGCTTTCTTGTTCTATATGTCATTTATAGACAATTCATTAGCCTTAAAAAAGATGAATGTCGAAAAAGGGACATCCTTGGAGTGTAATTGGTCATTATGGCGTTGTTCCTTTCTCCTACTTTTGCCACCAGTTTTAACAAAAATACAATGAGAAAGAGTATGATTACATTAAACAGGAAATGGATACGGCTGATAGGGATTGTCGGTTGTACAATGTGTTTGGCATCTTGCAAGCAGGCAACGGATGCTTCCGGAATGAAACCTTCTTACGCTACCATGAAAGTGGAGGCGACAGACAAAGAGCTTTCCACTTCGTATTCGGCAACGATACGCGGACGGCAGGACATAGATATCTATCCGCAAGTGTCGGGTACCATTGAGAAGCTTTGTGTGACTGAGGGGCAGAAGGTGCGCCGCGGACAGTCGCTTTTCATTATCGACCAAGTGCCCTACAAGGCTGCCCTCAAAACGGCCGTGGCCAATGTGGAGGCTGCACGCGCTGCACTGGCTACTGCTGCACTGACTTACAATAGCAACAAGGAACTGTATGCGCAGAAAGTGGTTTCGGAATTTAGTCTGAAGACTGCCGAGAACGCCTATCTTACCGCCAAGGCACAGCTCTCGCAGGCCGAAGCCCAGGAGATAAGTGCGCGCAACAACCTCTCCTATACGGAAGTGAAGAGTCCCAGCGACGGGGTGGTGGGGGCATTGCCCTACCGTGCAGGAGCATTGGTCAGCCCCAGCCTGCCGCAGCCGTTGACAACGGTCAGTGACAACAGCGACATGTACGTTTACTTTTCCATGACCGAAAACCAGTTGCTTGCCCTGACCCGCCAATACGGAAGCATGGACGAGGCGTTGAAGAACATGCCTCAAGCGGAACTGAGACTGAACGACAATTCCGTCTATGACAAGAAAGGAACCATCGAGTCCATCAGTGGCGTCATTGACCGTCAGACGGGTACGGTAGTGGCACGTGTGGTATTTCCCAATGAATCGCGCCTGCTCCACAGTGGGGCGTCGGGCACGGTGGTGGTGCCTACCACTTATAAGAACTGTATTGTGATTCCGCAAGAGGCCACCGTGCAGTTGCAGGACAAGACAGTGGTATATAAGGTAGTGGATGGCAAGGCCGTTTCTGCCTTGATTACCGTGGCCGGAATAAATGACGGACGCGAATACGTAGTGCTGGACGGACTGGAAGTCGGCGACGAGATTGTTTCCACCGGTGCCGGACTGCTGCGCGAAGGGACACAGGTGAAATAATGAACTGCTATTTATCAACTATCAATGACCCATTAAGATGAAAGGAAATATATTTATAAAGCGGCCGGTGATGGCTATCTCCATCTCCGTACTGATTCTGGTGATAGGGCTTATCTCGCTCTTTACGCTGCCGGTGGAACAGTATCCTGATATTGCACCTCCCACGGTGTACGTCAGTGCCAACTACACCGGTGCCGACGCCGAAGCCGTATTGAACAGTGTCATCATGCCGTTGGAAGAGAGTATCAACGGTGTGGAGAACATGATGTACATCAGCTCTACCGCCACCAATGCCGGTTCTGCCACCATACAGGTCTACTTCAAGCAGGGCACGGACCCCGACATGGCTGCGGTGAACGTACAGAACCGCGTATCCAAGGCGCAGGGACTGCTGCCTGCCGAAGTGACGAAAATCGGTGTGACTACCCAGAAGCGCCAGACCAGCTTCCTGCAAATCGGTGCTTTGGTAAGCACCGACGGACGCTACGACCAGACTTTCCTAGCCAATTACCTCGATATCAACGTGATTCCGCAGATTAAGCGTATCGAAGGTGTGGGTGATGTAATGGAGCTGGGCGATACATACAGCATGCGTATCTGGCTGAAACCGGAACGGATGGCGCAGTATGGACTGGTTCCTTCGGATGTGACCGCCGTATTGGGCGAGCAGAACATCGAAGCGCCTACCGGTTCGCTGGGCGAGAATTCAAAGAACGTGTTCCAGTTTACGATGAAGTATCGCGGACGCCTGAAGAGTGTGGAGGAATTCCAGAACACGGTGGTACGCTCGCAGAGTGACGGTTCCGTGCTCCGTCTGAAGGACGTGGCGGATGTGGAGCTGGGTACGCTGACCTATAGTTTCCGCAGTGAGATGGACAGCAAGCCGGCGGTACTTTTCATGATGTTCCAGACGGCAGGCTCCAACGCAACCGCTGTCAACAAGCAGATTACCGCACAGATAGACGAGATGAGGAAGAGCCTGCCCGAAGGGACGGAATTTGTGACGATGATGAGTTCCAACGACTTCCTCTTCGCTTCCATACACAATGTGGTGGAGACACTGGTCATTGCCATTATACTGGTAATTCTGGTGGTGTATTTCTTCCTGCAGGACTTCAAGAGTACGCTTATACCCTCCATTTCCATTATCGTGTCGCTGGTCGGCACGTTTGCCTGCCTGGTGGCTGCGGGGTTCAGTCTCAATATCCTGACGCTGTTTGCGTTGGTGCTTGCCATCGGTACGGTGGTGGACGATGCCATAGTGGTGGTGGAGGCTGTGCAGTCCAAGTTCGACGCCGGATATAAGTCTCCCTACCTTGCCACGAAGGATGCGATGGGCGATGTGACGATGGCTATCATCTCTTGTACCTGCGTGTTCATGGCGGTGTTTATCCCCGTGACGTTTATGGGTGGTACTTCGGGTGTGTTTTATACGCAGTTCGGCATTACGATGGCAACGGCAGTGGGCATCTCCATGATTTCGGCATTGACGCTTTGCCCCGCCTTGTGCGCCATCATGATGCGTCCGTCGGACGGTACGAAGAGTGCGAAGAGCATCAACGGACGGGTGCGTGCGGCATACAATGCTTCGTTCAACGCCGTGCTGGGAAAATATAAGAAAGGTGTGATGTTCTTTATCCACCGCCGCTGGATGGTGTGGACTTCATTGGCGGCTACCGTCGTATTGCTGGTTTACTTGATGAGCACCACCAAGACAGGGCTTGTGCCGCAGGAGGACCAGGGTGTCATCATGGTGAACGTCAGCACCTCACCGGGAAGCACGCTGGAAGAAACTACGAAGGTGATGAACAAGTTGGAGGATATTCTGAAGAGCACACCAGAGATAGAGCACTATGCCAAGGTGGCAGGCTACGGGCTGATGTCCGGTCAGGGAACTTCCTACGGCACCATCATCATCCGTCTGAAGGACTGGGGTGAGCGAAAGGGGAGCGAACACACGTCCGATGCTGTGGTGGCACGCCTCAATGCCCAGTTCTACGGTGTGAAGGAGGCGCAGATATTCAGCTTCCAGCCGGGTATGATTCCGGGCTACGGTATGGGTAACTCCTTAGAGCTGAACCTCCAGGACAGAACGGGCGGTGACATGGCAACGTTCTACGAGGCAGTGATACAGTTCCTGGGTGCGCTGAACCAGCGTCCTGAGGTGGCTATGGCGTATACCTCTTATGCTATGAACTTCCCGCAGGTATCGGTAGATGTAGATGCGGCCAAGTGTAAGCGTGCGGGCATTTCGCCGAGTGTGGTGCTCGACGCGTTGGGCAGTTATTGCGGTGGAGCTTATATCTCCAATTACAACCAGTTCGGTAAGGTATACCGCGTCATGATGCAGGCATCGCCCGAATATCGTCTGGACGAACAGGCACTGGGTAATATGTTTGTGCGCAACGGTACGGAGATGGCTCCGGTCAGCCAGTTTGTGACATTGAATCGGGTGCTTGGTCCGGAGACGGCCAACCGCTTCAATCTGTATAGCGCCATCTCTGCCAACGTGAATCCGGCAGAAGGATATTCGTCCGGTGAAGTGCAGAAAGTGATTGCGGAAGTGGCGGAACAGACATTGCCGCTGGGCTACGGTTACGAGTACGGAGGTATGGCACGTGAGGAAGCCAATACCGGTGGTGCGCAGACTGTCTTTATTTATGCCATCTGTATCTTCCTTATCTATCTCATTCTGGCATGTCTCTACGAGAGCTTCCTGGTGCCGTTTGCGGTCATCTTCTCCGTACCGTTCGGGCTGATGGGTTCGTTCCTCTTTGCCAAAGTCCTTGGCTTGGAGAACAACATCTATTTGCAGACGGGTGTAATTATGTTGATTGGTCTGCTTGCCAAGACAGCTATTCTGATTACGGAGTATGCCATCGAGCGGCGCCGCAAGGGAATGGGCATTGTGGAATCGGCCTACTCGGCCGCCCAGGTCCGCCTGCGTCCTATCCTGATGACGGTGCTGACGATGATATTCGGTATGCTTCCGTTGATGTTCTCGAGAGGTGCGGGTGCCAACGGCAACTCTTCGCTGGGTACGGGTGTAGTAGGCGGTATGCTTGTAGGAACATTGGCATTGCTATTTGTGGTTCCCGTATTCTATATCATCTTTGAGTACTTGCAGGAGAAGGTTCGTCCGCCAATGGAGGAAGAAGCCGATATGCAGGTATTGCTTGAAAAGCAGAAGAGTGAGGCAGAACGGGCGAAAGATTGAGGAAAATAAAATAAAAACAGATTGGAACAATGAAGAAACATATCATCCTATTGTCCGCCGCCGGTTTGCTGTTCAGCAGTTGCGGCGTGTACACCAAATACAAACCCGCTACCGAGGTCCCCGACGGCCTCTACGGGGAAGAAATAGCCACTTTTACGGAGAGCACCGACGGTTCTCCGGTGGCTCCCGAAGACAGCCTGGACCTTGGCCTGGGCGGCATGGACTGGCACGAGCTTTTCACCGACCCGCATCTGCAGGCACTCATCGGGCAAGGGCTACAGAACAATACCGACTACCAGTTGGCACAACTCCGTGTGGAGGAAGCCGAAGCCACCTTGCTGTCCGCAAAGCTTGCTTTTCTGCCCTCCTTTGCCCTTGCACCGCAGGGCACGGTGAGCAGCTTTGACACTCACAAGGCTACGCAGACCTATTCGTTGCCCGTCACTGCCAGTTGGGAACTGGATATTTTCGGTCGTATGCGTAATGCCAAGAAACAGTCGAAGGCACTCTATGCGCAGAGCCGGGACTACCGTCAGGCCGTGCGCACCCAACTCATTGCCGGGATAGCCAATACTTACTATACCTTACTGATGTTGGACGAGCAGCTTGCCATCTCCAGGCAGACCGAAGAGACGTGGCGGGAAACCGTTGCTTCCACCCGTGCCCTGATGAATGCGGGCATGGCTAATGAGTCTGCCGTGTCGCAGATGGAGGCCACATACTATCAGGTGCAGACTTCCGTGCTTGATTTGGAAGAACAGATAAACCAGGTGGAGAACAGCCTTGCGCTGTTGCTGGCAGAGACGCCCCGTCATTACGAGCGCGGTGTGCTGGCAGAGCAGCAGTTCCCCGCGGACTTTTCCATAGGGATTCCTGTCCGGCTGCTTTCCTGCCGTCCTGATGTCCGCTCAGCCGAGCGGACACTGGAAGCGGCGTTCTACGGTACCAATGCGGCGCGTTCCGCCTTCTATCCCTCCATTACGCTGGGTGGGAGTGCGGGCTGGACCAATTCCGCCGGTTCAATGATTGTGAATCCCGGCAAGTTCCTGGCTTCGGCAGTGGGTTCGCTGACGCAGCCGCTCTTTGCCCGCGGGCAGGTCATTGCACAGTACCGCATAGCCCGTGCCCAGCAGGAGGAGGCTTCCCTTGCCTTCCAGCAGACATTGCTGAATGCAGGCAGCGAGGTGAACGATGCCTTGACTGCTTGGCAGACAAGCCTATCCAAAAGCGAACTGCTGGACAAGCAGGTAGCTTCCTTGCAGACAGCTGCCCGCAGCACTTCCCTGCTGATGGAGCATGGCAACACCACCTATCTGGAGGTGCTTACCGCCCGGCAGACATTGCTCAACGCACAACTGGCACAGACGGCAAATCGATTTTCTGAAATACAAAGCCTGATTAACCTCTACAAGGCGTTAGGGGGAGGTCAGGAATAGAGTGTCATCATACTACTCTCTCTGCATCTTCACTTTAAATGTGAAGGAAGGGCTGTCCGGGAAGTGATTCCAGGCAGCCCGTTTTCAATGAATAGGAGGGATCAAATGGAGGCAAGTATTTCTCTGGACAAATTATTGCAGTTTTTCACTCAATGCGAACGATAAGCGTTGGCTCGGTGAGAGATCGATTGAAGAAACTGAAAAGGAAACTGAAGCAAAAGATAGTGAGTTTACCGGTAAGAAGGAGGTTTTGCCAGGAATTGATACAGGGATGTAGTAGGTACTGAAATAGCTTGTTGTTGGAACTATAGATGCAGCGTGTTCCATCTATATATGCAACGCGTTGCATATATAGATCCAGCAAACCGGAAATATACATGCAACGCGGCATATCTTTCGGGCGGTTTCTCTCCGCCTTTGAGGGAGCGGTTTATTTATACTGTGCCCAGTCTACATTCTTCATGTCTCCACTTTTGGCCAGCTCAGCGTGCATAGCCAGTGCGGCGCGCAGAGCGTGGGGAGTTTGTGATTTGCCGTCGGTCAGCTTCAGGTAATCCCACAGTATGTTCTTGTAGTCCGGATGGACACAGTTTTCGATGATGGCTTGTGCACGCTCTTTCGGACTCTTGCCGCGGAGGTCGGCCACACCTTGTTCGGTGATGATGATATTGACATCGTGTTCCGTGTGGTCTATGTGCGAAACCATCGGCACGATAGCCGAGATTTTACCTTCCTTGGCAACGGACGGACAAGTGAAGATGGAGATATAGGCATTGCGGGTGAAGTCACCGCTTCCGCCGATGCCGTTCATCATCTTGGTTCCGCCGATGTGCGTGGAGTTCACGTTGCCGTAGATGTCGGCTTCGATGGCAGTGTTGATGGAGATGATACCGAGTCGGCGCACCACTTCCGGGCTGTTAGAGATTTCCGACGGACGGAGCACCAGTTTGTCGCGGAAGAAGTCCATATCCTGGTAGATACCTTCCAGACAGTCGTTCGTTACGGTCAGTGAGCAGGCGCTGCCGAATTTCACGCGGCCTTCGCGGATAAGTCCGATAACGGAGTTCTGGATAACTTCTGTGTACATTTCAAAAGCAGGGATGGTCTTGTCACGTCCCAAAGCGCCCAGTACGGCATTGGCAATGTTGCCCACACCGGATTGCAACGGCAGGAAGGTAGGCGGAATGATTCCGCGTTTCATGTCGGCGGCAAGGAAGTCGGCCACGTTCTGCCCGATTTTGTCGGTCAGCGGGTCGGCGGCGGCAAACGAACGTGCCTCGTCCGGCCAGTTGGTCTCCACTACGCCGACAATCTTTTTCGGGTCTACCTGGATGTAGGGCAGGCCGATACGGTCGCTCGGCTTGTAAATGGGGATTTCGCGGCGGTAAGGAGGGTCTAGGGGTTCGTAGACGTCGTGCAGACCCATGGCACTCTTGCTGTGGGCGGCATTCAGTTCCACGATAATCTGGTCGGCTAGGCGGCAGACAGTCGGAGCGATACCGCCGGCTGCCGTCAGGTAGATTTTACCGTCGGGAGTAACCTCGCATGCCTCGATGATGGCAACATTCACTTTTCCCATGAAACCGTAACGGACTTCCTGAGCCATCTGTGAAAGGTGGATGTCGTTGTAGGCTATTTCACCGTTGTTCACGGCTTTGCGGAAATCGGCGTTGGTGGTGTAAGGAGCACGGTAGCGGATAGCTTTAGCGCGTGAAAGGATACCGTCGCAGGAATCTCCGGTAGAAGCACCGGTGAAGATACCTATCTGGAACGGGTTTCCTTTTGCATGTTCTGCTTCCGCGATTTTTGCTAATTCAGCCGTAACGGCTTTGGCTGTTCCTGCGGGGGTAAATCCGCTCAAGCCGATGTTGTAGCCATGTTTGATGAGGCTCGCAGCTTCTGCTGCCGAAATGTAATTGAGTGCCATAATATAAATAGTTATTTTTTCGTGTAAAGATTCTGAAGGGGCTCGTAATTGGTTCTGCAATTATCGACTGTAAACTATCCGTTCTTTAATATTTTCGTTGAAGTATTTCTGACCAGATAATGGCTTTCCTCGCTTCTTCTGCCGAGTGGATGCCGTATTCGGACATTGCTTCATCAGATTCCTGCGGACGGGATGCCGGGGAGGGAGGGGAAGCCTTTATGGAAGTGTGCTTGGATTTGGCAGACGGTTTGGATACCGGCTTGGGCTTTTCTGTCGGTTTGGGGCCTTCGGGAATAAAGCCTCCGTAAGTGTCTCCGCCCCAGTATTCGGGCAGTGGGTTGTCGACGTCGGGCATAGGTATGTCGGGACTCTTGTCAGCGTTTTTATCTGCTTCTTTCTTAAACTGCTTGACGAGTCCGATTACTATGACAGCCGCAACTAACAGAAACTTGAAGACATCTTCCATATTCTTTTTGATTTTCCACCCAAAGATAGTGCAATTATCTCTTATCTTTGCTTTTGGGCAAAGTTATTATTTAATCTGATTACAGCCAAGGAATTGGTAATAAAAAAGGGCAGCTTCACAGCTCCCCTTAATTTTTTTAACCTAAACCTTAACTATGAAAAAATCTAATGTTTCTTTCATTCCACAAATTTGTGAATTAATTTGCTCTATGCCAAATTAACACTCGGAAAATGTTTATTCTCTTAACATTAATTAGCTGATAAGGCGCAGATTGACAACTTGTAATGGCATTTTTCTTTCATTTCATCCGTTTATTGGGAGGGAAGAAGTATCTTTGCGCTCCGAATGACAGATACCAACTTATGATATAAACTGATTTTAAACGAATTGATTATGGAAAAAGTAACGGGAGCAGACTTTAAATCTGCAACTGCTGATGACAACAAGAAGTTGTTTATCGAGACTTACGGCTGCCAGATGAATGTGGCCGACAGTGAAGTGATTGCATCCGTCATGCAGATGGCGGGATATTCGGTGGCCGACACCCTGGAGGAAGCCGATGCGGTGTTTATGAATACCTGCTCTATCCGCGACAATGCGGAGCAGAAGATTCTGAACCGTCTGGAATTCTTCCATTCGCTTAAGAAGAAGAAACGCGGCTTGATAGTGGGTGTGCTGGGCTGTATGGCAGAGCGTGTGAAGGACGACTTAATCACCAACCATCATGTGGACTTGGTGGTGGGACCGGATGCCTATCTTACTCTGCCCGAACTGATGGCCTCGGTAGAGGCCGGTGAGAAAGCCATCAACGTGGAGCTTTCCACTACAGAGACCTATCGGGATGTCATTCCCTCGCGCATCTGCGGAAACCACATCTCCGGCTTCGTGTCCATTATGCGTGGTTGCAACAATTTCTGTACCTACTGCATCGTTCCCTACACCCGTGGCCGCGAGCGCAGCCGTGATGTGGAAAGCATCCTCAATGAAGTGGCCGACCTCGTGGCAAAGGGTTACAAGGAAGTTACCCTGCTGGGACAGAACGTCAATTCCTACCGCTTCGAGAAGCCGGACGGAGAGACGGTTACCTTCCCAATGCTGCTGCGCACCGTGGCAGAGGCAGCGCCGGGCGTACGTATCCGTTTCACCACCTCGCACCCTAAAGACATGAGCGACGAAACTCTCCAGGTCATCGCCGACATGCCCAACGTATGCAAGCACATCCACCTGCCGGTGCAGAGTGGGAGCAGCCGCATCCTGAAGCTGATGAACCGCAAGTACGACCGCGAGTGGTATATGGACCGCGTGGCAGCCATCCGCCGCATCATCCCCGATTGTGGCTTATCTACGGATATATTCTCCGGTTTCCATAGTGAGACGGAGGAGGACCACCAGCTTTCCCTCTCGCTGATGGAGGAGTGCGGATACGATTCCGCCTTCATGTTCAAGTACAGCGAACGCCCCGGTACGCATGCTTCCAAGCATCTGCCGGACGATGTGCCCGAGGAGGTGAAGATTCGCCGTCTGAATGAAATCATCGCCTTGCAAAACCGTCTCTCTGCCGAGGCGAATGCCCGTTGCGTGGGCAAGACGTACGAGGTGCTGGTGGAAGGTGTTTCCAAACGCAGCCGCGACCAGTTGTTCGGCCGTACGGAGCAGAACCGTGTGGTGGTGTTTGACCGTGGCACGCACCGTGTGGGCGATTTTGTGATGGTGAAGGTTACCGAATCCAGTTCGGCTACGCTGAAAGGAGAAGAGGTAGCCGGCTGACGGGATAGAAAAGTCTCGATGACATCAGTATGATGACACCGGTATATAGAATAAAAGCACGAGCCTCACGGCCCGTGCTTTCCATATTATAAACTTTAAATTTTATTCTGCCATGGCCAGAATATTCGCTACGTAGTCAGTCCTGTTGTAGCTTACCAGGGTCAATTCGGACTTTGGCGCGTCCTGATTGTAGAGTTTGTAAGCTACCGGCATGTTTTCATCGTTCAATTCATACACACTTTTCTTCATGTCTTTGTCATAAGCCTTGTGAGACTCGTTCCAACGTGCGTAGGACATGGTGATTTCATCATTGCCATATTGGTATGTCATCTTAAAGTAAGGTGTCCATTCGTCTTTTGCACCGTCCCACTTGGAGGCTTCCTTGCAGGTCAGGCGTTTCTGGTCGTCATAAGAGTATTCATAACGGATGTGCCGGTAAAGTTGTGCACCGTCTTGCTTAAAGATGGTCTTGGCAACTACTAATTCGTTTTTCACTTCTTCATTGGTGATGAAGTTGTTTTCCTGAGCTTTCACTTCTGTATTCATAACGCTTACGATAGTCATTGCTACGAATGCGACTGCCTTGAATAAATTTGTAGTTTTCATAATCTTTATTTTTAATTGTTGTTACTTACTCTGTTTCTTTTAGACGTTGTTCCCGATTAAAAAGTTGCATTCCAACTAATCTTTTTCTCAAACGCCTTCGCCTAATTATAGTCAATTCCCATGCCAAAGATTTAAGTTGTTGATAATCAATGAATAGATGCTTTCGAAAACTGTTCATTATCGGACAGTTGTCCGCTTAATATCGAACAGTTGGTCATTCGTTCCGCCAGCTGGCCGGAGCAAGTGTTTGTTTTCTTAAATCTCCTTAATGGAAACCCTATAAATCACTTTTTATTTGTTATTTTGCACCAAATTTAGGTATGGTGTGGTCTGTTTCATTCGGGCTGCACTTCCTTATTGGCAGAACGTTCGATGAATAAACTCACTATAAAAGCTTGTCCGTTATGTGGTGGAACGCATTTGGAGCGTGCCCTGACATGTGTAGACCATTATGCCTCGGGCGAAATGTTCCACTTGTGCCGCTGCCGGGATTGCGGTTTCCTTTTCACGCAAGACTTTCCCGTGGAGGCTGAAATCGGTCGTTACTACGAAACTCCTGATTACATATCACATACCGATACCCGCAAGGGGGCGATGAACTCCGTGTACCATTGGGTGCGCAACTATATGCTGGGACGCAAGGCACGCCTTGTGCTCCGTGAAGCACACCGCAAGGAGGGCCGCCTGCTGGATTTGGGTACGGGGACCGGTTACTTTGCCGATGTCATGCAGCGTCGCGGCTGGCAGGTGGAAGCTGTGGAAAAGAGTGCGCAGGCGCGTGCCTTTGCCAAAGAACACTTCAATCTGGATGTGAAACCCCATACGGCATTGAAAGATTTTGCACCGGGCAGTTTCGATGTCATCACCCTATGGCATGTCATGGAACATCTGGAACCCCTCAACGAAACGTGGGAAACCCTGCACTCCCTGCTGACTGAAAAGGGGGTGCTGATTGTAGCTGTGCCCAACTGCTCCTCTTTCGACGCAAAGAAATACGGGGCTTACTGGGCTGCCTACGATGTGCCCCGCCATTTGTGGCACTTCACACCGGGCACCATCCAGCAATTCGGTTCCAAGCATGGTTTCATCATGGCAGAGCGGCATCCCATGCCGTTCGATGCCTTCTACGTCTCCATGCTGACAGAAAAGCACATGAGGCACTCGTGTACTTTCCTGCGGGGAATGGTGACCGGTACACTGGCCTGGTTCAGCGCGTTGGTGAAGAAGGAACGCAGCAGTTCCATGATTTACGTGTTCAGGAAGAAAGGGTGAGAAAAGGGATTAGGGATTAATGATTAATAGCGACTGATTTACATAACTTGTAGCTTGTAACTCGTAACTTATAATTGGTATAATGAAAGCAAAGAATAACTCGGTATCCTATTTTGACATGCAGTTCATTACGTCCAGCATCAGTACGACGCTGGTGTTACTGCTGTTGGGGCTGGTTGTATTCTTTGTGCTCGCGGCTCATAATCTTTCCGTGTACGTCAAGGAGAACATCAGTTTCTCCGTGCTTGTCAGTGACGACATGAAGGAGAGCGACATCCTGAAGCTTCAGAAGAGGCTGGACAAGGAGGCTTTTGTGAAGCAGACGGAATACATTTCCAAGAAGCAGGCACTCCGCGAGCAGACTGAGGCGATGGGTACGGACCCGCAAGAGTTCCTCGGCTACAATCCTTTCACTGCCTCCATCGAAATCAAGCTGCATTCCGACTATGCCAATTCGGACAGCATCGCCAAAATAGAGAAACTGATTAAAAAGAATACCAATATCCAGGAAGTGCTCTACCAGAAAGACTTGATAGATGCCGTGAACGATAATATAAGGAATATCAGCTTGATGCTGCTGGGGCTGGCTGTGATACTGACGTTTATCTCCTTTGCGCTGATAAACAACACCATCCGTCTGGCTATATATTCCAAGCGTTTCCTTATCCACACCATGAAGCTGGTGGGAGCAAGCTGGGCATTCATCCGTCGTCCGTTTCTGCGGCGCAATTTCTGGATAGGTGTGCTGGCCGCTTTCATAGCCGACAGCATTCTGTGGGGAGCCGCCTATTGGCTGGTGTCCTACGAACCGGAGTTGGTCAAGGTGATTACGCCCGAGGTGATGGTGCTGGTGTCGGGTGCCGTGCTGGTGTTCGGTGTACTTATTACGTGGCTGTGCGCTTTGCTTTCCATCAACAAATATCTGAGGATGAAGGCAAGCACACTGTATTATATTTAACGCCTTGAAGTGCATAGAGAGAAAGTACTGTTATCGCAGCCTCCAAATAGTAAATTGTAAATAGTAAAATAGTAAATGTATAGATGAGTAAAGAGAAATTCGCTTTTGATAAGACCAATTTTATCCTGCTTGGCATCGGAATGGCGGTGGTTATCATTGGTTTTCTTCTGATGACCGGCCCCGTGTCTACCCCGACGACCTTTGAGCCGGACATTTTTAGTGTGAGACGCATCAAGGTGGCTCCGGTAGTTTGCCTGCTGGGGTTTGTGTTCATGATATATGCCGTGCTGCGCAAGCCTAAAAGCTGTCGTGCAGAGGAGTAAACTTTCAGACGCGGATTACACAGATGACGCAGATTGGAATATTAGAAATCCGTGTCATCTGCGTTATCTGCGTCTGAAAAATAATCAGAAAGAAAGTAGTAACAGAGCTTCCGGACAGCCCCTCCGGCAACTCAAGAACTTAAAAACTTAAACAAATTGGAATGGTTTGAAGCGCTTATCCTTGGGCTTATTCAAGGACTGACCGAATATCTGCCGGTGAGCAGTAGCGGACACCTCGCCATAGGTTCGGCATTGTTCGGTATTGAGGGAGAGGAGAATCTTGCTTTTACGATAGTGGTACATGTGGCTACGGTGTTCAGTACGCTGGTGATACTCTGGAAAGAGATTGACTGGATTTTCAAGGGACTGTTCAAGTGGCAGATGAACGAGGAGACACGTTACGTCATCAATATACTGGTATCCATGATACCTATCGGCATTGTGGGGGTATTTTTCAAGGACGAAGTAGAGGCCATTTTCGGTTCGGGACTGGTCGTTGTGGGCTGCTGCCTGCTGCTGACAGCTCTGCTGCTGTCTTTCTCCTATTATTATAAGCCGAAGCAGAAGGAGAACATCAGCATGAAGGATGCCTTTATCATCGGTCTGGCACAAGCATGCGCGGTGCTTCCGGGGCTTTCCCGTTCGGGCAGCACCATTGCAACCGGTCTGTTGCTGGGCGACAACAAGGCGAAGCTGGCACAGTTCTCTTTCCTGATGGTGATGCCTCCCATCCTGGGCGAGGCACTGCTGGATGGAATGAAGATGATGAAAGGTGAGGCGGTTGCAGGGGATATTCCGACGCTTTCGCTGGTGGTAGGTTTCCTGGCTGCTTTTGTTTCGGGCTGCCTGGCCTGCAAGTGGATGATAAATATTGTGAAGAAGGGCAAGCTGATTTATTTTGCCATCTATTGCGCGATAGCCGGTGTCATAACGCTCATATTAAGCTAAAGTCCCCTCCTTGTGTGGGGGAAAGACTGATTACTCCGGAAATCAATAAGAGAAAAATATTAAGTTGTACCATTTTATCCCCCTCCCTACCGAGGAGGGGTTAGGGGAGAGGCCAATGAATTTTAAAGAAGGAGAAGTCCTCTATTTCAATAAACCGCTGGGATGGACATCGTTCAAGGTTGTGGGACATGCGCGTTACCACATCTGCCGGCGGATAAAGGAGAAGAAGTTGAAAGTAGGCCATGCCGGTACCCTCGACCCGCTTGCTACGGGGGTGATGATAGTCTGTACGGGCAAGGCCACGAAACGGATTGAGGAATTCCAGTATCACACGAAGGAGTACGTCGCCACCATCCGGTTGGGCGCCACCACTCCCTCTTACGACCTGGAACATGAGATAGATGCCACCTATCCCACGGAGCACATCACCCGCGGACTGGTGGATGAGACGCTGAAGAAGTTCATCGGCGAGATACAGCAAGTGCCTCCCGCCTTCTCGGCATGTATGGTGAACGGGAAACGTGCCTACGACCTTGCCCGCAAGGGAGAGGAGGTAGAGCTGAAACCCAAGTTGCTCGTCATCGACGAGATAGAGCTGCTGGACGACGGGCTGGGTATTGCCGAACCGTGGATAAAGGTACGCGTAGTATGCAGCAAAGGAACTTATATCCGCGCCCTGGCACGTGACATCGGCGAAGCCCTGCAGAGCGGCGCTCACCTCACCGCCTTGGAGCGTACCCGTGTAGGCGACGTCCGGCTGGCAGACTGCCTCAATCCCCTCGATTTCAAAGAGTGGATAGAGGCGCAGGAGATAGATATTTAGTTATAAGTTATGAGTTATAAGTTATTTGCTATGAAGTGTAGCATACTGCCGGATAACTCATACCCTCTTATGACTAAAACAGACTGATATAAATAATAAATAACTCATAACTTATAACTCATAACTAATTATGAAACTGTCGCAATTCAAATTCAAGCTTCCCGAAGAGAAGATAGCTTTGCACCCCACGAAGTACAGAGACGAGTCACGTCTGCTGGTGTTGCACCGTAAGACGGGTGAGATTGAGCACAAGATGTTCAAGGATGTTCTGGACTATTTTGATGACAAAGATGTGTTTATCTTCAACGACACCAAGGTTTTCCCTGCCCGCTTGTACGGTAACAAGGAAAAGACCGGTGCGCGTATTGAAGTGTTCTTGTTGCGTGAGTTGAACGAAGAGCTCCGGTTGTGGGATGTACTGGTGGACCCTGCCCGTAAAATACGTATCGGCAATAAGCTCTACTTCGGTGACGACGACTCCATGGTGGCTGAGGTTATCGACAACACCACTTCGCGCGGGCGTACGCTTCGTTTCCTTTACGACGGTCCGCACGATGAGTTCAAGAAGGCGCTCTATGCGCTGGGCGAAACGCCGCTGCCCCACAGTATCATCAACCGTCCCGTAGAGCCGGACGATGCCGAACGTTTCCAGTCTATTTTTGCACGCAACGAAGGAGCTGTTACGGCGCCTACCGCCAGCCTGCACTTCAGCCGCGAGCTGATGAAGCGTATGGAAATCAAGGGTATTGACTTTGCCTACATCACCCTGCATGCCGGCTTGGGTAACTTCCGCGACATTGATGTGGAAGACCTCACCAAGCACAAGACAGACTCCGAGCAGATGATTGTGAACGAGGAAGCCGTGCGGATTGTGAACCATGCCAAAGACCTGAACCGCCAAGTCTGTGCCGTAGGTACCACCGTGATGCGTGCCATCGAGAGCACCGTCAGCACCGACGGACATTTGAAGGAATACGCGGGTTGGACCAACAAGTTCATCTTCCCGCCGTACGACTTTACCGTGGCCAATGCCATGATATCCAACTTCCACATGCCGCTCAGTACCCTGCTGATGATTGTTGCCGCTTTCGGCGGTTACGAGCAGGGGATGGAGGCATACAATGTGGCATTGAAGGAAGAGTACCGCTTTGGTACGTATGGAGATGCGATGCTGATTACAGACAGGTAATTATGGTTGTTTATTTCAGTCTTGGTACCAATCTCGGCGATAAGGAGCAGAACCTCCGCATGGCCGTCCAAAAGATAAGAAAGCAGATAGGGGAAGTGATTTCCCTATCTGCTTTTTATGCTACTGCCCCGTGGGGCTTTTCTTCCGATAATACTTTTCTGAATGCCGCACTCTGCGTAGACACTGCTTTGGCACCTTTGGAGGTGTTGCAAACGACGCAGGAAATCGAGCGGGAGATGGGGCGTACGCATAAGTCTGTCAATGCAGTGTATAGCGACCGTGTGATAGACATCGACCTGCTGCTTTGTTTTGCCGATGACGGTACTCCCGTTTTGCTGGATACGCCCGAACTGAAACTTCCTCATCCGCTGATGCAGGAACGCCGTTTCGTGATGGAGCCGTTGGTGGAGATTGCTTTAGGCGTGGTGCACCCGGTATTGGGAAAGACAATCGGGGAATTGTTGCAAAATCAGTGTTAATCTCTGCTATCTGTAGCGCAGATACAAGATTTCTTTTTTATCTTTGCCTCCGAAAAGCGAAGATAGGCTGTACCTCAGCATAAAAAATGAACAAGTTCATTTTGTTCTGCGTTCGGTTTGCACTATCTTTGCCCCCGAAAACGATATGTGGAGAGATTTGAGTAGCTTGCAACCACAGAAAAAAATGCTAAAACACATCCTTTTCTGACGGCACGTTTGTGTGCCGGATGCATCTACTCCACACACCTCCTTCCGCCATTCGTTGAATTATCAATTATCAACTATCAATTCTCAACTGAAATGGGATATTTATTCACATCCGAATCGGTGTCTGAAGGACACCCCGACAAAGTGGCCGATCAAATATCGGACGCTGTGCTTGACAAACTGTTGGCCTACGACCCCAGTTCGAAAGTAGCTTGCGAAACTCTGGTTACTACCGGTCAGGTAGTGCTGGCTGGAGAAGTGAAAACCAAAGCGTACGTTGACATGCCTCTCATCGCACGCGAAGTAATCAAGAAAATCGGCTATACCAAAGGCGAGTATATGTTCGAGAGCAATTCGTGCGGCGTGCTGAGCGCCATCCACGAGCAGAGCCCCGACATCAACCGCGGCGTGGAGCGACAGGACCCCATGGAACAAGGTGCCGGAGACCAGGGAATGATGTTCGGCTACGCCACCAACGAAACGGAGAATTACATGCCGCTTTCACTGGACCTTGCACACCGCATCCTGCAAGTGCTGGCAGATGTCCGTCGCGAAGGCAAGGTGATGACCTACCTCCGTCCCGACGCCAAGAGCCAGGTTACCATCGAATATGATGACAACGGCACGCCGGTACGCATCGACACCATCGTAGTCTCCACCCAGCACGACGACTTCGTCCAGCCTGCCGACGACAGTGATGCCGCCCAGCTGAAGGCCGACGAGGAAATGCTCGCCCAAATCCGCCGGGATGTAATCGAGATTCTGATGCCGCGTGTCATTGCTTCCATCCATCATGAAAAGGTGCTGGCACTGTTCAACGACCATATCACATACCACGTCAACCCCACGGGCAAGTTCGTAATCGGTGGTCCTCACGGTGACACCGGGCTGACGGGACGCAAGATTATCGTAGATACCTACGGTGGCAAGGGTGCCCACGGCGGCGGCGCTTTCTCCGGAAAGGACCCCTCTAAGGTAGACCGCAGCGCAGCTTATGCAGCCCGCCACATTGCCAAGAATCTGGTAGCTGCCGGCGTTGCCGACGAAATGCTGGTGCAGGTAAGTTACGCCATCGGTGTGGCACGCCCCATCAATATTTTCGTAGATACTTATGGCCGCAGCCACGTCAATATGAGCGACGGTGAGATTGCCCGTAAGATTGACGAGCTGTTCGACCTTCGCCCCAAGGCAATAGAAGACCGCCTGAAACTGCGCAACCCCATCTATCAGGAGACTGCCGCCTACGGACACATGGGCCGCGAGCCGCAGACCATCGTCAAGCATTTCAAGAGCCGCTACGAAGGCAACAAGGACATTGAAGTGGAACTCTTCACCTGGGAGAAGCTGGACTATGTGGACAAGGTGAAAGCCGCATTCGGTTTATAATCAGCATAGCTTTACGGCTATTTATATAGAAGGCTGCCCTTCTGCATCTCCGGAATATCGGTATATGCAGAAGAGGTGGCTTTCGTGTTTTTGCTCGTCACGGGGGCATGGTGGTTTATCAACAAGCGATTCTTCTTCTCTCTTTTCCTTATTTTACAAGCAATTTTGCCATTGCATTCGTAGCTTACCTGCAAAATGTGCATGGAATGTGTACAGTAATCTCCTCTAAATAGTGTACCTTTGTGAACAACAACGAATATAGGGCTGCCTATGAGATACCTTTTGCTTGCTTTTTCCTTCTTTTTAGTAACTTCTGTGCTGTGCCAGTCGTGCAAGGAGGAAGTCACTTCTGCACGTTCCATGCTCGTGGCAGCAGATTCCATGATGTGGAGCAATCCCGACAGTGCTTTGCTGGTGTTGGAACAGATACCGGATTCCCGCGAGTTGCGGGGAGAAGAACGCGCCTTGTATGCGTTGCTGCTGACGCAAGCCCGATACAAGAGTTGTGTGCTGCTGGAGAACGATTCGCTGATACAGATAGCGGTAGACTATTACGAAGGAGGCGGAAAGCAGGAACGGCTGGCGCAAGCATATTTCTATTGGGGATGTGTCTATATGGAAAATAAAGAGTTTCCGAAGGCGATAAGCCTCTATCTGAAGTCGCTGGAACTGATGCCAAAGAAAGACTCTATATTCGTGGCGATGCTGTACAGCCATTTGGGGAACTGTTATAATGAGCAAGATTTACATTCTACGGCAAGGGAAATGTATCGGAAGGGATATAATTTATGTGCAGTGAAGGATTCTGCACGTTCTTTTTATGCATTAAGAGATATTGGAAATACCTTTTTGTTGGAATATCAATTGGATAGTGCGCTTTGTTACTATCAACAAGCTTTAAAAATTGCATCCTCGCTGCAAGACAATGAGTGTTTATCCCTTATTTATAAAAACATAGCGGGGCTTTATAATGAGTTGGGGCGGTATATGGAGGCGGAATCGGCTCTTTCAAAAGCTTTACCCTATTTGACCGTTGAGGAAGATTATACATCGGCTTGTTCTATAAAGGGGGATATTCTAAATTCCTTAAATCGGAATGATTCTGCTGTTTATTATTGGAAAATTGGAGCAAGGTCTTCTAATATATATGTAAAGACATCGTCTTATAATCATTTGTTTGAAGGATATAAAAAAATGAAGGATTGGGAAAATGCTACTGTATATGTTGACTCTTTCATTCTTTTCTATGACTCCATTCAAATGATGAATTATCGTGCAGAACTTGATGAACTGATGGATAATCATTTAATAGAACTTCATAAACGTGAATTGTCTGTCAGAAATCAACGGATAGTTGCAGGCTTGGCGGTTCTTTTTTTGTTATTCATGTTTGTATTGGTCATTGTTTATCTGTGGCGTGATGCCCGTAGGAAAAAGGAGTATATGGCTTTGCAGCAGCGCTTGATGGAAAACCGTGCGGAGGTGATGCTTTTGAATGAAATTCCTGAATCAGCTTCTAATACGAAAGTAGCAGAATTACACAAATTGGAGGAGGAACGATTCAGTATCTGTGTTTCTATATTTAGAACCACCGAGGGAAGTAGAAAACTTGATGAATTGAAGAAAGCAACTGCTAAAATGCAGGTTTCGATTGCAGATACTTATAGGCAAGTGATGGTGAGTGATATAAGAAAGACTTTTGCCGATGTCATGAAAGATTTGAAGGAACACTATCCCGGTTTGACTAATGATGATTTGCTTTATTGTATATTGTCTTTGCTCCGTTGTTCCAAATTTATTGTTTTATGTATACTGGATGTCTCTTCGGACGCTATAAAAACGAGAAAGAGCCGTATCAAGAATAAAATTGATGAAGAACTGTTCAATCGTATGTTTGACTATTGATAAATAGCGTATTATGATGGATTTGTTACTTCTGTTACATTGCTCTGTTACCACTGTTACCTCTTTTTTGTAGGCTTTCTTATAAAAGATTAAGTTATTTGCAGTATTAAACTTTTAATAACTTAATTAATAATGAGAACAAGAAAACTACTATTGTGTCTATTTGCATTTACTTGTATGAATATAAATGCAATGTCTCAGAAACGACCGAAAAAGATAGATCTTGAAAAAATTGTAGCTTCTTCTACTACAAATAGTAAAGGAACACGTTCTGCTATCTTAGAGGCTTCTGCATTATTCGATTCTAATTCAGAATCAATTATGATAACTTCTCAGAATGGCTTTGCTGATGTCAAGGTTTCAGTTACCAACCTTTTTACTAATGAAACCATCTTTTCTGATTCATACTCTACTTTTGAGATAATACTAAATTTAGCAGGCTTATTAAATGAAGGAGAAGAGTATCGCTTAGAAATTACTATCGGAGATACCGTTTTATACGGGGATTTTATTTACTAACATTATATTTAAGAAAAAATGAAGAAACATTTGCTGTTCGCCTTTTTAGGTGCGCTGGCTTGTTACTCATGCAGTAACAGCTACGATTTGTTGGAAAATGATGCGGAGCTTGCTAAAGCTGCTGAAGATTATGAGCTATCAACCAGAGCAATTAATGAGGAGGGGGATACGGCAAAAATTGAGACTGTAGCCGATGAACAAGTTATTTAGGCTTTGATGGATGAGTACGAGCAGGAATTAATGAATAGACAGTCTGTTGCTAAAGAAAGAGTAATGAGAACTACTTACACTGGAACTACTGATGTAGTAGGGGTGTTCAAAGTAGAGTCATGTGGGACTTATAAAGAACTGACACTTTATCTTGATGCAGAAGATACAAGACAGAATTCTAAGATTGAAGGTTATGTAGGAGATACGTTTGTAGATAATAATGGCAATGTCCGTTTCAAATTCTGCTTGACGGAAGCAACTCAATATTATCCTGGAGGAGTTTTTCTTGTTGACCATATAAATTACAGTCAGTTTGGTGGTACAATGGATATACTTGTTCGTTATCATGATTGTGATGATAAGCATACTGATAATAAAATAATTGATAGCACACATCCTGAATACCAAAGAATTGATCAGCTTGGAGGGTATACTGTCGTGAATTCTAATGCAGCATTAGCCTGGGCTTACCCTCCTTATCCTCGCAATCAATGGGGCTATATTCCTGGAGTTGGTCCTCGAAATTCTATTAAGTATGGAGTTTTAGCTTATGCCTATACTATTGAGGACTTAGGCATGATTTATGTTGATGACGAAGATTCCAGCAATAAAAACTGGCTTAAATCCTATAAGGGATATACATACAAAGATAAATTGTCTGGTGACCAAGGCATGTATGGAATTAATGCTACAGACAACACAAGATATTATGTTTTATTAAACACAAACAAAGGTTTTGCATTGAATAATATATTCCATCCTAATTTTGGAACCCCTATACCAAGACCGTAATAATATGAAATATCAAATATTTTGCTGTTTACTTCTTTTATGCTCTTGTTCCAACTGGGACAAGAGCATTGTGGCAGAAGTGAATGGACATAAAGTTTATTCTTCCGAGCTGTCTCAATTAACTACCCAAGAGACTTTTGATTTGCTTAATACGGCTTATGAGATAAAGATGAAGGCTTTGGAAGACTTGATTAAACAAAAGTTGATAGAGCAAGAAGCCACCGTTGCAGGAAAAACTTTCGAGACTTTTTTGAATGACTATATAGAAAAGGTGATGAGCATTAAAGAAGACAGCCTGCTTGCGGTGTATGGTTCTGTAAATGAGCGAATTCTCCATTCAAGGGAGAGATTAAACAAGATTTCTTCAGAAAGTATTGAAGGAACTATTTCTGTGAAGAATGATATTCGTGCAGCTATCATTCAGCATTTGGCAGATTCATTGTATAATAAGGCGCAAGTTAAAAGATACTTTTATCCTCCTAAACAGCCCAAATGTGTTGTTGGTGATTTGAACGTGCGCTATAGGGGCAATCTGAATGCTGCTACAACTTTCATTGTTGCTTCCGACTTTGACTGCAAACGTTGTGTTGATTTTGAAAAGACATTGAGGCGGATTTATGATAAATACAAGGAGCGGGTAAAGTTTGGATTCATCAATTTTGCTGATGAGCCTACCCTTGCATCCTTATCGTGCGAGGCTGCTTCCAGGTATGGTAAATTCTGGGAGTTCCACGATGCTATTTTTGAACACGAAGCTTTGGTAGATTCATCTTTTATTTTTAATATAGCCACAAATTTGGGTTTAGACTTAGAAGCATATAAACAAGAGTTGTTGTCTGCTCCAAATTATGATAAGGTAAACCATGCTATCAATAAGTTGATGGAACGGGGGCTTTTTGCCACTCCTACCATTATCATTAATGACAGACTAGTATACATCACAAATTCGTATGAGGAACTGACTAGACTCTTAGACCAAGAATTACAAAACAGATAAACTCTGATGCCGATGGTAAGATACCTTACAATTACATTTCTGGCCGGCCTTTCTCTCCTGCTTGCAAGTTGTGAGGAAGTGTTTGATGTCAATATCCCCGATTCTATGCTTGAGGGAATTGTATTTAATGGAGTAATTACAAACGAAAATCCCCCTTATTTCTTTCTTTTGAGGGAACCGGCATTGATGTCGGCTGAAGATTATGCCTATGAGGGTATAGAAGATGCTGTGATGATTGTTACGGACCTTACTGAAGGTATCAGAGATACTATGCAGGTGCTTTATCCGTATGGTGATTACGGTGGAGTGTTTTATGATTTTTATGATTATCATTTAAAGAAGAATACTCGCGAAAGAGTGAACCTCATGTATGATAATGGTTCTGGCAGGGGTATGTATGTCACTACCAAAATTTATGGCATAGAAGGTCATTCTTATCAATTGGATATTTATCACGATGGTAAGCATTATCAGTCCGATGTCCAGAAGATGGAGCCTGCACTTGTCATTACTGATTTGAAGCTGAAATATTTCGACTTTAATGAAAAAGGAGGCAGGTGGGCGCCATGTATAAGTTTCACTAATCCGTCTGAGGTAGATAACTATTATTTGTTCCGGTTATATTCGCGTACTTACAAGCATTTTTCTTTTTCGCGCCCTCACTCTTTGTTGGGCTCCAATACCTTTTGGGAGTATTCTATCTTGAGCGATGAGTATCTTGAAGAGAATGTGGTTGATTTTCTGATTGACGACGGAGAAAATCCTCTGGGTTATCCTCCGGGTTGGGATTATCCCATGGGAGATTCTGTATATGTATGGGCTCAGACCATATCCAAGAGTTGTTATGACGTTTTCGACCAGATGATACGCCAGTTCCGGTCGGATGGTGGCGCTTATACACCTGCACCGTCATCGGTGGGCAGCAATATAAGCGGCGGGGCGTATGGCTGCTTCCGTGTGAGTGCGGTTTCCGAAAAAGGTATTGCAACGGGGGAAAGATGATGCGTTCTTTTTTGTAATCGTAAGAAGATAAAATTAATGAAACTGTTGCTGATTTATTTCTGTATTTTGTTTTTGAGTTGTCAGGCAGTGGTTGCTCAAAAGGCCGTTGTACGAGGATGTGTGACGGATGCCAAAACGGGTGAGATTCTTTCGGATGCCAATGTGCTGGAACGAAGGTCGGGAACGGGGATGGCAACCAATGCTTACGGACTTTATTCCATATCACTTCCCAAAAGGGAATGTATATTGCAATGTTCCATGTTGGGGTATGTTACTTGGAGAGATACCTTGACTTTATCAGGAAATACGGTGGTGAATATCGCATTGACTCCCGATGATTATTGGCTGAAAGGTATCGAGATAGTGGGAAGCCGCAAGCATAGCGGACAATTTGCTTTGGAAGCAAAGGAAATACAAGCATTGCCATCTGTGGGAGGGGAACCGGATTTGATGAAGTCATTGCAGTTTCTGCCCGGAGTGCAGAGTGGCAATGAAGGGACAAACAATATTTCTGTACGGGGTAGTAACCAATGGGGAAATCTGGTCTTGCTGGATGAGGCTGTAGTTTATAACCCCAGTCATGTATTGTCCTTCTTTTCGGTGTTCAACAACGATGCTATCCGTGAGGTGAACTTGTACAAATCGTTCTTCCCGCTGAAGTATGGCGGTCGTTCTTCATCCGTCATAGACGTGCGTATGCGCGAAGGTAACAGCAAGGAACGTGAACGGAGTGCCAGCTTGGGGCTGATAGCCTCGAAAGTGTTGTTGGAGGGACCTTTGAAGAAGAAAGAGGGGTCTTATCTGGTTTCCGGCCGGTTTGGATATCCGGGTGTAGTAGCCGGACTGTTGGGAAGTAACCTGACGTCGAAACCGCAGATGTGGTTTTATGATGTCAATGCCAAAGTGAACAGAACGCTGGATGCTCGAAATCGTATGTTCTTTTCCTTGTATAGCGGAGGCGACCATACCGTGTTCAACAAGCTGGTGAAAGGCTATGGGATGGATTGGGGAAATGCTACGGCTACGATACGTTGGAATCATATACTGAATGATAAGACAAATGTGAATACAAGCGCTGTCTTCAGCAACTATTATTATAAGTACAAATCGTTGTCGGACGGATTGAGATATGTGTGGAAGTCGAACATGCAGTCGTATCAGTTGAAGTCGGATTGGGAGAGGTATCAGAACAATCTGCTGACCTTGAAGGGAGGGGTGAACCTGCATTATTTCACTACGATGCCCGGTGAGGTGGGCAAGTCCGGTAAGGATTCTAACATCACTCCTTCGGAAATGTCGCGCAAGAGTTTGTGGGATGCGGCATTGTATGCCGAGGCAAATTATAAATTCCTGCCCCGTTTTCTTCTGAATGCCGGGGTTAGGCTGTCCGTATTGCATGCACCGGCCTCTACCTATTATGCAGCCAAGACATTTGTGATGCCCGAACCCCGTGCCGAACTCTCTTTTATTCCGAATGCCTCGCACCGGTTTTCCGCATCGTATACACAGGCGGCACAGAGCATACACATGCTTACCACCTCTTCAGTAGGTATCCCCTCGGACATGTGGATGCCTGCCAATGCACTGTTGAAGCCCTCCGTCATGCGCCAACTGGCATTGGGATATGAATACAATTTCCCTGATAAGGAATATACATTGTCACTGGAGGCATATATGCGCCGAACAAACCATGTGGTAGATTATAGGAAAAATGCCGATATTTTTCAGAACGACCGGATAGAGGATGAAGTCGAAACCGGTTCTGCCAGAGGGTGTGGATTGGAATTCTATTTGTCAAAGAATAAAGGAGCCGTGACCGGATGGATTAGTTATACTCTCTCGCGTGCGCGTAACCGTATAGGAGGAGAGGAGTACCGACCGGTGTACGACCGTCCCCATAACCTGAAATTGTTCGTAAACTGGGAAATGAACAGACATTGGTCTCTGTCTTCCACTTTCTCCTATGCATCGGGGATGAATCTTACGCTTCCCGTTGGAAAGTATGAATCGGAACATGTACTGGTCTATATTTATTCTGACCGGAATGGTTATCGTGCCCCGGCTTTCCACCAGTTGGACTTTTCGGCAACGTGGCGTATCAGGCAAGACCGTAGCTTGAGCCTTTCCATCATCAATGCTTATAGCCGGAAAAATGTGTTCTCTATTTATGCAGGGAGGCAGGGGCACTTTTCTGTAGGAAACGGGCGTATCTATAAACTGTATCTTTATGGCATCGTCCCTTCGCTGACCTATTCTTTCAAGTTTTGAGATAACTCTTATTTTTTTCCTCCACCGGCAGTACAAACACGAACCTTGCCCCCTCCTTGTACTCCTTGTCCAGCAGCACTTTCCCTTTCAGTCGTTCGGCGATGAGGCGGCAGATATTGAGTCCCAGGCCGGTGCCTTGCTCGAAGTTGTCGGCCTTTTCAAAGCGTTCGAAGATGGTTTCCGAGTATTCCGGGGGAATGCCGGTACCGGTATCGGTGACGGAGAAGGTGACGTATCCGGGATGCTCTGTGAGGGAGCAGTGCAGGCGGATTTCGCCTTGTGTGGTGTGTTTCTCGGCATTGGTAAGGAAGTTGATGAGTATCTGGCACACACGTTGCCCGTCGGTGCTCAGTTCGTAGCAGTCGTCCACTTCGGAGGTGTAGTAGAGCTTCACGCCTTCGGGCGTGCGGTGTTCAACGGTGGTTATGGCTTCCCGGCAGAGTTTGTTGCAACTGTGCGGCGCTATCTTCATGGTGTATCTGTTGCTTTCCAACTCGGCTGCGCTGAGGATGTCCTCCACCAGTGTGAGGAGGAGGTCGGAATTGTGCTGTATGAGATGGCAGAAATCCTGCCTTTCCTCTTGGGAAAGGTTCGTGTCGGGGGAAGTGATGAGTTGTGAGAAGCCCACGATAGAGTTGAGCGGTGTCCGTATTTCGTGACTCATGTTCTGCAGGAAGATGCTCTTTGCCTTGTTGGCTGCTTCGGCTTGGTCGCGCGCTTCGGAAAGTTCCTCGTTCTTGTGGCATAGTTCGAGGTTGACTTTACGTTTGCGGTGGAGGTAGAGCATTAGGAAAAGCAGAGATAACAGTAAAAAGCCGGTGACAATGCTGAAAAGAGTGATGCGGTAGCGCGAGGTGGCCTGTATGTTTTCTATTTTCAGGCGTTCGGCGCCTATCTGGGTGTTCAGTTCGGCGATGTCCGACAGTTGCAGCAGATTGTTTGTCGAATCCAACTGCTGGTAATATTTTTTCAGATATTTGATGGCATTGGGATAGTCTTTGGCGCATTCGTAAATGTAGGCATGTTGTTGCAAGCCTTTCTCGGACAATTGGTCAGCGTGGGCATGGGCCTGCTCATACTGTTTGTCCAGTATGTTCTTGCTGATGTGGGCTATCAGTAGGGAAACGTTGGCAGAGAGCTTGCAACGGTCCGCCATTTGCACGGCTTCTTTATAGCAGTCGTTGAATTCATCTATACGCCCCTGTCGGAATAGTACCAGGCATTTCTCTATCATGGCTTGGGCTATGTTCCGTTCTGTTTTGGCGCTCTTCAAGGCTTTTTCGCAATAGTCCAGTGCGGTGGCGTAATCTTTTTGGGTGTTACGGTAATATTCGGCAAGGCTTGAGTATAGTTGGCTGGGGTCCTGGTCGGGCATATTCTTCAGCATATAGTCCAAGGCTTCCTGATAGTATTGGGCGGAGAGGTCGAAGTTTCCGCGTGATTTGTAGATATGGCCCATGGTTCGAATACAGCTGAAGATACCGTAAGGGTATCTGTCGGCAAAAGCTTGCTTTTTCATTTTTTCCGCTTTCTGCAAGGCGAGCAATGAGCGTTGTTGGTTCAGGAAGTAAATTATTTCGCTGCTCCAAGCGTAATAATAATATTGCAGATAGTTATTGGCACGTGAAATCTCTTTCAGGTCAGTGGATGCCTTTTCTATCTTGCTGTCGTCTTTTTGGGACATATAGAACTGCAGAGGGATAATGTATGCCAGGCATTGTGCTTTTTTGTCACCGAGTTTCAGAGCTTGTTGATACAAGGTGTCGGCCACCAGCAACCCCTCCTGCTGGCGTGCCTGCCTGGAAGCCCGTTGGTAGATGGGGTAGAGTGCATCGTCTATCTTGTAGGGATTGTTCTGTGCTGCGGAAGGTAGGGACACCCATACTGAAAGCACTAGAAAACATAACCTTGAAAGAATGCACTCCCTCTTTGTTCTATTGGATGGAATAAGCATGTTTTTTCCGGATACTTATTATTATGCCTATGGCATCGCAAAAATAAGATAAAAGAATAAATTACAAGTTTTTTATTTGCATAATTTCTCTATTTACTTGTTAAATAGTTCTTGTCAGGAGTGTTCTTACGAAATTTCCGGTGATAATGCCGCCCTCTACATCATCATATTCTTCCTTATTGAGAACTTCACGATGGCCATCGCTTCGACCTTCAGGACACGGCAGGTTCGGGCGGCAACGACGGCGACCAGGGCGAAAATCCTTTGGGATAAAATTATTTACGATTTGACGATGTACGATTGGAGTTAGTACTGCTAAATAGCCGCGCCTGTGTAGGCATTTATGATACGAGGAGTAATCCCAATCGTACATCGTCAAATCGTACATCTCTTAATCATTAACTCTTAATCCCTATTCATCATTCATGCGAAAAATCAACAACATCGTGGTGCATTGCAGCGCCACGCGGGAGGGCCATGCGCTCACTCCCGAAGCTTTGGAGGCAGAGCACCGCCGTCGCGGCTTCCGCACGACGGGCTATCACTACTATATCCGGCGCGACGGCACTGTGCTCGGGGCCCGCTCTCTGGAACTGCGGCCACAACAAGCATTCCGTCGGCATCTGCTACGAGGGTGGACTGGATGCCATGGGGAATCCGAAAGATACCCGCACCCCGGAGCAGCGTTCGGCACTCCGGCTGCTGGTACACCAGCTGCTGAAGCAGTTCTGGAATGCCCGTGTCTGCGGTCACCGCGACCTGAGTCCGGATTTGGACGGGGACGGAACGGTGCAGCCACGGGAGTGGGTGAAGCAGTGCCCGTGTTTCGAGGTCAGTAAAGAACTTTAATCCCCCCTAGGACTCCCTGAAGGGGGAGGGGGATACTCCTGAAGATTGAGCGCGCGCAGGATTGGCGGGAGTATTCTCCTTCCCCTTTAGGGGAACGAGGGGTCTAAAAACACAGAACATCATGAAAATAAGTAAAGAAACTTGGAAAGACATCTTGAAAATTGTGGGTACTATCATCGCTACCATAGCCAGTGTGCTGGGGGTGCAGGCGATGCCGCTCTGATTTTCCGGATGACAACTACCCCGCTTACAGCTTGGTATACAAAGCTACCAAGCGGGGCAGTTTTATGAAAAAAAACAGAAAGCATTCGTTCAAGTTTCGCAAGTCCTCTGTTGAAAGTCAATTATTGGACTTACGAAACTTAAGACTTTTACTCATCAGGAAATACAAAAAAACATGAAGCGAACAATTTATATCCTATTTTGCTGCCTATGGTGTGCAATTGCCACGTTTGCGCAGTCAGACAATATTCTTATCTCTAATGTGACTCCACCTTCCCCTCATGCACAAAGCATGTTGAAGGCAGGACATTTTCCGGTGTCCGGCTATACAGGGGTACCGGATATTACCATCCCCCTCTATACCGTCCAGTTGAAAGATTTTTCCTTTCCCGTCTCTCTTTCCTACAATGCCTCGGGCATCAAGGTAAATGAGGAGGCCACTCGGGTAGGGCTGGGCTGGACATTGAATGCCGGCGGAGTTGTGACCCATACCGTGAGAGGACGTTATCAGGACTTCTGCGAGTGGGGCTATTTCAATGACTCCCCGGATAACCAGCTCCAGGACATTGCGGGCATCTATCATATCGACACTTATCTTACGCAGGGAGCCGGCACTTCCTTGCCGTTCGCTCTACCCCAAGGTATGACCCATGAAATGCTGTACAGAGCTTTGACGAGCGATACTTATGCCAGTTGTGTCGGTACGGAACTGGCTCCTGATGTCTTCCACTATCACTTCTTGGGATATTCGGGAAAGTTCATATTTTCTCACTCGGGCCACATAGTGAAGGAAAGAGAAGACAATGTGCGGATTACGCCTCTTACGGAAAACGATGCTATGGGCCATCCCAAACTGGCCGGCTGGGTCATGACCACCCCCGATGGCACTGAATACCGTTTTGAACAGACTGAACAGACGTTTTTCACAGACCGTCCGCGTGCAGAAAGCTATTCCAGTGCTTTCTACCTGACGCGGATAAAGACAACGGCCGGAGCAGTGGTTACATTCGGCTATAAAACCAGGGATTTCCATTTGGCTTCTTTTGCCAATATTCAGGACAGTCGGATGGAACAATATATCACCGCGGATATGGCTTATTACAAGGTGCCCTATCTGGATAGAATCAGTTATCCCGGTGGCAGCATTAGTTTTGAGTATGCCACAGACCGGTTGGACTACAGTCCGGAAGTGCGCTTGTCGGCTGTTCGCATCAACGACGCTGCAGGCAACAATCTGAGCAAGTGGGAGTTGATTCAGGGATATTTTGTTTCCAATGCCAACATTGGCTTCGATGTGCCTACCCTTGACGAACTGAATCGCAGGCTGCCTAACAGCGCTTATTACAACTCCACATGGAACAACAAGATGTTTACGAAAGATTGGAATACCAAAAGACTGAAACTGACCGGACTCAAACATACGGCAAGCAATGTGGCTTCACCGGAAGTCTATTCCTTTTCCTACAACGAAGCCGCTCTACCCACCAAGTTGTCGGAAGCTCGTGATCATTGGGGATATTATAATGGTGCGGCCAACAAAAGTCTGATTCCTGCCTATTGCTGTAACAGCAATCAAAAGTCTGATTCGGTCATTTTGGAATATGGAGGCAGTGCCGATCGCGAACCCACTCCGGCATTCGCACAAGCATTCCAGTTGAGGCGGGTGACATATCCGACGGGGGGAACGGCGGAATTCACCTATGAATCGAATGTATACAAGACAAATGATTTTGAACAAGACCCCTATAAAAAAGATTTGATGTACCGCGTACAAGAGGTGGTATTGTCTGCCAGCCAGCGCCACAAATACGACAGCTACGGCAATCCTCTGTATGTCTCTGTCGATGGAACCGGAAACATGGTTTTCCTATGGAGCTACCAAGGCATGTACCCGGTGGCAAAAATCGTGAATGCCACGTATGAAAAGGTAAAGGCAGCCCTGGGCACCGCTCCCGAATCACTGTCCTCCTCTTCCAGTCCCGATACGGCACTGATAGACGGACTGAGGACGAAATTGGGCAAGGCGCATGTCACCACCTATACCTATAAACCCCAGGTGGGGTTGCTGACAGAAACTTCTCCGGCAGGAACAACCACTTACTACGGATACGACAACTTCGGCCGCCTGTCAGAAGTCTGGATGCTGGAAGGACTGTCCAGAAAAGTGCTTCAATCCTATGAATATAATTATGTCAATCCCTAAAACAACATGGCTATGAATAAGATTTTAAGATATATACTATTGATATTCGCTTTGGGCATCTCTTTGGAAATGCAGTCTCAAAGCTCCGGTCCGGCAACGGTCTCGTTCAGCAAGGACAAGAATTATGTGGCTACGCTCACTCCCCGCAACGGGGTTTCCTCCGTGGCTTGCAACAACGGGACAATCAGCAATTACGAAAGCGGCAACGTGCAGGTTTCCATCTGTTACATGGATGGATTGGGACGCCCGGCGCAGCAGGTGGAATACCGCACTTCGCCTGCGGGAAAGGATCTGATAAGCATGCAGGAGTACGCTTCCCTTGATGTGCCGGAAAAGCACTGGCTGCCGGTGGCTTTCAGTGCGGGCGGGGCATATACCGCCCCCTCCTCTGTCACGGCACAGGCACGGACGAACTACGGCGACACCGCTCCTTATGGCATGTCTTCCTATGAGGAACCCATACACCGACGCGTCTGTGAGGAGTATGGTGCCGGCCAGCTGTGGCACGACAACCGGAAGCGTGTGCAGACAAGCTACCTGACCAACAGGACGGGCGACAACCGGCTTGACTGCATCCGCTACAAGGTAGGGGGGGGCGGGAGCGGCACTGCATTGGTGCAATCCGGCAGCTATGCTTCGGGAGAGCTCAGTGTGGTATGCACCACGGACGAGGACGGGAACGTTTCCTACCTGTTTACCGACAAGCTGGGACGTATGGTATTGCAGCGCTGGGTCATTGGAAGCGACAACCACGACACCTACTACGTCTACGACAACCGGGGCAATCTCCGCTTCGTCCTTCCCCCGCGCATCCGGGACGAGGGAATCTCACAAGACAAGCTGGATGCACTGGCCTATTGCTATCGGTACGACAGCCGTGACCGGTGCGTGTGGAGGAAGCTGCCCGGCTGTGATGCCGTGCGCTATGTCTACGACAAGGCCGACCGTCTGATTTTCGTGCAGGACGGCAACCTGAAGGGACAAGGCAGATGGCGCTTCACCATTCCCGACGCTCTGGGCCGTACAGTGCTTTCCGGGCTCTGCTCGGACACCCTGCCGGTGGTCGGAAGTCCGGTAGAAGCGGAGTTCACGGGCAGCGGAAGTTATAAGGGATATGCCGTGAAAGTGGGTGGAACCGTCCGTGAACTTTCCGGAAGCAGGCTGCTCACTGTGAACTACTACGACAACTATGACTTTCTTGGCAAGAACGGTTTTCCTGCCTATGCCTACGACAGTTCCATGGAGTCCTCCGGATACGGCACCAAATCCGATGCCCGGGGAATGCTTACGGGCAGCGTGACGGGCTTGGCCGGGGACGGCGCCGGACAGCTTTACAGTGTGGTGTATTATGACCGCCGTTCACGGCCCGTCCAGCGGCAAGGTTCCAATTCCCTGGGAGGCAAGGAAACGGAATACACGGCCTATAACTTTACCGGCCAGCCTACCAGGTTGCGCCATGTTCATACTGCCCAAGGCAAGGCTGTCCGTACGGAGGTCCGTACATATTCCTATGACCATGCAGGCCGGTTATTGACGGTGAAGCACAAGCTGGATGCTTTGGGAGAGGTTACGCTCGTGAACAATGTCTATGACGACCTGGGGCGTCTACAGTCGAAGTCGCTGCATGGCAGTGCCGTCAACAAGCAGACCTATGCTTACAACATCCGCAACTGGCTGACGGGGGTCAGCGGAAGCAAGTTCACGCAGAATCTGTATTATAACACCGGAAACGGAGTAGCGAAGTACAACGGCAGCATCAGCAGCATGACTTGGAAGGCAGGCAATGAAAGCACCGTCCGCGGCTATAAGTTCACCTACGACGGTCTGGATAGGATGCTGAATGCTATTTATGGGGAAACGGCAGGCATCAATACGAATGCCAACCGTTTCAGCGAGAATGTGACGGGCTATGACAAGAACGGTAACATCAAGGGATTGCAACGTTACGGGCAGACCGGAGCTTCTGCCTACGGCCTGATAGACAACCTGACTTTTACGCTGAAGGGCAATCGGTTGAACCGCGTGGACGATGCGGTAGCGGTTTCCACTTACAACGGCGGCTTTGGTTTTAAGGACGGCGTGAAGCAGGCGAATGAATACACTTACGACGCTAACGGGAATTTAACTAAAGACTTGAGTTCAACTTGTAAATGCAACTTTTAATTTATGATTGTTGCATAGGAATAGATACAATATTTTTTCAGAGAGGAAAGAGAGAGTTACTCTCCTTCGCTTTGCTGAATGGATAAATATTACTATCTTCGCCTGTGTCCGTCCAAAGATTTAGTTGCAGATATGAAACATTTAACCGTAGAACAAAGATATACCATTTTTGCGATGTTGCAAATAGGTTATACACAAATAGAGATAGCAAAGACTATCGAAGTAGATAAAAGTACTGTAAGCCGAGAGTTAAGGCGTAATTGTGATATGCGTAGTGGTAAGTATATTATGGATTTAGCACAGCGCAAAGCAGATAAACGCAAGGCAGATAAGAGACGTAAAGAGCTATTTACCTTACAGATGCAGCGTAGGGTTAAGAAGCTCTTAAAAAGAGGTTTTAGCCCTGAACAGATTGCAGGTAGGAGCAAGAATGAGGATAAGCCAATGGTCTCTCACGAAACTATTTATCGCTGGATATGGGAGGAGAAGCGAAAAGGTGGCACGTTACACAAGTATCTAAGGCGGCAGGGACGTAAGTATGCTAAACGTGGCTCAAAGAACGCAGGACGTGGATTTATCCCTAACAGAGTAGATATTGATGAGCGTCCAAATGTGGTTGATAACAAAGAGAGATTTGGAGATTTAGAGATAGATACAATAATAGGTAAGAATCACAAGGGTGCAATTCTTACCATTAATGATAGACTAACAGGTAGGGTTTGGATACGAAAACTACAAGGGAAAGAAGCCATCCCAGTAGCTAAAGTAACCGCTTGGGCTCTACGAAAAGTAAAGAACTTAATTTATACTATTACGGCTGATAATGGAAAAGAATTTGCAAAACACGAGGAAATAGCACAAAAGTTAGAACTAGATTTCTACTTTTGTAAGCCATATCATTCTTGGGAGAGAGGTGCTAATGAGAATACTAACGGACTAATTAGGCAATACATTCCAAAGGGTACGGACTTTAGTGAGATAACCAATAAGCAGATTAAAAGGATAGAAAATATCCTCAATAATCGACCTCGTAAAAGACTTGGATACCTCACACCAAATGAAAAATTTAAACAAATTATTAACCAGAATTCAGTTGCATTTGCAAGTTGAATTCAGCAGATTTAAACAAGGGAATTACCAACATATCGTATAATTGTTTAAATTTGCCAAGTGTGGTGACGTTCAGTGACGGAAGTACAATTACCTATACCTATGGAGCTGACGGCACAAAGCTAAGAACAGTCCATAAGATAGGCAGCGCTACCACCACTACCGATTACTGCGGAAATGTGGTCTATGAAAACGGAGTGCAGAAGATGCTTCTTACCGAAGAGGGCTATGTCAACCTGACCGGAACTCAGCAGTATCACTACTATCTGAAAGACCATCAGGGGAACAACCGGGTAGTTGTCAACCAGTCAGGCACTGTAGAGGAAACGAACCATTACTATCCCTTCGGAGGGGTATTTGCAAGTACTACGAATGTCCAGCCTTATAAGTATAACGGCAAGGAATATGACACGAAGAAAGGACTGAATTGGTATGACTATGGAGCAAGGCATTATGATGCGGTACTGGGACGGTTTACGACTGTTGACCCTCTGGCGGAGAAGTATTATTCGATAGGGATGTATGCATATTGTAGTAATAATTCCGTACGCTATATTGATCCGACAGGTATGTCCATAAGTCCGATTTATGACGAAGAAGGTAAGTTGATTGGTACAGATGATGAAGGTCTGCAAGGAGAGGCCATTATTATGAACAAGTCAAACTTTAAACAAGGCATGTCTCATGAAGAGGCACTAAGCCATAGTTTAGGGTATAATGGATTGGCAGATGAAGAAGCGCGCTCTAACTACTTGGAGAGTTATACAAGTCTTAAAGACAGACCGGATTATGATGGATATTTGACCTTGGAGGAAGCTAATAAATGGTATAGGGAAGGGAAAGGACAACCTCTATTCACATCTTTAGCAAAAATAGATTTATCAGGGATATACTCTTTAGGAGAAAAATATGTGAGAGAAATAAAAAGTTTTAATTTATTGTTGCATAGTGGCTCCTTAAATGATGGATTAGTATACGGAAACGTTACTTTAAAACGATATCCGAATCATTCAGTAAGAGCTTTTTCTGATAAATATGATTTTGAAATGCACAATGGTCGGAATCCATTGAATTGGGGAAGAAATATAGAAACTATTATAGGAAATAGGGTTGCAGGAAGGGGACAACCATATGAAATAAATATTTATGGAAGTGCTAAACTGACACCATTTTTACCTTGGATAAAATAATATGAAGAGATATGAAAAAGGGATGTATTGTTCTACATTTGCTTTGTAGTTTATTTATTCAAAGTTGCATTTCTGATTCTATTAAGAACTTAGGAAATGGATATTTTTATAGAGATGAAGGAGAGAATATAAAAGATATTCTTTGTCAAAATTTCAATGGTGGAGAAATACCGGCAACTGTACTTGACTATATCTATAACGATGAATATATTATTGCAAAACAGAAGCCTAAATATCCTCAAGAACCTTTATACAAAAGAAAATATGAATATGGAACAAACGATAGTTTATTCTATTGGATAATTTTAAAAACAAACGATGTTGTATTGGGACCTTTGAGTTGGCAAGAGTATTTGGATATGAGATTAAAATACCAAATACCAATTGAGCTATCTTTGTACTGATTTTTTGTCGCAGCGGATGTTCTTCATCCGCTGCTTCTGAATATTAGAATCTCCTGCTTCGATAAGCCAAATGATTCCCTGCTTATATTGCCCCATCTCTATAAGCAGGGAATTTTATTTCATACCTGACGAACGTTCCGGGCGGAGCTTTATTGAACCGCATAGCCTATAAAGTGAACGGGACAGGTAGGAACGCCACGCTTTCCAAATCAGGGAACTGCTCTTCGGGCAATCTTTACATTGTGCGCACCACGGACGAGGACAGGAACGTTTCCTGCCTATTCACCGACAAGCTGGGACGTATGGTATTGCAGCGCCGGGTCATCGGAAGCGACAACCACGACACCTACTATGTCTACGACAACCGGGACAATCTCCGTTTCGTCCTTCCCTCGCGCCTGCGGGACGAGGGAATCTCACAGGAAAGGATGCACTGGCCTATTGCTATCAGTACGACAGCCGCGACCGCTGCGTGTGGAGGAAGCTGCCCGGATGTGATGCCGTGCGCTATGTCTACGACAAGGCCGACCGTCTGATTTTCGTGCAGGACGGCAACTTGAAGGGACAAGGCAGATGGCGCTTCACCATTCCCGACGCTTTGGGCCGTACAGTGCTTTCCGGCCTCTGCTCCGAGCCCCTGCCGGTGGACGGAAGTGCGGTGGAAGCGGAATTCACGGGCAGCGGAAGCTATAAGGGATATGCCGTGAAAGTGGGTGGAACCGTCCGTGCACTTTCGGGAAGCAGGCTGCTCACAGTGAACTACTACGACAACTATGACTTTCTTGGCAAGAACGGTTTCCCCGCCTATGCCTACGACAGTTCCATGGAGTCCTCCGGATACGGCACCAAATCCGATGCCCGGGGAATGCTTACGGGCAGCGTGACGGGCTTGGCCGGGGACGGCGCCGGACAGCTTTACAGTGTGGTGTATTATGACCGCCGTTCACGGCCCGTCCAACGGCAAAGTTCCAATTCCCTGGGAGGCAAGGAAACGGAATACACGGCCTATAACTTTACCGGCCAGCCTACCAGGTTGCGCCATGTTCATACTGCCCAAGGCAAGGCTGCCCGTACGGAAGTCCGTACATACTCCTATGACCATGCAGGCAGGTTGTTGACGGTGAAGCACAAGTTGGATGCTTTGGGAGAGGTTACGCTCGTGAACAATGTCTATGACGACCTGGGCCGTCTACAGTCGAAGTCGCTGCATGGCAGTGCCGTAAACAAGCAGACCTATACTTACAACATCCGCGGCTGGCTGACGGGGGTCAGCGGAAGCAAGTTCACGCAGAATCTGTATTATAACACCGGAAACGGAGTAGTGAAGTACAACGGCAGCATCAGCAGCATGACTTGGAAGGCAGGCAATGAAAGCACCGTCCGCGGCTATAAGTTCACCTACGACGGTCTGGACCGTCTGCTGAATGCTATTTATGGGGAAACGGCAGGCATCAGCACGAATGCCAACCGTTTCAGCGAGAACGTTACAAACTATGACAAGAACGGCAACATCAAGGGATTGCAACGTTATGGGCAGACCGGAGCTTCTGCCTACGGCTTGATAGACAACTTGACCTTTACCCTGAACGGTAATCGGTTGAACCGTGTGGATGATGCGGTGACGGCTTCCACTTACGGTGGAGGCTTCGAGTTCAAGGACGGCATGAAGCAGGCGAACGAGTACGCCTACGATGCGAACGGCAATTTAACTAAAGATTTAAACAAGGGAATTACCAACATATCGTATAATTGTTTAAATTTGCCGAATGCAGTAACCTTCAGTGACGGAAGTACAATTACCTATACCTATGGAGCTGACGGCACAAAGCTAAGAACAGTCCATAAGATAGGCAGCGCTACCACCACGACGGATTACTGCGGAAATGTGATCTATGAAAACGGAGTGCAGAAGCTTTTGCTGACGGAAGAAGGCTATGTTACTTTGAGCGACAGCAAGTATCACTATTACTTGAAAGACCATCAGGGTAATAACCGGGTAGTCATCAACCAGAGCGGCACGGTAGAGGAAACGAACCATTACTATCCTTTTGGAGGAGTGTTTGCAAGTGCAGGCAGTATTCAGCCTTATAAGTACAACGGCAAGGAGTTTGACAATAAGAAGGGTTTGAATTGGTATGATTATGGGGCGAGACATTATGATGCTGCGTTGGGAAGGTTTACGACGAATGACAGGTTTGCAGAGAAGTATTATTCGATGTCACCGTATCAGTATGGGGCGAATAATCCGGTAAATAACATAGATGTGAATGGAGATACAATTGTTGTAAATCCTAATCCTAATGGCTTGATAGATAATGTGAGAATGTTTTTTGGATTTGATACCAAGTATCAAAAGGACGTGAAAGCAGATTTGCAGCAACTTAAGAAGGATGATAAGGAAATTGGTGAGATGATTATTGAACTGGAGAAAAGTAAGAATGTTCATTCAATAACAAGGACTAAACGAGGAAAGTCTAATTCTTCAGGATTTGATAGAGAAAAAGCTAAAAAAGACATTCCGCAAGGAAGCATTATAAATTATGACCCTGATGTTAAAACGGATATTAATGGAAATCATCGGACACCAAGAATTGGTTTAAGCCATGAGTTACAGCATTCGTCGGATGTAGATAAAGGTATTATGTCTTATGAAAATATAGGAAATGGAATACCCATGAGAGAAATTCGTGCTATTAATACTGAGAATAAAATTAGAAAAAGAACAGGAGATGCAAAAAGAACGGAATATCGTGGAAGGAAAATACCCCAAAAACTGTTGGAATAAGATTATCCTTATGTTGGGTATTAATCTCTTATTTGTAATGTGTGTACATAAAACAAGTGAGAGGTATGAAGATATGTTTGTTGATTCTACTTGGCAAAGTCCTTTTGTTGCAATGAATATAGAATACAAAGATAGTGTATATTCGATAGTTCCAAGAGAAGGAGATATGTACCTATTTCTGAATGATGGGGTAGCTAATAAGAAATATCGATATGAACTTTTTCCAATTTTATTAGAACAGACATTGGGTATAGACAGCATTACATTTTGTTCACTAAAGGAAATGGACTGTATGGTAACTCCACAGCCATACATAGATTCAATTTATAAAGGAAAAGTAGAAAATCTTATTTCTTTGCTTTTTAATGAGAAAGGTGTACTTTCTGTTGGTTTGTCATATCCAGAAGAAAAATATTTGATTTATTTGTTATTTCATCATGGAGTTTATCTTAATACAGATTGCGAAACTGGAGTTTTGTATATCTTAAATAAATAAGTATTTTATATTCTTGAAATAATCTATTTAATTGCTATCCTAACATCAGATATTACTATATCTTGCATGTTAGGATAGTTTTTTATTTACTTCCCGCTTCCGGAAAGACTACAAGAGAGGAAGTATACACTTACAGCTACGACTATGCTGACAGGGTGAGCAAGGTGGAGCATACATTGGGAGGCAGCAAGATAACCCTCTACGACTGCGATTACGACAAATTCAGGCGATTGTACACCAAGTTGCTGCACGGTTCCGCCACCAACAAGCAGTCGTACACTTACAATGTTTGTAGCTGGCTGACGGGAATCAGCGGCACACGCTTCACACAGAACTTATACTACAACACGGGTGTGGGTACTGCGAAGTACAACGGCAGCATCAGCAGCATGACCTGGAAGTCCGGGAACGAAAGTACAGTCCGCGGTTACAAATTCACTTATGACGGTCTTGACAGAGTACTGAACGCTACCTATGGCGAGACAGCAAGTATCAGCACGAATGCGAACCGCTTCTCGGAGAACGTTACGGGGTATGACAAGAACGGCAATATCAAGGGATTGCAGCGTTACGGGCAACTCTCTTCAACCTCCTACGGCCTGATAGACAACCTGACTCTCACCCTGAACGGCAATCAGTTGAGCTGTGTGGAGGATGCGGTGAGTACCGCTGCATACGGTACAAACACTGCCTTTGTGAACGGTGCAAGCGTCGCAGGGGAGTATGCCTACGATGCCAATGGTAATTTAACAAAAGATTTGAATAAGGGAATTACCGATATTCAATATAATGTATTAAATTTGCCCAGTACGGTATCGTTCAGTGATGGTAGCACAATCACCTATACTTATGGTGCTGACGGCACGAAACTGAGAACAGTCCATAAGATAGGTAGTACAACCACAACGACTGACTACTGCGGTAATGTGATCTATGAAAACGGTACTCAGAAGTTGTTGCTCACCGAAGAGGGTTACATCAACCTGACCGGTACCCAGCAGTATCATTACTATCTGAAGGACCATCAAGGTAACAACCGTGTAGTAATCAACCAGTCAGGTACTGTGGAGGAAACGAACCATTACTACCCTTTCGGTGGTGTGTTTGGCACTGCAGGCAATACCCAGCCTTACAAGTATAACGGTAAGGAGCTTGATACGAAGAAGGGTTTGAACTGGTATGATTATGGGGCGAGACATTATGATGCTGCGTTGGGAAGGTTTACGACGAATGACCCGTTGGCGGAGAAATATTATTCGATGAGTCCGTATACTTATTGTGCCGATAATCCGGTAAAGTTCATAGACCCAAATGGTATGGAATATGCTCCTGGTGATCTGTTTAAGACTAAAAGAGCAGCAGCTAAAGATTGGGGTATGTATTATAATGGTGCATCTATTATACGTAAACGTGAAATGGGCTCTTCTATTTATGAAGTTAAGCAAAAGGGAAAGCTAAAGGGATATTCTTATAGTGCAGCCAATGAAGGAGAGCACAGCGTATCTATAAGCTTACCTCCTAACGGTGAGAGATTTGTAGGATCGATTCATTCGCATGGAGACGCGGACGCAGAGCATATAAATAATAAATTCTCAAAAGCTGATATAAAATATATTGAGAAAACAAAAGAAAATGGTTATTTGGCTACGCCGAGTGGCGATTTGTTAGAATATAATCCTTATAGTAAGAAAACATCAATAGTGACTAGTGATCTTCCTAGTGATCCCAAAGATCCTAAACGAAAGAATAATATTAATCCGAAAGATATTCCTGCTGAAAAGGGTAAACAAAGAATGAAAGAATTGCTACAAAAGCCAGATTTAAACATTCCTGTTAGCCAGAGAGAACATATTCATTGGGTATTTTAAAAAGATAGCAATATGTATAGGACTTATTTTTTTGCTTTAATGCTATTTGCGATGTCATGTACAAACAGTACATCGAAGGTCGGAGAAGATCAACAATCATCTCAACAGATTGAGTATGTAATGAATGATAGTCTCTCAACAGATTTTTATACTGATATGAAAAGCTATGTTCCTGCAGAGGGATTTATACCTACAGCGGATATTGCAGTAAAGATAGCGGAATGCGTACTATTGGAAATTTATGGAAAGGAAAGTATAGAGAAAGAAAAACCTTTTTCTGTTAACTTGGTAAATGGAATATGGGTAATAGAAGGGCATATTCCTAATGGAAATGATAGTGCGCTGACTTTCTGTGGACAATCTTATGTGGAAATAAGAAAAAGTAATGGTGAGATTATAAAGCTTTTGCATACTAAATAAAAAATATTACTCTAATATAAGTTGCCTTTTTTCAATGAGATTTATTTAATTACTATCCTAACATCAGATATGCTATATCTTGTATGTTAGGATAGTTTTTTAGGTCTATCAAATGATGTAGGTCATGCAGGACTACATCCGTACTCTCCGGATGCTTAACAGCACGGGCACTTCCTATCTGGATAACATTTCCTATATGTATTATTTGTACGACAGTCTGGGACGGCTGACCCTGCAGGGGGGAATCCTTCTTCCAGTCCTACCGTGCTTGTGCAGAACAACTTGCTCAGTGGCTACGACATCACAAGTACGGTTTATACTTTCTCCAACAAGCCGTCTGGTGTGACACATACACATACTGCCAGCGGAAAGACCACGCGCACGGAAGTATATACCTATACCTACGACCATGCGGACAGAATAAGCAAAGTGCAGCATAGTCTTGGCAGCACTGCGATTACTCTGTACGATGCGACTTATGACAACTTCGGTCGTTTACTGACCAAGCAGTATCACGGTACGAGCACCAACAAGCTGACTTATACCTACAACCTGCGTAGCTGGCTGACGGGAATCAGCGGCACACGCTTCACGCAGAACCTGTACTACAACACGGGTGTGGGTACTGCGAAGTACAACGGCAGCATCAGCAGCATGACCTGGAAGTCCGGGAACGAAAGTACAGTCCGTGGTTACAAATTCACTTATGACGGTCTTGACCGGATGCTGAACGCTACCTATGGCGAGACAGCAAGTATCAGCACGAATGCGAACCGCTTCTCGGAGAACGTTACGGGTTATGACAAGAACGGTAACATCAAGAGTTTGCAACGTTATGGCCAGACTGGTGCCAGTGCCTACGGCCTGCTTGATAACCTGACTTACACATTGACCGGTAATCAGTTGAGCTGTGTGGAGGATGCGGTGAGTACCGCTGCATACGGTACAAACACTGCCTTTGTGAACGGTGCAAGCGTCGCAGGGGAGTATGCCTACGATGCCAATGGTAATTTAACAAAAGATTTGAATAAGGGAATTGCCGATATTCAATATAATGTATTAAATTTGCCCAGTACGGTATCGTTCAGTGATGGTAGCACGATTACCTATACTTATGGTGCTGACGGCACGAAACTGAGAACAGTCCATAAGATAGGCAGTACAACCACAACGACTGACTATTGCGGTAATGTGATCTATGAAAACGGTACTCAGAAGTTGTTACTCACAGAAGAGGGTTACATCAACCTGGCCGGTACCCAGCAGTATCATTACTATCTGAAGGACTATTAGGGTAACAACCGTGTAGTGATCAACCAGTCTGGCACTGTGGAGGAAACTAACCATTACTACCCTTTCGGTGGTGTATTTGCCACTGCAGGCAATACCCAGCCTTACAAGTATAACGGTAAGGAGTTTGATACGAAGAAGGGTTTGAATTGGTATGATTATGGGGCGAGACATTATGATACGGCGTTAGGAAGGTTTACGACTAATGACAGATTTGCCGAGAAGTATTATTCGATGTCTCCGTATCAGTACGGGGCGAATAGTCCGGTTGTTAATATTGATGTGAATGGAGATAGTATTAGAATTTGCACTGAAACTCAGTCCTTTGGTCACACATGGATTAGTGTTGGTGAAGGATCTAATATGACTGTTTATAGCTACGGACGATACAATGGAACTAATAAAGGGCCAGATAGAAGCTCTAATTCTTTAGGAAATGGTTCCGGTGTTCTTTTAAAGTTAATGGGGGATGAAGCAAAAGCTTACAATGACAAAAAAAGCAGCTGGTGGAATGTCTGTATTTGTAGTAACAGATGTGGCAGATGAAAAAGTTGCTAATATTTTAGACGAAAAGTTTAATTAATATGTCAACTACAATGCCAGATAATCCTAAAAGTGATTATTATAACAGTTCTTCTGCTCGTATTATTGATGAATATAAGCTGACAAGTAATAATTGTACAACAATGGTATCTGACGTGTTGAATAAAAGTGGGTCAAATGCTCTGAAAGGGACAAGGCTACAACAAACAAGTAATTTGGGAACATGGACTACTATTCCTATTGTCAACAGATTTGTTCTTCCAATATCAATGCAGAATCATTTAGTGAGAATATCCAAACCAGGAGGTGTAGTTTATAAAACAAGATAGATTATGAAATGGCTTAGAATTGTGTTTGTTGCCACATCAATAATTCTTTCATTATTAATTATATACGCAATTATTAATTGTGAAATTAGTTATAAATATGAGATTGAAAATCGATGTGGGGATAAGATTGATATCTTATGGGTTGAGGAGTGGCTAAAAGAAACGATTAAAGTGTGGAAGTTTTTTCTATGCTATGTAATCATTAATATCTTTTATTTAGTAGCTTCTCTTGTCAATAGCCGTAAATCTTCAAAAGAAAAATGCAGTTTATCATAAACAAACGCAGTCTCTTTTGTATTGATAATTAGGCCGTCTTGCCTTGATATGAATTGACTATTTTTATCGTTATCCTAACATCAGATATCCCATATCTTGCATGTTAGGATATTTTTTTGTCATATAACAGTCATACCATTTCTAATGTTGTAACTATCCTCCGTGCCGGGCTACACCCTTTTTTGCAGATGGCTATACCATCGCATAGAAAGGGTGTAGCCATCCGGAGTAAAAGGTGTAGCCTCGTGAAATGTGTCCTACGAATGCTTTTGGCGGGGATAATAGCGGCTTGCATAGAATCTGTGTTCCTTTGTCCGCGTCTTGTTTTTATACTGCTTCATCCGAAGAAGAAAAGGAAGCGCAAGAATCTACGGTGGCAGATAACATTACCCCGACAGTATAACATATCATATCCGACCATAAAAATCCATGCCCGAAGACCAATGCTCCGAGCGTGGTGTTTCGTATGGCATTCGCCCAATCGACCTGGTATAATTGGCTGATTTCTATGCAATAAGAAAACAGTAAGGAGATTGCGGCCACTTTGAGTATGGATGCCGAAGGGAAGAGAAAGCGTAATCCCCAATAGACCATAGCTGCCCAAAGTGTATCGCCAATATACTCTGCAATAAATTTAGGCAATGCATTGCCATATTTCCGGGAAGCAAGTCCTGCCAATATGATGACGAAAGTGACGGTTAAGTAAATCCAACGTTTGTATTTCACATCATGATGTTTTAGGTCCATTGCAAATTTATGGAAAATTGACAGATATGAGTGAGAAGGAAGAGCTTTTTCGTATTTTTTCCTATCGAACGGTCTGTGTAAGGCTATAAACAGAAAAGCAAATGAAGGGCAATACTATGACACGTATATGGCCAAAAATAACTATTGGTACAGCATGCATGAACTGAGCCGCATGGACGATGAAACAGGCGACCCCTTGCCGGGTGACCGGAGACTTGCACCTATTCCCGTCGGATTTACCGTTCGGAGCGGTGGCACCCAATGGCTGTTCGAGAACAGCGTCCGCACCACAAATCCGGAAGAACTTTGGAAATAAGACTCTCTTGTTTCAAATCTCCCCGAAATCATGTACCTTTGTGGCGATACCTAAAAAAGGGTGTGGCAAGATGATGAACAAGATAAATTCCGTATGCGTATATTGTGCTTCGAGCACAAAGATAGATTCCGTTTATTTCGATGCAGCCCGTGAGTTGGGCACTCTGCTGGGGCAGCGGCAAATTCGCTTGATTAATGGTGCGGGAAATATGGGACTGATGTCCGCTGTGTCCGATGCGGCACTCCGGGCAGGGGGAGAGGTGACGGGCGTCATTCCCCGCTTCATGGTGGAGCAGGGATGGCATCACACCGGACTTACCCAACTCGTGGAAGTGGAAAGCATGCACGAACGGAAAAAGACAATGGCCGACTTGAGCGATGCCGTCATCGCCCTGCCCGGTGGTTGCGGCACCCTGGAAGAACTGCTGGAAATCATCACTTGGAAGCAACTCGGACTGTATCTGAACCCGATTGTGATACTGAATGTCAAGAACTATTTCGACCCTCTGCTCGATATGCTCCGGCAGGCGGTGGACGAAAACTTCATGCGCGTGCAGCACGGTGCCATCTGGCATGTGGCGCAGACACCGCAGGAAGCCGTGGAACTGATATATACCACTCCCTTGTGGGACGCCTCCATCCGTAAATTCGCTGCAATATGATAGGGCTGTTGATGGCTTGGGCAGTAGTGGGGACGGAGGGGATTCCTATTCCATATTCTCCGAGAATGGACGATGGCATCACCGTGGTCCTTTTGTGCTGTTTCTTTCTGTCGGCCTATGTCTTGTCACGCAGCCGCAAGTTCCTGCTGCAACTGGTGAAGGATTTCCTGCTTCATCGCGAACGTACCAGCATATTTGCCACTTCCACAGCCGCCGATATGCGCTATCTGCTGCTGCTCATCCTGCAGACCTGCATCCTAGCAGGCGTCTGTATCTTCAACTACTTCAATGATATACAGCCGGAACTGGTACACCATGTGCCGCCGGGACTTCTATTGGGGATTTACATCGGTATGTGTCTTCTCTATTTGTGCTTGAAGTGGATGCTTTACTCTTTTCTGGGTTGGATTTTTTTTGACGAAAGTGTTACAACGCTATGGCTTGAGTCCTATTCTACGCTACTTTATTACTTGGGATTCGCCCTTTTCCCGTTTGCTCTGTTCATAGTCTATTTTGATTTGAGTTTGCAGCTGACGATAATAATCGGATTGATTTTAGCCTTTTTTGCTAAAATATTGATGTTATACAAGTGGTTAAAGCTTTTTTGTAACAATTTATATGGCGGTTTACTTTTAATTTTGTACTTTTGTGCCCTTGAAATCATGCCTTGTTTTGTGTTATATCAAGGTGTGATGCAGCTAAACAGTTATTTGATAATAAAATTTTAGGACGTTGAAAATTAAGAAAGTACTTGTGTCGCAGCCGAAACCGGCATCAGAGAAATCTCCTTACTACGACATCGCCGAGAAGTATGGTGTGAAAATAGATTTTCGCCCATTTATCAAAGTGGAGAGCCTTTCAGCGAAAGAGTTCAGACAACAGAAAATTTCGGTCTTGGATCATACTGCCGTTATTTTTACTTCGCGTCATGCTATTGATCATTTCTTCCACTTGTGTACAGAATTGCGTGTGACAATTCCCGAAACAATGAAGTATTTCTGCGTGACGGAGGCCGTTGCTCTGTATATCCAAAAGTATGTGCAGTATCGTAAGCGTAAGATTTTCTTCGGAAACACCGGGAAGATTGACGATTTGATACCTTCCATTGTTAAGCATAAGACTGAAAAGTACTTGGTACCAATGTCGGATGTACACAATGATGACGTGAAGAATCTGCTGGATAAGAATAAGATTCAGCACACGGAAGCTGTCATGTACCGTACTGTCAGCAATGACTTTGCTGCAGATGAGGCTTTTGATTATGACATGCTGGTGTTCTTCAGTCCGGCAGGCATCAGTGCCTTGAAGAAGAATTTCCCTGATTTTGACCAGAAGGAAATCAAGATCGGAACATTCGGCTCTACCACTGCCCAGGCAGTCCGTGATGCCGGACTTCGTCTTGACCTGGAAGCTCCCAGCGTGCAGGCACCCTCAATGACGGCGGCGCTTGACATGTTTATCAAGGAGAATAATAAAGGAAAGTAAAAAGAGAGAAATAAAGAGAGAAATAAGGATTAGGGATTAAGGATAAAGGATGAAAGAACCTATTCACCTCCACCTCCTTTATTCTTTATCCCTAATCCTTTATCCCTAATCCCTAATCCCTAATCCTTGTTTCTCATGCCAAATACCTTGCGTAAGTCCGAACGGTTGGACAAGAAGAAAGTGATAGAGAAGATGTTTGCGGGCGGCTCACGCTCGTTTTCGGTTTTCCCTTTGCGTGTGGTGTATCTGCCGGTGGAGGAGCTGGAGGCACCCGTTTCCATTCTTGTAAGTGTTTCGAAACGCCGTTTCAAGCGGGCGGTGAAGCGCAACCGCGTGAAACGCCAGATACGTGAAGCCTACCGCATGAACAAACACGGACTGCTGGCCGTGCTGACGGAAAAAAAGTGCCGTCTGGCCGTGGCCTTTATCTATCTTTCGGACCAGTTGGTAGACTCTTCTGTCATTGAGGACCGTATGAAGACAGCTTTGGCACGCATTGCCGAGAAGGTAGCGGCAAATGCTGAAGCCGAGCAAACTCCGCAGGTGTCATGAAGCGTCTGCTTTCATATCTGCTGCTGCTTCCCATCTATTTCTATCAGAAGTGCATATCGCCCATGATAGGGCCTTCATGCCGTTTTACCCCCACTTGTTCGCAATATGCGGTGGAGGCCATCAAGAAACACGGACCTTTCAAGGGGTTTTGTCTGGCAGTAAGGCGCATTCTGCGCTGCCATCCCTGGGGAGGTTCCGGATATGATCCCGTTCCATGAATATTCCAGTAGACATACATACACACCGGTTTCCGCAAATACCCGGAACTGCCATTGCAAATTGCTATCCCGAAACGTTCTCTCCACAGAGCGGCGGATGGTATTCGGTGGGGATACATCCCTGGCATATAGGTCGGAGTGGAGGTGAACACTCAGGAGTTGAAGGTGCTGTGGCTAGCAGGGTGTGCGGCCTGGAGGAGTTAGTGCGTCATCCCCAAGTACTTGCCGTGGGCGAAGCCGGGCTGGACAAGCTGGCAGATGCTCCGATGGATTTGCAGGTGGAAGTGTTCAGACACCAGGCATGTTTGGCAGAGGAAGTGGGAAAGCCGCTGGTGATTCATCTGGTGAAGGCGGTTGATGAACTGCTGAAGGTGAAGCGGGACTTGCGCCCGTCGAATCCGTGGATAATACATGGTTTCCGTGGCAAGGCGGCGCCGGCGGAGGAATATCTGAAACATGGCTTTTATCTTTCATTCGGGGAGAAATACCAGGAAGCAGCCTTGTGCCGGGTACCTGCCGACCGGCTGTTCATCGAAACGGATGAAAGTGAAGTTTCCATCGGGGAATTGTATGCACGCGCTGCCGAAGTGCGCGGCATCTCTCCCGAGGAGCTTGGAGAAACACTCCGGAGAAATGTCTGCAAAGTCTTTTTTAAACCCTAAGAGTTGTTTCTTCGAATAAAGAGTCGTATTTTTGCGCAGATTAAAATAGGAATCAAACAATTCATAGATAATCACTTAAATAATTAATCAGATAACTTAATCATTCGATGAATTTTGTAGAAGAATTAAGATGGCGTGGCATGCTCCACGATATGATGCCGGGTACGGAAGAACTTCTGGCTAAGGAACAAGTGACTGCATACATTGGTTTCGACCCTACTGCGGACTCTTTGCACATCGGGCACCTTTGCAGTGTGATGATTTTGCGTCACTTCCAGCGTTGCGGACACAAGCCGTTGGCACTGATTGGCGGTGCTACGGGTATGATTGGTGACCCTTCCGGAAAGTCTGCAGAACGCAATCTGCTTACGGAAGAGACGTTGCAGCGCAATCTGGCCGGTATGAAGGCTCAGCTCTCCAAGTTCCTGGATTTTGATTCGGATGCCCCCAACCGTGCCGAGTTGGTGAACAACTACGATTGGATGAAGAACTTCACTTTCCTCGATTTTGCCCGTGAAGTGGGTAAGCACATCACCGTGAACTATATGATGGCGAAAGATTCTGTAAAGAAGCGTCTGAACGGTGAGGCACGTGACGGTCTTTCCTTCACGGAATTCACCTACCAACTGTTGCAGGGATACGACTTCCTTCATCTGTATGAAACCAAAGGCTGCAAGCTCCAGATGGGTGGCAGCGATCAGTGGGGTAACATCACTACCGGTGCCGAGCTGATTCGCCGTACGAACGGCGGGGAGGTGTTTGCACTGACCAGCCCGCTGATTACGAAGGCCGACGGTGGCAAGTTCGGCAAGACAGAGTCCGGAAACATCTGGCTCGACCCGCGCTACACTTCTCCATATAAGTTCTACCAGTTCTGGCTGAACGTGAGCGACGAGGATGCCAAACGCTACATAAAGATATTCACTGCACTGTCCAAGGAGGAGATTGACGCTCTAACGGCCGAGCACGAGGCTGCTCCCCATTTGCGCGTCCTTCAGAAGTGTCTGGCCAAGGAAGTGACTATCATGGTTCACTCCGAAGAGGACTATAATGCTGCTGTGGATGCATCCAACATCTTGTTTGGCAATGCAACTTCTGATGCACTGAAGAAGTTGGACGAAGATACGCTGCTGGCTGTGTTCGAGGGTGTTCCCCAGTTCGAAATATCCCGTGATGCACTGGCTGCCGGTGTGAAGGCGGTGGATTTGTTCGTGGATAATGCTGCTGTATTCGCTTCCAAGGGCGAGATGCGTAAGCTGGTGCAAGGCGGTGGCGTTTCTCTGAATAAGGAGAAACTGGCTGCTTTCGACCAGGTGATTACGACAGCCGACCTGCTGGACGAAAAATACCTGCTGGTACAGCGCGGCAAGAAGAATTACTATCTGATTATCGCCAAATAGCGGTATCCTAAAGAGAAGTAATTAAGGAAATAATGCTTCGGCAGTAAAAATAGCCCCGAAATATTTGGATATTTCGGGGCTTCCTTTTATCTTTGCACCGCTTTTTAACAGAAAGCCCTATGTTTGGACTATGGTGTAATGGTAGCACAACAGGTTTTGGTTCTGTTTGTCCAGGTTCGAATCCTGGTAGTCCAACCACGATACAGCTATTTACAGCTAAAAACCCACTAAAATCGCAAGTTTTAGTGGGTTTTTTTGTTATTCTTTTCCTCTCTTGTTGGCGCTATAGGTATAGTTTTTTTCTTTTTACGAATCTTTGAACGATATTGCTATATAATTGACACAAATTTATACGGTTTCTCCATTTTCTTTTGTTACATTTGCATCGTGTACGCAAACGATGTGTATTTGATGGCTGAAGTTATAACCTATTAAATGTAGTGCAATCATGAAAACGAGCTATGAAATTCGCTATGCTGAGCATCCCGATGATGTGAAAAGCTACGATACGAAAAGCATTCGCTGCGATTTCCTTATAGGGAAGGAATTCTCCCAAAATAAAGTTTCCATTGAGTATAAACTACTTGCAAATCGTACATAAATAGAATATCACTTATTTAAACTTAATAATTTAACGTTATGAATCCGTATTTGAATTTTTCTTTGGAAGGTAAAGTAGCCCTTGTTACAGGTGCTTCTTATGGTATCGGTTTTGCTATCGCTTCAGCTTTTGCAGAGCAAGGAGCAACTATCTGTTTCAACGATATCAACCAGGAGTTGGTAGACAAAGGACTGGCTGCATATGCTGCAAAGGGTATCAAAGTACACGGTTATGTATGTGACGTGACTAATGAACCTGCTGTTCAGGCTATGGTAGCCCAGATTGAAAAAGAAGTAGGCTCCGTTGATATCCTTGTAAACAATGCCGGTATCATCCGCCGTGTTCCTATGCACGAGATGGAGGCTGCTGACTTCCGCCGTGTAATCGATATCGACCTCAATGCTCCCTTCATCGTATCAAAGGCTGTTCTGCCTGCCATGATGAAGAAGGGCCACGGTAAAATTATCAATATCTGCTCTATGATGTCCGAACTGGGTCGTGAGACTGTATCGGCCTATGCTGCTGCCAAGGGTGGCTTGAAGATGCTGACTCGTAACATCTGCTCTGAATATGGTGAATATAACATTCAATGTAACGGTATAGGCCCGGGTTACATCGCTACCCCGCAGACTGCTCCGTTGCGTGAAAAGCAGGCCGACGGTAGCCGTCACCCGTTCGACTCGTTCATATGCGCCAAGACTCCGGCGGGCCGCTGGCTGGATCCGGAAGAACTTACCGGTCCGGCAGTGTTCCTGGCATCGGAAGCCTCTAATGCGGTAAATGGTCACATCCTCTATGTAGACGGAGGTATCTTGGCTTATATCGGAAAGCAACCGAAATAAATTTAAGGATAATTGAGAAGGTGATAAAGTGGCAGGATAATGTCACTTGTCACCTTTTTCTTTTGGGCGCGGATTACGCGGATTTCGCGGAAAGGATAAGGAAAATCCGTATAATCCGCGAAATCCGCGCCTAAAAGAAAGTTATACAACTGATTAGGAAAAAGCAATGATTATATGAGAAACTTTCTTTTATTATGTATGGTGGCCCTCTGCTGTCTTGCTTGTAACGATAGCAAGACAGTGACTGTTACGGTAACTAATCCGTTGGCGATGGACCGTTCCGATGAGATGGTAGAGGTGTCCATGACCGAAATCTCAAACCGCCTGAATTTGGCAGACACCGCACAGATTGTGGTTCTGAATGTCGAAGGGGAACAGGTTCCCTACCAAGTGACCTACGATGACAAATTAATCTTCCCTGCTACGGTAGCCGCCAATGCATCGGCTGCATATACCGTCCAGGCCGGTACTCCCGTCGATGTGGAGGTAAGGGCTTGTGGGCGGCAGTATCCCGAACGTCTGGACGACATGGCCTGGGAGAACGACTTGGTAGGCTTCCGTGCCTACGGTCCTGCATTGCAGGCAAGGGGTGAACGCGGTTTCGGCTACGACTTGTTCACGAAGCGAGGCACTGCTGCACCGGTATTGGAAGACATGTATGCCAAGGAACTGGATGCAGACTCCTGGAAGCAGGTTAATGAATTGCGCAAGACAGACCCGAAGGCAGCCGATGAGCTGGTACGCACATTCTCCTATCATATAGACCACGGTTATGGCATGGACTGCTATGCAGTAGGCCCAACATTGGGAGCCGGAGTGTCTGCATTGATGGTGAATGATACCATTATCTATCCGTGGTGCTACAAGACGCAGGAGGTGCTGGACAACGGTCCGTTGCGCTTCACCGTGAAGCTGGAGTTCAATCCGTTGGCTGTGAAAGGGGATACTGCGGTGGTGGAAACACGTCTGATTACGCTGGATGCCGGTTCTCATCTGAACCGTACTGCCGTTTCGTATAGCAATCTAAAGGAATCTTTGCCCATTGTTACCGGTATTGTGCTGCACGAACCGGACGGTGCTGTGGTGGCTGATGCCGCTGGTGGTTATATGACGTATGTAGACCCCACTACCGGACCGGATAATGGCAAGATATTTATGGGGGCCGCTTTCCCTGCCGTTGTGAAGGAAGCCAAAACCGTGCTTTTCCCCATAGAGGAGAAGAAGATGCGTAACAATGCGGACGGTCATGTACTGGCTGTCAGCGACTATGAGCCGGGTGCCGACTACGTGTATTACTGGGGTTTTGCCTGGGACCGTGCGGACATCAAGACGGCTGAAGCCTGGAATAGCTATATGGCGGCATTTGCACAGAAGGTACGCAATCCGATGACGGTGAGTATCCGCTAAGTTGATTTTCCTCCTTTTCCGAAGGCGAAGCTTGAGAAGCTGGAGGCTTGTAACTGTCCGGGCGAATGACAAGTGTTCTCAGAATAAGCTCTTCCCCTTGTAGACAAGTTCTGCAACGTTTTTGGCCTCCAGTTTTTCCATCAGGCGCTTCCGGTAAGTCTGTATTGTATTGATGCTGAGAAATAGTAATTGGGATATTTCAGAAGTGCTCAGTCCTTGCGAGAGATAGGCGAGCACTTCTTTTTCACGTCTCGACAATTCGGGAAGTGCATGTGGTAGGGTGTTTTGTTTTTCCTTGTCCAGTTCGCTGAAAACATTGCTGAAGTATCTGGTTCCGTTTTTCAGTGTACTGATGGCGTCTCTCAATTCGCTGGTGCTGGCATTTTTTGAAACAGCTCCGTTGATGTTTAGGGTGGATAATTTGGCTATGATCCAAGGTTCTTCATGCATGGTATAGATTAAAATGCCGCATTCGGGTATCTGGCTGTGAAGGTGGGATATGAGTTGGAATCCATTCATATCCGGTAGTTCAAGGTCAATGATGCAAAGGTCGAATCTCTCTTTGAGGGTCAGTTGTTCCACGTCTTTTGCACAAGTGGCTCCTTTGCACGTCACTCCTTCGAGTTGCGAGGCCAATGCGATGATGCCTTCAGCAACAATCGGGTGGTCATCTATTACCAGTATTCTGTATGTTTCTTTGTTTGGTTTCATTCGTTTATGTTAAGCAGTAGGGTGAAAACGTTGTTTTCTGTTGACGAGCATACATTGGCGGTAGCGTTGATGGCTCTGATACGGTCGTTTACGGTGCGCAATCCTATGCCGTCATTGTTGTTTGTTGCTGTTTGTTGCTTGTTTGCATTCTTACCGTTGTCTGTAATTTGCAGGGTATATTTATTTTCATTGTCGGCACGGAGACTGATGACTATATGACTGGCTGAGGCATGTTTCACGATGTTCATGGTGAGTTCTTGTACGATGCGGTACAGCTCATAAGCGGTTTCATTGGGAAGATGGCGTGATGCGTTGTTCTCCGTTGGATGATAGCTGACCTCTATGCCGGTGTTCTCGGTCAGTTTGGCAGCATAACGGTCGAGTATCTGGTCTAGACTGAGATGCTCGAATTCGGGAGGCATCAGTTCGTGTGAGATATTCCGCACGTTGTTTCTCAGTTTGCTGACGAGTGAGGCCAGTTCCTGCTCATTCCCTTTGCCGGCAGAAGTTTCTATCTTCATTTGCAGCCCCAGCAGGTCGTTGGCTATACCGTCATGCAGTTCCTTGGCAAAATATTTGCATTCCTCTTCCAACCCTTCAATGTAGCGGCGTGCCGAGTTCAGTTCGTTTTCTTGCTTTAGCAGTTCAATCTTCTTTTCGGCCATTCGTTTCTTGTGGCGGAGCGTCAACAAAGTAATGAGAGCAAGGCCGGACAGAAGGGCTACAGCAATGGAGGCTTTTAGAAGGAAGGCTTGGTGTTCCAGTTCTTCTTGTTGCAGGTGGGCTATCTCCAATTCCTTTTCTTGTGTGTGATATTTCACGTTGAATTCTGCCATTTGTTGCGTCAGATTGTGCTGTGCCAGTGTATCAGTCCACATGCGGGCACTATCCATGTAGGTGTAAGCCAGTTTGGGGTTTCCCAAGGCATCGTAGCATCGTGCCATTTGTGTAAGTAGTGTTTTGGGCTCGGTACCGGTTTTCCGGTTACGCAGCCAGTGGAAGTCCTTCAAGGCGCGGGCATAGTTTTTGCGGTTTGTTTCGGTGGCTGCCCTCGATTGTATGAATCCTATGGCAGCGATGGAGTTGGATGGTACCCGTTGTAGTAGTTTGTTCCCCAATTTCAAGTAGTGGTCTATGGAATCGGGTTGTTCTTTTCGTTCAAAGAGTCTCAGCATGCCGGGCAGGCAGCGTATCTTCCATAGGTCTTCGTTTCCCTCTCCGTGGCAGGCAATGTTCCAGGCTTTGCGGTTGGATTTTTCAGCATCATCCAGCTTGTTCAGTTCAGCCTTTATGGTTGCCCTGATTTGCCAGGTGGTGAAAGCTACGAATGGGTCTTCGGTTCTGGCGGCATGTTCGGTGGCCATGTCGGTATACTTTTCGGCTTCGTCCAGCTGCCTGATATTGAAGTATAGGATGGACACATTGTTGCAGATGTGGGCTATCCAGCTTTCGTCACCATATTGCAAGGCACTGTCCAGTGCTTTATTGTAATAGTAGAGTGTAGAGTCATTCATTTGGTGCTGACGGTAGAGGAGGCCCAAATCGTTGTATACGCTGATGTGCTTTTCCAAATCATCTATCTGCGGCAGGTAGGGGAGCATATTTTTTTTCATGGCAAAGGCTTCTTCTGTTTTTCCCACATAGATCAGTAGTGTGGCTTGTTCGTTCAGCAAGATGGGATACATGAAGGAGTGCTTTACGTTCCGGGTGGCAAAGGCGCTGTCGAAGCTACGTTGCGCTTCATCGTAGTGTCCTTCTTCCATGAGATTGGCTGCCCGGTTGTAGAAGTATGCCAACAGAGTGTCTGTTGGTATTTCTCCGGCGTGAAGCAGGATAGTGGTTAAAGAAAAGAGGAGTGATAATAGCTTAGTATGGCGTACCCTCATATCGGTATATTTTAGTGGAATTCAATCTGTGCTTAGTTGTTGCAAATATACGTCTTATTCATTTTGCTTTTTATCGGAGATACTGAATTTTTTCTGTATGTGGCTGAAAAATCACCTTTTTCAGTGACAAGGAGTGAAAGGAAAAGTTTATTACTTTGCAAAAAATATTAAGCTTTGTCTGGGAATGATAAATGGCCAAAAGTATCTGTCCGGGTTTGAATGGCAGAGTCTTGTTGTCGTGAGATACGGACGGCATTCCTTATACTTTTGTTATTATGGATTTTCCTTAGAGGGATGGGGATAAAACAAGATTTGTAACTTATGAAAATGTTTAAAATGATGGCTGCCTCCATGTTGGGTGTGGCGTTGTGCTTGGGATTCACTGCTTGCAGTGACGATGACGAAAATGAGAATGGTGAGGGTGGCGAAAACACCGCCACTGTGGTCAATCCTTCGCAAGTGTTTACGGGAGGGCTTCCGAAGTCGGTTTCGGGCATGGCGATTTCTCACAATGAAGAAGGGCTGGTGACGAACATTACAACTGAGGATGGGGATAAAGCCGTCTTTGAGTACTTTCCCGCTACTACAAAGGCAGATGTTGCAAAGGACCGAGCAAGAATCACCGTGACGGATGAAGAGGGCGATGTTACAGAACTGAACTTGCAGCTCAACAGCGATGGTTATGTGGAATTTTGCAACTCAATAGACCACGCTGGTACTCCCGATGCCGATGAGTTTACTTGGGAGATGGAATACGACACTGAAGGCCATCTGGTTGTAATGAAACGCTCTGAAAGCGATGGTGAAATAACGAACATTACCTATAAGGATGGAGATGTGGTGAAGACTTCCACACGTTATGTAGCTAGTGGGGATCTCAATGGTGACGGAATTATCGACAGCAATGACGAGTGGGAGTATAGTGCTGCTATAGACTATACGACGGATAATATAACAGCTCCTATCGAGAATAAGGGCTGCCTGATGTTGTTTGATGAAATACTGGATGTGGATATGGACGAGATGATATATGCCTATTATGGAGGCATGCTTGGTAAGGCTACGAAACATCTGCCGCTTGTAGGGCATTATACATACAATGGCGAGGACTCTGTGTCCGATATGTATTTTACATGGACATTGAATTCCGACAGTTATCCTACGGAACTGGTTGTAAAAGACCAGTGGGATGAATACAGATGTACATTTACTTGGTAATTATAAAACATCTGTTTATTCTTGTGGAACAGGACATGAGCCTATAAAATGTAAGGGGTTGCCTTTTGCCGAGACAACCCCTTCTTATTTTATGTGGAATTTATTGTGACAGCAGATGTTGGTAACTTTCTGCTGTTTCAAGTTTATAATACTTTGAATTCATATCCCTCTTCCTTCAGGAAGTCAATGGCGCGCGGCAATGCGTACTGCAGGTTTCCGTTGCACCAGGATTTCAAGGAATCGTGGAAGGTGATGATGGAGCCGTTGCGGGCGTAGCGCATCACGTTGGCTAGCACTTGCGGACCGCGCAGCTTCTTGCTGTAGTCGCGGGTCACGAGGTCCCACATCACAATCTTGTAGGTTCGTTTCAGCGTGAGATACTGGTTGGCGAACATATGGCCATGGGGAGGGCGGAACAAGAGAGGGTAGAGAACCTTCTCCACATTGCAATTGATGTCCCCCCCCATTTCCATGAAAATCTTCGCCTGTTCGGTATTTCCCAGATAATTCTTGGCCGTGTATTCAAATCCACGGATATGGTTGAAGGTGTGGTTACCGATGCGGTGCCCACGCTCAACGACCATCCGGAATTCGTCCGGATGCTTCCGTATGTTGTCACCTACCATGAAGAAGGTGGCTTTGATGTTGTGCTTATCCAGCAGGTCGAGCACCCAGGGAGTTACTTCGGGGATAGGGCCATCGTCGAAAGTCAGATAAACGGCTTTTTCATTGGGGTCCATCCTCCAGACTGCACCGGGATATAGTTTGCGAAAAAACTCAGGAGGTTGTTCTATAAACACGTGATTAATGATTAATTAGGGATTAAGGATTAGGGATTAAGGATTAGGGATTAAGGATTAAGGATTAGGGGTTAAGGATTAGTTATTAATGATTAGTGATGAACTGCACAGGCTAATCCCTAATCCTTTAATCCCTAATCCTTATTCTCACTCCTTCATTCTGTCCACATACATATTATACAGTTCTTCCACCTTCGGCTCGTAGATTTCGGCGAGCTTGGAGTTGTACTTCTTCATGGCCTTCACCTCGGCATCGAGTACAGCCCAGTGGTATTCAAATTCACGGGTAGAAATCATGAAGCGGTTGTCGTCCAGGCTCAGATACCAGGTCAGGTACTCTACAGCCTTGTCAGCAAGGGCTTTCATCATCTCGTCCGCCTTGGCGGTTTCGCCCAGTTGGTAGTAGGCTTCCGCCATCTGTACGGCACCGTTCTGCCAGTCGTAAGGCACGTTGTAGGCGGGAATCATCTTTTCGGCATAGTCCAGGGCGGCTTTTGCCTTGTCTTTCTTGCCCTCACGCATCAGCTGCTGCACGAGTTGGGAGAAGATGCGACGGTGAGAGTGACACATGCGCATGGCGTTCTCGTCGATATAGATGCCCGGCTTGTCGATGCCACCGAACTTGAACTTGTTCATCAGGTTGTCGTACATCTTTTCGGAGTCTATTGTCACGCCCGTCTTACTGGTGTCGAACGGAGTGAAACGATAGGCAAGACCTTCCTGAACGAAGTGGTTCTCCATGTTCAGCTGGTTCTCCCTGCCTACGCTGACAGCGATATAGATGGGGCGTTCCCAGTTGGCCTCGCTCAGCATTTCGAGCATCATCAACTCGCTCTTGTAGAGGGCGCGTTTGCCTTTCAGCGAAATGTGCATGTAGTCGGGGATTGAGTCGCCCGGTATCATCATGCCGCTGCGGCGCACGGCTTCCTTGTCTACCTTGATGACAATGCTGTCGGTAGGAATCACCTTCAAGTCCTGATTCTTGTTGCGCACCCAGTTCTTGAGGATATTCTTTAGCTCATACGGGTTGTCACCGAATTCTTTCTTTACATTGACCAGTGCTTCGGGATTACCGTCCAGTGCCTGCTTCTCGGCTTCGGCATAGAGCTGGTCGATGCTTTTCTTGTACTCAGGCTGGATGGGGACGTATTCGTTGGTGCCTTCTACGTACTCCATTCGGTCCCACGTGATGGGGAGAGAAGGACTGTCGTAGGCGGGGCGCTTCATCTGGTCGATGTACCAATCGGTCTGCAGGTACGAGAGGTTGCAGGTGCGGGCGTCGGTACGGAAACCTTCGGTCTCCTGGTTGTACCAGAGGGGGAAGGTATCGTTGTCACCGTTGGTATAGATAATCGGGTTGCCGCTTTCTTGTAGGGACATCAGGTAGTTCTGGCCGAAGTCGCGTGCCATGTAGCGGTCGCTGCGGTCGTGGTCGTCCCAAGTCTGGCTTGCCATCTGCACGGGGACAAAGAGGCAGGCTACGGAAACGATGGCGGCAGCAGGCAGTTCCTTCATCTTGGCATAGTCTTGAAGCAGACGGACGAGTCCTGCCACACCCATACCAATCCAGATGGCGAAGGCGTAGAACGAACCGGCGTAGGCATAGTCACGTTCGCGCGGTTGGCTCGGAGTCTGGTTCAGGTAGAGCACGATGGCAATACCGGTCATGAAGAAGAGGAAGAAGACCACCCAGAATTGCTGGATGCCTTTCTGCCCACGGTAGGCTTGCCATAGCAGGCCGATGATACCCAGCAGCAGGGGCAGGCAGTAGAATACGTTGTGTCCCTTGTTGTCTTTCAGTTCCTGAGGCAAGAGGCTCTGGTCGCCCACCAGCCAGTTGTCGATGAGCGGGATACCGGTAATCCAGTTGCCGTGTTCAATTTCTCCGCTGCCTTGTATGTCGTTCTGGCGTCCGGCGAAGTTCCACATGAAGTAGCGCCAGTACATCCAGTTGAGCTGGTAGGAGAAGAAGAACTTGATGTTTTCCCACTGTGTGGGCATGTTTACCATAATCATGTTGCCGCATTTGTCATAGGGCACATCGTAACCCTTGATGTCCTGCCAGGCATGGTATTGTTGTGTGTGGGCACTGCTGTACATACGCGGGAACAGCATGTTCTGGGCATATTCGTACTCAATGCGTCCGGGGATTTCGATGTACGAATCCTTTTCATCGGGTGTAGCTTTCTCCTTGCGGATGAACTTCGTGCCGTTGTACTTGATGCGCGGTTCGCAGTAACCGTCTTTCACGTCCAGCGCCACTTGCGAGGAGAAGGCAGGGCCATAGAACAGCGGGCGTGTGCCATACTGCTCGCGTCCCAGGTATTCGCCCAGTGTGAAGATGTCTTCCGGAGAGTTCTGGTCCATCGGCGTGTTGGCGGTGGAGCGGATGACGATAAGTGCATACGAGGAATATCCGATGACAATCATCATGGTGCAGAGCAGCGAGGTGTTCAGCGTGCGTGCCGATACGCGGAATTTTTCTTTGACGGCTGCCTGCGTCTTCGGACGGAGGTAGAGCCACAATGCGGCAATGACAATGACACCGATAACTACCGAGCTGGTACCGTGTCCGTAGAACGGGATACCCAGCATGGCGATGGTGAGTATGAACGAGAGTGCCATACGTGCCTTGTTGCGTTCGGTATAGCTTTCGTAGATACCCCAGATGAGGCAGGCTGCCAACAGGATGATATATACGATGACACCCGTGTTGAAGGACATGCCCAGCGTGTTGACGAAGAGCAGTTCGAACCAGCCGCCCACTTTCACGATACCCGGCACGATGCCGTAGAGTACGGCTGCTACCAGTATGCCCGAAGCGAGCAATGCCAGCAGGGAACCTTTTGCGTTGGCATTGGGCACCTTCTTGTAGTAATACACCAGTACGATGGCGGGCAGGCAGAGCAGATTCAGCAGGTGCACGCCGATACTCAGACCGGTCAGGTAGGCAATGAGAATCAGCCAGCGATCACTGTGAGGCTCGTTGGCAACGTCCTCCCATTTCAGTATGAGCCAGAATACGACGGCAGTGAACAGTGAGGAGAAGGCATACACCTCGCCTTCCACAGCGCTGAACCAAAAGGTATCGCTGAACGTGTAGGCAAGTGCGCCCACCAGACCGCTACCCATGATGGTAACCATCTGGCCGCGTGTGATATTGTTTTCGTCTGTCACCACAAGTTTGCGTACCAGGTGCGTGATGCTCCAGAAAAGGAACAGGATACATGCGCCGCTCATCAGTGCGCTCATGTAGTTCACCATTTTGGCCACGGTGGAGGCATCGGAAGCAAATTGTGAGAACAGGTTGGCTACCAGCATGAAGAACGGTGCGCCGGGCGGGTGTCCTACTTCCAGCTTATAGCCGGTGGTGATGAACTCCGGGCAGTCCCAAAAGCTTGCAGTAGGTTCGATGGTCATGCAGTAGACCGTCGCTGCAATGAGGAAGGTAATCCAGCCTACAAGGTTGTTTACGGTTTTGTACTGTTTCATTCAGATGAAATTCGTTATTATTCAGTTTTGTTTTTTACAAGCTGTTTTGCCATCGCTTAGTCAACGTATTGGCATATATGGGCGCAAATATAATGATTTCGCTTCTAAATAGGTGACAATAAGCAGCATTATTAGGATAGGTTAAGGGATTTGCTGCATCTATAGATGCAGCACGGTGGAAGTATAGATGCAACAATGATGATTCTATAGAGGGAATATCCGGCCGATAAAGGGGGATGCGGAAAGGAAGTATCCTCCTTGCTTGTCTAAATGAATCTTTCGTTTATAACCGAAAATCTAGCCTTTTTCGCAAACTTTTTAGGTTATGAACGAAAGAGTTGATAGAAATATTCGTTTATAACCGAAAATTGTTATCTTTGCAACTAAAGTTTAGGTTATGGACGAAAGAATGGATATACTTAGGAAGTACAATCTCTGGACAGAAGGAGATTTTGACTTCGGTTTCATGCGGGTAGCTTATACCGGCAGAATCATGGACTACGTAGGCAATCGTCTTGTAAAGGTGCTCATCGGCCAGCGGCGTGCTGGGAAAAGTTATGTGTTGAGACAGATAGCAAGGGAACTGATAAGAAACGGTGTCCCTCCGCAGAACACTTTGTTCATCAACCGGGAACTGAGCGACTTTGCTTTTTTGAAGACTCACAAGGATTTGGAAGAGTTGGTGACGCTTTATAAAAGCGAACTGCACCCTCAGGGGAGGATATATATTTTCATCGACGAAGTGCAGCTCATCCAAGAATGGGAAAAGTCGGTCAATTCTTATTCGCAGGACTATACCGAGGAGTACGAGCTCTTTATCAGCGGCTCCAACTCACGGATGCTGTCCGGTGAGCTTGCCACGCTGCTTTCGGGGCGATACGTCCAATTTCCGATATATCCCTTCAGCTATCAGGAGTATACAGAGATAAGGCATCTGGAACAGAACCGTGAGAGCTATATGGGCTATATGAATACGGGCGGAATCCCGGAACTTTTTGTCTTGCCCGAAAAGCAGGAGGTGCAGCGCAATTACTTGTCTGCCTTGAAGGACACCATCTTGCTGAAGGACATCATCCAACGCTACAGCATACGTGACCCCCGACTGCTTGAGGACCTTTTTGCGTTTCTTGTAGGCAATGCCTCTAATTTAGTGTCCATCGGCAACATCGTGAACTATTTCAAGAGCCAGGGCCGGAAGACGAGCTATGATGCCGTGGCTGCCTACATAGGCTATATCGAAGACTCGTTCTTGGCGTATCGTTGTGAACGCTTTGACTTGCGCGGAAAGGAAATACTGTCCGGTACGGCGAAATATTACATCAACGACCTTGCCTTTAAGAATTTCCTCTATCCCGGAACAGCCTATGGTGTGGGTTATAAACTGGAGACTCTTGTCTATCTGGAGTTGCTTCGGGCGGGCTATGATGTCTATACCGGATGTGCTAAAGAAAAAGAGGTGGACTTCATCGCTCGGAAAGGTGACCGTACGATATATCTGCAATCCACCTACATGCTGGTAGATGAACAGGCGGTGCGCCGTGAGTATGCTTCGTTGGAGGCGATACAAGATAATTATGAGAAACTGGTTGTCTCGCTTGATGACTTCTGCCTGCCGTCCAATGAAGGAATACGGCATGTGCGGGCGTGGGGACTGGGTGGATTGCTTGAAAGATAGGGATATTTCTGTAAATGTGACAAAAAGCATTGCTTTTGTCTTTGCTTTCTCGGCGTATCAAGGCTTTCGGAGATATATTTTCAATTTATTAGGAGGAGGAATGTTTTGATATATTCCTTATAATCTGTATTTTATATGTTTTTGTTCTCGAATTTCCTTTCGTATAGACAGAGAGATGGAAATACGGGGGATCCTCATACGATAGAAAATACAAAGTGTCAGAATGGTAAAAGTAGAATACCCACCATTGATGTGAATAACATTAATGATGGGCATTCTACAATGTGTTGAGTTATATCGACGTTACGTTACTTCATTCGTTATCAAGCTTGCCACTTCGGAAGTTCCGATGGTGCGGACACTCACCACGCGGTGTGCTCCGTTTTCATCTTGCTCAAAGCATAGTTTCTGGTTGTGGGTATCGTTCTCATAGACATAAAGTACGCCGGCTGAGTATGTTCCCGTCAGGGTGAACTGCGGTTCCACTTTGGCTGTAAAGGTGAACGGCTTCGTGTTGTCTATCTCTGTAAAGATAACAGGTGAGTTGTTGATGGCAGTTCCATCCGGCGAACGGAAATAGTCTGTCTGCGGACCGGCAACAAACTTCAGTGTGTTGTTGAATACGGTGACATTGTTCTCTGCCCCGTTCTTGGCTTGGGTAAATTGTATGTTACTGAGTTTGACGTTGCAGGATGAAAGTGTTTCTTTCTCTACTGCCGCATCCGGTTTACTCTCGGCGCAACCGGTCATTAAGATGCTCATAAGCAATCCAAAGTATAAATGTTTATTCATTGTGTAATTGTTTTTTGTTTATGTTGCAAAGTTAGTGAATTTAGAGTCTTTCAGTAATACTCCCTCTTGAACCACAACTCAAATACCGGGTTGGAGAATATGTACTGCTCCCCTTTATCGACCAATGTGCCGTATTGAAAAGGTGATTTTATGGGCTGCTTGTTCTTGATTTAATGACAAATATACAGATTATACATTCATGTATAATTTCTTTTCTTTTATTTCTATTCAGCCTTGTCGTTTTCCAATCCCCGCCCTAATTCTGCTCAAACTCACCGGAGTAATCCCCAAATACGTAGCAAGGCATTCCAGCGGGATTCTTTGCAGCAGTTCCGGGTTATTCTTCAGCAGTACTTCGTACCGTTCGGCTGCGGAAGTAAACAGCAAGGGGATGAATTTCTCTTCAGTCTGCAGGAATTCTGTCTCTGCAAACTTGCGTCCCCAATTGGCGATGTGGATGTCTTCTTGGAACAATCTTGCCAGGACACTCTGTTTCAAGACGTAAAGAATGACGTCCTCCATGCATTCCACGGTTTCATAACCGGGTGCGTTGGCGATGTAGCTTTTCAGTGAAACGACTGTGGCTCCCTCGGCACCAATCCAAAAGGTGATTTCTTTACCTTTCGCTTCCACGTAGGCGCGGACAATACCTTTTCCGACGAAGAAAATGTTTCTCTCCGTCTTTCCGGCTTCCAGTATGAGGGAACTTTTGGGGTAAGCCACTTCCGTGATGTTCTCCACCAGCTTGTCGACAGATGCCTTTGGCATTGGATATATGGTATGGATAATATCGTATTTGTTCATTATCAGGCAAGTATTGGTTCTTAGTGTGGCAAAGATACGATTTTCGACCTTATCCGGTGCTTCTTATCAAATGTAAAGTGGCAGGAGTACGGGAAAGGTTATCTTTGCTCCCTCTTTAAATGTATAATGAAACAGAAGAATTGAGTATGAACTGGATTATTTTGGTTGTAGCCGGACTGTTTGAGTCAGGCTTTGCCTTTTGTCTGGGAAAGATGAAAGGCGTTACGGGTACGGAATATTATCTTTGGGGTGCAGGCTTTCTTGTCTGTCTGGCCATCAGTATGTTGCTGCTTGCCAAGGCGGTGCATACGTTACCTATCGGGACGGCCTATCCCGTGTGGACGGGGATAGGTGCGGTAAGTACGGTAATATTGGGGATTGTATTCTTTGATGAGTCGGTTTCTTTCATCCGTTTGTTCTTTATTACTACGTTGATAGCTTCTATTGTAGGTTTAAAGATGACTTGATTCCTACGATTGCTGCGGAACAATGCGATGTAAACTTTTGACTTGAAAAAGGATGAACGTGAGCAAAAAAGCCCTATTTTTGCTCACGTTATTGAATTCTGAATAAGTAGTAAACACAAATATGCCATGAAAAGTAAAACTCTTGCATTGATTCTATTATGCTACGCCGCTTCATTGGGCGCCAAGGTAAAACTGCCTGCACTGGTAAGTGACAATATGGTTCTTCAGCAACAGACGGAAGTAAAACTGTGGGGAACGGCAACGCCGAAGGCAGAAGTACGTGTAACCCCCTCGTGGAACGGACAAACCTCCACTTGCCGTGCCGATAAAGACGGACGTTGGCTGCTTGCCGTGAAAACTCCGGCAGCAGGATACACGCCTTATGAGATAACTTTTGATGATGGAGAAAAAACTACGTTGACGAATGTCCTAATCGGTGAAGTATGGCTTGCTTCCGGTCAGAGTAATATGGAAATGCCCTTGAAAGGTTTTGCCGGCTGTTGCATCATGAATGGGGTGGATGATATCATAGCTTCTGCCGAAAATAAGGGTGTGCGCATGTTCACCGTTCCCAAGCATCAGACGTATGAACCGCAAACAGACTGCGAAGGTAGTTGGAACCTCTCCTCCATCGAGACCGCACCCGATTTCAGTGCAACAGCTTACTATTTCGCAACTTCACTGAGTCGTGCCCTCCGTATTCCCGTGGGTATCATCAGCAGTGCCTACGGTGGAGCCACTGTGGAAGGTTGGATAAGCCGGGAATTGCTGGAAAACTATCCGGACATTTCCCTCAACCCCGATTCCATCGAACGCCTGCACCCCATGCACCGCCCCATGCTGATGTACAATGCCATGCTGAAGCCGCTTCAGAACTATACCATAAAGGGATTCATCTGGTATCAAGGCGAGTCTAACGTAGGCCGTCATGAAACATACGCCGAACGCTTGGCCGACATGGTGCAACTGTGGCGCAAGGAGTGGGGATTGGGCGAACTGCCTTTCTACTTTGCCGAAATAGCACCGTACGCCTACGGAGGTACCCAGCAAGAGAAAGCTGCCTACCTGCGCGAAGCGCAATTCCGTGCCCAAAGCCAGATTCCGAACAGTGCCATGATTTCTACCAACGACCTTGTAGAGCCTTATGAGATATACAATATCCATCCCCGCAACAAGACGAAGGTGGGCCAACGCTTGAGTTACCTGGCATTGAACCTTACCTATGGATTGAAGCAGATACACTGTTTCGGCCCACAATATAAGTCATGGACCGCTAAAGGCAATGAAGCCTGGGTTTCTTTCGACCACCTGGAAATGGGTATCTGCCGTAACTATGACCTTCGTGGCTTCGAAGTGGCAGGCGAGGACCGTGTATTTCATCCTGCCGATAAAGTATGGCTGCATTGGCAGACGAATGAAGTGGTAATCTTTTCAGAAAAGGTATCCCATCCCGTCAGCGTGCGCTACTGTTTCCATGATTTCCAGATTGGTACGATGATCGGTGGGAATGAACTGCCTACCATTCCGTTCCGTACGGATAATTGGTGAAAGAGTGAAAAGTATATAAACACTTTCATTATACTATAATATTAGGCGCGGGTTACGCGGAATCCATGGATGCAGTAAACTAAATCCGTGTAATCCGCGCCTAAAAGAAAATATCCAGAGGGTTTTGTTCCCCCCTCTGTCTTTCTTATTGTTTCAGCAACTGTTCTGCTGCAAGTACCAGGAACATATAGTGGGACGAACCTCCTCCCAACACATACTCAGTCTGTTGCCAGAGGAACGGGAACGTCAGGAGTTCCGGGAAGTCGGGACGGATAAGCGCTGTACCGGAAATGACTCCACCGGGAATGTACGACCAGTCTGCGCGGTTCAGTCCGTAGCCTACAGTGGCTGATTGTGCGCCAACACCCGAGGCGAAGGAAGCCTGGTTGGAGCCCGGGTGGCATCCGAGAATGAAGTTGAGGGCATTGAATACCGGTGCTTTCGGGAATATTTCCGGATAGGCGGTTGTCAGGAAGTAGTGCTGGAAGCCGAAACGCTGTATATCCCAGCCTGCACCCCAGATATTCGGACGGTAGGGAACGCCATAAGGAGTTTCATGCACTTGCTTGTCCAGTTCTTGTTTGTATCCGGCCAGAGCTTTGCGGAAAGCGGTAGAGAAGGCTTTGGCTTTCTTGTTCTTCATCTGTGCAAACTGTTGTTCTACGCGTGCCGTGTACCAGCCGATTCGGCCTATCTGCTTGATGATGAGCTCCTGGTTGTCCAGGATGAAGTCCATATAGGGTTGTTCGCCCGTGGTGAGGTACAACTCTACGGCTGCCTGCACTTTGGGGAACAAGGCTCTGTTGTTGCCGCTTTCGGTAGAAGCATATACTTTGCGGGCAATGTCGAGACAATGTACACTCAATGTATCATTGAAGCCTTTCAATACGCGTGATACGGCAGCAAGTTGGGCGGCTGTCGACAGTTCTCGTCCGGGGTTGTCCTCTGTAAATATCCAACGGTCGTCTTCATTACCGATTTTTCCGTCCGTCATGGCGGCGGCATCACCCAGAAGTACGTATTGGCGAAGGTCGTTGCAGATGATTCCCCGGTAGAGACGTCCCAGTGCCAGGTAGCCGTTGACTACCGTAAGGGCGCCGTTCTCTACTTGTTGCAGCAGGTCATTCTTACCGTCGGGCTGGTGGATTTCCGTCACACGGTTTATCTGGTCGATGGAAGTCACGTCGAGATTCGGGCGGAAAGCTTCGTAGGCCAGTGCCAGGATATAGGATTCTCCGGCTTGGGATTCGATGCGGAGGTCAAAGTCTCCGGCATCGTGCCAGCCGCCTATGTTCACTCCGGGAACCACTTCACCCGGTTTGAATTTGGACAGGCCCTCTTTCTGGTCGTAGCCGTCGATATGATTGTGTGCCGGTGCCATCCGGGCATCGTCCATGTGGCAGCAGTCGTGCCATACGCGGTATTTCTCGTTGACGCGCATGTGGCACATCTGTACGGGAAGGAAGTATTCCAGTACGGGTTGCCATACGCCACGGGCATATACGTCATTGTCGATGCGGAAGATAGGAGATACGGAGGTATCGTATTTAATCTTGTAGAGTCCCGGTTCCTTCACATCCGTGAAGTCCACCTTCAGATAGTTGTATCTTAGGAACTTGCCCCAATTGGCAGGAGTGACGTTCTTGACCACTTTCTCGCCGTCTGCGTCAATGCGGATGATTTGTGCCGTTTCCTTTCTATTGTCACGTATATCCATTTCGATGACGGCTTCCTTGTCCTGGGCGGGATGATAACCTATCTGTGAAGTCTGGATAACCGGCTGATACATCCAGTCGGCCACTACGTTCGGAGTGATAATCCATTTGACGGCCCCTTTGGTGACACCCGGTTTTATGTTGCTGCGCAGTACGAACCAGCCGTTATTGTGGTTCATACGCCCGTCAAACAGTTGTAGGTCACCACTCAATGATTCGATGGTTACTTTGTTGTAAGGGTCGTCGGGGCGGGAGGTAAACTTACGGCCTTTGGCATAAGGTTCGCTGATGATGTCGTCGGCCACAATCGGGCTGTAACCTTTTCCTATCAGTTTGTCCATATCTGCCAGCGATTGCTTGCCGTCATGATAGTTTCCCGTATGCAGATAGTTGGGTTGGGTTGTCATCAGGGGGGAGTTGGGTTGTTGCGGGAAGATGCCGCTCTGACCGTCCATAATCCAGGGCTTGCCGAAGAGGGAACCCGGGAAGAATTCAAGGTTGAAGCCCACTTTTCCGATGAATTCCTGGGGAATGGGGCGGTCCAGGTCTACGGTCACCTCTATGTGTTTACCTTTGCTTTCCACTTGTACCGTATATATAAGGTGGAGATCCGGGTAAATCATCGGGTTGAATCCGGTGAGGTGGCGTGAGGAGTCGGGATAGCAGAGCGTAGCGGTGATGCTGTTGTCGCTGAGCTTCCGGTCGAGTTGTTTCGGTACGGGCTGCCATTGTCCGGGGGTGGCTTCCAGTCGGATGTCTCCATTCGTTGCTACGCGGTGTCCATTCATGATGATACATACTCCTCCTTGGTGTCCCTCGGGATAGATGTCATCAAAAGCCATGACGTCTACTCCCTGGTTCTTGAAATAACCGGAAGATGTCAGCTTGAAATCTTGTGCATGCAGTGCACCGCTACTGCAGAGCAGTGCCAGGGCGGATGCGAATAGAAAATGTCTCTTTCTCATAGTATCTATTTTTGAGTTACAGAATTCTCCACTAATATACGGACTAAAAAGGAAACGGATGGTTTTTGTTTGTAGCCAATAACGTTATAAAATGTATCTTTTTCCGGTGTTTGCCTATGTTTCTGGGGCAGATATTGTAGCACTTGACGAACACTGGTGTTTGAGCTGACAGACACTGGACTTTGAGCCGACAGACGCCAGTGTTTGAGCCGACAAAGGCCAGTGTTTGACAAAACAAGGATTCAGTACCCAAAAATGACCTTTATCGGAACCAATTGTATCCCTTGAAAAAGGATGGCAATGAGTAATGACAACTTGTTTTTTTGTAAATTTGCAGTGTAACTATGGCCAATTTCTTAAATCGCTACATTATGAGACACCTATTTCCCGTTTTTCTGCTGATTGTAGTAGGGCTGCTGATTGCACCTTTCCTAAAAGCGCAATCACACGCGGATAAGATTTTAAAAGATGAGATAACCTCAGACTTGAAAGAGAATATCCTCTCTTTTTGGGAAAAATACAGTGTAGACCCTTCCGGAGGTTTTTACGGTTCATTGGGACGTGACGGTGCCCCGATAGCGGATGCTCCCAAAGGAGGCGTACTGAATGCCCGCATCCTCTGGACTTTTTCAACCGCCTATCGGATGTATGGCGATGCTGCCTACCGCAAACTGGCTGACAGGGCGCAACGCTATTTCATAGACCACTTCATCGACCCGCAGTATGGAGGCGTATATTGGCTGATAAAAGCAGACGGTACTCCACTGGATACGGACAAGCAGACTTACGGCTGCTCTTATGCCATCTACGGTTTGTCCGAACATTTCAGAGCAACAGGCAACAATGAAAGCCTGCAAAAAGCCATAGAGCTTTACCGGACCGTGGAGAGCAAAATCAAAGATCCCGTAAACGACGGTTATATAGAATCCTTTACCCGCGAATGGGGAACTCCCCAAAAGTTGGGATATGATGGAGATGGTGTTGCCACCAAAACAATGAATACCCATATCCATGTATTGGAGGCATACACAGCGTTATATAAAGTATGGAAAGATGACGGCCTTCGCGAGCGCCTTGCAAAAGTGATAAACTTGATAACAACCAAACTGTATAACTCACAAACACATCACCTGATATTATACTGTGATTCAAACTGGAACAATCTGGATGACATCGACTCTTACGGGCATGACATCGAAACTTCCTGGCTGCTGACGGAAGCTGCAGAAGCTCTGGGTGACCCGGAGGTCATCGGGAAATGCAGGAAAGTGGCTTTGGAACTTGCAGACGCCTCCTTGAAAGAGGGCATCAACCCGATGGGTGCCATGATGTACGAACGGCATAAGGACAAAATCAGGAAGGATGCTTCCTGGTGGTGCCAGGCGGAAACTGTGGTAGGATGCATCAATGCCTGGCAGCTGACCGGTGAACAATCTTATCTGGACAGTGCCGTCCGTACCTGGAATTTCATCAAGTCCCGGATGATAGACAAGGAGTATGGCGAATGGTTCAGAACCGTGCTGGAAGATGGGACTCCCCGCTACAAGGAACCTAAAGCAAGTATGTGGAACTGTCCCTATCATAACAGCCGTATGGGGTTTGAGATTGATACAAGACTGAAATGACAACCTTTTATATATTTGATATAATGAAGAATTTACGAATTTTCCAGTTGGGAATGGCTGCATTGCTGTGTGGCATATTGTCTCAGCCGCTTTCTGCCCAGACGGAAGTGATGGCATGGAGCAATATCACGGGTGTCCGTGTAGACGGTGAATTGATAGACTTTGAGTCGTCCCTGCGTGTCGGAACCTTGAAAGGAGATATGGAGATTACCGGAAAGGAGAAGCAGGTCCGTCCCGTTTTCCATCGTGAGGGGGATATGCAGGAAGTGACGACTACTCTGCGAGGTATAAAGTTCCATCAGAAAGTGACGGACAAGGGAAAAGGTCTGGTGGAGATTTCTATTGATGCGCTGTCGGACACTACTCTGAACCAGTCAGCCTATTACTGTATCGCCCTAAGTCCGGAAAACTATACTGATGTCAAAGTAAGAACAAGTGGCAGGAAGCTGACCGCTACTTCGGCCAATAGGAAGTTGGAATTCAAGTTCAATAAGTCTGTAAAGGCCACGGTTGAAAAAGAATCCACCGGTACCGTAGTTTATATCTCGCTGATGCCGACTCTGAAAAAGGCTGAGAGAACTGCATTGTCTATGGAACTGCATGCTTCCGGAGTGATAGATCACAGTGACGCGGAAATTATATTGGATATGCAGAATCCGGGAAGTCTGTTTACAGGCTTTGGAGGGAATTTCCGCCTGCAGAATCCTGCTGCCGACCCTAAAGTGATAGATTACTGTCTGGAAAATTTGCGTGTAGCCTATGGACGTGTGGAATTTCCGTGGAGATTGTGGCAACCGGAAGAGGAAGCCGACCCTATTGCCATCGCACAGAATGGGGGACTGAACAAGCGGGTGGAGGAAAGTCTCCTCATGGCAAAGCGCTTGAAGGCGATGGGAATGCCGGTAATACTAAGCTGCTGGTTTCCGCCTGCATGGGCCATTGACGGAGGTCCTGCAAGTTATGCTCGTCAAGGCGGTGTCATTGCTTATCGTCTGGATAACCGGAAAAAGGAGAAGATTTATAAATCCATGGCAGATTATCTGTTGTATGCCAAACAGCATTATGGTATTGAGTTCTCCATGTTCTCGTTCAATGAATCGGATTTGGGTATTGATGTCCTCCACACTCCGCAAGAACATGCAGATTTCATTAAGGAGTTCGGTGCTTATCTGGCAGGGTTGAATCTTCCTACCCGCATGCTGCTTGGCGACAATTCGGATGCTACGACTTTCGATTTTATCCTTCCTGCTTTGAACAATCCTGAGACTCATAAGTATATTGGTGCAGTATCTTTCCATTCATGGCGTGGTTGTGATGATGTTACGTTAAAGAAGTGGGCGGATGCTGCCAAAGCGATTAATGTACCACTCTTGGTTGGTGAGGGTAGTACGGATGCCGCTGCTCATGGTTATGCCGAGATATTCAATGAGTCGACGTTTGCACTTTATGAAATCAATCTGTATACGCGTATTTGTGCCATTTGCCAGCCATTGTCCATCTTGCAGTGGCAGCTTACTTCAGACTATTCGTTGTTGTGGGGAGACGGCATTTATGGTTCCAAAGGTCCTTTGCGTCCTACGCAACGTTTCTGGAATATCAAGCAACTGGCCTCCACTCCGGCCGATGCCTTGGCCATTCCGGTCAGTAGCAGCAAGAAAAACGTAAACTGTGCGGCTTTCGGAAATATGGTGCGTGGGGAATATGCCGTCCATATGGTCAATAATGGGGCGGATTGCGAGGCTGTCATCTCCGGTATCCCTGCAGAAGTGAAGGAACTGAAAGTCTATGTGACCAATACAAAAGACTGCATGAAGGAAACTGCAGTGAAAGTGGAGAATGGGCAGGTACGGGTACACTTGCCGGCCATCAGTTTCATTACCTTATTGTCTGATAAATAGTTTTGAAATAGAATAATATAAATGATTACTAAAGAATAGTGATATGAATATAACTACATGTCTGTTTACAGTTCTGGGAGGGATGGCCACTTTAGGGCATCCTTCAGAAACTATACGTTTGAATCAGTTAGGGTACTATCCCCAGCAGGAAAAAGTAGCTGTGGTGAATACCGGTGAGGTACGTGAATTTACCATAGTAGATGCAGCCACGGGCAATCGGGTATTTTCCGGTAAGCCCGGATATATTGCTTCATCTGCTTGGTCGGATAAGAGCAGGACGATATTGGATTTCAGTGACATCACGGCACCGGGAAACTATTTTCTGATGGTTAACGGAGATTCAGTGGCATTCGAAATAAAAGAAAGAGTACTGTCCCCTTTGGCCGATGCTGCTTTGAAATCTTTCTATTACCAACGTACGGGCATGCCCATCGAAGCGACTTATGCGGGTCGGTGGAGCCGTCCGGCAGGCCATCCCGATGACAAGGTACTGATACATCCCAATGCTGCCGGGCCGGAACGTAAGGCGGGAACGGTGATTTCTTCTCCGGGAGGATGGTATGATGCCGGAGACTATAACAAGTATATTGTGAACTCCGCCTATTCCATCGGACTGATGCAGGCGATTTATGCCCGCTTTCCTGACTATTTTATCCGTCAACGGGTCAACATCCCGGAAAGCGGAAACCACACGCCCGATTTGCTGGACGAGATGTACTATAACCTGAGATGGATGCTGACTATGCAAGACCCTGCCGACGGAGGAGTCTACCACAAGCTGACTACCCCTTCGTTCGAGGGATTCATCAAGCCTACGGAGTGTAAGCAGCCCCGTTATGTGGTTCAGAAATCAGTAACGGCGGCATTGGACTATGCTGCGGCTTTGGCGCAGGCTTCTGCCTTGTTTGCTCCTTACGAAGAGGATTATCCGGGCTTTTCGACAGTGGCTTTACAGGCTGCCGAACGTGCTTACGCCTGGGCAGAAGCGCATCCGCAAGCGCTCTATCATCAGGACCTCCTCAACAAGCAATATCAACCTGCCGTGGTTACGGGAGCTTACGGTGATTGTAGTGCCGATGACGAATTCTTCTGGGCGGCTTCCGAGCTCTATCTTGCTACGGGAAAGCCTGTTTACCGGGAACAAGTGAAGAAGCATCTGCCCACTGCATATAAGACTCCTTCTTGGGGCAATACCACTGCGTTGGGCGTGTTTGCCTGGCTGCAACCGGGCAGGGAATATCAGGGTGAAGACGTGGAATTGGCAAATGCCATGAAAGACCTGTTACTGGACTATGCTGCCGAGGCTGTGCGGGGTGCTGACCGCTCTCCTTTCCATGCTCCTTACGGCAACGATGCCAAAGATTTCTTCTGGGGATGCCTTGCCGAAGGGTGTGCTAACCAAGCCACTTCACTGGTTTGCGCCTATTTGCTTACGGGCGAGAAGTCGTACCTGACGAACGCCTACCGCAATATGGACTACATTTTAGGAAAGAATGCTACGGGATATTGTTATGTTACCGGTTTCGGGATGAAGAGTCCTCTGTATCCGCACCATCGTCTCTCTGCATCGGATGATATAGAGGCACCTCTTCCCGGTTTCCTGGTTGGCGGTCCCAATCCTGGGCAGCAGGATGGCGTTGCTTATGCTTCCAACCTGCCGGATGAGTCTTATGCAGATGTGGAGGGTTCGTATGCTTCCAATGAGATAGCCATTAATTGGAGTGCCGCTTTGGTGGCGTTGGTGTCTTCGTTGGATGCTTTGATGTCAAAATGATGTTCCTATTCAGCCTGCTGCCTTATAAATTCGGACGGGCTGATGTTGAATTCATCTTTAAAATGCTTGGAGAATACCTTGGGGGAGTTATACCCCAAGGTATATGCAATTTCCGAAACTTGCATTTGGCTTTCTGTCAGGAGTTGCTGTGCCCGTTTCATGCGGATGGTTCTGATGAACTCGATGGGTTTCTTTCCCGTAATCTTAATCATTTTCTTATAGAAATAGCTGCGTGATATATTCAGGCTGCTGGCAAGCTCCTCGACGGAAAACTCGGTTTCGCTGATATTGTCCTCTACAATCTGGATGGCTTTTTCTACCAACTGCTGGTCAAGAGGGGTGATGGTGATGCGGCTTGGTTCGATTTTAATTTCTTGATTGAATATTTCCTGCCGCTTTACGTTCATTTCAATAATCTTGTTGATACGCAGTTTGAGGACTTCCATATTGAAAGGCTTGGTGATGTAGTCGTCTGCGCCGACGTTAAGTCCCTCCAATTGGTGCTCCTCGCTTGCTTTGGCTGTCAGCAGGATGATGGGGATATGTGAATAGCGTATATCGTTCTTGATGGTTGAACATAGTTCCAGACCATCCATTTCGGGCATCATGATGTCACTGACCACTAAATCAATATCTTCCTTTTCCAGTACATTTAGTGCATGTTTTCCGTTTGTGGCTTTTAATACATGATACTGCCTGGCAAGACTTTCAGAGAGAAATTTCAAGAAGTCGTAGTTGTCATCTACGAGTAGTATGGTGAATGGATGGGATTCTTCCTTTATTTCCGGTTCTTCGACCGGTTCTCCGTTTTTGGTTTCATTACTGTTCTGGTGCAGGGGTAGGGTAATCAGGAATACAGAACCACAAGGCTGGTTATCCCTGACACAGACAGTACCCTGATGCATCTTTACGTATTCGGAAACAATGTGCAGTCCAATGCCGCTGCCTCCGTTGCTCGACTGGTTTTTGCTCGACTGATAGAATCTTTGGAATATTTTCTCCTTGGCTTCATCCTCTATGCCGCAACCGGTGTCGGTAAAGGTCAGTTCCAGATTTGTGCCTCTTACGGCAATATCCAGTGAGATGCTTCCTTTATTGGGAGTGAACTTGAATGCATTTGACAGGATATTTGTGCATATCTTGCGTATCTTGCCATAGTCAAAATCCATGAATACAGAATGTTGTGGAGCGGTAAGGCTATAGCTGATGTTCCGTTTCTGTGCTATCGGATCGAAAGAGTGGAATATTTCACTCAGAATGATAAGGATGTTGTCATGTTTGCATTTCAGGGTTTCAGCCTTGGCATCCAGCTTTCTGAAATCCAGCAGTTGGTTAATCAATTCCAGCAGATAGTCGGCATTTTGTTTGACTATATCCAGAATGCCTTTACGATATTCGGGATGGTCTACGAAAAACTCTTCAAGCGGATTGATGATAAGTGACAAGGGAGTCCGCAGTTCGTGGCTTATGTTGGCAAAGAACTGCAGTTTCATATTGTTGATTTTCTGCTGCCTTTCATTTTCCACCTCGATGGCCTGCATGATTTGTTTCTGCTTTTGGCGTAAGCGCAGATTGCGGATAATGGACAGAAGGATACACAAAATGATACCGGTATATATGGTATAGGCCCACCAGGTGCGCCACCAAGGAGGGAGTATCTTTATTTTCAGTTCCTTGACGTTGGGGCTCCATATGCCTTGTGAGTTGCATGCCTTGACGGATAAAGTATAGTTTCCGGCAGTCAGCATGGATAGGTTTACTTTGTTGTTTTCAGCATAAATCCAGTTGGAATGAATCTTATAGGCATATTTTATCTTATCCGTTTCCACCAGGTCGAGGGCAGAGAAGGACAGAGTGAATGAATTTTCCTTTTCAGTGAAGGAAAGATGTTGTGCACATTCAAGTGAGCTGCCGTTCAGGATGTCCGGATGGGGCATTCCGGATTTGAATTCAATGTCGGTAAGGTAAATGTTGGCATCATAACTTGTGGTCAAGATGTCTTGTGGAATGATAGTCTGGTAACCTTGAGGAGTACCTATCAGTATATTGCCGTTCTGCAGTTTGAGGATGGCGTGGACATTGGTATCGTTGCATATCAGTCCGTCGCTTACGGAGTAGTTCACGATGGTGTATGTATCGTTTGTTATTTTGATTCGTGAGATGCCGTTGCCGGTGCCAATCCACATTTGGTTGTTGTTGTCTTCTGTGATGGCTCTGACGAGATTGGCGGCAAGCCCGTTTTTCTGGTCAAGAAAGTAGATGGAGTCGTTCTTCTGGTTCCATATGCTCAGTCCGTGTGGATGTCCTATCCAAAGAAGGTCCCGGCTGTCCTTATAGACAGTGAGCATATTGTTCTCCTTGAAGCGGCTGGCTTCGGCGTATATATTATAGGCTTGGGTTTCCGTATCGATGATAATGAGTCCTCCTCTGGTTGCTACGTAAAGGGTGCTGTCTTTGTCATAGTACATATCACGGACAAAGAATTCTCCCGGACGGTACAAGATGGTGTCAAACTGCCCGGTTTCCGGATTTAACCTCTGTATGTATCCTTTCATGGTACCTATCCAGATGTATCCGTGTTTGTCCACCTCTACTGTATACACATTGTTCTCGAGAAGTTGGCTGTTATTTACTGTGTATTGTTTGATTTGCCCTTTCGAGTAGCATAGCAGTCCTTTCTGGAAGGTGCCTATCCATAGGCGGTTTTTGGAGTCGATGGATAAGTCGACTACAATATTGGCGGGAGTTGCTATCTTTTCGTATGAATCGGTCACCAGTGAACGTCGGATTAGTCCCGTACCGTCTGTTCCGTAGTAAATGGATTCCTGGCTTGTGTCTTCGCAGAAGGTTAGGATATCATCATATTCCAGGGATTTGTTGCATAGTATGATTTGAGACATGGGGCTATAATAGGAAATACCGTGTTTGAAATTCCCTATGTATATGGTTTCGTCTTTGTCCCGGTAAATGGTATTCAGATTGTTGCTGGCAATGGTGTGCGGTTTCAATGGATTGTGCACCAAGTTGGTAAGAGATTTGGTCAGGGCGTTGTAAACGAACAACCCCATATGGCTGGTAAGTATCCATACGTTGCCGTCTCCCAGGTCGAGGATGCGTTGCACGCGATTGTACTGTATGTGGGTGTTATTGTTTAGGCTGATGTTCTCCCATTGCTGTGTAAAACTGTTCTTGTGCAAAAGCAGGCTGTTTTGGAAGGTGTATACCCATAGGTTTTCGTTTTGGTCTATGTAAATGTGTGGCTCATGATTCTCCAGCAAAGGTCTATAGATGGCGGGAATGGCTATTTCCTTGACTTCGGAAGTCTGCTTGCTGATACTGTATAGGGTACCGTTGGAGTACATTATATAAATGAACTGGACACCTATATAGAGGCTTGAAATCTTTTCAACTGCCAGTGGATAGGCTTTGATGGAGCTGTTGTCCATGCTTCGTATGTAAAGTTTGGAATAGTCGTAGGCCCAAAATTCATTCTTGGAGGTTTTTCCCATCCTCAGAATGTTTTTACTGGGGATTTGCAGCCCATCGAGTATGGGTTTATAGTCATTGTCGAATTTACCAGTCTTATAATTATAGATACTGTAGCCGCTGGAAGTCCTTATCCATACATTGTCGTCCGGTCCTTCGAAAATTTCGCTGATGGCATCGTCCGGCAAGTTGGAGTTGTTCTGGTAATACTGCTGGAAGGAGTAGCCGTCGTATTTGTTGAGTCCTGATTCTGTCCCCACCCAGAGGAATCCCCTATTGTCTCTGTAGATGCTTCGGATACTGTTGTTGGAGAGTCCTTCTGTTGTAGAGAGCTGCTTGAACATGACAGCCGGCGGGATTTCCGTTGAGTTACCTTGAACAGTAAGGAGAAAGGTCAGGTTGCATATAAGGAATAGGAGCAGTTGTTTCATGTATTTTCTTTATTAGAAGGATTAACAATATTGTAACTGCAAACTTAAATATAATCCTCCGAACGAGCAAGGGAAGATTTGCGTATTCGCGTGGGATGATATCCTCCGTTTGGTGAAAAATAGTATGCATTTTGTTTCCAATGATCCTATATGGGTTCTATGAAACAAAACCGGATATTAAAAGACATTTTTAAGGCATCTGTGTTTCCTTTAAGAAAAATACATTTGCAGGCAAGATCATTTAAATCCTAATAGTATGAAGAAAGAACTTTTAGCAGTGGCGATGCTGTTGTTTGCCGGCGGCAATCTGTTGGCACAGCCACATGTCAATGACGGTACCTCGTATCTGATGAACCAACCTCTGGACATGAGTACCGATTTCCGTGACTTGAGTAATACTTTGTTTTTTGCAGATCACCTGGAGTCATTCGATGCCAAGTCGGGTGAAGGGCTGGTGAACTGGAAACGCGGGCATCTGATGCCCCGTCAAGCCTTCAATACCAACGGTGCACAGCCCCGGAAAATGAGAATGCTCGATTTTCCTTTCACTGCCTATGAAAATGACCCTAACCTCAAATTCAAGATTGACTTTGTAACTCCGCGTACGGTACGTATCCGTATGCTAACGACCCCGGTGGAACCTAAACCTGCCGCTTCCATCATGTTGGCAAAGGAACCGGGCAGGGATGGAAGCTGGAAAGTTACCGAGACGAATGACAAGATTGTCTATTCCAGCGACTATGGAACCATTCAGATTAACAAGAATCCCTGGAGAATCGTCTTGAAGGATAAAGCCGGACGTATCTTGAGCCAGACTGCCGCTTTGAGTGATGCGGACTCTACACAGGTAAAATATACGCCGTTCTGTTTTGTGAAGCGGGGAAGCGACAATGCCCGCCGCATCAATCCGGTATTTACCTTGACTGCGGATGAAATGATTTTTGGTTGCGGAGAGTCTGCCACTGGGCTGAACAAGGCCGGACAGAAGGTAAACTTGTTTGTTACAGACCCACAAGGGCCTGAGACGGACCAGATGTACAAACCGATTCCTTTCTTTATGAGTAACCGGGGATATGGCATGTTTATGCATACATCCGCTCCCGTGACTTGTGATTTTGGTGCTACCTATATTGGGCTGAACAAAATGTTCATGGGTGACGAGAACCTGGATTTGTTCGTTTTCTTCGGCGAGCCGAAAGATATTCTGGACGAGTACACCGATTTGGTAGGAAAGCCGGGCATGCCCCCCTTGTGGTCTTTCGGTACGTGGATGAGCCGTATTACCTATTTCAGTGAAAAGGAAGGTTATGATGTAGCGGCCAATATCCGTAAGAACAAGTATCCGTGCGATGTTATCCATTTCGATACCGGCTGGTTTGATGTGGACTGGCAGTGTGACTATAAATTCTCCGAGAACCGTTTCCAGAATCCACAGCAGATGTTGAAGGATTTGAGGTCACAAGGTTTCCATGTATGTTTGTGGCAGTTGCCTTATTTCACTCCTAAAAATCGTTATTTCTCTGAACTGATAGAGAAAGACATGTATGTGAAAAATGGAAATGGTGAACTTCCCTACGAAGATGTGGTGCTCGATTTTTCCAATCCGGAAACCGTAAAGTGGTATCAGGACAAACTGGCGGGATTGCTGAATATCGGTGTCAGTGCCATTAAAGTAGACTTCGGCGAGGCTGCTCCACTGAACGGTATTTACGCTTCCGGCAAGAGCGGATGGTATGAGCATAACCTCTATCCAGTGCGTTATGATATGGCAGTGTCCGAGATAACCAAGAAGTTGCACAACGAGAATATAATGTGGGCACGTGCCGCATGGGCCGGTTCCCAGCGTTATCCATTGCATTGGGGCGGTGATGCTGCAACTACGAACACGGGACTGCTAGGTACGCTTCGTGCAGGCTTGTCCTTCGGCTTGTCCGGTTTCTCCTTTTGGAGCCATGATATGGGTGGCTTTGTAAAAGCCACTCCGGAGGACTTGTATTGCCGCTGGATACCGTTCGGTTTTCTTACTTCCCATACCCGCGCGCATGGGGCACCTCCGACAGAGCCGTGGTTGTACGACAGCAAGCGTGTGCAGGATGTCTTCCGCAAGAGTGCAGAGATGAAGTACCGTCTGATGCCTTATGTGTATGCTCAGGCTAAGGAATGTACAGAAAAGGGCTTACCGATGCTAAGAGCCTTGTTTGTAGAATTTCCCGATGATCCGGGAGCATGGAAAGTGGATGACGAGTATCTCTTCGGTTCGCAGATTCTGGTTGCCCCCTTGCTTGAATCCGGTATGACGGGCCGCACAGTTTACCTTCCCGAAGGAAAATGGATAGACTACCAGACAGAGAAAGTCTACGAAGGTGGATGGCACCAAATTGAAGCAGGCAGTCTGCCGATAATCATGCTGGTACGTGACGGTTCGGTACTTCCTCATCTGAAGTTGGCGCAGTCCACTGTTGAGATGGATTGGAGCAAAATGAACCTGAAGGTATACAGTGCTGACAAGAAGCAGGCGGAAGGATTGGTTTGTCTACCTGCCGACAACCGTATTCAGGTTGTGAAAGTGGATTGTGGAAAGGCCAAACCGCAACTGTTGAACCAGGTTGAAGGCACTTCCCTGAGTTTCTGAACTTAATCTTTGAAAATCTATATTGAATTCACCCCTGCCGGTATGGAAGAGAAAGGGATATAGTTACCGAAATCTGTGTTACTATGGTGGCACAGATGTGCCTTCCCAATGGCACGGCAGTGCCTCTATAGTGGCACAAAATTGTGTCGCATATCTTTTTCCCGATGTGCTTATGACCGGGGTATTTGTTAAACCTAAGTATTTAGTATTTATGAGAAATGTGATGAAGTATTTGGGTATCATGTCAGTATCGCTGGCATGTGCCGGACCTCTCTTTGCAACAAGCGTACAGCCGTTTGCAGGTGTCACTGTCGTACAGCAGAGTGTAGTTACTGTGAAGGGCCAAGTGGTGGATGAGAAAGGCGAGCCCATCATCGGTGCCAATGTCATTGTGGAAGGTACGACAAACGGTATGATTACCGATTTGGACGGTAACTTCTCCTTGCAGTGTCCCGTAGGTTCTACGCTGAAGACCAGTTACATCGGTTATCTAGCGCGAACGGTCAAAGTAACCGGGAATATGAATGCTCTGAAAATTACTTTAAAGGAGGATACCGAAACCTTGGATGAGGTAGTTGTTGTGGGCTACGGTACGATGAAGAAATCCGACCTCACCGGTTCTGTGGCTTCCGTGAATGCGGAGGAAATGATGAAGCGGAATCCGGTGAATTTGGGACAAGGTTTGCAGGGAGCTGCGGCAGGTGTATCTGTCATCCGTTCTTCCGGTGACCCGGAAGGAGGTTTCTCCATCCGTATCCGCGGTGTGGCAACCGTGAATGGTTCTGCCGACCCACTCTATGTAGTGGACGGTGTGCAGGTAGGAACTTCTATCGATTTCTTGAATCCTAATGATGTAGAGTCCATCGAAATTCTGAAGGATGCTTCGGCTACGGCAATCTATGGTACTCGCGGTGCCAATGGCGTCATTATGATTACTACCAAGAACGGCGGTAAGGGTAAGGCAAAGGTAAACTTCTCGGCCAACTATGCCCTTCAGTTCAATTCGAATAAGATTGATGTGGCTGATGCGGACTTGTTTGCAAGTGCTATACGTTCCGCTGTCAAGAATGACGGTATTGCCATGACCAATCTGGCGTATGGCGAGGATTACATAGGCAGACTGAATAGCATTGACTGGCAGGACGAAATGTCACGCACGGCATTACAGCAGAACTATAATCTTTCTGCTTCGGGAGGCAGCGAAAATACCCAAGCCAATTTATCTCTGGGTTATTTGAACAACCAGGGTATCGTGATTGAGTCGAATTTTAAACGCTTGACGGCACGCGCTAATATCACTCACAAAGTGAAAGACTTCCTGCATGTAGGCTTGAACTTGAACTATGCACATTCGGAAAAGATGGGAGGAGGCAACCTGAGAAACTATGCACAAGCCATTCCAACCATGGATTATGTAGAGGACGGTGTTTTCTATTCCATGCCTATTGTGTTGCCCGACGGTACTTGGGGACATTACAAGAAAGAAGGCAATGGAGACGTGAACAAGGGAGCTGACAATCTGGTTGCTGCTGCCAAGACTGCTGACAGTATTAATAAATGGGACCGTATGCTTGCTAGTGCTTTCCTACAACTCGATTTGTACAAAGGGTTGACTTTCAAGACTATTGCCAGTTATAATTATTATACAAAAGGTTATAATGGCTATACAGCCTATAATGATAGAACCTTTGGAACTCAAGACCGTAAGGACTCGTTCTCGCTGAACCAGAGCCAGTCCACTTCACTCGGTCTGGAAGCGTTCTTGAACTATGACTGGTCCAATGAGCATCACCGCGTAAGTGCAATGGCCGGTTTCTCTATCAGCGATACGAACGGTGCCTGGCTGAATTCCAGTGCCAACGATTTTCCGGCAGACAACATCCGCAAAATTTCATTGACCAATGACCCATCGTCTAAGCAAACGGATGGTGGGCTGGATTTGAAGACAAGATTCCTTTCTTACTTCGGCCGTCTGACTTATACTTTGAACGACCGCTATATTGTGACTGCAACGGTACGCCGCGACGGTTCTTCGAACTTTGGTGCCGGCAATCGTTATGGTACATTCCCTTCCGCTTCTGTAGCTTGGCGTCTTTCCGAGGAAAAGTTCATTAAGGATTTAGAACTGTTCAGTAACTTGAAGTTGCGTGCCGGATGGGGACAGACCGGTAATGCGGGCAATGGTACCAACTTGTCCATAGCACAGTTGTCTTCGGCAAATGCAATGTACTGGTTCTTTAATGGTTCGAGTGTGATTAACGGTGCCGGTATTGCCCAGCAGAAAGAAATTGATACCAACCTGAAATGGGAAACCAATGAGCAGACAAATATCGGTATTGATTTTGCCTTTATGAACAATGAGCTTTCTTTCTCTGCCGATTACTTTATCCGTGACGCAAAGGATCTGCTTCTGTATCGCCAGATTCGTCCTTCTACCGGTTTCTCCAATGTCTATACTAACGCGGGACATATCCGTAACTCAGGTTTCGAGTTTACTGCTGCGTGGAACAAGAGCTTCAGCGATTGGAATATCGGCATAAGGCTGAATGGGTCTACTCTGAAGAACGAGGCTATTGAAGTCGGCGATCCGATATTCAGCAAGTCAGGTTCAGCACAAGATGGCGACAACTGGGACAACCACTCCATTACACAGAACGGCTATCCTGTAGGTTCCTACTATGGCTGGAAGGTAGAAGGCATTTTCAGAACCCAGGCCGAAATTGATGAAATGAATAGGCTGGCGGTTGAAAAGGGAGTTGAAAGTGGTGTATATCAGGACAAGACTACCCAGCCCGGCGACTATAAGTTTGTTGATTTGAATGGTGACGGGCAGATTACCGATGCCGACCGTACTGTTATAGGCAATGGATATCCCAAGTTCACTTACGGAATGAACCTTACCGCTTCCTGGAAGAACTTTGATTTCTCGATGAACTTGTACGGTGTAGCCGGTATGGATATCCTTTCTTATTCTTCGGCCCGCTTGACCTCAGTCTATGCACCCGACGGCGGTTATCAGAATGTACTGAAGGAATATATCAATAATGCATGGTCATCTTCGAATACCGGCGCCAAATATCCGCGTATCACCAAGACAGACTATAGAGGAGTTCTATAAATTAAAATATTGTAGTACAGTTGTTTATATGGTTCCAAGAGCGTAAATTTGCAGAAAATAAGAATTTTATAATGAACAAGTTATCCCGATACCGTAAGCTTCGTTATAATCAACTATTTGAGTCAGAGAATCGTGAATTGCGTTTGAATGAAATGGGCAATCCTCTTGAAGTGTTGTCTCAGTATGTTGATTTTGAGATCTTTCGTCCTACTCTTGAATCAGCCCTTTTTACCGGAGAGCGCAAAAGTAATGCCGGTCGTCCGCCGATAGACTGTGTGCTGATGTTCAAGGTCTTGTTTCTTCAGCGTTATTATGGTTTGAGTGACCATCAGATAGAGTATCAGATAGTTGACCGTACGAGTTTCCGCAAGTTTCTTGGTATTGAATGTGTTGACGATGTTCCTGACGAGAAGACGGTGTGGAAGTATCGCGAACTCCTGACAAATACAGGCGTTTATGACAAGCTTTTTTCGGAATTTCATAGTTTCATGGAAAGTAAGGGTCTGCAATTCAATGAGGGTCGCATCATTGATGCCAGTTTTGTTATTGCCCCTCGCCAACGTAACACCCGTGATGAAAATGAGCAGATAAAACAGGGAGCGGGTAATAAGTTGTGGAATGACAATCCCCACAAGAAGTGCCACAAGGATGTAGATGCCCGCTGGACAAAGAAGCGTGATGAGACTTTTTACGGCTACAAGCAGCATACTAAAGTTGAGAAACGCAATAAGATCATACTTTCTTATGATACCACGTCGGCAGAAGTGCATGATTCCAAAGGCTTTGAAGGACTGCTGGATGAAAAAGACGAAGGCAAGGACTTGTATTTGGACGCCGGTTATGTCGGACAAGAGGAGATTGTAAAACAGCATAAGATGAATCCGATAATTTGCGAAAAGGGCTACCGTAACCGTCCGCTTACCAAGGAGCAGAAATCAGACAATAGGAAAAAATCCAAGACACGTTGCCTTGTCGAGCATGTATTCGGGTTTGAGGAACAAACCATGCGTGGACTTGTGGTGCGTACAGTAGGGCTTATTCGTGCTAAAGCCAATGTAGCACTCACCAGTCTTGTGTATAACATCAGTCGTTACACGCAAATAATCAGGCTGAAACCTGAGTTGTTGGGGTGAATTATGCCTGCACATCCAATTTTTACAACAAACACAAGTTAATTATTGTAAAAATTGGGGGGGGGTAGAAAATATTCGCTAAATTTGAAAGACTAAAGCTCACAAATTGGGCAGTTAAAGAGTTCTGCTGTCTGATACAAGAGGATAAATTGAATTGATAGAACTCACCTATAATAAGAACATGCGTGTGTCCGACGCCTACATCCAGAAGGGGGATTATCTGAAGATTTCAAATATTCAGATAGGATATACATTCCCGAAGAATGTGCTGAAACCGGTGAAAATGGAAAATGCACGCGTATTTGCCAGTGTCGACAATGTATGTACCATCTCTTCGTACAATAAGTTCGGCGATCCGGAAGTCGGTGACTCCAATGTATTGTATTCGGGATTTGACGGAGGACGTTATCCGTTCCCGATGTCGGTTACTTTCGGTCTGAGTGTACAGTTCTAATACTAACGGATAAAAAATATGATTATGAAAAACTTATATAAACTGTTGATCGGTGTGCTGGCCTTAAGCACCGTAACGTCTTGTGACGATTATTTGGAAGTGGATCATTACGATATTCTTCCGGCAGATTTCATGTTTAAAACGGAGGAGAATGTCCTTTCCGGATTGAACGGACTTTATGATACCTTTTATACGGACCAGCACGGTTCCGGTGATGACGAAACATGGGGATTCAAGCCTCAGGTATTTGCTGCCAACCATTCTACGATGGACTGTCAGGCTTCCGGTTGGGATGCGGAATGGCAGCGTCATGCCTGGAAACCCGATAAGGGTTCCCTGGAGACTGCATGGCGGATGAGTTATCGTGCAGTGGACCGTGCAAACCGTTTCCTGGCTGGCCTGGAGACGGCGGATGCCTCTATATTTGCGGACAGCAATTCCAAGACCGTTTATGAAGCGCAAGCACGTGCCATCCGCGGTTATAACTACCTTTACCTGACGAAACTTTTCGGAAGGGTACCGATGTTGCTTACCGGTGAAACCTATACTACTTCGGTAGGAAAGGCACGTCCGGAATCCGTGGATGAGACTTATGCGGCTATCGAGGAAGATTTGTCTTTTGGACGCGACCATCTGGACTGGTTACCCATGAATGGTGAATACGGACGTATAACCAAGGGGTTCTGCAAAGCTTATTTGGCCGAGCTGTATATGTTGAAGAAAGACTTTACGAAAGCCAAGACGGAACTGAAGGATATAGTGGACAGTGGAACCTATTCATTGGAGCCCTGCTTCGGTAATCTTCATGCCTGGGATACACATTGGACCAAAGAGTCCGTATTTGAGGTGATGTATCATGAACAAGGATATATGGGTTGGGGAGCCGATTCGTCTTCAGATGCCATGATGTGGTACGGATATATGTGCGCGGCACCCGAATGGGGAGGCTGGGGTTCTCTCTGTCTTTCTTGGGAGTTTGTACGTTCCTTTGAACCGGGTGACAAACGCCGCCAGTACTCTGCTGTTGCCAAAGGGGATACGCATCCCATTACCGGGCAGACTGTAGGGGTGACAAGTGGTTTTGACGGTCTTTTCCAAGGCTCCGAAAATATGCCTACTGTTTATTCCTTGAAATACTGGAGATGCAAGCCAGGTGAGAACAACAAAGTATTCAATCCTATTTCATTGACTCTGAAGCGTTATGCAGGCATCATGCTCGACTATGCAGAATGTTGTTTCGAGACAGGTGACAACGCTACCGGATGGAACATGATACGTCAGATACGTAACCGTGCTTGGGGTAATTTGGAGATGGGAGCGACGATGATTGACCTACCCGCCGACATGTTGAATACCCAGACGGTGGAAGTGCCGGATGCAGAGACCTATTATACAAGCTATAAAGCAGCCAAAGGCTATACTTCTCCGGTATGGAAGGTGGCGCTGATTATAGAGCGTCGCCATGAATTCAATGCCGAGTTCTCGCTTTACCATGATTTGTGCCGTATGGGTATGTGCAAAGAATGGTTTGCCGCCGAATATCCGAAGACAGCAGCCAACTCTTCACAAGAGGCTTGTCTGCAGACTGGTGACTCATTCCGTTTCTTTGAGCACGAGGCTTATCAGGAAATCTTCCCGATTCCGACGAATGAGATTCTGACCAACCCGCTCATCAATCAGGCTGACCAGAATCCGGGATATTGATAAATTATAAATAAACACTTAATAATAAAATATTTGTGAGTGAAATGTCAGGCACCAGTAGTTGTTGTGATAGACGTCAGCGTCTGTCGTGATGAAAGCCGGTGTCTGACATGACAAACACCAGTACTTGAGACGACGAACACCAGTCTCTGATAAACGGGGAATTATACAAGGAAAAGTTTGATGGTTTTAGAGAATAATTATGGAAAGGAAGATGTTTTATTGGATAGCACTGCTGGTTGCATATTGTCTGGCAGGTTGCCGGTCGCATTTAGGGGAGACAGATATGCAGACACGCATGCGTACAGAGATTGTCACGAATGTCAGAGACAGCGTGTTGCCGTTTTGGATGGATTATGCAGTGGCTCCCGACGGCGGTTTTTATGGAACTGTATTGCGGAATGGTACTCCGGTAGTGGATGCTCCGAGAGGAGGGGTTCTGAATGCCCGGATTCTGTGGAGTTTTTCTGCCGCATACCGTACGTTTAAGGATGAGGCTTATCTGAAGCTTGCGGATAAATCGCAACGCTACTTCATTGATACATTTATAGACAAGGAACATGGTGGGGTATATTGGCTGGTCAATCCTGACGGTGAGGTGCTGAATGCTTCCAAATATACGTATGCCATGACCTACGCCATCTATGGGCTGGCTGAACACTATCTGGCAACAGGTAACAGCGAGAGTCTGGATATGGCTGTCGGTTTATATCATACCTTGGAGGAGAAAGGCCGCGAACCGCAATATGACGGTTATGTGGAATCTTTTACTGAAGATTGGAAACAACTGGATAATTATGATAACAATGCACCCAAGACTATGAATGCGCATTTGCACGTGCTGGAGGCTTATACCCTTTTATATCAATGCTGGAAAGACGACGGACTGAGGAAACGACTCAAGTTCTGCACCGGGTTGTTTATGGACCGTATTTATGACTCTTCAAGGAGGCATTTTAATTTGTTCTTTGATAATGCATGGAACAGTCTGGTTGAGATGGACTCTTATGGGCATGATGTGGAGGCGGGATGGCTGCTTTGTGAGGCTGCCCGTGTGTTAGAAGACCGGCAACTGATGGATAGGGCGAATCGGCTTGCGCTGGATGTGACGGATGCTTGCTTGGCGGAAGGACTGAGTGACAAAGGGTATATGATGTATGAAAAGAAGGGCGGAAGAACAACCGGGCATGCCTCATGGTGGGGCCAGATTGAAACGATGATAGCTTGTGTCAATGCCTGGCAAATCAGCTGGAATGACGTTTATCTGCAATCGGCCGATACGGTTTGGACTTTCGTAAAGGACTGTATGATAGACCGGGAATACGGTGAATGGTACAGTGATTGTTTTGATGGAGAACCCAAGAAGGATACTCCCAAAGTGAGTATGTGGCGTTGCCCGTATCATACGGTACGCTTGGGAGTGGAAATACATAATCGTTTAAAATAGTATTTATGAAGAAATTTATAGCAGGTGCAGCATCACTGATGCTTTGTATGGGGCTACACGCCCAGGATTTCAAAATCAATCCATCGGGATATTTTGAGAATGGCGGGGCCAATGTGATGGTGTTCAGTGACGTCTACCCTGAAGGACACCAGGGAGGACTGACCCTTGTTTTGAATGGAGACCGCAGGGCTGCCAATGGAGATGTGCGCTTTGAAATCTCGCAAGGGCAGTGGCAGGGATTGCCCAAGATGAGAAGCCGGGTGGTGGATGAGGCTGACAATGAAATCCGTGTCACATTGAGTTATCCGGATTCGGCCAAACATATGGCAGGCTTTAATCCGATGCTTTATCCGGATTTTGTTTTTGGCTATACCATTAAGGTCAAAGGCGAGAAGGATTATCTGGTATTGACCGTTGATTTGGACCAACCGGTGCCCGAGCGGTTTGCCGGCAAGTTGGGCTTTAATCTGGAATTGGTACCTTCCACTTTGCTGGGCAAGCCGTGGATTATGGACAACCGGACGGGAGTCTTTCCCCACCAGGCGATGGGGCCCACCATGAAACAGTCTTCCAACATGGAGCATATCGGAGATTTCAACCCTGGCGGGAAAGCTGATTTGGACCAGTTGCTGTTGGATAGAAAGACTTATAACCCGATGATTGCCGATGATATCGTCTCTGCTCCTTTTGCCGAGGGGAAAAAGTTTGTACTCAATCCTCAGGATGATTTGGCAAAGATTACGATTGAAAGTGAGAAAGGAGACTTGCTGCTGTATGATGGAAGGATAAATCATAACAACGGTTGGTTTGTGCTCCGTTCGGAGTTCCCGGCAGGGACAAAGGAAGGTGCGGTGAAATGGATAATCCGTCCGACAGTCACTAAAGACTGGCGTTATGCACCGGTGGTGCAAGCCTCTCAAGTAGGTTACCATCCTGGACAGAAGAAAGTAGCTGTCATAGAGTTGGACAAACGGGATACAGACTTCAAGCAACCTGCCCTTTATCGCATTGTTGCCGATGGCAGGAAACTGGTAAAGCAGCAGGCTGCCAAGGATTGGGGAGATTTCCAACGCTACCACTATCTGCAGTTCGACTTCACGGAAGTGACGGAAGAAGGGCTCTATCAGGTGATGTACGGCGATGCTGCTTCTCCGGTGTTCCGCATTGCCAAAGATGTGTGGGACAAGGGTATCTGGCAGGCAGAGGTGGAATACTTCTTGCCGGTACAGATGTGCCACATGCGTGTGAACGAAAAATACCGTGTATGGCATGACTTCTGTCATCATGACGATGCACGTATGGCCAAAACCGATATCAACCATATAGACGGATATACTCAGGGAACCTCTACTCTTTGTAAGTACCAGCCGGGTGATTTGGTTCCAGGGCTGAATGTGGGTGGATGGCACGATGCGGGGGACTATGACTTGCGTGTGGAATCCCAGGCAGGCGAGGCCTATATACTTGCCATGGCTTGTGAGAACTTTGGTGCCTATTGGGACGAGACTTCCATAGATTTTGAAAAGAAGATAGTCGAGATTCACCAGCCGGATGGAAAGAATGACTTGTTGCAGCAGGTGGAAAACGGTGCTTTGACGATAGTGGCGGGTTGGAAGGCTCTGGGGCGTCTCTACAGAGGGATTCTGTGTCCTACCGTACGCCAGTATGCACACTTGGGTGATGCGTCGGCCCATACAGACCATGTCAGTGGGACTGCCGACGACCGCTGGGTGTTTACGGAGGACAACCCTGGTAGGGAACTTCAGGTGGCTGCCTGGCTGGCAGGTATTTCACGTGTCTTGAAGGGACATAACGATGCATTGGGAGCGGATTGTCTGGAGATAGCCCGTGAATTGTTCAGGATTACCCGCTGCGACAACAACCGGGTGCTGACAGCCAAGGTACATGCTGCCGTAGAACTTTATCTGGCGACAAAGGAAGTGGAGTACCGTGATTTCGTTTTGCAGCAGCAGGATTTCATCTGCAAGAATATCCGTCAGACGGGTTGGTTCATCGGACGTTTCGACAAGGCTGTGGGAAATGCACGTTTCAGCAAGGCTGTTCGCAAAGCACTGCCGGAGTTGCAGGCTATGTATCAGGAGTATAGCAGTAAAACTCCGTATGGAGTGCCGCATGACAGAGGTAACCGTTCTTCCGGTTCATGGGAACCCCAGCATCTGGGCTACAATTACTGTTACCTGCATGCTGCCTATCCTGACTTGTTTGCACCGGACTATATTTTCAATGCTGTCCAATACCTGCTCGGTATGCATCCGGGACGTAATCAGGCAGCGTTTGTAACGGGAGTCGGTGCCGAAACGATGAAAGCTGCCTATGGTGTCAACCGTGCCGACTGGTCTTATATTCCGGGTGGAGTGTCTCCGGGTACAAATCTGATTCGTCCTGACTTGCCCGAATTACTTCATTTCCCGTTCTTATGGCAGGAGGGTGAGTACTGTTTGGGCGGACATGCTACGTGGTTTATGTATATGGTATTGGCATCTCAGAAAATATTGAATGGTAATGAACAGTAAAATAAAGGTAGATAAGTTTGTAATTGTAGCTTTTCTGCTCTGCATGGTCTGCACTATGGCCATGCAGGCAAAAGCTTATGACAATTTTAAGGTATCGGTCTATGTACGTGCCTACGAGGTAGACAAGATGAAGGACATCCATTGGCTGGATTCGACTTGGAATGTGATTTCACAACAGTTGGAAGTGGACAAGATTTATCTGGAAACACATCGTGATTTACTGATTGTGGATGACGCCACCCTGGAGCAAGCTAAGAAATTTTTCCATGACCGGGGAATAGAGACTGCCGGAGGAATTACCTACACCATCAACGAGGCGAACAGTTTCGAGACGTTCTGCTATTCCAATCCCGAGCATCGTGAGATGGTGCGAAAGATTGCAGAACATACGGCAAAGCACTTTGACGAGTTTATTCTGGATGACTTTTTCTTCACCAGTTGCAAGTCGGACATAGAGATAAAAGCCAAAGGTGCGCAGAGCTGGACGGAATACCGTTTGAAGCTGATGACTGAAGCCGGGCGCGACCTTGTGCTGAAACCTGCCAAGAAGGTGAATCCTCGTGTAAAGGTAATCATCAAGTATCCCAACTGGTACGACCATTTCCAAGGTTTGGGCTTTAATCTGGAGGAAGGTCCCCAACTCTTTGACGGTGTCTGGACGGGTACCGAAACAAGGGACCCTGCCGGCAACCAGCATCTGCAGAATTATCTAAGCTATAATATTATTCGCTATTTCGATAATCTGCGTCCGGGCTACAACGGTGGAGGATGGGTGGACTCCGGTGGACTGAATCTAGGCATGGACCGCTATGCTGAGCAGCTGCATCTGACCATGCTTGCCAAGGCTCCCGAAATCATTCTCTTTGCCTATAACCAGCTTCTGGGCGTGAAGTTGTCTCCCAGGTTCCGTACCCCTTGGCAGGGCATGGGCACCAGCTTTAATTATGATGAGATGACTGCCCCTATCCGGCAGAAGGACGGAACTTCCATAGAGCCTACCACCATGGCACGCATTGCGGATGTTGTATTGAAACAGACTGATAAACTGATAGGTAAGTTGGGTAACCCCATTGGCATCAAGTCCTACAAGCCTTTTCATGTGGCGGGTGATGATTTCTTGCAGAATTATCTGGGCATGATAGGTTTGCCGATGGATATACGTCCCGTTTTTCCGAAAGACCAACAAGTGGTGCTGCTGACTGCCCAGGCGGCTCAAGCTCCGGAGCTCATGACCGACATTAGGAAGCAATTGCAAAGCGGACGGGATGTGGTGATTACAAGCGGCTTGCTGAAAGCCATTCCTGAAAAAATTGCCGAAATAGTAGAGTTGCGTTGTACCGATTTGAAAGCTCTTGTCAATGATTTTGGCCGATACGGACAAGCCGGACGCGATTTATTGATACCGCAGGTTCAGTATTATACGAATGATGCTTGGGAAGTAGTCAGTGCGGGCCGTCCGTTGACGGGAGGAGTATCGGGGTATCCTATTTTGTTGAGAGCTCCCTATGCCGCCGGCAATCTATATGTATTGACCATTCCCGATGATATGGGAAATTTATATGATTTTCCGGCAAAAGCCTTGAATGAGATTCGCCGCATTATGAGTAGGGATATGGATGTCTATCTGGAGGCTCCCTCCAAAGTCGGATTGTTTGTGTATGACAATAAAACACTGGTGGTGGAGAACTTCAATGATGAACCGGTGGAAGTGCGTATTGTTACCGATGATGAGGTGACGAGGTTGGAAAATCTGGAGAATGGGGATATTCTGGCTCCCCTTCCTGCCGAACCCGTACAGAGCAGGCGTCCGGTGACACCAAAGAACTCTTTCCGTTTGTCATTACTGCCCCATTCGTATAAGGCTTTCCAATATAAATGACGGGTAAGAAGATTGTCGGATAGTTATTCGGAAGGGTAACGGGAGGTCGGTTCTACAATGGGCCGGCCTCCTTTGCTTCCAGTCATCCGTGAGAATGCTTGTGTTCTTTCAATATCCTGTGCGGCAGTGTCCCGTGCCCCAGCAACTCTATCGGGCAGTTGAAGTTGCGTTCCAGCCATTCTTCCGTAACGCCGGTATCGGGATGGTAGTCCAGGGTTTCGTTGACGCAGGCAATGGACTTGACTTGCTGCAACACCGTGCCGATGTCGTGGCTGACGAGAATAATGGCGCAATCCTTGTTTATCTCTGCCAGCAGTTCGTAGAGGCGGGCTTCGAAACGCTTGTCGATGTATGTGCTGGGTTCGTCGAGAATCACCACCTGCGGGTCGGAGATGATGGCACGGCCCAGGAGGGCACGTTGCAACTGTCCGCCGCTCAAAGCGCCGATGGCACGCTGCTCCATGCCTTCCAGCCCCATGCGGGCTATCACGGCAGAGGCTTTCTCGCGGTGCCGGGCGGTGAAGCGTGAAGCCAGCGGCTTCTTGCTGCTGAGTCCTGAAAGGATGACCTCCTCTACGGTGATGGGAAATTTCCGGTCGATGCTGCTGTACTGGGGCAAGTAACCCATGGATAGTTGACAATTGACAGTTGATAATTGACAATTGGCAATTTCGGAGGGGGATGGGGGGCAGGAGTGATATAGAATCTCCCCGGTAGTGGGTTTCAGCAGTCCCAGTATACATTTGATAAGGGTAGTCTTTCCACCACCGTTGGGACCGATGATACCCAGAAAATCACGTTCGTAGATAGTCAGGTTTATATCATGCAGTACGGTCCGGTTATCGTATCCGGCGCTGAGGTTCTTTATCTCTATAATGGGGGATGCAGGCATAGCTTCTTCTTCGTTAAATGGACAGAATCATCGTTTACTCTTTTACAAGCGCTCTGGCGGTATTCATCATCTCCTCCTCCCAGTCGTATGAGAGAGGATTGATAGCCACCACCCAGGTTCCGGTCTGCTGGGCGATAAGGTCGGCATTGCGGCGGTCGAATTCCGGTTGTACAAAGATGATGCGTACCTTCTCCTTCTTGCAGGAGTTTATCAGGTTCTTCAGATGGGCGGGGGAGGGTTCCTTTCCACCTGCCTCGATAGGAATCTGGTGCAGGTTGTAGTCGCGGGCAAAGTAGGAAAGTGCCGGATGATAAATCATGAAGGCACGGTCGGCATTCGGGCTGGAAAGCATCTGGCAGATGAGGCTGTCCGCATGCTCTATCTGCCGGATGAGTGCGTTGTAACGTTTCATGTAGGTGCTTTCATTGGCTTTGTCTATGGTGCAGAGTGCATTCAGAATGTTCCCGGCAATGATTTGGGCGTTGATGGTGGAGTTCCAGATGTGGGGTTCCACACCACCGGCGTGCGTATGGCTTTCGTGTACATGCCCGTCTTTATGGTGATGCGCATGGGTATCGTCCAGAATAAGTTCCACATTCTCGGACATATCGAAGAATTGCAGGTGGGGAGCATTGTCCGTCAGTTTTTCCGTCCATGTCTGCTCGAAACCGATGTAGCCGATGCGGAAATAGGCCTTGCTTTGGGCAAGGTCGACGAGCTGCTGGGGCGTGGGGTCGTAGGTTTCCGGACTTGAACCTTTGGGCACCATGCTGACGACGGTGAATTCATCGCCGGCAATGGCTTCGGTGAAATACCGCAGCGGCTCGATGGTGACGGTAATCACGGGTTTATCGTCATTCTTCTTGTTCTGTTGGCCTCCTTGCTTGCACGAGAAGAGCAAGGTGGCTATGAGGAGTAAAAAACAAAACTTTTTCATTTACAATTTACTATTTACAATTTACAATTTGGCTGCGCTGTGGCAGGGGGCATCAACTATCCATTATCAACTATTCCTTATCCATTATCACTTCCTCTTTCCTTCCCCTCAGTATCTCCCGTTTCCCTCCGGGGGGGCCTGGAAGACGCTCTACCTTGAATCCTACGGCTTGCAGCATGCGGCGTACTACTCCTTTGGCGCAGTAGGTGGTCAGCACGCCATCGGTGCTCATGGCGGCATGGATATTCCGGAAGACTTTTTCCTCCCACATTCCCGGTTGCTTTTCGGGTGCAAAGGCATCGAAGTAGACAACGTCGAACGGAGATTTATTAATCATTAACAAACTGTCGATGCTTATTGTTTCGACATCTGCCTGCACTTTTCTCAGTGTGAAATAAGGAGTTATGGCAACTTCTTCTTCCCACGCAGCCCGATGCAGTTCCTCGAACAGAGGATTGTCGCTATATTTTAGCGCATCCACCTCCGGCCATGCAAGCGGATAGAGTTCGATACCGGTATAGTGCACATGCCTCTTTTCCTTTTCGGCAGTTTCCAGTGTAAGCAGGGCATTCAGCCCGGTGCCGAAACCGATTTCAAGGATATGCGGGCGGGCAGTAGCGGATGCTTTCAGTCCCATGTCGATGAAGATGTGTTGTGACTCTGTACGTGCCCCCTTTACCGAATGATAATGTTCATTCAGTTCCGGTACAAACAGTGTCGCACTTCCGTCTTCCGTCTTCTCTATGATTCGTTGCATCACTTCTGCTTTTGTTGAATGTTTTTATTTGATTTAATTCTCTGTAGTTCATCGTGTTGTTGCATCTATATATCCAGCGTACTGCATCTATGCATCCAGCACGTTGCATCTATACATCCAATGCGTTGTATCTATACATCTATTGCTCAAACTCACTACATGTCAATAATTCATCATCGAAATGGCTTCTTGCAGTGCCCACAGCATAGCTATGTAGCGCACCAGTTTCCCTGCAAACATGGACGTGGTGGTCAGTATCAGATTACTGCGCATGAAGCCCAGTGCAATGGCTATGGCCTCTCCCACAAAAGGCAGAAAGGCGAAGAAAGCCATCAGTGCCCCTTTCCCTTGGAGGAAATGCTGCATCCGTTCTATCTTTTCCCTTTTTACCTTGAAATATTTCTCAATCCAGTCTATACGTCCCAGACGTCCCATGTAGTAGCACGTCATGCCTCCCAGCGTATTTCCCAAGGTGGCGGAGAGTACGCACAGTGCCGGGCTCAGACCGACCTTGACCAGTGCTACCATCACTATCTCGGAACTGAACGGAATGATGCTTCCTGCCAATAGGGCAGAGATGAACAGACCGACATATCCCCAGTCAATCAGCAGCTGTACGAGTGCATCTACAAAAGCGTCCATATATTGAATCCTAATAGAATGAATAATCCGATAAATGCACAAATGAAGAATATATTGGAACTGCGGCTATTTGTCAGTACAAACAAGTGTCCCGCCAGGATGCTGACACCGATGAGCAGGAAGGACATCAGGTGGACACTCAATGCCGGTTGCAGTCCGATATAGACAAAGATGCAGAAATTCAGCAGGATGAGGAAGTGTAGATAGCTCCGGGTGCGTATCTTGTCTTCATAGCCGGCAATGAGACAGTGTGCCGCGCTGACGATGAACAGAACAAGGAGATACCCAAGGGTGGCGAGTTTCCACGGCTGATAGTCGAACCGGATGGGAGCGAAGGTCACCAGCTCGCGGAAGGGCTGGCAGAAGAGTTCCATTTGCCCGTAGTAGAGGGCGTGTCCCAGCAACAGCCAGTAGGGTACGCTCCATCCTACCAAGGAAGCGAAGAAACTTTTGGGTTGGAGAGACTGGAAGTTGTAGGCGCCTATCCAGAAGATGGGGACAAACAGCATGAGCTGCGGAAAAAGCAGGCTGCCCAGTCCGATGAAGACAAAGGCGTGGAAGAGACTGCCTGTGGGCCGTGTCTGCTGGTAGCTCCTGAAGAGGAAAAACAGTGCCACCAGGAAGGAGGCGGATGCCAAGTCTCCCGCATACAGCATGTGCAGGCTGGGGCAGACGGATATCAGCAGGAAGTAGACGGAAGTCTGTACCGATGCCCGCATCCGGATGATGGCGAACGTATTGTTGAGCTGTATCAGGAAATACCCGATGACGGCATACAGAATAAAGCTGAAGAGACGGTTTGCCCAGGTGGGGATGCAGAAGTCGCAGAATGTTTCCCAAAGGGAATATCCGCTTTGCTGTGTCTCTGTCTCGGGCAACAGAACGGCAGTCAGTATCCAGCAGGATACTGAAATCAAGATAGCGGCGGGTAGTGTGAACCGCCCTGCCGTTATCCGGTTCTGGAATCTCTTCGTTCTCATTTATAAATCAAATCCTATATCTCTTCTGAAATATTTCTTCTCGAAGTCTATCATGTCGGCCACGCGGTAGCTCTTCTGCAAGGCTTCTTCCTTCGTTTCACCATAGGAGCAGACGGCGATGACACGGCCACCGGCGGTTACGGTCTGTCCGTCCTTGGTGGCTGTTCCGGCATGGAAGAGGATGCTGTCTGTTTCGGCAGCCTTCTCGAATCCGGTCATCACCTTGCCCTTTTCGTAGACTTCCGGATATCCTCCGCTCACCAGCATGACGCAAGCGGCTGTGCGAGGGTCGAATTCCAGCGTACGCTGGTCGAGGTCGCCCTGGGCAACGCCTTCGAGCAGGTCTACCAGGTCGCTCTTGATGCGCAGCATCACACTTTCGGTTTCGGGGTCGCCCATGCGGACGTTGTATTCAATGACCATCGGTTCGCCCTTCACGTTGATAAGTCCCAGGAAGATGAAGCCTTGATAGCCGATTTCTTCTTCCAGCAGACCGTTTACGGTAGGTTCGATGATGCGGGTGCGTACTTTTTCCATAAATGTTTCGTCGGCAAAAGGTACGGGAGTAACACTGCCCATACCGCCGGTGTTGAGGCCTTTGTCGCCTTCGCCGATACGCTTGTAATCTTTGGCTACGGGCAATACCTTATAGTGGCGGCCGTCTGTCATCACGAATACGGAACACTCGATGCCGCTGAGGAACTCTTCAATGACTACCGTGGCGCTGGCATCGCCGAACATGCCGCCCAGCATTTCCTTCAGCTCTTTCTGAGCTTCTTCCAGTGTGGGGAGAATCAGCACGCCCTTGCCTGCACACAGTCCGTTGGCCTTCAGTACGTAAGGCGCTTCGAGGGTTGCGAGGAAATCGAGTCCTTCTTGTAAGTTGTCGGCGGTGATGCTCTTGTAGCGGGCAGTGGGGATGTTGTGGCGCATCATGAAGCCTTTGGCAAATTCCTTGCTACCTTCCAGTGTAGCACCTTTGGCGGTGGGGCCGATGATGTCGATATGGCAGGTGGCAGGGTCTTCCTTGAAGCTGTCGAAGATGCCTTGTACCAACGGGTCTTCGGGACCCACAACAATCATGTCGATTTCTTTCTCAAGGGCAAAGGCCTTGAGTGCGGGAAAGTCTGTCGCCTTCAGGTTCACATTCTCGCCTGCTTCGCTTGTACCTGCATTGCCGGGCGCAATATATAGTTTCTCTACTTTCGGGCTTTGGGCAATCTTCCATGCCAGAGCGTGTTCGCGGCCACCGGAGCCTAATAATAATATTTTCATGGGTTCATTTACAATTTATAATGTACAATTTACAATTTGTCTGTGCTGTGGGACATCAGGTAAGTTGTACAGATTGTTATACTTAATGATTTATTCTCTCTTTTATTCTCTTCTTTCTTCTACCATCTACTCCCTATTTGCATGCCCGCACTGCATAGCAAATTGTACATTGTATATGGTACATTGTACATTAAAGATATTCTTCAAAATATCTTGTTATCTTCTCGTGCAGATGCACACGGTCGCGTCCCAGGACGTTGTGCTTGTGCGTGGGATAGATAAACAAATCGGGATAGGTACGGGCATCCACGCACGCCTTCATGAATGAAAGGGTGTGCTGCGGCACGCAGGTGTCGTCGTGGTCGTCGTGTATGATGAGCAGGTGTCCTTTCAAGTTACCGGCAAGGTTTTTCAGGTTCGTCTGCTTGTAGCCTTCCGGGTTCGTCTGCGGAGTGTCCATATAACGTTCACCGTACATTATCTCATAGTATGCCCAGTCGATGACGGGTCCGCCGGCAACACCTACCTTGAAAATTTCGGGATAGCGCAGCATCAGCGCCATAGTCATGTGTCCTCCGAAGCTCCAGCCGTGCACTCCGATACGCTCTCCGTCCACATAAGGCTGGCTTTTCAGGAATTCTACGCCCTTCACCTGGTCTTTGCCCTCTTCGATGCCCAGCTGGCGGAAGGTGGCGTTTTCAAACTCCAGTCCACGATTGCTGCTGCCACGGTTGTCGAGGCTGAATAGGATATAGCCTTTGTTTGCCATGTAGATGTCCCAGCCGCGGGCATCGTTCATCCAGCCGTTCGTTATCATCTGGGCGTGCGGGCCGCCGTATACGTAGACGATGGCGGGATACTTCTTTGCCGGGTCGAAGTCGGCAGGCTTTATCAGGCGGTAGTACAAGTCTGTCTTGCCGTCTGCGGCTTTGATGGTGCCTACTTCTATGCTGGGCATTTCAAAGCCTTCGTAGGGGTTCTTGGCTGTCAGCAGTGTGTGTTCCCGTTGTTTCTTCGGGTTGGTGGACATCAGTTTTATGATACGGGGGCAAGTGGGCGAAGAGGCATTGTCGATGAGGTAAGTTCCCATGAAGCCGGAGATTTGTGCCGAGTGCACGCCGGTTGGGTCTCCTATCAGGCTGCGTTTGCCATTCTTCAGGTTGACAGCGTAAAGGTTGCTCTGCAAAGGAGAGATTTCCGTACTCTTGATAATGAGCTCTTTCGTGTTCCGGTTAAAACCTACGATGTCTTGTACAAGCCAGGGGCCGGAGGTGAGTTGCTTCAGCAGTTCCCCTTCCGTATTGTATAGGTACAGATGGTTGAAGCCGTCACGCTGGCTTTGATAGATGAACTTGTGGCTGTCCCATGGCAGGAATAGAATGGGAGATTGCGGCTCCACATATTTGGGATGTCTCTCTTCGATGAGCACTTGTTGCAGCTTTCCGCTTTCAGCATCGTATCGGCACAGTTTGGAGTGGTTTTGGTCTCGGTTTAGCTCTATCAGATAGAGGCTTTTGCCATCCGGTGCCCAGGTGATGTTGGTGAAGTAGCGGTCTTTTGGGTCGCCCATGTCCAGGTAGATGGTCTTTTGAGTAGCCGGATTGTAGATGCCTACCTTTACCTGATGGCTGAGCATGCCGGCCATAGGGTAGCGTATTTTATCCACCAGCGCTATTCTTGCCGTGATGTCAACCAATGGATAGGGGGTGACCATGCTTTCGTTCATTCGATAGAAAGCCAGCAGGTCTCCAGCAGGATTCCAGAAAGTGCCTTTTGAAATGCCGAATTCATTGCGGTGCACACTTTGTCCGCAGACGATACCTTCCGGTTCGTTGGTGACTTTCAGGGTTTGCCCGTCACTGGTCATCACATAGAGATTATTGCCGATAGTATAAGCCAAATGGCGGCTTACCTCGTTCCAATCCTCATTTGCGGCTTGGGCGGGGCAAGGCTGGCTCCAGATGACTTTTTTCTTCTTCCAGTCGACGAGGGCACGGTACTTGCCGGTGTTCAGCAGCAGGAGTGGGTCTATTTGGACTTGAATACCCTGATTGACGCCTCGGGGTACGTTGACAGCCTTTGCAGCATGAAAGTGACGCAGTTTTCCAAGTCCTTTTTCTTCCAGCAGCGCGTTGGCTTCTTCCAATGTGATGGCAGTGAATTTCTCTCCGGGCTTGGCACCTAATCCTTTGACAGCCCATGTACCTTCTATATTGTCGATGCCAAGTTCCAGACAAGCGGCATCGCCCCACCACTGGTACCACTTGTTTTCGGCAGTATGATAGGTTTCACCTCCGGGAATAAGGTCTTCCAGGGTCGGCTTTTTCAGTTCTTGTGCCATGACGTTTGTTGTAAACAGAGCAGGCACTGCCATCAGCAGTGCAAGAATGCTCTTACTTATTTTCTTTGCATTCATTCTCCTTGTCATTGTTCGTGTTATTCTTCTTCCTTCTTTCCCGCCTCTCTTCTTTTTCTTTCCGGGTAAGACTCACCCGACTTTGTTCTGCGTTCTCCACCGAATTCGCGTCTTTCCCTCGGTCTGAATTCCCGTTTTTCCCCGTCTTTGAACTCTCTTCTTTCACGCGGACGGAATTCGCGCTTTTCGCCGTCCTTGAATTCTCTTGGTCTGCGTTCACCGTTGAATTCGCGTCTTTCGCTACCAAATTCACGTCTCTCTCCACTGAATCGGGGACGGAATTCGCGTCTTTCTCCGGGTTTGAACTCTTTCTTTTCTCCTGAAGCCGGACGAAATTCCTTGCGCTCCTTGCTCAACTCCTCGCCTTCGGCACGGAATTCCTTGTACTTTCCGTCGAAGATTTCGTACTGGCGGAATTCACATTCCAGTGCACCGTTGAATAAAGGTATCTTGGAGGTGGCTTTTAGCCCGATTTGGTCGAAGCACTCTTCGCGGTAAGATAGAACCCATGCAGTGTTGCCCGTAAAGGCGTGTTTCAGACGCTCGCCAATCATGGAGTAAAGTCCCAGCAGGTCGTTGGTAGAGATACGCTCCCCGTAGGGTGGGTTGGTGATGATGATGGATTTCTCCGCAGGTTGCTCGAATTGCTGGAAGGGTTGCAGCTTCAATACTACATCCTTGCTTACGCCGGCAGCCTTTATATTGTGTGTGGCAATTTCGTTTGCCTTCGGGTTGTTGTCGTAACCGTAAATCTTATGTGTGAATTCGCGTTCCTGACTGTCGTCATTGTATATCGTGTCGAACAACTCTTGGTCAAAATCCACCCACTTCTCGAAAGCGAACTCCTTGCGGAATACGCCCGGAGCGATGTTGCGTGCAATCAGCGCCGCTTCGATGGGAATGGTTCCCGAACCACACATCGGGTCTATCATGTCGCATTCGCCACGCCAGCCAGTCATCAATATCATGCCGGCGGCCAGCACCTCGTTCAGCGGGGCCTCTACTGCTTCCTGGCGATAACCGCGGCGGTGCAGCGATTCGCCGCTGGAGTCGAGAGACAGCGTACATTTGGTTTCGGCAATGTGTATGTTCAGCAGCACGTCCGGTTTGTTGACACGCACGCCGGGACGTTCGCCGGTCTTCTCGCGGAAATAGTCCACGATGGCATCCTTCACCTTGTAGGAAACGAACTTGGAATGACGGAACTCTTCACTGAATACAACCGCGTCCACGGCAAAGGTCTTGTCCGTATCCAGATAGTCTTCCCATCGGATGGCTTTAATCTGTTCGTAAACCTCGTCGGCATCCTTGGCTGTGAAGTGTTTGATGGGTTTCAGTATCCGGATGGCTGTACGCAGGCAGAAGTTGGCTTTGTACATCATTTCCTTATCACCACTGAAAGATACCATGCGGCGGCCTATTTCTATTTCGTTGGCGCCCAGTGCAGTCAGCTCTTGTGCCAGTACCTCTTCCAGTCCTTGGAAGGTTTTGGCAATCATTTCAAAAGATTGTTCGCTCATCTATTTATTTACTATTTTACTGTTTTTATTCTATTGTTTATCAGTAATTTGCCTCCCGTTTGTTAGGCACTGGCGTCTGTTGGCTCAGACACCGGTGTTTGTTGTGTTGGACACTTGTGTCTGACGTGACAGACACAAGTGCCTGACAAATGCAGCAATATTGCCTTTTAAACGAGGTTTGAGGCTTCTCATTTCTTCGCCTTTGTCTGTACAATTCTCGCTCCTGCCGGAACATCCTCCGTCACCCAGATATTGCCGCCCACAGTGGCTCCTTGTCCGATGGTGATGCGTCCCAATATGGTGGCGTTGGAATAGACTATCACATTGTCTTCCAGAATGGGATGGCGGGGAATACCCTTGATGGGCTTGCCGTCTTCGTCCAGCGGGAAGCTCTTGGCACCGAGGGTCACACCCTGGTACAGCTTTACGTTGTTGCCGATGATGCAGGTCTCGCCGATTACCACACCCGTACCATGGTCGATGGTAAAATAACCGCCTATTTCCGCTCCCGGATGGATATCGATTCCTGTTTCACTATGCGCCATCTCGGTGATGATGCGGGGAATGAGGGGGACACCCAACTTGAGCAGTTCGTGTGCAATGCGGTAGTTGCTGATGGCTCGGATGGCCGGATAACAGCTGATGACTTCGCCGAACGACTGTGCGGCGGGGTCACCATTGTAGGCAGCCTCCACATCTGTGGCAAGCACCCGTCTCATGGCCGGCAGGTTGCTGATGAATTTGGCAGCCAATAAAGCGGCTTCTTCCCGTTGGAGCTCGGTACAACAATTGCATTCGCCATCGCCTGCAAAGCAGAGTCCGGCAAGGATTTGTTCGGTCAGCAGGTCGAACAAGCGCTCCACGTTGACACCGATATGGTAAGTCACCGTGCGGCTGTTGACCGTGGAATTTCCGAAATATCCGGGGAAGATGATGGCCCGCGCCAGTTCGATAATGTCGCGCAGCGCTTTTGCCGAAGGCAGCGGATTGCCGTCCGTATGCTGGTGAAACAGTCCCTTGTATGATTCGCTTTCCGATAGCTCATCGACTGCTTGTGTCAAAATGTGGGTAAAGTTGAGTGGACTCATTATGATATCCTTAAGTTTAAAAGTGGAGGCAAAGATAGGAAATACTCGTCAAATATCCTACATATCCCTCATTTATAGTACATATTTACCATATTTGTGGTATTTCCCACGAACCGATTTTGCGCTACTTTTGTCTTGTAAGAAATAACGTACCTCATTCCACTCCGGATTGTTAGTCTTTTCCCTTAGGGGGAATGAGGGTTTTTAAAACAGTTGGATTATGAAGAAGATAGCAGAACGCCTTACCGACCTGGTAGGCAACACTCCCTTGTTGGAGTTGAATAATTATAACAAGAATAAAAGTTTGAAAGCCCGTGTTATCGCCAAATTGGAATATTTTAACCCTGCCGGTAGCGTGAAGGACCGCGTGGCGCTTGCCATGATAGAAGATGCCGAGGCAAAAGGGCTGTTGAAGCCCGGTGCCACCCTCATCGAACCTACCAGTGGCAATACGGGCATAGGGCTGGCTTTTGTAGCCGCCGCCAAAGGTTACAAGCTGATACTGACAATGCCCGACACAATGAGTCTGGAGCGCCGCAACCTCTTGAAAGCTCTCGGTGCGGAACTGGTGCTGACTCCGGGTGTTGACGGTATGAAAGGCGCCATAGCCCGTGCCGAGGAACTGAAGGCCGCCAACCCCGGTTCGTTGATTTTGCAGCAATTCGATAATCCTGCCAATCCGGCAATGCACGAGCGTACTACGGGACAGGAAATCTGGCGTGATACGGACGGTCGGGTGGATATTTTTGTGGCAGGTGTAGGTACGGGAGGCACGGTGAGCGGAGTGGGCGCAGCCTTGAAAGCCAATAACCCGAAGGTAAGGATTGTGGCTGTGGAGCCCGAAGATTCTCCCGTACTTTCCGGCGGAAAGCCCGGTCCCCATAAAATACAAGGTATCGGTGCGGGATTTGTGCCGAAGAACTATAACAGTGCCGTGATAGACGAAGTGCTGCAGGTATCCAATGATGATGCCATCCGTACGGGTCGCGAACTGGCGAAGTATGAGGGATTGCTGGTCGGCATCTCTTCGGGGGCTGCCGTTGCTGCGGCTGCCCGCCTGGCAAGGTTGCCCGAAAATGAGGGCAAGACGATTGTCGCGCTGCTGCCCGATACGGGAGAACGGTATCTTTCGACGCTGTTGTATGCGTTTGAGGAATACCCATTGTAAGAGCAAACATTTCTGCCGGTTATCCGCTCCATCAATGTGGAGCAGGTAGCTGGCAGATGGTATTTATAGTTCGCTTGGTCTTAACCCGAACGACCGGCAGCTCATTTTCTCTACTTTCACTTCCCATATCTTGACATTGCGTACGGCAGGTTCGGCATATTTGCATTCATTCTCCGTGTATTGCTTCATCAGCATGTCGAGTACGCGTCGCTTCTCTTCCATGTCTTCCACGAAGTGTACTTTTCCATGGCAGATGACACTGCGCGACTTCATGCTATAGCTGCATGCCACTTGCCGGTGCATATAGACCAGTTCGTGTCCTTCGCAGAAGGTGATGCAAACTTGCGGGTGCTTTGTTATCATCTCCACTTTACTGCCTTCCGGGCCGGAATGCAAGTATATCACTCCGTCTTGATAGGCAAAGTTCATGGGAACCACATATGGGTTTCCTTCAAGGTCTGTGATGCCCACTATGCAATATGGACATTTGCGGATAATTTCCTCAATCTGTGTAGGGTCCGTAATAGTAATCGTCTTCATCGTGCAGGTCTCATCTCCGGTCTCTCTCTGAAAGAAAGGGATCGGGGATGATTTTAAATTATAGGGTTATTCTATACCAGTGCAAAATCCAGTTGTTTCTTCTCCAGATTGGCGCGTGCCACTTTGACGGTGATGGCGTCTCCCAGGCTGTATATCCGGTTTTTACGGCGCCCGCGTAGGCAGTAGTTCTTTTCGTCGAATTCGTAATAGTCATCGTCGAGGTCACGGATGGGAATCATGCCTTCGCATTTGTTTTCGTTCAGCTCCACGTAGAGGCCCCATTCCGTTACACCGGAGATGACACCGTCGAAGGTCTGTCCCAGGCGTTCGGTCATGAACTCTACTTGCTTGTACTTGATGGAGGCGCGTTCCGCGTTGGAGGCTATCTGCTCCATGTTGCTGCTGTGCTCGCAGAGGGCTTCGTATTTCTGTTCGGACACGGTGCGGCCTCCCTGGTCCAAGTACTTGGTGAGCAGACGGTGCACCATCATATCCGGATAGCGGCGGATGGGCGAGGTGAAATGGGTGTAGTAATCGAAAGCCAGACCATAGTGCCCCACGTTATGTACGGAGTAGCGTGCCTTCTGCATGGCGCGGATGGAGACGGTTTCAATCAAGTTCTCCTCCTTCTTGCCCTGGATGTCGTCCAACAGGTGGTTGATAGACTTGGAGATGTCGGTCTTTGTACCGCTGGTACGCAGCTTGTAGCCGAAACGGGCAATGAACTGTGCCAGATTGTCCAGCTTTTCCGGGTCGGGGAGGTCATGGATACGGTAAGGCAGCACTTTGGCTTTCTTGCCTTTGGGCACACGGCCTATCTTTTCGGCTACGGTACGGTTGGCAAGCAGCATGAACTCCTCTATCAGCTTGTTGGCATCTTTCGACTCCTTGAAGTAGACGCTGACGGGTTTGCCCTTCTCGTCAATTTCGAACTTCACTTCGTAGCGGTCGAAGTTGATGGCTCCTGCCTTAAAGCGGTTCTCACGCAATATTTTGGCAAGCTTATCCAGTTGGAGCACCTCTTCCTGGAAGTCTCCTTTGCCGGTTTCTATAATCTCCTGGGCTTCTTCGTAGGTGAAGCGGCGGTCGCTCTTGATGACGGTATGTACCACGCGTGAGTTCTTCACTTCGCCTTTTTCCGTCATTTCAAAGATGACAGAGTAGGCAAGCTTCTCTTCGTCGGGGCGGAGTGAACAGATGAAATTACACAACCGTTCGGGGAGCATCGGAATGGTGCGGTCTACGAGGTAGACGGATGTGGCACGCTTCTCGGCTTCCTTGTCTATGATGCCGCCCTCTTTCACGTAATGGGTCACGTCGGCGATATGTACGCCCACTTCCCAAAGTCCCTCTTTCAGTTTGCGGATGGAGAGGGCGTCGTCGAAGTCCTTGGCATCTTTGGGGTCGATGGTGAAGGTGGTTACGCCCCGGAAGTCCTCGCGTCGGGCTATTTCCTCGGCGGAGATTTCGGCGGGTATCTTGTCAGCGGCTTTCTCTACGGCGGCTGGATAGACATAAGGCAGCCCGAATTCCGCGAGGATGGCATGCATCTCGGTGGTGTTGTCTCCGGCGCGTCCCAGGATGTCGATTACCTGACCGATGGGGTTTTTGGCTTTGTCGGGCCATTCCACCACCTTTACGATGGCTTTGTCGCCCGTTTTGCCGCCTTTCAGTTTCTCTTTGGGGATGAAGATGTCGTTGGCAAGCGTACGGTTTTCCGTTACAAGGAAAGCGTATGACTTGGCAACTTCCAGGGTACCCACGAAGGTGTCGTTGGCACGTTCCAGTATCTCGATGACTTCTCCTTCGGCTTCGCGTCCGCGGCGCTTGGCATAGAAGGCGATACGCACTTTATCATTGTTCATGGCATGTGCCGAGTTGCGTTCGGCTATGAATATCGGTTCACCTCCATCTTCGGGGATGAAGGAGTTCTTGCCATTGCTTTTGCGCTGGAAGGTTCCGGTCATTTCCACACCGTGGTTGTTCAGCTTGTACTTGTGTTTGTCCACTTCTGTGATATAGTCGTCCATTGACAGTTCGGACAAGATATCCATACACAGCATCTTCAGCGGATGTGTGGTGAGGTGAAGTTGTTCAAAGATGTATTTCAAGGATAATACTTCGTCTTGCTTTGTGTGGAAGAATTCAAGCAACACTTTGACGAGTTCTTTCTTCTTCATGCGTTTGCCGGCTTTCTTTTCTTTCTTTTTGGCCATAATGATAATGAATTAATGTGCACATTGTTCTCTCTTGCAAAGTAAACAAATAAATACGTTCCTTCGTTCACTCAGACTTCAAAATATTATCATTCTATTGAAAATAATGAAGAGACGACAGATTGTAATGGATTTATGTACTATATTTGCACAAAAAGCGAGATAGGCTGTACCTTAGACGAAAAGCAGATGGAAATGCAAACTCTGAACAAAAAAGCAGATGCCACACGGGAAAAAGACATTTACCGGGTGACGGTTGTGGGAAGTGTGGTAAACTTTCTCTTGCTTGTCTTCAAGTTCTTTGCAGGTATTGTGGGGCACAGTGCCGCCATGCTGGCGGATGCGGTGCATTCTTTGTCGGATTTCATTACAGATATTATTGTCATTGTATTTGTGCGCATCTCAGCAAAGCCCGAGGATGAGGGGCACGATTACGGTCATGGCAAGTACGAGACGCTGGCAACTGCCATTATCGGTGTCTTTCTGTTGTTTGTGGGATTCGGCATTTTCTGGAACGGGGCTTCCTCCATTTACCGTTTCCTGCAAGGCGGTTCTTTGCAGGAGCCCGGTATGCTGGCGCTGGTGGCTGCATTGGTATCCATCGTTTTCAAGGAAGTGCTTTATCAATATACCGTTTTCAAGGGTAGGAAGTTGAATTCGCAGGCGGTTGTTGCCAATGCCTGGCATCACCGGAGTGATGCGCTTTCATCCATAGGCACGGCAGTGGGGATAGGTGGAGCCATTCTTTTGGGTGACCATTGGCGGGTGCTGGACCCGGTGGCGGCGGTTATTGTCAGCTTCTTCATTATGAAGGTGGCTGTGCAATTGTTGATACCGTGTGTGGACGAACTGTTGGAGAAATCATTGCCTGCCGAGGTAGAGGATGAGATAATAAAGACAATTCTCTCTTTTCCCGGTATCAGCTCGCCGCATCACCTTCGTACGCGTCGCATCGGCAGTTATTGTGCCATCGAGGTGCATGTGCGTATGGATGGCAGCATCTCGCTGGAGGAAGCTCACGAGACGGCAACGGCGGTGGAGAACAAGTTGAAAAGGCAGTTCGGCAAAGGAACACTGGTCAGCATCCATGTGGAGCCGGTGAAGAAGAGTAACGAGGCGACAAAGTAATAAAGGAGCGCCAAGGTGACGGATTGGATGAAAAGTAATCGGATGAAAAGTAATTAGTAATTTGTAACTGAAGAAGTGGAATCGATTTTAATTACAGGAGCAAGCGGATTTATCGGAAGTTTCATCGTGGAGGAAGCGTTGAAGCGCAAGTTCGGTGTGTGGGCGGGTGTACGCTCGTCCAGCAGCCGCGAGTATCTGCGTGACCGCAAGATACATTTTCTCGAACTGGACTTTGCGCATCCCAATGAACTGAGGGCGCAGCTTTCGGGACATAAAGGGACCTACAATAAGTTTGATTATATTGTTCATTGTGCCGGTGTGACGAAGTGCGTGGACAAGAACGAATTCGATTTGGTGAATTACCTGCAGACCAAATACTTCATCGATACGCTGAGGGAGCTGAACATGATTCCCAAGCAGTTTATTTTCATCAGTACGCTGAGTGTGTTCGGTCCGGTACGCGAGAGGACCTACGACCCGATTATGGAGAGTGACCCCCCTTCACCCAATACCGCCTACGGGCTCAGTAAACTGAAAACAGAACTTTATTTGCAGAGTATTCCGGGTTTCCCCTACGTCATCTACCGGCCGACGGGTGTATACGGGCCGCGTGAGAAGGATTATTATCTTATGGCAAAGTCCATCCGGCAGCATACGGACTTTTCTGTGGGCTTCCGCCGCCAGGACTTGACGTTTGTATATGTAAAGGACATCGTGCAGGCCGTCTTCCTCGGGATAGAGAAGCAGGTGTCCCGCCGCGCCTATTTTCTGGCTGACGGGAAGGTGTATAGTAGCCGTGCTTTTTCCGATTTGATAAGGAAAGAATTGGGCAACCCGTTTGTTATTCGCCTGAGATGTCCGTTAATTGTATTGAAAGTCGTATCTTTGCTCGCTGAATTTTGGGCGAAGCGGCAGAACAAGACCAGTACGCTCAATTCGGACAAGTATAGAATAATGAAACAACGCAACTGGCAGTGTGACATCACACCGGCCGTCGAGGAACTGGGCTTCAGTCCTGAGTACGACCTGGAACGGGGTGTAAAGGAAACCATTGCCTGGTATAAGGATAAGGGATGGCTTTAGATTTATTTAAAAGGGTAGAAACCCGTAAGGGGCTTTTTGCGGTAGAGAAGATTACGCTGATATACAATTTGCTGACTTCCATTCTCATTCTGTTTCTTTTTCAGGAAATGGATCATCCGGTGCAGATGCTTGCAGACCGTGTTGTCATTGCGGGTATGACGTTCCTGCTGATGTATCTTTACCGGCTGGCACCCTGCAAGTTCTCTGCCTTTGTGCGCATAGCCATCCAGATGTCACTGCTTTCCTATTGGTATCCCGACACCTTTGAGTTCAACCGGATATTCCCCAATCTCGACCACGTGTTCGCGTCGGTGGAGCAGTGGATGTTTGGCGGACAGCCTGCTGTATGGTTCTGTGAAAGGTTTCCGCAGATGTGGGTGAGCGAGCCGTTCAATATGGGATACTTCTTCTATTATCCGATGATTCTGCTGGTGGTGGTGTGGTATTTCCTTTATCGTTTCGACCTTTTCGAGAAGGTTTCGTTCGTCATCGTCACCGCTTTCTTCATCTATTACCTTATTTATATCTTCGTCCCCGTTGCCGGGCCGCAGTTCTACTTCCCCGCCATTGGAAGCGACCATGTGGCGCAAGGTATCTTCCCGTCCATCGGTGACTATTTCCATCACCATCAGGAACTTCTTCCCGGTCCGGGCTATGAGCACGGCTTCTTCTACAACCTGGTGGAGAGTTCCCAGCAGGTGGGTGAGCGCCCCACGGCTGCTTTTCCCAGTTCGCACGTCGGAATGTCTACGGTACTGATGATTATGGCATGGCGTGGCAGCAAGCGTCTGTTTGCCTGCTTGTTTCCTTTCTATCTGCTGTTGTGTGGGGCTACGGTCTATATCCAGGCACATTACCTGATAGATTCTATCGTGGGTTTCGTATCGGCTTTCGGCATTTATATCCTGGCCACGTGGATGTTCAAGCGATGGTTTGCGCAGCCGATGTTCCGCTAGTCGGGCACGGTGATTATCTTTCCACTGTCTGTGGGCAATACCAATGTACGCGGATAAACTTCTGCCGGAAGTGAATGCTGGAAGTTTACGATGAGCTGTTTGAGTAGTTTTTTCTTTTTCATAAAGACATATTTATGGGATTCTTTCTTTCTTGGGAAGACGAATATAGGGACTTGTTTCTTTCTGCCAAAGAAACAATGTTTTTTTTCTTGCCTCCTTGTTGGCAAGGTTTTGCCTTCCCATTGGCAAGGCTTTGCCACCGCGTTGGCAAAACTTTGCCATAGGCATGGCAAAAGTTTGCCAAGGGCAAGGCAAGTGGTTGGCAAAATTTCTTGCTGACAGACAGTGAGTTATGCGGATGGCAACAAAGCGTGTCATCTGCGTCTGAATACTCCCCCCCCCTCTCAGAAGCTATTCAAGAAGGGGCGTGAGGATGATTGCTCAAGTATCGGACTCGATGGTAAAAATCGTATGCGGTTTTCTCCTATGGCAGCAACGGTTCTATCTCTTCGAAGATGCGGTACAGTTCCTCCTTCGTCTCTGCCCGCAGCATGGCTATCCGGGTGTCGCGGAAATTGGGAATCCCTTTGAAGAGCGGGCTTGCTGCCAGGTGGCGGCGCACGTGCAGTATGCCCCGTCGTTCATCCAGCAGGTTGACGCTGTCTTCCACTTCCTGGCGGAGTACGTTCAGCCGCCATTCGGAACTCAGCGGAGGGAGTTCTTCGCCCGTCTCCAAATAATGCTTCACTTCCTTAAAGAACCACGGGCGGCCGAAGCTGGCACGGCCTATCATGATGGCGTCCACACCGTAGAGGTCGAAGCATTCTTTGGCCCGTTGGGGAGTGGTGATATCACCGTTGCCGATGATGGGAATGTGCATGCGTGGGTTATTTTTCACCTCGCCGATAAGTGTCCAGTCCGCCTCACCGGTATACATTTGGGCGCGGGTACGGCCGTGGATGGTGAGGGCGGCAATGCCGCAGTCCTGCAACTGCTCGGCAAGGTCTACGATGATTTTACTGTTGGCATCCCAGCCCAGGCGGGTCTTCACGGTGACGGGAATCTTCACGGCATCTACCACGGCACGAGTGATTTCCAGCATCAGCGGAATGTTCTGTAGCATACCGGCACCGGCACCCTTGCCGGCAACGCGCTTCACGGGGCAGCCGAAGTTGATGTCCAGCGTGTCCGGGTGTGCCTGCTCCACGATGCGGGCGGCTTCTACCATGGTGACGGTGTCCCGTCCGTATATCTGTATGGCTACGGGCCGCTCTTCATCACTGATATTCAGTTTCTGCTGGGTCTTGCCTACGGAGCGTATCAAGGCATCGGCAGAAACGAACTCGGTATATACCATGTCTGCTCCGAAGTGCTTGCACATCAGGCGGAAAGCAGGGTCGGTGACGTCCTCCATCGGGGCGAGGAATACGGGGCGTGGGCCCAGGTCTATATCTTTAATCTTCATAATCTAAGCGGATTTGTCCGCAAAAGTACAGAAAAAAGCCTACCTTTGCATACTCTAATTCAAAAAGAAATGATGAAACACTCAATCAGTGACTTCGAAATCATGGCACCGGTAGGCTCGCGCGAATCTCTCGCAGCAGCCATACAAGCAGATGCCGACTCCATCTATTTCGGTATCGAGAACCTGAACATGCGTGCCCGTTCGGCCAATACCTTCACTATCGACGATTTGCGGGAGATAGCCCGGATGTGCGATGAACATGGTATGAAAAGCTATCTTACCGTCAATACCATCATATACGACCATGACATTCCGCTGATGCGTACCATTGTAGATGCGGCAAAGGCGGCAGGTATCTCGGCTGTCATTGCCGCCGATGTGGCAGTGATGAGCTATGCCCGTCAGATAGGGCAGGAGGTACACCTCAGCACACAGCTCAACATCAGCAATGTGGAAGCCCTGCGCTTCTATGCGCAGTTTGCCGATGTGGTGGTGCTGGCGCGTGAGCTGAATCTGGAGCAAGTGGCAGAAATCTACCGCCATATCCGTGAGGAGAATATCTGCGGTCCCAGCGGAGAGCAGATACGTATAGAGATGTTCTGTCACGGTGCCCTTTGCATGGCAGTCAGCGGAAAGTGTTATCTCTCATTGCATGAAATGAACCACTCCGCCAACCGCGGTGCCTGCATGCAGGTATGCCGCCGCAGCTACACGGTGCGCGACAAGGAGACGGATGTGGAATTGGAGGTGGACAACCAGTACATCATGTCCCCCAAAGACTTAAAAACTATCCACTTCATGAACAAGATGCTGGATGCAGGTGTTCGTGTTTTCAAAATTGAAGGACGTGCCCGCGGACCCGAGTACGTGCGCACGGTAGTGGAGTGTTATAAAGAAGCCATTCGTTCCTATCTGGACGACACGTTCACCGATGAGAAGATTGCCCGGTGGGACGAACGTTTGAAGACGGTCTTCAATCGTGGTTTCTGGGACGGCTACTACCTGGGACAACGCTTGGGCGAATGGACCAAGAACTACGGTTCTGCCGCTACGGAACGTAAAATCTATGTGGGTAAGGGTATCCGCTACTTCTCAAACATCGGTGTGGCGGAGTTCCTGGTAGAAGCAGCCGAAGTGAGCGTAGGCGACAAGTTGCTGATTACGGGTCCCACAACGGGTGCCGAATTCGTCACTTTGGACGAGGCACGCGTCGATTTGAAACCCGTGCAGACTGTAAAGAAAGGCCAGCATTTCTCGATGAAATCGGTGAAAATACGTCCCAGCGACAAACTCTACAAGCTGGTCAGCGTAGAAGAACTGAAGAAGTTCAAAGGCTTGGATGTGGAGAAACAACGTGGCTAAGTATCAAATAGTAAATAGTCCAATAGTAAATATGAATTATATCTATGAACTTCCCATGAAGGTGCGCGACTATGAATGCGACCTGCAAGGCATCGTCAATAATGCCAATTATCAGCATTATCTGGAGCATACGCGCCATGAGTTTCTGTTGAGTGCCGGCGTCAGCTTTGCCGGACTGCACGAGCAGGGGGTAGACCCGGTAGTGGCACGTATCAATATGGCTTTCAAGACTCCCCTGAGGAGTGGTGACGAGTTTGTTTCCAAACTTTATATGAAGAAGGAAGGCATCAAGTACGTCTTCTATCAAGATATCTTCCGTGTTTCCGACGGTAAGGTCTGCCTCAAAGGCGTGGTAGAGACCGTGTGTGTAGTCAATGGCCGGTTGAGCGACAGCGAACTGTTCGACCGCCTTTTTGCCCCTTATCTCAACCCGTGTAAGTCCGTGTAATCTTTGGTGGAATGAACAGTGACGAACGGATTTGCAGTATAGCTCTCACACTTTGCCCCGGTATAGGACATATCGGGGCAAAGCGTTTAATAGAGGGTATGGGCAGTGCTGCCGAAGTATTCAGTCGGCGGAAGGAGCTCCCCGAAATCATGCCCGGTGTGAATCCGGGGGTAGTGACGGCTCTTGATTGTCCCGCTGCCTTTCTGCGTGCCGAGCAGGAGATGGAGTTTGTAGAGAAGAATCGTCTTTCCTGCCTGACGTTGAAGGATGAGGCTTACCCTTCGCGCTTGCGTGAATGTGAAGATGCGCCGATTGTACTTTTCTTTAAAGGAAACACCGATTTCAACCGCCTGCATGTCATTGATATGGTAGGTACACGTCGTGCCACCGATTACGGCAAGCAATTCTGTGTCGACTTCCTGCGCGATTTGGTCGTTCTTTGTCCCGATGTGCTGGTAGTAAGCGGACTGGCCTACGGGATAGATATCCATGCCCATCGGGCCGCTTTGGCAAATCATCTCCCTACCGTTGCTGTCCTTGCTCACGGACTGGACCGCATCTATCCGTATGTCCACCGGAAAACAGCCATCGACATGCTGGCACAAGGCGGACTGCTGACCGAATTCCTTACCGGGACGAATCCGGACAAGCATAATTTCGTCAGCCGCAACCGTATTGTGGCGGGTATGAGTGATGCTACCATTGTGGTGGAGTCTGCCGCAAAGGGAGGTTCCCTTATCACTGCAGAGTTGGCGGAGGGATATCATCGTGACTGTTTTGCTGTTCCGGGACGTGTTACGGACGAATCTTCCATCGGTTGCAACCGGTTGATACGCGACAACAAGGCTGCCCTTATCCAGAATGCGGAAGAGTTTGTGCAGATTATGGGCTGGTCCGTAGCGGAGCAGCCTGCCCGGACAGAAGGTATTCAGCGTAATCTCTTCCCGGAACTGACGGAAGAGGAGGAGCTTGTTGTACGCATCCTTATGCGGCAGGGAGACCTCCATATCAATGCGATGGTGGTGGAAGCGGATATACCCGTCAACCGGATGAGTGCCTTGCTTTTTGAACTGGAGATGAAAGGAGTGGTCAAGGCAATGGTGGGCGGTGTCTATCATTTGCTGACCTAAGCGCAGCAGGTCTCTTGCCTTATATGGACGGTTGCCCGTATTTCATGATGAACTTTTCCGGATGGTCCGTCGCTATGATGTCTACCCCCAGGTCGACCGCCTTCTGGTTCTCTTCCGTCTTGTCGTCCAGCCCCAGGACAAGTGCCAGTACCTGCAGGTTGTGCTCGCGGCATTTCTTTACGAATTGCGGGGTAAGGGAGTCAATCCAGACGACAGCGATGTCGGGATGCAGTTCCTTTACGACATGCTCTATGTCCTTTTCACTTTTGATGTAGGCTTGCAGGGTTCTTACCTCGGGTGCCATTTTTCTGAAGCATTTGGCATGATACTCCTTGCTGAAGGTGAAGTTGCAGTTTTCCAGCATGCCTTCGTCCTTTATCAGATTCAGTAATTGGTGCAGACCGCCGTTGCGGTAGTCGATGGTGATTCTTAAACCGTGCTCTTTGGCCTTGCGTAGCAGGTCGGTAAGGCGTAGTACCCGTTGTCCGGCAAATCGGGGCGCAAACCAAGAGCCGGCATCCAGTGTGTCGATGTCGGCGGACAGCCATTGGGAGATGGCGCCGGTACCGTTGGTGGTACGGTCGAGGGTGGAATCGTGCAGTACGTAGAAGACACTGTCCTTACTGATGCAGACATCGCATTCTATATTGCCTACACCGTATTTGATGCACGAATCTACGGATGCCATTGTGTTTTCGGGAGCAATGGTGGCCGCACCACGGTGTGCGCTGGTCAGGGGTATCTTGGTGGTGGCAGGCCGTTGGGAACATCCTGCGGTAAGTAGGATTATGGAAAGCAATGCGAGTACCGGTTTTTTCATAATGGGCTCAAGTGGTGATGTTTTCTTCTTTAACAGTTATAAAAGCCATCGAAGATAGCTATTTTTTGTCATTCGGAGAAACGTATGGGTATAAAAAAAGGAGTACCGCCGTACTCCAACCTTTGTTAACCTTAAATCTAATACTATGAAAAAAATCACATTACAAATGTAAGGTTTCCATTGTTATCTTCCAAATTTCAGAATGATTCTGCTACTTCTTTTGTATTTCTTTCACTGAATTTTACTGTTTTCGCACACGGATTGACTTTTTGAGAGAGTATGGAAAGAATCTATTCACAGCGTCCCGGATAAGGCAAAAGTTGCAAATCTGTTTCAATCGTTTCACAGAACCTTTCAGCCTTTGAAAAGAGTGATGGAAAGTGGATTTTATTCGGTAATTATCTTCTACTTTTGTTTGTATACAACGCGAAATTATGGGAAAACGCATTCTTATATATGTTCTTTGGCTACTCCTTTTTTGCATGATGTCGGGGCAGGTAATAGGGCAGAATAAGTCGGCGGAATCTCATAGCCATACTTGTAAAACGGTGCTGGCGTTAAAAAATAATTTGCTTTACGACCTGGCCTTGGCTCCGAACATAGAAGTGGAGCTGCCATTGAGAAAGAGGTGGTCTTTGAATGTTGAGTACAAATGTCCTTGGTGGTCTGACAGCGGATGTGGTTTCTGTTATCAGTTCCTTTCGGGAGGGACAGAGGTACGTTACTGGTTGGGAAACCGCTATACGCATGGAATATTGTTCGGACATTTCCTGGGAGCATATGCCGAAGGAGGTACCTATGATTTTCAGTTGAAAAAGGAGAAGGGATACCGGGGGAAGTATTACGCTGCTGCTGGAATAACTTATGGATATGTGCGTCCACTGGCTCGGCATCTGGCGATTGAATTCAGTGTGGGTATTGGATACTTGGATACGGAGTACCGGAAATATACTTCTTATGGAAATGACTTGGTTTGGGTCAGGAGTGGAAAGTATCGCTTTATCGGGCCGACAAAAGCAAAAGTTTCTTTGGTGTGGCTTCTAACGTCGGGGAGATGAGTGGTATGAAAGATGCACGGCATATGATTCTCTGGCTGTTCTTCGGACTGTTGCCAATGCTGGGAAGCTGTGACTTCCGCGATATGCTGGATGATTATCCCGTTAGCGGAGTACAGATTAAATTGGATTGGAAAGGGGTGACGGATAAGCTGCCGCAGACCATGCGGATTATCTTCTATCCGAAAGATACTCAGAGGAGAAAGGTTGAAAGTTATCTGCCTGCCGAAGGGGGTGAGGTGAAGGTACCGCCGGGGAGGTATGCGGTGGTGGCCTATAACTTCAATACGGAGAGTATACAGATACGGGGCGACGAGAGTTATGAGACGATTGAGGCTTTTACAGGACACTGTACGGGGCTGGATATACACGAAGATATGGTTTGGTCGCCCGACCCTTTGTATGTGGTGGCTTTGGACGAGGTGGAAATAAGGCAGAGTGATGTGGCGCTTCCGTTGAACTGGAAGCCGGAAGCGGTAGTGAACCATTATTCCTTTGATATAAAGGTGGAAGGATGGGATAGAATATCGAGCATCATCTGCCATGTGGACGGCTTGAACGGAAGTTACTTTATAGGCAACCGTGCTTGCCATTTGAGCGAGGTACCTATATGTGTGAATACAAAGCGTGAAAACGGGCTTTTATGGGGGTATTTCTCCAGTTTTGTATTACTGAAAGATGCCAAGACCCGTGCGGATAGTCCTATGTTGCTGACATTGAAGATTGTGAAACGAGATAAAACGGTTCAAGAGGTGAAGGTGGATATCACGGAAGTGATTGAAACAGCTCCTCCCTCGGGAGGAGGCGAAGAAGAACCTGATGTGGGCGTTCCTGGGTCGGAAATCCATATCGAGGTTCCCGTACCGGAGGACAAGGTTGTGGTGGATGATTTGGAACCGGGAACCGATGAAGGAGATGGAGGGATTGGTGGCGATGTGGATGATTGGGATGATGAGACGGATGTGGAGCTACCGGTGAATTGATAGCAAACAGACAAATAAATATATTAACTTTAATAACAGACAATTATGAAGAAGGTTTTATTTTTGGCTTTGGCTGCAGCAGCAGTAATGAGTTGCTCGGAAAGTGAGGAGATAGAGAATGCCGGACAAAAGGCGGAGATTAAATTGGGAACAGTAGTGGGTAACACTACGAGAGCCGCAGTGACTGATTTGCCGGAATTGCAGAAGGTAGGGTTCACTGTGTATGCTTATAATACGGGAGCAACAACAATGGCCTCTGTTGCGACTTTTGATGCAATGAAGGAATTCATGGCAGATGTTAAGGTAACTTATAGTGCTCCCGACTGGAGTTTGACTGGGGGAACATGTTATTGGCCAATGACGGATAACTTGCAGTTCTTTGCTTACGGGAATCCGGGTACCGGGGCCTTGACGTACAATCAACCGGCTGCTGGTGCTATATATCCTTCCATTACTTATACGGTAGCGGATGTAGTTACCCAAACGGACTTGGTAGCCGCGAAAGCGATGGATGCAACCAAGGCATCAAATGCCAGTGGGGTATCTTTGAAATTCGGCCATATACTGACGCAAATAAATTTCACTGTCAAGGCAGCCGACGCTTTGACTTATAAACTGAAAACACTTACAATATCCGGTGTGCACAATAAGGGAACTTATGGTTTTGATGATTCAACATGGAAGTCACAGGAAGGAACGGCTACTTATGCACATACGATTGACGGTGGTGCATTGGAAGTGAATACAACGGGTGTGGAAGTGAATACAGCCTGGATGTTGATGCCCCAGACGTTGGATACGAACGCCAAAATCAATGTTGTCTATGACATCTATGAGAAAGACGTTCTTCTTGATACTGTAACTTCCGCCATTGACTTGGATGGTACACAAGCCTGGGGTGAAGGCAAAAAGATACGTTATACGCTGACGCTGGCCAATAAGGCGGCAAAAGTAACCTTTGTACCTGAAGTTGGTCCGTGGAGTACGGCTGATGATACGAATGTGGAAAAATAAAAGGCAGTATCCATAATTTTGTGTAAATAGAAACGGGTACTGTCCGCAAAACTGAATTGCTTCTATTTTATTCATTCCCCGAGACTTCTTTATGAAAGTTTTCGGGGAATGTTTCTTTTATGAGTATTATTTATCTATTTTTGTCACTGCAACAAACAAACAAATCTACTTGCCGATGCCCAACTCTTCTGCTTGCGGAGGTAAAAAACAATGCGCTCAATGTCCCAAGGCTGTGGACAATGCAATAATATATGCTTCTCACCCCAGAGGATTCCATCTGCCGGCACGGAAGTGTGAGGAAAATATTGTAATTTTTCTGCTGCAAGGAGAAGTACTTGTTAACAGTAAGGAGTATGCGGGAACTGTGTTGCATGCAGGTGAGTTCATCCTTCAAGCCATTGGTTCAAAGTACGAAATACTTGCCATGACGGATGTGGAATGTGTTTGTTACCGGTTCAGTAAGCCTGAATTCTTCTGTGAGGACCGGTATAACCATATCATGAAAGAGATTACCCCTCCATTGATATTCTGTCCTTTGACCATTACTCCCGAATTGCAGCTCTTTCTGGAAAGTTCCAAGGCCTATTTGTCCGAGGAGAAAATTTGCCGGGAAATGCTTTGTTTCAAACGAAAAGAACTTGCTTTCATTCTTGGAAATTATTACTCCGACTATGAGCTTTCCATGCTGATACATCCTCTTGCCCAGTATACTAATTCCTTCCATTACTTTGTCTTGCAGAATCATGCCAAAGTCAAGACAGTAGAGGAATTTGTCCAGCTGGGAGGATATACAGTGGCTACTTTCCGGCGTATATTCAATTCTGTTTTTCATCAACCGGTGTACGAGTGGATGATGGAACGGAGGAAGGAAAGTGTGGTTTATGAACTTCGTTATACGGATGCTTCCATATCAGAGATTTGCTATAAATATGGCTTTGAATCGCTGCCTCATTTTTCCAATTTCTGCAAAAAGAATTTCGGGGCTTCTCCCCGTAGCTTGCGTGCCGGCAATTTATCTGAAGTAAGCGGCATGTCATAAAAAAACTCCTCCGGCGGTTTCCCGGCAGAGGAGTCTCTTGTGATATTAATCAAATATAGTGAAAGCTGAGTGATAAATCTGAGCTTGCTCAAAAGGTTTATCCGAAGCGCATCCTATATTATTTGCAGAAAGACCGGATTAGTCTTTCAGTTTCGCAATGATAAAGTCGCGGTTCAAACGAGCAATGTTGCTGATGGAAACATTCTTCGGGCATTCAGCTTCGCACGCACGGGTATTGGTACAGTTACCGAAACCGAGTTCGTCCATCTTGCTCAACATAGCCTTGGCACGGCGCAATGCTTCCGGTTTGCCTTGGGGCAACAGGTTCAGCTGGCTCACTTTGGCAGAAACGAACAGCATAGCAGAACCGTTCTTACAAGCAGCCACACAAGCACCACAACCGATACAGCTGGCAGCATCCATAGCCTCGTCAGCGATGGGCTTCGGAATCAGGATAGCGTTGGCATCCTGGGGAGCACCGGTACGTACGCTGACGTAGCCGCCTGCCTGCATAATCTTGTCGTAGGCCGTACGGTCGACCATCAAGTCCTTGATAACCGGGAAACCGGCAGAGCGCCACGGTTCAACAGTGATGGTATCGCCGTCGTTGAAACGACGCATATAAATCTGGCAAGTCGTAGCGCCGGTTGCAGGACCGTGGGGGTGTCCGTTGATGTAGAGCGAACACATACCGCAGATACCTTCGCGGCAGTCGTGGTCGAATACAACCGGTTCTTTACCTTCAGAAATCAGCTGTTCGTTCAGGATATCCAGCATTTCGAGGAATGAAGTATCGCCCGGGATATCTTTCATTTGGTATGTTTCAAAAGCGCCTTTTGCTTTCGGACCCTTCTGGCGCCATACCTTGAGCGTAAATGATATATTTTTATCCATTTTCTTTAATTCTTTAAATGTTCAACTTCCCGATTAGCTCTTGTAGTTACGAGTCTGTACCTTGATTGCTTCGTAAACCAGCGGCTCTTTCAGCAATACCGGTTCCTTTTCGTCAGAACCCTGATATTCCCAGCAAGCCACGTAGAAGTAGTTTTCATCGTCACGCTTGGCTTCGCCTTCTTCAGTCTGATATTCTTCACGGAAGTGACCACCGCAGCTTTCGTTACGGTTCAGTGCATCGTAAGCAACCAGCTCGCCCATAGTGATGAAGTCGTACAGACGGATAGCCTTGTCGAGTTCTACATTCATACCTTCCTTGTCGCCCGGGATGAACAGTTCTTTCTCGAACTCCTTGCGGACTTCTTTCAGCTTCTTCAGACCTTCCTTCAAGCCTTCGGCCGTACGTCCCATACCTACATATTCCCACATAATGTGGCCCAGTTCCTTGTGGATAGAGTCTACAGACTTCTTACCCTTGATGTTCATCATCCAGTCAATCTTCTCCTGAACGGCCTTTTCTGCAGCTGCAAATTCGGGCAGGTCGGTAGAGAAACGGGGAACTGTAATCTGGTCGGCCAGATAGTTCTGGATAGTGTAAGGCAATACGAAGTAACCATCGGCCAGACCTTGCATCAGGGCGGAAGCACCGAGGCGGTTTGCACCGTGGTCGGAGAAGTTACATTCACCGATGGCGAACAGTCCCTTGATGGAGGTCATCAGTTCGTAGTCAACCCAGATACCACCCATGGTATAGTGGATAGCCGGATAAATCATCATCGGGTTTTCGTATGGGCTGACATCAGTGATTTCTTCATACATATCGAAGAGGTTGCCGTAACGTTGTGCAACGACATCTTTACCCAGGCGGTTGATAGCTTCGGAGAAGTCAAGGAATACGGCAAGACCGGTGTTGTTCACGCCGAAGCCCTTGTCGCAGCGTTCTTTGGCAGCGCGGCTGGCAACGTCACGCGGAACGAGGTTACCGAATGCCGGATAACGGCGTTCCAGGTAGTAGTCGCGGTCTTCCTCGGGAATATCTTTTCCTTGCAGTGTACCTTCCTGCAGTTTCTTGGCATCTTCCAGCTTCTTCGGAACCCAGATACGCCCATCGTTACGCAGAGATTCGGACATCAAAGTCAGTTTGGACTGCTTGTCACCGTGAACCGGAATACAAGTGGGGTGAATCTGTACGTAAGCAGGGTTGGCAAACCAGGCACCTTTACGGTAGCAAGCCATTGCAGCAGAGCAGTTACATGCCATTGCATTGGTAGAAAGGAAGTAGGTATTGCCGTAACCACCGGTAGCGATTACCACAGCGTGGGCGGCAAAACGTTCCAATTTACCGGTAACGAGGTTCTTTGCAATGATACCGCGGGCACGTCCGTCAATGAGGACAACATCTTCCATTTCGTAGCGGGTGTACAGTTTTACGGTACCTACGTTCACCTGGCGGCTCAATGCAGAGTATGCACCCAGCAACAGCTGCTGTCCGGTCTGACCTTTAGCGTAGAAAGTACGTGATACTTGGGCACCACCGAAAGAACGGTTGTCCAGTGTACCACCGTATTCGCGGGCGAAAGGAACACCTTGTGCAACGCATTGGTCGATAATATTGTTGGATACTTCAGCCAGACGGTAAACGTTGGCTTCGCGGGCACGGTAGTCGCCACCTTTTACTGTATCGTAGAACAGACGGTACACAGAGTCACCGTCGTTTTGGTAATTCTTAGCAGCATTGATACCACCTTGTGCAGCGATGGAGTGTGCACGGCGCGGAGAGTCCTGGATACAGAAGTTGAATACTCTGAAACCCATTTCGCCCAGAGAGGCGGCAGCACTGGCACCGGCAAGTCCGGTTCCTACTACGATGATGTCCAGACGACGTTTGTTGGCAGGGTTTACTAATTTTTGGTGAGCCTTATAATTGGTCCATTTCTCAGCCACCGGTCCTTCCGGTATTTTAGAATCTATCTTAGTCATAATGCAATTTACAATTTAGTCATTTACAATTTGAATTTAGCAAGCGCCGCACAATGATTTTGCAAAGAATACGACAACTACCAGAGCGAAGCAGAGGACAACGATAGTAGAATAGATGTTGGAGATACATTTCCAACGGTTAATCCATACTTTGTTGTTCCAGCCCAAAGACTGCATGGAGCTCCAGAAACCGTGAGTGAGGTGGAACCACAATGCGCCCAGCCAAACAAGGTAAAGCACTACGAATACCGGATTGCTGAAGGTGTTCTGAATGTGATAGACACCGTTGGCTGCATATGCCAGCGTGAGGGTGTCGGCATGCATGCCCATGTTGTGCATCAACTCGGGAAGCTGCATTTTAGCCCAAAAGTTTACGAGGTGCAGGCCCAAACCTACGATTACGATGATACCCAATACGAGCATGTTTTGAGAAGCCCATTCCACAGTCTTGGGCTTTTCCGTAACGGCATAGCGTTCGCTACCACGTGCCTTACGGTTCTGCATAGTCAACCAGAAAGCGTAGATGATGTGGATGATGAATAAGGCAGCCAGACCTACCGTAGCCACCAATGCGTACCAGTTTGCTCCCAAGAACTCACAAACCATGTTGTAGCCATTAGCCGAGACTAATGCAACCAGGTTCATCGCCATGTGAAATGTCAGAAACAGGACAAGGGCGATACCGGTAACGCTCATCACCACTTTCCTTCCTACAGATGAATTACTTAACCACATAAATGATTGAATTTAAGTTATTTAATAGTTTGAAAATTTGTTCTATCAGGATACTTCTGTAAATGTTTCGCAAAAATAGGAGAAATCCAGCGATAAAGCAAGCGATTAAAGAAATAATTCCGTAATCCGGCAGGATGCGAAGTTTGCGGACAAGTAAAAGGTTTACTCGTCCTCCTGGTCTTTGCCTTGCTCTTTGCAGATAATGGAAATCTTTTCTCCGTTTGCCAAACGTTTTCTCAGGGCGCGGGGTGTGTCTCCGAAAGAGTCTTTGCAGAAGTGGGCAAAGTGGGATAGGGAATCAAAGCCATAGCGGGCGCTGATGACTGAAATGCGTTGTTTGGTATATTGCAGGTCGTTCAGAATTCCTTCGCGTTTCTTGTCCAGAATCCACTCATATACCGGGACCCCATACATGTTTTTAAACATACGGCGGAATGTGGTGGTGGTATATCCGCCGAGGTGGGCAAACTCCTCCACATTCTTCACTTTGTCGTAGTTCTGCATGACGAAATACTGGAAGCTTTCCGTATAAGTACTGATGGGGTAGAAAAATGTACTGATTTGGTGTAGTGGATAGTAGCATGTTAATATGTATGTCAGTTCCTGGCATTTCATTTCAATGTATTTGCTGCACGCATAAGGCTGCTCGTTGAGGTAGCAGGCAAGGCTTTTCAGAAGTCCTTCGAGCATGGGAATTGCTGTAAGCGGGGTGTAAATCAGAGGGGCTTCCGAGCGTTTCAGTATCTCTTTGTAACGCTCTTCGCAAATTAGGGGGAGCTCGGTGAACCAATAGACAATATATTCCACTTCGGTTAGAGCCAAGAGCTCTACTTTGGAGCCGATGGCTTGCAGGATGAGCTGGCGACTTTGGAGAGTGGTGCCCGGATATTCGTTACTGTTTACAAGTAATTCGCCTTTCAGCATAAATATCATGCAGTTCTGTGTGCACTTTTCAGCAGAGAAATGTTGTCCTTTGGGATAGTGGCGGTAAACCAATACTTCTTCTGATTTTTGAGGACATACCACACAATCAATCTGTCGGTTGCAGTAAGTTTCCAGTCTCATGAAATGATTAGCAAATTATTATAAATGTGGCAACAAAGATAGAATTTTTTTGTGAAAACTCTATCTATTTGTCCTATCTTTGCGTCAAACTAGTATAAAGGACTTATGAAAAAGGCTGTTTTTTTTGTATATTTTATCTGCCTTGTTGTATCCGGTCTTTCGGCACAGAATTGGGATATCAACACTTTGCACCGGGTTAACAGTTGGGATGGCAAGTTTGTCCGTAACTATAATAAGATAATTTCACGTTCGGAGCCCTATATTGCTGTCGGTGTTCCGGTGGCGATGGCCGTTGCCGCTTGGATAAAACATGATAAGGGTTTGCTGAAAGATGCGGTCTACGTAGGTACAAGTGTGGCGGGGGCTTTTGTTGTGACTTATGGAATGAAGTATCTGGTGGGTCGTGAACGTCCTTATGATAAATATCCCGACAGAGTACATGCGTATAGTCATGAAGGCAGCCCGTCTTTTCCTTCCGGGCATACGGCAACGGCTTTTGCCCTTGCCACCTCGCTCAGTGTGAAGTATCCTAAATGGTATGTGATAGCTCCGTCTGCCTTGTGGGCTTGTTCCGTGGGAGTTTCCCGTATGAACGAGGGAGTGCATTATCCGTCGGATGTATTGGCGGGGGCTGCAATCGGTGCAGGATGTGCTGTGGTCAATATCTATGTCAACAAGTGGCTGAATAAATGGCTGTTTGGAGAATAATTTTAGGCGCGGATTACGCGGATTTAGTTTACGTATTCCGCATAATCCGCGCCTAATGTCTGTTTCAAGCCGGCTATTGGATAATGGCACTGTAAATGTCGTCATTCAACACTTTTAGAGCTTGCTGTACGCTCTGGTTCGTGTTGTTCATCACCTGGAAGTATTCGTTCATGTCCCATAGGTCACGGGCAATCAAGGCTTTGAGTTGTGTCTTGATGAGCGGTAGGGATTGGTGGTACTGTTTCTCGTCAAACTTGATTTTCTCCTTGTCGGCAAGCGCACGTATTTCGGCAAGGAAGTTATCGTCTATCTCGAATTTCTCGTTGAAGGCTTCAAATTTCTTGTATTTGTTCTGCAGCTCCTTCCGGTGTTTCTCGATGTAGCCGGTAGTGGCTTTGATAACCACGCCTTTGGCTACGAGATTGCGGTGATAGTCTGTGTACTGGGTAGTGTCGATGGGGACGAAAAAGTCGGGCATGATACCTCCACCTCCGTAAACGGTACGCCCCATACGTTTGGTCTGCACTTTCAGGGAGTCGGCAAAATGGATACTGTCCGCATGAATCATTTCTCCATGATTGAAGCGGTCTATCAGTTCCTGATTATATTTATCCTGACTGTTTTCTCCACTCAGACGACCATCGAGGTTGGCGGTACTGTCGTAAGGCTTCTGGATGCAACGCCCCGAAGGGGTATAGTAACGGGCTATGGTCAGACGAATCATGGAACCGTCCGGCAGGTCGATAGGACGCTGTACCAGTCCCTTACCGAATGTGCGGCGCCCTACTATCACACCTCTGTCCCAGTCCTGAATGGCCCCGGTCACGATTTCGCTGGCAGAAGCGGAGTACTCGTCCACCAATACGATGAGGCGTCCGTTCTTGAAGTTGCCCGTACCTTTGGCAAAGAAATCACTGCGGCGCGAAGCCCTTCCTTCGGTGTAGACAATGAGTTCTTTTTGCTTGAGAAACTCGTTGGCAAGGTCGATGGCGGCATTCAGATACCCTCCTCCGTTTCCTTGCAGGTCGAGTATTAGGTCTTTCATCCCCTTTTTCTGCAGGCTTTTCAGGGCTTCTGCAAATTCTTCAGCAGTGGTTGCTCCAAAGCGGTTGATGCGTATATAGCCAATTTTGGGTTGTATCATGTAAGAGGCATCCAGACTGAGGATGGGAATTTTGTCACGTTTTACGTTGAAGTACAGCTGGTCTTCCACGCCACGGCGTACGATGGTCAGTTTCACTTCCGAGTCTTTCGGTCCGCGCAGGCGGCTCATAATATCTTCCGTGCTCATTTTTACTCCGGCAATGGCACTGTCGTTGACGGCTACGATACGGTCACCGGCAAGGATACCCACTTTCTCGGAAGGACCGTTGCTGACGGGTTGTATCACAAGCAGGGTATCTTCTATCATCTGAAATTGTACACCGATGCCCTCGAAATTGCCTTGTAACGGCTCGTTCATTTTCTTTACTTCTTCGGCATTGTTGTAGGTGGAGTGCGGGTCGAGTTGTGCCAGCATCTTGATGATGGCTTCTTCCACCAGCTTGTCTTCATCCACCTTGTCCACATAGAGGTTGGTGATGGCAAACTCTGCCATCTGTAGTTTGCGCAGGGCTTCATTATTCGGCTTTTGCGCTTGCGCCGTCATCGCGCATATACATATTATAATAGTAAATAGTTTCTTCATCATCTCCATTTTAATTCCTAATCCTTAATCCCTAATCTCCATTCCTTCCGGTATGAACATGCTGATGTCCTTGCCGTATTGCAGCAGTTCGCGCACAGTGGTGGAGCTGACGCAGGTAAGTTCCGGCTCGGTGAAGAGCAGGATGGTTTCTATGCCGGTCAGTTTGCGGTTGATGTCGGCAATGGTTTCCTCATATTCGAAATCCTTGACGGTGCGTATGCCGCGTATAATTAGGCTGGCATCTACCTGCCGGGCAAAGTCGATGGTCAGGCAATCGTATGACTGCACAATGATGCGCGGCTCGTTCCGGTAGTAGTCCCGTATCATCTGTTCGCGCTTTTCCAGGGGGAAATACGTGTTCTTGTTTTCATTGATGCCGATTCCTATAACGATTTCGTCGATGAAAGTTAGTGCACGGCTCACTACCGAGGAGTGTCCGATAGTAAATGGGTCGAATGTTCCCGGAAAGATAGCTCTTCTCATGATGCCAAGTCTTCTTCTATAACCAAGTTGTTGATAATAAAGTTTTGCCGTTCCATGGTATTCTTACCCATGTAGAATTCCAGCAGTTCCTTTACGAGGTCTGTCTTGCGCAGCGACACTTGCTCCAGACGCATGTCCTTGCCGATGAAATGCTTGAACTCGTCTGGCGAGATTTCTCCCAGACCTTTGAATCGGGTGATTTCGGGGTTGGGACCCAGTTCTTCAATGGCTTTCACACGTTCCTCCTCAGTGTAGCAATAGCTTGTCTTCTTCTTGTTGCGCACGCGGAAGAGCGGAGTTTGCAGGATGTATACATGTCCCTTCTTTATCAGGTCGGGGAAGAACTGCAGGAAGAAGGTGATAATCAGCAGGCGGATATGCATGCCGTCCACATCGGCATCGGTGGCTACGATGACTTTGTTGTAGCGCAGTGTTTCTATGCCGTCTTCTATATTCAAGGCTGCTTGGAGCAGGTTGAATTCTTCGTTTTCATAAACTACTTTCTTGGTGAGTCCGTAGGTATTTAGCGGTTTACCACGCAGGCTGAATACTGCTTGGGTATTCACGTCACGGCTCTTGGTGATGGAGCCGCTGGCAGAGTCTCCCTCGGTAATGAAGATACAGGAATCGGTTTCCTGATCCTTGCCTTTACCGTCACTCAAGTGGTAACGGCAGTCGCGCAGCTTGCGGTTGTGCAGGTTGGCTTTCTTGGCGCGCTCGCGTACCAGCTTGTTGACGCCGGCAATGGCTTTGCGCTCTTTCTCGGAGTCCTGTATCTTTTGCAGCATCACTTCGGCCACAAGCGGGTTCTTGTGGAGGTAATTGTCCACTTCCGTCTTGATGAAGTCTCCTACGTATTTGTTTACTGTGGGGCCGGCGGGCTTGTGCTCCTGCGGCGCGGCAGGCCACATGTTGTTGCTGCCCAGTTTCGTTTTGGTCTGGCTTTCGAACATGGGTTCTTCCACGTCGATGGCGATGGCGGCTACCAGTCCGTTGCGTATGTCGGCATACTCCTGGTTCTTGTTGTAGAATTCCTTGATGGTACGGGCAATGTGTTCCTTTAAGGCAGTCTGGTGTGTACCGCCTTGGGTGGTGTGCTGCCCGTTGACAAAGGAGTAGTACTCTTCACCGTATTGATTGGTATGTGTGAAGGCAATCTCGATGTCCTCTCCTTTCAAGTGGATGATGTCGTAAAGGCCTTCGCTGGTCATGTTGTCTTTCAGCAAGTCCTCCAGCCCGTGGCGGGAGACGATGCGCTGTCCGTTGTAAATGAAGGTGAGGCCCGTATTCAGGTAGGTGTAGTTGCGCAGCAGGGTTTCTACGAACTGGTTCTGGAAGGAATAGTTGTAGAAGAGCGTGTTGTCCGGTTCAAAGAAGATATAAGTTCCGTTTTCTTCTGTCGAGTCTTCGGTCACATCACTCAACAGCGTTCCTTTCTCGAAGATGACGGTACGTACTTTGTCGTCGCGGTAGCTGCGTACCTCGAAACGGCTACTCAGCGCATTGACCGCCTTGATGCCCACGCCATTCAGTCCGACACTTTTCTTGAAAGCCTTCGAGTCATATTTACCCCCGGTATTCAGTTTGCTGACTGCCTCTACCAGTTTGCCTTGCGGGATGCCTCGTCCATAGTCGCGCACGCTGACGCGCAGGCCGTCTTCTATAGTCACTTCTATACGCTTTCCGGCACCCATCTTGAACTCGTCGATGCTGTTGTCCATCACTTCTTTCAGCAACACATAGATACCGTCGTCGTTCTGTGAGCCGTCGCCCAGACGGCCTATGTACATACCGGAACGGACACGGATATGCTCCATGTCGTCCAGGTGGCGGATGTTGTCGTCGGTATATTCTACGCTGGAAACGGGGCTCTCTGTGATATTGTTGTCTGCTTCTTCCAGCGGCAGGGTCATATTGTTGTTATCTTCCATAAGTACGTTATTCCTTCATATTGCGCATTGCGACAAAGGTAATGAGAAATTCGGGGGTTCGCAAAAAAATAATGTCTTTTATGGACTTCTGACAAGCTTATATTCTGGATTTAGAATTTATTTTATTCCCTTCACAAAGCATCTTCTCCGTTTGTGCTGTTCCGTCTTGAAGTACTCCCATTGCGCTTGTACTTTGCCGTTCAATTCCAGCTCCGGATTACTTTCGGCATACTCGAAACCAAGTTGCTGATAGACGGGGATAAGGTCGGAGAACAGCAGTGCATTGACGCCCTTGTTCTGATATTCCGGTTTTACGGCAACCAGCAGCAAGTCGAGCATTTTGGGATATTTCTTCAAGAAGATGGTCTTGGCCAGGTGATACCAACCCATAGGAAGCAGGCGCCCGTGGGCTTTTTGCAACGCTTCGGCGAGGGATGGCATAGAAATGCCTACGGCAAGCAGCTGGTCATCGGCATCGGTAATCAGTGTCACCATGCGAAGGTCGAGGATGGGCAGGTACATCTTGACGTATTGGTCAATCTGCCGTTGGCTCAGTGCAGAATAACCGTAGAGGGGCTGATAGGCTTCGTTCATCAGTTCGAAGATGGCCTGACCGTAGTCTTGGGCAATCTTCTTGGCCGATGTGTATTTCTTTATCTTGAGGTTATACTTGCGCTGGATGAGGTCGGAGATGCGCTTGTGCTTGTCGGGTATGGCATCCGGAATGTAGATTTTGTACTCCACCCAATCGGCATCCTTCTCAAATCCCATGCGCTCCATATGTTGCGGATAGTAGGGATAATTATAAATGGTGGCCATGGTGCTGAGCTGGTCGAATCCTTCGATAAGCATACCTTCGGCATCGAAGTCTGTGAATCCCAGCGGGCCTTGTATATGTGTCATTCCCCGTTCTTTTCCCCATTCTTCCACGGTGCGAATCAGGGCATCGGAGACTTCCGCATCGTCGATGAAGTCTATCCAGCCGAAGCGGACTTCTTTTTTGTTCCAGGTTTGGTTTGCCTTGTGGTTGATGATGGCAGCTACACGTCCTACGATTTTACCTTCCCGATAAGCCAGGAAATAGTCGGCTTCGCAAAATTCGAATGCAGCGTTTTTCTTCTTGTTGAAGGTGTTGAGCATGTCATCGAAAAGGTCGGGGACGGAATAAGGGTTGTTTTTGTATAGCAGGTAGTTGAAACGGATAAAACGCTCCAGCTCCCGTCTTGTGGTTACTTTCTTGATTGTAATTGCCATAGTTGTTCAATATTGAGGTGGCAAAGGTAATGCAAACTGAGAGTAGAACAAAATAAGCTTGCTTATTTTTTATGCCGAGGTGCAGCATACCTTATTTAAAGATACATGATAATCTTTAAAATACCGCGTAGGATGTCTGTAAATTTGCTGTTAGAGGTTGTATATCAGTACAACTGTGTAGGCAATGTAGCAGAGAATCAGAATACTTCCTTCCAGCCGGGTGATGATGCGTTTCCCGAAAAAGATACCGAACAGCCAAAGCAGGAGGCTGGCCCCAACAAGTACCCACAAATCGAAATTGGTGATGCCCGTCAGACGCAGTGGAGTGATGGAGGCCGAACAACCCAGCACAAAGAATATATTGAAGAGATTGCTTCCGATGACGTTTCCGATGGCTATTTCGGGGTTTTTCTTCAAGGCGGCTACGATGGAGGTGGCAAGTTCGGGCAGTGATGTGCCGCCTGCTACGAGCGTAAGGCCGATGATGGATTCGCTGACACCCAATCCGCGGGCTATGCCGCTGGCGCCGTCTACAAAGAAATTACCTCCGATGATGAGGCCGGCAAGTCCGCCGAGAATGTATAGGGTAGACTTCCACGCGGGTAACAGTCTGATTTCGTCTTCTTCCTGCAGGGGTTCCTTCATACTTCCATCCCTTTTTGCGATGGCAAAAGTATAGCTCAGGAAAATGGCAAAGAAGCATAGCAGCAACAGACCGTCGGTGATGCTGAGTATGTTCTCCCCACTGCTGTTCAGAAAGACGTCGTTGGCACAAATCAGCAATGCGATGGACGAAAGGATACAAAGAGGGATTTCGCGCTTCAGCGTATTGCGGGTGATGGCTATCGGGGCAAAAAGGGCTGTACAACCCACAATCATCAGAGTATTGAACGTATTGCTTCCCACCACATTGCCTATGGCAATGTCTGCACTGCCTTTGAGAGCAGAGGATATGCTGACGGTGAGTTCCGGTGCGGAAGTACCGAAGGCAACAATGGTGAGCCCGATGACGATGGACGGTATATGGAAACGTTTGGCAACGGATGCGGCACCATCTGTCAAGCCATTGGCACCCAAAAGAATGAGGAGCAGTCCTCCGACAAGAAACAATATATCCATAAGTATGTCAATTTTGAGTACAAAGATAATGCAAACCGGATATAGAATTTTCATGTTTGCATGAAAAAGTTATGTTGATTAGGATAGGAAGTTAAAAACATTCTGTATGTTTGGAGCATTTATTGGGTATGTTTGCATAATTAAAGAATCAAATCAAGAAGTTTATATATGAAGGTTATCCGTGCTTTCTGTCTTTGTTGGCTGTTGATGCTGGCGGACGGAGTGTCAGCTCAGTTGGTAGGTAAAGTGCTCAGTGTTTTAGGTGAGGATAGTGTGGGGAGTGTTACAGTGGCAAGGACTGACTCCGATTCGATTCAGTTGTCGCTTGTCCGGCAGGAGTTGGAAACAGCCCGGCTGAATGAGGCGAACCTGCGGATGGAAATGGAGCAGATGAAGTTGGCGGGCTATGCGGCCGATTCGGTGAAGCTGGCATTGCAGAAACAACGCATTGATTCGTTGCGGACGGTGACACCGGGTATTCCGGTGGTGGTGGAGAAGGACACTTTGTTCTATCTGTATGCCAAGCGTGGAGGGCATACGCCCCAACAGCGAGCCAAAGATGTAAGCAACGTCATCGAAGCATTGGGTACGCGTTTCAATCTGCGTCCGGACTCTGTTTATTTAGAGAGTACGGATATTGTTACAGACTTGATGTATGGCGAAAAGGTCATCATTTCCTTTACCGATCAGGATGCTTTGTGGGAAAACTGTACCCGAGACCAGTTGGCCGCCAGCAAGAGGCATGTCGTGGTGGACAAACTGAAAGCCATGCAGAAGGAGCATAGCTTGTGGCAGTTGGGTAAGCGTATCTTGTACTTTATCCTGGTGCTTGTGGGACAGTTCTTCTTGTTCAAGTTTACCAACTGGCTGTTCAGAAAGCTCAAACTACGCATCCAGAAACTGAAGGATACCAAACTGAAACCGATCTCCATTCAGGATTATGAATTGTTGGATACGCAGAAGCAGGTCAACCTGCTGGTGTTTGCTGCCAATCTGGTGCGTTATGTGGTCATGCTGTTGCAGTTGTTGCTGACAGTTCCACTGTTATTCTCCATTTTCCCTCAGACCAAGAGTTTGGCTTATACATTATTCTCCTACATCTGGAATCCTATAAAGGTCATTCTGAATGGAATAACCGACTATATACCCAATCTGTTCACTATCTTTGTAATATGCTATGCGGTGAAGTATTTAGTCAGACTGGTGCGCTATCTTGCCAATGAGGTGCAGGCTGAACGGCTGAAGATAAACGGCTTCTATCCGGATTGGGCCATTCCTACCTATCACATTGTGCGCTTCTTGCTTTATGCGTTTATGATTGCCATGATTTACCCTTATTTGCCGGGTTCCAAGTCGGGAGTCTTCCAGGGAATCTCTGTGTTTGTCGGCTTGATTGTTTCGCTCGGCTCCAGTACAGTTATCGGCAATATCATTGCAGGGCTGGTCATAACCTACATGCGACCTTTCAAGCTGGGTGACCGCATCAAGCTGAACGACACTACGGGCAACATCATTGAGAAAACGCCGCTTGTCACCCGCATCCGTACCCCGAAGAATGAGGTGGTGACCATTCCGAACTCTTTCATCATGTCTTCCCATACGGTCAATTACAGCCAGTCTGCCCGTGAGTATGGATTGATTATCCATTCGGAGGTCAGTATTGGCTACGATGTTCCGTGGCGGAAGACACACCAGCTGTTGATAGAGGCTGCATTGAATACCCCTGGAGTGATAGATGATCCCCGCCCGTTTATATTGGAAACTTCCCTTCAGGATTATTATCCGGTTTATCAAGTGAATGCCTATATCAGGGATGCCAACAGCCTTAGCCAGATTTACTCTGATTTGCATCAGAATATCCAGGATGTTTTCAACGAAGCAGGCATCGAAATCATGTCTCCTCACTACATAGCTACGCGTGACGGCAGTGAGACGACCATACCCAAGGATGACTTGCGGGATAAAGGGAAATCATGATTTCCCTTTATCCCGCAAGTACAAGCTTTTTCGTATTCGGTGATAATATTACAGTTCATCTATTATCTCCTGCAAGATCCTTTTCTGTTTTGTTTTGAAAACTTTTCGATGTATTCTTCAGTGTGACTGTATTTTCTTCAACATTTCCGGATTTTCTGTCGCGAAGAGTTTAGTAGGTTATTTGCTGCGCGTCACCGTGTGCAGTACATTTCCTTTCTTGTCAATCATGCGCAGTTCCAGTGTCTTTTTGCTGGCCGATACAATGGAGAAACCCGGTTCGGGGCTGCAGAATACGGTTCCTTCGATGGGCTTCACCTTGCGGGCGAGCGAACCGGCGGAATTGGTGATATAGTCGATGTCGCTGCCTGCCACGCGTACATGCTGGAAGTTGTGGATGTGCCCGCAGATGTACATATCCACCTTGTGCTTGCGCAGAATGGGATCGAGGCGTGCCTGCATATCCGCGCGTTCGCTCTCGTCCTTCGGGGTTTCGGCATAGATGGGATGGTGTCCGGCAACGATAACCCAGTCTTCCTTGGCGGCGCTCAGTACGGAGTCCACCCAGGCAAGTTGCTTCCGGTAGTCCTGCTTGCAGGCATCGGGATAGGTATCGCTTTCATTGCGGTATTTGTCAATCATCGGGGCGGTGTCTACCCAAAGGATGCGGATAGTAGCGCCTTTATCCTCGAATGTCTTGGTATAATAACGGGCAGGCATTGTCCAGCGGCGGCTGACGTTACTGTAGTCGAGCACAGCTTGCGTATTGCCGCGGTATTCGTGGTTGCCCAGCAGGGGGAACCAGTCTATCATCAGCTCCGGATGGCTGTAGATAAGTTCGTAGTTGGTCATCCAAAGAGGGTCGTTCACACTGCGTACACCTTCAAAATGGTGTACATCGCCGGTGGCAAGTACGAATTCGGGGTCTGCGCCGTTCTCTGCCATCTGTCCCATCAGTTCGGCAATGGGTTTCTGGTCGTAGTAGCCGTTGCGGCCGAGGTCGTTGGCTACGTAGAAGTTGAACTTCTTGTCGAAGATGGAGTAATCGGTAATTTGGGCAATAGCCGCGTTGCCGAGTAGGGCAACCAATAATAAAAGGAATAGTTTCTTCATAATCAGTCATCATTAAAAATTAATCTTCACTCCTGCATTCACTTTCACGCCGTAGTATTCTGCCTGCATGGTACGGTCTTTCGTGCCCTGGTAGTAGCGTAGTGGCTGGTTCAGCAGGTTGTTGGCTTCGGCGTAGAAGGTAGTCTTGAATTTCTTTCCGAAGGTATAGCTCGCGTTTACGTCCATATAGTTCACTTTGTCGTAGTAGCGGTCGTAGAAGGTGCTTTCTCCCATTTCGTCGATGAAGTCGGAAGCGAAGTTATAGCTCAGACGCAGGTTCAGGCCGCCTTTCTCAAAGTATAGGGAAGCGTTTGCGGTATGCTCTGGAGAACCTGGCATGCTCAAGTCTTTCTCATTCTCGCGGCCTTCGAAGTTGAAGTCTTCCACACGGGAGTGGGTGTAGGTGTACGTTCCGTAGAAACCTACACATTTCAGAGCGGGAGCAATGAAGCTGAAGTCGCGCTGGTAGGATAACTCTACCCCTACCAGGTTGGCGTTGCCCGCATTCTTGGGTTGGGTGAAGCGGGTGTAGGTGTTACCCTGGTATTCGTAGTTGGTGCTCACCTGGTCTACGATGAAGTCGTCTATCTTCTTGTAGAAGATGCCGGCGCTTATCAGACCGATGCTGCGGAAGTAATAGTCGGCACTCAAGTCGAAGTTGTAGGAGACGGTAGGTTTCAGCTCCGGGTTTCCGATGGTGATTTCGTTGTCGGAACGCTTGATATTCACACTGGGCACGAGGGCCGAGTATTTGGGGCGTGACAAGGTTTGGGTAAACGAACCGCGCACTTTGAAGTCATCGTTTACATTCCACTTGGCGAGCAGCGACGGCAGGAAGTTGATGTAGCTGTTGCGCTGACGGTCGGTCTTACTGGTGAGGTCTTCGTCGGCATCGTAGGTGCGTCCCGTATAGGCAAGGTTGGTGTTCTCTATGCGGAGTCCGGTCATCAGTTCCACGTCTTTTGTCAGTTTTTGGTCGAAGCGGAGGTAGCCGGAAGTCACGGTTTCGCGGGCATCGAAGTTACCGGCAAGTTCTTCCTGCACCTGCTCTTTCTCAAAGAGGGAAGCGTTGTTCAAGTCTAAAGAGCCGGTGTATTCCTTGCTAGCGTAGATGCCTGCCTGGTATTTGTTGTCGGGCATGAAGTTCTTGTTGGTTTGGTCCACTGTATTTGCCAGGCTGTTCGTCATGAAGGCGTCCTCGTTCAGAGGAGAGTATTCGTAGAAGTCCACTTCTTTATCCTTGGTCTTGCGCACCACCTTTGCGCCGAACTTCAGCTTGTTGCCGTTCTTGAAGGGAAGCTTGAAGTTGGCGGAGAACTTCAGGTCCTGCTCCTTGATGTCTTCCTGCTGTTCCGTCAACTCTTTCAGGCTGAATTCATCGTTCAGCGTCATGGTAGAGCCTGCTTTGGGGCTGGCAAACGGTTCGCGTTCGTCGCTCAGGTCCATGTCGAACTTCTGTTTCTTCAGTTGGAAGTCGATGTAGCGTTCGTTGGGACGTTCTTCGCTGGCTTTGGCATAGCTGGCGTGCCAGTCCATGGAGAGTGAGCCGAAGAGGTGTTCGCCGCCGAGGGCAAAGTCCATGGTGCGCTGGCGTTCCAGGCGGGCGTTGCGGTTGTCCGGCGTACCGGCTTTGGTCTGTATGCGTACGGTGGCGTTGCCGTCGGCATCAAGGTCTTTCAGCGTGGTGCGGTAGCGATTCTCCCAGTCGTTGCGGTTGTTGAAGATGCCTTTGAAGGTCAGTTTGTGGTTGGCATCGATGTCCCAGTCCAGTGCGGCAGAGTAGCTCTGGCGTTCGCGGGTGACGTAGTATTGGCGGATTTGGTAGTCGTTGACGTACGTCTTGCCGTCATCGTCCTGCTCCCACACGAATTCGGTGTCGTAGGAGCCGGAAGGTGAGTTCTGATAGGAGGCCGATACAATCAAGCCGAGTTTGTCGTTGAAGAAGCGGTCGCCGTAGGTGAAGCCAAGGTTCAGTTGCGCCTTTTCGCTCACCCAGTTGTAGCCGGTTCCGGCAGTGGCGGCAATGGTGCGCTTGTAGGGGGAGTTCTTGGTGACGAGGTTGATGCTGCCGCCGATGGCGTCGCCGTCCATGTCCGCAGTGACCACCTTGTTTACTTCGATGGTCTGAATCATATCTGCCGGAATGAGGTCGAGCTGTACGTTGCGCGTATCGCCTTCGGCAGAGGGAACGCGGTTGCCGTTGATGGTGACGGAGCTGAGGTCGGCACTCGTGCCCCGTACTTGCCCGAAGCGCGCCTCGCCTTGGTCGTACTGCACGTTGATGCCGGAGATGCGTTTAAGGGCGTCACCGATGTTGGAGTCGGGGAACTTGCCTACCTGGTCGGCAGAGACTACATTCGTAATCCCCATGTTGTTTTTCTGTGAGTTGATGGCACGGCGCTGTCCCTGGAAGGCGCCGCCTACCACCACTTCCTGCAACTCCACACCTTCGTTTAGCACGACGTCTTTCTCCAGTGTGCGGCCTGCGGGGATGGTGATTTTCAGTTCTACGGGCGAGTAGCCCACGTAGCTCACCTTTACTGTATAGGTTCCCGGGTCAAGGTTAGAGAAAGTGTAGAAGCCGTTGACGTCGCTCGTCACGCCAGTGTGTAGTTTCTCGATGTAGATAGAAGCGCCCGGGAGAGTCTGTTTAGTGGCGTCAATGATACGCCCGCGTACAGTTCCTTGTTTCGTGACATTTGCTTTTTCGTCGGCCATGGCTGTATTGCCGGTGGCGGTGAATAAGAGCAGGAATAAGAATGCTCTCAAGATCTGTTTCATAATTGTTATTATCTGTTAATAATCTGCCGCAAAAGTAGGAGGTTGCCGTTACGCGGATTTTGCAGAGAGTTGAAGAACAGGTAACGATTCGGTTACAATGAAGTTACATAAGCTCTTGGAGGTAGTACTCTTTCGGCGCTATCTCTTTTTGTCGTCGTCTGGCAGACTAATGCTAAGGATGCACGAGATGCACATCTCAGACTGCATGATATGTACATCTCGAACAGTATGAGATGTACATCTTGTGCAAGGAAAGATATAGGGTTTGGTGTCTTATCCGGTAGTCTGGCAGCGGATAAGTACCTTCTTTTCGTCTGCCAGGGTAGTGGCAAAGAGATAAGAGTCTCCCCCTTCGGCCAGTTTCAGCCGTTTGCGCAGTTCGGCAACGGTGGCGGGAAAGTTGCGTACGGTGAGGTTCGCCTTTTTCTCGGCAGCCAACATCTCTTTCATTTCTTTCTTGCTGAAGCCGCAGGAGGAGGAGATTCGGAACTTGCGGCCGGGGAAGTCGGGAAGGAGGCTGTCCGAAGTGTAGAGGTGGCTGTTGGGATGCAGCTTTTTAACCTTATATAATAAGGAAAGGCTGCGGAACGCTCCGGCTTTCAGCACGGAGGCATTCGGTTCGTAGAGGTACGATTTCAGTTGAGGAGTGTAGGGGCATGCACACTCTTTCTCTTGCCCGCGGGTGAAGACAAGGGTTTGGGGAGCCGGGGCGGAGGTGAAGTTGACGCAATGGATGGGGACGTCGTCTGTTGGCAGGCTTCCGCCTTGTCCCAGCAAGAGCAGCAGCTCCTTGCATTCGTTGCCTACGGAGACGATGTGTGCCTGGCGGACATGTTTCAAATCGTTCATGGCAAGGGTGAGGTCGAGCATGGGGGAGAGTTTTATCAGTACGTGCCGTGCCTTCCGGAGCAGCAGGTCTTCCAGGGTGGCTACATCGGGTTCGCAGTCGCCGATGGCTATGGTCTTTCCGCCGTGTCCGTCGCGGCGGGCAGGGTCTATGAATATGCAGTCTACGGGTTCCATCTCTTGCAGATGGCGGACGCTGTCTGCGTGGCAGACGGAGATGTGATTTAGGCCGAGGGCAGGAAAGTTGTGTGCGGCTATCTGGCAGAGGGCTTCCTGGCGCTCTACGTAAGTGGCGTGCCCGAAGCAGCAGGAGAGGAAGGAGCAGTCGATGCCGAAACCTCCGGTGAGGTCGGTAAAAGTGGCGGCTGGTGCAGGGGCGCTGTCCTTCGCGGGATGCTCTTGTTCTGTGCATAGCAGGTTAGCTATGATCTCCGCTTTATACTGTGCCGTTGCTTGGGAGGAGCATTGCTCCAATGAGAGGTGGGCGGGGTAGAGGATGTCGTCGTTCTTCGCCCATGCGGGTATTTTCTCTTTGGCAACCTGCCAGCCGGAAATTTGTGTGATGGCAGCGGGCATGTCTACCGAAGGGTAGCGGCGTGCCTGCAAAGCAAGGCTGCGCACGTCGTCGCGACGATGCTCGCGAATGAAACGGAGGGTGTCTTGGGATAAAGGCATGGCTTGGCTTATTTATTCTGATGCAAAGTTATCTCAAAAAGGGCAAAGTAAGGCATGAATTCGTAGCTTTCTGTCTGATTATTTTTCAGACACAGATGACGCTGATTACGCAGATTAAGAAGATTAAAATCCGTGTCATCTGCGTCAAAGCGATAGCAAAATTAAGTTTTCGGACAAGCTGGGGGTGAGAGTTAAGGGATGACCCGGTATCGCTCCTTCGCCGTCTGCCTGCCGACGCGATTGAAGTGCCACCATTCGCTGGATAGCGGGCGGAATCCGGCTTCTTTCATTACCTGCCGGAGCAGCAGGCGGTTTTCACGTTCTTGTTCCGTCAGCTTGCCTTGTGCCACGAGCGTGGCTTCTTCCGTGATGTGGGCTTCCTTGCCCAGATGGTCTATCGGGGTGCCCATGGGCAGAGGGGTTCCTTTATCGTCGAGTATGCTGATGTCCACTGCCAGTCCGTAGTTGTGCAGGCCACCGCCGCGCGAGGGGTTGGAGACATAGATGTATTTGGAGGTTCCTTTCACTACGTCCCACATCTTCTGCTGTACGGACAAGGGGCGTGCTGCGTCGTAGACGATGAGGCTGTAGCCGGGGCGCCGCTCTTTCAGCAGGCGTTGTGCCTGCTTCAGGCTTTTCATGGCATCGGGGTGCAGGTAGGCTTCTTTCAGGTCTTCGTACAATAGGGTTCCGGTGAAATTGTCGGCACGGGTGTACATCAAGTCGATGGCGATGCTGCTGTCCGCTTCGGCGATGTTGACGAAACCGAGGGAGTCCAGGTAGCGGGCTGTCAGGCTTTTGGCTGGAGCCGGAGGGACGGATGCCGCTACGGTGTCGGCGTACGGGATGGTGGCTTCCGTACCCGGGTTTTGTATCTGCTTTGGCGCTTGTTTTCCGCTACAACCGTATAGTGAGCAGCCAAGCAGCAGATATAACGAGTAAAAGAAATATCGTTCCATCTTACAAGGCGTTCTTGGCGGTAAGGATTGATTTCATCAAGGCTATGTCCGAATGTACTTCTCCCTGCATCAGGTATTTGTTTTTCCGTTGGCAGGTGGCTTCGTAAATCTCCTTTGCCTTTGCTGTGTCCTTGTCCCGGTAGAGCGCCAGGGCGCAGAGCAACCGCTGTTTGGAAGAGGTCACATCCTTGTATTGCCGGATGTAGGTATCCAGCTCATCGGTATATAATTCTTTTGCCCGTGCGGTCCTCTTTGTCACCAGTGCGGTGAAGAGCAGCTCGCAAGCGTTTTCCTTTATCAAAAGTCCGATGACTTCGTGCCGGTGACTCATTATTTTCTCGAATGCATTGTAGGCGGCTTCCCATTTTTCGCAGTCGAGCAGGCGTGAGGCGCTCATCAAGGCTATGGTGACCTGCAGGGCATCTTTGTAGTTGATGTCTTCCGTTTGGCTGAACCATTCGGCAGGCATGTCCTTAGGACGCATGCCCTCTTGCGCCAGTGCGTTGATGCGCAGCTGGGTGACCAGTGCCTGCTTGCTCTTGCTGTCCTTGAGAAGCAGGCGCATGTTGTCGGCATCATTGCCGATGCCGCCCATCTTCATGGGGATGCCGTTCATCCCTGCAAGGAGAATGCCAATTAGAGAGAGCATCAGAAGGAAGAATTTCAGCAGGTAAGGCAGCCCGTCTACGGTCAGCAGGGGGAGGAAGGCAAGGATGGCGGTCAGCAGATTGGTAAGCACTCCACCCAGGTTGTACAAGGTGGTCGGGATATCTTCAAGAGTCCTTTCGGGTGGGGTAAGCAGGCATTGGCCTCCCGTTCCGGTAAGGCTGAAACGCTTGATGCATAATTTCCCGTCTTTCCGTATGAAGGTAAGGTTGAAGATGCGTAAGGAGACGAAGCGGTAGCCGGTTGCCAGTCCGCAGACAAGATGCCCGCCTTCGTGCAGAAGCACTTGCAGGAAGATGGAGAACAGCAGAATCAGTATGGCTAACAAGGAAACTCCTACTGTCTCCAGCATGCCGGTTTCGGCAAACTTGCTGTGTAAACCGTCGAACGAGTCTCCCAAAACCAGGACTCTTACACCTATTATTCCTACAAAGCCGATGCATGCCCCGACCATGAATCCTCCGGCCAATTTAAGTACTTTCTTCATCCTGATATCTTGATAAATGTGTTTGCCGGCAAAGGTAAAGGATTTTATCTGAAATGCAACAGCTTGCCCCATGTATCATAAAAAGAAAGAGATTGTGATTGCCACAACCTCTTTCCGTCACCTAAACCCACTACGCAGGCTACAGATAGGGAATTATAGTAATATAGATACCCGTAATGATGGCTTCTTGCTTTTCTGTCCTTATCTTAGGGTATACTTTCCCAAATCTTTGTTATGTTCGTAATATTTCCGAGTATATCCTATAGATTCCATCTTCTCTTTATTGACAGTTTAATAATCTGCATTTTCGAATTCCACAATATGAGGCAGTATTGGAAATCGGTTATCATGATGCTGGTTTATTCTGTGCTTTTATCAGTAACCAACTACTGACTCGCTTTTTCAATATTTTTGCATATGATAGTTGCGTTCTTGGTATACTCTTTGTCAATCCCATTATGCTGGCAATGGTCGTTTTAAATTTCGAACATTCTGCTCCGTGCCAGCATGCAGGCCCCAACTACTCCAGCCTTGTCTTTTAGCTTGGAAACAGTCACCGTGGCGTCTTTGTTGACCAGATTCAATGAGTATTTCCTTATTGCCGTTTTGATAGGCTGCACTATATAGTCTCCTGTTGATGATAGTGTACCCCCGATTATTACTAGTTCCGGATTGAATATGCTTATTAATCCAGCTATTTGCCTTCCCAGTTTTTGGCCTATTTCTTCCACTATCTCAATGCATAGCAAGTCCTCTTTATTGACTGCGGTGATGATTTCATCCAAGGTGGGCGGATTTTCTGCAGTCCGTTTTGATAGTATGGAACTTTCTCCGCTACCGATTCTTTCCAACAGGATGCGGTGTAGTGCCGATCCTGAGGCTTCCGTTTCCAGGCATCCTTTTTTGCCGCAGTGGCACAGTATTTCATTATCGAAAACATTGACATGCCCGAATTCTCCGGAAAATCCAGATTTTCCCGTGTATACCTTCCCGTCTATGATGATGCCGATTCCGAGTCCCCAGCTTATGTTGACAAAGATGATGTCCTTTTCCCCTTTGACGCATCCTTGCATATGCTCTCCATAGGTCATGGCCCTTGTGTCGTTGTCTATGCAGACCGGGTATCCTATCTTTTCATTCAGTACATCCGCCAAAGGACGCTCTGAAAAGTTGAACATGCTGAAACTATATCCTGATTCCGGATTTACTCTTCCGGAGATGTTGATGCAGATGTTCATTATCTTCTTGTCGTTGATTTCCATTCCCTTTATGAAGTTTCGGATGAGTGCACACAGTTCTTCCAAAGCTTCCTGTGTATTTTCGAACTTGTATGGTATGTTCATCTTGATTTCCACCATATCCCCCTTGAAATTGATCAGTCCGATGTTTATGGCAAATTTCTTAATGTCCACTCCAATGAAGTATCCTGATTCCGGGTTGAGTCCGTATAGGCTTGGATGGCGGCCGCTACTGGTCTCCAGTTTCCCATAGTCGTTTATATAGTTGTCCTCACACATTTCATTGATGAATTTGGTGGTTGTGGGCACACTCAGATCGAGTTCCTTGGCCAAATCGGTAATAGTGGAGCTCCCATTATATATATAATGTGTGATGATCCTTTTTTTTAAGAGTGCATTCTTGCTCCCGGTTTCCATTTCTTTTAATAAGTTCTGTTTCATATGTATGTATTTTTATGTTATTTACTCTATTTTGTTTATTATATTAATAAATGTGGATTTATTATTCTGAAATATTATGTATTTGATTTGTTATTATGTAAATTATTTTGTAATTACGCGTTAATATATATTAATTGTAGGTTATTTATTAATTAAATACTTTATTAAGTCTTGCAAATATAATAAATATATCTATATTTGCAGCGTGATAATTGAATAATAACAATTAATATCTAAAACAATGAAAAACATAATTGATTTTTTATCTTAAAAAAGTGTATTCGATAGGTTTAATATATAATGGTTGATCTTAATTTTATTAATAATGAAAACACGCAGGGATTTTTTAAAGAGGACCGCTTTGTTCGGTGCGTCTGCATTCATGGCCCCTTCATTGTTGGGGCGAGAGGGTGATGGGGATTGCTTCTTTTCTCAAGAGTCTGCCTCTTCCATGCTAGTTCCCATGGGCGATGCACTTAAAATTACCGGCACGTTCTTGGATGAGATATCCCATGATATTCCCCATCAGAATTGGGGGGAAAGGGAATGGGATCAGGATTTCCGGTATATGCAGAGTATTGGAATTGACACGGTCATAATGATCCGGTCGGGTTATCGCAAATTCATTACTTATCCTTCGGCGCATTTGCTGGGCAAAGGGTGTTATATGCCTTCCGTCGATTTGTTGGACATGTTCCTTCGGCTGGCGGGGAAATATCACATGAAGTTCTATTTTGGTTTATATGATTCGGGCAAGTACTGGGATACCGGTGACCTTTCGTGGGAGGTTGAGGATAACAAGTATGTGATTGATGAGGTGTGGAGCAGGTACGGTGAGAAGTACAAGAGTTTCGGCGGATGGTATATCAGTGGTGAGATAAGCCGTAAGACGAAGGGTGCCATTGATGCCTTTCATGCGATGGGCAAACAATGCAAGGATGTCTCCGGCGGTTTGCCGACTTTTATTTCTCCGTGGATTGACGGGAAAAAGGCCGTGATGGGTACAGATAAGTTGACAAAGGAGGATGCGGTTTCTGTTCAGGAGCATGAAAGGGAGTGGAATGAAATTTTCGATGGCATTCATGATGTGGTTGACGCCTGTGCTTTTCAGGACGGACATATCGATTACGATGAACTGGATGCTTTCTTTACGGTGAACAAAAAGCTGGCTGATAAGTATGGCATGAAATGTTGGACAAACGCTGAAACCTTTGATCGTGACATGCCCATCGACTTTTTGCCTATTAAGTTTGACAAGTTACGGATGAAGCTGGAGGCTGCCAAGCGAGCCGGTTATGACAAGGCCATCACTTTTGAGTTTTCTCATTTTATGAGTCCCCAATCAGCATATTTGCAGGCAGGACACTTGTATAATAGGTATAAGGAATATTTCAATATTAAGTGATTATGAATTTTATGCTCAGATTGTTTTGCAGTTGTTGTCTGTTCTTGGTTGTCTCAATCATGCAGGCTGCAATTTATCCAGATCCCGTTGAAGGCGTGGTGACTTGTAAAGGCAAAGGGCTTGCTGGTGTTGTGGTGACAGATGGTTTTGACGTGGTGCTGACTGATGCTCAGGGCCGTTATGAGTTGCCGCGCAACCGGGATGCTCGGTTTGTATATCTTTCCACGCCTGCAGGTTATCTGCCGCAAGAGGGTGGTGGGCATATCGCTTTCTTTTTCCCGCTTAAGAAAGGCCGTTTAAAGTATGATTTTGAATTGAAGAGGAATCTGAAAGATGATATGAAGCATGTGTTTATGGTACAGACTGATGTGCAAGTCAGCTGTCAGGAGCATTTAGACAGTTATCGTTCTTATGTAGGTAAGGCACGAGCCTTTATGGAAAAGTATGCCAAGGAGCGTGATGCCTTCGTGTTGGATTGTGGTGACATTGTGGGTAATACTCCTGGTTTATACCCAGATTACATTCAAGTGTCTGGCGGTCTGGGATTGCCTGTTTACCGTATCATAGGAAATCATGATATGGAAATGGGTGTACGTTCTTTTGAACATTCATACAAGACCTATGAGGACTATTTTGGTCCCATTTATTATTCTTTCAATCGTGGAAAGGCACATTATATTATACTAGACAATTGTTTTTATATCAATAGGGATTATCGTTATATAGGTTACATTGATGAACGTACACTGCAATGGATAGAGAAAGATTTGGCTTTGGTGCCGAAAGATCATCTGGTATTTGTAATGATGCATATTCCTTCCAGCACTACCAAGGACATCAAGTTCAATGCCTTGCTACCCGACGAGACAAGCAATGCCAATAGTCTGTATGATTTGCTGAAAGACCATGAGGCACACCTCATTACCGGACATACCCATGTGAACGGTAACGTGGTGTTCAACGACCGGTTAATGGAACACAATACAGCTGCTGTATGTGCAGGTTTTTGGAAATCCATGCTTTGTTCTGACGGTACCCCCCAAGGCTTTGGACTTTATGAGGTAGATGGTAATCAGGTGAAGTGGCACTACAAAGCGGTAGATTATCCGCTGGAATACCAGTTTCAGGCTTATGCTCCGGGTAGTTCGAAAGAGTTTCCCGAAGAAGTGCTGGCCAATGTCTGGAATTGGGATGAGCAGTGGAAGGTAGAGTGGTTCGAGAATGGTACTTGTATGGGTGAGATGACCCGTTGTAAAGGTTTGGATCCGGCTGCTGTAGAAGCTTTTTCCGATCGTGAAAAGATGGGTGCACTCTGGGTGAATGCTTTTCCTACCAATCATTTGTTTAAGGCTGTTCCTAAAGATAAAAAGGCTCGCATAGAAGTACTGGTGACCGATCGCTTCGGTACTGTTTATAAGCAACTTGTAAAAGAATAATTTGAATTTAATCGATAAATTTTATACTATGAAATCTTCGGTCAATATTGGTTATGTAGTTTTCTTGTCTGTTGTGGCTGCTTTGGGAGGATTTCTTTTCGGATATGATACAGCAGTCATTTCCGGTACCATTGCCAAGGTAACCGCTCAGTTTAATTTAGATACCATGTCGCAAGGGTGGTATGTGGGCTGTGCGTTGATAGGTTCCATTGTAGGAGTGCTCTTTGCTGGTATTTTAAGTGACAAGCTTGGTCGTAAACGTACCATGATTCTGTCGGCCATACTCTTTTCCATGTCTGCTATCGGTTGTGCGGTATGTGCAGATTTCAATCAGTTGGTGGTTTACCGTATTGTCGGAGGTGTAGGTATCGGTGTGGTTTCCATTGTATCCCCTCTTTATATATCCGAGGTGTCGGTAGCTCAGTATCGTGGACGCTTGGTATCACTTTATCAATTAGCGGTTACCATTGGCTTTTTAGGAGCTTATCTAATGAATTATCAGTTGCTTATGTATGCTGAGACCCATGCAGGAGCTGCCGATAGCTGGTTTAACTGGATTTTTGTGAATGAAGTATGGAGAGGAATGTTGGGAATGGAGACTTTGCCTGCTTTGCTGTTCTTTGCCATTGTCTTTTTTATTCCGGAAAGTCCGCGTTGGCTGATTGTCCGCAATCGTGAAGAACGTGCGGTCAATATTTTGGAGCACATTTACAGCTCTTCCAAAGAAGCGTTGGTGCAATTGAACGAAACGAAGTCTGTTCTTACTTCCGAAACCCAATCAGAGTGGTCCTTGCTTTTGTCGCCGGGTATTATGAAAGCCGTTATTATTGGTGTATGTATAGCCATCCTCGGACAGTTTATGGGAGTGAATGCAGTCTTGTATTATGGTCCTTCCATCTTTGAAGGGGCTGGCCTTTCCGGTGGCGATTCCTTGTTCTATCAGGTGTTGGTGGGGCTAGTCAATACCCTGACTACTGTACTGGCTCTTGCCATTATTGATAAAGTGGGTCGTAAGAAATTGGTGTATTACGGTGTTTCAGGCATGATTCTTTCATTGGTATTGATAGGCTTTTATTTTATTGCCGGAGAATCATGGGGCATTTCAAGCCTATTCCTGCTAGTTTTCTTTTTGTTCTATGTGTTTTGCTGTGCGGTTTCCATTTGCGCAGTCGTGTTTGTATTGCTTTCCGAAATGTATCCAATCCGGGTGCGTGGACTGGCCATGTCCATTGCCGGTTTTGCATTGTGGATAGGTACATACTTGATTGGGCAGCTTACCCCCTGGATGCTCCAAAATCTTACCCCCGCCGGAACATTCTTCCTGTTTGCTGCCATGTGTATTCCCTACATGCTGATAGTTTGGAAACTGGTGCCGGAGACCACCGGAAAATCATTGGAAGAGATTGAACGTTATTGGATGAAAACAAAAAATTGACCTTAATAATAGATATGATGAAAATTAGAAAAATTTTATTGAGTGGTTGTTTGGTGGCAACTTTATGCTCATGTGGTGGTTCTCAAAACGAGAATTTGAATCTTACTCTATCAAAAGATGCTCTGTTTGATAAAGTAAAAGGTGCTTGGGCCGGTCAGGTTATCGGCTGTACGTATGGAGGTCCTACAGAGTTCCGCTATCTGTCTACTATGATTCCGGATTCGATAGTGATGCCTTGGGGACCGGGTGAAATTAAAAAATGGTACGATGGTGGTGGCGGCCTTTATGACGATGTATATGTCGACTTGACTTTTGTGGAGACTTTTGAAAGATGCGGTTTGGATGCTCCGGCCGATTCTTTTGCCACAGCCTTTTTGGCTAAAGAATACCCTTTGTGTCATGCCAATCAGATGGCCCGTTACAATCTTCTTCATGGCTTGACTCCTCCCGCCAGCGGGCATTGGAAAAATAATCCCCATGCCAATTGTCTGGATTTTCAGATTGAAGCGGATTTTGCAGGTATCATGGCTCCAGGTATGGTAAATAGTGCTACTGAAATTTGCGATCGTGTAGGACACATCATGGCGTATGGCGATGGCTGGTATGGTGGTGTATATGTAGCAGCCATGTACTCTTTGGCTTATGTGAGCGATGATGTTGAGTATGTTGTGACGGAGGCGTTGAGGTCTATTCCTCGGGAAAGTCGTTTTCATGCATGCATGGCTGATGTTATAAATTGGCATAAACAGTATCCAGAGGATTGGAAAAAATGTTGGGAAGAAATAGAGAAAAAATGGGGATCCAATGATATTGCTTGTCCAGATGGGGTTGAGATGCCTTTCAATATTGAGACTTATGTGAACGGTGCATATATCATTTTAGGGCTTCTCTACGGGCAGGGTGACTTTGAGAAGACGATTGATATTTCTACACGTGCCGGTCAGGATTCAGATTGTAATCCGGCTTCTTCCGGGGGAATTTTGGGAACAATGATTGGGTATAATCGCATTCCTGAGAAATTCAGAAAAGAGCTGACTGTAGTCGAAGATATTCCTTTCAATAATACAGTGAGCTTTAATAAAGGATGTGAATTGAGTTTTGGGCACGCTTTACAAATGATAGAAAAAAACGGTGGAAAAGTTGGAAGCGATGAGGTGACTATCTGTTTTCAAGAACTGGAACCTGCACAATTGGAGATTAGCTTCGAAGGCTTGAAAGTTGATAAAAAAGTGGTAGTGGAGAATTGGATTGCTAATTTCCCGACCTTCGAATTTGAAGGTGTGGGGGCTGTCATTAAAGGTGAATTGAAAGGTGAGAATGTGCCCGAAGATTACGTTGCTGAACTGGAAGTGTATTTCAATGATAGATTGATTGAGGTATGCAAGCTTCCGCTGAAGTATAATCACCGTAAGCATGAGTTGTTCTTTAATTATGTACAGTCTTATGGCAAATATACCGTGACTTGTAAATGGGTAAACCCCGTTGAAGGAGCAGATATTTGGGTAAGAGATGTAATTTCTTATACAACAGATAAATAATGTGAATGTAAAGGGCTGGTTTAGATGCATGCCGGATAAAAAACGTTCCCAGCCCTATTTAAAAAAGAATGAAGATGATGGATTTTAAGAAATTGGCGAATCAGTATAAGGACGAACTTATGAATAATGTTCTTCCTTTTTGGTTGAATCATTCCCAAGACACCGAATACGGTGGCTATTTTACTTGTCTGGATCGGGAGGGGAATGTTTTCGACACGGATAAATTTATCTGGCTGCAAGGCCGGGAAGTATGGATGTTCTCCATACTTTACAATAGGGTGGAGAAGCGTCAGGAGTGGCTTGATTGTGCCATTCAGGGTGGTGAGTTCTTGAAGAAATACGGGCACGATGGGAATTACAACTGGTATTTTTCATTGGACCGTGCAGGACATCCGTTGGTAGAGCCTTATAATATCTTTTCATACACTTTTGCAACGATGGCATTCGGGCAACTGAGTTTGGCCACCGGAAATCAAGAGTATGCAGATATAGCTAAAAAGACTTTTGACATTGTTTTGTCGAAAGTTGATAATCCGAAAGGAAAATGGAATAAGCTTCATCCGGGAACAAGAGATCTTAAAGGCTTTGCTTTGCCTATGATTCTATGTAACTTGGCATTAGAAATTGAGCATTTGCTTGACGAGGATTTTTTGGTGGAAACAATGGATACGTGCATCCACGAGGTGATGGAGGTGTTCTTGCGTCCGGAACTTGGAGGACTTATTGTTGAGAACCTAAATGGTGACAATAGTTTGGTAGACTGTTTTGAAGGACGTCAGGTTACTCCGGGGCATGCTATTGAAGCCATGTGGTTTATCATGGATTTAGGTAAGCGGTTGAAACGCCCGGAATTGATAATGAAGGCTAAGAACACGGCTTTGAAGATGTTGGAATATGGTTGGGATAATGAATTTGGCGGTATCTATTATTTCATGGATTGCAAGGGATGCCCCCCCCAGCAATTAGAGTGGGATCAGAAACTTTGGTGGGTGCATATAGAGACGCTGATTTCATTGCTTAAAGGTTATCGGTTGACCGGAGACGAAAAATGTTTGGAATGGTTTGAAAAAGTACATGGTTATGTATGGACGCATTTTAAGGATCAAGAACATCCGGAATGGTTTGGCTATCTGAATCGTAGAGGTGAAGTTCTGCTATCTTTGAAGGGTGGTAAATGGAAAGGATGCTTTCATGTTCCCAGAGGACTTTATCAATGCTGGAAGACCTTGGAAGAGATCGTTTGGGATAAGCAATAATGAAAACTAACTCAATTGTTCGATTTTAAATTCTAGTTAAAATGAAAAACAAGTATTTTTGTTGGCTATTCTTATTATTCACTTTGGTAAGTTTAGGTGCAAGTGCCCAAGTGAAGGTAGAGGGTAGTGTATTCGACGAGATGGATAATCCGTTGATAGGTGTATCTGTTTTTACAGAGAATCGCAAGACTGGTGCAGTGACAGATGTGGATGGTCATTTCACGATTACTGTGCCCAATACTAAAGTGTCGTTAATCTTTTCTTATGTGGGATATACTACTCAAAAGATTGCTCTGAAAGATAGAAAGCTTTTGAAAGTGGTTTTGAAAGAGGATTCCGAATTGTTGGATGAAGTGGTGGTGGTAGGCTATGGTACACAGAAAAAAATCAGTGTAACAGGTTCTATTGCTCAGGTTGGTAATAAAGAATTGAAAAAAGCTCCGAGTGGAACTCTTTCTAATATGTTGGCTGGTCGTCTGCCGGGTTTGATTACTAAACAGAGCAGTGGTCAGCCGGGTCAAGATGGTTCTAGTCTGTATATTCGTGGTGAAGGTGCTGGTGATGGTAGTGCGTTGGTAGTAGTGGATGGAGTGATTCAGGATTATTTCCCAAATTTCAATGCCGATGAGGTAGAATCAGTTACTATTTTGAAGGATGCTACTGCGGCTGCTGTGTATGGTGTGCGTGCAGCTGCTGGTGTTATTTTGGTTACTACTAAGCGTGGTTCTATCCAGAAACCTACTGTAACTTTGAATTCATCGGTTACATTGAGTCAAAACACTAGCTTCCCGAAGTTCTTGAATGGTCCAGATTATGCCTATTGGTACAACAAGGCTCAGTTGATGGATGGAGTAGCTGAAGAAAACCTGCGCTTTTCTCCGGAAGATATAGAACGTATCACGAATCCTGGCCCGGATGAAGAAATTTATGGTAATACCGATTGGTTTGATATGCTTTTCAAAAATGTGGCTCCTACTTATACAAATACTGTATCTGTTTCAGGCGGTAATGAACGTGTTAGGTTTTTTGCTTCTTTGGGTGCGTTCAATCAAGAAGGCGTTGTGAAGAATACTTCTTATGATAAGTATAACTTTCGTTCTAATATTGATGCCAAAGTAACAGAAAATTTGGATTTTTCATTGAACTTATCTGGTTTTGTTGATGATCAACGTTCTCCAGGTGCTTCTGTAGAGCCAAATGCATATGCAGGTGTTTTTGTGCAAGCTATGTTGTCTTATCCATATTTGAAGCCATATACCAAGGATGGTATGCCTATTGCTAGTTACAATACAGATGGACAAGGAAATAACAATCCGATTGCTGCAAGAGACTTGTCTGGTGAACGTTCAAGTAAGAGTACAAAATTCCAAGGCGATATTTCTTTGAAATATAAATTACCTTTAAAAGGTCTTACAGCTAAATTGGATGCTGCGTTTTTGAAGAGTCATTCAATGACTAAAGCCACTATGACACCGTACGATGTTTTCTCATGGAATCAAACTACGCATCAAGGTAAAGTGGAAAAAGGTCGGATTTGTTCAATGGCATCTGTCTCACATTGGTATGGTTCACAACAGCGCTACACTATCAGACCTACTCTTGAGTATAATAATAAATTTGGCAAGCATGAAGTATCAGGTTTGTTCTTGTATGAATTTGCACGGGAAGATTATGAAGGAATTTCTGCAGGTAGAGAAGACTTTCCCATAACGGATATCATGGATATGAGTTATGGTTCTAAGGTTATTGAAACATTGGTAAAAGGTAGTCATAGTATTGATAAACGCGCAGGCTATGTAATGCGGTTTAATTATGGTTATGATGAGAAGTATTTGTTCGAATTTACAGGTCGTGTCGATGCATCTACAGCTCTTCCAAAACGTAATCGTTGGGGGGTCTTCCCAGCGGCTTCTATTGGATGGCGTGTTTCTCAAGAAGATTTCTTTAAAGAAGCCGTGCCATTTATGGATAATTTGAAGATTCGTGCTTCTATAGGTCGTCTAGGAAGTGACAGTTCTATCGAAAGTACAATGACTTATTTCTCTACAGCTTCATTGTCTGCAGACCCTGTAGTTGTATTTGGAACCAATGCTTTGAAGGATATGGGTATGAGTGGTCCGATTTGTCCGGACTTAAAATGGCAGTTGACTGATACCTATAACTTCGGTATTGAATCTAGCATGTGGAATGGACTGTTAGGGGTTGAGTTTGATGTTTTCTACATGAAAACTACTCGTTCTTTGGAAACGCAGTCAGGCCTCTTTCCACCTTCTTTGGGATCTTTCTATCCTGCTTATATCAATTATGGTTCGCATGATAACCGTGGTTTTGAATTGGTATTGACTCATCACAATAAAATCCGTGATTTTAACTATCATGTAAGAGGTAATTTGTCTTGGGCACGGAATAAAATTCTGAAAGTTACTGAGGATGCTAATATCCCAACTTATAAGCGTCAGACAGGTCAGCGTTTGGGACGGTATTTGGGCTTTGTAGCTGAAGGTTTGTTCCAATCAGAGGAAGAAATTGCTCACAGTGCTGTTTTTGAAGGTTCTACTGATACCAAACCCGGTGATATCAAATTGAAGGATATCAATGGCGATGGTCAGATTACTTGGGATCAAGATATGGTGCCTATTGGTCGTAGCAGTACGCCGGAAATGATGTTTGGCTTGAGCTTAGGTGCTGAATGGAAAGGATTTGATTTTAATATGTTCTGGCAAGGTGCTGCTATGTTCGATGTGAATTTGTGCGGTATTTACGGTAGTGGTGTCCGTGATAATACTTTCTATACAAAGCCGTTTTATGATGATGGTAATACCCCATATTATTTGGTAGAAAATTCTTGGCGGCCTGATAATCCCAATGCAAAATTTCCTCGTTTAGGGATTGCATCGCGTGAAAATGGTGGTAGATTCTCCTCTTGGTGGGTGAAAGATGGTACATATTTGCGTTTGAAATCTTTGCAATTAGGATATACACTTCCTAAAAAACTAACAGAGAAAGCTGGATTTAAAAGTATTCGTGCTTATGTGAGTGGTGGTAACTTGCTTACATTCTGTGGATTGGATTATATGGATCCTGAGATGCCTGGGGTAAACCAAGGGTATTATCCACAACAGCGTACGTATGAATTTGGTTTAAATATTACTTTCTAAAAACTTGATAAGATGAAATCTATAAAGAAAATATTTACGGTATTCGCATCTACTTGTTTGATTTTATCTAGTTGTGATATTGATCCTATACTGACTAAGCAATATCCTTCTGATATTATTTTTGCCAATGAAACAAACTTGAATACCTATATAAATGGTTATTATTCATTGGTGGGTGGATATTATGGCCTAGGTGAAGAGGCTAGTACTGATATATTAAAAGTAAATAATCCTACAGACGATTATAATTCATTTGTTTTTGGATCGATGCCTATAGGAACTACAAGTAATCTTTTTGATACTTGGGAAAATGGTCATACGTGGCAATTGTCTTGTACTCGTTTTTTGGAAAATTTAGCTAAGAATAGTTCTAATTTTTCCAATGATGTACTTATTCAGGCCGAGGCTCAAGTGCGTTTTTTTCGAGCAGTAACTTGCTTTAATTTAGCAAAACGTTATGGTGGACAATACGTTGTCTATAAGCAATTACCAGAATTAGGTGAAAAGAATCATCCTCTTTGTTCTCCAGAAGAAGGTTGGCAGTTCATCTATGATGATTTGAAATTTGCTGCCGATAATTTGCCAACCAAAGAAAAAGTGGAGTTGGGGCGTTTGACTAGCGGAGCTGCATATGGTATGTTGGCACGTGCTATGTTGTATGCAGAGCGGTGGAAAGATGCTTCCGATGCTGCTGCTCAAGTGATGAGTCAAGACTATGAATTGTATGAAGATTATGGTAAGTTATTCAACAATTCTCGTCTGGAACCCGTGAAAAATAAAGAGAGTGTGATCGAATTTGGCTATTTAAAGAATAGATTCACTTATTCTTTTGACTATTATTATTGTCCACCTAGTGATGCTGGGTATGCACAGATTTCCCCGACAGAAGATTTGGTATCTTCTTATCAAATGGCCGATGGTCGTGATTTTGACTGGAATAATCCTGAAATGGCAGCTAATCCGTATGAAGGTCGGGAACCTCGTTTTTATGCCAGTATTCTTTATAATGGTTGTCAATGGAAAGGTGAAACGCTTTACACTTATGAAGGCAGTGTGGACGGTTTTGGCTTAGGCGGTGGTACTACTTGTACCGGCTACTACATGCGTAAGCTGTTGAAAGAAGGAATTCAACCTAAAGGTTGCAGTTTTTCTGATCAGTCTGATTTGACCTACTATTATATGCGTTATGCTGAAGTCTTGTTGATTTACGCAGAAGCAATGGCCATGCAAAATCAATTAGAACCAGCTTTGGATGCTTTGAATCAAGTGAGACGAAGAGCCGGATTTACTAAGGATTTGACGGCTTCAACGAAGATTGAATTCATGAAGCTTCTTCGTCGCGAAAGAATGGTTGAATTAGCTTTCGAGGGTCATCGTTTTTGGGATATTCGTCGTTGGAAACTTGGAACCACTTTGTTGAATGATGTTAATATGCATGGTGTGAGACCTATTAAAGTTGCTGAAAATCAATTTAAGTATGAAGTAGTTGATATTGATGGAGGCAAGAAAAGAGTTTGGTATGACCGATATAACAGATTTCCAATTCCTATTGAGGAGATTCAGCAAAATACGTCTATTCAGCAGTTTGATGAATGGAAGTAATAATAGTAGAGTGTATTAACAGAAAAAATAGATTACAATGAAAATATTAAGTAAGCTATCGGCAATTGTTTGTTTGTGTTGGGTGGCTATATCATCATGTGAGTCTCCTGATTACGAAACAGGTCATATCGCTCAAGTTAGTGGTCTGACAAGTGTTACCATACAGGTGCCAGGTAATCCGGCTAAGTATAATGCTACTAAGGTCGGTCCTTATGCCGAAAATGAAGAAATCATAGTCAAGGTACCTACTACGGACGAGAATCCTTTAGATGTGACTCGTCTGGTATGTACAGTAATTGTTGAACATAATTGTTATGTGACTCCTGCTGTCGGCGGAGAAATGGATTTCACAGAACCTTATCCCATTACAGTTGTAGATGCATTGGGTAACGAGCATCACAATACGATTAGGGTAGTGCCTACTCCTCCGAAGACTAAGTATGCTAAGTTGTGGGGACAGAGTGGAGAAACAATGCAGGCTACTCATAATCCTACCGGGCTAGCTTTGTGGAAAGACTATTTAGCTGTACAAGTATATGATGGTAATATTAAATTATATAATCGTGAAACGGGAGCTTTTGTGAAGGATATTGAGTCTGCAAGTTCTTTTATGATGCGTGCTCGTACTGATGATGCAGGACATCTCTTGACTAATAGAGAAAATGTGTATAGTGCAGGTTTCATGGTTTATCTTTATTCTGAAGAAACACAAGAACATATTAATATCTTAAACTATACAGCGGATGATGGTTGTCCGGATGACTTGGGACATAACTTCAGTGTCAAGGGAGATGTTACCAAAGGTATTGCTTACATTTATGGTACCTGTCCAAACAAAATGGAAGTATATTATTGGAAATTGGTTGACGGACAGTTGGAGACTCCTGCTTCTAAACCCAATATACTCCGTTATGGTCCTGCTGGTGGCAATTGGACCTCTGCTCCGATGATTGAACGTGCTACTTTGGACGATGATTCTGATCACTATATTGCTGTTAATCGTCGTAGCGGTAATCCGGAAGAGCATCCAGAACTGATGAGTAAGTTCAGTATGTTTACCTCTTCATTTGAAGTTACTAGTTTGAATCAAGATAACCACTTCTATCGTATTTTAGGATTTGATGTATTCAATGTAGAAAACGATACATATTTGGCCTTGGTCGATGAATATGCTGATCCATGGTCGGGTGGTCCGTCTACATTGCGAGTATTTGATATTACGAATCCGGAACATATGGAATTAGGACCCAATGATGCAGGTTATGATAGGTTCTGTCTCTTCAAAGGTGAAGATACCCCTGGATATACGACCAATTATAGTGACTGGGGGGATGTAGCTACCAAGATTGAACCAACTGCTACAGGTTATGATATTTACATAGCTACAGGTTTAGTTGGTTCTTCGGCTGCTGAAGCTCATGTACGTGTCTACAAGATGACTTGGTATCGTCAATGACCTTTATTTAGTAAGTAGTCAATAGGCGGGAGCTCGTCTTTTCAAGTGGGCTCTGCCTATTGATTCTTTTAAAATAGATAATGATTTTGCTTTATTGCACCTATTTATAACCGATGAAAAAATGATGTGTAAGAAAATACTTTTTTGTTTGTGTGTGTTATTCAATGTTTATACGGTTTGGTCACAACAGAATAACTTAAAATTCAATCGTGACGGAAAATTTAAGGTGGTACAGTTCACCGATGTACATTATAAATACGATGATCAGGCAAATTCCCAAAGAGCTGTCGATTGTATAAATGAAGTCTTGGATGCAGAACATCCGGATTGTGTGGTTTTTACGGGCGATGTTGTTGTTTCTAACGAAGCTTTAAAAGGCTGGGACATTGTATTGGATTTGTGTATCCGTCGTAATATTCCATACGCTGTAGTTTTTGGTAATCATGATGATGAATATGATCGTACCCGTCAGGAGTTGTATGATTATATATCCAAAAAGAAAGGTTGTCTGATGCCGGAAGGTCTTGGCGTAGATAACTCGGATTATGTTTTGCAAATTAAATCTTCTAAAGAGAAGAACAAAGATGCAGCCTTATTCTATTGTATTGACTCACACTCTTATACAAAGATAAATTCTGTTCCGGGTTATGACTGGATTAAATTTAATCAGATAGCTTGGTATCGTGAGCAAAGTAAGAAGTTTACAGAAAACAATGACAGTACCCCCTTGCCTGCATTGGCTTTCTTCCATATTGCTATTCCTGAATTTAAAGATGCATTGATGGAAGATAAAAACCGCATGTTTGGTTGCAAGGCAGAAATGGTATGCTGTCCAACTACCAATTCCGGCTTTTTCACTTCTGTAAAAGAATGCGGTGATGTAATAGGTATTTTCGTCGGGCATGATCATAATAATGATTATGCAGTTACATATAAAGATGTCTTATTAGCTTATGGTCGTTACACGGGTGGCAATACAGTCTATAATGACTTGGCTTTTAATGGAGCTCGCATTATAGTACTACATGAGGGTGAGCGTAAGTTTGATACGTATATCCGGCTTGCCAATAATGAGATTGAGTCTGCTGTAACTTACCCAAGTAGTTTTTATTGATTTAAGTATTGCAAGCCTGCGAATATAGAATGATTATTTAGAGAACAAAAGCATAAAATAATAAATTATGAAATATATATTTTTAATTCTTTTCTCATTACTGTCGGTCTTCTACACACATGCAGATGAGCGAGTGGGATTGACGTTGATTCCTCCCGGGAAAATATCAAATAAAATTAATTTGGATATCCGGGGAGGAATTGTAAACCATGGTAATTCTTTACGGACCTATCGTGTATCTTTGTATTGGGGTAAGGAAAAAACATCCGCTTTACTGTGTGATACTACTTTGCAGATAGCTGCAGGACAGTCGGACATGGTTAAAATTGTACTTCCTATGCAAGATAAAGTCGGTAAGCATAAAGTTATTCTGAAGGTTTCTGACGGAAAACGAGTGTATCGGAAGGCTCAGCATGTAGAGGTTATCAATTTGGATACTCGTTCTATACAACAGATTTCCGGTGCATGGACGGGTATTTATCATTGGAGTGAAGAGGAAGGTAAGCACTGGAATCAAGATATCAAAAAGATGACCGATGACCATTGGAGAGAGATGATTCGTTCCATGCACAAGATTGAGATGGATATGGTGGTAATTCAGGAAGTATTTCGCCATCAAGCTTATATCGGAAGTTCTACTACCGTTGAGGATTATCCGGGGAAGGCTTTCTATCCTTCTAAATTATATCCCGGCCGTATGGACATTGCAGCTGAAGATCCTATCGAAGCCATTCTCTCGGAAGCGGATAAGCAAGGAATGCAAGTATTGATGGGGGTTGGTATGTTCGCTTGGTTCGACTTTACCCCCGAGTCCTTGGAATGGCACAAACGGGTTGCCAAAGAACTGTGGGATATGTATGGGCATCATGAGTCTTTTTATGCTTTCTATGTATCCGAAGAAAGTGGTGGGGGCCTAAATAACTGGGAACCAGATCCACAACGCAGTAAGGAAAGAAAAGTTGAAATAGTACATTTCTTCAAGGAATTTAAGGAGTTTTGTAGTGCTTTAGCTCCTGAGAAACCCATAATGCTTGCCACTAATAGTTTTGATGTCCCTGTTGGGATGGATACTTATCCGGAATTATTGAAATATCTGGATATTCTTTGTCCATTCGGCTTTGCACGTATGCCGGCAACCGATATAAGCGGCAAAGAGGCTGCCGATTTGTTGCAGAAGGTTTGCGATGAGGCGAATGCGCACTTGTGGTTCGATCTTGAGGCTTTTCTATTCAATCCGGACAATTCTTTGTATCCCCGTCCTATAGAGCAGATTATTCATGATTTGAATCTGTTTGACAATTTCGAGAAGATCCTTTGCTATCAGTTCCCCGGTGTTTTCAACGATCCGGAGATGTCTATCCGTGTGGGCGAAGCGCGTACAATCAACTTGTTCAATGGGTATATGAGATATTTGAAAGAACTGAAATATAGGAATAAAACACGTAAATAAAAAGAAAGTGATGAAGCGCTGTTATCTATACCTGTTTATCCTAATAGAGATGTGTTGCCTGTCGGAGCTTGCTGCTAAGAGTTGTGGCAAGGTTTTCAAAGGGAATGATCCGGCCGTGAGATATGTTGGCAGAACGCTGGTTTCCTCGGACGGGTCGGTATCTTTCGATTGGGTGGGCACCTATTGGGAGACTCGTTTTACGGGCGGAAGACTCTCTTTGATAGTCTCTGAAACCGGAACAAGCTACTACAATGTGTTTGTGGATGATGAACTGCACCGGGTTGTAAAGGTGTGCGGGACAGATACTCTAATTAATGTGGTGTCGGGGATAGATAAGCGTCTTCATAGCTTGAGGATGCAAAAACGTTCTGAGGGAGAGTTTGGAAAGACAACCATCCACCGATTTGTGCTCTCTGCTTCGGGACAGTTGCAGGCAAGTCCTACTGTGCGTACCCGTCATATTGAGTTTATCGGCAACTCGCTTACTTGTGGGTATGGGGTGGATGGTAGGCACCGTGATGAGCCTTTTGGGGTGGAAACGGAAAACTGTAATCATGCCTTTGCAGCCATGGTAGCCCGCTATTATGATGCCGATTATACGTTGGTTGCCCATTCGGGCAGAGGAGTAGCCCGTAACTACGGTGATTCGGTGAGGGTGTCGAAAGTAACGATGAAAGACCGAATGCTAAATACTCTTGATGAAGACCTTACTGTTAAATGGAATTTCACGGGCTATCGACCGGATTTGGTGGTTATAAATTTAGGCTCGAACGATTTTTCTACAGAACCGCATCCTTACAAGAGAGAGTTTGTAAAAGCTTATATGCAGATAATAGCACAGTTGCGCGAGCATTATGGGAATATTCCTATTCTCTGCCTTTATCCGGTTGCTATGCAGGCTCCGGTGTTCAGTTATTATGAAACAATAGTGTCTGAATTGAATGATCCGAAACTCTTTCTGCTGAGGCTGGATGAAGGACTTTATAACAGGACAACAGATTTGGGTGCAGCCTGGCATCCCGGATACAGTGGACATAGGAAAATGGCTATGTGGATAATTCCTTATATCTCGACCCTCATGGGGTGGGAATTGGCTGATAAAATTATTGAGTAAAACAGAAAAAAAGAACAAGAGATGAGAAGACGTGATTTTATAAGATATTTAGGCTTGGGAAGTGTGGCTGTGACCATACCCGAAGCTATGCATGCAGTTCCTGCTGCCGCCACCACATTGTGTTCGGACAAGAAGACCAAGCCTATTTCGGGCTCTTGGTTTGAATTTCAACATTCGGCAGCCGAAGGCGGGTATTGGAATGAAGCATTGGCCCATTTTACTGCCGACCAATGGCGCAGGAAGGTGTTTGAAATCCGTGAGGTCGGTATGGAGTATTTGGTTTTGATGGGAGTGGCTCGTGCCGGCAAACCCTTCTATCCTTCTAAAATTGCTCCTCGGATTCCAATGGGGTGTGATGACCCGCTGGAAGCTGTCCTTTCTGCGGCAGATGAATGTGGTATCAAATTTTTTGTCAGCAATGATTTTTGGGGCGATTTAGATGCTTACAACATGATGTTGGACAAGGGAGTACAGACAGTTCGTTTCCAGGCGATGGAAGAGATAGCTGAGAGGTACAGTCATCATGCGTGTTTTTATGGGTGGTATTTTCCGAATGAAGCCATGCTGCAACCTTATTTTGTGGATGCTTGTGTGAACTATGTCAATGAGACTGCGGCATTTGCCCAACGCCTGACGCCCAATTGTGTGAACCTGATAGCCCCTTATTTTATCAAGGAAGCCCGTTTTGATGATCATTTTGTTCGTCAGTTGGAGAAGATGAATATTGATATCATAGCCTATCAGGACGGGGTGGGAGTGAACCATACTTCATTGGAAGACTCGGCCAAGTTCTATGAAATATTGTATAAGGCGCATGAAAAAGCTTGCAGGGCTCGTTTGTGGGCAGATGTCGAATTGTTTTATTTTGAGGATGGAACCGGTGGTAATTTGCTTCCTGCTGATTTTGGCAAACGCATTATCAGGCAGCTGGAAGCTGTGTCCCCTTATGTGGATAAGGTGCTCTGCTATCAATATTTGGGCATTATGAACAAACCTGATACAGATATTGTGGCAGGGCATCCGGATTCTATAAAATTATATGAGCAATATACAGAATGGTATAATCATTATCAAAAGAAGTGTGAATGAAAAAAGTGTTTCTCTTGACTTTATTGGTTCTGTTTGGTACCTTTGAAGTAAAAGCTGCTTTTAAAAAGAACGAAAAGAGAATTTTGTCAGAGCAAGTGCTGAAGGATAAGGTGAAAGGTGCTTGGGCCGGGCAAACGTTAGGGTGCAGTTATGGTGGTCCCACCGAATTCAAATTCCTGGGAACTATTATTCAGGATTATATTCCCATTCCTTGGAATGAACACATGGTGAAAAAATGGTACGATAGCTTTCCGGGACTTTATGATGATGTCTATGTAGATTTGACATTTGTCGAAGTCTTTGAAAGATGCGGTTTGGATGCTCCGGTGGATTCGTTTGCCGTTGCCTTTAAGCGAACGGAATATCCCTTGTGGCATGCCAATCAGGTAGCGCGCTATAACCTGCTGCAAGGAATGAAAGCTCCTCAGAGCGGGCATTGGAAGAACAACCCTCATGCCCATTGTATCGATTTCCAGATTGAGGCTGATTTTGCCGGAATTATGTCGCCTGGGATGCCCAATCAAGCGGCTGAAATTTGCGATAAGGTAGGTCACATCATGTCTTATGGCGAAGGTTGGTACGGGGGGGTGTATGTTGCAGCCATGTATTCTTTGGCCTATGTCAGTGATGATATGGAGTATATTGTGGAAGAAGCCCTTAAAATCATACCGGAGGAAAGCGATTTTCACAAGTGCATGTCCGATGTCATTCGTTGGCACAAGAAATATCCCAATGACTGGAAGCGTACTTGGTTTGAACTGCAGAACAAGTGGAGCGAAGAAATCAGTTGTCCCGAAGGCATCCACAATTCTTTTAATATCGGTACGAAAATCAACGGGGCCTACATCCTTTTAGGATTGCTCTATGGAGAGGGTGATTTTACAAAAACCATTGATATCTCTACCCGTGCTGGGCAGGATTCTGACTGCAACCCGGCATCGGCAGCAGGTATATTGGGAACCATGATAGGTTACAGCAACATTCCCGAATACTGGAAAGGGACTTTGTATGAGGTGGAAGACCGGCCTTTTTCTCATACAGACATAAGTCTGAACAAGGCTTACGAAATGACTTATAAACATGCTTGTGATATGCTCCGGAAGCATGGAAATGCGAAAATAGGGAATGCTTTTGAAATCAAGCGGGAGGATATTCGTCCTGTTGCGTTGGAAGTGGCCTTTGAGGACCTGAAAGTTAGTGGCAAACTTACTGTTGAAAAATCGATAGATGAGGTGAATTCATTCACTTTCGTAGGCACAGGTCTGGTGGTGAAGGGGTACGTCGCAGGTGCTCTTCCGACAGACTATACGGCCGAAATGGAGGTGTATATAGATGGGAAATTGCATGAGACCACTGCTTTGCCTCAGGAACTCAATCACCGGAAGTGCGAGTTGTTCTTCTGCTACGACTGTCCGGTGGGTAAGCACGCAGTGACTTTTAAATGGAAAAATCCCGTGTCCGGCGGAAAGATATGGATTACCGAAATTATAACCTATACAACGAAATGACAGCCATGAAAAAAAGAATGATTCTGGCAACCTTGTCTTCTTTGTTGCTATGTATGGCAGCTTGCAGCAATAAGCAGCTCCCCACAAGCGAGGATATCTTGACAGAAGCTCGTGCTGTGAAGACATTGAACGCTTATGATGAGATGAATTGTGTGGTGTATGATATGAAGGTAACTCCTGCCTCGCCTAAAAGTTCGATAGACCGTTTTGTCAGTGATGACTGTGTAGAAGGTGCAGGAAGTTTTGAAATCAGATACTCTTTTTCCGGCAATTCTTCCGAAGCGGAATCGGTGTATATCCAGCAAAGTGGTGGAGACTACCGCAGTGATTTATCTTTTCATCCTCTGGGACTTTCCATTTGGGTGAAGGGTAATAAGAACAACAAGGGTACATTCCGTTTTATGATAATTCAAGATGCAGGCATGTTCACCCAGGGGACACTGCACGACAAAGGGCGCTGGCAATTCTTTGAATATGTGGACAAAGAGGTGTTGACTCAAGAAGAGTGGACTCGGGTGGTGATGCCATACGAAGCCTTTACTTTTGTCAAGGGACATGATATGGGGGATAATAAACTGATGCTGAACCGCTTTGAGGGGTATCGGATAGAAGTGACCAATGATGAGGGTGTAATGTGTACCGGTTCGTTCTGCATTGACAATCTGGAGCAGTTGACTTCTTATGCTCCCGAGTTCAAAGGGACTCCAAAGTTTTCCAGTGTGTTTATTCAATTGGACGGGGTATATGAAAACACCGATTGGGATAAGGAGTTTAAAGCAAGCCAAGAGGTGGGCATTGATACCTGGATTATACAGTATGCCGAGGGGTTCAATGACCGTGCAGAAGAAAAAACTTCTTTTTATGTTCCAACAAAACTTCCTTGGGTCACGAAACAATATGATATCATGAACCGGATGTTCGAGGCTGCCAAGCAGAATGGAATGAAGCTTATCGTAGGGCTTTATCCCGGTGATTATAGCAAAAAAGACACTGCAAGCCCCGAGCAATACGACTTCCTCGTAGAGCGGAACAAGCAGGTCTTTGATGAACTGTTTGCCCTTTGGGGAAATCATCCCTGCCTGGATGGTTGGTATATAACGGAAGAGTTTCACGATGGCTCCTATCCCGTGGGGTGGCAGCAAGAACCTTCACTCTCCATGCTGGCCAACTATTTGCAGACGGTGGCGGCTTATATAAAGTCGAAATCTCCCAAGGAAGTCTGCATCGCTCCTGCCTTGTGGCGTGGCATGCCGGCCGATCTTTGTGGGGAGTGGTTCGGTAAGATATTTGCCCAAACACCCGATATTGATGTTCTTTATCTTCAGGACATAGGCGGACGTTGTCTGGTGGACTTTGATGTGGATCTGCCCAATTGGTTTGCCGAAATAAAGAAAGCTTGCGATGCCAACGGAGTGATTTTCGGGGTAGACATCGAGTCGTTTAAGGAATGCTGGTGTCCGAAGATTACAATGCGTACCAAGCCTTGGTCAGAGTTGGAAGAACAATTAAGGGTTGCCGGAATGTTTACCGATCATATTACGAATTTCAGTTGGGCTACCTTTAAGCCGGGAACGGACACTTATGAAGGTTATAAGAGGTATATTGAAGGAAAATGACCTATTGCTGATGCAATAAAATAGCTCATTAGCGGAATTGGTAGTGTTTAATCAATAAAAAACAAATATTTTTTATGAATCAGTTCATCAAAGAAATACAAGAACAACCGGAAATGTTGGAACGTACTCTTGGCTATTATCATTCAAGAGAAGGAAAGGAGCGTTTGGATGCTGTCTGTACTCTGTGGACAACCGGTGACTATGACAAAATAGTACTTACCGGTATGGGAAGTTCTTATTTTGTATCGCAAGCTGCCGCGACCATGATGACCGCTTATAATATACCCGCTTTTGCTATCAATGCCGGGGAGCTATTGCATTTTCAGTCTTCAGTTCTGACAGAGCGCACTTTATTGGTTGCTATCTCACAGTCAGGCGAGAGCTATGAGGTGATTGAACTGCTTAAACAACTTGGTGAACGGCATCATTCACGGTTGACAGTGGTTGGGGTCACAAATGAGTCTGGAAGTTCTTTAGCGGCGATGGCTACTCTCAGTCTGCTATGTAAGGCTGGGAGGGAGGAAATGACATCTACGAAGACATTTATCACCACCTATCTGGTAGTGTATCTGCTTGCAGGAGCATTGGATGGTCGCAGGGTGGATAATGCTCTTTTAGATAGTGTCGTTCGGGAAGTCGGTCTTCAGCTTGAGAAAGGGGGGATTTATTTATCCCGTTCGGTCGCTTTTTTAAGTGGGCATCCGTTTGTTCAAGTGATAGGCAGGGGTACGGTTTTTGCAAGCGCTGCCCAAACCGCCCTGATGTTTATGGAGGCTACCAAGACTCCGGCTTCAGCTTTGTTGGGCGGTGAGTTTCGCCACGGCCCACTAGAGATGGTAGGCCCTGGCTTTATCTGTATCATTTATGCGCATTCACGGTCCGGTGTTTATCGGCAGAGCATCAGGCTTATGGCTGATGTTCTGTCTTTTAATGGTAAAGTGATCCTGGTGTCGGATATCTCCTCCGGCATTGAAAGTGTGAATTTGCTGGAAATCAATGTTCATTGCGGAGACCCTGATTTGTTTGCAATTCCGTCCATTGTTCCTGTTCAGCTGATAGTGAATGCTTGGGCGGAAGAAATGGAACTAGTGCCCGGCAGTTTTACACATGGTGCTAAAGTGACTTCAATAGAATAATGATGGGACGAAGAAAGGTAGCTATAGGAGTCGATATCGGAGGCACAAAGATCAGTGCGGGTATTGTTGGCGGAGAGGGATTGGTTTATGCTTCTCCCCGTACTATTGCAACTAATCCGAAAGAACCCGGCGAAGTAATTATTGCCAATTTGTTTTCTCTGTTGAAAAATATTCTGGCTGATGCTGCGGATTACGATATTCAGGGCATTGGTATCGGGTGTACCGGACCTCTCGATATAGATAAAGGTATACTGCTGGATGTTGAGAATCTTCCCACTTTGAACTATTTTCCGTTGAAAGACACCGTTGAACAAGCATTTCCGTTGCGGGTGATCCTTGATAATGATGCCAATGCGCTGATTTATGCAGAGGCATTATGGGGAGCGGGTCGGAATGCCGGTTCAGTCCTGGGTTTCACTTTAGGAACGGGGATAGGATGTGCTTGGATTAATGGAGGAAAAGTATGGCGTGGGCATTCCGGTTGTGCTGGAGAAGTATGGACATCACCTTATAAAGAAGGGATATTGGAAGATTATGTATCCGGCAATGCCGTCACCCGTCTTTATAAAGAATATACAAAGGAGGAGTTGCCGGCTTATCGTATAGCCGAACTGGCACGGTCCGGTGATAAAATGGCTTTGCAGGTATGGGATGCTTTTGCCCAGGCATTAGCTCATGCTTTGTCATGGACAGTGAATATTACCGATCCCGAAATTGTCATCATAGGTGGATCTGTTCTGAAATCTTCCGATTTATACTGGGACAAGGCAGAGTGGCTATTTCGTAAATTCATTTGTCGTTCAGCAGCCCGGCATACTACTTTGCTGCCTGCAGCCTTGGGAGACAATGCCGGATTTATTGGTGCGGCTGCATTAATATTAAAATAACAAGAAACTATGAGAAAACTCTTTTTTATACTGTTGATATGTAACATGTTGTTTGTCAATGCTCAATCTCTTGAACTGGAGAACTGGAAGATTATCAATTCTTCCGAGCTAAACGCCGGAGCTGCTGAGGTTTCGCAATTGTCTTATCCCACTGCCGGATGGTATCAGGCCACTGTGCCCACTACCGTGTTGAACGCTTTGGTGAAGGAAAACGTATATCCTGATCCGAGAATCGGCCTGAATAATTACCTGATTCCGGATGTGTCGGATGAATTTAATGCCCGGATGGATCTATCTAAATACAACTACCTGAAAAGTGGCCGTAATCCTTGGCAAGATCCATACTGGTATCGTACGGAAGTCGTTCTTCCCAAATCATATAAAGGCAAGAAGGTATGGCTGACCTTGAACGGCATCAACTACCGGGCAGATGTCTGGGTAAATGGTCGTCAGGTTGCTGATAAAAAAGATATTGTGGGTATGTTTCGTCGCTTTAAACTTGATATAACCGGATATGCCCGTGCCGGAGCCAACAATTGTATTGCGATAAAAATTTATCAGGTGGATCATCCGGGCGTCCCGACTCCCGGCACCCAGTTGAAAGTATTCGGTCCTGTACGCGGACATTCCTACGATATCTTTAAGGATGAGACATTGAAGATATCCGGTGGCTGGGATTGTGCTCCCGTGGTTCGCGACCGGAATATGGGTATCTACCAGAAAGTGATAGTGGAAGCCACGGACGAGGTGTTGATTGAAAATCCTTTTGTTATCACTACTTTACCAAAGTCCACTACCATGCCTATGAAGGTTGACACTGGGCTTGCAAAGGTCAATATTAAACTTGAAGTGAGGAATACTTCTGCAAAGCTTGTCGAGGGAAAGGTGAATGCTTGGATTACATTAATCAACGAAGTCAAATTTCCCACTTATACCAAGCATATGGAGGGATACCTCAAGCCAATCAAGCTGACGAAGAAAGTAGCCCTGCGTGCCGGTGAGAGAAAAGTAGTGGAACTGACCCCTGAGGACTTTCCTTCCTTGCTGATAGAAAACCCGTATTTGTGGTATCCGAATGGGTATGGCGAGCAATACTTGCATCACATGAAACTGTCTTTTAGCATCGGTGGAAAAGTGTCCGATACCAAAGAGTTTGATTTCGGAATCCGTGAGGTGGCAAGTGGACTGAACCGGGTGGGAGATGAATGTGGTCGTGTATATTATGTGAATGGCAAGCGGATATTCTGTAAGGGCGGTTGGATACAGCCGGACATCTTGTTGGAGGAATCTGAAAAACGTATCTATGATGAAGCCCGCTTGATGGCAGAGGCGAACATCAACCTGATTGGCAGTGAAGATATGCCGTCTCCTTCTGAAACCTGGTTTGAAAGTTTTGACAAATATGGCCTGATGTGGTGGCATGTTTTCTATCAATGTTTCCGTATGACTCCCGGAACTGAAACTGCTGACAATCCTCTGGATCATGGTCTGGCGGTGGCAGGAGTGGAAGATATGATGCTCCGCTATCGCAATCACCCTTCTATTATTTCATGGATAGGAGCCAATGAGGTCTTGATGAATGAAAGCTTGTACAAGCTGACCAAGGAGAAAGTGAAGAGTATCGATACTACGCGTGTTTATCTTCCGACTACCAGTTTTCATTGGGATGTAGACGCCTTGACTCCTTATCTGAAAGAAGATCTGCCAACAGGTACGACGGATGACGGTGCGCCCGACTATAATTGGGCGCCTTCTTCCTACTTCTTTGATAAAGTGCGTGAGGTCCATTTGCAGATGTTCCGCAATGAACTGGGGATGCCTTCCATGCCGACGTACAACAGCCTCCGGAAATTTATTCCTACCGCGGAGAGTACGGCTAATGTAAACAGCCCTATTTTCCCATTGGATAGCATTTGGGCTGAACATGGTGCTTGGGATGTAAGTAATTATTGCTATCGCTCTTATGACAATGCCATTCGCACAATGTTCGGTGATCCGAAGACGGCAAAAGAATATGCCGACAATGCCCAGTTTCTGAGTGCCGATGGTTATCGCGCTATGTTTGAAGCGGCTAATCACCGGATGTGGGATATTACTTCCGGTGTGATGATTTGGAAGATTAATTCTTGCTGGCCCGATGTGTGCTGGCAGATATACGACTGGTATCTGGCTCCCAATGCTTCTTATTATTTTGCAAAAAAAGCTATGGAACCGGTGCACGTACAGTTGAATGCGAATGATTTCAGGGTTTCTGTGATTAATGCCTCCCATCAGACACTGCAAGACGTGAAAGTGACGGCTAAAGTTATCAACAATGACATGGAAGTGGCTTGGGAGGACTCCCAGCGGATAACTGTTTCTCCCGATTGCTATCAGGAGATTGTTACGGTGCCCCGGTGTGGAAAATACTCTTATAATTACTTTGTGAAGCTGGAGCTGCATGATAAATACGGTAAACTTCTGTCCGAGAACCTATATTGGTTCTATTCCCAGCATATGGATTTCTTTTGGTTCACTTCTATGGAGAAACCGGAATTGAAGGAGGAGGTTGAAGTTACCAAAGAGGAAGGGGAATATGTCTTTTCTATTTGTTTGAAGAACGAATCGGATCGTTTGTCCCATTTCAATCATCTGACTTTGCTGGACGTCCGGGGTAAGGAGATTAATCCGGTATTCTGGAGTGACAATTTTATTACGCTCTTTCCGGGAGATGAAAAGGTAATAACGGCTCGTGTGGCAGTATCCGATGCCGGAGATACACCTCCTGTGTTCTTCCGGGCACGATGATGAATAGATTGAATTTATTTATAATATAGTGTTATGAAAAAAATTATAGTGATTGGCAGTTCCAATGTGGACATGGTGGTGAGAACTTCTCATCTGCCTGCTCCCGGTGAGACGATTCTGGGAGGGGAATTCTTTATGAACCAGGGTGGAAAAGGAGCAAATCAGGCTGTTGCAATAAAGAGATTGGGCGGCAATCTGATATTTATGGCAAAATTGGGGAATGATGTATTAGGTCGGCAATCTGTCGGTTATTTTAAAAAGGAAGGAATTGATACAAGATATATTGCTCTCGATGAAGATTCTGCTTCCGGAGTAGCTCTGATCAGCGTGGACGATCATGCGGAGAATAGTATTGTAGTGGCATCCGGTGCCAACATGTTGTTGAACGAACAAGATGTGGATAAAATGTTGGAGGAAATGTGTGAGGGAGATATCCTCTTGATGCAATTGGAAATTCCGCTTCAAACAGTGGAGTATGCTGCCAGAAAGGCTTTCGGGAAAGGAGTGAAGGTGGTGCTGAATCCGGCTCCTGCCCGCAGTCTTCCCAAAGAATTGTTCCGGCATCTGTACATGGTCACTCCGAACCGCATCGAGGCGGAGATGCTTACGGGCATAAAGATTGCCAATGATGCCGATGTTGAGAAAGTGGCGGAAGAGATTTGCGCGATGGGGGTAAAGAATGTAATTATCACTTTGGGTTCGAAAGGATGTCTTATAAGGGAAGAGGGCGTTTCTTATCGTATAGATGCTTTCAAAGTGGCGCCTGTTGACACTACAGCTGCCGGAGATACGTTTAATGGGGCTTTGTGCGTAGGATTGTCAGAGGGCATGGACTTGAAACAAGCTGCTGTGATGGCTTCAAAAGCTTCATCCATAGCTGTAACCAGAATGGGAGCCCAGTCTTCTATTCCTTACCGTGAAGAGTTGTAATCATTAAAAACAATATTAAATATCACGATTATGTTTATAGTTGAAAGTTACGGATTGGCGGTAGCGTTGTGCTGGGTCACGATGTTATGCTGGGGATCATGGGGAAATACTCAAAAATTGTCAGCCCAAACATGGCGCTATGAATTGTTCTATTGGGATTATGTGATTGGTATACTTCTTTTTTCTTTGGTTTGGGGCTTGACACTGGGCAGCATTGGAGAAGGGGGACGCGGATTTATGCAGGACTTGCAGCAAGTTGGTATGGAGAATTTTTGGAGCGCTTTTCTGGGTGGCGTCATATTCAATGCCTCGAATATATTGTTGTCGGCTTCCATGTCGTTGGCTGGTATGTCGGTTGCTTTCCCGATAGGGGTGGGGTTGGCGTTGGTATTAGGCGTATTTGTCAATTACTTTAGTGTACCGAAGGGGGATCCTGTCACTCTTTTTGGGGGTGTCTTCTTGATTGTGTTGGCCATTGTTTTTAATGGGATTGCTTCCAGTAAAGTTTCTGAAGTATCAGGTCAGACTGTCCGAAAAAGAGGAGTTCTGATTGCTGTCTGCGCTGGTATTCTGATGGCGTTTTTCTATCGTTTTGTCGCCGCTGCTATGGATTTGGAAAATCTGGAATCGCCTGCTGTTGGTATGATGACTCCGTATTCTGCCTTGTTTGTGTTTGCAATAGGTATCTTTATCAGTAACTTTCTATTCAACTCTTTGTTAATGAGGAAACCTTTTACGGGGGTGCCTGTGGCTTACAGTCAATACTTCAAAGGAAATATGAATACTCATTTGGTTGGTATTTTGGGGGGTGCCATTTGGGCGTTGGGAACAGCGTGCAGTTATATTGCTGCCGGAACAGCCGGTGCTGCCATTTCCTATGGGTTGGGACAAGGGGCTACGATGGTTGCCGCATTATGGGGGGTGTTTATTTGGAAGGAATTCAAAGGGGCTTCTAAATCTACTAATCTATTGATTGCCTTGATGTTTATTCTCTTTATTTTAGGTTTGGCGTTAATTATTACGTCCGGTGGCAATTGATCTTTTATTAATTAAAAAAATGTGTATATTATGAAGAGGATTTTTCTGCCAATCCTATTGGGGGTACTGATGATATCAGCCGTACTGCCGTCGGCAGTAGTTTTTGCTGGCAATGATGTTCCTGGCCGACAGAGAAAACAGAAGGTGAAGGAATCTGTTTTGAGGGTGAAGCCCATTACTGGTACTTGGATAAATCTGGCATATAAGGATGTACGTAATAGATATACCAATCCGCAGAGTTTTGATAATACGGATCCGGAATTATGGAAAGCTAAAGTGCGGGAACTGTCAGCTATGGGCATTGAATATCTGGTATTCATGGAAGTTGCCAATGAGGGTAAGGCTTATTATCCCTCTCAATTAATGCCCTGGTGGTATGATAAAGATAAACAGAGTCCTGTGGAAGCCATTCTTGATGAGGCTGCCCGATATGACATGAAGGTTTTTATGAGTACTGGATGGGCAAAAGACCAGGATGATAATTTGCAGGATCCTGCTATCAAACAACGCCAATTGCAAATTATGGAGGAACTGGCCGTCTTTTATAAAAATCATAAAGCCTTTTATGGCTGGTATTTGCCGGTAGAGGATTGTCTTTGCCCCATTTTTGCAGAACATGCTGTACAATCGGTTAATGCATTGACCAAAAAGGCAAAAGCATTGACTCCGGATAAGAAGACACTGATTTCTCCTTATGGTATCGGACTGTCTGATTTTGATAATCCGGAGTATGAGAAACAATTGGCAAAGCTGAAAGTCGACATCATAGCCTATCAGGACGAAGTGGGCTGTGTACGCGATAAATTCATGTTGCCTCGCTTAAAGAAGACTTGGAAACGGTTGAGAGACATCCACAACCGTCTGAATATTGAGATGTGGGCCAATTGTGAGACTTTCACTTGGGAACAGGGAACCAACGACCGTTCTTCGGCCTTGATTCCTGCCGCTTATCCGCGTCTTTTATCTCAACAAGTGGCTGCTTCTGTGGCAGGGGTTGACAGGATTATCTCATTTATGGTTTGTGGAATCATAGAAAGCCCCACGTCAACTTATCAGTTGGGGCAACCGGTGTGGTCACATAAAGTATACAATGACTATATGGCCTGGAAAAGGCGGATTGGCTGCTGGCAATTGGCCGAAGCTGCCTTTATGGAGAGATTGGCTAACGGGGCTACCATTGACATGGTGTTGGGAAAAGCGGATTTGAAGGCATTGCTTGATGGCAGGGTTGCCGAGGAAGACAGTAAAGATGCCCGTTGGGTGAAATTCGAGAAAGGTTATCATGAGCTTGTGGTAGATTTGCAGAAAAAGACCAGACTACGGAAAGTCATGCTTCGTATGCTGGACTATAATTTAGATGGAATAGGTATGCCGCTGAAAGTTTATCTGTTCACTTCGTTGGATGGAAAAGAATATAGATTAGCTTCTATCAAGGATACTCCCCATTTCCCGAACAATCGGCATGATGCATGGATTGAAAACTTGTTATTTGATCAATTGGATGAAAGCATCCGTTATATGAAGGTGGCTTTCGAAGCTTCGCAACAAGTGTATATGGATGAGTTGTTTGTTAATCCGGTGATAAAATAAAGACCAGTTGAGATGAGAGTGAGTTTGTGTTTATTAACGGTGTGGCTGTTTCTTGCTTGTGTAGGCCGCGGGGAAATTGCACCAATTCCTTCTTGGTCAAAATCGATGGCAAAGGAGAAATATATCCTAACCCCCAAAGCACCTGAGGTTCCACAGATTAATAGTCTATGGTGCAGCTTTGGAAATACAGAAAAAGTCTCTGTTCGTGATTTGTGGCATCAAAAGGATTTAGGGGAGTATAAAGGGGGATTTTGGACACAAGTCCCTTATCATGGAGTTACTTTTGTAAAAAAAATCACTCTTGTAGAGTGAACTGAAACTTTAAAATAAATAGTATGGAATTTGCTTTGGATAGATGGATTACCAAGCATAATGCTTGGATTGATGTTTTTGGACCAAACTACATGAGGTGGATATTTCGTGATGTGAAAATGACTATTTTGTTTTTGGGGCAGTTTCTCTTTGGTAAAGTGTTGCAGGTGTTTAAGGCAGGTGTGTTATTGGGAGCAGTGTCTTGCATACTATTTGTGCCAGGGCTAAAGGCAGAAAATTCTAGGCCATTTGTGATACCGGCATTACAGGAGTGGAAAGGCGGGGATGGCTATTGGCGCTCATCGTGTCGGTTGGTGTTGGACCCCCGCTATGCAGCAGAACTCAATCCGGTGGCAAACACATTTGCCGAAGATTTAGCAGTGATGTTTGGCAGGAAATATAAGGTGGCGGAAGGCGTTTCTGCCTGCTCGGGAGATATTTTTTTGACTTTGGCTGGAAAAGAAACAGAAGAGAATCGGGAGAAGTATTATTTGGATGTGTCTGATCGGATGGTGTTGACGGGTGCAACGACGCAGGCAGTGTTTTGGGGAACTCGGACCATTCTTCAAATGATGGAACAGTATGATGGGGCGGTGCCGCAGGGAGTGGCTGTAGATTGGCCCAATTATCCTAAGCGTGGATTTATGTTGGATGTAGGACGTAAATTTGTCCCCATTGGCTTTTTGAGGGATTATGTGAAGATAATGTCCTATTATAAAATGAATTGTTTCCAGATTCATTTGAATGACAACGGCTTTAAAAAGTTCTATGGCAATGACTGGTCGCAAACACCCGCGGCTTTCCGATTAGAAAGTACCGTGTTTCCGGGATTGGCCACGGAGGGGGCTCATTATTCAAAAAAAGAATTTGTTGAACTTCAGATGTTAGCCGAGCAGTATGGAGTGACTGTCTTGCCGGAAATAGATGTGCCTGCGCATTCATTGGCCTTTACGCGCTATAAGCCGGAAATTGCTAGTAAGGAGTACGGAGAGGATCACCTGGATTTGTTTAATCCGGAGACTTATTTGTTCTTGGACAGCTTGTTTGCAGAGTATTTAGGTGGAGAAAATCCGGTGTTTAGGGGTAAAGAAGTGCATATTGGTACAGATGAATACGATAATTCGGATCCTAATGTTGTTGAAAAGTTTCGCTTTTTTACTGATTATTACATTAAATATGTGGAGGGTTTTGGGAAGAAAGCGGTGGCATGGGGTGCATTGACGCATGCCAGAGGAGATCTTCCTGTGAAGTCTGACGAGGTACTATTGGACATTTGGTACAATGGTTATGCCGATCCCTTTGAAATGGCCGAATTGGGATTTGGATTGGTGAATGTGGCATGTAGCCAATTGTACATAATACCATTGACGGCACTCTATTACCACGATTACCTGAATATAGAGTGGATTTTTAATAACTGGGAACCCTATATGTTTGATGATAGAATATTTAGTCGGAATGATAGGCGTGTGAAAGGGGGAATGTTTGCCGTATGGAATGATTACATTGGAAATGGGATTACTTTCAAGGACATTCATCATCGTGCGTATCCTGCTATGCAGACATTAAGCTTGAAAATGTGGACCGGTGCTGTGGATGATTTGTCTTTCGCACGGTTTGATTCTTGCCGTCGTGCTTTGTCGGAAGCTCCGGGAGTGAATATTGGAGCAAAGGTAAAAACGATGGATGGGAAAGTGCTTCAAGTCTCGAAGTTGAAAAGGAATCAAAAGCTTTTGATAGAAGAAATAGGGTATGATTATGAAGTGGCTTTTGATTTCACTGCAAAATCCGCAGATAAGGGCAGTGTGCTTTTTAAATCTTCCAATGCCATTTTGTATCAGAGTAGCCCAAAGTCTGGAAAATTGGCATTCTGGTCAGATGGTTATTTAAATGAGTTTGATTATATGTTTCCTATCGGTCAACGGGTACAAATTGTGATTAAAGGTGACCATACCTCTACAAGTTTATACATTGATGGAAAACTACATCAGACTTTGGATAAAAAGATACTTTATAAAATTGGCGAGGAGGTGGTGTACTACCAGTCCACTCTTGTTTTCCCATTAGCTTTTACTGGAAATTTTAGTGGGCAATTGTTAAATTTGAAAGTACTGCAAAAGTAATTCGAGTTCATGTTACAAGGATCCATTTTAGGTTATTCTTTGCCTTTAATTTGTTGTAAGAATTCATTGGTGGACACTAATGCTTTTTCATCTTTGAAGCATGTGGAAGTTGAAAAAGGATAGTGATAATTCCCTGATTTATATTCAATGGTTGTAATATATCCTGACGGAGATTATGGTGAAAATATTTTGCTGGGTCATACCAAAAGGCCTGGTTGGATATAATGATTAGTGCTAAAGTGCAATTATTAAGCCTGCTTTAAATTTCACTTTTAGCCATTAGCTTGTTACAACAGATATGTAATAAGATGTAAAGTGAAACTTAAAGTAGGGCTCATTGATTATTCTACATGTTGCTTTGAAGTACTTATGCAGAAAACAACTTCTATTATATTCATTCTTCTATGCTTCTTGTCAAGTTGTAGCTTCGAATCTAAAACAGAATTTCCAGCCTTTGATAAGGAGATTAGAGTAGATGGTGAGCAATCTGATACAGAATTGCTGATTAATATGGGATGGATTGACTGTGTTGATACATTCTTGGTAATGACGCATGTCGCCCAAAATGATTTTTGCCATGTATATTCCATTCCTTCGGGTATGAAAAAAATCCATACTTGGGGTTCATTGGGAAATGGTCCTGGCGAGTTCCTACAGCCAATAATTACATACGCTCACGAAAACACCTTCGGTTTGAATGATGTCAATATACAAATGTTGGCAGTGATGTCTCTAAAAGGCAACGGAAATGCTATTGAAATTGAAGAGCTGTCCAGAAAAAAAACTCCTTATAAGCGTGTGCAAGGTGAGCTCAATCCTGCAGATTATAATTTCGTACGACTGGATGAACAGCATTTTGTCTCCCTATTGTGCGGAAAGGACGGTAGTTTCTTTTCCTTACTGGATGCCAATCTGCAGCCTTTACAGAGGTTCGGCGAATCTCCGGTGGGGAACAAAATTTCTGTCCAGTCTTCACGGATGAATTTGAAAGGTTATCTGTCGGTGCATGACGGGCATATGGTGTTTGCGCCTAGCAAACTGCCGTATCTTGCTAAATACCACCTGGAAAATGGAACCATGGTAAAAGACTGGAACTTTTATTTTGATCGGTCTTTTTATGAATGTAAAGACTATAACCTCTTGTTTAGTAAGGCAAGAAGCTTTGGGCAGGTGTTGGATTTGGCAATGGATGACCAATATATCTATATTTTGTACTTAGATCAACTTTTAAGCGAGTATGACTATAATGACCCGCAAAAATCCATGGCGAACAAGGTGCTGGTTTTCAATTACTCGGGAGTACCCATAGCCAAGTTGATATTGGATAAACGAATCTATCAGATGGCTTTGTGTACAAAATTGCATAAGATTATCGGGCTGGGGAATCTGCCAGAACCTGCATTTGTTTCGTTTGATGTCGTTTTTTAGATATATAGTCTAGTATTTCCCTTATACACTAGAAATAGGATAGCGTATAATTATATGTTTTAATTTGTATATAACTGATATCCATTAAATTACTGAAGTGTTGATTTGATATCCTTTTTAGGCATTCTACCTTTGAAGCATGTGGAAGCCGAAAAAGGATAGCGACTAATTATAGCTCAGTAGATTTTTAGTGGGGAATTATTAGCTTACTTGCCAAACACGTACTTCGCAACCTTAGTATTAGCCTTGTTCTCATTTACGAAATCACGTTCAATATAAATGTCCGTTACTTTCATTGCATCGTCAATATGGTTAAGTGCTGCATGGACTATATATTTATCAATGCCAACTTTATTAAGTGCAATGGTAGCCCAACTATGCCTTGCTGCGTAGTATTCCAAATCGTCAATTTCTAATATTGTACCAATTTCTTTTAAGCCGTAGTTGATAGCCTTATTGAAACCCTTCTCGTCAGCATAATATTGATAGAAATTGAAGAGACGTTTACCAGTCTTGTCCTTGTACTTCTCAACAAGAGGCAGGACTAATCTGGGTATGTCAACCTTCATTTGAGCCTTATCCAATCTACGGTCTTTCGTCTTGGTACGATTATAGACGATTGTATTACCTTCCATTTCAGTGGCATTGTAAAGGTCTGCAGAATTGATACCCATCAGACAGAATGAAAGTATAAAGCAGTCCTTTGCCAGATTATAACGGCAGGTGGACTTGTAGCCTTTCTTCATATCTTTATAGGGTAGCTTCCACACCTTCTTTATAATATCTGCGGATATGGCTCTCTTACGGGTAGCTTCCTGCTTGGGTATTTCAAGTTCCATGAAGGGTGAGTTAGGGATTAGGATTAAATTCTTCTCCTTCTTATTGTATTTCTTCTTGGCTTCATTGAATAACTTCTTAATGCTTATCAAATATAGAGAGAGTGAACGATTGGAAGGTATCCGTTTACCCTGCTGCATTAATCTTTTAGTCCGTATCTCACGTTCTTTATTCAAGAATGCTTTAAAGCTTTCTAAGAAGTCAAGGGTAATCAAATTAATATCCAATTCCTCTTTACCTATGAAACGGACTAAGGCATTAATGGCAGTGGTGTAGTTAGGTGCACCTTTGATAGTGGTTGAGGCTATCCACTCACGACTGAACTTTATAAAGTCAATGGTTTGTTGCTTCTCTTGTTCTCCACTTAGGTAGTTCATTACATCGTCTAACGTGTAGTTGTTTAACTCAATTTGGAGTTTGGCACACTTGTCATAGTAGCTGTGGATTAAAGCGTCTATATCTTGTTTTATGGGTGCTGAGGCTTTAATCTTGTAGTTCTTTGTTAAATCATTAGGGGTTGCGAATAGGCTTGTTGATATACGTTTCATTCTTCTGTTAAGAGTAAATCTAAGCCTTACGGTGAAACAGTCATTTGTCTTTCTTTGTACTTTAACTACTTCTGGGTTGATTGTCAGCATATTACACATTGTTTAATTGGTGAAACAATAGTGAAACAACTGCTCTTTATTAAGGCTAATATAACCAAGCAACAGACCCTTAATCGGAGGTCTCCATGAACTAAAAAAGGCTGTATTCCGTTAGGAATCAGCCTTTTAGTTCGTGGACCAGCCTGGGCTTGAACCAGGGACCTCCAGATTATGAGTCTGTTGCCGAGCACGACAAATCCTGCGGATTTATCGTGTGTAACCAACTGAGCTACAAGACCTTCTAAGCGTTCGTAAACCTGTTAATGAACTCTATTAAGAACGTATCGGTAAACCAGCGGTAAACAATCGTTCTTGTTGCAAAGTTAGTCAATGTTGCACTGTTATGCAATAATTATATCTTATAATTGGAGTTGCTCCAATCACTTTTTTACCTACGTGGAAGTATCATAGTTTTTATAAAATCTCGTGCTTGGCAGAATCAGATTATTCACCATGCTGTATAAATCCGATTCTTCTGCGTGGCTTTTCTTCCAATTTCTTTTTAGCTTGCAGTTCTGCTAATGTCTGATTAATGAGTTCCAACTGCATTCGTGTATCATCATTAATGTCGTTGTAATCAGCAAACACTTCTTCTATGTAGTCTTTCAACTCTTTTACTTCGTTCTGCAACTCTGTCAGTTTGTCTGTCTTGGGTAATGCCACCATTTGACGAACTGCAACAAAAGCACGCATGATACCCATATTAATCTGAATTGCTGTTTTGGAGTTCAATACACTACTTAGCATGGCTACCCCTAATTCAGTGAACGCATACGGATTACGTCTAACTCCCATCTTGATAGAATTGGAAGTCACAAATTGTGACCTCCAATTTTGTGTTTCCTCACTTGTCAGTTGAAACATAAAATCTTCGGGGAAACGGTCTATATTGCGTTTTACGGCTTGATTCAACGCTTTCGTTTGAACTCCATACATTTCTGCTAAATCACGGTCAAGCATTACTTTCTGACCTCTGATTTCATATATTTTGCTTTGAATTATTTGTAATTGTTCCATTGATTAAATCTTTTATGTTGCAAAGATAACCAACTCTATATAATGTAAATAGAATGTATAGACAATATTTTAGAATATGGCATAAAAGTATTTCTGTATGATTAAAGCTCTTATTCTATTTTGGTTCGTTTTTGATTTTGGCTATTGCGTAATTTTGAATACAGTTGTATAACACATAGTTTTGTAGTTAATAAGATGTTTGTTTAGAACTGAAAAAGCCAACTTATCCGTAATTGGGTAGGTTGGCTTTTTACTTAATTATTTTGCTCTTACATAAGTATCTAAAGTGTACCAGTTTTCATTTCCATCATCACCGACACATTCCAATACTAATTTTGTTTTATCTAAAGATTTTATCTTGGCAGTATCCCAGCAGTCCATTATATGAGGGGTAACGGTCAATGTTGTTCCTGATAGTGTAGGATAGTATGTAAAAGGGGCATTCTCCCATGAGCTTGAGCCATCTTGAAAATAATACTCTTTGAAAGTATATTTTCCATTTGAATTTTTAGTAATTTCTAATTTGGTTTCTTGCAAATCTGGATAACTTTCATCCCAAGTGTTTTTGTCGTTACTATTTTCAATGTAACCTTTTGAACTTTGCAATAGCCAAGTACCTTCAATACTGTAAGTTTCTCCTTGTTCTTCTTCATCATCATCACTGCAAGAAGCAAAATTCACACACATTACTATGGCTAATAAAGCCATTCCAATAAATCTAAATGTTTTCATTTCGTTTGATTTTAAAATAGTTATTCTGATTGTACTAATTCAAACTTTTCGCCTTTTAGTTGATAGGTCTTATTGATAATATTGCTCCAACCATTAGAGCCGTAAACAGTAATGGTCTTGTTCTCTGAATCAAACTTACATTGTCCGTTTTCCAACTCTGTAAATGGTACTTCTGTTTTCTGCATAAAGTAACCGTATGGGCTAACATCGTACACATCATAAGCATTTGATTCTCTTGAACCACTTTTATAGCGGTTGATAATGAACTCATCTTCTCCGTCAAAATCAACATCAGAAAAGAAGAAAGGAGAATTATCCGAAAGGTATTCTTCGTTCTCTAATTTAGCCGTATAGTCTAACTCTATAACTGTGTTGTTCGGATATGTGTTGCCTTTATCATACAGAACCCTATCAGTCCATTTCTCCGCAAAGTAGTAATATTCTACTCCTTGTTTCTCTAAACAGAATAGAGCATTACCTACCTCACCATCTTGCAGCCACATTACTTTTACTGTATATCCGTTTATCGGTTGTTTGTACTTTATATAGATATGTGGCTGATTAAAGCACTCAAATTCTTGCGGAACAGATGTTTTGTCTGTTTTGCAAGCCACAAAACCAAGCAATCCAATAATGATAAATAGCAATCTTCTCATTGTCTTTCATTCATAATATCAACAATCTGCCTAAACACACTACCTGCCATCAGTCCACCACTTGCAGGTAATTCTGTCTTATTAATGGTAACGATAACATTGTATTTCGGATTATCGGCAGGGAAGTAACCGCAAAATTCTACGGCATATTCTCCATTTGAAAGTTGGATTGTTCCCGTTGCTCCTGCTACTTTAACTTTATCGGATTGGGCAGGCTTGGCTAATCCGTCAGAAACAGCGTATTCCAATGCTTCTTTTATGGCAGTCTTACTTTTAGCTATGTAATTAAAGAAAGTCAAGTTCTGTAATGGAGTGGTGAGAATGCCATATCCCAAAGGATTATAAACAAGACTTGTGTCTTTCACTTGATAGCCATACTTTGCAAGTGCTTCCGAAAAGGCTTGTTCATTCTCAAATACTTTTTTTACTATTTTGTAATTGGCGATATTGGATGCTACTCCAAAGCCTTGTTCCACTGTGATTTTTCCATATCCACCCCTATGCCAATTATGGTCGCACAATGTATCTTTACCAATAGCTAAGATACCATTATCAACATCTATCGTATCGGATAATTTAACTGTCTTTGTTTCCAACGCTGCCAAAAGTGAAGCGGTACGTACTAATCCCGATTCTTGCAGAATAGAATCAGAACCAACAAAAGCCTTGATTTCTCCCGTCTGTACTTCCATTATGATAACTTGCCCTATTGTAGCATCAAGTTCGGATAGTTTGTTTTGCAGGATAGAATCAACACTTACTTGTAAAGTGCTGTCTATGGTAGAAACTTGTTTTGTCTTACCATTATTAGAATTACAAGATATAAGTAATATAGCTAATGTTATAATATAGAATATTTTCGCCATAACTCCATAATTAAAATATAACTTCAGAACGCAAATTAAAAATAGTATTAATCTCATTTTCAAGATATGGAACTTCCAAAAGATATGGTTTGTTATATGTAGGATGAAAGATACCCAATCTTAATTTATCAACTTTAATACCATAATTTCTCTCTAAAATGAATTTATATAGACTTAACTGTAACGCATAATGATAATAAGGTGAGTTATCTATATGTTCCAAAGGATAATTCCCTTTTTCTCCATATTTATTTATTTTTATAGGCATACCACTGGCTATGATTTTATCGCTTCGTTTCCAATCATAAATTGTATATTCTCCATTCTGATAATCTACGAAATCAATAGTCCCTGCAAGTTTGTACTCCCAATCATATACAATCCATTCTGTACGATATGGCACTAATTTAATATTGTTCGCAAATGTTCTAAACAAATTGAAAGTATCATCATTTGCAGAATCAATACCTTGATAATAATTCTCTATTTTTTTGTGCATTGCAGTACCTAAATCTCTGCTTTCTTTTCCTTTCCGTTCCCACATTTCTATTACTTCTTGAACAGATATTCCTAATGCTCCTGCTTTCTGTTTTGCATGAAGCTCTGTATTAAATTTCGGGAAACAGCTACTAACAAAGGTCGTTACAGATTCTAAACAAACTCCATTTACTATATAAAGATGGTCAGATGCACGAAAGGATATAGTAGAATCAAGTGGATGCTTGTTCCTTTGGTTGAATCTAAATTTCTCTTTACGTGCTTCGGCTTCTTGTCTTTCGGCTTCAAGTTTCTTGTCAATCTCTTCTTGTTTTCTTTTCTCTTCTTCTTCCTCTCTTTTTCTTTGCCAATAAAAACTGGAACGAACACCACCAATCAAATCTCCCCATTCAGTATTTATTAATCCCCAACAATATTCTACCATTAACCGTACCTTTGTGTAAAAAAGCCTATCTTCATTATTTCTGTCTTTTTCTTCAAGTTTTTCTATTCTACGATTTAGCTCTTTATTAAAGTCTTTCCAAAAGTCTTTTATATCATTATCGCATTCTTTAATTCTATCATCATAATTAGAACAATCATAATTTGAATCATGATGTATTCGACAGTCAAATCCTTGATATTCAAGATAGTTAGATACCCAAAAATTACGCCATATAAAATATGATTCTATACCGTATTTTATAGCAAATTCTCCATCTTCTTGGCTTATTAAATATCTCCAAGGTCTAATTTTAATCCTTTCTATACGGCTATATATGTCCTCACCATAGATTTCATATTTTTTGATTCCATTTTCGACATAACACCTAAAACTGATAATATCATAAGGAATCCATTCGTTAAAAGGATTTCCACATTTCTGTTCAAGATTCTTTTCTAAGTATTTATCTTTACCTATTTTGAGTATGTCTGAAATTTCCGCCATAGTAGAATTAAGTATTGAGGTTATTATGTAGTTACTGTTCTTCAACTGCCTTCCAAATGACAATTAAAATGAGAAAGACGATAATATATGTCATATCTTTTGTCAGATATGCTTCCCAATTCCCCGAAGAAAGCGGATAAAAAATAAGGTGTGGGAACTATATCTGCTTTATCCTTTTCTCTGGCTTCTCGCATTGCCTTGGCATGGATAAAACAATAGCAACCCACACCAATTTTGACAATATCTAAGAGCCTTATAGATATAAGGTAGGTATATATCAAATGGTGGGGTGCTACTGCTATCATCTTCATGCCTTTTCAAATTTTGCGAGAATTTGAGAAAAGAAGATAATCTCAATAACACCTTTCGTTAAATATGTCCTTTCAGAGCATTAAGACCTCTGAAATTGTTGCAAAGTTAGCGAAAGGTTTTGAATAGCTAAAGATAAAACGCTGATAAATGCAGCTCCAAGTGTTCTAAAGCATATCCTTAGTAAGTAATTAGGGAAGTATCATCTTCTTTTCTTCATAATAGCATAAGTAGGTACTTTTTTTGAACGGGGACTATAAGAAGATTTCTTCCCGAAAAAAGTACCCGTAGATTCTGCGGATTGAAAGATGTAGTTTTATTAGAGATTATAAGGTATATGGGTTTGTTGCCTAACTAAGTAATGAATGAAAGAAGTATCTAATCTTCATAATGGGTATAAAAAAAGTCCGCAAATACTGCGAACTTTTAAAAAAATCAGATTGTTATTTATTCTTTTCAATAGTCTCTTTTAATTCATTAAAGCTGTCAAAGTAGAAGAAATATCCACCTTCCGAGGTTGGTACTCTAAAATATCTTTCATTTGCGTTTTTTGAAACTGCGTAAACAATATCTTTATATTTCAATTTAAGAATAATAGTTCCTAAAATTTTGGTAATGAATAATTCACCCACTTCTCCAGTTAGAGACATATAGCCATTGCTTGCCATTCTCCATAATCCAACATTGCCTAAAGAGAACATATCTTCCATATCTATTGCGCTTTTAGTTAATTAGACCACAAAATTAATGATTCATTTGCAATTATGGCGGTATCTGTGAGGATAAATTTGCCCCAAAATCGCACATACCATAAACTACAAGCCATATTATGCCATTTTTTAAAGAGAGTTTCCCACTCCATTACAGAACTGGTTTGCACTCCGTTTTTCTTGGAACTATCAGAATGTGACAAACTTTTCTGTTTCTGTAAATGGTTCAGAAACTTCAAACTTTGTCACATTCCAATAAAACAAGTGTAACTATGATTGTATATAAATAAAGATGGATAAAATCAGTATCAGCAAAAAAGGATTGATAATACCAATTATTATCAGTAGGAGAACAACCAATGTTCCCCATAAAATCAATTTTCCATTATCTTCCATTTTGTAGTATTTTTAAGTTATTAAAAAGGTCTGTTCCCATATTTATACTCTAATATGGAATTACACACCCTATCATAAAAGGAAAAACCACAACCCGTATAAAAGTAGCTTAAATAGGTTGCTTGGTACTCTCTTTGTAATGCTTGGTTGTTACTAAGCAGGTCTGCAAACTTTTCCAACCAATATTTCAAGGCTTGTATAACTTTGATATAGCGTAGGTTGTTATCCACATAACCCAATCTGTTTTCCAAGTCTTTAATGTGCTTTATTACTTTTTCTATCTGTTTATCCATAGTTCTGTAAAAATAGGAAAGGACACCTAAATAAATAGATGCCCTCTCATTAGTTAGTCAATAAACCATTTGTAATGCTCATCCCCATGCAGGGCTGCATTGATTCCAACAGCCATTTCAGTTGCATTTAATGAGCGGTCTAAGAATGAATCTATATAGCTGCTCTTATTTGCACCCGTTAATAGGTTGTAGAACTTCCACATATTCAAGTCATTTCCAAAGCTGCCAAAGTTCTCATCATTAATGTAGGCTTTTGCAACACTGTTAATCTGTGTATCTGTAAGCAACATTCTTGGCAGTCTCTTTTGGTAGCCATTGGGCAAACACTGATAAAGTCTCATTTTGCCCAATATTTGTGCAAATTGGTGTTCACTCATTGAAGTATTGCCCAACTGTTGCATCAAATGCAGATGTTTGGCAGGGTTGTAGTTGTTGAACAACTCCAAGGCAGAACGGTAAAGTTCACTTGTATTGCTCACCCTTAAATCATCCTTGTAACCATCTGTAAAGATGCACATGTTGCAACAAACTTGGTTTTTAAAGCCAATAGCCAACCTAAACAACTCTGGAACTTTCTTGCTGTATAAGTTCATTTGATTATAGGCTCTGACCCCTACTATTGAAAGGTTCAACTTGTTTCCCTCAACCGTTTCATAGATTGTAGGAATATCAATACTGAAAGCTGCCCTCTCATAGTAGATTGTTTTGTCTGATTCCAACAACTGATTGGCAGGTTTGTGGATAGCTTCGGGAATACGACCCTTAATCACATGAGAGACACGAATATCGGGTGTTCCGATAGTCTCACCATTGTAGTAGGAGTTTGCAGCTTCCCAAACAGTTTCAATAAATGCAGCATGGTTTACTGTAAGCTCATTGTCTTTTGCAAAAACGGGAGTAATACAATCATTTTTCAAATGTTGCAAGGTAGCTCCTTGGGTGTTTGCCTCAATGAAATGATTTACCCTTTTAGGCGTTGCAGTTTCTTCAATAATGGTTGCTTCTTCTGCAAACTCACCTAAATTCATTCTCTCTCTGTTCTCTGTTGGCATGATAACTAAATTTGTCATAATGATAAAAGTTTAAATGATTAATAATTCTTTTTATATCAATGTACAGAGGGGGACTTGAGGGGTAGTATGCCGTAAAGACAGCCACTCTTATATATTTTAGTTCACTGGCTGAATAGGGAGGGGGATTTCTGTATTAAGTACCTTATATATCTGTTCTCTTGACTTTTAGCTAAACTGCATATAGGTGATTCTTTAATTAGGTAGCCTTTTTAATGTCATAGGCTGTATGTGGCATATTATAAAGTATAGGCTATATAACTCTTATTAAAGTGGAAATTTTCAGAAAGTCAGAATCGGAAAAATGTACGGCTGTGGTTCTGCGCCAAAAATAAAAGCCGCAAGGGTTACTTACGGCTTGGCAATATATTAGGCAATGTAACCTCTTTCAAGGTCTTCATCGGTGATTATTTCGGGATATAGGTTCTTGATAATAGCCAACTGACTTTCAGAAGTTATCAGAAATATATCCTCTCTAAGCAGGTGTATTCCTTTCTTGTCCCTCTTTACATAGCCATTTTCTATGGCTTCATTCATATATCTTGATATTGTACCTTTAGACAAGCCAAGTTCTTCCGCTAATTTGTTTTGGCTGTAAAGAGTGGTGTTCGTTCCGTTCAAACATAGGCATTTCAGCAGGACAAGAAAGCCTTTCAGTTCCTTGCTTATAGGTTCATCATATAACTTATTCGTTATAAGAACGTAATGTTCCGTATCTAATCGGTAGCTGCATCTGTTGAATTTTCCATATTGTCCGTAAACATCAAATTTATCTATGCTTACTAATCCGAGAGAGTCAAACTTGTGCAGCCATTCCCTTATCTGGTCTGTCTTTTTAATTCCGTAGAAATCTGTCAAGTTATCTTGTTTGATATATGATTCCATCGTATTGCAATCGGAACAGAGAGTCAAGCAATAGAATAGGTACGTTTCCAGCAAATTAAGTTTTCCTGCGATATTAGATGTTATCTTTCTGTATGAGGTCATTAGCAACCGTATGTTTATAGTTAGTAAAATAAATATCTCCTTTCTTTACCAATCTTCTGTAATGGTGGTTTCCGAAGTAGCTTTTCGCTTCTTTCTGATTCGTGAACGTCTGTTTTGTAGGCAAATAGATAATCATAGGCAATTAAATATGAGATTTTGAGAATTAACCAATCTGTCCCGATTTGAAAAATCGGGTAGGTAGGTATTTATATATAGGTATTTATAAGCGACCCACCTAAGATGAACACTCCGCACCCCCTAAAATGAACACCTCTTTTTTGAGAATCAGAACCGGATTTTGAGGATGCTGTTTTTGTGAGGTTGGATTTCTGTTTTTTCAGATATGCTATCTTATTCATTGTATTAAAAAGTTCCAAGTAGAATCGGTGCAATCATTAGTTATAGAGAAAACCAACCATTTTTAGTGATTATAGGAAAGACACGGTTTGCATCTGTCCTATAATCTTGTATAAACGTAAGATGACTTTCTGTATATGCAGGTGCAGGTACTTTTTTAAAGCAGGGTATATATAGGAATTTCTTCATAAAAAAGGTACTCGCCTATATGCCTTTCCGCATGGTCAGTTGATAACCCTTTATATTTTTCCGCTTGCTTTCCACCGCATGAAAAAAATCAAGAATGGTATGTGATGTTACCGCTTTCTTTGGAACAATGCCAAACAGCTTAAAAATCCTGCTGATTTCTTCCTTTATGAATTTTCGGGAATACCATTTTCCCGTTTCAAAAGAGTTGTATATCATCTGTGAGACTTCTGTTCCCGTAACTTTGGTATGGTAGTCTGCAATAATCATTGCTTCCTTTATTTTCTTGCGGTTATATTTCAACCGTTCAATTTCTTTCTTGCCTATCTTGTCGTATGCTTCCACTATAAAACTGTCCGCTTGTTCCAGGTCCCTTTTGAATTGGTATTCCATTTCCGTTTGGCATTCACCAAGCAATTCAAGCTGTTGTACCATTATCTTACGTTTCTCCTTGATGGAATTTGACTTGTTGCTACGTTGCAGTCTCTCATAGTCACCGAGTTTATAATCCAAAATGCTATAATTATTTATGGTAAAAGCATCGCAGTTCTTGTATGCTTCATGCAGATTATCGGGACAATTATAATATCCTTTCACCAGTTCCGTATTGATGTAGTTGTCTATCTTGAAGTATTTGGTTCTTCCTTTCTCGTCCAGCATCTCCGCATAGGGCAGACTGACAAGTATTGTACCGTATGCGTCTTTTGCGGAAACTGTGGTCGCACAGTCATAATGATTCTGTAACATATCGTACACGTCTTTCCAACACGAAATACGTCCTTTAAGTTCTTCCGTGCTTCTCACCATGAAATTGCGGTTGGTGTTGCTGATATGGTGGATAGAGGACACACCGTTTCTGAATCTTCCCACACATTGAATCGTGTCCGTATTCGGGTCAAATGCGGTATAGTCCGCAAAATAACAGTCTGTCAGTAATAAGATGGTCGGCTTCTCTTCAAGTTCAATATCCACCGCATTATAAAAACGTGAAGTGAGCCAGTTGTAACGCCTCATTATGTCCTTGTCCCATATATCGGAAACATTCTCAAACTTCAATTCTTTCAGCTTTTCCACACTCTTTTCGGAACAGAATACAGCGGATTCGTCCAATAAGCCAAGTTGCTGCATCAGTGAATAGATGGTATCTGTAGAATTACAGAATACGAAACAATTACCTTTCAGACCTGCAAACACTTCTTTTGCTGCCTGCAACAGATTATTGGTAGCATGGAGATTCATGCCTTTTACATAGTCGAATGTAGGCTTGATGGTAATGGTCTGAAATTTCTGTTCTTCAAAACGTGGGTCTGTAAACTCGATGGGAGTGGCAGATACCAAGGCTTTCTGTTCACATTCAAAAAACAAGTCCATAGGTAATGTTATATCGGGACGAAAACCTGAATCTTTGACTATCTTATGGCATTCATCAAACAATAGAAAGCTGTTATAGCGTATATCCATATCCATTTCTTCAAATGCTTCCTGCACCTTGTGGAAACTTTCGGGAGTGGTGAGTATCTTGAAATGTTTACTCTGTTTGATGCTCCTTTCCATATATGCCACTATGTCATCCGCATAGACACCATCAAAAACACCGAAAAGATTGTCTTTCCCATGCTTCGGGTCTTTGCATTTTCCGCTGATAACGGGTTTGTTCGGCTCTATGATGATTGAATTGCGGTGTGCTTTCAGTTCTCCATAAGTAGCACCAAGTCCCGTAAGTTTCTTATATAATATGGTGTTGGTGGGGATTTCGGGCAGTATCTCTGTCAAGTATTGGATTTTTCCGTTTGCTTCCTTGCTGACTGTTATCTCTCTGTTCTTCATTTTTCTTATACTTAAATAGTTAATAAAAAAGGGGGAAACTTCCCCCTTTACTTTTGGTTGTTTAGATAATCTGTTTATGCTCACGTAAATAGTCCAATGTCTCATCTGTCCGCTTGATTCTGAACATTATCTTTCCCTTGAAGCAAGGAAGAATCGCACTGATAGATTCGGGATGCTCTCTAAACAACGGAACATATTGTATTGTCTTACCAGCGTCAATCATTGCTTTCAGTATTCCAAGCTGGAAGTCCTCGTTCTCATCCAACGTGTCCGCTTCTTTCGGGTTTGTATCGAAGTCTGTCACGTCACCTTTGAATAAGTAGTTCAACAAGCCTTGATAGGATGCGCTTTTCAGTTGGTATTTGAATCCTGCCACGTGAGCGGATTCTATCCATGCACAACGTGTATTGTCTTTGCTACCGTAGAACTTCACTATCAGTTGTTCTTTACGCTTCATCATTTCCTGCAAGGTGTTGTATGCGCCTTGGTTATCATACTCTTTTATAGCGGTTTTTGTACCGAAATTGTAATCAAAATTACTCATGGTTATAATTTTTTAATTAATGAATATGTTAATGCAATCATTGACTTTGGCGCCTTATTGTCTCTGATTGACATTGCAAAAGTAGGGCAGAATTTAGGGGTAACAAAGGAATTTGCCGAATGCCCATGTGTGTAGAAAACGTGTCTATTCCAGTACGCAAAAAAAATGCGTACCGAAAAGAATAAGCCTTTCAGTACGCATTTCTGCTATGGTTTTATGTATGTTGTTTATGAGACTACCATGTAGTTATTAGCTATGACAGACGGAAATTTCTCGTTCTTGTATCTTCTAAGGAGATTGGATAACATTCTGTTCTTGTTGCCCTCTGAATCGTATTCTTCATTATACCTCTTGCCATCATAGCCCACTGTATAGATAAGCCTTGAAACAAGCATCATCTTGTCTTTAGATACCTTTACCTTTTTGTTGGATATGGTGGTAGCCTTTCTTCTCTCAATGAAGAACAGAAACATATCCGTAAACTTCCACTTCTTATAAGATATGTCAAGACTGAACTTGTCCGTAAAGTTGATTTTTGACGATAAGTCATTTCTGATAAATCCATTTAAACCTATGTCTTTTAATTGTTTAATCACAGCTTCTCTGTCTTGTTCACTATGTATAATATCGCTATATGTATTGACAAAATGCTGCAAGGCTGCTTGAATGATTCTGATTGTGCCCTCTCTTTCAATAACATAGCTTTTCTTATTGTCCTTCTTTAAGGTGATGCTTGTAGCTTCCAGCAGATTGGCATGAAAATAGCTAAAGTCCTCCAATACAGACTTGTTCAATGCAGGTGCATTTGTGCCAATATCCTCTATAAAATCATATACGAACAGAAGCAGATACCAAAACTTACTAACGTCTAATTTATACGCTTCAATGGTATTCTGTAAATCTTCGTTGGTTAGAAACTTCTCTTTGAAAGAATCGTCCAACTTTCTGTATTCTCGTTTTTTGTATTCTTCCAAACTCCCTTTGAAAGTCTTCATTTTTTTGCTTCTTTCGTACCTTTCTTCAACGGATAAGTTTCTTTCCGCATATCTGTTGGCGAATATGGCAGGTGCAGTGGACACATCTTCATTATCGGGCAGGAAGTGGTTGGCTACTTCCCACACATATTCTAAAAGTAGCTCATTTAGACATTTGTGGCTTTCATGCCAAGCCACTTTTAAATCGGGCAGTTCTTCTATTTGGTGCAGTTCTTCTTTTGACATCGTACATTATTATTAGTTATACTGCAAAATAAAAGAAAAGTCTGCAATCTTTTCGGACTACAGACTTCTTTTTGTTATAGTAGGTTCTTCATAGTGGTAAACGATATTCATTTACCGAATACATACTTCACAACTTTGGCATTAGCCTTGTTCTCATTCACAAAATCTCGTTCAATATAAATGTCTGTCACTTTCATGGAATCGTCTATATGATTGAGGGCTGCATGGACTATATATTTGTGTATGCCAACTTTGTTCAATGCAATGGTAGCCCATGAGTGCCGGGCTGCGTAGTATTCCAAATCATCTACGCCTAATATTGTACCAATTTCTTTTAGACCGTAGTTGATAGCCTTATTGAAACCTTTTTCGTCTGCATAATATTGGTAAAAGTTAAATAAGCGTTTACCACTTTTATCTCTGTATTTTTCTATAAATGGTAATGCGATTTTAGGTATATCCACTTTCATTTGAGCATTATCCAATCTACGGTCTTTCGTCTTGGTACGATTATAAATGATGGTATTGTTTACCATTTCCGTAGCATTATATAAATCGGCTGAATTAATGCCCATTAAACAGAATGATAGAATAAAACAGTCTTTAGCTAAATTATAACGACAAGTGGATTTATAGCCTTTCTTCATATCTTTATAGGGTAGCTTCCATACTTTTTTGATAATATCTGCCGGAATAGCTCTCTTTCTTGTTGCTTCTTGCTTGGGTATCTCAAAGTCTATAAATGGATTGTTAGGTATCAGTATGAGATTATTCTCTCTCTTATTGTACTTCTTTTGAGCCTCTTTGAACAGTTTCTTAATGCTTACCAAATAAAGAGATAAAGACCGATTAGAGGGCACACGCTTACCTTGCAGAATCAGTTTCTTCGTTCGTACTTCACGCTCTTTATTCAGAAACGCTTTGAAACTATCTAAAAAATTGGTGGTAATCAGATTTACGTCCAATTCTTCTTTACCAACAAACCGTACCAAGGCATTGATGGCAGTAGTGTAATTAGGAGCACCTTTAATAGTAGCAGAAGCTATCCACTCACGACTGAACTTTATAAAGTCAATGGTTTGTTGCTTCTGATGTTCACCGTCCAAATAATCCATTATATCTTCGATGGTGTAATTGTTTAACTCAACTTGGAGCTGTGAACATTTCTCTTGATAACCGCGAATAAGAGAATCTATCTCTTTTTTAATAGGTGAACTTTGCTTGATTTTCAGTTCTTTATTCAAGTCTTTACTTGTGGCAAACAGACTTGTTGCCAGCCTTCTCATTTTTCTGTTAAGCGTGAATCTTAGCTTTACGTTGTAAGTACCATCAGACCGTAGTCCGTCTTTCTTGATTTCTGCGTTGATTGTCAGCATATTAATCCTTTTGTTTATCGGTAAACAAGCGGTAAACAAATGCTGCAAAAGATAGGTAATTCTGTTGGTTTGAGCCAACCTCCACCCATAACGAAAGGCAAAAAGAAAAGCGTTAACTGCTTGATTTCGTGCAATTAGCGCTTGTTTTCTTTGTGGACCAGCCTGGGCTTGAACCAGGGACCTCCAGATTATGAGTCTGTTGCTCTAACCAACTGAGCTACAAGTCCGATGCATCCTTGCTTGGATAGCGGGGGCAAAAGTAGCATTTTCTATTGAAATATGCAAGACTTTTGGATAAAATTCCTTATAACCTTTGTCCTTAGAACTTATAAGTTCGTTTTGGATTCTTGGGAAACCAGCCTTTTTTCACTCGTTCTTCCTGCTCGAATATCTCCTTGATGGTCCAGAACGAGGAAAATGCAAAGACGCCCAAAAGGGAGGCTATCATGATGTTCTCCGTATAAAGGGAGGCAATGATGCCGCCGATGCCGAGTAAAAGGAAAATCCACCAGCACTTGGTGCCCCAATAATATTCGGCTTTCACAACTATGGGGTGAAACAAGCCGATGATGAGGAATGTGCAGATACCTATGACAAGGCCCGACAGATGATATTCGTTCAAGAAATCCATTGTTGTTCGTTATTTCTCGGGGCAAATAGGAATCTCCTTCTTGATGCTCTGTTCCAGGGAAATCAAGGTCTCGGTAGCGGTTACGCCAGGAATCTCCTGCATCTTGTTGTTCAGCAAATCCATCAGATGCTCGTTGTCGCGGGCATATACCTTGGTCAGCATGGTGTACGGACCAGTGGTGAAGTGGCATTCAACAATTTCGGGAATCTTGCCCAGCTCGGCAACTACCGTCTTATACATGGAGCCCTTTTCCAGCTTGATTCCTACGTAAGTGCAGGTTCTATATCCAAGAGACTTGGGATTTACATGATAGCCTGAGCCCACAATAACGCCAAGGTCAATCAAGCGCTGTACACGTTGATGGATGGCGGCACGTGACACGCCACATTCAGCGGCTACGTCCTTGAAAGGGATACGGGCATTTTGGGAAATGATTTCCAGAATCTGCCGGTCAAGATTGTCTATTTTTTCCATAATAGTAAATAAGTAAAGTTCTTGTTGTTATCAAATAGTAAGCAAATATAGGACTTTATTTTAATTTATCTATGAAAATGGACAGAAAAATGAATAAAAGTGAGGGGTAACGATAAGACGCGGATTACGCGGAATATGCGGATTTGGTAAACTAAATCCGTGAAATCCGCGTAATCCGCGCCTAAAAGAAGTATCAAGAGGGTTTTGCCCCTCCCTTCGGATTGTTACATTACTTCTCGATACCCAGCAGTTCCACTTCGAATATCAAAGTAGAGAACGGCTTGATTTGGCTACCGGTTTCTCTTGAACCGTATGCCAGGTCGTAGGGGATATAGAGTTCCCATTTGGAGCCAACGGGCATCATAGTGAGGGCCTCAGTCCAGCCTTTGATTACTTGGTTGGCACGGAAGGTAGCAGGTTCTTTGCGCTTGTAAGAGCTGTCGAACTCTGTTCCGTCAATCAGTGTACCTTTGTAGTTTACTTTCACCTTGCTGCTGTCAGCGGGAACGGCACCGTTACCCTTGGTGATGATTTTGTATTGTAGACCGCTCGGAGTAGTTACTACACCTTCTTTAGTCTTGTTCTCAGCCAGGAACTTTTCACCGGCAGCTTTGTTGTCAGCATACTTCTCTGCAGTCGCTTTTTCTTTGATGGCATCCATCTGAGTGCGCATGTACTCTTGAGCTTTCATCATATCCATGGCACCACCCTTGCCAATGACACCTGCGACGAAACCTGCCAGCATATTTTCGCGGCTGATGCTTTGTGTAGAGTCATTACCGAAGATTTGCTGGTTGAAACCTTCTACCCATTGCTTGCTGACCATCTGGCCTACTTGCAGGCCGGTCATGTAGGCCACGTCTTTCTTATCGATTTTGGCTGCACCCTCGTTGAAACCTTTTAGGAATTCTGACATCTGGGTTGAGTCAATGCCTTGTTGTGCAAGATACTGGTCCAAACCTTCTGTACGTGCCATACCGATGGCGTAAGACAATGAATCGATGTCCGTCTTTAAATCAGCTTTCGGACTTTGAGCAGTACAAGATGCCATGCCGGCAGCTACTGCAAGAGCCATGAGAAATGTTACTTTTTTCATTTTGCTTTTACTTGTTGTTTATTTAGATAAAATTTTCTGTAATTCAACTTCGAATATGAGCGTGCTGTGGGGGGGAATCATCTCGCCGGCACCCTGCGCTCCGTATGCCAGATCACTGGGGATGTAGAGTTTCCACTTGGCACCTTCGGGCATAAGCTGAAGGGCTTCCACCCAACCGGGTATCACTTGGTTTACACCGAACGTGGCAGGCTGGCCGCGCTTGATGGAGCTGTCGAACAGCGTTCCGTCAATCAGTGTGCCTTCGTAGTGGCATTGTACCTGGTCGGTTGCTTTGGCATAGTGACCGACGTTTCCTTCTGTGATAACTTCGTATTGAAGTCCGCTGGGAAGCGTAACAACTCCCTCGCGTTTTTTGTTCTCTTCCAGGAACTTTTTGCCGGCTTCTATGTTTGCTGCGTTCATCTTCTCCTCCAGTTCGGCGAAGTACTTGTTGACGATGTCACGGGCTTCTGTGTGGCTGATTGCCGTCTGGTTGCCCTCCAAAACGTCTTTGATTGCTTGTGCAAAGTCATCTACTGCAATGCCTTTGGCACCCATGCTTAAAAGATTCTGACCTATTCCAAGGCCGATAGCATAACTGAATTTATCCATAAGATTCTTTTGTTGACGACCGGATTGGTTTCTTTTCCAGTCTATTGCAAATTTACGAATGGCAAAAGTACGTCTTTTATTTGAATGATAAGACTTTTAAGTATTTAATTTTTCTTATTTATATCACAACTTGAACATTCTTCTTATATTTGTCTTACTTTAATAAAGGAAAGGAGCAGAAAATGAAGAACTTGGTCATATTGTCGGGTGCCGGTATGAGCGCCGAGAGCGGCATCAGCACATTCCGTGATGCGGGCGGACTGTGGGACAAATATCCGGTGGAGCAGGTGGCGACTCCCGAGGGGTATGCACGTAATCCGGAACTGGTCATTAATTTCTATAACGAACGTCGCAAGCAGTTGCTCGATGTGGTGCCGAATGCCGGGCATCTGGGCGTTGCCGACCTGGAGAGGGATTTCAATGTAACGGTCGTCACCCAGAACGTAGATAATCTGCACGAGCGTGCCGGCAGTACGCACGTGATACACTTGCATGGGGAACTGACGAAGGTTTGTTCCAGCCGCGACCCTTATAATCCGCATTTCGTCAAGGAACTGGCGCCGGAGGAATATGAAGTAAAGTTGGGCGACAAGGCGGGCGACGGTACGCAGCTCCGCCCGTTCATCGTGTGGTTTGGCGAGTCGGTGCCGGAGATTGAAACTGCCATCCGGTATGTGGAGCAGGCGGACATCTTCGTCATCATCGGCACCAGCCTGAACGTTTATCCCGCTGCGGGACTGCTGAACTACGTGCCCCGTGCCGCCGAAGTGTATCTGATAGACCCCAAGCCGGTGGACACGCACGTCATGCGTCCGATACATGTCATTCAAAAGGGAGCTTCGGAAGGGGTAAAAGAGTTGAAGGCGCTGCTTGCAGCTACCCAGCCTCCTTTGCCTTAGGACTTAATCTCCTACGTCTTAGGACTTAACCCCTCACGGTATAGGACTTAATATGCAGAACATCCGGATGTCTTTCTCCAAAACACCCGGATGTTTTACCCAAAAACATGGGGATGTTTTGCCCCATTACATCCGGATGTTTTAGGTGAAAACATGGGGATGTTTTGGGTACTCACTCCTATACTGTAGAGAGCTGGGTATAGGGGAGATTCCCGCAAGGTATAGGTCTTGCGGGAACAAAGTATATTTGTCCTCGAAATTTGTGCTATTTCTTTATCACGGCCCGTAATACGAACCAGGCATGATGGGCTATGGTACTCATCAGTCCGTAATGCCGCGCCATGATGCGGAAGCGTTCGCGCAGGGATGCTTGCCGGTTCTGGGTGGTTATTCCCTCTTCCAGATAGTCGATGAGGGTGAGATGGGTATTGTGCAAGGTCCGTGCCTTCTTCATCACCCGGATGCACCAGTCGAAGTCGGCGGAGAAGCGGTATTGCAGGTCGTAGGGTTCTACAAGGGAAGCTTTGGCAAAGAAGGCCTGATGGCAGACCAGCATGCCCTGCTTGAAGCTTCGCCAGGTAAGCACTTCCGGGGCGGCGAGGCGGCGCATGCGGATGAAGTGACCTTCCTTGTCCACCAGTTCCGTTTTGCCGTACAGCACGTCGGGTAGTTCGTTGCCGGAGATGGAACGCACCATCTGCTGCAAGGTGTCGTCCTCGTGGAAGCTGTCGCCGGCATTGAGGAAGCAGAGGTAATCGCCGGTGGCAAGGCGGATACCTTTGTTCATGGCGTCGTACAGTCCCTTGTCCGGTTCGCTCACGATGCGGGTGATGCGGTCGCGGTAACGGTCGATAATGGAGAGCGTGCCGTCTTTGGACGCACCGTCCACAAGGATGTATTCTACGTGGTGGTAGGTTTGCGAGATAACGCTTTGAATCGTGTCCTCCAGTACCGCTTCGGCATTGTAGGTCACGGTGATGATGCTGAATTTCGGGGTGGGGTGGTTATGCATTTCTTCCGGTCACTTTGTTGTAAAGGTCAATGTATTTCTTGGCGACGACGTTCTCCGAATAGTGGGAGATGGCTTTCCGGCAGGCTTGTTCCGAGAGGCTGGGGTAGTCGGGTTCGGTCAGCGTCCAGTAGATGCCGTTGGCAAAGTCTTCCGAGGATTTGTATTGTGCCACGTAGCCGTTGTGCAGATGGTCTATCATCTCAGGGATGCCGCCCACGTTGAATCCGACGCAGGGAATGCCGCATGCCATGGCTTCCATGATGGTGTTCGGCAGGTTCTCTTCCAGCGAGGGGGTCACGAAGATGTCCACGGCATTGTAGATGTTCACCAGTTGGTGTTCGTTGCTGACGAAGTTCAGCGGGTAGACTTTGAATGGAAGCAGGTTTTCCAGTTGTTGCGATTGGTTGCCGAAGACGACGACACCCAACTGTTCCCGGAGTTCGGGATGCTTGTCGGCCAGCAGTCGGCACGATTCTATCAAGTAGTCAATGCCTTTCCGTTTGTCCGTAATCTTCACCGAGCCGAACAGCATGAGTTTCTTGTCTTGCGGCAGTAGGCAACGGCTGCGGGCTTCCTGCCGGTTTCGGGGCTTGAAGAGATTGGTGTTGATGGGGTTGGGGATGCATGTCACGGCATGCCCGCAGAAGAGGGCGCTTGTCCGGGCACGTTCTTCCAGCCAGCGGCTGCAGGTGACGAAGTTGATGTGACGGTTGCGATACAATGCCTGCTTTTTGTGGAAGATGCGGTAGGAAAGGTCACGTTTGCCTCCACCTCCGTGGATGAAGGGGCAGTTGTGGCATTCCTGCTGGTAGTGGGTGCACTCGCGGGCATGGTGACAGATGCCAGTGCAGGGCCACATGTCGTGCATGGTCCAGACGACGGGCTTGCCCGAGGCGAGAATCTTCTCGATGTTCTTCAGCGAGAGCATCCCTTGGTTTATCCAGTGCAGATGGATGACGTCTGCTTGCTGGAATTCGGGCAGTGAGGTGATGTCTGTCCCCGTGTTGGCAATGTCTACGGCAAAGATGTTCTTCTTGTTGAAGCGGTTGGCGCTCCAGATGACGATGCGCTCCCAGACGAACTTCCACACCATGCGCCAGTTATGGTCCAGTGACACAACGGAGATTTGGTCGGTCTGCTTGTCGCGTACCAGCAGCTTGGCTTTGATGCCGTGGTTCTTGAGTGATTCCATCAGACGGCTGGCGGCGATGGCTGCGCCGCCGATGCGTTCGGATGTATTGATAAGTAGTACTCTCATGACTGTTGTTCGTTTCTTCTTTTTTGAATGTTTTTTCTTGTTACAGATGCCGGTCTTGTTTCATCCATTTCCGGATACGCTTTTGCAGCGTTTGCCATATGATGGTGAAGTTGCCGTACCGTAGGTTCAACGCCAGTTCCTCGAACGACCGTGCAATCTTTATCCAGGGATGCCGCCATGCCATGATGCGGTAAACGCTATCCTTGTAGGCTGTGTTCTCGATGACGTGACGAGGGTGCTTCAGTGGAAACTCCACTTCGTGGCGTTTCATGGTGAAGATGCGGCGGTAACCGCGCGGCATGGTGTGCACGGAGCCGGCAAAGTGGGTGGAGTCGGCAGTGGCTCCCAGATTGTTTATCATGTTGCGGGTGGGCACGATGCTCAGACCCGAATTGAACAACATGGAAGCGTGGAAGATGGTTTCGTAATAGGCTTTCCCGTGTTCGCGGTGGCGTTGGCACATGTAGATGAAGTCTTTGCGGTAGCGCCGTGTGTGGATGAGGTTCTTCAGTTGCCGCATGTTCTCCTTGTCGTCCAGGAAGGTGTAGAATTCATCCCATTGGTCCGTCACCCGCCGCCAGCTCGCCCATCCCCAGATGGAGAAGGTGGTGGCGAAGAAGTAGTCGGAAGTGATGTCGGGTGTAATCTCCTCGTTGTTGAATCCGGCAATCATGCTGATGCGTGTGTCGTGCTCATACTTGTCGAGCAGTTCCTTGCAGAAGCCGAAGAAAGAGACGGCGGGCACGTCGTCATCCTCAAGCACGATACATTTGTCCGACAAGGAGAATGCCCACTTCTGTGCCATGTATTCCGATGGGTCGCAGCCGTAGTTCTTCTCTTGGTAGTTGTGGTGTACTTCGCATTCCCAGTCGATGTCTGCCACTACTTTGCGACAAGCTTCTATGCCCGGCATGTCACGCTCGCCGCGCGGGCCGTCCTGATAGAGAAACAGTCGTGCGGGGCGTGCTTTCTTCACTTGTTCGAATACTTGCGCCAGCAGTTTGGGGCGGTTGAAGAAAAGAATCAGTACAGATACATCTACAAGGGCTGGTTTCATGGCAATTTTGTTGGATTAGGAGGTGGCTATATGGTCATTTGGTATGTTGAAAGAAAGAACTGCCGGATAATGATTGTTTATCTTGTCCTGCTCTTCTTCTGTATACCGGTGTAAAGTGGGATAGTTGTACCGTAGAAAGTTTTCCAATCCATCAGGTGCTTTCAGATAAAGTGGACCGAATTTGATTGGTTGTAAATGGTTGAGACTCGTCTCCAAAACATGGTCGGTAGTGGTAATCACATTGTTGTAATACAAAGTTTTCCATGAGTTGAAACAACTTTGCATTATCACCATCAAACGGTAGATTGTCTTTTTAGAGAGTGTCATATCAACTATCCGGTTCAGAAGGCAGGCAACAGCTCCACGATTGGTAGGGTTGGATATTTGACATTTTCCGAAGTGTTTCCATAGCCATACCTCTTTTCCCATCAGGCAGCATTTCAGAAAGTTGACGGCTTCATATTGTATCTTCCTTAATAGCTTATTGTTTGGAATACGGTCAAAAGGGAATATATCGACAAAGATTCCCTGATGCATAGGTACATCTTTAAACATCTCTTCGACAAACAAGGTGTTGTTTTTCTTGACTTTGGCAAAGTAATAAGGACTATGAGGGTCGGTATGTATCCATGAAAGAAAGTATGGTTCTCTCAGTTCTTGGGAGGCTATCTGGAGAAACTTATTGTAGTCTTCCCGTTTCATACCTATATCTATGTCGTCATCCCAAGGAAGAATCGCTTTGTCATAGAGTGCCCCTATTGCTGTTCCGCCGATTACAAAATAGGGAATATTGTGTTTGTCGCAGATGCGCACAATCTCTTCCAGTATTTCGTATAGCACCTGATGTAGTTGGGTCAGTTCTTCTGGGGTATATTGCTTCACCATGGATACCATTTTTGATTGATGTCTGCAAAAATAATGATAATAGTTGAAAGGAGCACTTTCCATTTCAATCTTCTTTTGCGAAATCGGACTTGAGTTTTTCTATCAGTGTGTCGGACTCCCCGCTTACCACTTTCCGGCAGAACATCTTTCCAGACTGCTGCAATACCGGCAGGTCCTCGAGTGTCATCACGCGGATGGATGCGCCGTAGTCTATGTAGTGCAAGGGGGTGAGACGGGTAAGTCCGGGGTATTCTCCCTCTAAAAGAAGCCCTTTTGAGGCAAAAGGGGAGTTGAATACGATGGTCTGTATGCACAGTTCGCTGGGTACAAAGCTGGTTCTGAAATACTTCACCAGCTTCTCCTCCGTGCACAACTTTTCATATACATATCGTGCGCAGGGCAACGTGATGGCCCAATAGTCGGAACCGAAATAGACATCTGCCTGCTTGCCTTCCAAGGGTGCAAAAGGGGCTTTCCGGATGGGGAGTATCTGTACCAGCTTGCGCGATGCTACGATGAGTTTGTTCTTCCACCATATACTCTTCCAAGGCAGGTCACGGAAAGGGTGGTAATGGGTTATCTTGTGCAACTGCTGTTTCACGGTGCAGTGTGTCAGGTTGAAACCGCCGATGAATTCAGTGTCTTGATGCTCCTCAAAATAGCGGTGGATGGCGTTGTTGCTCCATAATGGGTAGTCCTGCCCGCTCAGGCATACTACGCGGGTATAGGGGATACCGCTGTGCAATACGGCAGCAAGCAATTCTTTCTGGTATTCCACTTGTTCCCATCCTCCCCAGCTTATCCGGTGGCGGGGCACGAAAGTGACCTTGTCTCCCAAGGCTTCTTCAAAAGGGTGTATATCGGCATTGAGGTCGATGTGCACGTAGAAGTCTGCCCGGTCATCCAGTGCGGCAACCAGGCGTGCCAAGTGTGGGGCATCCTTGTAGGCGGATATGATGTAGGCTATGCGGCTCATGCTCTTTTTTTCTTTAAGAGGAATTCAATGCTTTCCCGGAAGATGGTAGATTGTAGTTTCCACAAAACCAGTGCATAAAGCCCAGCTACCATAATGATTTTGGCTGCCATATTTAAGTATAGGTTTTCTATGGGCTGAGTGGCATAGTGAGTTGATACTACGAGTACAATGGATAGGGAGAGATAAGGAGAGATGTCTTTCAGCATATCGCGCAGTCTTAATCCTATCTCCCTCTTGACAAAACGGAACCATACAAATAGCCAGCCGATATTGATAATGACGAAAATACGCAGCATCCACTCCAACCCGTATGGGTATATGGCACATACAGCTACTATTTGCAGCAGGCTCAAGCTGATGGTGCTCCACATATAGATAGAAGAATGCCCCCGGCTGATGAGCAGGTTGGAGAACAGATTGATGACGGGAATAAATGCTCCCCAAATACATAACAGTTGCAAGATATCGGCACTGGGCAGCCACTTCTCCGTGATAGTGATAACAATCAGTTCCTTCGAAACCAAACTCAATCCCAGCATGGCGGGGAAAGAGATAAAGGCGGTGAAGCGCAACAGCTTTCTGAATACGGCAAGTTGCCGTGCCTTGTCGTCGGCAACACGGGTAAAGACGGGTTGTGCAATGCCGTTTATCATGCCCGTAATCGTGGTATGTCCCATGCCGTTCCACTTGTTTGCCTGCGTAAAGTTACCCACTTCCCGTTCCGAGTAGAACTTACCCAACAAGACGGAAAACAAATTGTTATTGATTATGGTGAAGATATTCGTAATGATTATCTTACTGCTGAACCCTATCATCTCCTTAATGGGTGTGAAGTCGAACCGGAAGTGGGGTCTCCAACGCGAGAAGTAGAAGTTAAGAATCGTCATTACGGTGATGAAAGAGATGCTTTGCAATGCAATCCCCCAATAGGCGAATCCGTTGGCAGCCAGTGTGATGCCCACAATGCCGGAGACTATCAGACTCGAAATGGAGATGATGGTAGTGTCCTTGATTCTGAGATTCTTGAACAGATACGCTCTCGGTGCGATGCTCATGCTTGAGATGACGAATCCGAGGAAAGAGAGACGGGACAGCGGTATCAGCTCGGGCGTATCGTAGAAGTCGGCAATCAGCGGTGCGGCAAAGAAGAGTAATATATATATAGTAGTGCTGCACATCAGGCTGAACCAGAACACGGCGTTGTAATCCTTGTGCAAAGTCTCCTTCCGGTTGGTCAGTGCCGAAATGAACCCACCCTCCTGCAAGGCGGCGGCAATGGCGGAGAAAATGGTAAGCATCCCTACCATACCATAATCCGAAGCATCCAGCAGACGGGCAAGGACTATTCCGAATCCCAGATTTAACAACTGCTGTATGCCGTTGCTGAATCCTCCCCAGAAGAGGCCTTTGGCTGTTTTTTCTTTGAGTGATGTATCGGACATAGTTTATTGGTTGATAAGCCAACGAGTTAACAAGGCCACGAGGCTTTTCCTTCCTCCCTGTAGCCTTGTTAACTCGTTACCTTGTTACTGCTTTATTTCACCTCGCTGCCCGGTTTCACCTCTTTCAGCAGTGAAGTCACCGCCAGCGAGCCGTCATAATTCTCGGCAGAGAGAATCATTCCTTCACTTACCAGCCCGTTCTTGAATTGGCGTGGAGCGAGGTTGGCGATGAACAGCACTTGCTTGCCTACCAGTTCTTCCGGTTTGTAGTGCTGGGCAATGCCGCTGACGATGGTGCGGTTTTCCAGCCCGTCGGCAATCTTGAACTTCAGCAGCTTCTTCATCTTGGGCACTGCCTCGCATTCAAGCACTGTACCTACGCGGATATCCAGCTTTTCAAAGTCTTCGAAGGCGATGGTCGGCTTGATGGGGTTTGCCTTGTAGGTGGCGGCTTCGTTTGCCTTCTTGGTGGCAAGCAGCTTGTCCACTTGTGCCTGGATGACGTCGTCCTCTATCTTTTCGAACAGCAGTTCGGGGGTGCCCAGCTGGTGTCCGGCAGGCAACAGGTCGGTGTGTCCCAGCTCTGCCCAGTCAAAGCTGTCCATGTTCAGCATCTTGCGAAGCTTCTCGCTGCTGAAGGGCAGGAACGGTTCGAAAGCAATGGCAAGGTTGGCGACCAACTGCAACGAGATGTGGAGAATGGTGGCTACGCGCTCCATGTCTGTCTTGGCAAGTTTCCACGGTTCGGTGTCGGCAAGGTATTTGTTTCCGATGCGGGCAAGGTTCATCGCTTCCTTTTGTGCGTCGCGGAACTTGAATACGTCCAGTAACTTCTCCACTTCTGCCTTGACGTCGGCAAATTCTTTCAGCGTCTCGCGGTCGTAGTCGTTCAGTTCGCCTGCGGCGGGTACTACGCTGTCGAAGTACTTCTTGGTGAGTTGCAGGGCGCGGTTCACGAAGTTGCCATAAACGGCAACCAGTTCGTTGTTATTGCGTGCCTGAAAGTCCTTCCAGGTGAAGTCGTTGTCTTTTGTCTCCGGTGCGTTGGCTGTCAGCACGTAGCGCAGCACATCCTGCTTGCCGGGGAAGTCAACGAGATACTCGTGCAGCCATACTGCCCAGTTGCGTGAAGTGGAAATCTTGTCGCCCTCCAGGTTCAGGAACTCGTTGCTCGGCACGTTGTCCGGCAGGATGTAGCTACCCTCTGCCTTCAGCATGGCGGGGAACACGATGCAGTGGAACACGATATTGTCTTTTCCGATGAAGTGTACCAGACGCGTTTCGGGGTCTTTCCACCATTTCTCCCATGTGTCGGGCAGCAATTCTTTGGTGTTGCTGATGTAGCCGATAGGGGCGTCGAACCATACATAGAGCACTTTGCCCTCGGCACCCTCTACGGGAACGGGAATACCCCAATCCAGGTCGCGGCTCACGGCACGCGGCTGCAAGCCCATGTCGAGCCAGCTCTTGCATTGGCCATAAACATTGGGACGCCACTCCTTATGGTCTTCCAGAATCCATTGGCGAAGCCATTCCTCGTGCTTGTCCAGCGGCAGATACCAGTGCTTTGTCTCGCGCATTACGGGCTGGCTGCCACTGATGGCACTCTTCGGATTAATCAGGTCCGTGGGGCTGAGGCTGGTGCCGCACTTCTCGCATTGGTCACCGTAAGCGCCTTCGGCATGGCAGTGGGGGCACTCGCCGGTGATGTAGCGGTCGGCAAGGAAGGTCTTGGCTTCTTCGTCGTAATACTGCATGCTGGTCTTTTCGATGAATTCTCCCTTATCGTACAGCTTGCGGAAGAAGTCGGAAGCCGTGTCGTGATGCGTCTTTGAAGTAGTACGGCTGTACACGTCGAAGGAGACGCCGAACTCTTCGAAAGACTTCTTTATAAGTGTATGATAGCGGTCCACCACGTCTTGCGGGGTGATGCCTTCCTTCTTGGCGCGGATGGTGATGGGCACTCCGTGTTCGTCGGAGCCGCCGATGAAGATTACATCTTCCTTTTTCAGTCTCAGGTAGCGGACGTAGATGTCGGCAGGAACATAAACGCCTGCCAGGTGTCCGATATGAACCGGGCCGTTGGCATACGGCAATGCCGAGGTCACGGTGGTACGTTTGAATTTCTTTTCCATTGTGTTATTATGTATCTCTTTTGTTATGAACGCTTTTAGTGGCACAAAGATAGCTGTTTTCTGCAAAATATGAGTATTCTTCCAGATTCTTTCCAGATTTAGGCCTCATCTTTGTCCTACGAAACGAACAAATTTGATATTGATAATGTAAAAAATGAAATGACTATGAAACTGGAAAAGTACTTCTTATTATTGGCGTTAGGCGTGTTTGCCTTTGCCTTGCAAAGCTGTGATGATGACGACAACGACGGAATCTCCGTGCCCGCGGAACTGAGTAATGCGTTGGCCAAGGAGCATCCCAATGCTCAGCGTATAGAATGGGAAACAAAAGGTGCATATTATGTGGCCGATTTCCATGAGGACAATTTCGAGAAGGAGGCTTGGTTCACCAAAGACGGTGTATGGCAGATGACCGAAACCGACCTCCGTTATGCGGACCTTCCCGCTCCGGTGAGAAGCTCTTACGAGAGTAGTACCTATTATAATGTATGGAAGGTGGAAGATGTAGACAAGCTGGAACGTAAGGAAATGGCTGTTGTCTACATCATCGAAGTGGAGAAAGGTAATCAGGAAATGGACCTCTATTATTCGGAAGACGGCATTCTGGTGAAAGAAGTGGCCGATGCGCACAACGGCGGTTCTCCCGAAGATTATCTCCCTTCTGATATTTCCACCGCCATCAAGGATTTTATAGCAGAGAAATATCCTAATGCCCGCATTGTGGATATTGAAAAAGAAAAGAGCGGTATGACAGAAGTCGAAATCGTGCATGGAAATATCAGCAAGGATGTGATGTTCACCGCTGAGGGTGCATGGGCCTATACTACCTGGGACATCAGCAAGAGGCATCTGGAGGATGTAGTGAAGAACGCTGTTATGGCTGCCCATCCTGGTTATGTCATTGATGATGCCGACTTTATTGAGACTCCCGATGGCAGTTACTTTTTGGTAGAGATGGAGCAAGGGGAAAGGGAAATCTACGTAAAGGTGACAGCGGAAGGTGAAATACTGCCATAGTCTTATACAGTGTATTTATCGATTGCTTACCTTCTAATGTAAAGCCGTTCACTGTAAGGTGTAACGGCTTTTATTCCATGAACGGTCGTTACCTTATAGTGTAAATGGAGTTACTGTTGGGGTAACTGGAGTTATCATATAAACATATTTTGCATTATGTAAAGTGTGTAACGCAAAACGTGGAATCATTAGGTGTGAAACAAGTCGGCTTAGAACTGAGAAATCCTTTTCTGATTTATGGCTATGCCTCTCTCCGATACTTTTGCGACCAAACGGAGGAAACGGAAAAGATGCTTTCTGCATTGGAGAATGGTAGAAACATTGCCTTGATTACTTTCCAGCGTATTGGAAAAACGGGGTTCATAAAGACGTGTTCTATAATATGCAGCAGCGTCAGGCGAAAGATGATGTTGCTTGTTTTTTATATGGACATATTTGCCACGCGGAATTTGCCTGCTTCTGTTTGCTTGCTGGCAAAAACAGTACTTGGACAGTTGGATACGCTTAGTGAAATGGTGTTGCACAAACTGTTTTTTTCCGTTCTTGCCATCCGATGGTTAGTACTGATGAGCTATACCTACCGTATCTTTGAATTTTGTACTGGATAAGTCCGAGCAGACTTTGAAGGAGAATTTCGATTATATGGCTGTATCGGCGTTTCGAAGGCTATGTCTGGTATATGCAGACATTGCTGAACTGGCTAGCAATATGAAACGGTGATCGAGGTAGGGCAGGCGGAGCGGGTATTGGCTGGGGTGCTGGAAGAGAATGCTCCAGTCTATCTATGGGGATTTGGCTGAAAAGTTTGCCTTGAATTACTGTTTATCATCTGATGATTTCGTCTCAGCACAATATACTCCTTTTCCCGAAGAAGAATTTGGAAACGTGCATCTTGTCCATAGCCCATGCCATACTCATGCAGCCGCTAAGAGTGAAGACGGTAGCAGTGACAAGGAACAGTATCCCCGTAGGGTCGAAGGCAAATACGGGTAGAAACGCTTTGGACAGAATGGTGAAAATGGGCGAGAAAAGGAGTATGACCAACGTATTGCGTCCTATAAAGAAGGAAAGCCGCTTGGCTTGTGCCGGCAGATAATTGTAGACTGCCAACAACAGGCTGATGGAAAGCCAGGTGATGGCGACTCCTGCCAGAGTACCCCTATCCAGATTGGCGGGAAAGCAGCATAGTATTACGAATGGAACAATGGCGAAGGTTGTGGCGCGAAAGACTTGTGTAAAACGAAGCCCGCTTTGGCTCACTGTCATGCCGATAAGGAAATAGAGGGCATTGGAGAAGTTCATCAATCCTCCCCAATGGGAAAGGGCAAACAGGCAGACACCGGCCACAACCAGCCGGGAGACAACCGACAGCCGTACATAGCGGAATGTGATATAATAGATGAGGCTGCACAGAATCAGTGTATGCAGATACCAGTAAGGCCCCATCGGATGGAGGAATATCTTGTCGAGTAATATAGCAGGAGTAATGGCATCTACACTTTCGCGTACGGGCAGGAAATGCGACATCACCGTATAGGCCGCCTCCATGCAGGCATACGGAATGAAAATCCATAGAAACTTGCGGAGAAAGCTTCGGGCATCCTTCCGGTTATTGGCCAGATAGCCCGAAATAATCAGGAAAGCGGACATGTGGAACGTATAGACGATTTGTTTCGCATACGGATACTTGTCACCTATATATACAAGGTGGAAGATAATCATCAGGGTGATGAAGATGCATTTTAGATAATCTATCTCTTTGACACGGCTTTCCATATGGGGTAGTTTTCTGCGTATTGTTATTGATGGCACAAATATATATACTTCCGTAAACTTATTTATATTTTGCAAAGGGATTAAGCTTATTTTCTCTTTTACCGATTGCTTTTATGTATGGAAAATGTATATTTGTGCATGAATCACTAACTTAATGTAAAAACAACTATGATAACAAGCCAATTGCTTCACCCGGCCAGTATTGTGGTAGTGGGAGCATCTAACAATGTACACAAACCCGGAGGAGCTATCCTGAAAAATCTGCTTAGCGGCGGATATACCGGTGAGCTTCGTGCCGTGAATCCGAAAGAGACTGAAGTGCAGGGTGTTGCTGCCTTTGCGGATGTGAAGGACATTCCCGATACGGACCTTGCCATCCTTGCCATACCTGCCGCGCTTTGTCCCGATGCGGTGGAGGTGCTTGCCGCGGAGAAGCAGGTGAAGGCGTTCATTATCCTTTCTGCCGGTTTTGGTGAGGAGACCCATGAGGGTGCTGTGCTGGAAGATCGCATACTGGAAACGGTGAACCGGTATGGAGCCTCTCTGATAGGCCCCAACTGTATCGGTTTTATGAACTCGTGGCATCACAGTGTATTCAGCCAGCCCATCCCGCAACTGCATCCGCAAGGGGTAGACTTGATTTCCAGCTCCGGTGCCACAGCGGTGTTCATATTGGAGAGCGCTGTGACCAAGGGCTTGCAGTTCAACTCTGTATGGTCTGTGGGCAATGCCAAGCAAATCGGTGTGGAGGATGTATTGCAATACATGGACGAACACTTCAATCCGGAAGCGGATTCCAGAATAAAACTTCTTTATATTGAGAGTATCGGTGATCCCGACCGTCTGCTGTTTCATGCATCCTCGCTCATCAAGAAGGGCTGCAAGATTGCGGCCATCAAGGCGGGCAGTAGCGAAAGCGGCAGCCGGGCGGCGAGTTCGCATACGGGGGCCATTGCCAGTAGCGATTCGGCGGTAGAGGCCTTGTTCCGTAAGGCGGGTATTGTGCGTTGCTATTCGCGCGAGGAGCTGACAACCGTAGGTTGTATCTTTACACTGCCGGAACTGAAAGGGAAAAACTTCGCCATCATTACCCATGCCGGCGGTCCGGGAGTGATGTTGACCGATGCGTTGAGTAAGGGCGGACTGAATGTCCCGAAACTGGAAGGACCGGTGGCGGAGGAACTTAAGGGCAAGCTTTTCCCCGGTGCGGCTGTGGGGAATCCCATTGATATTCTGGCTACGGGTACGCCGGAACATCTGCGCCTCTGTCTGGAGTATTGTGAGGAGAAGTTGGACAATATTGATGCTGTAATGGCTATTTTCGGTACTCCGGGACTGGTGACCATGTTTGAAATGTATGACGTGCTGCATGAGAAGATGCTGCATTGCAAGAAGCCGATTTTTCCGATTCTTCCTTCCATCAATACGGCAGGAGCCGAGGTTGCTGCTTTTCTGGCAAAAGGCCATGTGAACTTTGCCGATGAAGTGACTTTGGGCACGGCACTTTCTCGGATAATGAATGCCCCGAGGCCTGCCAATAATGAAATCGAGCTCTTTGGAGTGGATGTTCCCCGTATCCGCCGGATTATAGATTCCATTCCTGCGGACGGTTATATCGCACCGCACTATGTGCAGGCATTGCTCAGCTCTGCAGGTATTCCTATTGTGGAGGAGTTTGTTTCGGACAACAAGGAAGAAGTGCTTGCCTTTGCACGCCGCACGGGATTCCCGGTGGTGGCAAAGGTGGTGGGGCCGGTGCATAAGTCGGATGTAGGCGGTGTTGTGCTCAATATCAAAAGTGAACAGCATTTGGCATTGGAATTCGACCGTATGATGCAGATTCCCGAAGCCAGTGCTATTATGGTGCAGCCGATGCTGAAAGGGACGGAATTGTTTATCGGTGCCAAATATGAAGAGAAGTTCGGACATGTGGTACTCTGCGGCCTGGGCGGTATTTTTGTGGAGGTGCTGAAGGATATATCTTCCGGTCTTGCACCGTTGTCCTATGAGGAGGCTTACTCCATGATTCACTCGTTGCGTGCCTATAAGATTATCAAAGGTACGCGCGGGCAGAAGGGTGTGAATGAAGATAAATTTGCCGAAATTATTGTACGGCTTTCCACCTTGCTGCGCTTTGCAACGGAAATCAAGGAGATGGATATCAATCCATTGTTGGCGACTGAAAAGCAGGTGATAGCGGTGGATGCGCGCATTCGGATAGAGAAATAAGGGTTAGAGATTAGGGATTAGAGATTAAAGGGGCTGACTGTTAATCGCTCACCGCTAATCCCTAATCCCTTTTTCATCCTGCCCAGTCCTCCCTATCCAGATTCCTATATCCGATAGCTTCCGCCAAGTGTGCCGGCTGTATTGATTCGCAGTCTTCCAGGTCGGCGATGGTGCGTGATACTTTCAATATGCGGTCGTAGGCGCGGGCCGAAAGGTTCAGCCGGTTCATGGCAGTTTTGAGCATGGCAAGTCCTTTGTCATCCGGACGGGCGTAGCAGGCAAGCAGTTTACTGTTCATCTGGGCATTGCAATATACACCGGGAATGTCTGCATACCTTGTTTCCTGAATTTGTCGGGCATGTATCACACGCTCTCGTATTGTTGCGCTCGACTCACCCGGGCGAGTGTCTGCCATCTTTTCAAAAGGAAGTGGGGTAACTTCGATTTGCAGGTCTATGCGGTCGAGTAAAGGTCCGGATATGCGATTTAGATACTTCTGTACTTGCCCGGGACTGCAAACGCAGCCTTTGGTCGGGTGGTTGTAGTATCCGCATGGGCATGGGTTCATGGAGGCTACCAGCATAAAACTGGCAGGATATTCCACATTGCATCGAATGCGTGATACAGTAATTTTTCTATCTTCCAGCGGTTGGCGGAGAACCTCCAAAACGCTGCGGTTATACTCAGGCAATTCAATATAAAGAAATCACTTGCATAGTTCTGTGACTTTTGGTAATTTCGCTTCCGAAACGAAGATAACGAATTTAAAACCAACAGAATATGAAGGCAGCATTTCTAATCAGATGTTCTACTAAGAACCAAGATTTAAACAGACAGACCAGAGATTTAACTAGGCTGGCTAAATCTATGGGTTATGAATATGACCTAGAGAATTTAGTATATGGTGAAAAGATTACTGGTAAGGATGATGTTACTAAGAAGAATAGGGATTCTATTGATAGATTGCTAAGAGCAGCTAAAGAGCAGAGGTTTGATGTAGTGTTAGTGTCAGAAGTAAGTAGAATGAGCCGTGACCCTGCTTCTGGTCGTATCTATGTGCGTCTACTTATTAATATGAATATACCTGTTTACTTTAAAGATATAGACCTTTGGACTATTAACCCAGAAACAGGTAAGAAGGTAAGGGATGCAGAATTAGTTATCGGTGCAGCCTTCGATGCAGCTTGGAAGTATCTAAAGAGTATGAAAACTCAAATAGCATCTGCTAGAAGAAACGAACTGGATAATAACAGAATATCTATCGGGCAGCCTTACTTTGGCTATAAGAGATATGAAGGCACTGATAAGAGTAAGAAGAACCAGATAGTAGTTAATGAAGAAGAAGCAGAAGTAGTACAGGCAGTATATAATGAATATCTAAAGGAAGGTGCTACTTTAAAGTCCACTGCTTTGGCTATTACTGATAAGTATGGTGAGAAGCTAAATAGGAAATTCTCTTTAGGTACTATCGAACATATTCTTACTTATGAAAGCTATGCTACTGGTATTAAGAAGGTGAATCTTAAAGACCCAGATACTGATGAAGTAGAAGTATTCGATGTTAGTACACCTATTATTATAGATAAGGAACTATATGAAGCAGCAGCCAATAAGAGAAAGAAGAATAGGGTAAAGGATGAACCATACCCAAACCAGCAAGTATATCTGTTATCTAAGCTGATTAAGTGCCCAGATTGTGGATATACATTAACACCTAGAAGGAAGGCTGGTGAATTTGGGCAGACTTATAGATTAGTAAATGGTAAACCTGCTGTTAGTTGGCTTTGTATGAGTGGTATTAACAATATTACAGACTGTACTAATAGAAAATCTATAGCTAATGAAAAGCTAGAGCCTATTATATGGGAATTGGTAAAGAAGGAACTGATAGGCTATGCTAATATGAATGATGAGAAGCGAGAAGAGCAGATTAGAGAATGTGAGGAGAAGATAGAATACCAGAACTATAGTATTCAGAACTTTACTAAGGAGATAGATAAATTAAAGAAAAGACTATCTACAGCCTACCAATTCTCTATTAATGCTGCTGAAATGGCTGGGGATGATGAAGATATGAGAACTATGGCTATGGAAGAATTTAATAGAACCGCTAAGGGTGTTAGGCAGGAAATGAAGAACTTTGAGAAGTCAATAGAGCAGGCTAAAGGTGAATTAGAGAAGCTAAGAGATTTAAAGACCTTCTATAGCCAGCCTACCTTACCTAAAGACTATTTAGAACAGATAGAAGGTAACTTCACTGAAAAGCGTAATCTAGTGAAGCAGCTTATTACTAAAATAGTACCTTATAGAATCACTACCTTTAAGAAGAAGGAAAGGGAAAGCGGTGTTAAAACCTGTAATAAGATGATTACCGTTAAGAATGGTGCTGTACTACTGGAAGTCTATACTATTGGCGGTGTTTACAATGTGTTCTATAATGCTAATAGTAAGTTCCAAGTAAAGACAGCCTACTATGTTCACGGTGAATATGCTACCTTCCAGAATGGTATTAGAAAGTACCCTGCTTATGATGAAGGTGAGTACTTTGTAATTAGTAATGCTAATATGGTAATGGAAACAGATGATATAGATGAAGTAGTAACAGTGAATGAGTTTGTAGATATAGCTATAGCTAATAATTGGGTTATAGAATACCAGTATCAATAATAATTATCCCCAGCCTATTAAATAGCTGAATTAGTTAAGGTTTAGCCTATTGGATATTTATCTGATAGTGAACTATTGACAGATTAAGTATTGACTAATTTGAATAATAAAATATTTTGTATATTTACTTATTATTCCTATATTTGTAATATTTAATTAAATTATACTATGAATGCTTTCTTTGATGGCTTATGGCTGTATCTTAAACTATTATTACTTCTTCCAATTTTGGGGTTGGGGGTTACGATTGTAATGTTTGTTATAGGTGGAGTAATTACTGGAGCATCAAACGTATTTGGATACATTTTTACAAAGTTAGATGCAATATGTACAAAGAATATAATATTGCAAAAGATTTGGTATATGATACTTGCTATTGGGGGGATTATTGTAGCATTAGGTGTTATTATTGCAATAATAAGTATAAACATTAGAAGTTGTAATGTGGATAGGTATGATAGTCATTTAGAATGGTATAGAAGATAGTGTAAAATGCAAGACAATAAATCCCCCCAGCCTACTTTAATTAGTAAGCTGGAGGTAATTGTATTTAGTTAAATTTTTTAGTTTTTAAAAAGAGTAATTCCCCAGTGTATTAAGTATGGTATTAACAATGTATAAAATATAAATTCAGAGCCATCATAATATCTTAAATCTGTGGATATAAATGGAAATACCCAATCACGTGCATCTCTATTTTTATCATAAAATATTAAACACATCATATTAATAACAAACCAAATCATATAGTAAGAGAGAGTGGTTTTAGCTTTGTTCGATAATTTAACCTTCGCCAATGCAGAAAGTAATAGAGAACATTTGTTAGTAGCATCTGCATTATTTACTAGCTTAATACCACAATGCTGACAATATTTAGAATCGTCGGCAACTTCTTTTCCACATCCTTTACAATACATAGATTTACTTTTGTATTTGTTGATATTAATTTATGGTACAATTGTGTACTATTTGCTCTTCATCTATAAACTCTACTTTCTCTTGAGTAATATTTAATCCTATATTTGCATCCTCAGATGCCTCACTATTATTTAATTTGATAAGAATCTTCTTACGTTTATTTCTTGCAAACCAATACATTTCACTAATAAGTCCTATTGGTTCGCCTACAGTGGGAACATAGTTAACATATAATCTAAATTTAGCTTCTTCTTCTGACAATAAGTCATTATAAACAAACATTTGAGATAATATTGGCTCTTTAGATGTTAATTGATATTTTAATTCACTTTGTAATACACATTCTATTTTCCCTTCTGTCAATCCTTCTACCCTAATTTCAATAGCTGATGCAACTCTTTTAAGTTCTAAAGAACATATATTATTTGATTTTGGGGAGAATTTATCTATAACACCATAATATCCATCTCCTTCTATCAAGTCTGTAGTATCATATAGTGTATTGGGAATATACCAATTAGTTATACCGTAAAATAGTCCATTGCTAGGATAATATATAAGTTCATCTGTATAAGTCTTATGGTATTTAATAGAACTTGTAGCACCTTTAGCACGGAACTCCCATTTAGAGAAGAAGTCATAATATAATGCGGCAGATATTCTATATTCTCTATTCTTCTTTAATTTCACGGTTATATTCTCTAAATTTCTAAAGAATCCATAAGCATAGTCACTAATTAAAGAAGTATTTGGATTTATTTCTTGTACTTCTATTGCATATACAGGATTTTGATTACCTGCCCGACTTATAGGTTCATCTGTTATATCTATAGAAGCATCTATAGATAATTTTAGTGGTACATCTATATACTCTTCTTCTATAGGTGGCACTACTGGTTCTTCATCATTATTGCAAGCTGTGAAGCTGGTGATAATAGAAATGGCAATCAGAGCCATACTTAATAATTTAAATACCTTCATTGCGATAACAATTTAAAAAGAGTTATTAATCTTTCGTCTAACACTTTTGCAAATATATAAATTAAACCAAATTTAACCAATAAAAATGCACAAATAATAATAAGAACATTAAAGCCTAATCTACCAATCAAGGCAGACTAGGCTCTTTAAAGTTCATAACAATTTATTTCTTCTTCCATCCACCATTTACTAAGGTAAATCTTTGAGCCTTATTAGAAGGAATCATAATAACCTTCTTATAGTAGTTACCGTTATCGGCTGCTGTAGTAGTCGGACAGTATTTATAATCTATAGTACCAAAGTTCCTAACAGTATTAGTACTATACCAATAGGCATTAACTTTAGTTCCATCTGTAAAGAAGTTAATGTAGTATGCTGTATCTGACTGGCTATCTTTCTTATCCTTCACTAAGGACTTATATTTAGATACTTCCATTAAGTGAGTATCATAGCCTTCATACTTAATATCTCTTACCTTTATTTCGGCTACTACCTTCTTATCCTTATAAGTAAAATAGTAGTCCACTGGTGCAAACTTATCTTCTGTAGGATGCAGATTAGTAGCACCCACTTGTATTAAAAATGATTCTAGTAGTTTCCTTCCATTTAGTTCTAATTCATCAAATTTATCCATTTAAGCTAGTAGTTTGTACTAGCCTGTATTCCATTATCATAAGTCATAAATCATTCACATTAACCATATACCATTTACAGGCTAATGGGTTATACTTGCTAAGCAGGATCTACTTGAATTTGTAAATCCTGCTGTACCATCTGTAACAGTCCAGCCACATCTTTATAAGGTTGCTGGACTAAGTAGTTAATAATTGCGTTAATAGTTTGTTCTGACATACGTTTCATTCACTTAGTATATTTAATGCTTCATCTGATTCTGATATAACTGCATTTCCTTCTTCATCTACCCACATAGTTCTTATCTTTAATAGCCTTAATAACCCTATCTGTTTCTTCTGTGATATGTTGTTTAATCTCATTTACTACAGTCCTAATAAGGAAATACATTAGAACTGTTAAGAATGTTAGTAATACATAGGTTGTAAACATAGTATATATAGTTTAAGTAGTTAATAATCAAAGTAAAGTAAGGCTATCTTCACAGACTACCTTACTGAATGAATAACGAAGTTAGTTATAAAATAAATAATCTATGTGATAGGATAATCTTTGTATTAGAAGTATCTGTAGTATTATTACTTTGATTAGTAGTAAAATAGAACTAAATTACTCACTAATCAGAATGATAAAGTCATTCCCATTTAACTCTTTATCATATTGCAAATGTAATAATAATATTTTACATATCAAAGCTAAATTACAATAATTTTAATAATTCATCTAAACACTGTCTTAGGTCTGATTATTGTAGTTGAGAATAAAGGTTTAGTAGTATATCTGTAAGGAAATCATTTTCTTCTACAGTTTTAAATCTTTTCCTGTCTTTAAGTTTAGCAGCATTATAATAAAGAGAGAAATTAGCTGTTAGTTCATTAGTGCCAGCTAGTAAACTGGCTATCTTAATACATTTTGAATCTTTGTAAAACTTAATACAACCACCTTCTTTATAAAGTCGGATGATATATTTAATTCCTATGCTGTTTAAAATTTCCTTAGCTTTAATACCAGCTTCTACTGCATCTTCCTTTAGCTTTAATATTCTAGCTTCTTCTGATTCTTTTGTACTGGGTGTAAAGTCAATAACCATAGCTTACTTAATTTTAATGTACTGAATGATATAGCCTCTTAAATACTTGCCATCTATCTTCTTTCTAGCTTCCTTAATAGTAGCATATTCTTCAAAGTCCTTAATACTAGCCTTTCCTTTAATTCCCAATGTGCCATAAATACTATTCAAGCAATCTTTAATATCAGCAGAAGGAATAAATTCACCGATTCTAAATGCAGGAATAGTAAGCAGTAACTTAGCTACTTTAGCTTTATTATCCATCTTTTCGGAGATACTAATAAGAAGTCTTTGAATATGTGAAGTATGATATTTAAGTTCCCTAATCTGTTCCATACCTAGTAGTTCATAAGCATCTTTGATATAGCTATACTTCTTCTTTAATAAGGCTAATCTGTCACCATCTGTAAGACTGAATACCATACTTTCCTTTCTTTGTATTATAGAATCATATTCTTCTATAGCATCCTTAAAGGTAGTTCTGGCTGAATCATTCTTTAATAGTTTATCAGAAGTCTTATCTGTACTGCATCCTACAGCCATACCAGCCTTATTATATTCAGTACTTAAATTGATTTGTAAACTATATGTATGGTTAAGTACCTTGAAGTTATAAATATCCAGTTTCATCCTATTAGGGTCAAATACAAATTCACCAGTATCTTCATCCTTCCAAATGTAATGATAGATACTTTCTTTAGTTCCTTCCTTAATTTCCTTATCACTATTAACCTTAGTAATATATGATTTGGCTTTCTGTTCTTCTTCCAGAACTACCTGCTTATATTCTTCATAAGTAAGGTCTGTATTGTATCTGGTAGCTTTATAAAGATGTGTAATAGTATCTGCATACTGGGTATTTCTAATTCTACCTGCTATCTGTCTTACCTGTGTACTAATATCCATTAAGGTTTGTGCCTTAGTGCTTTCAGAGATAATATAAATTTTACCTTCTGTATCAAATAAATCACAGCCTTCAAAGCAGGTGGAAGTATAAAAGTTTATCTTCTTTACAGGGTCAGTAGTTTCACCATTAGTAACACCTTGGCAAGTATGCTTATAGCTTTCATTATTCTTACTAAAGATGATTCTGGTATTCTCATTAGTAAGGTTACAGTTCTTAATCATAGTAGCAATAAATTCCACCGAGTTTACAAAGAAGTGGGCATTACCAAATATTTTACCTTCTAAGAAATCATTGATAACTTTCTTCACTGTAGCACCTACATACTTACATTGTACTGCATTTACCTTTACTTCAGTCTTATCTTCCCAGTCTATCTTAAAGGTCGGAATATCCTTTAGTTCTTCCAGCATTAAATCATATTCAATAGGGGTAGCTGTTAAGAATGACCATTCTTTAAATTTCCTGTATTCATCTAGTACAGTTCTTACAGCCTTGTTTCTAAAAACATACTGGATAAATAACAGATGTAGTTCATCTATTAGTAAGAAGTAGTTATAACCAGTAATACCAGCCACTTTAGCTAAACTATCATAAGTACACATAATCTTTTTAGCACCTTTCTTAGTATTTAGGTATTCTCTAATTTCGTATGTAGTAACACCTTCATAAACACCTAGTACATTAACCTTACCATCTGTATTATATTTCTGCATCTTATTCTTTATAAGTGATACAAAGGGAACACATATAATAGTATCTTTATTATCTTCCAAAGCTATAGATGTTCCGCCACATCCTACTTTACCTTTATCTATTAAATATCCTACTGGTAAACCATTCTCTTTGAATAATGGATATTCACCTAAATACTTGTACTCTTTAGTAATAATAATGTTTGTCATAATTGTAAATTGTTTGTTTAGTTAGTCGGTTTAAAATCTGGAGTTTAGAAGCATCTGGAGTTTGAATTATGGGTGTGACCATTTTTTGGTATTCTTTCTATAGAAGATTGAGGTTTCGCTACCAAATATTGGTCATCTAAGAATAAAATAATAAGCGTATCACTACGCTTATTATTCTACGCTTAACTAACCCAAACTTAAAATTATGATGAATAATTAACATTCAGTACCTAAAATATGCTCAAAAGGTACTTATGGTAATAACTTTGTGATTCTTAGAAGTGAATTAAGTGGAAGAACTGGCTAATCAGCTAGCCAGTCCACTTAGAAAATCGAATTAAAATCTATGTTTCAGTATGATAGTTTCCTTCATTTATTGTAATACAAAGATAGTGAAAGATTTTGACATATACAAATTAATTGTAACAAATTTTAAAATTTATATTGAGGGTGCTATAACAGCTATATTTTTGTATTACAGTATGCAAAGTGATGGATGAATGAACTTAAAGTAAAGTTTCTTATCACTTCTTTCCACTAGACCAGCTTCTAAAGCTGAATATACTGTATTATGTTGTACCCCTATTTCGTGAACTATTCTATTTAGAGATAGGTCTACAATATTGGATGCTATTCTAGACCAGCATTTGAATCGGATTAAGAAGCCGATAACATTTCTATCTACATCTGTATCTAACAGGCTGCTATCTATGGTTACAAAGAACTTGGTAGGTTCTGTATAGCTATACTTATTACTGCATCCAGTTCTATCTATTGTTAGGTTGGCTACTTCTTCAAACTTCTTTAGATGGTTAAAGATGGTAGTTTCACTAACACCAGTTATTCTTACTATATCTTTAATAGTACTATCTGGATTCTTACTAATGGCTACTAATGTGCAGAAGTAAGTAAATGCTTCATTATTGGTTAATGCTTGTAATACTGGTATGCTTAATTTAATGTTCATAGTGATGTTCTTTTGCGTGGCACTCTTTACAAATAGACATAAGGTTATTAAAGTCAAATGCTTTGGCTAGTCTTTTAGTGCCAGTATAATTCATAAAGGAATCTATGTGGTGAATATCTTCTGCTGGCTTAATAATGCCTTTGGCTAAACAGAGTTCACATAATGGCTGCTGCATTAGCTTAGCTAGTCTTAATTCCTTCCATTTGGTAGATTGGTATATCTTCTGTCTTTCTTCCCTGTTAAATGTTCTGGAAGGCTGCTTATTCGGTTTCTTTAGGTATGGCATATAGTTCTGATAGTATTATGTATTCACCTTCTTCATTCTGTACTTCCAATGGTGCTAATTTACTATTCATTGTATAGCTGGACTTCTTAGCATAGCATCTTATAGTATTGAATTGTACTCTTAGTAATGCTAATACAGATTCTTCTGTTACATCTTCTAGCCCTACTTCCATACATCTTATTACTGCTTTCTGTAGGAAGTCTTCTACAGTCTGGGACATATAGATAGTATCTTTATAGTATGTGGTGTATTGCTTTACTAATTCGGGATAATGTTTGGCTATTATATCAGCTATTTTAGAAGCATTTCTATGAAGTGGCTTATCTATTACTGTATTGTAGCTGTACTGGTCATATTGTGGCTTCCAGTTAATTATCTTATCTGCTGTTTCTATATCAATGTGAAATAATGCTGCTGCTTTGTCTAGTCCGTAATCATAAACATATTGTAGTAGGACTGATTTAGGTGGTCTTATCATTCTTGAATTTAATGTACTGGTTAATGGTTTCCCTGTTATAATTGAAGAAGTCCTTTAGTATGGCTTCTATCAGTGGTGCTTTATCTGATTTGTGGTTAGTATGTTCATCTATAATATCAATATTTCTATTAAAGAAATCTGCTATTATCAATCTTAGTAGTTTAGACCTGTCTTTGCCTAGTAATTGCTGTAGTTCCGTTAGTAGCAGGTCAGTATTTAGGTCTATTTTAGCTTTAATTTCTATTGGGTAATTACTTCTTCTTTCCATAGTTTAGCCTTTAATTGTATTACAAATCTACTAACATCTTAACAGACTTCCAAATAAATAATTCACATTCTTTGATAATTGTATTGTAGTGATTATAAGTCAATTAGAGCCATTGCATAGCTTTATAAATTATAAAAATTAAATAGACTATAATATGATAAATTACACTATTCCAAAGGACATTGAAAAGGATGCTAAGGTATATATGCAGAATGTACTGGAACAGCTGGATAGTACTGGTATGTTAGAGAATGTGGATAGTGCAGCTTTAACAATGCTGGCTAGAAACTACAGTATGTTCATTAAGGCATCCAAACAGTTAGAAGATGAAGGTTTGACTGTTACCAGTGATAGGGGTAACATTGCACCGCACCCAGCTATTAAGATTGCTAAAGATGCTCAAACGCAAGCTATGAAAGTTATGCTGGAGTTCGGACTAACAGCTAAGGCTAGAACTAAATTGCCTAAAATAGAACAGGACGGGTATAATCCATTTGAGCAGTTTATAAAGGAAGGAAAGGAAACTAGGTAATGAATACCAAACTTTACTATGAATATTGTAGTAGGGTTCTTAATGGTGAAATAATAGCTGGTGAAACTATTAAGCTGGCTTGTAAGAGATTCCAGAATGACCTTAAAAGGGATGATTTGGAATTTAAAGAGGACAAGGTAGATAGAGCCATTCTGTTCATTAGCACATTGAAGCATTATACAGGTAGACATTCTGGTAAACCATTCACTTTAGAAGGATGGCAGCAGTTTATAATAGCTAATATAGTTGGATTCTACTGGAAGGGAACTACTACCAGAAGATATACTAGCAGCTATATAGAAGTAAGTAGAAAGCAGGGTAAGACAGCTTTAGCTGCTGCTTTATGCTTGTATTATTTAATAGCTGATGGTGAAGATGGTGCAGAAGTATTACTGGCTGCTAATAGTAAAGAGCAGGCTAAGATAGCCTTTGATATGTGTAGCAAGTTTAGTAAGGGATTGGATTCTAAAGGCAAGTATCTTACAGCCTATAGAGCTGATATTCTGTTTAACCTTACTAATTCCAAGTTGAAAGTATTGGCTGCTGATGATAGTAAGCTGGATGGATTTAATGCCAGCTTTGGTTTATTGGATGAATATCACGCTGCTAAGAATAGTAAAGTACGTGATGTTATTAAGTCCAGTATGGGGATGAGAATGAATCCACATCTTTGTACTATTACTACTGCTGGCTTCGATAAAACTTTACCCTGTTACCAATTAAGAACCGTAGCTATAGAAGTGCTTAATGGCTTAAAGGTAGATGATGAAATGTTTATAGCTATCTATTCCTTAGATGCTGATGATGATTGGAGAGATGAAGAGAACTGGGTTAAATGTGCACCAAACTTGGATATTACAGTTACTTCCAAATACATTAGGGGACAGGTACAACAGGCAATAAATAACCCTGCTGATGAAGTTGGAGTTAAAACTAAGACTTTGAATTTATGGTGTGATAGTTCTAATGTGTGGCTACCAGAGGACTATATTATTAAGTGCAGTCAGGAAGTAGACCTTAATAAGTTTGCTGGTATAGATTGCTATGTAGGTGTGGATTTAGCTGCTACTTCGGATTTGACTGCTGTAGCTTACTTAGTAGTACTGGATGGTACTTACCACTTCAAAACACATTACTATCTTCCAGAATCGGCATTAAAGGATAAGGCAGATAAGGAACTTTACAAATACTGGAAGCAGCAGGGGTATCTTACTGTTACCAGTGGTAATGTTACCGATTATGACTATATAACTACTGATATGCTTAGATATGCTGATGTAGTTAATATCCAGTCTGTAGGATATGACAAGTATAATGCTACACAATGGGCTATAGATTCTACAGAGCAGGGATTACCATTAGAAGAATATCCACAAACACTAGGTAACTTTAATATGCCTACTAGAGAACTGGAAAGGCTGATACTATCTGGTAAGGCAGTTATTGATAACAATGAAATAAATAGGTACTGCTTTAGAAATGTTACTTTGAAGTCTGATTATAATGGTAATGTTAAACCGAATAAGGCAGTAGATAAGAAGAAGATAGATGGAACTATAGCAATGATACAGGCATTAGGAATGTTTTTGCGGTGTCCTAGATTTAGCAATGAGATTGTTACTATTTAAATATCCATCTAACCAGACGTAAAAGAATAATATACACAAGTAGAGGTAGTATTATGATACATAACACTGCTGCTATTGCCGAACCAATCGGTTCACCTACAAATGCTTCACTGTTTACAAGCATTACTACAAAAAGACACGCAAGAATATAAAGCACTAGTAAAATCTTCTTTATAACTCTTTTCCATTTAGGATTAGTTTTAACTTCTATATCTGGAATCTGGATTACTATTTTCTTATTCGTTTCACCAGTTTGTGCTTCCCCACAATATTGGCAAAACTTAGAATCGCTTGCTATTTCTTTACCACATTTCTTGCAGTGCATATTATTGATATTTTAGAATAACGCACAAAGGTATAAAAAATATGAAACTATTTAACTGGAATTTTCAAATATCTAAAATTAAAGAACCAGAACAGGAAACCAGAGGGTTATTCTGTGATTCCCTAATGTATAATATGAATGGCGGTTATACCACTAATAAGGCTATGCTGTTATCTACAGTCTACAGGTGTGTAGATGTTATTAGTGATGCAGTAGCACAGCTTCCATTAGAGCCATATTATATTACTGATTCTGGTTATAAGGAGAAGTTTATTAAGCATCCTACCTACTACTTACTGAACAAAGAGCCGAATAATAAGATGAGCAGGTTTACTTTCATAAAGACTTTGATAGTAAGCACACTGCTTAAAGGCAATGGATATGCTTATATAGAAAGAGATGCTAAAGGAGATGCAGTAGCACTTCATTATTTACAGCCAGATTATGTTACTATTACTGAACAGAAGGACGGAATTAGATATAGTGTTGTAGGTATTAAAGGACTTGTAGAGCCTTGCAATATGATTCATATACTGAACTTTAGTTATGATGGTATTACTGGAATTAGTACTTTACAACACGCCAGACAGACTTTAGGACTGGCTACAGATTCCGAATCACACGCACAAGGATTCTTTAAAGGTGGTGCTAATCTGGCTGGTATTCTTAAAGTACAATCTACTTTAACTGGTAAGCAGAAGGCAGACTTAAAAACTAGCTGGCAGACTGCTTTTAGTCCTACTACTGGTACACCTAATGGAGTAGCTGTATTAGAAGGTAATATGGATTTCCAGCCTATTACAGTGAATCCTGCTGATGCACAACTATTAGAAACCAGACAGTTTAATGTAATTGATATTTGTAGGTTCTTCGGGGTATCACCTGTAAAAGCATTTGACTTATCCAAGAGCAGTTATAGTACTGTTGAGGCTACCCAGCTGGCTTTTCTTACTGATACATTATCACCATTACTAGAGAAGATAGAATTAGAGTTTGAAAGGAAGCTGTACAAGCCTTCTGAAAGGAGTAGAATAGATGTAAGATTTGATACTTCTGTATTACTAAGAGCAGACAAACAATCTTTAGCAAACTACTACAATACACTATTTAATATCGGTGTGGTTAGTGCCAATGAGATTAGAAAGCAGTTGGATTTACCTGCTATAGATGGTGGAGATTCCCATTTCGTACAAGTGAATCTGATGGAGATTAAAAATGCTGCTAATAACATTCCATCTAATAACAATATAATCAATGATACAGACAATTTACAAGGGAACTGACTTAGTATTCAATATTAAGTTGGAAGATAAGGACGGTATTCCATTTAGGGTAAGAAACACTTCTGAATTTATACTTAGACTTTACACCACAAACCCAGCAGAGTTTATAGAATGTAGTTTTAAAGGTGGTGATTTGACTGGTATAGTAGAAGAAGATAGAATAGATAAGGCGGTTATTAATTCATCTGACCTAGATAAGCTACAATCTGGACTAATCTATTACAGCTACAGCTTTAAAAGTCCTAATGCTATGTTTAATGATGCTTATTATGATGAGGTAGTAAAGGGGCAGACTAATTATTATTTGAAGTAATGGAACTACAGAGAGCAACTAAAGAAGGAGTATTAGAACTGGATAGAATCAGTGCCAAGATTGGTAGTACAGTTAATGCTGTATGGGGTACTATAGAAGGTGATATTACTAAGCAGACCGATTTACAGGATGAACTAAAAAAGGTAAAGGATAGTATTCCTACTAAAGTTCCTGCTGATGGTGGTAATGCTGATACTGTAAACGGACATACAGTAGAATGTGATGTACCTGCTAATGCTAAATTTACTGATACTGTTTATGATGATTCAGATATTAGAGAAGCTGTCAATATTAAAGTAGATAAAGTGGAAGGCAAACAGTTATCTACTAATGACTATACAACACCAGAGAAAGAAAAACTAGCTAGTCTTAGTAACTATGATGATTCCACACTAAGACAATATGTTACATCTTTAGAGGAACAGAACAGACTGCTTAAAGAGCAAGTAGCAGCATTACAGTATCAAATAGATAATACAGGTTGGATTCTATTAGAATAATAACAACACAATGAGAGAACTAAGAAACTGTAATGAAATTGTAAAGATGGATTCTAGGACTGTAGAAGGGTATGCTTTAGTATTCGGTAAGCAGTCTAGGGATTTAGGTGGCTTTACTGAAGTAATAGAACCTACAGCCTTAGAAGGTATTTTAGAAAAGTCTGATATACTATGCTTACTGAATCACAATGAGGATAGAGGTATATTAGCCAGGTCTAAATATGGTACTGGAAGCCTAGAATTAACTATAGATGATATTGGACTTAAATACAGGTTTGAAGCACCTAACACTGCTTTAGGTGATGAACTGTTAGAAGGTCTTAGAAGGGGAGATATTAGTACTTCTTCATTTGCCTTTACTATTGACAAAGATACTTGGACTAAGAAAGAAGATGGTAGTTATTTAAGAACTATCAATAGTTTCAAAGAATTATTCGATGTATCACCTGTATATAAAGAAGCATATCCAGATACATCTGTAGCATTAAGAAAGATGCAGGATTTAGAGAGCGAGGATTTAAAAGATTACTTCGCTGGACTTAGGAGTAAGTTAAACTAATGAACACCTTAGAACTACTGGACAAAAAGGAACTGCTTAAAAAGAGAGCAGAGGAAATTATATCTGGTGCAGAGAAGGAAGTAAGGAAGTTAAATGCTGGCGAGCAGGTAGAACTTGATGCACTTACTAAAGAAGTGTCAGATATAGATATTCAGATTAGAAAGATTGAAGAAGATAACCTTAAACAAACAACACATACAACTAATACTATGAAGGAAAAGTTTTCACTTTTAAAGGCTATCAATGATGTAGCCAATAACAGACAATTAGACGAGAGAGCACAAGAAGTAGTAACTGCTGGTATCTCTGAAATGAGAAAGGCTGGTCAGTCTTATAGCGGACAGATTGTACTTCCTATTGAGGAAAGAGGTGATATTAAAGCTACTGTAGCTACAGCAGGACAGGAGAATGTAGCAGAAGATAAGTTAGGTATTCTAGAGCCATTGAGAGCAAGTCTAGTATTAGCACAGGCTGGTGCTTCTTATATGACTGGTTTAGTAGGTAATGTATCTATTCCTGTTTATTCTGGTTCAAATGTAGGTTGGGCAGGTGAAGTAGATGCTGCTTCTAATGGCGGTGGTACATTCTCAGAAGTAAACCTAGAACCTAAAAGACTTACTGCTTATATCGACGTATCTAAGCAATTCTTAATTCAAGACTCTAATTCTGCTGAGGAAATGCTAAAGAGAGATATTGTTTCAGCTATTGCTAATAAACTTGAAGCTACTATTTTGGGTAGTGAAGCTGGTGATGCAAAGAAACCTGCTGGTATGCTTAATGGTGTTACTGCTGATGCAGCTAATGTGACTTACAAAGATATTGTTAAGATGGAAGCTGATTTGGAAGCTAAGAATGTAAGAGGTAATATTAAGTTTATTGTTTCACCTTCTGCTAAGGCTGATTTAAAGACTACTGACAAGGGTACTGATACTGGTAAGTATCTGATGGAAGGTAATGAGGTAAACGGTTATCCAGTTCTTTGTACTTCTGCTGTTGCAGGTAAGGGTATTGTTTATGGTAACTTCGCTGATTTGGTTATCGGTCAATGGGGTGGAATTGATTTAACAGTAGACCCATATACACAGGCTGCTAACGGTAAAGTAAGACTTGTTATCAATGCTTACTTTGATGCTAAGCCTAGAAGGGCAGATGCTTTTGTGAAGAAGGTTTTAAAAGCCTAATTATAGTCTATTTAATAAGTAGTAAGCTATGTATATAACTTTAGAACAAGCAAAGAAACACCTGCTAGTAGATGAGGATTTTAGGGCAGATGATATGTACATTCTGGACTTAATAGCTGTAGCAGAGGATTCAGTATCTAAACATTTAGACATAGCTTTAGATGAATTAGAAGTAGGTGGTACTTTACCACCTGCTATAATTCACGCTATGTTACTAATGATAGGTAACTTATATGCTAATAGAGAGCCTGTAGCATTTGGTACGGTAGTTAAACTGCCTTATAGTTATGAATATCTTATAGGACTTTATAAACACTATGAAATAAAATGAGGGCAGGACTATTAAATTATCCAATTACCATACAAGAACCTATAACACTAAAAGATGTATATGGGGCTAATGGTATAGACTGGAAGGATGCTATAAATACCAGAGCGCAGGTTGCTTATAATTCTGGAAACAGACAGAACCAGAATAATGAAATAATCCACTGCTATACAGTTACCTTTACTATAAGGCTATATCACAAAGTTAATGAGCAAATGCGAATTATTTGGAATGGCAATAAGTACAGGATTCTTAGTATTAATCGAGAATTATATAAGCAATCAATAACTATAGTAACTGAATTGATAAATGAATAATATAGAAGTAGATGCCAGACAGGTTACTTCTATGTTTGCAGATTTGACTAGTAGACAGCAAAGACAGGTCTATAGAAGTGCTTTAAGAAAGGGTGCTGGTATCTTAGTCGGTGAAACTAAAAGACAGCTAAGGCAGACTTTAGGCAGAGCAGCTTCTAGTAGAAACTGGTGGAATGGTAAGACCTTAATAAGTGGAATCAAAGCTAATGCTGATAGAAACGGAGAAGAAGCTAAGGTACATATTATGGGGGACTTTAGATTAAAGTTCTTTGAAATGGGTACTAGAGTTAGAAGAACCACTGGTAGTAATACTGCATCTGTTAGAGGTCGGAATCCTATTAGAAGGCAGAGAGCAGCAGCCAATAGAGGTAGTATTAATGCAGTACATTTCTTTAGAACAGCTAAAGCCAATAAGGAAAGGGAAATCTTTGATAATATGGATAACCTTATAAGCCAGTCAATTCAGAGAATAGCTAATAGGAACAGACGATGAGTTTACAAGTAGGTAAAGCTATCTATAATATCCTTAGTAATGATGCAAAGGTTATAGATAGTGTAGGACATAAAATTTACCCTTTAATAGCTGATACAGGTACTACATTTCCATTCATTGTTTACAGAAGAACAAGCATAGAACCATCTGATAGTAAGGATAGGTTTATATATAGTGAAGATACTTATGTGGAAGTGGTTATAGCTTCTGATAAGTACAATGAATCTATAGAAATTGCTGACTTGGTTAAAGATGCCTTACAAGGTAAGAAGGGTAACTATTCTGGTATTAACATACACGATATTAGAATGACAAATGCAGATGAGGATTATATAGAAGATACATTCATTCAGAACCTTACATTCAATATAAAGACAAATGGCAGGACAAGTAATTAACGGTGGTGACTTAATGCTATTTATTGACGATAAGTCTATAGCATTTGCCACTAGCCACAAACTAAGTATAAATGTAGAAACAGTAGAAACCACTTCTAAGGATAGCGGTGGTAAATGGGTAGCTAAGGCTGCTAGAAAGATTAGCTGGAACTGTAGTACCGAGAACCTTTATTCTAATGATGGTGAAGGTATGACTTTTGACCAGTTATTTGATAAGCTGACAGCCAGAACACCTATTAAGGCTGTATTCTGCTTGGAGAAAGATTATTCAACAAAGAAGGACGAAGTGCCAGAAGGGGGATGGTTGCCAGCCACTACTGGAACATATTCGGGTAATGTTATTATTACAGCACTTGAAGCCAATGCACCTAATGGTGATAATGCAACCTTTACAGCTTCATTTGAAGGCGTGGGAGCACTTACAAAGGCTGCTACTGCTTAATATAGAGCCTTTATATCTCTAGGTTATGGAGGTGTAAAGGCTTCTTTTTTTAATACTTATTAATATGACTATTAAAGGACAAAACTACAAACTGAAATATACTCTTAGAGCCTTATTTATCTATGAACAGATTACAGGTAAGGCATTTGAGTTAAAGACTATCACAGATGAATATCTATTCTTCTACTGTGTCTTACTGGCTAATAATCCAGACAGTTCACTAACCTTTGAAGAACTGATAGAATCCATAGATGAAGATATGAGTATTATGCTGGAGTTCCAGAACTTCTTAAAGAAGGAACTGGAGAAACAACAGCTATTTATTACTAATAATGCAGATGCTAAAAAAAAGTCCTAACCACTAAGGAGATATATTCAACTTTAGTAATAGAAGGTGGACTAGACCCAGAATATGTACTAGACAAGATGCAGATGTATGAGTTAGAACCATTGATAAACAATTTACATAAGAAGGACAGGAATAGCTGGGAACAGGCTAGAATGATAGCTTATGTAATTGCACAATGTAACAGTACCAAGAAATTAAAGCCTACTGATATAATGCAGTTTACTTGGGATAATGATACTACAGAAGAAACATCTATTAGTAATGAAGATATTAAGAGATTGAAAGAGAAAGCTAAACAATATACAATACACAATTAAATATGGCTGATTTAGTAACCAGACTACTTCTTAATAGTAGTCAATTCGATAATAATATAAGACGTTCCACACAACAAGTACAACAGTTTCAGCAGGTAGGCAGGAATATCACAGCCACTATAGGAAGATTTGCTGGTGTTCTAGGTATAGCTATGACTGCTGGAGAAGCATTTAATAAGGTTCTTAATTCCAGTCAGACTTTAGGCGATATGACAGCCAGTAATATGGCTGCTTTAAAAACTTCTGTGGATGAGTTCTTTTATAGCTTGGGTAGTGGAAATCTATCCAACTTTCTTACTGGTCTGGGAGATATGATAGATAAGGCTAAGGAAGCTTATGCTGCATTAGACCAGTTAGGAAACACACAAATTAGTTATGGTGTATTCAGTGCTAAGAGCCAGTCGGAAATAGCGGATGCACAATATATAGCTAAGAATAAGTTTGCACCTGCTGACCAAAGGAATGCTGCCTTTGATAAATGGAGAATAACACTACAGGAACAACAAGCAGCTAACATTAGGTTACAGGAAGAACTTATTAATTCAGCATCTAAAGCTGTAGAAGCTAGAACGAATGCTAATATTACTGTAACTATGGAAGATATGCTTAAAGCATTTGAAGCGGATTTGTTAGACCCTGCTAAGAGGGATGAGGTTAAATCTAGGGCTAAGAATGGTACAGCTAACTATCAAGCTAATGCTAAAAGAAAGGACTGGTCACAGGAACAGAAGGATGCTTTAGCTGAATCACAGAAGCAGAATCTTATTATTCATACTATGCTGGAAAAGTATAGTGATGATGAATTAAAGGATATAGCTGCAAAGATTCAGCAGTATTACCAGTTAAATTCAGCATTAAAGAGTACAGCCAGAGAATATAATGAAACTGCCAATGAATATAATAACAGTATGGCTAAGATGGAAGGTTTTAAGTCAGTAGAATCATTGGAAGGATTTAAAGTATTCACAGGAACTACCACCAATAAGACAGAAGTAAAGTTACCTGTAAAGCCTGTTATTCCTGCTGGTTCATTAGCAGAACTGGATGCACAGATAGCATCTGTAAGAAAGGAATTAAACCTAGCTATTAGTAATGAAGACAGGATAAGAATCAATGCTGAATTAGAGGCACTTACAGAACAAAAGAGGGTGATAGAGTTCCAGTACAAATATCCTAATGCACCTAATGTAAAGCTGGATGATGAAAGAAGCAGTTTAGCAGATGTAGCTAGGAAGCCAGAAATACCTACTTCACTTCCAAAGTTTGAAAGTCCTATTACTCAATAGTTCGTTAAATTTTGGATAATCACGCAGCGTCCGAGACGCCATAATATAAGAGTTCTTTGAAATCGTTGGTATTTAATAGCCTGTGTGGGTGCTTTCCAGACATACGAATAAATCTCTGTATCATATCCGCATTATGAATCAGCGTCTTTACATTGGAGACAGAAAGATGCACGCCGCAACTCCGGGCAAAAGCCCTTGCCACGTTGACAGAGGAGAGCGACATGTTGAACGCAAAGTCCAGTGATTCCCTCTTCCGTGACTGGCAGTGGGCGAGTCCGGTAAACTGCTTTGCATCGCGGTAAAGGTACTCAATCTGGAATCGGGTTCGGTAGATGTCCATGATGTCTCTGGCAGACATCGAGGTGTCTGTAGAGAAGAACACCTTCCTCTCCTGAGTCTTCCTGCCTGGCTCGAGGCAGTCAACAATGACCACCTTGACCTTGCGCTTGAGACCTGCCGACCAGACAACCGCAGAATAGAGTGTTACCACCTTGTCATCCGAGGTGATGTCTTCACTCACAAACGCATTCATGTCGAGATTCCTGATGTCCACCCTGTCACCATAGACCTTAGGTCTTCCACGCTTGCCGGTCTTGGGACCATCATAAAGATAACGCAGTCTTACATCGCTCCTGAATCTGCTTATAAGGTTGAATCCCAAAGCAATGAGACCATCCACAAAAGGTTTCTTCGAGAAATAGGCATCAGCAACTACCGTCTTGCAGACTTTCCAAAGTGCATCTTTCTGAGAGGCAATGACCTTAAGATACCATGCCAGCAGTGAATTTGGATCATCCATGCCCGCCAGGTACTTGGGAGGACGGCCTCTGGACACGATGTCCACCGTCTGCACAGCCCTGAGATGTACGGCATCACGCTCATCGGCATCAACAAGCGCTATGCCCAGAATCTCAAGCCCCCATTTCGCGGCAGATGCGCATCCACTCCAGAAGTATCCCGTGCCGGGAGTGTGCTTTCCCGACTTGGGAATGTAGCTCGGGTCGATGGCGATGGCAATCCTGTGCTGGAGTTTCTCCCTGCAGTACGCAAGGTTATATCCCACCCAGTCAAACTTCTTCCGGAAGTTCTGTCTGAAACGGCTCTCGCAGCAGTCGCTGGACAGCGCCATTTGGGTGAAGTTCTTACGTTTCGTCATGCTTAGGAAAAGAATTGAAGTAATGACGAAGAAAGTTTTAAAACTTTTGCGTAACTTTGCAGTGCCATCAAGGGCATCATTGATGATCTTGGTGAGCTGGTCAAGTGGCTGAATTTCCATTAGCAAATTGGTTTGTCTGGCAACTGCTAATTTACTAATTTTTAGCGACTTGGCCAATTTTTTTAGACGCTTATTTTCAGTCTTTCAGGCTATTATTCCCATCTATTTTAAGATTCGTTGTTTATGGTTGTCTGACAGGTGTACAAGTTCCTGTCAGAGGTGCTGTATATATGACGTAATATATTATAAATGAGTCTCTAAACTAAAAATTAACTAAGTATTGATTACTAATAAGAATATCAAACTGAATAATGAGTATGCACAAAGTTTAGGTGCAATAGCTTCTATTATGGGTTCTGTAACCAATATGACTAATGAAGGTGCAGCAGCTTGGTTAAGTTGGGGTGCTAATTTGATTAGTGCTGTGGCGGCAGCTATTCCACAAATTGTAGCATTAACTACAGCCAAGAAAGGTGAAGCTATTGCCAGTGGTGTAGCCAGTGCAGCTCAAACACCGTTTGTAGGATGGTTGTTGGCAGGTGCAGCAGCAGCGGCTGTAGTAGCAGCTTTGGCTAGTATTCCTTCCTTTAGTACTGGTGGTATATTCGCTGGTAATAGTACTATTGGAGATATGAACCTAGCTAGGGTAAATGCTGGTGAAATGATTCTTAATAACAGACAGCAAAGGAATCTGTTTAACCTGCTTAATGGTAATGGGGTTATGGGTTCTGCTGGCGGTGGTCAGGTAGAGTTTAAGATTAGAGGCAAGGAACTTGTAGGAGTTCTAGCCAATTACAATAATAAAACAGCTAAAGTAAGATGAAATATACGGCACAATTCTATGATATAAATGAGAAGCTATACACATTGGAAATAGGTTCTGGAGAAGTGCAGAACATTACTTTATCTGCTACACCATTCATAACTGAGTTAGAAACTTCTGATTCACATTTATATAAACCTTGTAAGTATAGCAGTGCTACTATAGGAATGATTACAGACGATTATAAGTTTGATTTGTATAGTAGTACAGCACAACAGAATAAGGTAGTTCTTAGTAGTGCTAGTGGTATTGTATGGGTTGGGTATGTAACACCCAATCTATACAGTCAAGGCTATGAGAATGAATTAGAAGAAATAGAGGTAGAAGCCATAGATGCACTTAGCACATTACAGTATTATAAGTACACCATTATAGGCAGTAAGAAAGATATAGTTTCATTTACCCAGATTATAAACCATCTGCTTAGTAAATGTAATGCTTATAGCTCTTTCTATATTTCGGATAATACACAATTAAATGCTACATCTGACTTTTGTCTACCTAGTAAGATGTATATCAGTGAACAGAACTTCTTTGATGAAGATGATGAACCTATGACTATGCAGGAAGTTCTGGAAGAAGTTTGTAAATACCTTAATGTAACTGCTGTGGCTGATGGTGATAAAGTTTACTTCTTGGATTATGATGCTATTAAAAATGGAATTAATACTTACTATAAGTTTACCATTGGTAGTACAGCGTCCACTAAGGTTACATTACAGCAGTTTAAGGAAATAGAAGCTAGTGATTATGTTGAAAATGGCGGTCAGTTATCCTTAGATAATGTATATAATAAGGTTACTGTTAAAGACAGTCTATATAGCTTTGACAGCATTATACCTAGTATCTGGGATGAGAACTATTTAACCAACTATGGTGGTAGCTGGTCTTATGTGCAGGAAGTAAATGAAGATGGTAAAGGTGGTATGCACAAATGTTTCTTTAAGTATCTAAAGAACAGCAACTATAAATGCTACTATTACAATAAGGCTACATTAGCACAAGTATCAGCACCTTCTACTATTAACTATGCTACTACACAGAACTATGTAGGTGCTACTATCTGTAAAGCCTTCTTTGATAAGGTTACTGATTTTAATAAGAAGTACAATAATATTAATTTTACAGACTATGTACTGTTACACGTTCATAATACTTATGATGGTAAACTAAGACCATTGTTTGAACTGGAAGTAAATGATAATAATGTTAGCTTCATTGGTGGTTCTACCTATCTGATTATTAAGGGTAACTTCCTATTTATGGATAGGGAATCTGAAATGTATATAATGCAGGGGTATAGTAACAAGAATGATGACTTCAATCCAGATAATCTTTACATAGACTGTAAGTTAAAGTATGGTAGTATGTACTGGAATGGTTCTAGGTGGACTACTACAGATAGTACATTCAAATTATACTTTGATAATCAAGGACAGTCAGACCATTGTATTAACAGGATATTCCCAGTTAAAAATAACATTACTTGGAATATGGGGATAGATGGTGAAGGTTATGCTATTCCGATGCCTAATACTAATGAAGTAATTACTGGTAAACCTACATTTACTTTATACCATCCACACAAAGTAGATAATAGCTATAGATGTGATGCTGTTTGGTTATCTGACTTCGATATACAGGCTAAAGTTCAGAACTTCCAGAAGGAAGAAGAAAAGGATAGTGATACTGAATACAGCAACATCATAAACGAGGACTTTGTAAATGAGATGGATTCAGAAGAATTTGCTATATGTACTTGGGATAATAAGGAATGTAACTACAGTGCAGTTTGCTATAGTGCTGATAGTACTAGCTTTACTTATCTGGATAACGTATACAATAAGGCTACTAAGCAGATGTATAGACTGGAAGAACATCTTATATATAGGCTAGTAACACAATATAATACACCTTCTGCTATTCTGAATCTGAACCTACAGAACAAGTTTAAAGTATATGCTACTATGACTGATAACCATCTTCCAAATAAAACCTTTATAGTGGATAGTATTACTACAGATTATAGATTATGTAAGCAGGAAATACGGTTAATAGAGAAGAAGTAATATGCAATTTACAAGAACAAACATAAATAAGACATTTCGTAACGGTGTAATTAATGCCAGTAATGTAGCTGTTACTAATGTTGGCGGTGGTGGGGGAAGTTCTTCTTTAAGTGGGAACTTTCTACCTGCTGTTAATAATGGTGATGGTTCTTATACTGTAGATTTATCAAAGGTAGTGTTTACTGGAAACTTAATTGGTGAAGGTGAAATTACTGCTTATGGTCAAGGCTCTACAGGTGGTGGAAGCACTTCTACAGGTTCAGTTACTATTTATGATGGTTTGGATTCTGTAGCTGTAGATGCTGCTTTATCAGCCAATCAAGGCAGGATATTAAGAGAGATGATATTAGAAGCTGGAACTGGTGGTAGTACACTATTATCTAAATTGGAAGATGTAACACTAACCAATCTGGCAGACGGACAGATTTTAAAGTATGATGCAACTTCTAAGAAGTGGGTTAATGGTGATGGTACTGTTAATGGTACTAAGGTTACTTGGACTAATATAGAAGGGAAGCCAGCAGCACTTACAGATGCTAATATAGCTAAGTGGAATGAGAACAACCACACACATACTAACAAGACTACATTAGACAAGATAACAGAAGCCAATCTTACTAGTTGGAATAACAAGCTAGATAAAGCTGTATGGGACAAGGCATTTTACTTTGATAGTGCAGGTGATTTAAGAGCAAAAGTTAATGTAATAGGCGAGAAAGAAATTAGTGCTTATGGTGCTGGAACTACTTCGGGTGCTGGAACTGTAACTATAGTGGATGCACTTACCAGTACAGCTACTGACTGTGCTTTAAGTGCTAATATGGGTAGAATCCTTAAAGATATGATAGATTCTAAAGGTGCTGTTTCTAGCTGGGAAGATATAACCGATAAACCTAGTTGGATAACATCTACAAAACCTTCCTATAGTTGGAATGAGATTACTGGTAAACCTAGCACCTTTACACCTTCTGAACATACACATAATTATGCCAGTTCGGTTAAGGTAGGTAATACTGCTTATAATGCTGCTAGCAATGTTATTAGTTTACCAGCTTATCCTACTTTATCTAGTTTGGGTGCAGTTAGTTCTACAGACTTTAACGCACATACAAGTAACACAACATTACATATTACCAGTACGGAAAGAACTAACTGGAATGATGCTAATAATAAGAAGCATACACATTCTAATAAGTCTGTATTGGATGGAATAACATCTGCTAAGGTTACTAATTGGGATGGTGTAGTAACTAACTGGAATAAAGCTTTTTACTTTGATTCCAATGGAGATTTGAAGGTTAAAGTAAATGTTATCGGTGAGAAGGAAGTTTCAGCCTATGGTGCAGGTGCTTCTGGTGGAAGTGGTAGTATTACTATAGTAGATGCTTTAACCAGTACGGCTACAGATGCAGCACTTTCAGCCAATCAAGGTAGGATTCTAAGGGAATTGATTGATTCTAAGGGTGAAGGTGGCGTTACTAATTGGGCAGACTTGGAAGGTAAACCAAGCTGGATTGGGGCTAATAAACCTTCATATACTTGGGCTGAAATAAGTGGTAAACCATCTACATTTGCACCTAGTTCACATACTCACAATTACGCTAGTACAGTTAAAGTAGGTTCAACAAGCTATAATATAAGTGGAAATACTATCAGCTTACCAGCATATCCTACAGTACCTTCTGCTTTAAAGAATCCTAATGCACTTACTATTAGCTTGAATGGTACTTCACAGGGTGCTTATGATGGTAGTGCTGCAAAGAGTTTCAATATAACAGCAGCTAGTGTAGGTGCAGCAGCCAGTTCACATAGTCATAGCTATCTTCCTTTGAATGGTGGTACTTTGACTGGTAATGTTATATTCTCTACAGATTCTACTTTAACGTGGAATAGGAACACTGATAGCTTTTCAATAGGTTTTAAAAATACAGGTGATAGTGATGCTGACAGCTATGGCTGGATGAAGATGGCTGATAATGGTAATGAGTACTTTAAATGGTTACAAGTAAGTGGAAGTACAACTACTGAATTGATGAGTTTGAAAAGTGATGGACTAAGATTTAAAGGAATTAAAGTTAGTTTGGAAGGGCATTCACATAGCTATGCAGGTTCTTCCAGTGCTGGCGGTGCTGCAACTAGTGCCAATAAAGTAAATAGTACTCTGGCTTTTACAGGTGGTACATTTGCTGCAAAGTCGTTTGATGGTAGTTCCAATCAAACGGTTAATATACCAACACATACTAGCCACTTGACTAATAATAGTGGGTTCATTACTAGTAGTGCCACTGTAGCAGCAGCCAATAAGGTTACTAATACATTAACCTTTACAGGTTATCAATCCAAGTCATTTGATGGTAGTGCAGCAGTCAGTGTAGCTATACCAAACAACACTAATCAATTAACCAATGGTGCAGGATTCATTACTAGTAGTGCTAGTATTAGTGGTAACGCTGGTAGTGCTACAAAACTACAGACAGCTAGAACTATTAACGGCACTTCATTTAATGGTACTGCTAACATTACTACGGCAAACTGGGGTACTACTAGAAGTATTTATATTCAAGATGCTACAGCTACTAATACCAGTTCGGCAGTTAGTGTAAATGGTGGTGGTAATGCTTATTTGAAATTACCAACTAACATTAAAGTAGGTACACTTACAGCTACAGGTGAAGTGACTGCTTATTCTGATATTAGGCTTAAAACAGACATTCAGCCATTAAAGAATAGGGGGTACATTAAACCTGTTACATATAAGAAGGATGGTAAGGACTGTATAGGATTCATAGCACAGGAAGTAAGGGAACTATATCCAGAACTAGTTATAGAAGATAATACAGAAGATAAGTATCTATCTGTCAACTATGCACAATATGTAGCAGTATTACAAGCACAGATTATAGACCTTAAAAAAGAGATAGACGAATTAAAGAATATAAAAACTAAATAATATGGCTTTAGCAAGTTCGGGTATAACAACAAGTTTAGTCGGAAACACATTAGGCATATCAAATAGAAATGTAGGTGGATTATGTACTAGTAGTAATGTGAATCCGTGGAGTAAATGGAAGCCTATACATAGTACTGTATCTACAATGACTTTAGGAGAATTAAAGAATAGAAACTATGGGATTGAGATAGTGCAAGCAAATAACCCTACTTCATTAGTAAGTGCTATTAAGGCTAATGGAAATAAAGGCTACACATACAATAACCCTACTGGCGGTTCTAATAGCCCTTATAGATTGGGTGACTTTAGAAATTATGAACATAGTGCAGCTATGCCTTTGTATGCTACTTATAAAGATGGTGCTGTACAAAATATAGGCGGTGTAACTTCTAGTAATCACGCTTCTTATGAAAAACCACTAGCAGGTATAGAATCCAGTACACCAGGGGGTGATACTTCTAGTTTAACTTATCTTACTAAAGACGATATATATACAGTATATGGTACTGATGGAAGTAAGTTGAACCTTCATAGAGGTGCTTTAGTAACAGATGGTTCTAAATCTTATTGGTATAGTGAGAAGTTGTACTGGTGGACTACACAGATGCAACAGTTTGCAGGTAAGACAGTACAAGTATATGAGTTTTTAACTAATGCCGTTAATACACCTACTTCACCATATACAGGTAATGCTAATGATAGATTCTTAGCCTTACCTATGCCAGTGGCATCTATACAAGTTAAGGCAGATGTAGTAGCAGGAAGTCAGAAGGTGCAAATTATCTTTAAGGCACAGCAAAGAGAAAGTAATACTAAGTACTATGATTGGGAACTACAATTTAGTGCAGTAGGTTCTACTTATAGAGGTGGTACAATTAGTAATATTTCAGTTAAGCTATGTAAGGATAACAAAGGTATCAATCAAATTGCTACTGCTACTGGTCTACCTAAATCACTTACAGTTAATGATGAAACTACTTCACAGAAATATACTGGTTCACTTTATAATAATAGCACATCTTCTATTTGCTGGCTATGTTTATGGTTTGATAACCAGCTACAGAGGTCTATACAGGCACTTATGCCAATGCCAGACCCATCTTTACCATAGATTAATTAATAACACATTTAAATTTTAAAACTATGGCTACAACTATCGAAATGCAGCACACAAATTACAATGTAGTAACAGATAATGGAACAATGAAGTTAGAAGGTACATTCAATATTGATATGAATGGAAAGATGAACTATAATGTTAGTATCTACCTTATTGAAGATATGAACTATATCGGTGATGCTAACTACTGTGAACTGGATGGGGGATTAGTTAATTATAACTATAACCTTCCAGCAGCTAATAAGGCTGATGTAATTGCATTAGTAGATACATCTATTCAAGAAATTAAAGTTAAACAATCAGCAGAATGACAAAAGAAGATAAGCTAAACTTACAATTAATATCAGCAGCAGTATTAGTAATAGTAGGCTGTGGTTTATTAATTGGAGGGTTCTGTGTAGCACCATTAGGAATAATAGACAGCAGCGTACTTATTGCCTTTGGTGAAACTTGTACCTTTGCTGGTGCCTTGTTTGGTGTAGATTATCATTATCGGATGATATTTAGAAAGTAAATAAATTTAGCCTGTAGTCTGGTGATAGATTGCAGGCTATTTGTTTATGTGGTTACTTTGTAGTACATTTGCATCGTGATTCTGATAGCACTATTTGTCTGAATAGCCAGTATAATAGTGTATTGGCATAATTTAAACTTTTTATATTATGACACAGAATCAAGAATCACAAGTGAATGTTCTTTCAGTATTGGTATCAACTGACCGCAAGGAATTAGGTAAGGCTTTTGGTGTTGGTTTGTATATTACAGACAGTGACACAGTAGAACAGGTTAAGGCTAAATGTAAAGGTTATATCGCAAGATATGAACTATACATAGCCAATCTTAAAGCTGTATTGGAGATTCCAGACGACAATTTGAAGTCTGAAATGAGAAGGGCTAAAGCTTATCGCTACATTCAATCTCTTACAGAGGATGATAAAGCAGCTTTGAAGGAGTTGATAGGTCAGTAACTGGAAGGACTTCAAACAATGGGGCTAGCTTCGGCTAGCCTTTTTTATTTTAAGATGTATGGAGTATAAGAAGTTTGGAAGAAAGATAGTGGATGCTATCGAAGGTATAGATAATCCAGCCTATAAGGTATCATTAGATTGTATTAGAAGAAGCCATTTTACATTAGGCACTTTAGTTATAGCTAATACTATCTATGATGGGTTTATAACACTATGCAAGTCTAAGAACTATTTATGTGCTATTCAGCAAATAAGGATGCAGATAGATAATTGTATGACAGTCTTTGCTAGCCAGTTAGTAAAGAACCAGACTTCTTTCTATAACCACTTTGATAAGGGTGGAGCTTTAAACCAGTTGAAAGTAAAAGGCAATGCACTAACTACTAACTATCTATTGGAATTATTAGATGAGAAGTATTTAGGTATTAGGGATATATACAGGGAAGGCTGTAAGTGGATTCATCCTACTAGCAAACGATTGAACTTCTATTATATTACACCTTTGACTAATGGAGAGCCTACTAGTATTGTAGGTTATAAGGATAAGGAATATAGTATAGTTAATGGGTTAATGGCAGATACATTACTAGAAGATATATGTAATGATATGTACTATGCTATGGATATACTGCTAGAGTTGGTAAATGAACAGATAAGGCTACAGAGAGAAGAAGCTAGTGCTGTTACTACTGGTGAACAACTAATGAATAACATAGATGAAGTATTTGATAAGATAGGTATTCAAGTAGTGATTCCAGATTCAGATAAGGGGAATGGGGTAATATTTTAAGCTGACAGTCGGTTAAACCCCAGCCTACCCTACTTTTCACGGCTGTAAGTTTCCAAATATGCAAAAGGTTGCATTATTTAACATTCTTCATAAATATCTGATAATCAGTTTGTACGAATGGTTAAAGTGTTTATTCTGTTGTTCGTCGAGGTATAGGATTCCATTATGAGCCAGACTGATTTCACCGGGTTGGGGGAAACTGCCTCCACCAGTCATGGCTACTGTGGAAATGGAATTGTGCGGATCACGGAATGGCCGTTTTGAGATAAGTCCGCCACCTTTACCGAGTTTTCCGGCAACAGAATGAATCTTGGTCGTTTCCAGGCTTTCTCCCAATGATAAAGGAGGAAGTATGGAGGGAAGACGTTTTGCCAGCATAGACTTTCCGCTACCCGGGGCCCCAATGAGAAGAATATTGTGGCTGCCTGCGGCGGCTACTTCCAGCGCTCGCTTTACATTTTCCTGCCCTTTCACTTCTGCAAAGTCCAGTTCAAAAGAGCTTTGTTGGGAGTAAAACTCTTCGCGGGTATTGACTTGTGTCGGGGATAATTTTGGTTTTCCGTTGAAGAACTCAATGACATCTTTGATATTCTCCACGCCGTAGACTTTTAGGTTGTTCACTACAGCGGCCTCATGTGCGTTCGAGCAAGGAACTATCATACCCTCAAACCCCAGCTCTCTGGCCTTAATGGCAATGGGGAGTGCTCCTTTGATAGGTTGCAGACTACCATCAAGGCTTAGTTCACCCATCAACAGATAGCGTTCCAGCTTATCGGACTGGATAACTTCGCTGGCGGCAAGTATGCCGATGGCTAAAGGTAAATCGTAAGCTGTACCTTCCTTGCGGATATCTGCCGGTGCCATGTTGATGACGATATTACTGGTAGGCATCCGGTAACCGTTGACTTGCAAAGCAGATATGATACGTTGATGGCTTTCTTTGACCGCAGAGTCCGGTAAACCGACTAAATGGAACATACAGCCTCTGGAACTGTTGACTTCAATGGTGATGAGGGTTGCGTCAATACCTTGAACAGCCGCTCCAAAAACTTTTATGAGCACGTTTTTAGTGATTAGGGGTTAGTGATGGCAGGATAGGCTACCGTCGGTTTTGTTTTTTGAGTTTTTTTTCACTCTCTTTCTTCTCTTTTTCCTTTTGCTCTATCTCCTCCAGTTTCTTCTTGATGTCTTCCTCACTCATATTCTTCCCTTCAATTTTTCCGGAAGGGCTAAGGAACAGGTTGGCAGGCAATGCTTGTATGGCGAGCTGCTTGATGGGCGCTGTGTTCCATCCGGAGAAATCACAACTCTGTTCCCACTTCAGGGTATCTCTTTTGATTGCTTCTTCCCATTCCTTTCTGTCGATGTCCAAGGAAATACCCCAGAGGGCGAATAGTTTGTTCTTTTCTTCTTTCTTGTAAATCCGGCGCAGGGCAGCGTTGGCTTCCATGCTTTGCGGGTCCCAAGATGCCCAGAAATGTATCAACAGATATTTGTCTTTAAAGCTGGTGCGACTGATTTGTGTACCTTTGGCATTGGGCAGGTTGACGTAAGGGATAGTTTTCCCGATGGATATCTTCTCTTCTTCTTGGATCAGATCAAGCAGTTCGTCCACATACGGACGGTCTTTTAAGCCTCCGGTCATGTGTGCTGTCATTTCTTTGATTAAGGCGAAGTCCGGTTGCGGTTTTTGCACGAAATATTTCTCCAGCAGATAGATACTTACCAGTGAAGAAGGATGGTTGTTGATGAAGGCTTCTGCTTTTTCTTCCAATGCTTTCTCCGAGGGAGTACTCAAGCCTTTCAACTCTTTCTGAAAGGCGGTTAGTTCTTCATTGGGGACATTTCCCGTGATTTCCAGTGAAGTAAGCTCGGCGGCAGAACCTTTTATCTTTATGTTGTCTCCTTTGTCCAGGTAAAGCGGATATTCCGTACCGTCGCTGAATTGCAACCATGTAGAGGCAAGTGTGTCGGTGGTGAGGGTTGCAGAGAACTTGTCATCCTTGACAAGCAGTGTGTCCATACGGTTATAGAACTTGTCCGTACCATATATATAAAGGGTATCATTCCCCAGCCCTTTGATTTCACCGCTTAGGTGGACTGAATTCGTGTTTTTGCTGCCGCAGGCAGACAATATAATAAGCAGAAGGTATGCAAGATAGATTTTCTTCATTCCGGTTCTTTTTCTGATACTTCGTCGCGAAAATACTTCTTTTTGGTGTGAATAAAAAGAAATGCCCGACATATTTCTATGCCGGGCACGTTCTTTTCAGTCTAACCTTTATTATTTGATGATATTCATAAAGTCAGTGTTAGTGAAGTATTTGGCGAATTCCAGGTCAGAAGCAGCTTTCTTTGCCAAAGCCGGTTCTTTTGCAATGGCATTTTTCAGACTGCTGGTTACCATAGATGTATTGTTGGTTCTTGCGCCAAGTACAGCCATCAGGTAGTCAGTGTAAGCGTCCGGCTTTTCGATAGCGGCCAATGTGCTCTTTGCTTTGTTGTAGTCCTTAGCCAGGATTTGTGCCAAAGCTGCACTGTTGGTTTTTGTATCGCCGAATGAGTTAACAGCCTTGTCGTACTGACCTTGAGCAACATACAGATTACCCAATGCCTCGTTCAGCTCCTTAGAACCGGAAGCCTTGCTCAGGTAGCCTTCTGCTGCGGTCTTGTCACCCTTGGTCAAAGCAATCAGACCAAGATTCATGTTGACTTCAGGAGCATCCTTGATAGAGAGAGCTTTCTTGAAGTAGCTTTCAGCCTTGTCAAGATCACCAGCCTGATAAGCCAGTTTACCTAAGTTGTTGTAAGCACGGAAATCGTTCGGGTAGATTTGAGTAGCTTTTGTGAAGATGGCTTCTTGTTTGGTAGCATCTTTAGTCAAGGTAGTGGCATACAGCAATTCTTCGATGTTCAACTGCTTGGCATCGCTGTCGGCGAGGCTTGCGATTTCTTCGTCAGACTTACCGATGATTTCGTAGTTCAAAGTCAGGCGTGAACGACGCAGTTGCGGCAGGATTTCGTCGGCCAAAGTCTTATAAACAGAAGAGATGTTTTTGATTTCTTGTTCTCTTTGTTCAGGATCCTGATACATGGAAAGAACGCGAAGAATCAATTCTTTGTCTTGGATGTTTGATTTGGATACCAGTTCCTGGAAACCTTCCCAGTCTTGAGCTGTATACTTGGTGTCTACTGCTGCATCGATTTTGGCTTTCTTCAAATCTTTGTTGATGATCTTAGCTGTGTTGTCCTGACGGTTTTCAGCCAATGTAGTATTCAAGTCTACACCACCATCAGGAGAAGCGTATGCGGAGATTTCGATGTTGCTGATCTTCTTGTTGGCAGCTTCGTTTATGTTCTTCACTTCTTTGCCGAATTCTTTGGCAGTCTTTAATTCGCTGGCGCGTACGTTGGCTTGTTGGATCAAGAACATGATGTTGGCGTCATGCTTTTCTTTGATGATACGTTGGAAAGCGTCGTCACCGTTGGCGGGGTTAGCGCTACCCAATGTTTGTTCCAGCATCTCAGAAGTGGAAATTACACCGTCAGCTACTTTTACAGCAGGGATGGTGACAGTCTTTTTACCGATTGTAGCCTTGAATTCCAGATACAGTTCGGATTTTGCCATTTCCGGTACATAGTCGAAAGATGTTTTCATCGTGTAGCTGCCGCCCATCTTGTAAGAGATAGTCTGGTCGTTACCTTCCACTTTTTCGCCTTGGAATACGGCAGATTGACCCTTAGCTTCGCCACCGTTCCATTTCAATACTGGAGTCACTTCTACCACAGCCTTCTTGTTGAAGTACTTTTCGGGGAATTTTCCGTTGATTGTAGCGGGAACTTTACCACCTACAGCCTCCAGAACTTGAGGAGTTACGGTGAAATAATCAGATGACAATTCACCCATTTTTTTGCTGCATGATGTCATTAATGCAACAACCATTGCCATTAAAAACGGCAGATACAATTTCTTAGTCATTTTAGGTATAAATTAATTGTTTGTAATTGAAATTTGTCTATTCCATGTTAGTGTGCTGTTTGGGCATGAACATAACAACGCAAAGATATTAAATCCTATTACAGTTTGTTAACCCTCGCAGTAATTTTATCATAATTTAATGAATTTCCCGTTCTTTGCGATACTTTATATTGCGGGGATGGTGTTCTATGATTTCACTGCGCAATCTGTTCCGGTCGATGTGTGTGTAAATTTCTGTTGTAGCAATGGATTCGTGCCCCAGCATACTTTGTATGGCGCGTAGGTTGGCGCCTCCTTCAAGCAGGTGAGTGGCAAAGGAGTGGCGGAAGGTGTGTGGGCTGATGTTTTTGGTGATGTCGGCCTTCTCTGCCAGTTCTTTGATAAGATGGAATACCATGATGCGCGAGATGTTTTTGCCCCAGCGTGCCAGAAATACATAGTCCTCGAAGTCTTTCTTGATTTTCCAGCCTCCATTACGGTCTACGAACCAGTTCCTTATTTCTTTGATGGCACGGGACGATATAGGTACAAGGCGTTGTTTGCTGCCCTTACCTTCTACCTTGATGAAGCCTTCGTCGAAATACAAGTCGGAGATTTTCAGGTTGCACAGTTCCGATACCCGTAGGCCGCAACTGTATAGAGTCTCGAGGATGGCCCGGTTGCGTTGCCCCTCGTTTGTGCCTAGGTCAATGGCGGAGATGATGCGGTCTATCTCTTCCACCGTCAATACTTCTGGAAGCTTGAATCCGATTTTGGGACCCTCCAACAGTTCGCTGGGGTCTCCTTCCAGGTAGTCGGCTATGACTAGGAAATGGAAAAATGACTTGATGCCCGACAAGATGCGTGCCTGCGAGCGGGGATGGATGCCGATGTCGTGCAGTCCGGAGGCAAAATGCTGCAAGTCATCCAGGGTAGTGTCAAGGATAGCGATACCCTCTCCTTCCAGAAAGTGCAGCAGCTTCTGTAAGTCTGTTTGGTAAGCATCCACTGTATTGGGTGAGAGTGCTTTTTCCAGTTTCAGATACTGGTGGTACTTTCTGATTATCAGCGTTTGTTTCTCCTTATTCGTGGATTTTTCTTCTGATTTCATTTCTTTTTTCTACCTTTGCTTCGCGAAAATAGGCTGCATTTCAGCAAATTGCAAATAAATTTGCATCTGCTTTCGGTTTGCACTATCTTTGCACCGCAAAGGTATAAAAAATTGTGTTATGAGGATACAGATTATTAACGGCCCCAATATAAATCTCTTGGGCAAACGTGAACCTTCCATTTACGGTAGCGTTACTTTTGAAGACTACCTTGCCGAACTCCGTAAGAAATATGCGGATGTACAGATTGACTATTTCCAGTCCAACATTGAGGGAGAGCTGATAGACAAGATTCAGCAGGTAGGTTTTGATGTGGACGGCATCATTTTGAATGCGGGTGCTTACACCCATACGTCCATCGCTCTGCAAGATGCTATCCGTTCGGTCACTTCTCCGGTGATTGAGGTGCATATCTCTAATGTACATGCCCGCGAGGCTTTTCGTCATGTGTCCATGATTTCCTGCGCTTGCAAGGGTGTCATTCTCGGTTTCGGGCTGAACTCCTACCGTCTGGCTATGGAGGCATTAAAAGATTATTAAATAAAATAGGTATATAGATTATGTTATTGAAGCAAACGAAGATTGTCGCAACGATTTCTGACCAGCGCTGTGATGTTGATTTTATAAAGCAGTTGTTCGATGCAGGTATGAATGTTGTACGTATGAATACTGCACATCTTGGCCGTGAAGGTGCCGAGAAGTTGATTAACAATGTGCGTTCGGTTTCCAACCGCATCGCTATCCTTATGGATACGAAAGGACCGGAGGTCCGCACGACGGTTCTGGCTGAGCCCATTCCTTTCAAGGCGGGCGACCGCGTGAAGGTGGTAGGCAACCCGGAGCAGGAGACTACCCGTGAATGTATCTCGGTATCCTATCCCCATTTCGTCAAAGACTTGAATGTGGACGGCCATATCCTTATTGATGACGGTGACTTGGAGTTGGTCGTTGTAGAGAAGACCCCCGACTACCTGCTCTGCGAAGTACAGAATGAGGCTACTCTGGGCAGCCGCAAGAGCGTCAACGTTCCCGGCGTCCGCATAAATCTGCCTTCTCTGACGGAGAAGGACCGCACCAATATCCTTTATGCCATTGAGAAGAACATAGACTTTATTGCCCACTCCTTTGTGCGCAATAAGCAGGATATACTCGACATCAAGGCGATTCTTGACGCTCATAACAGCGATATCCGTATTGTGGCAAAGATTGAGAACCAGGAGGGTGTGGATAACATAGACGAGATTCTGGAAGTAGCCGACGGTGTGATGATAGCTCGCGGTGACCTCGGTATTGAAGTTCCGCAGGAACGTATTCCGGGCATCCAGCGTGTGCTCATCCGCAAGTGTATTCTTGCCAAGAAGCCGGTGATTGTTGCCACACAGATGCTTCATACCATGATTTCCAATCCGCGTCCCACCCGTGCGGAGGTAACGGACATTGCCAATGCCATCTATTATCGTACGGATGCCTTGATGTTGAGCGGTGAAACCGCCTATGGAAAGTATCCGGTAGAAGCAGTGAAGACGATGACCAAGATTGCCGCCCAAGCGGAGAAAGACAAGCTGTCTGACAACGATATCCGTATTCCGCTGGACGAGAACAGCAACGACGTGACTGCGTTCCTGGCCAAACAAGCGGTAAAGGCTACCACCAAACTGAAAATCCGTGCAATCATCACCGACAGTTACAGCGGCCGCACTGCCCGTAACCTTGCCGCTTTCCGTGGCAAATATCCAGTGTTGGCCATCTGCTACAAGGAAAAGACCATGCGGCACCTTGCCCTTTCCTACGGTGTGGAAGCTATCTATATGCCCGAACTTGCCAACGGGCAGGAATATTACTTTGCAGCCTTGCGCCGCTTGTTGAAGGAAGGCCGTTTATGTCCTACGGACATGGTGGGTTACCTGAGTAGTGGTAAAGCCGGTACGCGTACTTCCTTTCTCGAAATCAACGTGGTGGAAGATGCCCTGAAACATGCTGAAGATAGTGTGTTGCCCAACAGTAACAGATACTTGTAGGATAAGGGATTAAGGATAAGGGGTTAGGGATTAGCGGTTAATGATTAATTAATAATTGTGCGCAGAACTAACCCCTAACCCCTAATCCCTTATCCCTAACCTATAATCCATTAACAAAGTGACGATTGACGAATACATTTTGCAGCACATTGATGATGAGGGCGATTATCTGAAAGCGCTCTATCGCGACACGCATGTCAAGTTGCTATATCCCCGCATGGCTTCCGGACATTTGCAGGGGCGTATGCTCAAGATGTTTGTCCGGATGATTCGTCCCTGGCAGGTGCTGGAGATAGGGACTTATAGCGGGTATTCCGCACTTTGCATAGCAGAAGGACTGCCGGAGGGCGGGATGCTGCATACGTTTGAAATCAACGACGAGCAGGAGGACTTCACCCGTCCGTGGCTGGAGAATTCCGATTACGCGGATAAAATCAGGTTCTACATTGGCGATGCCTTGGAGCTGGTACCGCAACTGGACCTCACTTTCGACCTTGCCTTTATTGACGGAGATAAGCGTAAATACATAGAGTATTATGAAATGGTGCTCGCCCGCCTTTCCGGCGGTGGATATATCATTGCCGACAATACCTTGTGGGATGGCCATGTGCTGGAAGAACAACCCCATCGCACAGACTTGCAGACAATCAGTATCAAAGCCTTCAATGATTTGGTGGCGCGGGATGCGCGCGTGGAGAAAGTCATTCTTCCCCTGCGTGACGGATTGACGATTATCCGTAAGAAGTAACTGTTTTTCTATCTTTTTCTCAGCAGCCGCTTGCTAAGGTATCTCACCGGATACCATACGGACAAGAAGCCTACGGTGATGACCGTTACGAATACCAGCATGATATCCGTGGCATGTACACTTACCGGATAAGCGTCCACTACAAAACTTCCATTGCCTCCCCCCAATGAAATCAACCCGAAACGTTGCTGCAGAAAGCACAGCAACAATCCTAAAACGATGCCGGAGAGGGCGCCGAATACAGAAATCATCCTGCCTTCGAACAAGAAGATGCGCGCTATGAGCCGGTCATCGGCACCCAGGTTGCGCAGTGTCTCCACGTCCTCCCGTTTGTCCAGTATCAGCATGGACAGCGAACCGATGACATTGAAGCATGCGATACCCAGAATGAAGGTGAGGAAGAGATAAGAGATGAGTTTCTCTATTTCCATGATGCGGAAAACATCGGCCTGCTGCTCGTAGCGGTTCTGTACAATGAACCGGTCGCCGAGAATGCCTGCTATTTTCTTTTGTACGGAGCCGATGTTGGAACCGGGTTTCAGTTTCATCTCGATGGCAGAAACTTCCGTGTCATAATTGAACAGACGGCGGGCAAAGTCGAGTGACGTCAGTATGTAGCGTGAATCGTATTTTTGCTGGTTGACGGCAAAGATGGCGCCGGGCGAGAAGAGATACTCCCGGTTGAAAGCCGCAGTGGGGTTGGCTATGTTTACCCGTACGTTCCGTTTGGGGGCATAGACCTGCAACGGGTCCACGAACTGAATGCCGGTGCCCAACTCGGATATAAGTTCCACACCCAGAAAACCATAGTCCACCACCGAGTCGCTCAGTAGGAACTTTCCCGTCCCATAGAGCAAGCTGTCGATGGATGTAAGCTGTTCGAAATTGTCCTCCACTCCCTTGATGACGGCCATTGCCTGGCGGTCCTTGTACTGCACCATGGCATTCTCTTCCAGTGTTTCCGTCCACACGTCAATCTCGGACAGGGCGTGTACTTGCCGGATGCACGCTTCGTGCGGGTCGAAAACCTTACCTTCGCGGACGGTGATTTTCAGTTCCGGGTCGAAGGCTGTGAAAAAGCCTGCCACCATGTCCTGAAAACCGTTGAACACGGACAAGGTGCATACCAACGCCAACGTAGCCAATGCCACTCCACACACCGAAATACCGGAGATGATATTAATGGCATTGTGTTTCTTCTTGGAGAAGAGGTAGCGGCGGGCTATAAAGAAGGGAAGGGACATTATTTCAGCAGTTCATCAATTCGTTCCAGATAGTCCAGTGAGTCGTCTACGAAGAACTTCAGTTCGGGGATAATGCGTAGTTGGTGGCGTACGCGGGTACCCAGTTCAAAGCGTATGGATTTCATGTTTCCGTTGATGTTCTTGACTATTTCTTCGCTTTTCTCCGAGGGGAATATACTGAGATAAGCGCGTGCCACGCTCATGTCGGGGCTGATGCGTACGGCACTGACGGAAATCAGTATGCCGGGCATGGACTTGGTTTGCAACAAGAAGATATCACTCAGTTCCTTCTGCAGGAGACGGGCTATTTTATTTTGTCTGGTAGTTTCCATACTGTTCATTTTTTTATGCTGGGGTGCAGCCTGTTTTCACGTTAGCAAAGTTACTGAAATATATCGTTCTGCCGACTGTTTATAGCTTTTTTTTCATTCTTTTCCCTATTGTAGGGTTCATTCTTTTCCGTTCTGTCGATGAGATATGCCTTTTCGTAGATTCTATTTGTTGTTCTTGTTATGCTTCCCTAACTTTGATGTCAGTTCGGAGAACTGCTGATGATGAGTGAAGAAGGAAGAGAACCATTCCGTTATAGAAGAGACTCTCTCTAAATAGCGTTTTTTCATGTATTATTGACTTGAACCGTTTTTACCCGGGAGGGTAGAAACGGTTTTTTTGCGCATCTGACCGGGCTTTCTTGTCTCTTGCATAGGCTTCCGTTGTGTGTTACATAGGCTTCTGTTGTGTTTTGCACGGTGGTTTGTCTTGAGAAGCCTTTGGGTTTATCATGTGCGCACGGCTGTGATACGCCTTTTCCACAGCGGTGAAGAAGACGTGCCACAGCTGTGAAGAATATGCTTCACAGCTGTGGTTTTTCATCAATATATAGGGGTTGACAGAACAGACATAAGGGAATGACAGAACAAACATGAGGGGATAACGGAACGGACATAAGCACTCGACGCATTCCGTATCAGGGTATGAATAGCGGAATGCGTCGAGTCCTTGTGGGGGAATGATATGATATTTTTTTTATGCCTTTACATACTTCCTTTTAGCTATCAGCACTGCCACGATGATACCTATCACCAGCAGTGCCAGTGCTCCGTAGGCGATGCCTTCCGTCACGTGCAGGCTGGTGGGGTCAAAGCGCATTTCGATGGTGTGCTGTCCGGCAGGAACATACATTGTGCGCAGGATATAGTCGGCGCGTGCCAGTTCGACAGGCTGTCCGTCGATGGTTACGTGCCAGCCGTCCGGATAATAGATTTCGGAGAATACGGCAATACCGTCTTGGGCATTGTTCGTTTCGTACGTCAGGCGGTTAGGTGCGTAACTTGTCAGGCGGATGCTGGAGAGGCTATCTTTATAACTTTCCGTGGTACCTTTCAGTACATCCTTGAAGCGGGCATCCACTACGGCTGTCTCTGTGGGTATGATGCTGTCCAGGGCGTCAATCTCTTCGTTGGCGTTGTTCACATACTGCACCTTGTTTACAAACCATGCATTGCCGTAGGCGTGCGGGTTGAGGATGGGAACGGTTTGTCTTTGCTGCCCTGCAGGGAAGATGAAGTATTTGGTGTTTAGCATGTTCAGTACGCGGAACTTATTGGCATCCACGCTGTCCATCTCACCTCCGGCGGTGGCAATGGCCTTGTAGGCCGCCTGCATTTCGGGAGAGATGTGATGCTCTATCATTTCCTGGTAGCGGCGCAGCTTGGCCGGGTGATAACCGCCGACGCTTTTGTGCCAGTAGGAGGTGTTGTTGTCATCGAAGGTGCTGGTGGCAAAGTTCAATACACGATAGTCCAAGCTGGTATCTTGTAGTATCAGCTCGTCTGTATTTGTCTTGGTGAAGGTTTCCGTACGGATGGAGTGGGGCACGAACTGGGCATCATTCAGATAGCGCTTGTTGACCCCCCACATATCTGCCAGGCAGAGTATGGTGATACCTGCAATGGTCAGCGAGCTGCGCAGCTTGCCGCTTGCATAGAGCCAGAGCAGGCTGCAGCCGATGCCTATGATGATGAAGCTACGCAGGGCGTCGCTGCTGACGAGTTCGGCACGCATCTCTCCCAAGTTGGCAAGGATGCCGGAGAGCTCGTTGGCGGGTATCATCTGCTGGTTGACGGCATTCTGCAGCATCTGTGCCTCTTGGGCGGGCACGTAGCCGGAGCCGATGCTGCCCGGGGCAACGGCAAGCAGCAGGGCGATGCCTGCAGTGAGCAGCAGGCTGATGCCGAGGGGCTTCTTTTCCTGTTTTAAGATTTCCGGCTCTTCGAGCAGGCGTTTCAGGGCAAAGATAGCTAGCAAAGGTATCGTGAACTCTGCTATGACAAGGATGGAGGACACGGCGCGGAACTTGTTGTACAACGGGACGTAATCGATGAAGAAATCCGTCAGCGGCATGAAGTTCTTGCCCCAGGACAAGACGATGGAGAAGAAGGTGGCTCCTATCAATGCCCACTTCAACGGTCCTTTCACGATGAAGCATCCCAGTACGAACAGAAACAAGACGAATGCTCCGACGTAGACGGGACCCGACGTCATGGGCTGGGTACCGAAATATTGTGTCAGTGAGCCGTACAGACTGCTGTACATCGGGTTTGCCTTGCTCATGGCGGTTTCACTCTGGCTGAGGGCGGCAGATGCTCCGCCTTTGAAGTTGGGCACCAGCAGAGTCAGTGTTTCGTCGATGCCGTAGCTCCACTGGGTGATGTAGTCGCGGTCCAGCCCGCTACTGGTCTGCTTGGCAGCGTCGCCGGTCTGCACCAGTTCGCTTTTGCCGCGCATGGTTTCTTTGCTGTAGGCATAGGTGTGATAGAGGTTGGATACGTTGGCGGCTATGCCGACGAGGGCTGCCACAATCAGTACGGCACTTGCCTTGAAGAACTGGGGCAATGTCTTGGTACGCCATGCTTTCTCGAAGTAGGCTCCCACAAAGAAAAGGATGACGAAGAAGAAGTAATAGGACATCTGCACGTGGTTCGAGGTGATTTGCAGGGCCACGAACAAGGCGGTGAGGATGCCTCCCCACAGCAGTTTCCCACGATAGGCGAGCACAATGCCTGCTATGGTGGGCGGCACGTAGGCAAGGGTGATGAACTTCCAGATGTGTCCGGCAGATATCAGGATGAAGAAATAGGACGAGAATGCCCACATGATACCGCCCAGTCCGGCCAGCCAGACCGGTATGCCGAAGACGCGCAGCAGGATGTAGAAGCCGAGCATCAGCATGAATGTGAGGCACACATAGTCGGGCAGGAAGAGTTGGTAGGCTTTCTGTACCCACTGCAGTGACTTGGTGGAGTCATACGAAGGGGCTATCTGATACATGGGCATACCGCCGAACAGCGAGTTTGTCCAACGGCTGCGTTCGCCCGTCTGTTCGTAATACTCCTTGACTTCTTGTCCTGCCCCTGCTCCTGCAGCCGTGTCGTGCTGAAAGAGAATACGGTTTTCTATATCCGCCGGGAAGAAGTAGGCGAAGGAAAGGAGGACGAATGCCAAGATGGCAATAAGGTCGGGAAGAAGCTTCTTCATGAGTTATAAGTTATGAGTTATCAATTAATCAATTGTGGGGCAAAGATAGTGCAAACCGAATACAGAACTTTCATGCTTGCATGAAAAAGTTTTGTTGAGGTGCAGCCTATCTTCGCTTTTGTGGCAAAGATACATAAATGCAGATTGTTATTGTCACGTTATCGGCAGAATGTTGTACCTTTGCCTTTCCAAAAAAAGATTAAAGTGCTTTAATGGTAATATGCAAGCTTAAATTATTATAGATATGACAATAGGGATAATCAGTGCAATGGACAGCGAACACCGCCGGTTGGTGGAGCGCTTGCAGGATAAGAATACGTCGGGCGATGGTAGTTTCCGCTATGTGGAAGGTACATTGGGCGGTAACCATGTAATCTTGACGCAATGTGGCATCGGTAAGGTGAGTGCAGCGGTAGGAGCTTCGGAACTGATACGGCGCTTTTCTCCGGACTGCATCGTCAGCACCGGTGTGGCGGGTGGTATTGATGCTTGCCTGAAGGTGACGGATGTAGTGGCAAGCCAACGTCTGGTGTATCACGACGTCTGGTGCGGCGACGGTAACGAGTACGGACAGGTACAAGGTTTCCCCGCCTCTTACGAGGGCTGTCCCTCTCTGTTGAGACATGCCTTGTCGCTGAACGAAGCCGGAATGGAAAGCCGCATCCACAGCGGACTTGTCTGTACCGGCGACCAGTTCATCACCAACCGTACGGAGCTGGATACCATCAAGCAACGTTTCCCCGACGGTCTTGCCGTTGATATGGAGTCTGCCGCCATTGCGCAGACTTGCTATCTGTACAATGTTCCTTTTCTCAGCTTCCGCATTATCAGCGACACACCCGGAGTAGAGGACCATGCTTCGCAGTATGCCGATTTCTGGGGAACCATGGCAGAGCGTTCGTTCCTCACGATATGGACCTTCCTCTCCACCCTTCCCAGCAATTTATAACTCATAACTTATAACTCATAACTCATGAAGAAGATTCCCAGTTTTACAATTGACCACATCCGCTTGTTGCGCGGTATTTACGTATCCCGCCAGGATGAAGTGAACGGAGAAACAGTCACTACTTTCGACATCCGTATGAAAGAGCCCAACCGTGAGCCTGCCTTGGGACAAGGTGCTCTGCACACCATCGAACACCTTGCCGCCACCTACCTGCGTAATGACCCGCAGTGGCAGGACAAGATTATCTATTGGGGCCCCATGGGCTGCCTCACCGGTAATTATCTGCTGATGAAAGGTGACTTGAAGCCGCAGGACATACTGACACTGATGCAGGACACCTTCCGCTTTGTTGCCGAATATGAAGGTGAAGTCCCCGGTGCCGCTCCGCAAGATTGCGGCAACTACCTGCTCCACGACCTTCCGATGGCTAAATGGGAGTCTGCCAAATACCTGCATGAGGTATTGGAACAGATGAAAGAGGAGAATATGAAATATCCGGAAAAAGAAGAAAAATAAGGGGTTAGGGATTAAGGATAAAGGATTAGGGATAAGGGATTATTGGGGTCGCATAGACTTTAATATAGGCATAACCCCATCCTTGATCCTTATCCTTTATTATTACACAATCTCAATCCCTTGCTCCTTGCAAAGTTGCAATCCCAAGTCTTTCAGCTTGAATTTCTGTATCTTGCCGCTTCCTGTCATGGGGAATTCCTTGATGAAGAAGATATACTTGGGTATCTTGTAGCGTGATATTTTGCCGATGCAGAAGTCTCGTACATCCGATTCGTGCATATCCACTCCTTCGTGCAGGATGATGAAAGCGCCTACGGCTTCACCGTACTTTTTAGAGGGAATGCCGGCTACCTGCACGTCTTTTACGCCTTCCAGTTGATAGAGGAACTCTTCTATCTCGCGGGGATAGATATTTTCACCACCGCGGATAATCATGTCCTTGATGCGTCCTGTGATGCGGTAATTGCCGTCTTCGTCCTTTATTCCAAGGTCTCCCGAGTGCAGAAAGCCGTTCTCATCAATGACTTCGGCTGTGGCTTCCGGGTTTTTGTAGTGGTGAGTTCTATCAATTCAATTTATCCTCTTGTATCAGACAGCAGAACTCTTTAACTGCCCAATTTGTGAGCTTTAGTCTTTCAAATTTAGCGAATATTTTCTACCCCCCCCAATTTTTACAATAATTAACTTGTGTTTGTTGTAAAAATTGGATGTGCAGGCATAATTCACCCCAACAACTCAGGTTTCAGCCTGATTATTTGCGTGTAACGACTGATGTTATACACAAGACTGGTGAGTGCTACATTGGCTTTAGCACGAATAAGCCCTACTGTACGCACCACAAGTCCACGCATGGTTTGTTCCTCAAACCCGAATACATGCTCGACAAGGCAACGTGTCTTGGATTTTTTCCTATTGTCTGATTTCTGCTCCTTGGTAAGCGGACGGTTACGGTAGCCCTTTTCGCAAATTATCGGATTCATCTTATGCTGTTTTACAATCTCCTCTTGTCCGACATAACCGGCGTCCAAATACAAGTCCTTGCCTTCGTCTTTTTCATCCAGCAGTCCTTCAAAGCCTTTGGAATCATGCACTTCTGCCGACGTGGTATCATAAGAAAGTATGATCTTATTGCGTTTCTCAACTTTAGTATGCTGCTTGTAGCCGTAAAAAGTCTCATCACGCTTCTTTGTCCAGCGGGCATCTACATCCTTGTGGCACTTCTTGTGGGGATTGTCATTCCACAACTTATTACCCGCTCCCTGTTTTATCTGCTCATTTTCATCACGGGTGTTACGTTGGCGAGGGGCAATAACAAAACTGGCATCAATGATGCGACCCTCATTGAATTGCAGACCCTTACTTTCCATGAAACTATGAAATTCCGAAAAAAGCTTGTCATAAACGCCTGTATTTGTCAGGAGTTCGCGATACTTCCACACCGTCTTCTCGTCAGGAACATCGTCAACACATTCAATACCAAGAAACTTGCGGAAACTCGTACGGTCAACTATCTGATACTCTATCTGATGGTCACTCAAACCATAATAACGCTGAAGAAACAAGACCTTGAACATCAGCACACAGTCTATCGGCGGACGACCGGCATTACTTTTGCGCTCTCCGGTAAAAAGGGCTGATTCAAGAGTAGGACGAAAGATCTCAAAATCAACATACTGAGACAACACTTCAAGAGGATTGCCCATTTCATTCAAACGCAATTCACGATTCTCTGACTCAAATAGTTGATTATAACGAAGCTTACGGTATCGGGATAACTTGTTCATTATAAAATTCTTATTTTCTGCAAATTTACGCTCTTGGAACCATATAAACAACTGTACTACAATATTTTAATTTATAGAACTCCTCTAGTAACCCTTCATGGTGTTGTATCCGCGGTTGCACATTTCGCCTTGTACGCCTACGGGACACTCTTCTCCGGTTTCGGGGTCGATAACCTTTACTTCCGTATGTTCAAAGTCGTGTCCTACGGTATTGCAACGTACATCGAACGGGTCGTCTATCCGGGTGGCGGTCATTCCGGGAGCAGCTTCGGTCAGCCCGTAAACGCTGGTCACTTTCATGTACATTTTCTCTTCCACCTGCTTCATCAGCTCTACCGGGCAGAGGGAACCTGCCATGATACCCGTACGTAGGCTGGACATATCGAACATGTCGAACATCGGATGGTTCAGTTCGGCAATGAACATGGTGGGTACACCGTAAAGTGCCGTGCAGCGCTCCTTGTGGATGGAGGCGAGCACTACCAACGGGTTGAAGCGTTCCACCATTACTTCCGTACAGCCGTGTGTCAGGCAGTTCATGGTGGCAAGTACCACGCCAAAGCAGTGGAACAATGGTACGCAGACGCAGAGCTTGTCGTCGGCGGTAAACTTCATGTGCTCACCGGTAAGGAAACCGTTGTTGGCAATGTTGTAGTGGGTAAGCATGACGCCTTTCGGGAATCCCGTAGTGCCTGAGGTGTATTGCATGTTCACTACATCGTGGCAAGTGACCTGACTTTTGAGCTCATTCAGGCGGCTGTCTTCTATATTGTTGCCCAAGAGAAGTATTTCGGCCGTGTTGTACATGCCCCGGTGCTTCTCCTGCCCCACGTAGATGACGTTTTTCATATAAGGGAAACGTTCGCTTTTCAAGTGTCCGCGTTGGCAAGTCTTCAGTTCCGGAAGCATGGTATAGGTCATTTGCACAAAGTCACTGTCCTTTTCGCCATTGACGATGCAGAGGGTATGCATGTCGGAGTTCTGGCAGAGATATTCCAGCTCGGACTGTTTGTAGTTGGTGTTTACCGTTACGTAGACGGCACCTATCTTGGCGCAAGCGTATAATAGAGTCAGCCAGTCGGGTACATTGGCTGCCCAGATACCTACGTGTGTTCCCCGTTCCACGCCGATGGCGATAAGTCCTTTGGCCATGTCGTCCACCCGGCGGTTGAACTGGCTCCAGGTGAAGCGCAGGTTGCGGTCAGAGTAAACGATATATTCTTTGTCTGGTGTTGTTTCGGCCCAATGTTCCAACCATTGGCCGAGGGTACGTTCGTATAACATGATGTGGAAGTTGAAAGTGGAAAGTTGAAAGGTGAAAATAGAAAGTATTTATCATTTTCCATTTTCACCTTTTAATTTTCCATTAATTTAAATTGGTGTATAAACTACTGCAAGTATCTTGGCTGCCTGCCCTTCATAGGCGTGTACGTGGTGCGGAACGATGGAATCGTAATAGATGCTGTCACCTTCTTCGAGCAGGTAGGTATTTTTGCCGTAACTGATTTCCATGGTCCCTTCCATCACCATGATGAATTCTTCGCCTTCGTGTGAGGAGAGTACAAAGTCACTGTCGTCCGTAGCGGCCACATCAATGATAAACGGCTCCATATGGCGGTCGGCTTTGGATTTGGAGAGTGAATGATACTCCATATGCTTGCGGCTGTGGATGGCATTGTTGGAGAAACTGATACTGTTCTGCGACTCGTCCTTACGGCAGACCACGGGACCGTTCTCATCCTGGTCGTCAAGAAAAGTTCCCAAACGTACACCCAGCACACGAGCTATCTTGATGAGGGGAGCCAGTGACGGGAGGTCGATGTTGTTTTCTATACGTTCAATCTGTTCGATAGCAAGTCCCGAACGCTGTGCCAGTTCTTCCATACTGATGGATTGGCTTTCACGGAGTGATTTTATTTTTTCTCCTACGATTTTGCTGGTATCCATAATGATAGTATTTTCTGTCTAAAGGTTATAATTTATAGCTGTTAAACCGCAAAAATAAGAGAAACTTTTACTTGATGCAACATTCTGAGGGAAAATATTGCTGAAATATCTCCGGTGGTCGGCTTATTTGTATAATATTCTTCTGTTCTGTTTCTCTTTCTTCCCCAAAGTTCTGTTTATAGCCGCTTCAAGTCTTGTTCCGATACGTGCTTTCCTTTGTACGCTTTGCCTGCTGCATTGAAACGATAGCTTAGGTTCAGGGAGAAGCTGCGCGAGTCCGGGTTTGCCTTTTTCGTATAGGTCAGCCGGGGACCGAACAGCATGAAGGAGCCATACCGGGAATTCCACAGGTCATTGGCTTGCAGTCCGAGCGTCAGCCTTTTGTTGAAGAATGTTTTGCGGATGCCGGCGTTTATGCCCCAATAGGAACGTTGCAGCATGGCGCCGAAGTTGCCTTCGCTCTGGTAGTCGGCATCAAGGGAGAGAATCCACTCGTCCGGAAGCTGGAGACTGTTTTGCAGAAAGAGGTAAATGCTGCCGCGGTTCATATTCTTGCTACTGCCTTGATTGGTGACTTTGAAGAACGGTTGGGCGAAGTAGATGCCGAGCTCCGGTTTCCAGATGCCGACGGTGGGTGACAGATGGGCAGAGGCGGTGAGATACTGCATCCGTTTGAAATTTCCGGTAGTGAAGATGACAACATCCGGATTGTCCTCGTATTCTTTGGTCATGAAGGCAATGGCATTGCGGCGGTATTGGTAGTTAAGTCCGAATTGTACCCACTTGTAAAGGGCCGTGAACTGCAGGTCGTGGTTGGTTTCGGGGGTGAGCAGTGGGTTTCCGCCTTCGTAGATGAAACGGTTGTTATAACTCAGTGTGCTACGTAGCTGGAAGAAGCTGGGGCGGTTGCTTTTGGCTGTATAGCTGAGATTGGCTTGGGCTTTGCCGAGAGGAAAGTCTACCGATAGGTTGGGGCACCAGTCATTGTAAGTACGACTTTGACCGGACACGTACTTTTCCTGCTCCCAATAGTCGGAGACGGCATGCTCGAAGCGCAGTCCTGCAAGAAGGCTGATTTTTCCTAATGTCAGTGAGTATTCGGCAAAGACGGCGGACTTGCTTTCGTCGATTCGACTGTCTGTATCGGGAAGTATGTGCTGCCGGTTCAGGAATTTGTCATTTCGCCGGATGAAGGTGTAATCGGCACCGGTCTTCAGTTCACCTTTCCAAAGGGGATGGGTCAGAATCAACTTGGCGGCATAAAGGCGGTTGTCGGCGTGGTTGAAAGAGCTGATGTCGCGATTGCCTTCGGTCTGGCTTTCTTCTTGAGCCTCCTGGTGATTATAACTTTTTCCGTATACCAGGTCGGTGTTGAAGTTTATGTGGAGTTGCTTTATGCTGCCCTGATAGTAGGCATTCAGCTGGTGCCGGTTGGTTTGCTGCAAGTTTTGGGAGGAATGTATGGTGTGATCGGCCAATTCTTCATTTGCCCGGACGGTATATGCCGAATGGTCACTGCTGTGATAATCGGGGGTACGATGAAACTCATAGGAGGCACCGAGGCTGTGTTGGAGGGTGAAGTCGTAACTGGCGCTTGCTTTTCCTCCGGCAAGTAGTCCCTTATTATATAAGTGAACCCGGTTATTTACATCCCATTGTATTTCGGACGGTATCTGGTAGCGAACCTCCTGGTGGCGTTTTCTGTTTTCATAATTGGTGTACAGCATGCCCAGCAGGGACAGTCCTTTCTTCTGATAATTCAGATTGACTTGTCCGTAATGGCTGCTGCGTCTCCGTTGGGTGATTCCTGCACGGAAATTACCGCCAAAACTGTCTCTTTTGTTACGTACGGTGCGTATGCGTACAACGGCTTTAACGGTAGCATCGTACTCTGCACCCGGGTTGGTGATGAGCTCCACTTTTTCAATATCGGCGGCAGAGAGGCGTTGCAGCTCGGAGTTGTCTTGCAGAAGGCGGTTATCTATATAGATGACCGGTGTCCCTTTGCCAAAAACGGTATACCCCTCATCAGAGGAGCGCAGTCCGGGGATATGTTTCAATACGTCGTTGGCATCATTCAAGGATGCGAGCAGGGTTTGCCGTACGCTTGTCTCCAACTTTCCGCCCTTTAGTCGGAAAACGGGGCGGGCGGCGGTGATGACGGTTTCCGCAAGTAGCACGGCATCGGTTTGCAATATCCAGTTGTGGGTACTCCCGGTGGGGCAAGGCTGGCAAAGGGCTTTGTAACCGATGGAAGAAACTTGTAGTAGATAGTTTCCGGGAGCGGGAGGGAGAAGTTCAAAACTACCGTCGCTTCGGCTACACGTTCCTTGTATGAAGGTGGAATCTTCGGAAAGGAGGGCGATGTTAGCAAACTCTATCGGTTGCTTTTCCTCTGTGAGAATTTTACCTCGGATGGAGGGGGTTGTCGGGCTAGTTTGTGCTTTTGTTGTCGTGACGCTCATTAGGAGCAGGGCAAGAATACATATTATCTGTTTCATGTTCCGGTTGTTGTTTGATTTCGGGACACGAAGGTATCCGCTTTCTGCCGGGATGGAAGAAACAAAAAGCGGATAGTTGTCTGACATTTGCCTGACAATAGACTGACAATGCCTTTTCTTACTCTTCTGGGCGGGGAATGGCTATTTTTCTGTATCCATATCTCCGGTAAATGAGATGGACTGCTTGTTCATGGACTGTATATGGATACTGGTAGAACCGTCGGGAAAGACGGTGAGGCTGTATTCATAATTGTCGTCTTCACTGCGAGTCTTGAAGTCTATTTGGGTTTTGCCTTTTTTGAGAGGCTTGGTTGTGTATCCGGTGATGGGGGCGTTGAAGTTTAGACTTTTGCCTCCTCCATAGGGAGCGTTATAGGCCACTCCAAAGTAAGGTAGATAGGAAAAGACAGAGTCATTTCTGACTTCCAATGTATAGTTGGTGGTCAGGCTACGGCTGCTGCCTCTCATCGGTTGCATCCGGTCTACGTTGATTTTGTATTGTCTGGCAGCTATGGCCTCCTTTACTATACGTTCGATACGTGTTTTCTTTTCGCTTCGGCTTTGAGCAGTTGCCGGCATTGCGGCAGTTAGGCAGATTAGCCCTAATAGAATAAGTCTGTTAGTCTTCATGATTCTTATAATGTTTAGGTTCTTATTTCCAGTCCGTAGGCGCGGCCACGGTCTGTTGTTATTCTGAGGTTGCTGTTGTCCTCGACAATGGGCTTCAGACGCCGTATCAATGTGTAAAGCGTTTCGTCTGCATTGTCTTTTCCCGGCCATAGCGATTGGCAGATGTCAGACTTGAAAAGTAGGTGTGAGGAAGAAAGATAGAACATCTCCATCAGTGTATATTGCATGGGTGTGAGCTTCAGTTTCTCTTGCCGCTCATTATAGAAGCAGGCTTCCTGGAGGGAAAGCGAAAGGTTGCCGAAAGTGATGGTGTTTTCCTGCTGTTGCCCGTTACAAGTATCAGCATCAGTCCTTGTGCGCCGACGGAAATAGAAAAAGGTGAATCCTCCCCAGAGGAGGGCGGCCAATAGCAATGTTGCCGGAATTGTCTGCTTGGATAAACTGAACAGCATGGCAGCTGAGCAGCGGGCATATCCTCGGAAAGAAAGCGTCAGTCCAGATGCATCGGCTGTGGTGGAGAGCCATACTAATGTGTCGCTGGCAAGACATCCGGCAGGAATTTCATTGAATACGGTGGCGGGAGCATTCTTTTTCAGTATATGCAGCGAAAGTGTGGAGACATCTTTCAATCCGGTGACGGACAATGCTTCGGTAAAGGCTCTGTGGGAACCGCTTACGGAAACGGGAGTACCCATCACTTCTTGCAACTTGGCATAGGTTTGGATGGTGTCCGCATTCAACCATAATCCCTTGTTCTGCAATACTGTGCGTTGCAGTGCCTGGTTCAGGTCAGAGACCACACGTTGTTCTGCCTGTGAATAGCTGCGATAACCGAAGCCGAATGATAGCAGTATCAATAGAAAAGTGATTGCTATCGAAAGATTTGCTGCTGATACTTTTCTTTTCATGGATACAAAATTAGGTATAAATCGGATTATAAACAAAAAAGGAAGTTTCCTTTTGGAAAACTTCCTTTTTTGATGGTTTTGCCGCAAGTAGATTACTTACGCAAGCCGAGTTCTTTGACGATAGCACGATATCTGGTGATGTCGCGGTCCTTCAGATAAGTCAGCAACGCACGGCGTTTACCTACCAACATAGTCAAAGCTCTTTCTGTACTATAATCCTTTCTGTTGAGCTTAAGGTGCTCAGTCAGACGAGCAATACGGTAGGAAAACAAAGCTATCTGAGCCTCAGCTGAGCCAGTATCAGTGTTAGACTTTCCGTATTTGCCGAAGATTTCTTGCTTTTTAGCAGCGTCTAAATACATAATGTTTAATTAAAAGTTATTATAAATATTCCCTTTCGGGGCTGCAAAGATAGGGATAAACTTTTATATCACAATGATATTCAGCAAAAAAATCATATCTATACTGCATATCTAATCCAAAATCACTAACTTTGTCGCCTGAAAATAATAGGTATTATATGCAAAAGATTAGAAACATTGCAATTATTGCCCATGTGGACCATGGGAAAACGACGCTCGTTGACAAGATGCTTTTGGCCGGAAACCTTTTCCGCAGCAACCAGAGCACAGGTGAATTAATGTTGGATAACAATGACCTGGAGCGTGAACGAGGTATAACGATTCTCTCAAAGAACGTTTCTATCAACTACAAAGACACCAAGATTAACATTATTGATACTCCGGGACACAGTGACTTCGGAGGTGAAGTGGAACGTGTATTGAATATGGCGGATGGATGCATTCTGCTTGTGGATGCTTTCGAAGGTCCTATGCCGCAGACACGGTTTGTATTGCAGAAAGCTCTGCAGATTGGTCTGAAACCTATCGTTGTTGTGAATAAGGTGGATAAGCCAAATTGCCGTCCCGAAGAAGTGTACGAGATGGTGTTCGACTTGATGTTCAGCCTGAATGCAACCGAGGACCAGCTGGATTTCCCCGTTATCTACGGTTCTGCCAAGAATAATTGGATGAGTACCGACTGGCAGCAGCCGACTGATAACATTTATCCGCTTCTGGACTGTATCTTGGAGAATATTCCTGCCCCCGAACAGTTGGAGGGTACACCGCAAATGCTGGTTACTTCGCTGGATTATTCTTCGTATACCGGGCGTATTGCTGTGGGCCGCGTACACCGTGGCATATTGAAAGAAGGCATGAATGTGTCTTTGGCAAAGCGTGACGGGAGTATCGTGAAATCAAAAATCAAGGAATTGCATACATTCGAAGGTATGGGCCGTGTAAAGGTGCAGGAAGTGTCTTCCGGTGACATCTGTGCGTTGGTAGGTATCGAAGGATTCGAAATCGGAGATACGGTCTGCGATTACGAAAATCCGGAAGCGTTGCCGCCTATTGCCATTGATGAACCTACGATGAGTATGCTCTTCACCATTAATGACTCTCCGTTCTTCGGTAAGGAAGGTAAGTTTGTTACTTCCCGCCACATCCACGACCGTTTGATGAAGGAGTTGGATAAGAATCTTGCACTTCGCGTGCGCAAGAGCGAGGAAGACGGCAAGTGGATTGTTTCCGGCCGTGGCGTGCTTCATCTTTCCGTACTGATTGAGACCATGCGTCGTGAAGGGTATGAGTTGCAGGTAGGGCAACCGCAGGTAATCTTCAAGGAGATTGACGGCGTGAAATGCGAACCTATTGAAGAGCTTACCATCAATGTTCCCGAAGAATATGCCAGCAAGATGATTGATATGGTGACCCGTCGTAAAGGTGAAATGGTGAAGATGGAAAGTGCCGGCGAACGTGTAAATCTTGAGTTCGACATGCCGTCGCGCGGTATCATCGGTCTGCGTACCAATGTGTTGACCGCTTCTGCCGGCGAGGCTATCATGGCACACCGTTTTAAGGAATATCAACCGTATAAGGGTGAGATTGAACGGCGTACCAACGGTTCTATGATTGCCATGGAGTCCGGTACGGCTTTTGCCTATGCCATTGACAAGTTGCAGGACCGCGGCAAATTCTTCATTTTCCCGCAGGAAGAGGTTTATGCAGGCCAGGTAGTGGGCGAGCATTCCCATGACAACGACTTGGTGATTAATGTAACGAAGTCCAAGAAGCTTACCAATATGCGTGCCAGTGGTTCGGATGATAAGGCACGTCTGATTCCTCCCGTACAGTTCTCTCTTGAGGAGGCACTGGAGTACATCAAGGAAGACGAATACGTGGAAGTTACTCCTAAATCAATGCGTATGCGTAAGGTTATCCTCGATGAGCTTGAGCGTAAACGAGCAAACAAGAACTGATAAACAGAAGAGTTTTAGTTGTTATATATGAAAGGAGTGCCCCGCCGAAAGGTGAGGCACTCCTTTTTATTGTCGTCATTCAAACGAAAGTCAATCGATGAATTTTACCTTTGCCGCATTACGAGGTTTGGCAGCGGGCGTTTCGTCCGGATAGCCGAAAGCGATACAGTAAAGTAGCTGATAGCCTTCCGGAATATCCAGTTTCTTCAGGTATTCGGCAGCAGCCGGAGTAGAGGTCATGAAGCGCGTGGGACCGCCCAAGCAGCAAGAACCGATTCCCATGGACCAGGCTGATAGAATCATATTCTCACCCAGCAGTCCGCAGTCAATCTGCGAAAGGTCATAAGACGGGTCATTGGCAATAAATACTACTGTAGAAGCGTTGCGAAACATGTTCTTGAATTTCGGGTCTTCGGCGGCTTTGGGATTTTCCTTCTTGTAGATTTCCGTGATGCCGTTGATGAAATCCGGGTTATCCACTACACGCACTTCCCACGATTGCTTGTTCTGTCCGTTGGGTGCATTGATACCACAATCCAGGATAATCTGCATGGTGTCGCGATTCACGGCTTGCGGTTTGTACTGGCGGATACTGCGGCGTGACATGATGGTTTCAATCACCGCATTCTCTTTGCTTTCATTTGCATTGGCAACTTGGGTCTCTTTCTGGACCTGGGCACCGCAACTGCAGAGCAGTAACAAACTTGCGCCTGCCAACATCAATCTGATACTTTTCATATTGCTTTATTTGAATAATGGTTTCTGCAAAACTACTAAAACTTTCGGATTATCAATGAGATAGAGATATTAAAAAAGAAAAAAGGCATCTCCCGGAGGAGATACCTTTTCCATATGTTTCTAACTTTATTGTCAGATTAGAGCTTCGGACCAGCAGCAACCAAAGCCTTACCAGCTTCGTTGCCAGTGAACTTAGCGAAGTTCTTGATGAAGCGACCAGCCAGGTCTTTTGCTTTTTCTTCCCATTGGCAAGCGCATTCGTAAGTATCGCGAGGATCAAGAATCTTCGGATCTACATTAGGCAATTCAGTAGGAACCACGAAGTCGAAGAAAGGAATAACCTTCGTCGGAGCCTTGTCGATAGAACCGTCGAGGATAGCGTCGATGATACCACGAGTATCTTTGATAGAGATACGTTTGCCGCTACCGTTCCAACCAGTGTTAACCAAGTATGCCTTAGCACCAACCTTGTTCATCTTCTTAACCAATTCTTCTGCATATTTAGTAGGATGCAAGCTCAAGAAAGCAGCACCGAAGCAAGCAGAGAATGTCGGAGTCGGTTCAGTGATGCCACGTTCTGTACCAGCCAACTTAGCAGTAAAGCCAGACAAGAAGTAGTACTGAGCTTGTTCAGGGTTCAGGATAGATACCGGAGGTAATACACCGAATGCGTCGGCAGACAAGAAAATTACCTGGTGAGCGTGAGGACCCTTGGAAACCGGCTTAACGATGTTATTGATGTGGTAGATAGGATAAGAAACACGAGTGTTTTCAGTTACGCTCTTGTCAGCGAAGTCAATCTTACCGTCAGCAGCTACTGTAACATTCTCCAACAGAGCGTCACGCTTGATGGCAGCGTAGATATCGGGTTCGCTTTCTTTATCCAGGTTGATAACCTTAGCATAGCAACCACCTTCGTAGTTGAATACACCTTCGTCATCCCATCCGTGTTCATCGTCACCGATCAACAGACGTTTCGGGTCAGTTGACAAGGTAGTCTTACCAGTACCGGACAGACCGAAGAAGATAGCAGAGTCAGTACCTTCCATGTTAGTGTTGGCAGAGCAGTGCATAGAAGCGATACCACGCAACGGGTTCTTGTAGTTCATGATAGAGAACATACCCTTCTTCATTTCACCGCCGTACCAAGTGTTCAAGATAACCTGTTCGTTGGTCTTCAAGTTGAATACAGTAGCTGTTTCAGAGTTCAGACCCAGTTCCTTGTAGTTGTCAACTTTTGCCTTAGAAGCGTTGAATGATACGAAATCGGGTTCTCCGTAGTTAGCCAGTTCTTCAGCAGTCGGGCGGATGAACATGTTAGTTACGAAGTGAGCCTGCCATGCCACTTCCATGATGAAACGTACTTTCATACGAGTAGCGGGGTTGGCACCACAGAAGGTATCAACAACAAACAGACGCTTGCCGCTCAGCTGCTTAACAGCTTTAGCTTTCAAGTCAGCCCAAGCTTCTTCAGAGCAAGGTTTGTTGTCGTTTTTGTATTCTTCAGAAGTCCACCATACAGAATCCTTGCTGGCTTCATTCATTACGAAGAATTTATCTTTAGGAGAACGACCGGTATAGATACCTGTCATTACATTTACAGCACCCAGTTCAGTTACCTGACCTTTTTCAAAACCTTCCAAACCTGGTTTGGTTTCTTCTGCGAACAGTACATCGTAAGACGGGTTGTGGATAATTTCCTTCACGTCTTGGATACCGTACTTGCTTAAATCTAAATTTGCCATTTCTTTTAATGATTTAAAATGTTGGTATTTGGTTTATAATCTCTTTCCTTAATCTCTTTTTACCTTTGATTTACAAGGGAAAACGGGTGTAGAAAAGCTCTTTTTTTCCTGCTTTTCAGCAGGTCCCTTGTTTTTCGCCTACAAAAGTAATACTTTCTTTTTAAAGAAAAGCTCTATTAGAGAAATTTTTCTCTAATAGGAAATCTTTTATAAAACCATAACAATATCTGCTAACTGAATGTTGCAAATTGAGTGAAATTCGTTTACTTTGCAGCAGATTTTAATGTGCTAATGTGCTGATATGCCAATGTGCTAATTGCCATGCGGCATTACGTACACCACATTTGCACATTAGCATATTTGCACATTAGCACATTTATAGTTATGAAGGTTATCAACTTTGCCGAGACAAATTCTGTCTTGAACCAATACGTGGCGGAAATTCGTGATGTAGCAGTCCAGGGCGACCGTATGCGTTTCCGCCGTAATATTGAACGCATTGGAGAGATAATGGCGTATGAAATGAGTAAGGAACTGACGTATTCTGTCAAGCAGGTACAGACTCCCTTGGGAGTGGCGTCGGTCAGCACACCCGATGACGAGGTGGTGATTGCCACTGTTTTCCGTGCTGGGCTGCCCTTGCATACTGGGTTTTTGAATATGTTCGACCATGCCGGGAATGCTTTTGTTTCCGCTTACCGTTATTATAAGGATAAGGAATGCCGCACGGTGGATGTACACATCGAATACATCGCTACTCCGGATTTGTCCAAGAAGACATTATTGATTGTAGACCCGATGCTTGCCACGGGAGAAAGTATGGAATTGGCCTGGAAGGCCTTCATTACCAAGGGGATGCCAGCCAAGTTGCAGATAGCTTGTGTCATAGCCAGCCAGCAGGGCGTAGAGCATCTGGAAAAGCTGTTCCCTGGAGATGAAGTGACCTTGTGGTGTGCAGCAATCGACCCGGAGATGAACGAGCATTCCTATATCGTTCCCGGGCTGGGAGATGCCGGAGATTTGGCGTTCGGTGACAAGATATAAGGTTCATATATCTTTTCCATCAGCCTTTTTCCAAGTGCGGGCCTATAATGACCCGGTTCATAATAATTGTGGATGTCTTCCGTGTATTCGTTGATACCGGTGAAATCAAATACATTCCGTTTTCCGAAGAAGCGCTTCAGTGTCTTTACGTCGGCAGGGTTTATGTTGACTTGCAGGTAGTCGGGACTGATAATGATTTTTACATCGGTATCATGTTTCCGGCAAATCCACTTTATTTCCTGCAACAAGCTGACTTGTTTTTCCCTGAGCACTTGGGGGGCTTCCCGGTATTTCCCGTCTCTATAATTCTTCATTTTCTCTTTGGTGAATTCTCCTTTCCGGTTTTCCCAGTACTTATCTCCCTCTTCCTTTATCATTTCCTCCCTGGGATTCAGCACATCATTGGTTACCGGGTTTCGGGTGGAGCCATAGGGATTTATCACCCCTTTCATGTAAGGGCGATAGGTGTGGAACAGCTTGTAGTCCAGATAGGGGAGGAGAAAGTTCGGGTAGAAGAAGGCTTGGCAGAATTCCTTCTGGAACTTGAAGTTGCTTATTCCCGATATGACGGGCGGCAGAATGTTGGAATGTCCGGTCAGGCAGCGGTCGTTGTGCAATGATTCCTTGTCGATAATCAGCAGCAGGTTCTTGATTGTTGCACCTGCCTTGTCCAGTGCCTTCAGCTTTAGGCAGACGGCGGCAAGGCTTTCGGCATTTCCGAATAACCGTACGGCTCTTCCACCGTGGAGGTATTTTTCCCATTCATGGCATTGATAAGCCATAGTGCAGGAGTTTCCCATGATATAGGAGTCGATGGGGATAGTATCCCGGTTGTTCAGATACATCTGCCACCCCACGTGCCCTTCGTTTAGTACAACCGGGGTTTGGTCGTATCGTTCATAGTTCTTCAGGACCATGAAAGGGTCGTCCAGGAAATAGACTGCCAGTAGGGCTATAAAAGGGATAAAAAGGATAAATAGCTTTTTCATGAAACGTATGGCTGCGTTCCGTTCGCTGTTTTTCTTCATCATGTGTCTTTATTGTCAAAATTGTAAATATATGAAGCTGTCCGAGTTGAACTGTCCCAGTGTGAAGAGTATTATGGCGAGCAGATAATAGATACTCCATCTTACAGCTGCCGGCTGTCGTCCGAAGGCTTCCAGCAAATCATGCTTGGACATGAAATATTCGTAAACCAATATCAGTACGAGTGCGCTTCCTGCCACAATGCTGTTGTGGTCCGGCATTCCGATGTTCATTTCCTTCCAGCTGTAATGCACATCGAAGGAGAGGTGGCTGATGTAGTGGAACGCTTCGGCCATGGAGCCCGCCCGGAAGAATATCAGAGAGACGGCAAAAAGCAGGTAGGTCCTTACGACGGATAGTGTGGCATATAAGCGGCTCCCCAATTGGGCTTTCAGTCTGCGGTGAAATGTCGTGGTCTTCATCTCGTAGAAGATGATGACACCTTGAATTAGTCCGTAGACAGCAAAGTTCCATCCGGCACCATGCCAGATACCCAGTCCCGTGAAGGTCAGCGCCAGACTTAGAAATACGCCCCATTGTCCCCATCCACGCAGGCTCGAGGACAACGGGAGGTACAGATAGTCGCGTACCCAGAATGAAAGCGACATGTGCCATCGGCGCCAGAAGTCGGCAGTGGTCTGCGCAATGAACGGCCGGTTGAAGTTTGGGCTGAGCTTGAATCCCAGCATGCGCGCTCCTCCCAATGCGATGTCGGTATATCCGGAGAAGTCGGCATACAGCTCTATCGGATATAGGAGGCATGCCATCAGCAATTGCACGCCTGAGGCTGTGTATACCGACCCGAAGACACCGTCTATGTATGGGGCGATGGAGTCGGCCAGTATCAGTTTCTTTATCAGTCCCACGACAATCAGTCTCATTCCGTAGACCATGGATGCATAGTCCGTAGCTTTGCAGGACTTCAGTTGGGGGAGCATGTCACCTGCCCTTTCTATGGGACCGGAAAGGAACTTCATGAAGAAGAGCATGTATATCATGAAGTCGGGCAGGCTCTTTTCCGGTTCTTCTTCTTGCCAATAGATTTCTGTCAGGTACGAAATGGCCTGGAAAGTATAGAAAGAGATTCCCAGCGGAAAAAGGATGTGGCAGTCTGTAAGCCGGTCGGCATACCGGAATGCCAACCAGCTCACGACCAGAAAACACACACCTGAAAAATAAATTCCCTTCATGCTGCTTTCCCGCTTGGTCTGTCCTATCCATTTGCCAAGGTAGAAGGTGGTAAGCGTGAGGATGAGGGCCGTTATCAGAAAAGTGAGGTGGTAGAAGCCTATGAAGAGGCAGCTGGCTGTCAGTAAGGTCGCTTTTCTGAATCGTGAAGGAAGCGTATGGTATAGAATGAAAGTACACGCAAACAGTACGACGAAGTTCAGGGATATGAATGACATTTCCTAGTTGGTTTTGGTTAAAATGGCATGGCAGATGTCTCCCACGTTTTTGAGTTTTACAATATCTCTGAAGGTGAAGCGTACATTGAATTTCTTCTCTATCTTGTTTATCAGTTGCATGTTGGTCAGTGAATCCCATCCTTCCACATCCTGGGCGGTGGTCTCATTGTCAAGTACAATGTTCTCTCTTTTCAGTACCTCCCGAAAGATGAGGCTCATTTCATTCAAAATAGTCTGTGTATCCATTGTCAAGTTTAAATTAGTTCTTGTATTTTCTTTCTGTCTGTTTTGCTACTGGTGTTCAGCGGAAACTGTTCCAGGCAATGCATATGCTTGGGAATCATGTAGTAGGGAAGCCTGCTATACAGATATTCCTCCATCTGCTGTTTGTCGAGCTGTTTCTTCTCTACGACGAGATGTAGTTCGCACTGATTGCCGTTGTCGTATTTGGGAATGACGACTACACGGCATTCACCGTTGAAAAAGTTTTTTGCCACATGTTCAATCTCGCTCAGCTCGATGCGAAATCCTTGTATCTTTATCTGTGAGTCTTTTCGTCCGCAATAGATGATGTCACCGTCGGCATCCATCCGGCAGAGGTCTCCCGTCTTGTAGTATACTTTTCCATTGGCGGTCTCTACGAGGCATTCCCCGTTTTTTTCGGGAGCATTCCAGTATCCACCCATCACTTGATTGCCGCTAATCCATAGTTCGCCGGTTTCTCCGGTAGGCAGCGGGCGACCGTCGTTATCCATAATTAGGGCATCGATGCCTTCGAAAGGCCTTCCGATAGCGGTCATGCCGTTGTGATGCTTGCAGGAGGTGACGGGTATCCGGTAGGCAGTGCAGTAGATGGTTCCCTCTGTCGGTCCGTATAGGTTTATGAAAGAGGCATTGGGGACACATTTTCTGAAAGCATCCAACAGCTCCGCGTCAGAAGCCTCGGCAGTAACCACTAGATATCTAAGTGCGGGGAGGTGTATCTCCGGAAAATAGGGACGTAGCAGCTGGAGCAGTGAAGGGGCCACGGCAGCGAAGGTCAGGTCGTATTTTTCCAGAGTTTCAATTACGTTGATGTATTTCACGCCTTCCGGAGAAACGGTGTATATGCAAGCACCCAGCGTCAGCGGATATAGAAAGGATACGATGGAAACGTCGAAAGTGAGTTCGAACATCTGCAGCATCCGGTCGTTTTCGTCCAGTTGCCAGTCGAGGCGGTGGTAGGCGGTATAGAAAGCATTTAGGTTACGGCGGGAGATGGGTACTCCTTTGGGTTCGCCCGTGCTTCCAGAGGTAAAGATGATGTAGGCATTTTCCTCTTCTGCCGTATGGAGGATGTCTTCTGCGGCATGGAACGTGGCGGAGTTCTCTGCCTGCTCTATTTCGGAGGTACATATCAGTTCCAGATTCCGGGTGTCGAGGTTCAAGATATGGATATTCTCGGTATGCAGCACGAGGCGAATGCCTGCCGAGTCGGCAATTCTGTCGTTCCTATGTTTGGGGTAGGAAGGATGGAGGATGACGTATGTCTTTCCGCAAATCAGTGCAGATAGTATGGATGCGTATGTTTCCAGTCTGTTTTCTGCGACGATGCCGATAATTTTGTCTTCTCTGTCCTTGAATAGGGAGGATATTTTCTGTACGCAAGTTGCCAGCTCTCCATAAGTGCAGGCCGTGTCTTCGATGACGAATGCTGGTCGGTCGGCATATTTGCCGAAGGCTTTCATGATGTCGCCAATCAAGTCATTTGGATATTTTTTCATTTAGTCCGTTATGTTATAGTTCAGTTTTTGCGGAAGCGATGTTTGTCCGTCGTTTATTAAAGACAGTGGTTTCCCGCAATCTCCCTACCGGGAAATCCTTAAGATTTCTAAAAAAGGAGGGATACTGTTCGGAATAAAAGAAACAGAGGGGGCAAATACATACTCACCACAGGATAGCACGGATTAACACTGCTAAAAACTCTTTATTATCAGAACTCCTAAGGCAATCTGTGTTAATCTGTGTTATTCTGTGGTGAGTATGATATACTCTTCGGGCAAAATGGGTTTGCAAACAAAGTCCTTATTTTGCCCAGAACAGTTTGTGGTAGTAAGTGTCTTCGGCCAACACCTCTTTATAGTAGGGATTGTAGTTGACTTCCGTATTCGGGTATCTCCAGCGGTTCGGCACATTTGTGATGGTACCGGCTACTTCGGGGAAGACCAGGCCGGACGGATAGCCGGTACGTCGGATGTCACTCCATGCCTCGCGACTGGCCAGGAAACCGAAATGCAGCCACTTTTGGGTAATGATAGCATCCAGCTTGTCTGCATATTCCGTGCTGTTCCATTTGGCAGCAGCGAAAGAGGCTGTTTCTTCGGCAGTGGGGGCATTATACCGGCGTGCGTTTTCACCCGTACTTACCGAGTCGTAATAGTAGTAAAGCGTGATGGACTGGCTGACAGCCTTTTTGAACTCTTCTTCCGCTTTTGCTTCATTCTTTGCCACTCCATACCCCATTTCATAGGCTTCCGCTTTCAGGAAATGGATTTCGGGTGAGGCCATTATCAGCATGTCGAATTTGTCGTTTTCCCAAAAGAAACCTTTCTGCGTGATTTGTGAGAAACCGGTGTTGCTGGTATTGACTTCGTCTTGTGCCTGCGAGTTGTAATATTCCGTCAGCTCATCTGCCACGGTAAGGTCTGTGCCCAGATAACGGTGTTCGTCCAATTGACCGGTGTTCTGGTTGGTAATCTTCACGGGATTGAAGTTGAGTAGGATGCGCGGGTCGTCTTCTCCTTTCACATAAACGCCGCTCAGTGGGTCATTGCAGGTCATATCGTAGTTGCCATGGCCCAGCATGCGGTCGATGATGGCGCCCGAAGCGAGTCGGTTGGTTACCCAGTCACCCAGTCCGTGGCCTGCAGTGAAGTTCAGTTGCCCAGACTTCTGGTTGACAATGAGGATGTTGTTTTCTTGTTCCTCTATCAACGGATAGGCCGACGGATTTTCCAGGATTTCCTTGATGGCGGTACGGCCTTCCGTCTGCAAGTCTCCTTGCGCGGCTACGCGCATGGCAAGGCGCAGTCGCAAGGAGTTTGCATAACGTTCCCATTTGTCCATGTCCCCGTTGTTGATAAAGTCTTGTGTATTGAAGTTCCTCGGTGTGGGGATGGAGCGGAATCGCGGAGCAATTTCTTTGAGCTCGTCAAGAATGGTTTTATATATATTCTCGGCCTTGTCATAGTGAGCATACGATTTACCTACATCGTTGGTAAGCGGTAGTGTGCAAGCTTCCGAAAAAGGCATATCCCCGAAAATGTCCACTGTGGCGGCGAAAAAATCGTACAGCTGTACTTTGGCGGCAAGATAGAATGCCTCATCCTGTGCTTGCTCTGCCGCGCTTTCTTCTTTGTAGAGAGATTCCAGCTTGCGGAACTGGGCCAGTGCCGAATACACATTGTCCCACTGTCCGTCAATGGCGGGTATATAGCCGGGGGTATACATATCTGTAGTGTTGGAGTAGCCGAAGGTTTGTGCATACTTGCCTGTAAACTGTGAATCGAATCCGAAGAACCGGTTGTATTCGTAAACATCATAGTCCTTTACTTTTTGGAAGACTCCTACCATCAGATTACTGATGGTGACTTGGGTTACTTTGGAGGGGTCTTCGTATTTGCTGTCGAAGTCATAATCCGTACAGCCTAATGTTGTCAGGAGGAATGCTCCCAATGAAACAAGAGATAATATCTTTGTCTTTTTCATACTCTTTTTTGTTTTTTGGATGGTTGTTTTGTCAGAAACTTGCACGAAGTGAAACACCGAAACTGCGGGTAGCTGTGGTAGAACTTCCCACGGTAGCCTGGTTGGCCCAGGATGTTCCGACGGACGACTCCGCATCGTAGTTTTTCAGTGCTTTGTAGAAATAGAAAAGGTTACGTCCGAAGACCGACACACTCAGCCGGCCCAGTCCCAGTTTGGAAATCATCTTTTCGGGAAACTGGTAGCCGATGGTCAATTCACGCAGTTTGACATAAGAATTGTCGAATACCGAATGGCGGTATGTCAGCTGTTCGGCCTCCGTTCCCCAATTATAGGTGGTGTTGTAGTAATAGCCTGCCGGAATGATACGTGTGTTTCTTTCGCCAGTGGAGGCCACTACACCCGGAAGGATGATGCCGTCGTGGTAGATTATCTCTCCGTTGGGGCCGGCACTCGTGGAAGGGTCTACTTGTACCGGAATTCCGCTGGAATTGTTGTCGCCCGGATAGTAATAGGATAGTCCGCCGTGTTCCGTATCACGGTACTTCAGGGATTCGGGTGTCAGACCCACTGCGGTGGCATATTGGTTCATTTCGTTGATGACATCTCCTCCGATGCGGAAGTCGATACTGAAATCGAGGAATACATTCTTGTAGGAGAAAGAGTTGAATAGACCTCCTACGCCTGCCGGATTGATGTTGCCGACTTTCTGCAATTCGGTTTGGTTGAGGTAAAGACCTTTATCGGAAACGAGGTACTCACCGTTTTCGTTCACCTGGGGAACCTGTGCATAGATGTCACCCATTGGCTGGCCTTCCACAGCTTGTATTTTTATTCCGCTGCCTCCGGAGTTGAGTATTTCCAGATAGGGCACTCCATCGGCCAGTTTCACTACTTTGTTCTTATATACACCATAGTTGGCTGTCAGGTCCCAGCGGAAATCTCTGGTCAGTATGGGAGTGGCACTGATTGATATATCCCAGCCGTGGTTGGCTACCTCGCCCACATTCATCAACACATTCTTTACGCCTGATGTGGAAGGTTGCGGCGTGGAGAGTATCTGGTCCTTTACACGGTTGTTGTAGTAGGATATATCTATACCCAACCGGTTGTTTAAAAACTTGCTTTCCAGACCTATCTCGTATTCGTACTTCTTTTCCGGACGGATATCTGCATTCCCCCATGAAGAGGGAATGGTGTTCCAGGTGAATCCGTTGTCTGAACCTTGCTCGTAGACGATATTGGCGGTATAGGTTTCAGGAGCATTTCCTACGATACCGTATGAGAGGCGCAGTTTTCCATAGTTCCACCATGACGGCATGTGGAAGGCTTGGGTGAAGAGGAAACTCAGATTAGCGGAAGGATAGAAAAAGCTCTGGTCTTTTAGGGTAGACGAGCGTTCCTGGCGTCCGGTCAGTTCAAGGAATAGATAGTTGTCCCATCCCAGGCTCAGTGTACCCATATAGCCGGTTTTCAGTAGTTCCATACGTTGCAGGGTACTGCTTGGCGTGTAGCGGCTGGCATTGAGGTCGAACCAGTTTTCCGTGACAAGCCCGCCATTGGTGGAGACCCTCATATTGTTCATATTTTCGTAGCGTCCGGTCCAGCCTACGGTGGCGGCAATGTCGAAGCGGTTGATATTATAGTTGAAGTTCAACATAACATCTCCATAGACAATGTCGTAACGGCGGTTGATGGACTGGAAGCTACCGTTGGGGTCGTATAGGGAATTGGGTTGTTCGCTTTCATATTTCAGTGTTTGCTTCACATCTGTGATATCAGTTGAAACCTGGGCGCGCAGACTCAGCCAGTTGGTTATCTGCCAGGTGGGGCGAATCATACCGATGAGCCGATTCTCTGTCTCGTCGCTATGGTGATGGTACATATTCCACAGCATGTTGTTCACTCCGGTGGCGTAACTGGGGTCGTAGGCCCATGATTCCTCAGGAGTCAGCGTGGCGTTTCCTCCGACAAAGGTATTACGGTATCCCAGACTGGTGACGTAGCTTTGTTTCAGATAGGGAATGTCCAGGAAGGTGGAGAACATGTTGCCGAAACCGCTGTATAGGTTGAGCGAGGTTTGCGGACGGTCTTCTACATTCTGTACGATGTAGTTAAGGGAGTATTCCAGTTTCAGCGGTTTCGCCAGTTGATACGAACCGGTCAGCTTGAAGTTGTGTTTGGTGAAGCTTCCGGTCAAGGCATTGGGAATCTCGTCCATGAATGTGTAGGAGAAGCGGTTGCTGGTGGTTTCCGTCCCTTGTGAGATGGCGAGATTGTAAGTCTGGGTCCAGCCGGTGCGAAACAACTCTTTCCACGGGTTGTCGGTCAGTGCCTGGTAGGGGCGCATCTTCCCGTCCCAGTAAAGTACCTCGCTACCGTCGTATTTCGGGCCGAAGGACAAGGTGGTGGAACGGAGGCTTTTGTAGCTTTGTCCGTTTAGGGTTCTCTGATAGAAGCCTCCCGTCTGTTTCTCATAATCGCTGTATGCGGTGTTGTAGGTTCCCGGCCCGTATACGGTCTGTACTTTTGGCAGATAAGCCGGTAAGTTTGCCATGACTTGGGCATTGAAGTCCACCGTCAGCTTGCCACTTTTGGCGCGTTTGCTGGTGATGACTACCGCACCGTTTGCAGCCTCCGAGCCGTAGAGAGCTGTGGCGGAAGCTCCTTTCAGAATACTGAGGCTCTCGATGTCCTCTGGGTTGATGTCTACCAGACCATTGGAACGGATTTGTCCGTCGTTGCCAAATTCAGCGAAGTCCGTGCTTTTGCCCGTGCCGCCGTTGCGGATGGGTACCCCGTCCAGAATGATGAGTGGCTGGTTATTTCCAGTGATAGAGGTCAGGCCGCGTACGTTGATGGAGACAGCTCCGGCAGAACCGCCCTGTGTTTGTGTAATGCGGACTCCCGGTGCTTTACCGTACATGGCAGAGGCAAAATTGGGTGCTCCTGCCTTTACCAATTCGTCTGCACTGATGGTACTGATGGCATAACCGACACGTTTCGTATCTTTTTTGATACCCATTGCCGTTACTACGACTTCTTTCAGTTGCTGGGTATCTTCGCTGAGTGTAATCTTCAGGTCGCCTTGCTTTTTTCGTTTTGCCAGGTTTATCTCCCGGGTGGCATAGCCCATGTAAGCGATAGAGAGTGTTGCATCTGCAGGAACGGTCAGTGTGAAGTTGCCGTCCACATCGGTAATGACGCCGTTGTTGGTACCTTTCTGTATGACGCTGGCACCGATAAGCGGTTCTCCTGTTACATCTCTCACAATGCCTTTAATGGTTCGGTTTTCTTGTGCGAAGGCTGTTCCGGTGAAAAGAAATGCTAATAACCAACTTGCAATAATCAAACTTTTTTGGAAGTGCGACACTGAATGTGGAATGTCACACCGTTTTCTCATCCTGATTTTCATACTACTGAAAAATAATTGATTTATCTTATTATAAATATTACGTCCTTTCGGCGGATATTTTAGCAAGAGATATGCCAAACGAAAGGCAAGCTATCCTTTCAAGGATGAATAATGTTGATAATCAATCGTTTATTTTTAATTGGGAAAAGGGAAGTTCGGGTGTTTGTGGTGTGGAGATGTGGAAAAAATCCACAGTAGGTATTCCACAATTTCCCTCTCTTCCCTTGAAGTCTTGTTGTCGGCCCTTATTGGTAGCCTTGTTCGTCGGAGGTATGTTCTATCGCTGTAATAAAATCTGGTGCAGTTGCAGTGGTTGCATTTTCTTTTCAGGGTGGGAGTGCTTTTGACCTTTATCTGGGAAGGATTACTCGAACGAAGGAACCATCAGCCTGCGGTTTGTGAGAGAAAGGATAGGTAGGTACTCTTACTTTTGGGAAATTAATATCATGTTTGCACCTTATTTGTTTCGTGCAAACATAATATTAATAAGAAATGATACAAGCTATTAATATTGCAACTCAAAAGTGTGGAAGCAAAATGCGCTTCCATACTTTTGAGTTGCTTCCACAGCATCTGAAATGCCGTTGGATAAGAAATTTCGGCAGATGAGTGGAAGTGTGGAAGCAACTTATGCAAAAATCTTAGTGGTTTATTTTACTTCCCACGTATCGTTCGTCATCAATAACTCCTCGAAGTTGTGATACTTCTTCTTGGCAGACACCTCTTCGATTTGTTCATGAACGGCATCGTCGTAAGTAGGAGCTTCCACATCGCGGATAACACCGAGTGCAATCGGGAAGTCGGGACCTTCCATTAGGGCAAGCTTTAGTTGCAGGGTGTTGTCCATGCAGTGGGCATCGTGGATGAGGATATCCTTCTCTGTAATGCCGTTCTCACCGAGTTTCACGACTTTCAGACCAAAGCCTTCCTGCATCAGGCCGTATTCGTTGTTCTCGCCGAAGAACATCGGTTCGCCATGTTTCAGGTAGATGGCATTCTTGGAGCGGTCTTCCTTTTTGGCTACGGAGTCATGCGTACCGTTATTGAAGATAACGCAGTTTTGCAGAATCTCGCAAACGGAAGCCCCTTTGTGAGCCATGGCTGCCTTCAATATTTCCACTGTCCCCGGAGCATCGGTAGCTACCGCGCGGGCAAAGAAACGGCCACGGGCACCGAAACAAAGCTCTGCCGGGTGGAATGGATCTTCTACCGTACCGTAGGGAGACGACTTGCTGACGAAACCACGCGGAGAGGTCGGGGAATATTGACCTTTGGTCAGACCGTAGATGCGGTTGTTCAGCAGAATCATGTTTAGGTCGATATTACGGCGTACGGCGTGGATGAAGTGATTACCGCCGATGGCCAGACCGTCACCGTCGCCGGAGATTTGCCATACCGTCAGGTTGGGATTGGCAACCTTGGCACCTGTAGAGATGGCAGCAGCACGTCCGTGGATGGTCTGCATCGCATACGTATTCATATAATAGGGCAGACGGCTGGAGCAGCCGATACCTGAGATGACGGCATTCTCCCAAGGAGCTTTGCCGATTTCTGCCATTGCTTTGTGCAGTGAGGCCAGAAAGAAGTGGTCACCACAACCCGGACACCAACGAGGTTGTCCTTTTTTATAGTCTTTTGCTGTATATTCGCACATAATCTTTTTAAATTGATAGTTGATAATTGATAATTGGTGGTTGGTCATTGATAATCCGCATATTACGCATGGTTATTATCAATAGTTAACAGTCAATTGTCAATTAATTTATTGAACGCTGCCACCAGCTCGGCAACGACGAACGGCTGTCCTTTGACTTCGTTGAACTGGTACGGGGTGAAGTTGTCTATCTTCATACGTAGATAACCGGCAAATTGTCCGAGGTTTTGTTCGGCAACTACCACCTTCTTGTACTTCTTCAGAACAGCCTCCGTGTTCTTGGGGAGTGGGTTTAGATAAGTGAAGTGGGCGAGGGCAACCTTCTTGCCTGCCTTCTTCATCTCTTCCATGGCCGAATACAAGTGGCCGTATGTACCGCCGAAACCGACAATCAGCAAATCGGCATCGTCTGCACAGCCTTGCACTTCTACATCAGGTACGGGGATTTTGGCCACCTTCTCGGCACGTAGGTGGCACATCAAGTTATGGTTTTCGGGATCGGTGGAGATGGCACCGGTATTGCTGTCTTTCTCCAGACCTCCGAGGATGTGCATATAGCCTTCTTGTCCAGGGATGGCCCAGTAGCGGACACCCGTTTCAGGATTGCGTTTGTACGGAGTATAGTTGTCCTTCATTTCGGGAGTCACATAGGGAGGAGTGATGGCGGGATAGTCTGCCAGTTTGGGCAGCTTCCAGGCGCCGGAACCATTGGCAACAAAGCCGTCGGTCAGCAATACGACCGGAGTCATGTGTTCCAATGCAATCTTGCTTGCCATGTAGGCTGCATCGAAACAGTTTGTGGGTGAAGAGGCAGCGATGACGGGCATTGGGCTTTCACCGTTGCGGCCGAACAGTGCTTGTAACAAGTCTGTCTGCTCTGACTTGGTGGGCAGACCGGTAGAAGGGCCGCCACGTTGCACGTCGAGCACAACCAGCGGAAGTTCTGTAATGACTGCCAGGTTCATGGCTTCCGATTTCAGACAGACACCGGGACCTGAAGTGGAGGTCACAGCCAGCGCGCCTGCAAAAGCGGCGCCGATAGAAGTGGCGCAACCGGAAATTTCGTCTTCACACTGCACGGTCATCACGCCCAGAGACTTGTGCTTAGAGAGTTCGTGCAGTACATCGGTTGCCGGAGTAATGGGATAGGAGCCGAGGAACAGCTTCAGGCCAGCCTTTTCAGCTGCGGCGATGAAGCCGTAAGCAGTAGCTTTGTTACCCGTGATATCCATGTATCTGCCGGGAACGGTGGTTTTACTTTCAATCTTATATGTGTGGGCTACGGAAGCATGGGTGTTGTGTCCGTAATCATATCCTGCATGTATAACCTTGATGTTTGCCTCGGCAATTTCGGGCTTTTTGGCGAATTTCTCGCGGATGAAATCTTCGGCTATCTTTAGGTCGCGGTTGAACAGCCAACATACCAGACCTACTGCAAACATGTTGCGGCATTTCAGCATGGATTTGTTGTCCATTCCGGTGTCGGCAAGGCAGTCTTTCACCATCTTTGAGATGGGGGCGGCGATGACATCCTGCTTAATACCCATTTCCTCTATCGGATTATCGGTCTTGAAAGCCGCCTTTTCCAGGTCTGATTTCTGAAAAGCGTCTGTATCGATAATGATACAAGCAGTGGATTTAGCAAACTTATATTGGGTTTTCAGTGCGGCGGCGTTCATCGCTACCAATACGTCGCATTTGTCACCCGGGGTATAGACTTTCTCAGCACCGATATGTACTTGGAAACCGGAAACACCGGTAAGTGAACCTTGCGGGGCGCGGATATCTGCCGGATAGTCGGGGAATGTACTGATATCATTGCCCACGGTAGCCGAAACTGTTGAAAAGATGTTGCCGGCGAGCTGCATACCATCGCCGGAGTCTCCGGAGAAGCGGACTACCACTTGCTCCAGTTCTTTGACCATCATGTCGTTTGCCATAACTTACGAATTACTATAGATTAATTTTTGGGGGTTACTGTATTCTATCACTGACCGACAAATTTCGTAAAGTTAATCGGATTAACAAAACTTTTTTCGGAAAATCGACAGAATACATTATCTTTGCATTCGCAATCTACTGCAATATGCAGAATCTATGCAAAAGGTCTTGTAGTTCAACGGATAGAATAGAAGTTTCCTAAACGTATGTTCTTCCAAACAATGCAAAGGTAGTAAAATTTAGATTTATAGTAAATAAGAAAAGGAAGTTATAACGATAATTATTACATAAGGCTCTGTAGTTCAACGGATAGAACAAGAATTTCCTAAATTTTAGATAGGGGTTCGATTCCCCTCGGAGCTACTTTTCAAGTCCATTCCATTACGGGGTGGACTTCTTTTTTACAGCATTTACAGCAAAAAATAGGTATATTTGCGGATAAAAGTTCTACTATAGTTCTACAAAGATTATGGCTACATTCAAAGCAGAGGTGTACGCTCACCAAAAAAGGGCTGACGGCACATATAATATAAAGATAAGGGTTATACACCAAAAGAGGAAAAAGTACATCCCGACCACTTACTACGTGACAAAGGATGATTTGACACGCACGACTTTCAAATTGAAAAACCAAAAGTACATAGATGCCACCGATGATATGATAAAGAAATACCGTTCCATTTGTGACCGCATGGGGGAACGGCTTAAATCCATGACCGTTGAGCAGGTGGTAGATGCAATCACTAACGACAATGGGGAACACTTCGATTTGGATATAGTGGCTTATGCCCGTCAATACATATTGCACTTAAAGGAAACCGGGCATACAGGCAATGCGCTTTCTTACCAAGTAGCTATTAACAACCTTGTACGCTTTGTTGGCAGGGATAGCGTGAGCATAAAAGAAATCACGGTTAAGTTTGTCAATGATTGGATAAAGTGGATAAAAGAGAATCCGGCACGTTCCAAACCCGAAGCCAATCACGGAGAAAGGGCACAGAGCCTATATATATCCCAGCTAAGAGCCATACACAACCGAGCAAAGAAAGAGTTTAACGATGAGGATGCCGGGCTGATACGCATTCCCTATTCTCCTTTTAAGAGGGTGGAAATTCCCAAAGTTCCAGTTACAAGAAAAAGGGCTATTTCTACGGATTTACTTCGTAAATTTTCGGAGCTGCCTTATTCTTTGATTATGCAACCGGGGACAAACAGGTACAATCTCGCAAAGGATGTCTTTCTTTTGAGTTTCTGCTTAATCGGAATGAATGCGGTAGATTTGTACACTTGTACGGATTTGAAGAAAGGACGAATTACATACCAACGGACAAAAACAAAGAATCGGAGAGCCGACAAAGCGGAAATATCTGTGAGGATAGAGCCTGAACTAAAAGCCCTTATGAAAAAATATAAAGACCATACCGGGCAAAGGGTCTTTAATTTCTACAAGCTGTATTCAAGCGTGGATAGCTTTACGGCTGCAATTAACAAGGGTTTGAAAAAGATTGGTGATGATTTGGGAATAGATGATTTGGAGTTTTACGCAGCACGCCATACATGGGCAACCATTGCAAGCAATGAAGCCGGAGTAGATAAATACACCGTTCACACAGCTCTTAACCACGTGGACGAAAATATGAGAGTGACGGATATTTATATTGCGAAATCGTGGGACAGCATAGATGCTGCCAACCGTAAGGTATTGGATTATGTCAAGCTATCTTTGGATGATGTAACAGAAAAGAAGTATATACCCAAAAATAAGCGTGTTTTGCCTAAGCAAAATTTGTAAGCTGTTATAGTTCAGTGATTTACAAGCCTATTTTTGCTTAGGCAAAATTTTAATAGGTGTTTATCTATCCTCTAAATCTGTATTATCTCTGATAATCAGATAGTTGCAGATTTTGCCTAAGCAAATTGCCTAAGCAAAATGATTTTGCCTAAGCAAAAATTGTAATATTCTGATAATCAAATAAATAGTTATTTTTAAGCCTAAAAATAGCGTTTTGCCTAAGCAAAATTTGCAAATGATTGAAATACAGTGTGTTATAAGCGTTATTTTGCCTAAGCAAAAATATAGCCTTTTTTCGTTTGCCTAAGCAAAATTTGTAAGCTGTTATAGTTCAGTGATTTACAAGCCTATTTTTGCTTAGGCAAAATTTTATGCAAGTTATAAGGGATAATATATACTAATATATAATATTATATAGTTAATTAAGAGTAAATATATGAAATAGGGGTGTGGGGGAAGAACAAAAAAAGGCACTTATGGAAGTGCCGTAATTTTACTTTGGTAGATTCTATTTTGTTTCTACGCTAATTATGTCCGATATATCTTTGTTGAAATGATAAGTGCAATTAGTAATTGCATATCCCCCATAGGAGTTTTTGGCTCTATATCTATGGGAAATCTCCCAAGCTAAAGTATCGTATGGATTTATACCCTTGTTTTCAAACATAGCTTTGATTTGTTCTAATTTTGAGTTAATGCTATCTGTTGGGAACTCTCCATCCGTTGCTCTTTTAACGGTTTCCACTAATGCTTTAGACATAGGTGTGACTATTCCTATTTTCCCCATATCCATACACTCATAACTATCAGGGTCTTTTAAATTATTCTCCAAATACCTATTTATTAGTTTCTCAGCTTTACGTTGCGGAGTGTCGCTATTACATCCTGTTATCAAAGCTATCAGGCAAAGCATTAGCAAAGTTTTCATAAGTGTGTATTTAACGGTTGTACTTAGCAAGCTACTGTAATACACACGAAAGCGTGGGATTACTCCGAGGATTAAGAGGTACGACCAAGCACCTAACAGCCCATACAAGAGTAATGCCCACGCAAAGCGCAGGCATTAGCAAATTGTCTGAGGGCTGTTTCTGAAATTTGGTCGTTTTCTTAATCCCTACAACAATAGCCAATGCTATTTAGTGATATTTTAATTCAGCAGCAAATATAGTGTATTATTTGTTATAAAAATAGTCTTGCAGTGTTATATTTATAATGACGTATCAAAAATATATAGGTTTTTGTTTCCAAATAAGCGGGGATTTTGTACCTTTGTAGAAAATAGTAGTTTATATGGGTAATTGGAGCGTACAACAAGAAGCTAAGAAAGAGGTCAAGGAGAAAGAAAGAACAAGTAGGGAAACGCTTGGAAAATTCTTCTACGACTTGGCTAAACTTGTATTTACGGCTATGGCTTTAGTTGGGGGCGTTTCGCTGATAATTGATGAGCCTCAGATAAAACAAGGGGTGTTGCTCGCAACAGGAATGCTACTGACATATATATTTGCTTCTATAGGTTATAACATTTTAAAAAGATAGAAATATGGATTTTATGATTATGTTTTTCTCTATATGCTCAGTAATAGGCATTGGAATCTTAATTTGGTTTAAAACCAAAAGCGGTAAAAGATGGTTAGCTAATTTATGATATGGAAATGTTAGGAGCTATCTTTACCGTTGGAATAGTCGTGACGGGTGCATTTATGATTTGGCTAAGAACAAAATCAGGCAAGAAATGGCTCGCTAATTTATGATATAGAATGTTTGTAAGAAATAGCCCTATGCAGACTAATAATGTTTGCATGGGGCTATTTTTGTTCTTCAAACATTCTTCCAAATCCAGTAAGCAGCCATTTGGCACTTACTCCATACTCCTTAACCATAGGATACAACCAAGATAATTGAAACCATCCACGCTCCAAGTCTTTTCTTTGCGCAATAAAATTTCTTCTATCTATGTTGTTGAGCCTACAGTATGTATTTACTCCTCTTATTTTCTTCATGGCTATAATGGCATCCAGCGCACTATAGAACCTTTCCATTATTTGCTTGCTTATAACGGTATTCATTGCGATATATGGCTCTTCAAGTTCTCTATATCGGATTTTAGCAACTCCAATTCACCTGTAGGCTCATTGGTTATTATAGCCGTAGTAATAGCGTTGGATATTTCCCTTTGCGCATCTAATACCCTATCGGGGTTTACCCGGTTAATTAAAAGAACTTCTTTGTAGAGGTTTATAACCATTCTGTAATACTTTTCCATATCAATACTTTCTTTGCTTTAAACCAAACACTATACGGCATTGGCACATCCGGCAGGATTCTCCATTTGGGCACTTCCCTTTTTAAGTTCCTCTATTTCGTTTTGCAATCTGCCTATCAATCTATTCAACCGTTCTATTTCCTTATCTTTTTCTACTAACATTCCATAAGGTGCAATCAGCTTGTCATTCATCATCTTTACGACTTGTCTTGAAAAAGCGTCAGCACCAGCAAACATGAAATCTTCGGGAGTGACTTCTTTTAATATCGTATTTTGCTTTGGTGATATATCCGAATAATACTTTGAAATATCACCGAATTTAGACTGCAATATATCCAATTTCTCTTTTGAAATAGGTTTTATTCCGTTTTCTATATTTGAAATATAGTTTTGTTTACACATTAATATCTCTGCCAACTCCTTTTGAGTAAGTTTTCTATCAAGCCTAAACCTCTTTAAATCAAATCGTTGCATATAAATAGAATATTTTTAATAGAAAATATATCCAAAAAGTTTTGTTATATTCGGATATATAGCCTATATTTGTTGCGTAATTAAATAAATGACATTACAAATATAGCCAAAAAGCGTGTTTGTAGAACATATAAATTAGAGAAAATGAAAAAAGTAACCCAAAAAGACTATCAGTCTTTTATTCAGATTTACAAAGGATTGCCTGAAAGGAGTGCTGTAAAAGCTCCAAAAACTGAGTTTGTGGAGGAAATAGCGGCTCTGTGTATGTGTAGTACCAAGACGGTACGAATGTGGATTCATGGCGTACAAAAGCCGGATGCCCTCAAACAAAAGATGATTAGTGATAAACTGGGCGTTCCAGCCGATATTTTATTTCCTGTTACAGAATGAAAGCTATAGAGTTCTACACAACCCCGGAGGGTGAAGTTACTATGCGCCCTATCGGAGAAGCCGAAAGGCAGTTGAAAGAAACTGATACCGACTTTATCCAAGCTTTCTTGGCTATACTGAGGGAGTTTTATCCCGAAGCATACGATGCGCTTATGGATATATACTCTAAAAATTCAAACAACAAGAGGTATCGGGATTTCATAGCGGTGCGTAGATTCATTAAATGCAACTTCGGTCTGTATGACAACATGATTGATGTAGATGAGAATTGGAACTTTAATTTTGAGTTTGTAGGTTGTCCATTACGTGGAGAATGCAAACATGATAAAGTTATTTGCGCTCCTAAATTCAACTCTAAGTTGTCCGATAGGCAAATAGAAGTTATGCGAATGCTCTATGATGGGAAAAACGATTCAGAAATAGCCGAAAAGCTGTTTATCTCTTTAAATACCGTGAACAACCATAGAAAAAACAGTTTCCGAAAGGTGGGAGTACATTCAATGGCTGAATTTATGCGGTATGCTATGACTAACAATCTTTTCAAATAACAAATGCAACACCGATGAAAGGAGAAACTTTAGCAAACCTTATCCAATGTGGCGTTACGCTACTTCTTGGCATTATTGCCCTTGCTGGGGCATTGTTCTGTAATGCCTCATTTCACTTCTTTACCGCTATGGCTTGTTTTTGGCTGGCATGGGTTTTCTATACCGACAATGAGTATGGGATAGTAAGTGTTAGAGAATATTTTAAGAACCGCTACAAAAAGGACTGACTTATGGCAATTCAGATGGAACTATACGAGTTAAAGAATCTCTGTATGGAAATGGCTTCTTTGGGTGCTGCCAACTATGTAAAACAGACTATCCCGGCAAAAGACCTCATTTCACAACGTGAAGCATACAGATTGTTTCAAGAGTGCCGGGTGAAACGCTGGCAAAAAGACGGCAGAGTTTCTACTATCCGTGGCGGTAGCTCTATACATTCCAAAGTATTGTATTCACGTGCCGAACTTATGGCAGTGGATAAATCAGAGAAAATCAACTCTATAATTAATAAGTGATATGCGAACAATCAAATTAAAATCATTATCCCTTGTGAATTTTAAGGGAATCAGAAGCCTAAATATCGGTTTCTCCGATGCGGAAACGCTGGTTGCTGGAGAAAATGGTACGGGCAAAACAACTGTGTTCGATTCATTCCTTTGGCTTCTTTTTGGAAAAGACAGTACGGGACGGTCGGATAGTAATTTCAACATTAAAACGTTGGATTCGGACGGCAAGCCTATTTTGCACCTTGAACACTCCGTTACTGGTGTACTATCAGTGGATGGCAAGACGGTAACACTGCAACGCTGCTATGTGGAAAACTGGGTCAAGCCACGTGGAACTACGGAAGAAAGCCTAAAGAATCATGCAACAGAGTTCTATTTGAACGGTGTTAAGTTGGCTACCAAAAAGGAGTATGATAGTGAAGTAGCTGCCATCATCCCGGAAGATGTTTTCCGAATGATAACCAACCCTTTCTACTTTACATCAATGAAGCCGGAAGCGCAAAAAGAAATCCTTTTGGATATGGTAGGAACGCTTACCGACCAAGACGTAGCGCAGACCAAGCCCGAATATTTGGAGTTGCTGGCTCAGTTGTCCGGCAGGAGCATCGCCCAATACGCCAAAGAGGTAGCCGCCAAGAAAAAGGCTTGCAAAGATGAATTGTCAGTTATTCCCTCTCAGATAGAAACGGCTCGTAAACTTATGCCGGAGGAAGAGGATTGGGTAGCCATTGATAGTGAGATTGAGGATAAAAATGCCCGTATTCAGCAGATAGAGGAACAAATTGCCGACAAATCAAAGCTGAATGAGCAGGAATATCAACGTAAGGCTTTTATCCAAAAGCAAATAGGTGAAAAACGCCTACAACTCAATAGTAGAATGAATGAAATCGCTACAGAAGCTAACAAAGGGCGCAATGAGGCATCTTTGAAGCTGAACGAATTGGAATATTCGTTGCGTACTGAAAAAGCCTCTTTAGACAGAAAAAGGCAATCGGTTGCGGATATGGATATTGAGATAGAAAAGCTTAATACCAAATTGTCCGCATTGCGTGGTGAATTTTCATTTATCAGCAAGGAGGAACTTACCTATAATGAGGGTGAATTTATTTGCCCCACTTGCAAACGTCCTTTGGAAATTGAGGATATAGAAGCCAAGCAGCGTGAAATGCAAGCCAACTTTAACGCTAATAAGGCGGCACGTCTGAAAGCGAATAAAGAGGCTGGCATGGCTAAAAAGCAACGGCTTGAAGAAATGCAAGGGCTTAAAGACCGTACCAATGCCGAAATCGAGGAGCTGGAACAAAAGATAGAGCGTATCAATGCCGATATTCAACAAGCAAAGGCTTCTATCCCCGAGGCGCAAAACGTGGAAGCAATGATAGCATCCGACCGAACTTGCATTGACATCAAGAACGAGATTGTCGAACTTGAAAATCAGCTCAAAGTGGATGCAAAGATTGTGGACGTGTCGGAACTGCAATCGGAGAAAAGAACTTTGAATGAAGCCGTGCAAGGCTTATACAAGCGTTTGGCAAACCGTGAACAAATCGGCAGGGCTGAAAAGGAAATCGCTTCTTTGGAAGAAAAGCGCATTGCCAACAATCAAAAGTTGGCAGACCTTGAAAAATGGGAGTTTACGGCACTCCAATTCCAAAAGGATAAGGATGCGGAGCTGTTGAAACGCATTAACGGAATGTTCAGATATGTATCATTCTCCTTTGTGAACGAACAACTGAACGGAGGCGAAAAACTGACGTGTGTATGCACCGTGAACGGTACACCTTTCCTTGACGTGAACAATGCCGGACAAATCAATGCCGGAATAGATATAATCAATGCCATTTGCACGGCAAAGGGGGTATCTGCACCGATTTTCGTTGATAATGCGGAAAGCGTGAATCAAATAATCCCATCACTCAGTCAGATTATCCGGCTGGTGGTAACTACGGACAAAGAACTAACCATTAAATAATTGCGATTATGACACAGCAAGCGACTACAACCATACAACAGGCTGCAAATGGTGGGCAGGTAGCTACTCAAAGAAAGCCTGTAGATATTCTTAAAAGCATGATGAATGCCGAAAGCGTACAAGAACAATTCAAAAATGCGCTTGGTAAAAATTCGGCAACATTCGTAGCCTCTGTAATTGACCTATACAACGGAGATAGCAATCTGCAACTCTGTAATCCTAAACAGGTGGTAATGGAAGCACTCAAAGCTGCCACGTTACATTTGCCAATAAACAAGGCTTTGGGCTATGCTTTCATTATCCCGTTCAAAAACTCCAAAAAGGATGAAAAGGGCAACTGGATTAAAGTGTATGAGCCGACTTTTCAAATGGGCTATAAGGGTTATATTCAGCTTGCCATGCGCACGGGACAATACCGTACCATCAATGCGGATGTGGTGTATGATGGTGAGTTGCGCAAGGTAAACAAACTGACCGGGGAAATAGCCTTTGACGGTGAAAGGAAAAGCGATAAGGTGATAGGCTATTTCTGTTACTTTGAACTTATGAACGGCTTTAGCAAGACTTTGTACATGACAGTGGAGCAAATGGCAAACCATGCAAAGCGATACAGTAAAGCCATCACAAGCGATAAGGATGTAACGGTTGAAAAGTTGCTGAATTTGGCTAATTTGCCCGTTTCTCCCGATAGCAACAAGGTTGGTTGGATGGGTAACTTTCACGGAATGGCACAAAAAACCGTTATCCGTAATTTACTGAGTAAATACGGCTATTTGTCCGTAGAAATGCAAAATGCCATCACCAATGACTACGAGGGTGACGAAACTTCACAGCGTGAAATATTGACCGACAATTACGCAAACAAACAGTTGATTGATGCGGAAGATGTGAGCTTTGAAAGCGTGTCAAGCGAGCAACAAGCGGAAACTATTGACCCCGGATATTGATAGCGTATGAAACTGATAGTTCTTGGTTCAAGTAGTAGTGGCAACTGTTACATTTTGGATAACGGTAATGAAGCTCTGATTATAGAGGCTGGAATCCGTTTCCAAGAAGTCAAGAAAGCGTTGGATTTCAATCTGAGAAAGGTTGTAGGGTGTGTGGTAACGCACGCCCACAACGACCACGCCAAATATATTAAGGCAATGGTGGATAGTGGATTTCACACGTTGGCATTACGGGAGGTATGGACTGCAAAGGGCGTTTGGGATTCCCGTTCTTTGGTGGTTAAAGAGGGCAAAGGCTATAAGATGGGTAATTTTAAGGTACTTCCTTTTCCTGCTTGCCATGATGTGCCATGTGTCGGCTATCTGATAGACCACCCCGATATGGGAAAGATGGTATTTCTTACCGATAGCTGTATGTGCGAATATCAGTTCAAGGGGCTTAACCATGTGCTGATAGAGTGCAATTACTCTGATAAGAAGCTCATTGAGGCGATTACAGCCGGGCGCACGTTGCCCTCACAGCGTGAACGTCTGCTTACCTCACACATGGAGCTTACTACGTGCAAGGGTTTTTTGGAAGCAAACGACTTATCCCATGTTTCGGAAATCGTGCTTTTACACCTTTCCGAGAATAATAGCGATGAGCCTTATTTCATATCGGAGGTAGAAAGGCATACGGGGAAAGTGGTTTATGCGGCAAAGCCGGGTTTAACGATTGATTTAGACAGAACATAAGGATATGGCTAAACTCCAAGTAGAAAAGAGAAACGGGTTATTTGATTTGAAGCCTCTATACGAATGGATGCGTAACGCTTTGGATGGTATTTATAGGATAGAGGTTAAGAAAGTCAGAAAGCCACGTTCTTTAGACCAAAACGGGTGGTTGTTCGGGTGTATTTACCCTATCCTTTTAGACGCTCTTTTGGAAGCTGGTTGGGAGTTCGTTTCAGTAGAACAAGTGCATGAGTTTTTTAAGGCTCAAATGACGGCTGACAAAGTGGTAAATAAGCACACGGGGGAGATTATAGAGTTCCCGTGTTCTACAGCCACTATGGACACGGTGACATTCTCCACCTATTGCGAAAAACTGAGGGAGTACGCCAAAGAGTTTCTGAATGTGGATATTCCCGACCCGGATAAATATTGGAGAAGCCATGAAAAGAATACCTAACAGCGTGGTATCTGAGCTGATACGCTTAGTGCCCATTTTGATAGCAAATATTCCACCCGGACAAAGTACGAGAGTGGATAACGCAATAAGATTAACAAAGAAGATTATCAACAAATTAAAAACATTGAAAGATGAAAGTAGAAATTGAAGAAAGCAAGTTGCAAACAGCTTATGCAAATGCTTGTGATGGAGTTAAGGATTTTATGGAAAGCCTGTTTGGAAAGAAGGTGTTTGAGGCTGCAAAGCCCACGTTGGACGATTACAAGACTATCCGCACGTATGAGGATGCTTGTGTGGCGTTAAAACAAGATGCAATAAGAGTGGATAGTGTGAATAGAGATACTACCACAGTTTTAACCAATGGAGGTGATAGGGTAAATATGCCATCCCATATTGTTGCTCTTATGAAATTAGAAACTATTAGTCGAGCTTTGTGGGGTAGAGATTTCCAGCCAAAGCCGGATGGAGAGGGAAGCAAAGTGTATTGGTATCCGTGGTTTGCTTTGTATACTAAGAAAGAAATTAATGATATGTATCCCGAACAAAGAGGTGCCCTTTTGTCTGCTGATGCGTATTATGGTGCGGGTGCGGGTTTCGGTTATCTGTATGCGTCTTATCGTTCCTCGGATGCGACTGCGAACTTTGGGTTCCGCTTGTGCCAAGAAACAGAAGAAAAGGCTAAGTATTTCGGGCAGCAATTCATTGAACTTTGGGCTGAATATTTGAAATTCAACTTTACCGTTGGAAATCGCTTGAAATAAAAGTGTGTTTATTAAACATATTATTAACTAAAAACAAGGTGAAATGAAAGACATCATGTTAGCCGATACCCCGGTGGAACAAAGGGCACAGATTCTACGTGATAGCTGCGACCAAATTGTAGAGCGTAGCTACACACGCAAATTCGACCAAGAAGAAATCAACGAAAGGAGGGCAGACCTCGCTAACGTGGCGATTCAAAAGGCGGATTTGGAACAATCATTAGCGGAAATCAGAGCCGATTACAAAGGCAAAATCAAGCCTTTGGAGGAACGCATAGTTAAACTTCGTGACGAACTGAAAGCTGGGGGCGATTGGATTAAGGGCGACTGTTTCAAGTTTGTAGATGAGGAAGAAAAAATGGTTGGCTTCTACAGCCCGGAGGGTTATTTGCTGGAACAACGCCCCATGACACAAGACGAAAGGCAGCGTAACGTGTTCCGTGCTATCCGTGCGGATAAAACGGGTACAGACGATTAAGTATTAATAATTAAAACATTTCAAAATGGAAAATCAAGAAAAAGGATTAACCGTGAACATCGGTGAGTACAAGGGTGAAAAACCTATCGAAGTAGTGTACAGAATTGGTAATGCTCCTAAAGCATTGGACGAATTGCCCATTAAGCAACCGGAAAGTATTTCTGTATCAGGTGTTATCAGAACTCCGTTAGATTGGTTGGAAAAGCGTATTGACACCATCGACCAAAAGCGTGCGAATATTAAGGTAAACCGTGAGAAAATGAGTATCACGCTTACCGTGAATGAGGATGATTATTACACCAAAAACACCTTTGTAGGTACGGTGGAATTATCGGAAGTCTTTTCAAAGTTCGGTATCAATGACGGAGAATGTGGCTGGATTCCGGCTAAACTGGGGCAGTTCCTGCGTTTGAATCGTGGCGTATTCATGCAAAAAGAGGATTGTATGAAGCTCGTTTCGGTATTAAAGAACTTCACGGCTAACGCCAAGACAGAAATTCAGAAACAGCGTGACCCGTCCGGCTCTATGGCTGAGGTGTACCGTTCACAAGTAGAAAGTAATTTGCCCAAGAGTTTCACGATTAACATCGCCATTTTCAAGGGAACTGCAAAAACACCTATTGAAGTTGAGTTCGACCACTATCTTTCTAATGGTGATGTGTTGTTGCAACTTGTTTCGCCCGGTGCTAACGAACTGGCAGAGGACTATAGAGATAAGTGTATTGACGAGGTGTTAGACGGCATTCGTGCCATTGCCCCGGACATTGCTATTCTTGAAATCTAAATACTATATCGTGGGGGAGAAATCCCCCACTTATAACAGCTCATAATATGGCTAATAAAAAAATCATACCGCCTATGCCTTTCGATGCCACCGCTTGGTTATCCAACAATGCGGCTATGAGGTTGTCATTTGCTTGTAAGGGCTTGTGGCTGGATATGCTTTGCTGTATGTGGGTGAGTATAGAGCGTGGGGTTATGATGAAACCTATTGGCGGTGCGTACACGGTTGATGAATTAGAAGCCCTCTACGGAAGTGGAACAAAGGAGCTGATAGAATCATTGATTAACGCTGAATTATTGTCTGTAAGGAATGATGGGGCTTTGTACAACGCTGATATGGTTAAGATGGAATCAATACGGGTAAAACGGTCTGAGGCTGGGAAAAAAGGTGGTGTAACTATGGGTAAACGGATATTAGCCAAAGTTGATGCGCTTGTGGAAACGCCACCGACAGAAATGCCACATACACCTTCCCCAACGGCTGAAACGCAACACGGGGCGCAAGCAGACCTATTTCCCGATGATTTGCCGGAGAATCCACCGCCACTGACTGATGAACAACAGCGGAAGATTGCAAAAGCCAAGAAGTACAATTATGCTGATTACGTTACTTTGACACGTGATGAATACGCAAAATTATGTACCGAATATGGCGAAGAAGCCGCTAAAGCGATGATTGATATTCTCAACAATTACAAAGGTTCTAAGGGTAAGAAGTATAAATCCGATTACCTGACTATTAGGGGCTGGGTAAAAGATAAGTATTACGAAAATATGAATAGATATGGACAACAAACTGGTACAACGGCTGCAACAGATATTGGCAAACCAAGCGCAAAGAGGACTTTTAGGGACACGCTTTAAGATTGAGAAGTTTCCCGAACAGGACATAGCGGAAATGCTAAGGATGTGTTATCAGTCAGAAGTTGAGCGCAGAAACATGAAGTATGTTTCGGATGAAGCCACGTTGGAAAAGATAGGCAAAGCGGCTAAGTTCCTTTGCGGAAACGGAAAGTTCGGCTTGCTTCTGTATGGTACGGTAGGAAGTGGTAAAACCACGCTTGCAAAGGCGATATGCAACATTATAGGTATCTTGTACAATAGTGATTTATCTTCCGAAAGAAAGGGAGTGTACCGCATATCAGCTTTGAACCTTGCCAAGTCAATAGCCGATGACCCGACTTATTTCAACAAGCTAAAGAATCAAGAACTTTTGTTTATTGATGATGTGGGCACTGAACCAGCAAGCGTGAAAAGTTGGGGCAACGAGTTTTCCCCGGTTACTGAATTAATCTATGCCCGATATGACAGGCAGCTATTCACTATAGCCACTTCCAATTTGGCAGATGAGGAATTTGGCGACAGGTACGGAGAGCGTATTGCTGATAGAATGGAAGAAATGTTTGAACGGCTGCACTACAGCCAAAAAAGCTATCGAAAATGAGATTTGCGCTCAGAAACAAAACAAAGCTCATTAATGCTTTCGGTGAAGCGTATTACAACGAACTTATTGCAAGCATTAATAGCTTTCAATCTAACTACACGCCCGATTGCCATTATTGGAACGAGGCGATACAAAAAGAAATGCTGGATATGCCAAGTAGTACCCACCCGGATAAGACATTTTCGTTTGCCATTGTGAGCGAAATGTGGGATGTGATAACGCTTGCTTATTATTCAGAAAGTAATACACCAAGTAAATAATAAAGCTATGCAACACCAAAAATCAGAAAAGAAAAAAGTGGTTGTGACCTTATGCCGTGTATTCCCAGTTACACATTCTTTGGCTGGAAAGCCTACAGAGTTTGAGGGCAAACTAAAAGAGCATAAGAAGATACATACTATACGCTACAATAAGAATGGCGTGTGGGATAAGAGATATAAAGATATTGCATCCGGCAAAAAATATCTTTCAGTGCGTGAATGGACGGGCAGACCGTACAACTCTGAGCAGAGAGAGTTTGCCCAGTATGATAAAATAGGTCTACAGCACATTACTATGACCTATGGTGTTGATGATGCCGTTCCTCAGATATGGATTGATGGTAAACAAATTCCCATTGAAATAGTGGCAAAGAATGATGGTCTGACAGTTGAGCAATTTGTGGAATGGTTCTTTGGTGAATCAAAAAGTAACGTGTTTGAGGGCGTTGTGTTACACTTCACTTCATTTAGGTACTGATATGGGAAAAGATGATATAAAGCATTGTAGTGAGTGCAAATATTACTGGTGCGAGCCTAAGTCAATGCAGATGTATTGCTATAAACTGGCGAAGCGGATAACGGCAAGAAAGAAGTTTTGTAAGCACTATGAACTAAATAAATGACAGTAGTATGGAAACGAATAAAACGAAGAATACAGACCTATTTTTGATTGACCCCCGTAATATCGTGGTTGTGGACGGTTTCAATGTAAGACGTGATTTTGACCTTGACGAACTGAAAGAGCAAATAAAGGCAAAGGGTGTCTTAAATCCTCTGACGGTTATAGCCTTTAAGGATGATGAGGGCAACGAGAAATATAAATTGGTGGATGGTGAACGCAGGTATAGGGCTACCATGTTGGCTATATCCGAGGGTGCGGATATTCCTTATGTTCGTGCCATGAAAGCCCGAAAGGACGCTTCTACTGAAGAATTGTATATTCAACAGATGATGCGTAACGAGGGTAAGAAATTTACCGAATACGAGTGCGCTATCATGTTCAGACGTTTCAAAGAAGAATTTGGATATAGCCAAGTTGAGATAGCGGATAAGTTCAAGAAAAGCCCGGCTTTCATAAGCAAATGCCTTTCCTTGTTGGATTTGCCCCCGTACATTCAAGAAAGGATTATGAAAGGGGAATTGTCGGTTAAGGCGGCTAAGGAGATTGCCGCCAATTATGGAAGTGAGAAAGAACAAGTAAAGGCTGCAAAGTCGGCTGTGGATAACGCCAAAGAAAACGGTAGGGTTACAGCTACCAATAAGGAGGTTCTTAATTCTCTGAAAGATTCTAAAGAAGCAAAAGCCATTGCGGAAGCTCTGAGAAAGGTTTGGGCTTATTTGGATGGTGAGGTTATCGTGGACGTGGATAAGCTGGCAAGGCTATTGGATAAGACGGAAAGCCTTAGCCAAGCGATGAGAGAATACAAGAAAGGGGGCATAAAATGAAACTGAGAAAAGAAAAGGAACAAATACCTGCGGATTTCCGCAAACAAATGTATGAGAACTACAAAGCCAATATGACTTTATACGGTAAACCAATTCTCCCGTACAAGCAATGGCTGAAAGACGTGTTTAACACTAAATTACCTTGTTGTGGTAAATAGATGGCATGAAAACGCTGATGATTGATATAATGCTGAATGACCGCTTTTATGCGGCTTTCAGATATAAGTATTGCCCAGCTTTCAAATTCGACATTGAGGATATGACTAACAAGGTTTATGAGCGATACCCCACCCTGCGAAAAAGGGCTATGAATGGCGAAAAAGTAGTATTTGCATTTTAATGATTTGAAGATATGGAAATTAAAAAGAAGATAGTAGTGCCTACGGGCGAAATATATACCGCTATAGGTGAAAAGGGAATGTTGGAGTTCCTTACGGTTTGAGATTATGGTAAGAACGCTAATATCAAAGCGGACTTTTTGGGGATTACCCGTGATTTGAACGGTGTACCCAATGGCGAGCCGATGCCTCTTACTGAAAAATGGGTGATTACCATTTCCACACAGTACGGTTGCTCTATGGGCTGCAAGTTCTGCGATGTTCCAAAAGTGGGTATTGGGAGAAATGCCACTTTTAATGATTTGAAAGGAGAAGTGCTAACGGCTATCAAGCAACACCCGGAAGTGAAGCACACGAAACGTCTAAACATACATTATGCACGTATGGGAGAGCCTACATGGAACGCAAATGTGTTACTTCATGCAATCAGTGTAAAGAAGGACATAGAGCCGTTTATAGGCGATTCTTTGGTACACCCGGTTATAAGTACAATGCTGCCAAAGAGAAATAAGAAGCTGGTTGAGTTCTTACATAAGTGGTGTTACTACATAAAGAACGAGCTTTATAAGGGTGATGCCGGACTTCAATTCTCCATCAATACAACGAATGATGAAGAAAGAAATTATCTGTTTTCGGGTAGTTCGCTTTCACTTGGTGAAATATCAGAAATTGGAAAATCGCTGCCTATGCCTGTTGGCAGGAAATATGCCTTAAACTTTGCTTTGGCAGATGATACACATATAGACGGTAAGCGTTTGAGAGAGCTTTTCAACCCCGATAAATTTATGTGTAAGATTACCCCATTGCACCGAACAAATAGCTGTGATGAGAACGATTTGCACACAAGTGGAGGCTATGAGCTGTTTACCCCATATAAAGCCGTGGAGGAAGATTTGAAAGGCAACGGATTCGATGTTATTGTGTTTGTCCCCTCTTATGATGAAGATAACGGGCTTATCACGTGTGGAAACGCTATCCTATCCGGGAAAGTTCCTACTTCAAGTTACCAAGAAACAATATACTGATATGGCTAAAATAGTAGATAACCCCAAAAGGTTTAAGGTGATTGAGTTGAGCCGAAACGAGTTGGCTAAAATTGGCGGTATTGGTATTTGCGATAGATGTAACGGTACTTCTAATACTGGCTATTATGTAGCCGTGCTAAATTGCTGGTTTTGTCCTAAATGCTACAATGAATGGTACGGATGCGCCACTCATTACCCGGAAGATATAAAGATAGAAAACAAAAATTTTGAGTTTTATAAAAATTTATTTGACCTATGAGCAAAGAAGAATTGCAAGCAAAATTGGCGAAAGCCAACGCAGAGAACAAAGGTATGGTGGTTTACCCTGAATACTTCAAGAAGAAAAAGAAGCGTATGCGCCCCGACTTCATAAAGAAGCTGGAAGAAACTGCAAAAGCGGATTTTACCGATGTGGATGATTACGGAGTGTATAAAGTTGGTTCTTTCCTCTATAGGAATGCCTTTGTAACCATATCTAAAGAGGATGGGCTATGGACGTTGCACGTGATAAGTGAAGCCCCGATAGGTTTGCCGCTCATTAAAGAGGTGAGGTACAAGTATCTGCCTAATAACCTTATGATGGCTCAGATTTTCGGAGATAGAGCCGAAGCAAACGAGATTAAGGGCGTTATTCTGTATCAGATTCCCAACGGAGAAATGGAGGCTGAATAATGATTTATGTAGGGATTGATACGGGTGTAAATACCGGGTTCGCTGTTTGGGATAGCAAGCAGCGTTCCCTACTTCAAGTATGCTCTTTGCCTATACATAAAGCGATGGAGCGTGTACGTTCCTTGTATGATGAGTATAAGGCTGGTATAGGTGACAAAGTGATTGTAAGGGTGGAAGACCCCCGGCAAAGAACGTGGTTCGGAACGGAGCGTATGAGCCGTGAAATGGAACGTAAGAAGTTGCAAGGTGTAGGCTCTGTGAAACGGGATGCCTCTATATGGGATGATTATCTAAAAGAGTTGGGCGTGGAGTATGAAATGGTTGCCCCGAAACGCAATGTAACCAAGCTGACACAAGAACGGTTTAAGGCTTTGACTGGATGGCAAAAACAGACAAATGAGCATGGACGTGATGGTGCAATGTTGGTTTATGGCTTTTAGTATTCTTTTTACGGTTAAATATGTGTTTAGTAAACGCATATTTAGTATATTTGCAATATGATTCACCAAGTAAACAAATAAGCTATGGGTATGTATATTCTTATCGGATTAACGCTGTTTTTTTTAGCCTTGTTGCTCATGACCGAGTATATAGGTAGGAACTTTTGGAGGTTTGCCCCAAAAGAGCATTTGAAGCAAGGGGAAAAGATACACGTTTATATCAATGGCAAATACGATAGGCACGCAACCATTACGAGCGTGTCCGATGATTCGGTTAGTATCTATGGTGCGGTGTCATTGCCCGTTGATTACCGGGGTTCTTTCTATGCCATTGGCAAAGATTCCGTAGGTGCAAAGCTGGTATATGTGAAGTACCGCAGGCGTTACCGCTTTGTGAAGTTCTGTGAACTTTTTAGAAAGGGCTTCTGTGTAGAAGATGATGAGGAACAATTAATGCCGGATTCCCATTCTTCGGAGAATGACGAAACCAAAGACGAAACGGAGGTTGAGAATGAAATGTAGTGAGATTACATACAAGAAAGTTTCGGAGCTGGTTTTGTTGCCTGAAAATCCACGTACCATTACGAAGAATGACTTTGAAAGGCTGGTGGATTCCATAAAGATAAACGGCTTTTGGAAACACCGACCTTTGGCGGTTATGGAGCGTGACGGTAAACTGGTGGTATTGGCAGGAAACCAACGCTTGAAGGCTGCAAGAAAGCTGAAACTTGCCGATGTGCCCGTTATTCTTTATTCGGAACTGACCCCGGATGAGGAAAAGGATATTATTCTGAGGGATAATATCAACAATGGCGATTGGGCTTACAATGCCTTACAAATGGATGAGTTTTGGAAAGATGTAGATTTCGGCTTTATTGGGCTTGATTTTCCATCCGATGATGAGAAGCCCGGAAAGGGTAAGAAGAAAGCGGCTAAAGAGGCAGAGGAAACGGAAGCCGACCAAAGCACAGAGGAAGAAATGGACGATGAGGAACAAAGCGAGGAAGAAGCCGAAAAGGAATCTTTCTACCGTTCCATGTTTAAGGACGTTCTTTATGAAAGCGATAACGTCTTTGAAATTCCCAATCTCTTATTGGATATGCAAGCTGGAAAGGTAGAATTGCCTTTATCTCCGTGGGGTGCTAACAGCCGTTTGCGTAAAGATGTGGCGACATATCATTTCTATGTGGACGATTATCGCTTTGAGGCTCTTTTCAAAGACCCGATAAATTTACTCACAAGCGGATGCAAGGCGGTGGTAGAGCCGAATTGTAGTTGCCACGACCAAACGCCTGTAGCGTGGGGCATTCAGCTTATTTACAAGAAACGTTGGCTTTCTCGTTACTTCCAGGAATGCGGAATCAAGGTTTATGCTGACTTGAATGTTTCTCACAAGTTTATTGAGTACAACAAAATGGGTATTCCCAAAGGATATAATGCTTTCTTTACCCGTGGGCTGGACGGTTGGATGGAAAGCCTTAAATCTGATTTGCAAGTAGCCCAAGAAATAAGCGGGCTTGAAAAACCAAACCTTATCGTTTATGGTGGGGGTACGGAAATTCAGAAGTTCTGCCGTGAACATGGGCTGTTGTACGTCACAGATTTTATTAACGCAAAAAAGAAGTAAAGTATTATGGGACGAAATTCAAGTGGAACACGTGGAGGACTGCAACCGGGTGATGCAACATATAAAGGCTCTGTTGGTAAGCCTGAGCCTTTGGTAAACATGAAAGACCCGGCTCTGTATAAGGCAACCAAAGAAGCTATTTCACGCTATCATTCCGTACTTGGTGTAAGGCAAAAGAATGTAAAGTTGGCAGAACTATCGGCTGGCACTTATGGCGTACACGTTACGGCTAATGGGAAGTCAGAGGGTGTTTACCTTAACAAAAAGCATTTCATGCAAACGAAAAAAGCTGTGGAAGCCTCACACAAGAGAGGCTATGCGAGTGGGTGGAGTACGAAAACCAACAAAGCGGTAGCCCATACCGTAACGCATGAGCTGGCGCACGCTACATGGAATGCAAATATGACAGGGGCAAACCAAAAAGCGGCTGGAAAGGAAGTGAATAAATTATTTAAGTCTTGGAAGAAAGACAATAAGAAATCCGGGTATGGAAAGTATGCGGAAACCAATGTGTCGGAGTTCTGGGCTGAAACCGTTACTAAAGCGATACATGGTAAAAGTGATAAATATACCAAGAAAGTAAAGGAAATCTGCAAGAAATACAAACTATAGAGGTATTTTTGCTTAAATTAATTCAATGCAACATGGAGAAGATAGAATTAACCGCTGATGAGATTAAGGTAATCAAACAGCAATTAAATGGTGAAATCGAGGTTTGGAATGCTGATGATTATCAGCAAAAGCATCTCACTTCGGTAATTGACAAGGCAAACGCCCTTTTGGAGGAATTGGATGCCTACGATGAAATGATAGACGAAAAGGGCGGTGATACCATCCTTTGGTTTTGGGATAAGTACAAGGCACAAGAGAGTATCATAGAATAATTAACCGGGTAAAGGGAATCGGACGGTATCACGCTATCCGATTTTCTTTACTTTGTAAGTGTGTTTATAGAACACATAAACCAACGATAAATCAACGGATGGCACTTTTTGAGAAAGGAAATAAAATAGGGAATAGATTTTCATCTGATAACCAACCCCAAAATTCGGGTAGGAAGCCGTCCGTGTATAAATACATCAAAGATATTACGGGCAAAAAGGTAGCTCCGGAAATGAGCAAAGAGGACTACTATAAGGTTATCCGTTTCTTGATGGAAAGTACGCCCGAAACTTTGGAGGGGTTGGTTAAGAACAAAGACGGAACGCCCAACAAGAAAACGCCCGTGTGGGTGCTAAATGTGGTGTCTGCCATTAACGCAGATATTCGCTATGGTAGGACTTATACGGTAGATAGTCTGTTTGATAGGGTTTTCGGTAAACCCACCCAACAGATAGAGAGCGAAGTAAACGCACAAGTAACCAACAATAGCATGGATTTGTCGGCTCTTACTACGGATGAGTTGCTACAATACAATTCCTTGCTGGAAAAAATAAAGGCAGGCAATGGCACGAAGTAAGGTTACAGACGTGCCGATGGCACTTGCAGTGAAGATTGAGCTTTTCAAGCGTGGTTGTTTCGACTTCATCACCGTAAAGGATGGTTTGAAGCATGAGAAGCAAGAACACGCTTTGAAGATACTTACCGACAATGAACACGTTGAACTTTTGTACGGAGGTGCTGCCGGGGGTGCAAAATCATGGACGGGTGCGGTGTGGCTTCTGTTTATGTGCCTCTGTTATCCCGGTTCAAAGTGGTTTATCGGACGTGCCGAGTTAAAGCGTATCACACAATCTACACTTATCACATTTTACAAGGTTTGCAATCAATATGGGGTTGATGATACCTTGTACAAGTATAACGGGCAATACAATTATATCGAATTTTTCAACGGTTCACGCATTGACTTGTTGGACTTGCAATATAAGCCGGGCGACCCTCTGTATGAGCGTTACGGCTCAATCGAATATACAGGCGGCTGGATTGAAGAGGGTGGCGAGGTGAATTTTGGAGCTTATGATACATTGAAAACACGTATCGGGCGACACCTTAACAATGAACTGGGGTTGAGGCGAAAGTTATTCATTACGTGCAACCCTAAAAAGAATTGGATGTATGATACATTCTACAAGCCGGATAAGAAAGGGGAATTGCCCGAATATATGTACTACCTTGCTTGCCTTGTACAAGAAAATCCATTCATAGACCCCGATTATATAGAGGGCTTGAAAACCACAAAGGATAAAGTAAAGCGTGAACGTCTTTTGAAAGGTAATTGGGAATATGACGATAACCCCAACGCCCTTTGTCCACATGATGCAATCTGTGAGATATTCGGGAATAAGATTTCAATCAAGACAGGTACAAACTATATTACAGGTGATATTGCACGCTTCGGAGCTGACTATGCCCGTCTTGCCGTTTGGGACGGTTGGCATATCATAGAGCTACAATGTTTTCCCGTGTCTAAGACTACCGATATTCAGACGTGGATAATCAACAAGCAAAAGAAGTATAGAATACCCAACCATAAATGTATCGTTGATGAGGACGGTGTAGGCGGTGGAGTGGTGGATAATTGCGACATTCAGGGATTCGTGAACAACTCTACCCCTTTCAATGGTGAAAACTACCAAAACCTACAGACCCAATGCGGCTACAAGCTGGCAGACCACATAAACGCTACGGAAGTGGGGATAGATGAGGATTTGATAAGCACTGCCGATAAGGAAGAAATCATAAGGGAACTGGAACAACTGCAAACATGGAAAGCTGATTCGGACGGGAAACTAAAATTGAAACCCAAAGAAGAAATCAAGATGGATATTGGTTGTTCCCCGGACTGGAGGGATATGTTTCTGATGCGAGCATGGTTTGACTATAACGAGTATGATATACCCGATGATATAGAACGCAGATTAGGTATAACCGCTTAAAAACAATAAAGCAAAATGGGATTATTAAACATTATTTCTAACGAGGTAAAGGCGGCTATTGGCTACCAACAAAACTTTGCCGACCTTTTGACGGCTAAGGATGTGACCCGTGCTCTTTCCATGATGAAAGCCCATGCGGAAGAAGCCGCCAATAATTTACGTGAGTATAAGATTGACACTCACAAAGTGATGGAGCGTAAGGATAGAGCCGTTTACGATAAGAAAGGCAACTTTCTACGTTGGAGTAAACGGTGGAAAATCCCCATTCCTTACCCTCAATTCATCAATGAAATTTCTTTGGTGTTTCTCTATGGCAGACCCGTAAAATGGCAACAGCTTTCAACGGGTACGGATTATGCTTTTCAGAACTACAAAGATTGGCTGAATGAAATACATTTCAATGCCAAAGTTAGAGAGGCTAAACGTTTGGCTGGTGCGGAGGGCATTTCTGCCATTCTTTACCATGTGTACCGGGATAGTGATAATAAACCATCCCTTTTGCTGAATGTGTTGAGCCGGGAAAACAACGATGATATTTATACCATTCGTGACCAATACAAACGGATTACCGCTTTTGCGTGGGGTTACTATCTGACAGAGGCAGGCAACAATACCGTTTACCATGTGGATATATACACTAAAGAGACTGTATATCGTGCCAAACGTGGCAAAATGGGTTGGGAGGTTGAGATAAAGGATAATCCAATAGGGAAAATTCCCGTGCTGATATTTGAGCAAACGCCCGAACATAAGGAGGTGCAACCCATGATTGAACGCTCTGAAATAATGGAAAGCACCGATGCAGATACTAATGACCGCTTTTCTAACCCGGCAATGGTGGCTACTTCTGAAATCCTCAATAGCTTGCCAAAGTCGGAAGAAGAAGCCAAACTGTTTATTCTCAAAAATGGCGGTGATGTACGCTACCTTACATGGAATGAGGCGAGCGAAAGCAAAAAGAATGAGTTTGAAAGATTGGATAAACACATTCTTTCAAAGTCTTTCACGCCCAACATTGATTTTGACAATATGAAATCATTAGGCAACCTTTCGGCAAAGGCTATACGCAAAGTGATGTTGCTTGCCGTTATCAAGGCAGAACGCCACAAGGAAAAGCACGATGATTATATGAAACGCCACGCTAATCTTATGATAGCTATTTTAGGTAATGTGCTTGACTATCGGCATAAGGCTGAATATGATGCCTTGCTGTTAAGGCATGAGTTCCAAGAGCCTTTCGGGGAAGATGTGAGCGAATTGCTTGCCGACCTATCTAAGCAATACAATGATGGGGCATTGAGCCGTGAAACCTATGTAGAATTGTCCTACCTTGTAAAAGATGCGAAACAAGAAATAGAGCGGCTAAAACAAGAAGAAGCGGAACGGATGGAGCAACAAATGGAGTTAAACAAAATGGACGTTTTCGGAGGGGCTGAATAATGGAAATAAAGACAAAATACAATGTTGGCGATAAGGTTTGGATTATGCGCAATAATAAGCCGGAGAAAATCCAAATTAGCAATATTGAAGTGGAGGTAATAGGTGATGTACCTGTAGGTACTTGTTCTCTTTCGGGGGAGTATTATACCAAAATTATATATGTAGAGGTGCAAAGAAGTGAATATAGAAGTTTTGGTGATAAAGACCCAATTTGTAAGCATAATGAATGTAATTGCTTCAATACTAAAAAAGATTTGTTATACAGTTTCTTAGATGATAGCGACTATGGCAAAGAAGAAACAGACATCAACGCAGAACTACCATTGTAGGGACTGCAAACACGCTTTCGACTTCCACGAATTGAACTGGAAAGGTGAGCCGTTCTTATGCAAATGCCCTTTCCATAAATACAGCAAGTTTTTAGATAAGGACTATTGCACCAACTTTAAACTAAAGTAGTGGCATGGCAAAGAAGAAGTACATAGACTATAAGAAGATGCAAGCGGAGCTTTTCAAGAGAACGGAGGGTTACGCTGCCAATGTCCGTATCATCTACCAACAAGCATTTGAGCGAATAATTAACTTGGTAAAGGGTACGGAGTTGGAGGATGGGAAGCCTTTCTCTTTTGCCGACTATGGGTATAGTGAGGAAGTTACGCCCATTCTTAGGGATATGTACAGCCGTGTTTACCAAATTATCCGGGGCGGTGTAGAAAAGGAATGGCTTGCATCTAACGAGAATAACGATGCTTTGGTTAAAAGTGTGTTCGGTGAACAATCAATAAAGGATAATCACTTTGCCCGTTTCTTCAAGCGCAACAAAGAGGCTATGGATGCTTTCTTTGCCCGTAAGAGTGGTGACGGTGGTTTGAATCTCTCTCAAAAGGTTTGGCGATATACGGGTATGTTCCGTGATGAGCTGGAAAATACTTTGGATTTGGCGATTGGTGAGGGTGTTCCGGCTAATCGTTTGGCGGCTCAGATAAAGAAGTATCTACAAGACCCCGATAAGTTTTACAGGCGTTTCCGTATCAAGGTAGGGGAAGATGAGAACGGGCAACCTATCTATGGTAGAAAGTGGAAACGCAGGGTTTGGGACAAAGAAGCCAACTCCTACAAATGGGTGGATGATAGCCCGAAACATTTTCATCCGGGGCGGGGCGTGTACCGTTCATCCGCACGTAACGCCCAAAGGCTTGCACGGACTGAAACCAACATTGCGTATCGTACAGCCGATTTTGAGCGTTGGGCGCAACTCGACTTTGTGGTAGGCATTGAAATCAAGCTATCCAACAATCATCCCGTATCTGACATTTGCGATGATTTGAAAGGTGTGTACCCTAAAACATTCCGTTGGAAAGGGTGGCACCCGAATTGCCGTTGCTATCAAGTACCCGTACTGGCAAAGCAAGAAGAATTGGACGAAATGCTGGATAAGATTTTGGACGGGGATAATCCGGCAACGGTGGAATGTGAGGAAAAGGTAAAAGAGCTGCCATCCCAATTTACCGGGTGGATGCAAGACAATGAGCAACGCATCAAGGATGCAACGGAGAAAGGGACTTTGCCCTACTTCCTACGGGACAATGAAAAGGTTATCTATCCACCGACTGCAAAAGAGATAGCGAAAGCCCGGCACGAAGCCCGGACGGAAGCGGAAGCAAATGCCATCCGGCAACGGTGGAATGTGAGAAAAGCGACCTATCACTATGGTAATAATATGCTCCGTGTTATGGGTGGTATTTCTGACGTTGATACTACGGCTTTAGCTGAGGCTCTAAAACACCCTGATTTGTCCGCTATCATGTTGGAAGCCCGTAAACTGAAAGTTATAGGCAAGGATATTTATTCACTGGGTTACATAGATAGCCCTATGGAGGTGGCTAAAAAGTTCTCTTTAGCCGATGCAAAAGCCGTAAACAAGGCGGTTGCTGATAAGCTGGCACAATGGGATAGCCTTTCTTTGGAACAACAATTAAAGAAACTGAATTTTGAAGCATACGACTTCTTAGGTGGTAACTATCACAATGTACAACAGAAGTACCCAACGTGGCAGGTGTCACAACAAGCCTATGTTAAACAGATTGGCATTGTTCAAGATAAGATAGATTGGAAAGCCATCAAGGATAACTATGCCGACCTATCTAAGTTCTCTACCAAGTCCAAGCCTTACCAATCGCTCATTGCACAGCTTGAAAATGCAATCAACGGCAATGATAAAGCAATGGCACAACAAACCATTACGGAACTCAATGTAAGGAAAGAAAGCATTGAAAAAGCCGCTGCCAAGCGTAAATCAAAAGTAAAGGAGGTTAAGTTTAAGGATTCCGATTTTACGCAGGAAAGAAAGGATGAGGCGAAATGGTTTATTCATAGTTCAGATGCAAACGATTATTTCTTTGATAATGCCGTGGATATGTGGAAACTTGCAAGCACCAATGAAAAGGCGGCTATGTATCAATATACGGCTGGTAGTAGTTATATAACAGAGCCTTTGCGTGCTATTAAGGGATATTATCACTACTATGGTAGTAGATTGTCCGAAGCTGAAAAGCATATTGCCGATATGACCCAATATATAGCCCGAAGCACACTTAAAGATGATGTTTGGGTAAAGCGTGACGAAATCAGTGCTTTTGTAAACTATCGGTTTGGGCTGTCTGATTTGGATGCTTATATATCTGACCCGTCTAAGCTTGTTGGCAAGGTTGGTACGGATGATTCCTTTATGTCGTGTGGTAATTGCCGGAATACGAACTTTGGAAGTAAGCCCGTTTGTCTGAATATCTATTGTCCGAAAGGTACACAAATGACCTACGCAGAGCCTTTTTCTGCATTTGGTTCAAGCCATGACAATGGGGACTATTGTCCGGGTAAGAAGTGGAACGGAACTTCTAAGCCTACAACAACGGGGGAAAATGAAATCATCCTACAGCGTGGCACTAAATTCAGAATAACCAAAGCTGAATATACAAATGGTAAATGGTATATAGATATGGAAGTTTTGGAACAAAGCCCAAAAGAGATAAAGGAAATGGTTACTACTTCGATGGGATTCTATTGCAAGTATTGACACAATAAAGGCGCACCGTTACTGATGCGCCTTTGCTTTTTGTTTAGCCTTTGATATAGGTGGATTGATACAGGTCTTTGAAGCCCTCTATATCCGTCCTTTCGGCATACTTGCAGTATCTATTGAAAAGTACCGCTTTCAGTGTGATAGGCACACCATCGTACATTTCAAAGTTGGATAGCCCGGCATTTGTGTACTCTTTTAGGATGGGGGCAATACGTTCACACCCGGCATCGCTTGCAAGTTCGGTTTGCTCAGTCCACCATTTTTCACCAAGCCAAAACATTTGTTTGTCGGCTTCTCTGAAAGGGCATTCTTTCTCTCCTTTGTAATAGATGCAAAGGTGAGTTAATGAGTTGTTTTTTGTTTTTGTCATAACAACTTGTTTAAATTACTTCGATTTTAGTGTTATAGAAGCATCCAATAACATTACGCATATCATCAGGAAGTATTCTTAGAGCATTCCAAATGAAACTATCTGGTATGCCCCAAAGTGCTTCTGCCATTGAGCCTACTATTGCCCCTATCGTGTCGCTATCACCACCCCATGAAATTGCCCGTCTGATTGCATCCTCAAAAGAGGTGCTTACACGAATAATTTTCAAACAAAGCGGCACAGTGCCTTGACACGTTTCATCAAATATTCCAGCATAATAATCGTTTACCATGAATTGAGGATAGTACGATTGCATTATATTCTCATATACTTTCTGATTGTGGGTTGTCCTCAAATAATAAATGGCGTGTGCGACTGCTACAGCTCCTTTAACTCCCTCCGGGTGATTATGGGTTACTATAGCCGTTTTCTCTGCCTCCATCAAAACCTTATCTAAGTTGTCATAAGCCCATGCAACCGGGGAAACACGCATTGCAGAGCCATTGCCGAAGCTGTTATATGGTTGTGGGTTGTCTGAGGCTATCCAGCGGGCAAAGCTGCCACCGTATGCCCCTTTCGGATTGGGGTATGCCCTACACCATTGGAGAAACTTTTCTTTGTAGCTTACGCCCGTATTGATTGCATCCGCTACCGCTATAGTACAAATTGTATCGTCTGTAAACGTGCTATCCTTTGTGAATAGTTCAAAGTTGTAGTTATCTGTATTGTTGAACTCAAAGCGTGAGCCTACAATATCGCCTATAATTGCTCCTAACATATTACTTGAAATTTTGATTGAAAAAACGCTCTGCTTTAATTCTATGATATTTAGCTTCACGGTACTTATGTTTGTAGTACCATCGTGTAACAAATGAAGATTCTGCCAGTTTAATGAGCATTGCAGATTCTCTTAAAAAAAGAGCCGATACAATATGCTTTTCTGTAGATTCTATTGTAGATGCACAAGCCTTTTGAAAATCTTCTAAAGATTCATTCATGCCCTCAAATGCTTTCAAAAGGGATTTTGTCATTTCTTTCGTAATACATTCATCCATTGTTAGCCTCCTTTCTTTTGCCTCTGTTTGATTGCTTAGTATGAAGTGTGCCATACCTAACAATCGCCTTTCTTCCCATGTGTTCACCATTCCTTAAAACATTCCAAAGAGATTCTTTAGACACCCCTACTACTTCGGTTGGCAATAGCTCATATATAGCCGTAATGCTTCCAAAGTAGTAGTGACGTTTACCCTTGTATGGCTCTTTCAATTCTACATGAATAACTTTTCTTTGCTGTTTCATTGCTATATGTGTTCTATAAACGCAAAATTACTATATTATATTTAATAAAACAAATGTTTACCGAGTTTATTTTATTATACAAGGTTAATGCGGTCTATCTCCATTGTGTTTATCCTTTTATTCGTCCTAAAAAAGACAATTTTAATATATCGCATTCCAAACCTATAACGGCAAACTCCAACATAGCATTATCATCAGAAAGGTCATTAACCTTTAGAATTGGATAATCTTCTCCGGTACTGGTTACATATCCCTCTTGTGAAATATCATCTGTTATGTGCTCATCGCTGGTATTACCAAAATATGAATCAAGACTTTTGATGATATGCTTGTTTAAATAATCCTCACTATACACAGAGGCTATTTTAGCTTGCTTCCTAAGTGCGTACCTCATTCTTCAATTCCTTTCTGATTTATTATGAGGGGGTATACAATTCATATCCATCATCCCAAAGACTATCACTGCGAAAATTAAAAAAATCTTCCAAAGAGATACGTACGCCATCTTCTAAAAGAAGAAATCCATTTTCAATAGTCATCCATTCGTCAGAGGAAAAGAAACGGTGCGTAACCTTCTTACCCTCTTTCATTGCTTGTATAGCTTCTTCTTTACTCATATCTATATTTTTTTTGAATGTTATCCATTATACAGCCCAACACTATCACGTTTACTTCTTATCACAACTTTAGCTATCTCATCAATATTAGCACATAAAAGTTCAAAGAATTTTCTTGTACATATACCCTGTTCTTCATGCGTCATTTGTCTATCAACAACAAAACCTATTGTTTCATCCATGCGGTCAGTTATATTATTTGCTATCCAGTCATGTACATCAAATGTACCTTTCGGGTATTCATCCTCTAAGCCTCTGATAGTCCACAAGCCGCCATCCATAAGTATGTAATGACACAATATTTTGCTTATATATAAATGCAAATCAGCCCTCTCTCCACTTCCATAACCGGGCATATTGACAAGAATATATCTACCGATTGTTTTATTTAGTATCATCCATAAAAGATGCTTTTCTCTTTTTGTCATATTAGCTCCTTTCTCTAATTATTTATAACTTTGATAGCCATTGTTCGTAAACTCGTGTAGCCACTTGCGCCATCATAACAGGCGGTACACTCATACCGCAAATGTAGTGCGGTGAAAAGCCGCAAAAATCGTAGTCTTGCGGGAAAGTAGAAGCGTTGCACACCTCAGATTTTGATAAATACACAGGCTTATTAAAAGGAATCGTGCTGTCTGCATGAGCCGTAAGCGTGTTGCAAATTTTATCCTCATACAAATAACATTGATTGAAAAATCCTCTTTTGCCTGTCAGCTTCCGATAAGCATTTGACATATCAATATCCCCATGTGTTCTATTATCAAACATTTCTTTCATGCGCTTGCCGTATGGTTTGCCCATGTAATCCGCAAATTCTCCGTAGCAAATCCCCGGCTCGTTGAAGTCCATGCTAATATGCGGCTCAACATTGAAGAGGTCAGACACTTTCAAGAAATTCACGCCCAAATCATGCCTAATACATACAAAGAACACCCGGTTTCGCATTTGTGGTACTCCCATTTTAGAAGCATCAAGTAAGAAGTGTTGGCAATAATACCCAGCATCTTCAAAGTCCTTGTAAATGCGCCTTACATAATCTATGGCATTACCCATAAGCAAGCCTTTCACATTTTCCGCTATCACAACCTTTGGTTGCAGTGCTTTTGCCAAAGCAATGAAGTCGAAGAAAAGTGTATCAAGAACTTGTGCCGTTTGCCCCTCTCTGAACACCTTTTCTTTGCCCCAATCCTTTTCACGGTTGCCGGATAAGGAGAAAGTGGAACATGGGGGTGAGCCGTCCAAAATATCCAAGTTATAAAGTTCGGGCGGTAGCTCTCTCTCTCTCAATTCTCTTATATCCCCTAAAAAATTGAACCGTGGTGCATGGTTGGTTACATACACCTGATTCACTTTAGGGTCTATTTCATTGCAACCTATCACATCAAACCCTGCCAACTTGTAGCCCATAGTTGAACCGCCACCACACGCAAAACAAGAAAACACTTTGCCTTTGTCTTTAGTGAAATTGGCTTCTGCCAGCTTCCAGTTATAAGGGAATTTATGAATTTCCATTATTGCACCTCCTCATCTTTACACATAACGACATCGCCACAAATATAATCCCAACCAAAAATAGCATTGTGTTTATGCGCTATTTCCGTGGCTGTTTCGTTGGAATCTAAAACGTCTTTCCCATTATCATTGATTACGAGAATATCCCCATTGTGTAGGTTTATAATATCAATGTAACCATCTACGAACTTTTGCAGTTCATCCAGTTGGAAGCCCAGCCCGTTTTGAGGTTGGATTTCCAATTTACTTCCGTCTGTCTTTATCAGTGTTGCCATCTTATTTTGCCTCCTTTCGTTTTAGTTGAAGTTTTACCTTTTCGGCATCAAACTCATAGTTCATACACTCAGTAAAGTTTCCCATTATAAGCATTAGAGGGAAGAGCATACCATGCTTACATCCTCTTCCTAATTCGTCTGATGCTGCCTTGCATGAATCACATCTATAAATGTCTTGTACTGTTACTATTGCCATTGTGAGCCTCCTTTCTTGCCTTGTGAACGCCTTTAGTATAATTGCGTTCAACACGTCTAACGTCATTGTATTTTGCTTGCGCTGTAGATTCTATCATGTGGGGTTTTTCGTTTCCCACCCAATGAGCATCCGGGTGTTCCTGCTGTATTGCCGCTAAAATTGCATCTTTCAATATTCCCATATCCTAAAATTTTATTGGTTGATACACACGCTTGTTGGAACGATTAATTTATAAGTCGCACCATTTGGGAAACCATCTTTAATGGCTTCTTTTATTTCTTTTGCGGATGGAACGCTGTTGCGCACTCCAAACTCAATCTTTCCCAAACGTCTGCCGTTATGGTCGAAAATGATATAAGTGTATTCATTCATAATTTTGAAATTTACTTGGTTACTACTGTTACAAATTGGCACTTTGCCCAAAGTGTAAAATCATTGCTGCTTATGTACTTCTGATTTTTGGCTTCAATGGCTTTAGCTTGTTTTTCGCTAATCTCTTTGCCTTGCAAATAATATTTTTTCATACGGTGTTGCATTGTGTAGGGGATTGCTACCCTACTGGTTATTACTTTCTTAAAATTTCGTCTAATAGTTCTTTGTCTAATTTCCAAAGGTTGTACCCTTTGGCTATTTTTCTTCTGAGATACTCTCTTTCTCCAATCATAGCTATTGCTTTTTCTCTTAAATCTGATGCACTCCACTTTTCGGCTTGTTCTATAAGAAAGTTTGCAAGACATTTGCGTTCTTCGTAAAGTTCACGAACTAACACCGTTTTTTGCTCTATTTCTTTCAGAGCTGCCGGGTTTTTCATCCACAACTTACAAAACGCATCTTTATCAAGGTCTGTATTCATGTAGCAAGTTTCAACCTCTATATAGTTGTCCGCTGTTAGCTTCAACCCGGTTCTTTCTTCAAATTCTTTCTGTGTCATGGCAATATGTATTATAGTATTGATATTTCTTTTTGAGCTAATTTGCTGTCTGTGAGGCACAGCACTTCATATTTCATTTTTTTGTAGTTGTAAACTACCTCTAATGTGTTTTGCCCTCTGCCGTCTGCCCTTTCGTCATAAATGGTTTTGATATGCTGGTACATGATATTACCCATCATAAAGTTTACACATCCCGAATCATAGAAGTAAAATGCTACCGCATATTCCAATGTTTTCTTTTTATCAATACTCTTAGTTGCCATAATCTGAAAATTTAGTGTTGCATTATTATTTTTGTACTTTGTATATTTCAACATCAGGTACTACTTTCTCTACTCTGTTGCGTATGAAATCGGTAATAATATCTTCGTGGCTCCACTCTTTAGAATAAGACATTGTATCATGGTAGCCATCACAGATTACGCTTCCATTGCTGGTTACGGACAAGCTAAAATAGATAGCCATTTCTGCTAAACTGTGGCACTTAAAATGCTTGTTTCCTTTTATTAGAATATAATTCACATCCATATCACATATATTTTAAACGTTATCAATCTTATTACGATGCAAATATAGGCTATATATTTAATATAACAAAGTATTTGGATATATTTTTGGATATATTTTCAAAATACCTATGTGATAGTTGGTTTTGATAGTCTTTTAGTGGTAATTTCCTTTATTTAAGATGGGTGAAAATGCTCGAATGGATATATTTACTGCAAAACAGGATATATTTTGTGCTTTTTGAGGATATATTTTTGTTGAGTGAAAAATATTATTCCTATTGTGTTAATCAAACACATATTTGTTATATTGAATATAGTAAATGAAAAATCGCTTTTACGTCTTGTTTTTAAGCGTAAGATGCTAATAGGCAAGTAATTTACCGAGTAAAATATGTGTGTTTATAGAACGCATATATGATTTTATTTCATATCTTTGCTCTGTAGAAGTTCAACTTACTAAATAACAAAAGCAACAATGAATAAGAAACTCTTTGAGAAAGTCAAAGGCTTGTGTAAAGACACTGGTCTTTCGGAGAAGTACCTTAAAGCGATAACCGAAAAAATGGGTGGCAGCATTGAGGATGATTCTACCGATGATGAGGCAATAGAAAGTACGGCAAATCTGATTGCGGAAGTGGCTAAGGAAAGTCAAGGTGAAGCAACCCGATGGGCAAACAAAAAGAAACCAACCCAAACCGAGGATGAGGAAGAGGAAGAAAGAAAGCGTAAGGAAGAAGAATCTAAACGTAAGGGCAAGGTGGCTTTGGACGAAGCGACTGAAAAGAGGTTAAAGGAAATGGAGGAAAAGATTGCTAACTACGAAGCCAAAGAAAGCAAAGAAGCCCGTGCGAAGGAAGTAGTTAAGGCTATGGAAAAGCACAAAATCCCGGCTTATCTCCGTGACCGTTTGGCAAAATCAATCTCCGATGATGAAGATATTGAGGATGCCGTTTCCGCTTACAAACAGGAGCTTATTACAAATGGGCTTGATGATGAACACTCAGGGGGTTCTAAGGCGGCAAGTGAAAAGCAAATTGATGAAGCTGCTGATAGCTTGCTGGAATCAATAACCGTAAAATAAAAGATGAAATGAAAAGAAAGACTGCTTCATTTACCGGGATGCGACCCATTTTCACGGGTTCGCCCTCTATCGTGCAAGGCGGCTTCAATCTGGACGTGGAAAACCAACATTTCGCTGTTGGCGATACCGTGCCTGCCGGAACGCTTGCTATCAAGGATGAGGTGAAAAGGACGGTGCAAGTCATCAAGACTGCAAAAGTGGTGGAAGTGGATGCAGAAAACACCAAGAAAGTAAGCCTGTACGTGGATGAGTTCTACGAGCCTTGCTTTGCCGTTGGTGATTTGGTGCTGAAAGACGGCACAGCCGCTACAGCCATTGCCGATGTTCCCACAATCGAAAAGATTGAGCGAAACGGAAACAATTACATTGTCACTCTCTCCAAAGCCATTGCCGGGCTTGTAAAGGATGATGTATTGGTAGAGGTTGTTTCGGACGGACAAACTGCCGCAAAATCAAAGGAGCGTGGCACTTCCAACTCCGTACTGATTGCCGATGTGGAAGTAGGCGAGTTTGAAACCTCTGTAGATGTTTCTGCCGACACCATGCAATACGCAATGTACGAAAGACGTGTGCCGCCTATCCCTGCCGGGCAAAAGGACACTACGGGCGATTACTTGAAAGGGAATCCCCACGTGAAATTAACGAAATCACACTAACTAAAATTAGCGTAACGACATGAAATCTATTTTTTCAACATTCAAAGGGCTTCACAAGGACGGCAAACCGCTTGACTTTTTGGCAACGTGGAAAAAGACTTTTGATAAGGCTTCCGAACGTGAAACAACCCTTTTTCAGAAGATGTACTGTGATAGCTGGTTTACTACCAACACGCCCCAAATGTCATTGACTGCCGAGGCACTTGTAGGTAAGTACAACTTGCGTATCATGGCTACATTGATTGGTGATGAATCACCTACACCTATGAGGCGTTCTGACGGCTTCGATGTGTGGACTAAGGAAATCCCCCGTGTGGGTCACAAGTTCCCCATGTACGCACGTGATTACCGTAAACTGATGGAGGTTTACGAAAATCCCCGTTTGAGTGAATCCGCTAAGGTGAAGCAAATTGAAAAGCTCCTTACCCACGACATGAAAGATGCTTATTTGGGCTGTAAGGACGTGATGGACTTTATCGCTCTGATGGCATTCTCTAATTGGGGTGTGGCTCAGTTCGTGCCGGAAATCAACAATCCGGGTGGACGTAAGTACGAGGTGGATTATCAAATGCCGGAAACAAACAAGCTGGTATCAGCTTTCTTGTGGAACTCTGCCAATACCAAAGCTGGCAAGTTGTCCCCCGTTTTGATGTTGTCGGCTATCTGTAGTGACCTGCGTAACCGTGGCATTGAGCCGGGCGAAATCCTTATGAGCCAAGACCTCTATTTTTGGTTGCGTATGGACGAAACGACCCGTTTGTTGGTACATGGTAACGATAAAAAGGCTCAGACCGTAACAACGGCTCAGATGGCAGATTTGCTTGCTGGTAATGAAATCCCCCCTGTAACGGTGATTACCCGTAAAATGGGTATGGATATGGACGGTAAGCGTAAATCGCTTGAACCGTGGAATCACAACTTTATCTGTATCAAGCCTGCCGGGGTTATCGGTGAAATTCAGCCCGCCATTGAAGATAGCGAGTTGATAGAGGAAGAAAACGTGGACTACATGAACGCTGGCGGTGGTATTCGTATCGCCAAGTGGCGTACCGGGGAATCCACTGGTCAAGTTGCAGCCGAATATACACAAGGCTCTGGACGTTTGTTGCCTCTTATCACTGAAATTGGTGCTATCATCTGTTTACAGGTGCGTGGCTTTGAGGAAAAGGAAGTACCAGCCGATGCAAATGGTGTGGCACGTACCTATTGGACTAAATCCGAATTTGAGAGTGCAACAGCTCTTGAAGTAGGCTAAATCTTTTGCTTATGGAACTGGCAGTAAAGAAAGCGTTTATAGACAAAAACGACAAAGGCAAAATCTACAAGGTAGGTGAAACCTTGCATACCGATGAGCTTAACCGAGTTAATGATTTGGTTGCAAGGGGCATTTGTGTGATTAAGTCTTTGGAAAGCAAACAGGCTGAAAAGGTCACTTTCCAAGACAATGAATATGATTTGAATGTGGTAAAGGATGCTTTGGAATCCATCAATGCCCCCGTTGCCAAAAATGCCGGGGTTAAAGGTGTAACCAAAGCGATTGAAGCCCTTTCAGATGAGAGTGTAACGGCTTTGAAAGAAGCCCTTGAAAAATAGTAGTGATGGGAACTTTGACAAAATACAATGCGTTGGTGGGTGAGCTTGAACCCTATACCCCAAGCCGCCTTGCTTTGCAAAAGGCACTTGCTGATGTGAAGATAAGCGACTGGGATAGTGAGTACAATGCCGACACAGACCAACGCACGATAGCCATAGCCGCTATAAAGGTGCTAAAGCGGATGATTGTGCTTACCAATGACACGTTAGGTAAGTCCTCACAAGGCTACAGCGTGGAGAAGTTGGAGAAGCGCATTAAAGACCTTTGCAACGAGAACGGTTTGGACGTTTCGGATTTTGTCGAAGTTTCTTCCATTACGGACGGCTCTAATTTGTGGTGATATGGCACGGAATAACGGAACTTTCAGATACACCGCTTTGCCCCTTGAAGCAACGAGGGATGAAGCAACGGGATTTTACACGGACGATGATGCGCCCGTGTGGGTGAAAGGCTGTGAGTGTCAAGTGGAGAAATTCATACCTGCCAAGCAACGATTGGGAACGGACGGGCAAATGTATTCATACACCTTTGATGTGTTTTTACCATCCTACTTTGAGGGTGATTTGAGTATAGGCGCACGTGTGGAAGTGACTTTGGAGCGTGGAGGTGTGGATGAGTTCACCATTTCGGGAATAGATGATACAAACCCTAAATACATAGAGATATGGGGATAATGCCGATGTTTGACAAAGGGGCTATCTTAAACCCCGTGGCTGCTTTCCAAAAGCAACTTGAATTGGCTTTCGTAACCTTGTTAAAATACATGGGCGAAAAGCTGGCTAAGTATGCTAAGGATAGCCACAACTACCAAGACCAAACGGGCAATTTAACCAACTCTATAGGCTATGCCGTGGTACAGAATAAGGAAATCGTTTACTATGGTGGGTCAGACCAGCCCGGAGAGGGTGCGAAAGCCATGTTGGAGGCTGCAATGAAGTATGCCGCCACGCTGCCAAACACTTTTTCCCTCATTATAGTAGCCGGAATGAATTATGCCGCCTACGTGGAAGCCAAAGGGTACAACGTGATTCTACCTGCCGAACTGAAAGCCAAAAGCGAACTTCCTGCCGAGATTAACAAGTTGGTGATGAAAGCTAATAAGAAAGCAATCGAATTATTCGGGAACGCAGCATGATAACGACTGAGGAAATAGCAACAAAGGTTTACGCCATGCTTCAAGCAAGCGAGGTGAAAAACTTCATTTCGGGTGTGATTGATTACGAGCGTAACGACTACACCAAAGAGGATGTGATAATTGTCCCTCATACGATAGACGGTGAAGCATCCGTGCGCTACGGTCAGATAAACGTGAATATTCATGTGCCGGATAAGGTGATAGCCAAAGGCAAGGGGCAAGCCGTTTACAGGACACATTTTAAGAGGCTCATAGAGATAAGGGCAAAGGTGGTTGAGGTGTTGAAAAACCATTATGAAAGTGGGAAAGGCTATAACTGGAACATAGGGCGGTTTAACCCACCGATTAAGGAGAAAGACCAAAACGAACATTTTGTTTCCCTTGCTTTGGAGCTTACAGTAAGAGAAAAGAGTATCAACTAATAAAAAATTAAGATTATGCCGATTTTAGCAACAATGGGGTTGAAAAAGATTTATATCGCCCCTGCCATGACCGATGGAAGTATGCCCGCAAAAGGCAACCAATGGCTTGATTTGGGCGATGTGTATCAAGACACTTGCAACTTGAAAGATGATTCTCCCGAAATCACGGAACATAAGTCGGAAACGTCAAGCAAGGTTATTACGTTGGTGGGTGAAACACCTACAAATGTGGAGCTTTCTTTGATGGACCCGGATTTGGAATTGCTTGCACGTTATTTCGGTGGTACTATTGCTGGAGAAAAGGGCAAGCGCACTTGGATTCGTCCACGAAAATTGGAATACAAGGAGTGGGCGTTATGGATTCAACCGGAAGAGGGCTTGTTTATCGGGTGTGCCAATGTGCGTATCATCCCGACATTCGAGATTACCTATTCTTCAAAGGGTATCTGCCTTGTGCCTATGACTATCAAGTTCCAATCAAACTTGCAAGCAAGCGAGGAAATGAGCGACCCAACAGTAGCATGACACTGAAAAAGTCTGAGAACCGATAGCCTCCTATCCCCGGATGGGGGGCTTTTTAACTTTTAAGACAAATGGAACAACTGAATAATGAACGTGAATTGACCCGTGAAGAACGCTTGGAAATCGAAGAAAAGGCGATACAGGCACTTGTGAACATGGGAGTGAAATTCAATGTACCGCTGAAAATTAACCCGGTAAAACCGCCACGCTTCATCCGTTGGTGGAATAAGCATTTTCCGAACCATGTAAAGATGTGGCGTGACAAACGTATTCCCAAAGGCTGGGATGTGTCCGAAACAGAAGTACCCAATGCCGCTTTGCAAACTATGGAGCGTGTATATATGCGCCACTTCCATTTGAAGCCTCTTTATTTGGGTACGATGGATTGTTTGAGGCGGTTGTATCTGAATATAGAATACGATGAGGAAAAGATACAAGCCGAACCCATACAGGAAAGCAAACGCCTTTTCAAGTATATTCCTCTGATGGCTGAGATTGCAGCCGTAGCCGTGCTTAACAATCCCGTGGTAGCTGACCCCTCTAAAGACAAAGAGGTGAAAGCCTTGAAAGCGTTTTTCATGGAACACCTTACATCTACCCGGCTTGAAAAGCTGGCAGACGTGATAAGCCAAATGATGAATCCCGGGGGTTTTACGTCCTCTATTCGGTCAATACGGGAGATAGGAACGACCAATCCGAAGAAACTCAAAGCAAACCGAGTAGAGTAATCGGGCTAAATAGCCCGTGGGGTAATCGTGGGGAAATTATCAAGTCCTTTGGCTGGACTTACGATTATCTGCTTTGGGGTATCAGTTGGCTAAACGTACAAATCATGCTGGCAGATGCGGCACGTGTGGAACAAGAGCCGGAGCAAACGGACGGAAACAAAGATGGTGGGAAGCCGCCTGTACAGCTAAAGACAAAGGATGATATTAAGAATTATCTGAAAGGAATAATGTAATGGATAATATAAACGGAGCGTTGGCGTTCAAAGCCACCCTTGATTTAAATGATTTCAACGTGTCGGCACAAGCGATGGAAAGGAGTATCAAACAGGTTTCATCCACAGCCGTATCGGAATCGTCTGTGATGGATAACTCCATTCAGAGCTTTGCGCAAAATGGGGCGAAATACATTGTTTCCTACCTCGTTGGGCAGGGTATGGGGACTTTGCTTCAAAGTATCGTGCAAACACGTGGGCAGTTTCAACAGTTGGAAATTGCCTTTACAACCATGCTCAAAAGTGGTACGCAAGCAAAGGGCTTGATGGATAGGCTTATTGATACAGCCGCCAAAACTCCGTTTGACCTTTCGGGCATTGCGAGTAGTGCCAAACAGATGCTTGCTTACGGCTCAACCGTGGATAATGTGGTGGATGAGCTGGTAATGCTTGGTAACGTGGCTTCGGGCGTGGGTGCGCCACTACAGGATATTGCCTACCTCTATGGAACGCTACGGACACAAGGCAGGGCATTTACCGTGGATATTAGGCAGTTTGCCGGGCGTGGTATTCCCATCTATGAGGAACTGGCTAAAGTGCTTGGCGTAACCAAAGATGAAGTTTCCAGCCTTGTAACGGAGGGTAAGGTTGGCTTTGCGGAAGTAGAAAAGGCTTTCCAAAACATGACGGGTAAAGCCGGGACTTACTACAACCTCATGCAAGAACAAAGCAAGTCCCTAACGGGTATGATTTCCAACATGGGTGATGCGTGGGAACAATCGTTAAACAAGTTGGGTGCGGATAACCAAGATGTTTTTGCCGGAGCTATTGAAAGTGCTACCTATATGGCAGAGCATTTGGATGATATTTTGCGTATTTTGAAAGCCGTTGCTATAGGCTATGGAAGCGTGAAAGCCGCTATTGTACTGAATACATTAGCCACAAAGGGATATACGGGCGTTGCTCTTTTGGATAACACGGCAAGGCAGGCTAAGATTTCCTTAATGAAGTTGGAAGCCGTTGCTACTGGGCAGATGGTAGCTCAGACAAAAGCGATGGTTGCAGCCCAAAACAGCCATGTCGCAGCATTGCAAGCGCAACTGACGGTAGAGGAACACGCCAACATGGTAAAGCAGTTACGCATTGCCACCATTCAACAAATGCTTACCATCCAACAAGCAGAATACCTTTCCAATTTGAATCTAACGGCTTCTTCTGCCAATTATGAGGCGGTGGCTCTGAGTGTTCTTACCGTTGAACAAAAGCAAGCTCTAAGCAAGTTAGACTTGTCGGCTAAAAGTGCCGTGTATCGTGCCGCTTTGGAAAATGAGGTTGCCGTTAAGACACAAAACAGTGCGGCTACCTTAAATGCCATGCGTACCGATGTCAAGGCAGCAGCCGTAAAGATGGAATCGGCACGGGCTGATGCACTGGCGGCAAAGGCGGCTGTAGAACGTGCCTATTTGGAAGTGTACAGGGCACAACAGACTGGGAACGCTGAAAAGATAGCCATTGCCACTAAGAAGATGGAGGCAGCGGAGGATAACGCAGCTATCGCACGAAAGACGGCTTTAGCCACCCAATCCGATTTTTACGCAAAGAAAAAACTACTTGAAGCTACAGCCACCAAGCAATCCACAGCCGCTTCCGTGGCAGATACTACGGCAAAGACAACACAAGGGGCTGTAACTTCCGTACTGACTGCAATCACGACAAAAGCAACGGTAGCGGTGAAAGCTCTTTGGGCTTCCATGATGAGCAATCCTATCGGCTGGGTAATGGGATTGATAGGTGCATTAGTCAGTGTAATTACTCTTTTTACGGGCAAACAAAAAGAAGCGACCACGGCAACGGGTGAATTTCAAGATACCACGAAAAAAGAGATTGACGATTTGAATTTACTTTTTGCCGTATTGCAAAATACGGAGAAAGGAACTCAAACACATAAAAATACGATTGAAAAAATCAATGCCGTATGTAAACAATATAATAAGACATTGCTTGATGAAAACGCTACACTTGATTTACAGCGTCTTAAATATGAGGAATTGACTACAGCCATTCAGCAAACTACAGCCGAAAAAATCAAGGCTAAATATACCGAACAAGCTATGCAAGAACTGGTACAAAGCCAAACGGATGCACTTGATAAGCTGAAAGAGAATGCCGAAGATGCAACCTACAAAGAAATTCAAGAAGTTATGGAAACCACCCCGGAGGGTGTAACCGTTATGATGAATAAGGTTGTTGATGTGGCTTCAAGTTCTATTCGTGGAGCTTCGGGGGCTGTATGGGATGCGGTAGAATCTATGGCGGTAGAATCCGCAAACCAATTGAAAGGGCTAACAGGTCAAGCCTATACCGATGCGTTCAACAACTCATTGGATAGCATTGTTTCTGCCGTACAAAAGTCCACCGGGGCTACAGGTAAAGAAATGGATGCTTTCAAGGAAAATATAAAAACTTATCTTGAAAGTGTCGCACAATCAGCAAAAAAGGCAGATGAAACCATAGGCAAGGTAGATAGGCAACTTGAAAAATTCTATGGTAAAAAAGATACGACTTCTGTAACAGAGAGTACCGACTATGTGGCTATGTCGTTTAACGAGCTGGATAAGAAAATAGGTGAAACTCAGAAAAGTATTGATACCCTCAATGCCAAAAAGGTAAAGGTGGAAGCCGATAATACCCAACTGAAAGAGCTGAAAGACTTGTTGGATAAATTGAATGGTGCTGTAAACACCAAGAATACAAACCTTAACACGGAAAAGGGAATATCAGACCGTATCAAGCAGCTTAAAGAATTGCGTGAAGCTGCCATTATCGGTAGTTCTGACTATAAGAGTTATGATACGCAAATAAAGAAGTTGGAAGCCCGTTTACCCAAGCATACCACGGGGGATAAAGCGGATAGTGCCGCCAAGCAACTACGTGAAAGGCAACTTGAAGCTGACCGCAAATTGGAGGCTGACCGTATTGCAGTCTTGGAAGAGGGCTACGAAAAACGCAAGCGCACCCTTTCGCTCCAACACAAGGAGGCATTGGATAATATAGACAAAGAGGAAAAGGCTTTGGCTAAAGCTCGTAAGGATGCCGGAAAAGGTGGCTTATCTAAGTCTGAAAAGGACGGCTTCGATGAAAGGCGAACACTTGAAAACAAGAAATATGACAAAGCCCAAAACAAACTCTTTGACGGTGAAATAGAGTACAAGAAACAGCAATATGCCTTGTATTTCCGTTGGGTGCGTAACATGGGCGAAGATGTAGCCAATACCCAATTTGCCACGCTTTTAAAAGGCGGTAAATCATACAAGGAGTATGTGGAAAATGAAATCAAGGCTCTAAAGGATAAACAACAAGCCGGAACACTCACAGAGGGAGAAAGTAACCAACTTATTTCCCTTAATATGCAATACAATGAAATCACGGGGGCAAAGTCCGCTATGGATTCTTTCAAGGAATCTGTATCTAAGACCATTCAGCAAGCCCAAACACTTGCCGAGAAGTTGGAAGCCATAGCCGATGCAAAAGAGAAGCTGGCTAATGGAAGTTCCGGGCTTGTGGGTGCTGACGAAAAAGCGGAAGCCACTTTGTTTGTTTCAGAAGAAGATGAAAAGTTACAGGAAGAAGTACAGCAAAAGATACTTTCCTCTTACAGAACCTTTGAGGAACAAAGAAATGACATCCAAAAGGAATACGCCTTGCTGCGTGCTGCCGCTCAAAAGACGGGCGACCAAGAACGGATTAACCAAGTAAACAAGTCGGAGGCAGAAGCGTTAAGCACCCTTACCGCCAATATGTTAAAGCAATCGGATAGTTGGAAGAAGTTATTTGGCGATTTGGATAGCCTTTCTGTAGCTGAAATAGATAAGTTGGTGGCTGATATTGAAACAAAGCTAAAAGATGCGGATTTGAAACTGAATCCCGTAGATTACCGTGCTTTGATTGATAGTTTGAATCAAGCAAAGGAAACGCTTATTTCAAAGAATCCCTTTAAGGCTTTAGGCACGTTCTATGATGATTACATTGAAGCCAAAAAGAAGCTGGCAGAAGCCAAAGCGAATGTTGCTGCCGGAAAGGGTACGGATGAGGATGTGAAAAAGGCAGAGGCTGACATGAAGAAAGCCGCCAAAGGCGTAACCAAGTCCATTGAAACGATTACCGATACGGCTACCACGTGCGGCAATGCCATTGCATCCATGTTTTCTGATTTGGGACAGGATGATTTGGCAAACGGCTTAGGCACTGCAATGGAGTTGTTCGGGCAGTTGGGCAATGCCGCCGCCTCTGTAGGTAAAATGATGAGCGGTGACATATTGGGAGGCGTTACGGGTATGGTAAGTGCCGTTACTTCTGTAGTGGGCATATTTGCCAAATTGCATGATTCCAAGTATGAGAAGAAAATTCAAAATCTGCAAAAGGAAATAGATGCGCTGGAACAATCCTACAGCCGTTTGGAACGAGCCTACAATAATACTTATTGGGTGTTCAATGATAGCCAACGTGAAGCCTACGAAAAGAATATCCAACTGATTAACGACCAAATACGGGCTTTGGAACAAGAAGCCAACGTAGCAAAGAAGAATTGGGATTTTGCCCGTTACGCTCAACTCAACAAGGAGATTAAGGAACTCAACAAACAGTTGAAGAATGCGGAAGAAAACGGAGATATGTTTTCTATCTATGAGGCTCAGAAAAAGAACCTCAAACAGCAACAAGAGGATTTAAGAAAGCAAATTCAAGCTGAAAAGGATAAGAAGAAAACCGATAACGGAAAAATCCAACAGTGGAACGAGCAAATAGAATCCATTACCCAACAGATAGAGGATTTGGATAGGTCAATGATGGAAACGCTTGCCGGAACGGATGTAAAAACCGCCATTGATGAATTTGCCGATGCGTTGGTAGATGCTTATTGCAAAGGTGAGGATGCAGCGGAAGCATTGGGCGAAAAGACAAAAGAAGTCCTTAAAAAAGCGGTTGTGGAAGCGTTGAAACGTGAGTTTTTGGCAAAGGGAATCAATGATGCCGTTCTCTATTTGGGAGAATCCATGAAAGACGGGAAACTGACCGATGTAGAGAAGCGAGAATTTGAAAGGATGGTGAACGCTGCCGGGGATTTGTTCAATTCCGCATTGGAGGGTATTGGTGATTGGATTAAGGATGTGGAGGAAGAAACCGTACAGCAAGACCCCCTTACGGGTGCGGTTACTTCCATGAATGAGGAAACGGGCGGTGTGATAGCCGGGCGGTTGAATGCCTTTGTCATAAACCAAAGCGACCAAACCTCTATTATGAGGCAGGCACTTGTTTACCAAGCCGAAATAGCCGCCAACACGAAGTTGAGTGCATCAGAGCTGACGGAGATTAAAACTACTTTGAAGCGCATTGAAAATAAAGATAGTTCACTTTTATCACAAGGAATAGCATAGTTATGGAACTGGTACAACAACTTAAAGAGGATGGCAAGGCAAAGGGGCTTTGCCGGATGTGGCAAATGAAGCTAAGAACGGGGCTTGACTATGAGCAACTGATACAGCTTTACATTAAGGGCATAGATTTCTGTATATCGGAGAATTACCCCACGCTTGACTTTATACGGGAACACTTCAAAGGCAAATGCGAGGTTTACGGGGTGTTTGTGGATGATGAGGTTACGGATAAGGTGAATTTACCCGATGTGGTGCTGAATGGTGACTGCAAAGCTATGTTGGAGTATGACGGCTATTCTGTTTCACGGGTATATGCACGGCATGATTCCCATAGTGCCGTAAACGTGTCGGACAATGCGATTGTTACCATAGACGCTTTCGATAACTCGTATCTGTATGTGGCGGTAGCCGGAACGGATGCAAAGGTGCTTGTGAATCTGTATGGCAATGCCAAAGCGGATATAGAGGGAGTGGGGATAGAAGTTAGACAAATGAATAAAAATACTTACTGATATGGATAAGAACATGATTTTACACCTGCCTTTCGATGACCCGGACGGTAGTATAGCTTACGACTTTTCACAGTACCGCAACGATGCCACCTTATCGGATGGTGCGGATTTTTCTAAGAAATCTAAAGTGGGTAAATCACTTGCTTTGAATGGTACGGGCGAATGCGAAACAGCTCGTTCCATACCCTTTAGCGGTAATTTTACACTTTGTTTTTGGGTGCTGCCTGTTTCTCAAAAGTTAGGCTGGGTGCTGAATATGCCCGGTATAGACAATTATAAAGAGCAATGGCTTGATGTAATGCCCGATGGCTGGATTTTCTTTGCTTTCGTTAAGTCCGGCAATATGTTTACCGTCTATGAGAACACGACCCGGATATTCAGTGAAATATTACCAAAGACACCAACGGGGCTTTCCATCAACGACCAATCACTTTTTGGGACGAAAGCCTTGCTGGACGAAGTGAAACTGTTTGACGTGGCGAAAGAACCCCGTGAAATATTCGAGTTGCAGAAAGATACGGATGTGGAATATTTCATAGACGGAAAGAACTTCAAGGAGTTTGGGGTATTCGTTTCCAAAAGTGCCGGATTGGTTGGACGGTTGGAGCGCAAAGAAGCCTTGCAAGTGAACTGGGACAATTACCACGGTATTGTAAGGGATAAGAAGCGACCACGCTACAAGGAACGCAACATTACACTGGATTGCTTTATTGAGGCTTCGGGACGTGCCGCCTATGTGGAATGGGTAAACCTTTTCTTTTCCCAATTCGATGCGGAGGGGAACCACCGTTTGCGTGTGGACTATGACGGAAAGGCAAAGCCTTTGGTATATGAAGTGGAATTGCTGGATGAGGCAGACCCGGAAAAGAGCTGGGGACAATATAGCAACGATTTGATGGTGGGTACATTCCGTTTAAAGCTGGTGGAAGATGAACCTGTGAAAAAGGTGCTTAGATATATAGGTGGAACTGCAAACGGCAAGGCTACGATTACCGTCACTTCGTCCAAGCTGCTTAATATCTATTGGGGTGACGGCACGCACACTTACGATGTGTCCGGCAGCGAACAAACGATAGAACACACTTACGTTACACCCGGTGAATACGAGATAATCGTTTCGGGCGTGATTGAAGACATTGAAAAATTTGAAACCAATGCTATTGTGATATGGGAACTCTTGAAATAATCAGGCGCAACGGTGAAAAGGTACGCTTGTTTTCCAAAGAGCCGTTTTGTACGCTGAAATCAGCCGCTCAAAACAGTTCCTTAATGGGGGATGATAACGTACAGCTTTCCATTGTTTCCTCTGAGTTGCTTAATTTAGGCAAGGGAGATAAAATCATAGTGGAGGGTGAAGAATACACCATCCGTACTAAGGTGAACCGTGAAATGCTTTCGGACAACCATTATGTGCATGATGCCACTTTCTACGGAGTGATGTACGAGCTGATGAAAAGCCTGTACCGAAACACCGATGCAAACGGGAAATCCAGCAAAAGCACGTTTGACCTCACTTATAATATCCGGGACTTTGTAAAGGTGCTTATCTACAACGTGAGCCGTGACTATCCGGGCTTATGGGCTTTCGATGAAGCTAATTGCCCGGACACAGAACCACGTACCATTTCCTTTGCCCGTAACAATTGCCTACAGGTTTTGCAAATGCTTTGCAGTGACCGTGAATTTGATTTGGAGTTTCTCATTACCCAAAAGGACGGGGTGCGTACCATCCACATAGGAAAGTTCGGTGCAAAAGTTGTGCCCCCGGGTGGCAACGCTTTCTTTGAGTGGGGCAAAGGCAACGGCTTGTACAAGCTCAAAGAGCAAAAGGTAGATGATAAGACCATTATCACAAGACTTTGGGTGGAGGGTGGCACGACCAACATTCGGAGTGATTACAGGGACTATTCAGAACGCCTACAGCTTCCGTTTCCAGTGCGTTTGAACAAAAAGGAACACAAACTATGGGACGGTACAATAGTACCGCCTCAGAGCGAATATATAGGCATATCCGATGATAACAAGCGTTATTTGGAGGATGGCGATTTGAGGGATGCACTGGGTAGTGATGAGGATGCTGTGACGTATGATAATATTTTCCCGAAACGGACGGGTACGGTTACTGCTTTGGTGGCTGATGATATAAACAGCTTCATTGATGATACAATGGACTTTGACCTGAACGAGAAAGACGATAAAGGTACAAAGTATCTGATTAACGAGGTATCGGCAAAGATTAATTTCATTTCGGGTAAATTAGCCGGACAACAATTTGAATTGGCGAAAAAGGGAGGATACGACCATGCAACAAAAAGGTTTACGCTCATTCCATTTACGGACAACAGGGGGCTAACTATTCCTACCACTGAAAGCGAGGCTTACCGAATAACGGAGGGTGACACGTATAAGATTACGGATATTCACCTGCCTAAATCTTATGAAGATGATGCAGAGGAAGATTTATGGTATGCCGGATATAACGAGTTCAAGCCACGCACACAGGCACGGGCGCAATATCAGCTTACCTTTGAACGTTCCTATTTTTTGAACGCTTTGCCAAGCGATAGCGAAACAACCGTCTTTCATGTGGGTAACTATGTACCCGTGAAAGATGAGCGTTTCGGTATTGAAAAGAATATCCGCATCCAAAAGGTGACAAAGAACCTGCTTGTGGAGCATGACTATACACTGACCCTTTCGGACATTACAGCCATTTCCCCAATCACTCAAACGGTTGTGGATGTTGGACGGCACGAAACAATCATAGAAAACAATCGGCTTCGGGACTTGACTAAGGCACGGAGGGGATGGCGTACAACAGAGGAACTGCGTACAATGGTGTATGATACGGACGGTTATTTTGACCCCGAAAACATCAAGCCCAATTCCATTGACACCAATATGCTTACGGTGGGGTCTAAGAGCCAACAATTTGTTTTGATAGATGTGATACTGCAAGCCAACGTAAACGGAATATCCAATCGTTTTGATGCTTCTGCCGGGGTATTGGCTCACTTGACTATTGATGATGAGATAATCAAGCATTGGAACATGGCGGCTGGCTCATTCACTCTATCAAGCCCAAAGGGGTACTATGTGTTTGCCAAGTGTTCCAAGAAAAGCACGGATGGCATTTGGTATGTGACACAGGAACAACTAAAGGTTGAACCAACCGAAGACCCGAATAACTATTATTTCCAAGTGGGTATATTGGGGTCAGTGCATTCGGATGATGATTTCAGGGACTTTACCACCACCTACGGATTTACCCGTATTAATGGGAACACTATCACTACGGGTAAGATTATAACAAGCGATAAGGAGTGCTATTTGGATTTGGACGGCAACAAGTTCCGTATCGGTGATTCTTCAAGTTCTATTGATTGGAACGTAACGGCAAAACGCCAATTAACGTTGCACAACGTCCGTTTGCTTTCTGATAGTGGGGACACCTCACATATCGGGGTGTTCCGTGGCACATATAACCCGAAGTACGTGTACTATGCCGGGGATGAGGTGGCTTACACGGTGAATGGTGAAACGTGTACCTACCGATACACTAACCCCACACCAAGCATGGGCAACCTGCCTACCAATTCCGTATATTGGTCGGTTGTGGCGAAAGGTTCTACCGGGGATAAGGGAGAAAGCGGTTTATCCGTATTCTATACCTATAATGACAGTGAAACCAAGCCTGCCACCCCTACGGGGGATGGCTCTACGGGAGGTTGGCACAGAACTTCGTCCGAAAACGTGGTTTGGATGAGTATAAAGAACGCCAAGACTGATACGGAGGGTGCGTGGGGTATTCCTTTTCGTGTGCGTGGTGCTGATGGTACTTCAATCAATATCAAAGGTTCTAAGGACAATGTTTCACAACTGCCTACCGTTGGAAATTCAGAGGGCGATGCTTATCTAATCGGGGGCAACCTCTATATTTGGGATGGCACGAACTGGAAAGATGTTGGAGCTATTAAGGGGGAAGATGGAAAGAGTAGCTATCTTCATAAGAAGTATTCCGATGATGGCGGCAAAACGTTCACAGCCGGAAACGGTGAAACACCCGGAAGATGGTTGGGTTTGTATGTGGATATGATACCCACCGATAGCGACAAACCAAGTGCCTACAAGTGGAGCGACACGAAAGGACAAGACGGAACGCCCGGTTTACCCGGTGAAGATGGGCGTACTCCATACTTCCATATCAAGTATTCGGACAACGGGGGAATGTCGTTCACTGCAAACAATGGTGAAGAGCCGGGCGACTACATAGGGCAATACACCGACTACGTGCAGAAAGACAGTGATAATCCGATGGATTACACTTGGGCTTTGATTAAAGGCGAATCGGGTACAGGTGGAACGGATGCCGGAGCTGGTGAATATTACGAGTATCGTTACGCTAAAAATGGCTCGACTTTAGTACCGCCCGATTTGGATGTTAATTCTTCCAACCCTACCGGGTGGAGTACGGAAATGCCGAAAGTAGGAGCGTTGGAATATATTTGGTGTACAATGGCTAAGAAGTCCGGGCTTGCAGACCGTACCAAATTTCATTTGCCCATTGAAGCTAACGACACTTCAAGCATTGCCGATATTTCGGGTAACGGTTATAATGGTGTGCTGGGCGGTGGGACGGTAGTAAAAGACGGAACGAGATATGCCCTCAATCTGAGTGGTGGAATGGAGAGCCGTATTCCTTATGATTTACCCTTTGGGGAAAGTTTTACACTCTGTTTTTGGATGAAGTCAGACCAAAATCAAGTCAAGTGGATGTTGAACGGATATAACGGTAGGCACTATGTGGAAAAGAGTATTGCAATCACGCCTAATACGTGGTTTCACCTTGCATTCCGTTTTAATGACCGTACCGTTACGGTATTCAAAAACGGAGAGCAATTACATAGTGGTAGCGTTAATATCATGGCTGTAGGCTTTGCTATTTACGATGATGATGTATTCGGTTCTGCCGTGTATTTCGATGATATACGTTTGTTGATGGGGGCTTTACCTGTGAATGACATTGCTTCCGTAATGAATGGCAAAGCAGACCTGATGATACAGAAATGGAGTACCCCTATTCGTGTAAATCCTTATGATGGTGAAGATGGAAAGCCTGGTGTTAGTGTGACATTGGCAGATGTGGAATATGCACAAAGCACGTCAAATTCAGTTGCGCCTACTACGGGGTGGCAGACAACCGCCCCGACATGGATAAATGGGAGGTATATATGGAGTAGAACGAAAGTATCTTATTCAGACAACACGACTACCTACACTAAGGCGGTTTGTATTACAGGCGGCAAAGGCTCTACGGGTGATAGCGGTGTTGGCGTAAGTTCTATTATTGAACAATACTACCTATCCAGTTCGGCAACCTCATTACTTAATGGCTCATGGAGTACAACACGCCCAACTTGGAAAGACAAATGGTATATATGGACACGCTCGGTTATCACTTATACGAATGGAACGAGCGACACTACGGCTGCAATATGTGTAACGGGGTCGAAAGGTGATAAAGGTGAAGATGGAAAGCCGGGTGATAAGGGGGAGAAAGGCGATAGCCCCGTACTTGTTTATAGGGGTATTTATGATTCATCCAAGACTTATTACGGAAATAGCAAACGGTTGGATGCTGTAAAATACAACAATCAATACTATATAGTCCGTATTGATGCAGGAACATTCTCAAATGTCACTCCCACGACAACAAGCAAATGGAATACGTTTGGAGCGCAATTTGAAACTATTGCCACAAACTTGTTATTGGCTGAGGGGGCAAACATTGGAGATTGGTTTATTAAGGGCGGTAAGATTGTTTCCACTATGGGTAATGGTAACAGGGTAGAGCTGGATGCTTCAATGGCTCGTATTTATATTGAATCTTCAAGTGGTGGTGGTGATTATGCGCTCGTTGATTTTGGCGCAAAAATGACAATAGATGCCAACCGTGGAATTTTTGAAACAAGGGCTAAAAATGCTCCTAACTATTCTAATGCGGTTTCCTATATGTCACCAACGGGAATATTCTCAAATATGGCAGGTACGGACGGTATGCCAGCAAGTAGCGGATATACGCACCGTGGGGCTATTGTTGGGCTTGGTTTTGCAAATGTTCCGGCAAGAACATGGGCTATAAATGCGGTAGATACAATCGTGGCAGGTGTTTATGGTCGGGCTTCTAATTCGGGGACTGCACCAGCCTTTGGCGGTTTCTTCTATGATTTATTTGCCGGAGGCTTGATTTTTGGTCGAAAGTGTATTACAGGAACGTCGAATAACACATGGTATTTGAATAGAGAAGATACCGTGGTAATAGGGTACACGTCTGCCGCATCAGTAGTGTATCTTCCGGCTTCTCCTAAAGAAGGACAGGTTATATTTGTAAAGCAGTGGTGGAGAGGCTATATGAGATTCAGACCAAGAAGCGGCTACCTAATCTATGATGATACTTCGGTAAATGACTACTACGATTTTGGAGAGGGTCAAGGTGGTATGTTTGTATATACCGTAGGATATGTAGATGGAGTTAAAAAACAAGCATGGTTAGTAAGTAGATGGAAATACTAAAAATATGGAAGAAAGAGTATTATACGGATATATGGATGGCGACTATCTACAATGTATAGAAATAGCCCCTATTCCTCAAAAAATCAGAAATGAGAAAACGGGGGAAATAACAACACGCATGGTATCGGTTATTGAACAGGTGGCTGAACTGCCAACCATATATAAGCCAGTGGATGCAATAGATGAAAGTAAACAAAACACAGATAAGGAGGGCTATGTTGTGCGCATTGTGCCATACGATGCCGGGGACAGGATTTCATTCAGATACATAGAAGTCCCCGACTTTCAAAAGGTGGCACATGAGATTGAACGCTCAAAGGAGGTGTTGGCAAGTAGCGATTATAAGATAATCAAATGCTACGAAGCCGCCCTAATGGGGTATGCAATGCCGTATGAGATAAAGGCATTGCATAATGAAAGGCAGTTGCTAAGAGATAAAATCAATGAACTTGAAGCACGTTATACCTCATTATCTGATGATATACTTTAATTATAATCATAAATGTGTTCAACAAACACATTTATGATTATATTTGCAGTTAAATAAACTTGATTTACTCAGTGAATTATGGAAACAACGATGTACAGCCTACGGATTCTTTCCAAAGGTAAGGTTACAGACCTTTCCAATGGTTTTGCTTTGGGTGGTGTTCCGTTTACCGTCTTTGTACGACCTAAAGAGGTTACGATGGAAACAAGTACGCTGCTTAAATGCAAGCTCATTTGTGATAAGGAATTTAGTATGTTCCCCGTACCTATCGGGGATTGGACGCCCGGAGCGATAGCCGTAATATCCCCAAACGGTATCGACCTTTCGGTATATGATGTGTATTGGGGTGCTGGTGAAACTATTAAATAACTTATAGCTATGGGATTATTATTGGGAAGCGGAAACACGAAACCGCAATATCCTTACGACCAATGGTATGGGGTGCAAGGTGATTTCAACTCACAGGACTACAAACTAAAGCGTGTGGGTAATTTGGATTTGCACCGTACATTACCCATTCAAGCGAAGCTGAAACGCTTTGTGGAAAACCCTGACGGCTCGGTTAAGTATTACCTTAACCAAAATGACAGCCGTAAAAAGGATTCGGGTGCAACGGCTTTGATTGACAGCACGGACGGTAATGTAATGCTTGAAAAGCCGGAATATTACTTCAAGTTGGAAATAGAGGGAACGAAATGGATTCGTGCCTATTCCGAATATCCGTTGCCCGGCTTTATCAAGATGGAACGAAAGACGGTAAGCCCGTGGTATGCAACGGTGGATATTACCAACTCTGTAGCCGTTTCGGGATGTTGGCTCACTTGGAATGGCGATGAAATTGCAAGGGATTCAGACGGATTTGTTATACTCAAAGCGAATGCCGCACAATTCAGAGGCGGTTCGGGTGCTGGTGATGCCGCTAAGGATGGTACTTACAACTCCATGTTGGGTATGCCTCGTACTTCCATTTCAAAGGCTGGTGTTCGTCCTCTTTGCAAGAACGGAACACACCACGGGGCGTACAGGGTGTACAATGAAATTGCTTGGTTGCAACGTGTGGAATATGCCTCATTGCACTGCCAAGATGCTTACACCGAAACGCTGACTGCTGACGGATTCCATCAAGGAGGCTTAGGGAGTGGTCCGGTTGTTAATGGTACGGAGTGGAATACATGGGGAAGTTACAAACCCTTTGTGCCTTGCGGTGTTACTGCAACGCTGGGAAACAACACGGGTAAGGTGTCCTACACCATCAAGGGATGGACTGGTGGCGATAAGGTGGTACAAGTAACCTCTTACCGTGGCTTGGAAACTCCTTATGAATACTTGTGGATGCTTGCTGATGATGTACTAATTTGGCATAAAGCGGATGTATCTATTGCCTATGTATGCGAAGACCCGACAAAATTCACCTCTCATTCAGATAGTGCTACTACCGTACCTATCGGATATGAAGCCATTACGGAGCTTCCACGAACTGAGGGCTATGTGCTTTCTATGGCTCATTCCACTAAAGGTTATTCCTTTGCCGAAAAAGTAGGAGGTTCAAGTAATAAAGGGTATTGCGATTACTATTGGACTCCCACAGGTGGTAGTACGTGGTCTGCTGTAGGCTGGTATGGTGCCCTTTTGTCTGCTTCTGCGATTAATGGTGCGCCTGCGGGTTTCGGTTTTCTGAATGCGCTTTCTCGTTCCTCGAATGTGGATGCGACCCTTGGGTTCCGCTTGTGCCGTTTTTGACGGACTGCAAAACTCGGTGAACGGAGCAACGAAAATGGCGTTGGATTGAAAAAAATAAAAACATAACAGGGTTGTGGCGGCTGGTGCCCTTTTGTCTGCTAATGCGAATAATGGTGCGAATGCGGGTTTCGGTTATCTGAATGCGAATAATCGTTCCTCGAATGCGAATGCGAACATTGGGTTCCGCTTTTACCGTGGTTTCAACTTATAACTGTTGCTGCCACGCCCTTACCTCACAGGGACTATCGGCACGTCTGATAGTTGGTAAAATAATATGGATTAGGACGGTGCAAGTAAGTAATTGAAAGCTCTGTTTTAGAACAACGGCACAAATGGGTGTAGTAAAGACTGAATACGGGTTATGTTATACGGCTGATACCTGCTTTAATCAATACTCGGATTTTGAGGATTGCGGTTTATATGTCGGTGATACAGGAAAGATATTCATTTCCCAAGCTAAGAAAATTAAGAATGTTTATCACCTGATATATGAATGCTCCAACCTCATACGGGCGCAATATAAGGCACAGCAAGGCAAAGGAGAGCGTACCGAAATATCCAAGTTCAATGAGAACATTTTGGAGAATTTGGATAGCTTGTACTGGGACTTGCGCAATGAAACTTATACCCCCGGTGAATATCGGATTAAGGTTATATATGAGCCGAAAGAAAGGGTGATTATGATTGCCCCGTTCTTCCCGGACAGGATAGTACACCATTGCATTATCAATGTGTTGGGGCGTTACTGGACTAACTTCTTCATTGCGAATACATACGCTTGTATCAAAGGGCGTGGTATTCATAAATGTATGGAGGATGTGCATACGGCTTTAATCATAGACAGAAAAGGTACAAGGTTCTGTTTGAAGATTGACATCAAGAAGTTCTATGATAACATAGACCACGCAGCATTGAAAAGGATAATCCGCTACACTATAGCGGATGAACAACTGTTAAGGCTGTTGGATAAGATAATAGATAGTAACGGTAAAGACAAGGGGCTGCCAATAGGCAATTTCACAAGTCAATATTTGGCTAATCTCTATTTAGCATATTTCGACCATTGGGTTAAAGAAGAACTGGCTAAGATAGTGATGAAGCGTTTTGGGGTGAAAATCTACTACTATCGCTATATGGATGATATGGTGATACTATGCGCTGACAAAGAGGCACTGCATTTCGTACTCGACATGATGGGGCTTTACTTGGGTGGCGAATTGAAAGTAGAGATTAAAAGCAACTGGCAGATATTCCCGGTTGATGCTCGTAGCATTGATTATGTGGGATTCAAACAAAACCATTACGGCATATTGCTAAGAAGCGGTATTCTGAAAAGGTTTTATAAGAAATTCCACCGCACCATCAATAAATACGAAATCAAAGATGAAACGGATATTAAACACTTCTTCCCATCTGAATATGGCTGGATAATCAGATGCTCGGAGGAACACAGTAAATTCATTTTTAATAATTGTTTGAACGATGGAAGCAAATGTTTTGACTACAGGGCTGCTGGCTAAGACTAAGCCGGAGGTGATAGATTCTCTTAATAACGGGCAGGGAACGTTCCTTTATAACCATAACATCAAAGAGGTTAAGGTTATTGCAGACAAAGAGGGTGGCATTGAGATTACGACTGATGCGGAACGTGCCACAGGCACGATGTTCCAATATGACAGCGTGAGGGTGGAATATCCAAAAACGGCTGATAATATTTTCAGCACGTTGCTTACTGCAAGATACCCGGCTAAGACAGAAAGTAAGCTGGTAAACGAATATCAGTCTGCCATGCTGGGATTGCTTGCCGAAAGTGCGAAATCCCCCTATGAGAACTTTTTGAAAGACCGTTTGGCTATCCGTGAAATGGTGGATGCCGATTGTGAAACCTATAATATACCGATGGACTTATGAACGAGGTAATGGACTTTGAGGAAACCGAATCCTTGAATGAAGATATTTTCGATTGTGAATACACCTCAGTAGATGCCGTGATTAATGAGGTCACGGTGTTTACGGGATGTAAGGAAAGACAGACAGAGAACGGAACGAGAACACTAATCGCCTATGGCGAGGGTATCGGTGCATCCGCTTTCTATACTGATAGTAAGAAGTTGAAAGATGTTGTTTTAGACCCGAAGCGCAAATATCCATTTCGTGCCGTAATCAAAGTGGTACGCTATGGAACGATGTACGGGTTTAAGTTCTTTCCACCGAATACTCCAATCACGCAGGAGGATAGGGATAACTTTGAGTATTACAAGCGAAACAAGTATAAGAAAAACCGATGATGGAAGAAAGTTTGAAAGTAGCACAAGGCATAAGCGATTTTGGCTTTATGGTGATAGTGTGCGCTGTGTTTCTCTGTTTGGCGGCTGCACTTATGGTAGCTTGTTTCAAGTGGTTCAAGTCTATCATTAACGACATGATTAAAAGCAATCAGTCTATGGTAGCCGAACTTCTGACGGAAACCAAAACCCAAAATGATATGCTCACTGACATTGCAGAGGGGTTAAGACCCGAAACGCAGTTGCGGATAAAAAACATATCAAGCATTTACTTTGACCTTGCCGTTGAGAGGGTTTGCCGTATAATAAAGAAAGTGCGTGAAGAAAACCACATCGCAGACCGTGAAGCCACGAAAGCGAAAGTACACACCTTGATTATGAATATGCACGAGGACAGAAACAGCCGATTTGATGCACATTCGTATCGAGGGAAACGATTGTCAAGCTACACTTCGCCCGAATGGATTGAATGGGTAGAGCAATGTGTGTTGTCAGAGGTTTATGCGGAAACGGTGAACAATGGCAGAGCTTATACCAATGTACAAATGGTATATGACAGAATTAAAATAGATTTTTACCATAAATTGAATCAAGAATGAAGATACTTATAGACAATGGGCATGGAGAAAATACACCAGGTAAACGCAGCCCGGATGGAACTTTCAGGGAGTATGCCTATACAAGAGAAATTGCGGATGAAGTCGTGCGTGAACTGGCTAAACGTGGCTATGTAGCGGAACGCATTGTTAAGGAGAACTTGGACGTGCCTTTGGCTGAACGTGCAAGGCGTGTGAACGAGATTTGCGCCCGATATGGAGCTAATAACGTGTTGCTTGTTTCCATCCACTGCAATGCTGCCGGGAATGGCGAATGGATGAATGCCCGTGGATGGTCTGCCTATACCACTAAGGGCAAAACGAAAGCTGACGAATTGGCAAACCGAATGTATGATGCTGCCGCTTGCTTTATTACCGGGCAAAAGATTAGGCGTGACTATTCGGATGGCGACCCGGATTGGGAGGAAAATTTTTACATCCTTTCCAAGACGAAATGCCCGGCTGTATTGACGGAAAATTTCTTCATGGATAACAAGGAAGATATTGCTTACCTTACATCTATGGAGGGGAAACAAAACATTGTGAACACCCACGTAGAGGGTATAATCCAATACATCAAGGAATATGAGAAATAAAGCGTTTTTGATATTAATCGCCCTCTGTGGGCTTTTGATGGCGGCTACCTTTGGGCTATGGGCTTATTGTTCCAAGTTGAAATCAGAAAAGGAAAGATTGGATGGCAACCAAACCGCCTTGTTGGAGAAAATTGAATTTTACCAAACAGAATCCGGAAAATCCGCTGCTTCTGTACAGGCATTGACTTTATCCAAGTCTGAGGTGGAAAAGCATTGTGCCGACTTGACGAATACCGTTAAGGAACTTGACTTGAAAGTAAAGAGGTTACAAGCGGCTTCCACGAATGCAACAAAAACGGAGGTGGAGGTACAAACCATAGTTAAGGATAGCATTATATACCGTGATACATCCTATCTTAAAGTCCAAGCGATACGATGGAAAGACCCGTGGATAAATGTTGATGGCTTAATCATGCCCGATAAGAAACTAGATTTACGCATACAATCTGTAGATACCCTATTTCAAGTAGTGCATAGAGTGCCTAAGCAATGGTTGTTTTTCCGATGGGGAACAAAGGCTATTAGGCAAGAAGTTGTAAGTAGCAATCCCCATACCAAAATAGTGTATTCGGAATATATAGAATTGAAGAAACGGAAAAAGAAATGATTAGGTGTTAGTAATAGAGTAGAACTTTTGTTCTGAGCCGGGTTCGCTGTGAAGTGCGCCCGGTTTTTCTTTGTCCTTTGAAATAAAAGTCATATCTTTGCAGTACCGATTCTGAAAATCGGTGTTGCATTGTACCCCTGTATTCTTCTTTTGGAGAGGCAGGGGTATTCAACAAAAATGCAAAAGTTCTACTATAGTTCTACGAAAAATTGAAATAGTCTCGCAAGTGACTGATACTCAAAGTTAGGTTAGAAGTTTCCTAAACTTTAGATCCGGGTTCGATTCCCGGCGAGACTACAAAAAAGGAGGAAATCCATTTCGGATTTCCTCCTTTTTTAGTTTATAGTTTTTTGTCTAAATTCTTATTTGGCTACTTCTACAGCTGCTTCAGTACCTTTCTTGTTTTTCATCAACAGATATGCGATAGGAGATGCAACGAACAGAGAAGACAGTGTACCGAATACAACACCCAGAATCATGGCGAATGCGAAGCTGCGGATGGAATCACCACCGAGGATGAAGATGCACAGCAACACAATCAAGGTGCTCAGTGAAGTATTGATGGTACGTGCCAAAGTTGTATTCAATGAGTCATTGAACAACTGGAACTTGTCACGCTTCGGATAGAGACCGAAGAATTCACGTACACGGTCAAAGATTACCACCTTGTCGTTGATAGAGTAACCGATAGCTGTCAGGATGGCACCGATAAAGGTCTGGTCGATTTCCAGAGAGAACGGCATCCAGCCCCAACAGATGGAGTAGGCACCCAGGATGATGATAGTATCACAAGCCAATGCGGATACTGAACCGATACTGTATGCAATATTGCGGAAACGGATCAGGATATAGATACCGATGGCAATCAATGCAAGTACAACAGACCAGATGGCTGAAACCTTAATGTCGTCTGCGATACTCGGACCTACCTTCTGGGAACTGATAATACTTCCGCCCGTATGGTTTTCGCGGTCGATGAAGGTTTCCAAAGTGATGTTCTGAGTCAGCAACGGTTTCAATGTTTCGTATAAGTATGCTTCGATCTCAGAGTCGATGTTGTTACCTTCTTCTTCGATACGGTAGTTGGTACTGATACGTACTGTCTTGCCGTCCGTGCCGATGGCGATAACGCTGACATTGGCATCGCCGAACTTGCTGGAGATAAGCTCGCGAACTTGTTCTGGCTCTACCTTATTCTCAAACTGTACTTTGAAGTTACGTCCACCAGTGAAGTCGATACTCTGGCTCAATCCGCGGGTAGCGAGGAAAGCGATACATATAACTATGATAACTCCAGTAGTGGTCAGCCACAATTTGTTTCTACCCATGAAGTCGAAGTGTACATTCGCCATCAAGTTCTTTGAAATCTTGGAAGAGAATGTCAGATTCAGGAGTTTGTCCTTGCTCATGAAATGGTCATAGAACAGACGCGTCATGAATACGGCAGTAAAGAACGAAATCAAAATACCGATAATCAATGTAGTAGCAAAACCACGGATAGGACCTGTACCGAAGTTGAACAAGATAATACCGGTGATGATAGACGTCAAGTTGGAGTCGAAGATTGCAGAGAAGGCGTTGGAGTAACCGTCAGCCAATGCTTTCTTTACACCCTTGCCTGCACGGAGTTCTTCTTTGGTACGTTCGTAAATCAATACGTTGGCATCTACAGCCATACCCAGTGCCAGCACCATACCGGCAATACCGGACATCGTCAATGCTGCTTGGAAAGAAGAAAGGATACCCAATGTGAAGAACAAGTTCAGTACCAGAGCACCGTTGGCAACCATACCCGGAATGAATCCGTACATAGAGCACATGTAAACCATCAGCAGAATCAATGCTACGATGAATGACATGATACCGGCATTGATAGAAGCTTGTCCCAGTGAAGGACCTACGATATCTTCTTGTACGATGTGTGCAGGAGCCGGCATCTTACCTGATCTTAACACGTTTGCCAAGTCTTTTGCTTGTTCCGGAGTAAAGTGACCGGTAATCTGTGAGTTACCGCCCGTGATTTCATTGTTTACGTTCGGTGCTGAGTAAACATAACCGTCCAGCACGATAGCAATGCTTTTGCCGATATTCTGTTTGGTGAGCTGAGCCCAACGGCGGGCACCGTCAGTGTTCATAGACATACTTACGGCAGGTTTACCGTAATGGTCGTATTCGTCTTTGGCGCTAACCACTACATCACCTTCCAGAGGCGCCTTGCCGTTACGTTCTGTAGAACGGATGGCATAAAGTTCGAAAGTCTGGGCTTTCGGATCGTATTCATAAGGAGATACGCCCCACTTCAGACGCAAGTCTTTCGGCATTTCGGCCTGAACTTCCGGCATGGAAAGGTATCTGTTGATTTCAGCAGTATCCTTGTAGTTGGCATAAGCAACAACAGGACCTTGCCCGCTGGGGTTGACCTGCAGGATGGCGAACAGCGGGTGTTCTTTCTTTATCTGCGCAAGGTCAACAGCTTGTGTTTTGTTTTCGCCTTTTAAAGCAGCGGCAAGACTGTCGGCTGTGCTGGTAGCTTGTGCTACGGCAGGAGTTTCGGTAGCTGCGCTGTCTGCCTCTTCTGTCGGAGTTTCGCTTGCAACGATGGCACGCAACTTGGTGTCGGCAGCTTGCAGATAAGGAGTAACATCTTTTGCTGTGTATGTTTCCCAGAATTCCAGATTGGCGGAACCTTGTAACAATTTTCTTACACGTTCAGGCTCTTTGATACCCGGAAGTTCCACCATGATGCGCCCCATCTTGTCTTCCAGACTTTGGATGTTAGGCTGAACTACACCGAAACGGTCAATACGGGTACGGAGTACATTATAGGAATTCTCAACAGCCGCCTTTACCTCTTCGCGCAATACTTTTTCAACTTCTGCGTCGGTAGATTTCTGAGTTACCTTGTCTTTTAATTGTTGGGTTGCGAACAGCTGTGACAGCGGAGCACCCGGAGCAAGCTTGTGATACTCTCTGACGAACAAGGTGATCACGTCATCCTGGCTTGTGGTAGCTTGTTTGGCGGCAGTGGCCAATGCTTGGTTGAATGCTTCGTCAGTCTTGTTGTCAGCCAATACTTTGATGACATCGGGTACGGATACTTCAAGGATGACGTTCATACCGCCCTTCAAGTCCAAACCTAAACTGATCTCCATCTCACGACATTGTTTCAGCGTCCAATTGCCAAAATACACTTTCTCATTAGCCAGAGAATCGAGGTAGTCCTGCTCTACTTTCACATCGCCTTTTGCAAACTCTTTGGCCTTACTTGTGTAATGGCGAGTTACAAAAGAGAAGGAGAGATAGAACACACACACCAGTGTGAGCAATATCGCAAAAACCCTTACAAATCCTTTGTTTTGCATGTTACTTTTAGTTTATTATGATTACTTTTTAATTAAATTCTGTTGCATACAAGGCTGCAAATATAGCTTTTTTTTCACAAATCTTACTTCATACCGCGATTTTTTAACATCGGGTCTAATTGAGGCTCAGTTCCTCTGAAGTTCTTATAGAGAGTCATCGGGTCTTCGCTGTCTCCTTTTTCCAGAACATTTTGGCGGAAAAGGTCGGCTGTTTGCTTGTCGAAGATACCGTGTTCTTTGAAGGCTTCGAAGGCATCATTGTCTAGAACATTGGCCCAGAGATAGCTGTAGTAGCCTGCCGCATAGCCGCCAATGATGTGGTTAAAGTACGTGGTACGATAACGGGGAGCTATTTCCGGAATCAGCCCCAGTTGGTCCATTGCTTCTTTTTCGTATGCAACGACATCAAGACCTTCGGTGTCAGTCAGGTTATGCAGATTCATGTCGAGGATGGCGGCGGCCAGCAACTCGGTAGTCATGAAACCCTGATTGAACGTTTTTTGGTTCAGTATCTTTTCAATCAGGCTGTCGGGGATGACTTCGCCAGTCTTGTAATGCTTGGCATACATTTTCAGCACTTCGGGTTCGGTGGCCCAGTGCTCGTTGATTTGGGAGGGGAGTTCCACGAAATCGCGTACGACATTGGTGCCTGAAGTACCTTTATACTGGCATTGGGTTAGCAATCCGTGCAGAGCATGGCCAAACTCATGGAACAAAGTTTCTACTTCGTCGATAGTCAGCAGGGAGGGAGTGTCGCCTACCGGCTTGGTGAAGCTGCATACGTTGCATACCAATGGGCGTACGCCGTCTTGTTGCTCACGGTAATTACTCATCCATGCTCCGCCACTCTTGCCGGGGCGGGGGAAGTAGTCTACATAGAAAATGCCCAGTTGTGAGCCATCGGCGGCTTTCACTTCGAACACTTCCACATCGGGATGATAGACGGGGATGCCCTCGAGTTTAGTCAGTGTGATGCCATAGAGCTTGTTGGCAACGGCAAAGGCGCCTTCGCGTACATTTTCCAGCTTGAAGTAGGGCTTGATTTCTTCTTCTTCGAGATTGTATTTTTCTTTGCGCAGTTTCTCGGTGTAGTACCACCAGTCCCATGCTTCCAGTTTCTCTCCTTTGCCTTCCTTGTCCATCAGCTTTTGCAGCTCGGCTGCTTCGGCTTTTGCCTTGGGGAGTGCATAGCTCCATAAATTGTTGAGGAAGTCCATCACGGTAGCGGAATTCTTTGCCATTGTATTGTCCAATACAAAGTTGGAGTAACAATCGAATCCCAGCAATTGCGCCTTTTCAAGTCTCAGGCTTACGATGTCGGCAATGATTTTTTTGTTGTCGTTCTTGTCATTGTTGTTGCCACGGTTGATGTAGGCTTTGTACATCTGCTCGCGCAGCGGGCGGTTGGCTGAATATTGCAGGAAAGGCAGGCGGCTTGCATTGTGCAGGGTGAACAGCCATTTGCCTTCTTGTCCGGTGGCACGGGCTTCGACCAAGGCGCTTTCGCGGAACCATTGGGGAAGTCCGGCGAGGTCTTCTTCTTTTTCTACATAAAGCTTGAAATCGTTGTTTTCGTTCAGGATGTTGTTGCTGAACGTGATTCCGAGCGTGGAAAGCTGCTTGTTGATTTCGCGCAGGCGGGCTTGTTTGTCGGCCGGAAGATTGGCGCCGGAACGGACAAAACCCTTATAAGTCTTTTCCAGCAGTCTTTGTTGCTCACGGGTCAGACCGAGAGCATCTTTCTGATTGTAGACAGCATCTATTTTCTTGAAAAGCTCCTGATTGAGTGAGATGTTGTCTTCGTGTTCGGCCAATGTCGGGGCCAGTTTCATGGAAAGGGCTGTCAGTTCATCGGTAGTTTCGGCCTCCGTCAGGTTGAAGAATACACCGCCTACACGGTCCAGAGTTGGGGAGCTGTTGTCGAGAGCAACAACGACATTTTCGAAAGTGGGAGCTTCTGTATTGGCAATGATGGCTTGGATATTGGCATTCTGCTCTTCTATACCTTTTTGGAATGCGGGTTCATAGTGCTCCAACTTGATTTTATCGAATGGAGGCACTCCATTGGGTGTTTGAAACTCGGTAAGGAACGGATTGCTTTCCGTCTGGGTGGCACAGGAGTACATCATACAACTTGCTGCTAAAATTAGAATACATTTTTTGAACATTGTTTTCTAAGTATTAAATGTTAAGTATTAATTCTCAATTCTCAATTCTTTTTGGTGATATAACACCATATCGGATAGTGGTCTGAATCCTTGATGGAACGGTCTACTGTACAATTGTAGGCTTTCAGGTTCTTGCTGGTCAATATATTGTCTATCCGAAAATAGAATCTGTTCTGATTGTAAGAAATTCCTAATCCCCGTCCTGATTTGGTGAATGCATCGTCCAGATTTTGGGCGATGGTACGATGAGTATAAGAGATGGGGGTGTCGTTGAAATCGCCACATACAATGATACAAGGATGTGGTGAAGCTGTTATTTCGTGTGCAATCGTGTCAGCTTGCGGTGCGCGGATGGCTGATGCCTCTGCTAATTTACGTATGAGCAGGCGCATACCGCTTTTCACCTTTTCTTTTTCAGGGGATTTCAGCATGTTTTCGTACACGGCTTTATCGGCTTTGGTCAATTTGTTGGACTCCAAATGATTGTTGATGAGGGTGACTGTATCCTCTCCTATTTTTACTTCATACAGTACCGAACCGTTGTACTCGCTGGAATAATCTAGTACACGTGCCGAGAGAATCGGATATTTGGAATAACATGCTATCTTGTTGGTATGCCCTTTTTCCCTGCCCACCGTGTTGATGCGGTGATATGGATATGCCTTGAGTTCCTGTTCCACATCTTTTTGCGAAAGGTGCCGGGATGATTCTGTCGTGGAGTATTCTTGGAGGCAGAGGATATCGGCATTACTTTCTTTTAAATAAGTCAGTATGGGATTCTTGCCATTCTGCTTGATGGCTCCGTCAAATCCCATGATGTTGTATGAGAGTAATTTGAAACTTGTTTCAGGCAACTTGTTTGTATGAAAGTTGATGGGCAGATAAGTGCGTGTCTGTGAATAACAAAGTAGTAATCCTATCAAGGGAAGCAATGCGGTTTTGTAACGCTGGATGACCAGCCAAAAGATGAAGAAGCCTATATTTATCATCAGAAAAACGGGAAATGTCAGTCCCAGGCACGACTGCACCGGATGTGTGACCGGCTGTATGTGCGGACTATAGGCGGTAAACAGTAGCAAGCCCGTAAACAAGGCATTGACCGCCAAAATCAGGAGGGCGACAAAATTACCTAAATACTTCATTATAATAATTGAAAATTGAAAGGTGAAAACTGAAAATAAGAGTGGCGGCTATTTTCTCATTCTCCATATTCCACTTTCCGTTTTCCATTTGTTTAACGTTTACTTGCGTCGAACAAGCTTTTCTTTTCCTCCGTAGTAAGGCTTTCGTATCCCGATTTCTTTAATTTGTCGAGAATGCGGTCTATTTCGTCGGATTGGGCTTTTTTCCGTGCGTTGTAATCATAATCTTTTTGTTTACTGGTACCGTAATGTACTTTCATTTTCGGCTTTCGGGGTTTAAAGCTGACGATGGAAACTAAAGCATCCAGACATTTGTTTATACATGAGGTCAGGTCACTGCCTTTGCTGAGGCTGGCAGCAAACCATAACCCTGCCAGCGCACCTCCCAAATGTGCGATGTGTCCACCGGCATTGCTGGAGGTAATGAATAGCAAATCGGTGCCTATAACGATAAGCGCCAGATACTTCAGTCGGATGGTTCCGAAAAGAAATAGATGTATCGGATAGTTGGGCTCACGATAGGCTGTGGCAGCTACGATGGCAAGCACGGAAGCAGAGGCACCCAGCATGAAAGAGTAATTTATCATGGGGTGGAAGTACGGGAAAATATGATAGGCGGCAATATAGAGCAAACCACCGCAGATTCCTCCCAAAATGTACACACCACGCAGATGCTTTGCAGAAAAGAAGTTCAGGAATAGTGCTCCGAACCAATAAAGCCACAGCATGTTGAAAAGAATGTGCATGAATCCTGCATGCATGAACATGTACGTCAGCAGTGACCACGGTTGCAGAATGAAGCGTGAAAGTGATGCCGGTAATTCCAGCCATTCGAATATTCCCATCATACTCCGATTGAACAATTGGAGCATGACTTCAGTCAGAGTGGTGAATATGAATACCGCTGCATTGATGTAAATCAACTGGATATAGATATTTCCTCTGCGAAAGTTTTCTTTCAAATCAGTTATAATAGTAGCCATTTCCTCTGTTCTTTTTTCTCCAATACATAATCAAGATAAAACCGAATACCATACCGCCCAGATGTGCAAAGTGTGCCACATTGTCTCCTGCGTTATTTGCAAATCCGGCATATAGCTCAATCAGGGCATATCCGATAACAAAATATTTGGCCTTGATGGGAACCGGTAACGGGAAGATGAACATTTGCTGGTTGGGGAACAACATGCCGAATGCCAGCAGAATGGCGTATACTGCTCCCGAAGCTCCCACGGTAGTCATCATATTGAGATATTCCTCCATCGGGATGATGGCCATGCCGGTATTCACGCTGTCATAGGCGGAAAGCACTGTCTCATAATGAATATACTGTACCACCTCCTGAATAATTCCGGCTCCTATACCGCACACCAGATAGTAGAACAGAAATCGTTTTGGCCCCCATACCTGCTCTAAAATACGTCCGAACATCCATACGGCAAACATGTTGAAAAATATGTGCGCGAATCCGGCGTGCATGAACATATATGTTATCAATTGTGCTGCATTGAAATCTTCGGCAAGAAAAAAATGCAATCCGAGATATTGGGCGAGGTCGATGCCGTAGCTTTGGGCGACGATGGTACCCAGAAACATCAGCACATTAATGATTAAAAGGTTCTTGGTTACAGTAGGTATAGTATTCATAATCTGTTGTTTCAATTCATTTTACAGTTCAAAAACAGTTGCCTGTTTTTGCTTTCTCCGGCAAAAATACGAATAAATTCTGTTCTATAACAGAAAAAGCAGATTCTATTCCTTCTTTTTCGTTGTTTTCCAATATTTTTTTAATGTTTTTATTTGATATTCAGAAATATTGCTCTATTTTTGTGGAGGTTTGTGATGAAAAGTAAAAATATCTTTTGTGTAACATATTAATTAATTTTAAGCATTATGAATAAGGCGGAACTTATTAGCGCTATGGCAGCGGAGTCTGGTTTGTCAAAGACTGATTCAAAGAAAGCATTGGATGCATTTATCGCATCAGTCACTAAGGCAATGAAGGCCGGTGATAAAGTATCATTGGTTGGTTTTGGAACTTTCAGTGTGGTGGAAAGAGGAGCGCGTATGGGTATCAACCCCTCTACTAAAAAGCCTATCGAGATTGCTGCAAAGAAAGTTGTTAAATTCAAACCAGGTGCGGAATTGACAGCTGAATAAGAACAGTATACTCAACATACAAAGAGGGGACGTTTTACAAGGAGCGTCCCCTCTTTGTATGTTGAATATCTTGTGAGTCAATAAAAACAAGCCTGCTTGTTTTGTACTGATTTCGGTTTACGCTATCTTTGCACGCAGGAAAATACATTTGAATCATGAATATAGAACAGAAACTGGTATCGTCCGTCATCGGCGGACTGAAAGCGCTTTACGGACAGGATGTTCCTGCCGCACAAGTGCAGTTGCAGAAAACCAAGAAAGAATTTGAGGGACATCTCACGCTGGTTGTATTCCCTTTCCTCCGTATGTCCAAGAAAGGACCGGAGCAGACGGCCCAGGAAATCGGTGAATACTTGCAGGCAAACGAGTCTTCGGTTGCAGCATTTAATGTCATTAAGGGCTTCCTGAATCTGACCATTGCCTCCTCTGCGTGGATAGAATTGTTGAATGGCATTCATGCGGACAAGCAGTACGGTATCGTGGCTGCTACTGACAACTCTCCATTGGTGATGATTGAGTATTCTTCTCCCAATACCAACAAACCGCTTCATTTGGGCCATGTACGCAACAATCTTTTGGGAAATGCGCTGGCTAATATAGTGGCTGCCAACGGTAATAAGGTAGTAAAGACAAATATTGTCAATGACCGTGGAATTCATATCTGCAAGTCCATGTTGGCATGGCAGAAGTACGGGAATGGTGAAACTCCCGAATCATCCGGTAAGAAGGGAGACCACTTGATTGGCGATTACTATGTTTCCTTCGACAAGCATTATAAGGCGGAAGTGAAAGAACTGATGGCCAAGTTCCAAAGCGAAGGCATGAATGAGGAAGAAGCGAAAGCCAAGGCAGAAGCTGAATCTCCTTTGATGAAGGAGGCTCGTGAAATGCTGGTAAAGTGGGAGGCCAATGACCCGGAAGTACGTGAGCTCTGGAAGAAGATGAACGACTGGGTGTATGCAGGTTTTGACGAGACTTACCGTATGATGGGTGTAACTTTTGATAAGATATATTACGAATCAAACACGTACCTCGAAGGTAAGGAGAAGGTAATGGAGGGCCTGGAGAAAGGCTTCTTCTACCGGAAAGAAGATGGCTCTGTATGGGCGGACCTTACGGGGGAGGGGCTGGACCACAAGCTGCTGCTGCGTGCGGACGGTACATCCGTCTACATGACGCAGGATATAGGTACTGCTAAACTCCGTTTTGCAGATTATCCCATTGACAAGATGATTTATGTGGTAGGCAACGAACAGAATTACCATTTCCAGGTATTGTCCATCCTGCTCGACAAACTGGGCTTCGAATGGGGTAAAGGGTTGGTGCACTTCTCTTACGGTATGGTGGAACTTCCCGAGGGCAAGATGAAGAGCCGCGAAGGTACCGTGGTTGATGCTGACGACCTGATGGCGGAGATGATTGATACAGCCAAGGAAACCAGCAATGAACTGGGCAAGCTGGATGGTCTGACAAAGGAAGAAGCAGACAATATCGCCCGTATCGTTGGTCTGGGTGCCTTGAAGTACTTCATCCTGAAAGTGGATGCCCGCAAGAACATGACATTCAATCCAAAAGAGTCCATCGACTTCAATGGTAATACGGGACCGTTCATCCAATATACTTATGCACGTATCCAGTCTGTTCTCCGCAAGGCAAAAGAGGCCGGTATCGAAATCCCTGCCCAGTTGCCTGCCGGCATTGAACTGAGTGAGAAGGAAGAGGGGCTGATACAGATGGTTGCCGACTTTGCCGCTATCGTGAAGCAGGCAGGTGAGGATTACAGCCCGTCCATCATTGCAAACTATACGTATGACCTTGTGAAGGAATATAACCAGTTCTACCATGACTTCAGCATTCTGCGTGAGGAGAACGAAGCAGTGAAGGTATTCCGCCTTGCATTGTCCGAGGATGTAGCCAAGGTGGTACGCTTAGGTATGGGTTTACTGGGAATTGAGGTGCCGGATAGGATGTAAACATCGCACTATAAAAGAATAAGCCCGAGGATACTTCTTCGGGCTTATTCTTTTATAGTATAATATTTATTCTTGTGGTATAAATAATAGAAGTTTAAATTATCGTCTCCTTTCTCCCATTTTATACGTGTAGACTAAGTCCTATTTTGTCTTGCTTGTTTTGGCAGTTGCCTTGGCGGTTGTTTTAGTCGTTTTCGTTGCTTTCACCGCCTTTGCAGTCCGCTTAGACTTGCCCGTATCCTTGTCGCTTTGCAGTTTCACAATTTCCAGACAAGCCTGAAGGTTCAGGTCTTGAGGGATGATGTCTTTAGGAATCTTGTAGTTGCTGCCTTTATAAGCGATGTAAGGGCCATAGCGTCCATTCAGGATTTCCAGTTCCGGTTCTTCCTCAAACTTCTTGATATGTTTCTGGGCTTCTGCTTCTTGTTTCTTTTGCAAAAGTTCAATAGCTTCTTCCAGCGTAACGGTCATCGGGTCCATTGTCTTGGGTAACGAGGCATACAAGCCGTTGTTCTGGATATAAGGTCCGAAACGTCCCGCACCTACGACTACATTCTTGCCTTCATACTCTCCGAGAGTACGGGGAAGTTTGAACAGCTCCAGCGCTTCTTCCAGCGTAATGGTCTCGATGGACATTTCTTTTTTTACCTGGGCGAAACGGGGCTTTTCCTCATCTTCGGCAGTACCTATCTGTGCTACTGGGCCGAAACGTCCGATTTTTACAGACACTTGTTTTCCGCTGACGGGGTCTGTTCCTAGAATCCGTTCGCCTGCCTTGTGGGCGGTTTTCGCGGCAAGTGTGTTTTCTACTGAAGGATGGAATTTCTTATAGAATGTTTTCAGAATGGCGGTCCATTGCTTGTCACCTTCGGCTATTTCGTCGAATTGCTTTTCGACGCTCGCAGTGAAGTTGTAGTCAAGGATGTCCGGGAAGTACTCTATCAGGAAGTCATTGACCACAATACCGGTGTCTGTCGGCATCAGTTTTGACTTTTCAGCTCCGGTGATTTCTGTATGGTTGTTGTCCGTTATTTCATTACCCTGCAAGTTAAGCACATTGTAGGTGCGTTCTTCACCTGCTTTTTCTCCTTTTATCACGTATTCGCGTTGCTGGATGGTGGAAATGGTCGGAGCATAGGTAGACGGACGTCCGATACCCAGTTCCTCCAATTTGCGCACAAGGCTTGCTTCCGTGTAGCGGGGAGGGTGTTGGGTGAAACGTTCGGTAGCGGTGATACCTTCATGTTCGAGCTTCTGTCCTTTTTTCAGAGGGGGCAGTAGGCGTGCCTCATCTTCCTGGGTTTCTACGTCATCATCGTATGATTCGCGGTAGACACGGAGGAAACCGTCAAATTTCACCACTTCGCCGGTTGCAGTGAAAGTCTCCGTCTCGTTGCTGATAGCAATGGTTACGGTTGTCTTTTCCACTTCGGCATCTGCCATCTGCGAGGCGATGGTACGTTTCCAGATGAGGTCGTACAGCTTTCTTTCCTGCGGGGTACCTTCTATCTTGGCATTCTCCATATAGGTGGGGCGGATAGCTTCGTGGGCTTCTTGCGCTCCTTTGGTCTTGGTGGCGAAGTGACGGTTGTGTACGTAACGTTCGCCCATCAGGTTGGAGATGGTTTCACGGCTGGCGTTGACGGCAAGTTCGGAAAGGTTGACGGAGTCGGTACGCATGTAGGTTATCAATCCGGATTCGTACAGACGTTGCGCCACCATCATGGTCTGTGCCACGGTGAATCCCAGTTTGCGGGCAGCCTCCTGCTGCAAGGTAGAGGTGGTGAACGGGGCGGCGGGAGTTTTCTTCAGCGGACGGGTAGTGATGTCGCTGATGGTAAACGTGGCTGCTTTACAGCTCTCCAGCAATTTCCGGGCTTCTGCCTTTGTCTTGAGCCGGTGCGCCAGTTCGGCTTTCATTTCCACTGTTTTGCCGTCAGTGTCCGGAACGAGGAATACGGCGGTAACACGGTAGGATGCTTCGGTTTGGAATGCATGTATCTCGCGTTCGCGCTCTACAATGAGACGGACGGCTACGGACTGTACACGGCCTGCAGAAAGGGCAGGTTTCACTTTCTTCCACAATACCGGTGAAAGTTCAAAACCTACGATACGGTCCAGGATACGTCGGGCTTGCTGGGCATCGACCAGGTTGATGTCAATGTCACGGGGATTTTCTATCGCTTTCAGGATGGCACCTTTGGTGATTTCATGGAAGACGATACGTCTGGTGTGTTCCGGTTTCAGTTTCAGCACTTCGTACAAGTGCCATGCGATGGCTTCCCCTTCGCGGTCCTCATCGGAAGCCAGCCATACGGTTTCTGCCTGCTCGGCTTCTTCTTTCAACTGGGTTACGAGTTTCTTTTTATCCGCCGGTATCTCGTAATGCGGTTTGAAGTCTTTGTCTACATCAATACTGAATTCTTTTTTCTTCAAATCACGTATATGGCCGTAGCTGGAAAGGACTTTGAAATCTTTTCCAAGGAATTTCTCGATGGTTTTTGCTTTCGCCGGAGACTCGACTATGACAAGGTTTTTCTGCATAAATTTCTGTTTTTTAGTGACTCCCGCCACTGAATTCGCCCGCAAAAGTAGGAAAAAAAGATTCTTCCCACCTTATAATATAAGGAGAATTTAGCAAAAATGACCTTTTTTGTTCAAATTAGAGCTCCGGCTTGTGCTGCCCCTATTAAAAGAGGAAGCTTACTCCGCCTAAGAAACTGAGACCTTCTGAAGGGTATCCCCAGTAGTACTGGTAATCTTTGTTCAGCAAGTTGTTCACGCGCGCATACACGGAGATACCTTTGAAGAGTTCGTAGCTGCCGTTTAGATAGAGATTGTTGACGGGGTCTGCCTTGTTGCTCTCCACGCCCTGGCGTGAGATGTGCTGATAACCGATGCCGACAAGCAGTGGGGAGATGGGGTGTACCTTGAGATTGAGATTGCCTTCTACGGAAGGTTTGAAGCTTACTACGACATCAGAACCGTCTGAGTCTGTTGTCCAATGGCGATAGACGGCATTGGCGGCGAGATAGAAAACATCCTTGTAGTTGTAGCTCAGGTCGGCTCCGGCGTAGAGGTTCTTGGTATCTTCTGTGAGGTAAACATTGCTTATCCCGTCGGACTTGACAGTCGGAGTGTCAATCAGGTCGTTTTTCAAATCTTGATACCCGCCGTATAGGTTGAACCACAATCCGCTGACCGGGCTTGCCTTGAAGCCGATGGCTGCGTTGAGCTGTTCGTAGGTATTGTCAAGCTGCTGGTTTGTAATGCCATAAGGCGTAATGGTTTCCAGACGGCGGAAATCGTTCTGCAGCCGTCCTCCCTTACCTTGTGCGTAGAGGATGTAGCTGTCCGAGAAGATGTATTGCATTTCTACGTCGGGAGCGGCGCGGAACTTCTTGCCGAAACCGAAAGCCAGGTCGACGTGTGCGCCGAGACGTATTTTCCAGTCGTCATTCTGAAAGAGATAGTATGGATTGAAGTCTACGTCGGTGTGATTCTCGAAACGTCCGTCGCTGTAGAATGTGTTGTCCATGGCAAAAGCCATGCCGATGGTCTGCTCATCGGAGATGGAACCGGTGACATCGGCTTTGGTGCGCACGATATTCTCTTTGATATTGCTCACCATGAGGTCGTGTTGGCGCTGGTAGACCAACAAATTGGTTTCGGCGCGGAATTGGAGAGGCATATCGTCGCTCGTGGAACTTACCCCGAAATGTACATCACCCGAAACGAATTTCTGCTTGTTGCTGACGAAGTCGGGCAGGAAGTTGAAATTGCTTTGGTCGAACTTTCCGGCAATATTCAAATCGACTTTGCTGAAGGCATGTACATAATCCATGGCAGCATGGGTACGGTAGTAGAATGAATTCCACTTTCCGCCATTATCCGGTAAGTCCAGTTTGCCATCCATGCCATCCATTGTGAATGTCAGGTTGAGGCGGTCTTTGGGGGATAAGGAGAAGAGGTAGTTGGCGCGTACATCGAGGTTACCGTAGTTACCGTATCCCAAGCGTACATATCCGGGCAGCGCTTTCGCCTGCGTCTCTTTTCCGGTATAGGCTTGCATGATACCTGCCGGGATATGGGTTGCCGGCATCAGGGTGGCGTCATATTCCACCGCCTTTTTGCTGACGGTAGGAGGTTCCACCTTGGGAAGTACGTTCACTTTGGAGGCGTCCATGATGTCCGGATTATATTCTTGTTCCACGACTACCGTACGGTTCATGGTGGTGTCTTGGGGTTGTGTCTGGGCTTGTGCCCCCAAAGAGAGGGAGACAAGCATAGTTCCTGCGAGGATATATTGTATCTTTTTCATAATGTGCTATATTTCTTACTTCAATTTCTCCAGTCTTTCGTTAATCATGCTTGCTATATCGTCGTCGGCCTGGTAGTTCTGCTGCAGGCTCAATAGGTATTGGCGTGCATCGAGCTTCTTGTCCATGGCTACATATACATCAGACAGAAGGATGAAACTGCGTGCCAGCCAGTAGGCATGCGGTGTACTCTGATCGATGAAATTAAGGATTTCCTTTTCTGCAGAGGCATAATTACCGGCGTTGTACCATTGTAATGCCACCAGATATTTGGCTTCGGCTCCATAAAGGGTACGGGTATCTTTGGCCAGCAGTTGAAGGTCATCCATTGCCTTCTTGTCGGCTTTCTGGTTGAGGTATGCCTTGGCACGGTAGTACAATGCCTCGTTCCGGAGCTCCGGAGATAGCTTGGCTTCGGCAAGCAAGGCTGTGGCGGCGTTGATGATTTCCGCATCATCATGCATCAGTGCTCCACAGCGCAGTACACCGATAGCGCCAAGCTGGCGGCGCTCTGCCGTGGTGGCTTTGGCCTGCAATTTCTTGTAGTCGGCCAATGCCAGGTCATATTGCTGGCGGTTAAACAGAATTTCTCCATGCATCAGCAAAGCTTCTTCAGAATATGGATTATCGGGGTATTCCAGCAGTTTCCCGGCATGTTCCAATACCGCCTCGTCATCTTTCTGCTCTTTGCCTATGACGCAAAGGTAGTAATGTGCATTCAGGCTGAAAGCGCCTCCCGGATAACTTTGCAGATAGCGGGTGAAGCTCTCTCTGGCAGGTGCGGCTTCGCCTTTCATATATACTTTTTCGGCAGCGATGTAAGTCAACGAGTCTTGCTCACTGGGCTCGAAGCGGATTTCTCCCGGCATTTGGGCGGCAAGGGCGGCAAACTCATCCACGCGGTTGGCATCTACGTAGATGGACTTCAAGTCGCGCATGGCAAGGCGGGCTTCCTCGCTTCCAGGATATTGGGTGACTACATGTTTGTAGGCTTCTATGGCACGGTCATAGTCGTCGTTCTGGTAGTAAAGCAGGCCGATTTCGGCGGCGGCTTTACGGCTGACGGGGCTTTCGGGGTATTTGGCAAGCAGCTCGCGGAAGGTGGCGATAGCCTGGCGGCTGTTGTTGCTCTGTACGTAGGAGCGTCCCTTCTCGTAGAGGGCATTGATGGCGTAGGGCGAGTTGGGATATTTGGCTGCAAGTCGGTCCAGCATGCTCACCTTTTCCGTATAGTTTTTCTGCATGCCATATACCAGTGCTAATTGATAGACGGCATAGTCTCCGGCGGGAGTGTTCAGGTTCTCAGCTTTGGCGTAGTATTGCTTGGCTTCCTCGAAACGGCGGACGTGCAGGTTACAGTCACCGATGCGGTTGTAGGCATCTGCCAATGCGGTCGGGTTTTCGCCTTTCTCCAGTTGGACAAAGTTGCGGAAACGGTTCTCTGCCGTCGAATAGTCTTTCTGGTGGAAAGCGATGTAGCCCAGGTTATAGTAGGCAAGGGCAAACATTTCCGTATCCCTCTGCCGGGTGAGTGACAGATATTCGTTGAAATTGCGGGCGGCTTCTCTCATCCGGTTCAGGCGGTAATAAGACTCGCCGAGCCAGTAGAGGGCGTCTGCCTTGGTCTGGAGGTTGTATTGTCCCAGCGTGACGCTTTGGTTGAAGTAACCGATGGCTTGCTCGAACTGTGTGTTGGCAAAAGACTGGGTCCCGAGTTGGAACAGAATCTTCTGCTTGGCTTCCAGAATGGCTTTGCTGGGATGGGAGATGCGGTCGATGGATTTGAGTGCGGCATCGTAGCTGCGTGTATTCATGTACACTTCCACCAGGTAGTTGCTGACTTTCTCGGCATAAGGAGAGCTCGGGAACTCGTTCAGGAATTTCTCAAAGACGGTCACCGATTCGCCGAAAGCGGAATAGGAGGTCTCGTGGATGCATAAGGCGTAGTTATAGGCGGCTTGTTCCTTGACTTTCATATCGGCGTTGGAGGCGGCAGCCTGCTCGAAAGCCATACGCGCTTTGGTCTTGTCTGCCAGTTGCAGATAAGACAGTCCCATGTGCAGGTATGCGTTCTGCGAAAGGGCGTCGTTTTCGGCAGTCACTCTGCCGAGGACGGAGGGGACTTGCGAATACACGCCGCATTGATAATAGGACATTCCCAGCATGTAAAGGGCATCCCTTCTATGAGCGGCAGATTCGGCATTGTGTTCTATATATTGTCCGAAGGACTTTACGGCTTCGTGATACTTCCCGAAATGGTATTCGGCTGTACCGAGGATACGGTTCAGCTCCGCCGTGTGGGTGTAGCTCAGACCGTCGGGATGGGCTGACAGTGCATTCTGCGCCACGATTTCCGCCTTGTCGTACTGCTTCTTCAACAGATAGATTTCGGCGATGTAATAGGGAACCAAGTCCTTGTATTTGGCATTGTCCTGCAAAGGCAGGAAACCGCTGAGCGCTTCGTCATACCGTCCTTGGGTATATCGGATATAAGAGATGTAGTAAGCACAGTCCGCTGCATACTTGCGGCTGGTGCTACGCAGCGTCTCGAACCAGATGGCTGCTTCCTTTACGTTGCCCGTTTTCAAATAGCAGGTGGCAAGGCGGTAGGTCATGTCGTCTCGCTCCTCGGAACCCAGCAGGTCGAGGCGGGCGGAGTTGAACATGGCGAGGGCATCGTCATAATTGCCTTCGAAGAAGTAGGCGGAGGCAATCAGTGCGTAGATGCGGTTGGCATGGGGAGTATCGGGATATTCGTCCAGGAAGGCACGGAGCAGGTCTATGCTTTTGGGGTCTCTGAGTTCGTATGCGGCGCATACCAGCATGTATTCCGCTTCCTGTCGCTCGCCCGTGTCGGGCAGAGGCTTGCCGTCTGCATTCATCTGGCGTACATAGGCTTGCAACGGGGAGATGGCGGCGGCATAGGCCTTTTGTTGGAACAACGTCTGTCCTTCCTGGTAGAGTCGCTTGGGAGAAGTACTCTTCTCGCTTGTTTGTGCTGAGGCGAGTAAAGGTGCGCAACAGAGTGCTGTGCACAATATTCGGGAGATTTTATGTTTCATCTTCTTTTGTTAGAATAGGTATTTTACAAAAATACGGGTTTTAACCCGGAAATGTTACACTTGTTTGGCTTTTTTAGGATATATACCATAATAGGAACGAATAATCATTCGCTTTTGTTCTTTCGCATGTCTTCCAGGAAGATACCCACTCCTTTGCGGATGGAGCCGAGCCCGAACTCTTCCGTACGGATATCTTTCAAGGGGAGGAAGAAGAGGTCTGCCGCGTCGTCCATCGCCTTGAAGTGCAAGGTGTCCTCCACCGTACAACGGAAAAACATATCCAGCGTGTGTACGGGGAAGCCGGAATAGATGTAGATGTTGGGCAGGGAGAAGAGATATTCGGCCTTTGCCACCTTCATGCCGGTTTCTTCTCTTACTTCGCGGGCAACGCCTTCCTCGCCGGTCTCGGTCATGTCGATGAAGCCTCCGGGAAGGTCCAGCGTCCCTTTGGCAGGCTCTTTGGCACGGCGGCAAACCAGCAGTTCGTCGCATTCGTTCAGTATTAAGGCGACGGTGGCGGAAGAGGGGTTGAAGTAGTAGACGAAACCGCAGTCGGCGCATTGCTTTGACTTCCCGTTATGAACTTCGAAATGGGCTGAACCGCATTTCGGACAATATTTGAATTGCGAAAGTGGATGTTCCATGATATTTTAGCCTTTGTCCGGGGACAAAGATAATGGAAACCAGGTGTAGAATGAAAGGAACAGAGTGAATTTTTCGTATCTTTGGCGACTATAAAACCATATCGGATGAAAGATTTTGCTGCCATTGATTTTGAAACGGCCAACGAACAGCGTACCAGTGTTTGTAGTGTAGGAGTGGTTATCGTACGTGATGGAGAGATTGTGGACCATTATTATAACCTCATCCGTCCCGAACCGGAGTATTACACTTATTGGAATACCCGCGTGCATGGTCTGACGTTGGCAGATACCCGGGATGCTCCTATCTTTCCCGTTGTGTGGCAGGAAATAGCTCCTCGCATTGAAGGCTTGCCATTGGTAGCGCACAACAAGGCCTTTGATGAAAGCTGCCTGAAAGCTGTTTTCCGTACTTACTGCATGGATTATCCGGATTATGAGTTTCATTGTACTTTGCAGGCATCACGTCGCGTCCTGAAAGGATTGCCCAACTATCAGTTGCACACAGTGGCAGCTTGTTGTGGCTACCAACTGGAGCAACACCACCATGCATTGGCGGATGCGGAGGCTTGTGCATGGATAGCCAAACAAGTCATATAAAGGAGGAAGTTCATGTGGAATCCCGCTCCGTAGCTGTTTATAAAGCCAATCGTAATCCTATGCTTGCATCATGATACACTTGGCTATTGTTGTTTCTACATGAAACACGGCATCTTCGTGGTGATGATAAATAGCATCCGCCTCGTAGAGTCCGATTTGAGCCATATTCGTAGAAAGAGGAACACCATTCTTGAATGTTTCCGCTCATGTCATACAATCCCAATTCATTCGGTCTTTTTAAAGCCACGGGATGGGTGTGATGTTCGCTGTTCTCATCATACCATGCAACTTCATCAATAGAATTTGAACCGGCGTATTTATACCCTTTGCTTTGATTTCCTCCTCGTGCCGCATACTCCCATTCTTCTTCGGTTGGAAGACGGAACTTGCGTCCGGTAACATTGTTTAGTCTTTGAATAAAATCTATGCAGTCAATCCATGATATATTCTCGATAGGAAGATTCTCCTCTTTGGATTCCGATTGATAGTTTTCCATAATCGCATTCCATAATTTCCGGGTAACAGTGGTTTCTCCCAAGTAGAAGTTCTGTATATCCACTCTTTTGTTGTTTTTTTCGTCACTATAGGCTTCGTGCTCTTGTTCTGAAGTAGCTCCCATCATGAAAGTTCCTGCTTCAACGAAACACATTTTGAATAAAATTCCTTTTACGTCAATTGATAGATATTGGTGGTCTGTCCTTTTTTGTATAACCGTGTTTTCCTTAGAAGAAGATGTACCGTCTTGAGGATGTTCATGAGGCTCCATTGCTATCAGGGACAGAAATTCTGTAATAGATTGTGGCCTTTGTTTGCGTGCTGGAGCCATACACTTTTCTATTGCAGTTGCTATTCTGGGAGCTATATAATCTGGAATTGTTAATCCTTCGTCTACAATGTCAGAAGCTTCGGGCGGTGTTTCTCCTGTCAGTAACTTATACATGGTAGCGCCTAATGAATAAATGTCTGTGCTGGGCATGAACATGCTTGTACCACCTTGTCTATATTGTTCTATGGGGGCATAACCTTTACTGATTCCTGTAGGAGTGGTGCTCGTTTGACTTCCGTCTATATCATATCGTTTGGAAATTCCGAAATCTATTAATACAGCATCTTCCTCACCTCTGAGCAGAATGTTGGAAGGTTTGATGTCTAAGTGTAAAATCTTCTTTTGATGGATATACTGTAATGCTTTAGCTGTTTGGCAGATGTAGTTTAATGCTACCGCGGTGTCTAACTTCCCTTGCTTCTGTATTAACCTGTCCAAAGAGTCTCCGTCAATATATTCCATTACATAATATGCAGTTGCATTTTCCTCAAAAATGTCATGAATGCGGATGATATGCGGATTGTCCATCTGGGCAATGGTTTGAGCTTCTTTTATGAATTTTATTCGGAAACGGTCCACTATATCTCGACTACCTTGTGAGCCCAGAAGAACTTTGGAAGTAGTCTCTTCGCGTTCACAGTATTCTTTCATAAAGAACTCTTTAATGGCGACAGACCGGTTCAGTCCCGTCTGAAGCCCTAAGTAAGTAATGCCAAAACCACCTTGGCCAAGTACTTTTTCTATTTTATATTTGCCTCCTTGCAGAGATGTTTCCGATAGTAGCTGCATATTCTTGGATTATTTTTGTAATATAGTGTTTTCTATTTGGTGATTTGTTTTGGAATGCTCTTTCTCCCCCTTTATAGCTTTCAACAGAACGAAAGAAGCGGCGTAGATAACGATAAAAAGTAATATGGCGAATGCAAGAATCTTGACAATCGGCAGCCTGCGCTTTTGTCTCTTATCCTCTTTAGTTTCAGCGCTCTTTTTCCCCTCTCTTTCGATTGTCCTTGTTCCAGCAGTCATGACACGGTTGTCCGGAACGGATTCTATAGGACTTTCTTCTTTGCCTTTTTCTTCTTTTGTATAATTATCCGGAATTAAGTCTAAAATATGAATAAGAAATGCAGAATGATTATCCCGGTTGTTTTCACTGACCTTGGTCAGGATTTGTATTTTTTCATCATCTGTTGTGTCAGGGTCAGAGAGGATATTCAACAAGTCACTATCGTCAGTTTCCTCTAACATGCCATCCGAGCACATGAAGAAATAGTCACCGGGGCGGATGTCTGTAATATGTTTTATGTCTGCTTTAGGACGTCTTTCCAGGTTGGGTTGCATGGCACGGGTAATGACATTCTTCTGCTTTGAGGTTTTCATCTCTTCAAGGGTGATTTCACCGATGTCATATAGGTCGTTTATCAACGAGTGATCTCTTGTGTGGAAAATGTATCTTTCAGAAGGTCGGATATGATAGATGCGGCTGTCACCGATATGGGCAAGCAGGCATCCGCCACTATGAAATTTCAGAAGAGTCATGGTGGTCCCCATCTTTTTGGCGGCACCATTATCCTTTTGGTCTAATGAATCATAGGCTGCATTGAGCGCCTCGTTAAATTGCTCGTCTGTGAAAGCCCCTTCCGGTGAAGTTTGTGACAAGATGTATTCACTCATCGTTTGGCATACTGTCTGGCTGGCAACCTCACCCGACTCATGACCACCCATTCCATCGCATACGATAAACAGGCGGTCTTCTGCCGTTACTTCACCTGATACGGGGAAGATGGAATCTTCCTGATTGCTCCGTTGTCCCAATTCGTAGATAGTTAAGGGGTTTAAAACATATTTCATATCCAATTTTGTTTTAGGTTTAAATGATTGTATCATCTTCAGAAAGAAGTATGAATTTCAATGTCGTATTCGACATTTTTATGATTTCACCTCCATGCAGTATGATACGGTCGCCATTTTCAATTAATCCAGAATTGATATAAGTGGCATTTTTGTTTTGAGCATTCGAAAAATAGTGTATATAACCACCGGTTTTCAGTTTGCGTACCTCAATAATGGAATGTGAACGGCTCATTGTAAGGTCATCTGTATCAATCTGTACAGTGGCGTTTGATGTTTGTGCCTTTCGTCCGATTGTATTTATCCCTAGGGATAAAGTATACATATGACTTGTGCCAATTTTCTGGAGTTTGCCGATACTCTGATTTTTTGAATGGTCAATGTGGGTTTCATCTCCCATGGTGGTGTCATCATTTTCATTTGGTGGAGTATATTGTTGTTTGGGAACTTTGTAGTCAATGTACTTTGATGCCTTTTTGCATACTGGGCATGGAATACTCTTGGTTTCCAGGCCTGCTATCTTTTTTATAGTCAGAACGGCACCGCAGTTCGGACACTTGATTCTTAATAATTCTGATTCCATTTGTTCTATTCTATTATTGTTACCATATCATTACCGGCATAGAATCGCTGAACTTACCCCACATGACAGGGTGCTGCTTGTCCCTTGACAGCTTTTTTACCCCTTGGCTGACAAATTCGAAAAGCTCTTTAGCTGTGATGATCCGATCACGGTTTACGTCGGCTCCGCCTCGTAGTCCCCGTTGCAGGCATGTTGTGAAGAACCCGTTTTTCATGGAAGGAGACTCTATAGAGACTTCATTTTCACGGGAAGAAAGGAACAGCATTACTTTTAATGAAGAGGGGGATATATTCGATGAGTTTCTACGTGGTTCTCTCATCTTTCCAGAGAAACATGCATCTGCAAATATCATTTTGTTCTTGGCTGCACTTTTTGCCATTGTTTTCTTGATGTCTTGATAAGTAATCATTGCATCATAGCCCACAAATCCACCTTTATATCCATGACCACTAAAAAAAAGGACAATGATGTCTTTGGCTGAGGCTTTATTGAAAATTCGCGTCATACTGCTTAATACATTACTTCGGGTGGCTTGTGCATCGGTTAATAATATTGTTTCTGCTTTCTGATTTTTCTGATATATCCATTGTATGGTCTCTGCATCTTTGGCAGGCAATGTTAAATCATTCTCTGTGCCGGGATAGTCTGCAATGCCTACGGAAACTAAATATATATTCTGTGCCAGGCTTTGCAGGCTAAACAAGCATATGCATATCAGTGAAAATAACATCCGCTTCATTCTCATCTTGTCCGTTGATTAGGCAAATCCGCTGGAGTCAGCATCATTAATATAATCAGGCATATCTGCCAGATAATCATCCGAGGGTATTGCATCCATCTGCTGCTGCAAATCGGCAACTTCCAGTCCTTGGTCTTGTATGTTGTAGACTTCATTTTCGCTGATTACTCCATCTCCATTTACATCGGCTCCCATCAGGTCGAAAGTGCCGTTATGATCCACATCTACCACATAAACTTCTTGTCCGTTTATTTCCAGTTGTCCGATGGTAACCATCGAGCCGTCATCCATGGTTTCATCACTGATTCCTACAATCTGAACTTCATCTTCAACGTGTGCATTTTCATGTTCCACATTGACTATTTCCGGTTCTTCCGTTGCATGATGTTCCGCTACATTATGGCTCTCTTCTGTAGCGTGTTCTGCTGTCTCGTGATTTCCCGAACCACTTGCTCCATAGGAAACGCGGCTTCCGAATTCTGCCCGCTGTTCTGGTGTCATGTCACTCCATTCATTGGCGTAATATGTACCGTATACGCCACCGTGCCATTCAAAGACTCCTCCCGGTCCTACCTCCTGGCGCGCTGCTGCAAAGGCTTCGCTGAAAGACATATCGTCACTGACTGTTGCAACCGGTAACCCTTCTACAGAGATGTGTGAGTCTGGAGAAACGGGAGTAGAGCCATGGCTTGTTGCTGACTGGTTGCCGTGGCTGGGAGCGTCACTGTCATTGGCGGCACTGGAAGAGCTGGTGAAAAAGGTACTGGCGCCACCTAATAAAATTCCAGATATGCCACCTATTGTTACATGTTTCCATGAACTGGCTTTTTTCGCAGGCTGTTCCTTTGAGGTGCTCTGATTGTTGTTCGGCAATGTTTCTTCGTTGTCGTTCTGTTGCTGGTTAAGAATGGTGTCTTCTGAGTTCATAAGGCTGATATTTTTTAGTATTAATAATGTCTTTTCATATAGAAAACAGTTGACTGTCTTCTACAATGGTATCATCACTGTATATAGCATTGTCCAGCAAAGGAATATCCATCGTTTCTCCTGCTACCCAGTCCATGACGTCTTGCATATCTGATTGAAAGATATCTCCTTCGTCTGGATATTCAATGTCTTCGATGACAATTTCATCATTCTCCGTACTGGCCATGTCTATCGCTTCACTTTCAGCCGGAGAAAGAGGGTCTATGGTGTAGGCTATGTCTGCAGTGACGGGATCTGATATTTCTATAGATACAGTTTCTGGTTGTATCATCTCATCAGTGCTGCTTTCCTCTGCAATTTCCAGTGTCTCGTTGTCTTCATTAGAGTCAGTTTCCCATGCTCTTGTTGAATAAGCTGCTGCTGCAAAAGCCGCTCCTCCTATTGCTGCTCCCGCGCTTGCAGCTACTCCAAGATTCTTAGCGTATTCTGATTCTGAGACTTTTAACAGCTTCTTTTCCATAACCAATGTTTTCTTTTATGTTTCAAAGATATTGATTTGAAATGATAACCTATATAAGGATTTGTGTATATTACATGAAATGCGGTGATTCTTGTATGAAATAACCGTATAGGTGGTCATTCTCAAGCTGATGAGGTCGTTTTATTCATCAAAGAATGTTTTTGCTGTAGAAGTGACGTGGTTCTTGACTTTGCTGATGGGTATCACAAAGGAGGGAGCGCCTGCTGCGTAACTGGCAATTTCATAGGGAGCATACGAGAAGAAAACACCATCTTTTGTAATCCATGGGTCTGTTTCGGGCAGAGGGAGGTTGTTGATATTGTATAATTCGTTGTTCAGTTGAAGGTTGTCCATCAGCTCGTCATCGGTCACCACCCCGAAATATTTTTTCAAACCAGCTTTTATGTCGTTTTGTATCGCATAAGGGCGCATAATCATGTCTTTTGAGAATTTTTTTCCATCAATTTTCCCTTTGGCATTAATTTCTTGTGCCAACGATTTTCCAATGATATATTCCATGCTATAGTAGGAAGTGTCATTCTCCTGAAATACGTCAAGCACTCGTATAATATTCTTGTGATTGAGGTCTGAGCTAATCTTAGCCTCTTTTAGAAATTTCTTTTGAAACTTCTCTACAAATTTTTTCTTACTGGTTGTTGGCACTGTTACTGTGCCCGACACATTGTCACGCTCACAATATTCTTTAAAGAAAAACTCCTTTATAGCGACTTTTTTGTCGGTTAGCGTTTGGGTGGCCAAATAGGTGATGCCGAACCCTCCTTGTCCTAAGACTGTTTCTATTTTATATTTTCCTCCTTGCAGAAGAGTTCCGTTTTGTAATTGCATAATCTATAAGATTTATTGATGTGTTATATGGTTGATTGCGAGTAGTAGTATGATTGTTGCAGAAAATAAAATCGCATGAAGCTTCTTTCGAGGTGATAACCAAAATATGAGCAAGTCTGGTAAGATGACAAGGCTTGTTATGGTGATAATTCCTCCTACTCCTATGTTGGGTCCAATTATTAGCATTAGAGTCATGACTCCAGCAAAGATGGCCATAAAGCTTTCTTTTGCTATGCTTATGACCTTTGCTCCCTCTTCAGGGGGCGTTTTATTAGAAACTACTGTGAGAACAGTTTCGTTGAAAGAAGGAATTTGGGAAGTGATGGCCCTTTGAAGCCTTGAGAATATGCCATGCCAGTTTTTGGGCAATTCATTGGTGCGTAATTCATCTAAAGCCTCATACTCCACCTTTATATCTGCATAGGATTTTTTTGTAGAGAAGAGGGAGAATCGCATGCGGTAAAAAATATCTGGTGCATTATCCACTTCATAATTGAATGAGTCATAAGCTGTTTGTAAACTTAACTCTCGTAGGTTTGATAATAGTTTTTTGAATTTTTGAGAGGTATATGGATAAGTATAAGTCTGTATCTTGGTTTCTGGTATAGTGAATACTTTTACGGTAAGTGCAATAGAGTTTGCGGTGATTATAATATCTGTAGAAAAATTTCTATCACTTCCCATGAATACCTTTTCTAATGATAGGGTTATTTTGTTTGTTTCCGGCAAAACTATCAATGAATTATCTTCAATAAGAATGGTGTCTTCTGCATGACCTCCTTCAATTTCCTGGATAAAAGTTTCTACAGTTTGTGTTCTTGCATTCTTTTCTGGTTTCATTGCATGCTGTATGGCAGTAATGGTCTTGTTACTGATGTTTCTTTCTTGCAATTCGGCTTCCGGAAAGCCATAGTTCATAATATTAGAAGCGTTGGGAGGCGTTTTTCCGGTCAATGTTTTAAATAATGTAGCTCCTAAGGCATAAATATCGATTGTTATAGGAAAACCTTCTCCATCGCGATAACAGCTTTGTTCAATTGGGGCATAGCCTGGGGTGCCATATCCGATGGCAGTACTTGTTTCAGGTTCTCCTTGTGAATTGTATTGTTTGGAAAGGCCGAAATCGATTAATACTATAGAACCATCTTTACGCCGCATTATATTCTTCGGTTTTAGATCAAGATGCAACATCCTATTGTTATGCATGAATTGCAGTGCTTCCCCTATTTGACGGATGCATGTCAAAGCTTCTGATTCGGAGAGACCGTTTTCTGTTTTTATATAAGAATCAAAACTCCCGCCTTCTAAATATTCCATTACGTAATAGCAAGTATTGTTTGCTTCAAAAGCTTCCAGGATGTCTACAATATGTGGATGTTTGAGTTTTGAAAGATTCTTGGCTTCCCGAAGGAATTTTGTTTTATATTCTTTAAAAGCCTTTTCATTGGAACAAGTTACAGTAGTGCCCTCCCTACCATTGAAATTCTTCTGAAAAAATTCTTTTATGGCTACTTGTGTATGGGTATTTAGGCAACCTAACTCTCCTTGAAGTTGTATTGAAGCAAGATAGGCTATACCGGAAGCCCCCTGGCCTAAAATACCTTCAATCTTGTAATTGTAGGAATTACCAGATAGAATAGTACCTTTTCTTAATGATTGTTGAGTTCCTTGCATATTAACTTTGAATTTTGTTTTAAATGTTGGTCACTTTGAAACGGGACGGACAGAACATCCAAGATAGCGAAGGGTGAAGCTTAGCTGATATTGGGTGTTGCTGAAAGAAAGGTAGTTTGAATATCCCGTGGAGTATAAAGTCCCTGACCAATAATAGCCAAAGTTTTTTTGACTGCCAATGTTAGTGCCATAGCGTTGACCTACTGCTGGTAAGAAAATGTAATTTCCACTGGGGCCTGTTATCATATACCCATTGCTCCCTTTATATGAAGTCCATTTCCATGAACATTTCTCGCATAATTCCAACACTTCATTTTTTGTGGGTAAACGCCAGTTTTCTCCCCATTTAATGTGAGCTATATCATAATTGGTGCCGCATATATTGGAGGGTGGATTGTTGTTGGGATAATCAGTATTATTTGTAGATGTATTGTTTCCTGTTGGGTCTGCCCAGCCATATAAGCCTCCATAATCTTCCGGAGAACTTGCACCTACATTCCAACTTGCCCATTTTACACTTAATCCTAAATCAATTGGTTGGGCCGGAAGATTAGGGATTGGATTTTCTATTGCAACTGCTGTATCAGAGTTCTGAGCAGGCACATTGTAGCTTGTTTTGTTTATTACAAAAATAGAGGTTACCAACAATATTAATATTGCAATCAACCATATTTCCCGGTTTGAAAGATGATTGGCTCGTTTGGGAGGAATGTTGGGTGAACCCGGTTCTTCTTCTGCCTTTGGGGAGATAGAGGGAATTATAGTTGTTTCAGATTCTTCTTCATTATACTGCATTGATGGCTTATTGTTATTAGTCAATAACGATAAAAATTCATCAATGCTTTGTGGACGGTCTCTACGGCGCGGTTGCATGGCTTTCTCAATTGTATAGGCCGTTGATTGGGATATACTCGGTGGAAGTGGAGGAAGCCCGTCGTCATTCACATCACTGGCATCAGGTGGAGTCTCATTTGTCAAGAGCTTGTATAAAGTTGCTCCCAAAGAATAGATATCTGTTGCAGGAGAAAAGGTGCTGACGCCTCCTTGCTTATATTGTTCCATTGGAGCATACCCGGCACTGATGCCTATAGGGGTTGTACTGGTTTGATGCCCTTCACCGTCATAGCGTTTGGATAGTCCAAAGTCTATAAGGGTGGCGTTGTTATTATTGTCTAACAATACATTCCCTGGCTTTATGTCAAGGTGGTTCATTTGGTGCTGATGAATAAACTTTAAGGCATCAGCCAGCTGGTAGATATAATGGAGGGCCTTAGACTCTCTGACTGCTCCATTCCTTTTTAGATATTCTGCAAGAGAGCCATTTCCCATGTATTCCATTACATAGTAGGCTGTCTCATTTTCTTCGAACACATCAATGATACGAATGATGTGAGGATGATTCAGCCCGGCTATCATCCGGGCTTCCTTTACGAACTTCTGGCGGAAACGTGCTACTAATTCTTGACTGCCTTGTGAACCGACTGATACATGGGAAGTTGCAACGTCACGGTTGCAATGTTCCTTCATGAAGAATTCTTTAATAGCTACCTTGCGTTCTAAGGCCACTTGTGTGGCAAGATAGGTGATGCCAAAGCCGCCTTGTCCCAAGACTGTTTCTATTTTATATTTTCCTCCTTGGAGGAGAGTGCCGGATTGTAATTGCATAGCTTTTTATTTTGGTGGAAATTGAAATGGTAATCTATATACAGATGGCGATTCTTGTATGAAATAATCGTATAGAAGGAAGTACCTGCTATCTCTACGCGAACTCTATTACTCATTCTCAAGTTTGCGTAGATTTTTTTGGGCAGTTTCACTTCCTTGTTCTGCTGCTTTCCTATACCATTTTATTGCTTCTGCCTTGTTCTTAGGAATACCGGGTTTTCCATATTCGTATATTAGCCCTAAATAAAAAGATGCACTAGCATTGCCTTGTTCTACTGCCATTTTATACCACTTTACTGCTTCCAAGGCATTTTCTTTCTCGTATATATCTCCTAGTCGTTTTAAGGCTTCAGCATCCCCTCTCTCTGCAGCCATTTTATACCATTTTATAGCTTCTGGGTCTTTTTTTCTGGCTCCATTGGAATATATCTCTCCTAATTTTTTTGGGGCTTTAATATCTCCTTGTTCTGCAGCTTTCTTATACCACTTTATAGCTTCGTCTATATCTTCTGGAATGCCTACCTTGTAGAAAAACATATTGCCTAGTCTATACTGTGCATCCACATTTCCTTGTTCTGCTGCTTTCTTATACCATTTTGCAGCTTCTACCCTATTTTGAGAAATACCTTGCCCATAATCGTACATATATCCCAATTTATATTGGGCACTTGCAATGCCTTGTTCTGCTGCTTTTTGATACCATTTTATTGCTTCCGAATAATTTCGCGTAACATTAAGTCCCGTATAATACAAGTTCCCCAGTTCATTTTGGGCTTTTGCATTTCCTTGATTTGCTGCTTTTTGATACCATTTTTCAGCTTCAGTAGCATTCTTTGCGACATCCCGACCAAGAAAGTACATTCTTCCTAACTCATATTGGGCCTCTGTATTCCCTTGCTCTGCTGCTTTGGCTGTTTCCTTAAAGCCGTTCTTTTTCTTTGGAGGCATATTGGCACTCATGGCACTCAGGTTTGCTGTTTCGGTGTTTTGTTGCGCAGGGCGTTCTACATTCCCGGTCGCTGCATTTTCTTTTACATGAGAATTCGGGTTTATATTTTCAGCAGATGTGCTTGCATGTACTGTTACTGATGATGCGTTATTCGGTTCAGAATTTGTTACAGTGTCTGTTGCGGACAGCCATTCTGTTTCTGTATCTGTATCGGAGTTGGAACCTGTTCTGGAAGTAATATAGGCTATAATTCCTCCAATAGACAGAACAGCTATTAGGACAAGAATAATATATTTTAGATTTTTGGGGTGGGGCTGGGAAGATATGTCGTCACTTGAAGGCATAGTCTGTTCTTCATTGGCGGATGTTTGGATAACCGTAGCTTCCTCCAGCGTTATTCCTATATCTTCTTGGGGAGTTGTTTCCGTATCCTTATTTTCCAATATACTTAAAAATGCGGCTACACTTTGCGGTCTGTCTTTTTTCATAGCCGACATGACTTTTGCGATACTGGCTATTAACGAATCGCTTACTTGATGTTTTTGTAGCTCATATGCAGGAAAACCGTCATTCAATATTTCTGAAGCCTCTGGTGGACGGATTCCCGTCAACATCTTATACATAGTTGCACCAAGCGCATACACGTCCATCGTTGCCGGGAAGTCTTTACCTTCATGATAATTACTCTGTTCTATCGGTGCATATCCGGGGGTACCACTTCCCACTGTAGTGCTTGTTTCCGGTTTCCCATTTTCGTCATATTGCTTGGACAAGCCAAAATCGATAAGTACGGCTTCCTGATTCTTACGGAGCATAATATTTCCAGGTTTCAAGTCCAGATGAAGCATCTTATGAGCGTGCATGTAAGATAGAGCGTCTCCTATCTGTTTGGCATACATAATGCTTTCTGCTTCCGTCAAGCCTTTTTGTTGTGTGATGTATGTATCCAGATTTCCTCCATCTACATATTCCATGGCGTAGTAGACTGTGTTGTTGGCCTCGAAGTATTCCAGCACTTTAACGATATGGGGATGGTTCAGCTTACTCAGGTTTTCGGCTTCGCGCGAAAACTTCTTTTTGTAGTCATAATAGACCCCTCCTCTGCTTCCACAAGTAACAGTATTTTCTTCTCGTCCATTGATGTCTTTCATGAAGAACTCCTTGATGGCAACTTGTATGGTTGTTTCGAGTTCACCCAATGCTCCGGAAACTTTGACTTGGGTCATAGCCAAGTAGGTGATGCCGAAAGAGCCTTGACCCAATATCTTTTCTATGGTATAGGTATGTGATTTACCATATAAAATGGTATTTTGTTTAAGTGCATAATTATTTATATTACTCATATTATTAAGTAGTTGATTGTTTGTTATTATTTATGTTACAATTGTAACAAATCTCTGAATTAAATCTATCTGCTGGAGAAGATGCAAATTTGGGAACTCGTTCTTCAAGGCTCTTTCTTTTTTTCTTTCTTTGTTGCTCTTCTTTCTTTTGTTTTTCTTCTTTGGGGATAACAGGGCGAATGGGGAGTGCAACATTATTGGGCATAACCCTAACTGAATCTTTCAATAGGAAAGCGCGTCCTCTTTTGAATTTGACAAATCCCCCTCCTATTAAAGCTACGGAACCAGTCCAATAATATGCTATGGAACCGCGATTTTCTATATTTTGTCCGTTTTTGATACCGACAGCAGGCAGAAATATATTGTTGCCGTTGGGTCCGGTAATTTTGTATCCCCCTATTTTTTGGTAAGTGGTCCATGTTATCTTGCACTTATCTCTAAGTTCCATGAATTCTTTTGCTGTTGGCATACGCCAATATTTCCCTAATTGAGTTCGGGCAATATCATATTCCGAGCCACAAATATCATCAAAATCATAAATGTTAATAGAGGTAGGTCCACTGCTGGCTGTTCCCGTGGAATCTCCCCAGTAGTATAAATTCCCATATTCTTCAGGAGTTGAGGCACCGAGATTCCACCCGGCCCATCTTACACTTAAACCTAAATCTACAATTTGATCTGTTGAGATTTCATTGTGTTGAACATTGGTTCTTGTTTGCCCAATTTCTGTATTAGAGTTCTCATACCGAATAGATGAATCATGCAGAGCCGAATTATTCATAGATATAGGCGATGTAAGTATAGCACTGTCGGATACAGTACTGTCAAGCCCAATAGCTAAAGAGTTGTCTTGTGCGATATTACTCGTCTTGTTGGTTCTGCTGAGCCAAATAGTACATAATATAAGGATTAGAGCTATAACTCCCCAAAGCCATTCTTTTTTGAATAAGAAAATTCGTTGAGGCTTTGGAATGGAAGAAGGATGCTCTTTTGCTACAAATTCATTTTTAGGGGTATCTAATATTGTAGTTTCATTTTCCAAACCAGGTTTTATCCCTTCATTCAATAATGTGAGAAATTCATTAATGTTTTGCGGTCTATCTTTGCATCGAGGTTGCATTGCACCTTGTATGGCCTTTCTTATCAATGGACTTATCTTTGTTGGCAATGCTGGCAGTCCCTCGTCATTCACATCACTGGCCTCTGGCGGTTGTTGGCTTGTCAACAAATAAAACAATGTTGCTCCGAGAGAGTAAATGTCTGTACCTGGTGAGAATGTTTTTACTCCACCTTGCTTATATTGTTCCAAAGGTGCATATCCTTTGCTGATACCGATTGGCGTACTACTTGTTTGGTTACCGGTGTCATCATAACGTTTGGATATACCGAAGTCTATTAGTACAGCTTCTCCATTGTTCCGAAGCAGAATGTTGGATGGCTTTACGTCCAGGTGCATGGTTTTACGGTGATGAAGATATTCCAACGCATCAGCTATCTGGAGGACATAACTTAATGCTTCAGAATCGGACATTGCTCCATTGGTTTCAATCCGTTCTTTTAAAGAACCGCCATCTATATACTCCATTACGTAATAAGCTGTGTCATTTTCTTCAAATACATCATAGATGGATATAATGTGTGTATGCGCCAATCCTGCAATGATTTGGGCTTCTTTGATAAACTTTTGGCGGAATCGTTCTACTAACTCCCGGCTACTTTGGGTACCCATAATGATATGTGAAGTCTTCTCATTGCGTTCGCAGTAGTCTTTCATGAAGAATTCTTTGATGGCTACTTGACGGTTCAATCCGGTCTGAAGGGCTTGGTAAGTAATTCCAAAGCCACCTTGTCCCAATATGGACTCTATCTTGTATTTTCCTCCTTGAAGGAAAGAACCTGATTGTAATTGCATAGTTTTTTATTTTGGCGGAATTTAAAATTAAAATAATGCAAACTATAACAGTTTATTCTGATACGGGGCGAACGGAATTTCCCTCCTTACAATAGTCGCTGTACAACGGACTCCAGCCGTTAATACTGAAGACGAGGCTGGAGGCGCTACTAGAAGTGCTATTAGCCGTCTTTCGTGTTCCTGACCAATAGCGGCCATTTCTTCCTCGACCATATACCGTTCCACCGTAAGCGTAGCAGTATCCTGATGCAGGGAGGAAGATTCGATTTCCATTCGGTCCTGTTACCATATAGCCTGCAACTTTTTTGTATTCAGTCCATTTCCATATACATTTATCAGATAATTCTTTTAATTCTTGCTGTGTAGGTAGCCTCCATTTCTCTCCCCATTTAGCACGAGCAATGTCATATTGAGTGCCGCTGATGTTGAAAGGGGGAGTGCCACTGAGAGAATCGCTACTATTTGTTGCTTTTTTTTCTCCGGTCGGGTCCGCCCATCCATATAGTCCTCCGTATTCTTCGGGAGAAGATGCTCCGACATTATAGGCTGCCCATTTCACACTCAAGCCAAGATCTACCGGATTGTTTTCAGTTGGAATTACTTCCGTAGCAAAGGCTTCTTCTTTAAGAGGAGTGGTATCACTTGGTTTTTGAGTAAACCAGACAACTGTTGCTAACAAAAGTGCGACGACAACCCCTATAAATATGGGTAACTTGTTACTGCTGGAGGGCTGTTTTGGGGGAGGCAACTTTTCTTTCTTGGCAATGATGGTAATATCCTCTCTTTCCGGTTTATTCAACAATTCTAAAAAATCTTTTATGCTTTGTGGACGTTGTCTTTTGGGTTGCATGGCAGCACGAATCGCTCGTTCGGTAGTTGCCGATATGTTTGCGGGTAAGGCTGGTAGTCCGTCATCGAACACAATGTTGGCAGCCGGCGGTGTCGTTCCTGTCAGCAATTTATAGAGTGTAGCACCTAATGAATAAATATCTGTAGTTGGTGTGAATATTTGCACTCCTCCAGCTACATATTGTTCCATTGGTGCATATCCGGTACTGATACCTACCGGAGTAGTACTGGTCTGTTGCCCGCTTTCATCGTATCGCTTGGATAGTCCGAAGTCTATCAACACTACTTCTCCCTCTTCTCTCCGCAAAATGTTTCCAGGTTTCACATCCAGATGGCTCATCTGCCGTTGGTGGATATAGTTCAATGCTCCTGCTATTTGATGGATGTAATGCAGCGCTTCCGTTTCTTGTAGTGCACCGTATCGCGTCACATATTCTTGCAGAGAACCTCCTTCTATATATTCCATCACATAGTAAGCTGTGTCGTTTTCTTCGAACACATCATGTATACGGATAATATTAGGATGGTTAAGTCCGGCAATGGATTGTGCTTCTTTTATGAATTTTTGCTGAAAACGAGCTACGAGTTCACGGCTTCCTTCCGTCCCGATGGTAATGTGTGACGTATCGGCGTTGCGGTTGCAATACTCTTTCATAAAAAACTCTTTGATGGCTACCCTACGGTTTAGTCTTGTTTGCCATCCTAAATAGGTGATGCCAAAGCCGCCTTGCCCAAGTATTCCCTCTATTCTGTATTTACCCTCTTGTAGAAGGGTGCCCTCTATCAACTGCATATCAATCAATTCCCTTTCTTTTCCCAGTTATTCAGTACTTTTTTCAAGTTCTCTTTCTTTATTTCTGCCATTTCTAATTGTATCGTTACGAGTTGGGAACGTAAATCCAGGCAGATAGAGTCTTGCCGGTCATTTAATCTCTCCATTGTCTCAGTGGAGACATCATTGTAGGTGGCATTCCGCTTTTTGTCTTGTTCCTGTATCTTCTTCTGAAGAGACTTTTCCTGAGCACTCAAAGCTTTTAGCCTGACGGCCTGAATTGTGTCGTTATTACTGCGTACATTTTGGGGGTGGAATGTGGATGCGTGCAGATTACTCATGATACAACACATCAGTAATAGGCACGAGGCGATTATAATATTTTGCGGCTTCATTGTTTCTGTATATTTAGGGTTTATCATATTTTGAAAAATCTTTTACTCCGGATAACATGCTTTTCCCCAGCATATTAGTGGGTTCCACTATTGAAGGTATCAGGGCATATTCGGGTGGGAATCCTTCGGGAGTGTTGGCCGAAACTTCAGCATATTCTCCTTCTGTGGAGCAAAGTGCCTCTTTATAGGAACTTAGTGCTGTTTTGGGGACGAGCAGTTTGATTTTCAGCTTGCCGGCAATTTTTATCAGGAATACTTTTTGTCCGTTGAGCTCTGCGGTGGATATCGGTTCTGTTCTGCGCATGATGATTTGCTCCAGGTGTTCCATCTGGGAGAACTCCCGGTACGAGAGTATCTGTAATGAAGCAGGCAAATCGATTTGGGTTATATTGGGACAATCGATTAAAGCCTTCCAGCGTATAGCGGTGGTGCCGTCGGGAATACGTATCTTTCCTGAGCGTCCGCGGGGGCAACCTAACAGAATTGTTTTGTCTTTGTTATAGAGCATTCCGTCTATGGAAGTAAAGTTTGGATTATTGGCATCCACTTCTATGCTTTGCAACTGTTTCAATGATTTCAAATTCTGCAGGCTGATGAGCTTTGCCGGGATGACGATGGAGGTCAAACGGTCACTCCAGCGGAACATTTTGAGGTTCACTTGTGTCCAGTCGCTGCCCAACGTTACCTGCCCGATTGCTGTACACCGGAAGAATACTCCTTCACCAAAGCGGACGCTGTTGCCGGGAAATACGATTTTCTCTAATCCGCTGCAACCTTCAAAGGCAAAATCGCCTATGGACGAAAGCCCGGAAGGCAGTACAATGCCTTTTAGGGAAGCTGCATTACTGAATGCCTTCTTGCCAATGCCGACAACACGGTATATCGTGTTGTTGTGCTTTACCCTTGCCGGAACGGATATCTCACCGGTATACAGAGAGGGTTGGGGGGCAGAGATGTTCCCTTGGTAGGTAACTTCCACATGTTGTTTCTTTGCATCTACAATGTTGAAGAAGAATTTCTCTCCACTTTTTCCGGTGACGGTGAAATCGTGTGCGTAGAGCAGGGAGGTGCTTCCCAATAATAGGATGAATGTGATTATATTTGTTCGTTTCATAGCTTTAGTAAATATAGTGTGATGAATAGAATTAGGCCATGTAGCCGGTTACGTCGGCATCATTTATATAGTCGGGTATTGGGTCATTGTCTGCCAGCAATGTAGCATCCTCGTTTACGCCGGTTGCTTGTGTGGTTGCCATAGACAATCCTTCCATGCGAATGCCTGCCTCTTCTATATTGATGACCTCATTGTCTGTAATTATTCCATTATTGTCCATATCTGCCACCATGGCATCTGCTATTCCATCCCGGTCGATGTCAACGACAAGAGTTTCTTGTCCGTTGACAATAACACCGGCTATATCCATTTGCGAGCCGTCTTCGCACGTAACCGTTTCATAGGAGACCACACTGATGGTATCTTCGTTATGCGGTTCATCGTTGCTGTTTCCGGGCATGATAGGTGTGGCAGGGGTATCAGGCTTCTGAGGGGCAATTGGCTCATTGGTTAAAGGTACTTCCGAAGTTACTGTAGGGGTATCAGTGTGGGGAGGCTGTACCGGTCCTTCGGTGACTGGCTCTGTTGCAAAAGCTGTCTGGGCCATTGAACCGGCCGCTACGCCTATTGCAGCTCCGATGGATGAGCTGGCGCCATTTTGCCAATTGTAACTTTTCTGTTCCACATTTTTCTGTGTGGAATTTGTGCTTTCCTGGTTTGTTTTTTTAGTCTTCATAGTTGCTCATTTTTAATGGTTTATAACTTATTCTGCAACAAAAATATAAAGAGAGGCATGCAATGGCAAATTTCAAAAAGTATACTACATAAACCCTGCGGTTTAAGGTATCAATCCCTCATTTTTCAAGGGATTCTTACTTCTCGGTAAATTTGGATTTACAATAGGGGCAGCTCGTCATCTTTTTCAGGTCGTCATACTGTTGATATCCCATGAAATGATGGCATTCCGGGTTGGGGCATACATAGTCCTTATGAAATTTCTTATCAAGGTCGTCCAGAAACCTGGGAAGTGTGGAAGATGACCGGTAGGTTATCACAAAGAAATAGATGGCCAATAAAAGTCCTGTAGAATATAGAATGACACGCAAAGCCGGCAGGTCGGCAATGCCCGGAATAAATCCGCAGAAAATGGCAGACATGGAAAATACGCCTGTTACAGAACGGATTGCTGCAGACTTCTTTTCTTTTATCTGTATCTGGAGTTTGGTGTCGTGAAATTCGTCCCATACTTCTTGTAGGTGACGGATAGAGAACGATTTGGGTATTGATGCTCCCAGCCCTTTTATAATGGCCGCTATATCCATGAAGTAATGGTCTGACCCCAGCTCTATGCGGTCTTTTCCGGAAATGTGCTTGGACTCGATTTGCACACCATTGACGTAAGTGACGTTTTCGGGTTTCAGATTGGTAATGATATAGCCTCCTTTGTCATCGGTCACCACTTTACAGTGCTGGCGGCTGACGGATTTGGGTACGCTGTTGGCATTCCCCCAAAAACGGTCTTGGTTGTTTATGCTGATACGCAGGCGGGATGCACCGGCTTCTCTTCCTATGATAAGTTCCATGGCATTATTGTTTTTATTATGCGAATTTTATATTGAGAAATATTTCTTTCAGTTTTTTCAGGGCTTCTTTGGACATCTCCAGTTGAAATGCAAATGATGAATAGTCACTTAAAACGAGTCGCTGTTTGATGACATTTATCTGGTAAACATAGTTCAGATTAATGATGAACCGTTTGCCGATACGGGCAAAGCAGCGTGCCTTTTCTTTCAGTCGCTCTTCAAGGACTTTTTCGGTCTGGGCTAAATTCAAGCAAATAATACCGCGTAGCTTGTTCGTAAGTATTATATTGGTGTAATTTCCATCAGACTCAAAATATACAATCTTGGAAATGTCCAATCTAAGAAGCTCATCGCGTGAATTGAAAAACAAGAAGTTGGTTGTCGTATCCATTGTAACTTATTTATTATTTGTTTTTAATGTATCCTCTTCTGTATAGCTGTTTGATATTAATCCGATTAGAGGAATTTTTACTCGCTTTTTGTACTTTACATCTTCGATAATGATGTCACATAAAAAGTAACTTATATCGATGGTGATTTCTATTGTTTCAGGAGAATATCCTAAATAATCCTTTAGCGGAATGATAAAACGTCTACTGTCTATTTCCATAAAGTAGGAGTCACCGTCTCCGGGAAATGTGGCGCTGTGCCTTAAAGGGAAGCTGCAGAAATTGCATAAAAAAGAGCATTCTCTGACATGATTCTCTAGTGTATACCCCGCCAATACTTTAAAAGGCAGACAATCAAGGAAGGCAAATGAACTTATCTGGCCAATAACAGATGAATACCATATAGATAGGGCTTTAGGCAAGAATTTCCAGTATAGTTCTAAATCGGTCATAGGTATGGCGGGAGATGTTACATCATATTCTTGTAAGATGTGCTCTTCAGCAGTTCCCACTCCGGAGTATTCGGCCTCATAAAGGCCTTCTCCGTATTCGGCAATGCAGTATTCCTCTTTGGAGCAGATGCAGATAGGCATGTCATTTGAATGGATGATGCAAGGTACCGCTGAGGCGATATGGATTTCTTCAGTAACCCGTATCTTTGATGTTTTATCGTTGTCAAAGTACTTGTTGATAAATCTTAATACATCAAAATAATGGCACAGACTTTTCCTATATGTTATGACCTTGAAACGGCTGTCTTGTATAGACTGGCGATTTTTCTTGATGAATGCATCCAGTGAGGTGTTGAAATGTACAATTACCGGATTTATAGGCTTTTCTATTATCTCTTCTACCTGTGTTTTTCCTTCCAGGGGCAGTTCATAAATATTGTCATTCAGAAAATAAACCAGTTTGTCGTCTTGGACGTAATAAAAGGCAATGCCTTGATATGTGGCATGCTGCTTATTGTAGGAAGTGTGTTTGGCACTTTCATCAGTATGGGAGTTCGTAGTGCTATGGGTTAAAGCCACGAACTCATTTACTGTTTGAGGGCGCTTTATCCTCATGGGGGCCATTGCTTTTTTTATGGCCGATATTGTTTGCGCGCTTATGTGCTTTTGCCGCAGCTCTTCTTCTGCAAATCCTTCATTTAGTATTTCAGAGGCTTTGGGCGGGGTCTTTCCTGTCAGCATTTTAAAGAGAGTGGCCCCTAAAGCGTAGATATCCAATGTGGGTGCGAGTATTTTCCCATATTCTTGCGAACCTTGCTCTAAGGGGGCATAACCGGGAGTACCAAGGCCAATAGTAGTGCTTGATTCCGGTTCTCCGTTTTTGTCGATTTGTTTGGATAGCCCAAAATCTATCAGAAACAAAGTGTTATCAGTACGTCGCATGATATTTTTAGGCTTTAAGTCAAGGTGCAGCATCTTTTGGGAATGCATATATTGCAATGCTTTTCCTATCTCCTCTACATATTGTAGCGCTTCTTTTTCCGGCAACCCTCCTTTCTCCAATATATATGCATCCAGACTGCTCCCTTCGATATACTCCATTACATAGTAGTAGGTGTTGTTCTCTTCAAAAGACTCTAAAACCTTAACGATGTTTTGATGGTTGAGGCGAGCTAGGTTTAAGGCCTCTTTTTGAAATTTCTTTCCATATTTGTATGCAATGCTATTGGGAGATGGCTCATAAATATCTCCTGATGAACTTCTGGCACTTACATCTTGTAGAAAAAATTCTTTGATGGCTACGGATACATTGCTATTCAAGATGCCTAATTCGCCTTTCAGGCAAATTGAAGCCAAATAGGTTATACCGAATGCTCCATGACCTAATACACCTTTAATTTGGTAGTTGTAGGAATGGCCATGGAGTATAGTTCCACAAGATAAAGTGTGAATGCTGCTTTGCATGAATCTATATGTCTGTCTAATTGTTGCTGATACTTGCCTCTTATTTCACTGTGAAAACATATGATTGGGCAGAGTCTTAGCCGTTCAAAGTTATAGAACTTGTTAATGAATTCAAAAGCAAGAAATGTGGGAACTGTACTATTATGCATATTTTCTGGTTATGTGGCTGTAATATGATGTTAAGTGTGACAAACTTTTCTGCTCTACTCTTCTGGGACGGATATTTCCTACAGTTGAACACAAGAGGACTGTAAGCTGGAGTAAAAGGGACGGGCACTTCTTGGCTGAAATACCTGCTGTTTGTCATCCGGATATTTGTAGTTTATAGTTGCGCACAGTTGTGGAACGCCTTCTTCACATTAATGAGGAAGTTATTCCACAACTGTGAAGAAAGCGTTCCACAACTGTGCGCAACTGTTTTTGATGTGGTGTTGGCGTAGGAAAGTACTCTTCTCTGTGCAAGGAGGATCTGCTTCTTGTGTAAGAGAATCCTGCTTTTTTGTAAGAGGACACGGTTATGTAAGCAAAATCTGCTTACATACTTGCATGGTGGTTGCTTGCATAACTTAATGCTCTGTGCAGTAGGTTGTTATATGTGTCTATGCAAGTATGCAAGTAGAATGTGCGATAAAGTTATAGTATCTTGAGTTATAGAATAGATTCTTGTTTGTGGATTTATCTTTTGCAAAGTCTTGGAATATACTGCCGGAGCACTGATGATAATGAAAAAGAAACTTTTTAAATTGCCGATTTGTTCTTAACTTTGTCAGTCGGAATATCAATAAACAGACTGAAAGATGAATGTAAGAGGAATATCTATATGCTTGCTATGTGCCGGAGCGCTGTTTGTGGCTTGTGGTAGCAAGAGGGGAAAGACTGTGGAAGTTGCTGAACAAGCCGATACGGTACATGTCGTTGGTGGTGATAAGGATAAGCATGGTTGCATTGCATCTGCCGGATATACCTGGAGTGAGGTTCAGAAAGACTGTATCCGTCTGTGGGAAAAAGGAGTCCGTATGAACGCTGTGGATGATGCGGAGAAGGTGTTGTTTCTGGTGTTCAGTCCCGATTCTACCCAAGTGGAACTGTTCTTTTCGGAAGAGGAAATGCCGAACGAGATTCTGGAGCGCCGTGGTCTTCCTTCGGGGGGATATGCTTGGAATGTGGAAGATGATGATACAAAGAATGTGCGTTTGGAAGATGGAAGATGGACGGTCAGCCAGCGCGGTCGGCTTATTTACCGGCAGGCGGAAGAGGCTGCGGGGAACTAATATGTAGAGAAATGGAGGATTTGAAGATATTGACAGAGTCTGTCTGCTGCATAGCCCGTGAAGCCGGATATTTCTTGAAAGAAGAGTGGAAAAACTTCAGCCGGGAAGCGGTACAGAAGAAACAAGCCCATGATTATGTCTCTTATGTAGACAAGGAGTCGGAGAGACGGGTGGTGGCTGCGCTTCGGGAGCTTCTTCCCGAGGCTGGATTTATAGCTGAGGAAGGTTCTGCTGTCTATCACGATGAACCCTACTGTTGGGTAGTGGACCCGTTGGATGGGACAACGAATTATATTCATGATAATGCCCCCTATTGTGTCAGCATCGCTTTGCGCGACAAAGATTCTCTGCTGCTGGGAGTTGTTTATGACCCTTGCCGGGATGAATGTTTTTATGCCTGGCAGGGAGGTGGCGCTTATGTGAATGGAGAACGGATGGAGGTCTCGTCTGTCCAGCAGGTGGAGGATGCCTTTGTAGTGACGGAACTTCCTTATAATTCCGACCGGTATGCACGTACCGGTGAGCATTTGATTCATGAACTTTACGGGCGTGTGGCAGGCATCCGCATGACTGGTTCCGCTGCGCTTGCCATCTGCTATGTGGCTGCCGGACGTTTTGATGCCTGGCTTGAGGCGTTTATCGGCAAATGGGACTTTTCTGCGGCGGCGCTGATAGTGCTGGAGGCTGGTGGAAGAATCACTGACTTTTGCGGTAGTGACGCCTTTTTGGACGGACATCATATCATTGCCACTAACGGACTGCTGCATCCGTTATTCTTGAAGCTGGCAGGTGAGGTCTCGCCATTATAGCAAACAAGGCGATGGAGTGTATTGCTCTGTTGCCGTTTTTTTAATACTATACGATGAAAAACATAGTTAAAACCTGGTTCTTTTCTTTTGTCCATCTCTTCTTTCCGCGTCAGTGTGCCGTGTGTGGTGCTATCTTGCAAGAGGGTGAAGAGGGCATCTGCATGAAGTGCAATATGGATATGCCCCGGACAAACTATCATCTTCGTAAGGACAATCCGGTGGAACGTATGTTTTGGGGGAAGATACCTCTGGAATATGCCACATCTTGTTTCTTTTACCATAAAGGGAGTGATTTCCGCCGCATTCTCCATCAGTTGAAATATGGAGGGAGGAAAGACCTTGGCGAAGTGATGGGGCGGTTTATGGCGGCGGAGTTGTCGACTGCCGGTTTCTTCGGTGATGTGGATGTCATTGTCCCCGTTCCTCTGCATCCGCGTAAGCAGAAAATGCGCGGGTACAATCAGAGCGAATGTATAGCTCGCGGCATTTCCGCTGTCACCGGTATTCCCGTAGATACTGCTTCCGTTGCCCGTATGAAGCATACGGAAACGCAGACCCGTAAATCCTCTTATGAACGGTGGGAGAATGTGGACGGTATCTTCTGTCTGCGTCGTGCTGATGCTTTTGCAGGGAAGCATGTACTGATTATAGATGACGTATTGACTACCGGTGCCACCACTACGGCTTGTGCCGATGCGCTCAAGGAAGTGGAGGGCGTGCGCATCAGTGTATTGACACTGGCGGTGGCGGCCTCATAAGTCAGAAACGATAACGGCCGCCTGCTACGATTGTTCCGGTATATCCTACTCCGAATTCTGTGAAGAAGGCAAACCGGCTTCCGTATTCGATGCCTAGGAAACTGAATTGATAAGAGAATTTTGTCTTGTGAAAGACTTCTCCTCCAAAACTGTTCCGGAGGAAATAGGCACCGAGCCCTGCTGAGGTATACAGAGAGAATTTGGGGCGGGTAAACCAGTGCCACCGGAAGGTGGGAAGAACATACAGATACCTTCGGTTGTCTTTGGTGTTTTCATCCAAAACTTCATAAAGGCTACTGGCCGTTCCTCTATTACCGGTTATTCCTCCGGTTACGCCCAGGCTGATTTTGCGGTTGAATCTATAAATATAACTGATGTTCAGAGCGCCGTAATAGCTGGTCTTCTCGCGTGTATAGATTCCAAAACTTGCTGTCGGAGCAATAAACTCTTCGGCTATACTATTAGCATCGGTAATGGGGAGGAAGCCGTAACTGACGGATATTTCATGGTGGCGGAATTTTTCCCGCGCAGAAACAAGAGAGGTTTGTGCTTTACCTGCGGTACATAGGTTGAATCCTATGACTAAAAAGAATAAAAGAGTTTTCATTGTAGTTTGGTGCTTGGATTAAGATATGTCTTTCTAATAAATAAAGACAGGTATTTTTATGAAATTCCTTACTTTACATTTGGCAAATGTATGTTAAATCTTTGAAAATGAAATAGAAGTGTTTGTCTTTTGTGTGGGATAATGTGGGAAAACAAAAAAGGTTCGCCTGATTGACGAACCTTTTCGCTCTTCCTCTTGGACTTGAACCAAGGACCCTCTGATTAACAGTCAGATGCTCTAACCGACTGAGCTAAGGAAGAATATGCATTCAAGTTTTTTCGCTCTTCCTCTTGGACTTGAACCAAGGACCCTCTGATTAACAGTCAGATGCTCTAACCGACTGAGCTAAGGAAGAATGTTGTTTTTTCTCAAATGCGCTGCAAAAGTAATAGGATATTTTGAAATATGCAATATCTTTGCAAAAAAAATATCGAAGATGGATAAAATAATTGGGTTGGGCAATGCTTTGGTTGATGCACTGGCAATCATTGAGGATGATAATATTTTGACGGAGATGCAGCTCCCGAAAGGAAGTATGACTCTGATTGATGAAGATAAGTTCTTGAAAATTAGTGAATATTTCAGCCGGATAAAGACACATCTGGCTAACGGAGGTTCTGCCGGAAATGCGATTCGGGCAATGGCATGCCTTGGTGCAGGTACGGGATTTATCGGAAAAGTAAATAATGATTTTTACGGTAACTTTTTTCGGGATAGTCTGCTGGAACATGGGACAGAGGCGGATTTATTGCTTTCCACTACCCTTCCGTCCGGTGTAGCCTCTACGTTCATTTCTCCTGATGGAGAGCGTACTTTCGGCACTTATTTGGGGGCGGCTTCTACATTGAAAGCGGAAGATCTTTCGCTGGATATGTTCAAAGGATATGCTTATTTGTTTATAGAGGGGTATCTGGTGCAAGACCATGATATGATTCTCCGTGCCATTGAGCTGGCTAAAGAGGCCGGTTTACAAGTATGTTTGGACATGGCGAGCTACAATATAGTAGAAGGAGACCTTGAATTTTTCTCTCTGTTGGTCAACAAATATGTGGATATTGTTTTTGCCAATGAAGAAGAGGCAAAGGCCTTTACTGGTAAGGAACCGGAGGAAGCATTGGACATCATTGCCAAAATGTGTAGCATAGCCATTGTAAAGGTGGGTGCCCGTGGTTCTCTGATTCGTAAAGGTACAGAGATGGTGCAGGTACAAGCGGCTCCGGTAGAGAAAGTGGTGGACACTACAGGAGCGGGCGACTATTTTGCAGCAGGTTTCTTGTATGGACTGACGTGTGGCTATTCGCTGGAGAAATGTGGCAAGATAGGCTCCCTTCTCTCTAAAGATGTGATACAAGTGGTGGGTACGGAGCTTCAGGCAGCACAATGGGAAAAAATCAAGGAAGAAATTTTATTAATTAATTAGCATATTATCACATAGACATATTATGAGAAGAATTTTAAAGATACGCTGGATGGTTACCTTGCTGATTGTAGCGGGAGCCGTTTGTTTTTGGGGGTTTAAGAGTGGTGATAGCCGCAGTTTCCAAATAGCAAAGAATCTGGATATATTCAATTCCATTGTGAAAGAGTTGGATATGTTCTACGTGGATACGATTGATCCGAACAAGACTATCCGTGAAGGCATTGATGCCATGCTCTACTCGCTGGATCCCTACACGGAGTATTATCCGGAAGATGACCAAAGCGAATTGGAGCAGATGCTGAAGAATTCCTATGGTGGTATAGGTTCTGTGATTACTTGGAATCCGAAACTGAAACGTTCCATGATATCTGAGCCATACGAGAATATGCCTGCTGCCGATGTAGGCCTGAAAGCCGGAGATATTTTGATGGAAATTGACGGAAAAGACCTTGCCGGAAAGAACAACCAGGAAGTCAGCGAGATGCTTCGCGGACAAGTGGGTACCAGCTTCAAGCTGAAAGTGCAACGTCCCGGTACAGAGAAACCGTTGGATTTCGACATTGTGCGCCGTTCCATCCAATTGCCGTTCATACCTTATTATACGGTGCTGGATAATAATATAGGTTATATCAATCTCAGCACCTTCTCGGGAAATCCTTCCAAGGAGTTCAAGCAGGCTTTTCTGGACTTGAAGAAGCGGGGGATGACTTCGTTGGTGATTGATCTGCGTAATAATGGAGGCGGCTTGCTGGATGAGTCCATAGAGATAGCCAATTTCTTTCTGCCTCGCGGAAAAACACTTGTGACGACAAAGGGCAAGATTAAGCAAGCCAGCAATACCTACAAGACGTTGCGTGAACCGTTGGATTTGGAAATTCCTTTGGCTGTTCTGGTCAATGGCGGAACGGCTTCCTCGTCAGAAATCCTTGCGGGTTCTTTGCAGGACCTTGACCGTGCGGTCATTATCGGTAACCGTACTTTCGGTAAGGGATTGGTGCAGACCACCCGTCCGTTGCCATACGGTGGTACCATGAAGCTGACGACTTCTAAATATTATATTCCCAGCGGCCGTTGTGTGCAGGCTATCGACTACAAGCACCGGAATGAGGACGGCAGTGTGGGACGTATTCCGGACAGCCTTACTACCGTGTTCCATACGGCTGCCGGACGTGAAGTGCGTGATGGCGGAGGCGTGACTCCGGACATTGCGGTGAAGCAGGAGAAGCTGCCCAACATTCTGTTCTATCTTGTCAATGACAATCTTATTTTCAATTATGCAACGGACTATTGCCTGAAACATCCTACCATCCCTTCAGCAGAGAAGTTTGAAATTACAGATGCCGATTATGCGGACTTCAAGGCGATGGTGAAGAAGGCGGACTTCAAATACGACCAACAGACAGAGAAGATGCTGAAGAACCTGAAGGAGATGGCCGAATTTGAGGGCTATCTGACTGATGCTTCGAAAGAGTTTGAAGCGCTGGAGAAAAAATTGTCGCATAATCTGGACCGTGACCTTGACCATTTCTCCAAGGACATCAAGAGCATGATTGCGGTAGAAATCATCAAGCGTTATTATTTCCAGCGTGGAAGCATTATCCAGCAGTTGAAAGATGATGATGACTTGAAAGAGGCTGTAAAGATACTGACTGCTCCGGCAAAATACAAGGAAATGTTGAGTGCTCCGACAGTGACGTCAATGTCTCTGCAATAAAGAAAGGAGGCAGCCCCGGTTTTTCTGAGTACCGCTACGAGAGCAAATGAGAATGTTTATGATGAAATAGTATAAGGGCATTCTTAAGAGGATTCTTTTATTTGCTCCTTAATTTATACCGGATAGTCTCTGTATAAGCCTTTTATACACGGCTATTCGGTTAAGTTGTTTGTAGGGTATTAACTTGTTTTATATTTTTGCAGGTGATAATGAAAATATTGACAAGGTTATGAAACGATTGAATTCTCTGAAAGTATGGCTGTCTGTGGTATTGTTGCTTTGCTTCTCTCTTTCCGGACAAGCCCAGTTTCTGCGCACTTTCTACTTTATGGAAGGAAGTAGCCAGCGTATGCAGCTCAATCCGGCCTTGATGCCGGGACGCGGTTATCTGAATATTCCCGCGATAGGTTCGTTGAATGCTACCGTCAACTCCAGTTCCCTGGGGTATAGGGATATTATGGACATTATTGAGAACAGTGATGATAGCGACTATTTCATGAGCAATGACTTTATGAACCGACTGGATGCTATCAATAACTTGAATGTGAATTTGAGTACCGACATTCTGTCTGCCGGGTGGTATAAAGGAAAGAACTTCTGGTCAGTCAATGTGGGGTTGCGTAATGATATCGGTGCTGCCATACCGAAAACCATGTTCCAGTTTATGAATAACATGAGTAGCCTGGAGTTTGGTGACAATATTTCTGACTATTTGGGCATTAACGAAACCATTAATGGACAGAAGCTTGAGATAAATTCCTATGCAGAAGTCGGCGTTGGCTTTGCAAGGAATATAACAGACCGACTGGCTGTAGGCGGTAAGGTGAAGATGCTGCTGGGTATCGGTAACTTAAAGCTGAACATTAACCAGATTCATGTGGAAACTCCTTCTGTGGGCTCTTCAGGAGTGACGAGTAAAGCTTCCATTCAAGTGGACGCAACTTTGGAGAACTCGTCAAAGCTGTTAGAACTTCCCGAGAACGAGAATGGTGATTATATCGATGAAATCGATTTTGGCAGTTTCGGTTTTGCCGGATATGGTGGGGCTATTGATTTGGGAATATCTTACAAGTTACTGGATAAATTGACACTTTCTGCTTCAGTTCTTGATTTGGGCTTTATCAAATGGTCTAAATCGAATACCAGTATAGCGCGAGCCAATGCAGAGCAGACTTATGATCTTCTTGACCCGGCCTCGCAGCAGGAGTTCATAAATATTGTGAACAGCGGCGAGATTCTTAACTATGACATGTTGCAGCTCAAGACAGAGGAAGCTTCTGAGAAGAGCCGTACCCGTGGATTGACTTCTACAATGGTTCTTGGCGCTGAATATGCCTTGCTGAATGATTGGCTGGTAGTGGGTGCCTTGTATACCGGTCGTTTTGCCAAGCCGAAAACTTTGAATGAGCTGACTTTCTCTGCCTGCATCCGTCCGACGAATGCTTTCAATGTAGCTGCCAGCTATTCCGTACTTCAAGGAGCCGGTAAAACCTTCGGTCTGGCACTGAAACTGGGGCCTTTCTTTGCGGGAACAGACTATATGTTCTTTGGCAAGAATACGAAGAATGTCAATGCTTACTTGGGTGTTTCTATTCCTTTGGGAAAACAGAAAGCTGCTGAAAAGTTGTAAAATGAGTTATATGTAAGATTGATTTGTCTTGTTTGATAATATATTGATAATCAAAGAATAAATGTAAAGAGAAGTGCTAATACAGTATTTCTCTTTATTGTGTTATGTAGCAGATGTACTTTTATGGTAGTGTAAAATAATGCAGTTTCACTTACTTTCCTTTTATTTGTAACAAAAATAGCCGATACGGTGTTTTTAAGGAACAATGTGCAATAAAAATAAGCTGGAGTCTATATTTATAACAAATAAAGAAGTAAGATATGAAAAAACAAGTTGGTGCATTGCTGGCTTTGCTGTGTACGGCAGGTTCGCTTTGTGCGCAGAGTATGCGTCAAGATACGTATTGTAATCCATTGAACATTGATTATACGTATATGATTTATAATTCGGACAAGGATATTTCTTATCGTTCGGGTGCCGACCCTGCTGTGGTGGAGTTCCGGGGAGAGTATTACATGTTTGTCACCCGTTCCCATGGATATTGGCATTCCAAAGATTTGCTGAACTGGGAATTTGTTTGTCCGGGAAGAAACTGGTATCCGCAGGGCTGTAATGCTCCGGCGGCACATAACTATAAAGACTCTCTGCTCTATGTTACGGGCGATCCTTCCGGAGCCATGAGCATTCTTTATACCGACGACCCGGCTTCCGGCAACTGGGAAGCTACTCCTGCCATTCTGCATGATTTGCAGGACCCTGACTTGTTTATTGATGATGACGGGAAAGCCTATATGTTCTGGGGATCTTCCAATGTATATCCAATCCGCGGGATGGAGCTTGACAGAAATCGTCGTTTCATAAAGAAGGGAAATACCAAGGAACTCTTTAATCTGGATATGCCCAGGCATGGCTGGGAACGTTTCGGAGAGAACCATACGGATACCGTATTGGGAGGTTATATGGAAGGACCGTGGCTGACGAAGCACAATGGGAAATACTATATGCAATATGGAGCGCCGGGAACAGAATTCAATGTCTACGCGGACGGCGTCTATGTGGCCGACCATCCGATGGGACCTTACACTTACCAGAAACATAACCCGGTGTCTTATAAGCCGGGTGGCTATATGAATGGTGCCGGACATGGTAGCACTGTACTTGGTCCTGGTGGGCAATACTGGCATTTTGCTTCCATGGCCCTTTCCATTAATGTAAACTGGGAGCGTCGTCTTTGCATGTTCCCGGCAGGATTCGACAAGGAAGGAATTATGTACGTGGACACCCGTTTTGGAGATTATCCCCGCTATGCCCCTGCTGTTCCCGGAAAGGCCGGACAGTTCCGTGGCTGGATGCTGCTTTCTTACGGCAAGTCGGTGACGGCCTCTACCACCAAGGGAAAGTTTGTACCGTCTTCCTTAACAGATGAACTGACGAAAACTTTTTGGTTGGCTGAGGCTAATGATGAACGCCAGTGGGTGATGATTGATTTGGAGAAGCCTGCTACGGTATGCGCCGTTCAGATTAATTACCATGATTATCAGAGCAATATGTATGGTCGTTATGAGGGGCTCCATCACCGTTATATCATCGAAGGTTCGCTGGACGGACAGAACTGGAAAGTTTTGGTAGACCGTAAGGAGAGTTATAAGGATACTCCGAATGATTATGTCGAACTTGCGTTGCCTGAGTCTGCACGCTATATCCGCTATAAGAATATAGATATTCCTACTCCGAATCTGGCCATTTCCGAACTCCGTGTTTTTGGATTGGGTACGGGTAAGGCACCGCAGCAGCCTAAGAAGTTGACGGTTGACCGCCACACTGACCGTCGTGATGTCACTGTCAGCTGGCAACCGGTGAAGGGGGCACAAGGGTATAATGTTCTTTGGGGCATTGCTCCCGATAAACTTTATAGTTCCTGGATGGTTTATGGTAAAAATGATTTGCTGATGAAATCTCTTACCATCGACCAGGATTATTATTTCTGCGTGGAGGCATTCAACGAAAATGGTATATCTTTGCGTTCAGAAGTAAAACATGTAAAATGAGAATGGAATGGTGAAATGGATTTCATGAGCTGGCTGTTCAGCTGGAAGAGATAGAAATCTGCTTTTTTGTTCATAATAATAAAGCCCGTATCTGTATGATTGCGGGCTTTATTGTTTCATTTCTCAGTATAGTCTCCATTACTTTTTATCAACTCTATCAGCTTTTCTACCGCCTCTTCTTCGGGAATGTTCTTTTCGATGCACTCTTTCTTTTTGTAGAGACTGATCTTGCCTCGTCCGGCACCCACATAGCCATAATCGGCATCCGCCATTTCCCCGGGGCCGTTGACAATGCATCCCATGATGCCTATCTTGAGTCCTTTCAGGTGGCCGGTAGCTGCCTTGATGCGGGCAATGGTACTTTCCAGGTCGTAGAGTGTGCGTCCGCAACCGGGACAAGAGATGTATTCTGTCTTGCTGGTACGTACACGTCCGGCTTGCAGGATACCGAAAGCAGTGGCATCCACCACTTTGCCGCTTATGGTTTCTCCTTGGTTGAAGAGAAGGATACCGTCACACAGACCGTCGAAGATGAGCGCTCCCATGTCTGCCGCCGCTTTGATTTGCAGATTTTCCAATTCGCTCTCTGCGTAGTGTTCAAAGAAGACTACCGGATTCTTCAGGCCTTCCTTCATCATCTGGTGTACCAGGGCGCGTTGTTCTCCCAATCGGTTGGGATGATTGCTTTGCGAAACCAATACGACTTCCGGATGATACTTCAGGCAGGCGATGGCTTCGTCATTCAATCCCATATACGTGATGAAGAGGAATTTCAAAGAAGCGCCGCAGCTGCTTAGGAAAGGAAGCTGGTCTCCTTTAAAGGCAGGCCAGGCATTGTCCGGTTCCGTTCCTCCGTTACTGTGCTCCATCCAGACATCGGCATCGATGATGCATTGCATGCCTTCCGGGAGTTGTTCGGGGATGGAACGTCCCGTATAGATATAGTCCGGTACGAATTGCGGATTGAAGTCCATGTCCCCGTCCAGGCGTGCGGCAATGACCACGGGCAGATTGTCTCCGCCGATATTGTGTACGGCAGCAGTCTCGCGGCGGGTGGGAGAGAGATAATTGAATTCCGGCACATCTGCTCCGGGGATATAAGGATGGTCGTGGCGCTGCACGATATAGTCCACCAGTTTGCGGGCTACGGGGATTTCCGCCTCCGGGGCTTCGCTCAGGGAAACCCGGATGGTGTCACCCAAACCGTCTGCCAGCAGGGCGCCGATGCCCAAGGCCGATTTGATGCGTCCGTCTTCTCCGTCTCCGGCTTCCGTTACACCGAGGTGCAGCGGGAATTGCATACCCTCCTGCTCCATGACGGCTGCCAGCAGGCGCACTGTCTTTACCATGACCACTGTATTGGATGCCTTGATGGAAATGACTACATCCGTGAAATTCTCTTGCACGCAGATGCGCAGAAACTCCATACAAGATTCCACCATGCCTTCCGGTGTATCGCCATAGCGCGACATGATGCGGTCGGATAATGAACCGTGGTTCACGCCGATGCGGATGGCAGTATGGTTCTCCTTGCAGATATTAAGGAAGGGTACAAAGCGGTCGTGTATCTTCTGTAACTCTTGGGCATACTCTTCATCGGTATACTCCAGATGTTTGAAAGTACGTGCTGCATCCACATAGTTTCCCGGATTGATGCGGACTTTTTCTACATACTGTGCTGCTACGTCCGCTACCTTCGGGTTGAAGTGAATGTCGGCCACAAGCGGCACCATATATCCGTCTTGGCGTAGGCCTATGTTGATATTCATCAGGTTTTCAGCCTCTTTGATGCCTTGGGCCGTGAGGCGTACATACTCTCCTCCGGCGTCGACAATACGTTTGGCTTGCGCCACACTGGCTTCTGTGTCCTGCGTAGCGGTGTTCGTCATACTTTGTATGCGGATAGGATTGGAGCCGCCCATAGGGGTGGCTCCAATGTTTACTTCTGATGTTTCCCGTCGGGAATAGTTGAATAAATCCACGGTAATAAGTGATTAGCGTTTAGTGATAAATGATTAGTGATAAGGGATAAGGGATCAGTGACTACATATCATCTTACTAATCCCTTATCCCTAATCCCTCAATTAGTCTTGTATTCGTACTTCACCTCCTTCAAGTCCTCATTTGCCTTAACTATTTTCTTTTTCAGCCCTTCTTTATAGGCGGCGAATGTTTCAGCCAATGAGGAATCGCTCAGTGCCAGCATCTGTACGGCAAGGATGGCAGCGTTCATGGCACCATTAATGGCAACGGTGGCTACCGGTATGCCCGGAGGCATCTGGATGATAGAGTAGAGGGCGTCTACACCATCGAGTACGGAACCTTTCACTGGAACCCCGATTACCGGCAGTGTGGTATTGGCAGCAATGACGCCGGGCAGGGCGGCAGCCATACCGGCAGCGGCAATAATCACTTTAATGCCGCGTTGGCGGGCATTCTTGGCAAATTCCTCCACTGCTTCCGGTGTGCGGTGAGCAGAGAGAGCGTTCATTTCGAACGGTACATGCAGGTCATTGAGCAATTGCGCGGCCTTCTCCATAACGGGGAGGTCGGAAGTACTGCCCATGATGATGCTAACGATTGGAGACATGAATCTTTAAATTATTAAAGGGTTAATTTTATAAGGGTTAGGGATTAACGATTAGGGGTTAGGGACTGCGCTATCATTCCGTCCGGTGCTAATCGCTAACCCCTAATCCTTTCATTTCATTCGTTTATCAGCGCTTTGTAGGCTTCGGCATCCAGCAGGCTGTCGAAGTCGGCATCAGCGGCGGGTTTGATTTTGATGAGCCAGCCTTCGCCGTACGGGTCCTGGTTTACCAGTTCCGGTTGGTCAGCAAGCGCTTCGTTCTGTTCCAGAATTTCTCCGCTTACGGGCAGGAAGAGGTCTGAAATGGTTTTTACTACTTCAATGGTGCCGAACACTTCGTTGGCGGCCAACGTTTCACCTTCGGTTGGGATGTCGACAAACACAATGTCGCCCAGTTGCTCTTGTGCGTAATCGGTAATACCTACATAGGCTACATCACCTTCCAGGCGAATCCATTCGTGTTCTTTGGTGTACTTTACATTAGTCGGGAAATTCATGATCATTAGTTTTTAAGGGTTGATACTATGTAAATTAAAAGTTGAAAATTAAAAATTAAACAAGGCTCTTAAAAAAGGAAGATTCGGAACAATATGTTGCTCAGCGGGTGGAGTACCAGCAACGAGCAAAGAAGCCCTACGGCAAAGCCTCCCATAACTTCGCCCAGGGTGTGGTGTCGTAGGATGATGCGGGCGGTGCCCAGCACGCCAGCCACCAGTATAAAGAGGCATAGCCACCATACGGGATTGTAGCTGAACAAGGCACTGAAAGCTACCAGTCCGCCAATTACGGCTCCGGCGCCTGCCATGTGTTCGCTCAGTTTCCATTTTAAGTTGACAATGACGCAGATTATCATCATTACCAGAGCGGAGAGTATGATGCCGGTCATATACCACGGGATATTGAGCCGGTGCATCATGAGCAGGCAGAATACATAGGAAGTGATGGTCAGAATAAAGGGAATGTATCTCTTTTTTCGTTCCACCAGTTCTTCCGGACTGAAACCGTTGATTTTGCGGAAGATGAAGATAGTCAGTGTAGGCATCAGGATGGTGAAGCAATACACCACGCCCAATACTATCAACTTGTACTGCAACGGCATGATGCGCAGGTACGAGAATATAAACAGAACCAGAAAAGCCAGGAAAGGGATGGAGAACGGTGTGAATACCGCCGAAATCACTTTCGCTGTTCTGATTAAAGTTTTATCTGCTATAATATGCTCTTCCACAACCTAATTTTATTTACGATTTGACTATTTACAATTTACTATTTGAATGCACTAATCTTTAAACCTTAATCCCTAATCGCTCATCCTTTTCTCTCATCTTCTCAGTCTTGCCACGGGGATATTCATCTGTTGGCGATACTTTGCCACCGTGCGGCGGGCTATGGGATAGCCTTTCTCCTTCAGCAGCTCGGTCAGTTCGTCATCGGTCAGAGGCTTTTTCTTGTCCTCGTTGTCAATGCACTCTTTGAGTATCTTGCGTATTTCGCGTACAGACATCTCTTCGCCGTCTTCGGTTGTGTAGCCGTCGTTGAAGAAGAATTTCAGCGGGTAGATGCCGTAGTTGGTCTGTACATACTTGCTGTTGCTCACACGGGAGATGGTCGAGATGTCCAACCCGGTGCGTTCGGCAACATCTTTCAGAATCATGGGGCGGAGCAATGACTCGTCTCCTTCGAGGAAGAAAGGACGTTGCAGGTCTATGATGGCCTGCATGGTAGTCATCAGCGTATTCTGGCGTTGCTTCACGGCGTCGATGAAACCTTGTGCGGCATCCATTTTTTGTTTGAGGAACATCATGGCTTCGCGGGATTCCTTAGACTGGTTGGCCCGGTTCTTGGTGTGTTCTTCCACCATCTCGGTGAAGTCGCGGCTCATGCGCAGTTCCGGCACGTTGCGGTTGTTCAGTGTCAGGTTGATGGTGCCGTCGTCATAAGTGTCTACCAGGAAGTCGGGCACAATCTGCTGCATGTTCTTGCCGATGGCTTCGCCGAGCGAGGCACCGGGGCGGGGATTCAGCTTGCAGATTTCCTTAACGGCTTGTTGCAGGGTATCTTCGCTGATACCTAATTTCTGCATAATCTTGTCCCAATGCTTGCGGGTGAACTCTTCGTAGCACTGGGTAAGAATATCTTCTTCTATATAGTATTGTGGAGGCGAGGGCATGGGCCGTTGCGCTTCCTTACGTCGAATCTGGATGAGCAGGCACTCTTGTAGGGTGCGGGCGCCCAGACCGGCGGGGTCGAAGTCTTGTATAATCTTCAATACTTCTTCCAGCTCTTCGGGAGAAGCGTCGATACCGGCGTAGATGGCGAGTTCGTCGCTGATACTGTCCAGCGATTTGCGCAGCAGGCCATCGTCGTCCAGCGAGCCGATGAGATATTCGGCCAGTTCGCGCTGGTGCGGAGTCAAGTCCTGCTCGCCGAGCTGCTGGCGCAAGGTTTCATAGAAGGAGGTGGCGTCGGAGAAAGGAATTTCTTCTGCCTGCTCCCCTTTGCTGCGGTTGTTCTCCTGCAGCTTGTAGTCGGGGATATCGTCTTCGTTCAGATAATCGCTTAAAGAATCATAGCTGGTGTCTCCACCATCTTCTGAGCCGGTTTCCGCATCGGGTGTGTCGGGGTATTCGTCGCTGGGAGTATCCTCCTTACCCTCTTCCAGTGCCGGATTTTCCAGAAGTTCGGCACGTACGCGGTCCTCTAGTTCCACGGCGGGAAGTTCCAGCAGCTTTACCACCAGAATTTGTTGCGGCGACAGCGTTTGTATCTGCTGTTGCGCTTGGGTCTGTACTTGTCGGGAGCCTTGTGCCATATTTTTATAAATTATTCTATGCACTCATTGTGCATCTTCTTTCAGATATTTACCGCAAAAATAGTGAATAGTTCGATAACACGAAACCTCTCTGATGATATTTAACAAGAAAAGAGAAAACAAGCTTTTGCCAATAGCTTGGCAAACTTTTGCCATGCCTATGGCAAGACTTTGCCAAAGGCTTGAAAAACGTTGGCAAAATAGTCTTCTGATTATGAACCATATAGATTAATCTCCTTTTTGTATTATCTTCTTTCAAAGATTATCTTTATCTTTGTCCTATAACTACTAAAACAAGGAATGTTATGTTTGCTAAAGAAACGTATGTGCAGCGCAGGGCCCAGCTGAAAAAAACGATAGGCTCCGGAGTGTTACTGTTTTTGGGTAACGATGAACAAGGTTTGAACTATGAGGACAATACTTTCCGTTACCGCCAGGATTCCACTTTTCTCTACTATTTTGGCTTGTCGTTTGCCGGGCTGTCAGCTCTCATCGACATAGATGAAGATAAAGAAATCATTTTTGGCGATGAGCTGACCATCGACCATATTGTCTGGATGGGTACCCAGCCCACCCTTCACGAAAAGGCTTCTGCTGTGGGAATTTCCGAAACCCGTCCTTTTGCCGACATTGTCGGTTATCTGCACAAGGCTGTACAGAAGGGACAGACCATCCATTATTTGCCCCCTTATCGTGCCGAGCATAAATTGAAACTGATGGATTGGCTGGGTGTTCCTCTTGCACGTCAGGAAGGATCTGTGCCGTTTATCCGCGCGGTGGTGGCACAGCGCAACTACAAGTCGACAGAAGAAATAGCAGAAATAGAAAAGGCTTGTGACGTGACTGCTGACATGCACATCACCGCAATGAAGGTGCTTCGTCCGGGCATGTACGAATACGAGGTTGTGGCCGAAATGAACCGTATCGCCGAGATGAACAACTGCGAGCTGTCTTTTGCCACGATTGCTACTGTCAACGGCCAGACCCTGCATAACCACTATCACGGCAACCGGGTGCAACCGGGAGACCTCTTCTTGATTGATGCCGGCGCCGAGCTGCCTTCGGGTTACTGTGGTGACATGTCGTCTACCGTGCCGGCAGACAAGACTTTTACTCCACGCCAGCGTGCCGTTTACGAAATCCAGAACGCCATGCATCTGGAGTCTGTTAAAGCGCTTCGTCCGGGCATTCCTTATATGAAGGTGTACGAGCTTTCTGCCCAAGTAATGGTGGAAGGGCTGAAAGAGCTGGGCTTGATGAGGGGCAATGCTGAAGATGCCGTACGCGAAGGGGCGCATGCTTTGTTCTATCCCCACGGACTGGGACACATGATGGGCCTGGACGTGCACGATATGGAGAACCTGGGTGAGCTTTGGGTAGGCTATGACGGCCAGCCCAAGAGTACGCAGTTCGGTCGCAAGAGCCAGCGCCTTGCTATTCCTCTGGAACCGGGCTTTGTGCATACGGTTGAGCCGGGCATTTATTTCATTCCCGAGTTGATTGATTTGTGGAGAGGAGAGAAGAAGTTTATGGACTTCATTGACTATGATAAGGTGGAAGAATACCGTAATTTCGGTGGCATCCGCAATGAGGAGGATTATCTGATTACCGAAACGGGAGCGCGCCGTTTGGGTAAGAAAATTCCGCTGACGCCGGAAGAGGTGGAGGCATTACGTTGACAACCACATTTTTAATATATACAGAAAGCCGTTTGTCCCGGTAATGCCGGTGACAAGCGGCTTTCAAATACAATATGTATGGTTTATGCGTGTAGTTCCAGAACGAACCGTGCTCCCTTGTTGTAGCTGCTGTCCAGTGTCAGGCTACCGTTCATCTTGGTGGCAATCAGTGAGCAGATGGGTAGTCCCAGACCGTCGCCTTGCGTCAAGTCCTTTACTTCGGTGAAAGGCTTGAAGATGTTTTCGCGTTGCTCCTCGGGGATACCGCAACCGGTGTCGCTGATGATGAACTGGTGGGTGTGCGCACCGCGTTTCTTGAAGTCCAGCCATATTTTCCCTCCAGCAGGGGTGTGCTCGGAAGCGTTCTTCAACAGGTGCAGCAAGATGCGTTCCAGTTGCTCAGGGTTGATTTTCACATTCAGTTTTGGAGCGTTCACGGTCAAGGTGACATCCTCTTGTGTCATCCCTTTGATTTTGTCCATGATGTCTTCACAGAAAGTGGAGATATTCTTTTCCTGCATTTCGTAGGGTTCGGACAAGGTAGTTTCCAACTCGGACAGTTCCTGGATATGGTTGGAGAATGCATACAGGGCTTTTACGCCCGGCAGTGAGGCGTCGAGCGTGTCCAGTGTCGGTTCCATCTGGGTGGAAATGTTCTGGATAAATTTGGTTTTCAGCTCATTGTGCTCATTGGTAGTGCTGATGGCTTTCTTCTGTTTACGGGTGAGGATGATGAAACGCAGCAATACGATGGCGCCGAATACCAGTGCGGCGGCAAGGATGGCGGCGAGTATGCAAAGCCCGATGATGATGTACTGCTTGGCGCTCAGGGAATCGTCCTTCTCCTGGATAGTAGCCAGGCTTTCATCGTATTTCTTCTTTAGGGCGTTCAGTTCCTCTTGGGAGGTAAGCGCTTTTACAGAGTCGGCCCAAATGATATACTTGTCGTATGTGCGTGCCACCAGTCCGGCATTGTTTGCCTTGCGGGCAATGCTGATGAGAGTCTTGTAGTATTCGTCTACTTTGGCGTAGTTCTTTTGTTCCTTATATTGCCCTATCAGGCGGTTGCTAGCCACATCACCTTGTGTGGTCATACCGAAGGTGTAGTAATAATTGGCTTGTGTATAAAGCAGGTCGTTACTCAGAGAGTCGTTGTGAGAAGCTTTGGCGGTCTCTTCCAGTTTGGCCAGCTGTTCCTTGGCGCGTGTGGGATTCTTCAAGTTGATATACATTTGTAGGCGCTCCTTGTTGATGCGGAAGCGCAGGTTGGGCATGGCCTTTCCTGTTTTCTGTTCGCCGGTTGCCACTACTTGCTCGGCACCGCGCAACAGTTCAAAAGCTTCTTTATAGTAATTTTCCCGGTGGTAGAGGGCGCTGGCATTGACGCCGCATTCCACTGCCTGGGCATATTTGTCTTGCGTGGCAAAGGCATTGTAGGCTTGCAAGAAAAGATAGCGAGCTTTGATATATTCCTTTTTCGTAAGATTTTCTTGCGCTTGTTTCATCAATTCGTCCGCGCGGTTTTGCGCATGGAGTTGAATAAAGATGCAGAAAGTCGCTAAGAGAAGTGTCGAAATAATTTTTTTCATATGTACGTTTGTTTTATTTACTCACAAAGTTAGAATAAAAAACTTAGTATTTGAAGCTGCTGCCTCCTAAAAATTCTCTTAGCAAGGATGTCGGCGGAATTTCTTTGTCCTGCACGGGAGTGAAATATTTGATAAATTTCAGCAACCGGTAGGCTTCTGCGTATTCCGGACAGTTCCGTGGAACGCTGGTAAGGATGGGCTCTGCGTGGCAGCGGAGCACGGCGAATTCGAATAAGAGGGCGGAGTTGAACATAACGTCGGCATTTTCCTGGTAGGGGAATATCCATTTGTCCTCGCCGGCACGTACACTGGGCCAGCGTGAAATGGTCTCTTGTGCCGAGTAGCCGCGGTAGTTGAAGTCGCGGATGATGCGGCGCAGCAGGCGGTTGTCCGTGGTGGGAATCCAGTTGTGGTCGTCCAGCGAGATGGTGGTCAGGGCGGATACATAAATCTTGTATTTGCTGGCGGCGGGAATCTGTGGTGTCAGTTCAGGGTTCAGGGCATGAATTCCTTCCAGGATGAGGATGGTATGCTCGTCGATGCGTAGTTTGTCGCCCTTGTACTCTTTCTTCCCGAGGTTGAAGTTGAAACGGGGCAGCTCCACTTCTTCGCCACGGAGCAATGCCTGCAGCTGGGTGTTGAAGAGTTCGAGGTCGAGGGCATAGAGTGATTCGTAGTCGTAGTTTCCGTTTTCGTCGCGTGGGGTGTCTTCACGGTCTACGAAGTAGTTGTCCAGCGAGATGGGATAGGGACGCAGGCCGTTGGTCATCAACTGCACGCTGAGCCGCTTGCTGAAAGTCGTCTTTCCGGAGGACGATGGACCGGAGATGAGTACGAGCTTCACCCGGTTTCCGTTTTCGCCGCGGTGGTAGATGTCGTCAGCTATTTGGGCTATCTTTTTCTCCTGCAGGGCTTCGGCTACGTTGATGAGGTCGGTGGCATGGCCTGTCTCGCAAGCCAGGTTGAAGTCGCCCACGTTACTCAGCCCCATGATGTAGTTCCAGCGCAGGTGTTCCTTGAATACGTCGAGCATCTTCTCCTGTTTCACCACTTCTTCCAGTACATTCGGGTTCTCCTTGTTGGGGATACGCAGCAGCAGGCCGTCGTAATACTTCACGATGTCGAACAGCCAGATGAACCCGGTACTGGGCAGCAGGTTGCCGTAGTAGTAGTCTACGGTATCGCCCAATGTGTAATAATAGGTATATAGCGAGCCGGAGGTTTCCAGCAGCTTAACCTTGTCGTTCATGCCCCGTTCGCTAAAGATACGCACAGCCTCGGTGGTGTGGCATTCTACACGATGGTAGGGGATGTTTTCGGCGATGATTTCCTGCATCCGTTTCTTGATGGCGGTCACATCTTCCAGCTCTATGGAACGGCCGATGCGCAAGTTACAGAAGTAACCTTTGGATACCGGATGCTCTACGAACAGTTTTCCTTCCGGAAACAGCTCGCTGACAGCTTTGTAAAGAATGAAGCAGAGGGAACGGACATAGGTGCGCATGCCTGAGGAGTCACGTATGTCGAGAAACTCTACATCCTTATTGTTGTATACACGGAAATTCAGTCCTTCGGAACGGTTGTTGACTTTTGCACTGACTACCTGATAGGGGAAATTTAGATTAAAACCGTAATAAATATCCAAAAGTGAGCTCCCTATAGGGAATTCTTTAGAAATATTATTATTTTTGCAACAAATTTGTAACATGTGTTTCATGATGTCTCGTTTTTAGTGGGTTGACACGTTAAATATAGGACATTATAACACGTGAAGGAATGAAACACCTTAAATAATTAAAGATGGAATATTCTTTTTATGATTTTTTAAAGCTACTCGGCTCATTGGCACTGTTTCTTTACGGAATGAAGATTATGAGTGAGGGGCTTCAAAAATTTGCCGGTGACAGACTGCGGAAAATATTGACCGCAATGACAACCAACAGAGTGACCGGTGTGTTGACGGGCGTGCTGATTACAGCACTTGTACAATCTTCCTCTGCAACCACGGTGATGGTTGTAAGTTTTGTCAATGCGGGGTTGTTAACGCTTTCACAGTCCATAGGTGTCATAATGGGTGCTAATATCGGTACGACTGTTACGGCATGGATTATTTCAGCTTTAGGTTTCAAGGTGGACATTGCCGCCTTTGCTCTTCCTCTTCTTGCTTTCGGCATTCCTCTCCTCTTCTCTCAAAAAAGTAACCGCAAGTCTGTCGGTGAATTTATTTTCGGTTTCTCATTCTTGTTCATGGGGCTTTCCTATTTGAAAAACAATGCTCCTGACTTGAGCCAGAATCCTGATATGCTGTCATTTGTGCAGGACTATACCGACATGGGCTTTATCTCCATACTCCTTTTTGTGGGTATCGGTACGGTGTTGACCATGATTGTGCAGGCATCTGCGGCAACTATGGCCATTACGCTTATTATGTGCGCCAACGGCTGGATTAGTTTCGAATTGGGGGCAGCACTGGTTTTGGGAGAGAATATCGGTACAACCATCACGGCAAACCTTGCGGCGCTGACCGGTAATACGCAGGCGAGGAGGGCTGCTTTGGCTCATTTGGTATTCAATGTGTTTGGTGTGATATGGGTGTTGTGTCTTTTCACCCCCTTTACCGAGGCTGTGTCATGGTTCGTAGAGAACGTGATGGGTACTAAAGATCCGGCTGTGGCCGTATCCTTCAAGCTTTCGGCATTCCATACTTGCTTCAATATCTGCAACGTGCTGATATTGATATGGTTCGTGAAGTTTATCGAACGTACGGTCTGTGCCATTATTCCAATGAAGGAGCAGGACGAGGAATATCGCTTGCGTTTTATCTCGGGCGGTATGCTTTCTACGGCAGAGCTGTCCATCCTGCAGGCAAGCAAGGAAATACATCTCTTTGCCGAACGTACCCGCCGTATGTTCGGAATGGTGCAGGACTTGCTGCATACGGAGAAGGATGATGATTTCAACAAAGTGTTCAGCCGTGTGGAGAAGTACGAGAATATCAGTGACAGCATGGAGCTGGAGATTGCCAATTATCTGAATCAAGTGTCCGAAGGGCGCCTGAGTTCGGAAAGTAAGTTGCAGATACGTGCCATGCTGCGTGAAGTGACGGAGATAGAGAGCATCGGCGACAGCTGCTATAATCTGGCACGTACCATCAACCGCAAGCGCCAGACCAACCAGGATTTCACTGAGAAGCAGTACGAGCATATCCATTTCATGATGAAGCTGACGGATGATGCCTTGGAGCAGATGATTGTCGTGGTGGAACATCCGGAGCATGCGGGCGCGGATGTGAACAAGTCCTTTAATTTAGAGAACGAAATCAATAATTACCGCAATCAGCTGAAGAATCAGAATATCTTGGATGTGAATAACAAGGAATATGATTACCAGATGGGTGTTTACTATATGGACATCATTGCAGAATGTGAAAAGCTGGGCGACTATGTGGTGAATGTAGTGGAAGCCAGCAGCGATATAAAAGAAAAGAAAGCGTCTTAGGACGCTTTCTCAAATTCTTCTTTGCCTACTCCGCACAAGGGGCAAACCCAATCTTCGGGAAGGTCTTCGAAAGATGTTCCCGGTTCTATTCCATTTTCAGGGTCGCCTAATTCAGGGTCATAGACATAATCGCATACAGTGCAAATGTACTTTTCCATAAATTTCTTTTTTAGGTTTATTCTTCTATAATAACGTTTAAAAGCCCTTTTTGTTTTATTGTTGAACAAAATAGTCTATTTTTGTTTCTTATTAAAACAACATTTATGAAAATGGCCGACAAGCTGTTCTGGGCGATTATGCGGGATGCCATAGAGAATGCCGGCTGTTCCAAATCGGTGTTTCTGGCGAATATGAGCCATGAAGTCTGTACTCCGTTGAACGTAATTGTCGGATTCTCGGAATTGCTGGCCTCTGCATCGACGGGCGAGGAGGAGATACTGTTACTGGAAATTGTGCAAAGTTATTTCTACGTAAAAGACACGGGAACCGGTATTCCTTAGGAGAAGTTGCCACATGTTTTTGAACGTTTCGTCAAGCTGAAGCAGGGAAAGGAAGGTACCGGACTGGGGCTCTCCATTTGCCAGACCATTGTCCGCAAATTGAGGGAGGCGAAATAGGCGTGGAATCGGAAGAAGGGGCAGGTTCGACTTTCTGGTTCACATTGCCGTGGGAGCCTGCAACCGGACCGAAACTGGTAAGGGAAAAAGAGAATCGATGACAGTCAATTAATCACTAATCATTATATAGGTATTGTTTTCCCGGATTATTATTGTATTTTTGCGTTCCAAAATTAAACCTAAAGACTTGCATGACTGCAATAAAGGATGATTATTATCATGTCGGGCTGACCGACGAACAAGTGCGGAAGAGCCGCGAGGAACATGGAGTAAATTTATTGACGCCTCCTAAACGGCCTTCTTTATGGAAATTGTATCTGGAGAAGTTTGAGGACCCCGTAGTAAGGGTATTGCTGGTTGCCGCTCTGTTTTCTTTGATTATTTCCATTGTAGAGAATGAATATGCCGAGACTATCGGCATTATAGTAGCCATTCTGCTGGCTACCGGTATCGGTTTCTTCTTTGAATATGATGCCGGAAAGAAGTTTGACCTGCTGAATGCAGTGAACGAAGAAACTTTGGTGAAAGTAATTCGTAACGGACATGTGCAGGAGATTCCCCGTAAAGATGTAGTGGTGGGTGATATCGTGGTGCTGGAAACCGGTGAAGAGGTTCCGGCGGACGGTGAATTGCTGGAAGCCATTTCCCTGCAAGTGAACGAATCGAATCTGACCGGTGAGCCGGTAGTGACGAAAACTACCGTAGAAGCCGACTTTGACGAAGAGGCTACGTATGCTTCCAACCGCATTTTACGCGGTACAACGGTGGTGGATGGACATGGCGCCATGCGTGTGGAGGCTGTGGGCGATGCTACGGAAATCGGTAAAGTGGCACGTCAAAGTACCGAACAGAATACGGAACCTACTCCACTGAATATTCAGTTGACCAAATTGGCCAATCTGATTGGAAAGATTGGCTTTTCCGTAGCGGGTCTGGCTTTTCTCATTTTCTTTGTAAAGGATGTGGTACTGGTTTATGACTTTTCTTCATTTCATACCTTCCGTGATTGGCTGCCGGCCTTGCAGGCTACTTTGCAATACTTTATGATGGCGGTTACCCTGATTGTGGTGGCTGTGCCCGAAGGCTTGCCGATGAGCGTGACACTCAGTCTGGCGTTGAATATGCGCCGCATGCTCTCCACCAACAACCTGGTGCGCAAGATGCATGCATGCGAGACGATGGGAGCCATTACAGTGATTTGTACCGACAAGACCGGTACATTGACCCAAAATCTGATGCAGGTGCATGAACCCAATTTCTATGGTTTGAAGAATAACGGGCAGCTGGGGAATGATGACCTCAGCAAGCTGGTAATGGAAGGTATCAGTGCTAACTCCACTGCTTTCCTGGAAGAAGAGGTGACTGGCGAGAAGCCGAAAGGGGTGGGTAACCCCACGGAGGTGGCACTGCTGCTTTGGCTGAACAGCCAAGGATGCGACTATCTGGCGCTGCGTGAGAAAGCTACGGTTATCGACCAGCTGACTTTCTCTACGGAAAGAAAATTCATGGCTACTCTGGTGCAATCTCCCTTGATTGGGAAGAAGGTGCTGTATGTGAAGGGAGCTCCCGAGATTGTTTTGGGTAAATGCAAGGATGTCATGTTGGACGGCAAGCGTGTGGATGCGGTGGAATACCGTTCTACAGTGGAGGCTCAGTTGCTCAACTACCAGAATATGGCTATGCGTACACTTGGCTTTGCATTCAAGATTGTGGATGATGCGGAAGCGTCTGATTGTGTGTCATTGGTTGCTGAAAATGACTTGTCGTTCCTCGGTGTGGTTGCCATCAGTGACCCTATCCGTCCGGATGTGCCTGCGGCCGTTGCCAAATGCCAGTCGGCAGGTATCGGAGTGAAGATTGTGACGGGAGATACACCGGGTACGGCTACCGAGATAGCACGCCAGATTGGTCTGTGGAAACCGGAGGATACGGAAAAGAACCGCATTACGGGAGCTGCATTTGCCGAATTGACGGATGAGGAGGCATTGGACCGTGTGATGGACTTGAAGATAATGTCGCGTGCACGCCCCACAGACAAACAGCGTCTGGTGCAACTGTTGCAGCAGAAAGGTGCGGTAGTGGCTGTGACGGGTGACGGCACGAATGATGCTCCTGCGTTGAACCATGCGCAAGTGGGACTTTCGATGGGTACCGGGACTTCCGTTGCCAAGGAGGCCAGCGACATCACGTTGCTGGATGACTCCTTCAACAGTATAGGTACGGCCGTGATGTGGGGACGTTCTCTATATAAGAATATACAGCGTTTCATTGTTTTTCAACTGACTATCAATTTTGTGGCTTTGTTTATCGTTCTCCTGGGTTCACTGGTGGGTACGACGCTTCCTTTGACCGTCACGCAGATGTTGTGGGTGAACCTGATTATGGATACGTTTGCGGCCCTGGCCCTGGCGTCCATTCCACCCAGTGAGAGCGTGATGAAGGAAAAACCGCGTAAGAGTACGGATTTCATTATAACCAAGTCCATGAGGTATTACATTTTGGGAATGGGCTTTGCCTTTCTGGTATTACTTATGGGAATGCTCTTCTGGTTTAACAGTGAAGAGGGGGGGATGACTACCTATCGGTTGACTGTGTTCTTCACGTTCTTTGTTATGCTTCAGTTCTGGAACTTGTTCAATGCACGTGTGTTCGGCACTTCGGACTCGGCGTTCAAGGGCATTTCTAAATCTTATGGCATGGAGCTGATTATACTTGCCATTTTGGGCGGACAGATACTGATTGTACAGTTTGGTGGAGCTGTATTCCGCACAGTGCCGCTCGATTTTATGACTTGGATGACGATTGTCGTTTCTACCTCGTTTGTTTTGTGGATAGGTGAACTGGTTCGCCTTATCCGACGTTTAACACAGAAATAGTGATGAAAAGAAGAGGAATCAAGAACCTTATTATTGATTTTGGCGGAGTTCTGATTGATTTGGACCGCCAGCGCTGTTTAGAGAATTTCAGAAAGCTGGGATTGCCGGACGTGGAAGTCATGTTGGACCTCTATCACCAGCAGGATTTCTTCCAGAAATATGAAAAAGGGTTGATTACCAGTGCGGAGTTCCGGGAAGTGATTCGTGGAAAGATAGGGAAACCGGTGACTGATGCCCAGATAGATGACGCCTGGAACAGTTTCCTAGTGAGTATTCCTACTTTTAAATTGGATTTACTGTTGGAACTGCGCAAAAAATATGTGGTCTATCTGCTGAGCAACACCAATGAAATCCATTGGCAATGGTCGTGTCTGCACGCGTTTCGCTACAAGGCTTTCCGTGCGGAGGACTTTTTTGAGCATATCTATCTCTCTTATGAGATGAAGATGGCAAAACCGGATGCCGATATATTTCAGAAAGTACTGGATGAGACCGGTATTCTTCCCAACGAGACTCTTTTCATTGACGATTCTGAGGCCAATTGCCGGACAGCGGAGGCGTTGGGTATTTCTACCTATACGCCAAAGGCCCACGAGGATTGGAGACATGCAGTTGTTTTGTGAAACATCGGACATTGGTTCCCGTCCAAGTGTAGCCACTATCGGTTTCTTTGACGGAGTACATCGGGGACACCGCTACCTGATAGAGCAAGTGTGTGCGGTAGCTGCCGAGCGTGGGCTTGCTTCGTCGGTCGTGACTTTTCCGGTACATCCGCGTAAAGTGATGCAGGCCGATTATCATCCGAAGTTATTGACCACTTGTGATGAGAAAGTTTCCCTGCTTGCCAAGACTGGGGTGGATTATTGCATGATGCTTGATTTTACTCCTGAAATAGCCCGGCTTTCGGCACGGGAATTCATGTCCATACTGAAGGATCGCTATCAGATACAAGCTTTGGTAGTGGGGTACGACCATCGTTTCGGGCATAACCGCAGCGAGGGTTTTGAAGACTATGTGCACTATGGTCGCGAATTGGGTATGGAGGTGCTTCTTGCGCGCGCGTATTCTTATAGTAAGGAGACATCGGTAACGGAGGTTACTGTCAGCTCCTCGGCTATTCGCGGTCTGTTGCTGGAGGGAAACGTTTCGGAAGCTGCCGAGTATCTGGGATATGATTTCTTTTTGGACGGTACGGTTGTCGGTGGCTATCAGGTGGGGCGTAAGATAGGTTTCCCTACGGCTAATCTCCGTGTTTCCGATCCTGACAAGCTGATTCCCTGCGATGGTGTGTATGCCGTCCGTGTCTGTGTTGAAGGCAAGGAGTACGGCGGTATGCTAAGCATTGGCTACCGGCCTACGTTGGAGAACGGACCCGATCGCAGTATTGAGGTCCATATATTCCGGTTTGATGCTGATATTTATCAGCAGCCGATGCGTCTTTCCTTTGTGCGCCGCACCCGTCCTGAACTGAAATTCGACAGTATAGAAGAACTTATTGCCCAGCTTCACCGTGACGAGGTGGAGATTAAATCCATTCTTTCTTTATAAACATAAGGCGAGGTCATTTATCCCCTTGCAGTTCTATGTATTTTCCCGTTTGAAGTGTTTGTTTTCTGTATATTTATCGTAAAACGCGTTTTTTTTATTGTTTTTCGATAAATATTTTCTGTTTTTCTTTGTCATATCAAAAAAAGGCCTTTTATTTGCATATCGAAAAACGATAAATGATTATCGAAAAACAAAATAAAGAACTAATAAAACAATAACGGTATGAAAACTTTAGTAATGACAACAATTTTTGTAGTGACAGTAGTGATAAATGCTTTTGGTGGTAATATCCAGGAAAACTTTGCCTATAATGAAGTGATGAACGGAAATCAGGTGGAGTCCCAAATTGTATATAAAGTAGAGAACGGTAAGTTTCTGCAGAACCATTTGAAATACAATTTCACCTATGATGCCCAAGGGCGTACGATACAGAAGGAGGCGTTGAGATGGAACGAGATTGAGCAGGCGTTTGAACGCTTCTATTGCTTGAACTACAATTATACGGAAGCCGGTACGGATGTGGAATATGCCTTGTGGGACAACAAGACGAATGCCTACTCCGATGTGAAGGAAAAAGCTGTTTATCTGCAGGCGGGAGATGACATCAACTACTTGAGTTACAAATGGAGTAAGAAGGACAACGACTGGAATCTGTTGGTGGAACATGCCACTGCGGAGGAAGACGTATTGCTCCTGGCAGTAAAATAAATGAAGAACAATATAGAAATGAGGGAGGGGTTTAGGTTATGAGAAGAGCATTCATGAGTATTACACTATTGGTATTGTCACTTTCTACAGTGATGGTGCTGCTGATGGGACTTGTTGCCACAGCTTGACGGATTGACAGAGAAAATGTGTATCTTTGCGAACTTTTAGACGAATAGAACAATGAAAACGGCAATAAAACTAGTATTGATTTACTTTTTGATGCAGATTGTAGGAGCACTGTTTGCAGGACCTTTCTGTCTGCTGTATACGTATTTCGCTTATGGAACTTTCGACATGGACAAGGCTGGTCAGATTGCTGTGGCGCCTACCATGCTGCTGGGCTTTGTTTTCATGGGACTGTACTTGTGGCGCAAGAACTACCTGACGGGAGACAAGCATCTGTATTCTCCGGTGTCAGTCCCTTATCTGGCATGGAGCCTGCTTGCCGGAATGACTTCCATATGTATAATAGGTCTTCTGATGTCCGAACTTACTTTTTTGCCCAATTTGTTGGACCAGACATTTGATATACTGCAATCCGGTTGGCTGGGTATTCTCTGTATTTCTGTTTTGGGACCCGTACTGGAAGAACTGCTTTTCCGTGGTGCCATTACCAAGGAGCTGCTTCGCAGATATAGCCCGGCAAAGGCTATCTTGTTTTCCGGGTTGATATTTGGTATCTTTCATCTGAATCCGGTTCAGATAATAGGTGCTTGCCTCATCGGTTTCTTGCTTGCCTGGCTTTATTATAAGACACGGAGTCTTATGGCATGTATTCTGATACATATCATGAATAACGGCTTGTCTGTCTATCTGAGCCTGAAACATCCTGAAATGGAGGATGTGACACATCTGCTGAGTAACCCGTATGTACTGGTTTGGGCAGTGGTTTTCATATTGTTGCTTCTACTCTCCTTGAAACAACTGAATAAATATAATATATCTGATACTAATACAACAACAACTGAATTATGAAAAGAAGATTGAACATTCTCTGCCTGGTGGTAATGCTTGTACTGAGTTACTCGGTATTGGAGCAGGGGTACTATATCTTTCTGGGAGCCAAGATGGGGGCGCAGACCGGACTGGAGCTGGGAAAGAAAGGGAGTGACATTGCTGCCTACAAGGAACTGATGAACCTGAAGGTTGTCAACCTGATACCTTCTTCCATGGAGTCGTTTGATTTCTTCAGGGATTCCGTCTACAATGAGAAAAGCAGGAGTTATGTGCCTGCAGCCTACTCTTCGTTGATGGTCAGCGTAAATTCTCATGATTCTGTTGGGAAAGTGGTGGCAAAGTATTTGCTGATATATCTGCATTTGGGCTTTTCTCTTTGGGCGGTAGTATTGTTTATCCGCTTGATAATCTCTATCAACAAGTCCGACATCTTCAACTGGCGGAATGTACGTCGGCTGCGTCGATTGGGAATGGCACTGGTTGTCAGCTTCTGCTGTACCTTTGCGTCATCATATCTTGATTTTATAGGTATCGATACCGTATTCTCGCTGCATGGTTACGAGCTGAGCCTCTCAGAATTGGTGAGCACTACCACGCTGGTACTTGGGCTTTGTTCGCTGATTGTAGGTGAAGTGTTTGCCATTGGATTGAAAATGAAGGAAGAGCAGGATTTGACGATTTAATAATAAGAAGAACGGACAGAGATATGAATAAAATCAGAGTATGTGCCTTCCTGGCTTTGGTAGTGTTTATTGGTAGTGTTGTAACGGATATGTTTAGTGGATTTATGGACGGCTGGAATGAGGCGGGCGACCAGAAGGATTTTCATGCCTTACCCTCCGTGTCACTTTTGGTGCGGGCAGATGATACGCTGCCTGCCGATACTTTGATTAGTGCGGCACAGGATACGCCCATGTATTGCAATACAAGTGAGGTATCGGTGCAAGGTTTCCGTAGTACGAAGTGGCGGTGGGTATCGTTCTTGCTGTTTCCTGCGGGACTGTTTGCGCTTTACGGGTTCTATAGTGTGGCGCGGCTGGTGCTTACTGCCACGAAAGGCGAGGTGTTTGTGCGCAAGAATGTGCGTCGGATGCGCATTTTTGTCTATGCGCTGATTTCGGTGAGTCTTTTATTCGAGTTGCAGCAATGGGGCATCTATCATGACTTGGCTTCTCAAGTGCAGCTGGAGGGATACGAGGTGTTGCCTTATTCTTTCAAGTATGCTTGGTTCAATTATATGCTGTTGGCATTGTTCACCGAGATATTCGCCATCGGCGTGAAGATAAAGGAAGAGCAGGATTTAACGGTTTAATGTGGGGGGAGGATTATGAAAAAGATAAGTATATTGGGTATCCTGGCTATATTGGTCATTGTTGCAGAGTTTACCTATGCGATGATAGCGGGCTGGGTGGATATGAAGAATAGTTTTCTTGAGGGTTACAATAGTGTAAATGTGCATTCGGGAACTCCACAGCCGGAGTATTCCGGTTTATTTGATAAGGTATATGTGGATGTAAGACCTTTGGAAACGACAGCAGTCGATTCCTTGACGAATCGTTTTGCCGATAAGTCAGTACCTTATCAGGTAAAGAGAATAGGCACTGTGATTGTCCCCACTGTCTGGAGTTCCATAGTGAACTTCTTTGCCATGTTTGCCATCATTCCTTTCTTTGTAGGAATCTATTGCCTGATACGTTTGCTGGTATCCATCTCAAAGCGGGAAGTGTTTACTTCGGATAATGTAGCCCGGTTGCGTTTCTTTACTTATTCGTTTGCTGCATTGTACGGCTTGATGACTTTGCACGATTGGCTGAATCATCTTGAAGCAGTGAAGCAAGTGGCTCTGCTGGGCTATGAAGTGGTTGCATCGCATGATACGGATTTCACATCCCTGGTTATTATAATTCTTTTCACCGAGATATTTGCCGCCGGGGTGAAGATAAAGGAAGAACAGGACTTAACTATTTAGGTGTGAGTGGGAAAAGAATAATTGATAAATAGAACACAATTATATGATTATAGTAAACCTTGACATAATGATGGCCCGAAGAAAGATATCTTTGGGCGAACTGGCGGAGAAGATTGATATTACGCCTGCCAATCTCTCTATTCTCAAAACCGGAAAGGCTAAGGCCATCCGTTTCTCTACACTGGAAGCAATCTGTAAGGAACTTGATTGCCAGCCGGGGGATATACTGGAGTTTAAGGAGGGATAAATAGGGAGAAGAAGGCGCAAGTAGAGGTTGAAATGCTTACCGCCTTAAGAAACTCCGTTTACGTACTACAGTAAACACCTTTACATACTACGGTAAACGCCTTTACATACTATGGTAAACGTCGTTACTTCATAATGTAAAAGCCGTTACATTCTGGAGTAACGGCTTTTACATTATAGGGTAAACATCCGGTAAATATAATCTGCTGATTATTAGTTTATATATTGTCGGTCGTAACCTTTAGATGCCTTTCGCTTTGAAGGCCAGCGCATACATTCGCATCTGCTTTACCATAGACAGCAGTCCGTTGCTACGGGTGGGCGACAAGTGTTCCTTCAGTCCTATTTTATCAATGAAATAGAGGTCGGCATTCAGTATCTCATCCGGTGTGTGCCCGGAGAGTACTTTGATAAGCAGTGAAATGATTCCTTTCACAATCAGTGCGTCGCTTTCGGCCTGGAAAATAATTTTTCCGTCCACTTCGTCTGCCTGCAGCCATACGCGGCTCTGGCAACCTTCAATCAGGTTTTGTTCCGTCTTGTATTTTTCGTCGAGCGGTTCCTGCTCGTTTCCTAAATCAATAAGAAGTTGGTACCGGTCCATCCAATCGTCGAAATCATTGAATTCGGCAATTACTTCATCTTGTACTTCGTTGATACTTATCATGGGATTTACTATTTTACTATTTACGATTTACTATTTGATGGTCTATTTCTCATTGTAGATGACTTCCAGCAAGGTCTGTCCCACGGCGTTGAGAGTGCCCTTATCGATGATGTCCATGGTGTCGTCTATCGTGTGCCAGAAGTCACCGAAGCCGGTGTCGCAGTTCGGGTCATAGTTGATGATGTCCACGCAGGGAATCTGCCGCAGGTTGTATACATACATATGGTCGTCCGTCACTTCGGTGCCTTTTTCTTTGGGGAAGAAGTTGCCGAAGCCCAGGCGGTGGGCTGTGTTCCATATCTTGTTCACGTACTTACCGGCGGTTCTTTGAGAGAACTGTTCTTTGTAGAAGGTGGCATTCTTTCCGCCCACCATGTCAAGCAGGATGCCGTAGCGGGCATTATAACCGTCTACATGGGGTACTCGTCCCCAATATTGCGAGCCCAGGCACCAAGTGTCGTTCTTGTATGCACCTTGATAGAAGTAGGGGATGCCATAGTCTTCGGCGTCAAAGAAGATGATGTCGATACCGATGGCTGGAGCCTGCTGTTGCAGTTGGCGGGCCACTTCGAGCAATACGCCTACACCGCTGGCTCCATCGTTCACACCCAGGATGGGGCTGTGATGCTTCGTCTTGTCAGCATCCTGGTCGGCATAAGGGCGGCTGTCCCAATGGGCACAGAGCAGTACACGCCTTTTGCTTTCCGGATTATAGGCGCCGATAACATTGCGCGCCTTCAGGATGGTGTTGTCGTAAGCCACCAGGTCGGCATACTGGTTGTATACTTTGGCGCCGAATTCCTCCAGCTTCTTGGCAAGGAATTCTCCGCAGGCTTTGTGGGCGGCGGTGTTGGGCACGCGCGGACCAAAATCCGCTTGGGTCTGTATGTATTGGTATGCACTGTCTGCACTGAACTGAGGCACTTGGACAGTCGCTTGGGTCGCATCGCCCTCACTGTTATTATCGGCTGCAGACTTGCTGCTGTTGTTGCTGCATGCCACTATCGCTACAATCAGCAACAGCAGCAACGGGATGAATGTATAATTCCGTTTCATTCTCTTTCTGTATTAAAACTTAGTTTCACTTCTTTCTTTCCAACTTCCAATGTTACCGCAGCACCGTTTATCAACGGTACGTTCATGCTGACATGTCCGACGGGAAAATCGAAACATATCGGATAATCGTATTCCTTCACCAAATCGGCCAATGCACCATATAGGTCTTTTCCCAGGGACTTGTTCTCCTCGTATTCGGTGAATTGTCCGATGATGAGGCCGGAAAGCTTGTCGAGGACACCGCCCAGTTTGAGATTGTACATCATGCGTTCCACCGCATGCGGGCGTTCTCCCACATCTTCGATGAAGAGAATGGTGCCTTCGGCGGGAATGTCGTACGGAGTGCCGCGCAGCCCGTAGAACACTGACAAATTGCCGCCGCGCAACACGCCTTTTCCCTTTCCTTTATGATTTAGTTTGTGCCCCGGGCAGACATAACTGAATGCTTCCGTTCCTCCCAATGCCTGCCCGAACAGTACATCCTTCAGTGCTTGTGTGCAGAAGTCGTCTTCCGGTTCTACTGTGAGATGGCGCGCCATGGGGGCGTGCAACGACGCGAAGCCGTTCTGCTGGAACAGATTATGGAGGGCGGTGATGTCACTGAATCCGATGAGCCATTTGGGATGCTGCCTGAACTTGGTAAAATCCAGTTTGCCTATCAGATGCACGGCTCCGTAACCGCCCCGGCTACAGAATATGACTTTGGCTTCTTCATCGTCCATGGCTTCCTGCAGGTCTTCGAGGCGTTGCCGGATACTTCCTGCATACGTTCCGTTGGAATTCCCCGCATGCTTTGCGAATACGACTTCCAGCCCCCAGGACTTCAAACGTTTGTAGGCGCCTTTCAGGAAAGATTTGTCAATCTTGCTGGAAGGGGAGAGAATAATGACACGGTCACCTTCCTGCAGATACGGAGGGAAAATAAGACTACCCATACTATATTATCAATCTATTTTGGGCAAAAGTACATAATTCACCACAGATATCACAGATTAACACGGATTTTTAACAGAAGAGAGCGAGGAGAGGGGAATATGTTCTGTGCAAATTCGTGTCATCTGTAGTGAATATATCAAAATGATATTAAACATATAAAATTTCAACGGGATAAATGCTGCATTTCTCGACATTTTTTTAGATATTTGCTAAAAATCTAACGTTATGGAACCAATACGGAACTTTGCCCAGTTAACAGCCCACCTGAAAACCTTGAATAAGAGGAAACGTATTGCGGTAGTCTGTGCCAATGACCCTAATACAGAATATGCCATATCCCGTGCCTTGGAGGAGGGGATTGCGGAATTTCTGATGATTGGCGATTCTGCCATATTGGAAAAATATCCCACCTTGAAGAAATATCCTCAATATGTCAGTACCTTGCATATAGAAGATTCTGATGAGGCTGCACGTGAGGCGGTGCGTATCGTACGCGAGGGTGGAGCAGATATCCTGATGAAAGGCATCATCAATACCGACAATTTGCTACGTGCCATTCTGGACAAGGAGCATGGTTTGTTGCCTAAAGGAAAGATTCTGACCCATCTGGCCGTGATGCAGATACCTACTTACGATAAACTGCTCTTTTTCTCCGATGCTGCGGTCATTCCCCGCCCGACGCTTCAACAGCGCATTGAAATGATTTGGTATGCCATTCATACTTGCCGCCATTTCGGGATAGAGCAGCCACGTATCGCGCTGATTCATTGCACGGAGAAGGTCAGCGCCAAATTCCCCCATTCTTTGGACTATGTGAATATTGTGGAACTGGCGGAAGCCGGAGAGTTCGGCAATGTCATCATCGACGGTCCGCTGGATGTGAAGACCTCTTGTGAGAAGACGAGCGGTAACATCAAAGGCATTGTATCACCGATTGACGGGGAGGCGGATGTGTTGATATTCCCAAACATCGAATCGGGAAATGCTTTTTATAAGGCTGTATCTCTGTTTTCTCATGCCGATATGGCCGGGTTGCTGCAAGGACCCTCATGTCCGGTGGTATTACCGTCGCGTAGCGATTCTGGTTTGTCCAAATATTACAGCATTGCCATGGCTTGCCTGACCAGCGGGGTGAAAGAGTCTTAATTGTAATTAGTAATTTGTAGTTCGTAATTTGTAAATCGTAATCAATGAAAATACTGGCAGTAAATCCCGGTTCCACCTCGACAAAAATTGCTGTCTATGAGGATGAAACTCCCCGTCTGGTACTCAACATCCGGCATTCGGTGGAGGAACTTTCCCAATTTCCCCGCATCATCGACCAGTTCGAATTCCGCAAGAAGTTGGTACTGGAAGCTTTGGACAACAATGGAATCCCTTTTGAATTTGACGCTATCGTGGGGCGTGGAGGATTATTGAAACCCATTCCGGGTGGTGTTTATGTAGTGAATGACGCCATGTTGGATGATATTGCCCATGCGATGCGCAGCCATGCATGTAACTTGGGATGCCTGATTGCTTCCGAACTGGCAGCTCTGCTTCCCGGTTGCCAGGCTTTTATTGCAGATCCCGGTGTAGTGGATGAGTTGGATGAAATAGCCCGCATTACGGGTTCGCCTTTGATGCCACGTATCACCATTTGGCATGCCCTGAACCAGCGTGCCATCGCCCGGAGATATGCTGCCGAGCACAACACCCGATACGAAAACTTGAACCTGGTTATCTGCCATCTGGGTGGCGGCATTTCTGTGGGGACACACTGCAAGGGGCGTGCCGTCGACGTGAACAATGCACTGGACGGTGAAGGTCCTTTCTCGCCGGAACGTGCCGGGACCTTGCCTGCCGGGCAGCTGATAGACGTTTGCAGCTCCGGTCGTTTTACCAAAGAGGAACTGAAGAAGCGTATTTCCGGTCGTGCCGGTTTGACGGCACATTTGGGTACGACAGATGTTCCTGCCATCGTAAAGCGGATAGAGGAGGGGGACAAGCACGCGGAACTGGTGCTGAATGCAATGATTTATCAGATAGCCAAGTGTGTGGGCGCTGCTGCTGTTGTGCTTTATGGTAAGGTGGACGCCATTCTGCTTACGGGAGGTATGGCACATTCCGAGTACATCACTTCACGATTGCAGGAGCGCGTGTCTTTCCTTGCTCCTGTTCACGTCTATCCCGGAGAAGACGAATTGGAAGCATTGGTACTGAATGCGCTGGGAGCTTTGCGTGGAGAGCTTCCGGTGCAGGTTTATCGGTAATAAGCATATTTTTTGTGCTCTTTAGCGGAACACTTTGTCTCAACGTACAAAATAGTTTGTTTCCATACAGCAAGACACTTTGTTTCAAAAGAAAGAAACAAAGTGTCTTGCTGTATGGAAACAAACCGTTCCGTTATATAGAGACTCGGTTTATTTACCGTAATCGTCGTACATCATCAACAGATGTGAGGAGCTCCAGCTGAAATGGGGAGCTTTCAGGCGTCCGCCGGTATGGGTTCCGTAGTTCTCGTGGATGGGAGCACCCTCTTTCAGCCCGCTTAGGCGGTCGAAGACTTGCAGCGTATATTCATCTGCCAGCTGGTTGTAGCCGTAGTTGCGCAGTCCGCGGATGGCAAAGTAGGTTTGGTCCAGCCAGATGGGGCCACGCCAGTAGCCGCGCGGATTGTATTTGGGATTGTCGGCGGCAATGGTAGGGAAGGGGATATACGTGGAGAACTTTGCCGTATCTTGAAGTATGGGCAGCATGCTGTCCACTTGCGCCTGTGTGGCAATCCGGGTCCACAACGGAGTGTAGGCTTCGCAGCCCGGCTCTTCGATGAATGAACCGTCCTTCAGACGGCGGTCGCAGAAGAAGTTGATGTTCTTGTCAAAGAAATAGTCGGCTACCTGGCTACTGTAGTCCGGTGCGTCGAAAGGTATCTTCAGCAGGCTGGAGAACTTCTTCAGCAGTTTGCATTCCAGTGCCAGATAAGCGTTCAAGTCCACACTCTCCTGATCCATACTCCAGGCATCCTCGTAGCCTTCGTTTTTCAGCATCACGGCGCCGTCAAAACGGATGGCGTTGTCCATACCGCTTTCCCAGGCGGCAGCTTCCAGTGTTCCGTCGGTAGCACCGTATTCGCACATGCCATTGCGGTTGTGGTCGCGTTTTTCGTACCACCATTTATAATAGGAGAGCAGTTGAGGGTACATTTCGGCAACGAAGGCGGTGTCACCCGTATGGGTGAAGATTTCGTCGACAGCCCAGCATACCAAGGGAGGTTTGCTGTCACGGGCATTGTTCTCGGAGGGGTCGGTATAGATACAGTCGATAATCATGCCGTCCGGTTGCTGGTAGTCGAACATGGCGCGGATGTTGTTCTTGGCCAGTTCGGGGTCGAACTTGGCGGTTCCGGCACTGAAGCGCCAACTGTCCCATGCCCAGAAGCCGACGAAATAACCTACGGCATGGCTCGGGATGATGCCTTCGTGAAGCAATCCGCCGCGGTGTGTCCGCCAATTGGAGATGAGCGTGGTGACGGCTTTCACGGCGATGCGGTCGTATTCGGGCTTCATGTCCTTGCGCAGTATCTTGGTGAGGTAACCTTCCCAACGTTCGGCATTGGCTTGCAGGGCGGGGGTGGGATTATTGAGCAAGCCCGGCAGGTTTTGCAGGCCGGCAGTCATCTCTTTTTCGGAAGTGAAGAAAGAGATGGCTACGTTGACGGGGTAGCGCGGAGAGCGGACGAGGGCTGTATAGTTATTGTCAGTCTTGGCCAGCTCTACATTAGGAGTAAAGGTCACGGTTACGGTTTCGCCACTGGGATGACGGGCGATGACGGAGTTCTGTTCTACGCTGACGGTGATGTCTTTGCCCCATTGGCTACCGGAGAACAGCAGGTCTTCAGCCGTGTCGGCTTCGATGCGCAGCAAGGCGGTCGAGGCACTTGTGAAGTTGAGCCGTTGCGTGATGTTCCCGTGGGTGGAATGTGCCGACATATAGAGCTCGCCGGGGTAATAGCAAGTGGAATCCGGAACAAAAATCTCTTGTGTATCTTTGGCAAAGCTTACGACGGCGGCTGACTGTGCCATCCACTGGCGGCGGAACATATCGAGGCTGAAGGGGCCGCAGAAGCCGTTGACCCATTGTTGCCGTTCGGGCAGCGTGAAGCCCATCCATGAGCCGGCGTCGGTGAACCAACCGTAGCAGCGGTGCAGGGTGTCGGGAGTATAGGAGATGTCCAGTATGTCGGCGAAGGTATACCGTTTCTCCGTAGTGCTTTTCATGCCGGGGGTGCAGGATGCGATGCCTGCGGCCAACAATGTGAAGCAGAGTATGCGTATAAATTTGTATTTCATATGAATGAGGTATTTAACGGTTATTTGTGCGCTTGTTCCGCCGCATCGTCCTCCGGTGCGAGGGGAGCGAGTGTGAAGCTGTATTTCCATTCGTGTGGAGTGATGGTGTACTCGGGATGCACTTGTGCTCCCCAAGTATTGTCACCGCCTACGCCCATCTGCTTGTGGTCGATGTTGAGCCATACCATATCTTTCTTCTGGATGCTTCCACCGTGGCGGCGCTCCATCTGCGAGGGACGGTATTCAATGTCCTCCATCGGGAAGTTCCAGGCGCTTACGCTCAACGGTTCCTCGCCCACTACCAGCAGGCCTTCGCCGGTTGCATTACGTAGGGCCACCCAGCGTACGTCACAATGATTGGCCGTCTCTTGGGCACGTACATACGGATGGAATTGTTCCCACACCGTGGCGTTGTAGAGGCCTATCAATGCTCCCGTCTTGCGGTCGGCATACGTCTCTTGCGGACCACGGCCCAGCCAGGTCATCATTTCATATTCGGCAGGGAGTATCATGCGCATGCCCAGGCGCGGCATTTCACTCAATGGCTTCTTGCCGGGGGTGAAGTGCATGGTTACTTGAACCTTGCCGTCGGGAGTGATTTTGTAGAGAGTCTGCAAATCAGCATCTAGTTCTTCCATGCGGTAGGTCGCAGTGACAGTAGCCGTTTGTCCGGCTTTCGCAACTTCGATATGCTGTAGTTTGGCATCGCGTCCAGCGTTTTTCCAAGTGCCGCAGCGTATCAGATGTCTGTTTGGAATGTCATTGTCAGTCAACGGGCGCCAGAAGTTGGGTTGCAGCCCTTCCTTAATCAGATTCTTTCCGTTGTAGTTCAGCTCTGTCATTTCACCGTTTCGGGTAGAGAAAGCTACCTGGAAGTTATTGCCTTTCACGGTCAATGCTTCGTTGTTGCGGTTTACGGTCAACGTTCCCTCCACCGGCTGAACGGTTTTGGCTGACGGGACGGAAGGCAGTTCCCATTGTTCGATGGCAACCTCGTGTCCTTTCGGTACTAATGGCGCTTCGTGCTTGGTGAATGCACGCAGTGTGAGGAAATACTCCTTGCCGTCGGCAGGCAGCGCTTTCAGTGGCAATTCTATGTTGGCAGAGTTTCTGGGAGTAATCTTGGGGAAATCCATCTCACCGTTCTGAACGGTCTTGCCGTCGCATTCTACTGCCCAGCGGAGGGTATATCCTTCCAATCCGATGAAATCGTGCCAGTTGGTGACCTTTATCTTGTTCGGGGTGAAGGCGAGCGGTTCGAAATGGATGTATTGCAATACCTTCTTCACTTCGTAGATGTGTGGGTGCGGGGTGCGGTCGGCAGCAATCAAGCCGTTGGCACAGAAGTTGGAGTCGTTGACGACGCCTACAAATCCCATGTCGCCGCCAAAAGCCCAGATGTCGTGCTGGTTTTCGTCCTTGATGGCAAACGTCTGGTCCACCCAGTCCCAAATGAAACCGCCTTGCAGCTGGTCGTACTTGTAAATCAAGTCCCAGTAGTCCTGGAAGTTACCTACGCTGTTACCCATGGCATGGGCATATTCGCAAAGAATCATGGGGCGGGCATCACGTTGGTTCACGTGTTGGCGCAACCTCCAGATGCGTGCGTACATGGGGCAATAGATGTCGCTCTTGGAGTTGTAGCCACCCCCTTCGTATTGTATGGGACGGGTAGGATCTATCTTCTTGGTATAGTCATACAGAGTTTCGAAGTGCTTGCCGTAGCCCGACTCGTTGCCCATGGACCAAGTCACGATGGCAGAGTAGTTGCGGTCGCGCGCAATCATACGACTCATCCGCTGCATGAAAGGCACCTCCCAGGCGGGGTAGTTGGCAAGGGTCTCATCTTTGTGGAACATCATGCCATGGCTCTCGATGTTGGCTTCGTCTACCATATAGAGTCCGAATTCCGTGCAAAGCTCGTACCACGCATAGTTGTTCGGGTAGTGGCAGTTGCGTACACCGTTCAGGTTGAACTGCTTCATCAGCTGGATGTCGTGTATCATGGAAGCTACGGTGATGGTACGTCCCTTGTGCGGGTCGTGCTCGTGACGGTTCACCCCCTTGAAGAGGACGGCCTGGCCGTTAATCATCTGCATGCCGTTCATCATTTCCACGGTACGGAAGCCGAAAAGGTGCGTAAAGGATTCCTGCGGTTTTCCTTGTGCATCAAAGGTGCTGACTACCAGCGTGTAGGTGTTCGGTGTTTCGGCATTCCAGGCTCGTGCATTCGGGAACACTTGCTGCTGGGTAAACAAAGTGTCTGTGGCAGAGGTTATGGACTTTTTCCGGTCATAGATAACCTTGTCCTTGTCCATTACCTTGACTTCCACCGTTTCTCCGGCTTTAGGCCGATGGAGGAATACGTCCAGCTTTAGTTCGCCATCCTTGTAGTTGTTTATCAGTTCCGCTGTCATCCGGAAGTCCTTGACGCGGCTCTGGGGGCGGGCGTAGAGATAAACACTCCGTTCGATGCCGCTGTATTTCCAGTAGTCCTGGCCTTCCAGGTAGGAACCGTCGCTATAACGGAATACTTTTACTGCCAGTTTATTGTTGCCCTTCTTCAGCAGGTGGGTAATGTTGAAGTGCGACGGTAGGCGGCTGTCTTCTGCATATCCTGCCAATTCGCCGTTTACCCATACATAGTAGGCAGACTCCACCCCTTCGAAATCAAGAAAGATGTCCATGCCTCCCCAGCTAGCCGGGACGGTGAACTCGCGGATATAAGCACCTACGGGATTGTAGTCGGTAGGCACGTAGGGCGGATTGGGCGGGAACGGATAACGGGTATCTGTATAGATAGGTGCATCGAAGCCTTGCAGTTCCCAGCTTCCCGGAACTTCAATTTTACTCCACTTGCGGGTACTGAATCCGGGCTTGTGAAAGTCTTTGGGGCAGAGGTCATTGTTCTTTGAAAAAAGAAATTTCCAGGTGCCGTCCAGAGTGATACGGCGTTCCGTTGCAGAATTAACGTCGAACCGTACGTCGGCGGGCAAGGTACGTTGTTTCAATGCGTTGGCTTCATTCGTAAACGGAGTGAAGTGGGCGTGCATCGGTTCTCTGTTCATTTCGTTGACTTGCGGGTTTTGCCACGGCTCATTGTCTGCCAGGGCACCGGTGCAAAGCAGCGAAGAGAGAAGAAAGGTATAAAGTTTGGTCTTCATATTATTAATGATTAATTGGAAGTTGAAAATGGAAAATGGGAAACGGAAAATTTTCACCTTTCACCTTTCCATTTTCAGCTAAATAGAACAAAACAATGTCACTAAGAATGGGACGCTGAAGTCTACTACAAATCCATGGAAAATGGAAACTACTACAAACTGCTGTCCGGCTGTCCGTGTGATGATGGGCAGTGTGGTGTCCATCGTCGTGGCTCCTCCGGCAGAGATGGGAGCAAGGTTTCCGAACCATCGTACCAGCAACGGAGCGGCTAGCAGTGTCAGAATCTCCCGGCTGATATTGGCAAGCAGGGCGATGGTGCCCAGCTCGGCTCCCTTGTATTCGGTAATGAAGATACTGGAGAGCGAGTAATAGCCGAATCCGGAACCTACGGCCAGACAGTCCGTTATAGAACGGTGTGTCAGAATCAGGCTGACGGCTGCGGAGCCTGCTAGCGTTCCCAGTATCGTCATGATGGGCAGGAATACCAGTCGCGGATTGAGTGAACGGAAATTCTTCAGGGTTTGCGGGTCGTTACCCACGCTCAGCCCTACACTGAACATCAGCGCACAAAGCGCGTAGTAGCTGATGTTGGTTTCTGCAATATCAAAGGGCAACAGATGGCATACGCCGCAAATCGTACCCAGTACGAAAAAGCCCACTATGATAAGACTTCCTTTCATGCCCTTCCTCCTTTCTTGTTATACAAGGCTCTCCACAATGCCCAGGCGGCGATGACGCTTCCCAAGGTTCCTCCCAGGGTGAGTATCACAGCTTCAAGGCCTATGGTATGGAGTCCCTTGATGATTTGCTCGTTGCTTCCGACCTCGATGCCGAGGATAAACAGCAGCAACCAGATGAGCAGGGTGATGATTTGGTGGATTTTCTTTAAGTCCCGTTTCCGTAAGAGATAGCCCAGCAGCATTCCCGTGAGCATTAGTCCGATGATTGTAAACATATCTATGTCGTTTTTTAGTGGCAAAGATAGTATGGTCTATTTTTGCAGGTGCAAAGATAAAGCTTTCAAAGCAAACAAGGCGGCATTGCCGGGGGCGAATGCCGCCTTGATATACTATTTGGGAAAAGGATTATTCGTTTATTTTATTGTTGGTCTGAATCTCCATCAGAGGAATGGGCAGGAAGGAATGGGTAGATGCACTGAATCCGGTTCTGCCGTCAGCCTTCATGGCTTCGTCCAGTTTGCCCCAACGACGGAGGTCATAGAAGCGTGAGTTTTCCAGTGTGAATTCCACCAGACGTTCATGTTCAATCTGTGCTTTAACAGCAGCTTGGTCACTTCCGGTCATGGCAGGCAGTTTGCCGTGCACGCTACGTACTTCGTTAATCAATGGAATGGCTTTTTCTGGATGGCCTTGTTCATTGTAGATTTCAGCCTTCATCAGCAGTACATTGGCATAACGCATCAATGGCATGTTGGTACCTACGTAGTTTTGTGCATAGTCGCTCCAAGTTGAAGGCATGTATTTACGGTAATTATATCGGGTGGCAGAATTCTCATCATAGATGTCATCGTAATTGTACCCCAGAATGTGCCCGCCTTCATAGTAATACGGATCATCAAACATCATGGAACCATAGGCACGGGCATCGTACATGTTACCTTCGGCAATGCGTCCTTCTTTCAGGAATTCGTTGTACATCATGTCGCTGACACGGATTTCGTCCCAACCGGACATGCTGCCCGGAGCTACCCAGAAGTGGAGTACGTGCTTGTGGAAAGTACCGTCGGCCGTACTGTTGGTAAACTGAAGTTCCAGAATGGACTCTTTGCAATTCTTGTTGGTTCCGTCGAACATGCTTCCGTAGTCGGACTCCAGTTCGTAGCCGGTCACTTTGTTGAAAGCGGCTTCTGCCAGCCCCAGGTATTCGGCCTTTTTGTCACTTTCTTCATAAGCACGGGTTAAGTAAGCCCATCCCAGGTAAGAGTAGGCTGCTCCTTTGGTTACACGTCCCGCTTCGGAAGAAGGGCGGTCTTGTGGCAGCATGCTGCCTGCTTTGTCCAGTTCAGTACAGATAAAGTCCCATGCTTCCGTTCTGGTAGACAATGCTTTGTGAGTCTGGGATTCTCCGGTCAGATATTCATTGCGGATAATGATTTTCTCCCAGCTCATAATCAGTTTGAAATGATAGTAGGCACGCAGGAACAGAGCTTCGCCCGTAAGATGGTTCTCGTCATCGGCACTCATCTTCTCACCGCTGGTCTGTACTTTGTCAATACCGTATAATACGTTGTTGGCGTAGTTGATGCCATTGTAATTGTTCATCCAGTATTCTTTGATGCTGGAGTTCTCATTGTTGTAGGTGAATCCGTACAATGCAGCCCATTCCGGATAGTTGTTGACGTCCTGGCCTTTTACCATCTCATCGCTACGGAAGGTTTCCACAACAAACTTGACTTCTGCAACCGTGTAAGAGCCGGTGCGGTTATCCAGCTGGCCATATACCGCTGATAGACCTGCCTCTACATCGGCTTTATCTCTCCAGTATTTGTCTGTAGAAAAGTCGGGAGACTCTGTCGTCAGGAAATCATCGCATCCTGCCAGTAAGGCGGCGCATAAGAAAGAGGCTATATATATAATTTTTTTCATTGTCTTCTTGTTTTTAATGGTGATTAGAATGTAACTTGCAGACCTACTACAAATGAGCGGGTGAACGGGTATACAAAGGAGTCTACACCGGTGTCCAGAATGCTTGAAGAGAATTCAGGGTCGATACCGGAATATTTGGTGATGGTAAAGAGATTCTCTCCACTGACATAGAGGCGGCATTTTTCAAGATACATTTTCTTAGCTAAAGCTCTGGACAAGCTGTATCCTAACTGCAACTGGCGAAGGCGGACGAAGTTACCGTTTTCGAGGAAGCGATCGGATTCACGGGTATTTTCATTCGGGTCACCCAGTACAGCTCTTGGCATGCTTGTTCCTGCGTTTTGCGGTGTCCATGCATTCATGGTGCTTGTGAAGTAGTTTCTACCGGCGTCCATTCCTTCATAATACAGACGGTTTACGTTGTAGAGTTTGTGCCCCCATGCACTGCCGAACTGGAAGGAAAGGTCAAAGTTCTTATAGGAACCGCTGAATGACAAGTTGGCTTCCACCTTGGGAATACCGGAACCGGAATATACCTTGTCGCCGGAGTCGATGCTTCCATTGCCGTTTACATCCTTGAAGCGGATATCACCGGCTTTGGCACTCGGCTGGAGACGTTCGCCTGCACTGTTTACGTAAGCAGCAGCTTCTGCATCAGTCTGGAATATGCCGTCAGTCTGATACAGCCAGAAGCTGGCTACCGGATAACCTTTCAGTGTTTGGGTTACGAAGTGGCCGTCACCCTTCCAGGCAGAACCATAAAGTATCTGGTTCGGGTCTGCCTTCAACATTTCGTTGTGGATGGTAGAAAGGTTGAAACCGATATTATAGTCGAAACCGTTGATGTTGTCTCCATAGTTCAATTCAAGCTCGAAACCTTTGTTTACCATCTTTCCTACGTTGACAGTAGGATTGTAGATACCTGCAGAAGGCGGCATGACTTTTTCAATCAGTAAGTCTTCCGTTGTGTTGTAATAGTAGTTAAGGCTACCGCTCAACTTATTGTTGAAAAGACCGAAGTCGAAACCGATGTTTTTGGTATCGGTAGTTTCCCAACGCAAATCGTCGTTTACCAGATAGAGGTTGGACATGCCGGCCCAAGGATTGCCACCTTGTATGTAGCTCATCCATTGGGTATTGCTGTTACTCATTGTTGGCGCATAATAGTAGCCCAGTGCACTCTCGCTACCCAGGCGTCCCCAGCTGGCGCGGAACTTCAAGTTGCTGATAGGGGTGTTTTTGGGGAAGAAATCTTCCTCACTGATTCTCCATCCCACTGCTACGGAAGGGAAGGTACCCCAACGGTTGTTTTTACCGAACTTGGAAGAGCCGTCGGAACGTACAGTCACTTGCAGCAAGTAACGGCTGGCGTATGAATAGTTGAAGCGTCCGAAGAAAGAAGCGCGGTTGTAATCGTAGAAAGTACCTGTGCCGGCAAATGTACCGCCGATACCAGCATCGATTGTGGGAGATGTCGGGTCGAAGAATCCGCCGGGAACCTCGCTGGAACTCAGACTGCCGCCTACTACATCATATTCGGTTTTCTTGCCTTCCACGCTGACAGAACTTTTATCCTGATGGGCGGAAATGATGGAGTTACCTATCATGGCAGTAACGGAATGCTTGCCGAAGTCTTTCATGAAGGTCAATACATTCTCGAATGTTTGCTTGCGATAGTATGAGTTGTACTCGTAGTTATAAGGATAGAGGCTCGGCTCTTGTGCATTGGCTTCGTATTTGGCACGATGATAACGGTCGTTGTAGTAGTAACCGTCGTACGTATAGCTTGTTTTGAATGTAAGCCACGGGGCGAGGTTCATGGTCAGACCGATATTGCCGGTAATGTCGTAACCCGTATATTTTCTGTCTTTGTAATGGTCGTCTGCCATGACATTACGGTTGGTTGGGAATTCCATCTTGGTACCGTCTACCGACATGTCGGTCAGACCGTATCCGTATGTCTGGTTTTCGTCGTAAACGGGCACCAGTGGCGAAATGGAGTACATTTCTTTTAAGGAATACTGAGGCTGTTTGCTTTGTGTGACCTTGAAGTTCAAGCTCGCATCGAAATCAAAGATATATTTGTGTGCATTCAGTTTCAGACGGGCATTGTCCTGGATGTAAGAGTTACCTTTAAAGATACCCTTCTCGTCGGCATGGCCATAAGAAAGTGAATATTTAGCAACTTCAGAACCTCCGATGAGGTTTACATAATAGTTCTGTGCGATGCCGGTACGGAGCATTTCATCCTGCCAGTTTGTATCGGCACCGGTAGGGTTCTGTCCATTCTTGTACGTAAGATAAGCGGGCTTGTTTGTCCCTGCATTCTCGTACATCATGTTGTGCACTTTCAAGTAGCCGTCTGCATTGAGCATGTCGAACTTCTTGGCTACCGAGTTGACCGTCATATATGTATTAAAGGAAACTTTCAGTTCTCCTTCCTTTCCGTTCTTGGTAGAAACGATGACTACACCATTGGCGGCCACAGAACCGTAGATGGCAGCGGCGGCACCATCTTTCAGGATTTCCATGGATTCGATATCCTGCGGATTGATGGTGTTGATGTCGCCAGGATACCCGTCGATGATGTAAAGCGGCTCGTTGTCACCCATAGTCTTGATACCACGGATTTTTACGGAAATGCTTGCACCTGCATTACCTCCCGATTTCAATACGCTTACACCGGCAATTTTACCTTGCAGTGCTTCGGTTGCGCTGGTAGTGGCACGCTTCATCAAATCTTCCGCTTTCACCGAAGAAATGGCACCGGTCATGTCGCTCTTCTTCATCGTACCGTAACCTACGACTACGACTTCATCCAGCATTTCAGAATCATCTTTCAATGCTATTTTGATGTTCTTCTGCCCGTTGAGGGGAATTTCCTGGGTTACATAACCCACATAAGAGATTACCATAGTTGCTTTAGGAGAGACTGTCAACGTAAAGTTGCCGTCAACGTCGGTGATGCAACCATTGCCGGTTCCTTTCTCCAAGATACTGGCACCGATAAGAGATTCTCCTTTGGTATCGGTTACGGTACCGGTTAGCTGGATGGTTTGCGCTAATGCACTTAGCGGCGCTAGACATACAAAGAGCAAAGCAAGTAGTAATGCTCTTTGCAAATACTGTTTAATTTTACCCATGTGTGATAAAGTTTTTTAAGGTTAATACTTTGTTTTTCACAAGGGCAAAGGAAGTGATATAATTATAAGGTTGACTATGACCTTTATCTATAAAATATCTACAAAGGAGGCTGAAAGCACTATTATTTAATCTACAAGATGATTGATAAATCGTTGAATAATAATATTTTATTGTAATATAATATATCTACAAGAGAGCTTTTCTCTTCGGCTTCGTTTTTAGAAGCTCTGGAGGTATTCAACCAAGTCTTCTTCTGTGGATAAGTTCAAGGATTTGCGTAAACGATACCGGTTCATATTGATTGTTTTGGGAATGGTGCCGGTTATCATGGAGATTTCTTTGGTTGACAGATTGACGCGCAATAGAGTTGCCAAGTATTTTTCGCCTTGCGTCAGATTAGGGTGTTTTAATGCAAGTCGGTCCAGAAATTCTTTGTTCTTTTCTTCTATATTCAGCAATAAGCTGCTGTTTGTCTTATCTCCGCTTTGATATTGGCTGATGAAGGCATTCACTTTTTTTAGGTGGGGAATGAGTGTTTGGTTATCCATCTTATAACCCTCTTTAATCATCCCACGTATCTTGTCGAGTAGCTCATTGCGGCTTCTTAGGAATACGGCAAAGCTGGTGACCTCCTGGCGGCTGTCATCCAAAGCACTCTGCACGTTTTTCAGTTCCATTTCTTGCTGTTGTAGTTTCAGTTCGGATACTTCGCGTTCGGAGAGTTCCAACTGATAGCGGGTTTCAATCAGTTGCAGGTCTTTTCTGCGTTTATACCATTTATATAGGAAGATACTGACAGCTAAACCGAGAATAAGTATGCTGCCCAAGAGCCATAGATTGCGTTTCAGCAATTCTATTTCATAGGTTTGTTCCTGCATTTCAGTGGCATGCTTCTGGTCCTGGTATCTTTTATAGGAAATTTCCTGCTCGATGTTACGCAGCTTGTTGCTGCTTTGCAGCTCTTTGCTCAGGTGCTGCATTTTCTCCAGGTATTTATAGGCTTGGGCATAGTCACCTATAGCTGCATATACCATGGACGAATATTCGTAATTGTCGCAAATCAGTTCGCGGGCTCCGATATTATGGGCATACTCGTAGGCTTTATGCAAGGCTTCCAGGGCTTTGGAGTATTGCTTGTCATAGTAATACTGTTTCCCCATGTTGTTGTAGTTTTCGCCAAGAGACCATTGGGCGTCCAGATTCTTGTTGATGGTGATGGCTTCCTGGATGAAAGAAAGTTTCTCTTCCGTATTTCCCTGGTACAGACAAAGGTTGTTCAGGTTGGTTGCAATCTCTTTCAGGTTTCGTTGGGCACGGTTGATGGCCAGCGCACGTTGGAAGAAACGCTCGGCAACGGTAAATTCGTTCATGAAGTGGTGCATAACTCCACGTTCGTTATAGCATCCGGCCACAGAAGTGGAATCACCAATGGCTTTGAATATGGAGGTTGCCTTGTCGTTTAGTTCTATGGCTTTGTTGTAGTCTCCCAGTTTGCTGTAGACACGTCCCATGAGGGAGTATAGTTGGGCACTTTGTTGCTTGTTTGCGGGGGTGATGTATTTCTGAGTATCATATAGATTCTTGATACTCAGGTCAAAGTTGCCCAATAGCTGTTCTGCCTGGCAATAAAGGAACATGGCCTGCGCACGGACCTCACTGGGCTCATCTTCGGGAAACAAGGCAGAAGCCTGAGCAGCATAGTAGGAAGCTTGTTTGGGGGTGTTGTATAGGCATTTCTGTGCTTGGTCAATCAATTTCTGTGCTTGCTGCATGTCTTGAGCTTGCAGTGGGGCAAGTGCTGACAGAAGACATACAAGTAGTAGACATAGGTTTTTCTTCATGGCATCGTCTTGTTTCTGCAAATTTAATTAATTCTTCTTAGAAGTCCGGTTTCCCTCCAAAAAGATTTATCTTTGTGCCTCAAAGATAGCGATATATATGTTATTACCTTATTTGAATAAAGATTTGATAGAGGCGGGATGCGATGAGGCCGGTCGCGGCTGTCTGGCCGGTGCGGTCTATGCCGCTGCCGTTATTCTGCCAACGGACTTTAAGAATGAACTTCTGAATGACTCCAAGCAGCTGACGGAAAAACAACGCTATGCCTTGCGTGAAGTGATTGAGAAAGAGGCTTTGGCATGGGCGGTGGGCGTCGTCTCTCCTGAAGAGATTGACAAAATCAATATCCTCAATGCCTCCTTTCTTGCCATGCACCGTGCTGTTGACCAACTGAATGTCCGTCCGCAACATCTGCTGATAGACGGCAATCGCTTTAAAAAATATCGGGACTTGCCGCATACTACCGTAGTGAAAGGAGACGGGAAGTACCTTTCCATCGCTGCCGCCTCCATTTTGGCAAAGACCTATCGTGATGACTACATGAACCGTCTCCACGAAGAGTATCCTTATTATGACTGGAATCATAATAAGGGGTATCCCACCAAGAAACATCGTGCCGCCATTGCTGAGCGGGGCACTACCCCCTATCATCGCTTGACGTTCAATCTCTTGGGGGATGGGCAGTTGTCGCTGAACTTCGGGTAATGATGCTGTTTAGAACCACTTAATCCTTCTGAACCATACGAATGTCACTGCTGATAATATTGCCGACAAAAGTATGATGAAAATAAACGCGTGCGGAAAACTCTCCAGGTGGATGTCCACATTCATGCCGTAGAAACTGGCTATCAACGTGGGAATCATCAGTGTAATGCTGAGGCTTGTCATACGTTTCATGATGGCATTCACATTGTTGGAGATGATGGAGGCGAAGGCGTCCATGGTTCCCGTCAGGATATCACTGTAGATGTTTACGGTATTGTATGCCTGCTTCAACTCGATGACCACGTCTTCCAATAATTCCAAATCCAGATAATTGGTGTCTTGAAAGATGTTTTTCAGCCGTCCTATCATCACTTCATTGCCACGGATGGAAGTGTTGAAGTAGACCAGCGTCTTTTGCAGCTTCATCAGTTGCAGGAGATCTTCGTTGCGGATGCTTTTCTCCAGCTCTTTTTCGGCGGTGGCCACATCGTTGTTTATCTGTTTCAGATACTTCAGGAACCAGACGGCGGAAGAGTAGATGATTCGCAGAATCAAATCCAGTTTATTGTTGACGACTATGTTCTTCCGGCGGGTATGCTGAATGAAGTCCGGTATCAGCTCCGTGTGGTGATAGCAGACAGAAACGATGATTCCGTCATTGGTGATAATGCCGATGGGCACAGTGATGAACGGCACGCCGCGTTGGTTGCTCTGCATCGGGATGCGGAGGATGGTCAGCAGCCAGTTGTCTTCTGTTTCCGTACGTGGGCGCTCGTCCACGTCGGCTATGTCTTCCAGGAATGATTCGGGAACTTTCAGCTCTTCGGTTAGGAATTTGAAATCATCGTTGTCCGGGCATTCTACGTTGACCCAGCAGTTGGGTTGCCATTCGGCCTTTTCAGTGAAGCCATTTTCACTGTAGAGATACTTTCTCATTGTTTGCCTCCTTTCTAGTTGGAACAGAGGCATTGCAGTCAACGTCTCCGTTCGTTTTATTGGTGAATACTATTGCACGTTCGTGGGTTTGAATCGTCCATATTTCTTGTTTTTTTATTTTTTAAGCGTGGCAAAAGTACATAAATCATTTGAAACAGTACGCTTTAACGGCTGTTTTTTGTACCTTTGCAACGCAAAAAACAGGTTCCTACTATAAAAGAACGTTTGTATCATACAAAAAGATTATACAATTAAATTCGATTAATATTATGAGTAAGAAAGCCCTTTTAATGATTCTTGATGGCTGGGGCATCGGCGATCAAGGCAAAGATGATGTGATTTTCAATACACCTACTCCGTATTGGGACAGTCTGTTGGCAACTTATCCGCATTCCGAGCTTCAAGCAAGCGGTGAAAACGTTGGTTTGCCCGACGGACAGATGGGTAATTCTGAAGTAGGTCACCTCAATATCGGTGCCGGACGCATCGTTTACCAGGATTTGGTGAAGATTAACCGTGCTTGTGCCGATGGCAGCATTCTGAAGAACAAGGAAATTGTTTCTGCTTTCTCATATGCAAAGGAAAACGGCAAGAATATTCACTTTATGGGACTGACCAGCAACGGTGGCGTGCACAGCTCTTTTGACCATTTGTTCAAACTCTGCGATATTTCCAAGGAATACGGTATCGAGAATACCTTCATCCACTGTTTTATGGACGGTCGTGATACCGACCCGAAGAGTGGTAAAGGTTTCATTGAGCAGTTGACTGCTCATTGCGAGAAGTCTGCCGGCAAGATTGCTTCCATCGTGGGACGTTTCTATGCCATGGACCGCGACAAACGTTGGGAACGTGTGAAGGTTGCCTACGATTTGTTGGTAAACGGTGAAGGCAAGGTTGCTACGGATATGGTCCAGGCTATGCAGGAGTCCTACGACGAAGGCGTTACGGATGAATTCATTAAGCCGATTGTGAACGGTGGCTTCGACGGTACCATCAAGGAAGGTGATGTTGTAATCTTCTTCAACTACCGCAATGACCGTGCCAAGGAATTGACCGTTGTCCTCACCCAGCAAGATATGCCCGAACAAGGCATGCAGACCATTCCGGGCCTGCAGTTCTACTGCATGACTCCGTACGATGCCAGCTTCAAGGGTGTGCATATCCTTTTTGATAAGGAGAACGTACAGAATACCTTGGGCGAATACCTTGCTGCCAATGGCAAGACCCAGCTGCACATTGCCGAAACAGAGAAGTATGCACACGTGACTTTCTTCTTCAACGGTGGCCGCGAGACTCCTTACGATGCTGAAGAGCGCATCCTGGTTCCTTCTCCGAAGGTTGCCACTTACGACTTGAAGCCCGAAATGAGTGCGTACGAGGTGAAGGACAAGTTGGTTGAAGCTATCAAGACCCAGAAGTTCGATTTCATCGTGGTGAACTACGCCAATGGTGATATGGTGGGACATACCGGTATCTACGAAGCTATTGAGAAGGCAGTGAAAGCCATCGACGAATGTGTGAAAGATACTGTTGAAGCTGCCAAGGCAAACGATTATGAAGTAATCATCATCGCCGACCACGGTAATGCCGACCACGCTCTGAATGAGGATGGTACTCCGAATACTGCCCACTCTCTGAACCCCGTTCCTTTCGTTTACGTTACTGCAAACAAGGACGCCAAGGTTGAGAACGGTGTATTGGCTGACGTAGCTCCTTCTATCCTGCATATCTTGGGTATGGAACAGCCGGCCGAAATGACTGGTAAGGATTTGATTAAGTAAGGCGTCAAGGCCGTAACAATATTTAGACGCGGATTATACGGATTCCACGGATGCTCTTAAAGTTGAGTCTGTGCAATCCGGATAATCCGCGTCTTTTTTTAATAGAATGATTATGATACAGATTGGTGATGTTGTGGTTTCTTTCGATGTCTTGCGCGAGAAGTTCTTGTGTGACTTGGGTGCCTGCCAGGGGATTTGCTGCATTGAGGGCGATGCCGGTGCTCCCGTAGAGCTGGACGAGGTGGAGAAACTGGAAGAGGTGCTTCCGCTGATTTGGGATGAGCTTTCTCCCGAAGCCCGCACCGTGATAGAGGAGCAAGGTGTGGTCTATACCGATTGTGAAGGTGACCTGGTGACTTCTATTGTGAACAACAAGGATTGCGTCTTTACCTGCTATGATGATAAAGGCTGTTGCTATTGCGCCATCGAAAAGGCTTACCGTGAGGGTAGGACCAACTTCTACAAACCCATATCCTGTCATCTCTATCCGATAAGGGTGGGGAACTACGGACTCTATAAGGCAGTGAACTATCATCGTTGGGATGTCTGCAAAGCCGCTATGTTGTTGGGACAAAAGGAAAATCTGCCCGTGTACAAGTTCCTGAAAGAACCGCTTATCCGTAAGTTTGGTGAGGACTGGTATGCAGAGTTGGAATTGGTAGTGGAAGAGATGAAAAAACAAGGAATCCTATAGTTCTTCTGTATGGAGACGGGTCTCTTCTTTGGAAGAGAAGAGGAATAAAGGAAAAGCCCCGGTCAGCAGGATTATCCTGCCCGTCCGGGGCTTCCTCGTTGTAAGATGTGAGGTTGGTTATTAAATTAATTAAGCGTCAATATTTGCATACGTTGCATTCTTTTCGATGAAATCGCGGCGAGGGCCCACGTCTTCGCCCATCAGCATGGAGAAGATATAGTCGGCTTCGGCTGCATTTTCAAGATGCACCTGCTTCAGCATACGGTTTTCCGGATTCATGGTGGTTTCCCACAACTGTTCCGGGTTCATTTCACCCAAACCTTTGTAGCGTTGGGTGTGTACTGCGTTTTCCGAACCGCCGCCGTAAGTGTCGATGAACTTCTGGCGCTGCTGGTCTGTCCAGCAATACTCTTTCGCCTTGCCTTTGGTGCAAAGGTAAAGGGGAGGAGTGGCGATGTACAAGCAACCCTGCTGGATGACTTGTGGGAAGTAACGGAAGAAAAGCGTCATAATCAGCGTGTCGATGTGAGAACCATCGACGTCGGCATCGGTCATGATGATAATCTTCTTGTAACGCAACTTGTCAATGTTCGCTTCTTTGCTGTCTTCACCGTCCACGCCGAAACGGATGCCCAGCGCCTGGATGATATTGTTTACTTCGTCGCTCTCGAATGCCTTGTGCCACATGGCCTTTTCCACATTCAGAATCTTACCGCGAAGCGGCAGGATAGCTTGGAACGCACGGTTACGGCCTTGCTTTGCTGAACCGCCTGCCGAGTCACCCTCGACGAGGAACAATTCGCATTCTTCCGGGTCCTTGCTGGAGCAGTCGGCCAACTTACCGGGCATGCCACCGCCGGACATCGGCGATTTGCGTTGTACGGATTCGCGTGCCTTACGTGCGGCGATACGTGCCTGGGCGGCAAGAATCACCTTGTCTACAATCAGCTTGGCTTCCTTCGGGTGTTCCTCCAAGTAGTAGGTGAGGGCCTCGCCCACAGCCTGGTCTACGGCGCCCATCACTTCGTTGTTACCCAGCTTTGTCTTGGTCTGTCCTTCGAACTGAGGCTCTGCCACCTTGATGGAGATAACGGCAGTCAGTCCTTCACGGAAGTCGTCTCCTGCAATCTCTACCTTGGCTTTCTCCAGCATCTTGTTGTCTTCGGCGTATTTTTTCAACGTACGGGTCAGTGCACGGCGGAAACCTGCCAAGTGGGTACCCCCTTCAATGGTATTGATGTTGTTTACGTAAGAGTGTACATTTTCGTTATAAGAAGTGTTGTACATGATGGCTACTTCCACCGGTGTGCCTTGCTTCTCGGTATTGATGTAGATTACATCGTTCATGAAGTGTTCGCGTGAGGAGTCCACGTAGCGCACAAATTCCTTCAGGCCTTCTTCCGAGTAGAAGATTTCCTTCTTGGCATTTCCTTCTTCGTCTTTTACGCGAAGGTCGGTCAGTGAAATCTTGATGCCTGCGTTCAGATAAGCCAGCTCGCGCATGCGGGTGGCAAGAATATCATAGTTGTAGACTGTCTCCGTAAAGATGGTACCGTCCGGCCAGAACTGTTGGCGTGTACCGGTAATGTCTGTTGTGCCCACTTCTTTAACGGAGTAGAGCGGATGTCCGCAGGAATATTCCTGCTGATAGATTTTTCCGTTACGGAAAACCTGGGTAGTCATGTGTGTAGACAAGGCATTTACGCAAGATACACCTACACCATGCAGACCTCCCGATACCTTATAGGAACCTTTGTCGAACTTTCCTCCGGCATGCAGTACGGTCATTACAACTTCCAGCGCGGATTTCTTTTCCTTTTCGTGATAGTCTACCGGGATACCACGTCCGTTGTCTTGTACGGTGATGGAGTTGTCCTCGTTAATGGTGACTTCGATGTGGTCGCAATAGCCGGCAAGTGCCTCGTCGATGGAGTTATCCACAACCTCGTACACCAGGTGGTGAAGTCCTTTGCTGCTAATGTCGCCAATATACATCGCGGGACGCTTTCTCACTGCTTCCAAACCTTCCAGTACCTGGATGTTTTCGGCAGAATAGCTCCCGTTATTGGAGTGAATCTGTTCTTCAGTCATAATCTTTTTTCCTTATTGTAATAACAGAGCAAATATAGTGAAAATCCTCGGGATATGGTGCTAAACAAACGGATAAATTCGGGTAGTTTACAGCTTTTTAGCACAGAAAAGAAACTTGTGTGGAAGCAGGTAAATAGAGAGGTATAAATGAGAAAGGCCGGACTAAAAAGTCCAGCCTTGTAATATCTTTTGTGTAATAGTCAACTTAAGCCAGCTTGTTGATATAGATAGCCAATTTTGACTTTAGGTTGTTAGCCTTGTTCTTGTGGATTACATTAGTCTTAGCCAATTTATCCAACAGTTTTGTGATACCCGGATACATTGCTGTTGCCGCAGCTTTGTCTGTAGTAGTACGAAGCTTACGAACAGCATTTCTCATGGTTTTGCCATAATATCTGTTGTGAAGTCTTCTTGTTTCTTCTTGTCTGATTCTCTTCAGTGATGATTTATGATTTGCCATCTCGACTAATCTTTTTTTTAATTCGTTTATTTTTTTATTTTGTAGCCCGTGGGGGAATCGAACCCCCCTTTCAAGAATGAAAATCTTGCGTCCTAACCGATAGACGAACGGGCCATCCTTTGGTGAGCGTTTCCGCTCTTGCAAAGAGTCTTTATTTCTCGTTTGCGGATGCAAAGGTAGAAACTATTTTTGAATTACCAAAATATTCGCAAGAAAAAAATATAGCTTTTTGTTGTCTTTTGTCTTAGAATGGAGTGCTATCTATTGAAAATCAGTGTAATATATGCTTTTATTTTTTTACACTCCTTACCTTGTTTTTTTATTCTTCTCCTTTTGTTTCTCTTCTTTCGGGCTTTTTTTGTAGCTTTGTTATCAGATTGAAACCAGATAAAGAAATCGGGAATGTTACAGAAAACACAGGGAATTGTACTGCATACCTTGAAATATAAGGATACATCTCTCATTGCAGACATCTATACGGAGGTGGCTGGCAGGGCTTCCTTCATGGTGTCCATACCCCGTTCGCGCAAGGCGGCGGTGAAGCCGGTACTCTTCCAGCCGCTGGCATTGGTGGAACTTGAAGCCGATTTCCGTCCTAATGCCACTATATATAAGGTGAAGGAGGCGAAGTCTCTTTATCCTTTTGCCACGCTTCCCTACGATCCCTACAAATCCGCCATCGCTTTGTTTCTTTCGGAATTCCTTTATCGCGCCGTCCGGGAGGAGGCGGAGAACCGTCCGCTGTTTGCTTATCTGTATCATTCCGTCATCTGGCTGGATGAATGCAGGGAGGGGTTTGCCAATTTTCATCTGGTCTTCCTGATGCGCCTTTCCCGTTTTCTCGGTTTGTATCCCAACCTGGAGGATTATCATGCCGGAGATTACTTCGATTTGCAGAATGCTTGTTTCACTCCCTTGCGTCCGCAGCTTCATTCCAATTACATCGCTCCCGAGGAGGCGGCCCGCCTGACACAGCTGATGCGTATGAATTATGAAACGATGCATCTTTTTACCATGAACCGGTTGGAGCGTACCCGCTGCCTGAACATTATGAATGAATATTATCGTCTGCATCTGCCGGATTTCCCGGTGCTGAAGTCTCTTGAAGTCTTGAAAGAATTGTTTGATTGAGGAGCGCCAATCTTGCTTGTCGGATGAAACAATAGCTCCTGATTGCGCGAGATGGGCATCTTATGCTGCATGAGATGTATATCTCATACAGCACGAGATGCCCATCTCATGCAATTGAACCCGAATATTTCTTATCTCCTTCGCTATACTTTATCCCAGCAGTTCCTTTACTTTGGCTGAGATGGCGCGGCCTTCGGCAAGTCCGGCAAGTTTCTTGCTGGCTACACCCATCACTTTGCCCATGTCCTTGCCGCTGGTGGCACCGACCTCGGCTATGATTTCCTTCAAGGCTGCTTCCAGTTCTTCGGCGCTCATTTGCTTGGGCAGATAGGTTTCAAGCACCTTTACTTGTGCCAGCTCATCGTCTGCCAAGTCCTGGCGACCTTGCTGTACATAGATTTCAGCGGCGTCTTTGCCTTGTTTGGTCAGTTTTTGGATAATCTTCAAAGCATCTGCATCGCTCAGGGTATCGTTGGCTCCGGGAGCGGTTTTGGCTTCAAGGAATACTTTCTTTACGTTTCTCAATGTTTCGAGAGCCACTTTGTCTTTGGCTTTCATGGCTGTTTTAATGTCTTCGCTGACTTTTTCAAATAAATCCATATTGTTATAGGTTTACTCCTGTTCTCCCGAAGGGGAGGAGGATGGTTTTACATATCGGGAACGGAAAAATCAGAAGGTGATGACTCCCCCTGCACCGCCTTCTGCTTCTTGCGCGGCTTCGGTGGCGAGCTGCCCTTCCTGCTCTGCCTTCATCTTGATGCTGTTCAGCGTGCTTTTGTCACGCAGATAGGTCGGAGAATTCTCTACCATGCTGATGATGTCGGCGTTGTCCATGTCTTCGGGATTGAAGAGATAGATATGGCGACGGCGGCTGCGCTGGGAACGGGCGTTGGCATCCTTGCCGTAGTACACTTCGCGGCGGTTGCGTCTCTGTTCCTCTTCCTCCTCCAGCTCGGCAAGGCGTTGCTGTTCTTCGGCGGTGCGCTGGGTGATGCGGTCGTCCATCTCCTTCATGTGGATGTCCTGGATACCGAAACCGGTGGCAAGCAGGGTGATTTTCACTTTCTGTTCCAGTTTGTCGTCGATGGCCATACCGAATTTGGTCTCGAAGTCGCGGCTGAAACGGTTCATGAATTCCTTTACCTCGTCCATTTCGCTCATCATCAGCTTGTATTGTGAGCTGTAAGAGATGTTGAGGAGTACCTTCTTGGAATTGAAAATGTCGTTGTTGTTCAGCAACGGCGAGTGCTGCGCATTCTTGATGGCTTCGCTGACACGGTTGTCACCTTCGCCGTAGCCGGTACTCATGATGGCTACGCCGCCGTCCTTCAGCACTGTTTTCACGTCGTTGAAGTCGAGGTTCACCTTTCCATGCAGGGTGATGATTTCGGCAATACTCTTGGCGGCTACCGAAAGGGTGTCGTCGGCCTTGTCGAACGCGTCGTCCACGGACAACTCGCTGTATATCTCGCTCAGCTTTTCATTGTTGATGACCAGCAGGGCATCTACGTGCTTGCTGATTTCCTCTACGCCATCCAGTGCCTGGTCTATCTTCTTGTCGCCCTCCCAGCGGAAAGGGATGGTGACGATGCCGATGGTTAGGATATCCATTTCCTTGGCGGTCTGTGCAATGATGGGTGCGGCACCCGTACCGGTACCACCGCCCATTCCGGCAGTGATGAATACCATCTTGGTGCCGTCGTTCAGCATATTCTTGATGTCTTCGATGCTCTCTTCTGCTGCCTTGCGGGCACGGGCAGGGCGGTTTCCGGCTCCCAGGCCTTCTTTTCCAAGCTGTAACTTCACGGGCACGGGAGAGTCCTTCAACGCTTGGTTGTCTGTGTTACACAGTACGAACGTCACGTCGTGTATACCTTCCCGGTACATATGGTTCACGGCATTGCCGCCACCTCCGCCTACACCGATTACTTTAATGATTTTCGGTGAATCGGTCGGGAAATCGAATTGTACTATATCTTCCATAATAACTTAATTTTCTGGCACATTATCACATTATTACTTCATATCGTCGTCCGAGAAGATTTCGTTGGAAATCTTGTTGAAAGTCTTTTCGAACCAGCTGGGGCCTTCTTTCTTTTTCTTCTTTTTCTCTTCCTTTTCGCGCAGCTCCCTTTCTTTTCGCTCACGTTCCTTGCGTTCTTTTTCTTCCCTCTCGCGCTGTGCCTTGGCGGCGCGTGCGGCAGCTTCCTGCTCTTTCAGCGCTTCGTCGTCAACGAATATGTCGACCGGTTTGGGAGGAACATTGGAGGCAGGCTGCTGCACCGGTTTCACCTCTTGCAGGCAGCAATTCTCGTTGCCGGCAGCCAGCAGGCCCAGCAGTGTGTTGTGCATGCCGTCCTTTTGGGGCTCTTCGCTGCGTGTGTGGACGGTGGTCTGTACGAACTTAGCGGTCTTTACCTTTTCAATCTTGCTCACTTTATGGAAGGCTTTCTCGAGATTCTTCAGATTGGCTCCTCCACCGGTAAATACTACACCGGAGAAAAGTTTGTCCTCGTAGCCGGAAAGCTGTAACTGGTTCCATACGTTGGCAAGGATTTCTTCTGCACGGGCTCCGATAATATTGTTCAGCAGGGCCAATTCGAAGGTACGGCCGTCTTCCGACATACATACGGCAGGAGTCTCGGCGTCTTCCTCCTCCTCGTAGAGGGCATCACCGTATTGCAGTTTCAGCTTTTCGGCGTCTTCCTCTTCCATTTGCAGGGAAGTGATGTCGTGGGTAATGTTGTTTCCACCCAGCGGCAGTACGCTGAGGTAGCGCAGGATATTGTTCTTATAGACCAGCACGGTGGTGGTATCGGCACCGAAGTCCACCAGTGCGCAGCCCGAACGCATCTCGTTTTCGGTCAGCACGGCTTTGGCCAACGCAGTGGGGGCTACGAGCAGGTCGTCGGCAATTTCCACTTTGGCTTGCTCGAAGCTGTGTTCGAGGTTCTTTTTCAGCGAGGCGCGCGCCACGATGTTGAGGAACTGTCCGGTGATGTATTTTCCGGCAACTCCTACGGGCTCCACGTGCAACGTGTTGTCTATCTTGTATTCTTGCGGGGCTACATCCAGCACACTCATGTCTACTAGGGGTACATCACGGTTCTCGTCGCAAATCTCGTCTACCAGTTCTTGCGAAATGATGCTCTCTTCCTTCAGCGTACGGCTTACCGCATTCCTCACCGTGCGCAATGATTGTCCGCCGATGCCTACATATACTTTGGCGATGGAGTTGTTCAGCTGGCCTTCCAGCTTGTTGATGATGGAAGTCAGCGCTTGTGCGGTCTTGTCAATGTTGTAGATGGCCCCTTTGTGTATAAACGGGGATGCATCTTCGCATGCATAAGCCAACACCTGGATACTTCCGTCACTGTTCTTCTTCCCTGCGATACCGGAAATCTTGGAAGAACTCAACTCGATAGCGGCGATGAAATCTGTTGTTGCCATATCTATTTATTTACTATTTTACAATTTACAATTTACTGCGCTTTGATAAGGGATAAATCTCTTTACTCCCTCTTCGTGCAGATAATCTGATTATCGAATTCAACGTTAATGCGGGAGTATTTGTTCCAGCCCACCTGGTTCAAACCTCTTTCGTAGAATGCTTTTACACGTTTCAGTTTCTTTTCAAAACCGGCCATCTTACCCAAATAGATGAGATGGTCGCCGACACGTGGCACTAATTCTATATTTTTGCCAGGCAGTACATGAATCTGTTCAATCTGTGCATTCCAAAAAGAATTCTTCTGCAAAAATACACCAAACTTATATAAATCCCTCATGGCAAACGACTTTTCTACATTTCCGGTCACTACGGCAAGGTGTGCAACGCATTTTGCATCGGGGGGCATTACAGTACCCTTGTTGTCCAGATAGTAGTTTTCGCCATTGGCGCTCATCACGCGCAGGATGGGGATTCGCTGGGTCACTTCGATGCAGAGCTTGCTGCTCGGGGTCTTGTAGCATTCCACCTGGTCGATGAGGGGATGCTTGGCAAGTTCGCGCTCCAAGGTCTTGGTGCGCACGCGTTTCAGGTCTTTCCCAATGGGGCTGATGCCTTTCTTCTCCAGCAGGGTAGCTACTTCCTTCTTCGTGATGAAGCCGGCATATACCGTGTCTTTTATCACCAGCTCTACATCATGGCACACCTGGGTGGCCGGTTTGCGGTTGAGGGCAGTGACAGCCACCACCAGATAGACAATGACAAGCAACAGGACGATAGAAAGTAGAATCCTTTTAACCATGATACTTCTCTGATAATAGTTGGGTGATTTGGGGAGCATAGTTGTCCAGGTCGCCGGCTCCCAGCACTACCACTACTTCGGTATGCTTCTGGGCGAGGAGGCTGAGGACGTCTTCTTTCCTACAAATACATTTCTCGATGCCGGGGCGGAGGTTGTCATAAATCAGCTGACTCGTCACGCCGGGAATTGGTTGCTCGCGGGCAGGGTATATCTCTGTCAGAATCACTTCGTCGGATAGGGAAAGGCTGTTTGCAAAATCCTGGTAGAAGTCGCGGGTGCGGGTGTACAAGTGAGGCTGGAAGATGGCGGTTATCTTCTTGTCTTGGTACAGTTCACGGACGGACTTCAGACTTTGGGCTATTTCCGCCGGATGGTGGGCGTAATCGCTGAGGAATACAATTTGGTCATTCTTCAGCTTGAAGTCGAAACGGCGGTCCACTCCGCGGAAGCTTGCCATGCCTTGCTTGATTTCCTCGTCGGTGGCACCGCTGAGATGGGCGAGTGCCATGGCGGCAACGCCGTTCTCGATGTTGATGCTGACGGGAACACCTAGCTGGATATCATTGATGCGGGTGTCCGGTGCTACGAAATCGATGAAAATTTCACCGTTTCCGATACGGATGTTCTCGGCATGGAAGTCACCTTCATGGCGCGAGTAGGTATAGGTGGCTACCCCTGGCTGTACGTCGGGCTGCATCTCCAGTCCTTTGTGCAGAATCAGGGCGCCGCCCGGTCGTATAAGCGCGGTGTAGTGGCGGAAGCTTTCGAGATAGGCTTCTTTGGTGCCGTATATATCCAGGTGGTCGGGGTCGGTGGCAGTAATGACACTCATCCAGGGTGACAGCCAGTGGAAGGAACGGTCGAACTCATCTGCTTCGATAACGGTATAAGGGCTGGTGGCGGAAAGCAGCAGATTCGTACCGTAGTTCTTCGAAATACCTCCGAGGAAGGCGGTGCAGCCCACGTGTGACTGGTGCAGCAGGTGGGCAGCCATGGTGCTGGTGGTAGTCTTGCCATGCGTACCTGCCACGCACAAACCTTTGCTGCTGCGGGTGATGATGCCCAATACTTGGGAGCGCTTATATATGTCGAAACCGTTTTCACGGAAATAGGTCAGTTCTGCATGCTCTTGCGGCACGGCGGGGGTATAGACCACGAGCGTGCTTGCCTTGTCTTTGCACATCTCCGGAATAAGGTTGATATTCTCTTCGTAGTGTATCTGTACTCCTTCCGTAATCAGGCGTTCTGTCAGTTCGCTCGACGTACGGTCGTAGCCCGCTACTTTCTTTCCTTTAGAGAGGAAATAACGTATCAGCGCACTCATGCCGATACCGCCGGCACCAATGAAGTAAACGGATTTAATTGTTTCTATATTCATATCTTTCATTAAGATGCTCTCCTAATTTATTTCTTAATTAACTTCAATACCTCCTTCGCAATAATTGTTGCCGAGTCCGGTAACGCCAGCTTGGAGATATTCTTGCTTAAGTCTTGCAGCTTCTCGGAGTTGGCGATTGTCTCCAACGCCACCGGTAGCAGCTTCTCTTTCGCTTCCACATCCTTCACATAGATAGCTGCACCCTTATCCACCAGCGCCAGCGCATTCTTGGTTTGGTGGTCCTCTGCCACATTGGGTGAGGGAACCAGGATAACTGGCTTGTGCAGCAGGCAGAACTCGGAGATGGAACCGGCTCCTGCACGTGAAATCACCAGGTCGGCAGCCGCGTATGCATTTGCCATATCCTTAATGAAGTCCGTCACGTACAGATTGGGGATGGCACTAATGCGCGGGTTGCGTACGGCTTCTCCCGTTGTATTTGTAATAGCTTCTCTGACTTGGTCAATGTATATCTTCCCCGTTTGCCAGATGAATTGCACTTCGGGATTGGCGCGAATGACATCCAGTCCGGCACTCAATGTCTGATTGATGGTGCGGGCTCCGAGACTGCCGCCCAATATCAGTATTGTTTTCTTCTCCGGGTTCAGTCCGAAGTATTTCACGGCATCTTCGCGGCAGATGGAGTGGTGGAGCAGATTCTGGCGCACCGGATTACCGGTCATGATTATCTTTTCTGCCGGGAAGAATTTTTCCATACCTTCGTAAGCCACACAAATCTTGCATGCCTTCTGTGCCAGCAGCTTGTTAGTGACACCGGCGTAGGAATTCTGTTCTTGTATCAGTGTGGGAATACCCATCATTCCCGCCATTTTCAGCGTAGGACCACTGGCATAGCCACCTACACCGACAGCTACTTGCGGGCGGAACTCCTTGATGATGCTCCGTGCTTTCCACTGGCTCCGTATCAGTTTCAGCAATACGGAGACGTTCTTCCACAGATGTTTACGGTCAAATCCGGCAACGGGTAAACCTATAATCCGGTAACCAGCATCGGGAACACGCTGCATCTCCATTCTTCCTTCGGCACCTACGAAGAGAATCTCTGCGTCGGGACACAACTCTTTTATGGCGTTGGCAATGGAGATAGCCGGAAAGATATGTCCTCCGGTACCACCGCCGCTGATGATAAGCCTCACTCCCTTCCCCGTAGAGAGAGGGGTAGAGTTACTTTGACTTGTATAGTTGTTTGCCTCTTTACTCATATTCTTGTTCTTCTTTATTTTTGTATTATTGGCATACTCGCCATTACTCAATCACTCTTTTCTCCCCTCCCTATAGGGGAGGGGGTGGGGGAGAGGCTGTTATTCAAACTCCGCATCACTGTTCAGTACCTTTGCTGTCGGTTCGGCGGCTGTTTGTGCCTCGCTGTCGATCGGTTGTTTCAGGTTTTCTGCATTTCCGGTATCCACCAGCATAGTCACTTGTGCATCATGCATCCGTTGTTCCTCCAGTTTGGCTGTATAGCGGCTGACGCTCAGTATCATGCCGATGTAGGCACAGTTGATGAAAGTGGATGTACCACCCTTGCTGATGAGCGGAAGCGGTTGTCCCGTGACGGGTGCCAGACCTACGGCAACCATCATGTTGAACAACGCCTGCGTGACGAGTAGCAAGGCTATTCCGGTAATGAGGAAAGCGGGGAAGGTGCGGTCGCATTTTTTGGCGATACGGCCCACTCGCACCAATAGGCAGACATAAAGGAACACAACGACTATCCCGCCTACCAGTCCCAGTTCCTCAATGATGATGGCATAGATAAAATCGGAGAATGCCTGGCTCAGAAAGTCACGTTGTACGGAGTTTCCCGGGCCCTTGCCTACAACGTTACTCGTAGCTACGGCAATACGGGCATGTGCCACTTGCCCGTCGCCGTCGATGTCGAATTTGGCAGCAGGAACTTCTTCCTTGTTGGTAAAGTCTGCAATACGGGATTTTACAGTGGTAAAACGGTGTCCCATCGGTATATTTTCCAATGTCTTGTCTGGCGTGGCCAGCAGGAAGGCAACAAAGACTGTAACGAATGCCACAATCCCTCCTCCCAGTATCAGTAGGTTCCTGGCAGATACCCGCCCGATGAACATCATTAGGTAGACCGTTCCGAAGAGCAACATTCCCGTTGAGTAGTTTTCCGGCAGGATAAGGCCACAGACTATGCAGGTAATAATCATGATGCGCTTAAAGGCTTTCGGACTTGCACCGTCTTCGTCCTGCCCTTTCGAGAGGATAAAGGCTGTAACGATGACGACGGCCATCTTCGCTATTTCCGACGGCTGGAACTGAATGCCCATGAAGGTCATCCAGCGGGCTGCGCCGTTTACGCGGTCACCGGTAATGAATCCCATCAGCATCACAAAAGCCAGCAGTCCGATGGATATCGGAAGCAAGAATACCGGGAACACCTGGAACCATTTATAGGGGATGTTGTGTACCAGTACTACAATGACGGCACCTACCATCAGGAGAATGCTGTGCTGCGTAATCGGTCCCCAGTGGTCGCCACTCTTGTAGGTCAGCGTACTGGCAGCACTGAATACCTCTGTGATGGAGATGAGGCAAAGGAAAAGGAAAATAATCCAAATCACTTTGTCGCCTTTGAATATGCTCTTTAATAAATCCAATGCTTCGCAAATTAAAAATTAATAATTAAAGAATTACAAGTTGACAGTCTCATGCGGCACTTGTCTTTTATAGTGCTCTGACACATGCTTTGAACTGTTCGCCGCGGTCTTCATAACTCTTGAAGAGGTCGAAGGAGGCACAGCAAGGGCTGAGCAACACGGTTTCACCTTTCTTTGCCAGTTTGAAGGCTGCTTCTACGGCATTCTTCATGCCGGTCTGAACATCAGCTACGGGCAATCCTAAGCGGTCGAAGAAGTCGTGCAGCTTTTCGTTGTGTAATCCCAAATATACCAGGGCAGAGCACTTTTCGCGTACAAGGTCTTCGATTTCCGTATAATCATTTCCTTTGTCCTTACCGCCGAGGATAAGTACGGTTTTGCCGGTCATGCTTTGCAGGGCATACCAGCAGGAGTTTACGTTCGTTGCCTTGGAATCATTGATGAAGCTTACGCCGCGTACGGTGGCTACTTTCTCCAATCGGTGCTCCACTCCCTTGAAGTCGGACAAAGCCTTGCGGATATATTCTTTTCGGATACCGGCCAAGTTGGCCGAGATACCAGCGGCTAATGAATTGTATAAGTTGTGTGTGCCGTGCAGCGCCAGCTCCTCTTGCTCCATATTGAAGGCTATCGGTTCGTTGATTTCCACTTCACCGTCTTCCACGTATGCGATGGCTCCGTCTTCCTTTACGGCAGCGAACGGGTAAAGATGGGCGCGCAGGCCATGCTTGTCCAGTTCGCGCTTGATGATGGGGTCGTCGTTCCAGAAGATAAAAGCGTCTTCCGGTGTCTGGTTTTGGGTGATGCGGAATTTGGCGTCCACATATTTCTGCATACAGTGGTCGTAACGGTCCAAGTGGTCCGGAGTGATGTTCATCAGTACGGCAATGTTGGCACGGAAGTTATACATATTGTCCAGTTGGAAGGAACTCAGCTCAATGACGTAGTAATCATGCTGCTCCGTGGCTACCTGCAAGGCCAGGCTGTTGCCGATGTTGCCGGCGAGGCCGACGTTCAGTCCTGCACTCTTGAAGATGTGATAAATGAGCGAGGTGGTTGTAGTCTTTCCATTTGAGCCGGTGATACAGACCATCTTTGCGTCAGTGTACCGTCCCGCAAACTCTATCTCAGAGATGATGGGCGTACCTTTTTCCTTTAATTTCACAATGAGCGGAGCGTCGTTGGGGATACCGGGGCTTTTCACCACTTCGTCAGCATTCAGAATCAGCTCTTCTGTGTGGTGTCCCTCTTCCCAGGCAATGCCGTATTTATCCAGCAGTTCCTTGTATTTGTCTTTAATAGCAGACATGTCGGAGACGAACGTGTCGAAACCTTTCACTTTGGCCAGTACAGCAGCGCCTGCGCCGCTTTCGCCAGCTCCTAATACTACAATTCTACTCATAATATTTATATACTAATATGTCAATGTGGAAACTATGCTAATGCATCCCACATTATCTAATCTTTAATGTTATAATTGTTATCGCTGCCAGTACAATCGTCACAATCCAGAAGCGGATGGTGATTTTGGATTCGTGGAACAGCTTGTCCGGTTTGGTGAATACCACGCTGCATCCCGGTTCTATCAGGCTCATGGAAGTGCGGAAGTGGTCGTGTATCGGCGTTCTTTTGAAGAGACGTTGTTTCACGCCTTTCCGCTTGCCTGTCTTGTAGTAGAGGCGTTGCAGGATGACCGAGAGATTCTCCACCAGGAAGATACCGCAAAGGATGGGTATCAGCAGTTCCTTGTGAATAATGATGGCGTATACTGCGATGATTCCTCCAATGGTCAGACTGCCCGTATCGCCCATGAATACTTGGGCCGGATAGGCATTGTACCATAAGAAGCCGATAAGTGCACCGATGAAGGCACAGATAAAGATTACCAGTTCTTCCGAGCCGGGAATGTACATGATATTCAGGTAGCCGGCATATTCAATGTGGCTCGACACGTAGGCGAGTATTCCCAAGGTCAGTCCGATAATGGCGGAGTTCCCTGCCGCCATTCCGTCCATTCCGTCATTCAGGTTGGCTCCGTTGCTGACGGCGGTAACTACGAAAATAGTGATAATCACGAACAATATCCAACCTGCTGTTTGGGCATGTTCACCCATAAAGCTTACTAAGTCGGAATAGTCGAAGTTGTTGCTTTTGAAGAACGGGATGGTGGTCTGCGTTGCCTTGATTTCCTTGGCTGCATGTACTACTTCTATTTGTCCCCCTGGCTTCTCTATTTCTATGTTCTCGCGGATAACCACCTGCGGGCTGAGGTAGAGAGTCAATCCGACGATAAGTCCTAAACCTACTTGACCGATGATTTTGAACTTACCGTGCAGGCCTTCCTTGTCCTTTTTGAATATCTTGATGTAGTCGTCGGCAAATCCTAGCGACCCTAACCAGATTGTGGTAATCAGCATCAATATCATATAAATATTGTCTAACTTGCCCAGTAGCAAGCAAGGAATGAGTGTGGCAAAAATAATGATGACACCGCCCATGCTGGGTACTCCCACTTTGTTCACACCGAATGGATCGATACTGGCATCACGTTGCGTTTCGGTAATTTGCTTGCGCTTCAGTAGATTGATGAACTTGTCTCCCCAGATGCTCGAAATGAGCAATGCCAGAATGATTGCCATCAACGAACGGAAGGATGTATAGCCGAACATGCCCGCACCGGGGAAGTCATATTTGTCTAACCATTGAAATAAGTAGTATAACATAATGTTAATTATTTAATTATTTCATTTAATATCTCTTTGTCGTCAAAATGGTGTTTCACGCCTTTAATCTCCTGATAATTCTCATGCCCTTTGCCTGCAACGAGAATCACGTCTCCCGGCTGTGCCAGCATGCAGGCTGTCTTGATGGCTTCGCGGCGGTCGGTGATGCTGATGGTTTTCTGCATGTCGTCTTTATCCAGCCCCGCCAGCATGTCGTTGATGATGTCCTGCGGCTCTTCAAAGCGCGGGTTATCGGAGGTAATGATGACCCGGTCGCTCAAGCGGGCGGATTCTTTGGCCATGATGGGACGCTTGCCTTTGTCGCGGTTGCCGCCGGCACCTACAACGGTAATCACTTTTCCTTTTCCTTCCAGCACTCCGTGAATGGCGTTCAATACATTGACCAGGGCGTCTGGAGTATGCGCATAGTCCACAATGGCAGTGTAGCCTTTCGGTGAACGGATGGCATCGAAGCGGCCGGTTACCGGACGCAGCGTACTGAGGGCAACCAGTACATCTTCTTCTTTCTTGCCCAGCAATACGGCAGTACCGAATACCGCCAGCAGGTTGTAGGCATTGAATTTTCCGATGAAACGTACTGCCAGCTCGTGGTTGTTGAAGTCAAGTAACATTCCCTCGAAATGAGATTCCAAGACTTTGCCTTTGAAGTCGCTAAGACTGCGCAAAGAGTAGGTGTATACTTTCGAACGGGTATTCTGTGTCATCACGAGTCCGTTCTTGTCATCCAGGTTGGTCAGGCTGAAAGCTCCTTTCGGCAGTTCGTCGAAGAACTTTTTCTTGGCCTTGAGATAGTTCTCCACCGTTTTATGATAATCCAGATGGTCGCGGGTCAGATTAGTGAAAATACCGCCGGCAAACTTCAGACCGCTGATGCGCTTCTGGGCAATGGAATGGGAACTGACTTCCATGAAGGCATACTTGCAGCCGGAGTCCGCCATCTCTCCAAGTAGGCGGTTCAAGGTTATTGGGTCCGGGGTGGTATGTTCGGTCGGTACGGGCTGGTCGTCGATGTAATTACATACAGTGGAAACCAGTCCGACCTTGTAGCCGAAGTAGCGGAAAGTATTATATAATAAGGTAGCAACGGTTGTTTTTCCGTTGGTTCCGGTCACGCCGATGAGTTCCATCTTGGATGTAGGGTCACCATAGAAAGTGGTGGCCACTTTCCCTACGGCATCTTCACTGTCTTTCACCAGAATGTAGGTGGTGCCGGTCTTGAGCTCTTCCGGCAATTCTTCACACAATACTGCGACAGCCCCTTTGTCGATAGCAGCTGGGATATAGGCATGCCCGTCGGTCTGCGTACCACGCATGGCCATGAACAGATGTCCGGTTTCTATCAGGCGGGAGTCTATATTCACTCCCGTTATCTCCATGTTTGTACTTCCGGCAATCCGGACCGGCTGTATTGTTGCCAACAAATCACTTAATTTCATACCTTATTATATAATGTATATCCAAATCTTGTTTATTCTCATGTTAACGTAGTGTCAGGGCTATGGTTTGTCCTTTCACTATCCGACTGCCGCTTGCTATGGACTGGTTCCTCACCCGTCCTACGCCGTTTAGCCTTACTTTCAGTCCTTTGCTCTCTAAAAGGTAGACTGCATCTTTCGCTCCCATACCGACCACGCTGGGCACGGTGCCCGAGGCCAGTTCCTGGTCTTGCAGGATGACTGCCGACGGGGCAGCTTGTGTATGTCCCCACTGCTCCTTTTTCTTTTGTTCGGAGAACTGTTTCTGGACGGGAACTTTCAGATCGTTCAATACAAGGAGCGCCTCGTTCATCTCTCCGGCTTTCACGGGAGGAATCACATTGGTGGTACTGTCTATGGCACTGCGTATGTCAAAACGCAGGTCTTTGGCATAAACTCTTTCCGCTATTTTCCCAAAGACACTACCTGCCATCAGACCGCCTGAAGCTGGTAACCCAGGCTTCTGAATGGAAACGATGCAACTGTATTTAGGTGCTTCCGAGGGGAAATATCCGCAGAAACTTACAAGGTAGTTCACCCGTCCCGACTTATATCCGGCTGCTCCTTGAGAAATCTGTGCCGTACCCGTCTTGCCCGATACGGAGAACTGCTTGCTGCCGGCGGGTTTTGCCAGACCTTGCGATACCACTTTCCGAAGGATTTCGCGGATCTGTGTCAGGGTATGGTCGGAACATATCTTGGGATTGATTACTTCCGTAGGATATTCTTTCACTACCTCACCATCCTTTACCGCTGCTTTCACAAACTTGGGGCGTACCATGACCCCATTGTTGGCTATGGCATTGTAGAAGGTCAGTATGTTCATAGGAGGTACCTGGGTCTCGTAGCCGATACTCATCCACGGCAAAGTCGTTTTGGCAAAATAACGCTCTTTAGGCCCTTTGATGTTGGGTTTCCCTTCACCAGGAATTTGCAGATGAAGCGGCTGGTCGATGCTCATGCGCTTCAAACCGTCCACGAACTTCTGCGGATTATCCTTGTAGTGCTTGTCGATGAGGTAGGAGACGCCCACATTGGAAGAAACTTCCAGAATACGTGTCACATCTATCTTTCCATAACCTCCCCGGTGCCAGTTGTGGTCTCTCATCTTGCTGCCGTACATATTCATAATACCGTTGCCCGTGTCTACCTCGGTATCCGGGGTTATCTTGCCGTCTTCCAGTGCCACCATAATGGAGGCTGTCTTGAAGGTGGAGCCCGGTTCCAACATATCGCTGATGGCATTACTGTTCATTTCGTAGTAATTGCCGTCTCCGGCTTTCATCATGTTGACAATGGCCTTCACTTCTCCGGTAGCCACTTCCATCAGTACGGCTACCCCGACATTGGCATTGATTTCCTTCAACTTGTCCACCAGGGCTTTTTCGCAGATGTCCTGCATGCCTACGTCGAGGGTGGATATGATGTCGCAACCGTCTACCGGGGGAAGGTCTACGATATTCAGGTATTTGTTCATCACCTTCTGACGGTGGGTAATACCGTTCCGTCCTTTCAGCAGGGTGTCGAAGGCCAACTCAATGCCGTTGCGGGCTCCCATGGCTGTATCGGCATAAAGACGGCCCAGGGTTTGGGCTGCCAAAGAACCGAACGGCTTTTTACGCTGGTTGTATATCTGTTCGTGGAAACCGCCTCGGTATTTGTTCATCTTGAATACGGGTAACCGCTTGGCTTCCTTATACTGAATGTAAGAGATGCGCCGGTTGCGGTTGGGAAGAATGTTGTAGTTCCGGCTCTTCATCTCCCGCCCCTTGCGCAGATGGCTTTTGAAGGTGGCGGCACTGATGTCCGGAAAAATCTGATGAAGCCCGATACAGATGGAATCGAAATTGGCTTTCCAGATAGAATCCTTGCGCTGCTGGTCCTTTTTGCGGCGCTTCTCGTCCCTTTCGCCGGACATGAAGTCCATATATATTTTATATTCCGGCAGCGAACTTGCCATCAGTTTACCATCCGAGGACAGGATATTTCCCCGGTTGGGCTTCACCGTTACATTCTCTTTTACGAAGCGGTCGGCTACATCGTGCCAGTACTGTCGCTCGGCAAACATAATCATGGCGCCTTTCACAACAATAGCTATCCCCACCAGCCCCATGAGTAGGACGACGAAGAAGTAACGGGTCATTATGTTTTTTTTATTTACAGCCAATGTTATTTACGATTTAACGATTTACGATGTGCTATTGAAATTACTTTAATCCTCAATTCTCCATTATTTTAGTAAGTACGGTGGATTAGTGGAAGTCTGCAAATCGCTTTCTTTGGTGGCGATGTATTCCTCGATGCGCGATTGGCGGCTCCGTTCCATTAATTCCGAACTGCGTGTCAAGGCATCGTACTTGATGTCTATCAACTCTTTTTTAAGGTTGTCTATCTCTATCAGTTGCAGTTGGCATTCGTAACGGTTGTTGATGTAAATAATGATAAGCACCATGATAAGGAACAACAATCCGGCTTGACGGCGGAAGAAGTCTGTGGCCAGAATGTCGCCTCCTATGATGTTTTTCAGTGAGGTGCGTTTTTTCACCTTCTCCGTATTCTTTTCTTCTTGTTTCTTTTCCATTGCTAGTCACTAATCATTCGTTACTCTTTCTGCAATTCTCAGCTTGGCGCTGCGCGAACGCGGATTGCGCTCTATCTCTTCCTCGTCCGGTACAATTACTTTGTTGTTGACCAGCCGGAACGGGGTCAATACGTTCCCGAAGAAATCTTTTTCGGCCTTGCCTTCCACGTTGCCGGTTTTCATGATATTCTTCACCATACGGTCTTCCAGGGAGTGATAGGTTATCACCACCAGACGGCCTCCCGGCTTTAGCGCTTCTGTTGCTGCATACAGCATTTCTTTCAGTGCCTCCATTTCCTGGTTTACCTCAATGCGCAATGCCTGGAATACCTTTGCTAGTTCTTTCTTCTCACGTTCGCGGCCGAAGAGTGGCTTGACGATTTCCAAAAATTCGCCGATGGTGGCAATTCTCTGCGTAGCCCGTGCTTTAACAATGACAGATGCCAGTTTCCGGCTGTTCTTCAGCTCGCCGTACAGATAAAAAATATCGGCCAGCTTTTCTTCTTCGTAGGTATTCACGATGTCGGCAGCTGTCAGGCCGGCACGCTTGTTCATACGCATATCCAGTGCTCCGTCGAAGCGGAAGGAAAATCCCCGTTCGCTGTCATCAAAGTGATGGGAAGATACGCCGAGGTCGGCAAGTATGGCATCCACTTTTTCGATGCCGTGATAGCGTAGGAAGTTGTGCAGGTAGCGGAAGTTGCTGCGTACGAATGTAAAATGCGGGTTGTTCACAATGTTGCGTTCCGCATCCTCGTCCTGGTCGAAGCTCAGCAGCCGGCCGCCGTCTTCCAGGCGGGACAGTATCTCGCGCGAATGTCCTCCTCCACCAAACGTTACGTCTACATACGTGCCGTCCGGACGGATGCTCATCGCATCTACGCTCGGCATCAGCAATACGGGGATATGATATGTTGTTTCTTCTTTCATCATCTGTTGTTTATAGCTTATTTTCGTCACAGCAAATATTTTCGTCTCCCAGCAGCTCTTCAAGAGCCTCACTGAACTCGTCAGGGTTCATGAATGGTTGTTCGGCACGTTCCTTGGCCCAGATTTCTATTGTGTTGTCCACGCCAATGAAGCGGACATCACTTTGTATACCCGCCATTTGCAGGTAACGCTTTGGGAGCAGGATGCGTCCGTTCCCGTCAGGGATCATGATTTCCGCGTCACTTACGAACTGGCGGAAAATCATTTGCTGTTTGGCGTTCCATTTATTCAGCCGGCAGCGAAGTTGGTTTTGGGTGGCAAACCATACACTTTCCGGGTAGAGCACCAGGCAATCCTGATATACGTCCTTGCGCAACACGAGCTTTTCTTCGGAAGCGGCCTGCAGCTGTTTCCGGAAGGTGGCCGGGATGAAAACTCTTCCTTTTGCATCTGCCTTCGCCTCGATATTACCTAAGAATTGTATCATTTCTCACCTTATTATAATAAGCGACGGTAAAAATACACATTTCCCCACAATTCCCCACAATCTTTTAACTAAAATCTTAGGAAGAAGTTTTCAACACCTTGTTGATAGCTTATTCATTTGATAATGAAGCTACTTTTGAAGCACTTTGCTGGTGGGGGAATTTGTGTAGTCTCTTTTGAAAAGATTCAGTTAGAGATGGCGGGTCTTTGGTTTGAAAGTCGCTTGTTGGTGGAATGGTGTCTTGGGCGGGAAACTTCTTTCCCAGCCTTGCGGATATCTAAACCAAGCCTTGGTTTTTCTATCTCAAGGCTTGGTTTGGAAAAACCAAAGTTTGGGATAAAGCTCTTTCTTAACTCTTCCTTGTTTTAGTATTAACTTCTTAACTCTTTTTTGTTAATTTCCCATCTTTTTTTGTGAACGTTACCGTTTGCCGGGAGATGATGGGGAGGAGTGATAATATTCCCCTAGGGTGGTTGATTATTATATTCATCCACAGAATCCGGTGGATAAATCTTTTTTTTACTGTATGCTGTTCAGCGAGTCAAGTTTGTCTTCATTGACCAGCTGTACGTAGTGCCATACCTGCGTACTTGACGTGCTTGCTCATGGCCGGCTGTACGACAAAAACAGCAGGAGCTTCCATTGCCATTGTTACAAATGTGCAGGCTGTAATGGTTGTCTGTTTCTTCATGTTGTTTATTAATCACTCGGTTTTTCTTTAGGTATCTTGGTTTGTATTCTATGATTGTCTGGTATATTTCTTTTTTATCCGGCCAATAAATAAACAATTCTTTGCTTGCCGTATTCTCTTATCTGAAATCCTTCAAGTCATGCTGCAGCTTCTGGCGGGTAAAAAAGATACGGCTCTTTACTGTTCCAAGTGGGAGGTTCAGCTTTTCTGCGATTTCACGGTACTTGAAACCGGAAATGTGCATGGAGAAAGGTATCTTGTACTCACGTGGCAGGGCATTGACAATGCGGTGCATTTCCTTCAGGTCGTAAGCACTTTCTGTGCTGTCAAGTGTGAGGTCATACGGTGTATTCAGATGATAGAGATTGTCTGTGGTATCTGCAAACGTCTGGTCACGTACCACTTTACGGTAATTGTTGATGAAAATATTACGCATGATGGTATATATCCATCCTTTAAAGTTGGTATCAGGTGTATACTTCTCTTCATTGCCCAGAGCTTTTAATGATGTCTCTTGAAGCAGATCGTTGGCTTCTTCGCGGTTGGAGGTTAATTTATATGCAAAGCGTAATAAGTCGTTTTGAACTCCGAGTAGGTCTTGGGTAAATGTTCTATTATTCATAATGGATGTTTTTTTAATTATTGTTCGTTTTATTGATGATGCAAAGTTATGGATGATTCTTTTTTTGATAGACGGAAATCAAACTCTCTTTGGGGGGAAATCTAATAATTGGCAGTTTTCAGGTGGTTTTGGTTAGCTTTCAGTGCTTCGGATAGCTGGAAAGGTGGAATGTAACCAGAGGTTACTACCTGATTTTTGTAAATAATATTATCGCAAAGTGTAACGGCTTGAATATGTTCGTGCAGAAATATAAAGGCGAGACCATGAAAGGTAGACATGGGATTGTCCCGGCCTACCTTTCTCTCTTTTGATACAACTAAAATTTGTACTCTTCTTAATTTATGGAAATCACTGGTTTTATATGCTGGGTTCTTAAACAAAATCCTTCAAGTCTTGTTGTAATCTTTGGCGGGTGAAGTAAATGCGGCTCTTTACCGTACCTAAGGGTAACCCCAGCTTCTCTGCAATTTCGCGGTACTTGAAGCCGGAGACATGCATGGAGAAGGGAATCTTGTACTCCCGTGGCAGGGCGTTGACAATGCGGTGCATCTCTTTCAAATCATATGCCCTTTCTGTGCTCTCAAAAGCGGTGTCATGCGGCAGGTTCAGGTGATAGAGATTATCCGTGGTGTCCGCAAAAGTCTGGTCACGCACCACTTTGCGGTAATTGTTGATGAAGATATTACGCATGATGGTATATATCCATCCTTTGAAATTGGTATCGGGAGTATACTTCTTTTCGTTATCCAGAGCTTTCAGGGATGTTTCCTGCAGGAGGTCGTTGGCTTCTTCACGGTCGGAAGTAAGTTTGTATGCAAAACGCAATAAATCGTCTTGAACTCCGAGCAGGTCTTTTTTAAATGTTATATTGTTCATATGTGCTATGTTTTTTCGTTAATCATGATATTGCAAGTTTACGGAAGTTTTCTTTTTCAGGCAGACGGATTTCAAACACACTTTAGGGGGAAAACTGTCAATTGATAGTTTTTAGGTGTTATTTGATAGATTTCGGGTGTAGTTTTCTGTCCTTTTTTTGCGATTAATTAAAAAGATGAGTTAATTTTGCACATTCATTTCATCAAAAGAAGAATGGCTGACGACTCTTTATTTTTGATTGACATAGACAAGATACTTCGGGAAAAGGCTCCGAAGAAGTCTAAGTATATCCCCAAGTTCGTAGTTTCTTATTTGAAGCATATCGTTCATCAAGAGGAATTGAATGTCTTTTTGCGGGAGTCGAAAGATAAAGTCGGTGTGGATTTTCTGAAAGCTTGTCTGGAGTTCCTTGATGCCAATATTGTGGTAAAGGGGGAGGAGAATCTGCCTAAAGAAGGGCTTTATACTTTTGTATCCAACCATCCCCTGGGTGGGCAGGACGGAGTGGCGTTGGGTTATGTCTTGGGCTCCTTTTATGGCGGCAAGGTGAAATATATGGTCAACGACCTGCTGATGAACCTGCACGGACTGGCACCGCTCTGCATCCCCATCAACAAGACGGGAAAGCAGGCCAAAGACTTCCCGAGAATGGTGGAGGCGGGATTTGCTTCGGACAATCAGCTCATCATGTTTCCCGCAGGTCTTTGTTCACGTAGGCAGAATGGGGTCATCCGTGACTTGGATTGGAAAAAGACCTTTATCGTGAAGAGTGTCGAAGCCCACCGTGATGTAGTTCCCATCCACTTCGAAGGGCGGAACTCCAATTTCTTTTATAATCTTGCCAATCTTTGTAAGATGTTGGGTGTCAAGTTCAATATCGCCATGCTTTACCTGGCAGATGAAATGCTGAAGAATCGCCATAAAACATTTACTATCACCATAGGGAAGCCTATCCCCTGGCAAACTTTCGATAAATCGAAAAGCCCGGCTGGATGGGCGCAATATGTGAAGGATATTGTATATAAATTGTAGAGAGACCGTATTTATATAAAAGAAGAACTACTAACAGAGAAATATGGAAGATGTAATTGCACCGATAAGCAAGGAGCTGTTGAAAGCGGAGTTGACTGAGGAGAAGCGCCTGCGTATGACCAATAGAAGTCATAACCAGATATATATCATTACTGCCCAAGACTCTCCGAATACCATGAAGGAGATCGGCCGTTTGCGCGAGATTGCGTTCCGCGCTGCGGGAGGAGGAACGGGCAAGTCTATGGATATTGACGAATATGACATCATGGACAATCCGTACAAGCAGTTGATTGTCTGGAATCCGGAAGCTGAAGAAATTTTGGGTGGATACCGTTATATCTTGGGTACGGATGTGCGTTTTGACGAACATGGTGCCCCTATTCTGGCAACTGCCCATATGTTTAACTTTTCGGATAAATTTTTGAAGGACTATCTTCCTACGACCATTGAGTTGGGACGTTCGTTCGTTACGTTGGAGTATCAGTCTACGCGTGCAGACAGTAAAGGTCTGTTTGCGTTGGATAATCTGTGGGATGGTTTGGGCGCACTGACCGTAGTCATGCCCAATGTGAAGTATTTCTTCGGAAAGGTGACTATGTATCCCAGCTATCATCGTCAGAGTCGTGATAAGATTCTTTATTTTCTTCGGAAACACTTTGCGGATAAGGACAACCTGATTACTCCGATGAAGCCGTTACTTCTGGAATCGGACGAGAATGAATTGGCAGCTCTCTTCTGTAAAGACTCTTTTAAGGAAGACTATAAGATTTTGAATTGTGAAATCCGTAAGGCGGGGTATAATATTCCCCCTCTGGTGAATGCCTATATGAGTCTCAGCCCTACCATGCGTATGTTCGGTACAGCCATCAATTACGGTTTCGGAGATGTGGAGGAAACGGGTATCCTGATTGCCGTGGACGAGATTTTAGCAGAAAAGCGCATTCGCCACATCGAGTCATTCATAGCGAGCGCACCGGAGGCATGCAAGCTTACGTCGGGAGCAAATAAGGTTGTATCATAGGACTATCTGGAAGAATGCTTGTCGTCTGTTATACCGCTGGCAAGCTATTCCCGTTTATTTTCCTGTATAAATCGAGTGCAAATACATCTGTCATTCCGGAGATGTAATCCAGTACCGCCTGTATTCTTTCATAGAGTGCAGGCGCTTTTATGTTGTACTGGCCCGATACGCGATTGATGAGCAGTTGCGAATATGCCTTTTCTGGAGAACGCACGGCGTCAATCATCAGTTCGAGTAGGGTACTGATGATGCGGAAACCGGCAAGTTCAATGTCCAGTACGTCGCGTGAGCGGTAAATCCTCTTCAGGGAGATGTCTGCACAGTGCTTGTAGGCATTGGCTGGTACCTCGGATATATGGTTGATGAGGCTTCCTTCAAATTCTCCTTTCAGAATCTTTTCTTCATTGTCTACAAAGGCTTGCACGCATTCGCCGATAAGCAGCCCGATAACGCTGGAACGCAGATAGGCTATTTGCTCATTGGTGTCACTTACTATCTCCATCGTTTTGAGCCGGTGTGCTTGGCGCTCTTTCGAGAAATAAGAAAGAAGCAACTCTTTGGTTTCTTGTGTAGTCAGAATTTTCAGTTTGTGAGCATCCTCAATATCCATCATCTGGTAGCAGATGTCATCGGCGGCTTCCACCAGATAGACTAGCGGGTGGCGGGCATATTTCAACGGGGCATCGTTCTGCTTCTCCATACCCAACTCTTCTGCTATGCGGCGGAAACTTTCTTCCTCTGTGATGAAGAAACCGAATTTTGACTTTTTGCCAGCAAGACTCGATGAAAAGGGATATTTCACGATGCTTGCCAAGGTGGAGTAGGTGAGTACAAATCCTCCCTGTCGCCTTCCCTCAAACTGGTGGGTAAGCAGGCGGAACGCATTTGCATTTCCTTCAAAGTGAGTAAGGTCCTCCCATTGGGCAGGTGTCAGTTGGCCCTTCAGGGACATTCCTTTTCCTTCAGAAAAAAAGGTGGAAATTGCTCGTTCTCCCGAATGTCCGAAAGGAGGATTTCCCAAGTCGTGTGCCAGGCAGGCGGCGGAAACGATGGAGCCTATTTCGGTGAGGTAGCTGTCTTGCAGTTCCGGACGGCGGGCAATGAGAGCTTTCGATACATCGTTGCCTAGTGAGCGACCTACACATGATACTTCCAGGCTGTGCGTCAATCGGTTGTGGACGAATACACTACCGGGAAGAGGGAATACCTGGGTTTTGTTCTGCAGACGGCGGAAGGGGGCGGAGAAGACAAGGCGGTCATAGTCACGTTGGAATTCCGAGCGGTTTTCATGGCGTTCCTGATGAAACTCTTCCAGTCCGAAACGTTTGGCAGATATGAGCGTATTCCAATTCATCATGATGTTATTTACGATTGAAGTTACTATTATTTAACTGCAAATGTATCACTATTTTGTATAAAAAGCCGTATTTTCGCCCAAGTTTATAGTGAAACGGAGATGAATTGCGAAACTTGAATTACTCGAATTGTAAGAATAGAAGTAGCCCTAATTGTAAATCGTCAAATCGTAAATAACATCATGTTGAACGTACAAATCATCAATAAATCAAAGCATCCGCTTCCGGCTTATGCCACTGAGCTGTCTGCAGGAATGGATATCCGTGCAAACCTTAATGAATCTATTTCGCTGGCTCCGATGCAGCGGTGTCTGGTGCCTACTGGCCTTTATATCGCTCTTCCGGAAGGATTTGAGGCGCAAGTGCGTCCGCGTAGCGGATTGGCCATTAAGAAGGGGATTACCGTGCTGAACTCCCCTGGAACGATTGATGCCGATTACCGTGGTGAAGTTTGTATTATTCTCGTCAACCTTTCTGCAGAAACCTTCGTCATCGAAGATGGGGAGAGGATTGCACAAATGGTGATAGCGCGTCACGAACAAGCTCTTTGGCAGGAAGTGGAAGTGCTGGATGAGACGGAGCGCGGTGCCGGTGGCTTCGGGCATACGGGTAAAAAATGAATGGATATTGTTCCGTTTTTACGGGCTAAGAATTTATAATTAAATAGATGAGAATCAGAGTAAAAATAATACTTGCGTTGTTGATAGGTGCCTTCTGCCTTACTACGTATGGAGTGCAGGCTGCCAATGTTCAAGCTTCTAAGGAGAAAATGAGCGGGTACGGTCGGCCTGAAAAGGCACGGAAGGAATTGAAGAAACGGAAGAAGTCGAAGAAAGCCGATGTTTCGCCCGTAAAGGAGCTTACCCCCGAACAGCAGCGCCGTTACGACTACTTCTTTCTTGAGACCGCCCGTCTGAAAGTCCAGAAAGACTATGATGCAGCTTTTGATGTCCTGCAACATTGCCTGACGATAAACCCGAACGCATCATCGGCTTTGTATGAGATGGCCCAGTATTATATGTTCCTCAAGCAGGTGCCGCTGGGACAAGCCGCGTTGGAAAAGGCGGTGGAGAATGCTCCCGACAATTACTGGTATGCCCAGGGACTTGCCAATCTGTACATGCAGCAAAACGAAACGGAGAAAGCCGCTGTCTTGTTGGAAAATATGGCGGTACGTTTCTCGGATAAGCTGGACCCGCTATACAACTTGCTGGAGATTTACAACCGCCAGGAAGAGTATGACAAAGTTATCGGTATACTGAACAAGCTCGAGGAACGGATGGGCAAGAACGAACAGCTCAGTATGGAGAAGTTCCGCATCTATCTGCAAAAGAAGGACGACAAGAGCGCCTTTCATGAAATAGAAAGTCTGGTAGAAGAGTATCCCAACGATAGGCGCTATCAGGTGGTACTGGGGGATGTCTATATGCAGAACGGGAAAAAGCAGGAAGCTTATGAGATTTACAAGAAGGTGCTGGCCGAAGAACCGGACAATGCAATGGCCATGTACTCATTGGCTTCTTACTACGAAGAGACCGGACAGAAGGAACTATATGAACAGCAATTGGACACGCTGTTACTGAACAAGAAAGTGGCTTCGGACACCAAACTGAATGTGATGCGGCAGTTCATCGTGCAGAATGAGCAGGCAGGCAAGGACAGCACACGTGTCATTACGCTCTTCAACCGTATCATGGAGCAGGAGCCCGATGAGGCACAATTACCTTTGCTGTATGCCCAATATCTTCTTTCCAAAGGAATGAACAAGGAGGCAGGACCGGTTCTGCGTCAGGTTCTGGCGATAGACCCTACCAACACAGCGGCTCGTATGACATTGCTGGGGGAAGCCGTGCGCCAGGAGGATTACAAGGAAATAATGAATTTGTGCGAAGCCGGTGTGGAGTCCAATCCCGATATGTTGGAGTTCTATTTCTATCTGGCCATTGCCTACAACCAGGCGGAACGGACGGATGATGCTCTTGCCATCTGTCAAAAGGCTTTGTCACACGTCAAGGACGATAGCAAGAAGGAGGTCGTATCAGATTTTTATGCCATTATCGGTGATGCTTATCACACCAAGAATCTGCATGCGGAAGCTTATGCGGCTTATGATTCCGCTTTGGTGTACAATCCTTCAAACATCGGTGCCTTGAATAACTACGCATATTATCTTTCCGTGGAGCGTCGCGACTTAGACAAGGCGGAAGAGATGAGCTACAAGACAGTGAAAGCCGAGCCGAACAATTCCACCTATCTCGATACATATGCATGGATATTGTTTGTTAAAGGTAATTATGCCGAGGCGCGTCTCTACATAGATGAGGCGATAAAGAATGATAAAGATAGCAGTGACGTGGTCTTGGAACATTGCGGAGATATCTATTACATGACTGGCGATGCGGAAGGTGCCTTGAAATACTGGAAACAAGCCTGGGATAAGGGCAATCGCTCTGATACGTTGAAACAGAAAATACAAAAAAAGAAATATATATCAGATGAAACTAAACCTGCTGAATGATATGGCAAGGACGTGCCGCCTATTGTCCTTGCTGTTGTTGCTGGCTGTGGGGCTTGCCGGTTGCAAGACTTCGCGTCACTCAAGTTCTCTGTCCGGAGAATCTGCCTGCCTTTCCTCCAAAGTGCAGCTGACGGTACCCCATAAAGATGCCACCCTTACTGTGAACGGTACGATGAAGTTGAAGAAGGAAGAATGCATGCAGATTTCCTTTCTGATGCCGATACTTCGTACGGAGGTGGCACGTATGGAAGTCACCCCGGATGAGATTCTGTTGGTAGACCGTATGGGAAAACGTTATGTCCGTGCAACACGTAAGGAACTGAAGGATGTGCTGCCCAAGAAGGCGGATTTTGCCCATTTGGAGAAACTGCTTTATGCTGCTTCCAAACCCAATGGTAAGAAGGTGCTTACCGGCAAGGAACTCGGGATACCCTCTCTAGAAAAGGGAAAGATTGAACTTTCCAACTTCTCGGATAAGCCTTTTGTACTGGCCCCTACCCAGCTCTCACAGAAATATAAAGAGGTGGAGCTGGAGGAACTGCTGGAAATGCTGATGGACCTTTGATTAGTTGATAATTGATAGTTGTTGGATAATCCCTTATAACTTATGAAGCTTCTCCTTTTCTTCTTTCTCCTCCTTTTGCCGGTTTCTCCGCTCTTTGCCCAGTCCAACAAGCTGATTAAGGAACTGGAAAGCAAGCGTGGTGCCTTGCAGAAACAGATAGTAGAGTCGGAGACGCTGTTGATAACCACCAAGAAGGATGTGGGAAGCCAGTTGAAAGGTCTTGCTGCACTGACCGGACAGATAGAAGAACGCAGACGTTATATTCTGACTATCAATAATGATGTGGAATCCATAGAGCGCGAGTTGTCTTCATTGGGACGTCAGTTGACTCGCTTGCAACGTGACCTAAAGGACAAGAAGAAGAAATATGAATCGTCCGTCCAATATTTGTATAAGAACCGTTCCATTGAAGAGAAGCTGATGTTCATTTTCTCTGCCAAGAGCCTGACACAGACCTATCGACGCATGCGTTATGTACGCGAATATGCCACTTATCAGCGCCTGCAAGGCGAGGAGGTGTTGAAAAAGCAGGAACAGCTGAACCGTAAGAAGGCTGAGCTTCAGCAAGTGAAGGCTGCCAAGGAAGGATTGCTGAAAGAACGTGAAGAGGAGAAAGTCAAGCTGGAAGCGCAGGAGAAGGAACAGAAGTTGTTGGTGGCCAATCTGAAAAAGAAACAGCGGGGATTGCAGAACGAACTGAATAAGAAACGCCGTGAAGCCAATCAGCTCAATGCACGCATTGACCGCCTGATAGCGGAAGAGATAGAGAAAGCGCGTAAACGTGCGGCAGAAGAAGCGCGCCGTGAGGCAGCCGCACGTAAAAAGGCTGGTGAGAAAACTGCGACTGCCTCTACGTCCGCAAAGCCAAAGGCACAGCCTTTGGATACTTACTCCATGAGTAAGGCAGACCGTGAATTATCCGGGAATTTTGCTAATAATCGCGGTAAGCTGCCGATGCCCATCACTGGAGCGTATATCATTACCAGCCATTACGGCCAGTATTCTGTAGAAGGTTTGCGCAATGTCAAGCTGGACAATAAAGGCATCGATATACAAGGGAAACCGGGTGCCCAAGCCCGCGCCATCTTCAATGGTAAAGTGGCGGCTGTCTTTAAACTGAACGGACTGTTCAATATCCTTGTCCGTCACGGGAATTATATATCCGTCTATTGCAACTTGTCATCGGCCTCGGTGAAGCAGGGCGATGATGTTACCACCAAACAGACCCTCGGACAAATCTTCTCGGATGGGGCCGACAATGGTCGTACGGTGCTACATTTCCAATTGAGGAAAGAGAAGGAAAAACTGAATCCGGAGCCGTGGCTGAACAGATAATGATAATTTAAATTTTCACTCCTTCCAGCAACTCCAAATACATTCCTATCGCCTCCTCTATCTCCTTGACAAAGATAAATTCATCGGCAGTGTGTGAACGGGCACTTTTCCCTGGTCCCATCTTTAGAGAAGGGAACGGCATCAGTGCCTGGTCGGACAAGGTCGGTGAGCCGAAAGGAGTACGTTTCATGGTAATAGCCTTTTGCACTACCGGATGCTCCGGAGCTACGTGTGAAGAGCTTAGCCGGAAGGAGCGGGCTTTGGCTTCACACGTGATGTGTTTCTGTATTTCATCGAATAGCTCCTGATTGCTATAACACTCGTTGCTGCGAATGTCTACGACAAAAGTACAACGGTCGGGAATGACGTTATGCTGTGTACCGGCGTTTACCATGGTTACGCTCATTTTCACGGGACCCAACAGGGAAGATTCTTTTGGAAAACGGTAATCACGAAACCAGGCAATATCATCCAATACCTTATATATAGCATTATCTCCCTCGTTTCGGGCAGCATGTCCCGATTTTCCGGTAGCAGTTACGTCCAGCACCATCAATCCTTTTTCTGCAATGGCAGGTTGCATCTCTGTCGGCTCGCCTACAATGGCAAACTGTATGGGAGGGAGTTCCGGCAATACGCATTCTATTCCCCCCTTGCCTGATACTTCTTCCTCACACGAGGCAAGATATATCAGATTGTAGGCCTGAGTGGTGCGGCACAATGTCAGGAATACTTGCAGCAGGCTGACTACACTGGCTCCGGCATCGTTGCTGCCCAGCCCGTAGAGCTTTCCATTACTTTCCAGCGTTGGTTTGAAAGGATCTTTCCGCCACCCGTTGACGGGTTTTACGGTGTCGATATGGGAATTCAGCAGCAAGGTCGGTTTCTTTAGGTCGAACATCGGGCTGAGGCACCATACATTGTTGCCTTTACGTCCTGTTGCCATGCCTTGCATTTCGATATAGTTCTGCAGATAATCCGCCGCTTTCTCCTCGTCGCGGCTCAAGGAAGGAATGGCTATCAGTGATTTGAGCAATCCGATTGCTTCGGAAGTTAAAGTCGGTATATCGTAAATCATATTCGGTAAATAAATAATCCTGCTGCAAACTTACGAATAAAAAACGGAAAGGAGTACCCATATTGAATAATTACCCGCTAATATCGGATTAGTTTCAAATGAAACCACTACCTTTGTACCGTATTTACCAATATCAAAAGTTATGACTTATCATCATTTGTCTGTTCTGGTGCACCGCCAGGCAGAGAAGTATGGAGACAAAATAGCCCTGAAATACAGAGACTATGAAACTGCACAATGGATACCCATCTCTTGGAAAGAGTTCTCACAGACTGTACGCCGGACTGCCAATGCAATGGTGGCTTTGGGAATAGAGCCGCAAGAGAATATCGGTATCTTCTCGCAGAATAAACCCGAATGTCTCTTTACTGATTTCGGTGCATTCGCCAACCGGGCGGTGACTATACCTTTGTATGCTACCAGCTCACCGGCTCAGGCACAGTATATCATCAACGATGCACAGATACGTTATCTGTTTGTAGGCGAGCAGTTCCAGTACGATGCCGCTTTCAGTGTGTTCGGATTTTGCCAGTCTCTGCAGCAGCTCATCATCTTCGACCGTGCTGTGGTGAAAGATCCGCGCGACATGACTTCCATCTATTTTGATGAATTTATGGCAATGGATGAAGAGTTGCAGCACAATGCCATTGTAGAAGAACGTACAGCAGCTGCCTCAGATGATGACCTCGCCAATATCCTTTATACTTCCGGTACTACCGGTGAGCCGAAAGGTGTCATGCTCCATCATTTCAATTATAGAGAGGCTTTCCGCATTCATGATATCCGATTGCCTTTCATAACAGACCAGGATGTTTCCATGAACTTCCTTCCGCTGACCCATGTATTCGAAAAGGCATGGACCTACCTTTGTATACACCGGGGGGTGCAGGTCTGCATCAATCTCCGTCCACAAGATATACAGACTACTATTAAAGAGATACGTCCTACACTGATGTGCAGTGTACCCCGTTTTTGGGAGAAAGTCTATGCCGGTGTGCAGGAGAAGATTTCCCAGGAAACCGGTCTGCGTAAGGCGATGATGTTGGATGCCATCAAGGTGGGCAGGACGCATAACATTGATTATGTGCGTCAAGGAAAGACTCCTCCGATGATGCTTCATCTGAAATACAAGTTCTACGAAAAGACCATTTATGCTCTGCTGAAGAAGACGATAGGTATTGAGAACGGTAATTTCTTCCCTACGGCAGGTGCTGCTGTGCCCGATGAAATCTGCGAGTTTGTGCATTCTGTAGGTATAAACATGGTGGTGGGCTATGGTCTGACGGAATCTACGGCTACCGTTTCCTGCTTCCTCAACGAAGGCTATGAGATTGGTTCCGTAGGTACGGTGATGCCTGATGTGGAGGTGAAGATTGGCGAGAATAACGAGATACTTCTTCGTGGTAAGACTATCACTACCGGATACTACAAGAAACCGGAGGCAACGGCTGCTGCCATCGACCGTGACGGTTGGTTCCACACGGGTGATGCCGGTTATTTGAAGGATAGTCATCTGTATCTGACGGAGCGTATCAAAGACTTGTTCAAGACCTCTAACGGAAAATACATTTCGCCGCAGGCATTAGAAACGAAGCTGGCTATTGACCGTTACATTGACCAGATTGCTGTCATTGCCGATGAGCGTAAGTTTGTTTCCGCTTTGATAGTTCCCGTTTATGGCTTTGTGAAGGATTATGCCAAGGAGAAAGACATTGCATACGGCAATATGGATGAGTTACTGCAACATCCCAAGATACAGGCGTTGTTCCGTGCCCGTATCGATACCTTGCAGCAGCAATTTGCCCATTATGAGCAAGTGAAGCGTTTCACACTTCTGCCGGAACCATTCAGCATGGAGCGTGGGGAACTGACGAATACGCTGAAGCTGAAACGTTCTGTTGTGGCAAAGAACTACAAGGAGCTGATTGATAAGATGTACGAAGAATAAAACTTTGTTTTTTTGTTTATAACCGTCCGACCTGGGGTGAATCTTTTTCATTCCGGGCCGGACGGTCTGTTTTTTATCTCCTTCTTCTGAACAGAAAGAAACTACCCCCTGCACTGCGAGAAACTAATCATCTGTATACTGCTGACTGGCAGTTTTTATGCTTCTTATTATTCTTACAACAGCTGTTATAAGAAAAGAATACAGCTGTTGTAAGAAACTAACATGACTGTGATAAGAATAATGAGATGCGAGAAAATAGTTAGTTTGTCGCAATGGAGAGGTTAATTTGCCGCGGTGCCGGGGGGGATTCTCTTGTAGATAATGAAAGCCTCACTCTTAGGCGAGGGAGAGAAGGGTGATGCCGTAATCTGCTTAAAACCATGCAATAAAGCACCGGTTCTGCCAGCAGCTTTTCTTCATTAACTTTTATTAGCAAATAAATCGTCCTTTTCCGATAGGGTTGCGGTTGTGCCCCCGGTTTTATATACGAGAGCTTGAAAGAAATCTGCAGAATAAAGACATTTGGATAAGCTTAAATATTAACCGTAACATACTAATAGCCTATGAAGCATACAAAGAAGAAGAAATGAGAGGAACAGTCAATCAGACTGGCCGATCGGGATAACAGATTTCCGAGAATCTGTTTATTAACTTAACACATATTTAATCTAATATTTATTTTCCGAAAAACAGCTTATGAAAAAAAGACTTATGCTAACCTTGGTTTGCCTGATGGCGGCCATTAGCTGGGTAGCAGCCCAAAATTCCCCCATTACCGGTATCGTTATTTCAGCTGAAGACAATGAACCGATTATCGGAGCTTCCGTATTGGTAAAAGGAAGTACTACCGGAGCCGTAACAGATTTAGACGGCAAATTCACTATTACAGATGCACCCGCAGGTGCCACGACACTGCAAGTGTCTTTCGTAGGTATGATAACACAAGAAGTTCCCATCACTCCGGGAACGATAAGAGTCACATTAAAGAATGATGCCAAGCTACTGGATGAAGTGGTGGTAACGGCATTGGGTATTGCAAAGAAAGAAAAATCACTGACTTACTCTACTCAAGTGGTGAACGGCGACGAATTGGTTCGTGCCAAGGACCCCAACATGATGAATGCGCTGGCCGGTAAGACGGCAGGTGTGCAAATCAACAAGAGTTCTTCCGGTCTGGGTGGTTCTTCCAAGGTCATCATCCGTGGTAACCGTTCTGTAAGCGGTAATAATCAGCCTCTTTACGTGATAGACGGGGTGCCGTTCGGTTCCTCCACTAACGAAAATACTTCAACTACCATTGGTGGTGATAATGACAGTGGTAACTACGACCGTGGCGACGGTATCTCCAATTTGAATCCCGATGATATTGAGAGTATGAATATCTTGAAAGGTCCTGCGGCAGCCGCTTTGTATGGTAGCTCGGCTGCCAACGGTGTGGTAATCATCAATACCAAAAGAGGTAAAGAAGGTCGTGCCAGCATTTCTTTCAATACCAATACCACTTTTGATATGGCTGCCTATGGTATTCCCGAATTCCAGAATCATTATACCGGCCAAACGACCAGCTGGGGCGGTAAGATAAACGGTAGTCCCGACTATACTGACGATTTCTTCAAGACGGGTGTTACCACTATTAACTCTCTTTCTTTAAGTATGGGTTCAAAGGCTATGCAGACTTATTTCTCCTATGCCAATACTTACGGCAAGGGTGTGGTAGAAGGCAACCGTTTGGTGAAACATAACTTTAATTTCCGCGAAACAGCAAATTTCTTCAATAATAAGTTGACGGTCGATGCCAACGTCAATGCCATGTATCAGAAAGGAAACAACCGTACCACTTCAGGAGGTTATTATATGAATCCTTTGGTCGGTTTGTACCACTTCCCGCGTGGTGGTGTAGAGGGTGGTAAAGATTTTAACTACTACAAGGATAACTATCAAGTGTTGAATACCGGACGTAATATTATGGATCAAAACTGGTATAAGACTTCCGGAACCGATATGGAGCAAAATCCTTATTGGCTTATCAACAAAGTGCCTAATGAAGATACGAGGTACCGTACTTTGATAAACCTGAGTGTGAAATACCAGATTAACGATTATTTCAGTATCCAGGCTCGTGGTAGCGCCGACTATATAGTGGATAAAGACAATACCCGTATGTATGCAGGTACCAGCCCTATCCTCTGCGGTATGAATGCTGCTGGAACCGGAACCAATGGCCGTTACAGCTATAATGAGCAAAGTGAACTTTCTACTTATGGAGATGTCCTCTTTACGTATCAACAACAGTTCGAGAATTTCAGCTTTAATGCATCAGTCGGTGGCAGTATCAATGATTATAATGGCAATGGAACCGGTTTCGATTCCTATCCGGGTACACTCTCCATTCCCAATGTATTTACGATGCAGAATGTGACTCTCAATGCAGGCTCTTTGAGTGATTGGAGAAAACATACACAAAGCCAGAGCGTGTTCTTTACCGGTCAGATTGGTTTAAAAGACCAGCTTTTCCTTGACGTGACGGCACGTAATGACTGGACTTCTACCTTGGCCTATACCAAGTATAAGAACAAGGGCTTTTTCTATCCGTCAGTAGGTCTTACCTGGTTGCTCAACGAAACTTTGAAGTTGCCTTCCTGGATTAGTCTTGGGAAAATCCGTGGTGCATGGTCACAAGTAGGTAACGGTTTGGATACCTATCTCTCCAATCCACTTAATACGATTACAAAGAACGGCAGTATCAGCTTTAATACAACTTCTCCTTTTGATGAGTTGAAACCTGAAAAGACGACTTCTCTGGAATTTGGAACCGAATGGCGCTTCTTTGACAGCCGCTTGGAGTTTGATTTTACTTACTACAAGACGAATACAAAGAACCAGCTCTTCACCTTGCCCGCTCCTTCCGGTTCAGAGTATAATACCTATTATGTAAATGCAGGTGACATTCAGAACAGTGGTATAGAAATTATGATGAACGCCACTCCGGTGATGACCAATAGTTTCCGTTGGAAAACCGGCGTCAACTTTGCCACCAACAAGAACGAAGCCAAAGCATTGGCCGGTGAAGCATTGGGATATTTCCAATTCAGTGGCGGTGAGAGTAATAATGTATGGAGCCGTCTGGAAGTAGGTGGTTCGTTCGGCGACTTCTACGGAACAACTTTTGAACGTGATGATAACGGTAAAATCAAGTTTGGCGATGACGGTCTGCCATTGGTGAACAAATCCGATCCTAAAAAGCTGGGTAACTCAAATCCTGATTTCAATTTAGGATGGAGCAATACGCTTACCTGGAAAGACTTCTCGTTGTATTTCCTTATTGACGGACGCTTTGGTGGTAAAGTGATGTCACTGACAGAAGCCGACCTTGACCAGCAAGGTGTGAGCAAGGCTACCGGTGATGCACGTGACCGTGGATATGTGATGCTCGAAGGGCATAAGATATCCGGAGAGCAGGCTATACAAGATTTTTATAATCTGGTGGGCGGACGTGCCGGTGTGACAGAGTACTATACTTACAGTGCCACTAATATTCGTTTGCGCGAACTTTCCATAGGATACAATCTGCCCCAGGCATGGCTGACTAAGATTGGTGTTATCAAGAGTGCACAAATTTCGCTGGTGGGCCGTAACTTGTTCTTCTTCAAGAACAATGCTCCTTATGATCCCGATGGTATGCTGTCTACCAGCAACCGTTTGCAGGGTGTCGATGTGTTTGGTATGCCTACCAACCGTTCGATAGGTTTCAACTTGAAGGTTAACTTTTAAATAGACTTATAATTATGAAGAATATATTGAAATATACGGCAACTGCGTTGCTGGCAGCTTCCATGTTTACCGCATGTACCGGTGCATTCGATGACTTGAATACCAACCCGAAAGGAGTAAGTGACGAAGAATTGAAGCAGGACAACAACTATATAGGCATGCATTTTATTCCGATGATGCAGTCCATCTATTATAATAATGGCGGTGGTACTAATCCGTGGGAATATCAGCTGATACAGAATCTGAATGCGGATATGTGGTCGGGCTATGTAAGTACGGCTACTGCCTTTGCAGGTAATGTAAATAACATTACTTATGCGATGAATGCCGGATGGAATGATAACTGCTGGGATTATGCTTATAATCATGTGATGTCCCAGAGTCTTAAAATTACGCGCAAATGTGAGAAAGACATGGAGACATATTCCCATTTCGCAGCCATCAATACCATTTGTCGTGTGATAGCCATGTCTCGTTTGGCCGATCAATACGGGTGTATTATCTATACTCATTATGGTGAATCGGCTACAGGTGGTACTTATGATTCCGGGCAGGATGTTTACAAGAAGTTCTTTGAAGAACTGAGGGAGGCTGCTGATGAACTGCGTGCAGTGAAGGACAAAGATGTGGCTTCGTTCGCTCCGTTTGACTATGCTTATGGGGGTGACCTCAATAAATGGGCCAAATTGTGTAATACTATCCGTTTGCGTCTGGCCATGCGTATCGTGAAATACGACGCTGCATGGGCAAAGAGCGAGGCTGAGGCTGCCATGAATGATAGTAATGGGCTGATTGAAACCAATGATGCGAATTTTGGTATTGCTGGAAACGGTTATGTGAACCCGCTTTACGGCCTGGCCTTCAGCTATGGCGACTGTGTGCTCAATGCCAATATTCCCTCTCTGCTGGGAGGGATGAATGATGCCCGTTTGGAAAAGTATGCCACAACAAATGCTGACGGTGATTTCTTCGGTATCCGTAATGGTGTGAAAGGTTTGGAAGAGGGCAAGAACTCGGATAATTACAAGGCGATTGTGAGCAAACCTAATCTGGTTGCAACGTCTCCGGCTATTTTGGCTACTGCCGGTGAAACGATTCTTCTGGAAGCTGAAGCTGCCCTGCGTGGTTGGAATGTGAATGGTAAAGGTACTGCTAAGGATTTGTACGAGAAGGGAGTGAAGGCTTCGTTTGAACAATGGGGAGCTGCTGTAGGCGATTATTTGAGTGGCACTACTACTGCTGCTGCTTATGTGGATCCTATTATTCCGGCAGCCAGTATCGAAGGTCAAAGCAAGGTGACCGCTCAATGGGATGAGTCTTTGAGCAACGAGGAGAAATTTGCCAAGATTGCTACACAGCGCTGGATTGCTGTCTATCCCGAAGGTATGAACGGTTGGGCCGAGTTGCGTCGTACCGGTTATCCTAAACTATTCCCAGTGATGGTAAATTACAGCCAGGGTGAAATTGATACTGACCTTGGACCACGTCGTTTGCCTTTCACCATTAATGAAAAGGACAATAATCCTACCGGTTATGCCAAAGCTGTCGAAATGCTTGGTGGTCCTGATAATGCGGCAACCCGTGTATTCTGGGATGTGAACAAATCGAATTTCTGATATCCTTACTGAGTAAAAGGTATGCCGGAGACAACTTCGGCATACCTCCTTAATCTCTTGAAAGGGAATCATTTTATTTTGATAGATTTCAAATATCTTCAGATAGAGTTTAAACCTCTGTCTGACTATTCTTGCTTAATATTGTAGCTTGATTTATGTTAGCTGAAAAGAACAAGTTTCGTGCGAAAAATTGAATTAAACTTATTTACTGTATATGAGGAATATCATTAAACCTCTCTGCTTGTTGACCGGTCTGCTTTGTACCCCGGCTGTTTGGCTTCATGCCCAAGTAGATGAAAAGTTGAAAGCCGACATCGTCAGTACGGGTTACGTGCACAGTCCGTTGCCGCTCGACGAGACAAAGGCTTTCGAGACATTCGGCTTGAAAAAGAAAGTGTTGGAAACTATGATGCTGTGTGATATGGAGGATTTCTCCAAATGGTCGCACAAGGGCATCGGTAAGATTGGTTTGACTGATGAACGGAGCAAGTCTGGCAAGCATAGCCTGCGTCTGGAAGCTCCTGCCCATCCGGAGAAGATTCTCGGCTGGGGGTTGGGACGTGGCACTTGCATGGCCTCTTATGATATAGGAGGTGTGAACTGGGAAGGTTACAACCGTCTGAAGTTCTATATCTATCCCACGTGCGAAGGGGCACGCAGCATTTACCTGAACCTCTATGTGGAAAATGACGGAGAAATAAAAGTACCCGACATTTACGGTCGGGAAGGATACCACGAAATCAACTTGAAAAACAACCAATGGAACGAATGTTTCGTCGAGATGTCCGGGCTGGCGCGCGACAAGGTGACCAAGATTTCATTTGCTATCGAAGTGTTCGGCAAGGAACGCACTATGGGAGATTCCCTCCGTTTCGATGTGGATGCCGTGGAATTGCAGAAAGTGGAGAATCCGGAAACCGTGAAAGGCTGGATGCCCGCACAAAACCGCATCATCTTCTCTACTACTGGTTATGGCATAGAGAGTCCCAAGAGCGCCATTGTCAATGTGGAAAAGCACGGCGGACAGTTCCAGTTGAAGGATGCCGCGACGCAGGCCATTGTCTATACCGGCCCCATCCGTAAGGAAAAGACCGGTCTGGGAGAGTTCGAGACGATAGACTTTTCCGACTTCAAGACGCAGGGACGTTACGTCATTCAGGTAGGGGATGTCACCACCTTGCCTTTCTATATCCATAAGGATGTGTGGGAGGATTCTGCCTGGCGGATGGTCAACTTCCTGTTTTGCGAACGTTGCGGTTATCCCGTTCCCGGAAAGCACGGGGCTTGTCATAATGACTTGCATGCCACTTACAACGGACATATTATTCCTATAAACGGAGGATGGCACGATGCTGCCGACATGTCCCAACAGACCTTACAGACGGGAGAAATAGCCTATTCCTTGCTCTTGATGGCCGAACGCGCCAAAGAAAAAGGCAATGTCGACTTGTACAACCGCCTGATGGAAGAGGCTTTGTGGGGAATGGACTATGTGATGAAGACCCGGCTGGGCGATGGTTACCGTGCACAGACGTGGGGTACCAATCTATGGACTGACGGTGAGGTAGGTACCGACGACGATGCCGGCCGCCGTGAACTGCTTGTCCATAACGGAGCTTTGGAAAACTTCCTGCTTGCAGGAATTGAAGCGTATGCCTCCATGATGGTTGAGAAGGATGAAGCCCTCAGGAGCAATCTGAAAAAGATTGCAAAGGAAGACTTCGGTTATGCTATGAAACGCTTTAATGAGTTGGGCTTTGCCGAACTGATAAAGAAGGGTGGGGGACATGCCGCCATGGCATCCGAAAGCCAGTATCACGCCAATATTTCATGGGCAGCCAGCATGCTCTACAAGCTGACCGGCGAACAGCAGTATGCCGATGAGGCCGTGAAGGCTATCCGCTACACCTTGCAGTGCCAGCGCACCGAACCGCTGAAAGACAAAGACAAGACCTGCGGCTTCTTCTACCGTGATTTGGCCAGGAAGTCCATTGTACACTATACCCACCAGTCCCGCGACTATGCCTATATGGAAGCCCTTGCCGCCCTTTGCGAGACACAGTCCGGTCATGCCGAGTATGAGCAGTGGATTCGTGCCATGAAACTCTATGGCGGTTATCTGAAGAATATCATGAAGTATGTATATCCTTATGGAATGGTGCCCAGTGGCATCTATCACAAAGATGAAGTGAAGGATTCCGCCAACTTCTACGCCGTTCAGGTAGGGATTCGCAGCGGTGCCGATAAGGATTTCGAGGAACAACTCGAAAACGGTATTCGTCTGGATAAAGAGCATTATTTGCGCATATTTCCCGTCTGGTTCTCGTTTAAGGGAAATATTGCCGTACATTTGTCTACCGGTAAAGCTGCCGCTATCTGTGCCAGGGTACTGAAGGACAAGGAACTGAAAGACATTGCCGAACAGCAGCTCTTCTGGGTTGTAGGCAGGAATCCTTTCGGACAGTCCATGATTTATGGGGAAGGCAGCAACTATCCGCAGCTCTACACGGCATTGCCCGGAGAAACGGTAGGAGAGATACCCGTAGGTATGCAGTCCTATTTCAATGAGGACACGCCCTATTGGCCACAGTTCAATACGGCTACTTATAAAGAGGTGTGGGGCTCTTCGGCAGCCAGATGGCTGATGTTGGTTTCTGAATTCTAAAGCAAGATGATATGAGTGACAAGACTGTTTATTCACGGCGCAACCTGGCCATCGACATGCTGAGGGCATTGACCATGTTCATCATGATTTTCGTCAATGACTTCTGGAAAGTGCATGACGTACCCCATTGGCTGGAACATGCCGTCTATGGTGAGGATTTTATGGGACTGGCGGATATTGTATTCCCCTGCTTTTTGTTTGCAGTGGGAATGTCCATACCTTACGCCATTGAGCGCAGATATGCCAAGGGCTTCTCGGCAGAGTCCACCTTGGGGCATATCCTTTCCCGCACCTTTGCCTTGCTGGTGATGGGTGCGTTTATAACGAACTCGGAGTTCCGGCTTTCACCGGAAGCTCCCTATCCGATAGGAGTATACTGGTTCCTGATGGCCATAGGCTTTATCGGTGTGTGGAACCAATATCCGAAACCGGCTTCCGGCACTCAGAAGAACCTTTTCCGTGCTTTTAAAATAATCGGAGTATTGGTTCTCCTTTACCTTGCCTTCACGTTCCGCAATCCGCAGGGAGGTGCATTCGGTGCCTATTGGGGAATATTGGGCTCCATCGGCTGGACCTATCTGGTATGTGCCGTAATCTATATCTTCAGCCGTGACCGGTTGCAGTATCTGCTGCCTGCCTGGGGTGCCTTTATCCTGATATGCCTGCTGGGTACGCCTTTGCGCGAGGGCTTTGGCGGTGAGGCTATCCTTGCCTTTCCCGAACGCAACTTCTATCAGGGCATGTTGTCCATTCTGCATATCGGCAACGGGGCTTTGCCCGCATTTACAATGGGAGGTGTCATCCTTTCCATTCTCAGCGCCCGCTATGCCGGCAAGGGTGACGGCTGGAAACTCTGCAATGGGCTGACGGTTGCCGTTCTGCTTCTGCTGGTCGGAATTGGGACACACCATTTCTGGATTGTGGCCAAGATGGGTGGCACTCCTCCCTGGGTGTTCTATGTGACTGCCATTTCCGTGGGGCTCTACACACTGCTCGGCTATCTGGTCAGCCATCAGGTCACAGGTTGGTTCAACCTGATACGCCCTGCCGGAACGGCTACGCTGACCACTTATCTGGTACCTTATGTCTTCTATGGCTTTGCTGATGTGACCGGTGTTGTCCTGCCGGACTGGTTCACACATGGATTCATGGGGCTGGTCAACTGCCTTTGTTTTGCCTTTGTGGTAATCGGCGTTACCTGGGTGATGGAAAAACTGCATGTTAAACTTAAAATTTAGATAGAATGAAAAAGAGCTTTTTACCTGCATTCTTGCTGCTGTTCCTTGCGCTGGGCATGTTCTCGTGCCAGCAGGGAGCTAAGGAAACAACCAAGGAATATCCCATGTTCTGGACGTGGCTGGACTATCGTCCCGGCATGAACTTCGACTCCATCTGCCAAGTGATGAACGACATCGGCATGGATGGAATTATGCTGAATGCGCCGACTCCCGACGATTACCGGGCTGCCATACCGGTTGCCCATAAACACGGAATCGAAGTGTATGCCTGGTTATGGACCATGAATCTGGAACACGACCGTGACAAGATATTGAAGGAGCATCCCGAATGGTTCAGCGTGAATCGTAACGGCAAGAGCCTGGCAGACACTACCGCCTATGTAGGCTATTACAAGTTTCTCTGCCCGGCATTGCCCGAAGTCCGCGAGTTCATCAAGGAAAAAATCAAGGCCTACTGCGAAGTGGAAGGCTTGAATGGCATTGCCATCGACTATCATCGTTTTGTGGATGTGGTGCTTCCCACCACCTTGTGGCCCCATTATGGCATTGTGCAGGACCGTGAATACGCTGCGTGGGATTACGGTTACCATCCGGAAATGCTCAGGTTGTTCAAGGAGCAGTACGGTTATGACCCCCGCGAGCAGGAAGACCCTTCCCTCGATGTGAAGTGGCGCCAGTTTCGTTGCGACCAGATAACCGAAGTGGCCAATATGATTGCCGAAGTGGTGCATTCCTACGGCAAGACAATGGCTGCCTCCCCGTTCCCCACCCCGAAGATGGCTTCACGCATGGTGCGTCAGGACTGGGGCAAATGGAATCTCGACATCGTGTTCCCGATGGTTTACCATACCTTCTATACGGGTGATGCCAGCTTCATTTCCGACTGTACGGTTGAGAATGTACGCGACAAGAACGATATGACTACACTGTACTGCGGCATGACCGCCACCGACGGCCCGATGATGTTCGAATGCATGGATGCCGCTCTCAACAACGGCGCCCAGGGAATTGCCGTATTTACCATTCATGGACTGCGTTCTCCGGAGGTGAAGAGGCAGTTCAAGGCTTATACGGACAGTGTCAGAGCCGTGCGTGCCGCCAATGGCGGGGTGATAAAGGCTACCCATCCCGAAGTGGCGGATCCCGACCCCTTCAAGCATGAAGGCATTATGAAGCTGATGCAGGAACGCATGCAGCAAATCATAGCCAAGGCTGCCGGCAAGGAAGAGCCGGCTCCGCTGGCATTGGGCGAGTACAAGGAGGTGGATTCCTATGACGCGACACGCTGCTACCAAGTGGTGGATGAGAATAGCAAGACTACTTTTGACGTGACATTCTATCTTTACGGCGACGTTGTTTCCGGTTGGGATGTAGCAGTAGCAGACAAGGCTTCTACTAATAAGAAATGAAAGGACGTTTTATGATAGTGAGAGATTACGGGAGCAAACTCCTTCTGCTCTTGGTGTTTTCAATGGTAGGCATGGTTTGTTGCAATGCCCAGAGTGGAAAGAGCTTGTGTGTAAAGAAAGTAATGTGTACGGCTTCACCGGAAGGTGAGGCTGTGCCGTCCTTGCTGGACGAGAACGGGATAGAGTTTCAGCCCCTTGATGTGGTCAACTGGAAAGATTATCCCTACAAGCCGGAAGTGAGTTTCCGCATAGCCCATACGGGGCGCGAAATCCTGCTCCACTACAAAGTGAAGGAAGCCAGTGTGCGTGCAGTGGCCTCCGGAGACAATGGCCGGGTATGGGAAGATGCTTGTGTGGAATTCTTCGTATCTCCCGAAGGTGACGACCGCTATTACAATTTCGAATGTAACTGCGCCGGCAGGCTGCTGATTCAGGGAGGTGCAATCAATGAGCGCCGTCCTACGGCGAGTCAGGAAGTGCTGGGCATGGTGAAACGTTGGAGCTCGTTGGGCGGCGAACCTTTCGAGGAACGTTTGGGCGAGTGCAGCTGGGAACTGGCCATGGTTATTCCCGTTTCCGCTTTCTTCCAGCATTCCGTCGGTTCTCTGGACGGAAAAACAATGAAAGGGAATTTCTACAAGTGTGGTGACAAACTCCAGACTCCCCACTTCCTTTCTTGGAGTCCTATCGGGCTGGAACGCCCCATGTTCCACTGTCCGGCCTTTTTCGGCACCTTGTCTTTTGAATAAATCTTTAGGGTGTTTTGGTGGAATCATTTGCCGTTAGCATTACTTATTGGATTGACAATTGCGGAATTATGTGTTTTTTTATACCTTTGCACTTCCTAAATTGTAAATGCATATATGATTACCGCAGAACAACTGAAAGATATCAAAGAACGTACCGAGGCGTTGAACCGCTATCTGGACATTGAAGGAAAGAAGATACAGGTGGAAGAAGAGCAGCTCCGCACCCAGGCTCCCGGTTTCTGGGATGACCAGAAGGCTGCCGAGGCTCAGATGAAGAAAGTGAAAGGCTTGCAGCAATGGATTTCTGGCTACAATGAGGTAAAGACCTTGACTGACGAGGTACAACTGGCTTTCGACTTTTACAAAGACGAACTGGTGACTGAAGAGGAAGTGGACGATGCCTATGCCAAGGCAATCACTGCTGTCGAGGCCCTCGAACTCAAGAATATGCTTCGCGAGGAAGCCGATCAGATGGACTGTGTGCTGAAAATTAACTCTGGTGCCGGTGGTACGGAGAGCCAGGACTGGGCAAGCATGCTGATGCGTATGTATCTGCGCTATGCCGAGACTCACGGCTATAAGGCCACCATCGCCAACCTGCAGGAAGGAGACGAGGCAGGTATCAAGACTTGTACCATCGAGATTTCCGGCGATTATGCCTACGGTTATCTGAAAGGTGAGAACGGTGTGCACCGCCTGGTGCGTGTTTCGCCCTACAATGCCCAGGGCAAGCGTATGACTTCTTTTGCATCCGTGTTTGTCACTCCCTTGGTAGATGATACCATCGAGGTGAATATCGAACCTGCCCGCATGTCATGGGATACCTTCCGAAGTGGTGGTGCCGGTGGACAGAACGTCAATAAGGTAGAGTCCGGTGTTCGTCTGCGCTATCAGTATAAGGACCCATATACGGGCGAAGAGGAAGAAATCCTGATTGAAAATACCGAGACACGAGACCAGCCCAAGAACCGCGAGAACGCTCTCCGCCTTCTTCGTTCCATGCTCTATGATAAGGAACTCCAGCACCGCATGGCCGAGCAGGCAAAGGTGGAAGCCGGTAAGAAGAAAATCGAATGGGGTAGCCAGATTCGTAGCTACGTCTTCGACGACCGCCGCGTGAAAGACCACCGTACCAATTTCCAGACCAGCGACGTGAACGGTGTGATGGACGGAAAGATAGACGGCTTCATCAAAGCTTACCTGATGGAGTTTGCAGGAAGTGGCGAATAAATTTTCTCCCTTTCATTTGCATTCTTCCCGAATTTCTTCTTACTTTGTTCATCGTTGAACTTTAAACTATAAAACACACCATGGGAAAAAGTAAGAAGAAAGCAATGCACAGCCAGAAGGAAGAGCAACAAGCCAAGAAAGTGATGATGACGATGGGAGTAATAGCCATTGTATTGGTCATCGCCATGTTTGTGGCTTACTCTTACTGGGGCTGATAAAATCACTGGAAACGACATGCCGCAGGAGATAGAACGGAAATTCCTCGTGACGGGAGAATACAAGCCACAAGCGTATGCACACAGCCGTATCGTACAAGGATACATCAGTAGTGCGCGTGGACGGACGGTACGGGTGCGCATCCGTGATGAGCGGGGATTTCTCACCATCAAGGGTGCATCCAATGAATCGGGAACCAGCCGCTACGAGTGGGAAAAGGAAATCCCACTGTGCGAAGCGCGGGAACTGCTGAAATTGTGCGAACCGGGTATCATCGACAAGACCCGTTACCTTGTGCGTAGCGGACAGCATACTTTTGAGGTGGACGAGTTCTATGGCGAGAACGAAGGGCTGACTGTGGCTGAGGTGGAACTCTCCTCGGAAGACGAGCCTTTCGTGAAACCTGCATTCATCGGACGGGAGGTGACGGGAGACATCCGCTACTATAACTCGCAGCTGATGAAACACCCTTTCACCACGTGGTAGCAAACCAATTGTATGCCGTACTTGTTTAATCGTCATGGAGAAACTTTACGACTACCTGCCAAGAGAACTGGTCACCTTCCTTTTGGTCACCGTATTCTCTTTACTCATCGGGCTTTCACAGCGTAAAATCAGCTTGAAGCGCGAAGGGGAGACTACGCTTTTCGGTACCGACCGCACCTTCACCTTTATAGGCATTCTGGGCTATCTGCTCTATATTCTCGACCCTACGGGCTATCGTCTGTTTATGGGAGGAGGAGCCATTCTGGGGCTATTGCTCGGACTGAACTATTATGTGAAGCAGTCACAGTACCATGTGTTCGGAGTAACCACCATCATTATTGCACTCATCACCTACTGCATTGCTCCCATTGTGGCCACGCAGCCGTCGTGGTTCTACGTCATGGTCATAGTGACCGTCCTGCTCTTCACCGAGTTGAAGCATACCTTCACGGAACTGGCCCAGCGCATGAAGAACGACGAGATGATTACGCTTGCCAAGTTCCTTGCCATCAGCGGCATTATCCTGCCGATGCTGCCCAATGAGAACCTTATTCCCGGCATCAACCTGACGCCATACAGCATTTGGCTGGCCACAGTGGTTGTATCGGGCATTTCCTACCTTTCTTATCTGTTGAAGCGCTACGTCTTCCATGAGTCGGGCATTCTGGTTTCGGGCATCGTGGGAGGCTTGTACAGCAGCACGGCTACCATTTCCGTACTGGCGCGAAAGAGCCGTAAGTCGTCTGCGCAGGATGCTCCCGAATATGTGGCGGCCATGTTGTTGGCGGTCAGCATGATGTTCCTCCGTTTCTTGATATTGATAGGTATTTTCAGCCGGGAGACGCTACTGGTCATTTATCCCTACTTGCTGATAATGTCGGTGGTGACGGCAGCCGTGGCATGGTATCTGCATTCCAAGCGGAAACGGGTGGACGACGGCATGCGTGACACGGAGAACGAGGACAGCAGTAACCCGTTGGAATTCAAGGTAGCGCTGATTTTTGCCATGCTGTTTGTGGTGTTCACTATCTTGACCCACTATACGCTGGTGTATGCCGGTACGGGTGGACTGAACCTGCTCTCTTTCATTTCGGGGTTCAGTGATATTACTCCTTTCATTCTGAACCTGCTTCAAGGAACAGGCAGTGTGGCGGTGCTGGTGATTACGGCTTGCAGTATGCAGGCTATTGTCAGCAATATAGCGGTGAACATGTGCTATGCGTTATTTTTTGCCGGCAGGAAAAGCCCTTTGCGCCCGTGGATATTGGGGGGATTTGGTTGTGTTATTGCCATAAATATCTGTCTGTTACTTTTCTTCTATTTTCTCTAAATAGCTTTCTTTTTGCTTTTTTAACTCCGAAAGTCTCGTAAATGCATGAAAAGAGGCTATTTTTGTCGAATTCACTGTGACAAAACTCGAACGGGAAACGTCTAATACGAAGACAATAAAGAATAGTCACTAAAAATAAAAACGCAATGAGAATCAAATGGACTGTGCTGCTATGGATGCTGATGATTTCGGGCCTGGTTGCAGCGCAAAACACGGCAAACACTTCTTTTCAGGTTAAAGGAATTTTGCTAGACTCGCTCACCCAGGAGGGTGAACCTTATGCTACCATTAAAATCGTGAAGAAAGAGGCTCCTGCAAAAGCGCTGAAAATGCTGGTAACGGACATGAAAGGTCAGTTTCAGGAGAAAGTACCCGGCACGGGCAACTTCGTGATGACCATCACTTCCGTGGGACGTACTCCCATCGTGAAGAACTTTTCTGTGAAGGCAGGGGAGAAGCTGGTGGACTTCGGTACGCTGTATATCGTAGATGCCTCCAATGAGTTGGGACAAGTGGAGATTGTAGCTCAGAAGCCTCTGGTGAAGGCAGATATCGACAAGATAGAGTACAATGTGCAGGACGACCCTGACGCCCAGTCGAACTCTGTGCTGGAAATGCTTCGCAAGGTACCATTGGTAACGGTGGATGGCGAGGACAATATTCAGGTGAACGGGAGCAGCAGCTTCAAGGTATACGTCAACGGAAAGCCCAACAACATGATGAGCAACAATCCGACGGAAGTGCTGAAGAGTATGCCTGCAAACAGTATCAAGCATATTGAAGTGATAACCAATCCTGGCCCCAAGTATGACGCCGAAGGTGTGGGAGGGATTTTGAACATCGTCACCGTGGGCAGCGGAGTCGAAGGCTATACGGCTACGTTCAGTGCCAACGTCAGCAATCGCGGTGCAGGCGGCGGGGCATTCGGTACCATCAAGAGTGGCAAGCTGACCGTCAGCGCCCGCTACAATTACAACTACAACGATCAGCCCCGCAACTATAACAGCGGTAGCCAGCATGTGACACCGGAAGCTGTTACGGAGAATTCTTCCAATCTGGACTATGACGGCAGCAACAAGGGACACGGTTCTTTCCAGTCGGGCAGCATGGAGGCCAGCTACGAAATAGATACATTACGCTTGGTTACCATGTCTTTCGGACTTTGGGGTGGTGGGAATAAGAGTAACGGCTCTACGGACTACATCGCCACTTTCCCGGAGAGCATGAACGCTGCTCCCATTTACAGTTATTCTGCCTTTAACCGCAGCAAGTCTTCCTGGTATTCTATCGACGGAGGTGTAGACTACCAGCGTCTGTTCAAGGTGAAGGACCGTATGCTGACGTTTTCTTACAAGATAAACACCCGTCCGCAAACATCGGATTCCTATACGGAATATGAAATAGACAATGGCTATAACCCCGATTGGGCAGACTATCTGAACCGCTTGAAGAACCTGCATAACGACGGTGAGCAGAATACCACGGAGCATACGTTCCAAGCCGACTATACCACGCCTATCGGTAAGCTGCATACACTGGAGGCAGGCGCCAAGTACATTCTGCGCAACAACTCTTCGGAAGACGACCGTTTTGATGCGGACGATACCGGAAAGTATGAATACAACAAAGACCAGAGCTCGCACTACAAGCATTTAAACGATATCATTGCCGCCTATCTGGGATATGGGCTGAAGGTGAAGAGACTTTCGGGCCGTTTGGGATTGCGCTACGAGCATACCATCCAAGACGTGAAGTATTTGGTGGGCCGGGGTGAGGATTTCACAAAGAACTTTGACGACGTAGTGCCTTCCGCTTCCATCGGCTACAAGCTGACGGATATGTCCAATCTGCGTTTGGGATACAACATGCGTATCTATCGTCCAGGAATCTGGTCTCTGAATCCTTATCTGAATGATACGGATCCCTCCTACATCAGCCAGGGTAATCCGGAACTGGACAGTGAGAAGAGCCATGCTTTCAACTTGAGTTACAGTAACTTTACACAGAAGTTCAACATCAATATCTCGGCCCGCTACTCGTTTACCAACAACAGTATTGAGAATGTGACAAGGCTCATGCCCGATACGGAGATTGAGGGATTGAAGAACCCCACGGGCAAGGATGTGCTTTATTCTACCTATGCCAACATCGGCAAGACCCGTTATGCCAGTGTGAACGGTTACGTCAACTGGAATGCCACTCCACGTACACGTATCTACATGAACATGAGCGGCAATTACTCTTATCTGGAGGGCAGTGAAGGCATGCGTAACGATGGCTGGAGCCTCTTTGCCTACGGCGGTGCACAGCAGACGCTGCCCCATGACTGGCGCATCAGTCTGAATGTCTTCGGACAGACGCCGTGGATTATGCTGCAAGGTAAGGGCAGCAGCTTCTTTGATTATGGCTTGAGCGTCAACAAGTCCTTCCTGGACAAGCGCCTCACCTTGTCTGCCTTTGCCAGCAACTTCTTCAAGAAGTATATGGACCAAAGTTCCACCACCGAAGGCAACGGTTTTATACGTGAAAGCAACTATAAGTACAGCCGCCAACGTTTCGGCATAAGCGTCAGCTACCGTATCGGTGAGCTGAAGGCAAGCGTGAAAAAGGCTGCGCGCACTATCAGCAATGATGATGTGAAGAGCGGTGGCAGCGGTTCCGGTGGTGGTGAATAAGTTGTAAATACATTGTCAGGCAAATGACTCGTAGGACACAACAGATGGACGGGATTTAGGGTGTTGAATTGCTAAAAATCCCCTTCTGAAACTTGTACCTCTCTATTCTTCAGAGAATACAAGTTTCAGAAGGGGATTTTTTATGATAGTAACTTACTTGCTGACTGTTGAGAGCCCCAACTTCTTCAGCCCTTTCTGCACATCCGGATGGCTCATGAAGAGCTTCCACAGCAGCCCTGACCGATAATTCTCAATCATGACGGCTATCGGGCCCTGGTCAATGGCGAGGTAGCGCTGCGGAAACCAGTTGTCCGTTTCGCTGAAAGCATCGTAGAAGCCATAGGGGCCGAAGACCTTATCTCCCATCTCGTAGAGGTGGCGCATCACTTGCAACGACTGTTCCGGGGTATAGACGATGGATGACAAGGCGGCAGTTGGAGAGATGACTCCCTGGTCGTCGCGTTCGTTGGGAGCGTGGGCGGCATATCCGTTGACGGAGTAGCTGGCTGTCAGTCCCCAGCAGTCGGGCCCGAAACCTTTGTAGTGCTTGGGGTTGCGGACACAGTAGGCACGGTTCACAAGCGTCAGGTTACGCATCTCGTCGAAGTAGTTGGCGCAGTATTCATCCTTCAGCCCGATGGGGTCGAGGCCGAGGAACGAGTATTGTGCCCAGAAGAGCGGTCCGGCTTCTGTGCCTTGATAGCGCAGATGCAACTCGATATTCTCCACTTTATGAGGGTCTACAATGGCCCCGTTCTGCGCCCAGCCCTCGTGATAGACTGCTGCAGGCACGCCGTGGGTAGGCGAGGCGGCGGCAAGGATATACATGATGAGGCATTCATTGTAACCGTGTACGGGAAAGTTCATTTCCCAACCGTATTCCGGACTCCAGTGCCAATAGAGCACGTTCTGGCCGTTTTGGCGGTAGAAGTTCCAGTCCACTTCGCGCCACAGCTTGTCGATGCGGGCGGCGAGGGCTTGCTCGGCGGGCGAACCGTCGATGTAGTACTGGTGGACGGAGAGCAGGGCCTGCATGATGAAGGCTGTTTCTACCAGGTCGCCGCCATTGTCTTTCTGCCCGAAAGGTTTCACTTTGCCCGTATCGCCATACCACCAGTGCGGGTAGGCACCGTGGAAACGGTCGGCGGTTTCGAGGAAGGAGACGATTTTCTCCATTCGTTCCAGCCCTTCCTGGCGGGTGACATAGCCGCGGTCTATACCGGCAAGTATAGCCATGATGCCGAAACCGCTTCCACCGGACGTGATTACGTTCTGGTCGTTCTCCGGATAGACACCGTCCATGTGGATGCGTTCGCGTGCCAGTCCGCTGTTGGGCTCGGCACCTTCCCAGAAGTAGTTGAAGGTGCGACGCTGCACGGTGTCCATCAGGGCATCGTCGCTCAGCCGGTCTTCTTTGGCGGCAGGGCTTTTGCATTGCGTGAAACCGAGCAACAGCAGGAACAATAATAAACTGTATTGTATTTTTATTGTACCAATGCTTACTTGTTTTTTTATCATTTACTTATCTATATTCATTGCACGGTCAATTCAACAAGTATAGGACAGTGGTCGGAAAGGTAGCTGTTCTCCGGTTTGTCTTGGATAACGCGGTAGCGGTCTATCTTTGCGCCTTTGGTCACGAAGACATAGTCCAGCAGTACGCGTTCCTCCACCGGCAGGCGGCCGAAGTCATGGAAAGACCAGGACGGACCGTAGGTGACGGCAGCTGTCTTTGCGGCATTTTCCATTCCTCCCTTTTCCAGCGTTTGCAGAGGTTCTTCACCGGGCGTACAGTTAAAGTCACCGGTGATGATGGCGGGCATGCCCGGTGCTATCTCCTTGATTTTGTCGAGAATGAGTTGCACGCCCTCTTTGCGGGCTGTCTTTCCGTCGTTGTCCAGATGGGTGTTGAAATATACAAACTTTTGTCCGTTGTTCTTTTCCTGCAGTATCGCCCAGGTGGTGACACGGTTGTAGGAAGCGTCCCAGCCCTTGATGCCGATAGTTTTGGGTTGCTCGCTGAGGGAGAAATTGCCGTATTCCACCAGTGTAAACCGGTCGGTCCGGAAGAATATCGGGCAGTATTCGCCTGCTTCCTTGCCGTCGTCGCGCCCCACGCCGAGTGCTGTGTATTGCGGCAGCCCGCGTTTCAGGTCTTCCATTTGGTTGTGAAGCACTTCCTGCATGCCCAGCAAGTCGGGGCTGTAGTAGGCTATCATACGGCAGGCGTCACCCTTGCGGTAATTCCAGTTGTTTACACTGTCCGAAGGAATATCCAGGCGGACATTGAACGTCATCACTTCCAGCGGCTGTCCGTTCTGTGCGGAGGGCTGGCTCTTGCAGCTGCCAAGGAGCAGAATGCTGCAAAAACAAAGGAGTAAAGTAGTATATCTCATGTTTTCTTGTTTTTAGAGTGCAATATTAAATATTTTATTTCAGTGTCAGTCGGGCTGTCTTTTCTGCCTGGCTGCTGCCACCTATCATCACATCGAAATCTCCCGGCTCGGCCACGTGGTTGAGGTCGTAGTCGTAGAAGCGGAGCAGCTCAGGGGTAATCTTGAAGGATACGGTCTTGCTTTCGCCCGCTTTCAGGAACACCTTTTCAAAGCCTTTCAGCTCGCGTACGGGGCGGGTAATGCTGCCTACGAGGTCGCGGATATAGAGCTGCACGACTTCTGCGCCGTCACGCTTACCGGTATTGGTCACGGTGACTACGGCAGTGGTGGAGCCATTTTGTCCCATGACCGGGGTACTGAGGGCGATGTCGCTGTACTGGAAAGTGGTGTATGAGAGCCCGTAGCCGAAGGGATACAGCGGTTCATTGTCCACATCTAGATAGTTGCTGCGGAACTTCTCGAACCAATTGCCGGCAGCCAGCGGGCGACCGGTATTCTTGTGGTTGTAGAATAAAGGTATCTGCCCTACGTTCTTCGGGAAAGTCATGGTCAGCTTACCGCTTGGGTTCACGTCGCCGAACAGTACGTCGCCGATGGCGTATGCCGCTTCACTGCCACCGAACCATACGTTCAAGATAGCGGGCACATGTTCCTGCTCCCAGGTGAGCGTCAGCGGCCGGCCGGTGAAGAGGGTTAGTACAACGGGCTTTCCGGTCTTCAGCAAGGCCTCCAGCAGGGTGCGTTGCACGTCGGGGATGCCGAGGTCGGTACGGCTCGAGCTTTCACCGCTCATTTCGGAAGACTCGCCCAGGGCGGCTACAATCACGTCGGCACCGGAGGCCACCTTCAAAGCTTCGTCCAGCAGTTCCTTATCCGTACGGTTGTCCCGGCTCAGCGATCGGCCGAATAGGGTGGCGCGTTCCTCGTAGGCTACATCACCGATGAGGTTGCTGCCTTTGGCGTAGGTGATGTTCACCCGGCCGGCTGTCATCTCCTTCAGTCCTTCGTACAGAGAGGGATAGTCATCCAGGCGTGCGGCAACACTCCAGGTACCGGGCATGTTGCTGCGGGTATTGCCCAGAGGGCCGATGACGGCGACGGTGCCTTGCTTCTCTAAGGGAAGGACAGGACGAGAAGACTTCTTGCCTTGTCCCTCAAAAGGTTCGTTTTTCAGCAGCACAAAGCTTTCGGCGGCAATCCGGCGTGCGGCGTCGCGGTGCTCGCGCGTGAAGATGTCGCGTGCGGGACGGCTGAGGTCGCAGTATTTGTAAGGGTCATCAAACAGCCCTAACTTGTATTTCGCTTCAAGGATGCGGCGGCAGGCTGCATCCAGCGTCTTCATGGTTATTTTACCTTCGGTGAGCGACTTTTTCAACGTGCCCACGAAACCTTCGCTCACCATATCCATGTCCACACCGGCGTTGAGCGCACGGGCGGAAACGGTCTGCAGGTCACCGATGCCGTGCTCCACCATTTCGGAGATACCGGTAAAGTCGGTCACCACAAAACCGCTGAACCCCCATTGTTTGCGCAGCACGTCTGTCATCAGCCAGCGGTTGGCTGTGGCGGGCACACCGTCCACTTCGTTGAAAGAGGCCATTACACTGCCCACTCCGGCATGGACGGCTGCTTCATAGGGGTACATGTATTCGTTGAACATGCGGTTGCGGCTCATGTCTACGGTGTTGTAGTCGCGTCCGGCTTCTCCGGCACCGTACAGTGCGAAGTGCTTGACGCATGCCATGATTTCGTCGTTCCGTTTCAGTTGGTCGTCCGGGTCTTTTCCCTGATACCCCAACACCATGGCGCGGGCGATGGCGCCTCCGAGGAACGGGTCTTCGCCCGACCCTTCGGATACACGTCCCCAGCGCGGGTCACGGCTGATGTCCACCATCGGGCTGAAGGTCCATGAGATGCCGTCGGCACTGGCTTCGATGGCGGCGATGCGGGCAGACTGCCCGATGGCTGCCATGTCCCACGTGCAGGAGAGGCCGAGGGGGATGGGAAAGATGGTCTCATAGCCATGTATCACATCCATGCCGAACAGCAGGGGGATGCCCAGGCGGGAGTTCTCTACGGCCAGTTTCTGTACGTCGCGTATTTTGGCCACTCCTTTCAGATTGAAAAGCCCTCCCACGAGCCCCTGCTCAATCTTCTTGGCCACGTCGCTGCTCTTTGCCTGACCGGTGGTGATCTCTCCGGTCACGGGCAGGTTGAGCTGGCCGATTTTCTCTTCCACAGTCATCCGGCGCATCAGTGCGTCGATGAAGCGGTCCATGTCCTGCGGAGACTTCTGCGCCTGCACGGTGGCGGTGACGCCTATTAAAGCGGTCGCGAGCAGCAGACTTGTTCTCTTGAAAATTTTCTTCATATTCATATTGAATTAATTGTTTGTAAGTATGTTCCCTTCATTGTTTTTAGATTGCCGTCACTCTATTGCAGTGGCGCTATGACTTCTTTGCAACGGTACTGCAATTTCTCTGCAGTGATACTGCAAACGATTTGCAGCGCTACTGCAACTGCTTTGCAGCGACACTGCAACTGTTGTGCAGTGCTACTGCAACACCTTTGCAGTGCCACTGCAAAAAGTTTGCAGCTCTTTGCAGTAGCAATGCTTTGATTGCAAGTAAGTTATGAAACAGACCTTTTGCCATTGATTGGGCCGGCTGTTTCCTTTGGCCGGGTATCAATAGTTGGGGTTCTGCACCAGTACTCCGTTCGATTTGTCTATCTCTGTCTGGGGCAGAGGCAGCAGCGCATTCTTGTCTTGGTAATTCTTTCCGGCAGCTTGCAGCACTTCTTTGGCAATGCCCCAGCGCACGAGGTCGTAGAAGCGGTCGGGTTCCAGTGCCAGCTCTACGCGGCGTTCGTGGCGAATAGCGTCACGCAGCACAGACTGGCTGGCAGATTCTACCTTCGGAAGCACGTCTGCCAGTGTGCCGCGGGCATGGGCGCGTACTTGTTCCAGATACCCGGCGGCTTCGCCCGTTAGCCCTTTCTCGTTGGCGGCTTCGGCAGCCATCAGTAACACGTCCGGGTAGCGGATGAGGCGGATGTTTACCCAGAAACCCATGCGGGTGTACTTGCGGCGCAGTGTCGGGTCCGTGTAGGCCTTCTTGTTGAAGTAGGCACCCATGGCGGTGGATACGGGTGACTCGCCATAAGGCTGGTTGGTGTTCTCCGGTGTGATGGGCTCGTCCGTGCTGCGGCGGAAGTAGAGCAATGTGGCGTTCCGGCGCGGGTCGCCCGGTTCAAAAGCTTCTCCCATCAGTTTAGTGGCCATGTGCCAGCCCCATCCCAGGTCCCACTCGCCGGCTCCGCGCACCCCTTGCACCTGGCAGAACTGGCTGCCGATGCTGGCATCCTCTTTCATGGCATCGGTGGCTTCGCATTGCAGTTCGAAGATGCTCTCACCGCAATTCTCCCCTTCTACGGTGAAGACTTTGTCGACCGGTGTATTCAGGTTGTAGATGCCCGACTTTATCACTTCGGTGGAGGCTGTGTACATATTGTCCCAATCGTTCCGCATCATATAGGTGCGTGCGTGCAGGGAGCGTGCGGCGCCCCAGGTCAGCCGTCCCGTATAGTCGCTGTCCCACCGCAGGGGCAGGCATTCTTCGGCTTCGGTCAGGTCTTTGTCAATCTGTTCGTATATCTTTTCCGCCGTGGTCTTGGGCACGTTGGCATCGGAGGCTTCCACTACCTTGATGGTGACCAGCGGCACTTCGCCAAAGGCGCGTACCAGGTTGAAGTAGCACCAGGCACGGAAGAAGAGCGCTTCGCCGCGGTTGCGGATGGCTTCGGTGTCGTCCTTGTGTCCGCTCTTCTCAATGTCGTCCAGGATTTCGTTGCACTGATAGATGATTTTGTAGTTCTGTCCCCAATAGGCGCTGAGCGGCCCGTTGGAGGCAGTGTATTCGAAGTCGTCCCACATGGCGGCCTCGTTGCTGCCGTCGCCGGCGTCACTGCCTTTCTCGGAGTCTTCGCTGCGCACCATGTGCACCATAAAAGCCGGAATACCGGCAGTGATGTCGTACGAGCGCATCAGGTAGTAGACGTTGAATATCTTTCCGCCGACAAGGGCGTTGGGAGAGTCATCTTCCGTGAACTGCCCCAGCGGATCGCGGTCCAGGAAGTCGTTGCAGGATGTCAGTGAGAGGGCTGTTGCACCCACCAGCAATGTAAATATGTATTTTATCAGTTTCATAAATTTATATTTTTCATTCCCCGTTCCCTTTGAAGGAGTCGGGGGAGGTTTGAAGTTACTCTTTTTTAGGAGAGAGGCTTTTAGAACGTCAGATTAAATCCGAACGTATAAATCGCCGGCATCGGATAACTGCCGTCGTCCACCCCGAAGGCGATGGCGCTTCCGCCCAGTTCCGGGGTATATCCGGTGTTGTGCTTCCACGTTTTCAGGTTCTGTATGTTCACGTAGAGCTTCAGCGCCTGCATGCCTATCTTCGAAATCAGCGCCTTGTCGAAGTTGTATGCCAGCGACACGTTACGGATGCGGAAGAACGAGCCGTCCTCTATGTAATACTCGGAGTTCAGGTTGTTGATGGTATGCTTGGTGTTCAGAAGCGGCTGGGTGTTGCTGGTCCCTTCACCGTGCCAGCGGTCCATGCGTTGCTCCATAAAGTTGAACTGGCTCCAGTTGTAGTTGTCCCAGGTACGGTAAATCTGATTGCCGCCTTGTCCCATCATGTCTACTGCCAGCTCCCAGTTCTTGTAGCCCAGGCCGAGCGTGAAGCCGTAGGTGACATCGGGTGTAGGATTACCAATCATCGTACGGTCTGCCGTGGTGATTTCACCGTCACCGTTCACGTCGCGGAACTTCAGGTCGCCCGGGGTGACGGTTGCCAGCGTGTTCTTGGGAGAGTGCTCAATCTCCTCCTGGGTCTGGTAGACACCTTCCACCTTGTAGCCGTAGAAGTAGCCGATGGGGTATCCGGCCATTGTGTAGCTCTGCTGCTTGTCTCCGGCTATGATGGAATAGCCTTCCTGCACGAGGCTCAGTACCTTGTTCTTGATGGTGGCAAGGTTCATCCCCACGTTGTAGTTCCAGTCGCCTATCCGGTCGCGCCAGCTTAGGGCCAGCTCTACGCCCGAATTCTCGATGGAGCCGAGGTTTCCGATACCCGGTACGGTTCCGGAGATGCCCGGCACTTCGGCCAGCAGGTCTTTGGTTTTCTTCTTGTAGTACACGCTTTCAAAGTGCAGGCGGTTGCGGAGGAAGTTGGCTTCTGCACCGGCTTCCCAGGCTTCCACCTTCTCCCAGCGCAGTTTGGGGTTGGGCAGGTAGGCAAGCTGGTAGCCCGGATAGATGGCGGACGGGGTGCCGAATACGGCAGAGTAGGCATTCGTCAGTAACGGTTCGGCGGGATAGGCGCGGTCCAGGTTTTGGTTACCCAGTGTGCCCCATGAGCCTTTCAGTTTCAGCATGTCCAGCCAGGTGATGTCCTTCATCCATGCCTCCTCGCTCATCAGCCAGCCCAGGCCGACGGAGTAGAAGTTCTGCCATTGGTTGCCGGTGTAGGAAAAGGCGGAAGAGCCGTCCCGGCGGTAGGAGCCGTTGAACAGGTACTTGCCCTTGTAGTTGTAGAGGATACGTGCCAGTACGGACACGGTGGAACGTTCCCACTGCGTGCTGCCGTTGGTGGCGGTGGCTGCGTCGCCGATGCTGATGTACCATTTGTCGGGATTGTCCGGGATGACCAGACCTACTCCCTGGGTACGGGCGCCGTTCAGATTCTCGAGCTTGTTGTAGTAGGTGGTGAAACCGGCTGTGGCCGTCACGCTGTGGTCTCCCCAGGAGTTGGTGTAGGTCAGCAGATAGTCGCTCTGTACCTTCATTTCCGTCTCTTTGGCTTGGGACACTCCGGTCTTTCCGTTGCCCAGCGTGGCTATGTCTCCTTCGACGCTTGCGTCATATACCTGGATAACCGGGGTGTATGTCCGTGTGCTGTTCGAGGCATAGTCCAGGGAGAACATGGCCTTGAACTGGAAGTGTTTTAGGAAATCCCATTGGCCGTACACATTGCCCGAGCCACGGTAGTTCTCGGCTTTCGTGGTATTCGCCTTCAGGTCCACGTCCACCATCGGGTTGTTCATCTGTGCCTTCTGGAATCCGGGCAGTGAGGTGTAGAGGCCGTACTCGGAGTTGAATACATGCGCCACCGGAGTTGCGCGCAGGGCTGTAGCCACACTCTTCGTGTCGGCGGGCAGCATGCGTGCCCCGTTGAATTGGAAACCTACCTTGAGGTTGTCCGTCACTTTATAGTCGTTGCTGATGTTCAGCGTGATTTTGCTGTACTTCTCGTGCTTGATGTTGCCTTGCTCGTAAGCATAGCCCGCACCGAGATAGAAGCTGTTCTTGTCCGAGGCACCCGTGATGCTGATGTTGTTGTTGGTGATGAACCCGGTCTGGAAGATTTCATCCTGCCAGTTGGTGTTTCCCGTCCAGTCCGAGAAGTTGTATTCCGGGTTGCCTTCATTCCTCAACTGTTCGTTGTACAGCAGTTTGAATCCTTCGGCATCCGTCAGTGCAATTTTGTCGGTGACGGACTTGAAACCGAACGAGCCGTTGATATTGACGCGTGTCTGTCCCTCTTTCGCCTTTTTGGTGGTGATGATAATCACACCGTTGGCACCGCGCACACCGAAGATGGCGAGCGACGACGGGTCTTTCAGTATCTCCATGGATTCGATGTCCTGCGGATTCAGGAAGTTGATATTGTCGTTGAACAGTCCGTCCACGACATAGAGTGGCTTGTAGCCGTTGATGGAGTTTGTTCCGCGTACACGGATTTCCGGGTCGGAGCCTGCCTTGCCGGAGTTTATCACCTGCACGCCGGCAATCTTGCCTTGTAGTGCGGATACGGGGTTGACCACCGGCTTGTTGGCGATTTCGTCGCCTTTAATGTTGGTGATGGAGCCCGTAAGGTCTCGCTTCTTGGCGCTGCCATAACCGATGACCACGGTTTCGGCCAGCATCTGCGAGTCGTCTTTCATCTGGACGTTGATTACCGACTGGCTGCCTACCTTGACAGCTTGCTTCACCATGCCTACATAGGAAAAATCCAATGTGTTCTCCGGGGTGGCCTGGATGGAGTACCGGCCGTCTATGTCGGTAATCACGCCATTGGAGGTTCCCTGCACCAATACGGTGGCACCAATCAGCGGGTCACCCAGGGTATCGGTCACGGTGCCGGTTACTGTTTTCTCCTGCGCCGATGCGGCGACACTTGCCAGTAGGCACACCGTCAGAAATAGGTTTCTCAGTCTTCCGGTTTTCTTCTTGGGAAGGTTTAGGTTCTTCTTCATTACATTGATTTTTTAGTGGATAAATCATTCAGTTTCTCCTCTGAACAATCAAAATGCAAAAAAGATTTGGTGACGGTGTTAAAAAAGGGCAGCCCGGTTTTCGCGGACTGCCCTCTTACCTAAAAGCAAAACTATACCTATTTCAACTCAAAACTCGTAGTCTTTACATCGCGGCTGTTGGGTCCAATCATTACATGGAACTCGCCGGGTTCGTATACATACTGTATGTCGTAGTTGTAGAACTTCAGCAATTCGGGGGTAATGGTGAAGGTCACCTGCTTGCTTTCGCCTTTCTTCAGGTGGATGCGCTCGAAGCCTTTCAGCTCTTTCACGGGGCGGGTAATGCTGCCCACCAGGTCGCGGATATAGAGCTGTACGATTTCATCTGCATCGTAGTTGCCCGTATTGGTTACGGTTACGGAAGCGGTCAGCTTGCCGTCCGCATTCAGTTGCTTGGAGCTGAGCGTGATGTCACTGTATTGGAAGGTGGTGTAGCTCAAGCCATAGCCGAAGGGGTACAACGGGTCGTTACTCACATCCAGGTAGTTGCTGCGGAACTTCTCGAACCATTTGCCTTCTTTCAGAGGACGGCCGGTATTCTTGTGATTGTATGCCATAGGCAACTGGCCCACATTCTGTGGGAAAGTGGTGGTCAGCTTACCGCTGGGGCAAACGTCTCCGAACACTACGTCGGCAATGGCGTCGGCAGCTTCACTACCTCCGAACCATACATTCAGGATGGCGGGAACATTTTCATTCTCCCAAGTCAGCACTACGGGACGTCCAGAGAACAATACCAATACTACGGGCTTGCCCGTTTTCAGCAATGCTTCCAGCAGGTGGCGCTGTGCGTCCGGCATTTCCAGTTCGGAACGGCTGCTGCTCTCACCACTCATCTCGGAAGACTCGCCGAGGGCTGCTACGATGACATCGGCTTGTGCGGCTACTTTCAGGGCTTCGTCCAGCAGTTCTTGATCATTGCCACGGGGCAGTTCACGGCCGAACATCGTGGCGCGTGTCTGGTAGTCGGCATCGTACATCAGGTTGCTGCCTTGTGCATAGAGAATGTTGGCCTTGGAGCCGACAGAATTCTTGAAACCTTCCAGCAGGGTGCTGTATTTGTCTGCTGTGGCTGCCACACTCCAAGTGCCCGGCATGTTGGCACGGGTGTTGGCAAGTGGGCCAATCAAGGCGATGTTGCCTTTGCGTTGCAAGGGCAGTAGGTTGTCCTGGTTCTTCAGCAGCACGAATGTCTCTGTGGCAATCTGGCGGGCAATGGAGCGGTGCTCGGGAGTGAATACTTCTTTTTCGGCACGCTTCACGTCGCAGTATTTATACGGATTGGCAAACAGTCCCAGCTTGTATTTGGCTTCTAGGATGCGTCGGCAGGCTTTGTCAATGTCGGCCTCAGTCACTTTGCCTTCTTTCAGGGATTTCTCCAGTGTGCCGATAAATCCGTCGGCTACCATGTCCATGTCTGTTCCGGCGGTCAGGGCACGTGCGGATACTTCCTGCAGGTCGCCGATTCCGTGGTCTATCATTTCGGAGATGGCTGTATAGTCTGTCACCACGAAGCCGTCGAAGCCCCATTGGTTGCGCAGTACGTCGGTCAGCAGCCAGTGGTTGGCAGTGGCGGGTACTCCGTCAATTTCATTGAAGGAGGTCATGGCACTACCTACGCCGGCCTCTATGGCAGCCTTGTAGGGAGGGAAGTATTCGTTGAACATACGGTTGCGGCTCATATCCACCGTGTTGTAGTCGCGGCCGGCCTCTCCGGCGCCATACAGTGCGAAGTGCTTTACGCAAGCCATTATCTCGTTGTTGGCACTCATATCCTTACCTTGATAGCCGCGAATCATGGCTTGTGCAATGGCTGAACCCAGGAATGGGTCTTCACCGTTGCCTTCGGATACGCGTCCCCAACGGGCATCGCGGCAGATGTCTACCATCGGGCTGAATGTCCAGCAGATACCGTCCGCACTTGATTCGATGGCAGCTATACGGGCCGATTTCTCTATGGCTTCCATGTCCCAGCTACACGAGAGTGCCAGGGGAATGGGGAATACCGTTTCGTAACCGTGAATCACGTCCATACCGAACAGCAAGGGGATGCCCAGGCGGCTGTTCTCTACGGCCAGTTTCTGTACTTCGCGGATGTTTTTCACACCTTTCAGGTTGAACAGACCGCCGACTTCACCGTTGCGGATTTTACTGGCAACGTCGCTGCTCTTGGCTTGTCCGGTAACGATGTTTCCCGTCACCGGCAAATTGAGCTGACCGATTTTCTCGTGCAATGTCATTTTGCCCATCAACTCCGTAATGAACTTGTCCATGTCCTGCGGAGTGCCTTGGGATGTGCTTTCTTTGGGCGTTGCCGTCACGGTGAGGGCAGAGAAAGCCAAGGCTGCTAATAATGAGTATTTCTTCATGCTATATAGAAAATTATTTAGATGCGATTTGTTGGAAGCCTAGCTTCTGCAGACCTTCCTGGATTTCGGGACAGCTCATGAAGAGTTTCCACAACAATCCGGTGCGATAGTTCTCGATCATCGGGGCAATGGTGCACTGGTCGATGGCCAGATAGCGGGGCACTGTCCAGTTGCTTGCTTCGGAGAAGGCATCGTAGAAACCGTACTTGCCCCAAATCCAGTCTCCTTTGGAATAGAAATACTTCAGCGCACGCATGGATTCCTCCGGTGTATAGGGGAAGCTGGACAAGGCTGCCGTCGGTGTGATGACGCCATGATCATTGTCACCCGGGCAATGGGCTGCATAGCCTTGGGTAGAGTAGCTGGCTGTAAGTCCCCAGCAGTCCTTGCCGTAGCCTTTGAAGTTCTTCGGGTTCTCCACGCAGTAGCGGTAGTTGGAGAGGGCATGGTTGCGCACCACGTTCCAGTAGTTGGCATAGCGGTCACTGAGATTACGCGGGTCCAGACCGATGTACGAGTATTGTGCCCAGAATAAGGGGCCGCCCAGTTTCTCGGCTCCGTTGTGTTTCAATTCCAAAGGCAGGCCGTAGGGGGCAGAGTCGGACTTGATACCGCCGCCGCGTGCCCAACCGTTGTGGTAGGCCGAAGCTGGAACGGGATAAGTAGGGGAGGAGGCTGCGAGCACATACACAATCAATGCCTCGTTGTAGCCTTCCAGCGGAAAGTTCATTTCCCAATTGTATTCGGGAGACCAGTGCCAGTAGATGACATCCTTGCCATTCTGATACCAGCTGAACTCCATCTCTTTCCACAATTGGTCAATCTTTTTTGCCAGTTTCTTTTCCTGCTCGTTACCGTCGCGGAAGTATTGGCGCACGCAAAGCAAGCTTTGCATCAGGAAGCAGCTTTCCACCAGGTCGCCGCCATTGTCCTTTTGTCCGAAAGGCTTCACCTCTCCGGTCGGACCGTACAGCCAGTGGGGCCATACGCCGTGGAAGCGGTCGGCGCGTTTCAGATAATCGGCAATTTGGGTCAGGCGCTTCACGCCTTCGGCTCTGGGGATAAAGCCACGCTCTATACCTACCAGCAGACCGGCAACACCGAATCCGCTGCCACCGATGGTGACGACGCTCTGGTCTTTCTCGGGATATTCTCCGTCTAGGTGAATGCGTTCGGGTGCCAGTCCGGAAACCGGTTCCGCACCGTCCCACATGTAGTTCAAATGTACCTTTTGGATGTAATCCAGCATTTCGTCATCCGAAGCGAATGATTCGGGACGTACTTCCTCTATGTCGGGCTTTTCTTCTTTTCCGTTCTCTTTCCCGCTTTCCTTCAGGTCGGAAGAGCAGGACGCGCAGCTTGCCAGTGTGGAAATTAGGAACAAAGCCAGCACATGTATCATTATTGGTTTTTTCATATCTTTATTTTTTGTGTTTAATTTTTTGTCGTCTTGCACAATGGCGAGCGTCCGTTTTCGTTCAGCGCTTCGACAGTGAAGTAATAGTCCGTGTCTGCATCCAGTCCGCGGAAGTCATATTCCGTCTGTCCCAGTACCGTGATGGCATTGTACATCTTGCCTTCGGCAGTGCCGTAGTAGATGTTGTAGCCATAAGCGCTTGCTTCGGGTTGCCAGGAGATAAGGGCATTCCGGCGGTCTTTCTTGTCACGTTTCACGGTCAGTCCTTTTATGGTTTGTGGGACATCACCGTCACCGTTTCCGAAGACGCGGAAACCGGACAAGGCGACATTTCCCGTAGGCATGTGTACATTCTCGTATTTCAGATAACGGGCATGCAACGGCTCGTTGAGTTCGATGTAGTCATGCGGACAATCCTTGTCACTGTCACTCTTGTCTATGACTAATGTCCATTCTTTTCCATCCTCGGAAGCAAAAATACGGTATTGGTGATAGATATCCATGGCACGGTTGTATTGGACCGCTTTATGGTCGTAGAAGTTTAATTGCACGGCACGTATATTCTTTGTACTGCCCAGGTCTATCCTAGCCCATTCGCCGGGATTACCGGAGCGTGCTGCCCAGTAGGTACGCATACTTTCGTCTGTCAGGTTGGAAGCTACGTGGATGCTGTCTGTGGAAGAAACCTCTACTGGCTTGCCGTAGGACAAAAGCATCCATCCCGTAAAGCGGTCTTCCGGATTCTTTATGTCCATCGGTTCCGCCCAGTTGGGGTAGTCACCGAAGGCAGTGGATGAATACATGGTACCATCCTTGTCGAAAGCCACAGGATAAAGACCGATGCGGCGTTCGAACTTATATTTAAGGGAGAGCATGCAGGTGGCGACATGCCAGTAATTGCCTTTCACGTCGCGGAACGTGCCTCCGTGACCGGCACCTTGCACATATCCTCCCGGCTTGTAGCACATCGGGTTATGCTTTTGATAGACAAACGGGCCCAGTGGGGAATCCGAAACATATACGCCGTCGGCATATACCTTGAATTCCGTACCCGGAGCGCCATATTGGAAATAATATTTGCCATTGTGCTTAGTCATGTAAGCACCCTCTGTAAATGGACGAAGCGTGACTTCGTCGTCATTGTTCATGCCGAAGCGTTCCCAGCCGTGTTCTTCAGGACGGAGCATCATGATGTCGTGAATCTTACTGATGGGGTAGAAATCATTCCGGTCCAGTTCCACTGCCTTTAGCGGGTATTCATTGCTGGAGCCATAATACATATATAGTCTGCCGTCATCGTCCAGAAACATGCAGGGGTCCCATGTGGGAAGCACATTCTTTTCGATGGCACGTTTGAAACGTCCCGTTTTGGGGTGTGTGCTGTACCACACGGCTAGACCTTCGTAAGTGGAGCCGGTATAGAACAGTGTATCACCGCTTACATAGGCTGCCGGCGCGCACTGGTCGTCATCTGTAGGCTTGCGCTGGAAGCTGGCAGGAACGAAATCCCAATCCACCAGATTCTTGGAATAGTGAAAACCGCCCTGGTTGGTGGAGAACAGAAAGTATTCTCCCTTGTATTCTACCGCCATTGGATCGGCGGAGGAACGGAACGAACCATTGGGGCGCACATTGTTGTTGAAAGGCTCGAAATTGTAACTGATGTTCATCGGATTGCAGAAGGTTCGCGACAGAGGCGCATGCGGGTCATACCATCGGGTCGCTTGAGCCGGACGGCGGATTGTGGTAGCCTGGTGTACCTCATTTTCCATTATCACCTCAATATCGGTTTCATCCAGTGCCAGGATTCTGTTCACTATCTTTTTTCCGGGATAGTAGACATACAGATGTACGTCATTCTTCGCTCCTTTGATGGCAAAGCTGCCGTCGTGGGCAGTGGTATTGTGCATGGGACTTGCAAAGAACATGACTGTAGCACCTTCAAGCGGTTGTCGGTTACTGTCCAATACGTGTCCTTTTACAATACGGTCTTGGGTCACAGTAATGTAGTAGTCGCTAACCTGCCCTTTCACAACTTTAATGGAATCATCCGTGGTTGCCTTTGCCGTCAGAGCGGCAAAGGCTATTCCACAGCTGATTAAGATTTTTCTTATCATGGTATGGATTTGGAATAAAGATTGCTTTGAATTAGTCAATCGGGTCGAGCTTCAGGTCGGGAAGATCATCAAGCTGATTGGATGGAAGAGGCCAGTACGTCTTGGCTTCAGTCCAACCTTTCGGTCCGAGTTCTGCAGCTGCCTTTCCGGTACGAACCAGGTCGACATAACGGTTGCACCATTCATTGCAAAGTTCCATACGGCGTTCATCCAATACGTCATCCAATGTGACACCGCTTTTGGTAGGCATTTCAGCGCGTGTACGAACCAGATTATAGCCGTTGTCACCGTCTTTTCCTTGGCGAATCTTGGCTTCGGAGTTCATCAGTAACACTTCTGCATAACGGAAGATGCGCACGTTGTTGTTGGCACCGTAGTCAGTACGCGGTAAGGTCATCTGATTGTAGGGAAGATACGCCTTTCCATTCCAGCAGTCAGTCATGGTGCCGGATGTTGCACCGACTGTCCAGCCTTCACGGGTTTTCTGTCCGGCTCTCAGGAAGGAGGTTTCGGCACGTACGGTTTCGCCGCGTGCATCGGCCCATGCCACGAACTCTGGTTCATAGCCGATGAAGTTCCATCCGCCTAAGCTCGGTTCGGCACTGTTGGGGCTTGTTATGGTAGTTCCTTGGAACGGGAACCAATTGTCAACGCCCAGATAGTCTCCTGAGCCGTTGCCATAGTCGGTCACTTGGCACTCGAATAAGGACTCGTCACACAACTTTCCTGGAATCTTGAACAGATTATAGAAGTCGGGATATAGAGAGAAGTTGCCGTTATTGATGATGTCGTCCGTCAAGGTTTCAACTTGTGCATAGTCTCCCTTCAAGAGGTAAATCTTGGCAGCCAGCATTTCGGCGGTAAAGGCTGTCACTGCGCCTTTATGCTCCATCTGGTTGGGACGCATACGGGGTAGTTTCTCCATTGCGTAATTCAAATCCTCTTCCAGCATATAGTCATATACTGAATTTACATTGGAACGACGGAAATCAGTCTGGTAGTTGTCTCTGTAGATTACAATAGGTCCGAAGTTGGTAACCAACTGATAGTAAGCCCATGCACGAATGGTGCGTACTTCTCCGCAATAGGTCTCATACGAAGTGTAGTCGTTGCTTCCGGGGGTCAGGTATTGGGCATAACCGTTAAGGGACTCCAGGGCTGAGTTGGCTGTACGGATAATTTCGTAGAAAGTGACCCAAACATTATTGAGCGCCCAGAAAGAGTTCGTATAATTGAAGTGGCGGCCGAAATCTACGGCTGCTCCCTGGTCATCTGTACGCCCTGACCATACGTCACCGTCACGAGTGAACATGATCAGTGCATTGGCCCAGTGCATGGCTGATGTGCGCACTTTGGAATACACGCCGACAACGGGTTGATACATGTTGCCCGTATTGGTGAAGTCCACGCTTTGTTCCGGTACCTTGTTTTCCGGATCGATGTTGATGAAATCGGAACAAGCAGTCGTACTACCCAGCAGCATCATTGCCGGGAGGATATATGCTAATGTTTTCTTTATGAATTTCATTGTTATATGTTTTTAGTGTTTTGGATAGTTTAGAAATCAATCTGCACTCCGAAAGTATAAGTCGAAGTCAAAGGGTATACTTCTGTATCCCAACCTTCGGCATCCGACAATTCAGGTGTGAAGCTGTTTGCCTTGAATGTTGTGAACGGACGGTCAGCTGTCAGAGAGAGGCGGATGCCCGGCATTACGTAGCTGCCAACCTTAACATTCTTGAATGAGTAGCCCAACGTGATGTTTTGGATACGGAAGTAGTTGGAGCTTTCTACAAAATAAGAGGCATTGTTGCTGTCCGAGGTATTCCAAGTCTTGAGCAATGCTTTGGCAGACGGATGTTCATTGGTGGAACCCGGTCCGGTCCAGCGGTTTTCGTACTGGGCTTTGTCGAAGTTGTAGTCGGATTGTGCATAGCGCAAAGCACGTTTTCTGTTCCACAATTCTCCACCGGCTTGTCCGTAAGTAGTCAGGTTAAAGTCGAAATTCTTATAAGCGAATCCGAGGTTGAATCCGTAAGTGAAATCGGGGATATAAGAACCTAGTACCTGCTTGTCGCTTCCGTCGATGACGTGGTCTCCATTTACATCCTGGTATTTGAAATCACCTGGTTCGAGGCCATTGGCTACAGCAATCGGGTCGGCGGCACATTCTTCCGGAGTCTGGTAGATACCGATAACTTTGAAACCATAATAAGAGTTCATTTTCTCGCCTACCATGTTTACGGTCTTGCCACCCTTGATGATGGTCATGTTGTCTTTCAGGCTCTTTACCTCATTGTGCAGATAAGAGAGGTTGACGCCTACGTTGTAGGTGAAATCCTTACCGATTTTGTCGTTCCAGTTCAGTGAGAAGTCGATACCGCTATTCAGAATCTGTCCGTTGTTGCCTGCGAGGGTTTCATTTTGCATGGGTAGTTTCGGAGAGATAACCGCATTGTCAGTCAGACGGTAATACCAGTCGATGTCGGCACTCAAACGGCTGTTTAAGGTAGAGAAGTTGACACCTACGTTGGTTTCGTTTACGACTTCCCAACCCAGCCAGCTGAAGTTGGTGGAGTTGATGAAACCGTCAAGAGCAGTTCCCAATACGGCTTGTGTGTTCTGGATACTTGCGAAGCCTGCACTTGCGGCAATCTTGTCGTTACCCAGCTTACCCCAGCTTGCGCGGAGTTTCATGTAGTCGAATATATTTTGATTCTTCATGAACGGTTCTTGAGAGATGACCCATGCGGCACCGACAGAGGGGAAGTAACCCCATTTGTCGTTGTATTTGGAAGAGCCGTCGGCACGGAAAGTGAACATTAACATGTACTTGTCAGCGTAGTTATAGTTCAAACGTGTGAAGTAGGAGAGACCGCGGTATTTCCAGCCGTCATCTTTTACGGTAGCGCCTTCCTTGTTACCCAAGGAGATATATTTCCAGACATCCTCACCTTCGGGAACATTGGTAGCTGTACCTTCCAGTGACTTCATCTGTTCCTGACGCATGGATACACCCAGCATGTCGGTGAAGGAGTGCTGCCCCCACTTGTCGGTATAAGTGGCCACGTTGTCCCATACCCATTTGTTATAGTCGGTATTCTTTTTGGTCAGGCTGGTAGTGGCCTGTTGCTGGTGAGTGCCGATGTAATAGGTCGGTGTGAAGTCTGTACCACGGATAGCACGATAGTCGTAGCTGTAGCTCGTACGTACATTCAGCTTGTTGGGGAGGAGGTTGAGCTGTGCGTAGAAGTTGCTCAACACCTGATAGACATCATTACGGTTGTCGTAATAGTTGGCTGTGGCAACGGGGTTCTTGAAGTTGGAACCCAGACCCACCTGTTCGGGTGACGCATACTTGTCGGGGAAGATGGTGTCATCGCGGGTATTGTCGAACACGGGGATGATGGACGGAGTGTTGAATGCCTGTTGCCAAGCTGCATTCTTGGGCAGTTGCTGCTGTGAGCTGCTGAATACACCGTTGAATCCGAGCTTCAACCAGCTGCGTGCATCGAAATCCAATGCAGCGCGGAAGTTGAGACGGCGGTAGTAGTTGTCAACATCCATGATACCGTCTTGTGACAAGTAGCTCATACCGGCAGAATAAGTGGCCTTTTCCGTACCGCCGGATACATTGAGACTGTGGTTGGTCATCATGGCTGTACGTAATAGCTCGTCATACCAATTGGTGTCTGCATTGAACTTCAGGGCATTGAGGTCACCTCCGAAGGTCTCGATAGACTTTTCGAAGATGTGCCCGTAAGAAGCAGCGTCCGCTTCCATCAACATGGTGGCATATTCGTGGGAGTTACACATTTCCAGCAGGTTGGTTGCTTTCTGGATACCTACGTAGCCATTGTAGGTTACTTTGGCATCCTGATTGCGTGCACCACGTTTGGTAGTAATGATTACAACGCCGTTGGCGGCACGAACACCGTAGATGGCTGATGCAGATGCATCTTTCAGAATGGTCATGTCCTGAATGTCAGAGTTGTTCAGGAAGTTGATGTCATCGTAGAACATTCCATCTACTACATAGAGAGGAGAGGTATCGCCAAAAGAACCCATACCGCGGATAGTAACTTTGGGGCCGTCGCCCGGTGTTCCCGAATTGATGATGTTAACGCCTGGTACCTTTCCCTGCAATGCTGCCATTGGAGAGGAGGTCGGAACATTAACTAATTCTTTTTCTTTAACGACATCAATCGGAGCTGTTAAGTCTTTCGCTTTGGCTGAACCGTAACCGATGACAACGACTTCATCCAGCAGTTGCGTATCTTCCCGCAGCCTTACATTGACAACGGATTGTCCCGCAGCACTTATTTCCTGCGGCAACATGCCTAGATAGTTAAACACAAGTGTTGCCTCTTCAGGGACACCGTTAAGTACATAGTTACCGTCGAGGTCGGTAGCTGCTCCAATAGTAGAGCCTTTTACTACAACCGTGGCTCCGATGATCGGTTCATTGTTCTGGTCAACAACAGTTCCTTTAACTGTCTTTGTTCCTTGTGCCAAAACTGTCAGTGGCAACGAGAACAAAATCATGAATAGAAGAAATAATGTTTGCCTTCTCATAACTAAATTTAAGAGTTAATAATTCTGCCGGCAAAGAAAGTAATAACGGCAAGTAAGGCAAAAAAAATCACTACCACGATAATACGCTTAGAGTAAAAAGGGGTACTGTTTTACTACGTTTTAGTGTAGCTTATTTCTAATAATCAGTTTATTATGATAGAATGGTTTGTAGCTGTATTATTTCAAGTCAATGAGAAAATCTACTAATCCCGTTCCGTCGGGGATATCCAGCTTCTTGCGCAGACGGTAGCGTGCTGCCTCCACTCCCCGGATGGTAAGGTTGGTCATTTGCGCAATGTCTTTCGTAGAAAGGTTTAGGCGCAACAGTGCGCAAAAACGCAGATCGGTGGCGGTAAGGCTGGGATAACGTTCGCGCAGGTTGCGGAAGAATTTCTCATGAATTAGGTCGAAATTGTTCTGGAATACGTCCCAGAACTCTTGTGTCTCGATGTTTTCGTTGATGAGCTTCAGCAGAGATTCGAGGTTCTTGCGTCCATATTGCCCTTTTACCAGGAATTCTTGCACGGCAGCACGAAGTTTCTCCAAGACTTCGTTCTTGGCAAATACACCCAGCGCCATGCTGGCAAGGTCTTTACTCTTTGCTGACAGCTCGGCTTCCAGCAATTGTTGCTGCTGTAGAGTTATCAGATGTTCCTGCTCACGCATCTTGATGTTCTGCTGCATCTGCTCAGCTTCGTACTCTTTCCGTTTCTTTTCCATGGCACGGTTGGCGCGCCACTTGGAGAAGAAGTAGAGAAGTGCAATGAGAACTATAAGATAGAGTGCAAAAGCATAATAGGTGAGGTAGAAAGGACGGGCTATGGCGAAATGATATTCCACTTCACCGATTTTCTGTCCCAAATCATTATAGGCTTCTGCTTGGAATGTGTATTCTCCGTAATCCAGGCTACCGTAGCGGATTTCGGGCTCTTTTAGGTCTGATGTCAGAGCCATGCCTTGTCCTCCTTGCAGGACATAATGGAAATGTACGGACAATTTATTGTAATGCGGCAGGCTTACCGAGAACAGCAAATCCCGGTAATTGCTTTCCAGTTCGACATTTCCCTGCAGAGGCAGGCGTTTCTCCTTTTTATCTGAAGAAGAGCAAATGACAGAGCTCAGTGATAGGGCGGACTCCAACGTTGGACTGAGGCTGTCTGTGTTTTTGCTGTAACTGGCGATTCCGTTATTTAGATTAAAATAGACAACGTCATTGTCAACGAACACATTGTTGTAGTTCTCTATACATGGAGAATCAAACAGTTCGATGAGAATGCGTTGTTTCACGATGTACTCTCCTTCCGCGTACTCTACCAGTGCATACTCATGTGAACCGGACAGCCAGAAGCGGTCGTTCGTGACGGATACCACAGAATGGGCATTCCTGATGTAAGGCAGAATGGTATTCAGCTTTTGGAAGGGGATAATCTGCCGGGTGATGTCGTCATAGGTATAGAAGCCATTGGGACTGGAAAAGACGATACGTCCCCGCATTTTCATTACTTGGATAGGGCCGATGATATATTCCGAGCCTAAATGGGAGATGTGCCGTACGCTTTTTACAGCCGACAAGTCATCGCTCAAGACTATTTTATAGACTCCCTGATACATGTGTGAAGCCCAGATGACACCGCTTTGGTCAACCTCCAAGTGCATGACCGGTGCAATGAAGCCGTCTACGACATGCGAAAAGGTCCATTGACCGTTCTTCTTTTTATAGATACGCAAATTGGCGTAGGATGATTCCAACAGTATCTCTTCGCCATAGAGGGTGCACTTAATCAGACACGTACTGCTGTTGGTATTGCTTATGACGGAAACGTTCCCTTTTTCGCCTATTAATAAGGTATGGGCATTGTTACCTGCAAAGAGTTGCCCGTCAATGTCCTTTACATACCAGTTCTGTCCTTCGCTATGGGGAAGCAAACGCATATTTCCGGTAATCTGGTGGTATTCGTACAAGCCCTGGTTGGTGGCCAGATAGAAACAGTCACCCCGGTGGGCTATGTCGTACACCATACCCAGCTTGGTTTCATGGTTGGCAGGGGTCAGTAGCATGACGGGGGAGTTGTGGTGGATGTATGCGATGCCGTCGTCCAATGCTGCCCATACGTTGTTGTCTTTGTCACAGAACAGTCCCAGGACTGTGTTGTTGTCCAAACGGTTATCCAGATTGAAGTGCCAGAGGCAATGTCCTTTGCGGTCGATGGCGTATATGCCGTTTAGGACTGTACCTATCATGAATATGGAGTCATTGGTCATGACGGCGCGGTTCACCCGCTGTTTCTTCAGCTCTGCATCAATGTCTGTTTTCCAGGGGGTGATGTCACCCGTGTAGCGGAACAGTCCGTTGTTCTCCGTGACCATCAGGAAGCTGTTGTTTCCGTCGGGCAGTAATGCCACTACATTGTCATCGTTCACTTTGCTGCGGGGAAAGAGGTGATGGAACTCCTTGCCGTCGAATTCATAGAAGCCTTCATCAATCATTTGTGTGTAGATATGTCCGTTTTGGTTGTAGAAGTAGAGCGGCTGTTGTTGTCTGTTGCGGAAAGCGCGTACCATTTTCCCGTCGTAGGAGAACCATGCGCTGAACGACTGGAAGTAGATGCGGCCGTCCAGCTCTACAATGTTCCATATCTCGTTGTTCTCCATGGGGAAATTCTTCAGGAATTTGCTCAAAGAATGGTACCGGAGAGTGCCTGCCTCCGAATACTTGAAATAGCCGAATTCCTCGAATGCCCCCACATAGATGCGATCTTCCTTGACGTATACTGAACGTACAATATGGTTTCCCGGTACTTTGTGTAGTGTCCAGCGATAACCGTCATATACCAGGAGTCCTTGGCTGTTGCCGAAAAACATTTCGCCGTTGCTACCTTGCGCACATGCCCAGTTCTGATAACCGGCTTCATAGTCTTTGGCAAGATAGTTGGTGACGGCGGGCATGAAGGAAGAAGCCCTGGCCTGGATGAAGAGAATAAACAATAAAAGGCACACTACCCAACGCTTGAAAAGCATCGGTCTTATCGTATTTTGTTTCATTTTTTAGGTTAATCGAAGTGTTTCTTGGAAGCAAAGATACAATAAGTATTCTAAATATTGTGTTTTGATGAGATAAAAAAGGTACTTGAAGCAGTTAGGGAGGATGCTTCTTAATGAATATCCTCCCCTCTTAGTTGTTTGTCTTTTGAAAATTATTATAGGGATTGTGCGGATGATAGGACTCGAACCTACACGCCTCACGGCACCAGATCCTAAGTCTGGCGCGGCTGCCAATTACGCCACATCCGCGGAATAATTCCGATTAGCGGTGGCAAAGATAGAAAGAATTTTCGTTTTGGCAAATTGTTTTTTAGATAAAGTCGTTTTAGGAAGTCACTTTCAGCATTTTTCTTGCTTCCTCAATGATGGTATCCAGGTCATTGTTCTCATCTTCTTTGCTCATATCCACCTTTTTGTCTGGGTCGATGCCGAACTCGATATGCTGTTTTTGGGCATCGAGGTGCGGGCTGGCAGAAAAGCGTACTCCCCATCCGTTGGGCAGTTCCGAAGAGAATGGCAGGCCCGACCCTCCGCCGGTTTTATCACCAACCAAGGTGACATTGGGAAAACAGCGCATGGAATTGACAAAATCATTGGTTGCACTATAGGAATGACGATTTGTCAGGACAATTACCTTTTTTTGCCAGCGGATACTGTTGGAAGGTTCTACATAAATGGGAGTCGGATCTGAAAAATCGCTATGGCCTTTGCCAGTTTTGTGCTGAATATATCCCGTCAGTACTTTTTTATTCGTGAAACGTTGTACCATTCGGGTGGCGTTTGTCAAGTTGCCGCCACCGTTGTTGCGCACGTCGATAATCAGGCCATTGCAAGCGGAAAGGTATAACAGAATCTCATCCAGGTTGCCGTTTCCGATGCCGCTGGAGAAATCACCGTAATAGATATATCCTATGTTGTCCTCCAAGATGGTATATTTGGCGCCTCCGGCAATGCGGTAGTCTCTTCCCAGGTACTTTTCAATGATACTTTCGTTGAAGTTACGGGGATAATCCAGATACCAGTCCCAGTAGCGTGCCATGTTGGAAGAAGAGTACAAGTTGACATGTCCGTCTTTCAACTCGGCAAGCATGTTACCTAATATTTCAAATAGACCGTCGTAGCTCATTCCCGGGGTGATGAGCGGTTGGTACTTGTCATGAATGGCATTCCAATCTATTTGCTTGTAGTCCAGGAAACAGTACTGTTCGTCTATTATTTTCCACAAGGCTTCGAAATTGCCTTGTGGGGTATTGTTAACCTCTTCCTCACGAATACATCCGTTCAATAGGGGCAGTAACATGAGTAGGGCACTCCAAATTATTAAGATATATATTCTTTTCATGCACATTATCCTTATCGTCTTATCATTTATCACCTTGTCACTTTTTACTTTCTCTTGTTAGGAAACAGATAGAGTTCCTTTACGAACCCCACCATGAATACGTGCGAGTAAGTATGTGTCTTTATTTCGTTTACTTTGGACTGTTGTGCGTCCCATATGTAAGCAAAACGCATTCGGGCACGTCCCACCGGAAAGTCGGCGGTCAGCATTTGTCTCAGAGAGGGCTGGTTGTGCAGGGAGGTGAAGTTCACTACTCCGTCCCAATGTCCCAACGTAAATATCTCGTAGTAGGACTGTCCATAGTTGGGCATGAACATGATACCTGCCAAAGGAAGATTCACCTGATAGCGTAGTGTGATGGGACGGTTCTTGATGCGTAAGTCCCAAATAGCCATTCCCGATGCGGCAAGGTTGATATAGGCACGTGCTTGGGCGGGGTTGTTTCCGTTGCGCAGATTATAGACAAAGCCACCGTTGAAGTCGCCGACTCCTCCGGCAAGCAGTTTGAAATTGCCCGTGATTGGAAAATTATAATGCAGGCCGTAGTTCCAGTTGGCCAGTCCGGAGAATGTATTGTTATTGTCTACTTTATTGTGTGTGTATCCCAAGTCTGCCTGGAAGAAAGTTTGCAGAGATACGTTGCCGCCCATCAACCGTGTCATCCGCATGCTTTCGCGGGAGATACGGAAATCGATTCCCTTGTACTCCTGAGGTGAAAGATAAGTGTCGAACACGTTGGTGAAGCCGATACCATACATGGTGGCACGAGTGATGATACGGTTGCGGTTGGTGGAGTCAGCCCGTAGCTCCCGGTCGATGCTGCATTGTGCTTCTTGTGCTTTCAGTCCGGCACTTCCCAAGAGCAGTCCGCATAGGATTATTATCTTGTATACGTACATATTAAATTCTTAATTACAAATTAGTAATCGTCAGCCAATCCCTAATCCTTCATTCTCATTCTTCATCAAAACAGCTTCATCTGTCCTGTCAGCTCGTCCAGTATGTCCCCTTCACTTTTACCGTGGTCGGGGTCCAGAATTTCCGGTTCTTCATCCGTTTCCTGCTCTTCGGTTTCCTGCGAGGGTTCCGGTTGACGGGTAGGCTCCAGTTCGTTGATGGTTTCTATAGTATAGGTGGTTAGGCGCTTGCCTTTTGCTTTGAAGCCTTTCACGGCGATGAATTCGTCTGCTTCCACCACCATCGGCTCTCGGAAATTGTCGTGACCGCCAAACACCACTTCTAAACGTGGGTAGCACTCGTCTGTCAGCAGAATGAGGCTGCTGTTCTTGTTTTCTCCTAAATAGTTTTGCTTGCGGGCGGTTACTTCGAAGCAGAAACGCTTGATGTAAGGATAGTTCTGCTGGTCGGCATCGTAGAGTACGGCGGTCCATACTTTGTTCGGATCGTATTTCTCCAATACGCGTATGCCGTCGTCATAGTGATTGTTCAGGTCGAAGTTGGTGGCATAGAACTCTCCGCTGTTCTGTACGACAAGGATGGTGTCTTCGCTCTGGAATTCTCCGAGATATTCTCCGCGACCGTCGTAGTTGAGGCGCAGCACGTCACGGTCGAACCAGACTTTCCGTCCGCCCAGGGTGGAGCCTCCGCGCTGTTTCAAGGCTATCTTGTGTACGGGGAGTTTCGTGAGTATATTTCCCATGGCCTGCCGTCCCTTGATATTGATATTGCTGAAATCCTCCTCGAAGATGATGCGGCGTACGCGGGGATTGGGTTTCAGGGTTACCTTGATGATTTCGGCTTCGCCGTTGGGGTTGGCGGTGAAGTAGGTGATACGGGAGTCGGGGGTGCCCTGCGTCACATCGTATTCGCGGTCACGCACCACGGAAGTGACGGCAAAACGCTTGATATAGCTTGTCCCCTCCTTACCGTCACGGTAGCAGACATTGTAGATGGTACGTTTGTCGTTCTTCTTGAAAATGTTGGCATAAAGTATATTCTTGCCTACGAACTTCTTGTCGGCCACTGGGGTAATGATATATTTTCCATCGCGGAAGAAGATAATCACGTCATCTATGGGCGAGCAGTTGCCTATGAATTCGTCTTTCTTCAATCCAGTTCCGATGAATCCCTCTTCGCGGTTGATGTACAGCTTTTCGTTGGCTTCGATGACTTTGGTTGCCTCGATGGTGTCGAAGTTACGCAGTTCCGTGTGGCGGGGGAAGCCTTTGCCGTACTTGTCTTTCAGCATACGGAACCAGTCGACGGTATATTCCACGATGTTTGCCAGATGGCGGTCTATCTCCTCTATGTCCTTCTTCATGCGTGCTATCAGTTCCTCTGCCTTGTCGGAGTTGAACTTGAGGATACGTGCCATCTTTATCTCCATCAGCCGGAGGATGTCTTCCTTGGTCACTTCGCGGATGAAAGTCGGGTAGTAGGGAGTCAGGCGCTCATCGATATGTTCGCAGGCGGCATCCATGTTTTTGGCTTGTTCAAACTCCTTATCCTTGTAAATACGTTCTTCAATGAATATCTTTTCGAGTGAAGCGAAATGCAGGCTTTCCAGTATCTCTCCCTTACGGATTTCCAGTTCCTGGCGTAGCAGTGCCAATGTGTTGTCGACTGATTTGCGCAATACATCACTCACGGTGAGGAAGTGGGGCTTTTGGTCGTCGATGACACAGCAGTTGGGAGAGATGCTCACTTCACAGTCGGTGAAGGCATAGAGGGCATCGATGGTCTTGTCGGATGATACACCCGGGGCTAGATGCACTAATATTTCCACACTGCCGGATGTCAGGTCCTCTACCTTACGTATCTTGATTTTTCCTTTTTCGCTGGCCTTTACGATGGAGTCGCATACACTGGCCACCGTTTTTCCGTAAGGAATTTCCTTAATGGCAAGTGTCTTGTTGTCTATCTTTTCTATTTTGGAGCGCACGCGTATCGCACCGCCACGTTCACCGTCGTTGTATTTGGATACATCGATACTGCCTCCCGTCTGGAAGTCGGGGTACAGCTTGAATTCTTCGTTGTGCAGATAGCTGATGGAAGCGTCGCACAGTTCATTGAAGTTGTGTGGCAATATCTTGGACGACAAGCCTACGGCAATACCTTCCACACCTTGTGCAAGCAGCAGTGGGAATTTTACCGGTAGTGTAACCGGTTCTTTGTTTCGCCCGTCATAAGAGAGTTTCCATTCGGTGGTCTTGGGGTTGAATACCACGTCCAGTGCGAACTTGGAGAGACGTGCTTCGATATAACGGGGGGCAGCGGCGCTGTCACCCGTCAGAATGTTACCCCAGTTTCCCTGGCAATCCACGAGCAAGTCCTTTTGTCCCAGTTGTACCAGAGCATCGCCGATAGAAGCATCACCGTGCGGATGGAACTGCATGGTATGTCCTACGATGTTCGCCACCTTGTTGTAGCGCCCGTCTTCCATGCGGCGCATGGAGTGGAGGATACGCCGCTGTACGGGTTTCAGACCATCCATGATATGGGGTACGGCACGTTCCAATATAACGTATGAGGCGTAGTCCAGAAACCAATTCTGGTACATGCCGCTCAATTGGTGTTTTATATTGGCATCCTTTGCGTCCGCAGGTTTGTAATCCGAGTGTTCTTCGCTCCCGGCCGGGAGTTCCTTGTCCAAATCATCTTTCGGTGCTTCAAAATCTTCGCTCATATTTGTTCGGGAATTGTCTATTCTATGATATTACTGATTTTTCAGTTGCAGGCAAAAATACTAATTTAATTCTATTATAGGAAACCGGTACGATAGTTTTTTAACTGTATGCCTCAACGCGCCGGTGTTTGCTTGACTACATTCAATGCTCAATTTGCTGTGAGCCGGTATTCGGTCCGTGGACCACCAGTTTTCCATCCGGTTGGATTTCTGCCGGGTCAATGAATACCATTCGTTCATCACCAGTGGTTTCGGTGTGTCCATGATAAACGCAATAGAGTCGGTTGTGAATATCAATGAGCATACAATGCCCGGTTCCGGTCACGATGCCGCCTTGCTCTGTGTTCTTTTGTAGCACCGGATTGTTGGCAGCTTTTGTGAATGGTCCTAAGGGGTTCTGGGAGGTAGCATAACCCACCGCGTAATTTTTTCCTCCGAAAAAGTTTGCAGAGTACAGCATATAATAGAGATTTTTGTGCTTCACGATATACGAGCCTTCTGTCCAGCGTCTGTTGACTTCATGTGAAGTCACCGAGCGGTTTTCCCATTCCGCTTGAGGGTCGTCCATTGTCTGGGGTGGGCAAAGCAGTGCTACCGGTTCTCCGATGATACCGGAGAAATCTGGTTTCAGTTCCACGCCGTAAATCCAACTTTCCTCAATCTCGTCAAACCAGCCCTTTTCTTTAGCCCATGCTGAAACTTCGCTTTCAACGGCATGTTTGTAGCAGCAGCGGGAGTAGTAGAGGTAGGTCTTTCCGGTAGCATCGTCAAAGAGTATGTTTGCGTCGATGATAGGATAGCCGGGGTCGAATACCGGTTGGTTGAACAGGTCTTTGAAAGGACCCGTAGGCTTATCGGCTACGGCTACACCGATACGGAAGTTCTCTTGCTCTTTAGTGGGATTTTCTTTCCAGTTGGCGCTGAACCATAGGTAGTATTTGCCGTTCCGTTCATACACTTCGGGTGCCCAGAAACAGTCGGTGGCCCATGAGTCGGAGGTGCCGCCTTGATAGATGGGACCCTCGTCTGTCCATGTCACCAGGTCATCGGAGGAGTATACTTTAAAACCGTTCGATACTCCGCCCGTTCCGTACATATAGTATTTGCCGTCGGAAGCTTTCAGTAGGAATGGGTCTCCGAAGGCCATGGGCAGGGGATTCTGATATGCTACTTTTTTGTTTCCGCATGATGGTGACAGCAAGGCCAGTAAAAACAGTGTCAATGTGAAAAAAATGTGTTTCATCTTGTTATAATTTTAATGGTGAAGTAATGAAAAGTGTTTGTATCCGCAAAGTAAACATAATATAGGGAAAGCAGCAAGGAAATTAGATAGAATGCAATCTTTTCATTATTTTTGTGCATCATTCCAAATAATTCTTTGATGGGACAGTCATTTTCGGATATATCGCTATACCACGAGTACCGGTCGGCGAGGGAGATAAAACATTTGGTGTCACAGAAAACCTGGGACGACCTCAATCTGGATGATTTTTTCGAATGGGCTGACCGTACTTCTTCTTGTGTGGGCCGACAGTACCTTTACGACGTGTTGCATTACAACCGTCTTTCGGAGATTTCGGAACAAGAGGAGGTGATTCGCAAGCTTTCTGCCGACAAGGAGTTGCGTGCAGGAATCCGGTCGGAGTTGCGGAAGCTGGATACGCCGGATGCTTATACCATTGCATCGTTGTTCTCCATTTCCCATCCCGTGTATTCCCGCCGCTTTTACCGTTTGCTGACTATCTTGCAATTCGTGCCTTTTGTTTTGTTGGGAATGGTTTACATTACGTCTTCGCTTTATGTTCTGGGGATTTTGTGCACATCGGTATTGGTGAACATGGTACTGCACTATCACAGCAAGGCTCGGATTCAGGGCTATTTCTTTTCCATTCCTCAGTTATGGCAGTTGCTCAGGCAAGCGGAGAAGTTGGCACAGATTCCGTTGTGTGCATCCGTGCATCGGGATATCCAAAAGACTTTGCAGGCATTGCATCCGTTGCGAAAGAAACTTTCCACTTTCCGTTTCAGTATCAGACTGGAGAGCGACATCGCCATTTTCGCTTATTTCTTCACCGAGATAGTGAATGTGTTTTTTCTGCGGGAAGTTATTCCGGTTTCCAAGGCTTTCTTTCTATTGCAGGGTAGACAGGAACAGATTGAAGAGGTTTTCCGCTATTTCGGACTGGTGGATGTGCTTTGCTCTGTTTCCGAGCTCCGGGATGGGCTGCCCTATTATGTTTTACCGGAAGCTTGCGGTGAGGGTGAAACATTTCATGCAGAGGGGCTTTATCATCCGCTTATAGAACGTTGTATCCCTAATGACATTACACTCTGTGGCAAATCTGTCCTTGTTACCGGTTCCAATATGTCCGGTAAGACAACTTTTATTCGTGCCATTGGACTTAACCTGTTTTCCGCACAAGTGCTCCATACTTGTTTTGCCCACAGTTTCCGTTTTCCTATGGATGCTGCATTATATTCTGCTATCCATCTGGAGGATAGTCTGATGGAAGGAAAAAGTTTCTTTCTGCAGGAGGTGCAAATTGTTCGAGAGATGCTGGAAGCCGGAAAGGAGTGTTGGCGGTTTTTCCTGCTGGACGAGTTGTTCAAGGGAACGAATACGGTGGAACGGATAGCTATAGCCAAAGCTGTGCTGTCTGCTTTGGCGTACAAGAACAGTATTGTGTTTGCTTCCACTCACGATGTCGAACTGGCTTCCTTACTTGAGGACGAATATGAATTGTTTCATTTTTGTGAGTGTGTTGCCGACAATACATTGTCTTTTGATTATAAGTTGAAGCCGGGACCGGTGACGGAACGTAATGCCATCCGGATTATTGAGATGTGCGGCTATCCGCAGGAAGTGGTCAGGGAAGCATATCGGCTGGTTGGAAAGGGTGAAATGTAATATTTAATGTCTTCTTGTAGGTGGAAGTAATGAGGGTAAGTATTTTGCTTGTATCTATTTTCAAGTGTAGAAACGCTCGTATCCTACCAATAGGGAATTGTAATTTTATGCTTCGGTGCGTCCGTTCAAAAGGTGGAATAAGATAAATTAATACCCTCTGTGTCCTACTTACGATATAAATCCCTATCTTTGTGGCGCTTTTTAGCTGAAAATAAGATTCAAATTAATTTAGATACAACAGAAAATGGCACAAGAAGACGTTTTTAAGAAACTCGTATCACACTGTAAGGAATATGGTTTTGTGTTCCCTTCCAGCGAGATTTATGATGGACTGGGAGCTGTGTATGACTATGGTCAGATGGGTGTGGAACTAAAAAATAACATCAAGCAATACTGGTGGCAGAGTATGGTACTGCTGCACGAAAATATTGTCGGTATCGACTCAGCAATCTTTATGCACCCCACCATCTGGAAAGCCAGCGGACACGTAGATGCTTTCAATGACCCTTTGATTGACAACCGCGATTCCAAGAAACGTTATCGTGCCGATGTGTTGATAGAGGACCAGCTTGCTAAGTACGATGACAAGATAAACAAAGAAGTGGCCAAAGCTGCCAAGCGTTTTGGTGAGGCTTTCGATGAGGCTCAGTTCCGCAGTACCAACGGTCGTGTGCTGGAACACCAGGCCAAGCGTGATGCCTTGCATGAACGCTTTTCCAAGGCTTTGAACGATAATAATCTGGACGAACTCCGTCAGATTATCCTTGACGAAGAAATCGTTTGCCCTATCAGTGGCACAAAGAACTGGACAGAGGTGCGTCAGTTCAATCTGATGTTCTCAACAGAAATGGGTTCTACCGCCGATGGTGCCATGAAGATATACCTTCGTCCGGAAACGGCACAAGGTATCTTCGTAAATTACCTGAATGTACAGAAAACCGGTCGCATGAAGATTCCTTTCGGTATCGCCCAGATTGGTAAGGCTTTCCGTAACGAAATCGTAGCCCGCCAGTTCATCTTCCGCATGCGCGAGTTCGAGCAGATGGAAATGCAGTTCTTCGTGAAGCCGGGTACGGAGCTTGACTGGTTCAAGACCTGGAAGGCTACTCGTCTGAAATGGCACAAGGCGCTGGGCTTCGGCGACGACCATTACCGTTTCCACGACCACGACAAACTGGCACACTACGCCAATGCTGCTACAGACATCGAGTTCCTGATGCCTTTCGGTTTTAAGGAAGTGGAAGGTATTCACAGCCGTACTAATTTTGACTTGTCCCAGCATGAGAAATTCTCCGGTAAGAACATCAAGTATTTCGACCCTGAAACCAACGAAAGCTATACTCCGTATGTCATCGAAACCTCGATAGGTGTAGACCGTATGTTCCTCAGCATCATGTCTGCTTCCTACTGTGAAGAGAAGCTGGAGAACGGTGAAACGCGCGTAGTATTGAAACTTCCCGCTGCTCTGGCTCCGGTGAAGTTGGCTGTGATGCCGTTGGTAAAGAAAGACGGACTGCCCGAAAAGGCACGCGAAATCATTGACAACTTGAAGTTCCACTTCCATTGCCAGTATGACGAGAAAGACTCCATCGGCAAGCGTTACCGCCGTCAGGATGCCATCGGTACTCCGTACTGTGTAACTGTGGACCACCAGACATTGGAGGACAATTGCGTGACCTTGCGTAACCGTGACACCATGAAGCAAGAACGTGTGGCTATTTCCGAACTGAACAATATCATTGCAGACCGTGTAAGCATTACATCACTGCTGAAAACGTTGCAATAAACCGGTTACGGAATAGACTGATGCGTGAACAAACTGAAATAGTAAATAGTAAATAGTAAAATAGTAAATGAAAAAGTCCCTTTTGTTTTTGCCTTTCCTGCTGTTGCTGGTGGGTGCTTTTATTTCTTGTGAAGAAGTGGAGGAGGCTGGGAAGTATGATAACTGGAGAGAACGCAATGAGGCATTTGCTGACTCGATAAAAAGGCTGACTGGCGAGAACTATGTTGCCACAGCAGAGCAGGCTGATGCTATGGAACTCGGGAAACTGTATGCCATACAGACGACTGCCAGCACTACCGAAGGTGCCCAGTATGTATATTGCAAGAAGCTTGTGAAGAATGAAACAGGGGAACGTCCGTTATATATGGGATACCATTCTACTGTCAGTGCTTTTTATTACGGAACTTTAATTGTCGGTGATCAAATTGACGGAAATTTTGATGGGTATAGTGCTTTGGATACTAATATTCCATTGAATTCGTTGAAAGCACCGACAGCTTTTGATTCCCCAACCACTTTTGGTGTTGCAAATGTAATTCCCGGATGGACAGCAGCCTTGCAGTTAATGCGGGTAGGCGAGCGTTGGATGCTTTATATACCTTGGCAGAGCGCCTATGGATCCAGTGGTAATAGTGATGGAACAATCCCTGGATATACCGCATTGACGTTCGATTTGTTGCTGGAGCGCATCGTAGAATAACCGGTATAAATAATAAAAAAGTGGTGAAGAAAAATCTTCACCACTTTTTTATTATTTAACCTGAGTTCGATATAAGATTTCTGTAAAATTCGCGTAGATTCGCCTAGATTACTTGTTGGTTGTGAATGCAATGTCTTCTCCTCTGTTTCTAGCTTCCTTAACCATTTGTTGGTATTCTTCTGGTAGTGATTCAATGTTAAGTAAGAAGCCGTCAACTTCTACAAGCTTATTGTATGGATTCTGCACACTCATCCTTGATGTCGAGAAATCCTTATCAAAATAAGGGGCAAGGTTTAATAGATCCCGAATCACTCTTGATTTTGCACCAATAGTCGAGCTTTTAGTTCCGAAGAAATCATGAATTTCCCTTGAATGAATATATGGTTCAAACGATTTATCAAACAAGAAATTCATATTTCCTATTGTATAGATGATAGAAGCGGCCCAGATTTCTAAGTTTCCACGTTCGAATGGACAGTTTCTTTTTCTGCACAATTTACGAATCATTTTTATGCAAAGTTGCTCGTATTCATCATTTAATTTCTGCTTGCAGAAAGAAGACACGAAGTCAATCAACTTCTGCTCTCTCAATTTCAATTCTTGTTTTTTATCCATAAAAAGCAAATTGATATTTTTATATATTTGAAAATTAGGTAGATAGCGATATCTTTAGTAAATTTACAGTGCTTAATTATAACATTTACAATCTATAACGCTATGCTACCTAGTTCCAAAATTACTGAAATATTTTTTGTTATTGATGAGTTTTCATTAGTATTTGATACCACTATCAAAGAAAAGTCCGTATCCGATGGTAAAGCTCATCGTAATAAGCCTTATAGATGTCCGAAAGCGAGGTTGCCACTATTCTGGTATTATTTCATCTTGGCGGATACCGATGTTTGAAACATTTTTATCTTCAGTACGTATGTAAGCACATGAAAAATGACTTTCCCAAAACATTATCTTATAACCGTTTCGTGGAACTACAGGCTAACATTTCACTAATGCTAGTCTGCTTTCTGAAGATGTGTAGACTAGGAGAATGCACCGGAGTTTCCTTTGTGGATAGTACCAAACTTTGTGTCTGTGATAACAAACGTATCCCCCGTCATAAAGTTTTTGCCGGCATTGCCCAGCGTGGAAAGTCAAGCATGGGATGGTTCTATGGATTCAAGTTGCATCTGGTATGTAATGATAAAGGAGAACTGCTCAACTTTGTTATTACACCGGGTAATGTGGATGACCGGGAATCTCTCACATCAAGTAATCTAGTCAAAGAACTTATGGGAAAGCTTTTTGCAGATAAGGGATATATCTCTGAAAACCTGTTTAATCGTCTATTTTTTGATGGAATACACCTGATTACGACCGTGAGAAAAAATATGAAAGAGAGATATATGACTCAGAATGATAGAATTATACTACGCAAAAGAGCGATTATAGAAACCATCAATGATGAACTCAAGAACATATGCCAAATAGAACATACACGCCACAGGTCATTCGCAAATTTTATTTCAAATTTGATCGGAGGGCTTACTGCATATACTTTTTTACCAAAGAAGCCATCTATTAATATAGAATTTGAACCGCTTGCACAATTGTATATTCCATTTTAAATTATATCGAACTCAGGTTATTTATAATAGAGGAGTCTATATTTTCTTCTTGATGGCCTTTACCCAAATCTTGTATCCATCCTCATTCAAATGCAACCCGTCGTTGGTTAGTTCGCTGCGCAGTACATTCGTTCCCGTCTCTGTAAACAAGGGGAAGAGGTTGATATAAGCGATGTTTTTTTCTTTGGCAAGTGCTTCCAAACGAAGGTTGACTTCAGGGACCATATCGGTTTTTCTGGTCAGGCTTTTATAGCGTCCGAAACTTTCATTGAAAGGAAGCAGGCTTTGCAGGTAGAACTTCGTATCGGGAGATTCTTTCTGAATACGTTCCACGGTTGTACGAATCATACTTACAATGCTGTCCGACGTCAAATTGTGGGAAATATCGTTGACTCCGATAAGCAGGAACAGCTTGGCGGGATGTCCGGGGAGTATCTGGTGCAGACGGTCGTAGATACCCATCACTTCGTCACCGATAATGCCACGGTTGCGTACGTTCTTCTTGCCGAGGCGTGCCGACCAGTCACCACCGCCTTCAGTCAGGCTGTTGCCAAGCATGACGATGTCTTTGCTTGTAATGGCAGGCTCATCCATAAACTGTAGGAAGCGTTTGTAGTAATGGTCTGTATAGATGCGCGGAACGGGACAGATGGAAGCTGCCACGGCATTGGCAACCAATGAACGCAGACGAACCACGCTATGCCCGTCTTCCGGATGCACGGCATTGATAAGCAATATGACAGAAGTGTCATTGTCTGGGTCAATAACGATGGAAGTACCCGTATATCCGGTATGGCTATAGGTGTTCGGGCCGAACAAGTCCCCGTTGTTAGAGGCGTATGCTGTAAAGCAGTCCCAGCCGAGAGTACGTCCCAGACTGGCTGTGGCGCGTGGCACGGTACGCATGTTTTTTACACCCAGCGGGCTCAGGATACGGCGGCCGTTCCATTCGCCTCCGTTCTGCAGGGCTGCGCAGAGCACGGCAATATCTTCGGCACAGGAGAATACTCCGGCGTTGCCGCTGATGCCTCCGTTCATGATACGGGCCAGCGGGTCGTGTACTTGTCCGCAGAGGACTTGCCCGTCAGGTTGTTTTTCGGTTGGCGCGATGGCATTGTGCCAGTTTCCTTCGGTGATACCTGCCCAGTTTGCATCTGTTGTATTTATCCATTTGCCATTCTTGTCACGTTGGCAGGGCAGATAGTCGGTATGCTCCATGCCGAGTACATCAAATATGTTTTCACGGGCAAAATCACGCAGACTTTGGCCGCTTATTGTCTCGATGATATGCTGCAGGGTGATGAAGTTGAGGCAACTGTATTGGAAATCTGTCTGTGGCTTGAAGTCACGTTTGCAAGTAGCGATGTATTCCATAAGACCATCCGGATTGGGGGAACCGTATTGCTTTTCAAGTTCGCCTACCGGTGCGTATGGGGGCAGTCCGGAAGTATGTGTCATCAGGTCGGCAATGCGGATTACCTTCTTCTCTTTGCCGTCTGCACTCTCCCAATTCTTAAAATTGGGTATGTAGAGGCTGACGGGGTCCAGCATGCGGAGCTTGCCGTGTTCTGCCAGTATCATTGTACATACGGCAGTCGACATGGATTTGCTGCATGATGCCATATCAAAGATGGTATTGGTAGTCATTGGCTCTACACTGGGGTAGATGCGCTTGTTACCATAGGCTTTCAAGTATGCCATTTTCCCATTGCGCACTACGGCAAGTACGGCGCCGGGAATATCCTTGTTGGCGATAGCCGTTTCAATCGCTTCATCGGCATACATCAGTTTGCGGGAGTCCATTCCCACCTGTTCAGGAGCTACACGCTGCAAAGGCTGCGCAGTGGCAACTTGCAGACAAAGAGAAAAAAGAAAAAAACAGATTGCTTTCATAATAAAAAGATTTGCCCCGCCCCCCTATGAAAGGGGTTTTGACACACTCTTGAAAGGGGAAGGGGATAATTAATCGGGTTAATTGTTCTTGAAACTATTCTTCTTCCTCTTTAGTGGCACGAGGGGCTCTGTACGCATCCACTGCCTTCTTCACCGAGCCGTGCATCAACAGCAGTGCCTTGGCTTTGCCATAGTCCAGTCTAAGTTCCTCTACAATCATACGGGTACCACGGTCCACAAGCTTTTTGTTACTGAGCTGCATATTCACCATTTTGTTGCCTTTCACGCGTCCCAACTGTATCATGACGGAAGTAGTAATCATATTCAGTATCATTTTCTGTCCTGTTCCCGATTTCATGCGTGAGCTTCCCGTCACATATTCAGGCCCTACAATCATTTCGATGGCTACATCTGCCTCTGCTGCCATTGGAGAGTCCGGGTTGCTGGTGATACAGCCGGTCAGTATGCCGTGTTCGCGTGCCTCGTGCATGGCACCAATCACGTAGGGGGTGGTACCGGATGCAGCAATACCGATGACCGTATCCTTATCTGTAATATTGCGTTCCGTCAGTTCTTCCCAACCGCGGTGAATGTCATCTTCGGCATTCTCTACCGGATTTCTCAATGCAGTGTCACCACCGGCAATCAAGCCGATAACCAGCGTGGGGGGCATACCGAAAGTCGGTGGAATTTCCGAAGCGTCGAGTACGCCCAGACGTCCACTGGTACCCGCACCCATGTAGAAGATGCGTCCGCCTTGTTTCATGCGGGGCACAATCTGGGTTACCAACTTTTCTATTTGAGGGATTGCCCTCTGTACGGCAAGCGCCACTTTCTGGTCTTCGGTATTGATGTCTTCCAGAATTTCACGGACTGATTTCTTTTCCAAGTCATTGTAGAGCGATGGTTGCTCTGAGATTTTTACGAACATAAGGCTATTTACTATTTGACGATTTACTATTTACGATTTGTCACTTTCAGTTGTGATATTTGATGAGTCCTTCCATGGGGCTCTTGATGATTGCACCCAGTTGGATACCCATTTCTTTGGCAGCTTCTGCCAGAACTTCCTTGTAATAGAAGGCTACTGAACCGATGAAATGTACTTTTTGATGCTGATAGTCTTCATATTGCATGACGTTGCGTTTAAGGAATGCCTTAAAGCTGTTCAGTACCAGAGCGCGTACACAAGGTTCACCCAGATTCTGTGCAAGAAACGGTGACAAGCTTGCCAGGAAACGGTTGGGGAAAGGTTTACGGTAGACACGGTCGATGATATCAGCAGGTGTCAGGTCGAACTGTTTGAGGAATTTTTCTTTAAGTTCAGGTGTCATCTGATTTTTCAAGATATCGCCTACTAGTAGTTTGCCTAAGCAGGCTCCGCTGCCTTCGTCTCCCAAGATGAATCCGAGAGGAGATACATTGGTGACAATGCTTTTCCCGTCATAATAACATGAGTTGGAACCGGTTCCCATGATGCAGGCAATGCCTGAGTCATGTCCGCAGAGGCCACGTGCGGCAGCCAGCATATCGGTATTGACTTCCACTTCATTTTTCACATTGAGGTGTTTGGTAATGGCACGGTGCACCATACTTATCTTGTCGGGAAATCCGCATCCTGCACCATAAAAGTATACGGCATCCAGTTCACTTGTTTTCAGCTGAGGTAATAGCGCTGTTGCTATTTCATTACTGATTTCCTCTTCCGACTGAAAGAAAGGGTTTGTACCCTTCGTGAATATCTGTTGGATAAGTACTCCATTCTCTACAACACACCAATCGGTTTTTGTAGAGCCACTGTCTGCTATTAAAATCATATAAAATAGTTTTTAAGGATTAAGGATTAGGGATGATGGATTAAGGATTAGGGTATTGCATATAATAAAGGTGATATTATTAAACATTAATCCCTAATCCTTCATCTTTATTCTTATATCTTGATATATATTTTTCGTTTGTACAACTGGTAGCCGATACACCAGTTAATGGCGATAAACAGCAAGGCAAAGGCAAGGGAACCGGCGGTTTCACCGAAAACGGGCATGAGGACTATATTATATAAGAATCCGTGTATACTGATGCTGCCGTCTCCCCACGGGAAGCTGATGCTACCGAAAAGTATGCTAAGTACGCCGCCCAATACATACATGAACAGCGGATTCACACCGAATGCCTCGAAAAACATGCTCCACTTCTTATAGCCTTTCACATCAATAATCCAGATAAGCAATGCCAGAAAACTGGATGCCAGTCCGCAAGTGACGAGTACGTAGGTAGGAGACCATATTTTCTTATTGATAGGACAACCGTAGTTTAGCAGGAAACCGGAGAAAGTAAGGATAACACCTACTAGAAACAGTGTGATAAGCTGCGAATTGAGAAATGAGGCACGGTTTTCTGACTTGTTGCCGTCCAGCATCAGCCGTCCTACACAGAATCCCAGCAACACGTGTGCAATGGCAGGGATAGTACTTAACAAACCTTCGGGATCTATGCCGTTATCCTTGTACATGTGTGCAGGGGTTAGGATAGCACGGTCTACCACGGAAAGAATGTTTGTTTCATTATAGGCAAAACCGTTACCACACATCAACAGTATGAAGTAACCTATCAATAGGCTGGCGATCAGATAAGGTATATGTTTATGCTTCATGGTTAGTGCAATGATGGAGGCTGCACCGTAGCAAAGGGCCAGCCGTTGCATGACACCCAGAATACGGATACGGTCGAATGTCCAGACAGAAGCCCATAGTTTCTCTCCGAAACTAAGGTCGTCCGGAGCGGAGGCCCAGTAATAGCAGAAACGCGAGAACCAGCCGATAGCCATGCCTATAAGGAAAATGACGATGGTACGTTTCAGTATCTTCATGCCGGTGGTGTGGCTGAACTCGAAGTTGTATTTCTTCAGGGAAATGTACGTAGAAATTCCCATGATAAACATGAAGAAAGGAAAGACGAGGTCGGTGGGAGTCAGGCCGTTCCACTCTGCATGTCGCAAGGGGGCATAGATATGTCCCCACGAACCGGGGTTGTTTACCATAATCATACCTGCGATGGTGACACCACGAAGAATGTCGAGTGCAAGGATGCGTTTGCTTACTTTTGTACTGTTCATTGTAATATTTGTGTGTTAAGTTATCAATCCTAATTATCAGCCGCCTTTGTACATTCGTCTACCAGATAAGCGATGGATACGTAGGGGATACCTGAGTTTGTTGTCAATCCGATTTCACAAGTGCGGCTGTTGGAGTAGCCTATACTCACTCCGGATGCTTCTATTTGCGGACGGAGTTTGCGTAGGGCGTACGAGTTCAGCTCAGGATAGGTGAATCCCCGGTCTCCGGCAAAACCGCAGCAACCTACTTCTTCCGGTACGATGACTTTACTGGAGCAGAGACGTGCAAGGGCTATAATGGTATCTGCCAGTCCCATTTTCCGCATGGAGCAGGTGATGTGGACTGCTACGGGGCGGTTGATGGGTGTGAAAATCAGCTTGTCACGTAAGAATGTATAGATGAATTCCGCAGGTTCATATAGTTTCATCTTCTTGATGCACTCGCGCATGCGGTGCAAACAAGGGCTTTGGTCACAGAGAACAGGATATTTGCCTTGTTCGCTGGCTTCCCAAAGTGCGGCCTCCAGTTCGGCTGTCTTGCGGTCGGCAATGTCCAGCATCCCTTTGCTTTCCCAAATGGTACCACAGCAAAGCTTGTCCATATCTTTCGGGAAGATGATTTCGTAATCGGCTTTTTGTAACAAAGACACCATTTTGTTTACCAATGGCTGCTCTACGGGAGACTTCTTGGCCAGACCCATAGTCTGGTTGATGCAGCTGGGGAAATAAACTACGGCCTCTCTTTCCTTGCCCCCTTTTCCGTAGGGAGGGGGAGTAGTTACTTTTGCTTTATTATAAGGACGGAGAGGTTTTGGCATAGCCGGCGTCCATAGAGGTATGCCTAATGCATTATGTAGGCCTTTGGTAATATTGCCCATGGCCTTTGTACCTAATAGGGAGTGGCTGAAATTGGCCAAGGACAATATGGGACGCAGTGTACTCTTGACACCGGCAAAATGATTGGCGACAAAGTCTCCAGCTTTGTATCCCAGACTGCCTTTGGGCAATGCTTCCTGGCGGATTACATGGGTGAGGTCACCCGTATTGATACCCATCGGACACGACATGGAGCAGAGACCGTCTCCGGCACAAGTCTGGTTGCCGGGATAGCGGTATTGCTTTTCGAGCAGTGCAAGGCGTGTCGGGTCCTCACCGCTTTGTTTCAACCGGGATATTTCGCGCTGCAACACGATGCGCTGGCGCGAGGAAAGGGTAAAGCCGCAGGAGAGACAGTTGACTTCGCAGAAACCGCACTCAATACACTTGTTTAATTGAGAATAGACAGTTGATAATTGAGAATGGGGTACAGCGTCATTGTCAATTGTTCCTTTTCCATTTTCCATTAATAAAGGCAGCGGCTTGAAGTTCTTGATATGGCATTGCGGGTCATCATTGAATATGACACCGGGGTTTAGCAATCCTTGTGGGTCAAACAGCTCTTTGACGGCTTTCATGGCTTTGTAGGCGTCATCTCCCCATTCATGGCGGACAAAGGGAGCCATATTTCGGCCCGTACCATGCTCGGCTTTCAGGGAACCGTCATATTTATCTACTACCAAGGTCTTGATGTCATTCATCAAGTTTTCGTAGCGTTTCACTTCCGCTTGGGTACTGAAAGACTGGTTGATGATGAAGTGATAGTTTCCTTCGAGAGCATGGCCGTAGATGCAGGCGTCATTATATCCGTGGCGGGCTATGAGCTGTTGCAGTTCTGCCGTTGCCTCCGGAAGATCTTCAATGTGGAAGGCGATGTCTTCGATGAGGCAAGTGGTTCCCGGCTGGCGGGTACCTCCTACAGAGGGGAAGATGCCGGAACGGATGGCCCAGAATTTGGAATATTCCTCCGGACGGTCAGTGAAGCGTACCGGAATATAAGTTGTGAAGGCTTGCAGGCATGTTTCGATGGTGGATATGTTTTGTTGGAGTTCTTCGGGGGTACGGGCTTTGGTTTCAGTCAGCACTGCGGTTAGCCCGGTTTCGTCGCCCGGCTCTACGTCGGGGAGGGTGGAGGAGGCAACTTCACCTTTGTATTTCAGGAATATGGGGTCGTTGACGGAAGAAAGGCTCTTGTAGTCCAGCATTTCAGCCCCTTTTACTGTCCATTCACCGGTTTTGCCGACCAGCTTCTTCATGGCTACCACAGCGCGGCTCGCTTCTTTTATGGTCTTGAAGTAGAGCATAGCACTGGCCTTGTAGGGATAGTCATATTCGGTCTTCATCGTCACTTCCGAAAGGAATGCCAATGTACCTTCGGAACCTACCATGAGGTGGGCGATGATTTCGAACGGGTCATCAAAACGGACAAAAGGCAGTAGATTGAGCCCAGTTACGTTTTTGATGGAATATTTGTAACGGATGCGTTCAGCCAATTTTTCGTTGGTACGTATTTCGTCACGCAGTGCGCAGATGCGGCGGATAAAGTTGCGGTGGGTCACTTCGAAGGAGGCGCGGCTGGCGGGATTTCCGGTATCCAGCAGGGTACCGTCCATTAGGACGATGCGAGCGGAAACAAGCACTTTGTCGCTGTTGGCATGCGTGCCGCAATTCATGCCGGAAGCATTGTTCATGACTATACCGCCCACCATGGCGCTTTTTACCGAGGCGGGATCCGGTGCAAACTTGCGGCCGTAGGGGGCCAGCAATTCGTTCACACGTTGTCCGATGATGCCCGGTTGGAGGGTTATCTGTTCATGGTCGGCAGATATGCTGTATTTTTCCCAATTCTTGCCGGCTACGATGAGGATGGAGTCACTAATGGCTTGTCCCGACAAACTGGTTCCTGCCGCTCGGAAGGTGACTGGTAACTCGTGGCGGCTAGCCAGTTTCAACAGTTGTGAAACTTCGTCCTCGTCTTTTGAACGGATTACAATCTGAGGAATTAGGCGGTAGAAACCGGCATCCGTACCCCAAGCCAGCCGGCGAAGTTCGTCGGTATAAATTCTTTCCTGCGGAATGATTTGGCTTGTTTCCTGCAGGAAAGCCATGTAACTGCGCTCTTTCATATCTGTTTTTTTACTATCGTATCATTTCTCTTCAAAGTAGGCTATAAACAGGGCTGATGGGGATACCCTCAGTATGATCGCTATCTTTCCTCTTTGTTCGTCTGTAAAACTATTTATATAAATAATACTTTTTCGACAACTTACGAAAGTCTTCGGCATCCTTATACCAGTAGTCGCGTATATCTTCCCAACGGTTCCGCTTCGAAAAGCGTTCGCGTATCTGCCGCGAACCACTTACCTTGTCGAACATCGAGAAACGTCCCTTGTCGGCATGGTCAAACACGGCACGGTCCGGATAGAGGGCGGCGACTTCCTGCATGACCAGGAATTGCAGGTCGCTCAACGGTGCTTTGCCGAAATCCATGATGTGCACTTGCACACCTTGCAGCAACTTGCCTTTGCCTACACTGTAGAACGGTTTCAGGTACATCGGTCTGAAGATAACCCCTGGTACGTTCAGACGGTTCAGGTTTCCGGCCAGCTTCTCTGCTTCCACCCATGGCGCGGCAAACATCTGGAACGGAATGGTATACCCCACACCAATGGACATATATCCCAGCTCTCCCAGGATTCCGCTGACGGGATAGAAGAATGCAGAATGTGGATGTGGAATGTGTGGAGAGGAAGGAACCCATTGCAGTCCGGTTTGGGTATAATCCATCTTGCGTTTCCAGCCTTTCATCTTCACTACGTGGAGATTGCATTGTTCCCCATCCTTCAACATCTTCTCGCCATTGAGCATCAGTGCCAGCTCACCGCAAGTGAGAGCGTAAAGGTACGGAATTTTAAACTGGCTTACAAAAGAAATGCAATCATCTTCAACTAAGTTACCCTCAATTTTCAATCCGCCTACAGGATTGGGCCGGTCCAGCACGATGAATTCCTTGCCGTTTTCGGCAGCGGCTTCCATAGCCAGTCCCATGGTGCTGATGTAGGTAAAGGAACGGCAACCGATGTCCTGGATGTCATATACCAATACATCTACGTCTTTCAGCATATCCGGTGTGGCCTTGCGAGTCTTTCCGTAAAGCGAATATACGGGCAGTCCGGTAGTCGCGTCTTTGATGTCCGTTACATGGTCGCCTGCGTGCACATCACCGCGTACGCCGTGTTCGGGGCCATAGAGTGCCACAAGATTTACGTTCGGGGCCTCGTGCAGTATGTCAATGGTAGACTTCATCCGGTTGTCCACTCCCGTCGGATTGGTAATCAACCCTACACGTTTACCTTCCAAGCATCGGAAATTCTGTTCTTTCAGTACTTCGATGCCGGTCTTTATTCTTATCTTCTGTGCCTGCATCGCACCTCCGCAGAGGAGGCAGAGCAAGGATATTATAATAATCTTTTTCATCGCTAATCATTAAACATTAATCACTTTTTCCCATATTCCGGGTCTATTCTTCTGTCTGCAAAAATGGTGACGACAACCGTGGCGAAACAGCATATCATCACCAACCAGAAGAAGTCGATATATCCGATAGCCTCCTGAATGTATCCCGCAAACATCCCTGGAATCATCATGCTCAGTGCCATGAATGCGGTACAGATGGCATAGTGGGAGGTCTTGAATTCGCCTTCGGAGAAGTATATCATGTAGAGCATGTAGGCCGTGAAACCAAAGCCGTAGCCAAATTGCTCGATGGCGATGGAGGTTGAGATGGCAAACAGATTGTCGGGCTGGGCAATGGCAAGATAGACAAACGTCAGGCATGGCAGAGTCATGCATCCTGCCATCCACCAGATGGATTTTTTCAATCCGATGCGTGATGCGAATAATCCTCCCAGAATACCGCCCAGGGTGAGGAATATGACTCCGATGGTGCCGTATACGATACCTACTTCTGCAGTCGAGAGTTCCAGACCTCCCGATTCTTTGGAGGCCACCAGGAAGGGCATACACATTTTGATGAGGAATGCCTCAGGCAGGCGGTACAGCAACATGAACACGATGGCCAGCAATGCACCCGGTTTGGTGAAATAGGTGGCGAATGTTCGTCCGAATTCTCTGAATATGGCTCCTGCAGTGGCGGCATCGGCTGCCAGTGTAGACTTGTCCGAAGCGGGTTTGGGGACTGCAAAGAGGTGATAGAACGTCACCAGGCTGAACAGAACGGCTGTAACCAGCATCGTGATGGTCCATGACAGCGGAATGTTTTCGGTTCTCAGTTCGATGGCGCCGGCAATGGCTACGAGCACGCCTTGTCCGAAGATAGAGGCGAGCCGGTAAAACGTGCTTCGGATGCCAACGAAGGCTGCCTGGTCACTCTGCTTCAGTGCCAGCATGTAGAAGCCGTCGGCGGCAATGTCGTGTGTGGCAGAGGCAAAAGCCGTGATGATGAACAGCATCAGCGTGATGCTGAACATGCTGATGGGGGTTGTTCCGGCCGCCATAGTCGCCTCGTCCGGCCGTGGAATGGACAGCGTCAGCAGGATGAATGCCACAGACATCAGAATCTGCATGGAAAGAGTCCACCATCTTTTGGTCTTGATGATGTCGACAAACGGACTCCAGAAGGGCTTGATGGTCCAAGGCAGATAGAGCAGGCTTGTGAACAAGGCCATTTCTCCGTTCGGTACGCCCATTTTGGTAAACATCATCACGGAGATGTTGTTTACGATAAAATATGGAATGCCTTGTGCAAAGTACAAGGTGGGTACCCATGCCCATGGCGATATGTTTTTTGTATGGTTCATGATATTGATTTCTTGTGTTTTATCCGATTATTCATACAGCTTGTCAATGCTGGCACCTATATAGTAGTGCAGCAGTATTGCATCATACTTATACCCTTGCTCGCCCATTACGGCTGCACCTATCTGGCAAAGCCCCACGCCATGTCCCCAACCGGCACCGGTGAGGATGAAGCGTCCGGGAATGCCTTCGGAGGACAACTCCTCCTTGTCCACCACGAAGGCAGAGCTGTAGAGGTGTGAAGTAGAGAGCGTACGGCGAATTTCCAGCTCCTTGCCGATGGTGAGCGTGCGCTTGGTTCCCACAATCTTCAGTTTCCAGAGACGTCCGCTGGTTCCACGGGCTATGGGAATAAGATCGATGATTTGTCCGTAGTCGATGCCCGAACGTTTCAGAATGAGGACTGAAAGTTCTTCCTGAGTATATTCCACTTTCCAGCGATAGAAGTCCGTAGTCTCCTGGTCATAGTTATTGAGTACCTGCGAGAGGATTTTCTTGTCGGTGGTGTTGCAGAATGCTTCGGGGGAGGTACGAATCCAGCGGTCCGCTTCGACTTCCTGCGTCAAATCGGGTAGTGTGGCGTGCGTTTTGCTGTCTCGTTGTTGGGCAAGATAGGGGTATTTGATGTCTTCCCAGCAGTATTGGAACTCCTCGAAAGCACCGCCGCAGCATTTGGAGAAACGGGCGTCGCAAATCTTACCATCAGATGTCAGTACCTGGCCGCGGGTAGCGGAGATGGCTTGTTTCACAATATCGGTAGAGGCACGTGTAATGCCCTGGTAGCGCTGACAATGGTCGTCGGCGCATACATCGAAACGTGTGTGGTCTTCTCGGTCGTACCAGCGAATCAGCTCTTCGTCGGTCTGCGTAAAGGCCGAGTAGTTAGCTTGGGCTTCGGTGATTTCCTTATTCTTTTGTATTTGTGCCAGTAGCCAGCTTCGGGAGATGACAGCGTGTGCCTTGAGCAGCTCCAGAGAAGCGGTGGCACTCATCTCGGAGGAGATGACGCTGGTCAGATAATCTTCTACATGGATGACGTTGATGCCGGTGAGCTTTCCATTCTCAACGATGATTTTGAGGGCACCCAGAAAACGCTGGTCTTCTTTGCGCTCCCAATGGAAATTGATGCCGATGGTAACGTCCAATAGTTCGAAGGCATCGGTCTGCTCGTGTTGCGGTTCGAACAGCAGTTCGTCATACCGGCGGCCATTCCAGAGAATCTTGCCTTCGTCGTAGGTCACTACCTGCTTGCCGCTGACTTCCGTTCCGTCTATGCGATACGGGTTCAGCAAAACGAATTCTATCTGCGGTTCAAACAGAATGCCTACTTGTACTTTGGGCTCTTTCATAATGGTATTTCTTTAAAATTAGAGTTTTAGGATTTCAGAAGTCATATTTTTTCCCTGATACGCTGCCGTACCTTGTGGAAGTCTGTGGCAGAGAGGCATACTTCACTTAATATCTGTGCCACATCTTCCGCAGTGATTTTTAGGAAATCCTTTTCTACGGGGGTGATAAAGACACCTCCCAAGTCAACGGACGCCGGACTGCTCAATAGGTTGGCTTCTCCCTCGGCGGTGTAGCAGGTGGGACGGTGCTTCTCGCGCGGGAAGACAAAGACCACCCAACGGTCGGCCTCGTATAGGACCAGTACGTTCATCATCGGTTCGTCTTCCTCGGGTTTCACGTCCAGAGAGCGGTAAATGATGTCGAACAAGTCTGCCGCGTCCTCTTTGGAGATGGATTCAATCACAAGTGTGGCACGGGGAGCGTCATTGAGATACCATAGCGTAGCCTTTCCATAATCGGCTATCTTTCCGGCAACTTGTCCGCGCCAGTCTTTTTCGATAGGCATGAATCCTTTGTTTCCTGCTTGGAAATGAGCATGGTCGGGGGCGGAGGCGCCACATCGGGGACCGTTGTAGAAAATGGTATATTCCGTCAGCGCCTCGGCCAGCTCCAGCACATCGGTGAAGCGGGAAGCGATGCGTTGGGGAGTATGCGCCAGTTCCGGTATCGTCAGGTGGCGAGGGAAAATGGGGAACGGATTCACCAGAATATGGTAGTGCCCGCCAAATGGGATACCTTTCTGTACCGGTGGCAGGTTTGCCGGGCACAGAAAGCATTTTCGTTCCTGAATGGACTTGGCATCCACCTTGGCACCGGAGGAAACGATGCGTGCCGGGTTGAACTGTACCTTATAGGGTATGCCGTTTACATTCAGCTCTTTCACCCGCACACCGGAGAGGGCAGCATAATTGTTGCGTGCCGTCTCCCAGGATGCCAGTTGTCCGGTTAGAAGATTGTGTATCGTTTGATTCATGAGCTTGTCTGTTATTTGATGATTTACGGTGTGCAATCACTTTTTCTTGTTCATTGCTATGCGTGCTTGGAGTTCCCAAGTACGGATACGATCTTTGTAGAGGTTGTGTCCGTTCATTTTTACAATATCCAGTGAGGCGTCGGAATTGTCGTCCCAACGGCGGCAGAGGTAGACCACGTCGTACACACGTCCTATCTGGTATTGACGGGAGAAGTTCAGTCCTAGTGCATAATCTTCGCCATAGCTGGTATTGGGTACTTTCACTTCGCGCAGCACCGGGGTATAGAAGGCGCGTGGGGCACCCAGGCCGTTGATGCGGAGGGCGTTGTTGCGTCCGTTTGCCGGAGTCCATTCCTTGTGGTCGATGATGCCCGGAGCAATCATGTTCATGTTGAAGTCCGTCATCATATAGGTGCCTACCACCATGGCGCAGTTCTGTTTGTAGAAGGCACGTACCATGATGGCGAGTGTGTTTTCGTCTTTGTATACGTCGTCGCTGTCCAGCTGCACGGCAAACTTGCCACACTTGGGGTGGTGTACACCTACATTCCAGCAACCGCCGATACCGAGGTCGTTGCGTTCGGGGACGATATGGATGAGGCGTTCGTCGTCCTTGAATTCGTCGATGGCTTCCGTTGTGCCGTCTGTGGAGTGGTTGTCGATGATGATAAGATTATATTTGAAGTCTGTCTTCTGCATCAGTACCGACTTGATGGCATCGCGGATGGTACGGATACGGTTGCGCACCGGAATGATGACCGAAGCTTCATACTCAAAGTTACCGGCAGAGAACTCAATCTTCTTGAACTCCGGTGCCAGATACCCCCCGATTTCTTTCAGATGTTCGGTACATGCCTGCTCCATCTCAATCTGGCGGTCACGGTTTTTGGGGTCTACATAGTCGAAAATCTTTTCGCCGCTCTTGCGGGTATCGTTTTCCACCTCGCTGTATAAGTATTCGTTGATATGTACCAAGTCTGAATGTTGGCTCAATTTCAAGCGCAGGTCGTAAAGTCCGGCGAAGTTGTAGTCAGACTTCATGTGTCCAGCGGCTTCCTTTAGTTTTTCGGTGTTGAAAAGGAGCAGGGAGCCAAAGTTGAAGTCATCTCTCAAGGAACCGAATTGGTAGTCGATTACCGGAGCGTTGCTCTGCTTGCCGTCTGCTATTTGGTAGTGGTCGGCATATACCATACCGGCGCTTGAATCTTCAAGGATGTGTATCATACGTTCCAGTGCAAACATACCCATTTCGAGCGTAGTCTCTTTGGTATAAAGCAATGTGTATTCTCCTTTGGCTGCATTAGCAATAGCTTTGAGGGTTGCACTGCTGTAGGGCATGTCAACAAACAATATTTCGCAGCCCGGGAGCGATTCCAGAGTGGTATCGGTCGTGATTAACCGGATTTCTTCTATAAGTCCTGTCGCCTGTAGGCTGTTCACTGTTTTTTCTACTTGTTCTTTTCCTGCGTAGGGAAGAAAGCAACTGATTTTATTCATGATATATCTTTTAATTTTTAATTTTTAATTCTCAAAAGTCCCGTTTCTCCACTGGTTGCCGTGAACAGCACTTCGTGGCCGTTCAACGGAACTACGGTACTGATAAGTGAATTTCCTATTTTATGTTTCCACAGTACTTTGCCTGTTTTTCCTTCCAGTGCGAAGATAAGTCCTTCTTTGGTACTGCCAAACATGACCCCCTCTTTTTCTACTTGCATGGAGGGGGCATGCTCGTAACCGAAGCCTACATGGGTTGCCCACAACTCCCGCGGAACATCTTCCCGGGCTGCATAGCAGACAATGCTGTCATTCATTGTTTTGCTGTAGATACGTTCACCGTCTTCGGAAAGTCCGATGGTCTCGCGCACCATAGACTGAAAGGTGCGCCACACGGTATTGCCCGTGTGGATGTCTATGGCGGTCATGGCGCGTTGCGGGTCGGTAATGAATACTTTACCGTCGGCAGCTACCGGCCATACGGCGGCAGGAGAGAAGTGCATGCGGGTCAGTCCGCCCGTCCATTTCCACAACTCACGTCCGTCAGTCTTGTTCAAGGCATACAGTGTATTGTCCCATGCGCCGAAGATGACCTTGTCTTCCGTCACCAACGGCTTGGTTTCGATGTAGCCCTTTACGCCGGTGTAGGTCCAGATTACTTTTCCCGTATGGATGTCTATGGCGCGGAAAGTGGCATCACTGGCACCGATGTAGGCGGTACCGTCTGCGATGGTCACGGCTCCGAGCACCGGTTCGGCGGCTTCTACCGTCCAGAGCAGGCTGCCGTCTTTGGCGTTCAATCCGTAGATGCGGCGGTCGGCAGACCCGAATACAACGATACCCTCGCTTACGGCCGGAGTACCGACAATGCGCTTGCCGGCTTCAAAGCTCCATAGCTTTTTGCCGTTTTTCAGGGTGTAGGCTGTCAGCCTTCCCATATCGTCTCCTACGAACACTTTATCTTTTTCTACGGCGGGAGAGCAGTAAATGCCTGCGCCCGTCTGTACCATCCATTGCTCCTTTACTTGCGGATATTCCTTGTTGACCGAGAAGTCGGGATATTTCTCTGCCTTTCCGTTGCGGTCGTAATACTGCTTGGTCAGCGAGAATGCTGTCCACTGCTTCTTGGGTTCGCCGATACGTTGCGTGTATACCCGGATGGAATCCCCGGTTACTTCATAGATGCCGTAACCCGGTTTCCTTTCTTTGTCGCGCAGGTTGCTGCGCATCAGTACGCCCGGAATGCCGTCGTAACGTAAATCCCGGTTGCTGTGGTAGTGTCCGCCGATAAACAAGCGCACGTTGTAGGGGCGGACGGCATCCGTCACCTCATACCAATTGTCCACATCACCTTCCATTAGTGGGTAGTGGGTGACAAGTATCACCGGTTTGTCTTTGCCGTTTTTATCCATTTCTTCCGTCATCCAACGGATATCTTGCGGCACTACATGCCCGTAGGCCATACGCATCAGCGGACCGGAGTTGAAGCCGAGGAAAAGGAATCCCTTATGCTCGAACTCGAAGCGTTCGCCGCCAAAGATTTCTCCGAAAGCGGTACAGCCGGAGTCGCTCCATTTCGTTTCATGGTTGCCTAGGACTACGTGGTAGGGGACCTTCAGCAAGTCAAGGCACGATTTCACTTTTTCCATGGTAGTACGGTCGCCTTCTTCGGTCAGGTCGCCCGTCACCAGGACAAAGTCGATACTGTCGGTGGCATTAATCTGTGCCACGGAACGCAGCAGGTCCTCTGTGGGATTCGGATTGTTCGGGGTCAGATGAATGTCCGTCAGTTGGGCAAAACGGAATGTTCCTTGCTGTGCCTGCATCCCCAGGGGGAGCAGGCAAGCCATCAGGACGATTATTAACAGTCTTCTGTTCATAGATGATGATTGGTTGATATTACTTGTTGTCGTTGAAGAATGTCAGTACAGCATTCATGAGTGCCTCTCTTTCAGAATCAGTACGTATGGATTCAAAAGGGAATCCCAATACACAAGTCTTGTAGTCGCCTTGGTAGGCCACACCGGCACTCAGGTTGTTTTCAGAATACCGCATCACGGTGTGTGCATCTTTGGTTGCCGGTTCAATGGCGTCCGGTGATTCCACCACATACGAATCGGCATTCAGCTCATTGTGATAGGTATAGTTTCCTGAAAGGGCGGGGAACGGAGAAGCTCCGCTTTTCACCTTACCCATTGTAGCCGCTTGTCCCACACGCCACTTATATTTCAGTACTTCCATCGCAAATTTCTTGTCGGCTTCGTCGGCGGTTGCAAGGCGGTTGTCCCATAAATCCGTTCCTACAAAAGCGCCCGAAACAAAGATATTTCCACCTTGCTTACAATAAGCCGCAATAGCCTCCTGCATCGGTTTGCTGAAAGTCTTGAACTCCAACGGTTTTACGCCTCCCCGTCCCATCTTGGTCTGGCATTGCTTCCCAAGTATCAAGTCCACATACCTATACTCTTTCATATCTACCGAAGTATTTTTATCTCCCCTTCCTACGGGGGAGGGGTTGGGGGAGAGACTTTCATTACTAACCGATACAAACGAATATCCCGCTTTCAGGATAGCGGCACCATGTATGGCAGGATAATCGAACGTATTTCCTGCGATGACTTGGGTCTCGTAATTTCCATAACTGTCGCCGAAACCGGAGGCGTCGTCGTCCATCCAGGGAATGGAACGGCGGTATTCCTTCATCTTGCCAATGTAGCTGATGTCACGGATATAGGGGACTCCGTGGTCTCGCTCATCCAGAAATCCGGCAAGGAGGGTGTCGGCGGGGGCGGGTGCCGTAAAGTCGGCAGGGGCACTGATACGGTCGAATCCGTTTATCACCAATACGGTACCTTTGGAATTGAACGCCCGTCCGGCGGAAAGAATTTCGGAAGGAAAGCTCTCGCCGCCCTTGTTGACAGCGGTGACCTTGTAACTGCATACCATGCCGGCGGGGAGTGTGGTACGGTAACTGTTGCCGTCCACCAATACTCCGTTGTCGAAATCCCCGTCGCCGATACGGGTGTAAACAATGTATTTCTCTGCTACGGCAGTCGGTTCCAACGCATCCGCTACGGGTTGCCAGGTCAGTTCCACTTCGTTCTCGCTGGTCATGCGCAAGGCCATGTGGTCTACCGGTAACGGTTGCACTACATAATCCATGTTGTATTGTGAGCAGAGGAACTGAAGCATACCTTTATAGATGGCGCGGCTTACGGTGAAACGGAAACGTGGGTCCAGTCCGTAGCGCATATCCGCAAAGTTCTGATGGGAAAGCAGTTCGAGCAGCATGGTCGGTACGCGGGGTACACGGGCCTCATAGTAAGATTGGTTCCATTTGCCACGGCGTGTCCATTGAGGTTCGTAGAGGGTACGCACGTCGCGCACGATGTTGGACTGAATCAAGTCTGTCAGGTCGTGGCTCAAGTAGCGGGATGCTCCGTTGGCGAATTTCTCATTGTAGGCGTTGGTATAGTAGATGCCGAGTGTCCCGATGATGGAATCGTTCAGTGTAGTTCCTGCATCGGAGTGGAAGGCAAAGGCCATGTTGACAGGGATGTTCAGCCCTTTTTCCGTCGGGTTCACGGCAGAGCCTCCGGAAAGGTAGTTCACCCAGATACCACGGCATTTATAGTCGTCGGTATAGTCATTCTTGCCGTTGCTTTCTGAATATACGCTGTCCGGTATGCCTGCCCATTGCAGCCAGTAGCGGGCGGCTTCGCAGAAACGGGGATAACCGCTGACTTCTCCCCGGGCTATGTTCCCCATGCCGCCGCCTATCTTCACGGCGTCGGCAGTGATGATTCTTCCTACTTTGGAGGAAAGGTTGCTCAGAACGACTTTGCATTCATTGTTCCGGCCGGCATTGAAGCCGAAGGTGCCGAGGTAAATCCAGGTGCCGCCTCCCATTTGCTGGTTTACCTTGAACTGCGTGGTGCCGCCTTTGTGATAGACGGTGTAAAGGGCATCGTCCGCGCTGTTTGGCAAGGTTTGGTAAGAGACGTATACGGCGTATTGTCCGGTCGAAGGGATTTCGGGAATCCATTCGGCGGTGCTTGCGTTTCCTTTCTTGATGGTTTCTATGGCGCGGTAGGTGCCTTCCTTGAAGGGATTCTCAAAGTCGATGTATTGGGGGCGCAGGTGGGCGAAGCCTTGTCCTTCTCCCTGGCTCCAGAGCTTGTCTCCGGAATTTTCCGTATAGATAGAACGGCCGGTCAGGCAACCGTCATTGTCTACGATGACTTCTGTCGTCTGGCAATCGCGTTCGCGGGGAAGCAGCACGTTGGCACCGGCATTTTCCAGCATTGGCACGAGGAAAGGCAATACGTAGCTTTGGGTGTAGAGGTCTTCCACGGTCTGGAAGATACGTGCACGCTGCCATTCCCAACGGTCGAGTTTCGGCTCGTAGTACCAGCCGTGGCTTTGCCATAGGGCGATGTGCCGGTTCTGCAAGCCGTTGGTAGGGGTGTAGGGGGCGGAAACGTCGGTAACTAAAGGCTTGGAAGCGACGGGATTGAATGTCTTCGTCTTTTTGTCTTTTTTACTACGCAGGACTTGGGGAACCAGTTCTTCGATGCTGCGCTTGTTGGTACGGATTTGCAGCTTGTATTTGGTAAACTCCGCCGGTAGCAGGGCACTTACGCCCTGGTATATTTCGGCTACATTGTCCTCGCGGAAAGGAATATAGGCACAGTTCATGTTGGCAAACAGTTGCAGTGTATTTCCTTCCACGGCCACTGAGTCGATGCTGATACGTCCTACGGAAACTTCTTTCCGTGCGGTGGTATCCAGGAATTTCCCGATTTCCTGGCGGACATCCGTCGGAAGTTCTTGCGCACCTCCCCATTGGGGGAAGAGGGAGGCAGCAAGCAAACTTAGTAAAAACTGACGTCTTACGTTCATAGATGATGTATTAAGTTAATTGTTCTTTTTATCTTTCCTAATCAACAGACAGAGACCGATGAAAGTGAACAGTGCATTGAAAATCAGCAACTCGTAGCTGAATTGATAACCTCCGAACCAGGCTTCGGAATTTTTCTGCAGAATGAAGCAGAGAACCGGGGAGGCGATGGCAACCAGCGGGATGTACTTGTCACGCACTTGTTGTTTCATGAAGATGCCGAAAGCAAACAGACCCAAGATAGGACCGTAGGTATAGCTTGCCAGGATATATACAGCATCGATGACACTGGTGTTGTTCAGAAGATTGAATACGAAAATGGTGATTCCCATGACAACCGCCATGCCGATGTGCACTTTCTTGCGCATCTTCACAACCGTCTCTTCCGATTTGCCTTTCGTTCCCAGAATGTCTACGGTGAAGGAAGTGGTCAGCGCGGTGAGTGCCGAGCCTGCGGCTGAATAGGCAGAAGAAATCAGGCCGATGATGAACAGTATGCCCACAATGGCAGGGAAATAGTTGCCGGTGGCAATCAGCGGGAACAGTTCGTCACTCTTCTCCACCGCAATCTGCTGGTTGGCGGCAAAGATGTAGAGCAGCACGCCCAGCATCAGGAAAAGCAGGATGACGAAGAACTGCGAAATGACACTGGTAATCATGTTCTTCTGCGAGTCCTTGAAGTTCTTGCAGCTCAGGTTGCGCTGCATCATGTCCTGATCCAGCCCGGTCATGGCAATCATGGTGAAGGCGCCGGCGAGGAACTGCTTGAAGAAGTACTGCTTGCTGTTCACATCGTCGAAGAAGAAGATGCGAGACATGTCACTGTCGGCAATGGTGCTTACCATACCGGTAAATGACAGATTGAGGTCGGAAGCGATGTACCAGATGCAGAGTACGACCGACACTACCAAGCAGAATGTCTTCAGAGAGTCTGTCCAGATAAGAGACTTTACGCCACCCTGGAAAGTGTACAACCAGACCAGTGCCACCGTGATGGCCACGTTCAGCAGGAAAGGCAGTCCGAAAGGTTCGAATACCAGCAGTTGCAACGTCAGGCATACGAGGAACAGACGGACAGCGGCACCGAGCATTTTGGAGATGAAGAAGAACCAGGCACCCGTGCGGTAGGAAGACATGCCGAAACGGTTCTCCAGATATTCGTAGATGGATACCAGGTTCATTTTGTAGAATAGCGGTACCAGCAGATAGGCTATGATGAGCTGTCCGGCAATGAAGCCCAACACCATTTGCAGATAGCCGAAGCTGCTGGCGGCAACCATGCCGGGTACGGATACATAGGTCACACCTGAAATGGCGGAACCGACCATGGCGAACGCCACGACATACCAGGATGACTTACGGTTACCGACAAAGAATCCTGCGTTGTCAGCCTTTCTTCCTGCAATATAAGATACCGTGAACAATATCACGAAGTAGGCAGCGATGGTAATGATTACGGAAAGTGGAGTCATAACGTTTATTTACAATTTGTTTATTTACAATTTACAATTTGCCATGCGGTGTTTCTTTAATATAGACTGTTGTACCTTCCCATTTACTTCTGAATTGTACATTTCCTGAAATTGTACATTGTAAATAGTGAATTGTACATGTCTTTATTCTTCGTAGAGCAGGTAGGGCTTGCGCTGTACCTTGAATTTCTCTACGTCGTCTTTCCATCTTGCCTTGATTTCTTCGGCGCTCTTCCCTTCCTTTATCATTTTGCGCACGTAGTCGGTGCCTATCAACAGTTCGAAGAAGGAACGGAAGAAGTGGTCGTCTATGTTCAGATTCCGGTAAGCGTCTATCACGTAACTCAAGTCAATACCGCGTTTCCAGATTTCCTCGTCGCTCATGTTGCTCAGGTTCACGCCGTGGCAAAGCTTGCCCAGCTGGGGCGGATTCTTGGCTCCGGGAACACTGCGCGGGGTGAAGCTGTAGCTGTAGCCCGTCATGTTGGGATGCCCGTAGACCTGGAAGGGGAGGTCGGTTCCTCTTCCCAGGCTGACCGGAGTGGCCTCGAAATAGCAGGTCGAGGGGTACAGATAGATGGACTTCATGTTCGGCAGATTGGGGGACGGGGGAATCGGCAGCTTGTATAGTGTCTGGTGCGTATAATTCTTGCAGGGAATGACGGTCAGGTCGCAAGTGCGTGATGCCGGCAACCAGCGTTCGCCGTTTACCATCAGGCCCAGTTCGCCCAGCGTCATGCCGTGCACCACGGGAATCGGCAGCCAACCTACACCGGATTTATATTTCATGTCCAGTATCGGGCCGTCCACGTAGTGTCCGTTCGGATTGGGGCGGTCCAGTATCAGCACCTTGCGGTTGTATTCTGCACAAGCGTCCATCAGCCGGCACATAGAGGCATAATAAGTATAGAATCTCAGGCCTACATCCTGGATGTCTACCACAAGGATATCGAACTTGCGCATGGATGCTTCGCTTGGTTTTCCGGATTTCCCGTCGTACAGCGAGAGGATAGGTACTCCGGTCTTCTTGTCTACCGAGCTGGACACGTGTTCGCCTGCGTCGGCATCTCCTCTGAAACCGTGTTCAGGGGAGAAAATGGCTACTACATTGAACTTGTTTTCCAGCAGAATGTCCAGCAGATGCTTGTCTCCTATCATTCCTGTATGATTGGAGAATATGGCAATTCGTTTATCTTTTAGGATTGGAAAATACTCGGAAGTCTGTTCATCACCTAAAATAACTCGTTCTTCTTGTGCCCGGCACAGTAAAGAACTACATAGCACAAAGGCTAAAAGCAGCAGTTTCTTCATAATAGTATTATTAAGGAGGACGTTGTTTGCAACAAAGATACGTTTTATTTTAATATCAAAAACACTTATTTGGGTATTTTTAGTATTATCAATCATAATTTGCAAATAGTCAACTGTTCACCTTATTAATAATGGTTGAACTGCATCAGCTGCGTACGGAAATACTTTTTATAAAAAGAGTGAGGGCCAAGTTTGCCCTCACTTTGGTACAATCGGTGGGAGTGCCGGTTCATTCTTCTATTCTTACCAGATGATAAAGTGTTCCCCGGTTCGATTTCTTGTTGAGGATGTCCAGCTTGCGGAGCGTGCGCCCGAAAGCTGCTATCCGGTTGATGGCCAACTTATCCCTCGTTTTCTGTTGCAGGTCGTTGAAAATCTGCATGGCTGTGAGCCATTCGCCTTCTTCGCTCTCCTCCGCGCCACGGAAATGGCAAAGGAAAAGTTCTTCCAATGGGTCTACCCGCTCGAATTCCCGGTTGTACTCCTTTACGATTGCTTCGTCAGTGTCGTCCAGCCAGTAGCGTTCACCCTTCATGATGTCGTGCATGGCTTGGGCATAGAGCTGGCGATAATTGATAGTGACGTTTGTCTGGATAGGGCCGGTCACTTCGATGCAAATGAAACGGCGGCTTCCCGACGGGTCGGTCAGCAGGTCTTTCAGATTGCTGGTCCCGATGAAGGAGGCATAGCGGCGCATTTCCTGAATAGTGCTACCGTAGGGCTTTCGCAGGTTGGCAACCGGTTTTTGCAGGAGGTGCTTCAAGAAGCCTTGCTGATTGGCGTTTATCTGGTCGAATTCGTCGATGTTAATCAGAAAAAAGCGGCCAAGGCTGCGCTCCGCTTCCTGCTTGCTCTTGAAGTCGATACTGTCGGTGTAGCCGAAACGCAGTTCCGGTGGCAATAGGATGCGGCAGAAAGTACTTTTGCGGTAACCTTGCGGACCTACGAGCAGGGGCGAGGTGTTGTTGCCGTGCTGTTTGTCGATTCCCCGCCAATGTGCCACCATGCCAAGAAACCACCGGTAGAACAGTTCCCTCCAGTGGGGATTGTGGCAGGGCACGAGGTCGGCCAATGCGCGGATGCGGTCTTTGCCGTCCCAGCGTCCGGTGTTATAGAGATATTCTTCGATGGGGTTGTATAGCGGCACGTGGTCCGAAGACAAGAAGCGGGTGATGTCGCGGTCCCACACACGTACTCCCTCTTTCAGTGCCTTCATGGCGATGCTGCTGCGTACGCGCTGGTCGGCAGGCTGGAAGTAGAAGTGGATGGAGTCGCGCTGCCGGTATTCCAAGTCGCCAAGCACGGTGTTGTAGCGGAATTCGTAGCGGCGTTTCATGAACTCCTCCAGCCGGAAAGCTGTTTCCTGGTCTTTGTTCAGGCTGCTGCGGGTGCCGAAGCCTTTCAATTCCCCGTAAAGGTTATGCAGCGTCAGGCGTACAAGGGGTTCGTCTGCCTCCCGGTAGTAGTGCATCAGTGTCTGGCGCACCGCTTCTTCTTCAGGAATGCCGGCTTTGAAGCAATGTTCGGCAAGGCGGGACAGCAGGGCGGCTTGTTGTTTCACCAGTTCGGCTTCGGCCACCCCGGCCAGATTGTTTACTTCCAGTAGTACCAGCCCGTTGTAGGTCTTTATCCGGTGTTCTCCTGCTTTGGTGCGGGTCATTTCTACGGCGGGATAGAGACGCGGCAGTCTGTCGATATGCTCATATCGGGCGTTGGTCCCTTTCAAATGCGGGATGATGCTACGCAGCTCCGTAATGTATCCGGTCTTGTTCTCGGTTTTCAGCTTTTCCATCAACATGTCCGTTTCTTGTGTGCCGACGGCCTCTTTTCCACTTTCGCGTTCCTCTCTGATCAGTGTGATTTTCATTCTTTATCGTGTATGTAATATTCTTGTAAAGATACGCCGGGAAAGGGGTGAATACAAGCTTTTCAAGGATTATTTTCCGATTGGCTTCTTTTTTGGGGTGGAATGTCTATATGTTTCTTTTATAAAAGGTGTTCGTTTCTTTGCTTATCCCCATAGTTTTGTCTACTTTTACACCAGAGTTTATGAACAGTCCACTAAAGTGGTCTTTCTTGTTCATATTAGTGAACGGAGCAGCTCATTACAGTGAACGGTTCTGCTCACGGGCTGGGCTGTGATATAACCTTGGTACTTCAACAGACTGCGTACGTACTTCGCACGTGTTCCGTGCAGTGCTTTATCGTATAATGTAACCCTTTAACGCAGTTTGAACTATGGCTATTTTGTTTGATTGGTACGAGAATCCGGACTCGTACGACAAATCTCCGGAAGATAAAATCCTTCATCCCCGTCTCCGCCTGAATGGGAGCAGGTCTACCGATGAATTGCGGCGGGACATCCAGGCACGTTGCTCATTGACAGAAACCGATGTGACGGCTGTGCTCGATGCTGTGTCGCACGTCATGGGCAGGGAACTTGCCGAAGGAAGGCAGGTGCATCTCGACGGCATCGGCTACTTTCGCGTGTCGCTCACCACGACCGAACCGGTAGTGGCTGCTACCAAGCGTAAGTTGACGAAGGTGAAGATGGCGGGTGTGAAATTTCGTGCCGACCAGAAACTGAAAAATGAAATTGGTACCATCAAGGCAAAGGCTTTGAAGGCAAACGAGCATTCGGCTAAACTGACGGATAAAGAGATAGACCGTCGCCTGACCAACTATTTCGCTGCCCGTCTTTTTATGACGCGGAATGACTTCCAGAGTGTTTGCGGTATGATGCGTACTACGGCCATGCGGCATATCCGTCGGTTGCGTACCGAAGGAAAGTTGAAAAATGAAGGGACAATACAGCAGCCGATTTATGTGCCTGCTCCTGGATATTATGGTAGGAGTGAGTGACTTATGTGCTCTAAGTGAAATAGGATTTTGGTGAGGGTGAATTTTGCCTCCACCTTTTGAAATTGCCCTCACTCACCTCTTGAATGCCGATGGATAGGGCGGTATGTACGAGAGGTGAGGGATGTGAGGGTGTGTACTCGAAATTCAGTTTGCTTTACTGGGTTACTGAATTTTATGTCGTGGCTGGATATAAAACTGATTTGTTTCTCATGTGTCTTGTGAATTTGGTTATGGAAACAATAAAATCGCCCTTTCATTTTATGTATCTATATGGAAATGAAAGGGCGATATTAGATTATCACAGTTCTGGATAGTCAGCGATAATCGCTATTGCAATCTCATTGCATTTATTACCACCCTGGATTATTTGGAAGTAATTGCGGATTCAAGTCACATTGGCCGGATGGAACCGGATATAAATAATACTTCTTGTCAAAATCACGAGGAGTATGTCCTTTGCTACCGTCAATCCAGTCACCTGCTTTATCTGCTTCGCAAGCTGGGTCGTTCTTGACATTGGCACCTAATAAAATATTAGGATATTTGGACGAATCCAGTTTGTCCAATTGATGCCAACGGACTAAATCCCAATAACGGAACCAGTTGTCGAACATTAGTTCGCAGCGGCGTTCACGGCGGATTTCCCAAATGAGGTCACTTACATTATGATTGTTGGCTGGGTCGGAATAGCCCACCTCGACTTTTAAGTCGGGCAGTCCGGCACGTTTTTTTAGTAAGTTGATGCTTTTGTCTAAATCTGCTTGAGAAATGCTACCCAATTCTGCGCAAGCTTCGGCATAATTCAAATAGACAACGGAAAGCCAGAATATGGGTGCATGTGTATAGTTGCTACTTGTTTGATTACGATAGTTGAGAGGGATATCTCCATTGTCGTACTTGGCAACTCCATAGCCGGTAGAAGAAGTTTGTTCCATGTCACCGGGGAAACGTTTGTTGCTATTGCCGTTGTAGAGCAATACATGGTCGATAGTCTCACTCAGACGTTTGTCGCGTACGGCTAACATGTTGACTAATGAAAGCTTTCCATCTACCAACGGTGCAACAAGGTTATTGTCGCGGTCGGTTAATGCCAGTGGTTTGCCGTCGGTAAACAGATAAGAGTCGAATGCGTCTTTCGTCATACCGCTCATCTGGGTGGAGGTACAAGTATAGTCGATTAAAGAGTGTGTAAGCAATGATTGTTTGTAAGCTTTGTAAAATATCATTTCAGGATTCTTGCTCAAATCAATAGAATTATAATTTCCTTGATAGGAACTGTTCAGACTGAAATTCTTTGCCATTATAGCCGTACATGCTTCTTTGCAAGCTGTGAGGAACTTTTGCGCACCGGCTGCATCTGCGGCTGGTTGTCCGTCATTTGCACTGCGGTATTTGCGGAAAGTTCCTTCCCATAGGCAGATGTCAGCCTTCATGGCATTGGCCATGCTGCGGCTCCAGCTGATTTTGCTGCTACCATCATTAATGTTAGCTGTGGCAAAGTTCAAATCATCTAAAACATAGTCCATTACTTCATCACGACTGGTGCGTGGACCATAAATAATGCCTTCGTCAGTAATGTTTAATGCTTTATCGGTGTAAGGTACGTCACCGAACATACGCACCAATTGGAAATATTCATAAGCACGCATCAGGCGGGCTACGCCGAGCCAATGGTTCTTTACTGCGTCAGTTTCAGAAATCTTGGGTACATTTTCCAACATAACGTTAGCACGACGGATTTCGATATATGAATTCTTCCAGGTACTGTTAGTTGTCAGATTGTCTTTTTGAGCCCAATCAGTAAATGAATTGCCAGCCTGGTCATCCGACAAAGTTTTGAAATAGAACAATCCGGCCCCACCGCCATTGCCATAGCCGGTAAATTCGTTATAGAAAGTATTGGCATAGCCTTCTACATTGCTGGCATTAGTCCAGAAATTATTATTTGTGAACTTGTCCAATGGGTCTTTGTCTAATATGCTATCGCAACCGGTTAATGTAGAGAGCGACAGTAGACTCAAACCTATTATATAATTAATTCTTTTCATACAATATTCTTTATTTAAAGTGAATGACTGATGTTAGAAAGTTACTTGTAAACCGAACGATATGGTACGGTACATCGGGTCTATACGTCCCCAAGTACCGTTAGTTGGCTCTTCTGTCTCTTGAGAATTGATTTCAGGGTCAACGGGAGCTTTGCTCTTGTTGATTAGTTCACAGATATTGTTGGCACTGAAGTAGACACGAACTTTGTCTATATAGGCTTTTCTTGTTAAGTTCTGTGGTAATGTATAGCCGATAGTCAGATTCTTAAAACGCAGATAAGCCATGTTTACTAAATATCTACTTTGTGGGTAGAAGTTGTGGTTTCCTCCTTCCAATACGGAGATAGTACCTTTATTGGCATTTGTTGCCCACATGCGTGGATAATACGCATCGTAATTTTGGTTTTCTTCTGTCCAATAATCCGTCTGGTTGTCATAGATGGCATCGGCACCACGGGACATAGGAATAACGAATGCGCCGGTCGACCAGACATCACGCTTGCCCACTCCTTGGAAGAATGCGTCAATATCAAATCCTTTCCAGGTGCCGCCCAAACGGAAGCTATACTGGTAGCGTGGAGTGGTGTTACCGATAACTTTCAAATCACCATGGTCATCTGCAGTACCTTTTCCGCCATCAATAACATCGTTGCCATCTAAGTTCTTGAACTTGATGTCACCCGGGCCATATATGAAGCCATTCTGTTCCAATCCTTTCTGTGAAGCAATCCCTTCTTTGTATGAACCGTCTGCATTGAAATCGTCTTTTGTGAAAAGGCGGTCTGTCTCAAATCCCCAAATGTCACCATACACTTTACCACTGTAATTTTCATTCAGCAGCTTGGAATCGTTATCCCATTTGGTTATTACTGTTTTGAAGTCGCCGATACTGGCGTTGGCATATACATTTACTTCTTTGAAAGTATGATGCCAGTTAATGCTAAGTTCCCAACCACGAGTTCTTAATGTACCGGCATTGACTTTTGGAGCGTCTGCACCCAGTACTTGAGGCATTACTTTACTTGGTGCCAACATGTCTTTTGTAGTGCGTTGGTACCAGTCAAATGAAACGTTGATTTCATTGTTCAGTAATCCGAGGTCCAATCCTAAATCCAGAGTTTGGATACGTTCCCATTTCAGAGTGGATGATACTAATGAGGGCAAATTGTACATGCTGACTTTTTGTCCACTTGAATCTAGCCAATAAGAATAACCAGTAGCAGAATTATTCTCTCTTCTGCTTAAGGTAGAGATAAACATATTGTCACCAATCGCTTGATTTCCGATTTCACCATAAGACGCACGGAATTTACCGTTGCTAACGACTTGTTTTAATGGTGCGAAAAAGGCCTCTTCGCTGAAACGGTATCCCACTGAACCTGAGGGGAAGAATGCCCAACGGTCACTTGACGGGAACTTGGAAGAACCGTCGTAACGTCCGTTTAATTCCAATAGCCATATTCCCTTGTAGTCATAGTTGATACGTCCGAACCAACCGGCTGTACCCCATTCACTATGAGCGCCACTTACCTCTTGGTCACCTGTGGCCAAGCTGAATTCGGGAAGATTGCCGTCTAAAAGTCCTTTATATTTGCTTGAATGCATTTGATATTCGCCTTCTTCGGCATTGGCACCTATCATGATATTGAAATTGTGCTTTTTAGCCAGACTGAATTCATAGTTGGCATACACATTTAATGCATAGGAGTTGTCGCGAATACTTTCTTGGTATAGATAACTTCCTGCTTGGTCAGAAAGGTAGGTGGGCGCTGTTATATCACCGCCCCATGAATTTAAGGCATATACCGGGAGATTTGCTTGTTTCTGGTTAGAGTTGCGGATGTTGAAAGTATAATCTGCGTTTAATGTTAGTCCTTTCAACAGTTTGGCTCTGGCAAAACCTCCGATGCGGGTATAAGAGTCATTGGTTTTGTCTTCTCCTGCTTGTTTGCGATAAGCGATATCATTGCGCATGTCGTGTCCTTGATATGTTCCATAAGGACCAAAAAAACTACCCCAACGCCACATGTATTGGTATGTGTAACGACGAGTGGCAGGCTCTGTGTAGACTTTGTCATTGTAGCTGAAACGTCCTCCGACAGTCAGCCAATCGGTAATGTCAGAAGTGATGTTTATGGTAGCATTGTATTTCTTCAACTTGTTGGGATTGAAGGTCATTACACCTTCTTCTTTATTGTAGCCGAATGAGAGGAAATAAGAAGTCTTTCCACTGGTTCCTTGAATAGAAACATTGTGGCTTTGTGCCGGTTTCCAGTCGCGGAACATGATACCTACTACATCCCAATCTGCATAATATAAGCCTTTGCCGGTTTCAGGGTCAAGATCGAAGTCGTCACCCGGAATCATTTCACGATAACCGGCTTTGCCGCCATGACGCTTTTTCCATGCATCGGCTTTGGCTATGAAGTCATCGTCCATATACATGCCGAAGAGTTCATTCTCTACTCCCATACGTACATTGGCTGCACGTAAAGCTCTTGCTTGTGTCGATACATCGGGAAAATCAGGGAGGATTGAAGGTGTGTCCCAGGAGAAATTATTAGTATAGTTGATTGTAATCTTGTCTGTTTTCTTGGCAGATTTTGTTGTAATCAAGATAACACCGAATGCAGCACGAGTACCGTAGATAGAGGTGGAAGCAGCATCCTTCAGTACGGAGATGTTTTCTATGTCGTTAGGATTCAGGTAGGAAATGTCTTCCATTGCTACACCATCTACAACAATAAGTGGATTACTTTTTGCACTATTGCTCAAAGTACCGGTACCACGGATGGTAATGGTAGGTTTGGCATTTAGTTCACCACTGGAGTTCAGGATTGTCAGTCCTGGAACAACACCTTGTAACGCTTTGCTGACATCAGATTGTGGACGAGCTTCTAAGGTTTTGCTTACATCAACAGTTGAGACTGCACCGGTCAGGTTTGCTTTCTTTTGTACGCCATAACCGACAACTACTACCTCATCCAATAATTCAGTATCTTCTTTCAAGATAATTTTCATTGTTTTGGCAGCTTTCACTTCTTGAGGTTGATAGCCTACAAACGATATGCTTAATGTTGCTCCTGGCTTTACGCTTAATGTGAATTTGCCGTCGATGTCGGTTACAATACCATTGGTAGTACCTTTCTCCACTACACTGGCACCGATAACCGGTTCACCGGCTGCGTCTACCACCAAACCGGTAGCAGTGATGGTTTGTAATTGTTCTGTTACACCAAGCGATTTATCAGGATTGGCTTGTGTAGCCATCACGTTGCCGCTACTTAATAACAGTGAGCTGATTGCCACTGCTGTGAGGAGTTTGCTATGTGTTAGTCCTCGTTTTTTGTGATCTTCATTCATAAATGATTGATGATTTGTTGTTAATTAAATACTGCTTAAATTTAGGGTAAGGGTAATAAGGGCCGAATAGTGAGACTATTCAACTTGCAGGATTGTTTCTTTTTCCATAGGCATTTTCTCTTTTTAAAGGTTCATAACTTTATATTATCTCTTGCTTTCCTATTTGTTTGCTAAGTTCAGACGGAACTTGGAATTCAGTCAGATAGTATCTTATTGTTAGTCTGTTATCGTCTTGTTTTGACTAAAACGCGGTTGCGTTGGAAAAGTGGGAATACTTTGTTGGATGATTGAGGATATGAGCAAAAGGGAGATGTATGGCCAGTAAAATGATTTTTTCTTGAAATAGCCTTGGAAAGATTAAAAAAAGCTATATATTTGTATTCAATTCTAAAACTAACTACCTATGAAACTAATTGCAGAAAGTGGTTCTACGAGAACAGAATGGGCGCTGGTTGAAGATAATCGTCTGATACAGCGAGCCTTCACAGAGGGCTTAAATCCTTTCTTTCAAACGAGAAGAGAGATTAGCCGAAGTGTGCGGTTAGGATTACCCGAGCATTTTTTCAAAAGGAAATTGGAACAAGTCTATTATTATGGTGCCGGATGTACTTCTTATGAAAAGAAAAATGTATTGGGAGCTTCATTGGTAGCACAATTCAAAACTCCAATTCAGGTAGAGAGTGATTTGCTGGCAGCTGCACGTGGCTTGTTCAAATGCGAGGCCGGCATTGCTTGTATTTTGGGAACCGGCTCAAACTCATGTTTTTATGATGGGAAAATCGTTGTAAAGAATGTCCGGGCAGGAGGTTACATCCTGGGGGATGAGGGTAGTGGTGCTGTATTGGGCAAAATGTTCTTGTCTGATGTACTGAAAGGTTTGGCTCCTAAAGATGTAACGGCGGATTTCTTTGAGAAGTTCCGTATAAGTCCGAATGAGGTTATGGAATCTGTGTATAACCGCCCGTTCCCCAATCGCTTTTTGTCTACTATATCTTATTTTTTGGCTGATTATACCAATGATGACTATGTATTTGAGCTGATTACCGGTAATCTGAGAAATTTCTTTACTCGTAATGTCTGCCAATATGACTACAAAAATTATCCTATTCGTTTTGTGGGTTCATTGGCTTACAGCTACGCGGCCATTTTGCGGGAAGTTGCCCGTGAATTTGGCATCGAACTGGAAATCATTGAAGAAACACCAATGAATGGCCTGATTGAATTCCATTCTTTAAATATAGAAGAACCTTAAAATCTTTATATAATAAGGTGTATAACTTCCTTTTTGCAAATGTATAAATATAAAGTTAAATAAATGCAAAGGAATGTTCTTGATATTAAATAATAATGTATCTTTGTTAGGACGAAATGAATGAATCATTTCTCACCTTTGTTAATAACGAGTTTTTTATCTCTTAAAACAACCAATAGAGTTAAGTAATTAACAAGATTTAAACCTTGTATAATATATAACTAAGTTCCGTCTGGACTTGGTAAATAAATAGAAAAAAGAGAGATAATATAAAAATGTGAACCTTTAAATAAAGAAAACGCCTATGAGAAATTAAAGAAGCCTTCGGAAATAGTCTGACTAATCCGAACTATATGATTCCCTTACCCTAATTTTGAAAAACTGGTTTAATTAACAAAATCATCAATCACTTATGAATGAAGATCGCAAAAAACGAGGACTTGCCAATGGTAAGTTCTTTACGGCGGTGGCAATCTGTGCTCTGTTTTTAGGCAGTGGCAACGTGATGGCTGCCCAAACAGCATCCAACGACTCACAAGGAGTACAAGAACAGATGCAATCTATCTCTGTGACTGTCACAGTTGTAGATACAAAAGGTGAACCTATTATTGGTGCCAATGTCATTGAGAAAGGTACGACCAATGGTGGTATTACGGATTTGGATGGAGTTTCCAAATTAAATGTAAAGCCCGGTGCTATTCTGCAAGTATCATTTGTGGGATATACTACTCAAGAAGTCAAGGCAACTTCGGTAATGAAGGTTGTTTTGAAAGATGATACGGAATTGTTGGATGAAGTTGTCGTAGTAGGTTATGGTGCACAGAAAAAAGTGAACCTGACTGGTGCGGTGGCTTCCGTGGACGTGAACAAAACAATCGATAGCCGTCCTATCACGGATATAGGTCGTGCCTTGCAGGGGGCTGTGCCGGGATTGACCATCACTACCAACTCCGGTGAGATAGGTGGTGCGCCTACTATCAAGATTCGTGGTAGTATCGGTTCTCCAAACGGTGATTCCAAACCTTTGATTCTTGTAGATAATGTGGAAGTAACGGATATTTCTATGGTGAATCCGGACGATATTGAAAGTATTTCTGTATTGAAAGACGCCGCTTCTGCTTCTATTTACGGTGCTCGTGGTGCATTTGGCGTATTGCTGATTACCACAAAATCAAGAAGTAAACATGAACGTCTTTCTGTAAAATATACCAATAACTTCGCATGGCGTACGCCGACCAAGACACCCGAACAACTTCCGGGATGGCAGCAGGCTGATATAAACTTGCAGGGTGTAATCAATCAGACTAAGGGATCTGCCGCATTTTATAACGTAGTGGGTAATATGCGTGTGGATGCTACACATGTGCAGAAAATGAAGGATTACTGGGATAAATATGGTTATGGTGACCAGTTTGGCCGTGAGATGGAATTGGGTCGTGACTTTGAGTTCCGCGATGGCGGTATGTTCTTTATCCGCACTTGGGACTGGTATGATGAATACATCAAGGACTGGGCTCCGCAGCAGAACCATAGCCTTTCTATCAACGGTGGCAACGGAAAGACTAATTACAATATCGCTTTGGGTTATCTGAGCCAGGATGGTATGATGAAAATCAATTCGGATGATTATACACGTTATAATGCTAATATCTCTTTGAACTCTGAATTGAACAAATATGTATCTGTCCGTACAGGTGTCATGTTTACCCGTTCTGATTATGACAAGCCGTTTAATTATGGGAGTGATTTGTATGATCCAATGTACTATCTATATCGTTGGCAGCCGATGATGCCTTACGGTACTTTTGAGGGTAAGGAATTCCGCAATGCTTTGACAGAGTTGAAGAGTGCTCCTACTACAACCAAAGAACGTGAATATCTCCGTTTGACGGGTGGTGCAACAATCAAACCTATTAAAGATTTGACAATTGATATTGATGTTGCTTACAGTACAGTGGAAAATCGCTATAAGGAGTATGGTACGCCGAGCTTGACCAGTGGTTATGAAATCTTCACTGCCCGTCCGTCTGTTGAGGCATTGCGTGATTCTTATGGCAGTTATCTATCTGCTGCTACTTATGATTATGTATATCAGGAAACCGGACGCACGGAGAATCTGACAGCTAACTTCGTGGCAACTTATGCCAAACGCTGGGGAGATCATGATTTTAAGGCGATGGCAGGTTCCAGCCTTGAAAAGAGCGAATATGAATATTACTGGGCACAACGCAAAGGTCTGCTCGACCCTGCAAAACCGGAATTGAATCTGGCTACAGGTGACCAGACTACAAGCTCCTCGCATACATGGTGGTCTGTAGCAGGCTTCTTCGGACGTCTTAATTACTCTTACAAAGACCGATATATGTTGGAGTTGAACGGCCGTTATGATGGTTCCTCCCGTTTCCCTTCGGGCAACCGCTTCGGTTTCTTCCCCTCTATGTCTGCCGGTTACCGTATTTCTGAAGAACCGTTCATGCAGTCGTTGAAACCTTATTTGAGTACTTTGAAGGTTCGTGGTTCTTGGGGTATGATTGGTAATCAGGATGTAGGTACCGACCGTTATATCTCCACTCTGTCCACTTCTGTTGACAGTTGGATTATCGATGGAAAGAAAGTACAGTCAACGCAAAAACCGACTATTGTGTCTTCAACCCTTACTTGGGAGAAAGTTACTACACTTGACCTTGGCTTGGATGCCCGTTTCTTCAATGATGCTTTGGGAGTAACGTTTGATTGGTATAACCGTACTACCAGTGATATTTTGACTACTGCTAACCTGCCTGCCACATTGGGTGCTGCCGCTCCATATGAAAATATGGGTACTATCCAGACCAAAGGATGGGAGCTTGCCATTGACTATCGCCATACCTTCAAGAATGGTCTGCACTTTGGCGTGACGGCTTCTGTTGCCGATGACAAGACTGAAGTAACCAAGTGGACGTATAATACAAAGATTCCTTCTTATGGAGCTACCGGATGGTGGGATAAGAGTGCTTATAAAGAAGGTATGGTTTTGGGAGATATCTGGGGCTTGCAGTTCGACCGTTTCTTGACGGAAGATGACTTTAATGCTGACGGTTCTTTGAAAGCCGGTTTGCCCGACCAGACTAAAGTATTCCCTGCCGGTTATCAATTTGCTCCCGGTGATGTGCTTTATAAAGACCTCGACAACAACGGTGAAATCGTAAAACAGACCAATACAAATGACAAGGGTGACCTTAGTGTTATAGGTAACGCCCTGCCGCGTTTACAGTTTGGTTTGAATTTGGATGCTGCTTGGAAAGGCTTTGATATAAGCATGTTCTTCCAGGGGGTAGCCAAGAGAAAACTTTGGGCGGCAGGTAACCAGGTATTGCCAGGCTTTACTACCGGTGAACCCTTCTACAAAGGTGCTGAGGATTATTGGACTCCCGAAAACACAGATGCTTTCTATCCCCGTCCGATGGATTACCAGCAGTCTGCTTCGGGTAACTATAGCGTGAATGATCGCTATTTGCTGAATATGGCTTATCTGCGTCTGAAGACATTTACTGTGGGATATTCTCTTCCTAAGGTTTGGTTGAGTAAATTCAAGGTGCAAGGTTTGCGTGTTTATTTTACAGGTGAAAACCTTTTCACCATTGATGGTGTGAAACCTGCTATCGATCCTGAAATAGGAATACGTACGGCCAATGGTAAGAGTGACCAGCGTAACTTTGGTCGTAGCTATCCATATCAGAAGACAGTGTCGTTCGGTATTCAGCTTAGTTTATAATCTAATAGTAATTGCAGTTATGAAAAAGAAAAATTTATTATACATCGTTTGTGCGTTGGCAATGAGCTCGCTCTGCGGTTGCGACGATTTTTTGGATAAAGACCCGCAGGACAAGCAGACCAATGACACTTATTGGCAGACTGAAACTTCTTTGCGTACTTATGCGCAAGACTTCTATTCTTCCTACTTTACAGGATATGGTACCGACTATACAGTTTTTGCCGGTTATTTCTCTGGAGATGATTATACGGATGATTTTATCAATCTGAATAATGCAAATACAAACGGTTCAGGATATATTTATTTCTCCACTTCTGCCACTACGGACTGGAATAGCCGGACCGGAACTTGGTCGGATAATTATAGTGTTATTTATAAAGCCAATGTCATGCTTGAGAAGATTCCCGGAATGAATATTTCGGACGAAGCCAAGAGACACTGGGAAGGTATTGCACGCTATTTCCGTGCAATGGCCTATAGTACGCTGGCAAAGTATTATGGCGGTGTTCCTTACTACGATAAGGTGACAGACCCGGCAGACCCGACTCTTTATAAAGACCGTGATTCTTATTTGTATGTAGCGCAGAAGATACAAGAGGATTTTCAATATGCATTGGATAATGTACGTACGGATGATACGAAGCGCCAAGTCAATAAATATGTGGTTGGTGCGTATATGTCACGCGAAATGCTGTATCATGCCACATGGCTGAAGTATCACGGTACTACTGTAGGTCCTACTTCAGAGAAGGTGGCGGATGGTGATATTAAGAACTTGCTGCAAGGAGCCATTAATGGTGCAGAGGTCGTGATGAACTCTGGTATCTATTCAATAGGCAATACCTATAATGCTTTGTTTACTACGGACGATTTGGCTAACAATCCGGAAGTCATCTGGTATCGTGAATATACAAGCGGTTTGCAGTGTAATGCTTTGATGTCCTACAATGGCCCGGAAGATCAGACTCAAGGTGGTGTTACGCAAGATGTAATCAACACTTATCTTTGCAGTGACGGTTTGCCGATAGGTCAGTCTCCGCTGTATCAAGGTAAGGGAGACCCGAGTATTCAGAAGTCATTTCAAAACCGTGACCCGCGTTTGTATCAAACTATTGCCGATAGTCTCCGTATTATGAGCGCCATGGGTACAAATTATACCGAAGGTACATCACCAACGGGATATCCTACCAAAAAGTTCTTGAACGACGAGTGGTGGGTGGCTGGTCTGGATTATTGTACCGGTAGATTAAGTCCGGCTGATGCGCCGTGTATCCGCTATGCGGAAGTGTTGCTGAACTATGTAGAAGCACGTTATGAGATTGCTCAAGTGGGGGGTAACATTTTCTCGCAGAGTGACCTTGACAAGTCTATCAATGAACTCCGTGACCGTCAGCTGACGAAGTGGGGAGATACTGAAGCCAAGACAATGCCGAAAGTTCAACTGAATGGCGGCAACTTGAGTGTGAATGGGGTTGTTATCAATGACCCTGCCCGTGACCCTGATGTCAATCCGGTTTTGTGGGAAATCCGTCGTGAGCGTCGTATTGAGTTGATTATGGAAGGCCGTCGTGGTGAAGACCTCCGTCGTTGGGCCAAGTTTGAATACTTAAACTCAGAAGATGCAAATGGTTATCCTACCATGTCTTTCCTGGGTGCTTATGTCAATATGGCCGATTATCCGGAAATATCTTCAAAAGATGATTCCGGCAAGAGAGTGCTCTATCTGTTCGACCCAGAGAATCCGGGTAATGAGGATACTGAAAAAGGGTATATTTATTATCTTCGTGAAAAGGAACTTCGTATATTCAAGGCTGGTGAATTGAATTCGGAACGCTACTATTTGCGTGCCATACCGGCTGCACAGTTGACTATTTATGAGAATAAAGGTCAGGCGTTGACTCAGAACCCAGGTTGGTAATATAGTATATTGTAATTTAATAATTGACAACCCTATTCTATTATGTCTATGACATAAAAAGAGTAGGGTTGTTATGTTAATCTTGATACGTAATGAAAAATGAATATGTATTGTTGGTTATTACAATTTTATTGTTAAATAATAGTTGCTGTAAAGAAGAAAGTTCTGCTCAACTAATGTCCGATATCGATATGGAGGCTACAACTCGTGCAACTTATATTTCAGGAACAATTATAGGTGAAAAAAAACCGTATGTAGGTGATGGAGCTTATTCTTATAAATTGAGTCTCAATGGACAAAAAGATCCTATTAGGATAAGAATTTCTGCGGTTGGAGGTGGGGCTAAATTCAGAAGATCATCTAGTGATAAGTATGATACAGAGTTGATTTGCAGTATTCCCAAAGGAACTACTCAATATCCATTTGATGTACTATGGACTAAAGCGGAAAGTGGTGTAGTGTTAATGGTACGTCCGGAGAATAGTACAATAGAATTAAATGCGGACTTGCGGGATATTAATGTTAGAATGAAGCCAATGATAATCAATGGTCCTACAACATTTGAATTGGGAAGTACAATAAAGCTTTGGTGCAATTATCCGATTAATAAATATACGAATATAAAGTGGACTTATGATAAAAATCTATTTTCTGAAATAGAACAAAGTGCATCTGTTGAAAAGCAAAGATTTCAGATCGATTTAAGGTCTGTTCAACCATTTGAGGAAAGTGCAATAAAAGTAGAAGTGCATGATTTCTTTATGCATACAATAGACGTTAGAGAATATTTTCTAGCAAGAAGTAGTAATTGTGTATTTAGAAATATAGGACCACAAATAGATGGATATAAATTTGTTGAACAATATAGAAAATATTCTTATTCTATTGATGACAGTAAAGCTCATTCTTTTTCATGGATAGGAGAGAATGTGAAAATTATCAGTGGGCAAGGTAGTTCAACAATAATTGCTATACCTTTAGCACAAGGAGCAGCGAAGGTCAGAGTATCCTATAGCTATAAGGATTGTATTGATGTTTTTACAAGTGAATATGTGTTGAATGTTTCTAAAACATCAATGGATTTAGTTGGACCAGATGTAATTTGTGATAGTGGGATTTTTACAATTAAAAATTTTCCTTCTGGGGCTAGTGTTGATTGGACTGTTGGTGGAGGATTGTATACTTCTCTGAATCAAACCATTCCAAATGTGACTTTGGGAAAAAGCATAGCATCTTCGGCAACAAGCTCGTTTCGTGCTACTTTAAAGGCTCTCGTACATGTATGTGACGGTGTGACTGCAGACTTGAGTCGTTCTGTTTTGTTTAATAAGTCTGGTGTCCAAAAAGATAATAGCATGCTTAATGGTGGTTTATCTGCATATGGTGGTGAATGTACTTTATTCCCCGTGCCTGAAGGTGCTTCTAACTTTCATTGGAGTGTAGATAATGGATGGATAGTGGAAATGCAAGGATATGACTTTGTTAATTTCATTAATGAAGGTGAGCCATTCAATGGGACAGTAGTTGTTTCTGTTGACTATATTGATGGGTGTGGAAACAAATCACTTATAGAAAAGAGGTTTGTTGTCGGAGAATAAAATGTGATTTTAAATAAAGTTTTAAGAGTATTTCATTTGAAATTTAAGACTATGAGAAAAATTGGCAGATAAAAAATGGAGTAGCGTTATATAAAAATAAAGCTACTCCATTTATGTAATATAATTTTCTCTTACAGTGCCTTTTCCTTAATCAAGTATTCTGCAATCTGCACCGCATTCAGTGCAGCCCCTTTTTTAATCTGGTCGCCCACAATCCAGAACGTCAATCCGTTTTCGTTGCTGAGGTCCTTACGGATACGGCCTACGTAAACCGGGTCTTTGCCGGCGAGGAACAACGGCATGGGGTATTCCTTTTCTGCCGGATTGTCCATCAGAACCAAGCCTTCGCCGTTGGCAAATGCTTCGCGGGCTTCTTCTATGGAGATGGGGCGCTCGGTCTCTACCCAGATACTTTCGGAGTGGGAGCGGAGAGCGGGAACACGTACGCAGGTAGCACTGACCTTTACGTCAGAGTGCATAATCTTGCGTGTCTCGTTGTACATCTTCATTTCCTCTTTGGTATAGCCGTTTTCGGTGAATACGTCGATTTGCGGAATGAGGTTGAATGCCAGCTGGTAAGCGAATTTCTCAACGGTTACGGGTTCGCCTGCCAATACCTGGCGGTATTGCTCGTACAACTCGTCCATGGCAGCAGCGCCGGCACCACTAGCAGCCTGATAGGTAGAAACGTGTACGGTCTTTATATGGGAAAGCTGTTCGATGGCTTTCAGTGCCACTACCATTTGGATAGTAGTACAGTTGGGGTTGGCGATGATGCCGAGAGGACGTTCTTTGGCGTCGGCGGCATTCACTTCGGGCACTACCAAAGGTACATTGTCGTCCATACGGTAAGCGCTGGAATTGTCAATCATCACTGCTCCGTACTTGGTAATGGTTTCGGCAAATTCTTTGGAGGTGCCTGCGCCTGCGGAAGTGAAAGCGATATCAACCCCTTTAAAGTCATCATTGTGTTGCAAGAGTTTCACCTCGATCTGTTTACCGCGGAAGGTATATTTGGTTCCGGCACTGCGTTTAGAACCGAACAATACTAACTCGTCCAACGGGAAATTTCTTTCATCGAGCACTCGCAGGAACTCTTGTCCCACGGCTCCGCTTGCTCCAACAATAGCTACTTTCATTTTTCTTTTGTTTTAAATTAAGTTTATAAAAAAGTGAAATACTATCTCTAAAAAGATAGAATCGGTCGCAAATTTATAACAAAATGCTGTATAGCACCGCATAAAGTGAAAAGTTTTTCGTTATTTTGCATTCAAAACCTAAAACTTATAGCCTATGGATTGGTTTGACTTCAGCTTGAAACTTCCCATCACCGACCCTACATGGATATTCCTCCTTGTACTCCTCATTATATTGTTTGCTCCCATATTGTTGAATAAGCTTCGTATTCCGCACATTATCGGAATGATACTGGCGGGGCTTGTCATTGGGGAGCATGGTTTCAATATCTTGGTGCGTGACAGTAGTTTTGAGCTTTTCGGCAAAGTAGGCTTGTATTACATCATGTTCCTTGCCGGTCTGGAAATAAATATGGGGGACTTCAAACAGAACCGGGGCAAAGCGCTTGTACTGGGACTCTTGGCTTTTATTGTGCCCATAGGCATAGGCTTGGTAACGAATATAGCTTTGTTGAAGTATGGGGTACTGACCTCTGTCCTACTGGCAAGTATGTATGCGTCGCATACGCTGGTGGCCTATCCCATCGTGATTCGTTACGGTGTGTCGCGGCATCGCAGTGTGAGTATTGCAGTGGGGGGGACGGCGGTTACGGATACACTCACTTTGCTGGTTCTGGCCGTTGTGGGTGGTATGTTCAAGGGGGAGTCGGACGGCTTCTTCTGGGTATGGCTTGTCATAAAGGTTATCTTCCTGGGTATTTTGATTGTATATCTGTTTCCACGCATAGGCCGTTGGTTCTTCCGGAGGTACGATGACAACGTGATGCAGTTCATATTTGTGCTTGCCATGGTTTTCCTCGGAGCCGGATTGATGGAGTTTGTGGGGATGGAAGGTATCCTGGGTGCTTTCCTTGCAGGTTTGGTTTTGAACCGGCTGATTCCGCATGTCTCTCCGTTGATGAACCATCTGGAGTTTGTGGGCAACGCCTTGTTTATTCCCTATTTCCTGATAGGTGTGGGTATGTTGATTGATGTGCATGTGATTTTCGGTCATGGCGATGCTCTGAAAGTAGCGGCTGTAATGATTGTGGTGGCATTGGCAGGTAAATGGATTGCCTGCTGGCTGACGCAGAAAATATATAAAATGGGAGGGATTGAACGGGAGCTGATGTACGGATTGAGCAATGCACAAGCAGCGGCAACGCTGGCGGCTGTGTTGGTGGGGTACAACATCATTCTGCCCAATGGGGAACGCTTGCTGAACGATGATGTTTTGAATGGTACCGTCCTGCTGATTCTTGTAACTTGCGTTGTGAGTTCGTTCATTACGGAACGTGCCGCACGGAAGATTGCCATGGAGGAGGCGCATCTGGAAGAAAACCGCTCCGTGGAAGCGGAGAAGATATTGATTCCGATAGCCAACCCCGATACGATTGAAGACCTGATAAATCTTTCTTTGGTGATACGCGACCCGAAGCAACGGGATAATCTGTTGGCACTGAATGTCATCAACGACGATAGCAGTTCTGAAAGTGCCGAATTGCGTGGGAAACGCTATCTGGAAAAGGCTGCTATGATAACGGCCTCGGCAGATGTGCCGTTGAGGCAAATCACACGTTACGACTTGAATATCGCTTCGGGCATTATCCATACGGCAAAAGAATATGCGGCAACGGATGTCATTATAGGTCTGCACCGTAAGGTCAATATTGTGGATTCATTCTTCGGTATGCTGACGGAGAATCTGCTGAAAGGCTTGCATCGCGAGGTGATGGTTTCCAAATTCTTGATGCCTATTAACACAATCAGGCGGGTGATTGTGGCGGTACCTCCGAAAGCCGAGTATGAGGCGGGATTCCTGAAGTGGGTGGAACATTTCTGTCGGTTGGGGAGTACTTTGGGTTGCCGGGTGCATTTTTATGCCAATGAAGAGACTACCGCCCATCTTCAAGGGCTGGTGAAAGCCAAATATGGACAGACATTGACTGACTTTTCTCGCCTGGACGATTGGGGGGATTTACTGATATTGACCGGACAAGTGAACTTTGACCATCTGTTAGTGATTATCAGCGCTCGTCGGGGCTCCATCTCCTATGACAGCTCCTTCGAGAAGTTGCCGGCACAAATCAGTAAATATTTTGCAAACAATAGTCTGATTGTGTTGTATCCAGACCAACTGGGTGAACCGCAGGATGCGGTATCCTTCTCAAATCCGCGTGGCAACAATGAGTCGCAGCATTACGAGAAGGTAGGCAAATGGTTCTATAAGTGGTTTAAGAAAAGCTAAAATGGAAGATTGGAAACAGCGAACACAACTCCTGCTGGGAGATGAAAAGATGGAACGGCTATGCAAGGCGCATGTACTTGTCGTAGGACTGGGTGGTGTAGGTGCTTATGCGGCCGAGATGCTATGCCGTGCCGGAGTGGGGCGGATGACGATTGTCGATGCCGATACCGTGCAGCCAACGAACATAAACCGTCAGTTGCCGGCTCTGCATTCTACCCTGGGGCAGAAGAAGGCGGAGATATTGGCATCACGTTTTAGGGACATTAATCCGGCTCTGGAATTGAGAGTGTTGCCCGTATTCCTGAAAGATGAGAACATACCGGAACTGCTGGATGCTGCGGCTTATGACTTTGTGGTGGATGCCATTGATACGCTTGCTCCAAAATGTCACTTGATAGTGGAAACCATGAGGCGGCATATCAAGATTGTGTCCAGCATGGGGGCGGGAGCAAAGAGTGACATTTCGCAAGTGCGCTTTGCCGATATATGGGATACCTATCATTGTGGATTGAGCAAGGCTGTGCGTAAGCGTCTGCAAAAAATGGGCATAAAGCGGAAACTTCCAGTTGTTTTCAGCACTGAACAGGCTGACCCGAATGCCGTTTTGCTGACGGACGACGAGATGAACAAGAAGTCCACCTGTGGAACAGTGAGCTACATGCCTGCAGTTTTTGGCTGCTATTTGGCCGAATATGTAATTAAAAGACTATAGTAATAGCACTTGAAAGAAAACTATCAAATAGTAAATAGTAAATTGTCAAATTGTAAATAGCCTAGTGATTCATTTAGAGAATATAACCAAGAGTTTCGGTAACCTGCAAGTGTTACGGGGTATTGACCTGGAGATAGAGAAAGGGGAGATTGTCAGCATTGTAGGCCCTAGTGGAGCGGGTAAAACTACCTTGCTGCAAATCATGGGTACGTTGGACATGCCGGATGACGGTTCAGTGGTTATTGACGGTACACAAGTCAACCGTATGAGGGAGAGGGAACTTTCCGCATTCCGCAACCGGCATATCGGCTTTGTGTTCCAGTTCCACCAACTTCTGCCGGAGTTTACGGCTTTGGAGAATGTAATGATACCGGCCTTTATTGCCGGAAAAGGACAGCAGGAAGCCAAGGAAGCAGCTACGGAAATTCTTGAATTCATGAGGCTTGCCGAACGGGCCTCCCACAAACCGAATGAGTTGTCGGGAGGTGAGAAGCAGCGTGTGGCGGTGGCCCGTGCTCTCATTAATCATCCGGCAGTGGTGCTGGCAGATGAACCTTCCGGCAGTTTGGATACCCATAATAAGGAAGAACTGCACCAGCTCTTTTTTGATTTACGTAACCGTTTCGGACAAACGTTTGTTATCGTAACCCATGATGAAGGACTGGCGCAGCTCACCGACCGGACGATACATCTGATAGACGGGGAAATCAATAAAATGGTCTGAGCCTGTCAGTGCGGTTTTTCCAAGTTCGATATGGTGGTTTGCCTCGTTGAGAGAGTGGCATGTTATTCAAAGCAGATGTAGTGGCTGATTCTCTCTAAGTCGGTATCGGAGAATTCCTCGTAAAGTGCAAAAGGTTTCAGGCTATGAAGGTCGCCTTTCTTCTTTCGGTATTCTACAAAGGCCTTTGCCTGGTAGAAGTTGATGTAAGGATGGTTGCGCAGCCTCTCTATGCTACTATGGTTCAGGTTGATGAGGCGGATGGCTCGGGTGTCGATGGAAAACCAAGACTGCAATTGGCTGGTGTCCAAATGGATTTCTTGTAGTTGCGTGATGTCGTAGAACCCTCCCAAGCGTTGCCGGTAACCGATGATTAGACGGGCAATGCCGCTACCGATGCCTGGTATTTTCTTCAGCTCTGTGGTGTCGGCGCGGTTCAGGTCGACAAGGATTCCAGCCGGATATTTTTCCGGTGCAATTCGGGAAGTAGCAGCGCTATTATTACTCGAAGGAGAGTTGTACAACTGGACGGTTCTTGTCTCTGTGTCTTCCGGAGTGATGTGGATATAGGGCAGGAGTGTCTGATATTGTTTTTCTGTCATTCCATATATTTTCCGGAAATTTTCTGCCTTATGGAACTTCCCTCCTTTACTACGGTAGTGGAGTATGTTCCGCGCCATCCATCCGGGCAGTCCCAGTCGGCAAAAAGTAACGGAGTCGGCAGTATTGGGATTGAAACGGACCAGGGAGACGGTTGTCGGTTGTTTTGGAGAGGAAGAATTAAGTCTGTTGTCCCATTTTTGTTCCTTTTCTTGTATGGATGCGATGAACGATTCGTATTCTGCCATGGCAGTGGCCTGCCGCCGGATTGCTTCGTCGGAGAGGGGGCGGTGTTCTCTTTGGTATATATAAATATACCCGGAGAGAAAGACGAGAATGATGCCGGTAATCAAAACCAGTATTCCGCGCCTTTCTCCCCGGGAGAAATAAAGGAATTCTTTGAAGGGGTTCTGCATGATGGCCTATTTCAGAAAACCCAGTTCATTGATAAAAATCAGTGCAATTCCTATAGGAGCAATGTATTTCAGGATGAATATCAATAGCTTGTAGACGGATACTTTCAGAGTGCCGTTGTTGCTGACTTCTTCCCATACGATTTTCTTGTCCAGATACCAGCCTATGAAGATGGAAATGAAGAAACCGCCTAACGGTAACATTAGCTTGGCCGTTACAAAATCGAACAAATCGAATAGGTTTAACCCGAATACGGTATAGCTCTTGCCGATACCGAGAGACAGTGAGCAGAATACTCCTAAGAAAATACAACCTGCTGTCACATATCTGGCTGCTTTGCTGCGTGAGAACTTGAACTCTTCATGCAGATAGGCGGTTACCACTTCGTGCAGGGAAATGGTGGAAGTAAGTGCTGCCAATGCCAGTAGGATATAGAACATCAGAGACAGCAGTATCGCCAGCCAGGGAATATTGCCGAACGCTTGCTGAAAGACATTCGGTAGGGTGATGAATAGCAGGCTGGGACCCGCATCCGGTTTGATACCCACAGAGAAGGCGGCAGGGAAAATGATGAATCCTGCCAAAATAGCTACCATAGTGTCGATGGCGGCCACGTTGAGTGCCGTTTTGGGCAGGTTCGTATCATTGCGGAAATAGGAGGCATATGTACAGAGACATCCCATCCCCAAGCTCAAGGAGAAGAATGCCTGGCCCATAGCTCCAAGGAACACATTGCCGTCCACTTTGCTGAAGTCCGGTTTCAGCAGGAATTCAATACCTGCTCCTGCTCCGGGCAGAGATATAGAGCAGATGGCAAGGATTATCAATAGGACAAACAGCATCGGCATCATGATTTTGGCTGATTTTTCAATACCTTTTTCCACTCCTTTGACAATAATGAGATGGGTGGCCAGCAGGAACAGCACCAGCCAGATGACCGGACGCCAGGGGTTGCTGACAAAGCTGTTGAAGGATGCGATGAAATCGGCTGCCGATTTCCCGGCAAAACTATTTGTGGCTGCTTCCCCGATAAACTCAAGCGTCCATCCTGCCACAACGGAGTAATATCCCAGAATAAGGAATCCTGCCAGTACGCCCATACGTCCTACCCAGCGCCAATGCGTGCCGGGTGCTAATTTTTGATAAGCCCTTGCCGTATTGGCACGCGAGCGCCTGCCGATGAGGAATTCTGCAATCATGATGGGGATGCCGAGAATGAGCACGCAAACCAGGTATACAAGGATAAATGCTGCACCTCCGTGATTCCCGGTCTCAAACGGGAAACGCCAGATGTTACCTAAACCGACTGCGGAGCCTGCCGAGGCAAGTATGACACCTAATTTGCTTCCGAAGTTGGCTCTGTCACTTTTTGTCATAAAACGTAGATTTTTCTTTCAATTCGTTATTAATACCACCTAAAACATGCAAATATAGAAAATGTTCTGTACTTTTGCGCACAGTTCGTTGATTATTTGGTATATGCTATATTATATTAAGAAATATCCGGTGTCGCTTTTTATTATTCTGACGGTGATTTATCTTTCATTCTTTAAACCGCCATCTACAGAAATAAGCAAGATTCCCAATATAGACAAGGTGGTGCATATCTGTATGTATTTCGGCATGTCGGGAATGCTGTGGCTGGAGTTTCTTCGCGCTCACCGGAGAGACAATGCCCCTTTATGGCATGCATGGGCAGGGGCGTTTGTCTGTCCCGTTTTGTTCAGCGGAATGGTGGAGTTGCTGCAAGAATACTGCACGACATACCGCGGCGGAGACTGGCTGGATTTTGCGGCCAATACCACGGGAGCGGTGCTTGCATCAATGGTCGGCTATTTCATTTTAAGGCCAAGGATGAAATAGGATTATAAGTATTCAACTACGGAACTTAGCTTGATGCCGTTCGACCCTTTTATCAGAATTGTTTTCCCATAAGGTTTTTCTCTTTGCAGCTCTGCGACGAGTGCGGTTACATCGGGATAACTCTGATAAGAGTGGCGTGTGGCGGCAAACAATTCCCCAACAAGAGCTACGTCCTTGAATCCGCATTCTTCCAGATAGTCTGCAATCTTCTGGTGCTCGTCGGCACTGTCTTTACCCAACTCCCGCATATCTCCCAATATCAGCATTTTGTTTTTGGCCTGCATGTTCCGGAAGTTACTGATGGAAGCCATCATGCTTGTGGGATTGGCATTATAGGCATCGATAATCAGTGTGTTGTCCGCTGTTTTTTTCAGTTGTGAACGGTTGTTTTGTGGGGTATATCCGGCCAGTGCTTTATCTATTTGCTCCGGTTCCACACCAAAAAAATGTCCGATGGTGACAGCTGCCAGAGCATTGGGGAAGTTATATTCACCGATAAGTTGGGTTTGTACTTCGTGATATTTGCTTTCGTTTCCCGTTTTCCACTCGAAGGTGAGGTAAGGAGAATTGCCGGTGACGTGTCCGTTGATGTACAGCTCGTCCTCGCTGCCGTAGGCAATCTGGTGGAGTCCGTAGGCTATCTTTTTCAAGTAGGGGTTGTCGTTATGGATGAAGATGGTAGCTTCTTTCCGCGTCCGCAGATAGTCGTACATCTCTCCTTTGGTCTTGATGACTCCTTCAAAAGAGCCGAATCCTTCCAGATGGGCTTTTCCTACGTTGGTAATGATTCCGTAGTCAGGTTCGGCTATCTCTACCAGCTCCTTGATGTCTCCCGGGTGGCTGGCGCCCATTTCCACTACGGCAAGTTCGTGTTCAGGGCGCAGGCGGAGTAAGGTGAGGGGAACACCGATGTGATTGTTCAAATTTCCCAAGGTATAGAGCACGTTGTGAGTTTGCGAAAGTACGGTGGACATCAGTTCCTTGGTAGTAGTCTTTCCGTTTGTACCCGTAATGCCGATGATGGGTGTACGCATCTGCCGACGGTGGTAATTGGCAAGTTGTTGCAAGGTCTTCAAGCTGTTTTCCACCACGATGTATCGTGTATCGCCTGCGGGGGCATAGACTTCTTCATCTACTATGGCATAAGCACTTCCGCTTTCCAGCGCCCGGGCGGCAAAGGCATTTCCGTTGAATGACTCGCCTTTCAGTGCAATGAATAAAGAACCTTGGGGGCAGTTACGGCTGTCAGTAGTGACACTGGTACATGTTAGGAATATCTGATGTATAGCTGTTATATTCATGACTTTATAATTAAATCAATCTGTGTGAATCTGTGTAATCTGTGGTAAACCATCGTGCAAAGATATAGTTTTAATCCTCTCCCTTCCCGGGTACAAGCAAAAAACTTATCAGTTTTATGAGTTTATGTATTTTGAAACCACTTTTTTGTTTACATTTGCAGGTACTATATAGAACAGACTGCCTATGGAAATTACAACTGCCCGATATATAAATGTCAACGGTTCGCTGCTTGACCTTTCTCAACCCCGTGTCATGGGCATACTGAACGTTACTCCAGATTCCTTTTATGCCGGTAGCCGTACACAGACAGAGGCGGAAATAGTACGCCGGGTGAAACAGATAGTTTCGGAGGGAGCGGTCATTATTGATATAGGCGCTTACTCTTCCCGTCCCAATGCCGACAATGTCTCTGCCCGGGAGGAGATGGAACGGCTGCGTATGGGGCTGAAAATACTTTTTGAGATACAGCCGGATGCTGTGGTGTCGGTAGACACTTTCAGGGCGGATGTGGCAAGAATGTGTGTGGAGGAGTATGGGGTTGCCATCATCAACGATATTGCGGCCGGTGAGATGGATGCGGATATGTTCCATACCGTTGCGGCGTTGAATGTGCCTTATATTATGATGCACATGCAAGGCACTCCGCAAAGTATGCAGCAGCATCCTCATTACGACAATCTTCTGGAAGAGGTTCTCTTGTATTTTGCACGCAAGGTGCAGCAATTGCGTGACTTAGGTGTGAAAGACATCATTCTGGACCCCGGTTTCGGCTTTGGAAAGACAATAGAGCATAATTATGAATTGCTGTCCCATCTGGAAGATTTCCGTATTTTTGAGTTGCCTTTATTGGTAGGTGTTTCACGTAAATCGATGATATACCGCTTGTTGGACATTACTCCTCAGGAGGCGCTGAATGGTACTACGGTGCTCGATACCATCTGTCTGCTGAAAGGTGCTGACATTCTCCGCGTACACGACGTGAAAGAAGCCGTGGAAACCGTACGGATTGTGCAAGCTATGCGAAATAATTCCTAGTCCCTAACCCCTAATCATTCGATATCGTGTTTTTTGAATTTGGAATAAAAGATTTTATAGATATTCTGTTAGTGGCTTTTTTGCTGTACTATACGTATAAGCTGATGAAAGCCTCCGGTTCTATAAATGTGTTTACGGGTATCCTGGTGTTTATCCTGATATGGCTGGTGGTATCGCAGGTGCTGGAGATGAAATTGCTCGGTTCCATCTTCGACAAGCTGGTCAGTGTGGGCGTGCTGGCGCTTATCATTTTGTTTCAGGACGAGATACGGCGCTTCTTGCTGACACTCGGCTCGCATCAGCATGCCAGTGCGCTGGTGCGCTTCTTCACCGGTAACAAGAAAGAGAAGCTGGAACATGACGACATCATGCCGGTGGTAATGGCATGTATCAGTATGGGGAAGCAGAAGGTTGGTGCCCTGATTGTCATTGAACATAATCTGCCTTTGGATGATGTGGTGCGTACGGGAGAGATTATCAATGCCGATATAAACCAGCGTCTGATTGAGAATATTTTCTTTAAGAACAGTCCGTTGCACGATGGAGCGATGGTTATCAGTAAGAAACGTATCAAAGCGGCGGGATGTATCCTGCCTGTTTCCCATAATCTGGACATTCCTAAGGAACTGGGGCTGAGGCATCGTGCTGCCATGGGGATTTCCCAGGTGTCTGATGCGCATGCCATCATTGTATCGGAGGAGACCGGAGGCATTTCAGTGGCTTACAAAGGACAATTCTATCTGCGTCTGAATGCAGAGGAATTGGAAAGTTTGTTAACAAAGGAAAGCTGAGGTGTGACAAAATCTCCTATTTTTACGTCATATAACTATGATATAAAAAACAATATCTTATAACTAATAACTGAAAAGGATGGATAGACGAAATTTCTTGCGGACGGGAAGTCTGGCGATGTTAGGTTCGCTGGCAGTACCCTCGTTGGCTATGCCTGCGTCAGTACGCGGAGCTTTAGGAGGAGCAGATAATCAGTCTGCCGTAGCTTCGGCAATGGTTCACTTCGGTGTGACGGAGGCTGACTTGAAGAAAGTGATGGCTGCCGCTCTGGAAAAAGGCGGCGATTATGCTGACCTTTATTTTGAACACACATTCAACAACAGTGTGGTTCTGATGGACGGCAAAGTAAACAACTGTGGAGCTAACATTGACTTCGGTATGGGCGTACGCGTATTGGCAGGCGACCAGACGGGTTATGCTTATGTGGAAGGGGTAACTATGGAAGAAATGCTACGTGCTGCACGTACTGCTGCCCGTATCGCCTCTTCGGGCAAGGCCGGAAAATCTGTAGGACTGACGGAAAAGACAATTGCCAAAAGCCGCTATGCCGTCACTGAACCTTGGGAGGACGTGAGTGTCAAGGCAAAAATACCTTATTTAGAAAAGCTGAACGAAAAGATTTTCTCTTTGGACAATCGTGTACGTAAGGTGCAGGCTTCTCTTTCTGACAGTACATCGCACGTGCTGTTCTGTAATTCCGAGGGCGTGAGCTACTACGACTACCGTCCGATGGTTTCTTTTATGGCAGTCTGCATCATGGAAGAGAATGGAAAGATGGAGAACGGTTATGCCGGTCGTTCTTACCGCAAGGGTTTTGAATTCATGACGGATGACATCGTGGATATTATTGCACGTGAGGCGGTGGATAAGACTGCTATCTTGTTCAAGGCTGTGAAACCCAAAGGTGGCGAAATGCCCGTCGTGATGGGGGCTGGCGGTTCGGGTATCTTGTTGCACGAAGCCATAGGACATGCTTTTGAGGCTGACTTCAACCGTAAACGTACTTCCATTTTCTGCGACCTTTTGGGAAAGAAGGTGTGCGATGAGCATATCAACGTGGTGGATGACGGTACCATCGCCTTCAATCGTGGAGCCGTGAATTTCGACGATGAGGGTGTGGAAGGTCAGAAAACCTATATCGTGAAGGAAGGTATCCTGACCAGTTATCTGCACGACCGCATCAGTGCCAAGCATTATGGGGTGGCTCCTACTGGAAACGGACGTCGCGATACTTTCCGTAATACTCCTATCCCCCGTATGCGTGCCACTTATATGGAAGCCGGCAATATGAAGGAAGCGGACATTATCTCCACCGTGAAGAAAGGTATCTATTGTGACCAGTTTACCAATGGCCAGGTGCAAATCGGTGCCGGAGACTTTACCTTCTTTGTGAAGTCGGGTTACTTGATTGAGGATGGCAAGCTGACGCAGCCCGTCAAGGATATAAATATCATCGGTAATGGTCCGAAAGCATTGGCTGACATCACGATGGTGGCAAATAACGATAAGATTGACAACGGTACTTGGACTTGTGGTAAAGACGGTCAGTCTTGTCCCGTTACCTGCGGTATGCCATCGGCACTAGTCAGCAAGCTGACTGTAGGAGGAGAAAGTTAATTATCAACTATCAATTAAAGACATGATTACAGACGACAATAAGAAATTGGCACAATGGGCAATGGAATATGCCTTGAAGAACGGTTGCCAGGCAGCCAAACTGGTGCTATATACAAATTCTAATTCTTCTTTTGAACTGCGTGACGGCAAAATGGACCGTTTGCAGCAGTCTACGGAGAATGGTTTGGGATTGAATCTTTATGTGGACGGACGTTTCGGCTCTTTTTCCACCAATCGGCTGGATAAGAAAGAATTGGAAACTCTTATCACGAATGGTATAGAGTCTACCCGCTATCTGGCGGTGGATGAGTCGCGTATGCTGGCCGACCCTGCACGCTACTATAAAGGAGGCAAGCCTGACTTGCAGCTTTTTGATAAGAAACTCTATGAAGTCAACCCGGATGATAAAGTGGCGATTGCCCGTGCTGCTGCAGAGGAGGTATTGGGCAAGGATGAGCGTATCATTTCGGTTGATTCTTCTTATAGTGATGGTGAGGGTTCTTCCTATCGTTTGATAAGCAACGGATTTGAAGGCGAGTCGAAGAGTACCTGGTTCTCTGTCTCAGCCAGTGTATCCATTAAGGGAGAAGGTGAAGCGCGTCCTCAGGATTACTGGTACGACTCGGCTCTGTTCTATGATAAATTGACGAAGACGGGAATCGGTGCCAAGGCATTGGAACGCGTATTGCGCAAGCTGGGACAGAAGAAAGCAAAGTCGGGTAAATATACAATGGTGGTTGACCCTATGAATGTGGGAAATCTGCTCAGCCCGATGCTAAGTGCATTGTATGGCAGTGCTCTGCAACAAAAGAATTCCTTCCTGATGGACAAGCTGGATGCGAAGGTGGCTTCGGACCTCTTCACGTTGCGTGACGAGCCGCATGTCATCGGTGCAAACGGTTCGCGCTACTTCGATAATGAGGGTGTGGCTACTGAACCCCGCACTGTCTTTGATAAGGGTGTGCTGAAAACTTATTTCATCGATACCTACAATGGTAAGAAGATGAATATGGCTCCTACTATCAGTACGCCTTCACGCCTGATTCTGGCACCGGGTGATAAAGACCTGAACGGGTTGGTGGCAGATGTTAAACAAGGCATTTTGGTTACGGGCTTCAATGGCGGTAACAGCAATAGCAGTACCGGTGACTTCTCTTATGGTATAGAGGGGTTTCTTATTGAAGACGGTAAGCTGACACAGCCTGTCAACGAAATGAATGTGACGGGTAACATGGTTGCTTTGTGGAATTCCTTGGTTGCTGTGGGCAATGACCCTCAACCAAACCGCTCATGGCAGATTCCTTCGTTGGTATTTGAGGGAGTCGACTTCAGCGGATTGTAATGCTAGTTCAACATCAAGCTCATATATGGGCTTGATGTTGCAAATATTTTTTCGGTGAGTTCACCGATTGTAAGTGCCAAGTGGCTGCCTGGCAGACGCTTGGCACTATTCATACATTTACCATTGTTGAGGTAGTAGTAACCGTTATTGGCACTGACTTGCTCATCAGTAAGATGAATGCTGAGTTCCAGTTCCGGATGGACCGTAGCATAGAGTTGCAGCATGGTTTTGGCATTGATGATGCGTGCCATGCCCAAAAGTTGGCTTTCACCAGTAGCGGGAGGAGTGAGAACCCGGATGGACGGGAGATTCAGGCTTTGGCAGATATGTTGAAGCAGTAAAGTTTTTGTTGCGGGAGTATCCGACACGATTTCTCCAATGCGCCAGTTGGCTTTCCCTATCGGATAGGTAATGGCCAAAGCCGTGATTTCCTCCCCATTGCTCAATGTGCAAACGAAGCCCTGTCCCAGTTGTAAATCGGCAATGATAACCTGGAAATCCTCTTCCGTATGCTGGATGCAGCAAGGGCGCTCCCGCAATTTCCGGTCGAGATATTCATATCTTTTTTCAGTATATTCGGCAGACATTTCCAAAGTAAGGCCCGTATCGGCTGTCGGTGTACCGGAAGCGATAAAGGTCTCTTCGGCATAGCGGAATACGGGGGCATAACCGCTACGGCCATAGTAGTCGAACAGCCACGGTTCTGCCGGTATCAGGGTGGATAAGGCGACATTATTGTGTAGCATCCGTGCAAAGGCTTGTGATAACAGCTCGTGCATTACGCCCTGGTTACGGTAATCAGGGCGTGTGCAGGCGCCGGATATATAGGCCGTATGAATATCTTCTCCTTCGAACGTCATAGGATAAGGCAACATCTGTAGGGCGGCAATCACTTCTTCGCCGCTTTGGATGGCAATATTGATATCATTGTTGTAGCGGAGCCGAAAATACAGTTCAGTAAATTCCTCGCTATCATTGAAACAGAGCTTCCATAAGTTCTTTACCTTTTCCCGTATCATCAATCCCTTATCCTTTTAATCCTTAATCTCTAATCCTTACTCTCACCATTTGATAGCTTCCACCGGTTCATCTTTCAGGCATGCCACGTATTTTTCCAGAATAATGGCAGGCTGGTACGAAAGTTTGGCCTTGCGCAATCCTTCAATACCCAAATCCTCTTCACGGTTGAGGTAGACATATTGTTCGGGGATATGGTTGGCAAATTCATAGTTAATCATTGCGTACGCTCCGTCTATGCTGGTGTCGGCCTTTTCCACATGTACTCCGAAGGTATCTTGGTTGATGGGCATTCCGAAAGTGAAGGCGGCAATTTTGCCGTCTACATGCAGGATGCCTCCGGTCAATCCCAGTTCTTCAAAATTGTGGAGGGCGTAGACCAGTGCGCGACGTTCGTTGCCCGTTCCTTCATGCTGGTCGCAATTGTTGGCCTTACACCATTCGGCTTCCAGGTCCAGACATTCCTGGATGCGGTCGGGAGTGATGGGAGTATATTCGTAATTATAGGTGCGTTTGAATTTGTTGACATGATTCCGTTTGGACTGGAATTTCTTTCCGGCAAGCGTGGCGAGGTCTGTACGCAGATAGAGGTAATCGGCATAGTCCCGGTCTGCTGTGAACTGGAATTTTCCGGGCATGAAGGCTTCCAGTTCCGAGCACATGCCCGAACATATTCCCAGCAGGCAGAAAGGTTCTCCTTCCCGGTGTGCGTCTTCGACCAGTGCGTCCAGTACTTTTGTCAAATCTCCGTTGCCTATCGGCATCATGTACACCAGTTCGTCGTTTGCCCAGAATTTCAGTAGGAGGAAGCCGTCCATGATGGCAAACTTTGTATTGTATAGAAAACGCCAGCTGCATAGGTTGGAGAAAGAGAGGTCGCAATTCCGTCGCGGACTGTTCTGTGTATAGGAGGTAATCAGTTTTTTGTCTTGTAATTCGATATCTTTAAATGAAATCATACGTTGTTTTTAGTTGGTTATGATTATAGATAACAAAAATAAGAAGATTTTGTTAGAGTAGCCCTAATAATCGCAGGATAGTTGGGGTCAGCAATGCTGTGAAGATACCGTTCAGGGTCAGGCCGAGGCTGGCGAATGCGCCGTATTTGCGGCTGATGTCCATGGCAGTGGAAGTTCCTACCGCGTGGGCGGCGGCTCCCAAGGAAAGGCCTTGTGCCATAGGACTGCCGATGTGGGTCAGTTTCATGGTCTTGAAGCCCAGTATTCCTCCCAGTAAGCCTACGCAGACCACTACGGCGGCGGTAAGTGAGGGAATGCCGCCCAGCGACTTGGTTACTTCCATGGCTATCGGCGTAGTGACCGACTTGGGTGCCAGGGAGTAGATTATCTCGTCGGAAGCCCCCATCAATTTAGCTATCAGCACGACAGAGATAACTCCCACAATGCAGCCGGCAAGTTGTGACAGCATGATGGGGAGCAGTTGTTTCTTAATCGTTTCCAATTGGAGGTATAGGGGGACGCCCAGAGCTACAACAGCGGGCTTTAGCCAGAATTCTATCAGATGTCCTCCTTCATTGTAGGTCTCATAACTGATATGTGTCATCTTCAGGAAGACAATGAGGATGGCGATTGTCAGCAGGATGGGGTTCAGCAACATGATGCCGGTCTTTTTCTGCAGGAGTTTGGCTAGAAAGAAAATCCCGAAGGTGACAGCCAATAGGAAAAATTCGTTTTCTAAAAAGTTCATTTGATTTTACGTGTTAGTTGGTGAACCCATCCGGTGACTACAATCACCAGCAGGGTGCTGATTATGGAAGCGGTTACTATCGGCCAGAACTCGGAGGCGATGACATCGAAGTAAAGCATGAGGGCTACACCGGGCGGTACAAAGAAAAAGCCCAGGTTGGCAACCAGGAAGTCGGACATACCCTGCACCCAGTGCAGTTTAATCCAACCCAATTTCAAGAATAGGGTGAGCAGCAACATACCGATGATGCTGGAAGGCAACTTGATACCTGTAAGGAAAACAATCAGTTCACCCAAAGCTAAGCATCCGAAAAGGATGGCGCATTGACGAATCATACTATTATAATACCTATTGTTATATGTTGAAAACGCTGCAAAGGTAGGTATTCTATGTATTGCTTGTTATCGTTATAACCTGATTTTTTTCATGTCGTTTGCAGAGTCGGGTAGGTTATTCCTGCCGGACGGGTAATTGTTTGTTGCAGAGGGGTACGTGCACGTACACACGAATGCGGGGAACAGCTAATGTTAAATAATATAATAATTATGGACTGAACAGTAAAAAGACCGACATTTGCAATGTAGATATTGCAAAATTGTGTACTTTTGCGGCGTGAATAACACATACTGCCGATTCTTAATAGACAATTAAAATATCATGCAAAGATTAATTAATGAAATTGTTGAGCGCGCCAAAGCAAACCGCCAACGAATTGTTCTTCCCGAGGGTACGGAAGAACGTACATTGAAAGCTGCCAATCAGATATTGACTGATGGGGTGGCCGACTTGATTATCCTTGGAAAACCTGCTGAGATAGAGGCTTGTGCCAAAGAGTGGGGATTGGGGAACATCAATAAGGCTACCATTATCGACCCGGAAGACCATCCTAAGAAAGAAGAATATGCCCAGTTGCTTTGCGAACTTCGTAAGAAGAAAGGCATGACCATCGAAGAGGCTCGCAAGCTGGTTGTCGACCCGCTTTATTTAGGCTGTCTGATTATAAAGAATGGAGATGCTGACGGCCAGTTGGCAGGTGCACGCAACACTACGGGCAATGTACTTCGTCCTGCTTTGCAGATTATCAAGACTGCTCCGGGCATCACTTGCGTTTCGGGTGCCATGCTGCTGCTGACGCATGCTCCTGAATATGGAAAGAACGGCATCCTGGTGATGGGTGACGTGGCTGTGACTCCGGTGCCCGATGCAGAACAATTGGCACAGATTGCCGTATGTACGGCACGTACAGCTCAGGCAGTTGCCGGTCTCGATCCGAAAGTTGCCATGCTGAGCTTCTCTACCAAGGGCTCTGCCAAGCACGAAGTGGTGGATAAAGTGGTTGAGGCATTGAAGATTGCCAAGGAAATGGCTCCCGACATTGCCATCGATGGTGAGTTGCAGGCCGATGCTGCTTTGGTGCCGGAAGTAGGTGCAAGCAAGGCTCCGGGTTCTTCCATTGCCGGACATGCCAATGTACTGGTTGTTCCCAGTCTTGAGGTGGGTAATATTTCCTATAAGCTGGTACAACGTCTGGGACATGCCGATGCTGTAGGTCCTATCCTGCAAGGTATTGCCCGTCCGGTGAACGACCTTTCACGCGGTTGCTCCATCGAGGACGTTTATCGCATGATTGCCATTACTGCAAATCAGGCTATTGCAGCCAAAAAGAACGCTGAATAACTTCTAAATCTGATATATAATATGAAAATCTTAGTATTGAACTGCGGTAGCTCGTCCATCAAGTACAAATTGTTTGATATGGACCGGAAGGAAGTTATCGCCCAGGGTGGTATTGAAAAAATTGGTTTGAAAGACTCTTTCCTGAAGTTCACCTTGCCCAGCGGTGAGAAGAAGATTCTTGAAAAGAATATTCCCGAACATACTGTAGGTGTGGAATTTATTCTGAACACCTTGACAAACCCTGAATATGGAGCCATCAAGTCTTTGGACGAAATCAATGCCGTAGGCCACCGTATGGTGCATGGAGGCGAAAAGTTCAGCGAGTCTGTACGACTGACGCCGGAAGTGCTTGCCGCCTTCACTGCCTGCAACGACCTGGCTCCGCTCCACAATCCTGCTAACCTGAAGGGTGTAAATGCAATATCTGCTATTCTGCCGGATGTTCCGCAGATTGGTGTATTTGATACGGCTTTCCACCAGACCATGCCGAAGCATGCCTATTTATATGCCGTGCCTTATGAGCTTTATGAAAAGTATGGTGTACGCCGTTACGGTTTCCACGGGACATCCCATCGTTATGTATCACAGCGCGTCTGCGAATTCCTGGGTGTAGAGCCGGCAGGAAAGAAGATTATCACTTGCCACATCGGTAACGGCGGTTCCATTACTGCCATTAAGGACGGCAAGTGCGTGGATACCAGCATGGGCCTGACTCCGCTTGAGGGGCTGATGATGGGTACCCGCAGCGGTGATATCGATGCCGGTGCTGTTTCCTTCATTATGGAAAAGGAAGGTCTGGATGTAAACGGTATATCCAACCTCCTGAACAAGAAGAGTGGTGTGCTGGGTATCTTCGGTGAATCCAGTGACATGCGCGACCTGGAAAATGCCGTAGCTGCCGGTAATCCGAAGGCTGTCCTGGCTGAAGAAATGTACTTCTACCGTATCAAGAAATATATCGGTGCCTATGCCGCTGCTTTGGGTGGTGTGGATATCGTAGTATTTACCGGTGGTGTCGGTGAGAATCAGGCAAGTGCCCGCTGGGGTGCATGCGAAGGCCTGGAATTCATGGGTATAAAGCTGGATGCTGAGAAGAACAAAGTACGTGGTGAAGAAATGGTTATTTCTACCGAAGATTCTCAGGTGAAGGTAGTGGTAATCCCCACTGACGAGGAGCTGATGATTGCTTCGGACACGATGGATATTCTGAAGAAGTAATATCGCTGTAATATCTCCCGGTTCCGGCTTCCCGGAGTCCGGATGTGGTTTCGCCCCTGCAAATATGTAATGTATTTGTAGGGGCGAAATGTTTTCCGAATCCTTTAAAATTGCTATCTTTGTTACTCGGTTAAAAACAATAAAGGCAATTTTCCGAATAACTTTAAATAAGAACTGCTTATGAAACGATTAATGTATGTGTTGTTCTTTGTACTGCTGACCAGCGGCATGGCCTATGCCCAGCAGGCGAAGTACGTGTTTTATTTCATCGGTGATGGAATGGGTGTGAACCAGGTGAACGGTACGGAGATGTATCTGGCCGAACAAGAAGGGCGCATCGGTGTAAAGCCTTTGCTGTTCACTTCTTTCCCGGTTGCCAGCATGGCGACTACCTTCTCTGCTACCAACTCTGTGACCGACTCTTCTGCTGCTGGAACAGCCCTGGCTACCGGTGTTAAGACTTACAACGGCGCTATCGGTATGGACGATAATAAGAGTGTGCTCCAGAGTGTGGCCGAGAGAGCTAAAAAGTCCGGTAAGAAAGTTGGGGTAACTACCAGCGTCAGTGTAGACCATGCTACTCCCGCCGCATTCTATGCCCATCAGCCGGACCGTGGCATGTATTACGAGATAGCCCTCGACCTGCCGAAAGCCGGTTTCGACTTCTATGCAGGCGGTGGTTTCTTGAAACCGACTACCACTGCCGACAAGAAAGAGGCTCCGAGCATCTTCCCTATCTTTGAAGAAGCCGGTTATACCGTTGCAAGAGGCCTTGACGAATATAAGTCGAAGTCTGTCCAGGCGGACAAGATGATTCTTATCCAGAAAGAAGGGGCAGAGCCTTCTTGCCTGCCCTATGCCATCGACCGCCAGGAAGGCGACCTGACACTGGCCGAAATTACCGAGAGTGCCATCTCTTTCCTGACCAAAGGCAGTAACAAGGGTTTCTTCCTGATGGTTGAAGGTGGAAAGATTGACTGGGCCTGCCACGGAAACGACCCCGCCACAGTCTTTGAGGAAGTGGTGGATATGGACAACGCCATCAAGGTGGCTTACGAGTTCTATAAGAAGCATCCCAAAGAAACGCTGATTGTGGTAACTGCCGACCATGAAACCGGCGGTCTGGGGCTGGGTACCGGTAAGTACGAGCTTCAACTGAAAGCCCTTGCCAAGCAGAAGCAGTCTCAGGATATCCTTTCACGTTCCATCACGGACTTACGCAAGATGCGCAAGGTTATCAACTGGCCGGAAATGAAGGAATTCCTGGCAGAAAAGATGGGTTTCTGGAAAGAACTGCCGGTAAGCTGGGAGCAGGAGAAGATGCTGCGTGATGCTTACGAAGAATCATTTGTGAACAAGCATGTAGTGTTTGAGGAAAGTCTTTATGCCAAGACTGAGCCCCTGGCCGTTGCCGCCAAGAAGGTGATGAGCCAGATTGCCATGGTAGGCTGGACCAGCGGTGGCCATACAGCCGGATATGTGCCGGTATTCGCAGTAGGTGCAGGTTCCAAGCTGTTCGTGGGTAAGATGGACAACACGGAAATCCCGAAACGCATAGCCAAGGCTGGCGGATACAAATAATAAAAGGTCACCACAGATTACACGGATTCTCACAGATTGGAAGCTCTGAAATCAAGTATAAGAGACTAATCTGTGAGAATCTGTGCTATCTGTGGTGGCTGTCAATTTATTCCTTAAGGTCCTTCTTTATAATTTCATCCATCTCCCGGATACGTTTCTCCCGTTCCTTGGCGGATTTTACTTTCTGGTCCTTGTATCCGGTATCTGTCCGTTCGGAGACCTCTTCGCTCCATTCCTCGAATTCATCCGTTGCCGGACGTCCGTGCGGGTCTATGTTCTCTTCGGCAATCGGGTCGTTTCTGTAAATCATATCATCCATGACGCTAATGTTTTTAATGTTATGATGTTATTACAACCATGCCGGGAAAAAGTTCCGGTAACCTTCACTTTTTCGTAATCGTTTATAAGAATAAACGTTTTATAGCGCGGGCAGCAGGTACTTCCATATTAGATTCAGCTCTGCCTGCATGTCGGGGATGTTGGCGGTGACGGCAATGACGGCATCCTTGTCCGGCAACACCAGTATGTATTGTCCGTTGGCACCATCGGCACGGTAGGCGTTGTGGCGGCAGCGCCACATCTGGTAGCCGTAGCCCTGCAGCCAGTCGCTTGTCTTGGCAGTCAGCTTTGCCGCCTTCAGCATCTCCGGTTTCATGCCGGCGGGCAGTGAGGGTACTTGGCAGGCAGATGCCTCCTTTACCCATTCTTCGGGCAGAATCTGCTGTCCGTTCCAGTTTCCTTTCTGCAGGAACAGTTGTCCCATCTTGGCAAGGTCTTCCGTTTTGAGGTACAACCCCCAGCCTCCGGTATTGATGCCTTGCGGGCTTTCCTGCCACCGGGCGTTGACGATGCCAAGCGGGCGGAACAGACGGGGATAGAGATAATCCACCACTTTCTCGCCCGTCACTTTCTGTACGATGGCTGAGAGCATGTAGGTTCCCAGGCTGTTGTAGGTGTAGAAGGTACCGGGCTTGTGCTCCACGGGGAAGGCAAGGAACTCCTGCACCCAATCGGCGTCCGCCTTTTTGCGTACCGTTCCGGTGGGGTCGGTGTCGTGCCCGCAGTTCATGGTCAGCAGGTCGCGTACGGTCATGGCTGCCAGATTTTCGCTGACGGTTGCCGGAAGCTTGTCGGGGAAGAAGGAGATGACCTTGTCCGTCAGCTTCAGCCTGCCTTCGGAGGCGGCAAGTCCCACGGCGGTGGCGGTGAATGTCTTGCTGACGGAGTTCAGGATGTGAGGCTCATCCTCTTTCCCTTCGCCCATCCATTCTTCGGCAATGACATTGCCGTGTTGCACAATCATGATACTGTGCAGGTCTTGTCCGGCTTTCTTTACGGCATCCAGATATCTGTTCATGGCCTTGTCCAGCTTCGGAGTAGCGGCGGTGCGGGGCAGGCCCTTGGTCAGTTGGTTGATGGAAATCAGCTTTATGCCTTTGTCCTCAATGGCTTTCCGGACATGGGGGCTTGTCAGCAGGTCGGTCACTCCCTGGCGGTCCAGCGCCACGTCCTCATATCCGACGTGGAAGACGGTTTTCATTTCATCGTTGTCCAGTGCCGGGTGGTCTAAGAAAAGGTAGCGCTGGCCCGGCTGCAACTTCTCCAATGCTTTGATGAAGCTGGCCTCCTTTTCTTCGGCGGTTCTTTTGGGGCCGTCGTATCCGATGTAGGTAAACCGGTAGTCCTTGGAGGAGTCCATGCGGTCGATGGACGGCAGGTTGTATTCTTTGGCGAGCCGTTGCACCAGCTCGTTCACTTCCTTGCTGAAACCGGTGGAGAGCATGTGTCCGGACAGATGGCTGAGTTGCGGAATGCTTTTCAGCGTCGTCTCTATCTGCGCGCGGAACTCCTGCTCTATCTCCTTGATGTCCCATTTCTGCTCCATGATGGACTGTCCCGGATAAGCGGGGTTAGGGGACATCATCGGGTAGAAATAGCCGTTCTCGTCCGTCAAGCTGGGGCAGTGGGTCAGCGGACGCCACTTCACGTTCTCCCACTCGCTGGTGATGACGAGGTGCAGGCCGACGTCCAGTCCCGGATTTTCTTTCAGCATCTTGATGGCTTCCGGATACCAGGCTGCTACGGGCATCACTTCCACGCTGCGGGCAATACCCGAGCGGTAGGTCTGGATGCAGGCTTCGTTGACGGAATGCAGGGCGCCGAGATCATCAATGCGGATGACAAGTGTCGGGGCGCCGGATTGTCCCCATACCGGCAATGCTCCTGCTGCGAGCAGGCATCCGGCAATCATGTTTTTCAGTCTTAAAGGTTTCATGGGTGGTAATGGTATGATGGTTAACAGTTTGGCAATGCGGGTTATAGCTTCGTCTCTCCCTCCACAAAATTCTCAAGGAAGAGGTTCTCGCCGTCAAAGACGGCGTACGAGAAGTAGTTTATCCAGTCGCCGAGGATGAGGATGCGGGCGGTACTGCTCAGCATCAGGTCGAGTTCGATGTGGCGGTGACCGTAGATGAAGTAGTTGATGTTGGGATGGCTTTTCAGGTATTCCTTGGTGTAGAGCACCAGGTATTCGTTGTTTTCTCCCATGTATGCGGGTTCTTTCCCGTCTATGCGTTTCAAGCGGCTGTGCTTGGCCCAGTTCAGTCCCAGCTCCATGCTCCAGCGGGGGTGCAGGGCAGAGAACAGCGTCTGTAGGGTACGGCTGCGGAACATGGCGCGCAGCATCTTGAACTTCTTGTCCGGGTCGCCCAGCCCGTCACCGTGGGCAAGGTAGAACTCTTTTCCGAAGATTTCGGTGGTCAGCGGTTCGCGGTGTATCATGACGCCGCACTCCTTGGTCAGATAGTCGCCGCACCAAAGGTCATGGTTTCCCGTGAAAAAGTGGACTTCTACTCCCAGGTCGGTCAGTTCGGACAGCTTGCCCAGAAAGCGGGTGTATCCTTTGGGCACTACGGTACGGAATTCGTACCAGAAGTCGAACATGTCTCCCAGCAGGTATACGGCCGATGCCTTGTGCTTGATGCTGTCCAAGAAGTTGACCAGCCTCCGTTCTTGGGTTCGTCCGTGTTCGATGGCTCGTGAGCCCAGGTGAGCATCCGAGAGGAAATATACATTCTTCATTTTCAACTTTCCATTTTCAACTTTGAACTTTCAACTGATTTAAAGGAATCCCAGTTCCAGTTTCGCTTCTTCGCTCATCATGTCCTTGTCCCACTCGGGTTCGAAGACGAGATTGATGGTGGCGGAGGTTACGCCGTCGATGGATTCCACCTTCTGGCGCACATCTTCCATGATGAAGTCGGCTGCCGGACAGTTGGGGGCAGTCAGCGTCATGTCGATGGAGGCTTCTCCCTGGTCGGAGACGTCTATTTTGTAAATCAGTCCCAGGTCGTATACATTTACCGGTATTTCCGGGTCGAATACGGTCTTGAGCATGGAGACTATTTTCTCTTCTATTTCAAATTTGGTCATATTCGTAGGGTTTTATATATAGGTTTTCAAAGAACAAAGCTATGGAATTTAATTGAAAATGCAAAGGAACGCCCTCCTTTTCATTACTTCGGGGAGGGTTTGACGGTGGGTGAACATGCTTCACCTTCTGGGGGAACTCCCTTTACCCCTGAGGAAACTCCTTTTACAATACGCGGTAAAGGTCTTTACAATATGGGGTAAAGGACGTTACAATATAGGGTAAATACGTTTACATACTGTGGTAACGGCTTTTACATTGGCTGGTAAATAGCAGGTAAATACAATGTGCTGATAGTTAGTGTTATGACAGCTTTTGTCTTTCGTATAGTATGTCCGTAACTTGGATTATTTATAGCAATCCTTCGTCGTTGAAGCTGTAATGGCTTCCGTCCGTGACGATGATGTGGTCGGTCAAGTGTATGTTCATGGTTTGGGCGGCTTTCCTCACGAGTTCCGTCAGCTGCCGGTCGTCGTTGCTGGGGTGCGGGTTGCCGGAGGGATGGTTGTGGATAAGGGCTATCTGTGTGGCGCGTTGCAGCAGGGCTTCGCGCAGGATACTGCGCACGTCGGCGGTGGTCTGGTCGATGCCGCCGCGGCTGATGCGTACCTTGTCTATCACTTTGGCGGCGTGGTTCATAAGCAGTACCCAGAACTCTTCTGTGGCAAGGTCGCAGAGCAGGGGATGGAACAGCTCGTAGATGTCGGCGGAAGAGCGGATGGCGGTACGTCCGGAGCGTTCCTGCAGCTTGCGGCGTTTGCCCAGTTCCAGGGATGCCATGACGGTGATGCTTTTGGCGGGGCCCATGCCTTTGAATCGGGAGAAGTCCCGCACCTCCCATTTGCCCAGGCGGTTGAGGTCGTTGCCGCAGGCGGCGAGTATGCGCTGCATCAGTGTCACGGCGGTTTCTTCCGTATTGCCGGAGCCGATGAGGATAGCGAGCAGTTCGGCATCGCTCAAGGCTTCCGCCCCTTTCTGCATCATCTTTTCCCGCGGGCGGTCCTCTGCAGCCCACTGGTTGATATTCAGTTTCTCCATATCATCCCTAATCCTTAACCCCTAATCCTCCTTATTTGTAAAAGTTCTTTTTGAATGCCTCGAACTCGTCCTTGCCAAGTATGCAGCGGTTCCACCAGGCGCGCAGGAACCCCGTCCCGTATCCGATGAGCTGGATGAAGGAGGCGGCAACGGAGTAGAGCCCGATGCTGAGGCTACGGTTCCGGATAGTGGAATCGATGCATACCAGAAGCGCATAAAGAGCGATGGGCAGCAGGCTGTACGGACAGAAGAGCGTTCCCAGCAGGAATATGGCCACTCCCAGGGTAAATGCGGCCGGCAGCAGGTGGACGAGCTTCAGTGATTCCGGATACTTCTTGTACAGATTGATGCGGGCAATCCCGGAATTGTGTACCTGCTTGAAGAACTTCCGGAAGTCTGTCCGGCGCTTATGGTATACCCAGGCACCGGGGAACAGCCGGCATGTATATCCTCCCTTGAAGATTCGGATGCTGAAGTCGATGTCCTCCCCGAAGCGCATCCGCGAGAATCCGCCCAGGGCTTGGTACACTTCCCGCCGCACACCCATGTTGAAGCTGCGCGGATAGAACTTGTCCATCTTCTTCTTCCCCCCACGGATACCGCCGGTGGTGAAGAAGGAGGTCATGGAGTAGTTGATGGCTTTCTGTATGTCTGTGAATGATTCGTGCGCGCGGTCGGGGCCTCCGAAGGCATCGGCGGCTTCGTGCTGCAGCTCTTCTTCCACAGCAAGGAAATAACCTTCGGGCAGGATGCAGTCCGAGTCCAGTATTATCAGGTATTCGCCCTTGCTTCGTTCCGCCCCGTAGTTACGGGTCTGCCCGGGGCCGGAGTTGGGCTTGTCATAGTAATGCACGTCCAATAGTTCCTGATACTTCTCTGTGACCGGCTTGCAGGGGATGGAGGAGCCGTCCTCCACCACAATCACTTCAAAATCCTTGAAACTTTGCTGCGTTAGGCTTTGCAGCAGTTCGTCTACCTCATCGGGGCGGTTGTATACGGGGATGATGACGGAGTATCTCATGGGTATGGCTCTATGTTTTGGTTATCTCCGCAAAGATATATCATTTAAGCTTTGCAGATGAATAAATGGAAAGAAAAATCCCCGGATGCCAAGTGGAGCACCGGGGATGATATGAAAAGGGCATTTGCCTGATTTCCAAAAGGGCTTATGCTTTTACGCGGCTTACGTAAGAACCGTCGCGCGTATCGATTTCGATAGTCTCGCCTTCGTTGATGAACAAGGGGACGCGGACTGTGGCGCCGGATTCTACTGTGGCGGGCTTCAGCGTGTTGGTGGCTGTGTCGCCTTTCAGTCCCGGTTCCGTATAGGTAATCTTCTGCTGAACCTTGATGGGCACGTCGGCATAGAGCACGGTTTCTGTGGAAGCGTCTGATACCACGTCTACTATCATTCCTTCGAGCAAGAAGTCAACACCGTTGATGAGGTCGTGGGCGATGGGAATTTGGTCAAAAGTCTCCTGGTTCATGAATTGGTAGTTGTCACCGTCATGATAGAGGTATTGGTGGGGACGACGTTCTACACGCACGTCTTCCAGTTTCTCACCGATGTTGAAACGACGTTCCAGAACGTAGCCGTTCACCACGTCTTTCAGCTTGGTACGCATGAAGGTATTACCTTTTCCCGGCTTTACATGCAGGAAGTCGATGCAGAAATACAGCTTGCCGTCCATGCGGATGCAAGTTCCGATTTTAATGTCTTGGGCATTAATCATACTTATAGTCTTTAATATTATTATATTGGTATTTACTTCTTTAGTGCTGGTTTGCGGGTGCAAAAGTAATGGAATTCGGTAAAAAACACAAAAACTTTTGAGAGAAAATGAGTTATCTCTTGGTTTATTTGAAAAAAGTACCTATTTTTGCAGCCCGAATTCGTGAGAATAATAACATAAAACAAGATACAGTAATGAAAAGAACATTTCAACCCTCGAACAGAAAGAGAAAGAACAAACACGGTTTCCGTGAGAGAATGGCTACAGCAAACGGCCGCAGAGTATTGGCAGCACGTCGTGCTAAAGGCAGAAAGAAACTGACTGTTTCTGACGAATACAACGGAGTAAAGGCATAATAGTCGTTCTCGTTCGTATTAAAGAAATAAGGGAGCTGCAAAAGACTGATTCTGGTCTTTTGCAGCTTTTCTTATGTATTGTGCCCGCTTCTCCGGAAAAAACTATTGCCAACTCCGTGTACTATGTGGTGAAAATTGTATCTTTGTCCCAAATAATGCATTATCGATTATGACAATAAAAGATTTTTTCTCTTTCCGGCAGAACCGGTTCTTCTGGGCGAACATCCTTGCGATGGCCGTTGTGGTAGTGGGATTGCTGTTCGGAGTGCTGAAAGGACTGGATATATATACCCGCCACGGCGAGGCTGTGATAGTGCCCGATGTGAAGGGCATGGGAGTGGAGGAAGCCGAGAAAATGTTCCGTAACCGCGGCTTGGTCTGCATCGTTTCGGATTCCAGTTATGTCAAGACTCTTCCTGCCGGCTGCATCCTCGAATATAATCCGGCAGCCGGACAAAAGGTAAAGGAAGGACGTACCATCTATCTTACGATCAATACGATTGAAGTCCCTCTGCACATAGTGCCCGATGTGGCGGACAACAGTTCGCTGCGGCAGGCGGAAGCGCGTATTCTGGCTTCGGGCTTCAAGCTGGCCGAGATACAGTATATTCCGGGTGAGAAGGACTGGGTGTATGGCGTGAAGTATAAGGGTCGTCAGCTTTCCATCGGCGAGAAAGTGCCCACCGGCGCAGTGCTGACGCTGATGGTGGGAGATGGAGGCGCCTTGAAGGCAGACTCCCTGGGAGTGGATTCCGTGGGAGGTACCGTTGAACCCGTGTTGTCCGAAGACTCTGCGGCAGATGAGTCCTGGTTCTGATAAACATCTGACTCCAATCGTAAATTGTAAATAGTCAAATTGTAAATGCCGTGATGATAGAAGAATTGCCGGATGATATAGATAATGATGAGCTGGACGACGTAGAGCCGGTGGGTGACGAGGCGCAACTCTATGAACACTTCCGTGTGGTGGTGGACAAGGGGCAGGAGATGATGCGGGTGGACAAGTATCTGTTCGACCGCTTGACGAACTCTTCGCGCAATCGCATCCAGAAGGCTGCCGATGCAGGCTTCGTGATGGCGAACGGCAAGGCTGTGAAAAGCAGCTATAAGGTGAAGCCGATGGATGTAATCACTGTGATGATGGACCGTCCACGCTATGAGAATGAAGTCATCCCCGAAGACATCCCCCTTGATATAGTATATGAGGACAAGTATCTGATGGTAGTGAACAAACCTGCCGGTCTGGTGGTGCACCCCGGTCATGGCAACTATCACGGTACGCTTGTCAACGCCATAGCCTGGCACATGAAGGATAATCCCGATTATGATGCCAATGACCCGCATGTGGGACTGGTGCACCGCATCGACAAGGACACCTCCGGCCTGCTGGTGATAGCCAAGACTCCGGATGCCAAGACGAATCTCGGCAACCAGTTCTTCAACAAGACGACAAAACGCCGTTACCGGGCGCTGGTCTGGGGAAATGTGGAACAGGATGAAGGGACCGTTGTCGGCAATATCGGCCGTAATCCCAGAGACCGCATGCAGATGACCGTCCTTCCCGACGACCAGGGAAAGCATGCCGTCACCCATTACCGGGTGCTTGAACGTTTGGGATACGTCACATTGGTGGAGTGTATCCTTGAAACGGGACGCACCCATCAAATCCGTGTGCACATGAAGCACATCGGACACATACTTTTCAACGACGAACGTTACGGCGGACACGAAATCCTGAAAGGAACCCATTTTGCCAAATACAAACAATTTGTAAACAACTGCTTCGACACTTGTCCGCGGCAGGCATTGCATGCCATGACGCTGGGGTTTGTGCATCCCGTCACCGGAGAAGAAATGTACTTCACTTCGGAATTGCCCGATGACATGACCCGGCTGATAGACAAATGGAGAGGCTATATCAGTAACAGAGAATTAGAATGAAACGCACGATTGCTATTGTAGCCGGAGGAGATACCTCCGAATTCCACGTCTCCCTGCGTAGTGCACAGGGGATTTACTCCTTCATCGACAAGGAGAAGTATACCTTATATATTGTAGAAATGCACGGACTGGACTGGCATGTACAGCTGCCCGACGGCGCCAAGGCTCCGGTAGACCGCAATGACTTCAGCTTCGTGCTGGGTGGCGAGAAAGTGACATTCGACTTTGCCTATATTACCATCCACGGAACTCCGGGTGAGGACGGCCGTCTGCAGGGCTATTTTGATATGCTCCATATCCCTTATTCGTGTTGCGGAGTACTGGCAGCGTCGCTCACGTACGATAAGTTTGCCTGCAACCAGTATCTGAAAGGTTTCGGTGTGCGCATTGCCGAATCGTTGTTGCTGCGCGGCGGACAGTCGGTGACGGATGAAGATGTGATGGAGAAAATCGGTCTGCCTTGCTTCATTAAGCCCAGCTTGGGAGGTTCCAGCTTCGGCGTGACCAAGGTGACGGCGAAAGAGCAGATACAACCTGCCATAGCCAAGGCATTTGCGGAAGCGCAGGAAGTACTGGTGGAGGCCTTTATGGACGGAACCGAGATTACCTGCGGCTGTTACAAAACAAAAGACAAGTCCGTAGTGTTCCCCATTACGGAGGTGGTGAGCTACAACGAGTACTTCGATTATGAAGCTAAGTATAATGGTGCGTCTGACGAGATTACTCCCGCCCGCATCTCGGACGATTTGACCCGCCGGGTGCAGACGCTGACTTCTGCCATTTATGATATACTCGGGGCCTACGGCATTATCCGTGTGGACTATATCATTACCGAAGGGGAAAAAATCAATCTGCTGGAGGTGAATACCACCCCCGGAATGACTGCCACCAGCTTTATTCCCCAGCAGGTTCGCGCTGCCGGAATGGAGATGAAGGATGTAATGACAGATATTATAGAAAACAAGTTTAAGGATTAATCATTATTCATTATGAATGCGAACGTGGAATTTGATGAAATCCGTCCTTATCATGATGAGGAACTTCCTCAAGTCTATGAGGAACTGATTGCCGATGCGGCGTTCCGGCAGGCAGTGGATACTGTGATGCCGGGTGTACCTTTTGAAGTATGGTCGCAGAAAATGCGCGCGTGTAAAACCAAGCTGGAGTTTCAGAAGACTTTCTGCTATGGGCTTCTGTGGAAGCTGGCGAAGGAGGCTACGGATGGATTGACTCTGGACCATACAGCGTTGCCGGACAAGTCGGCAGCATATACCTATGTCTCCAACCATCGCGACATTATTCTCGATTCCGGTTTCTTGTCCATTCTGTTGGTAGACCAGGGTATGGATACGGTAGAGATAGCCATTGGCGACAACCTGCTTGTCTATCCGTGGATTAAGAAATTCGTGCGTGTCAACAAGTCCTTCATCGTGCAGCGTGCGTTGACCATGCGCCAGATGCTGGAGGCTTCCGCACGCATGTCCCGCTATATGCACTATACCATCAGTGAGAAGAAACAGTCTATCTGGATTGCACAACGCGAAGGGCGTGCCAAGGACTCCAACGACCGCACGCAGGACAGTGTGCTGAAGATGCTGGCAATAGGCGGTGAAGGCGACGTCATTGACCGCTTGATGGAAATGAACATAGCTCCGCTTGCCATTTCCTATGAATACGACCCTTGCGACTTCCTGAAAGCGCAGGAGTTCCAACTGAAACGGGACATTGAAGGCTATAAGAAAACGACGGCTGACGACTTGCTGAATATGCAGACCGGACTGTTCGGCTATAAAGGGCGGGTACATTTCCAGACGGGTGCCTGCATGAATGATGAATTGGCGAAGATAGACCGTTCACTTCCGAAGCCCGAACTCTTTGCACGCATGTCTGCACTGATAGACAAACGTATTCATGCCAGCTACCGGATGTATCCCAATAATTATGTGGCGCACGACCTTCTCGAGGGGAAGGAGGATTTTTCCGACCATTACACTGCCGGGGATAAGCAGCGCTTCACGGCCTATATAGAACAACAGTTGGAGCGTATCTCCATTCCCAATAAGGACGTGGACTTCCTGCGCGGAAAAATGCTGCTGATGTATGCCAACCCGTTGAAGAATTATCTGGCGGCTATAAAAGAATGAATACATGAAGAAGTACTGTGATTGGTGGCTTTTGCCTTTATTGGCCTGTCTGTTGGCTGGTTGTGGCGATGATGATTATCATTATCCTTCCGTGAAGCTGGAATTCTTGACTGCCTTTTCGGGGGCTGACGGCTATCTGCGGTCTGTTGTGACAGATGAAGGGGAAACCTTGCCGGTAGTGGAGGACAAGACAAAGACGAACATAGAGGTAAACGCCTCGGTACGTGTCATCAGTAATTATGCTTCGGAGGTAACTGCCGATGGAACTGCCGGTGCGGTGCTGTATGCCTTGAGCGGTGTTCTTTCTGTCGCTCCCCAAACGGCCGACAAGTTCGAGGAGGGCGTCAAGACAGACCCTACTGATGTGCTGGGTATCTGGATGGGACTCGACTATCTCAATATGACACTGATAGTTAAGGAGAATGGTGAACATAAGTTCCATTTTATTGAGGATGAAGTGATTGTGGATACTGCTACCGGGTGTAGTGAAGTATATCTGACGCTGTATCATGACGCAAAGGAGGAGGTGGTGTCTTATACCAGGCGTGCCTACGCTTCCGTACCTTTGCGGCAATATGCGGCAGAGGGTATACAGAAGGTTATGGTTCATTTCAGTGTGCACACTTATTCCGGTGACATCAAGACTTACGATTTTGTTTATAACCCTGACTAAAATGAAATATTCGATGAAGACATTGTTCGCGGGCCTTTGCCTCGTTTTTACTACCCTATTCTCCTGCCAGCCGAAGGAAGGACAGTTCAAGTCTGTTTCGGTGGATGACTTTTCCACATTGATAGCCAATCCGGAGGTGCAGCTTTTGGATGTGCGCACTGTTGCCGAATACTCGGAAGGACATGTGCCCCACAGTATCAATATCAATGTGCTGGATGAGTCATTTGAAACGATGGCCGACTCCACTCTGCAGAAGGACAAACCGGTTGCAGTATATTGTCGTAGTGGTAAGCGTAGTAAAAAGGCCGCTGCCATACTGAGCAAAAAAGGATATATAATCTATGACCTTGACAAAGGTTTCATCGGTTGGGAAGAAGCGGGCAAAGAAGTGGAAAAGTAATAGCGGTGTAGCTGAAATGCATTTGCTATAATTTCTTTTTAGGCGAGGATTATGCGGATTTCACGGAAAAAATTTAAGAAAAGAATCCGCGTTTTCCGCGTAATCCGCGCCTAAAAAGAATAAAGTAGTCTTGTCCTCTGGTTAGAGGCTTTCAAGCAGTCTCTTTAGCACCACTGTTGCTGAAATCTCCCGGTTGGCCGCTTCGGGGATTACGATGGACTGCGGGCTTTCTATCACATCATCCGTCACAATCATGTTGCGTCGAACCGGCAGGCAGTGCATGAAGTAGGCATTGTTGGTAACGGCCATCTGGCGCTCGCCTACTGTCCAGGTGCGGTCTTTGCTCAATATTTGTCCGTAGTTGTCGCCTGTATAGGCCGCCCAGTTCTTGGCATAAACAAAATCGGCCCCTTCAAAAGCTTTCATCTGGTCATATTCTACGCGGGCATTTCCTACGAACTTGGGGTCGAGTTCATAACCTTCGGGATGTGTAATCACAAAGTCATAATCAGTTGCATTCATCCATTCGGCAAAGGAGTTGGGGACAGCCTGGGGCAATGGACGCGGATGTGGAGCCCATGTCATCACTACTTTGGGGCGTGCCGTCTTCTTATATTCCTCAATGGTTATCAGGTCGGCAAAACTCTGCAGCGGATGGCGTGTGGCAGCCTCCATGGAGAATACCGGCCGGCCGGAATGCTTGATGAACTGCTCCAGTATCACTTCGTTGTAATCGTCTTCCTTATTTTCGAAGCGTGCAAAAGAACGTACGCCGATGACGTCGCAATAGCAGCCCATCACGGGAATGGCTTCCAGTAAGTGTTCTGGTTTGTCACCGTCCATGATGACGCCACGCTCTGTCTCCAGTTTCCAGGCTCCCTGGTTGATGTCCAGTACAATGACGTTCATGCCCAGATTCAATGCAGCCTTCTGTGTGCTGAGGCGGGTGCGCAGGCTGGAGTTGAAGAAAATCATCATCAACGTTTTGTTACGTCCCAGTTCCACATATTTGAAACGGTCTTTTTTAATCTCGAATGCTTCGTCCAGTGCAGACTTCAGGTTACCGATGTCCTGCACGCAAGTAAAGTTCTTCATATTTACAGTCTTTTTAGTGTATCTATATCTTTGTTATTCGGCTGTCAAGGTCTGGTCTGTCCGGAACCTTCGACAATCCATTTGTATGTGGTGATTTCTTCCAGAGCCATCGGACCGCGGGCGTGCAGCTTCTGTGTGCTGATGCCGATCTCGGCACCGAGCCCGAATTGTGCGCCGTCGGTGAAAGAGGTCGGCGCATTGACGTATACACAAGCGGCGTCCACTTCCCGGCAGAACCATTCGGCACGTGTCTTGTCGTCCGTAATGATGCATTCGCTATGTTTGGAACCGTACTTCCGAATATGTGCCAATGCTTCCTGGAAAGAATTCACGGTTTTAATGGCCATCTTGTAGTCCAGGAACTCTCTGCCGTAACAGTCTTCAGTGGCAGGTCTCAACAGCTCGGCGGGATATTTGCCACGCAGACTGTGGTAGGCGGGTTCATCGGCAAATATCTCTACATTGCTTGATTGTAGCGGCAGGCATAGGCCGGGCAAATCAGCCAGGCTGTCGGCTTCGATAATCAGGCAATCCAAAGCGTTGCATACACTGACACGGCGTGTCTTTGCATTGGCAATGATGGATGGACCTATGCTTATATCGCCATAGCGGTCGAAGAACGCATGGCATACGCCGGCACCTGTCTCTATAACCGGTACTGTGGCATTCTGGCGTACGAAATTTATCAGGCTGCTGCTGCCGCGCGGAATTATCAAATCTACATAATCGTTGGCATGCAGTAGTTCGGCAGTCGCTTCTCTGTCGGCAGGAAGCAGTTCCACGATATGTGTATCTACGTTGAAATACTCCAGTACCTCGTGTATCACGCTGATTATGGCACGGTTGGAATAGTCTGCATCGCTTCCGCCTTTCAGAATACAGGCATTGCCGCTTTTAAGGCAGAGTGAGAAGACATCGAAACTGACGTTGGGACGGGCTTCGTAGATAATGCCTATGACGCCGAAAGGTACACTGACCCTTTTTATCTTCAATCCGTTGGGTAATACGTTCTCTTTAAGGACTTTTCCCAGAGGAGAAGGGAGGGCAGCTACGTTGCGGATGTCCGCAGCGATGTCCTGCAAACGGCTTTTTGTCAGTTTCAGGCGGTCGTATTTAGGGTCGGTAGAAGGCATACGCTCCAAATCCTTCTGGTTTTCACTCAGAATGAAGTCTGTTTTGTTTATGGCAGCGTCTGCAACAGCCAGTAATATTTGATTGATTTCTTTGTCGCTCAACGCTAACATGTTACGGCTGGCATCTTGTACGGCGACAAAAGTTTTGTTTAAGTTCATTTTTTTATTGAATATAGAGTGATAAATATGCAAGTATATATATCGTGGGATAGTATCCGTCTGTGGCTTATTCTATATATAGGTAGTCGTAGTGCACTACGGGTTTCTTTCCATGTTTTCCCATCGTTTCCCGTGCCTGGCTGGAGTCACAGTTGGCTTTTCCCACACCGATGGGTTTACCGCCGAAGTCGATAATCCGTACGATGTCGTCCTTCTCGAACTCGCCTATAACGTCAGTGATACCTACCGGTAGGATGCTTACTGCTTTGTCCGAGAAGAGCAGTTCGGTGGCACAATGATTGATGTGCAGTTCCCCTTTGGCAAACCCTTCGCTGTGTGCAATCCATTTCTTGATGCTCGATACCGGTTCCGGAGATGGAATGAAACGGGTATAGTTTAATTCTTCATTCTTCATTATTTTCACGAGGATGTTGTCCCGCTTCCCATTGGCTATGATTACTGTGATGCCCTCATCCGCCACTTTGCGGGCAATGTTGGTTTTTGTCAGCATGCCGCCGCGTCCGAAGCTGGACTTGGAAGTTTGTATGTAGGAGGAGAGGTCTTTGCCTTGTTCTATTTCACGGATGACCTGAGACTCCGGGTCGGCGGGTGAACCGTTGTAGATGCCGTCTATATTGCTGAGAATGATTAGTGCCTGGGCATCCATCATGGAGGCTATCAGGCCGGACAGCTCGTCGTTGTCGGTGAACATCAGTTCGCTCACGGAGATGGTGTCGTTCTCATTGACAATGGGAATGACTCCGTTCTCCAGCATTACGGTCATACAGTTTTTCTGGTTGAGGTAATGGCGGCGGGTGGAAAAGTTCTCTTTCATTGTGAGCACTTGTCCCACGGGGATTCCATGCTCCCGGAACAGTTCGTAGTAACGGTTGATGAGCTTGGCCTGCCCTACAGCGGAAAAGAGCTGGCGCTGGTCTACGCTGTCCAACTTCTTGGTGGGGCGCACTTCGCTACGTCCCGAAGCAACGGCTCCGGAAGAAACCAGTATTATTTCTATGCCGGCCTTGTGCAACTCGGCTATCTGGTCCACCAAAGCGGACATGCGGGTGACGTCGAGAGTGCCGTCACGACGTGTCAAAACATTGCTGCCTACCTTGACAGCAATTCTATTGAAATCAATCTCCATTTTCTCTCTTTTCGTATTCACGGACTACTTCCATGGCAGCTTCGTAGTCCTTCTCATTGACGAGAACGGAAACATCTACCGCAGTGGCAGGCAGTACAACGTTTACTACCATTCCGTCTTTTGTTACAGCTTCAATATCACTATTTCCCAGCAGGCTCTTTACAAGTTCTGCTTCCCACGGTGAACCGGTGAACACCTCAACGAGTTTGCTTTTATCTTCTTCTTTCATGATGGTAAGAATTTAGAGGTTTCTGTCTTACAAATATAACAAATGTTTTTGTTTTAATGTTTAATGCTGACGGATTTATAGTTCAATCCTCTCAACTCTTATCGATTCATTCAGGAAAGTAGAAGCCGATTCTGTGAATTTCTCCTCCGATTCCGTGGTGCGGTAGACGCATCTTCCACCTTTGGTACATTTTTTGTCCATTTCCGGATGACGGTGAAGATAGTCTTTCAGACTGTCTGCCACCAGTTCCCCTTGGGTGACGGTCGTGATGCCGTCGGGCATGTATTGCTGTATCTTGGGCAGCAGCAGCGGGAAGTGCGTGCAGCCTAGAATGACGGTATCTATCTGTGTGTCTTTGGCCAGCAGGTTGCCGATGTTCTTGCGTATGAAGTAGTCGGTACCCTCACCTTGTGCCTCGTTGTTTTCTACGAGGGATACCCATAGAGGGCAGGCTTCACCGCTCACTTTGATGTCGGGGAAGAGTTTATGTACTTCCAGCGGATAGGATTCAGACTTGATGGTTCCTGCTGTGGCAAGCACTCCCACATGGCGGCTTTGGGTTATGTTCCCTATGCATTCTACGGTTGGGCGGATTACTCCCAACACACGACGCATTGGGTCGAGGCGGGGCAAATCATTCATTTGTATGTTGCGCAGGGCTTTTGCCGAAGCTGTATTGCATGCCAGGATGACGAGATGGCATCCCATCTCGAACAGTTTGGTGACTGCCTGCAAGGTGAACTCATAGACAATCTCGAATGAGCGGGTCCCGTAAGGCGCACGTGCGTTGTCGCCCAGGTAAATGTAGTCATATTGGGGAAGGACTTCCCGTATCTTGCTTAGGATGGTCAGTCCGCCATATCCGGAATCGAATATTCCGATGGGACCGGCTGCAGAAGGTAATGTCTGTTTCATGCGTTCTAAAGGCTATGTACCATGCAAAGATAATTCAAATTTCTCAGTAATGTATAAAAAATAAGCGCGGATAAAACTATCCGCGCTTGCTTTATCATAAATAATTCTATTATTTAATGCCCAATTGCGTTTTGACTTTGGCAGTTACATCAACGCTCTGTGCTCCTACGAATGGTATCGGGGTACGGGCTAAGTCGAAAATGTAGACAACACCTTCAGTTTTGCCGACAGCTTGGATGGCTTCGTCCAGTTTCTTATAGATGGGAGCCATAGCATCTTGCTGTGCTTTCTGCATACTTTGATAAGCTTCTTGTTGGAACTGTTCCTGACGTTGAGCCATATCCTGCAGCTCTTTCTGACGTCTTTCTGCAATGTTTTTCGGCAGAGAGTCGGCTTGTGCCAGGAATTCTTGGTACTTCTTTTGGAATTCTTCGTTGGTACGCTGCATTTCATCCTGGTATTTTTTAGACATGGCGTCCAAGTCAGCTTGGGCTTTGGTAAATTCAGGCATAACAGCGATTACATCTTGAGAATTCATGTGAGCGAATTTAGCTTGCGCCATAGCTCCCAGCGGGAGGGCGAACATAACTACGAGTAGTGCGATTTTTTTAAGCATAATGTTTATTATTTATTTGAATGATTATTCGTTGGGGGCAAATATAGCGCAAACTGAACGCAATACAAAATAAGCAAGCTTATTTTTAATCTTGAATGCAGTCTATATTCTGAAACAAATGTATGAAATTAATTTGAATATCCCAGTTTTGCAAGTACTTCATTGCTGACGTCAATACTTGGCGAGGCAAAAATGATACTTGATGCGGAAGCACGGTCTACAACTACCGCATATCCGTTCTGTGTAGCAATTTCCTTTACAGCATTGTATATTTCATCTTGAATGGGTTGCATCAGACTTTCACGTTTTTTATACAGTTCGCCTTCCGGACCGAAGTATTTGCGGCGCAGCTCGGCTGCCGATTTCTCTTTAGCGACAATCTCTTCTTCCTTTTTGCCTCTCTGTGTTTCAGAAAGGGAAGCAATCTGAGACTGATAGTTCTTGTACAGAGTCTTGGCTTCTTCGGAAATCTTTTCGACTTCACTCTGCCATTGTCTGGAGGCTTGTTCCAGTTGTTCATTGGCACGTTCGTAAGCAGGAATATTTTTCAGGATATATTCCATATCAATCAAGGCGAACTTCTGTGCACCGGCTGTTATACTTACTGCAAACAGCGTAAAAAGGATCAATAAACTCTTCTTCATAACGATATTTATTTAATTGACGATGGATAATTGTCTATCGTCCATTGCTTAGAATTCTTGTCCCAGGATGAAGTGGAACTGGCTACCGCCATATTGCGAGGAACCCATTATTTTGTCGAAACCGTAAGCCCAGTCAATCCCCATCATACCAATCATCGGGAGGAAGATACGGACACCGACACCGGCTGAACGTTTCAACTCGAACGGGTTGAACTTATTGACATCATGCCATGCATTACCGGCTTCCACAAACGTTAACGCATAAATACTGGTACTTGTTTCGAGCATCAAAGGATATCTTAATTCCAGTCCGAGACGTGTATAGGCATAACCTTCAGAACCGTATGGAGTCAATGAACTGTTCTCATAACCACGAAGTGCGATACTTTCTGTAGCATAGCTGGAGTAGCCGGTCATACCGTCACCACCCACGTCAAACGTTTCGAACGGAGACTTTTTGTATTTGTTGTAATGTCCCAGCAAACCGAATTCTACACGTCCCATCAATACCGGAGTACGTTTAACGGTAATCGGATCCATTAACGGGATATAGATTTTGGATTTGAATTTCCACTTGTGGTATTCAATCCACTTGTGCATCTTGTTCATGTCTTCCTGGCTGCTGGTGCTGTACTTGCTGTAATCGGTACCGTCGAACAGAGAGAAAGGCGGTGTGATTTGTGCAGACAACGAGAACTCGGAACCTTGGCGCGGATAAATCGGGTTGTCGATAGAGCTACGGGACAAGGTCAAGTTGAGGCTGAGGTTATTACACTTACCGTTGGTAACCGGGAAGTACTGCCAGTCACTCAGAACATAGCGTTGGTAAGACAACTCGGCTGTGAATTGGAAATAGTCATCCGGCCACTTCAAGCGCTTACCGAACATCACTGCAAGACCATACATCTGGATAGATTTGTCCGGGTCGTAATAGTTCTCGTAGTTGTTGTAATTGCCGTAGTTGTACATACCGTAGCCATACATACCACTATAATAGCTGTTGTAATAGCTGTTCATGTAGGCCGAATTGTAATAACGGCTACTGATGTCGGTCTGGCGGGAATAGAAAGCCGATACGGAGAATGCATTCGGGCGTTTACCGCCAAACCACGGGTCGTAGAATGAAACGCTGTATGACTGATAGTATTTGGCATTGGTCTGGCCGCTGATGGTCAATGTCTGGCCGTCACCTTGCGGGAGGATACCGCGGTAGTTCTCACCCGGGTGAAGCAGGTTGGCCAGAGAGAAGTTAGTGAACTTCAGACTTAACTTACCGATAATACCTGTTTGTCCCCAACCGGCGGAGAACTCTACCTGGTCGTTGGCTTTGGATACAAGGTCATAACCGATGTCTACCGTGCCGTCTTCCGGTCTCGGCTGGATGTCGGGTTGGATTTGTTCGGGGTCGAAGTGTCCCATCTGCTGGATTTCACGCATGGAACGCATCAGGTCTTCACGGCTGAAGAGTTCGCCCGGACGGGTACGGAGTTCACGGCGTACTACGTTTTCATACAAACGGTCGTTACCGTTGATGCTGACTTTATTGATGGTAGCCTGGCGGCCTTCGTAGATACGCATTTCCAGGTCGATGGAGTCGCCCACGATGTTTACTTCCACCGGTTCGAGGCTGTAGAACAGATAACCGTTGTTGTAGTAGAGGTTGCCGATGGCATCGTCATCGGTCATTGTACGTTCTTCAAGTAACTTTTGGTTGTAGACGTCACCCTTCTTCATCTGGAGGAGGAAGTTCAGTTGTTCGGAAGGATACAGTGTGTTACCTACCCAGGTTACATTGCGGAGGTAGTATTTCTGTCCTTCCTCAATCTGCATGAAGATGTCTACCGTGCGGTCATCGTAGGGCTTGATACTGTCTGTCACGATGATGGCGTCACGATAACCCAGTTCGTTGTATTTGTCGATAATCAGTTGTTTGTCCGCTTCGTAGTTGTCCTCAATGAATTTCTTGGTGCGGAACAGATTGAGCAGCTTGCCCTTTTCGTTTGTTTTCTTCATCACACGCTTCAGCTTCTTGGTCGTGAGGGCCTCGTTGCCTACAATGGTGATTTGATGTACTTTCACTTTCTCCTTCTTGTCGATGTCGATGTTGACAATCACTTCATTCTTCTTTTCCGGATCATCACGTTGGGTGATGATTACATCTGCATTCTTGAAGCCCTTGTCGTCAAAGTAGCGCTTTATCAGGGTCTTGGCGCGGTCCACCAGGTTAGGTGTAATCTGACCGCCCTTTATCATGCCGATTCTGCTTTCCAGGTCTTCACGCTCCGACTTCTTCACACCGTTGTAGCGTATGTCGGAAACACGCGGACGCATGGTCAGATGAATGGTCAGCCAAATTTGGTCGCCTTCAATCTTGTCTGCTGTAATTTCCACGTCAGAGAACAGACCGTGGCGCCAGTAGCGCTTACAAGCTTGTGTAATCTCGTCACCCGGCACGGTGATAGTCTGCCCTTTGGATAGTCCGGACAATCCGACAATTACATAATCTTCATAGTTCTGGGCTCCTTCGACCTTAATGTCGGCTATTTCATACTTCTTGGGGGTTCCCGAATAGAGTATAACCGGCTTTTCGGTTTCATCGGTGTTGTTTACGTCCTGTGCTGCTGTTGTCAGTGCGCAGCCGAAAAGGCAGACAAACGTTACGAGTATGGAGAAAATACGATAGTGCATCTTTTTATTTACTATTTTACAATTTACTATTTACTATTTGTGTGTCCGGTGATTAATTGATTTGCTCGCTGGTCTTGCCGAACCTGCGTTCGCGTTTCTGATAGTCACATATGGCTTTGCGTAGTTCTTCTTCACGGAAGTCGGGCCAATAGGTATCACAGAAATAAAGTTCCGAATAGGCGCATTGCCAGAGCATGTAGTTACTGAGGCGGAGCTCTCCTCCGGTACGTATCAGCAGGTCGGGGTCGGGCATGAAGTGGGTCGTCAGATGACGGGATATGAGCTCACTGTCGATTTGTTCGGGTTTCAACTCACCTTTCTGTACCAAACCGGCTATTTGCCGGGCAGCCTCCGTTATTTCCCAGCGGGAAGAGTAGCTCAATGCCAGCACCAGGCACATTCCCGTGTTGTGGGAGGTGTGTGCCACGCAAGTGTTGAGCCGTTGCTGTACGTTGGCTGGCAGTTTTTCAATATCTCCTATTACTCGGAAACTGATATTGTTCTTCATGAACGTCTCTTCCTCTATGGAGTCGAAGAGTAGCCCCATCAAGGCAGCTACCTCGTCCGACGGACGATTCCAGTTCTCGGTAGAGAACGTATATAAAGTAAGGTATCTGACTCCTAATTTAGCGGCTTCCTCTGCAATGACGTGCACAGTCTCTGCGCCGGCCTGATGTCCATAGCTGCGTTCGTGTCCACGCTGCTTGGCCCACCGTCCGTTACCGTCCATGATAATCGCCACGTGCTGGGGTATCCGGTTTAGATCGATTTCTTCCTTATATGACATCATTATTATTGTATTTCGAAGCCCAATCTGTTAAGACGTCCGCGCCATACTTCATTTTTGGTGCCGTTACCGCCGAATATCACCCAAATGAAGTCCCGTTTGTCTGCCGGGGCCACAGTTTTGTCTTTTGTCGGTTCCACTATAATGGAGTACGCGCCTTTTCCTTTGAATTCCTGGGGTAACAGGAATTTGGTTTCTGTCTTGCTCCATGCAATGCCGGTGATGGAGCTGTAGATAGCGTCAAGTTCCCCTCCGAAGCAATAGAACATGCCGCCATAGTACATGATGGCTGGGTTGTCCATGCCGGGACAATATGTGTCATACATGGTGTTGGCCAGGCTTGCCCAACCTTTGCCGTCCAATGAGAACCAAGGTGTTGTCTCTTTTTCGTTGGCTAGCGGCATTCCTGCCAGAACCACCTTCTCTACACCATTGCCGGTGCTGGTCTGGGTGGTGGATATGTTTTCGGTAGGGAATCCTGCCGGGACTTCTTCAAGGATAAGGTTGTCAGCAGTGTTTTCCGCTTCCCAATTCTTTCCGTCTTTACAGATGTTGAAATATTGCTTTCCGTTGATTTCCACAATACCCGAGAGCCGGTCGGAGAAACCATTGATGAGGACTATAACATTGTCTCCCAATGTAGTGACTTCTGTCCAGGCGGCGCCGTTGGTGGAACTGAATACTCTTTTGCTTTCTGTAACCATATAAAGCGCACTGTTATACTCTACGGCAGATGTCAGCTTTACGTCTGAGGGGAGGTTGCTGACATTGACTTTGCTCCAGTTGTATTTATCGGGCGCAGTCGATGTCTTGTAAGCAGTAGTGTTGGAAGTGTAGACAAATAGTTCGTCTCCCAGTACAACCGCTTTTTGCTGACCTGAATTGATGGTATTGGAGAATACATTTCCTCTTTTCTGCATGTCTGTCCAAACGAGTGAGTCCGGGTCTTGCAGATGTACATTAACTTTCAGTTTATATTCGCGGACTGTAACGCCGTCGGCGGCATGTGCTTTGAACAGCATGCCGGCATCGTTGTTCATGGCGGGTCTCAAATCCACGGAGTCCGATATGACGAATACCGTGTCGGTAGGCGAGCCTGAAGTTATCCAACCGGTAACGGTCATAGTATCAATCAGAATACGGTCAATGATGGTGTCTGAACCTACAGGCAATGAGTCTCTGTTATAGATGAGTCTATTGAGCTGGTCAATTGTAAATTTGTAATGTTTGCCATGTATGGTATCGATACCAAAAGCATGTATAGTAGCATCGGAGCTGAATTCATAATTGTCGTCAGAGTCAAGGCATGAACTTAGAGCAAATGACACAATAAGAAAACTCACAATTACTGATAGAAACTTTATTCTCATTTTGAAAGTTAGTGTTTATTTACAAGTTGCAAAAATAGGAACATTTTTTTCTATAAACAGCTTTACGGGGAAGTTTTATATAAAATTATAGATAATATCCCCCTTTTTCTCGATAAAAAAGCCCTGAAATGAGGCTATTGACTGTTTCTTGAGGCCGTATAATGGCGAAAACTCCTGCCAAAAGAATACTCTGTTGCAAATGGATATCCGTCACTGATTTCGGGTGCTTTGACGCCGGAATGAAGAAGGTACGGAGCTTCTTCCACAAAGATTTCGTCCCACAATCCGGCATCAATGAAGGATTGGAGCGTTTGGCTGCCACCCTCTACCAAAAGGGATTGTAATCCGCGTGTATACAGCGTTTCCATGATTTCGGGGAGTACATCCCGCCGGTAGTCGCTGACTGGCAGATACTCTACATTCGGTAGCGGAGCGTGCGGGGCTTCTGTAAAAACGAGGGTCGGCACGCTACCGTCAAATAGGTGAAGGTTGGGGGGTAGCTTTTGTTGCCGGTCCAGCACGATACGTACCGGTGAACAGCCGTACCAATGGCGGACATTCAGGCCGGGATTGTCCAGTTCAGCCGTACGGGTACCTACTAATATGGCACTGTGCTCTGCCCGTTTCTTGTGCACCAGCATTGAGGTCAGCGGGCTGGAGAGAATAACCGGTTTACCGTCCGTGCGGGAGTAATCGATATATCTGTCAGAAGATTCCGCCCATTTCAGGGTGATGTAGGGGCGTCGCAAGGTATGGAAAGTGATGAACCTGCGGATGAGTTGCCGACATTCTGTTTCCAGCACTCCTACAATAACTTCACGTCCGGCATCCTTCAGTTTCTGTATGCCCCGGCCCGCAACTTTAGAGAAGAGGTCCCGGCACCCGATGACGATGCGTGGAATCTGCTTCTCAATGATGAGGTCTGCACAAGGAGGAGTTTTGCCATAGTGCGAACACGGCTCCAGGCTGACATAGATGGTGGAACATTTCAGCAGGGACGTGTCTTTCACGGCACGGATGGCGTTAACCTCGGCGTGGGCTTCTCCACAGCGCACATGGTATCCCTCGCCTATGATTTTCCCGTTGCATACTATTACCGCTCCCACCATCGGGTTGGGTGCTGCATTGCATAGCCCGTTTTGTGCCAGTTGAATACATCGCAGCATGTATTTCTCTTCTTCTGAATTCATATCCTTGCTTACCTTTTGGTTGAATAATCAAAATTAATGATTACTTTTGCAGCCCGAATAAAACCGGACTCCGAATGAATGTAACCGTTTCACATATCCGCAGCGCTTTGCAGGAGTGCTATCCTTCCCGGGAGGCGGCCAATCTTTCCCGTATTGTCTGCTGTGAAATGTTTGGTCAGAGTAATATTGACTATTACCTGGGCAAAGATATGATTTTATCTCCAAACGATGAAAAGGAATTGGAAAGCATTCTTTCCCGTCTGTGCAATTTTGAACCCATACAGTATGTGCAGGGTACTGCCCGTTTCTTGGGGCGTACTTTTCGGGTGGCTCCGGGGGTGCTTATTCCCCGTCCCGAAACGGAAGAGCTGGTGGAGAGGATGTTGAAGGAAGTCGCTCCGGCTTCCCGTATTCTCGATATTGGCACCGGAAGCGGGTGTATTGCCGTCACTTTGTCTAAAGAGTTGCCGGAGGCGGAAGTAACTGCTTGGGACATTTCCGGAGAAGCTCTTGCCATAGCCGGTGACAATAACCGCCTTTTGCAGGCCTCTGTGCAATTTGTACAGCGTGATGTCTTGATGTGTCAACCGGTTGAGGATGAGTGTTTTGATGTAATCGTCAGTAATCCGCCTTATGTTACGGAAACAGAAATGCGAGACATGGAACCAAACGTCTTGAACTGGGAACCTTCGGGGGCTTTGTTTGTTCCAGACAGCGACCCGCTCCGTTTCTACCGGCGTATAGGTGAACTGGGACGGAGCATGCTGACGGCCGGCGGCCAACTCTATTTTGAAATCAACCGGGCATTTGGAGAAGCTGTCGCTTCGATGCTTCGCAAGCAAGGCTATGCGAATGTCCGTATCCGAAAAGATATTTCCGGCAACGACCGGTATGTAATTGCAGAACGATGATAGAAATAACTGAAACTGAAGCTTTGAACAGAGTGGCGGCATATTGCTCCACTGCCGAGCATTGCCGGGCGGAGATTGCGGAGAAACTGCAACGCTGGGGTATTGCCTATGATGCTATAGACCGTATCATCAACCGTCTGGAGCAAGAAAAGTACATTGATGAAGAGCGCTTCTGCCGTGCTTTCATCAACGACAAATACCGTTTTGCCAAATGGGGCAAGATGAAAATAGGACAGGCGCTCCAGTTGAAAAAGATACCTTCGTCTGTCTATTGGCCCTATTTGAACGAGATTGATGAGGAGGAATACCACGCCGTCCTGCAGAAGCTGCTGGTGGCAAAGCGTAAAAGCGTCCGTGCCGAAAGTGAGTATGAGTTGAATGGCAAATTGGTGCGTTTTGCCTTGAGCAGAGGGTTCGAAATGAAGGATATATGTCGTTGCATAGAGGTTTCTGAGGAAAATGACTACTCCGAATGAAAATTATCGGCTTTCTCTTTTTTATTCTCATTCTGTTTCCGTATTTTTGCGCCATATTTATCATATATAGATTAGTTTTGCTATGAAAACTTTAGAAAGATTGTTTGCAGAGAAGTTGCTGAAGATAAAAGCGATTAAACTACAACCGGCTAACCCGTTCACTTGGGCATCCGGATGGAAGTCTCCGTTTTATTGTGATAACCGCAAAACCCTTTCTTATCCTTCTCTCCGTAGTTTCGTGAAGATTGAAATTACGCGTCTGATTTTGGAACGTTTCGGACAGGTGGATGCCATTGCCGGTGTGGCAACGGGGGCTATCCCGCAAGGTGCCTTGGTGGCCGATGCATTGAACCTGCCGTTTGTATATGTACGCTCCACTCCGAAAGACCATGGACTGGAGAATCTGATTGAAGGTGAACTTCGTCCCGGCATGAAGGTGGTAGTCGTGGAAGATTTGATTTCTACGGGTGGAAGCAGCTTAAAGGCTGTAGAGGCTATCCGCCGTGACGGATGTGAGGTCATCGGCATGGTGGCTGCCTACACTTATGGTTTCCCGGTTGCCGAAAAGGCTTTCAAGGATGCCAAAGTGCCTTTGGTGACGCTGACCAATTACGAGGCTGTGATGGAAGTGGCGTTGCGTACGGGCTATATCGAGGAAGAAGATGTGGAGACTCTGAATGAATGGCGTAAAGACCCTGCACATTGGGAATCCGGGAAATAAGAACTTATTTGTAAAAATGTTAATATGGATAAAAGAGCCATTCGGATAGATTCTGTCCGGATAGTTCTTTTTTCTTTTTGAATACGATTGATTATGACGAAATTTGAGAGTGGAGTGAAAGTTGTACCGGCTTCACAAGAAGCTGTTTATGAAAAGCTTTCCGACTTGAGCAATCTGGAGAAGGTGAAAGACCGTCTGCCTGAAGACAAAGTGAAGAACTTGAGTTTTGATGCGGAGAGCATGACGATAGAGGTGGCTCCCGTGGGAAAGATTACGTTGCAGATTGTGGAGAAGGAACCTTGCAAGTGTATCAAGTTTGCAACAACCACTTCACCGCTGCCCTTCAATCTGTGGATACAGATTGTACCCGTCACCGAAACCGAATGCAAAATGAAGCTGACCATCGGCATGGATATAAATCCGTTTATGAAGGCCATGGTGCAGAAACCCTTGCAGGAAGGACTGGAGAAGATGGCAGATATGCTGGCGATGATACAATATTAATCATTAATCATTAGAAACAACGTGGCTCAGAAACTTTGGGAAAAATCCGTTCAGGTAAATAAGGATATCGAACGCTTCACGGTAGGCCGTGACCGTGAAATGGACCTTTATTTGGCAAAGCACGATGTGCTGGGTTCCATGGCGCACATCACGATGCTCGAAAGCATTGGTTTATTGACGAAGGAAGAACTGCGGCAATTGCTGGCCGAATTGAAGAAAATCTACGCAATGGCCGAGCGTGGAGAATTTGTGATAGAAGAGGGAGTGGAAGACGTTCACTCACAAGTGGAACTTATGCTGACGCGCAACTTGGGTGATATAGGTAAGAAAATACACAGCGGACGTTCGCGCAACGACCAGGTGTTGCTCGATTTGAAGCTCTTTACCCGTGCAGAGATAAAGGAGGTGGCGGAAGCTGTGGAGCAATTGTTCCATGTGCTGGTTATGCAGAGCGAACGCTACAAGGATGTACTGATGCCGGGTTATACACACTTGCAGATAGCCATGCCGTCTTCTTTCGGACTTTGGTTTGGGGCATACGCCGAGAGCCTGGTGGACGATATGATGTTCCTTCAGGCAGCTTTCAAGATGTGCAACCGCAATCCTTTGGGTTCTGCTGCGGGATACGGTTCCTCGTTCCCGCTGAACCGTACGATGACTACCCGTCTTTTGGGATTTGATTCCCTCAACTACAACGTAGTGTATGCCCAGATGGGGCGTGGCAAAATGGAGCGTAATGTAGCTTTCGCCCTTGCCAGTGTGGCCGGAACCATATCGAAATTGGCTTTTGACGCATGTATGTTCAACAGTCAGAACTTCGGTTTTGTGAAGCTGCCGGACGATTGCACTACCGGCTCCAGCATCATGCCTCACAAGAAGAACCCGGACGTCTTTGAACTGACGCGTGCCAAGTGCAACAAACTGCAATCCCTTCCCCAGCAGATTATGATGATAGCCAACAATCTTCCTTCCGGCTATTTCCGTGACTTGCAGATTATCAAAGAGGTCTTCCTGCCTGCTTTTCAGGAACTGAAAGACTGTCTGCAGATGACGACTTACATTATGAATGAAATCAAGGTGAACGAACATATTCTTGATGATGACAAGTATCTGCTTATTTTCAGTGTGGAGGAAGTCAACCGCTTGGCACGTGAAGGGATGCCTTTCCGCGATGCCTACAAGAAGGTGGGACTGGATATTGAAGCCGGGAACTTCTCGCACAGCAAAGAGGTACATCATACCCATGAAGGCAGTATCGGGAACCTTTGCAACGATGAAATCTCTGCCTTGATGCAGAAAGTGGTAGAGGGTTTCAATTTTGAGACCATGCAAGCTGCGGAGAAAGAGTTGCTGGGCAGGTAAAAGGTCCTGCGGGTTCAAGTCCCGCTTCGAGTACTGTACTTTTATAAAAAAAAATTTGGCAGAAACGGGAAAACTGTTTATCTTTGCACCCGTTCTCCAAATGCGGAAATAGCTCAGTTGGTAGAGCATAACCTTGCCAAGGTTAGGGTCGCGAGTTCGAGTCTCGTTTTCCGCTCTCTTTTCCCTTTTTAGGATGCTCGAATGGTGGAATGGTAGACACGAAGGACTTAAAATCCTTTGGCCATTGCGGCTGTGCGGGTTCAAGTCCCGCTTCGAGTACTCGATTAAGCTCTGTGAATCATTGATTTGCAGAGCTTTTTCTTTATAGGGATTATTCTGGTTTATGCTTGTATTAATACGGATTTAAACGGGAATTATACTATTGAGTTAAACCAAGAGTTAAACCGAAATTGTAATGAAAGCTACAGCTAACGTATTGTGTTACAAGTCTAAAGTTCTTAGTAATGGTGAGCATCCTCTCATGCTTCGTGTTTGTATGAGTGGTAAGAAGAAGTATGTAAGCCTTGGCATCTCTGTAAAATCTCAGTATTGGGACTTTGAGAAGAACAAACCTAAGCGTAATTGTCCTAATCGTGAGCGGATATTAAAGGTTATTAATGAGCAGGAACAGAGGTATTCAGAACAGATACTTGAATTTAGTACAGAGCAGCGAGAGTATTCGCTTGCTACACTAATTGAGGCTACTACTACCACTCAGAAAGTTAAGACTGTTGGTGAACTGTTTAATGAGTATATAGCTCAACTTAAAGACGAGGGTAGGTTAGGGTATGCGCTCTCTGTACAACAGGTATATAATTCACTATACAAGTATAAGGGGCATCTGGATATTTACTTCTCTGAGATAGATGTGAATTGGCTAAAATCGTATGAAGTATGGTTGAGATGTTCTAAGTTGGCAGATAATACTATTGGTATTCGTTTCAGAACGCTACGAGCGGTTTATAATTTGGCTTTGACTGAGGGATTGGTAAAGCCAGACTGCTATCCGTTTAAGAAGTATAAGGTGTCTAAATTGCATAAAGAGACGGCTAAACGGGCGATAACCAAAGAACAGATGAAGCAGGTAATAGAATATGATACATCAGGGGGACGTTTCTATAAAAGATTGGCAGTTGATATGTTTACGTTCTCTTACCTAATGGGTGGTATAAACTTTACTGATATGGCATGTTTAACAGGTAAGAATATTGAAGGGGAACGTTTGGTTTATGTCCGTCAGAAGACAAAGAAGTTGATAATGTTACCATTGCAAGAGAAAGCTATAGAAATAATGAACCGTTATCGTTCCCCACAGCGTAGATATATATTCCCTATATTGGATAATAGAGAGCGTTCTCCACGTCAGATAAGGAATCGAATTTATGATGTGTTGGCCAATGTGAATGGGTATTTAGAGGATATTGGGAAGGAGTTGGGTATTGAGTTGAAGATTTCCAGTTACGTCGCTCGTCATTCTTATGCTACTGTATTGAAGCGTGCAGGAGTATCAACGTCTGTTATCTGTGAGTCTTTAGGGCATAGTTCAGAACGAGTGACACAGATATATCTTGATAGTTTTGAGAATGCTCAATTAGATGATGCAATGAAGCATTTACTCTAATTTATAATGCCGCTCTGTTGCATAATGGAGTGGCATTATTTATCTTTACGGCACTAATACAGATATGACATGATAACCTACTCAATACCAATTCCAGAGTTGAGGACGTTAGAGCCTATACTGGCAGAATGCTTTGGCTACAGACGTGCCATGTTCTTAAATGAACTACAAGCAGCATACCACCTTCATTACCCTAATGGGGCAGGTGAGGAGATAGTTTCCAAGTATCGTATGCCATTCCCGTATCTGGATGAATACGCGGTGGATAACGGTGCTTTTGACTATCACCGCTATGCCCCCAGACCAGCCTCAACAAGTACACTGTTTGATGCTGCCAGTTTCATTATGGATACAGAGCACGAAGTATTCATAACCCTATCCAATGATAAGATACTGACTGAAATATTGGAACTTCTGGAGGAGTATGGCGTATCAGATGAAGATGAAGTAATAGGAATATCCCTTCTGTTTGTAGCTGCCATATATGACAAGCATGTAAAGGATGAACTTTATACGGAGATTGCCATTTCAGAGAATACACTTCCGTATCTGGAACAAGTCCGTCCAGAAATGCTAAAGCTGTTTGAGTTATTGAACACCAAGAGATACTCACCTTCCAGAAAGAAGGAGGTAAGGGCACTAAATTCCATCACCATTGATAACGGGGTAAAGAAGATTAGGCTTGACAACTCCTGCTATTGGCTGACTGACTTGCTTGACAACTACTTGCATATTTACTTGGGAGTTGACAGTCTGGAAGAGGCGCAAGCGGAATTGAAGGAGGTGTATTCAGAAAGGAAAGGCAGGAAAGCCAATAATGCAGCCTGCAACTTAATCATGTACGGTACATTCCATCTCTTGCAGAAGTGTTCAGCCTTAAAGACCAGAAGCGAGCAGATACGTATGACTTTAGGCTACATGGAGATATTATTTGAAGCGGACAGTTTCAATAATGACGAGAACTACACCAATGCCGCTATAGCCTACTTGGTGAAGCAAGGCTACAAACCGCAATGGAAGCCCAAGCGGATAGAGGACTACAATTTCTCTCCCAATAATCAATCCACAGAATACCTCTGGTAAGCAATATGCTGCCAATCCTCACAGACTACCATGTAATTACGTGGTAGTTTTTTTATATCCTTATAATATCTAACTATTTGGTTATCTTATATATAAAGAATATCCTTCAAATCGCATTCTATTCTTTATAACCCACCTTCTAAGTATTCCCCAACTTTGCAACGTAATCAGAAACGATAAGGCGCCAAGTTGAAGATTGCACTAATTTATAAATGTATTTATTAATTTAAAATTAAATAATAATGAAAAAGAATTATTTGACAATTAAAATTGTAGCTAATAATGAAGTAAGAAACATAGCTTTCGCTAAGGGTATTAATCGTTCCATCAACTTGGGCAATGTAGAGAAGATATTAGCCATGATGAAGGTCAAAGGCTACAGAAAGGCAGAGCAGATACAAGTCATTAAGGCGGAAGATGTAATTAAAACTGGCGATATTAGCTTGGTTGATATTAATGGGCAAGATATAAAGCCGGAAGATGCTGCCAAATATTTCCTTGTATTGGACGGTCAGCATAGGGTTATTGCCGCAGCCCTCTATAATGAATGGGCAGCAGAGAACGGAAAGGAAACGATAGATGTCCCTGCCATTGAAGTTGAATTGCAAGGGAATGAAACCATTGCCGAATATATCAATGAGATTAATATTACTAAGAAGGAATGGACTACCCCAGATTATGTACGTGGTGCAGCCAATATTAACCCAGACAGCGAATTCCTGCAACGGTATAACGAACTGATAAAGAGCGAGAAGAACCCAGACGGTTATCCAATCTCAACACTGAACCTTATCTTTTGTGGCAATAATAACGCCATATCAAAGTCTGACTTCTCTCTATTATGCTCTGGGAAGGATGAGAAAGGGAAGAAGGTGAAGAAGCCTATCATTCCAGCCTATAATATGGAGATAGGCAACAAGTTCATCCAAATCTGCAAGGATAAAGGCTTTGATGACAAGGATATTGCCAAGAGACACCTAATTCAGCAATTTAATAATATCAAAACAACTGCAGGAGACGCCAACGAAGCTATTAAGATATTCCAGACCATCACCCAGAATGACAAGGCGGCAATGTTCAATACGCATGGAAATCTGGATGAGAGTTTGGTGATGGAGCAGTTCAAGAAGATAAGAGAACGGAATGACAATCCTATTATCATTCCAGTTGAAGGGACTGGGACAGCCTCCACTGATGCAGATGAGGACATTCCTTATCTGGAAGCGGAAGAAGTCTGCTAATAAGAACCAGAGCCAATGTGAGAGGTTGGCTCTTCTGCTCCCAATTCTTCCAGAGTGGTGAATTTCCCCCATATAATAAGGTGGTTTACCCTAATAATTGAAGTTGAGAGTAATCTGTAGTCTGATTATTGGGGTCACAGACAGCTGTTTTCCAATCACCAAGTAGAAATGATGATAGAGTTGAAATTCCCAGAAAGTGGTGAATTCCCTCTATATAAAACGGTCAGTTACCCCAGTATTCAGAGTTTAGGATTATTTAAAGTCCAATAATTAGGGTCACAGGTAACATATTTAAAATCACAAAAGATAACTTATGATAAAGTTGGATATTCAAGAACGGGACGGTTTCCTCATTATGGACGACTTCCCAAAGAATTGCATCTTCAACAAGGTAAAGACGGGATGCGGTGCTACTACAATAGCGCTTACCAATGACGAGAATTACATTATTGCCGTACCTACAACAGAGCTGGTAATCAATAAGTGCTACCCACCTAAGGATAAAGACGGCAGGGACATTGCTTGGAAGAAGTCACAAATTCAAGCAGGCGTAAATCCTACTAATGACAGACTGTTTGGTTTATATGGCAAGTTCACTAAGACAGTACAAATCCAGTTGAACAAGTTTCTTGCTAAGGACGGAGTTAAGAAGATAATCTGTACGTATGACAAGGTGGATAAACTGATTGACCTCATTAATCCGCTTGAATTCAAGATACTTGTGGATGAGTACCACAATTTGTTAAAGCAGTATGGCTTTAGGACAAAGGTAATAAATCAGATTATAGAGAAGTTCAAATGCTTCAAGTCTCATTGCTTCTTAACTGCAACTCCTATCCCAGAACGGTTTAAGCCCAAAGTATTTGCCGAAATGAAGGAATATATTGCCAACTGGCAGATAGTGGATAAGATTACAATCTACCCCTGCCCATGTGTCAAAGCAAGCACTACAGCAGTTAATGTTATCAAGCATTATAAAGACAACGGTCACTTTGTGTTGGACGGGATTAAGAGTGAGGAGGCATATTTCTTTGTCAACAGCGTAAGGGAGATTAAGGAGATACTTAAACAAGCCAAGCTGACCAATGATGAGTGCAGGATTATATGCGCTGACGACGAGATGAACCATTACAAGCTGGAAGGCTTTGAAATCTCCAGTTCAACAGCCCCAGTTAAACGGTTTACATTCGTGACCTGCAAGGCATTTGAAGGAGTGGACTATTATTCAGAGACGGCAATATGCTTTATCGTCAGTGACGGCTACAACAAGCATACCCTAATCAGCATTGACATGGATATTCCCCAGATTGCAGGACGTATCAGAACCAAGTCCAACCCTTTCAGAAACAAGATAGTCCATATATTCAATGCAAAGGCTGTCAACTACTACGTTCCGTTTGATGTGATGGAGGAGAGGATAGAGGACGAACTTGCTACTGCTCGCAGAAGGATGGAGCAACTGAATAGGGAGACTGATATAAAGATATTAAAGCAGCAGGATAAGGAGTTTGAGAGACTGGGCGTCCATACATATATCATCAAGAAAGGTGACAGATACGAAGTCAATGACATGGTTGCCCAGTTAAAGCTCTACCAACACTGGACTACACATATAGTATATAGGTCGTCCGAAGCACTGCAAGAGGCTTATAAGGAATTGGGGATGACAGTAACCAAAGGGTATGAGTGGAGTATCGCAGATGACAGCGTAGTAAAGGATGCTCTCAAACCGCCACAATTCAGAGACCGCCTCAAACGCTTCTGTGACTTGAAGGAGAAGCTTTCCCTAACGGACAATGAGCAACGGGAATTAAGGGTGATAACAGATAAATATCCATTCTTGGAGCAGGGATATAAGCAGCTTGGGCAGACGTTGAGAAGGCATAGAACCATAAAGGAAATTAAGGCATTGATTGAGTAGGATTGAACTCCAGACCATTAAACGGGTCTGGAGTTTCTTGTTATACCCCAACTCAAATTAGGTAGTCTCTAAATAATCCCCCCCCTCCCTTCCAGATACGGGAACTCTTTCCATACAGTTACTAAGACTGCATAAAGTGAAATTATCAGCCAGAAAGCAGGCATAAGGTGTATATTATGCGCTTTATTGTCATGTTACCCCTAATGTCCCTCACCTCTCTTAGATGGGAAATGAACGGTTTAACGCAATCGCATTCCAGACCGCAAACGCTTTGGTTACGGTATTACTGGCTACTACAGTAATGTCTGTGTATTACAGAACACAATTGCGGAAGTCTATGGGGCATTACATTATAAAGCGCCATTCCCTTTCAATTCATTCATTACTAACCAATAAATTATCGCTTATGGAAGATTTAAAAGCAATTCTGACGGTTGGTGCAATACTCGTTGTACCGTTCATTGCAGCCCCAAAGGTAATGTTTGCCATAGTGCTGTACATTATCATTTATATGGCATTCAGATGGAGAAATTTCTAATTATCAACTTAATAATTTACAGATTATGGAAGCATTACAGATTATGCCAGTCATGGCACAGAGAAGGAACTGTAATTTAGGAGAATTTGCAGAGGATGCAACGGTAGTTGTGGAAGAGATTACAAAGCCCAAGAAGGTGAACCATTTCATTGAGGCTAATTCCGTGGAGGTGAGTTTGGAGCACTTGAAGAATGACTGTGTGATACCAGTATTCAGCAAGGATAATGAACTTACCATTTCACACAACGCATTCATTGAAACGGTCTGGGAAGCTGCCAGTTCATTCTATAGCGGTGAACGGATAGAGCAACCAGACATAAGGTGCAGCCATGTGATAAAGGGAAGAAAGCCGGAAGCCATCAACAAACCCAAGAACCTGCTGACGGAAGCTGACACGACCCAGTATTATGAAAGGTGCGCTTTCGCCATAGACATACCATCCATCTATGAGGAAGTGTCTGGGAATAGGCTCAACCTTTCCATAGTGGGGGTACGTGCATTGAATAGGGAGAACCTTGCTACCAAGAAAAGCCCGGAACTGTTCAGACTGGCTGTATCGTTCAAGAATACCGTATGCTGTAACATGTGCGTGTTTACAGACGGATATAAGGATGATATAAAGGTAATGGGCACAAAGGAACTGTTCAAGGCTACATTGGAACTGCTTAATAATTTCAATGCAGCCAAGAATATCCACATGATGCAGAGTTTAGGCGATACCTGCCTAAATGAGCACCAGTTTGTGACCTTACTTGGCAGGATGCGACTTTACCCACTGTTACCGCAAGGGCAGCAGAAGGCTATCCCCAGAATGCTGCTTACTGATACACAAGTAAACAGTGTGGCTAAAGCCTACATTAATGATGATAACTTTGGCAGTCTTGGCAGTGACCTATCCATGTGGAAGTTCTACAACCTGCTTACTGGCAGCAACAAGAGCAGCTACATAGACAGCTTTCTGGATAGAGCCTACAACGCTACAGAACTGGCAACGGGTATTGCATCCGCTCTGCATGGTGATGAAAGATACAGTTGGTTTCTTTCTTAGCTGTATCTGGAATTATATCCTATTACTGGTTTCTCAAAACTGGAGATTATGCTACGGAATTTATTCTATGTGTTACTGGCGACTTTGGTATTCTTCATTGCAATGGCATTGTTTCCATTTATAGCGGTGGGATATATCCTGCTGCTGGGCTACGCCATTATCAAAGGATAGCTTGGTATGGAGGGCATCTATATAATAAGGTATAGGTGCTCTTTTTATTTATAAACCTCTTAAATATTAAAAGATATGGTAATAGAAGACAGTCGCGAATACAAGGCAGCGCAAGAACTTGAAAGAGCCTTGAACGATTATAGTTGGAATCCTAAAAGGTTTGCAGAGAGTACGAGGTATTATCACCGTACACTACAGCAGGAGCTTATGAGAACCATTGTGGCAATCATTCAGATGGTTGGTGATGAAAGCTATGGTACAGACCTTAGAAATCAAGCCTCACATGAACTTTGCAAAAAGATTATTGAGAGCGGTGCATTGGATGAAGCCTATTTGCCGTTTATATAGGCTTGAACGTAACAAAGGACATCATTAACTTGGTGTCCTTTATTTATTATATTCACTTCTGTTATTAGTGAATGTTTCTTTGATTATCAATAAGTTGTATATTCCAACTTAAAAATGACATTCACTTTTATTCATTTACATACAAAACTGAACATTATGAGTTTAAAATATTCAAGCACTACAGCAGATTATCTGCAATGGAGCGAGGCAATGAACTTGATAAGGAAGTTAGCCAAAGACGGGAATTATAAAATCTCGCTTCTTGTTGCTCTGGGCTGTTTCACTGGCTTAAGAATATCTGACATTCTGGCTTTACGCTGGAAACAGATATTGGATGCGGAGGAATTTACCGTTATCGAGATCAAGACGGGAAAGCAAAGGACTGTGAGAATTAACATGCAGCTACAGAAGCATATCTGTGACTGCTACAAGCATATCAGTCCTATAGGCATAGACGCGCCTATATTGGTTAGCCGGAAAGGTACGGTCTATTCCATACAGAGGATAAATGTAGTCCTCAAAGAGGTTAAAAGGAAATATAGGCTGCATATAGGCAACTTCTCATGCCACAGCCTTAGAAAGACTTTCGGCAGGCAGGTCTATAACATGAACAGCGAGAGTTCGGAGCTTGCACTTGTCAAACTCATGGAGCTATTCAATCACAGTTCTGTAGCCATTACTAAGAGATACTTGGGATTAAGGCAGGAAGAACTACTTAATACCTATGACTGCCTTAGTTTTTGATTACTGGCGGTTGCGCTCACCAATTATTAAGAATGGAGTGGAACAGCCTTTTAAGCCTACAATTCAAGTTGGGAGTAAATTTATAAATTTCTACTTATATAGACCTTTTACAAATTTGCTCCTAACCTTGATTTATGGAGTAGGAATGCCTTTCTGCATTTAATAAACAATAAGTTCTTGCCAATCAGACGCAAATTCGTAACTTTGCAGCAATTTCAGACACTTAATGAGTTAAGGCTGAAAGGACATATTAGTTAACGAAGAGCGTTTAAGATATTATCCTTAATCTGAAATCTGGACAATTTCAAAACACAAGGATAATAGGCAAGGACGCTCACGTCAATGCTATATACCCACTTAGTCAAGTGGACTATATAACGTTTGGCGTGGGCTATTGTTTATTACTTGTGTTTGGGCAGTCCAGAGCCTCAGATTAGGTAATATTCAATGTTCCCACGCTTCTTTATTGTATAACAGTCAGTTAGGGGACACTGACTATAATACATGAATTAACCGTAAAGATACAGACTACTACTTATTAATTGACAACTCATTTATGAAGTGTGCAGCTATCGCTGTGTTCCTCACACTGATACAACTATTTATTATTAACTGCCACCTATTAGGGACGTAGAGGCATAAACAGATTTATAGCAATGAAGACATTAAGATTGATTGGAATGGCTATCGTAGCCGTAATTATGAGTGTTAACTTCGCAGCATGTAGTGATGATGACGAAGAAGAAAGTACACCTACTACAGAGAACATTGTAGGTCAATGGGTACTAACTTACGAAGAAGGGTATGAAATAGAGCCAGAATATCCTGAAGAAAACAGAGAATGGAGTCATGCACCTAAAGATGAATGCGAATATTTTGGTAATCTTACATTCAGAGCTGACGGTACATATACTGAATATGATTTGGATAATTCGGAATTAGATGAAGGGAAATGGGCATTGAGTAATAAGCTGCTGACACTTAGACCTATTGATGCCACTTATGCTCTTGATTTGAATGTTCTTGAGATATCCAACAGCAAGTTAGTTCTTGAATATATGGAGAAAGAGGATGATGGAGGGGTAGAATATGCTAAAATGACTTATAAAAGGAAATAAGTATTGAAGTATAAAGGCAGCATGGAATTAACTCCCTTGCTGCCTTGACTGTTTCCGCTTCTTGACTAACTTAGGCTTTCGTTTACTTGCCGCATCTTTAAAGAACTGCTCCAGTCTCTCTCTGGTAATAGGCAGGTAACTGACCTCTGTAACCATAGTTTCTTTAATCTCTTGTGGTAGGTAGTAGATAGTGCAACTCTTAGAAGAGTTATTCTTGGTAAGTCTCATAATTGTATTAATTTGATAATTGATAATTGAATTAATCTGATACGAAGTTAACCATATTACAGAGGGGAAACTAATGTTAATATCTCATTATTAAATACTGGAATGGAGAGATGGCTGTATTTCAACTATACACTACTTAGCCATTATAAAAGATAAAGAGATTAATGGAGAGCCCCATTTAACTCCATGTATGGACTAATACAACCTTTTAGAGAGGATAAAGCCCCCTATTACAGAAATGTTGAATTAAACTTTACTGTTATTTCCGTTATAATGACAGCTTGTCTGCTGATATATTTGGGAGCATGGTTATTAATCATTTACCAAAGTTGAGAAGTGAAGTGATAATATTATTAAATACATAATGAGATTGTAAACTTATTTATTAACTAATCTTGATTTAATACTTTAGTTAAACCAATAGTTAAACCAAATATTAAGTATTAGTAAGTAGCATTAGATAAATTATTGATTTATAGATTAATATAAGCTCGAATGGTGGCCCGGCGAGAAGGACTTAAAATCCTTTGGCCATTGCGGCTGTGCGGGTTCAAGTCCCGCTTCGAGTACTCGATTAAGCTCTGTGAATCATTGATTTGCAGAGCTTTTTCTTTATAAGCTCTTGATATGAAAGACCGTTTCCCTATAGCGAACAAAGTGTTTCCCTTAATAGAACAAGTTGTTTCATTATGGCGAACACTTTGTTTCCCTTAACAAAACATTTCGTTTCATCATATGAAAACAAACTGTTTTTCCTTATTGGAACAAACTGTTTCTCTATACTTGAACAAAGTGTTCATCGCTGTGAACTAACAAACTAACTATAATACTATAGTAGATGATATGCGCGTGGCACTTGCTAATATGTGCTTGCAGATGAAATAAAAGAATCTATATAAATAGCCTCCTCTTTATTGTTCAGAACAGCTTGGGGCGTTTGTTATTGAACCGATAGCCGATACCCAACATCAGATAATTGGGCTCATGAAATTCCCGGAGGTTATATCCTATATGGAGATACGAATTGCGTGTTACGTCTATTTTCAGGGCAAGAATCTGATAGAAAGACTTCATGTCACCGCCGCCGTGCAGAACGTTGGCTCCCAGACCGATACCTACCGTGAAGTAAGGCATGACAAACTCTCCGCGGGCAGATAAGCCCAGCGCCATCTGCTTTTTGGCAGGCGGGGTATAGAAGCCGTTCTCTTCTTCGTACGATTCTTTCATGTTCGCACTGTGGTCGTATACGCCGTCCAACGCCACACCGGCGCGGAATTTATAGCCGAAGTTGTACATGGGTGCAAAGCTGAAACCGACCACGTTGTAAGTGCCGGGTGCGGGTACCTGGCCACTACTGCCTTCATGGGCCACTGCTTTCTTTCGCCAGGAGCCGAACAAAGTCAGGTCGTAGCTGACGTGGCGGGGGAATGGAGGAACGATAGGGCGTTGCCATGACTGGGCAAGCTCATCCGCTCTGCGGTTAAAGTTATATACCAGCCCCACTTTACAGTCCACCGTGTTCAGACCGGAGTTGGGATATTGGGTGTTTCCGTTGGAAAAGTGGCTTCCGGTAGCTCCTATCATCAGGTCGAACTTGGGGGAGAGTGCCCACTTTAAGTAGAGGTTCACATTGAGATAAGCATTCACTTTCGAGCCGATAATCTGGTTCTCCGGGTTGTCGTATTCATCGTAGGGTTTCCAGCCGAACGATGCGCCGAAGTTCCATTCATAGTTCAAGGATATGCGGGGGCTGAATTGGGCGATACGTCCCCCTTGAAACAGATAGACCGCCAGCGGGTTGCCCAGCTCTTCCGGATTGCCGAAGTTGAAATAGCCGACTCCAATCCCTTGATAGGCTCCTATATAAGCCTGGTCGGCAACGGTGTGGGGACGGAGCTGGAAGGAGTATTTCAGATGGCCGGCATAGGCATTTTTCATGGGCTTGTATTGGTGGTTGGAGTACTCCAGAAAAGGGTTGGTCTGAAAAATATAGCCAGCACGCCCTTCTACGCCTAATCTGTGGATGAAGCGCTGTGAGAAAGGGAGTGTGTCCCGTTTGTATTCCGAATGGCTATCGGATGTCCATTGTTGGGCGTATATTGTATCAGACAAGAAAAGTACCGCTCCTAAGAAAGCCAGTATTTTCCATATCTGCATGCTATTTTTCATATGCCGTGTCGGTCTTTCTTGTTTATAAATGTTCCGAGTGAAGTTTAATTTCGTGCAAATATAGTTTTTTTATCCTTTTGACATTCACAATGAGACAACTATTTGTAAAAAGAGGGGGTAAAACTGAAATCGCCAATAGAATGGCCGACTTCGGTTTTACCCCCTCCTTATTCATTCACCCGGATGCTGTCTTATGATTCGGATGCTGGGTGGCGAGCATTATTTCCGGTCGTTCTCCCGGATTTCCACCCGGCGGATTTTCCCGCTGATGGTTTTGGGGAGCTCATCAACAAATTCGATGACACGTGGGTATTTGTAGGGAGCCGTCACTTTCTTCACATGGTTCTGCAACTCCTTGACAAGCCCTTCTCCAGCGCGTGCCTTGTACTCTTTTGCCAACACAATCGTAGCTTTTACCACTTGGCCGCGGATTTCATCGGGCACACCGGTAATGGCACATTCCACTACGGCTGGGTGGGTCATCAATGCACTTTCCACTTCGAACGGACCGATGCGGTAGCCGCTACTTTTGATGACGTCGTCGGCGCGGCCTACGAACCAGAGGTAGCCGTCTTCGTCCTTCCAGGCTACGTCTCCCGTGTAGTAAATGCCGTTGTTCCATGCCTCGTGGGTGCGGTTGGCATCGCGGTAGTATTCCTTGAACAATCCCAGCGGTTTGCCTTTGTCGGTACGGATTACAATCTGTCCCTGCTCACCGGCTTCCACGGAACGTCCTTCGTGGTCTATCAGGTCTACCTCGTATTGCGGATTGGGCAATCCCATGCTGCCGGGTTTCGGTTCCATCCATGGCATGGTGGCAACGGTAAGGGTCGTTTCGGTCTGTCCGAATCCCTCCATCAGCTTGATGCCCGTCAACTTCTTGAAGGTCTCGAATACGGCGGGGTTCAATGCTTCTCCGGCGATGGTGCAGTATTCCAGACTGGATAGGTCGTACTTCGTGAGGTCTTCGTGAATGAGGAATCGGAAGATGGTGGGCGGCGCACAAAGCGACGTGACGTGATAATCTTGTATCTTCTCCAGTATGGCTGCGGGAGTGAATTTCTCGTGGTCGTATACAAATACGTTGGCGCCGGCAATCCATTGTCCGTAGAGCTTGCCCCACACGGCTTTTCCCCAACCGGTGTCGGCAATGGTGAGGTGTAGGCTGCTCTCTTTCAGGTTGTGCCAGAAGCTGCCGGTGACGATGTGTCCCAACGGATAGGTGAAGTCGTGGGCCACCATTTTGGGCTCTCCGGTAGTGCCGCTGGTGAAGTACATCAGGGAGATGTCATCGTTCGTATTCGGATGTTCAGGTTTCACGAAAGGAGCGGCAGCCTCGATACCTTTGTGAAAGTCTTCGAATCCTTCGGGAACTTCCGGCCCGACGCTTACGAGGCGTTTCACAGAAGGAGACTCCGGCATGGCTGCCGTGATATGGTCGGTGATGACGCTTTCGCCGGCGCAGACTATCATCTTGATGTCTGCGGCGTTGCAACGGTATACGATGTCTTTCTTCGTCAGCAGGTGGGTGGCGGGAATCACCACTGCACCGAGTTTGTGTAGTGCCACAATGCTGAACCAGAATTCGTAACGGCGCTTCAGTATCAGCATCACCATGTCTCCGTGGCCGATGCCGAGGCTTTGGAAATAGGAAGCCGTCATGTCTGTGTACCGTTTCATGTCGGCAAAGGTAAATTGCCGGCATTCGCCCTGGTCATTGGTCCACAACAGTGCGGGTTTGTCGGGTTGCTCGGCGGCCCAGGCATCCACTACGTCGTAGCCGAAGTTGAAATTCTCCGGTACGTTTATCTTCAAGTTCTTGATGAAGTCCTCCTGTGAGGTGAAGGATGTTTGAGATAAAAATCTTTCTACCATAACTTTATTACATAATTACTGCCAGGAATTTTACAGTCTTTCCGTCAAGCGCCTTCATGCCGTGCGGCAGTTTGGAGTTGAAGTACAGACTGTCTCCTTCATTTAAGATTAAGTCTTTGCCGTCGATGCTGACCATCATACGGCCTTCCAGTACGAGGTTGAACTCCTGACCGGCATGGCTGTTGTAATGTATCGGCTCGCTGTCCGGTTTCGGTTCTACGGTCACAATGAATGGGTCTGCCGTGCGGTTGATGAAACCGGCTGCCAGCGATTGGTATTTATATGCCTTGGTACGTTCTATACTGGTTCCTTTTCCGGCACGTGTCAGGAAGTAGGAGCTCATTTTGGGCTCTTGCCCAAACATCAGTGCGTCCAGTGATATGCCGTAGTGCCGTGCTATCTTCTGTAGCATGCTGACCGAGATGTCGAATTCTCCGGTTTCGGCAAGGCGGTACTCTTCTGCAGAGATGTCGCAGTCGCGGGCGATATCGTCGGCAGTCAGTTCCAATACGTCACGCAGTCCGCGCAGGCGTTCGGCTATTTGTCTGATTTGTTCGTCCATAATTATATTTGTTTTAAATGGGTTGTTATTGAAATACACCGTTACACCGCAGGGCGTTGGCATATTGGCACATTAAATACTCGCTTTGATGGCTTTAATCACAGTGGAGGTGAATCCTTCGTGTTCCAGTTCGTTGATTCCCTTGATGGTAATTCCTCCGGGAGTACACACCTTGTCAATCTCAACACTGGGGTGTGTGTCACTGTTCAGAATCAGCTCGGCTGCTCCCTTCACGGACTGTGCCACCATGCGCATGCCGTCTTTGGGGTAGATGCCCATTTCAATGCCGGCCTGCATAGCTGCCTGGATGTACTTCAGCACATAGGCGATGCCGCAGGAAGTCATGGCGGTGGTTGCCGCAATCTTTTCCTCGGGAATGAGCATGGCAAGTCCCATCTGGTTGAAAATGTCCAGCATCAGCTGCTCCTGCTCCTTGGTGGCATTGCGGCTGGCGATGAGTGTCATGCTTTCCATTTCGCTGATGGCTGTATTGGGAATAAGACGGAACATGGTCATTTCCTTGTCTGCTGCATAGTGTGTCAGTTCTTCGAAGGGAATACCGGCTGCAACGGAGATAAGAATCTGTGTGCCTTTCAGTTTCAATTCCTTTACTACAAGTTTCATCAGCCATGGCTTCACGGCAAAGATTATCATATCCGCACCGGTCACTGCTTCCTGATTGTCATTAGTTACTTGCAAAGCGGGAAATTCTGCTTTCAGTTTGTCTAATTTGTTCTGGGTGGGGTTGGAGACAATGATGTCACTGGCAGGGATGATTGTTCCTTTTGCCAGCCCGCGGGCGATGGAGCCTCCCATATTTCCGGCACCGATAATTGCTATTTTCATATTTTCTTGTTGTTAAAAGAGTTGTCTGTTGGCAAAGGTAGGTAAATTAAAGAACTTTCTTGAAGCGTTTCAAGAATTCCTTTGCTTCGTCCATGCTGAGGCACAGAGGCGGCAGCAGGCGGAGCACGTTCGTACCGCTTACGCCGGTGAATACATGTTGCTCTTTCAGCAGTCTTAGGCGCAGTTCCTTGATGGGGGCTTCAAATTCCAGTCCTATCATCAGTCCTCGTCCGCGAACGTCCTTGATTTGCGGGAGCTTTCTCAGTTCTGTCATCAGGAAGTCGCCGACTTGCGCTGCATTTTCTATCAGGTTTTCTTGCTCTATGACGTCCAGCACAGCAAGGGCGGCACTGCAAGCCAGGTGGTTTCCACCGAAAGTGGTTCCAAGTTGCCCGTATACCGGTGTAAACATCGGGCTGATGAGTACGCCTGCCATCGGGAAACCATTGCCGATGCCTTTTGCCACGGTGATGATGTCGGCTTTGATGCCGTTGTACTGATGGGCGAAGAACTTGCCGCTGCGTCCGTAGCCGCTTTGGATTTCATCGAGAATCAAGACCGTGTTGTGTTCCGTACAAGCCTGGCGGAGAGCCTGCATGAATTCGTCTGTCGGCAGTTGGATGCCGCCTACACCTTGTATGCCTTCGATAATCACTGCGCAGACATCTCCTTTGGACAATTCGGCCTTCATGGCTTCGATGTCGTTCAACGGGAGGTAGGTGACGTGCCCGCAGTTGTTGATGGGAGCGATGATTTTAGGATTGTTCGTTACTTCCACCGCCAGTGAGGTACGTCCGTGGAATGCTTTTGAGAAGGATATCACACGGGTACGGCCATTGTAGAAGGAGGAGAGCTTCAAGGCGTTCTCATTGGCCTCGGCACCGCTGTTGATGAGGAAGAGTGAGTAATCATCATAGCCGCAGACCTTTCCCAAACGCTCTGCCACTTGCTGTTGCAGCTTGTTGATTACTGAGTTTGAGTAGAATCCTAACGTAGCAACTTGATTGCTCACCATCTCTACATAATGTGGGTGTGCATGTCCGATTGAGATGACTGCATGGCCACCGTAGAGGTCGAGGTATTCGGTACCGTTCTCGTCCCATACATGGCAGCCTTTTCCTTTGACGATGTTGATGTCAAAGAGAGGGTATACGTCGAATAAATTCATTTTTTTTAGAATGCAGAAGGTTTCAACCGTAATCCTACGGTCTCTTCCAGGTTAAACATTAAATTCATGTTATGGACAGCTTGTCCGCTGGCGCCTTTCAGGAGGTTATCGATGCAGGAAATGATAAGCAGTTTGTCGCCGTGCTTCTCCAGATGGATGAGGCACTTGTTGGTGTTTACCACTTGCTTCAGGTCGATATTCTTCTCCACGATGTGGGTAAAGGAATCTTTGGCGTAATATTCTTCGTACATGCGGACGATTTCTTCCAGGGCCACTTTGGTCTTCACCACAATGGTGGTGAAGATGCCGCGCGGGAAGTCGCCGCGGTAGGGGATGAAGTCAATGTCCGCATCAAAGCTGTTCTGCAGCTGTTTGAGCGATTGCTTGATTTCGGGCACATGCTGGTGCTCGAAAGCTTTGTAGACACTCATGTTGTTGTTGCGCCAGCTGAAGTGGCTCGTGGCGCCCGGTTTCACACCGGCGCCGGTACTTCCGGTAATGGCGTTCACCATGATATCATCATTCAGCATCAGATGTTTGGCAAGCGGTAGCAGCCCCAGCTGTATGCAGGTGGCAAAGCAGCCCGGATTGGCTACGTGCTTTGCTTTGCAGGTGGCACGGCGGTTCAGCTCCGGCAGGCCGTAGATGAAGTCGTGTTCGGGAGAGGCTATGCGGTAGTCCATGGAGAGGTCGATGATTCTCAGTTCCTCGGGCACGTTGTGGCTTTCGAGGAACTTCTTCGTGTCGCCATGTGCCGTACAGAAAAAGAGTACGTCGATTTCTTCCAGCGGGAGCTGGTCGGTAAATACCAAGTCTGTTTCGCCGTACAGTCCTTCGTGTACGTCGGTAATTTTGTTGCCGGCGTTGCTTGAGCTGTTTATGAAAACGATTTCCGCTTCCGGATGGTTGAGCAGCAAACGTATCAGTTCGCCTGCCGTGTATCCGGCTCCGCCGATGATTCCTACTTTAATCATTTCGATAATATCTATTTGGTTCTTGTGGTATAACAATTAGCATTATAATGTATATGGGTATGCCTGCAAATGCAGTAAAGATCGTGGCGAACGTATAGACGATACGCACCAATGAGACATCGAGTCCGAAAAAGTTTGCCAGTCCTGCACATACGCCTGAAAGCATCCTTCCAGTCCGGGGACGTGTCAGTTTTTGCTTCCTGCCGGTCATTTAGATTTTCTCGTCTTTATGATTTGAATAATAAGCACGCAGTGCTGTGGAGGTTACTTTGATGAAGCCCTTGGCATCTTCTGCCGTCCATCCTTTCTGCATCTCACCGTATTCACCAAACTTGTTTTTCACAAGGTCATCTTTGCTTTCTACACCTACGGTAGAAAAGCAGAGCGGGTGAAGTTCGAGGATAGCCGTACCGTTTACGTTGCGTTGCGAGGATTCCAGCATGGCTTCGATGTCGCGCATTACTGGTTCCAGATATTGGCTTTCGTGCAGGAACATGCCATACCAGTTGGCTACCTGGTCCTTCCAGTATTGTTGCCATTTGCTCAAAGTGTACTTCTCGAGGAACTTGTGTGCTCCGATAATCAGCATAGGTGCGGCAGCTTCGAAACCTACGCGGCCTTTGATACCGATAATCGTGTCGCCTACGTGCATGTCGCGGCCGATACCGTATGCCGCACCAATCTCTTCTACCTTCTGGATGGCTTTGATGGGGTCGTCGAATGTCTCGTCGTTCACGGCTTTCAGCTCACCTTTTTCAAAAGTGAGGCGCAACAGCTCGCTGCCCTCTTTGGTGCAGTGTTTCAGATAGGCGCTTTCGGGCAATCCCTGCGCGGAATCCAGAATCTCGCCACCACAGATGGAAGTGCCCCACAAACCTACGTTATAGGAGTATTTCAGTTTGGTGAAGTCGGCGGCAAAGCCGTGTTTGTTCAGATAATCAATCTCTTCCTGACGGCTCAGTGCCATGTCGCGTGTCAGCGTGATGATTTCCACGCCCGGAGCCATGACGAGGAAAGTCATGTCGAAACGAATCTGGTCGTTACCCGCACCTGTAGAACCGTGGGCGATGGCATCCGCGCCGATTTCGTTGGCATAGCGTGCAATGGCCAATGCTTGGAAGATACGTTCGGAACTTACAGAGATAGGATAGGTGCCGTTACGCAAAACATTGCCGAATACCATGTATTTCAAGCTTTTCTCATAGTATTCCTGCGTCACGTCGAGGGTGACGTATTCTTTGGCGCCCAGCTTGTAGGCATTTTCTTCGTTTGTCTTCAACTGTTCAGCACTGAAACCGCCCGTATTGGCACAAGCTGCATATACTTCGTACCCTTTTTCTTTGGTAAGATACATCACCGTAAACGAGGTATCCAAACCTCCGCTGAATGCGACTACTACTTTCTTCTTTTCCATATCCTTAGTATTTTTATATTTTATCCTCTTCGTGCAGCTTCGGGTCGTAAAGCATTGCTGTGCAAATGCAGAATTTACGGTTCTTAGCTACCAATATATCATGGTTTATACAGCCTTCGCAACCTTTCCAGAACGATTCGTCATCGGTCAGTTCGTTGAAGGTGACGGGCACATATCCCAGCTCGGTATTCATTTTCATGACGGCAGCTCCGCTGGTGAGACTGAAAACTTTAGCATTAGGCCAGCGTAGGCGTGCCAGGCGGAAAGAAGCGGTCTTGATACGTTTTGCCAGCCCTAGTCCCCGATATTTGGGGTGTACTATCAAACCGGAGGTTGCTACATATTGCTTGTTACCCCAGCTCTCTATGTAGGTGAAACCGGCAAAATCATCTCCACACAAGGCTATGATGGCCTTTCCTTCTTTCATTTTAGTAGCTACGTATTCGTGTGTGCGTTCTGCGATGCCCGTTCCGCGTACCTTGGCAGCTTCCCGGATGGTATCCAAAATCTTGTCTACGTAAACTTCATGTGAGGCGTCAGCCACCATCACATCAATTTGTTTCGAATCCATTTCTTATTTAATTTCTTGTTTTTTGTTGTTATCTATCATTTAATGTTCGGGATGATTTGCGATAGGAAGCTGCGTACCTCGTCATGTGACGCTGCTTCGTGCACCACCAGCATGATGGTGTCATCTCCGGCAATGGTACCGAGAATGGCGGGACACTCTCGGTTGTCGATGTCGTAGGCCATGCTGCTGGCATATCCGGGCCGGGTACGGATGACGGCAATATTGCCCGAAAATTGAAGTGAAACGAATCCGCTTGTCATCAGCATTTCACTTGCACTCTGGTCGTTCGAACGTTTATACATAATGTTGTTGGGCAGCACATATACGTATTTACCGTTCATGTTTGCTGCTTTCGCTACTTTCAGCTGTTTCAAGTCGCGTGACAAGGTGGCTTGTGTCAGTTCAAAGCCTTCCTTGCTCAAAGCTTGCAACAGTTCTTCCTGAGAACTGACGTCTTTGCTTGAGATAATCATCTTGATGGCGTCTAACCGATTGGCTTTTTTCTTCATTTTCTGTATAATTATTCTAAGAGTAGTGCAAAATTAGGGATTATTTCGGAAAGAATATGCAAAAAGGGGACTTTTTTCTTTGTTTTATGTATGTATTGTGCATTTTTCTTTGAAAGATGAGCTTTCTTTGTTCTGGAAGGCAATAATCTTAGAAATAAAAAAGTGCATTTTGGGACTACCCTCTATTCTCTTTGTTTTGTCTTATGCATATACTGGAAAAATACATAGATGATTGTTTTATAAAACTAATGCAGATGATTTTTGTATATACATTTGATTTTATCTGAAGGTAAATTCGGGGCTTTGATAAGGGTTCGGGCTTCATCCATGGAGTTTTTTGTTTATAAGTCTGATAAACTTTATTTGGAATAGATTAATCTTTTTCTGTAATCGATGGTCAGTGTTATTATAAAATATTACTTTTGCTTTAATCTTATAATCAACCAATATAGAGCGAACAATATGGTTTTCTTGATAGAAAGTATTAATAATTAAGAATTTACCCTTTGTCACTTTAATTACTATGGAAAAATATATTATTGAAAAACTGAGATTAGGAGATGAACAGGCATTTAGATATATATACGATTGCCATTACATTCTTCTTTGTCGTTTTGCATATCAACTGTTGGATGACGTTGCTTTAGCAGAAGAAATAGTGGATGATACTATCTTCTATTTGTGGGAGCATCGTACTGACATTGAAATAACCTTTTCCTTACGTGCCTATTTGATGCGTGCAGTGCGTAATCGCTGCCTGAATGAATTGAATTCACAAAGGCATCGCAAAGAACTTCATTTCTCTTCTTTTATGCTTCCAGAAAATATGGAATTTTTAGATAGTGTTTTTGTGGAGGATAATCATCCTTTAGGTACTTTACTTGAGCAAGAGTTGGAAGAAAAATTATTGAAATGTATTGAGGAACTTCCAAAAGAATGCCGTGCGGTTTTTAAGAAAAGCCGTTTTGAACAAAAAAAATATGAAGAAATAGCAGATGAACTGAAAATATCGGTGAATACAGTTAAGTATCATATTAAAAATGCTTTAGCATCCATTCAATTACATATGGGAGACTATCTGAAACTGCTGATATTGTATATGTTTTGGGAAAATTGAAAAAAATACATTTTAGACTACCCTCTTTCTTTTCTATTTTGTCTTACTTATAAACGTACTTGTAATTATGCATACAGAAGAAAAATATAACGATATAGATAAGCTGATAGCATCGTATTTATCCAATGAATTGGATGAAAAATCCTTTTCTGAGTTAAAGCGGTGGAGTATGGAGTCAGAAACTAATCGTATTTATGTACGTAATCAGTTGGAAATTTGGTTCTCTTCAGGCGTATTGAGCGATAAGACCTTCTTTAATAAAAATGAAGCATTTGATTTATTTAAGCAACGGGTTGCTGAGGCTGGAAGGAATAAAAGATTTCGACGTTTTTCTTGGAAAGTGGTATATCGCGTAGCCGCTGTAGTTTTACTTTTGTTGTTGCCTTTGGCTACTTATTGGCAAGGAAAGGAGGCTGTCAAACATAATTTTGCAGATATGGTAGTAGAGGCTCCATTAGGAGCACGTACTAAATTATATTTGCCGGACGGCACATTGGTATGGTTGAATGCAGGTTCTAAGATTGTTTATTCGCAGGGATTTGGTGTGGATGATAGAAATTTGTCTTTGGAAGGAGAAGGGTATTTTGAAGTTACTAAAAATGAGAAGATTCCTTTTGTTGTTGAAACAAGGGAACTTAATTTGAAGGTGCTTGGAACGAAGTTTAATTTTAAAAATTATCCAGAAGACGAGGAGGTTACTGTAAATCTGATGGAAGGAAAGGTCGCTTTGCAAAATGAACTGAAAAAGATGCCCGCTTTGTATCTGGCTCCTCGAGAAAAAATGGTTTTGAATAAACGAACTGGTATAATAAAGAAATCGAAGACCCATGTAGAATATTCAAATGCCTGGTCTAGGAATGAATTGTTTTTTGATGAAGAATTGTTGGAAGATATTGCGAAGAAATTGATGCGTAGCTATGATGTGAAAATACAAGTGGCTGATTCTTTGCGGAACAAACGATTCTATGGTAGTTTTAAAATAATAGGAAACACCATTGACGAAGTACTTCAAACAATAGCTTCTACCAATAGAATGCAGTATAGGTATGAAGATGAAAAATATATTTTATATTGATTTTTGAGAATGAGTAAATGTGTTGAACCTTAAAAACATTGAAGACATGAAAATAAATCCTTCCGGCTGATGCAATGAAGGCACTTGAGTAATAAAATGGAGGGTGCGGCAACACCCCCCAGATTAAAAGTCAAGTAGTCTTGATAGAGATCACCTTGAATTTAAGATTATGCAAAGATAAGAAATCTTTAAATAATCTTGTTAATTACCTTAGTTATTTAATTAAAAATCAGGAGTATTATGAGATATTTTAAAAGGGCTATATTAATAGCCTCGGCAGCGCTTTGCTTTAATTTATCGGCCTTTTCGCAAGATATAACGCTGAAAGCCAATAATGTAACGGTAAAGGAGGCGATGGAGCAGTTGAAGAAATCGTCTGGATATTCATTTGTATTTTCATCGGCAGATGTCAATACAAAGAAACGTATCTCTATATCAGTAGAAGATGCAGGTATAGAAGAAGTTATAAAACAAATTCTGCAGGGACAAAGTGGATTTAGTTATGAAATTCAGGGTAAAAAGATTATTATAAAAAAAGAGCAGACAGGAACTGTTTCTTCTGCGCAAGAGGGTAAGGTTAGAGGACGTATCGTTGATGCTACCGGTGAACCGGTAATCGGCGCTACGGTTAGGGAACAAGGTACATCCAATGGTACAACTACCGACATTGACGGTAATTTTACCTTGGATGTAGCTCCTAATGCCAATTTGGAAGTGTCTTATATTGGTTATCAGACCCAGGTCTTGAAGGCCCAGAGTGGCAAAATGCTTGCTGTCACATTGAAAGAAGATACACAGTTACTGGATGAGGTTGTGGTTATCGGTTATGGTACGACAACACGAAAAGATTTCACAGGCTCCGTGTCATCCATGAAGTTGGAAAATTCGCCAGTAGCGCTGGTTGCTAACACGAATGCTTTGGAAACTCTGAAAGGTTCCGTGGGTGGTTTGGATATTGGTGCTACTAATACAGCTGGTGGTCAACCTTCTATGTTAGTCCGAGGACAAAATTCTATTTCGGGTAATAATGACCCGTTACTGATTGTGGATGGTGTGATTTTCTTAGGTAGTTTAAATGATATCAACCCCAATGATATAGCTACAATTGATGTCTTAAAGGATGCCACTTCTGCGGCAGCCTATGGTTCACGTTCGGCAAATGGTGTTATTGCTATCACTACTAAACGTGGTAAATCGGGTAAGCCTGTGATAAATTTGAATATGACAGGTACAATGCAATCTTGGCATCGTCAACCGGAGTTCATGAATGGCAAAGACTATTTACAGATGCTTCATGATAAAAATGGAACTACTGTAGAGTCGCTGAGTGCACAGCAGAGAGCTAACTATGAGGCTGGTCATGAGACTAATTGGTTAGATGAGATCTCCCGTACTGGCTGGTTGCAGGACTATCAGGTATCCGTATCGGGTGCAGGTGAAAAGATGAATTATTATATGTCCACTTCTTATACGGATAATCAAGGGATAATCATTGGCGATGACTTTTCTCGTTTTACAATGATGGCCAAAATCAGCACAGATATTACAGATTGGTTGGAAGTAGGTGCAGATGCCTCTTATTCTTATTCAGATTATTCGGGAGTAGGTGCTGAGTATAACAGAGCGGTTCTTCTTGGTCCGTACGATGTAATGTATCGTAAAGGCACTAATTTGTTGGAAAGATTCCCTTTAGGTTCTAATGAATTTGAAAATCCATTATGGAAAGACCAATCTGGTACTTATGATAATTTGGATACCAGACGTACGTTCCGAATCAATGCACATGCTGTGGTTAAGCTGCCTTGGGTAAAAGGTTTGAGCTACCGTTTCAATTATTCAGCTTACATGAATGTGAACGATGGTGCCGAATTCTACCATGAAGGATATTATGCTCCATTGGGTGCTTATGATGATGATTCCCGTTATTCAGCAGAAACCGTTTATTCTAAATTAGGATCAACAAATGGTTATTATCAGAATACAAAAGCGAATAGCTGGGTAGTGGATAATATTTTGAATTATAAGAATACATTCGGTAAACATACCATTGATTTGACGGCTGTTGCTACTCGTGATAGTAAATTTGACAGATGGGATAAAATGGAGGGACGTGATTATGTAGCTAATGGTAATACAAATTTGGGTTATAATGGCTTGCAATATGCTACAACACAGAAGACCACTACTGGCATTACGCGCCGTAGAAATGCCGGTTATTTTGCCCGTGCATCCTATTCTTTTGACGATGCTTATTATCTTACAGCTTCTTATCGTAGAGATGGTGCTTCAGTATTTGGTGCAGATAATAAATGGGGTAATTTCTATGCTTTCGGTGGTGCATGGCGTGTTACCCATGAGAAGTTCATGGAGAAAGTTCGTTTTTTGAATGATTTGAAACTTAAGTTATCCTGGGGTAGAAATGGTAACCAGGGTATTGATCCTTATGGAACCTTGTCCGAGGCTGTTATCGGCCCGGGTGGTGGTATTGCTTATCCTTTTGGAAACTCTACGGTACCTTCATTTGGTATAAAACAAAATTCATTGGGTAACAGCGGTCTTGGATGGGAAACGACTAATTCGTGGAATTTCGGTTTTGAGTCGGCTTGGTTGAACAACCGCTTGTTTGTTAACATGGATGTGTATTTGTCAAGAACTACTGACCAGATATTCAATCGTACTATTCCTTCAATGACAGGTTTTGATTCTATGAAATCAACAATGGGTGAAGTTGCCAATCGCGGTGTGGAATTCAGTATCCATTCTGTAAACATTGAGAATAAAAATTGGCGATGGGATACTAATCTTTCTTTTTGGTTGAACCGTAATGAATTGGTTCATCTATATGGTGAAGATTTGGATGGTGATGGTAGAGAAGATGATGATTTGGGGAATAATCTATTTATCGGGCATTCCATTCATTCTATCTATGGTTATAAAGTGGCGGGGATTGTGCAGAAAGATGATACAGAATACATACAAGCCAATGGTGCTACCCCGGGTAACCCGAAATATGTGGATGTAGATGGCAATGGAACCATTGGTGTGGAAGACCGTACCATACTGGGTACATCAGACCCTCGTTTCAAGATGAGTTTGTCAAACACCCTTTCTTGGAAGAATTTTGAATTATATTTTATGCTTACCGGTACGTTCGGAGGAAATGGATATTATGTAAGTGAAAATGCCCCGGCTTTCCTTGCAGGTGGTGGTGGCGGTGGAGCCTATTCTAACAATATGTATATACCCTATTGGACAGAAGAACGTCCGAGTAATAAATATCCTGCGGCAAACTTTAGTGGTGACGGACGTTTCAAAGGTTTGCAAAGCCGTGCCTTTGTTCGTCTGCAGGACATCACATTGTCTTATACCTTTAATTCTGCTAAAATAAAGAATTTCGGTATCAATAATCTGCGTGTCTTCTTTACAGGCAAGAATCTATTCACGATTACAGGTTGGGAAAATGGAGATCCTGAATTAGGTAATACAATTTTATCTTCTACGTATCCTATTTCAACAAATCTTTCGCTGGGAGCAAATATTAGTTTTTAAACTTTATACTTTGATGAATTATGAATATTTTAAAAAATAAAATCAATGTTGGATTAATAGCTTTATCTGCTATTATGGCAAGTGGTTGTGATGATTCTGCTTTCTTGAAGGAATCTCCGGAATCTTCCTATGCAATAGAAAATGTATTCAAAAGCTCCAATCAAGTGAAACAAGTGGTTACGTCTTGTTACGAAAAAGTGCGTGATATATTTTGTACTTCTGCACCCATGCAGTTCTCTCCGAGACATTTCTATATGGGAAATAATGGAACTGACATGTTTGATGTCCCCAACGGTCGGGATGCACAGAATATGAATGATTATAGTAAGTTGGCAGCAGACTATGACATTTATAAACAAGTATATAATAATTTTTACAATTTGGTATCCCAGGCTAATTTGGCTATATCTGCTGCCGAAGAGGTCACGTGGAGCTCTGAGACTGACAAGACCCAGACATTGGCAGAAGCGCATTTCTTTAGAGCATACGCTTATATGAACTTAGGTGAGCTGTATGGTGGAGTGCCTTTGGTGACGGAACGTATTACTGGACCACGTTATGATTTTCAACGCAGTAGTCGTGTGGAAACTTATCAGCTTGCGATAGATGACCTGGAAAACTATGCTTTGAATCTTCCAGAAACCCATGCAGAAGCGGGACGTTTGGTAAAAGGAGCTGTTCAGCATTATTTGTGCCAGCTTTATATTGATAAGGGGGTAGCATTGCAAGAAGAAGGTCAGGATGGTGCTGAATCTTTTCGTAAGGCTAAGGAATATGCTGATGCTGTGATAGATGGCGGTACTTATCGTCTGATGATGAATCGTTTCGGTACTCGTCAGCATGAGAATCCTATTTACTATTATGCAACCAGCATACAAGACCAGACAGCAGAGCATACTTATGAGTCTGCTGGGGTACATATTGAAGGGAATGTTTACTGGGATTTGTTCCAAGAAGGCAATCAGGATTATCAGAATGGTAATACGGAAGCTATTTGGGTAGCTCAGATGAGCTTGGAACTCTGCCAGCAAGGATATACAGCAAACCGTATGGCCCATTCTTGTAACTATAGTCCGGTAGCCCGTGACGTGCAAGGAGAATTGATGGGGAGTTTAGAAGATGTAGGTGGTGAGGGGGTTACGGCTGTAATGCCTACTTATTATACACGTGACATCATTTATGAAGATAAATGGGCGGAAGATATGAGAAACTCTGAGGCTGTATTCAGAAGGACATTTGTGGGGAACCAAAAAAATGGTAACTATTATGGCAAGGTGGTTCCATGGGATGTGTTGCATAAGGTTTCAAATGGGGTAAAAGATAGGCAAGCTGAAACATTTTTGTTCCCTATTTCCTGTAAGATTGCTACGGATAGATATTCTGGTTATATTGCAGGTATTGATGGTAACTTTTCTTTCCTTTATAGAGATGATTATTTGGTACGTTTACCGGAAACTATCTTGTTACGTGCGGAAGTGAAGTGGCGTTTAGGAGATAATGCCGGTGCTGCTGCTGATATTAATAAATTGAGGGAAAGAGCACAATGTGGCTATATGGTCACGGCCTCAGATGTGAATTTGGATCTGATTTTGGATGAACGTGCCCGTGAATTGGTTTATGAAGAGCATCGTTGGAATACTTTGCTCCGTATGGGAGGTACCGTAGCTATTGACCGCATTAAAAAGTATGCTTACTGGGATGTGGCTCGTACTTCACTTGCTAATAAAAATTTCAACCTTTGGCCGATTCCTCAAAGTGTGATTGACACTAATAAAGACATAAAGTTAGAACAGAATCCGGGTTGGTAAAAGAGCAATATTATGATATGATAAAAAGATACCCGGAGGAGTAAAAGAGAATTAAAGAATACATGTATTTGTTTGAAGACTCTCTTTCCTGCGGGTATCTGTTTTTAGTAATTCAATCGTTATGAAAAAAAATCTTTTTTTATTATTGTTTTGTCTATTAGGTTTTCAGTATTCCATGGCCAGTCCGATTCTCTTGGAAGACCTTCGCTGTGAGAATCTGAAGAATCCTCTCGGTATAGATAACATAACCCCGCATTTCAGTTGGAAGGTCTTGTGTGACATTCCTATGAATCAGGAATATTATGAAATACAAGTGGGAGCAGATAGTCTTGAGTTGTCTCGGGGAAAAGCTGATTTATGGAATTCCGGCAAGACAAAATCTTGCGCTTCTGTGATGATTCCTTATCAAGGTAAAGGCTTGAAATCACGCCAGTTATGTTATTGGCGTGTACGTGTAGGCAATGAGAAAGGGGAGCTCTCAGAGTGGAGTCCTATCCAACGTTTTGCAATAGGTATATTGGGAAATGACAACTTGCAGGGAAAGTTTATTAGTCTGGACGGAGGTAATGTGGATTCGCCTTTGTTACGGAAATCATTTACGGTGGACAAGCCTTCTACCACCTTTTTATATGTTAATTCTTTAGGATATCATGAAGTGTATATCAATGGAAAGAAGGTGGATTCCTCTGTTTTGTCACCTGCTGTTTCGCAACTGGATAAGCGTTCGTTGGTTGTGACCTATGACATTACGTCTCTTTTGAAGTTTGGTAAAAATGAAATACTTTTATGGTTGGGGAAAGGTTGGTATAAGAAAACCACTTTCAAGGCTGAGCATGACGGTCCGGTGGTAAGGGCCGAGTTAAGTACTTTGAGAGATGGAAAATGGAAAAAACTGCTCATGACAGATGTTACGTGGATGGGGCGTGAGAGTGGTTATGCTGATATGGGAACCTGGAATGCTTTACGTTTCGGCGGTGAACGGATAGATGCCCGCATGCTTCCTGCTGATCTTACGGCAAGGGAGTTGGACAAGCTGCAATGGGAGTCTGCTGTTGAAGTATGTGTGAATGACCGGAAAGCGACTCCGCAGATGTGTAGTGCAAATAAGATCCAAGAAACGTTGACAGCAAAGAGTATCACTGCCCTTGGTAACAATACGTGGTTAGTGGATATGGGGAAGGTACTGACCGGCTGGTTTGAACTACAAACTCCTCAACTGCCTGAAGGGCATGAGATAACGGCAGTTTATAGCGATTTTATGAAGGCTGATGGCAGCATTGAAGAGCAAGGGGAAAGTGATCTCTATATTGCTTCCGGTAAAAATGGTGACAAGTTCTGTAATAAGTTCCATCATCATGCTTTCCGTTACATTAAGATTTCCAATTTGCCTTATCATCCGCAGCCGTCGCAAGTAAAAGCTTACTTGGTGCATGGTGATTATCGTCCAGCATCTACATTCGTTTGTTCGGATGCAGACTTGAATGCTATACATGATATGGTAAACTATACATTGCGCTGTCTGACTTTCAGTGGTTATATGGTGGATTGTCCGCATTTGGAACGTGCCGGTTACGGCGGTGACGGTAATTCGTCCACACAGGCATTCCAGACTATGTATGATGCCGCTCCGACTTATATGAACTGGCTACAAGCATGGGGTGATGTGATGCAAGAGGACGGTGGACTGCCTCATGTAGCTCCTGCCGGTGGTGGGGGTGGCGGTCCTTACTGGTGTGGGTTTATAGTTCTGGCTCCTTGGCGTACTTATGTAAACTATGGAGACAGTCGGTTGTTGGAGCGCTATTACGACAATATGAAGAAATGGTTCGGTTATGTGGACAGATACACCGTAAACGGATTGTTGAAACGTTGGCCCGACACAACTTACCGTGATTGGTATCTGGGAGACTGGTTGGCTCCCATAGGTGTAGATAGCGGGAATCAGATGTCGATAGACTTGGTGAACAACTGTTTTGTCAGTGACTGCCTGGATGCTATGTGCAAGATAGCGACGGCATTGGGACGCAAGGATGAAGCGGAGGATTTTGCCGTGCGTAAGGAGAAGTTGAACGTTCTGATTCACCAGACATTCTATAACGATGAAGAAAATATTTATGCTACAGGGTCACAACTGGATATGTCTTATCCGATGTTTGTAGGGGCAGTGCCTGACGCTTTATATGATAAAGTAAAGCAGGAGATGCTTGCCCGTTCAGCCGGACAGTACAAAGGACATATAGCGGTTGGTCTGGTTGGGGTCCCTATCCTGACGGATTGGGTTATCCGGAATAAGGAAGCCAATTTCATGTATGGCATGTTGAAGCAACCAGACTATCCGGGATACCTGCATATGCTTAATAATAATGCTACTACTACATGGGAGTATTGGAATGGAGAGCGTAGCCGTGTACACAATTGTTATAATGGTATTGCTAATTGGTTCTATCAGGCTGTCGGCGGTATTCGAGCTGATGAAGAACAACCAGGTTACCGGCATGTGTTTATTGAGCCACAGATTCCACAAGGGGTGACTTGGGCAAATACTACTAAGGAATCTCCTTATGGAACTATTATAGTTAATTGGAAATTGCAAGATGACTGTTTAATGATGCATGTTGTGTTGCCGGTAGGAGTGGAGGCTAGTGTTGTTATTCCCAGTAATGCTAATAAAAGTATTGTAAATGGTCAAGAAGTTAAATTGGATAAGCAGTATTTGGAATTAGGCACAGGCACATATAATATAGAAGTCAGGTAGTTATAATTATTTTCTGGAGATAAAGATAGAAGTCTTATTTTCAAAAATAAGGAGTGACTGCTATGTGTTCATTTTTTTTGTAATAGAAAGGATGCTTTGATTATGCATCCTTTGGAAAAAAAATTACTGATAAAAAAGAATAAGATGAAGAAATTTATAATTGTAGCAATTTGCTTATTAATGGGTATTAATGGAATGCAATCTCAAAGCATTCCGGTTTTTAAGGAGGGAGAGCGAGTTGCTTTTGTAGGTAACAGTATAACTTGTGGAGGACATTATCATTCCTATATATGGTTGTATTATATGACTCATTTTCCAAATCGGCGCATTGATGTCTTTAATGAAGGTGTCGGTGGGGATGTGGCAAAGCAGATGTCTCAACGATTGGATAAAGTTTTTGAACATAACCCCACCGTGGTTACTCTTTCGTTCGGCATGAATGATACTGGTTATATGGATTACACTCTTACAGAGAATGCAAATATAGGGCTTAAGAATGTAGAGACCTCCTGCCGTGATTACAAAGTCATAGAAGATACCTATAAAAAATATCCTAAAGTTCAGAAAATTCTGATTGGTAGTTCGCCTTATGACGAAACTTCTTGTTTCAATAAGGTCCCTTTTCCGGGAAAAAATAAGTTGATTCAGGATATTTCTGATTTTTTGAAAGAAAGGGCATATGCCAATCGGTGGGGATATGTGGATTTTAATCGCCCGATGACAGAGATCAACATGCGTGAGCAACAAGCTGACTCTACATTTACGTTGTGTGGCGGTGACCGTGTCCATCCTACAACAGACGGCCATTTGGTGATGGCATATTTATTCTTGAAAGCTCAAGGATTAGCTAATGAGCCTGTTGCAGATATAGCTATAGATGCTTCAACCAGGACTGTGAACCGTTCGGGTAACTGCAAGATTGATGATTTGGTTGTTTCTTCTGAAAATATCAGTTTTACTTATCTAGCTAATTCACTCCCTTATCCGATAGACAGAAGCCATTACAACAACGAACTGCATACGCAGGCTGATGCATTGAATGTCATACCGTTCATGGATGAACTGAATTATGAGGGTTTGGCAGTGGAAGGCTTGTCCGATGGTTATTATGTTTTGAAAATTGATGGAAAGACAATAACACGCCTAACAGCCGGTGACTTAAAACGTGGAATCAATTTGGCCGCTTATGACAATACCCCTCAAAACGAACAAGCACAAGAGATACGCCGATTGAATGAGCAGCGTTGGCTTATGGAACGTGAGATGCGTGAATATTACTGGATGGAATATAACTTGATGCGTGACAAAGGGCTGCTGTGGGCAAGTAATGAAAAGGCTGTCAACACTATGTTGGAGAATCGTAGGACTAATCCTTTTGTTAATATGCTGAAAGATTATTGGTTGCGTTTCATGTATAAGAGTGTTCGTGAAGATAACGAAAATGAGCAGTTGGAATTGGTAGAGCGTATCTATAAAATGAATAAACCACAAGCTTTGAAAGTGGAACTGGTTAAGCTTTAATTGAGGGAAACGGTATGGGGGAAAGGTTTATAATCTTCTTGATAGGTTTGCTGGGCTTTAATAGTTTGGTAAAAGCCCAGCAAGCCTATTTTATAGATGGCTACCATGGAGGGGTCTATGGACACTATCCTATAGGACAGACTTCATTCATTGTCCAGAAATTGAAACAGTATCCGGATTGGAGAGTCAATCTGGAGATAGAACCGGAATCTTGGGAAGTAGTCAGACAACGTGATCCAGAGGGTTATTCTGCTTTTAAACAAATGTTCAAAGACCAGTCTGTCCGTTCCGGACGCATAGAATATGTGAATCCTACTTATGCCCAAAGTTATTTTTTTGGAACTTCGGGAGAAAGTGTTATCCGTCAATTTCAATATGGGATGCGTCTTCTTAGGCAACACTTCCCCGAAGCTGTTTTCACCACTTATTCGGCAGAAGAACCTTGCTTTACAAGTTGCCTACCTATGGTCTTGAAGTCTTTAGGCTTTTCGTATGCTTCGACAAAGAATCCCAATACCATGTGGGGAGGCTATGTAAATGCTTATGGGGGGGAATTGGTGAATTGGGTAGGACCGGACGGGACAAAACTTGTTACAGTACCCCGTTATGGCTGCGAAGATTTACAGTCGGGTTCGACCTGGCAGTCCATAGCTTGGTTTAACAGTAGGGATTATATTGAGAAATGCCTGGATGCGGGGATTAAGCATCCGGTAGGCATGTGCATCCAGGATGCGGCATGGAGCCATGGCTGGAATAAGGGACCTTGGTTGGGTCAGGATACTGCTGCATATTATTGTCCTACAGCTTATAAGACTTGGCGTGACTATATACAGAATTGTTCGAACGGAAGTACTGGAGACGATTGGCATTTTTCACAAGAGGATGTGTTATGTTCTTTAATGTGGGGAACACAAGTTATGCAACGTCTGGCAAGGGAGATTCGTACAGCAGAAAATACCATTGTCCAAGCGGAGAAGATGGCTTCTTATGCAAAGCTGTATCGGGGAGAGAAATGGCCCATGGATTCCATAGATGAGGCATGGCGTACATTGATGCTTTCTCAGCATCATGATTGTTGGATTGTTCCGTATAACCGTTTGAATAGTGGGAAAACCTGGGCGGAAACGGTAACCGATTGGACTAGAAATACAAACCAAAAGAGCCAACGAGTGATAGACCAATCTTTAAAGCTAATGGCGGGTCAAAGGAAAGGAAACAAGATTCGGGTCTTCAATACATTGGCTGTGGAGAGAGAAGAACTGGTTTCTATCGAAGTCCCTTCTTCATGGAAAGGCAAGGATTGGATAGCGGTTGATAATCGGGGGGTAGAATCTCCTACCCAATGGATTGATGAAGGGGAAGTCACTAAATTACTGTTCCGTGCAAAGGTTCCATCTACGGGGGTTGCAACTTATACTTTCCAGGAATCAACAAGCCGTGCTAAGGCTACTTTTTGCTTCGAGCGGATGCATGATGGTAGGTGTCGTTTGGAGAGTGACTTATATTCTCTGGTTTTAAATCCGTCTAAAGGTGGTGCTGTGGAAAGTCTTAAGGTAAGATTCCTTCAAAACAGAGAACTGGTTGATTTGGGTAATGGACGGAGTTTTAATGAGCTGCGGGGATTCTTTATTGAGGAAAATTCTTTTTTGTCTAGTACCGAACAACCTGCTACGATTCGGTTAATGGAGCAGGGCCCTTTACTGATGAAGGTATGCGTACAAGGTAAGATAGGGGTGCATCCTTTTGTGCAGACAATTCAATTGGCGCAGGGTGAACCTCGAATCGACATGCATATAAAGATTGATTGGATAGGCGATGTGCAGATTGGTGAACCGGGTATTGAATTTAAGACTGAAGACCCGCGCAAATCCTTTTATGATGACCGGTATAAACTGTTGCTTTATTTTCCAACGGAGATAGAATCACCCTTGATTTACAAGGATGCTCCTTTCGATGTGTGTAAAAGTCGTTTGGAAAATACATTCTTCAATCGTTGGGACAGCATTAAACATAATGTCATTGTACATTGGGTCGATAAGGTTGCCGGAGATAATTCGTGTGGGCTGGCTTTGTTCTCTGACCATACAACCAGCTATGTGCATGGGAAGGATTTTCCTTTGGCATTGAATGTGCAGTATGCAGGCAAAGGGCTTTGGGGAATGGATTATAGAATAGATAGACCTACTGAATTCTCATATTCTATATTACCTCATCAGGGAAATTGGGAACAATGCCGTTTATGGACACGTAGTGAAGAACGGAATGAACCGTTGATAGCTACATTGGCGGGTGATATTTCTTTGGCTTCTGCTTCTTTCCTATCCGTAGAAAATGATGCCTATGAATTGTCATCCATGTATTATGAAGGAAAGAGTTTGTATGTTCGTTTGTTCAATTCTCTGAGTGATGATACTTCGAGAAAGATTGCTATAACCGGAACGAATTTGAGTGTTAAACTTGTAGAATTGGATGGCCGGACTATAGAAACATTGCTTGTACATGAGAAAAATGGGAAGAGTTATTTGGATTTAACCATTCCTCAGTTCGGAATATGTACATTAAAAATTGAGTCGAATGAAAAATAAAATATTATTATCTCTTTTTTTATTATTAAATCCGTTCTTCATATTAGGAAACAATCGGACTGATGATAAAAATTATGCGGAGGAAGTTAATACGTTGATTGGTACGAAAGGGCTTGGCCTTGCGTCGGGCTATCTTTATCCAGGGGCCACCTATCCTTTTGGGATGGTACAGTTTACTCCATCTTATTTTTCAAAAAGTGCCGGTTTTGTAATCAACCAATTGAGTGGAGCCGGTTGTGACCATATGGGTAATTTCCCCACTTTTCCCGTAAGGGGAAAGTTGCAGGTCTCTCCAGAGAATATTCTGAATTACAGAATCAATATTTCTAAAGAACAAGGTCATGCCGGATATTATGAAGCAACAGTACAAGAGGATATTCGGGCACATCTGACGGTTACTGAGCGAACAGGCATGGCCAAGTATGAATTTCCTGCCAATCAGACCATGGGGACGGTTATTATAGGTGGTGGTATATCAGCCACCCCTATAAATCAAGCAGCAATTGTTATCACTGCTCCCAATAGGTGTGAAGGGTATGCTGTTGGGGGAAATTTTTGTGGATTGCCTACTCCCTACAAAGTCTACTTTGTTGCGGAGTTTGATAAAGGCGCAGTTGAGTTTGGAACTTGGAAACAGAAGGAACTGAAACCTAATACAACTTTTGCCGAAGGAGAATGTTCTGGTGTTTATTTTACTTTTGATTTAGATAAGAAGAAGGATATACAATACAAGATTGGAGTTTCTTATGTGTCCGTTGATAATGCGCGGAAAAATTTGAGAATGGAGAATGCGGGCTGGAACTTTGATGAGATAAGGGGAGAAGCCGAAAAAAGATGGAACCACTATTTAAGCAAGATAGAGGTTGAAAGCGACAATTCGGATCGTATCACCCAGTTCTATACACATTTGTATAGAACAATGATTCATCCGAATGTTTGCAGTGATGTAAACGGTGAATATATGGGGGCTGATAACCGGGTATATAAATCACGTTCCAAACAATATACTTCTTTTAGTAATTGGGATACTTATCGTACGCAGATTCAGCTTTTAGCTATGCTGGAGCCAGATGTGACTTCTGATATTGTAATTTCTCACCAGGATTTTGCAGAACAATCCGGTGGCGCTTTTCCACGTTGGGTGTTGGCAAATGTAGAAACGGGAGTCATGCAGGGGGATCCTACTCCTATTCTGATTTCGAACGCTTATGCGTTTGGAGCCAGGAATTATGATCCTAGACCGATTTTTAAAACAATGAGAACAAATGCAGAAATACCAGGAGCCAAATCGCAAAATATAGAAGAAAGGCCGGGATTAAAGCAATATCTGGAAAAAGGTTACTATAATGCTTCTGAACAATTGGAGTATACTTCTTCAGATTTTGCTATCGGACAATTTGCTTTGCGTGCTATAGGAGATGAATTCTCGGCGTGGCGTTATTTTCACTTTGCACGTTCCTGGAAGAACCTTTTCAATCCGGAAACAGGTTGGTTACAATCCCGTAACCCTGATGGTTCTTGGAAACCGTTAAGTGAGGACTTTCGTGAATCTACTTATAAAAATTATTTTTGGATGGTGCCTTATGATATTGCAGGCTTGGTTGAAATGATTGGTGGTAAAAAAATTGCAGAGCAACGTTTAGATGAGTTCTTCCAACGTTTGGATGCTAATTATAATGATGCTTGGTTTGCTTCGGGCAATGAACCTAGTTTTCATATTCCTTGGATATATAACTGGGTAGGTTGTCCGTATAAGACACAGGCTATCGTAAATCGGATACTGAATGAACAGTATTCTGGCAAGATAGATGGGCTTCCTGGCAACGATGATCTGGGAACAATGGGGGCATGGTATATTTTTGCTTGTATAGGATTATATCCGGAGATCCCGGGAATTGGTGGTTTCACTATAAATACGCCAATCTTTTCTTCTGTAAAGATTTATCTGAAAAATGGTTCTATCTTTATTAAGGGTGGCTCTGAAAAAGACATCTATATCAAATCTTTAAAGGTGAATGGGGTACTACATAATAGTACTTGGATAAATTGGGATGAACTCTCCAATGGTGCTACCTTAGAATATCGGACTTCCGGTAAGGCTGATTTGAAATGGGGTACCAAAGTACTGCCTCCTTCTTTTCCTTGATTTGAGAAACGAGTGAATATTGTTCCTTTTTGAATAATAAATTGAATATCATGAATAAATTCTTTATAAAAATATCTTTGGTGTTCGCTATGTTATCATTTGTTGCATGTGCAGAAAGGGGGATTGACATAGTGAATCTGCGTTGTGATTATATGGAAAGTCCATTGGGAATTGATAATCTGAATCCGGTATTACAATGGCAATTGATCTCAGAAGGAACGGGTAAGTCTCAGTCTGCATACCGTATTATTGTATCGGATGATTTGTCTTTAATAAAAAGAGGACAAGGAGATTATTGGGACTCTGGAAAAGTGTTGTCTTCAGAATCTATCGTCCGGTATCAAGGCAAGAAGTTATCTGCCAGAATGCAACTTTATTGGAAAGTGATGGTTTGGGATGAGTGTGATGTCCCTTCTGAATGGAGCAATATTGCTGACTGGAGTATGGGCTTGCTGTGTCCTTCGGATTGGAAAGCGCAGTGGATAGGGAATAGGGAAGATATATTTCCAGACTCCACCCAGACTTTTCCAGCTCCTTATTTCCGTAAAGAATTTGTAGTTGCAAAACCGGTAAAAAAAGCAATGGCTTATGTTTGTGGATTGGGATTCTATGAAATGTATTTCAATGGAGAAAGAGTAGGGGAACAAGTATTGGCACCTGCTGTAACCAACTATGATAGACGGTCTCTTAAAAAATTGTTGTATCATTATGATGACCAGTCTACGCAACGTGTATTTTATAATGTGTTTGATGTAACTGGAAACCTTAAAATGCAGAATAATGCTATAGGTATAATATTGGGGAATGGTTGGTACAATCAGCGTGATCGCACAGTGGAAGGACATATGTGGTATGATGTTCCTAAAATGATATTACAATTGGAGATTGAATATGAAGATGGAGCCAAAGAAATGATAGTTTCAGATAATTCATGGAAGACTACAACAGGACCATTATTGCATGATGCTATATTTACGGGGGAAATTTATGATGCTCGTAAAGATTTGGGACGTTGGAATCGAGAATCCTATGCTGATAATATATGGGAATCAGCATTACAAGTCCGACCGCCTACCGGTACGTTGATGTCCCAGACAATCCCTTTTAATAAGGTCATGCAGATTGTGGATACTCATTTTGAGCAACTTAATGATTCACTCTATATCTTTACGTTGCCCGAAACGGTATCCGGTTGGTGTGCCTTGAATGTAAAAGGTAATTCCGGGGATATGATACGGTTACGTTTTATCAGTGAGGAAGGATTGGATTATGGGCAGACAGATACTTATATTTTGAAAGGTGGCGATCAGGAAGAATGGGAGCCTAAATTTACATGGCACACTTTCAGAAAGGTGGAGGTCGTATCTCGGAGCACAAAGATTTCGGAGTGCAGTCTGATTGTGAAATCTATATTTACAGATGTGAAGAATACGGGGAGTTTTGAATGTTCCAATGAACTCTTTAATCGTATTTGTCAGGCTTATAACCGTACTATGCATGCTAATTTTAAAGGAATTATAAGTAGCGACCCGCATCGTGAACGGTTGGCTTATACGGGTGATGGACAAGTTATAACTGAAAGTCTGCTTTATTCGTACGATATGACGCGTTTTCTCCGGAAGTTTATAGATGATATGGATGATGCACGGAATAAAGTTACCGGATATGTACCGCATACTGCACCTTTTAGCGGTGGAGGAGGTGGGCCTGCATGGGGATCGGCTTATATTATTGTTCCTTGGGCTTATTTCTGTCATTACGGTGATACCGAAATATTACAGAAACACTATGATGGCATGAAGCAGTGGATAGAGTACCTTGGTACACGGACTGATGATCGGGGGCTTATAGTTAAGGAAGAACCGAATGGCTGGTGTTTGGGAGAATGGTGTACTTTGTATAACCGTATAGAAATTCCGACAGCGTTGGTCAATACAGCATACTTTTATCATGTAACTTGTATAATGGCAGACATAGCAAAGGTATTGGGGCAGAAAGCGGATGCAGAATTTTTTAGGGCTTCGGCTCGGAGTATAAAAGAAAATTTTAATTCAGCCTTTTATAATCCTCTTACCAATCATTATTGGGAAGGAAGGCAAGGAGCCGATGTTTTTGCATTGGGGTTTGGACTTGTTCCTGACGATGAATATGAAAAGGTGTTTTCTGCAATGCTGGGCCATTTAGAACAACTTGATTATCATTTTGATACAGGCATTTTTGGCACTCCGCTTTTATTGAAGGTTTTGACAGATAATGGAAGGGCCGATCTGGCATATAGGCTAATGAATCAAAGAGACTTTCCAGGATATAGCTATTTGCTGGATGAAAAAAACAGTACATTGTGGGAAACTTGGGATGGTGGCGGAGATCCGGGAGGATGTGGGCATTGTCACCCGATGTTTGGAAGCGTCGTGGCATGGTTTTATCATTCGCTTGCGGGTATACGACCGGATAAATCCAAACCGGGTATGAAACATTTTTATATTGCTCCTGCACCGGTATCTGATTTGAGTTATTGTAGGGCGTCATATAACACTTTATATGGGAAGATAATTTCGGATTGGCATATAGACGAAAGAGGTAATTTTAAATTGAATGTGGAAATTCCAGTAAATACCTCAGCTACTATTGTACTCCCTCAATGGGGGAAAGAATGTGCAAGAGAGCCTATCCAGGTTTTGTCCGGTTCATACAGTTTTAAAGTTTTGAAGTAGTATTCTATTTTTGATTAATAAAATAAATATAGGTTATGGCAAACACTATTTTTTATAAAGTAAGAAAGGGGAGTTTCTTTTTATCAGCATGCATTCTTTTGAATTGTACTTCTTGTTCCATATATTCGGGTAAAGATGAAATGGCACATGTTTCTGATTATGTGAATCCTTTTATCGGTGCCAGTACTAATACAGAGGCTGCCGGGGCTTATCATGGTCTGGGTAAAACTTTTCCAGGGGCCGTAACTCCCTTTGGGGCAGTTCAAGTAAGTCCTAATACAATAACTGGAGGAGACAATGGTTCCGGTTATAGTTATGAGCATGAAACGATAGAAGGATTTGCTTTTACGCAGATGAGCGGTATCGGATGGGGAGGAGACTTGGGTAATCTTTTGGTCATGCCTACAGTGGGTACTATGCGCACAAATTCGGGTAAAGAGAAAGGCATGAGTGGATATCGTTCTCGTTATGATAAAAGTTCCGAAGAGGCTAGTGCTGGATATTACAAAGTTCTATTGAGTGATTATAAGGTGAAAGTGGAGGCTACGGTCACTCCTCATTGTGGCATATTGAGGCTGGTTTATCCGGAAAGTGAACAGTCTCGGATACAGATAGACCTTGCCCGTCGTGTAGGTGGCACTTCAACTTTTCAAGCAGTGAAAGTCATTGACGAGCATACGATTTCAGGTAGAATGGAGTGTACTCCCGATGGAGGAGGTTGGGGAAATGGAGAGGGAAAGGCGAATTATACCGTGTATTTTTATGCCGAATTCTCAAAACCTTTGAAGACTTTCGGTGTGTGGAGTGCCAAAATACCGGAGGGGCAAAATCGGAAACTGGAATTTATTGAAAGTCCGGAATTCCAGAAACTGACATCAGATGCTTCTGTTATATACAATGTGGAGGAATATGAAGGAGAGCATATCGGCTTCTTTACAGAATTTGAAACGGAAGCAGGTGAGGAAGTTCTGTTTAAGTCAGGGATTTCGTATGTCAGTGAGGTTGGTGCAGAAAAGAATCTTAAGGCAGAAATTGCAGACTGGAATTTTGATGGTGTGAGAGAACAAGCACGGAATTTATGGGATGCGGCTTTGTCGAAAATAAAAGTCTGGGGAGGTACTGATGAACAGAAAAAGATTTTTTATACCTCTTTATATCATACAATGATTGATCCGAGAGATTTTACAGATGTGGATGGTAAGTATATGGGAGCTGACGGTAGGGTCCATGAATCTAAGCTGTTTACTAAAAGAACAATTTTTAGTGGTTGGGATGTATTCCGCAGTCAAATGCCTCTGCAGACCATCATCAATCCTTGTTTAGTGAATGATTTATTGTCGTCTTTAACTGCAATAGCAGAGGAAAGTGGTAAGGGTTATTATGAAAGATGGGAATTTTTGAATGCTTATAGCGGCTGTATGTTAGGTAATCCTGCCATTTCTGTATTGGCAGATGCTTATGCAAAAGGTATTTGCCGATTGGATATGGACAAAGCTTATGAGTGTGCAGACAAGACCTCTAAAATGTTCGGGAATGCGGAACTGGGATATACTCCTAATCCGTTGGGTATTTCCAAAACTTTAGAATATGCCTATACGGAGTGGTGTATGTCTCAGCTGGCGGAAGCTATGGGAAAACGAGAGGATGCTGAATACTATGCAAAATTATCCCGTTCCTATAAAAATCTGTATGATAAAGAAAAGCATAGTTTTCGCCCGAAGGAAACGGATGGCTCGTTTGAACCTTGGCCCACAGATGGAAAATTGCATGAATGGTACGGATGTATAGAGTGTAACGAGCTTCAACAAGGCTGGTTTGTTCCTCATGATATACAAGGCATGGTGGAATTGATGGGAGGAACCGAACAAGTTATTGCGGATTTGGATACTATGTTTGCAAAAACCCCGGATAGTTTCTTATGGAATGCCTATTATAACCATGCCAATGAACCTGTACACCATGTTCCTTATTTGTATAACCGTTTGGGACAACCGTGGAAAACCCAAAAATGGTCACGGTTCATTTGTGATAATGCTTATCATGATAAAGTAGAAGGTTTGGTCGGTAATGAAGATGTTGGACAGATGTCTGCTTGGTATGTTCTGTCTGCTTGCGGATTATATCCTATCTGTCCGGGTGATACCCGTTATGAGATTACTAGCCCTATTTTTGAAGCAATTGAAATTCAAGTGGGAGCAGGAAAGACTTTTATGATAAAAGCTAATAAAAACTCGGATAAGAATATTTATATTCAGTCAGTTCGATTAAATGGACGGGATTATACCAAATGTTATTTGGATTACAAGGACATAATGGCCGGAGGCATTCTAGAGTTGGAGATGGGAAATACTCCGAATTTCTCATGGGGTGTAAATTAGGTATATTGTTCAATGCTTTTCCACACAAAACATACAAAAGGTAGGGCGTAAATTCCCTACCTTTATTCAATAAGACAGTGACTAATACTAATTATCATGCAATATCAAAAAAGGTAAATATGGAAGAATTGTATCGTAAGATTGTACTCGGTTTATTCTTGTCCCTTGTATTTGTGGGATGTAAACAAGCATCGGATATACTGGAGGTAAATTTCAAGACTCCGCCAGAGCAAATTCAGACGTCTGTTTACTGGTATTGGATAGCCGGAAATATTTCAGAAGAAGGAGTCGTGAAAGATTTATATGCCATGAAACAAGCCGGAATTAATCGTGCTTTCATAGGTTGTATAGGAGATGAATTCATGAGGTCACCTTATCCTAAGGTTACGTTTGGAAGTGAGGAATGGTGGAAGGTGTTGCATATAGCTTTAAAAACAGCTACGGAGTTAGGTATTGAAATCGGTATTTTCAATTCTCCGGGATGGAGTCAATCCGGTGGTCCTTGGGTGAAGCCAGAGCAGGCAATGAGGTATCTTACTTCTGTCAGTTGCCAGGTATCAGGTGGACAGAAAGTCTATTTAACATTGAAAAAGCCTGCCGATGATTTCCAAGATGTTAAAGTCATAGCATTTCCAGCTACTAAAGAAAAGACTGTTCTGTCTTCCGGTAAAGTCGTTTTCCCCAAGACATCTGGTGACACTACCGTTGTAGATTTCTTGGCAACTGAAGATTTTACACTACGAAGTATCCGGATATATCCATCCACTAAGGCTATTCAGACTAATGCATATTTATCGGTGAAGGACGGAAACGAGTACCGTGAGTTGGCGAAGTTTCAGATTTCCCGTTTTAATACAGCTTTGAACGTTGGTTTCGAACCTTATGCTCCGGTCGTGGTTTCTGTTCCTGCTACAGTGGGCAGAAACTTCAGATTGGAGTTGGATCAGAAAGCGGAAGGTTATGAACTGGAAAATATAGAGTTGTTGTCACAGCCATTAGTGGAACATTATCCAGAGAAGTTACTGGCTAAAATGTATCAGACACCTCTTCCTTATTGGCATGAATATCAATGGCGGGAACAGCCGGCGTTGGATGATGCTTCGTTGGCTGTTGACCCAAACCGAGTATTAGATATATCTTCATTTTTGACTGGTGATAATCTGGAATGGGATGTTCCTGCAGGAGATTGGGTTGTTATGCGTATGGGAATGCGTCCTACTGGGGTTAAAAACAGTCCGGCAGATCCGGAAGCTACCGGTTTGGAGACTGATAAAATGAGTCGCAAACATGTAGCAGCACATTTTGAGGCATTGATGGGGGAAATTTGCCGCCGTATTCCAGAGGCTGACCGTAGGAGTTGGAAGATTGTGGTACAAGATAGTTATGAGACCGGAGGACAAAATTTTACCGATGACTTCCTGGAGTCATTCCGTCAGCGTTATGGTTATGACGCATTACCATTTTTACCCGCTTATGAAGGATATGTAGTGGAAAGTAGGGATCGTACGGACCGCTTCTTATGGGATATGCGTCGCTTGGTAGCCGACCGTATAGCGTACGATTATGTAGGCGGATTGCGTGATATCAGTCATAAATACGGGTTACGGACATGGCTTGAAAATTATGGGCATTGGGGATTCCCTGGTGAATTCTTACAATATGGTGGGCAGTCTGATGAAATTGGTGGTGAATTCTGGAGCTTTGGTGAGTTAGGCAATATTGAGAACCGGGCTGCTTCCTCTTGTGGGCATATTTATGGGAAGAATAAGATATCTGCTGAGTCTTTTACAAGTGGTGGCCGTCCGTTTGAATGCTATCCTGCTACGATGAAACAGAGGGGGGATCGTTTCTTTACGGAAGGTATTAATAATACGTTGTTACATGTATATATTTCTCAACCGTCTGATGAACGGGTTCCGGGGATCAATGCTTTTTTCAGTAGTGAATTTAACCGTTTGAATACATGGTACTCCCAATTGGATTTGTTTACTTCTTACCTGAAACGGGTAAACTATATGTTACAGCAAGGGTTAAATGTGGCAGATGTAGCCTATTTTATCGGTGAAGATACTCCTAAAATGACAGGAATTACTGAACCTGCATTACCTAAAGGTTTTCAATTTGACTATATTAATGCTGAGGTGATTGAGCGTGACTTGTTTGTGAAAGATGGTTTGTTGACCTTGCCTCATGGTACGCAATACCGTATATTGGTATTACCACAACTTAAAACTATGCGACCGGAGTTATTGTCAAAGATCAAAGAATTATTATATGATGGGGCTGTCGTTTTAGGACCTGCTCCTGAACGCTCACCTAGTGGACAAAATTATGGAGAGGCAGATAAACAAGTGAAGGCTTTGGCTGCTGAACTTTGGAATGGGCTAGATGGTAACCGGAAAAAGATGGCTCGTATAGGGAAAGGGCTTTTAATGGTGAATATGGATATGAACGAAGCTTTGGCTGCTATCCATTGTGTACCGGATTGTAAGTTTCCAGAAGATGTACAATTGCTGTACGGGCATAGAACAATGGAGCAAACGGAGATTTATTTCATCTCTAATCAAGAAAATAAGGAGGTAACAGTCTGTCCGGAATTTCGTGTACAACGGAAGCAACCGGAATTATGGAATGCCATTAATGGAAAAATTCGTTCTTTACCGGCTTATTGGCAGACAGAAACCGGAACAGTCGTTCCATTAAAACTCTATCCTTATGAGAGTGCATTTATTGTGTTCCGTAAATCTGGTGATGAACCAGCTGGCGAATCGCTGGTACAAAATTTTCCAAATCCACAAATTCTTTTCCAGATTGACCAACCTTGGAAGTTGACTTTCTGTGATACTCTGCGAGGTCCCAAAAAGATACAAACGTATAATGTATTGGAGGATTTGAGTAAAAGCGCAGAGGATACTATACGTTATTATTCCGGAACCATTGTATATGAAACGAACTTCTCCCTCATTGCCAAGCCTGAAGGTTATATCTATCTAAACTTAAATCGTGTCGGTGTAATGGCGAAGGTAAAGGTAAACGGTCAGTATGCTGGAGGAGTTTGGACACCACCTTATCGAGTTGAAGTGACGGATTTGGTGAAACCCGGTAAGAATCATTTAGAGATCGAACTGGTTACTACTTGGCAAAATCGTTTGATTGGTGATAGTCGTTTGCCTGAATCTGAACGGACTACTTGGATACCTGTTAATAACTGGACTATTGCTGATTCTTTGCAACCGTCGGGATTGATGGGACCGGTGTCATTGGAAATAGAAACTTTTCCGGTGCATCGTTGATTCTTCTTTTTATAATAAATTGCCAAATCTGACACCTTTTCAATCAAAAACTGTATAAAAAGTAAGGGGATAATCTCCTATTTTTGTATCGTTGAATAGCAACTAAAACTAATTACCATGAAACAATGCTTTTTTGCGGTCGACTTGGGGGCTACCAGTGGTCGCACAATTCTGGGAACTTTTACTTCAAATGGTTTGGAAATGGAGGAAGTAAACCGTTTTCCAAATCATCTGATTGAAACAGGCAGACATTTTTACTGGGATATTTATGAACTTTACCGTCATATTATTGAAGGGCTGAGAATTGCTGCCCGTAAAGGTGTAGAAATAACTTCCATCGGTATCGACACTTGGGGAGTAGATTTTGTCTGTGTAGGTAAGGATGGGGGATTTCTTCGCCAGCCGTATTCCTATCGTGATCCTCATACGATGGGTGCTCCGGAAGCGTTCTTCACACGTATACCTCGTAGCCATGTGTATGGATGGACGGGCATTCAGGTGATGAATTTCAACTCCTTGTTCCAACTTGATACATTACGCCGTAATCATGACAGTGCATTGGCAGCTGCAGATAAATTGCTGTTTATGCCTGATGCTTTGAGCTATATGTTGACCGGTCAGATGGTAACGGAGTATACTATTGCCAGTACGGCACAGTTGGTAAATGCCAATACCCGCAGGCTGGAGGATGCCTTGCTGCTGGAGATTGGACTGACACAAGCTCATTTCGGGCGTTTTGTCTATTCTGGTGAAAAAATAGGGGGCTTGACGGAGGAAGTACAACGAATAACCGGACTTGGCGCTGTCCCCGTGATAGCTGTTGCCGGGCATGATACGGCTTCTGCTGTTGCTGCCGTACCTGCCATGGACCGTAATTTTGCTTATCTAAGTAGTGGTACTTGGTCTCTGATGGGAGTGGAGACGGATGCTCCAGTCATTACTGCTGAAACAGAATCCTTGAATTTTACGAATGAAGGCGGTGTGGAAGGAACCATTCGTTTGTTAAAAAATATTTGTGGTATGTGGCTGCTTGAACGTTGCCGTACCGAATGGGGGGAAATCCCTTATTCCGAACTCATCGTTGAGGCTGGTACTTGTGAACCATTCCGTAGTCTAATTAATCCGGATGATGCTTTGTTTACCAATCCGGCGAATATGGAGCAAGCCATCAAGACCTATTGTTCCGATTATCGTCAGCCTATTCCCATGACACATGGACAGATAGTACGCTGTATCTTTGAGAGTCTTGCTTTGAGATACCGTCAGGTGCTGGATAGCCTGCGAAATCTTTCACCACGTCCGGTGGAGGCTTTACATGTTATCGGTGGCGGTAGCCGTAACGAACTGCTTAACCAGTGGACAGCCAATGCTGTCGGTATTCCCGTGATTGCCGGACCTTCCGAAGCTACTGCTATCGGTAACGTTATGGTTCAGGCATTGGCTGCCGGAGCAGCTAGAAACATTGCTTCCATGAGACAGCTCATCAACCGTTCCATACCATTAAAGACTTTCTATCCGCAGGATATGGAGGATTGGAATACCGCTTACCTGCACTTCAAGCAATTGACGATGACTAATTATAATGGATAATGATTACCAATAACTTATAACTCATAATCAAATCACGTATCATGAAAGAAGAATTGATAAACAAAGCGTATGAAATTGCTAAAGAGCGTTACGCAGCTCTCGGATTGGATGTAGAAAAAGTAATGGAGCAACTTCAGAAAGTGTCTATCTCCATGCATTGTTGGCAGGCCGATGATGTTCAGGGATTCGAATCTGCCGGCTCATTGACCGGTGGTATCCAGACAACAGGAAACTATCCCGGTAAAGCCCGTAATATGGAAGAACTGCGTTCCGATATTTTGAAAGCTGCTTCTTATATCCCCGGTAAGCACCGTTTGAATTTGCATGAGATTTACGGTGACTTTGGCGGTACCTTCGTAGATCGCGATCAGGTAGAGGTGAAACATTTCGAAAGCTGGATGCAATGGGCAGCCGAGAATGGTATAAAATTGGATTTTAATTCCACTTCTTTCTCTCATCCGAAGAGCGGTAATCTTTCTCTGGCTCATCCGGACCAAGGTATCCGTGACTTTTGGGTCGAACATACTAAACGTTGTCGTGCCATTGCCGAAGAAATGGGGCGCCGCCAGGGAGATCCCTGCATCATGAATCTTTGGGTGCATGATGGTAGCAAGGATATCACTGTAAACCGTATGAAGTATCGTGTGCTTTTCAAAGATTCTCTCGACCGTATTTTTGCTACGGAATACAAGCATATGAAGGACTGCCTTGAATCGAAGGTGTTTGGCATAGGTTTAGAGAGTTATACAGTAGGCTCCAATGAATTCTGTATGGGCTATAGTGTACAGCATCAGAAACTTATTACCATTGATACCGGGCACTTCCATCCTACGGAAAGTGCTGCAGACAAGGTGTCTTCCATGTTGCTCTTTGTCCCTGAGCTGATGCTCCACGTAAGCCGTCCGGTACGTTGGGATTCTGACCATGTAACTATCATGGATGACCCCACTCTTGAACTTTTCCAAGAAATTGTCCGTTGCGATGCACTGGACCGTGTACACATTGGTCTTGATTATTTTGATGCTTCCATCAACCGTATCGGTGCTTATGTAATCGGTACCCGTGCGGCGCAGAAATGCATGTTGCGTGCGTTACTAGAACCATTGGCAAAGCTTCGCGAATATGAGGCCACCGGTCAAGGTTTCCAGCGCCTTGCTTTACTCGAAGAGGCTAAGGCTTTGCCTTGGAACGCTGTTTGGGACATGTTCTGTCTGAAAAACAATGTTCCGGTAGGTGAGGAGTTCATCGCTGAAATAGAGAAGTATGAAGTTAATGTAACCTCTAAAAGAGGATAGGAAACCCTTGTAACTGACAGAAATGGAAATAATATTAGGGTTATTGATTATTGCCATCGGAGCATTCTGCCAATCCAGTTGCTATGTACCCATTAACCGCATCAAGGAGTGGAGCTGGGAGTCGTATTGGATTGTACAAGGTGTTTTCGCTTGGCTGGTTTTTCCGTTCTTGGGCGCGTTGCTGGCAGTACCTGCCGGCAATTCGCTGTTCGAGATTTATGCAAACAATCCTGCGGATACGCTTTGGACTATGTTCTTCGGAGCTTTATGGGGAGTGGGGGGACTGACGTTTGGTTTGTCTATGCGCTATTTGGGCGTAGCTCTTGGGCAGTCTATCGCTTTGGGTACTTGTGCCGGATTGGGAACGATATTGACTCCGGTATTTACTGGTAAGGCAGGAGATTTGACAACATCGGTTATTGTTGGTGTAGTGGTCACGTTGGTAGGTATTGGCATTATCGGTCTGGCCGGTAGCATGAAGTCTGCCAGCCTGAGCGAAGAAGAGAAGAAGAAGGCCGTAAAGGATTTCAATTTTACTAAAGGTATTATTGTAGCCCTTCTTGCTGGATTTATGAGTGCGTGTTTCAGTATAGGATTGGGTTTTGGAGAGAAACTCTGTTTTGCTGAAAGTGCGGATATATTCAAGACACTGCCTGCTACATTGATGGTGACACTGGGTGGTTTCATTACGAATGCCGTCTATTGTTTCTATCAGAATTCCAGGAACAAAAGTTGGGGCGATTATGGCAAGAAATCCCTTTATGTAAACAATGTCTTGTTTTGTGCTTTGGCCGGTGTGTTGTGGTACAGCCAGTTCTTTGGTCTTAGCTTGGGTAAGGGATTCCTTGCTGACTCTCCGGTATTGCTCACATTCTCGTGGTGCATCCTGATGTCGTTGAACGTAACGTTCTCCAATGTTTGGGGTATCCTTTTGAAGGAATGGAAAGGGTGTACACCCAAGACAATTACAGTGCTTGTCATAGGCTTGGCAGTCTTGATAATTTCTTCTTTCCTGCCACAGTTGCTGGGGTAAGTTTAAATACCTATCTTTGAATATAAAACTAAAATATATCTGCATATATGAAATCAATTCTAGAAAATCGTCCGGCGCTGGCTGCGGAAGTTAATAAGGTGGCTGAGGTGGCTGGTTATCTCTGGCAGAAAGGTTGGGCAGAACGTAATGGGGGCAATATTACGGTCAACATCACTGAGTTTGTAGACGATGAAATCAAGGCTATGCCCGCCATTAGTGAGGTGAAATCAATCGGTGCTACTTTACCTTATTTGAAAGACTGCTATTTTTATTGCAAAGGCACCAACAAGCGTATGCGCGATTTGGCCCGTTGGCCGATGGAGAACGGTTCGGTCATCCGCATTCTGGATGACTGTGCCAGCTATGTCATTATAGCCGACCAGTCTGTACAGCCTACATCGGAACTTCCTTCCCATCTTAGTGTACACAACAATCTGATAGCGAAAGGGTCTCCCTATAAAGCTTCGGTGCATACGCATCCTATTGAGCTGGTAGCCATGACTCACAACAAGAAGTTTCTGGAAAAAGATGTAGCTTCGAACCTGCTTTGGAGTATGATACCGGAAACAAAGGCTTTCTGTCCCCGCGGTTTGGGCATCATCCCTTATCAACTTCCCAGTTCGGTAGAATTGGCTGAGGCTACCATCCGCGAACTGGATGACTATGATGTAGTGATGTGGGAGAAACATGGTGTGTTTGCTGTGGATGTGGATGTGATGGCTGCTTTCGACCAGGTGGATGTACTCAATAAATCCGCCCTTATTTATATCGCTGCCAAAAATATGGGTTTTGAACCGGATGGTATGAGCCAGCTTCAAATGAAGGAAATGTCCGTAGCGTTTAATTTGCCCAAATAATTGTTTTAACAGATAGTGTGTAATTATGTATAGAATGATATTGAATGAGACCTCTTATTTCGGTGCCGGCTGTCGCGAAACGATTGCCGTGGAGGCTGCCCGCAGAGGTTTCAAAAAGGCTTTCTTTGTAACGGACAGAGATTTGATCCGTTTCAAGGTGGCTGATAAAGTGATTGAAGTTTTCGAGAAGAACAGTATACCTTATGAGCTCTTCAGTGATGTGAAGGCCAATCCTACCATTACCAATGTACAGAATGGTGTGGCTGCTTTCAAGGTATCCGGTGCCGATTTTATCGTGGCTTTGGGTGGCGGCTCTTCCATTGATACGGCAAAAGGTATTGGTATTGTTGTGAATAATCCGGATTTTGCAGATGTGAAGTCTCTGGAAGGTGTGGCGGATACTCGTCAAAAGGCTGTCCCTACTTTTGCTTTACCTACTACGGCGGGAACTGCTGCTGAGGTGACCATCAATTATGTTATCATTGACGAAGAGGTCAAAAAAAAGATGGTTTGTGTAGACCCTAATGATATTCCGGCAGTAGCTATTGTTGACCCGGAGCTGATGTATTCCATGCCGAAAGGATTGACTGCTGCAACCGGTATGGATGCACTGACTCATGCCATAGAAAGCTATATAACGCCGGGTGCATGGGCTATGTCGGATATGTTCGAACTGAAAGCCATTGAAATGATTGCTGTCCATTTGAAAGCTGCCGTAGACAATGGCAGCGATCCGGTTGCCCGCGAGGCCATGTCTCAAGCGCAATACATTGCCGGTATGGGGTTCAGCAATGTCGGTCTGGGCATCGTTCATTCCATGGCCCATCCTTTGGGTGCCCATTATGACACTCCGCATGGGGTGGCCAACGCATTGCTTCTTCCTTACGTAATGGAGTATAATGCAGCGTCCCCGGCTGCTCCTAAATATGTCCATATTGCGAAGGCGATGGGAGTCAATACGGAAGGTATGAGCGTGGAAGAAGGTATATGTGCTGCTATTGCTGCTGTCCGGAAATTGTCTTTAAGTATTGGCATTCCACAGCGGTTGCGTGAAATCAATGTTAGGGAAGAGGATTTGCATCAATTGGCTATCGATGCTTTTAATGATGTCTGCACCGGTGGCAATCCGAGACCTACATCTGTGGAAGATATAGAAGCTCTGTATCATAAAGCTTTTTAAGGCAAGCGCTATTTTAGGTTACATGTCTATTCCCGTCCGTGATGAATAATATTCGCTGCGGACGGGATTTTTCATAAATAATCTCTATTTTTGTTTCGGAGCTATTATGGAAGGCACGTGTTATGACTAAAAATTATAATGATTTAGGAGTAGAGTTTAAGTACCTTATTGTAAATGACATGGACCAGAAATATGGTCTTTGGGTAAATACTGTGGGCTTTCAGTCTATCCAGCCTAATTCTCCTTATCCGTTGAAGGATCATCCTACCGGTTATTTTTTCAATGCGCAGAAAGGACGGATTCTGCGCGAGTACCAGTTGGTCTATATTACTAAAGGGAGGGGGGTGTTCTCCTCGGAGACCACGCCAGAGAAGCAAGTGTGCAAAGGACGACTGATGGTGCTGTTTCCTGGTCAGTGGCATACATATTATCCTTATGTGCAGACGGGTTGGAATGAATATTATATTGGTTTCGAGGGAGCTGTGATTGATGATATGGTGAAAGGTGGTTTTCTATCGAAAGAGAATCAAGTGTTGGAGGTGGGGTTGAATGAAGAGCTCGTTTCACTTTTCTCTCGCGCTTTGGAAATTGCGGAAGCTGATAAGATTTCTTCCCAGCAATATCTTGCCGGTATTGTGCTACATATGATAGGGATGATATTGTCCATCTCTAAAAACAAGATTTTCGAAGTGGGTGATGTCGATCAGAAAATAGAGCAGGCTAAAATCATCATGAACGAGAATGTATTCAAGGATGTTGACCCGGAAGAACTGGCGATGAAGTTGAATATCAGTTATTCCTGGTTTCGCAAAGTATTTAAGGATTATACCGGCTATGCTCCTGCAAAATATTTCCAAGAGCTGAAGTTGCGTAAAGCTAAGCAGTTGCTGGTGGGTACTTCTTTATCGGTGAAAGAAATCTCTTTTATGCTCGACTATAAGTCTACCGAGCATTTCTTCTCCTCGTTTAAGAAACGTACGGGGTTCACTCCATTGGAGTATCGCTCTTATGGTCGGGAAACCGGGTCAATGTAAAAACCTGAGGGGTAAATTTATAAGTTATTATCTTTGTCTCCAAATTCATAGCTTATGGAGTTAAACGGTTATCGCCTTCTTCTTCCTGAAGGCACTTTAGAGTACTTTGATCTTGTTGATGTGAAGGAAAGCGTAAATGAAGTTGTGATCTACCTTGAGGAAAAAAATATCGTTCCTGAGAAGTATACAGATCAGGATACTGAGAGTAAAGGCTTTTATGATCCTGTTATTGTTCAGGATTTCCCTCTTCGTGGCAAGAAGGTCTTCCTTAATATTCGTCGTCGTCGCTGGCTCTTAAAGAAGCATAATGAGTATATCTCTCGTAACTGGCGTATGGTGGCTGAAGGTACTCGTATGACGCAAGATTTTGCGCCTTTTTTAAAAGAACTATATTGATAGCTATCCGATCAGTTGCAAGCTCTTAGGTGTTTTATATGGAGTTGACGGAGATTTATTGGAGCGTCAATACCGTAACCATCTAAGTGGTTATCTCCATTGGGACCAACTTGTTCATGCAGAGGATTGGCTACTATCCGAAAAGAATATCGGTGCTTATATCTGTATTGATGGGGTAGCCCTCTCGCGTGGAGAACTCTATACTGTACTGATCAATAAAGAAGCTCACGGTGGTAAAGGTAGTATGATTGCTATCATTAAAGGTACGGACGTTCATACGGTCACTTCTGTCCTGCTTAAGCTATCCCGTCGCCGCCGTTACCAAGTGCGCGAGATTACTTTGGATATGGCTCCTAACATGGAGCAGATTGCCCGCATCTGCTTTCCTGCGGCCAAACGTGTTACCGATCGCTTTCACGTACAGAAGTTAGCTTATGAGCGGTGCAGGAGATGCGTGTAAAAGCTCGCTGGGAGGCTTTGGATGAAGAGTCCACTCAGATTGCTTATGCAAAGGCCTGTGGAAAGATGTATCATGCACCTGTTTTCGTTAATGGAGATACAAGAAAGCAGTTGTTAGCGAGAAGCATTTATCTGCTTTACAAGAAGGAATCCTTATGGACTCAGTCTCAAAAAATACGAGCTGAAATTCTTTTCAAGGAATATCCCGATATAAAGAAAGGATATTATCTGTCTATGCGGTTAGGCTTAATCTATCATCAGTGTAAGTTTAAGGATATTGCTTTGACAAGGCTGGCAAGGTGGTATGATGAGGTAGATAAATCAGGGTTCCTCACCTTTGGAAGGGTCGCACGTTCTATACAAACACATTATCTGAATATAATCAATTTTTTTGAAAGGAGGACAACCAATGCCGCAACAGAGTCATTCAATGCTAAAATCAAAGCATTTAGAGAACAGTTCAGAAGAGTAAGAGATAGAGCTTTTTTCTTATATAGACTTGTAAATTATATGCTTAAATATAAAAACCCTCAGATTGTTACGTTGACCCGGGAAACCGGAGGAGAGGAGGAATAAAATAAAAAAAGAGGTTGTGTCAAAATGCTGACACAGCCTTTTTTTATGCGCAAAGCCCAGACTTTCTCAAGCCCGGGCTTTGTTATTACCCAAAGTTTTCGTATCTTTAGGCATAAAGTTTTTCGTTATGGCAAAGTTACATTTTCGTCCTTACATTCCCAACCAAACCGTTCTTTTTCCACAAAGAATTGATGAAAACATAGCTGCGAACGACCCGGTCCGCATCGTGAATGCTGTTATTGACAACCTCAATCTTGAGAGTTTCAAGAAGCTTTATAAGGAAACGGGCCGTTGTCCTTATCATCCTAAAATGATGCTTAAGGTGATAATCTACGCCTACATGAATAATTATTATTCTTGCCGTAAAATAGAGAAGCACCTCCTTCGTGACATTCATTATATTTGGCTTGCCGGTAATGAGCATCCGGATTTTATCACGATCAACCGTTTTCGTAACCGTGTAAAGGAGGAAATAAATAATGTATTTACCCAGTTGATTTTTGTCCTTGCCGATAAAGGTTTCATCAGCCTTGATGTGGAGTATATTGACGGCACCAAGATTGAATCCAAAGCCAACAAATATACTTTTGTCTGGCGCAAGACAGTCGAACGGAACCGTACGAGACTAATGGATAAAATCCGTATTCTCTTGGAGCAGGTGGATGAAACCATTGCACAGGAGAACTCTATAAAAGACACATCCGTGGAGTTTACTTCCTGCAGGCTCTCTGACATAGTGGATGAACTTAAAGAAGCCCTGGAACGCCAGCCTGCAACAAAGGATAAGGAAGAAAAGAAAGCCCTGCGCAAAAAGAAGAAGCAGGTCAGGGAACTTGAAGGGTATCGTGACAAGCTGATAGAATATGACAATCACCTTGATACCCTTGGAGAACGTAACTCCTATTCCAAGACCGATCCTGGTGCCACATTCATGCGCATGAAAGAAGATGCCATGAAGAACGGGCAGACCAAACCCGGATATAATCTGCAAATAGGTACTGAAAACCAATTTATCACAGACTTCCGTCTGTTTCCCAACCCTACCGATACACTGACCCTCATACCTTTTTTCCACTCTTTCCAGTACCGCTATAACCGTTTACCGAATATCTGCGTGGCAGACTCCGGTTACGGTTCGGAAGAAAATTACCGGTTCATGCAGGAGAATGGGATAGAAGCCTTCATCAAGTACAATTACTTCCATAAAGAACAGCGTCCCCGTTATACTCCCAACCCGTTCCATGCCGAAAGTCTCCATTACAATGCCCAAGAGGATTATTACGTTTGTCCTATGGGACAGCACATGAACCGTATAGGAACCAAACGTGACAAGACAGCGAGCGGATACATCACCGAAAGTGCCCGGTATAAAGCAAAAAGATGCGAAGGTTGCCCTTTGCGTGGCAGTTGTTTTAAAGCTCGGGGGAACCGTATTATAGAAGTCAACCACCGATTAAATCAATACAAACGGCAGGCACGGGAAAGGTTGCTCTCAGAAGAAGGTATCAAGCATAGAGGCAGGAGGTGTATAGAACCAGAAGCTGTGTTTGGACAAATGAAATACAACATGGCATACAGAAGATTCCGGCATGTGGGAGAAGACAAGGTTACAATGGACTTTGCTTTCTTTGCTATAGCCTTTAATATCAAAAAAATGTGTGCTAAACTGATAAAAGAAGGAAAGGGGCTCATTACAGTTGCCAAATATTTGTTTATGGGACTATTTATAACCCGATATAATTGGAATATAGCAACTTGCTGCCAAATGCATGAGGAAAAAGTAGCATAGCCAAAAGAAAATATAGCAGAACTTAAAATATAAAAGAGGTTGTGCCAACGTTTTGACACAACCTCTTTTCTGTCGGAATGAGGCGACTCGAACGCCCGACCCCTACGTCCCGAACGTAGTGCGCTACCAACTGCGCTACATTCCGATTGTTTTTGAAAAGTGGTGCCACCAGCAACCGAAAATCGGTTTGTATAGCACTATTCCTCAATAAGTTATATCTTTATTACGATGTTAGTCCCTTGAATAAGGTTTTCACAACTTTGCACCTTTCAACACAATTTCGTGTCTTAGGTTCGATTTCTGCGTGCAAAGGTAGATATTTATTTGTAATTATCAATATCTCCAAGACATTTTTTTAGCATTTAATATATTTTCAAATGCTACATTAATCTTATACGAAACGATAATAGTGATACATTTTATTGAATAACAGTCACTTGTTGGAATATTGTGTGATGATAGCAATGATAATAGATACAAGTAAAATTTTCTAATCTGCTTTACTTTTCTGCGACCTATTTTCATACAGCACAGTGAAAATAGCAGGAATGGACAACAAGTCTTTTTTTGATTAGCATTAATTTTGCATTAAAAAATAATAATCATGGAAAAAGAAATTATTTTCATTATATTGCCTCAATATGCAGATTGGGAATACGCCTTCGTAGCTTCCTCTCTTAATCAATTAGAAGAAAACGGTAAAAAGAAGTATGTTATAAAAACAGCTTCAATTATACATTCGCCTATTATCTCAATGGGTGGTTTCAAATCTTTGCCGGATTATGATATAACAGAAATACCCAATCAATACGAGGCACTTATTTTGGTTGGTGGATTGGGTTGGTTTTCAGAACAAGCAAAATTACTTGTTCCAATAGTACAAAAGGCTTTGGATAATAAAATTCTTGTTGCGGGTATATGTAATGCTACTATCTTTTTGGGGCAAAATGGTTTTTTAAACAATGTAAAACATACGAGTAATACGCTGGAATATTTGCAGGATAAAGCAGGAAATAACTATACAAATAAGAATAATTATGTAGCCCAACAAGCTGTTTGTGATAATAATATTATAACGGCAAATGGAACTGCTTATCTTGAATTTTGTAAAGAAATACAAATGAAATTAGGAGCTAAATCAAAAGAAGATATTGAGAATGAATATCTTTTCAATAAATTAGGATTATATAAAATTTAAATCCTGTATGAAAAAAGGCAAATCTGTGATATGCCAAAGTTGTGGTATGCCAATGGTTGCACATCAACATTTTGGAACAAATTTTGATTTAAGTATTAATCAAAATTATTGTTGCTTTTGTTATCAGAAAGGCAAATATACAAAAGATATAACTCTGATAGAGTACGCAGAATATTTGGCAAAAACAAATCATGGAAAGCATTTAAAGATAAATGATTTTCACACACTTTCATTGGATGAGATAGCTTTGTCAGAAGCAGTTAGATTACAACAACTTGATAGATGGAAATCAGATAAAATTCACTTAGAATATCACAAAGCAATTTATACAACATTGGAATATATTGACAAACATCTATCAAAGCCAATAAATATTCAAGAGTTGGCAAAGTTGTGTCATATTTCCGAATTCCATTTTTACAGAATTTTTAAAGCTATCTTGAATGAGTCACCTTTAGAATATATTCAAAGGCTAAGAATAGAAAAGGCTGGTTTCTTATTACAAGCGACATCTTATACACTGTCTGAAATTGCCGAAAAAGTTGGATATCAAAGTATGCATTCTTTATCAAAGATATTTAAACAAAAATTCGGAGTTTCTCCCACATGCTTTAAAAAGCACCCTATCTCTTTTAAAATCAGAGATAAACGCCCCATAATAAATCTAAATTTAGTTCCACATATAGTATCTATACCTTCTAAAGATGTTCTATGTGTACAAGTTGAAAACCCTTTTGAGAGAAAAGACGCATTTAGATATGCTTGGAATAAAATAGTAGGATTTACACATGCGAATGGTATTCCCGATAACCAAAATGAATATATCAGTCTTTTTTTTGATGTATATCCTTTAACACTTCCTGAAAAATATCGTATTTATGCCTGTATTCATAATAATGATATAGAACAACTCAAATCTTACGGTATATTCACAAGAAAAACAATAGATGGTGGTTTATATGCAGTGTTTACACATAAAGGCTCACATATAGATTTGAATTATATATACTGTAATATTTATCGTTATTGGTTACCTAATTCTAATTATAAATTGCGAGATATTGTACGTTTTGAGAAATATCTAAATAGTCCCAATATGTATAATGAAAATGATTTAATAACAGAAATATATATACCAATTGAATAAAATTATGTGATGATAATTTATTTATTAAAAATGAAAAACTTATTGCAACAGAGATTTTTCCGTTTATTGTCGGAATACTCACAACGTGAAGTTTCTGTAGATGATTTAACAGAAGCTATCAATGAATTGGCTACCCACGTAGCCAATTTTAACATCAACGAGCAGGATTATAGCGTATTACTGCGTTATTTCTCCTTTGGCTTGCATCGTCTTAAATCGTACCGTGTGCGGTTTGAGCAAGAAAAAAATGCCCTATTTGCACTTAATTGATGAAGCGATAGGAATTTTAAACACCGAAATACGCCTTATCGAATGGCGCATCAAATACCCGGAACAGCTACAGCAACGTACCAACAAACAAGCCCTTTCCCCTCTCTATCTCGCAGACAAGACAACCCTTATCAACATCATGGAAATGGTAAGCGGTCTGTTCCTCTCCAAAGACATCGTGTATCAGAACGGTAAGCCCGCCTACTTGGTGGACTTGGCGAAAGCTTTTGAATGGCTGTTCAACATCAGGATAGGCGACTGTTACCAAAAACATGAGGACGTGATAAAACGAAAGCCGGGCAAACTGACCGGGTTTCTTAATGGATTGGTAGAACTTATCAAAAAGGAACATGACAAGAAAGGGTATAGATAATCAGTGACTTATGATTTATTTATAGGGGATTCCATTAGTTCCCCCGTAATTTCTTTGCGTCTGTTTTCTGAACTTTGCTTCATCAATCGATTGACAGACCATAATGTATAATCAGAAAAATGAAGCAATCATGTATATAGATAATGACGATTTCAGCGTATGGATGCAGAAGCTGTACGCCAAACTGGAAGAACTCTGCAAGGATGTACGGGTACTGCGCAATGCCGACAGGGTGTTGCCCGAAGATGACAACCTGCTGGATAATCAGGATTTGTGCCTGCTGTTCAAAGTAAGTATCAAGACCCTGCAACGCTACCGGGCTATCGGTGCGCTGCCGTACTTCACAATCAGCGGAAAAGTATATTACAAGGCTTCCGATGTCCGGGAGTTCATTAAGGAACGGTTCAGCGTTACCACGCTGCGCCAGTTCGAGAAAGAACACTGCACGAAGAAAAAGAAGTGAATTAGAAAGCCGGGGCGGTTCTGCTCCGGCTTTGCTTTGGCTTATGGCTTGCCCAACTTGTCGGCTTCCTCCCTTAGCTGCTCGGCTTGTTCGTTCAACAGCTTTGCCCGTTCCAACGCTTCCGCCTGCTTCCTGCTGCGGTATTCAAAGCCTTTCACCGAATCGGTCAGGCTTCGGATGAAAGCGTTGTCCCGTTCCCGGCTGAACTTCGTTTCCAGCAAATCAAGGCTGCTGCCGTCTGCCTTTCCTTTCATCAGGATATAGCGGTATTTTATATCATTGTCCTGTAACCGCTGCATCCGTTCCGTGAAACGAATATTCAAGATTAGCGAAGCGATACAGATAATAAAACCTGCTGAAAGAAGAAAGAACTTGGGCTTCAGGTAGGGAGTTACCCGGTATATCAGTTTGTCATGCCATGAAACGGGCGTTGTTTCTCCGGTCGGTGTATCATCAGCCGGGAACAACACTTTTAACCGCTCCTTGAAATATCGGTGCGAGGTCACGATAAGCCCCTTTATATCTTCAAGGTCTTGTTTTTGGTTCTCGGACTGCCCTTTTCCGATACTGCCGATTTGGTTTAGAATCTCCTGCACCATGTTTTCAGTAATGCCGGATTTACCTTGCATTTCCGAAATGCGCTGTTCGATAACGTCCAGTCGGTTAATCGTTTCCTCCCGGCTGGCTGGCGTTACCTGCTTCTCCTGCCGTTCTTTCAGTTCCGTAACCATGGAGAGAAGCCCCTCCAAAATTAAGTTATTTTCCATGTTCCTATAATTTTAAGTGTCGTTTCTTTTTCTTCTTTTTTCTTTCACCGGGATTGTCGGACGTTTCATCAGCCGGAGAGGACGGGGCGGAGAACAGACCGCCTAAGCCTGCCAGTAGCGGACTGTCGGCTTTGCCCGGTGTCTGCGCTGGCTCCTGAACAGGTGCGGAAACCGTCTGTCGGTTGCTTTCGGTAGTGTTCAGCTCCGCATCCCCGAAACATTTATCCAGCTTGGAGAAACTGAAACTGCGGTCTATCTCCGAACCCTTGAACGTGTATTCACCTTTGGAAAAGGATACGCCCTGCACTTCGCCAGTCTGTCCCCTGTACTTGAAATGAATCCCGATACCTTTTTCTGCCAGCCGGGTTTGTAACTGCTGCCAGTTCCTTGATTTCCCGATTTCATTCTTTATAGCGTTGTAAATCTCGTATTTGGATTTGTCCGGCTCTCTTAAACGGTGCTGCTTTACATATTCCTTGCCTTTAGCGAAATAAAGCCCGTGTTTGGCTTTCAGCTTCTTGCATACCTGCTCGTTGCGGTACATATCGTTCCTGTCCGAAATGGTCTTGCCGTTGTTGTCTATGCGGTTGAACACGATATGCACGTGTGGATGTTCCCGGTCTTGGTGGCGCACGATGATGTACTGCGTATCAGTGATTTTCATTTCACGCATGTACTCCTGCGCAAGCTGTATCATTTTCCCGTCTGTCAGCTTGGGTGCGTCCACCGGGGAATAGCTTAGCGCAATATGTCCGACAGGCTTTTTCAGGTCGGGGTTCATACCGGCTTGCAGTATGAAACTGCGTATGATGTCCCGGTTGCTTTCGGCTAACACTCCCTCCGCATAAAGCAAGACAGCCTGTTCCTTGCCGAGTACATAGTTCACGCAGCCTTTAAATCCGTTTCCCTTTCTTATTTTTCCAATCATCCGACAGTTGGTTTATGATTTCGACAATCCTGTTCTTGAGTTTCACCAGTTCCACCGCTACCAGTGCGAACCCTCCGGCATTCGCCCGGTGCGCCAGCTGGTTGATGTTGTTGGCTTCGCCCGCCAGCTTGCGGATAGTGTCCGCATCCTGCCTGTTCAGCCGGGGCATCACCTCTGCCGAAACGACCGCCTGCCGGACGTACTCGCTGACACGCAGCCCGGCTTCGGTGGCTCGCTTCCTGATTGCGTAGAACTGTAACTCGGTCAGCTTCGTGCTGACTACCCGGTTCTGCTTGTCTATCCGGCTTTTTGCCGGGCGACCTCCCGGTTTGTTTCTTATCCCTGTCATACGTTTTTGCTTTTAGGTGGTATCTTAAAAATTGCGACCAACGGGAGAAATTTTCTTTGCTGTCAAGCAAAGCAAGGTGTTTCGGTTTACCGAAACATAACCTTGCTCTCCCTAATCACACAGCCTGCCGTCGGTTCATGCCGCCAGCCGTGCAGGTCACATCCTTAGCCCTCTCTTTCTTTTTTCACCCGGATTTTGTCTGTTGCCCGGCTTCGGCTGGGATATGTTGCCGGGCTGCTTCATCCTGCTTTCAAAGCCCCGCTTTTCCGGCTGGCTTGCCTTTATCCCACGCAGATAGTCGTTCAGGTCATTGTGACCGCTGTACAGGTGTGATGCGTCACGTACACGCCATTTGTATTCCTGCCTTATGGCTTCAACCGCTTTCCTGCCTGCCTCGTCATTGTCAAGCATACAGTGTATATGCCCGTAATCAGCCAGCGGATATAAGGCTTTATCTACGTTGGCGGTGGAGTTCAGGATAACGTAGTCCTGCCAGTCGGTACAGGGCATACCCGGACTTTTCTGTTGCCGGATAGTGAGGAATGAGAGGAAATCCATAAAGCCCTCGAACACGAAACAGGTATCTCTCGGCTCTCCCTTTTGCCTTATGTGGGTGATGTCTTTCGATGTGCTGCCCTTGAAACGGGGATTGCGAAGCTCGTAACCTCCTGAATCATTTTTGAACGCCAGCGCAAAATAAGGCTTCCCACCGATGCGGTAATACATTTCCTGCACGTATGGGGCTGCCGTTCCGGGGGAAATCCCCCTTTCCTGCAAGTAGCGCATGAGTGCCGGATTCTGTAACGGCTGTATTCTGCGTATCTCTATCGGGCTGCCTGCCTGCCTTTTCGTGTCCCTTTCGGGCAGGTCTTTCCCGTGAAAGGAAAAAGAGGTAGTGTCGCCCTGCTCCAGTCGGCAGATAGCACCGTAGGCGTTGCACCCGTTCTGCTTCATCACAAGGTCGATGAGCGTCCCTCCCTCGCCAGTTCCGTAGTCACACCATAGATTGGCGTTATAATCCACCTTGAAACTCGGTGTGTTGTCCTCCCGTAAGGGGCTGCGGTACATCCCGTAACTTCCTTTTTCCGTGACGGGCTGGATTCCCAAAGAGTTCAGGTAATCCTTGATACTGATATTGTTGGCTTCCTTGTAGGTCATAATCTTTATTTTTTTAGTTAACGATAGTAATAATGAAGCAAGAAGCGAGTAAGAAGAAGCACGGGACACTACTACATCTATCTTTTTCTTTTTCAATGGATTGTAGTACATGTAGTAACATAGTAATTATTTATCCTTTAAAAAAGGAATAAATATATTCTATATATTATATTGCCGTTTTTTCTTTTTCCCGGATTTTCCAAAAGTTTGGGATTCTATCTTACTTCATACTACATAATTGGTAAACTATTGTTTATTAAATTGTTATGTATGTATCAAACAATATGTAGAAGCTACTACATTCCGGTTCTACCCGTAATCATCCCCTGTACGGGAAGCCGGAACGGGCTTTATCCTGTACCCATATACCGGATAATGGTTGTTGTTGATGCGCTTCTGTACCCGCTTGAAACCGATTTTCCGCAATGATTCGCCCAGCCTTTTTTCGGATAGCTGGACGGGGGATATATTACGCAGGTATGCGAGTACCTGTGCCGTTGTCATGAAGAACAGGGCTTCTTCCTCCTCTGTCGGCTTCTCAAAGTATTGTGTCAGCATCTCAAACTCGATTGTCTGTACCTCAAATTCCGCATTTGTCAGGTGCAGTTCTTCAATCTCCGCATCATTGAACCAGTAGCGCACGCCCTGACGGTACAGGTACATAATTTCGGAATAGACGTTATCCATGTGAATACTTTCTGCCGTGGGCTTGTCTATGTGCAGCACCTCGAACGGCAAAAAACGCCTGCTGCCTGTCGGGTCGGTCAGGAACTCGTTGCCGTTCACCGAAGCCATGAAGCTGGCGAGGTGGGGGTATTCCTCTATGTAAATATCATACGGTCTGCGGTACTTCACCGCCGGGGTGGTGATAAGGTTCTTCAATGCGTTCTCGTTCTGCTTGTTGAGTTCCTTTAGCTGGTCGTCAATGTTGATGAACAGGTATTCGGCTATCAGTGTCAGGATGTCTTTGCCCTGCGGGTCTATCTTCCCGGTGAACAGGTAGTTCTTAAGTGGTGTCGGGCAAAGGTTGTCCAGCCACCACGATTTGAACTGCCCCTGCCTGTCCCCGGTCAGCACCAAACAAGTATGGTTCTGACACCCTGTGTCGTTCATCGCGTTGGCTACCACACCGATAAGCCATTTCGTGAAATATTCCTCCCATTTGCCGGGGTTGGCTACCTGTACCGTGTTCAGAAGCCTGCCGATATGCCCGTGTTCGGCAGGATTCAGTAAGGGCAGGGCGTTGAAATACTCCTGTATGGGGTGAGCCTTTCTTGCGAAGTCGCTTTCCAGTATCATGCGTATGTTGTCGGTCGAGGTGGCAATGTCAGCCGTTGCGTCCAGCCTGCGCCTGAAAGTGTTCAGGGCGAATTTTGTAACGGGCTGGTACAAGTCCGAAGAACCCGCAGCCCGGTATTCCGTCCGGCTCTTTACGGTGTTGAACCGGAAATCATACAGGACGTTCAACAGGCTTTCGATGCGCTCGTTCTTTGACTGCCAGCCCTCGATATGCCGTGTTTCATCACTTCTTTTCTTTTTCATCGGGAAGTCTGTTAGAAGCCGGGACATACTGCTGCTGCATCCACTTTTTGAGTTCCTCCATGTCGAAACGCAGGGTACGCCCACGCTTGACACACGGTATCATCCCCTTGCTGGCTAAATGATACAGGTAATTGACCGAATACCCGGTTATGCCGCTGGCAACGGATATTTTGACTAACACAGGCTCTTTTCCGTCCTGCCGTTCTTCGGGCTGTGCGCCCATGACCGGGGCAATCATCTTTTCGATGTTCTCCAGCCGTTTGAAAATTTCTTCGAAAGGATTGTTCATAGGTGCTTGTTTTTTGAATTAGCACCACAAATAAAATAAGAAAAATCGGTAAAAAACAAAGCGTCAGCCATTTGGAATCGCTTTGCTTCGCTCTGTACCAAATTAATGTCGGCAAATGGAAAACGGCTTTGTGTTCATTACCTTACTTATTTAGGGAGTGGAGAAAAAACAGGTTTTTTGTTATCGGTTCATTTCTTTCGTGTTGTTGTTGGGTTGGCGGTGGACATTTTCGGACACGCAAGGTCATTTGCGGACAGGAAGAAACAACCTGTCATTCAGCCTTATATATTTGCACCAGTGAAGAAAAACGGAGTATTGACAAGAATAAATATATCGGTTATGGAAATAGTGACGATTGAAAAGAAAACCTTTGAACTATGGAAACAGAGGTTTGAAAATTTTGTGGGTCGTGTGGATGCGCTCTGCGTGCCTTTACGCAGGAAGCGTGACAAGTGGCTGGATAACTGCGAGACTTGCCGTTTGCTGAACGTTTCAGCCCGGACGATGCAGACTTACCGTGATACGGGAAAACTGCCTTACTCGCAGATTAACAATAAGATTTACTACAAGGCTTCGGACGTGGAAGCCTTTCTGCTCGACCAAGTAAGGGACAATTCTAAAAAGTAGGCGTATGGATTTGATAACGAAAGATTCCGAAACCACGCTGGTACTGTTTTCCTCCCTCGACAGGATGCTGGAAAACGTGGAGTACGTGGTAATGAACTATCGCCCGGTATTGAACGGTGAACACTACCTGACGGGCGAGGAAGTATGCAGGCGGCTTTGCATCAGCAAACGGACGTTGCAGGATTACAGGGATACGGGGCTGCTGGGGTACGTGCAGCTTCCGGGAAAAATCATCTATCGGGAAAGCGAGATTGAAAGTTTATTGGAAGATTATTATATAAATAAAAGGCTACTGAAATAGTAGCCTTTATTTGTTACTTATTTTTTTTTGCAAGTTTTACAAAGTTAACAG